>NZ_CP017476.1:547500-2947500 GCF_001761385.1 Hydrogenophaga crassostreae | reverse complement strand
TCACCTGATCAAAGGCGTCATCAAATGACCTGCCATTGGCCTGGCCGCCCAGTAGCCATCGCAGACCAGCATTGCCGATTTGTTGTACGCGGGCTCCCCGGCGCACCTGAACCCGCTCGCCGTGGTGGCGCTCCAGCCATTGGGCTGCTGCCTCGGGAAACAGTTGCGTCAGGTCGATTCGCGGCAGCAAGAGGTCTGAGGCACCAAATCCGGCGAAACCCTGTCCAAACAGCGCGTCTTGCATGACCCGAAGAAAGACCTGTGCGCTTGATACGGCAACCGGCGTGTTGAGGGCAGATACGCACAGGGGTTCGATCAGTTCGCTCATAACCCGGGTCGGCAACTGGGCGCACAACTCGGCCACAGTGAGGTGCGGCGGGCATTGGAATTTGGCACGTTGCCAGCCCAGCGATGCTCTCATCAATGCGAGCTTGTCGCTCCAGTGCCAACCCCGCGCCGAGGCAATCGCCGCCACGGCATTGAGGGGGGCAGGCCAGTTGGCAGCCCAGGACGGTGTTTGCAGGCCACTGCCGTCCGGGTAGGGCATGGCCAGTGGCAGTCGCAGCAAGCTCTCCTCTGGATCGATGCCTACCCGCTGCATCAGTTTCAGCGTCTCTGAGTAGGCGCCAATGAGAATGTGCTGGCCGTTGTCCAGCGTCAGTGTGACGCCATCGGAGCCCGTTGAATCGATTGAACGTGCACGTCCTCCCAACCTGTGCGTGGCTTCGAATACCGTGACGGTGGCGCCCATCTCGGCGGCAGCCACAGCAGCGGCCATGCCGGCCCATCCAGCGCCAACAATGGCCAGTTTGTGGTTCAAAGCCTGCCCAGCGCCTGGACTTTCCAGGCGAGCCAGAGCTTGCGCAGTGGTGTGAGGCTCACGCGCTGGGTCAGAACCAGCAGGGGATCTTCGGCTATTTCGCGCAGCAGGGTGCGGTAGATGCTGGCCATCATGAGGCCAGGCTTCTGTGCGCGCCGATCGGCCTTGGGTAGCATGGCCAGGGCTTCGTCATAGGTCTGCAGGGCGCGGGCGCACTGAAATGCCATCAGCGCATTGAAGCGGCGTTCAAAGTCGGCTGCTTCCACGCCCGGCGCCGGACCGCGCTTCAGGAGTTCGTGGGCCTTCACATCGAATTTCTGCAGGTCGTTGACGGGCAGGTAGATGCGGCCCCGGGCGGCGTCTTCGCCCACATCCCGGGTGATGTTGGTGAGCTGGAACGCGAGGCCGAGTTTGTGGGCGAATGCGGTGGTTTCGGGTTGCGTTTGTCCAAAAATGCGCGCGGCCACCTCGCCCACGATGCCGGCCACCAGGTGGCAATACTCCTGCAGATTGGCGAAATCGAGGTAGCGGTTCTGATCCAGGTCCATCTGGCAACCGTCGATGACAGCGAGCAGATGGCGTGCTTCGATGCCAAAGGTCCGGGTGTGGGGCATCAGTGCCTGCGTGACCGGATGGTTGGGCGTGCCCGTAAAGGCCTGGGCCACCTCTTGCCGCCACCAGGCGAGCTTGGTTTGTGCCACGCCCAGATCGCGCGTTTCGTCCACCACATCGTCCACCTCGCGGCAAAAGGCATAAAACGCCGTGATGGCCGCTCGCCGCTCCGGTGGGAGAAAGAGGAATGCGTAGTAGAAGCTGCTGCCCGAGGCAGCGGCTTTGTCTTGAACGTAGGTTTCTGGGGTCATGATGGGCTTGTTGTGCCCCAAGTTTAAAGTGGCGGGGGTGTGCCTTGGATGAGGCGGTTTTCTGGAGATGGCGTATGAGGGTGCTTTGTGTGGGATTGAACAGGCGTTCGGCTCTGTTGCTGTTGGCGGTGGCGGCGTGCCCGGCGCTGCCGGCGTGGGCTCAGGTGCAAAAGTTTGCCGATGTGGTCGCCGTCAAGGTGGCGGAGCGCCAGGCTGGCGTGTTCGATTTTGATGTCACGGTGTCTTCGCCGTATGACACGCCGGAGCGTTATGCCGACGGCTTTCGGGTGATGAGCGAAGACGGGCGCACCGTGTTCGGGGTGAGAACGCTGTGGCATGACCATGCGGGCGAGCAGCCGTTCACGCGCGACCTGTATGGCGTCAAAGTACCGGGAGAGGTCGGCAAGCTGGTTGTACAGGCCCGTGACAAGCAGTTCGGTTGGGGTGGAGGTACCCAGACTGTCACGTTGCCCGGGCGCTGAGTTTCTTGCTGTTTTGCTCCTTTTGATGGGTGACCTATGTCTGACCTGAGCGTGATGTTGCTCTGTACGTTTGCCGCGGGTGCCTGCATTCCGCTGGGCGGCTGGCTGGCCAGCCTGGAGCGCATTCGACCCCAGTGGCTGGAGAACGAGTTCCGCCACTTCGTGATGGCGTTTGGTGGTGGCGTGTTGCTGGCTGCTGTGACCCTGGTGCTGCTGCCGCAGGGCATAACCATGGTGAGGCAGCCCTGGGCTGTGGTGGTCTTGCTCCTGGCTGGCGGGGTGGCGTTTTTTGCGCTGGAACACCAGCTCGGGAAAAAGAAGCAGGAGGCCCCACAGTTGATGGCGATGCTGCTGGACTTCGTTCCGGAGTCTCTTGCTCTGGGGGGCATCTTCATTTCGGGGTCACCGGCGGGGCCGCTGCTGGCGGTGCTGATTGGCCTGCAGAACCTGCCCGAAGGGTTCAATGCCTACCGTGAAATGGTGGCCAAGGGGAGGGGCTCGGCCCAGGTGCTGCGTGGCATGGCCTCGCTCGTGCTCTTGGGTCCGCTGCTGGGGTGGCTGGGTTGGTCGGTTCTTGGCTCACACGAAGGCGCGCTGGGCGGGTTGATGTTGTTTGCCTCCGGGGGATTGCTGTATCTGATTTTTCAGGACATCGCTCCCCAGGCGGTCTTGCGCCGACATTGGTTTCCGGCCCTGGGCGCCGTGACAGGGTTCGCGGTGGCCTTGCTGGGACAGCTCTCCTTTGGCGCGTAGCTGAGTGCTTGGGGCCCGTTCACGCTGTTTTCCACAATGCGTTGCGGATCAAAAAGGCCACTCGTGGTTGCACTCCCAGGTCAGACACCCGGTCTGGCCGTCGCCGTGCGCCTGGCTTGGCGCTTATTTCACCCCGTTCTCACCGGGAAAAATGGTGTGGTCAGGCCCTAGCCCATCCAGAGGGCGCGCCACAGCAGGCGCGGTGCATCCAGTTTGCCCACTGTCGGGCGGTGTTCCCAGGTTCTGAAGCCACCCGCTTCGATTTTGTCGAGTATGCGCAGGCCGCCCTGAACCACCAGGCGAAGCTCCCAGCCCGCACGCCCGGGAATGCGCTTGGCCAGTGGCGCACCCCGCAGCATGCGTTCTCGCGCATCGTGGCACAGGCTGGCCACAGCCTGGGCTCGCCGCTTGTCGGTGGCGGCATCGACCTGCGCCGAGGCCATGAAATCATCGCGGCTCAGCCCGTGGCGCTTGAGACAGTCTGACGGCAGGTAGTGGCGCTGGCGCGGCAGGTCCACGCTGATGTCCTGCCAGAAATTGATGAGCTGCAGCGCGCTGCATATGTCGTCGCTTTGGGCGAGCGAGTTTCGGTCGTCGATGCCGTAGAGGTGCAGTAGCAGGCGTCCGACCGGGTTGGCCGACAGCTTGCTGTAGGCGAGCAGTTCGCCGGTATCCCGGTAGGGGTGGCCAGCGGCGGTGTAGCGCACGTCTTGCTCAAAGGCGCTGACGAGGTCGCGAAGCAAGGTAGCGGGCAAAGCGTGGTCGTTTACGGCGTGCGTCAGGGCCGCAAAAACCGGGCACCACCTGGGCGAGGCTTCTGCGCCGGTCAGTGCGAGTTCCAGGTCGGCGCGGTAGTGCGCCAGCTCGGCCAGTCGTTCGGGCGGGTTGGCATTGCCCTCGTCGGCGATGTCGTCGGCTGTGCGGGCAAAGTGGTAGATGGCTGCCACGGCAGGGCGCAAGGCCGGGGGGCACAGCAGTGAGGCTACGGGGAAATTTTCATAGTGTTCCACCTTGGTTGATGGCGAAGGGATGCAGTTGGCGGTGCGGTCGGGGGGCATGGAGTGTGGGGTGGGCGCTGGCAAATTGGGTGAAGCAGGGTGCTTGGCCGGTTGGTCAAGATGCGTCGGTCGGCGCATTTCTAACCACCCGAGACCAGATTGTTTGAACTACAATTTTGGTTAATAACCAGTCAGTCATTAATTTTTGATGTCGAAGAGCCTTGTATTTTCAGGCTTTCTCGTCCTCGAAGCCTCTACATATCCGGTATGCGCACCCATTCTCTTGCCTTGCTCGTTTTTACCGTTCTCGGTTTGTCGGCCTGTTCGCGACCCGAGGCGCCTTCAGAGCCGATTCGTGCCGTCAAGCTCGCCACGGTAAGCGCCAGCGGATTGACTGCCCGTCAGGAAATGGCCGGGGAGGTTCGCGCCCGCCAGGAAACACGGATGGGCTTCCGGGTGGGTGGCAAGCTGGTGCAGCGACCGGCAGAAGTGGGGCAGAGGGTGAAAGCAGGTCAGTTGCTGGCCCAGCTGGATGCCAGCGACCTGGCCTTGGCCAGCGAGGCGGCGAAAGCGCAAGCCACCGCCGCCTTGACGCAGCGAGATCTCGCCGAAGCCGACTTGAAGCGCTTCACCGACCTGAAAGCAAAGGGTTTTGTCAGCGGCGCCGAGATCGAGCGGCGCCAGGCGAACATGGACGCGGCTGAAGCTTCCTTGAAACAAGCCCGTGCACAGAGCGCCGTGCAGGGCAATCAGGCTGGATACACGCGCTTGCTGGCCGATGCCGATGGCGTGGTGGTCGCGGTGGATGCCGAGGTCGGTCAGGTGGTGAGTGCGGGCGCTCCTGTGGTGCGCATTGCCCGCGATGGCGCTCGCGATGTGGTGTTTTCGGTGCCCGAGAGCCAGTTGGCACAGGTGAGTCAGGGCCTTGAGGCGCAGGTGCGTTTGTGGGCTGCGGCCGAGGCCGGCCCCGGCGGCTATTTGACAGGGGTGGTGCGCGAAGTGGCTGCGAGCGCCGATCCCGCAACGCGAACCTATCAGGTGAAACTGGCCTTGCCTGCGGATGCGGCTGTGCCATTGGGGGCGACCGCCTATGTGAGCTTTGCCCAGGTCCAGGGTGCGGCTGTCGACGTCATCAAGCTGCCGACCAGCGCCTTGATGCGTGGCAGCGCGACCGACAAGACCAACTCGGCTGTCTGGGTTTTTGACGCCGCCAGCGGCACGGTGCAATCGCGTCCGGTGCAGGTGGCCGGGGTGGATGGCAACCAGGTGGTGATTGCCTCGGGTTTGAAGGTAGGCGAAGAGGTCGTGACGGCTGGGGTGCATGTGTTGTCGCCGGGCCAGAAGGTGACCCGTTTTGCCGCTGCGGCGCAGTGAGGCCCGCATGAGCAACCATTCCACGGCCGGTGCCGAGAAGTCTTCCTGGGTGTCGCGATTCAACCTTTCACAGTGGTCACTGGACCACCAGGCATTTACCCGTTACCTGATGATCGTGCTGATGCTTCTGGGCATCGCGGCGTACTTTCAGCTGGGACAGGATGAAGACCCGCCGTTCACGTTCCGCGCCATGGTGGTGCGGGCTTACTGGCCTGGGGCCACGTCACAGCAAATGGCCGAGCAAGTGGCTGACCGGCTGGAGAAAACGCTGCAGGAAGTGCCTTATGCGGACAAGATTCGCAGCTACTCCAAGCCGGGCGAAACACAGATCATTTTCCAGATCAAAGACTCTTCTCCCCCAGGCGAGGTGAACCAGGTCTGGTATTCGGTTCGGAAAAAGATCGGTGATATGAGCGCCACATTGCCGCAAGGCGTGGTGGGGCCCTTCTTCAACGATGAATTTGGCGATGTGTACGGCGTGATCTATGCCCTGCAGGGGGATGGCTATTCGCCGGCCGACAAAAAACAGGTGGCCGACGATGTGCGTCAACGGCTGTTGCGGGTCAAGGATGTCAGCAAGGTGGCGTTGTTTGGTGCGCAGGATGAGCGGCTGTATGTGGAGGTGTCACAGAAGCGCTTGGCGGTCCTGGGTCTGGATTTTCAGCAGGTCCTGGCGGCTCTGGGCCAGCAAAACGCTCTGGTGTCGGCGGGCACAGCCCAGGGCCCGAGCGACGCGGTGCAAGTTCGCGTAGGAGGGGCGTTCAACTCGGTTGAACAGCTGAGGTCGATGCCGATTCGCGCCGCCAATGGACGGCAGATCCGGTTGGGTGATATCGCCGAGGTGCGACTTGGTTATGTCGACCCGGCGCAGGTGCTGGTGCGTCACAACGGCAAAGAAAGCATCGCCCTGGGCATTTCGATGGGCAAGGGCGGCGACATCATTGCTCTGGGCAAGGCGCTCAAAGTGGCTGTTGCGGAGATCGAGCGCGAACTGCCCGCGGGCATGGCGCTGGTTCAGGTTCAAGACCAGCCGGCGGCGGTGGCGCGCTCGGTGGGTGAGTTCGTGAAGGTGCTGATCGAGGCGGTGGTGATCGTGTTGGCGGTGAGCTTTCTGGCCCTTGGGCTGCACAGGAAAGAAGGCTCGCGTGGCCTGCGTGGCTACACCCTGGATATCAGGCCCGGTCTGGTGGTGGGCATCACCATTCCGCTGGTGCTGGCGATCACGTTTTTGGTGATGCAATACTGGGGCATCGGGCTGCACAAGATCTCGCTGGGCTCGCTCATCATCGCTCTGGGCTTGCTGGTTGATGACGCCATCATTGCCGTGGAAATGATGGTGCGCAAGCTGGAGGAGGGCTATTCCATGATGAAGGCCGCGACCTTCACCTGGGACGCCACCGCCATGCCGATGTTGACCGGGACGCTGATCACCGCAGCGGGTTTCTTGCCGATCGGCATGGCCAAGTCCACGGTGGGTGAATACACCTTCGCCATCTTCGGCGTGACGACAGCGGCACTGGTCATTTCCTGGGTGGTCGCGGTGATGTTTGTGCCCTACCTTGGCGTGCGGCTGCTGAAGATCAAGGCCCATGTGGGGCCTGCAGAAGAGGTGTTTGACGGCCCGTTCAATGACCGCTTCCGGGCTTTGGTTGACTGGTGTGTGCAATACCGCTGGATCACCATTGGCCTGACCATTGGCACCTTCGTTCTCGGCATTGTGGGCATGGGCCAGGTTCAGCAGCAGTTTTTCCCTGATTCGAACCGCCCCGAGGTGATGGTGGATATCTGGTTGCCCGAAGGCGCCAGCATGAACGCCAACCTGGATGTGGCAAGCCGGGTCGAGGCGCGTTTGTCGCAGGAGGAGGGGGTCAGCAGCGTGACCACCTGGGTCGGCTCGGGCGTGCCGCGTTTTTATTTGCCGCTGGACCAGGTGTTTCCCCAGACCAATGTGTCGCAGTTCATCGTGCTTCCTCAAGACCTGGCCACACGAGAGCGTTTGCGCAAGGCCTTGCCCACCATCCTCGCCACCGAATTTCCCGAGGTGCGCGGTCGGGTGAAGCTGTTGCCCAATGGGCCGCCGGTGCCGTACCCGGTGCAGTTTCGCGTGGTCGGAACCGATCCGTCGGTGTTGCGTGAACTGGCCGATGAGGTCAAGACGGCCATGCGCCAGAACGCCAACATGCGCGGCGTCAATGACAACTGGAACGAATCGGTCAAGGTGTTGCGACTGGAGGTTGATCAGGCCAAGGCGCGGGCTCTGGGCGTATCAAGCCAGTCGATCGCTCAGGCTTCACAAATCAATTTCAGTGGCGCCACCATTGGGCAATACCGCGATGGTGACAAGCTGATCAACATCGTCTTGCGTCAACCCTTGGCAGAGCGCGATGCGATCTCCAGTTTGAGCAACGCCTATTTGCCCACCGCCAGCGGCCAGAGCATTCCCTTGCTGCAGATCGCGCAACCGACATTCGATTGGGAGCCAGGGGTCATGTGGCGCGAGAACCGCGATTACGCGATCACGGTGCAAGGCGATGTGGCCGAGGGCCTGCAAGGCGCCACCGTGACCGCGCAACTGCGGCCAGCCATGGAGCGAATCAGTTCGGGTTGGGCTGAACGCGGTTTGCAGGGTTACCGCGTGGTGGTTGCCGGTGCGGTGGAAGAGAGCAGCAAAGGCTCTTCGTCGATTCTGGCGGGCCTGCCGATTGCCTTGTTCCTGACCTTTACCCTGCTGATGTTGCAACTGCAGAGTTTCAGCCGCTCGCTGCTGGTGTTCCTTACAGGGCCGTTGGGCATGGCAGGTGTGGCTGGGGCACTGCTCTTGCTGAACCGGCCGTTTGGCTTCGTGGCCTTGCTGGGGGTGATTGCGCTCATGGGAATGATCCAGCGCAACTCGGTGATCCTGATCGATCAGATCGAACAGGACCGGGCCCGCGGTGTACCGGCCTGGGAAGCCATAGTGGAGGCAGCGGTTCGCCGCATGCGACCTATCGTGTTGACCGCCGCGGCGGCGGTGCTGGCGATGATTCCGCTGTCGCGCAGCGTGTTCTGGGGGCCAATGGCGGTGGCGATTATGGGTGGGCTGATCGTGGCGACGGTGCTGACGCTGCTGGCTCTGCCTGCGATGTACGCGGCCTGGTTCCGGATTCAACGACCTGACGCGCGGGCCTGAATCGGCCTTGCTTGAAGGTTGAAGGTTGAAGGTTGAAGGTTGAAGGTTGAAGGTTGAAGGTTGAAGGTTGGTGGGGTGGTGTTGAAACAAATGTTTCTTTATAATTTTAAAGATTCAAATGTTTCACTGCGAACAAGTTGCCCCTCCACCAACTGACCCAACTGATTGACCAGCATTTCGAGGCCTTGAGCCCGGAGCTGCAGCGCGCGGCGCGTTGGGTGCGCGAACACCCGTCGGCTCTTGGCTTGCAGTCGATGCGGCAAACCGCGCAGGCTGCGGGCGTTGCGCCGGCCACCATGACACGCTTGGCGCGGGCCTTGGGCGTGGGCGGCTTTGAAGGGTTGCGAGCGCCGGTGGTCTTGCACCTGAGCGACGCCTCGCGCCGCTCAACCCCGATCAATGAACTGGCTGCTGTGAGCGAAGGCCACGATGCGCTGGACCAGTTGATTCAAGCGCAGATGGGCAACGTTCGCTCGATTGAAAACAACGCGCAAACCACGGTGGTCGCTGCTGCCCAGGCGATTCTGACGGCCCGCGGGGTCGCCTTTCTTGGTTCGCGCGCCAGCTTTGGCGTCGCCCAGTCACTGCAATACGCCTGTGACTGGCTGCGCAGCGGCACCTGGCTGGCTGCCGATGCGTCGCATGCGGGCGCCGACCGCTTGGCCGATCTGGACTCAGCCGACCTCTTGGTCGTGGTGAGCCAGGCGCCTTACGCCCGGACGGTGGTTGAGGCGACCCAGGAAGCACACGCCAGAGGCGTGCCCGTGCTGGCGCTGACCGACAGCCCCTTGTCGCCGCTGGCTCAGGTGGCGCGCTGGGTGTTGCAGTTTGAGACCCGGGCGACGGGCTTCTTTCACTCCATGACGGGGGCGCAGGCCCTTGGCGAAGCGCTGATGAACGAAGTGGCGGTGCGGGGTGGTGATCCCGTGACCCGGCGTTTGGCGCAGCGCCAGCAACGTCACCGCGAAACCCGAACCTATTGGGCAGGTGGGCCGCGTGGGCCTCGCCCAACCAAAGCCGGCTCTCCGCCGAGTTGACGGAGCTTCTTTTCTGCCCCCACTATTCAACCTTCTTTTGATTGATCCTTACCCATGAATGCTCATTCCAATTCCTCTGGACAAAATTCCAAGGTTTTTCATCGGCAACTTCGAAGTGGCTTGCCGGTAGCCGTTGGCGGCCGCGGTGTCGAATTGATCGACGCTGCCGGAAAGCGCTACATCGATGCATCGGGTGGCGCGGCTGTGTCGTGCCTGGGCCATGGGCATCCTGATGTGATCGCTGCCATGCACGAACAGCTTGACCGGTTGGCCTACGCCCACACGAGCTTCTTCACCACAGAAGTGGCTGAAGAGCTGGCGGAATTGTTGATCGACAGTGCTCCAGATGGCATGAGCCACGTCTATTTTGTGAGCGGTGGTTCTGAAGCTGTTGAGGCAGCGCTCAAAATGGCCCGCCAGTATTTTGTTGAAATCGGCCAACCACAGCGGCGCCATTTCATTGCCCGGCGCCAGAGTTACCACGGCAATACGCTGGGTGCGTTGGCGGTGGGTGGCAACGCATGGCGCCGCGAGCAGTTCAAACCGCTGTTGATGGATGTGACCCATGTCTCGCCTTGTTATGAATACCGCGACTGCCGGGCCGACGAAACGCCTGAACAATACGGGCAGCGACTGGTGGCCGAGTTGTCAGAGGCAATCGACCAGTTGGGCGGCGAAAATGTGATGGCCTTTGTGGCCGAGACCATTGGTGGCGCCACGGCGGGTGTGCTCACGCCGGTGCCTGGCTACTTCAAAGGTGTGCGGGAACTCTGCGACCGCCACGGCATTTTGCTCATTCTGGATGAGGTGATGTGTGGCATGGGCCGCAGCGGAACCTTGCACGCTTGCGAGCAAGAGGGCGTGGTGCCCGATCTGTTGACGATTGCCAAAGGCTTGGGCGGGGGTTACCAACCGATTGGCGCGGTATTGGCCCAGGCCAAACTGGTTGATGCGTTTCGGCAGGGCAGTGGCTTGTTTCAACACGGACACACCTATTTGGGGCACGCCGTGGCTTGCGCGGCGGCACTGGCGGTGCAGCGGGTGATCATTCGCGACGATTTGCTGCACCAGGTTCGAACGCGAGGTGCTGCGTTGCAAGCCTTGCTCAAGGCTCGGTTCGGAGATCATCCCCATGTGGGCGACATTCGCGGTCGAGGCTTGTTCTGGGGCGTTGAGCTGGTGGCCGAGCGCGGAAGCAAGCAATGGTTCAACCCGGCACGGAAACTGCATGCACGTATCAAGTCCGAAGCCATGGTGGAGGGCCTGATGGTTTACCCCATGAGTGGAACGGTCGATGGTGTACGTGGCGACCACATCTTGTTGGCACCGCCATTTATCGCCAGCGAGGATGAATTGGCGCAGATCGTGCATCGCCTGGGCAGTGCCGTCGATCGCGCCATTGCCTCGACCGTTTGAGGCGCTGTTTCCAACCATAAGCAGTATTTCTTATGCATTACATATGCAAATATAATGGCAAAACCCGAGAAAACTCCGACAGGAGTCGGGGTAGCATAAGGTTAGCCGGGTGGTCATGCCTCTGCGGTTGGCACACCCACTGAACAGGGGAAACGCCAGCGCTTCATGGGCCATCGAGGAGTCGCAGCGCAACTGTCGATTTCGTTTTTAACCTACAACAAGGAGTCAATATGACCATTTCCCTCAAAGCGACGCTGTCCAGCATGTCGATCGCCGCTGCAGCACTCACCATGGGCATGCCCATGGCCGCGCAGGCGCAACAGAAATTCATGACCATCGGCACCGGCGGCGTCACCGGCGTGTACTACGCTGCTGGCGGCTCGATCTGCCGACTGGTCAACAAGGACCGCAAGACCCATGGCTATCGCTGCACGGTGGAATCCACCGGTGGGTCCGTGGCCAACATCAACACCATCAAGGGGGGCGACCTTGACTTTGGTGTGGCCCAGTCCGACTGGAACTACCACGGACTGAAGGGCACGAAGGCTTTTGAAAGCAGTGGCCCATTCGCTGATCTGCGTTCGGTTTTCTCCATTCACCCTGAGCCCTTCACTGTGTTGGCCCGCGCTGATGCCAACGTGAAGAACTTCTCTGATCTCAAGGGCAAGCGTGTGAACGTGGGCAACCCTGGTTCGGGCACCCGTGCATCCATGGACGAGTTGCTGGCGGCTCAGGGCATGAAGCTGTCGGACTTTGGTCTGGCTGCCGAGCTCAAAGCCGACGAGCATGGTGCTGCGCTGTGCGACAACAAGATCGATGCGTTCTTCTATGGCGTGGGTCACCCCAGCGCCAACATCCAGGATCCCGTGACCACCTGTGGTGCCAAACTGGTGAACATCACCGGTCCTGGCATCGACAAGCTGGTGGCCGCCAATTCGTACTACGCCAAAGCCACGATCCCGGCCGGCATGTACAAGGGCAACGACACGCCTACCCAGACCTACGGTGTGTTGGCAACCTTCGTGACCTCGGCCAAGCAACCTGACGATATGGTCTACACGCTGGTGAAGGCGGTTTTCGAGAATTTCGACGACTTCAAGAAGCTGCACCCCGCGTTCGCCAACTTGAATCCTGAAAACATGATCAAGGATGGTCTGTCGGCTCCCTTGCATCCAGGTGCTGTGAAGTACTACAAGGAAAAGGGCTGGATGAAGTAATCCAACCCCGCTTCTGGTAGCCACCCCATGCGCGGTCTCCGTTCATGGGGTTGTTTGTTTTCAGGGACACGAAAGCCCTGGGTAACCGGGTCTCGGGCCAAGACAGGTCAAGGAATACTCGAATGAAAAATAAAGATACAAGCCCACCTGAGGTCGACGTCAACCAATTGGTGCAAGACAACGATTCGGGCGGGCGACAACCTGGCCCGTTTGTGCGCCGCTTGCTACTCGTTGTGGCGGTGGCCTGGTCGCTGTTCCAGTTGTGGATCGCGTCGCCGTTGCCCTTTTCTCTGGGCATTTTTGTGCTCAATGACACCGAAAGCCGGGCCATTCACCTGGCCTTTGCGGTGTTTCTTTCATTCATGGCCTATCCGGCAACCAAGCGGTCACCTCGCGACCATGTGCCCATCTTGGATTGGGTGTTTGCTTTGGTCGGGGCCTTTTGTGCAGCGTACCTCTTTATTTTTTACCGAGAGCTGGCGACCCGCCCTGGGCAGCCGATCCCGTTTGATGTGTGGACGGCTGTGGTCGGTATCGTGCTCCTGCTGGAAGCGACACGCCGGGTGCTCGGCTTGCCGATGGTGATTGTCGCGCTGGTGTTTCTCGGCTACACCTTTGGTGGCCCCTACATGCCAGATTTGCTCTCCCACCGGGGCGCCTCTCTCGACCGGGCGATGACCCATCAGTGGTTGACCACGGAAGGTGTGTTTGGCGTGGCGCTGGGTGTGTCCAGCGGCTTTATCTTCTTGTTTGTGCTGTTTGGATCACTGCTCGACAAAGCCGGCGCCGGCAATTACTTCATCAAATCCGCGTTTGCGTTGCTGGGTCACATGCGCGGTGGCCCGGCCAAAGCGGCTGTGGTGGCTTCTGCAGCCACCGGCATTATTTCTGGTTCGTCGATTGCCAACGTGGTGACCACCGGCACCTTCACCATTCCGCTCATGAAGCGGGTCGGATACCGAGGTGATCAAGCTGGCGCTGTCGAAGTCTCTTCATCAGTCAACGGTCAGTTGATGCCACCGGTCATGGGGGCTGCTGCATTCCTGATGGTGGAGTACGTGGGCATTCCATACATCGAGGTGATGAAGCATGCATTCTTGCCGGCGATCATTTCCTACATCGCGCTTTTCTACATCGTGCACCTGGAGGCGCTCAAAGCCGACATGCAAGGCTTGCCACGGCGGGTTCAGTCCACGGGCATGCAGCGATTGATCGCTTTTGTGACCACGGTTGCGGGCTTCTTCGTGCTCGCAGGCATCACCTACTACACCATCAGCTTCCTCAAGTCATCTCTCGGTGGCGCCGCGATTCCGGCCATTGCCGTGTTGCTGATGTCTGCCTACCTGGGCTTGCTCTGGGTCAGTTCGCGCCAGCCGGAGCTTCAGCTGGACGATCCCAATGCCCCGGTGTTCGAACTGCCCGAAACGGGCCCTACGGTGCGCTCGGGTCTGCACTACCTGCTGGCTGTCGTGGTGCTCGTCTGGTGTCTGATGGTAGAGCAGCTGTCGCCCGCGCTGTCGGCCTTCTGGGCGACCATGTTCATGGTCTTCATCATCCTCACACAAAAGCCCATCATTGGCGTCATGCGGGGTGCCCACAACATTGCGGGCGACTTCAAGAACGGCATCGCCGATTTGATTTCGGGCCTTGAAACAGGGGCTCGCAACATGATTGGTATCGGTGTGGCAACGGCCGCTGCGGGCATCATTGTGGGTACCGTCTCGCTCACCGGCGTGGGCCTGGTCATGACCGAATTGGTGGAAATCCTGTCTGGCGGCAACCTCATGCTGATGCTGGTGCTGGTGGCCGTGATCAGCCTGATTCTGGGCATGGGCTTACCGACCACGGCGAACTACATCGTGGTGTCTACGCTGATGGCACCCGTGGTGGTGGAGTTGGGCGCGCAGAGTGGCCTGATCGTGCCGTTGATTGCGGTGCACCTGTTTGTCTTCTACTTTGGCCTCATGGCCGATGTGACGCCTCCGGTGGGGCTGGCTTCGTTTGCCGCAGCGGCCATTGCTCGGCACGACCCCATTCAGACCGGCGTCACCGCGTTCTTCTACAGCATGCGCACGGCCATCTTGCCGTTTCTCTTCATCTTCAATACCCAGTTGCTGTTGATCGGTCTGGATGGCCCCTTGCATCTGATCATGACCGTTGGAACGGCGGTGATCGCGATGCTCATATTTGCTGCGGCGACACAAGGCTTCTTCATCGTGCGCAGCCGCTGGTACGAATCCTTGGCCATGTTGCTGGTCTGTTTTACGCTGTTCCGCCCTGGCTTCTGGATGGACATGATCCACCCAGCATTTGACGAGGTCAAAGGTGAGCAGATGAGTAAGGTGATCACCGACGCACCTGCCAACAGCAGCAAGAGGGCATGGATTGAGGGGCTGAACCTGAATGGCGACGAAATTCGCAAGGGTGTGTTGCTGCCCTTGGGTGAGCCCGGCGATGTCAAGTCGCGCCTGGCTACTTCGGGGGTGAGCGTGATGGCCGACGGCGATTCGCTGATGGTGGTCGGGGTGAAGTTTGGCAGCCAGGCTGAGAAGCTGGGCATTGAGCAAAGCTTCCGTATCACGTCGATGGAGGTGGCCGCCGATCGTCCTGCCAAAGAATGGCTGTATGTGCCCGCCTTTGTATTGCTTGGTTTGGTGGTCTGGTTACAGCGCCGGCGCCGTACTGCGCCCAAAGCGGCATGAACGCGGTAGTGACCGGGCCGCGGGTGGCGCTGATTCACGCATTGGCGCATTCGGTGAACCCGATCAACGAGGCCATGCAGCGGGCTTGGCCCGAGGCAGTGTGCATGAACCTGCTGGACGACAGCTTGTCTGCGGATCTGGCGCGCAACACTGTTGCGGGTGGGCGCGGGCTGGACGCAGCAATGCACCAGCGCTTTGAGGCCCTTGCCGCCTACGCTGAAAACACCGGCGCACAGGCACTTCTGTTCACATGCTCCGCCTTCGGTTCGTGCATCGAGGCAGTTGCTGCGAGGCGGCCGTCCATGCCCGTTCTCAAGCCAAATGAGGCGATGGTGGACGAAGCCGTGGTGGCCGCTGCGGGCGGTCGAATCGGCTTGGTTGCATCATTCGCCCCCACATTGACCTCTATGCCAGCCGAATTTCCGGCGGGGACTGATCTGGCCACAGCGTTGTGCACCGAGGCCATGGATGCCTTGAACCGTGGAGATAGCGAGCTTCACGATGCACTCGTTGTGAAGGCCGCTCAAACATTGAAAGAGCAGGGCTGCACTGTGATCGCGCTGGCGCAGTTCAGCATGGCCCGCGCCCACGTCGCAGTGGAGCAGGCGGTTGGCTTGCCCGTGCTGACAACGCCAGGGAGTGCAATCCGGGCACTTCGCCAGCGGCTACAATCGAAGGTTGCCGTAAAGCGGGCTTGAGTCAATGGGGGTCTAGTGCCCCCGTTTCAAGCCTGAGATTCAGGAGCGCGGGTGGCGAAATTGGTAGACGCACCAGGTTTAGGTCCTGACGGTAGCAATACTGTGCGGGTTCGAGTCCCGCCCCGCGCACCATCTCATTGATGAATACACATTTACCGGTTGGCACAGGCCGACCGCTTTTTTTGCTTTGGAGAAACGCATGACCGTGACCGTTGAAACCCTCGAAAAGCTTGAGCGCAAAATCACGCTGACGCTTCCCGCCGATGTGATCCAGATCGAAGTATCCAAGCGACTCAAAAAACTCGCCCGCGATGTGAAGATGGACGGTTTCCGTCCGGGCAAGGTACCCATGAACGTTGTTGCTCAGCGTTATGGCTACTCAGTTCACTACGAAGTCATGAACGACAAGGTGGGCGAGGCGTTTGCCACGGCAGCTGCCGAGGCACAGGTTCGCGTGGCTGGCCAGCCCAAAATCACCGAAAAGGAAGAAGCGCCCGAAGGCCAGATGGCATTTGACGCCGTATTTGAGGTGTATCCCGAAGTCACCATTGGTGATCTCGCGACCGCCGAAGTCGAAAAAGTCACTGCAGAAGTGAGCGACGCTGCTATCGACCGCACGCTCGACATCCTGCGCAAGCAACGCCGCACCTTTGCCCAGCGGGCCCAGGACCAAGCGGCTGCCGATGGCGATCGCGTGACGATCGACTTCGCTGGCAAGATCGATGGAGAAGCATTTGAGGGCGGTAAGGCCGACGGTTTCCAGTTCATCGTGGGCGATGGCCAGATGCTGAAAGAGTTCGAAGAAGCGGTTCGCGGCATGAAGTCCAGCGAGTCCAAAACCTTCCCGTTGCCGTTCCCTGACGACTACCATGGCAAAGACGTGGCTGGCAAAACCGCCGACTTCATGGTCACGGTCAACAAGATCGAAGCTGCTCACCTGCCTGCAGTGGACGAAGCCTTGGCGAAGTCGCTCGGCATCGCCGAAGGCACGGTCGAAGGTCTGCGTGCCGACATCCGCAAGAACCTCGAGCGTGAAGTGAAGTTCCGTGTCCTGGCCCGCAACAAGACCGCTGCGATGGACGCGCTTGCCAGCAAGGCGGAGCTTGATTTGCCCAATGCCGTGGTGCAGTCTGAGCTGGAGCGTCTGGTTGAAGGTGCCCGTGCCGATTTGAAGCAGCGTGGAGTGAAAGACGCCGACAAGGCCCCTATCCCGGAGGATTTGTTCCGTCCACAAGCCGAGCGCCGTGTGCGGCTGGGCCTGGTGGTGGCTGAGCTGGTTCGAACCAATGAACTGCAGGCAACGCCTGACCAGATCAAGGCCCACATCGACGAGTTGTCTGCTTCCTATGAAAAACCCGCAGATGTTGTGCGCTGGTACACCAGCGACAACCGCCGCATGGCTGAAGTTGAAGCCATCGTGATTGAAAACAATGTGGCCGAGTTTGTGATGTCCAAAGCCAAGGTCACCGAAAAGGCTGTGGATTTCGACGAGCTGATGGGCCAGTCCTGATTTACGAGGCTTTTTGCCTAGAAACGCAAATGAGGGCGGAGTGATCCGCCCTTTTTTGTCGTCTGGCGCTTGTGATTTGAAACACACTCGCCATATGACCCTTACCCCTATGCCCGCAACGCAAACCCGACCTTGACGGGTTGGTTACAGTAAGGGTAGAGCAAATGATCAATTCACGGAGAAATGCATGAGCGCAATGGACATACAAAGCCTGGGCATGGTCCCCATGGTGATCGAAACATCGGGTCGCGGGGAACGCGCTTACGATATTTACTCACGCCTGCTCAAAGAGCGCGTGATCTTTCTGGTGGGGCCGGTCAATGACCACTCCGCCAACCTCGTTGTGGCACAGCTGTTGTTCCTTGAGAGTGAGAACCCCGACAAGGACATCTCGTTCTATATCAACTCACCAGGTGGTTCGGTGAGCGCGGGCATGGCCATTTTCGACACCATGAATTTCATCAAGCCAGATGTGTCAACCTTGTGCACTGGATTTGCTGCCAGCATGGGTGCCTTCCTGCTTTCGGCCGGTGCCAAAGGCAAGCGTTTTTCGTTGCCCAACTCCAAAATCATGATTCACCAGCCCTCCGGCGGAGCTCAAGGTCAGGCCACCGAAATCGAAATTTCGGCCCGTGAAATTCTGAAGACGCGCGAGCAGCTCAACAAGATACTGGCCGATAACACCGGCCAGCCGCTGGAAAAGGTCATTCGTGACACCGAGCGCGACTACTACATGACTGCCGCCGAGTCAGCCGAATACGGCATCATCGACAAAGTCATCGACAAACGCCCGAGCGTTTCCTGATGGGCTTTCGCGAAAAACAGCTGTTTTTCGCGTCAAACAGCCTGAATCGGGTCAAAAATGGCCCTTTTCGGGCCATTGGCCTGTTGGCTCCTTGAATTATCATTGTTGTCAGTGAATTACTGAACGACTTACCGGACCCCACTCAATCGATGGTCGACAAAAAAGCCACCACAGGTGAAAAAGCCCTCTACTGCTCCTTTTGCGGTAAGAGCCAGCACGAAGTGAAGAAGCTGATCGCTGGCCCCTCTGTGTTCATCTGCGATGAATGCATAGACCTTTGCAACGACATCATTCGCGATGAGTTGCCTGGGCTTGAGACCGTCAAGATGTCTGGGGACGAAGTGCCCACGCCTGCCGAGCTGAAGTCCAACCTGGACAGCTACGTCATCGGGCAAGAGCCTGCCAAGCGCGCTTTGGCCGTTGCGGTGTACAACCACTACAAACGTCTGCGCCACAAACAAACGTCGCGCAAGGATGAAGTCGAGTTGGCCAAGAGCAATATTTTGCTGCTGGGCCCCACTGGTTCTGGCAAAACGCTGTTGGCACAGACCATGGCGCGCATGCTCAATGTGCCTTTTGTCATGGCCGATGCCACCACACTGACCGAAGCCGGCTATGTGGGTGAAGATGTGGAAAACATCGTGGCCAAGCTCTTGCAAAGCTGCAACTACGACGTAGAGCGCGCCCAGCAGGGCATTGTCTATATCGACGAAATCGACAAGATCACCCGGAAATCCGACAACCCGTCCATCACCCGCGACGTGTCGGGCGAAGGTGTTCAGCAGGCTTTGCTGAAGTTGATCGAAGGCACGATGGCCTCGGTGCCGCCACAAGGTGGGCGCAAGCATCCCAACCAGGATTTCTTGCAAGTTGATACGACCAACATTCTTTTCATTTGCGGTGGCGCATTTGCCGGTTTGGAAAAGATCATCGAGAACCGCACAGAAGCGTCGGGCATGGGCTTTGGCGCCGTGGTCAAGAGCAAGAAACAACGTAGTCTGACCGATGCGTTCAAGGAAATCGAACCGGAAGATCTGATCAAGTTCGGCTTGATCCCTGAGTTGGTGGGTCGTGTTCCTGTGATCGCCGCGCTGTCTGAGCTGAGCGAAGACGCGCTGGTGCAGATCCTGACCGAGCCCAAAAACGCGGTGGTCAAGCAGTTCACCCGTTTGCTGGCCATGGAAGATGCCGAGCTGGAAGTGCGCCCAGGTGCGCTGAAAGCCATTGCCCGCAAGGCGCTGGCTCGCAAGACCGGTGCGCGAGGCCTGCGCTCGATCCTGGAAAACGCCTTGATCGACACCATGTTCGAATTGCCAGGTCTGAGCAATGTCGAGAAAGTGGTGGTGGACGAGTCCACCATCGATGAAAACAAACCGCCCCTGCTGGTGTACCGCGAAGCGGCCAAGCAGGCTTGAACCACCGCCATGGCGAACACCACCCTGAGTGGTCGCCATTGTGCTTTGGTGCATGGTTGATGCGATGGGCGGTAGCGCCCATTGATTCCTTTAGTAGAGGTTGAAAGATATGTCCGGACAAACTCCGTTGCCCAATACGCCGGTCGACTTGCCGCTGCTGCCTCTGCGCGACGTCGTGGTCTTCCCGCACATGGTGATTCCCCTCTTTGTGGGGCGCCCCAAGAGCATCAAAGCGTTGGAGGCTGCGATGGAAGGCGAGCGGCGCATCATGTTGGTGGCCCAAAAAGCAGCAGCCAAAGATGAACCGTCGGCCGATGACATGTTTGAAATGGGCTGCGTAGCCACCATTTTGCAGATGCTGAAGCTGCCTGACGGCACCGTGAAGGTGCTGGTGGAGGGCGTGCAGCGCGCCAAAGTGCTTTCGATCTCCGAGGGAGAAACGCATTTTGAAGCCAGTGTGGCCCCTGTAGAGGCAGAGGCGGAAATCGCTGCAGTGCCATCGGCTGAGCTGGAGGCTCTGAGGCGGGCGGTGATGCAGCAGTTTGACCAATACGTCAAACTCAACAAAAAGATTCCTTCAGAGATACTCACTTCGATATCGAGCATCGACGATCCAGGCCGCTTGGCAGACACCATTGCTGCGCACCTGCCATTGAAACTCGAGTCCAAACAGGTGGTGCTGGATCTCGACCCCATCAACAAGCGCCTTGAAAATCTCTTTGAGCAGCTGGAGCGGGAAGTCGACATTCTCAATGTCGACAAAAAGATCCGCGGCCGCGTCAAGCGGCAAATGGAAAAGAACCAGCGCGACTTCTACCTGAACGAGCAGGTCAAGGCCATCCAGAAGGAGCTGGGCGAGGGGGAAGAGGGGGCTGACATCGAAGAGATCGAGAAAAAGATCAAGTTGGCAAAAATGCCAGCTGAAGCCCGCAAAAAGGCCGAAGCCGAGTTCAAGAAGCTCAAGCTCATGTCACCCATGTCGGCAGAGGCCACGGTGGTGCGCAACTACATCGACGCGCTGGTCGGCCTGCCCTGGAGCAAGAAAACCAAGATCAAACACGATTTGGCGCTGGCCGAGTCGATTCTCAATGAGGACCACTACGGTCTTGAGAAGGTCAAAGACCGCATCCTTGAATACCTTGCGGTTCAGCAACGCGTAGACAAGGTCAAGGCGCCTATTCTGTGCCTGGTCGGCCCTCCTGGTGTTGGCAAAACCTCGCTCGGGCAATCGGTTGCCAAGGCAACCGGACGCAAGTACGTTCGCATGGCCCTGGGTGGCATGCGTGATGAGGCTGAGATTCGTGGCCATCGACGCACCTATATCGGTGCAATGCCGGGCAAGGTTCTGCAGAGTCTGAGCAAGATTGGCACACGCAATCCACTGTTCCTCCTGGATGAGATCGACAAACTGGGCACCGATTTTCGAGGCGACCCTTCCAGCGCCTTGCTGGAGGTCCTTGACCCGGAGCAAAACCACACCTTTGGCGATCACTATGTTGAGGTCGACTTTGACTTGTCCGACGTGATGTTCGTGGCCACGTCGAACTCCATGAACATTCCTCCGGCCCTGCTGGACCGCATGGAAGTCATTCGACTGTCTGGTTACACAGAAGAAGAAAAGACCAATATCGCCATTCGCTATTTGTTGCCCAAGCAGTTGAAGAACAACGGCATCCGGGATGGCGAAATGGAGGTCAAGGACGAGGCCGTGCGCGACATCGTGCGCTACTACACCCGTGAGGCGGGAGTGCGCTCCCTTGAGCGCGAACTGGGCAAAATCTGCCGCAAGGTGGTCAAGGGGCTTCTGCTGAAGAAGTACACACCGACTTTGGTGATTGACTCGGAGAACCTCAACGAATTTCTGGGCGTTCGCAAGTTCTCTTTTGGACTGGCAGAAGCCAAGAATCAGGTTGGCCAGGTGGTTGGTCTGGCCTGGACCGAGGTGGGCGGTGACCTGTTGACCATCGAAGTCGCGACCATGCCGGGCAAGGGTGTCATCACGCGCACGGGTTCGCTGGGTGACGTGATGAAGGAGTCGGTTGAAGCAGCCCGTACGGTTGTGCGCAGCCGCTCCCGCGAATTGGGCATCAAGGATGAGGTGTTCAACAAGCGTGACATCCACATCCACGTGCCCGATGGCGCCACACCGAAAGATGGGCCGAGTGCAGGCGCCGCGATGACCACGGCGCTGGTTTCTGCCTTGACAGGTATTCCGATTCGGGCGGACGTGGCCATGACCGGTGAAATCACGTTGCGAGGTGAGGTAACCGGCATTGGCGGTTTGAAAGAGAAGCTGCTGGCGGCGCTTCGCGGTGGCATCAAGACGGTGATCATCCCTGAAGAGAATGTCAAAGATCTGGCCGAAATTCCCGACAACGTCAAAGAGGGGTTGGAAATCCTGCCTGTGAAATGGATCGACAAGGTTCTGGCCATTGCGCTGGAGCGTTTGCCCGTGCCTTTGACCGAAGAAGAGGTCGCCGAGCAGATTGCCGCGGCAGCCGCACGCCCTGGTTCAACGGCACCAGATGCAGTGAAGCACTGAGTCAAAAAAGTATTCGAAGTTCGAAAGGCGCAGAATTTTGCGCTATAATTTCGGCTTCCAACGAGATACCAAAACGTTGGAAACATGCGGGATTAGCTCAGTTGGTAGAGCGATACCTTGCCAAGGTATAGGTCGAGAGTTCGAGTCTCTTATCCCGCTCCAGATTTAAAAAGGGAAGCCAGTGCTTCCCTTTTTTGTCGGTAGAGCAGAGGTCGGTTGCATGCCGGTCTCGACATGGCGCGATAGCAAAGCGGTTATGCAACGGATTGCAAATCCGTCTAGCCCGGTTCGACTCCGGGTCGCGCCTCCAGTCACTTGAAAACGCCTCGATCAATTGTTGTTCGGGGCGTTTTTGTTGGCGAGCCTGGTCGCCCTACCCAGCCTTTCATACCTGCGACAATTGGCACGTTGCCTCGATGGTGAAATTGGTAGACACAGCGGACTTAAAATCCGCCGGCTGTAACGGCCATACCGGTTCGATTCCGGTTCGAGGCACCACGATCACTAGGTCACTAGGTTTTTCCCGGTTTCGCCGGTACAGTGAGTTTTCATGACCCGATACAACGCACCCTTCGAAATCCATGTGCACGGCGATGTGCCTCTGCGTGAAGACGTGGAATTTGCCCAGATCCAGGATGCGCTCAAGCCTTTGTGGCAATACGCTGGTGGGAAGTCGCTCGCTGCAGCGGCCGAGAGTTCTTACGAAGACGAGCCCGGCATCCGCTTTGATGCACAAACGCATGTCTTGAAACTGTGCTGGACCGTGCCCGGCGATGAGGACTTCCGCCAGGTGGTCGAAGAAGCCTGCATGGGCTTGAATGAAATCGCCGCCTCGGGTGCACCACTCGAGGTGTCGTTTTATGACACCGAGTTTGACGAGGAGGAAGAGGGCAACTCCGAGGAAGAGGCGCGAGATGACTTCATGATGTGTTTTGTTGGCCCGACGCCAGCAGCCATCATGCAAGTGCAACGCGATCTCCTGGTGCAGGACGTGGTGCACATCATGGAGCGTCACTTTGACGCCTCTGAGCTTGGTGCTGTGGTGGCCTCTATCGACACCTTGTTTACCCAGCGCTTTGAGTCACTCGTGAGTTCGATGAACCTGGGACGGCCACCGCGCGGTCATGGCGGCACCGGACATGGTGGGGGGCGCAAACCACGCCACCTGCATTGAGATCGGTGCGCACCATCTTGATGGCCATTTGAGTCCTTCGATGGCGTGGTTTTCCCAAGACGCTTTGCAGCCTGGCGTGCGCAGCCGGGAGGTGTTCGCCTGGGCCATGTACGACTTCGCCAATTCCGGGTACACGACCGTGGTCTTGACGGCCGTGTTTGCGGCCTACTTCGTGGGTGTCGTTGCAGATTCGGCACCCTGGGCGACATTTGCCTGGACGCTGGCCCTTAGCGTTTCTCATGCAATCGTTATGTTGACGATGCCCGCCATAGGCGCGTGGGCCGATCGGCATGCAGCCAAAAAGCGTTTGTTGTTGTTGACCACTGTGGGTTGTGTGGCTGCGACCGCAGCATTGGCCCTTGTGGGGCCGGGTGCCGTGGCTCTGGCTGTTGTCTTGATCGTGTTGTCCAACGTGTTTTTTTCCTGGGGTGAGTCGCTGAGCGCGGCCTTCTTGCCTGAATTGGCCAGGCCTGCCGCCATGGGAAGGGTGAGCGGGTGGGGTTGGAGTCTCGGTTATGTTGGCGGCATGCTGGCTTTGGGTCTGAGTCTGGGTTATGTGCTTTGGGCGACTGCGCAAGGGCAGGCGGCATCGGCGTTCGTGCCAGTCACGATGCTGATCACTGCCGCCGTATTTGCGTTGGCCGCTTCAGTCACCCTTTCCATGCTGAGCGAACGTGCGCGGCCGCAACCTGGAGTTGCTCGAGAGGATGGCTGGAGAGCATCGCTGAGACAACTCAGGACGACGTTTCTCGATGCGCGGGAATATGTTGATTTCATGTGGTTGCTGGCCTGTGCTGTGGCCTATCAGGGCGGTGTCGCGGTGGCGATTACCTTGGCGGCCATTTATGCCGAGCAAGTGATCGGGTTTGTTCAACAAGAAACCATGGTTCTGATCTTTGTGCTCAACATCGCGGCCATGGTGGGCGCATTCGTTTTCGGTTATGCGCAGGACCGGGTTGGTCACAAGGCCGCCCTGGGCATCACGTTGCTTGGATGGATGGTGACCTGTGTGATGGCCGCGCTGACCACCACGAAAGGTGGCTTCTGGTATGCGGCGGCGATCGCCGGGTTTTGTATGGGCTCCAGCCAGTCTTCGGGACGGGCCATGGCTGGGCTGTTTGCGCCACCGGCGCGGTTGGCAGAGTTTTTCGGTTTGTGGGCGTTTGCCACCCGGCTGGCGAGCATCATTGGACCGTTGAGCTATGGAGCAATCACCTGGGCCACAGACGGCAACCAGCGTTTGGCGATTGGCGCCACCGCCGGGTTATTTCTGGTGGGTCTGGTGTTGTTGCTGCCAGTAAATATGGCGCGAGGGCGGGCAAAGGCCCTGCGCGCTTCGTAGGCTTCTGAACCGTATCTTGTTGACCCAACCGCCCTCGGGTCCTCTGGCCGCCGACAGTTTCTTGCCTGGCTTGCCTATATGGAAACGGTGTGCGCAAACAGCTTGGGGTCAATCCAGCGCTGGGCCGCGCCGCTGAGGCCTGTTGCATCGCCTGTGCTGAACAAGGTGGGTGGAAGGACAAGCCCCGGCTCGGGCTCGGGCGGCATCATGGGCACCAACAATTCGCGCGCTCTTCTTGCTACTGGAAGGCCGGTTTCAAGGAAACGCACCCCGTGGCCCAGCGCCGCAGATTGCAGTGTTTCGAGGGCAAAAGGGTAGTGTGTGCACCCGAGAACAATGGTGTCAATGTTCTTGGCCTGCGGCCCAGCGTTGAAGAGGCTTGTCATATAGCGCTGGCCGAGTGCTTGAACTTCTTCCAGCCGATTGCGTTCGATGGCATCGGCCAGCCCGTCACATGCTTGCGGCCAGAAATGCACGGTGCGGCTGCTCGATGATTCAACTTGGGTGCGCAGTCGGAGAAAGCGTTCGCTGCTCAAGGTTCCACGCGTCGCCAGAATTCCGACATGACCGCTGACGGTTTGTGCTGCGGCAGGCTTTAACGCGGGTTCTACGCCGATGATGGGCAGGTCGGGATGGGTCGCCCTCACTGCCTCGACCGCGTGCGCTGTGGCCGTGTTACAGGCGATGACCAGTGCCTTGATACCGTGGTGCAGGCGCAAATAGGTCGTGATTGTCTGGGCACGGGCCTGAATGGTGGCGACATCGCGTTCGCCGTAAGGGGCGAAAGCGCTGTCAGCGACATAGACGCACGAAACGGTGGGCAGTTGCTTCTGCAGTTCGCGCAGAACGCTGAGCCCACCCACGCCGCTGTCAAAAACACCCAGTGTGGTCAAGCGCCGGCGACGGAAATGCCTTTGAACTCGCCCGTGGCGATGCGCTTGCTCCACTCGGCTGGTCCGGTGATATGCACGCTGGTGCCGCCAGCGTCCACCGCCACGGTCACCGGCATGTCGACCACATCGAACTCATAGATGGCTTCCATGCCCAGGTCTTCAAAGCCCACCACTTTCGCAGTCTTGATGGCTTTGGATACCAGGTAGGCGGCGCCGCCCACGGCCATGAGGTAAGCGCTCTTGTGGCTCTTGATCGACTCGATGGCAACCGGGCCGCGCTCGGCCTTGCCGATCATGGCGATGAGGCCGGTTTTCTCCAGCATCATGTCGGTGAACTTGTCCATGCGGGTGGCGGTCGTGGGGCCTGCCGGGCCCACGGCTTCATCACCAACGGGGTCCACGGGACCGACGTAGTAAATGACGCGATTGGTGAAGTCCACAGGCAGTTGTTCACCCTTGGCCAGCATGTCTTGAATGCGCTTGTGGGCGGCGTCGCGACCGGTCAGCATCTTGCCGTTGAGCAGCAGGGTCTGGCCAGGCTTCCAGCTGGCCACGTCGGCTTTGGTGAGCTTGTTGAGATCCACGCGTTGGCTCTTTTCATTGTCTGGCGTCCAGTTGACGTTGGGCCAGAGATCGAGGCTCGGTGGGTCCAGATAAACCGGCCCCGACCCGTCCATCACGAAATGGGCGTGGCGGGTGGCGGCGCAGTTGGGGATCATGGCAATGGGTTTGCCCGCGGCGTGGGTGGGGTACATCTTGATCTTGATGTCGAGCACGGTGGTGAGGCCTCCCAGACCTTGCGCGCCAATGCCAAGGGCATTGACCTTGTCAAGCAGCTCCAGGCGCAACTCTTCCACCTGGGTCAGCTTTTCGCCTTTGGACGCCTTGGTTTGCAGCTCGTACATGTCGATGTCTTCCATCAGACTTTGTTTGGCCATCAACACAGACTTTTCCGCCGTGCCGCCGATGCCGATGCCGAGCATGCCCGGCGGGCACCAGCCAGCGCCCATGGTGGGTAGCGTTTTGAGCACCCAGTCGACGATGGAGTCGCTGGGGTTGAGCATCATCATCTTGCTCTTGTTTTCGCTGCCGCCGCCTTTGGCCGCCACGGTGACATCCACCTTGTTCCCTGGCACGATCTCGGTGTGGATCACGGCAGGGGTGTTGTCGCCCGTGTTTTTGCGGGAGAAGAGAGGGTCTGCCACGATGCTGGCGCGCAGCTTGTTGTCGGCGTTGTTGTAGCCCTGGCGCACACCCTCATTGATCGCGTCGTCCAGACTCCCGGTGAACCCGTCCCAGCGCACGTCCATTCCCACTTTCAGAAACACATTGACGATCCCGGTGTCCTGGCAAATCGGGCGGTGGCCCGTAGCGCTCATCTTGCTGTTGGTCAAAATTTGCGCGATCGCGTCCTTGGCCGCCGGGCTTTGCTCACGTTCGTAGGCGCGAGCAAGGTGGGCAATGTAGTCGGCCGGGTGGTAATAGCTGATGAACTGGAGGGCGGCGGCGACGGACTCGATCAAATCGGCCTGGCGGATAGCGGTGGTCATGGCTGGTGCTTTCTGAGATTGAACAAAAAGAGGTGTAGGGATGGTGCCCATCACGACATGCGGCAAGTGGTCTATTCTAAGAACACGCGAGGGCTCGATTGCCTGACAGCAATCGCCCTTTGCGGGAGTGTAAGTGGCTCGTAAGAGCCTTTTCGCACAGTTAACAGGTTCCCGAATCCACACCCTAAGAGGAGACTGCCCCATGTCCACACCATCGAGCGCGATCGAGTCCACGCTGGTTGAGAACCGTGTTTTTGAGCCTTCTGAAGCCATGCGAAAGTCGGCCCGCATTTCCGGCATGGATGCCTACAACGCGTTGTGCGCTGAAGCTGAGAGTGATTTCGAAGGGTTCTGGGCCAAGCGGGCGCGGGAAACGCTGACCTGGCACAAGCCGTTCACGAAAACGCTCGACTCATCCGACGCGCCTTTTTACAAGTGGTTCGACGATGGCGAGTTGAATGCCTCTTACAACTGCCTGGACCGCCACATGGGCACCCCCGTTGAAAACAAGACGGCCATCATTTTTGAGGCCGATGGTGGCGAAATCACCAAGGTCACATACAAAGAACTGCTGGCCAAGGTCTCGCAGTTTGCCAATGCCTTGAAGGCCAGTGGTGTGAAAAAGGGTGACCGCGTGGTCATCTACATGCCCATGACCGTCGAAGGCGTGGTCGCGATGCAAGCCTGCGCCCGCATCGGCGCGACCCACAGCGTGGTATTTGGCGGCTTTTCTGCCAAGGCTCTGCAAGAGCGCATTCATGATGCCAAAGCGGTCGCCGTGGTCACCGCCAACTACCAGTTGCGCGGCGGCAAAGAACTGCCCCTGAAAGCCATCGTTGACGAGGGCATTGCGCTGGGTGGTTGTGAAACAGTGAAAAACGTCTTCGTGTTCCAGCGCACACAGACTGCCTGCAACATGGTGGCCGGCCGCGATACGTTCATGCACGATGCCGTGGCGAATCAGTCAACCGACTGCCCGGCTGAGATGGTCGGTGCCGAACATCCGCTGTTTGTGCTCTACACCTCTGGTTCCACAGGAACGCCCAAAGGCGTGCAGCACAGCACGGGCGGCTACCTGCTGTGGGCCAATCTCACCATGCAATGGACTTTCGACTTGAAGCCCGATGATGTCTTCTGGTGCACGGCCGACATCGGCTGGATCACTGGTCACACCTACGTCGCATATGGCCCGCTTGCCGCGGGTGCCACGCAAATCGTGTTTGAGGGAGTGCCCACCTACCCGAACGCTGGCCGCTTCTGGCAGATGATCGAGCGCCACAAGTGTTCGATTTTCTACACCGCGCCCACCGCCATCCGGTCGCTCATCAAAGCCGCTGAAGCAGATGAAAAAGTGCATCCGGCGCGCTCCGACCTGAGCAGCTTGCGCATCATGGGTTCGGTGGGTGAGCCCATCAACCCGGAAGCCTGGATGTGGTACTACAAGCATGTGGGTGGTGAGCGCTGCCCCATCGTGGACACCTTCTGGCAAACCGAAACCGGTGGCCACATGATCACGCCGCTGCCCGGTGCGACGCCGCTGGTTCCGGGCTCCTGCACCTTGCCACTGCCTGGCATCACCACCGCGATCGTGGACGAAACCGGCAACGATGTGCCCAACGGCTCGGGTGGCATTCTGGTGGTCAAGAAGCCTTGGCCCTCCATGATCCGTACGATCTGGGGCGACCCGGAGCGTTTCAAGAAGAGCTACTTCCCGGATGAACTCAAAGGCTACTATCTGGCTGGCGATGGCGCGGTGCGCAGTCCGGATCGGGGCTACTTCCGCATCACGGGTCGAATTGATGATGTGTTGAACGTTTCAGGTCACCGCATGGGAACGATGGAAATCGAGTCTGCCCTGGTGGGCAAGACCGACCTGGTGGCCGAGGCTGCCGTGGTGGGGCGGCCAGACGATACGACGGGCGAAGCCATCTGTGCTTTTGTTGTGCTCAAGCGGGCCGTGCCGCACGGTGACGAGGCCAAGGCCATCGCCAAAGAACTGCGCGACTGGGTGGCCAAGGAGATTGGACCAATTGCCAAGCCCAAAGACATTCGCTTTGGTGAGAACCTGCCCAAGACCCGTTCGGGCAAGATCATGCGCCGGCTGCTTCGCTCGATTGCGAAGAATGAGAAAGTGACCCAGGACACCTCGACGCTGGAAAACCCAGCCATTCTGGACCAGCTCGGCCAAGCCTACTGACCGGCGTATCGTTCAGCTGAAAGAAGCCCGCAAGTCTTTGGCCTTGCGGGCTTTTTTATTGGAGCCACTACCGGAACAGGGCGCCAGTGCCGTGCGAGACGGGTGCAGTGCTACAGGCGAAAAAGAACCCGCCTGAAGCGGGTTCCTTTTTTGACAGCGGTTGACTGCTTACTTCAAGCTCAAAACCCATGCCGCCAGTTTCTTGGCATCGGCTTCGTTCACCTGGGTGTTGGCTGGCATGGGGATTGCACCCCAGACGCCAGACCCACCCTTGATGATTTTGGCGGCCAGCATATCGACAGCGCTGGCGTTGCCTGCGTATTTGGTGGCCACTTCTTTGTAGGAAGGACCCACCAGCTTTTTGTCCACTGCGTGGCAAGCCATGCAGTTCTTGCTCTTGGCCAACGCTTCGTCGGCCATCGCTGGCGCGGAAATGGCGGCCATCGCGGCCATAATGAGGAGAGCGCGTTTCATGGTCAGTTCCTTTTCAAAGTTGGTGAAGAGTTCACAGGCTCGATTCTATATAGAGCTGGCTGCGTGATACGCAAAGTTACAGTTGCTTGCCGCTCTTTGTCGGAGCTTTACTGGAGGGTGTGATGTATTTCTTGATTGCTGGCGTGGTGGCACTTGTTTGGAACTATTGGCGCATTGGTATGGTGGCCGATACATCCTGGTGGTGGGTGATGGGCTTGTTTGCCTTGGCGGTCGCCTGGTGGTCTTTCGCGGACTCGTCCGGCTACACCAAACGCAAGGAAATGGAAAAAATGGATCTGAAGAAAAAGCAGCGGATCGATAAACACAAGGAAGCGCTGGGAATCAAAGCACCTCGCCGTTGATTCAGGGCTCGAGAGGGCTTCGAGCAGGCTTGTCCGCGCAATGGTTGCATTCTTTCTTTGTTGCAACCTGCTCACATCAGTGGAATGGTGTGAGCAGGCTCCAAAAAGCTCTTACGAATGCTCTTCGCGTCGCACTCAGTAGTTGTCGAGCACCGCGCCTTTGCTGGCGCTTGATGCGTTGAAGGCAAACTTGGCCTGCACGCCACGCGTGTAGCGCGGTTGTGGGGCGATCCAAGCGGCTCGGCGTTGGGCGATTTCTTCTTCTGAAACCAGCAACTCCAGCTTGAGTTGACGTGCGTCGATAGTGATGGTGTCACCCTCGTGCACGAAAGCAATTGTTCCACCAGCAGCGGCTTCGGGCGCCACGTGGCCCACCACCATGCCCCAGGTGCCGCCTGAGAACCGTCCGTCGGTGATCAACCCCACACTTTCCCCAAGCCCTGCTCCGATCAGTGCGCCAGTGGGGGCCAGCATTTCTGGCATTCCAGGTCCGCCTTTGGGTCCGAGGTAACGCAGGACCATCACGTCGCCAGCCACAATCTTGCCGTCCAGGATGGCTTTGAGCGCCGATTGCTCGTCGTCGAAAACCCGAGCTGGGCCAGTGATCACAGGGTTCTTCAGGCCCGTGATTTTGGCCACGCAGCCCTCTGGGCTCAGGTTGCCTTTGAGAATGGCGAGGTGGCCCTGGGCATACATTGGCTTGTCGATCGAGCGAATCACATCTTGATCCGCAGCGGGCACATCGGGCACATTTTTCAGAACCTCGGCCATGGTCTGCCCGGTGATGGTCAGGCAGTCGCCATGCAGCAAACCGGCGTTGAGCAACACCTTCATGACCTGCGGGATGCCTCCGGCCTTGTGCAAATCGACGGCAAGGTATTTGCCGCTGGGCTTGAGGTCACACAGCACCGGCGTTTTCACGCGAACGCGCTCGAAATCGTCGATCGTCCATTCCACGCCTGCCGCGTGTGCGATGGCCAGAAAGTGCAATACCGCGTTGGTCGAGCCGCCTGTGGCCATGATCACGGCGACCGCGTTCTCGATTGATTTGCGGGTCACGATGTCGCGAGGCTTGATGTCTTTTCGAATGGCTTCAATCAGAACCTTGGCCGATTCTTTGGCCGAGTTCAGCTTCTCATCATGAGGATTGGCCATGGTGGACGAATAAGGCAGCGAGATACCCAAGGCCTCAAACGCTGAACTCATGGTGTTGGCGGTGTACATGCCACCGCAGGATCCGGTGCCAGGGATGGCGCGTTTCTCGATCTCCAGCAGGTCTTCATCGCTCAAATTGCCGGCGGCGTTTTGGCCAACGGCCTCAAACACACTGACGATGTTGAGGTCTTGACCCTTGTAGCGGCCTGGCAAGATGGTGCCGCCATACACATAGATGGCTGGCACGTTGGCACGAAGCATGCCCATCAAGCCTCCGGGCATGTTTTTGTCACACCCACCGATCACGACCACGCCGTCCATCCATTGGCCTTGAACGCAGGTTTCCACGCAGTCTGAAATGACCTCACGCGAAACCAGCGAGTACTTCATGCCTTCGGTCCCCATGGCCATGCCGTCGGATATGGTTGGCGTGCCAAAAACCTGGGCATTGCCCCCGGCCTCCTCAATGGCAGCGATGGCGGCATCGGCCAGTTTTTGCAAGCCGGAGTTGCATGGCGTGATGGTGCTGTGGCCGTTGGCCACACCCACCATGGGTTTGACGAAATCGCCCGCCTCATAGCCCATGGCGTAGTACATGGACCGGTTGGGCGCGCGCGACTTTCCCTCGGTGATGTTTTTGCTGCGTTGATTCATGGGGGTGATGGGAATGATTTTGTTGTCGGCCATAGAGGTCTCGCAGGTTAGATGGAGGTAGAGCGCGGCTTGGCCGCAGGATGCGTCTGCTGAGTATGCGCCGCTCGATAAATTCTTTCCAATATATTTGTCTCGATCCATTAATATGATTGACACATGAAATATGAATTGCAAACACAGTCCATCGAATGGCGCGTGTGGCGCCAGTTTGTGGCCGTGGCCGATTGTTTGCACTTTGGGCGTGCAGCCGAGCAGCTGCATATGACCCAGCCGCCGTTGACGCAAGCCATTGCGGGCCTTGAGCGCACTTTGGGTGTGCGCTTGTTTGACCGCACCAAGCGCCGCGTGCAGCTCACCGCGGCGGGAGCAGGGCTGCTGCCGGCGGTGCGCGAGGTTTTGACGAGGGCTGCGGGCTTGCCGGCTTTGGCGCAGGCAGCTGCGTCCGGGGAGCTCGGACGCTTGCGTTTGGCTTTTGTCTCGACGGTGGGTTTTGATCTTCTGCCGCAGTGGGTACGGGTGTTTCGAGAGCAGTGGCCGCAAGTGGCCCTTGAGTTGATCGAAGCGACGGGGGATGTGCAGATGCAGCTCTTGGCCGAAGACCAAATCGATGCAGGTTTCATATTGCACGCACCGGGGTTTGCTCCTCCAGGCTTGAGCCATTGGGTCATTTCTTCGGAACCCATGATGGTGGCGCTGCCAGAAGCCCATCCCTTGGCACAATTTCAAAGTCTGCGCGTGCGCGACGTGCTGGACGAGCCCTTGGTGATGTTTCCCAGGCGGATTTTGCCCTCCGTATACGACGCGGTGTTCGGGCTGTACCACCTCGGTGGGCGTTCGCCGTTGGTGGCTCAGGAAGCTATCCAGATGCAGACCATCGTCAATCTGGTGTCAGCAGGGCTGGGGTTGGCCTGGGTGCCGCACAGTGTGCGCCAGTTTCAGCGTCCGGGCGTCGTGTACCGGCCGCTGGATGTGAGTCGGGGCTTGCCCGTTCCCTCCTGTGAAACCAGCTTGGTGTGGCGCGAGGGCGGTGAGGTGCCCACGCTGTCGCGTTTGATCGAGTTTGCCCGGGCACAATAGACCCTATGCTGATTCACCCTCAAATCGATCCCATCGCCCTCCAGTTGGGCCCATTGGCTATCCACTGGTATGGCCTGACGTACCTTGCGGCGTTTGGCTTGTTCGTATGGCTGGGCGGCAGGCGTCTGAGCCACGAGCCTTTTGCCTCAGTCAAATTGCCCCAGCCCTGGGCGCGGCGCGACGTTGAAGACATCTTGTTTCTCGGTGTTCTGGGGGTGGTTTTGGGCGGCCGTATTGGCTACTGCCTGTTTTACAAGCCAGCGTATTACCTGAGCCATCCGCTGGAGGTTTTCTTTGTATGGCAAGGCGGCATGAGTTTTCATGGAGGTTTGCTGGGTGTGATGGTGGCGATGGTTTGGTACGCGCGTTCTCGTGGCCGGCCGTTCCTTGAGGTGATGGACTTTTTGGCGCCTTGTGTGCCCACTGGCCTGGCCGCCGGACGCATGGGCAATTTCATCAACGGCGAGTTGTGGGGTCGCGTCGCCGACCCTTCGTTGCCTTGGGGCATGGTGTTTCGTGGCGCTGGTGATTTGCCGCGCCACCCGTCCCAGATCTACCAGTTTCTACTTGAGGGGATGCTGCTGTTTGCCCTCTTGTGGCTGTATGCGCGTAAACCGCGCGCCCGCGGTCAGGTGGCGGCCATGTTTGTCCTGGGTTACGGCGTGTTCCGGTTCATTGCCGAGTTCTTCCGCCAACCTGATGACCACCTGGGCCTGCTGGCTTTGGGAATGAGCATGGGCCAATGGCTCTGCGTGCCGATGATTGTGGGGGGCTGGGTCTCTGGATGTGGTTTGGCCGCAAGGCAGTAACCGACAAATGAGCGGCGGCATGGATCGGGTGACGCTGCGGGACGAGGGCGCCGTCGCTCATGTGGTTGTGTCCCACCCTGGCAAGTTCAATGCAATGTCACGGGCGATGTGGCATGAACTGAAAGTGGTTTTCCAGGACCTGAATCAGCGAGCCGGTTTGCGTTGCGTCATCGTTGCCGGTGAAGGAGGGCACTTCTGTGCCGGAGGGGATATCGCCGAGTACCCCGGCTTCCGGTTTGATGAAGCTGCTTTGCGTGAATTTCACGAGATCAACGTTTGGGGAGGCCTGCAGGCTGTGCTGGATTGTCCGGTGCCGGTGATTGCGCAGATTGAAGGCAATTGCATGGGTGCGGGTGTGGAAATCGCCAGCTGTTGCGACTTGCGCGTGGCGGGTCGCAGCGCCCGGTTTGGTGCGCCAATCGCACGCCTCGGGTTTCCGATGGCACCGCGCGAGGCGCAGTTGGTGATGCGCGAAGCAGGCACCTCGGTGGCCCGAGCCATGTTGCTGGAAGCGGCGGTCTTCGATGCCGAGCAAATGCTCAATCGGGGGTTTCTGAATGCGGTGGTGGCTGATATTGACGTGCAAAACGATGCAGGTCAGCGCGCTGCCCGCGTAGCCTTGCTGGCACCCCGTGCCGCCCGTCTGAACAAGCAAACCATTCGATCTTTGCTGGCACAAGGCGCGAGTGAACAGCTGCTTGGGAACGCCTATGCCTATGCCGACTCGGCCGAACACCGGGAAGGCATTTCGGCGTTTTTGGCGAAAAGACCGCCCGTTTTCTGATTGTTTCGCCGAATGTGGGCGACGACCAGGGCGTTCGCGGGCAAAAGTCTCCCGGGTGCCCTCACCAGGCACCACCTTTGCCCGGAGGCAATCATCGCAAGACCAGAACCGGGATGTGCGAATGCGTCAGTACCTGCTGGGTTTCGCTGCCCAGGAGCAAGCGCTTGAGCCCTCTGCGACCGTGAGAGGCCATGACGATCAGGTCGCATTTGTTGCGTTTCGCAGCTGCGATGACCGCTTCGGCGATGAGGTCTGATTTCACCGTGATCGGCTTGACTTTGACTTCGCGCAGTTGGCCAGCCGATTTGACAGCGGTGACCGTCGCCATGGCTTCATCGTGCCATTGCTTTTCAATGCGAGCTATTTCGTTTGCCGCCAACGCCACGCCGCCTTCAAAGTAGGTTTGCGGATAGCGGGGAACCACTTTAAGTGCCACCACTTCGGCGCCAGTGATGTCGGCCAGGTTGATGGCGTGGTCTACTGCCATTTTCGAAAGCTTGGAACCATCGGTTGCCACGAGAATTCGCTTGTACATGGTTATTGCTCCTTGGAAGGGTTGGTTGCTTGAGAATAGGTTACCAAACCCCACCCGTGCACAGTTGATTTAAATCAAGCGGATGAAACCCTTGCTGAATTACCCTCAATCCATGAACGAGGCCGTCGCTGCGCCCCCTGTTGGGCGCCTGTTGGGAGATCTTTCACCTGATCCCGCGACGGATACCGGGTTGTTCGGTGCGCACCGTGGACCGCTTACGGTGACGGACAACTTCGCCGTATTGGACGATCCGGTCGAGCAGCGGGACTTCACCGAATACGCCGAAGTGGATGGTTTGCCATTGGCCGAGTCGGTGTTGATGGTGCAAGGGATGTACTGCGCTGCCTGTGCCGATACGGTGGAGTGTGCACTGCAGGACCTGCCAGGCGTGAAAAGTGCACAAGTGCATGCGGCAACGCGGCGCCTGACGGTCCGATGGGACCCGGCAGTCACACGCATTTCCAGTCTGGCGCAGGTGGTTGGTGAAACCGGCTACCGCCTGCTGCCGATGCAGCAGGCCCTTTCAATCAGTGAGCGTTTGCGGGAAACCCGGCGTGCGCTCTGGCGCTTGTTCGTGGCAGGTTTCTGCGCGATGCAAGTCATGATGTATGCCCTGCCAGCGTATGTCACCGAGCCTGGCGAAATTCCTGCCGACATCAATCAGTTGCTTCGCTGGGCGAGCTGGCTGCTCAGTTTGCCTGTGGTGTTTTTTGCTTCGGGACCCTTTTTCCAAAGCGCCTGGCGCGATTTGAAGCATGGCCGGGTGGGCATGGACACACCCGTTTCCATCGGCATTCTTGTCAGCTTTCTTGTGAGCTCTGCGGTCGTTCTTGACCCCACCGGGCCCTGGGGGCATGAAGTCTGGTTTGATTCGTTGACCATGTTCGTGTTCTTTTTGCTGGGTGGCCGGTACCTGGAGCTCAAGGCGCGTGACCGCACGGCGGGTGCGCTCGACAGCCTGATGAACCGTTTGCCCGAGGTGTGCGAACGGCGCAAGCCCGATGGCGTTTTTGAGCCTGTATCCGCAAGGCGATTGGTTGTAGGCGATGTGGTACGGGTCCATGCTGGGCAGGCATTTCCAGCCGATGGCGAGGTATTGAGCACCACTGCGACAGTGGATGAAGCTTTGCTCACGGGTGAGTCCCATCCAGTCACCCGCAAGCAGGGTGAGTCGGTTGTGGCGGGCAGCTTCAATCTGGCGGGTCCGGTGGAGATGGGTGTGCAGCGCCTGGGTCGAGACACACGATTCGGTCAAATCGTTTCTTTGATGGAAAAAGCCAGTACTGAAAAGCCACGTCTGGCGGTGCTGGCCGACCGGATCGCTGCGCCGTTTCTCGTGTTGGTTTTGCTGGGTGCGGCGGTGGCGGGTTGGTACTGGTGGCAAATTGACCACACCAAGGCCCTCGCGGTGGCTGTGGCCGTGCTGATCGTGACCTGCCCCTGCGCCTTGTCTTTGGCGACGCCCGCAGCGATGCTCACCTCGGCTGGCGCGCTGGCTCGCCGCGGCATTCTGGTCAGACGCCTGCAGGCCATGGAAACCCTTTCGCGGATCAATGCCGTGGTGTTTGACAAAACGGGTACCTTGACACACGACCGTCTCTCGCTGGGCAAGGTGTGGTTGCGCGATGGGGTGCCGCGGGAAGCTGCGCTGGGTCAGGCCGCTGCGCTTGCGCAAGTCTCGCTCCACCCCGTGTCGCGAGCGCTGGCGGCTGCCGGCGGTGAGTTGCCTTCAAGGGCTGGTGGGTTGCTTGCTTTTGCCGAAGTGAATGAAGTGGCGGGGCAAGGGCTTCGCGGCGAACTGCCAGATGGACGCTGGCTCAAGCTGGGATCGGCCGCATTTTGCGGCGTTGAGCGCAACGACACTGACGGACAGGCTGCGCCACATGCCTATCTGGCGGACAACGAAGGCTGGGCTGCCACTTTCGAATTGAGTGAGGGCGTGCGAGAGGATGCCCGGGAAGCCGTTCAGGCCTTGAGAGCGCTTGGCCTGGAAACCTGGTTGCTCTCGGGCGATCGGGACGCCGCTGCGTTGTGGGTGGGCCGGGCGGTAGGCGTGGATCATGTGATTGCCGAGGCTTCGCCTGAGAGAAAACTGGCCGAGGTGATGGCATTGCAAGCCAGGGGCGTGCGTCTGGCGATGGTCGGTGATGGGCTGAACGATGGCCCGGTTCTTGCGCGAGCGGATACATCCTTTGCCTTGGGCCATGCGGCCCCGTTGGCTCAAGCGCAGTCTGACTGCGTGATTCAGGGTGGGCGGGTGATGGACGTGGCCCACACCATTGTTCAGGCGCGCGCGACGATGCGCATCGTCAAACAAAACCTGATGTGGGCCGCCCTTTACAACGCAGTGAGCATTCCGATGGCCCTCGTGGGCTGGATGCCTCCCTGGTTGGCCGGCTTGGGTATGGCGGGCAGCTCACTTCTGGTGATCGTCAATGCGCTTCGCCTGGCGTCGAAAGGGCCAGAAGCAGCGGTTCATACACGTGAGAGTATGGTTTCAGTGGCGTAACATCGCCACGCAACAGAGTTTTGTTTGAGGATTTCAAGTGGATATTCTTTATTTGCTCATTCCCGTTTCGGTTTTGCTGGTATTCGGGATCATCGGTGTCTTCTGGTGGGCATTGCAAGCGGGTCAGTTTGACAACATTGAGCGCGAAGGTGAGCGCATTCTTCGGGGCGATTGACTTAAGTCAAGGCGATTGGCGGGGGCAGTGACCACACTCCCTTTAGTGACATTTATGAGGAGTTCTGTATGTCCGTGACAGCAAAGACCAGCCGGGCGGCGGTCTATAACGATAAAGTGGTCAGGCAATTTGCCATCATGACCGTGATCTGGGGTGTGGTCGGCATGTTGGTGGGCGTGATCATCGCTTCCCAACTGGCCTGGCCTGAGCTCACACAGGGCATTGAATGGCTGTCTTATGGCCGTCTCCGTCCGTTGCACACCAGCGCGGTGGTTTTCGCTTTTGGTGGTTCAGGCCTGATCGCCACGAGCTACTACGTGGTTCAGCGGACCTGCCAGACGCGCCTGATCTCCGACAAGCTCGCGGCCTTCACCTTCTGGGGCTGGAACCTGATTATCGTCTTGGTGGTGATCACCTATCCCATGGGACTGACCCAGAGCCGTGAATACGCCGAAATGATCTGGCCTATTGACTTGCTGATTGCAGTGGTTTGGGTTGCCTACGCCATCGTGTTCTTCGGCACGGTCGGTATCCGCAAGGTTCGCCACATCTACGTGGCCAACTGGTTCTACGGTGCCTTCATCATTGCAGTGGCCTTGCTGCACATTTTCAACAACATCCAGTTGCCTACCAGCCTGACACACTCGTACTCGGCCTATGCCGGTGTGCAAGATGCGATGGTGCAATGGTGGTACGGCCACAATGCGGTGGGTTTCTTTCTCACGGCGGGGTTCCTGGGCATGATGTATTACTTCATCCCCAAGCAGGCCGAGCGCCCTGTTTACTCCTATCGCCTGTCGATCGTTCACTTCTGGGCGCTGATCTTCACCTACATGTGGGCTGGCCCGCACCACCTGCACTACACCGCTTTGCCCGACTGGACACAGTCCATCGGCATGGTGTTCTCCCTCATCCTGTTGGCGCCCAGCTGGGGCGGCATGATCAACGGCATCATGACCTTGTCGGGCGCATGGCACAAATTGCGCGATGACCCCATCCTGCGCTTCCTGATCGTGTCGCTGTCGTTCTACGGCATGTCCACTTTCGAAGGCCCGATGATGTCGATCAAGACCGTCAACGCGCTGTCGCACTACACCGACTGGACCGTGGGCCACGTGCACTCCGGCGCCCTCGGCTGGGTGGGCCTGGTGACCATGGGTTCCATGTACTACCTGATACCCCGTCTGTTCGGTCAGAAGAAGATGTATTCGGTGCCTGCCATTGAAATTCACTTCTGGGTGGCCACCATCGGTATCGTGTTGTACATCGCTTCGATGTGGATTGCCGGTGTGATGCAGGGTCTGATGTGGCGCTCGGTCAACCCCGATGGCAGCTTGACCTACACCTTTGTGGAATCCGTGAAAGCAACGTTCCCCTTCTATGTGATTCGTTTGCTGGGTGGTTTCCTGTACTTGGGCGGTATGTGCATCATGTTGTGGAACGTGATCAAGACAGCTGCCCAGGGCCGTATTGAAGACGTGCGGATCCCTGCCCTGAATCCTGCTCACGCTTGAGGACAACAAAAATGGCAAACCAAGCAAAACCCAAGGGTTTCACGCACGAGCGTATTGAAACCAACAACTTTCTGATGATTGTGCTGATCACCCTGGTGGTCGCCGTCGGAGGACTGGTGGAAATCGTTCCCCTGTTCTTCCAGAAGTCCACCACCCAACCACTGGAAGGCGTGAAGCCCTACGGCGCCCTGGAGTTGGCCGGGCGCGATGTCTATATCAGCGAAGGTTGCTACAACTGCCATTCGCAGATGATTCGGCCATTCCAGGCCGAAACCCTGCGCTATGGCCCGTATTCGGTGGCTGGAGAGTTCGTTTATGACCGCCCGTTTCAATGGGGTTCCAAGCGCACCGGCCCTGATCTGGCGCGCGTGGGTGGCCGTTACAGCGATGAATGGCACCGCATTCACCTGAACAACCCCCGTGACCTGGTGCCCGAGTCCAACATGCCCGCCTATTCATGGCTCGACAAGAAGATGGTGAATGCCGAGGAGCTGCCTGGCCGTATGAGTGCCCTTCGCACGCTGGGCCACCCCTACACCGATGAAGAAATTGCCGGTTCGGTCGAGCTTGTCAAAGGCAAGACTGAGCTGGATGCGGTGGTCGCCTACCTTCAGGTGCTCGGTACCGCTCGTTCGGCTGCCACGTTGGCTGCAGCATCCGAGAAGGCTGCAACCCCCGCGGTTGAAGCCAAAACCCAATAAGGAGTTGACCCATGGATATCAACGATCTGCGCAGCGCGGTGACTGTCGTCAGCTTGCTGACCTTCCTGGGCATCGTAGCCTGGGCTTGGTCCCGCAGCAAAAAAGCCGACTTTGAAGAGGCAGCCCAGTTGCCGTTTCAAGACGAATAACAAACCGGCACGAACGAGAGAAACAACATGAGCGACTTTACGAGCGAATTCTGGAACATCTACGTTGCCGGATTGACGATTTTGAGCATCATTGCCTGCCTGGTTCTGCTCTGGATCAGCGGCACGACCAAAGTCAATCCCGCCGCGGACAACACCACAGGTCACGTTTGGGATGGCGACCTGCGCGAAATGAACAACCCCTTGCCCCGCTGGTGGGTGTACCTGTTCGTCATCACCGTGATTTTTGCTTTCCTATACGGTGCGCTGTACCCCACCTTTGGCAAATACAAAGGCTTGCTGGGTTGGACCTCCACCGGACAACACGCTGCCGAAGTTCAAAAGGTCGAAGCGGCTATTGCGCCGATCTATGCCAAGTTCGACGGCATGTCGCCCGAGCAGGTCGCCGGCAACGCCCAGGCAATGGCCATTGGCGAACGCCTGTTCATGAACTACTGTGCCCAGTGCCATGGCTCAGATGCACGCGGTGCGAAGAGCTTCCCGAACCTCACCGATGGTGATTGGCTCGGAGGCAGCGACCACGCGTACATCAAGAACACCATTGCACAAGGTCGCACCGGTGTGATGCCTCCGATGGCTGCCGCTGTGGGTGGCCCTGAAGATGTCCGCAATGTTGCAAACTATGTTTTGAGCCTCTCCGGTAGCCCTCACGACAGCGTGCGCGCTTCGCAAGGCAAGGTAAAGTTCGCAGCTTGTGCTGCTTGCCATGGCCAGGATGGCAAAGGCATGCAGGCCATTGGCGCTCCCAACCTGACCGATGGCGTGTGGTTGCATGGCTGGGGTGAAGAGGCGATTATCAAAGCGGTCAACAATGGCTACAACAACGCCATGCCCGCACAGGCCGCATTGTTGAATGAGGCACAGATCAATGTTCTGGCGTCTTATGTCTGGGGCATGTCAAACAAGCCTGCTGCTGCCAACTGAAGTTTTCTGAGGCCCTTCGGGGCCTCGTTTTGTTAAGTCAGGGATATCGTGAGCTCCACTACGCCAGACGCTGCCAGCAGCCCTCTTGCGACGGTCAGCAACACACCCAGCGACACGCCAAAGGGCATTCCGCCCGATGACGAAGTGATGGTGTCGCTGTATGCGTCAAGCAAGAAAATCTATCCACGAGCCGTCAAGGGCCTGTTTTCGAACTGGCGCTGGATCACGGTCTGGATCACCCAGATCGTTTTCTACGGACTTCCCTGGTTTGAGTGGAATGCGCGACAGGCGATCCTTTTCGATCTGGAGGCCCGGCGCTTCTTCATATTTGGACTGGTTCTCTATCCGCAGGACTTCATTTACCTGACCGGGTTGCTGGTCATTTCAGCTTTGGCGCTTTTCCTGTTCACGGCTGTGGCGGGACGTTTATGGTGTGGCTACGCGTGCCCACAAACCGTTTACACAGAAATCTTTCTCTGGATTGAGAAGAAGGTTGAAGGCGACCGCTCAGCCCGCATGCGTCTGGACAATGCGCCTTTCTCAGCGCTGAAGCTGGGGAAAAAGTGGCTCAAGCATGGTCTGTGGGTTTTGTTTGCCTTGTGGACAGGTTTTACTTTTGTCGGCTATTTCACGCCGATCCGTGAACTGGCCGCATTGTCCTTGGCTGCGTCCCTGGGCCCCTGGCAAATATTCTGGGTGTTTTTTTACGGCTTTGCCACCTACGGTAATGCTGGATTCATGCGTGAGCAGGTGTGCAAATACATGTGCCCGTATGCCCGCTTCCAGAGCGCGATGTTTGACAAGGACACGATGATCGTCACGTATGACGAAAAGCGCGGCGAACCAAGAGGTCCGCGGTCAAAAAAGGCCGACCCCAAAGCGCTCAATTTGGGCTCCTGTGTGGATTGCACCCTTTGCGTACAGGTTTGTCCCACAGGTATTGATATACGCAATGGCCTTCAATATGAGTGCATTGGATGCGGCGCCTGTATCGATGTGTGTGATGACGTGATGGCCAAGGTGGGTTATCCCAAGGGCCTGATCAAGTACTCGACGCAAAACGGCATAGCCAATGGCTGGTCCACCGCACAAATGGTCAAGCGCGGCCTGCGCCCCCGTGTGCTGGTGTACACGGGTATCTTGATGGCGATCACCACGGCGGTGATGGTGAGCCTGTATTTGCGCACACCCTTGAAGGTCGACGTCATCCGTGACCGTGGCGCGCTGGCCCGCATGGTGGAGCAGGGCCGTATCGAAAACGTGTTCCGTCTGCAGGTGATGAATGCCACAGAGTCGCCTCAAACCTACGCCATCTCTGTGAGTGGGTTGCCTGGTATCGAGATCGCTTCGGAAGCCGAGATCACGGTTTTGCCTACGGAAGTGCGCTCAGCTGTTTTGAGGGTGCAGATTCCTCCCAACTCTTCTGAGACCGGTTCGCATACCATTCATTTCGATATCCATTCGATGGGTGATGATGTCGCCCAGGTCTCTGAAAAGGCCGCCTTCCTGGTTCCCCGCTGATTCGACATCACATATTTTTCTGGAGAACTTCATGACACCAAGCCCTACCGACCCCGTGCCGCCTATTGCCTGGTGGCGCGTGCCTCAAATGTGGCTGGTGGTTGGTGGTCCGGCCGTGGTGGTGGTGGCGGCCCTTGTGACCGCTGTGATCGCTGTGAAGTACCAGGACCCGGTTCTGGACAAGGCAAAGTACGAACATGACTTGAAGGCAGCGCAGGCACTGGAGGGCAAGGCTCGCGAAGCGGCATTGTTCAACTTGATGCCTGCTTCCCAGGCCCGCAACCATGCCACCACCCAGGTTGCACCCGTCGAGAAATAAGGCTGCAGGGTAGAGCCCATTTGACTGAAGTCGAGGAGATCGAACCATGAAGGCACGGCGATGGATGTGGATCGTATGGCCAGCATTTTTGATGGCAGCGGTGCTGGAAATGCTGGTATTTGCGTTTGTTGACCCAAGCGAAATGCATTGGCAGGGGCATAGCCTGGGTTTGTCGCGTGAGGCGATTTATACGCTGACGTTTTTTGTGTTTTGGGGGGCGACCGTGGTCTCGAGTGCCCTGACCACCCTGTTGTCGATGTCGCCCTTTGAAGTCAACCGCTGCCCCTTGCCTGCGGCCGAGCGGCCACGCGATTGTGCACAGGGCGGCGACTGCTGCTGAACGTCGCATCGCGAATCAAAAAAAGGGCCCCAGGGGAAAACCCCCAGGGCCCTCTTTTTATGTCGCTTGAGGTCGCTCACCCGCAGGTCTGCGGGTTCACAATGCGGCGCAGGCCGTCGGTGTCCTTGATGTGCACATAGCGCTGTTTGACATCAATGATGCCATCTTCGACGAACTTGGAGAAAGTACGGCTCACCGTCTCAAGCTTCATGCCCAGATAGCTGCCAATTTCTTCGCGGGTCATGCGCAGAATGAGTTCGGATTGCGAGAAGCCGCGCGCATGCAAGCGTTGCACGAGATTCAGCAAGAAAGCTGCGAGGCGCTCTTCGGCTCGCATGCTGCCCAGCAGAAGCATGACGCTGTGGTCTCGCACAATTTCGCGGCTCATGATTTTGTGCACGTGGTGCTGCAAGGTGGTGAATTCGCGCGACAGCTCTTCGATCTGATCAAAAGGCATCACGCAAACCTCCGCATCTTCTAGGGCTACCGCATCGCAGGAGTGGAGGTCGTTCACGATGCCGTCCATCCCAAGAATTTCTCCCGTCATCTGAAAGCCCGTTACTTGATCACGGCCATCGGCCGTGGTCACGCAGGTTTTGAAGAAGCCGGATCGCACGGCATACAACGAGGTGAACTTCTCCCCTGTGCTGAACAAAGCCGTGCCGCGTTTGATGCGGCGGCGCGAAGAGATGACGTTGTCCATCTTGTCCATTTCCTCAACATTGAGACCCATGGGCAGGCACAACTCCCTAAGGTTGCAGCTTGAACAGGCGACTTTGATGCTTTGAGCGTCCATATTTACCTCGATTTATCCTTGTCAAGCTTAACGCATGGACCAGGGCAGCGTCGTGAAATGCCCATAAACAGCGGACTATTTGGCAATGTGCTTGTAAGCCAGATCGAAGCTTGATGAAGATCAATGGGTGAAGCACATGGCTGGTGCACATTCGGCTCTCAGTAGAGGAGAACAGTCTGTGAGTCATGCCATTCCCGATGAACTGCTTAAGCGGTTCGATATTCCCGGTCCCCGATATACCTCTTACCCCACGGCCGATCGCTTTGTGGAGGCCTTTGGTGAGTCTGATTACATTCAGGCCCTGGAGCAACGCCGTGCCGGTTCGATGGCACTACCGCTCAGCTTGTATGTGCACATACCGTTTTGCGAGTCGGTGTGTTACTACTGCGCCTGCAATAAGGTCATTACCAAACACCATGATCGTGCAGCCGAGTATCTGCGCTACCTCGGACGCGAAGTGGAGCTTCAGGTTCAGCACTTTGGCAAGGGCCACAACGTATCCCAGTTGCACCTTGGCGGTGGCACCCCCACTTTCCTCTCCGATGAGGAGCTGGAAGATCTGATGACGATGATCAGGCGCAATTTCACTTTGGTACCGGGGGGGGAGTATTCGATAGAAGTGGATCCGCGCACTGTGACCGATCAGCGCCTGCAAAGCTTGGCTCGCATGGGCTTCAATCGTTTGAGCTTTGGCGTGCAGGATTTCGATCCAGCGGTGCAAAAAGCGGTGCACCGTGTGCAGCCGGCCGAGCAAGTGTTCTCGTTGGTTGAAGCAGCACGGAAAATTGGATTTGAATCGGTCAACGTCGATTTGATCTATGGATTGCCGCTGCAAACCCCGGAATCATTTGCGCGCACCCTGAAGCAGGTTAATGAGCTGCGCCCCGACCGCATTGCCCTGTACGCGTACGCGCACCTGCCCACCCGCTTCAAGCCCCAGCGCCGCATCGTTTCGGCCGAACTTCCAAGCGGGAGCGACAAACTGTCGATGTTGTCGGCGTCTCTTGATGCCTTGATGGATGCCGGGTATGTGTATGTGGGCATGGATCACTTTGCGCTGCCCACCGATGCATTGGCCGTAGCCAAACGACAGGGTCGCCTGCATCGCAACTTTCAGGGCTACAGCACGCAGCCTGACTGTGATTTGATTGCTCTGGGCGTCTCGGCAATTGGCCGCATAGGCGCCACCTACAGTCAAAACGCCAAAACGCTCGACGAGTACTACGACGCGCTGAACCAGGGGCGCCTGCCGATTGTTCGCGGAATGGCGTTGACGCGAGACGACTTGCTTCGCCGGGCCGTGATCATGTCCATCATGTGTCAAGGCGCACTGGACTATGAGTCCATCGAGTTGGGGCACCTGATCGATTTCAAGAAGTACTTTGCCCGCGAACTCGAGGTGCTTGAGGATATGCAGGCCCATGGACTGGTCAAACTGCATGACAAGAGCGTTGGGGTTACGGCCACTGGTTGGTATCTTGTGCGGGCAATTGCCATGGTGTTTGACAAAAACCTGCAAGTTGATCTCGACCGCGCGCGATTCTCAAAAATTATTTGAGCAAAGCTCGGGGTAGGGGTATGGGGGCAAGTCAGTTGCTGTCTTGGTAGAGTGCGCGCATGCAAACTTCGATGGCCGTGACGGCTTTGTTTATGGGCTTGGTGGGTGGCCCACACTGCGTGGCCATGTGTGGTGCTGCTTGCGCCGGTATCAGCCGTGCCGCTGGCGAGCGCAGTACCCGGGCGCTGTGGTCATTTCAGTTCAGCCGAATGGTGGGGTATGCCTTGTTTGGCGCGTTTGCGGCCGGGTCGGTGCAGGGCCTCGCGCTGTTGGGCACCAATACCATTGCCATTCGCCCGCTCTGGAGCATGTTTCATGCGGCGGCCTTTGTTTTGGGCCTGGTCTTGCTATGGCAGGCAAGGCAACCCGCCTGGATTGAAACGCTGGGGCAAGGCGTGTGGCGAAAAGCGCGCCCGGTTCTGAGCAAACTGGGCGCCAAGGCGCCATTCATTTTGGGCGTGGCTTGGGCGCTTATGCCCTGTGGCCTGTTGTATTCGGCTTTGTTGGTGGCATCGTTGTCGGCCAATGCGCTGGAAGGCGCCGGCATCATGGCGTTGTTTTCCATTGGCACCTCGGTCTCGCTGACGGCCGGGCCATGGCTTTTGTTGCGCTTGCGAGGCGGGGAATCAGGCTCGTGGGCCATTCGACTGGCCGGCCTGGCGTTGGCCGTCACTTCAGGTTGGGCCTTGTGGATGGGTGTCACGAACCCAACAGGTTTGTTCTGCCTCTGACGTTGACTCTTTTCACTCCAAGCGAGTCACTTGCTTCTTGCGTGCGGGCAGGGTGGCCAACACGAGCCCAAAAAGCGCGATGCCAAATGCCAACAACTGCATGGGGGAGAGGTGTTCACCCATAAAGAGCACGCCAATGGCTGCGGCGCTCAATGGCAGCATGACCGTGAACACACCCGCACGCGACGCGGGTACCGTTTTGAGGCCGGTCATCCACAGCCAGACCGTCCACATGCTGGCCGCCAAGCCATAGAACACCAACAAGACCCAGATGCTGGGTTGTACGGTTGAAAAGTCGAACTGCCACGCTGCCCAAAGGCCCATGGGGGTGACCAGCGCAAAACCCCAAAGGTTGATGATGGCTGAGATGCGCTTTGGGCCCAGCCCAACGGTGAGCAACTTGCCTATCACCACATAGGAGGCCTCGCACACCACTGCAGCGAAAACGAGCACATTTCCCCAAATGGAAAGTGGAACGCCCATAAAGGCAACTTCGGCATTCGCTTGCCCGGCTCCCTCGGGTTTTTGCAGCGAGAACAAACCAATACCGATGGCGGCACAGGCAATGGCAGCAGCGGTGCGTCCGTCGATCTGTTCTTTCAGAAAAACCCGGCTGAGAACGGCCACCACGGCCGGGATAGCAGACATCACCACGCCTGCGGCCACGGCGGTGGTGAGGCTCACGCCAAACAGCATGCAAATGGAGAATAAAAAGTTGCCGAGGAAAGACTCGAGAAAGAGCAGGGCGCGGGTGCGCGGGCTCATGCTGGGCTCATTGGCTGGCTTGCGCAGCCAGCGCCACATCGCCAATCCGCCAATGCCAAACCGCAGCCAGGCAAGCAGGAACACTGGAAAGACCAAGACCAGCGGCTTGGACAGCGCCACATAACTCCCGACCAGAGACATGCTGAGGGCGAGACAGGCATAGGCTTGCCAGGGTTTGGCAGAGAAAGCGGTTTGAGGCATGGGTGCGGATCATGCCTGATCCGGTGCGCCCCCTTTTCTCCAGGGCAAATGAGCTCTATTTCACAATAGACTTCACAATTTCGCTATATGAAATCATGATTTGCTGCGCTGCAAGAAATTTTCTCAATGCGAGAAACCTACTTTCATATTGCGGAAATTCGTCGTCAGAGTGTTGATAACAAACAAGAAAAAAACTTGTCTTATATAAGACATAAGAGAATGTTCAAGTCTTATATAAGACTACAATGGGGTCATCGGCACAACGCTTGCATGTTTCAAGCCGCAGCCGCCCCGTTTCCTTCAACTTCATGGAGAGTTCAAAAATGCCCCAATCCCTCAACGAACAACTGAGCCGTCAACAGCAGATCGACGCCCTCGAAAAAGACTGGGCCACGAACCCACGCTGGAAAGGTGTGAAGCGCGGCTACACCGCCGCTGATGTTGTGCGCCTGCGCGGCAGCATGAACATCGAGCACACGCTGGCCAAGCGCGGTGCTGAAAAGCTCTGGGACAAGATCAACGGCAGCGCCAAAAAAGGCTATGTGAATGCCTTCGGTGCCATCTCCGCTGGCCAGGCCATGCAGCAAGCCAAGGCAGGCCTGGAAGCCGTGTACCTGTCGGGCTGGCAAGTGGCTGCCGACGGCAACACCTCCGAGACCATGTACCCCGACCAGTCGCTGTACGCCTACGACTCGGTGCCCACCATGGTGCGCCGCATCAACAACACGTTCAAGCGCGCTGACGAAATCCAGTGGGGCCGTGGCGTAGAGCCAGGTTCGAAAGAGTTCATCGACTACTTCCTGCCCATCGTGGCCGACGCGGAAGCCGGTTTTGGTGGTGTGCTCAACGCTTTCGAGCTGATGAAGAACATGATCTCGGCAGGTGCTGCCGGCGTTCACTTCGAAGACCAGTTGGCGGCGGTGAAGAAGTGCGGTCACATGGGCGGCAAGGTCTTGGTGCCTACACGCGAAGCCTGCGAGAAACTGATCTCTGCGCGTTTCGCGGCCGACGTCATGGGTGTGTCCACCATTGTGCTGGCCCGCACCGATGCGGAAGCCGCCAACCTGATCACCAGCGATCACGATGCCAACGACAAGCCTTTCCTGACCGGCGAGCGCACGCCAGAAGGCTTCTACCGCGTCAAGAACGGCCTGGAGCAGTCGATCAGCCGTGGCGTCGCCTACGCTCCCTACGCCGACCTGGTGTGGTGCGAGACCGGGGTGCCAGACATTGGCTTTGCCCGCGAATTCGCTCAGGCTGTGCACGCCGCTTGCCCGGGCAAGTTGCTCAGCTACAACTGCTCGCCTTCGTTCAACTGGAAAAAGAACCTCAACGACAAACAGATCGCTTCCTTCCAGGAAGATCTGTCTGCGCTGGGCTACAAGTTCCAGTTCATCACGCTGGCCGGTATCCACATCAACTGGTTCAACACCTTCAAGTTCGCCCATGCCTACGCCAACGGCGAAGGCATGAAGCACTACACCGAAATGGTGCAAGAGCCTGAATTCGCTGCTCGCGAGCAAGGCTACACCTTCGTGTCGCACCAGCAAGAAGTGGGTGCAGGTTACTTCGACGATGTGACCACCGTGATCCAGGGCGGCTCGTCCAGCGTGAAGGCGCTGACCGGTTCGACCGAAGAAGAGCAGTTCCACTGATTGAGCGGCGGGCCCGGAGGCCCGCTTGCTGCTGTTGCAAAGACCCGGCCAGCTCCTGCAAGCGGTCGGGTCTTCTGCCTTTTGCTTCGCGCCTTGTCGTCAATTACATACAGGCAGCGTCCGCAAGGGGCGGGGCAGCGCATTGATGTGTGACAATTTGGCGATTACCTTTTGGTTCCATCGTTTTGACATTTGGAGGATTTCCCATGCTGGCTACTTGGAAACTGGCGATTGCGATCGCGATCACATCAACTTTGGTGGCTTGTGGTGGTGGCGGTGCAAGCTCTACACCCCGTGGTGCGATTGCTGTGAATCCGTCGAGCGGTTTTGGTGCAATATCGACTTTTTATACCTCGCAGCCAGAAGCCAACAGCGATGCGGTTGCCGCCTGCGGTTCTGTCAACTGTGTGGTGGCGCTTGAGTTCACCGGTGCTGGCGAATGCGGTTCAATTGCCTGGAGTCGTGACTCCATATGGGGCGTAGGCAGTGCTGGTTCCAAAGAACAGGCGGACAAAATTGCCGTGGCCCAATGCGTCGCAAATGGCGGCAGCGCATGCTTCGTCGCCAGTTGGTTGCGCGATCAATGTAACTGACGGGCTGTGCGCGTACCTGTAAGGCTGTGCAATTGGCCAGGGTCTGGGTGCAGTGTGTCAGCAATTCCCAAAATATGGGAAAATGACGGGTCAGTCATTCTCCTGATGAGGCACGTATGAGAGAAACACAGTCGCGAACTCGGGCGTTCACTACGCCAGCCTTCTGAGGCTTGCAGTACGCGCCTGCTCAAACCTTTTTCACCTTTGATAGCGCGGCCCATGCCGCGCTTTTTGTTTTCTGAAACCCATTTATGTTGCACATCACACTCCCCGACGGCTCCCAACGTGAATTTGCCGGTCCAGTCACCGTGGCCGAAGTCGCTGCCTCGATTGGTTCTGGTCTCGCGAAAGCAGCACTTGCCGGAAAGATCGGGGAACAGATCGTCGACACCAGTCACCAGATCACGGCCGATTCGCCGTTGTCCATCATCACAGCCAAAGACGCAGAGGGACTGGAGGTGATTCGCCACTCCACGGCACATCTGTTGGCTTACGCGGTTAAATCACTCTTTCCTGATGCCCAGGTGACCATTGGGCCTGTGATCGAGCATGGTTTCTTTTACGACTTTTCGTATTCACGACCCTTCACGCCAGAAGACCTGTTCGCAATCGAAAAGCGCATGAGCGAACTGGCTGCCAAGGACGAGCCTGTGGTGCGCCGCGTGTTGCCACGCGACGAAGCCGTTGCGTATTTCAAGGGCATGGGTGAGCATTACAAAGCCGAAATCATTGCCAGCATTCCGAGCAATGAAGATGTGAGTCTGTATCGCGAAGGTGCGTTTGAAGACCTGTGTCGCGGCCCTCACGTGCCCAGTACCGGCAAGCTCAAGCACTTCAAGTTGATGAAGGTGGCGGGTGCGTATTGGCGCGGTGACCACCGCAACGAAATGCTGCAGCGCATTTACGGCACGGCCTGGGCGAGCAAAGAAGATTTGCAGCAGCACCTGACCATGATCGAAGAGGCGGAGAAGCGCGACCATCGCAAACTCGGGCGCGAACTCGACCTGTTCCACATCGACGAACACTCACCTGGCACGGTCTTTTGGCATCCCAAAGGCTGGTCGGTCTGGCAGGAGGTGGAGCAGTACATGCGCCGCGTCTATCGCGACAACGGCTACCAAGAAGTTAAAGGTCCACAGATCCTGGACAAAGGCTTGTGGGAGAAAACGGGCCACTGGGACAAGTACCGCGACAACATGTTCACCACGGAGTCGGAGAAGCGCGAATACGCCTTGAAGCCGATGAATTGCCCCGGGCACATCCAGATCTTCAAGCAGGGCATCAAAAGCTACCGCGACCTGCCACTGCGCTACGGTGAATTTGGCCAGTGCCACCGCAATGAGCCTTCGGGAGGCTTGCACGGCATCATGCGCGTGCGCGCGTTTACGCAAGACGATGGGCACATCTTCTGCACCGAGGACATGATTCTGGACGAATGCGTGGCCTATACAGCGTTGCTGCAAAAGGTCTACAAGGATTTTGGTTTCGAGAGCATCATTTACAAGGTCGCCACGCGCCCTGACGCGCGCATTGGCACCGATGAGAGTTGGGACAAGGCCGAGCACGCGCTGATCGAAAGCCTGCGTCGCTCGGGTTGCGAGTTTGAAATTTCGCCGGGCGAGGGCGCCTTCTACGGTCCCAAGATCGAATACACGTTGAAAGATGCCATTGGTCGCCAATGGCAGTGCGGCACCATGCAGGTCGATTTTTTCATGACCGAGCGTCTGGATGCCGAATACGTGGGCGAAGATGGAGCGCGTCACCGACCTGTGATGCTGCACCGGGCCATCGTGGGCAGCCTGGAGCGTTTCATCGGTATTTTGATCGAGCAACATGCGGGTGCACTGCCTGTTTGGCTGGCCCCTGTGCAGGTTTCGGTCCTCAATATCACCGATGCGCAGTCCGATTACTGTCGCGAAATTGCCAAAACGCTGCAAAATCAAGGGCTTAGGGTAGAGACCGATCTGCGCAACGAAAAAATTACGTATAAAATAAGAGAGCACGCGTTGCAAAAGCCCCCTTACATCCTTGTCGTGGGCGACAAAGAAAAGGCGGCTGGTGCTGTGGCGGTGCGGGCTCGAGGCAATAAAGACCTCGGTGTCATGTCGCTGGAAGACTTTTCCAAATTGATTGCGGCAGACGTTTCATCCAAAGTTTGATTCTCCAAACGGTTCGGTTGATGCCCCCACGGCTGTGGCGCATGGCGTTGTTGCGCCCGGCTTTGTGCGATTCGCTCAGGGCCTTTTTGTTTAACAGGCCCACATTAAGGAAATCACCATAGCTACCAACTTTCGCGACCGCCGCCACCGCGAGGAACGCGCACACCGACTGAACCGTGAAATCATGGCCCCGGAGGTTCGCCTCAATGGCCCGGAAAACGAGCCACTTGGCATCGTCAGTTTGCAGGATGCGCTGCGCATGGCGGGTGAGGCGGATGTGGATCTGGTGGAAATCGCCGCCACTGCCGTGCCTCCCGTGTGTCGTCTGATGGACTACGGTAAGTTCAAGTACCAGGAGCAGAAGAAGGCGGCGGAAGCCAAGGCCAAGCAAACGGTTATTGAAATCAAGGAAGTCAAGTTCCGCCCGGGCACCGACGACGGTGACTACAACATCAAGATGCGCAACATCCGGCGCTTTCTTGATGACGGCGACAAGTGCAAGATCACGCTGCGGTTCCGCGGTCGTGAGATCACGCACCAGGAACTGGGCTTGGCTTTGCTCAACCGCATTCGCGATGAGTTGGCCGATTCGATCATCGTGGAGCAGTTTCCAAAATTGGAAGGTCGCCAGATGATCATGATGATCGCGCCGGGTCGCAAGAAACCAGCGGCCTCGTCGGCGCCAAAAGCCTCTCCTGAAGGGGGCGCATCGGCAACCTGAAAAGGTGGTTGATCAAAGGGAATCAAGATTGGACGGGCAGGGTAGTCTCCTGCTGGTTCGAGGCAAAAGGGTAAAAGCCCTGATGCCGAACTGAACCGCCGCAAGGTGGTTCATCAAAAGTGGCTCGGGGCCAACAAGACTGCGAATTGGTTCGCAGGCGCCTCACGAGCACAAATGAAAAAGGAGCATGAAGATGCCCAAAATGAAGACCAAGAGCAGCGCGAAGAAGCGATTCCGCGTTCGTCCCGGTGGCACCGTTAAACGCGGTCAAGCCTTCAAGCGTCACATCCTGACCAAGAAGACCACCAAGAACAAGCGCCACTTGCGTGGTGCAGTGACTGTGCATGACTCCAATATGAGTCAAATGGCACAGATGCTGCCCGGCATGGGTATTTGATCAACGACGAACAAGGAGTAATTCATGCCTCGCGTCAAACGTGGTGTCACGGCTCGTGCCCGACACAAAAAAGTTCTAGCCCTTGCAAAAGGTTTCCGCGGCCGCCGCGGCAATGTCTTCCGCATTGCCAAGCAGGCAGTGATGAAGGCCGGTCAGTATGCTTACCGTGACCGCCGCAACAAAAAGCGCGTCTTCCGTCGCCTGTGGATCGCGCGTATCAACGCCGGTGCACGTGCTTGCGGCCTGACGTACAGCCAGTTCGCCAACGGCCTGAAGAAGGCACAGATCGAGATCGACCGCAAGGTCCTGGCCGATCTGGCCGTTAACGACGTTGCTGCGTTCAACAGCATCGTGGAACAAGTCAAAGCCAAGCTGGCCGCTTGATTCACGACGGGCTTCTTCGCTGATTGAAAAATCTGCGTTGAAGCCCAGGTCGCTCAAAGGGGTTGAGGCTTGAGGGATTTCCCTCGTGGCGCTCAGCCCCTTTTTTATTGCAACGTAGCACATACACGATTCACACAACATGAACGAGTTGGACGCCCTGGCCCAGAGCGCACGCGAAGCCTTCGCAGCCGCCGCCACACCGGCCGATCTGGAAAATGCGAAAGCCCAGTACATCGGCAAATCCGGTCGCATCACCGAGCTGATGAAGGGCCTGTCGGCCTTGCCGGTGGATGAGAAAAAGACCCGCGGCGCACAGATCAACGTGGCCAAGCAGGCCATCGAAGCCGCGCTCACCGCCCGCCGTCAGGCGTTGGCCGATGCCGAGCTGGAGCTTCAACTCAAGGCCGAAGCGCTGGATGTGACCTTGCCGGGTCGCCAGCGTGGTCAAGGCAGCCTGCACCCCGTGAGCCTGACCCAGGAGCGCATCGAGGCGGTCTTTGGTTCGATGGGTTTTGATGTGGCCGAAGGCCCGGAAATTGAGTCCGACTGGTTCAGCTTCACCTCGCTCAACAGCCCGCCAAACCACCCTGCGCGTTCGATGCAGGACACCTTCTATGTCGAAGGCAAGGGCGCGGACGGCATTTCGCTCAATCTGCGGCCCCATACCAGCCCGATGCAGGTGCGCTATGTGCACGCCCATGTGCGCAAGCATGGCAACGGTTTTGATCCCCGCTCCGGTGACTTGTTCGGCGGCGACATGCCTGAAGTGCGCGTGATTGCGCCAGGCCGCACCTACCGCGTGGACAGCGACGCCACCCATTCGCCCATGTTCCACCAGTGCGAAGGCCTGTGGGTAGGCGAAAACGTGAGCTTCAAAGACCTGAAGGTGGTCTTCACCAATTTCTGCCGCACCTTCTTCGAAAGCGAAGATCTGGTGCTGCGTTTCCGCCCCAGCTTTTTCCCGTTCACCGAGCCCAGCGCCGAGATCGACATTCAGTTCCAAAGCGGCGCCATGGCCGGCCGTTGGCTGGAGGTCGCGGGCTCGGGCCAGGTGCACCCGAATGTGATTCGCAACATGGGTCTGGACCCCGAGCGTTACATCGGCTTCGCCTTTGGCATGGGCATGGACCGCTTCACGATGCTGCGCTATGGCGTGAACGATCTGCGCCTGTTCTTTGACGGCGACGTCCGGTTCTTGAGTCAATTTAAGTAACACCCTTGCCGCGCTTTGCGCGACCCCTCAAAGGGGCGGCATGGGCGGTCCGGCGAAGCCGGCTCCGCGGTGCCCTGAGTTTTTGGCCCTGACGTGCCGAAGTGATTAGCGATTTTTTGAGACGAGTTCCATGCAGTTCCCCGAATCCTGGTTGCGCAGTTTCTGCAATCCCGCCATTTCCAGCCAGCAGCTGGCCGATACCTTGACCATGGCCGGTCTGGAGGTCGAAGAGCTCACGCCAGTTGCGCCTCCTTTCACCGGCATTGTGGTGGGCCAGATCTTGTCGGCCGAGCAGCACCCCAACGCCGACCGTCTGCGCATTTGCCAGGTCGACGTGGGTCAGGCGGAGCCGCTGAACATCGTCTGCGGCGCGCCGAATGCGCGCGTGGGCATCAAAGTGCCTTGCGCCACGGTGGGTGCGGAATTGCCCCCGGGCGAAGACGGCAAGCCGTTCAAGATCAAGCTGGGCAAGCTGCGCGGCGTGGAGAGCCAGGGCATGTTGTGCTCGGCCAAAGAGCTGAAGACCTCCGAGGAGAACGATGGCCTGCTCGAGCTGGGTGATGATGCCGTGATCGGTCGCAACATCCGCGAACAGCTGGCACTGGACGACCTGTTGTTCACGCTCAAGCTCACGCCCAATCTGGCGCATTGCCTGAGCGTTTACGGCATCGCGCGTGAAGTGTCCGCGCTGACCGGTGCGCCGCTGTTGAAGCCCGAATTCCCGGCTGCAGCAGTCAAACTGAGCGACCGCCTTGCTGTTGATGTGCAAGACAAAGACCTTTGTGGCCGCTTCAGCGGACGCGTGGTGCGTGGCGTCAACACGCGCGTGACGACGCCGGCCTGGATGGTGGACCGTCTGGCCCGCTGCGGTCAGCGCAGCGTGTCGCCGTTGGTGGACATTTCCAACTACGTGATGTTCGAGTTGGGCCGCCCATCGCACATTTTTGACCTCGACAAAATCCACGGCGGCCTGCAAGTGCGCTGGGGCAAGCCGGGCGAGCAATTGAAATTGCTCAACGGCAACACCGTGTCGGTGGACGCCGAAGTCGGCGTGATCGCCGACGACCAGGCCGTGGAATCCTTGGCCGGCATCATGGGTGGCGACGCCACCGCCGTGTCAGGTGACACCGTCAACATCTTCATTGAGGCGGCCTTCTGGTGGCCCAAGGCCATTGCTGGCCGCTCGCGCCGCTTCAACTTCAGCACCGATGCGGGACACCGTTTCGAGCGTGGCGTAGACCCTTCCACCACGGTGGAGCATGTCGAACGCATTACGCAGCTCGTGCTCGACATCTGCGGCGGGGAGGCAGGCCCGATGGACGACCAGACGCTGGCTCTGCCCGAAGGCAAGCCGGTCACGCTGCGCGTTGCCCGGGCCGCGAAGGTCATCGGCATGCCGCTGACGCAAGCGCAGTGCGCTGACGCGTTGCGCCGTCTGGGCCTGGAGGTGAGCGAAGGCGAGGGCACGGTTACGGTGGCCCCGCCGGCTTTCCGTTTTGATCTGCAGATTGAAGAAGACCTGATCGAAGAGGTCGCTCGCATGATCGGCTATGAGCAGTTGCCGGAAACGCCGCCAATGGCGCCCACCACGCCAAAGCTGCGCACCGAATCGCGCCGGGGGCCATTCGCTGTGCGTCGCCAGTTGGCGCAGCTGGGCTACCAGGAAACCATCAACTTCAGCTTCGTCGAAGCGCGCTGGGAGCAGGAGCTCGCGGGCAATGCCAACCCGGTGAAGTTGCTCAATCCGATCGCTAGCCAGATGAGCGTGATGCGTTCCTCCTTGCTGGGCAGTTTGATTGCCGCACTCAAATTCAACCTGGACCGCAAGGCCGAACGCGTGCGCTTGTTTGAAGTGGGCCGCGTGTTTTTCAAGGATGCTTCTGTCAAAGACAGCGACACCACCGTGGCCGGTTATCACCAGCCCATGCGCGTGGCGGGTCTGGCCTATGGGCCTGCGGAAGCGGTGCAGTGGGGCGTGGCAACGCGCGGCGAAGATTTCTTCGATGCCAAAGGCGATGTGCAAGCTTTGCTGGCGCCTTTGCAGGTCGAGTTCCGTGCGGGCGATCATCCGGCAATGCACCCCGGCCGTTGCGCGTCCGTGTGGCGAGCAGACGAATGCATCGGCCATGTGGGCGAGTTGCACCCCAAATGGCGCCAAGGCTACGAACTGGCTCAGGCGCCGATGATGTTTGAGCTGGCGCTGGATGCTGTGCTGGCGCGCGATGTGCCGGCGTTCCAGACCGTGAGCCGTTATCAGCCCGTGGAGCGCGATCTGGCCATTGTGGTCAAGGAATCGGTGACCCACGCCGCGGTGATGAAGGCGGTCAAAGGCACCGGCAGCAGCCTGCTGCGCGATGCCATGCTGTTTGACGTGTACCGGCCCAAGAAAGCCGCCGATGGTACGGTGACGGGTGGCCTGGCCGCCGATGAAAAGAGCTTGGCGGTGCGTCTGATGTTCAGCCGTGATGACGCTACACTGACCGACACCGAGATTGATGCGGTGGTGAAGCAGGCGCTGGAACGGCTGGAACAGCAGGTCGCGGCACGGCTTCGCGGATAAAAGAACAAAGATTTGGAGAGATATCCCATGGAACTTGCCGTTGAGAGCCTTGAGACGCCGGCGCTGACGAAAGCGCAACTGGCCGATTTGCTGTTTGACCAGATTGGTCTGAACAAACGCGAATCCAAAGACATGATCGATGCGTTCTTTGACCTTGTGACAGACAGTCTTGTTGAAGGCACTGACGTTCGAATCTCGGGCTTCGGCAATTTTCAGATCCGTACCAAAGCTGCGCGCCCTGGGCGCAACCCCCGCACAGGCGAGCCTGTGGCGATTGAAGCAAGGCGCGTGGTGACATTTCACGCCAGTCCCAAACTCAAGGATCAGGTACAGGCACTGGTCGTGGGCTCTGAAGCAGGCTGACGCAGGCTCAACCTGACTGTTGCTTAGCACGCAGCTTTTGCGCTTTCGCCAAGCCTCGCGATGAGGCATACGCAACAAAATGTGCATCAATATGGTGATCCATGCGCACGGGGTCTGTACTTAGAGTAGATTTGAAGGTTCGTCCCGTACGGACTTGATTTGCATGGAAAAAGATCTACCTCCCATCCCCGCCAAACGCTATTTCACCATTGGAGAAGTGGGGGATTTGTGTGGGGTAAAGCCTCATGTGCTTCGATATTGGGAGCAGGAGTTCACGCAGCTGAGACCCATGAAGCGGCGAGGCAATCGCCGGTATTACCAGCACCATGAGGTGCTGATGATCCGCCGCATTCGCGAACTGCTTTATGACCAAGGGTTCACTATCAGCGGCGCTCGGAACAAGCTACAGGAAATTGTGCAAGCCGAGCGAGAAATGCGGTCGGGCGGTGGCGAATCGGCAGTTGAGGTAACGGGTGCAGCTTTGGCTGCGGGAGATGGTGGCCCTTCTGCAATTCCTTTGACCAAGCAAGGGCCGATCTCCGTCAATGCAGTCGATGCATCATCTTGGCGGGTGGTGAGACAAGAATTGCTTGAGATTCGTTCATTACTTGGCGAGCATCTCTGAAAAATGGCGATTTGCACCATATAATCTGAGGCTAGTCGGCGCGTAGCGCAGCCAGGTAGCGCACTTGCATGGGGTGCAAGGGGTCGCGAGTTCGAATCCCGCCGTGCCGACCATTGATATGAAAAGCCCGCAGTCGAAAGATTGTGGGCTTTTTCATTTCTGGCTACCCGACAAAAGACTATGGACGTTGTTGCCCGCGCCTTGAACGCGCTCGCTCCAAGGCTGCAGCGATCACTTCTCGCTTCTTGTTCAGTGTGTCTGTATCGGTGTGCAGGGAGTGCGCCTCCAGATCAGCCAGCTTCATTCGGGCTTTGGCTTCCAATGCCACGTCTTGCGCGACGGATTCGCGTTTCAGGCGTTGTGTTCGCTGGATGTATCGTTTTTTGGCTTGTCCGGCCTGGGCTTCAGACCAAGCTTGCCAACCGGTTCGGTTCTCGCTCACGGTATCCAGGGAAATACAGTCCACTGGACACACCGGAATGCACAGCTCACAGCCTGTGCAGTAAGGCTCAATCACTGTGTGCATCTGTTTGTTGCTGCCCAGAATTGCATCGGTTGGGCAGGCCTTGATGCACAGGGTGCATCCTATGCACCAATCTTCGTCAATGACCGCGACTGTAAGTGCCCCCTCGATTCCAAAGTGGGTGTTGAGCGGTTTGACGGGTTGGCCGGTAATGGACGCCAGGCGTTGAATACCTTCTCGCCCCCTGGGGGACATTGGTTGATCTCAGCCTCGCCTTGAGCGATGGCTTGGGCGTACTGTGCACAGTCCGGATAGCCGCATCGGGTGCACTGGGTTTGAGGCAAGGCGGCGTCAATGCGCCGAGCGAGATTTTTCATGTCGTCCATGGCAAAGGGGGCCGAAGCCCCCTATTTTTGATCGTTGGCCGCTGGGCGTGATCAGGCCGCAGGTTTGGTGGTGCGCTTGGCAGCGGGCTTGCGGACGCGTGGTTTGGCTGGCGCAGGTGCCGCGGCCACTTTTGCGGCAGCCTTCGATGCGACAGTTTTGCTTGCGCTGGGCCGTTTGGCTGGTGCTACGGCTGTGGATTTTGCCAGAGCTGCTGCTGTTTCAGCAGGTTTCACAGGCGCTTTCCCAGGTGCTTGGGCGGCTTTTTGGTGCGACTGGATAAAGTCATGCAGCACGGGGTAGACGAACTCACGCCAGCGTCGACCGGCGAAAATGCCATAGTGACCTGCGCCTTTGGCTTCATAGTGTCCGCGCTGGCTTTTGCTCAGGGCCGTGCAGAGTTTGTGGGCCGCTTCGGACTGACCTGAGCCCGAAATATCATCGAATTCGCCTTCCACGGTCAACAGCGCTGTTTGGGTGATGTCTTCCGGGCGAACACGCTCAAGTTTGCCTTTGGGATTTTTGACGTCCCAAGTGCCCATCATCAGCTTGTAGTCCTGAAACACGGTAGCGATCGTTTCCAGGTAGTAGTCGGCATCCATGTCGAGAACTGCGTTGTATTCGTCGTAGAACTTGCGGTGGGCTTCGACGCTTTCGTCATCGCCTTTGATCAAATCCTTGAAATAGTCGTAATGGCTGTCTGCATGGCGGTTCGGGTTCATGGCCACGAAGCCCGTGTGCTGCAGGAAGCCTGGGTAGACACGGCGACCTGCACCCGGGAATTTGTCGGGCACACGGTAGATAACGTTGTTCTCAAACCAGCTGTGGCTGCGTTCCACGGCCAGATCGTTCACTGCCGTTGGCGACTTGCGGGCATCGATGGGGCCACCCATCATGGTCATGGACAAAGGCGTTGTTTCTCCACGGGTAGCCATCAGCGAGATGGCGGCCAACACCGGCACAGTGGGCTGACACACGCTCAATACATGGCAGTTTCCATAGGATTTTTGTAGGTAACGAATGAAGTCCTGCACGTAGTTGACGTAGTCGTCCAGGTGAAACTCGCCATCGGACAGCGGAACCAGCCGGGCATTTTTCCAGTCGGTGATGTAGACCTTGTGGTCTTTGAGCATGGTGCGCACGGTGTCGCGCAAGAGCGTGGCGTAGTGCCCCGAAAGAGGCGCCACGATGAGCACCACGGGTTGGCTCTTGAGCTTCTCCAGGGTGGCGGTATCGTCAGAGAAGCGCTTGAACCGGCGCAATTCGCAAAATGGCAGGTCCACTTCAACGCGCTCATGGATGGCCACGTCTACGCCGTCGACAGCCAGCGTTCGAATGCCAAATTCCGGTTTTTCGTAGTCTTTACCGAGCCTGTGCATCAAGTCATAGGCAGCCGATACGCGCTGCGCGATGGGCAGTTGCGTCAATGGCATGGCAGGATTGGTGTAGAACTTCGCAGCCACTTCGGCCAGGTCGGCGAAGGGCTCCATCATGGAACGCTGCGTTTCGTAAATCTGGTAAAGCATGGTGTGGAATGAATTGGTTATGTTGCAGTGCAATATAACAGGATGTTGCGAATCCTGTTTCGATGAAAACACCTAGGTAAAGGGGTTGTTTGTGTCGTTTGCGAAAAAGTGGCGGATTCAGGGGCCTGTGGGCGAAAAGTAGGTGTAGACGACGTGTGACTGGTATCGGTTGTGTTCAAGTTTTGCACAATTTGCTCGCTTTGTAGAGAGCTCAAAATGACAAAGGGCCACTCGAGAGTGGCCCTTTGTCATTCGGACGGCACTTTTACATCACCTTGGCAATGGCCTGACACACATGGTTGATGTTTTTGCTGTTGATCGCTGCCACGCACATGCGGCCGGTATCGGTGCCGTAAACGCCGAATTCGCTGCGCAGACGCACCATCTGGTCCTTGCTCAAGCCGGAGTAGCTGAACATGCCAATCTGGGTGGTGATGAAGCTCATGTCTTTGGTGACGCCAGCGGCCTTCAGGCCATCAACCAGCTTTTGGCGCATGGCCTTGATGCGCACGCGCATCTCGCCCAGTTCTTTTTCCCACAAAGCGCGCAGCTCGGGGTTGCCCAGCACCGCGGCCACAATGGCGCCGCCGTGGGTGGGCGGGTTGGAGTAGTTGGTGCGGATGGCGATTTTGAGCTGGCTCAGCACACGGTCGGTCTCTTCCTTGCTGCTGCCGACCACGCTCAGGGCGCCCACGCGCTCGCCGTAGAGGCTGAAGCTCTTGGAGAAGCTGGTGGAGACAAAAATGTTCAGCCCGGCGGCCACGAACTTGCCGATGACGGCGCCGTCTTCGGTGATGCCGTAGCCAAAGCCCTGGTAGGCCATGTCGAGGAAAGCGGTCAGGTTGCGGTCCTTCACCACTTGAATCACCTGGTCCCATTGCACAGGGGTGATGTCGTAACCGGTGGGGTTGTGGCAGCAGGCGTGCAGCAAGACGATGGTGCCTTCAGTTGCTGCGGTCAGGGCGGCCAGCATGCCGTCGAAATTGATGCCGCCCAGGCCGCCATTCACGCTTTGGTCGAAATAAGGGTAGGTCTCGACAGTGAAGCCGGCGTTGGTGAACAGCGCGCGGTGGTTCTCCCAGCTCGGGTCGGAGATCAGCACCTTGGCGTTAGGGCTGATTTTTTTCAGGAAATCGGCACCGATTTTCAGACCGCCGGTGCCGCCAATGGCTTGCACGGTGGCCACGCGGCCGCTCTTGACCACGTCAGAATCCGCGCCGAAGACCAGGTTCTTGACGCCAGCGTCATAGGCGGCGATGCCGTCGATGGGCAGGTAGCCGCGCGCGGTTGGCGTGGCCATCATGGCTTTTTCCGCCACTTGCACGCATTCCAGCAGGGGCAGCTTGCCGTTGTCATCAAAGTACACACCCACGCCCAGGTTGACTTTGAGCGGGTTGGAGTCGGCGGCATATTGTTCGTTCAGACCCAGAATCGGATCGCGGGGGGCCATTTCGACGGCGGTGAACAAGGACATTTCAAATTCCTGAAGGGTAGGGGCGCGGAGCGGTTTGCGGATTTGCCAGAAGACACGTGTCACAGGTTTGCGTTACGCTGTCTGGTTAGACCTTTGATTTTATCCCCCCATGCCTGCCATGCCTTCCCAGCCTTCGTCCATCCCTTTGAGTCTTGTGGACGACGCGCCTGCCCAAGAGGGCGAATTTGTGCGTTTTGAGGGATCTCCTTTTGAGCTCTTCATGCCGTACCCCCCGGCGGGGGACCAACCGGTGGCTATCGATCAGTTGGTTGATGGCGTGAACGACGGTGAGGTATTTCAGACGCTGCTGGGGGTGACCGGGTCGGGCAAAACCTTCACCATGGCCAACACGATTGCCCGCCTGGGTCGCCCGGCCATCGTATTTGCGCCCAACAAGACCCTGGCCGCGCAGTTGTATTCAGAGTTTCGCGAGTTTTTCCCCAAGAACGCAGTCGAGTACTTCGTCAGTTACTACGACTATTACCAACCTGAGGCCTATGTGCCTCAGCGCGACCTGTTCATCGAGAAGGACAGTGCCATCAACGAGCACATCGAGCAGATGCGCTTGAGCTGCACCAAAAGCATCCTGGAGCGGCGCGATGTGGTGATTGTGGCCACCGTCTCAGCCATTTATGGCATCGGCAAGCCTGAGAGTTACCACAAGATGGTCATGCTCCTGCGAGTGGGCGACAAAATTGGCCAGCGAGACCTGATTGCCCAGCTGGTGCGCATGCAATACGCGCGCAACGAGGCCGATTTTTCAAGGGGTAAGTTCCGCGTGCGTGGTGACACCATTGATGTGTTTCCGGCTGAGCACTCCGAAATGGCGATCCGCATCGAGCTGTTTGACGACGAGGTGGAAACGTTGCAGTTGTTCGATCCGTTGACCGGTAAGGTGCGTCAGAAGATCCCGCGCTTCACGGTGTATCCCAGCAGTCATTACGTGACACCGCGTGAGCAAGTGCTCAATGCGGTTGAACTGATCAAAGACGAGCTGCGGGAGCGGCTTTCGCAGTTGGTGGGCATGGGCAAACTCGTCGAAGCGCAGCGGTTGGAGCAGCGTACCCGGTTCGACCTTGAAATGTTGACCGAGGTCGGTCATTGCAAGGGCATTGAGAACTACTCGCGCCATCTCTCGGGTAGCGCGCAAGGCGAGCCACCGTCCACACTGACCGATTACCTGCCCAGAGACGCGGTGATGTTTCTGGACGAAAGTCACGTGTTGATGGGTCAATTTGGCGGCATGTACGCAGGCGACCGGTCGCGAAAAACCACGCTGGTGGAATACGGCTTCCGCCTGCCCAGCGCGCTGGACAACCGGCCATTGAAGCTCGAAGAGTTTGAACAGCGCATGCGCCAGGTGATTTTTGTATCGGCCACCCCGGCGGACTACGAAAAAACCCATTCGGGTCAAGTGGTGGAGCAGTTGGTGCGCCCCACCGGTTTGGTGGACCCGGAGGTCGAAGTGCGGCCGGCGATCCATCAGGTCGACGATGTGCTGCAGGAAATCCGCATCCGTGTGGAGAAGCACGAACGGGTGCTGATCACGACGTTGACCAAGCGCATGGCCGAGCAGTTGACCGACTACCTGACGGAAAACGGTGTCAAGGTGCGCTATTTGCACAGCGACATCGACACGGTGGAGCGGGTGGAAATCTTGCGCGATCTGCGGCTTGGCGCCTTCGATGTGCTGGTGGGTATCAACCTGCTGCGCGAAGGTATCGACATTCCCGAGGTGTCGCTGGTCGCGATTCTGGATGCGGACAAAGAAGGTTTCTTGCGCTCAGAGCGCAGCTTGATCCAGACCATTGGCCGCGCTGCACGCAACTTGAATGGCCGGGCCATTCTTTACGCCGACCGTGTGACCGACTCCATGGCCCGTGCCATTGGGGAAACAGAGCGGCGGCGAACCAAGCAAATTGCCCACAACCTTGAGCGCGGCATTGAGCCCAGAAGCATCAACAAACGCATCAAGGACCTGATCGATGGCGTGTACAGCGAGAAGGCTGGCAAAGAGGCCGACCGGCTGGCGGCCGAGAGTGCGCTGCGCGCCAGCGTGGACGACATGAGCGAGAAAGATGTTGCGCGCGAGATCAAGCGGCTGGAGAAGCTCATGCTTGAACATGCGCGCAACCTTGAATTCGAGAAGGCGGCAGGTGTTCGCGACCAGCTTTCACATTTGAAGGCGCAGGTGTTTGGGGCGTCGGGTCACGATCAGGTGGCTTGATCGGGCTGCAACCGGATTTCCTGGGGAATACCCGACAGCGATTGAAGGTCTCTGGTATACTCGATCAAAACAGTCGGATATGAAAAAAAGCCTTCCTTGGGAGCAATCGCCACTGGCGATTGAATGGGGAAACGAGCGTTCAAGAGTCTGCCGAGCGGGATCTTGAACAAACGAACACAGCAAGCCAAACCAAAGGAGCTTGAAGATGCGCCTCACCACCAAGGGCCGCTTTGCGGTCACTGCCATGATCGATCTGGCCCTGCGCCAGAACAATGGTCCCGTCACCCTCGCGGCCATCAGCCAGCGCCAGCAAATTTCGCTTTCGTATCTGGAGCAGCTGTTTGGCAAGCTGCGCCGCCACGAGCTGGTTGAATCCACCCGTGGTCCAGGCGGTGGATATTCCCTGGGTCGAAAAGCCGCTGACATCACTGTTGCCGACATCATTGTGTCGGTCGATGAACCCATCGATGCCACGCAATGTGGAGGCAAGGAAAACTGCCTGGGCGAAGGCAACCGCTGCATGACCCATGAGTTGTGGGCTGCCCTCAACCGCAAAATGGTTGATTTCCTGGACTCGGTGTCGTTGCAGTCGTTGGTGGATGATCAACTGGCCAAAGGCGTTGTCGTTGAAAGCGCGCCCATGATCAAGCGGGCGATCTCATCGGCGCCGGTGGTCAAGCCCATTCGCGTCAATGCGCCCAACTCGGTGTTCGCCCTCGGCGCTTCGCTGTCCAAATAATCCGACTTCGCAGGCGGTGACGTCTGCGCCTTCGAACTCTCAATTTTTCGCACGATTTATGACGACCCCACACTTCCCGATCTACATGGACTACAGCGCCACCAATCCCTGCGACCCGCGGGTGGTGGACGCCATGATCCCCTGGTTGCGCGAGCACTTCGGCAACCCCGCGTCACGCAGCCATGCGTGGGGCTGGGAAGCGGAAAAAGCGGTAGAGACTGCCCGCGGTCAGATCGCCGCGCTGATCAATGCCGATCCGCGTGAAATCGTCTGGACCAGCGGCGCAACCGAGTCCAACAACCTGGCCTTGAAGGGTGCTGCCCAGTTCTACAAGACCAAAGGCAAACACCTGATCACGGTGAAAACCGAGCACAAAGCAGTGCTCGACACCATGCGTGAATTGGAGCGCCAGGGTTTTGAAGTGACTTATCTCGATGTCCAGGCCGATGGCTTGGTTGATCTTGATGTTTTCAAGGCAGCGATCCGCCCTGACACGATTCTGGCCTCGGTCATGTTCGTGAACAACGAGATTGGCGTGATTCAAGATATCGCGGCCCTCGGCGCGATCTGCCGCGAAAAGGGTGTGATTTTCCATGTGGACGCTGCGCAGGCTACAGGCCGTGTGGACATTGACATGCAATCGCTTCCGGTGGACTTGATGAGTCTGACTGGCCACAAGACCTACGGTCCCAAGGGCATTGGCGCGTTGTTTGTGCGCCGCAAGCCGCGCATCCGCATCGAAGCACAAATGCATGGCGGTGGTCACGAGCGTGGCATGCGCTCGGGCACACTGCCGACCCACCAGTGTGTGGGCATGGGCGAGGCCTACCGGATCGCCAAAGAAGAGATGCACGCCGAAAACAAGCGTATTCAGGCGTTGCACGACCGCATGCTCGCGGGGCTGCGCGACATTGAAGAAGTGTTCGTCAATGGCCACGAAACCCGGCGTGTTCCACACAATCTCAACATCAGCTTCAATTATGTCGAGGGCGAGTCGCTGATCATGGGCATCAAAGGTTTGGCCGTTTCCAGTGGTTCGGCATGTACGTCTGCGAGTCTGGAACCCAGCTATGTGTTGCGCGCCTTGGGCCGCAGCGACGAGTTGGCCCACAGCAGTTTGCGCATGACCATCGGTCGCTGGACGACCGAGGAAGAGATCGATTACGCGATCAGCACGATCAAGGAAAACGTAGCGAAGCTGCGTGAGTTGTCCCCCTTGTGGGAAATGTTCAAAGACGGCATTGATATCTCGACGATTCAATGGGCCGCACACTGAAGGAGAAATACCATGGCTTACTCAGAAAAGGTCGTTGACCACTACGAAAACCCCCGCAATGTGGGCTCTTTTGACAAGGGCGACGAGTCGGTCGGTACCGGCATGGTTGGCGCGCCGGCTTGCGGCGATGTGATGAAGTTGCAGATCAAGGTCAATGCCACAACAGGCGTGATCGAAGATGCGCGTTTTAAGACCTACGGCTGTGGATCTGCTATCGCATCAAGCTCGCTGGTGACCGAATGGGTCAAGGGCAAGACGCTGGACCAGGCCGCAGCGCTGAAAAACAGCGAGATCGCCGAAGAGCTGGCTTTGCCACCGGTGAAAATTCACTGCTCCATCCTGGCGGAAGACGCCATCAAGGCGGCTGTGGACGACTACCGCAAAAAACACACAAGCTGAGGCCCCCTGCGCCGCTTGCGGCGTCACCCCCCCGGGGGGGTGACGCTGGCAGCCCGGCGAAGCCGGCTCTGCGGCGCCCTGTATGAATGCGCAGAGTCGTATCGCGCAAACAAGTATTGATATGTCCATCTCCATCTCCGAAGCGGCCGCAAGGCACGTCACCCGATACATCACCAAGCGTGGCAAGGGCGTGGGTGTTCGCCTGGGCGTGAAGACCACGGGTTGTTCTGGCTTGGCCTACAAGCTGGAGTACGCCGATGAGATCGCACCGGAAGATGTGGTGTTTGAGGACAACGGCGTGAAGGTGTTGGTGGATCCAAAGAGCCTGGCTTACATCGATGGCACCCAGCTCGATTTCGTGCGCGAAGGCCTGAACGAAGGCTTCCGCTTCAACAACCCCAACGAACGTGACCGTTGCGGCTGCGGTGAGAGTTTCCGGATTTGATGCATCCGCTCTTGTGTGGGGCGCGCGCACCGCTGGCATGTTTGCGTGTTGGCGGTGTTTGTTTTTGGGGCGAGCGTGAATCTACACCCGCCAGAAAGTTGTTATGGGTTTAACGCTGCAATCCAGCGATTTTGAGATTTTTGGGCTTGAGCCCCGGTTCGCCACCGATCGCAGTGCCTTGGATGCACGCTGGAAAGAACTTCAACGCGAAGCTCACCCAGACCGTTTTGCCGCCGCCGATGCCGCCAAGCAGCGTCAGGCCATGCAGTGGTCGGTGCGTATCAATGAGGCTTATCAGCGCCTCAAAGACCCGGTGAAGCGCGCGAGCTATCTGTGTGAGTTGAACGGCGCCCCGGTGGACGCCGAGAGCAACACCGCCATGCCTCCAGCTTTCTTGATGCAGCAAATGCAGTGGCGCGAGGACCTGGAAGAGGCAGAAAGTGCAGCCGATCTGGAGCGCATGGCCGACGAAGTCGCCGGTGCGAAGCGCGACATGCTCGAGGGCTTGCGCGTCGCTGCCGATGATCAGGCCGACTTTGCCGCGCTGGCCCAGCAAGTCAGAGCCCTTATGTTTGTTGAGCGCTTTGCCCGCGATGTGGAGCAACGCCTGGACCAACTGGGACAATAGACCCTTTACTCCGAACACCGACACCACTCCGTATTCATGGCGCTTCTTCAAATTTCCGAACCAGGTCAATCTCTTGATCCCCACCAACGCCGCGTGGCCGTGGGCATCGATCTGGGCACGACCCATTCCCTTGTGGCCGCTGTGCGCCATGGGGTGGCCGAATGTTTGCCGGCAGCCGATGGCCGCGTGATCCTGCCCAGCGTGGTGCGTTATCTCGATCCCGCGCATGGCGGCACAGGGCGCCAGATAGGGTTTGAAGCGTTGGCTGCGCAGGTTCAGGATCCAGCCAACACGGTGAGCTCGGTCAAGCGCCTCATGGGCCGTACGCGTGCCCAGGTGGTGGACGCGGACAAGCTGCCCTACAACGTGGTCGATGAGAACGGCATGGCCGTGGTTGAGACCGTGGCGGGGCGCAAGACGCCCATGGAAGTCAGCGCCGAGCTGCTGGCCACGCTGCGCTTTCGCGCCGAAGACAGTTTTGACGACGAGTTGTTTGGCGCGGTGATCACCGTGCCCGCCTATTTTGACGATGCGCAGCGCCAGGCCACCAAAGATGCCGCGCAGCTTGCGGGCATCAACGTGTTGCGCCTGATCAACGAGCCCACCGCGGCGGCCATCGCATACGGGTTGGACAACGGTTCGGAGGGCATCTATGCCATTTACGATCTGGGTGGCGGGACGTTCGATATTTCCATCCTGCGCCTGACCCAGGGTGTGTTCGAAGTCATGGCCACGGGCGGTGACTCGGCATTGGGTGGCGACGATTACGACCAAGCCATGGCTGCTTGGGTGTTGGCGCAGCAGGGCATCACAGTTGAAATGACCGCCAGCGAACGCGCTGCCTGGCATGCCGAGGCGCGCCGTTGTAAAGAGGTGCTGTCGGGCGACGCTGACGCCGTTGAGTTCGCTGCCTCCGTCGGTGAAAAATCGGTTCAACAGACCGTTTCTTCGCAGGACTTTGAAGCCTGCACGGCCGCGCTCACCGCACGCACCGTATCGGCCGTGCGCAAGGTCTTGCGCGACGCCGGGCTGGGTAAAGACGAGGTGCAAGGTGTGGTGATGGTCGGTGGTTCCACCCGCATGCCGGTGATCCGCACTGCTGTCGGCGCGTTCTTTGAACAGGACTTGCTGACCAACCTCAACCCCGATGAAGTGGTGGCGCTGGGCGCCTCCATTCAAGCCAATGCCCTGGCTGGAAACAGCCGCGATGGCGAAGAGCTGTTGTTGCTCGATGTGATCCCTTTGTCGCTGGGTATTGAGACCATGGGCGGACTGGTTGAGCGCATCGTGCCGCGCAACAGCGCCATTCCCACCGCGCTGGCCCAGGATTTCACCACCTACCAGGATGGGCAAACTGCGCTGGCGTTGCACGTGGTGCAGGGCGAGCGCGACCTGGTGGCCGATTGCCGCAGCCTGGCGCGTTTCACGCTGCGTGGCATTCCGCCTATGGCTGCGGGCGCAGCGCGCATCCGCGTGTCTTTCACAGTCGATGCCGATGGTCTGTTGTCGGTTGAGGCCAGGGAGCAGGGCAGTGGGGTGGAGGCGCGCATCGACGTGAAGCCTTCCTATGGCCTGTCAGACGAGCAAATTGCCGAGATGCTGCAAAGCAGTTTCGCTACGGCCCAGCAGGACATGCAAGCCCGCGCTTTGGTGGAAGCCCGTGTGGATGCAGATCGCATGGTCGCAGCCACACGCAGTGCGCTGGCGGCCGATGGGGGTTTGTTGTCGGCCACCGAGCGGGCCGAAATCGACACTTTGATCGCTGCGTTGTCGCATCAAATGCAAAGCGATGATGCTGCCGCAATCGAAGCGGCGACCCAATCATTGGCCAAAGGCACTGAAGCCTTTGCCGCCCAGCGCATGAACCAAGGCATTCAGCAGGCACTGTCGGGCAAAAAGCTCGAAGAAGTCTGAGCCCAAGGTCGCGAACGTTTCAAGAGATACTTTTCCCATGCCCACGATCAAGATACTCCCCCATCCAGAATACGCCCCCGAAGGTAAATCCGTGAGCGCGCCTGCTGGTACCTCCATTTGCGAAGCGCTGCTGGACAATGGCGTCAACATTGAGCACGCTTGCGACATGGTGTGTGCCTGCACCACTTGTCACGTGATCGTGCGCGAAGGCATGCAGAGCCTCAACGAAATCGAGGAGGGCGAAGAAGACATGCTCGACCGTGCCTGGGGCCTGGAGCCGAACTCGCGTTTGTCTTGCCAGGCCATCCTGGCGCAGCAAGATGTGACGATCGAGATTCCGAAGTATTCGATCAACCACGCCAAAGAAGGCCATTGATTTCGCCATGCGTCAAGTCGTACTAGATACAGAGACCACCGGTCTCTCTGCCGAAAGCGGAGACCGCATCATTGAGATTGGCTGCGTTGAGTTGCTCAACCGCAAGCTCACCGGCAACAACCTGCATTTTTATGTCAACCCGGAGCGCGATAGCCACGAAGACGCTCTCAAGGTCCATGGCATCAGCAGTGATTTCCTCCGCGATAAACCCAAGTTCGCCGGGATTGCCGATGAGCTGCTGGACTATTTGCAAGGTGCCGAACTCATCATTCACAACGCGCCTTTCGACATCAGTTTCCTGAACAAGGAGCTGAGCCTGTTGGGGCGCCCGCCACTCAAAGGCCTGGTGTCGAATGTGATCGACAGCCTTGTCATGGCCAAGGAAATGTTCCCAGGCAAGCGCAATGGCCTGGACGCCTTGTGTGATCGGCTGGAGGTGGACAACTCCGGGCGCACCCTGCACGGGGCGTTGCTCGATGCTGAGCTGCTCGCCGACGTCTACATCAATATGACGCGCGGACAAGACGCACTGTTGATCGAGACATCCGACAGCAGCGCAGAAGGCGTTCAAGTCGACTTGGTCGACCTGCGCCAGTTCGACTTGCCCATTCTTCGAGCCAACGAAGTCGAATCAACTGCCCACGGTGTGGCCCTGGAAGATCTGGACAAGGCGAGCAAAGGCAAGACTTTGTGGCGCCAGGCAACCGCAGCCTGATTTGCTAACGAGACAGGGCGAATTTTTTCAACGGGGCGAAAATGTCACCTGAAACAACGCTATAATTTGAGGCTTCCGATAGATCGGACCCAGATCAATCGGGCGGTTAGCTCAGTGGTAGAGCACTGCCTTCACACGGCAGGGGTCGCAGGTTCGAACCCTGCACCGCCCACCAGGCCAAAAAACCCCGTAAGTCAATGATTTACGGGGTTTTTTCATGGTCGCCAGCACTTGTGGCAAGCTCTTTGTCTGCGATGTATACCTTTCCAAATCACCCACTGCCCACATTGACCGCCAAGGCGGGCATTGTCGTTTCGGGTGTTTGGCTGTTTGCGGCGTCTCCGGGCGGCACTCCAGAGAACGTGGCCAGGAGAGGGCCGTGATGGAGGAAAACACCTATTCTCGCGCTGTCACCGACAGCGAGCACATCATTGAAGCGCTGGCCGAAGGCAAAAACAAGCGGGTGCGCAAGTTGCTATCGAAGCTTCATCCGGCCAAGATTGCGGCGCTGATCGAGCGACTTGATGAAGAGCGCCGAGCCGCCCTTTGGCAGCAAGTGGACGTCGGGCTTGAGGAGCGCATCCTGCCCCACCTGCGCGCTGAGCCCCGCAACCAGTTGCGTGAGCTTGATCAAGAGGATGTGGCGCCCGTTGCCTTGCTGGATGACGCTGCGTTGCAGGCCACAAAGCATGGTGAGCAAGGGCACTTGCAGGCTATTCGAGAAGCGCTGGGAGAAGGGCGCCTCAAACGGGTTGGCAAGCTGCTGCACCGCACCCATCCCGCCAAGGTGGCGGGTCTGCTCGAGGCACTGCCGCCCAATGAACGCCGCGCAGTCTGGAGCATGGTCGATACCGAGCGTGCGGGCCGGGTGCTGACTTTTTTGCATGAAGAGATTTGTGCCGCATTGGCCCAGGAACTCGACCCTGACGATCTGGCCGCCTCGGTTCAATATCTGGAACTGGATGATCTGGTCGATTTGATCCAGGTGTTGCCGGGTGAGATTGGCGCACGGCTGTTGGCCGCCACGGGCGGGCGTCGACGGCAGCAGCTTGAAACCCTGCTGTCATACCCTGAAGATTCGGCTGGCGGCTTGATGAACGCCGATCCGATCGAGGTACGACCCGATGTGCGCGTGGGGACCGTCATGCGGTATCTGCGTTTGCTTGATGAATTGCCGCCCCAGACCGATATGCTGATGGTGGTGGGCCGGGATGGCTGTTACCAGGGCGGGCTTCGCTTGAGTACCCTGGTCACGGCCGACACCGATGAACGCGTGTCTGATTTGATGCAGGTCGAGGTGGCGGGTATTCCCGTTGACATGCCTGCGGCCGAGGTGGCTCAGCTTTTTGATGATCTGGACCTGCTGTCGGCTCCCGTGGTGGACGCTGATTTGCACTTGGTGGGCCGCATTACGGTGGACGATGTGGTCGATCGAATACGCGAAGACGCCGACCGTTCGGTGATGCAGATGGCCGGTCTGAATCAGGATGCTGACACCTTTGGACCCATTCTGGCCGGCTCGCGCAGTCGAGCCGTGTGGCTGGGTATCAACCTGGTTACTGCGCTGCTCGCAGCAGCGGTCATCAGCCGTTTTGAAGCCACCTTGCAGCAACTGGTGGCCTTGGCGGTACTTATGCCCATCGTGGCCAGCATGGGCGGTATCGCAGGCAGCCAGACGCTGACGCTGGTGATCCGGGGTCTGGCACTGGGCCAAATCCAGAAGGGCAATATGCGCTTGCTCTTCACCCGCGAGATGGGCATTTCCGTCATCAACGGCTTGCTTTGGGCGATCGTGATTGGTTTGCTGGTGTTCGCATGGTTTGACAGTGCCATGCTGGGCGGCATCATTGGCGCGGCTATTCTTGTCAACCTGTTGTGTGCCGCCGCCGCTGGATTAACCATACCGCTCTTGCTGCACCGCCTGGGCATTGATCCCGCGCTGGCTGGAGGCGTGATCCTCACCACGGTGACCGATGTGATGGGTTTCTTTGCGTTCCTGGGCCTGGCCACACTCTGGCTGAGTTGACCTATTGCCTCCTATGGGCAGGGGGGGCCTGATTTGGGCAAAAAAAGGCGACCCGAAGGTCGCATTTTTTAGGTTTCGTGGCGGAGCAGGCGGGATTCGAACCCGCGGTGGGGATAAACCCACACACGCTTTCCAGGCGTGCGACTTAAACCACTCATCCACCGCTCCGCGAAGCCTCACATTGTAGCAGGCAGAGATGCGCTTTAGCCAGCTGATTTGGACACACCCACCATTTTCATGGCCGAAGCGATCAGGCTGGAGACTTCCGTCATGTTGCCTGGAACGATCAGCGTGGTGCTGGACTTGTCTGCTACCCGGGCGTAGGCATCGACGGCCCGCTCGGCGACCTTGAGTTGCACAGCCTGTTCCCCGCCCGGTTGGCGAATGGCGGTGGCGATGCGCTCGATGGCTTGCGCCGTGGCGTCTGCCACAGCAGTAATGGCTGCAGCCTCACCTTGTGCTTCATTGATTGCCGCCTGCTTTTCGCCTTCAGAGCGGGCAATAAAGGCTTCGCGTTCACCGGTGGCGATATTGATTTGCTCTTGGCGGCGACCTTCCGATGCCGCAATCAGGGCGCGCTTTTCGCGCTCTGCCGTGATTTGAGCCTGCATCGCATGCAAGATCTCTTTCGGCGGCGTCAAGTCCTTGATTTCATAGCGCAAAACCTTCACACCCCAATTCAACGCCGCCTCGTCAATGGCTTGAACAACTTGTGCGTTGATGATGTCCCGCTCTTCGAAGGTTTTGTCCAGTTCGAGTTTGCCGATCACCGAGCGCAATGAAGTCTGCGCCAGCTGAGTTACGGCCATGATGTAGTTCGACGAGCCGTAGCTCGCGCGCATCGGGTCGGTCACCTGGAAATACAAGATGCCGTCCACCTGAAGTTGGGTGTTGTCGCGCGTGATACATATCTGGCTTGGCACATCCAGAGGGATTTCCTTCAGGCTGTGTTTGTAGGCAACCTTGTCGACAAAAGGCACCAGAAAGTTCAGGCCCGGTTTGAGTGTGGCGTTGAATTTGCCCAGTCGTTCAACAACCCAGGCGTTTTGTTGGGGAACGACCTTGATGGAGCGGGTCACGAAGATGACAAAGATGACAAAGATGGCAACGGCGACTTCCATGCTGTGCGGCTTTCTATAGTTGATTGGTCAGGGTGACAGAGTACGGGAGTGTGACAGCAGATCGGATGGCGGCCAAAGACCTTAAACCTTGTCGACCAGCAAGCGGTTGCCTATAAGTTCGGCTACCCGGTGCTGGCCTGGTCCAGGTGTGACGCCTGGGCGGTGTATGGCGTCCCATTTTGCGCCCCGGTAGTGCACCTGAGCGGTGCCGTCGGCGAGCCATTGTTCGATTTGCACGATCTCGCCTACATCCAGGCGCACGTCGTTCATCGAATCAGCTGTCTGGGTTTTGGCTTGCCGCTTTTTCTTGAGGTGCCAAACCACGACGGCTGCGGAGCCCACCGTGGCGCCCAGCAACAATTGACCAGTCACACCCAAGCCTGCGTGGGCTGCCAGCGCGGCGGCGGCCAAGCCGATGGTGAGCATGAGCAGGTAAAAAGTACCTGTGAAAAGCTCCAGGGCGACCATCGCCCCCGCGAGCAGCCACCAAAACGTTGCGTTTGACATAAATTCTCCATAGGGGTCAGACACCTTCAAGACTGTCTGTACCTAGCCACATTCTGCGGCAAAAGACGCAGCCCGCGAAAGCGCTGGCTGCTGTATTCCGTACACTTGCCGCCTAATTGGGCCGCGACATCTAAGCTGTCTTTGGCGTTCTGTCATGCTGTGTGTTCCCTTAGCGCTGTGTATCCCGTAGGAGAGTCAAATGAAATTTCGTTTCCCCATCGTCATCATCGATGAAGATTTTCGCTCCGAAAACTCTTCGGGCCTGGGCATTCGTGCCATGGCGCAGGCCATTGAGAGCGAAGGCTTCGAAGTGGTCGGGGTGACGAGTTATGGCGATCTGTCTCAGTTTGCTCAACAGCAATCGCGCGCCAGCGCGTTCATCTTGTCGATTGACGATGAAGAGTTCAGCACCGGGCCTGACATCGACCCTGTGGTGTTGAACCTGCGCAACTTTATCGAAGAGGTGCGCCGCAAGAATTCTGATGTGCCCATCTATGTCTACGGTGAAACGAAAACCAGTCGCCATTTGCCCAACGACATCCTTCGTGAGCTGCATGGTTTCATTCACATGTTTGAAGACACCCCCGAATTTGTGGCTCGCCACATCATTCGCGAGGCCAAGAGCTACCTCGAAGGCATTCAGCCGCCATTTTTTAAGGCTTTGCTGGATTACGCGGAGGACGGTTCCTACTCCTGGCATTGCCCCGGCCACTCTGGCGGCGTGGCGTTTCTGAAGAGCCCGATCGGTCAGATGTACCACCAGTTTTATGGTGAGAACATGTTGCGTGCCGACGTGTGCAACGCCGTGGAAGAGCTTGGCCAGTTGCTGGACCACAACGGTGCCATTGGTGCATCGGAGCGCAATGCGGCGCGCATATTCAACGCCGATCATTGTTTCTTCGTGACCAACGGCACCAGCACCAGCAACAAGATGGTCTGGCACCACACGGTGGCACCAGGCGATGTGGTGGTGGTGGACCGCAATTGCCACAAATCCATCCTGCACAGCATCATCATGACGGGAGCCATTCCCGTTTTCTTGAAGCCGACCCGCAACCACTACGGCATCATCGGTCCGATTCCGCAAAGCGAATTTGAAATCGATTCCATCAAGGCCAAAATTCGAGCCAATCCGCTTTTGACGGGCGTGGACGCTGACACGGTCAAGCCGCGCATCATGACGCTCACGCAGTCCACCTACGACGGTGTGCTCTACAACACCGAGACCATCAAGGGCTTGCTCGACGGCTACATTGAAAACCTGCACTTTGACGAAGCGTGGCTGCCCCATGCAGCGTTCCATCCGTTTTATGGCAACTTCCATTCCATGGGAAAAAAGCGTGCACGACCGAAAAAATCGGTGACTTACGCAACCCAGTCGATCCACAAGCTCCTGGCGGGTATCAGCCAGGCCAGCCATGTGTTGGTGCAGGATTCGCAAGACACCAAACTGGATCGCCACCTGTTCAACGAGGCCTATCTGATGCATACCAGCACCAGCCCTCAGTACAGCATCATCGCCAGCTGCGATGTGGCCGCAGCCATGATGGAGCCGCCCAGCGGCACTGCCCTGGTGGAAGAGAGCATTGCCGAGGCGCTGGATTTCCGTCGCGCCATGCGAAAAATTGACGACGAGTTTGGTGCCGATGACTGGTGGTTCCAAGTGTGGGGCCCTGAAGATCTGGTGGAAGAGGGTATTGGCCGCTCGAAAGACTGGGTTCTCAAGAAAACCGATGCCGACGGCGTGCAGCCTTCGGACGGCGAAGACTCTTGGCACGGATTTGGTGACATGGCCCCGGGCTTCAACATGCTCGATCCGATCAAAGCCACCATCGTGACGCCAGGCCTGAATCTGGACGGTCGCTTTGAAGAGAGCGGAATTCCCGCTTCGATCGTGACCAAGTACCTGGCCGAGCATGGTGTGGTGGTTGAGAAAACCGGCCTGTACAGTTTCTTCATCTTGTTCACCATCGGCATCACCAAGGGCCGCTGGAACACACTGTTGACTGCGTTGCAGCAATTCAAGGACGACTACGCCAAGAACCAGCCCATGTGGCGCTCCATGCCAGACTTTTGCGCCAAACATGCGCGCTATGAGCAGATGGGCTTGCGCGATCTGTGCCAGCATGTGCACGCGATGTACGCGAAGTACGACGTGGCCATTTTGTCCACCGATATGTACTTGAGCGATCACACACCAGCCATGAAGCCCAGCGATGCGTTTTCACACATTGCGCACCGAACCACGCAACGGGTACCCATTGATGACCTGGAAGGGCGCATCACCACCAGCCTTGTGACGCCTTATCCGCCCGGTATTCCATTGCTGATCCCCGGTGAGGTTTTCAACAGAAAAATTGTTGACTACTTGAAGTTCAACCGAGCATTTGCACGCGAGTGCCCAGGCTTTGAAACCGATATTCACGGACTGGTGCAGGAAGCCAATGAGGATGGCGTGCTCTGCTACTACGCCGACTGTGTGGGCGTGTGATCTGACGAGGATCAATGCCCGGACCGGAAGGGTCGTTAAGATGGTGGCAAGCCGTTGGCCGGTATCCTGCTGACGGGCTTTGAAACTGTCCGATGTTCCATCTCAAGGAGGTTGCCGATGTTTCCTGAATTCCGCGATTTGATCACCAAGCTCAAAGGGCACGATGCCCATTTCACGCGCCTGTTCGATAAACACAATGCGCTGGATCAGCACATCAAGAACAAGGAAGCGCACATAGAACCCAGCACCCAGATCGAAATCGAGCAGCTGAAGAAAGAGAAGCTGGCTTTGAAAGACGAGATATACCAAGTGCTGCTGAAAGCCAGTGCCTGATTCGGCCTCAATTAGCCCCCCCCCCCCCAGCCTCGCGGCCAGCGGCGCTGGGGGTTTTGCTTTGTGGGCACCCGTTTGGCACCGCATCACTTCGCTCGCGCAAGAATGAGACAAAGCGTGGCAGGCCGTTTTCGTGGTTGCCGCGGTAGCGGTAAGGTAACTTTGGTGCCCAGCGGCGGTGGCGAGTGTCACAAGGCATCGCTCAGTCACTGCCGACTCTGCAAATATGGCCTTCAGGTGTTTTCACCAGCAAAGAGCCGAGCAATCCTTTGTACCGTCCCTTGCCAGGTTGGTGGCTGATGACCTCCGGTTGGGCGTCGTCAAACAGTTTGAGCTTCAACAGGTCATTGTTTCGAAAGCCCTGGTAGAGAGATGCGGCCCGGTGCAGCACCTGGTCTTCGCCACCTTCTTGAACACTGTTTTCTGACGATTGTCGCGGTGCTTCGTGGGTCTGGATCGCCGTTGTTCGACAGCCTCCACCCATGGCTGTGCTACGCGGGCAAGCGCTTCACGAAGGGCTGGCATGCATTGGCCAAAGTGACCTTCGCGTGAGGGCAAATCAAACACCGTGTATCGCATCTCGCGCCATGCGCCGTCATTGCAAGTTGCTGTTCGAACCGTGGACACCGCGAACTCAAAGCGCCCGCGTCCGGCCCAGAGCTCACCGACCTGGTGATGCCTGGCCACCTGTTGGTCAACCAGGCGGGTGCCTGTACCGGGTTGCCACCGCCGGTGACCAGGCGCTCGCCATCCCGGTAGCCCCGAACGCCATCGCATGTTTCGCTCACCCGGTAGGTGTTCAAGCCATTAGCTGCACGGTGCAGGTCGGCGAGCATCGGCACTGGCGCGCCACCATTGCCCGCCCGGGCACCCGAAGCAAGGCAGGCCAACACAGCGGAAACAAGCGCCCGTCGGCCCTATTGAATGAGGGGCTCGAGATTGTTCAGCTCGCTCGGGTTCTTTGCCCCGGCGTGTACCACCTCAGTGTCTTTGTTGACTGTCTGAGCTGATGCCGGCGGTTTGGCTGAATCCACCGTCTACGTAGGTGATTTCCGCCGTCACCCCGGAGGCCAGGTCCGACAACAGGAATGCGGCCACGTTGCCGACCTCTTCAATCGTCACATTGCGCCGAATGGGGGAAGCGCTTGCAACAACGGTCAGCAACTTTGTGAAGTCTTTGATGCCGGTGGCTGCGAGCGTTTTGATCGGACCGGCGCTGATGCCGTTGACCCGCATGCCTTTGCTTCCCAGCGCTTCCGCCAGATACCGCACCGAAGCTTCCAGACTGGCTTTTGCCAAGCCCATGGTGTTGTAGTGGGGAAGGGCGCGCAACGCGCCGAGATAGCTCAACGTCAACAAGGCCGATTTGTCATTCAGATAGGGCAGGGCCATTTTGGCCATGGCCGGAAAACTGTAGGCGCTGATGTCGTGGGCAATATGAAAAGCCTCACGCGAAAGGCCATCGAGCAAGTCGCCAGTAATGGCTTCGCGCGGTGCAAAGCCGATGGCATGAACGAAGCCATCAAAGGTTGGCCAAGCCTTGGACAGATCGCGGAACATTTTTCCGATCTGCTCGTCACTGGCCACGTCACAATCAAAGAACAGTTCGGAGTCGAATTCCGCAGCAAATTCGGTGATTCGCTGCTTGAAACGCTCGCCTACGTAGCTGAAGGCCAGTTCAGCGCCCTGCGCGTGACAGGCTTTGGCGATGCCGTAGGCAATCGAGCGGTTGGACAAGACGCCCGTGATCAACAGCTTTTTGCCGACAAGAAAACCCATGTTCTGCTCCCCTTGGAAAATCCAGCAGAATTGTCGCATGGGCACTACTTCTGTTTTTTCTTGCGCATGGGCGCGGCGCGCGCTGATTTGGGCGGCCATGGCTTTGCCGATGGGCAGCGCTTGGGCCGCCCATGGCTACGGAATCTGGGGGGAGCTGAAGTACCCCGATGGCTTTCAGCAGTTTGACTATGTTGACCCTGCGGCGCCTAAAGGGGGCGAGCTTCGAATGGTTAGCAATTTGCGCCTCTCTACCTTTGATAAATACAACCCGTTCACCCTGCGAGGTAGTTATCCGGCCTTCATATCTTCTTTGATGTTTGAAAGCTTGCTGACCGGATCGCTGGATGAAAACGGGACCGGCTATGGCCTGTTGGCCGAGGATGTGAGCGTGGCGCCGGACCGCCTGAGCGCCACGTTCCGTTTGCGGCGAGAGGCACGCTTCAACGATGGCAGCCCGGTGCTGGCCGCTGATGTGAAGCACAGCTATGACACGCTGATTGGCCCTCATGTGAACCCTGGCTACAAGACCATTCTTGTGGATGTGGCCGGGCTCGACGTGATCGATGAACGGACGGTTCGCTATCGATTCAAGAAACCCAACCGCGAACTGCCACTGACCGTGGGTGGCTTGCCGGTTTTCAGTCGAGCCTGGGGCAATCAGGTGGATCCAAAGACGGGCCAACGCAAGACTTTTGACGAGGTGGTGGTGGATGCTCCGATTGCCAGCGGGCCTTACATCATTGGCCCTGTGAAGTTCGGGCGCGATATCACCTATGTGCGCGACGCCAACTACTGGGCCAAAGACTTGCCGGCGCGCAAAGGCCAGTTCAACTTTGACCGCATCACGGTCAAAATATACAAAGACAACACCGCCAAGCTGGAGGCGCTCAAGGCAGGAGAGTTTGATTTCATGCGCATTTTTTCAGCCGGCGACTGGGCGCGCCGCATCACCGGCAAGCGCTTTGATACAGGCGAGTTGAAGAAAGAAGAGCTGAAGCACCGTCTTCCGACCGGCTTTCAAAGCTATGTGCTCAACACACGCAAGCCACTGTTGCAAGACGTGCATGTTCGCCAGGCCTTGGGCCTGGCCCTCGATTACGAGTGGATGAACCGCCAGATGTTTTATGGCGGATACCAGCGGGTGCAAGGTTTGTTTGGCAGCACCGATTGCGCTGCCAGTGGTTTGCCGAGCGAGGCGGAACTGGCGCTGCTCAAGCCTTGGGAAAAATCGCTGCCCACTGCGGTGTTCGGCCCTATGGCCGTGGCGCCCCGAACCGACGGCGACAGCTCGCTGCGTGGCAATTTGAAACAGGCGCAGGCCATTTTGAAGGCCGCAGGGTGGAGCGTGCGCGATGGTGTGCTCACCAATGCCGAGGGCACACCTTTTGAGCTGGAATACCTCGCGAGCGATGAAGGGGGGGTGCGGAGCACCATGCCCTGGGTGCGGAATCTGGAAAAACTGGGTGTGAAGATGACCGTGCGCGTGGTGGACTTTGCGCTCTACCAGGAAAAGCTGCGCACCTTCGACTTTGATGTGATCACCCTGGCCTTCGGGGGCACCCACACGCCTGGTGCTGAATACGCCGAACTGTTTGGCAGTGAGGCCGCAAAGACACCCGACTCTGGGAACTACTTTGGCGTGGCCAACGCGGCGATAGATGACGTGCTCAAGAAGTTGGCTCAGGCCGATACACGGCCAGACTTTCTCACGGCGTGTCGCGCTCTGGAGAGGGTGGTGGCGCACAGCCATTTGATGGTGCCCCAGTGGTCGGGCAACAGCCACCGCATCGTCTTTAACCAGAGGCGGCTGGGCTACAAGTCGCCGATGCCTGTGTTTGCAGAGGGAGAAGACTGGGTGTTGTCCTCCTGGTGGACCAAATGAGCATGCTTACCCGCCGCGCAGCGCTCGATCCCTTCAAGGGGGCGAACTTGTCGGCCCGGCAGGGGCGGTTTCGCGGCATCCCGGGTTTGATGCCCGTTGCCCCAGATAGAGGCCGCTGACTTCGGCTACAAACGACCTATGTTTGCCTACATCCTCAAACGCCTGCTGCTCATGATTCCGACTTTGTTCGGCGTCTTGTTGTTGACGTTCGTGGTCATTCAGTTTGTGCCCGGCGGACCAGTGGAGCAGTACATGGCCGAGGCGCGCACTGCTGCGGGCCCCGGAGCCGAGGGGGGCTCGGTGTACCGCGCTGCGCAGGGCGTCGATCCCAAACGGCTGGAGGAGATCAAGGCTCTATATGGCTTTGACAAGCCACCCACCGAGCGTTTTGTGCAAATGCTGGGCCGGTTCGTGCGCTTTGACCTCGGCGAGAGCTTTTTTCAAAACAAGTCGGTGAGCGCTCTGGTTTGGGAGAAGCTGCCGGTGTCGATCAGCCTGGGACTTTGGACCTTTTTCATCAGCTATCTGGTCGCCGTGCCGCTGGGCGTGGCCAAAGCGGTACGGGCAGGTTCAAGATTCGATTTTTTGACCACGCTGGTGGTGCTTGTGGGCTACGCAATTCCAGGCTTCGTGCTGGGCCTTGTGTTGCTGGTGTTCTTTGGTGGTCAGCTGCAGTGGTTCCCTTTGCGCGGCCTCACGTCGTCGAATTGGGAGGAGCTCAGCTGGGCTTCCCGCATCGTGGACTACCTGTGGCATATCACCTTGCCTGTCACGGCGATGGTGCTTGGTAGTTTCGCGGTCACCGCGATGCTGACAAAAAATGCTTTCCTGGAAGAGATTCGCAAGCAATACGTGATGACTGCCCGGGCCAAGGGACTGACGGAGCGGCAGGTGTTGTGGAAACACGTGTTTCGCAATGCCTTGATCCCCATCGTGACCGGTTTCCCGGCGGCCTTCATCGGTGCATTTTTCACCGGCTCGCTGTTGATCGAGACCCTGTTTTCTCTGGATGGCCTGGGTCTGCTCAGCTATGAGAGTGTGATCCGCCGCGACTACCCCGTGGTCTTGGGCACGCTGTTTCTCTTTACCCTGATTGGGTTGGTGACCAAACTGATCTCTGATCTCTGCTACGTGTGGGTTGATCCGCGCGTGAAATTCGATTGAATATGAACCAGCCCCATTGTTTGTTGGACCATGCCCCATGAAGGCGATGGTGGTTTCTCGCAGTCCCACCGGACGCGCCTGGCAACGCTTCAAGCGCAACCGCCTGGGCTACTGGAGCCTGATCGCCTTCGTGACGCTGGTGGTGATCAGCCTGTTTGCCGAGGTGATATCCAATGACCGACCATTGGTTGTGCGGTATGAGGGTGAGACCTATTTCCCGATGGTGCGGGACTATCCCGAGACAGTGTTTGGTGGCGATTTTGATACCGCAGCAGACTACCTTGATCCCTTCATTCAAGAGCGGCTGTCCACGAACGGCAATTGGGCGCTGTACACGTTCAATACCTATGGCCCCAAGACGGTGAACTACTTCGCCAAGTCGCCCAACCCGGCAGGTCCGACGTTGGAGAACTGGCTCGGCACGGATGCCCAAGGGCGAGACCTTCTGGCTCAGTTGCTCTACGGCTTTCGAGTGAGTGTGTTGTTTGCGCTGGCGCTCACAGCGGTCGGCACGTTGATAGGCGTGCTCACGGGAGCGATTCAAGGTTTTTTTGGTGGCAAGCTGGATCTGGCCTTTCAGCGCTTCATTGAAATCTGGGGATCGATGCCCGAGCTGTATTTGCTGATCATTTTCGCCGCCATTTTTTCGCCCAGCCTTCCATTGCTGCTGGTCTTGCTCAGCCTGTTTGGCTGGATGGGACTGTCGGACTATGTGCGCGCCGAATTTTTGCGCAACCGACAGCTGGATTACGTGCGCGCCGCGCGTGCGCTGGGCTTGTCCAATGGCCAAATCATCTGGCGCCATGTTTTGCCGAACAGCCTGACCCCCGTGGTCACTTTTTTGCCGTTTCGCATGAGTGGCGCCATCTTGGCGCTGACTTCTCTCGATTTTCTGGGCCTGGGCGTGCCGCCTGGTACACCATCGCTGGGCGAATTGCTCAGCCAGGGAAAGAACAACATCGATGCCTGGTGGATTTCTTTGTTCACCTTTCTTGTCCTGGTTACCACCTTGCTGCTTTTGACGTTCATGGGTGATGCGCTGCGCGACGCGCTGGATCCGCGAAAGGCCGATCAATGAGCGCCGAACAAACCGGTCATTCGCGAGACGGCGTTCTGCTGGATGTGAAAAACCTGCGCGTGGGGTTTGGCGGTCGGGACGTAGTGCATGGTATCGATTTCCATATTGCTCCGGGCGAAAAGCTGGCCTTGGTGGGTGAGTCGGGCTCGGGAAAAACCGTGTCGGCATTGTCACTTTTGCGGCTGGTGCACAACGCGCAAATCAGTGGCACGGCGCATCTGAATGGGCGAGATCTGCTCAGCTTGAACGAGCAAGCGTTGCGCAGTGTGCGCGGCGATGACGTGGCCATCATTTTTCAAGAGCCCATGACGGCGCTCAACCCGCTGTACAGCGTGGGCCATCAAATTGCTGAAGTGTTGCAGCTCAAGAAAGGGTTCACAGGCAAACAGGCCTCGGCCGGTGTGGTGGAGTTGTTGGCGTCCACCGGCATACCGGAGCCAGCCCGACGAGCAGGCGCTTTCCCTCACCAACTCAGTGGAGGTCAACGCCAGCGCGCGATGATTGCCATGGCCCTGGCCAGTGCACCCAAACTATTGTTGGCAGACGAACCGACCACGGCACTCGACGTGAGTCTGCGCGGGCAAATACTGGATTTGCTGAGCGAGCTGCAGCGACAACACGGCATGGCGGTGTTGCTGATTACCCATGATTTGAATCTTGTGAGCCGGTTTGCCGATCGCGTGGCAGTGATGGAGCAAGGTCGCCTTGTGGAACAGGGCGGTGTGCGCTCTGTATTTGAGGCGCCGACCCATGCCTATACGCAGCGGTTACTGGCCAGTCGACCTTTGCGTGATGTGGTGGAAGATCCTGTTGAACCCGGTTCCATGCCTTGTTTGCGCATGCGCGGGCTGCGGGTCAGCTATCCAGTTCAGTTGCCAGGCATACGGGGCTGGTTCAAAAAAGGCGCGTTCGTCGCGGTCAGCGGTGCGAATCTGGAAATTGCACCAGGGCGAACATTGGGGGTGGTTGGGGAGTCAGGCTCGGGCAAATCCACGCTGGCCCTGGCTGCGCTGGGCTTGTTGCCATATGAAGGAGAGCTTCAAGTGGAAGGCACCGATTGGCACCAAGCACAGCTACAAGGCAAGAGCAAAGCCCTGCGCCGACGCATTCAAGTGGTCTTTCAGGATCCGTTTTCGTCACTCTCGCCCCGCCTCACTGTGGAGCAGATCGTGGGGGAGGGGCTCACGGTGCATGCGCCCCAGCTTTCGCCCGCTGAGCGGCGCGAGAAGGTGGTTTTGATGTTGGCCGAGGTGGGCCTGGTGCCCGATCCCATGCAAGCCGGTGATTGGCTCCAGCGCTACCCCCATGAGTTTTCAGGCGGCCAGCGACAGCGCCTGGCCATAGCCCGTGCCCTGATTGTTGAGCCGCAACTGCTGGTTTTGGACGAACCCACCAGTGCATTGGATGTCACGGTGCAACAACAGGTTTTGAGCTTGTTGCAGCGGTTGCAACGCGAGCGTGGGCTGAGCTACTTGTTGATTACCCATGACGTGGATGTGATCCGTGCCATGGCCCATGACATGGTGGTGATGAAGGAGGGGGAAGTGGCCGAGAGCGGGGCATGTCTGGGCTTGCTCAGTCAGCCCTCCCATCCCTATACGCGTGATCTGGTCCGCGCTGCAGGACAAAGCGGCCTGGTGTAATGTCGGGTTGATATTTATCAAGCGATTGAAAAGGCGAGGCGCATATAACCAATGGCTTCGCGCCAGTTGTTTGGTTGTCTGCCAATTTGCCGCGAAATTTCTTTATGCCTCCCTCCTCGACCACCCCGCCACACGACGCCGCTGCAGTACCCCGCGCGGTGGATTGGCTTTCGCCTTTGCACTGGCTGGCCTTGGGTTGGGCTGATTTGCGCCGGAATCCGGTACCTGGCCTGATTCATGGCGTTTTGCTGGCAGCCTTTGGGGCTTTGCTGCTCTGGGCCGCCAGAGACAGATTCTGGTTGCTGGCTGGTGCCTTTTCCGGCTTCCTGATTGTTGCGCCGATTCTGGCAACGGGTTTGTACCGTGTCAGCCGGGCCTGCAGCACGGGCCGCTGCGTCGGCATGCGGGAGGTTGTGAGCCTTTGGCGGTCTGGAGACCGCCGTCTGGTTGTTTTTGGCTTGCTGCTGGGGTTGGCTGGCACTGGTTGGGTCTTGACCTCCGCAGGGTTGATCACCTTGTGGTCGACGGTGCCGATTGCCAAGCCGGTCGATTTCCTTCGGCACGTGGTGTTGGTGCGCGAATTGGGTCTGTTTGAGGTGTGGTTGCTGTTGGGCGCCTTGTTGGCCGCGCCGGTATTTGCTTCCTCGGTGGTGGCATTGCCCATGTTGGTCGACACCACCGTACCTGTCAGCATGGCGGTGATGACAAGCTGGCGCGCTGTCGCCGACCATCCGATTCCCATGACCCTTTGGGCCGTGACCATCGCTGTGTTGATGGGCTTGGGTATGGCCACAGCATTGCTGGGGCTGATTGTGTTGATCCCCTTGATCGCCCATGCCAGCTGGCACGCTTACTGCGATTTGACCGTACGCCCAACTTCTTCAGTCTTGCCAGAAATGGCTTGAGCACGCCTCCGAAACCCCATGGAAGTCACTCTTTTCGGCTACACCGAAGGTCAGATCGCTCAGTTTGGTCTGACCTTCGGTGTGGGTGCTTTCATTCTTTACATGATGTTTATCGTGCTCAATCTGGCCCTGGAGTCCAAGGCTGGCAAGTTCGGCACCTTTATTCTCTTTTTGGTGCTGTCTTTGGGTATGCTGGGTTTTGTGGCAAAAAGCGTGATTCAGTGGGTACTGGGTATTTAGCGTGTGCATTGGCCCGGATATTGCAAAGAGACTAAGAAGCGGGCTATAATGCTGGCTTCACGACCAAATGGGCGGGTTACTACCGGCCCATTTTTTTTGGCTGGTCGTTTTTGAGGTTTATGACAATCCGGTCTTGGATCTGAGTCAAATACAAGGCAAACACCGCACAAGATGAGCTGGCAAGAGATCGTTACCCAAACAGTCACCGGACTGGGTTTTGACCTGGTTGATCTGGAGCGCTCGGCTGGTGGTTTGTTGCGGGTGACGATCGATTTGCCTTGGCTGCCCCCGGTAGAGGGTCAGGTTGAGCAACCAGCTCAGTTCATCACCGTCGAAGACTGCGAGAAGGTGACGCGGCAGCTGCACTACCTGCTTGAAGTGGAGGGTTTGGCCTATCGGCGCCTTGAGGTGGGCTCCCCCGGCATTGATCGTCCTTTGCGTCATGAGTTGGATTACATGCGGTTTGAAGGTCAGATTGTTGATCTCACGTTGAAAGAGGCTATTGGCGCTACCGAGTCGGGTGTGGCGGCGAGTCGCAAAAAATTTCGAGGCTCGCTTGAGCGGGCTGAAGATGGGGTTTCCTGGCAGTTGGTCTGGAGCGATGCGCCAGAGGTCAAGCCGGGTGCCAGGATAAGCAAAAAGCGCGCTCTGCCGCCGGTGCAGGCGCTGAATTTCGAGCTGTCTGATGTGCAGCAGGCGCGATTGGCGCCAATTGTGAATTTCAAGGGGCGCCAGACCGCAGCACCCGGTAAGTTGGCCGAGTGAGGTGGTTGTTGGTGGCGAACGTTATGCAAAAACTGTTTTTGACTCTGAATCAGAGCAATGGAAAGGTGGGCGAGTGAAATGAACCGCGAAATGTTGATGTTGATCGATGCCATCTCGCGCGAGAAGAACGTGGAGCGAGATCTGGTGCTGGGCGCCGTCGAGCTGGCGTTGGCCTCTGCCACCAAGAAACTCTACAAAGGTGAAGTGGACATCCGCGTCGCCATGGATCCCGATACCGGTGCGTACGAGACCTTTCGTCGCTGGCTGGTTGTGCCTGATTCGGCTGGACTGCAAAACCCGGATGCCGAGGAGTTGCTCACCGATGCGCGTGACGAACTCGCGGATATCGAAGAGGGCGATTACATTGAAAAGCCGGTCGAGAGCGTGCCTATTGGCCGTATCGGTGCCATGGCTGCCAAACAGGTTATCTTGCAGAAAATCCGTGATGCCGAGCGCGAGATGCTGCTCAACGACTTCATGTCGCGCGGCGACAAGGTGTTCGTTGGCACGGTCAAACGCATGGACAAGGGCGATTTGATTGTCGAAAGTGGTCGCGTCGAGGGTCGACTGCGCCGCAGTGAGACGATTCCGAAAGAGAACTTCCGCACTGGTGATCGCGTTCGAGCGATGATCATGGAAGTCGATCTGACGCTGCGCGGTGCACCCATTTTGCTGTCGCGTTCTGCGCCAGAGTTCATGATTGAACTTTTCCGGCAGGAAGTGCCCGAGATCGAGCAGGGTTTGCTGGAGATCAAAACCTGTGCCCGTGATGCGGGTTCACGCGCCAAAATTGCCGTCCATACCCACGACAAGCGCATTGATCCGATAGGCACCTGCGTGGGTGTGCGGGGTTCTCGGGTCAACGGCGTGACCAATGAGCTGGCTGGCGAGCGCGTTGACATTGTTCTGTGGAGCGAAGATCCGGCCCAGTTCGTGATTGGTGCCCTGGCCCCGGCCAATGTGGTATCGATCGTGGTGGACGAAGAGCGCCATGCCATGGATGTGGTGGTGGATGAAGAAAATCTGGCCATTGCGATTGGCCGTGGCGGCCAGAATGTGCGTCTGGCGTCAGAGTTGACCGGATGGCGCATCAACATCATGACTGCCGACGAGTCCGCGCAAAAGCAGGCCGAAGAGTCAGATGGGATTCGCAAGATCTTCATGGCCAAGCTGGATGTGGATCAAGAAATTGCAGACATCCTGATTGAAGAAGGTTTCACAAGCCTCGAAGAGGTGGCCTACGTGCCGCTGCAGGAGATGCTTGAAATCGAGTCGTTCGATGAAGATACCGTGAACGAATTGCGCACCCGCGCCAAGGACGCCTTGTTGACGATGGAAATCGCACACGAAGAGTCGGTGGAGTCGGTATCGCAAGATTTGCGAGACCTTGAGGGCATGACGCCTGAATTGATTGGCAAGCTGGCAGAAGCTGGCGTGCACACCCGCGACGACCTGGCCGATTTGGCCACCGATGAATTGACCGAGATCACTGGCCAGACGCCTGAAGAGGCCACTGCATTGATCATGACAGCGCGCGCGCATTGGTTTGCCAATGACGACGCCCAGGCCTCTAGCTGAATCAGCGGAGGCCCACGCGGAGAAAAGAACCCATGACAAGTACCACCGTTGCCGAATTGGCTGCCGAGCTGAATAAGCCCACCTCAACCCTGCTGGAGCAACTCTCAGCAGCCGGGGTGAATAAAACCGTCGGGACCGATGCGGTCACCGAATCCGACAAGCAAAAGCTGTTGGGTCACCTCAAGGCCAGCCATGGCACGGCTGGTGGAGAGCGCAAGAAAATCACATTGGTGAAGAAATCCACCAGCGAGATCAAGCAAGCCGATGCAACCGGACGCGCTCGCACGATCCAGGTGGAGGTGCGCAAAAAGCGCACCTTCATCAAGCGCGATGATGAAGTCGCCGCCGCACCTGAACCCGTTGACGAGCCGAAAGCCCCGGCCGCTCCAGCTGTTGACTCTGCTGAGTTGGCCCGTCGTGAAGAAGATGCGCGACGCCAGGCCGAACTGATTCGTCGTCAGGAAGAAGAGCTGGCTCAAAAACGCAAGGACCGTGAGGCCGAAGAGGCGCGTGTCGCCAAGGCTGAGGAAGCCCGCCAGGCAGCTCAGGCTGCTGCTGAGGCTGAGAAAGTCAAAACCGCTGAGGTGGCCGAAGGGCCTGTTGATGCCGAGGGATCCGCTGCGGCGCGAATTGCCGAGCATGAAAAAGCCAAGATTGCTGCTTTGGAACGCGAATCGGCTGCACGTGCACTAGCGGAGCAGAAGGCCGAAACCAAGGCAGCCGATGATCTGCGCGCGAATGAGCTGGAGGACCGCCGCCGCAAAGCAGAGGCCGAGGCTGCAAACATTCGCGCCATGATGGCCGCTCCTGCCAAGACGCTGGTCGCCAAGAAGCCAGAGCCTGATCCTAAGTCGATCAAGGGCACGCTGCACAAACCTGCAGGCACGCCTGGAACGCGCGTCGCGGGTGCGGGTGCTGGTGCCAAGAAAGAGATCAAGTCGGAGAATCTGTCGTCGACATGGAAAGACGATGCAGCCAAGCGCAAAGAGATCAAGACCCGTGGCGACACTGGCCCTGGCCGCTCCAATTGGCGCGGTGGTCCTCGCGGTGGTGGTGCAGGCCGCCGCGGCGGCCGCGATTCGCGCAACGACAGCCAGAGCACGTTTGTCGCACCGACCGAATTCAAGGTCATCGAAGTGCATGTGCCTGAAACCATCACCGTGGGTGAGCTTGCCCACAAGATGAGCTTGAAGTCTTCCGAAGTGATCAAGCAGTTGATGAAGCTGGGTCAAATGGTGACCATCAACCAACCGCTCGATCAAGACACGGCCATGATCGTGGTGGAAGAACTGGGCCACACGGCTGTGGTTGCCGCGCTTGACGATCCGGAAGCTTTCACCGAGGACGAAGCCACGCTAACAACCGCTGAGTTGTTGCCGCGCGCCCCTGTGGTAACGGTGATGGGTCACGTTGACCACGGAAAAACCTCTTTGCTCGACTACATCCGTCGGGCCAAAGTGGCCGCAGGCGAGGCGGGCGGGATTACCCAGCACATCGGTGCGTACCACGTACAAACCGAACGCGGCATGGTGTCTTTCCTCGATACCCCGGGTCACGAGGCGTTCACCGCCATGCGTGCCCGTGGTGCGAAGGCCACCGATATCGTGATTTTGGTGTGTGCAGCAGATGATGGCGTCATGCCCCAAACCAAAGAGGCCATCAAGCACGCGAAAGCGGCTGGTGTCCCCATGGTGGTTGCGCTGACCAAGATTGACAAGCCCGGGGTGAATCTGGAAAAGGTTCGCGGCGAGCTGGTGTCCGAGGAAGTCATTCCAGAGGACTTTGGTGGTGACGTTCCATTTGTGGGCGTGTCTGCTAAAACGGGTGAAGGTATTGACTCCTTGCTTGAGCAGGTATTGCTGCAAGCCGAGCAACTGGAGCTCAAGGCGCCCGTTGACGCCATGGCTAAAGGTCTTGTTATCGAGGCCCGCCTCGATAAAGGCCGCGGCGCTGTGGCCACGGTGCTGGTTCAGAGCGGTACGCTCAAAACCGGCGATGTGGTACTGGTGGGTCAAACCTCTGGCCGCGTACGCGCCATGCTCGACGAAGATGGCAGGTCCATCAAGGAAGCTGGTCCATCCATTCCGGTTGAGATCCAGGGTCTGTCTGAAGTACCGCAGGCTGGTGACGATTTCATGGTGATGACCGACGAGCGCCGTGCTCGGGAAATCGCTACTTACCGCGCTGGCAAATTCCGCAACACCAAGTTGGCCAAGCAACAGGCGGCAAAATTGGAAAACATGTTTTCCGACTTGTCCGCTGGCGAAGTCAAGGTGTTGCCAATCATCATCAAGGCCGACGTGCAGGGTTCGCAAGAGGCCTTGGGCCAGTCCCTGCTCAAGCTCTCCACCGAGGAGGTCAAGATGCAAATCGTGTTCTCCGGCGTGGGTGGCATCAGCGAGAGCGATGTCAACCTGGCCATTGCTTCCAAAGCTGTGGTGATCGGTTTCAACGTGCGCGCCGATGTGGGCGCACGCAAGCTGGCCGAAGGTAACGACATCGATTTGCGCTACTACAACATCATCTACGACGCGGTGGATGAGTTGAAAGCAGCCATGTCGGGTATGTTGGCTCCGGAAAAACGGGAAGAAGTTATTGGTCAGGCCGAGATTCGCACCGTGTTTGTGGCCTCCAAGATCGGTACGGTCGCAGGTTGTATGGTTACTTCCGGTCAGGTTACACGCAGTGCACACTTCCGTTTGTTGCGCGAAAACGTGGTGATCTACACCGGCGAGATCGACACCCTGAAGCGTTTGAAAGACGATGTGCGAGAAGTCAAAGAAGGCTTCGAGTGCGGTATCAAGCTCAAGAACTACAACGACATCAAAGAGGGTGATCAGCTCGAGTTCTTTGAAGTCAAGGAAGTGGCCCGTTCGCTGTAAAGCGGCGAGTTGTCGACACCATGGATCAGCGCAAAAGTTTTTGGCGAGAGTACAAGGGGCTGGTGATGTTCATCGGCTGCATGCTTGTCTTCCGTTCGGCCCTGGCCGACTGGAACTACGTGCCGTCCTCTTCAATGAACCCTACGTTGCTTGCGGGTGATCGTGTGGTTGTGAACAAGCTGGCTTACAGTTTGCGGGTGCCATTTACGCTCCAGGAAATCAGGCGCTGGGCCAAGCCGACCGCAGGTGATGTCATTACTTTTGACTCGCCAGCAGACGGCGTTAACCTGATCAAGCGCGTGGTAGCGATTGAGGGGGACACGGTCGCCATGGACAGCAACCAGTTGTTGGTGAATGGTGTGCCCCAACCAAGGACATTGATTGACGCGGCCCGTGCGATACCGACCGAACGGGGCACCTTGAACCTGCAGGTCTGGCGCGAACAATTGGGTCCATTCAGTCACGAAACCGCCTTGATCCCTGAGTTGAACCACTTCACCGATTTTGATCCAGTGCAGGTGCCTGCGGGTCATGTCATGGTCTTGGGCGACAGCCGCGACAACAGCCGTGACTCCCGTTTTATCGGGTTCATCGACATGCAGCGCATCACTGGCCGTGCCGAACGTGTGGTCATGTCGCACAATCCCGATCGGTTCTATCTCCCGCGTGCTCACCGCTGGTGGTTGCCGCTTGAAGAGGGGGTTTGAGGCATGGCCCGCAAATCATCATCGACACCCAACCGCGGCTTTCGTGTGGCTGACCAGATCCAGCGCGATCTGGCCGAGTTGATTGCTCGCGAATTGAAAGACCGCCGGGTTGGCATGGTCACGATCAATGCGGTAGAGGTCACGCCCGACTACGCGCATGCGAAAGTCTTCTTCAGCTTGCTGACCGGTGACCCGGTCGAAACGCAAGCGGGGCTGGATGCAGCCGCTGGATTTTTGCGCTCGGGCTTGTTCAAGCGCTTGCACATCCACACGGTACCCACATTGCATTTCGTGTTTGACCGCACCACCGAGCGGGCCTCCGACATGAATGCCTTGATCTCCAAGGCCGTGGCTTCGCGGTCGAAGGACGAGGAATAGGTATGCAGGGCCAACGCACGAGGGTGCAGCGGCGCCCTGTGCACGGGGTGCTGTTGCTCGATAAACCGCTGGGTCTCTCCAGCAACCAGGCTTTGCAAAAAGCCAAGTGGTTGCTGCGCGCCGAAAAGGCAGGCCATACTGGCACGCTCGACCCGTTGGCCACGGGCGTTTTGCCTTTGTGCTTCGGTGCGGCGACGAAATTCAGCCAACTGCATCTGGATGCAGACAAAACATACGAGACCGTGATCCGGTTGGGTTTAAAAACCTCGACAGCGGATGCCGAAGGCGATGTGATTGAAGCCCGGGGAGTCACTTGCACGCCGGGCCAAGTGGTCGAAGCCTTGGATCTGTTCATGGGCGAGATTGAACAGATTCCGCCCATGCACAGCGCGTTGAAGAAAGACGGCAAACCGTTGTACGAATATGCACGCGATGGTGAAACGGTAGAGCGCGAAGCGCGTCGCGTTACCATCCACGACCTGGACCTGCTCGACATGCAGTTGACGGGCGATGAGCCGCACCTGCACCTTCGCGTGCGCTGCAGCAAAGGTACCTACATTCGTACCTTGGGTGAAGACATTGGCGAAGCGCTGGGCTGTGGTGGTCATCTGACCATGCTGCGCCGCGTGGCCACCGGCCCTTTCTCTGCTGCGCAATGTGTCTCGCTGGAAACCCTGGAGGCGGAAAGCGAGGCGCAGCGTGCGGCCCATCTTTTGCCGGTACCCGCGCTCTTGCCCGATCACACGCCGGTGACGCTGGATGAAGAAGGCGCAGCGCGTTTTCTGAGCGGCGTTCGCCGTCGGGGCGCCTGGCCCAACGAATCCCATGTGGCCGTCTATGGTCCGGTGCCCGCTACCGAGCGGTTGCGCGTCAATGTGACGACCTTGCTTGGCAGTGCGCACACCACTGGCGGTGAACTCATCCCGGGGCGGCTGCTGAGCCCCATCGAAATACAGCAAATCCTGGAAACTGAAACGGAACTCTCATCATGAGCAAACAAATCCGCAATATCGCCATCATCGCCCACGTTGACCATGGAAAAACAACCATGGTTGACCAGTTGCTACGTCAGTCGGGCACTTTCGCTGACCACGAAAAAGTCGTGGATACAGTGATGGACAACAACGCCATCGAACGCGAGCGTGGCATCACCATTCTGGCCAAGAATTGCGCCGTGAGCTGGGAAGGTACCCACATCAACATCGTCGATACCCCCGGTCACGCCGACTTCGGCGGTGAAGTGGAGCGGGCCTTGTCCATGGTGGATGGTGTGGTCTTGTTGATCGATGCGCAAGAAGGCCCGATGCCCCAAACGCGTTTCGTGACAAAGAAGGCGCTGGCTCTGGGCCTGCGCCCAATTCTGGTCGTGAACAAGGTCGACAAGCCCGGTGCCCGTCCAGACTTTGTCGTCAACGCTGCTTTCGACCTGTTCGACAAGCTGGGTGCCACCGATGAGCAGCTCGACTTTCCCGTGGTATATGCCTCGGGCATCAACGGCTGGACTTCGATGGAAGAGGGCGCAGCGGGTGAGCAATGGGGCCCCGACATGTCTGCCTTGTTCAACACCGTGTTGAGTCATGTGCCTGCCCAAACGGGTGACCCGGAAGCACCGCTGCAATTGCAGATTTCTGCACTCGATTTTTCGACTTTTGTCGGCCGGATCGGCGTAGGCCGTATCAGCGCTGGCACGATCAAGCCCTTGACCGATGTGCTGGTCATGGAAGGCCCGGATGGCAAATCGTACAAAGGCCGGATCAACCAGGTCTTGACCTTCCACGGCCTGGATCGCGTTCAGGTAACCGAGGCTGGCCCTGGGGACATCGTTTTGATCAACGGTATTGCGGACATTTCCATTGGCGTGACGGTGACCGATGTTGCCAATCCCATGCCTTTGCCCATGCTGAAAGTGGATGAGCCAACCCTGACCATGAATTTCTGCGTCAACACCAGCCCCTTGGCCGGTCGCGAAGGCAAGTTTGTGACCAGCCGCCAGCTTTGGGACCGTCTCCAGAAAGAACTGCAACACAACGTGGCGCTGCGCGTCAGCGAGACCGACGAAGAGGGCGTGTTTGAAGTGATGGGCCGTGGTGAATTGCACCTGACCATCTTGCTGGAGAACATGCGCCGCGAAGGCTATGAGCTGGCTGTTTCCAAGCCGCGCGTGGTATTTCGCGATGTCAACGGCGAGAAGCACGAGCCTATCGAGTTGGTCACGGCCGATATCGAAGAATCCCACCAGGGCGGCGTGATGCAAGCCTTGGGCGAACGCAAGGGCGAGTTGGTCAACATGGAGCCCGATGGCCGTGGTCGTGTGCGCCTGGAATACCGCATCCCTGCGCGTGGTCTGATCGGCTTCACCAACGAATTTTTGAACCTGACCCGTGGTTCCGGTTTGATCTCCAACATTTTTGACAGCTACGAGCCGCACAAAGGCGACATCGGTGGCCGCAAAAACGGTGTGTTGATTTCCATGGACGATGGTGAAATTTTCACCTACGCCCTGGGCAAGCTCGACGACCGCGGTCGCATGTTTGTGCGCGCCAACGATCCGGTGTATGAAGGCATGATCGTCGGCATCCACAACCGCGACAATGATCTGATCGTGAACGCCACCCGCACCAAGCAGCTGACCAACTTCCGCGTCAGCGGCAAGGAAGACGCGATCAAGATCACGCCCCCGATCGACTGCACCCTGGAATACGGCGTTGAATTCATCGAGGACGACGAGCTGGTCGAAATCACGCCCAAGAGCGTGCGACTGCGTAAGCGCTACCTGAAAGAGCACGAGCGTAAAAAGGCTTCGCGCGACTAAATTCTTCAGGGCGCTTCAGGGCGCCCTGTTGCGTTTTGCAACCCATGAACAGCGACCAGACCCGGACGACCACCCACGCCCGTGCTGTCTTCTTGATGGTGGCTGCAGCGTTGCTGTGGTCGACAGCTGGCGTGGTCACGCGCCAGCTCGAAGGAGCCGTGCGCTTCGAGATCACTTTCTGGCGAGGCGCATTCACCGTGTTGTCGCTGCTGTTGATGCTTCCCGTCTGGCGCCAGGCCACGCGCGACCATGGCAAGGCAAAGGGCTCACCGCTCACCGAGCGATTCGAGATGGCGCGCCTGATTCATCGACACTGGGGTCTGCTGCCTGAATCGCGCACTTTCTGGCTGTCGGGCATCTGCTGGAGTGTGATGTTCACCGCTTTTATGGTGGGCCTGACCTTCACCAGTGTGGCCAATGTGCTCATCATCATGTCGCTCGGGCCGCTCTTTACAGCGGTACTGGCCTGGCGGATCAATGGCCAGCGCCTGGAGGCGAGGGTGTGGCTGGCCATTGTGTTTGCTGGTTTGGGCATGGCCTATATGTATGGCGGGCAAGTGCTGGCGCTGATGGGCAGCGATCGCTCCCAAGTTCACGGGCTTGTCGTGGGCTCGCTCATCGCGTTGTGTGTGCCGATCGCGGGTGCGTTGAACTGGACGCTGGTACAACGAAGCCAGAGCCGAGGTGCGCGCATCGATCTGGTGCCGGCCGTGTTGGTGGGCGCAACCCTCTGTTGCCTCTATACCTGGGTTCCGGCCCAGCCTTTTGCGGCGACTTCCCGCGATTTGATGTGGCTGGCCCTTTTGGGCCTGACACAGCTCGCGATTCCCTGTATGTTGGCAGTGATCGCCGCGCGCACGCTGAAGGCGCCCGAGGTTTCCCTTCTGGGCTTGCTGGAAGTGGTTTTCGGCATCCTGTGGCCCTGGCTGTTCGCCAACGAAGCGCCGGGCAGCGAAGTGCTGTTGGGCGGTGGTGTGGTCATCCTGGCCTTGGTGGCCAATGAACTGCTGGGATGGCAGTCGCGCGCCGGTGCTGGCCGCATACAGTCGTTGACCGCTGGTGTTGTTGCTGTGGCCGCAGCATCAGACCCCACTGAACCCCATTCCTCGCCCATTGAGGGCGTCTGATTTTTGATTGATCCCCTGGAGCATTTGCCATGAACGCCACCCTTAGCACCACCGAGTCTTTTGTCTTGACTGAGGTACGAGGACGCGTGGGCTGCATCACGCTGAACCGCCCCAAGGCACTCAATGCCTTGTCGCTGGACATGGTGCGTGGTCTGACCACGGCGCTGATCCAATGGCGGGACGACGCCCATGTGTTGGCCGTGGTCGTGCGTGGTGTCAACAAGGACGGACCGTTTGGATCTTTTTGTGCTGGTGGGGATATTCGCTTTTTCCATCAGGCCGCGCTGGCGAATGATCCTAGCCTGGGCGAGTTTTTCACCGAGGAGTACGCGCTCAACCACCTGATCCACACCTACTCAAAGCCCTATATCGCTTTGATGGACGGCATTGTGATGGGGGGCGGCATGGGTATCAGCCAGGGAGCCAGCCTGCGCCTGGTGACCGAACGCAGCAAGCTGGCGATGCCTGAAACCGGGATTGGCTTGTTCCCGGATGTTGGGGGCGGCTACTTTCTCAGCCGTTGTCCGGGGCGCATGGGGGAGTATCTCGCGCTGACCGGCCGGGTGATCAATGGGGTTGAGGCGCTGGCCACCGATTTGGCTGATGCACAGATGGAAAGTGCACGCTTGACGGGGCTTTGGGAAAGTCTGGGTACAACGCCTTACGAGAACGGTGAGGCCGTGGAGCGCTGGTTCCAGACATACACCCAGAAGAACACCGAAAAACACACCCTGCCTTTGACCGAGATCAACCGTGTGTTTGCCTTGGACAGCGTAACTGCGATCGTGGAAGCTTTGACTGGAACCGACAGCGACTGGGCGCGCGAAACGCTGGCCACACTGCGCAAGCGTTCTCCGTTGATGTTGCATGTGGTGCTGGAGCAAGTGCGCCGGGCCCGCAGTCTGGGCCTTTCGGACAATCTGCGCATGGAACGCGACATGGTCCATCAATGTTTCAACCTTCGCCCAGGCGCGGCCAGTGAAACGGTGGAGGGCATTCGGGCTCTGGCGGTGGACAAAGATCACCAGCCGCGCTGGAATCCCGCCCGCATTGAAGATGTGACTGGAGAAATGGTTTCTGCCTTCTTTACCAGCCCTTGGGCAGCGGAACAGCATCCACTGCGAATGCTCGGCTGAGCGAGCGCAGGCGCGCAAAGAGTGGTTGATGACTTGGCCTACCCGGAGGGACTCGAACCCCCGACCTGCTGCTTAGAAGGCAGCTGCTCTATCCAGTTGAGCTACGGGTAGATGGGTGAACTGGTTGCGGATACAAAAAAGGCCCACAGAGTGGGCCTTTTTGTTCAACTGAATGAATGGTCGGAGCGGCGGGATTCGAACTCGCGACCCTCTGCTCCCAAAGCAGATGCGCTACCAGGCTGCGCTACGCTCCGACTAAGCTGTGAATTGTACCCAAAGAAAACCCCATTTTTGGTGCGGTGCAGAAATCTTCATCTTTTTTTGTATTGTCCTTTGCCAAAGAGTGCGTTGCGGGCTTTGTCGTCGGTCAACGGTTTTCGCGCATCGGCCAAAACAGCCACCCCTCGTTGCACCGCAGGGCGGGCTGCGACCCGGTCGAACCAGGCTTTGAGCGAGGGGTGGTCTTTCCACTCGATGCCCTGGTTCTGCCAGCTGCGCACCCAGGGGAAGATGGCGATGTCGGCAACGGTGTATTGCTTGCCAGCAATGAACGGCCGGTCCTCCAGTTGCTTGTTCATGACGCCGTAGAGGCGCTTGGCTTCCTTGGTGTAGCGGTCGTAGGCGTAATCGATCTTCTCGGGCGCGTAGATGCGAAAGTGGTGCGCCTGACCGAGCATGGGGCCTACCCCGCCCATTTGGAACATCAGCCATTGCAGCGTCTCGAATTTCTGGCGATCCGACTTGGGCAAGAGCCTGCCTGTTTTTGCGGCCAGGTAGAGCAAGATGGCGCCAGATTCAAAAAGGCTGATGGGCTTGCCATCGGGCCCTATGGGGTCTACCAGTGCGGGGATCTTGTTGTTGGGGCTGATTTTGAGAAACTCGGGGGAAAATTGATCGCCTAGACCGATGTTGATGGGATGTACTTGCCAATCGCGCCCAAGGCGCAGGCCACATTCTTCCAGCATGATGTGGACTTTGTGCCCGTTGGGTGTGGGCCAGGAATAAACTTGGATCATGGAGTTGCCTGCGAGGAGGTGGAGTGGGAGGAGTGGAAACCAATCACGACTTTACAAAGATTTGATGAGCCATGTTTGAGAAATTGAAAAATGCATTCAGGTCTTCGGCGCCTGTGCCAGCCAGTGGCGACGGTTTGGCTCATTGGGCGGTGGACCGCATGCTGAGCCACCACCAGTTGGCCAACGGTGCGACCGTGGCGGAAGGGTTGTTGCTGGACCGGCCATTTCAGGCAGGCTGTGCGCCGTCTTCGCGACCCTATATCCAGGGCGTGGAGTTGATGGCGCGTGCCGATCTGGGTTTGCGGGACGACGTGAACATCATCGTGATGCACCGGGCATTGAAACGCGCGCTGGAGAAAGCGGCCAGCCACACCTACGCCGATGCCACCGCCCAATTGCGAACGGCCCACAAAGCGTTGCCAGAGGAACTGGTCTGGTTGTCGGTCTACCGCGATGCGGGGTGGCCGGGGCCCACGCCAGACTTCTGGGCGCGCTATTGCGTGCTGACCGACAACCTGGAGTCGGCCCGCGAGTGGTTGTATGCCGACGCGATCGAGTGCCTGGGCGATGCACCCGCGGCACTCAGGCCGGTGACGCCGTTCCTGATTGCGTTGACCCGTGGCAAGGTCTACTTGCGGCTGCAAATGGAGGCCATGGACGACGGTGTGGTCAGCCACCATGCGTTGGACACGCTGGAACAACTCAGCGCCCGGGCTGTGAAGCTTTTCGGGCGCTGAGAGAGGGGATGCGCGAGGCGTTCAGCTGCCGCGCGTGATGGGCATGTCCACTTCGCCCTTGATGGCCATGTGCTTGGCCAGTTCCAGTTTGGCGATCGAAACACGGTGCACTTCATCCGGGCCATCGGCCAGGCGCAGCGTGCGTTGGCCAGCATAGCTGTAGGCCAGCGGGAAGTCGTCGCTCACGCCGCCACCGCCATGGGCCTGGATGGCCATGTCGATGATGTCGCAGGCCATGTTGGGCGCCACCACCTTGATCATGGCGATTTCAGCCTTGGCGATTTTGTTGCCTACGGTATCCATCATGTAGGCGGCTTTCAGCGTCAGCAAACGGGCCATCTCGATGCGGCAGCGTGCATCGGCGATGCGCTCGTGCCACACCGACTGGGCCGACACAGGCTTGCCAAACGCCACGCGGCTGTTCAGGCGCTTGCACATGAGTTCCAGCGCGCGTTCAGCGGCGCCGATGGAGCGCATGCAGTGGTGGATACGGCCAGGGCCAAGGCGACCTTGGGCGATTTCGAAGCCTCGGCCTTCGCCGAGCATGAGGTTGCCCACGGGCACGCGCACGTTGGTCAGCTTGACCTCCATGTGGCCGTGAGGCGCATCGTCGTAGCCGAACACTGACAGGGCGCGAACCACTTCGATGCCTGGCGTGTTTGCCGGCACGACGATCATCGATTGCTGCGAATGGCGTGGTGCATCGGGATTGGTCTTGCCCATCACGATGTAGACCTGGCAGCGTGGATCGCCCGCGCCAGACGACCACCATTTGGTGCCGTTGATCACGTATTCATCGCCATCGCGCTCGATGCGGCATTCGATGTTGGTGGCGTCGGACGAAGCCACGGCGGGCTCGGTCATCAGAAAGGCCGAGCGGATCTCACCGCGCAGCAGGGGTTCCATCCACTCGTCCTTGATGGCTTCGCTGGCGTAGCGCTCCAGCGTTTCCATATTGCCGGTGTCTGGCGCCGAGCAGTTGAAGACTTCGGAGGCAAACACCACACGGCCCATGATTTCGCACATGGGCGCGTACTCGAGGTTGGTCAGGCCTTCGGGGGCACGAGCACTGCTGGGCAAAAACAGGTTCCACAAGCCAGCGGCACGGGCTTTGGGCTTGAGCTCTTCGACGATCTTGGTCGGCAGCCAGGCGTTGCCGTTTTTGCGGTTCTCGGCGATCTCGGCGAAGAAGCGGGCTTCGTTGGGATAGATGTGCTCGTCCATGAACGCCAGCAGGCGTTCGCGCATGTCTTTAACCTTGTCGGTGTAGTCGAAATTCATCTTGTCTCCTTGGATTGATCGCTTCGAAAGCTTGGGGGGTGAGTGGGAAAAGGTTCAGTCGGCGGCAGAGGCGTAGCGCCAGGCCAGTTGGGCCAGCGGACGGGCGCCGGCCGCAGAAGAAACCGCCTGCGCGCTGGATGCCGTGCCCATCTCGACCCGCTTGGCGATGCCTTGCAAAATGGCGGCCAGGCGGAAGAGGTTGTAGGCGAGGTAAAAATTCCAGTCTGCCTTGAGACGATCGGGCGTGGTCAGCCCGGTGCGTTCGCAATAGCGGGCGATGTATTCGGCCTCGGTGGGAATCCCCAGGGCGGCCACGTCTAGCCCGCCGATGCCGCGGAAAGCGCCTGGCGGAATGTGCCAGGCCATGCAGTGGTAGCTGAAATCGGCCAGCGGGTGACCCAGGGTGGACAGTTCCCAATCGAGCACGGCCAGCACGCGCGGCTCGGTGGGATGGAACATCAGGTTGTCCAGCCGGTAGTCGCCATGCACCACGGAGACCATGGATTCGTCGCGCGCCATGGCCGGGATGTTTTGCGGCAGCCATTCCATCAGCCGGTCCATCTCTTCAATGGGCTGCGTGATGGATGCGACGTACTGTTTGCTCCAGCGTCCGATCTGGCGTTCGAAATAGTTGCCCGGCTTGCCGTAGCCTTCCAGGCCAATGTCATCGGGTTTGACGGAGTGCAGAGCCGCCAGGACCCGGTTCATTTCGTCGTAAATGGCGCCACGTTGTGCGTTGCTCATCTCGGGCAGGGCCTGGTCCCACATGACCCGGCCTTCCACGCACTCCATGACATAAAAGGCGCGCCCGATGACGGCCTCGTCTTCGCACAGGGCATACATTTCAGCCACAGGAACACCCGTGCCGTGCAGCGCTTTCATGACACGAAACTCTCGCTCCACTGCATGGGCCGAAGGCAGCAGCTTGGCCACCGGGCCTGGCTTGGCGCGCATCACATAAGACTTCGATGGCGTGATGAGCTTGTAGGTCGGGTTGGATTGGCCGCCCTTGAACATCTCGACGGTCAACGGGCCCGCAAAACCAGGCACTTGGGTGGTCATCCAGTGGGACAACGCGTCGGTGTCGAAACGGTGTTGTTCGGCGACTGGCTTGGTGCCAGTAAAGACGTGGGGTTCGCTCATCGGGTGGATTGCCTCATGTTGGGGTGGGGGCGGCCAACACAGGCTCCGGTTGGCCGGCTGCGCATCTGCGTGCGCTTGAGAGAAATACTGATCAGGATTCGGCGTCGGCGATGCGCATCAACATTTCTCGATCCCGCACCACCAGACCACCTTGCTCGATGCGAATGGCATCTTCGCGTTCCATCGACTTGAGCTCCTGGTTGACGCGCTGACGTGAAGCGCCCAAGAGTTGCGCCAACTCTTCTTGTGCCAACTGAAGACCGATTCGCATTTCGTTGCCATCCGACAGGCAGGGCACGCCATAGCTGCGCACGAGGTGCAACAGCTGCTTGGCCAGCCGGGCCCGAAGGGGCAGGGTGTTGAGGTCTTCCACCAGGCCAAACAGGGTGCGAATACGCCGCGCCTGCAGCCGCATCAGCGCTTCGTACAGTTCGCCGTGGTTGCTGAGAATCTTTTGAAAATCGTTGCGCGAAACGCAAAGCAGCGTGGTTGCATCGTGTGCGTAGGCATCGTGTGTGCGCTGGTCGCCGTCGAACATCGCCACGTCGCCGAACCACACGCCCGGTTCCACATAGGTCAGCGTGATCTGCTTGCCCGAGAGCGAAGTCGAACTCACGCGCACCGCGCCCTTGGCGACCGCCGTCCATTCGGTTGGCGGGTCTCCTCGGGCAACGATCAGATCGCCGTCCTTGAATCGCTTGACGTAGGCGCATCGAAGTATGTCGTGTCGCAGTGAAGGGGAAAGGCTGTTGAACCAGCGACCACCATTGATCGCCTCGCGTTCGTCCATTGTCAGAATCGGTTCGTCCATCGTCTGTCTTATGAGTGACTGGGGGGTGCCTTCATTGTCGCCATAGGGACGAAGGCACCTCACAGGGTTTGCATGGAAAGTGTCTCGTGGGCGTCTTGCAGGTGGCCTGCGGAATCACCATCAGCGAAACGCGGTAGGGCTTCAGCGGTAGCTGGGGGCCCGCTTTTCTAGGAACGCCTGGATGCCTTCTCCAGCGTTGGCATGGTGCAGGTTGCGCACGAAATGATCGCGTTCGGCGCCGAGCTGGGTGTGCAGCGATGCGGTGTCGGCGTCGTTGCACAACTCCTTGATGCTCGCCAGGGCGTTGGGCGCCCGTCCGTTCAGGCGCTCGGCCAGTGTCAGGGCATCCTGCAGCGCATCTGTGGGGGCGCTGACTTGCGTCACCACACCAAGGGCCTGCAAACGCTGGGCCTCGATGCGGTCGCCGAACATGAGCAACTGCAAAGCGGTTGCCCTGGGCAACGCGCGCATCAGACTCCAGCTCGCGCCGCCATCGGGGGACAGGCCCACATTGCTGTAGGCCATGACGAACACGCTGTTGTGCGCCGCCACGATGAAATCGCAAGCCAGTGCCAACGAAAACCCGGCGCCTGCGCAGGACCCTTCGACGGCCGCGATCACCGGTTTGGGAAAGGCGCGGATGGTTTCGATCCAGTTGTGCAGGCCTTCGATGCTTTGGCTCTGGTGCTCGGGGGGAAGGGAGCGGTTGGCGCGCAAGCGCTGCAGGTCCCCGCCAGCACAGAAATGGGCACCTTCGCCCTGAATCACGACGCTGCGCACTTCGGCGCTGCCCTCGGCCACGTTCATGGCCTCAATGCCGGCTGCGTAAATGTCGGGACCGAGCGCGTTGCGAAGGTCGGGGTTGCTGATGCTCAGCACCATGGTCTGTCCATGGCTGTGGCTCTTGAGGGTTGCGGTCATGGGGTGGTGTGGTCCTGGGTTGGGGTCAGGCTTCTTCGTGGGACAGGCTCAGGCCCAGCGCGCCGCGGCGGCGCAGCCATGGGGAAGGACGGTAGCGCGGATCACCATAAACGGTTTGCATGTTAAACAGTATCTCGAGCACGTTGGTGGGGCCAATGCGGTCGCCCATCGCCAGCGGACCCATCGGATAACCCAAACCCAAAGTGACGGCAAGATCGAGATCGCTTGGGGAGCACACGCCTTGCTGGCACATGTCGGCCGCGATGTTGATGATGGTGGCGACCACGCGTTGGGTCACAAAACCACCGCTGTCGCGAACCACGCTGACTGCCTTGCCGTCCTGGGCAAACAAAGCATGGGCCGCATCACGCATATCGGGGCGGGTTGCTGGGTTGGTTGCGAGAACACGGCGGCGCGTAGCGGTGTCTTCCAGCATCATGTCGATGCCGATGGTTCGCGTCGCGTCCAGCCGCTCAACAGCTGCAAGTGTGGTCACATCCAGACCCAGCGGCGCTACCAGAATCAATGCGGTCGACGATGGCGTTGCCGCGGTTTCAATGTGGGCGCCTAAATCCTTGAGCAATTGATAGAGCTCTGAGCGCCGGGCCGCCTTGGGTGAAACCCACACGGGAGGCAACGATTTGACAACTGGCGCAGGCGGGTCCTCAGGGATTTGCGCGGCACCCTCAAGATAGGAATAGAAACCCTCGCCCACCTTCTTGCCAATCACGCCGCCGGCCAGGCGCTGGGCGGTGATCACGCTGGGGCGGTACCGTGGCTCGTCGAAGTACTGGCGGTAGATGGACTCCATTACTGGGTGCGACACATCCAGGGCTGTCAGGTCCATCAGTTCGAATGGCCCCAGCTTGAAGCCCATCTGGTCCCGCAGAATACGGTCTACTGTCGCGAAGTCTGCGATTCGCTCGCTCACCACCCGCAGAGCCTCAGTGCCATAGCCACGGCCCGCATGGTTGACGATGAAGCCAGGGGTGTCTTGCGCGGCAACGGGCGTATGGCCGAACTGGCGTGCATAGCCAGTAAGTTGTTCGCAAACAACAGGCGATGTCTTGAGTCCCGCGACCACCTCCACCACACGCATCAACGGAACCGGGTTGAAGAAATGAAAGCCAGCCAGTTGGGCGGGGCGCTGTAAATTGGCAGCGATGGCTGTGACAGAGAGCGACGAAGTGTTGGTCGCGAGCACGGTTCCGGGAGCAACCAGTGATTCAATTTCACTGAAGAGGCGTTGTTTGATGTCGATACGCTCCACAATCGCTTCAATGATGAGGTTGCACGGCGCCAGCGCTGCGGCGTCTGGGGCTGCGCTGAGCCGTGTGAGATGCAAGTTGCGCATCTCATCCGTCAGCTTGCCTTTGGTAACCAGGCGATCCCAAATTGCAGTGATTGCGGCGATTGCGGCCTGTGCGGCACCTGGCTGGCTGTCCAGCAAGAATACGTCGCTGCCTGCTTGCACTGCCATCTGAGCGATGCCTCTGCCCATGGCGCCGCCACCGATCACGCCGACGGTTTGGAAGATGGGTTGGGCTAAAGGAAGAAATGGTTGCATATGAAAGTACTATTTGAGGTGAACATGTTCGAACCTATGACAAAATGTTCCCCACCTAAGGAAGAAGGGATTCTGACGTGCGCCTGATTGTGATCAGCTCTATTTTGCTATCAACGGCTTTGCCGAGCTCGGCGGTTACGTTGGGTCGTCATGGTGGCGCGGCGGTGATCGGACGCACCTTGGACATCAGGGTGGAGGCTTTGACCAGTCCCGGTGAAGATCTTTCCGATCTCTGCATTCGCGCAGGCGTGCTGTTTGGTGAGTCTCGGCTGGCATCCAGTGCCGTGCAGATCACCCCCCAGCGAAGTGCGCCTGATGCAAAGGCTTCAATCAGAATTCAGACCACTGTACCTGTGAATGAGCCAGTGGTATCGCTGGAGGTCAGTGCCGGATGCGCGGCGCCGTTTGCGCGCCGGTATGTCTTGTTGGCCGATCCAGCCCCAGTGGCTGCGACTTCAACCAATGGTTTGGATGGCGCCGGGCGTTCAATCGATGGGGCATCAGTTGGTGGCGGCGCTTCATCGAGGGTTTTGCCAAAGGTCGTGAGCGAAAACGGCCAGGCGGCGACTGCTTCTCGCGGCACCAATAACGCCAACCGGTCCAGTGAAGCCCTGAGAAGCGTCGGCGACGAAGGCTCGTCAGATGTAGCACAAGCACCCAAGCCTGAGCGTGCAAAACCACCGGTTCGAAAGGCTGCGACTCCGAAGCCCGCACCCAAGAGTGTGGTTCGCAAACCAGATCCTGTGGCCGAAGTCACCACTGCTCCCAGGTTGCACCTCGAACCCGTGGACCTGAGCCTGGGTATTGAGCGCGATCCGGTGCTCAAGCTTTCGTTGTCGCTGCTGAGCGAGCCGACAACCTCGGAGCAAGAGCGGGCTGCTGCAGGCCAGCTCTGGAAGGCCATCAACGCCTCGCCTGAAGACATTTTGCGCGACTCGCAAAAGTTGGCGGTTCTGGAAGCGGAGTCCAAAGGATTGCGTGAAAAGGAAGCCCGGGATGAAGCCGCGATTCAAGCCATGCAGGCGCAACTGGATCAGTCGCGCTACATCACCTGGCTGGCCTATCTTCTAGGCGCCTTGCTGGTGCTGTCGATTTTGGGGCTGTGGTTTTTCCGTCGGCGCAAAGAGCCCGTTGAAGTTGTCCGACGAGACGCCGCATGGTGGGATGGTGCCAAGAAGCCAGTCGCAGCAGGCGTCGCAGGTGCAGCCGTTGCTTCAACTGCTGCGGTCGCAGGTCGCCGTGACCCGGTGGGTGTTGATATTGATCTGGATATCGATGCGGAATCTGGCTTCGATGACTACGAGTCTCTTCATGGGAACGATTCGAGCTTGCGCGCGGTCCTGCCCGCTTCTCGTGGGCAGGGAGACGAATCAAACCACGCGGCCGGTTCGCGCTCACTGGCCACGGAAGAGTTGTTTGACGTTCAACAGCAAGCCGATTTCTTTGTCTCGCTAGGCGAAAACGAAAAAGCGATCGGTGTGTTGAAGAGCCATTTGCTGGAGAGTCAGGAACCCAGCGCATTGGCTTATCTGGATTTGTTCAGGCTTTATCACCAGCAGAATCGGCGCCAAGACTATGACGAGCTTCGCGAGGTTTTTAACCACAAGTTCAATGCCGGTGCCCCGCCCTTTGACGAGTACTCCGACAACAGTGTGGGTCTTGAGGGATATGAAACGGCCTTTGGACGTATTCAAGCGCTGTGGCCGCAACCTCGTGTCCTGGATGTAATCGAGCAATCTATCTTCCGTGATGCGAACGACGAAGATGGCGAGGTTTTTGATCTGGAGGCCTACCGCGAGTTGCTGCTCCTGCATGCGGTTGCCAAGGAAATGATCAAGCGGGCAGAGCTGGGTGACCATGAGGACAGCCCTGACTTTGAGCACACGGCAATCAAGCCGTTGAAGGCCGCAGCAGGCTCGGCGGCTGCAATGGGAAGCAGTTCCAGGGACAAAGGAGATCCGGTTACCGAGCCTTTTGACAACATGCCAGTGGCGTCTCCGCGGTTGGGGCTTGATGTGGATTTGGACGCCCTGGATGAAATGTCGGCTTTTGAAGCTTCGTTACCAGAGGTCCCTGAGGCGGTAAAGGCATCGGCTGTTGTGGATGGTAAACGGCTGTCTGCCAGTGTGGCTGATGAAGGAAATTTGATTGATTTTGAAGTGATGGACTTCATGCCTCCTGAAGATGACGATGACGAGCCTGCGCAGAAAAAGCCTTGAATTGGCACCATCATCATTGACGTAAAAAAGGCCGGGCTGAAACCCCGGCCTTTTTTACGTCATGGGGTGGCATGGCTCTGTTGGCCAAAATCCAAAAAAAAGCCAATGCGTTGAGCCCAATGGGGCATTGAATCTTCAAATAAGTGGAGAGCTCTGCGACCCCTTCAACATCGCATTCAATGAAAAAAGCGTTCGCTTGCACTGACCAAGTTTGCCCGCCAACCATGTGGGGGCCCCGCCTCGCATCCACAGGGCACAACATGCCCGCCGCCATCACTTCCCTCTCCCTTGGGTCTCATGAAACTCAATGCATTTGCTGGCATTGAGGGGGCAGGGGCAGGGCATCCCGCAAGACTGCGCTGTAGCTTTTGCGTGGATTGATATGCCCGCTTCGGCAGGCGCGCCTCAGTCGGCCATGAACCGCGCCCAGCTTCTTCAGATTTTTGCGCCAGGTGACCTCAAGCGCGCGCACAACCTGGGGCACGGAATATGCAAAACGCTTTGGTGGTCCCTGGTGATATCCAACCCATCGCCGTATTCCAGCCTGGGTCCAGGCTGAATGCTGTCCATCTGGGCGGCGTTGGTCTGTCCGGGCCATGACACGTTGCCAAGTGTATGCAGGTACCGTCCCTCACCCACAGGCGCCCACGCCACCACTTCGCACGGCGGTGCTCGTTTGTTAGCGGCGAACTTGAAGGGCGCCGGGGTTGACGATATTGGTAGGAGTGCCGCGAACAAAGTTCACCACGTTGTCAAAGGCCGCTGAAAACAGGGTTTCGTAGTTGTCTTGTTCAACGTAGCCTATGTGTGGCGTGCAAATGCAATTCTCCAGCCGCAAGAGCGCATGACCCTGCATGATGGGCTCGGACTCGAAAACGTCGATGGCGGCCATACCCGGGCGGCCGCGGTTCAATGCAGCCAAAAGCGCATCTTGCTGGATCAGCTCAGCCCTTGATGTATTCACAAGCAAGGCTGTTGGCTTCATCCTGGAGAGGTCATCAAGGCTCACGCAGGCTGCTGTGGTGATACTCAGTCGCAAGTGCAGCGTGAGTACGTCTGAGTCAGTGAACAATTCTTCGCGGCTATTGGCAAGCTCATACCCATCTGCCGCAGCCTGTTGGCGGCTGCCTTCATTGCCCCAGACGAGTACCCGCATACCGAATGCGCGGCCGTAGCCGGCCACGATCTTCCCAATTCGGCCATAGCTCCACACCCCCAGTGTCTTCCCATGCAAAACTCTGCCAAGACTGAAGTTCGGTGGCATGGAGGCCGCTTTCAGTCCGGACTGCTGCCATGCCCCGTGTTTCAGACTGGCGACATATTGCGGAATGCGCCTCATGGATGACATGATCAGTGCCCATGTGAGTTCGGCCGTTGACATCGGCGAACTGACGCCTTCGGCCACTGCAACTCCTCGTTCGGTACAGGCAGGGACATCGATGTGCTCCCCAATTCGGCCGGTTTGAGCGATCAGCTTGAGTTTCGGCAGTTTGTCTACCAGCTGTCGAGTGATCTGGGTGCGTTCCCGAATCAAGACCAAAACGTCGGCGTCTCGAAGTCGCACCGAGAGCTGGCCCACACCTTTGACCGTGTTGGTAAACACTTTCGCAGGATACGGATCGAGCTTCTGGGCGCTGTCGAGTTTGCGGACCACATCTTGGTAGTCGTCGAGAATCACAATGTTCATGAGGCATATTGTGCCCTCATGATCGCAGTCATCAGTGGTCTCGGGTTTTGGTTGCTTGCACCCGTGAAGAGCCTTGCCCCAGACTGTTTGCTACTTTTCAGGCAGAGGGGAAAACCGATCATTGGGTTGGTATTTCTCGGAGCGGGCAAGGGCTGGAGTGGGTGTGCACTCCAACGCTGCTACTGAAACATGCGCTGTTCTATTGCTGCAAGGCGTTCCAGTTCAGCGCAAACCTGATCGATGCGCCCGGAAAGAAAGAGGCGACCGTCTGAATGAGGGGAAGACGGCGAGCGTGCACCAGCGCTCTTGCGTTGTACGGTCACAGTGCGATCGTTGCGGCCGTGGTGCTTTGTCTGGCTCGGCGATCGGGCATTGGTCGCAATGGGTGCACCCGACGACAACGGGCTGTTGAGCCACCCGGCTTTGGCGAAGCGTTGCAGCAAGCGTGGTGCAGGCATGGCAGAAGCACGCGCTGTTGATGGCTGCCGCGGCAGCCAGCAGTCGATCAATTGCAGCGGCGCACGCCAGGTGTTGGTGTTAAAGCGGATTCCCATGAAAAACTCCAGTGATGGTGTTGAACACAGGCAGGATTAAAAAATATACGCCCACGCAGGGTTGTGCCAATGCGCGAAGCCCGCGCACCATGCCAAACGCCCGCCACCTGCGGAGGCCATTCCGGCTCTCGGGCACGGACTCGACCGACGGGTTGCCGGTCGATGTCATGCCCGGGAGCTCAGTTCTGGAAGCTGTTCCGAATCAGACCGACGGCCAGGCCCTCGATCTCAAATGGTTCTCCCGGTTCAACCACGATGGTTTTGTAGTCGGGGTTTTCAGCGTGCAATTCGATTTGATTTGTTCGACGCATGAAGCGCTTGACGGTGACGTCTTCACCCAGCCGCGCGACCACAATTTGGCCGTTCTTGGCTTCTTTGGTCGAGCGAACAGCCAGCAGGTCACCATCGATGATGCCAACGTCGCGCATGGACATGCCTCGAACTTTGAGGAGGTAGTCAGGTTCCTGTTGAAACAAGCTTCGCTCCACGTGGTAGGTCTGGTCTACATGCTCTTGCGCGAGAATCGGCGAGCCGGCAGCAACACGCCCAATCAGGGGGAGCATGAGCTGAGACAGGCTGGGCAGTGGCAATGTAAGCTGGCGCAAACGCGAGCTGTTGATGGATTGAAGGTCTTCACTGCGCAGGCGGATGCCGCGCGAGGTTCCGCTGACGAGTTCGATTGCGCCCTTGCGGGCCAGCGCTTGCAGGTGTTCTTCGGCGGCGTTGGCCGATTTAAAACCCAGTTCACTGGCGATTTCAGCACGGGTGGGCGGCGCGCCGGTGCGGGCAATGGCGTTCTGGATCAGTTCCAGAATTTGTTGCTGACGGGCGGTGAGTTTGGGCGTCGGGAAAGCGGAGTCGATCATGGCAACCTCTTCAGACCTAGGAATCTTGGCAGGCACTTTGAGCCTGCATCGATACTGGATAAAGCAGCATGCTGTTTTCTTATCCAGTAGCTGTGAGTTTAACCAGTTTTTGGAGTTTGACAAGTGGCAAATTTGAAAGCGCGATCGGTGTGCGTGGTTCTTGGGACGGGCGGCACGATCGCAGGACGCTCGGTCGATGCGGCGGACAACGTGGGCTATGTGGCTGGAGAAGTCGGTGTTGGTGATCTGGTGAAGGCCGTGCCGCCTCTGCAGGGGCTTGCCCTTGAGTGCGAACAGGTTGCGCAAATTGACAGCAAGGATATGGGCTTCGCCGTCTGGAAACGCTTGGCAGAGAGAGTGGCCCACCACCTGGCTCGGGAAGAGGTTCAAGGCGTGGTTGTCACCCATGGCACCGATACCCTGGAAGAAACCGCATGGTTTTTGCAGACGGTACTGGCACCGGACAAGCCTGTGGTGCTGACCAGTGCCATGCGGCCGGCCACAGCACTGGTGCCCGATGGCCCACAGAACTTGCTGGATGCGGTTGTCGTGGCTGGTTGTGACGGGTTGACCGGTGTGGTCGCCGTGAGCGCCGGTTGGGTTCACAGGGCGGAACATGTGTGCAAGGTGCACAGCTATCGGATTGATGCGTTTGATTCGGGTGATGCGGGGCCAATGGGCTGTGTGGAGGAAGGTGTAGTTCGATGGTTCCAGCCTTTTGAGGCACCCTCGACCGGCTTGTCGGGTCCGACTGATCGACTGGCGAGGATCTCGGCGGCGACGGCTTTGCCGAGCGTGGTGTTGGTGACCAGCCATTCGGACGCTGATGGACGTGTGGTGTTGGGGGTGTTGGCACTCAACAGCGGCCAGCACGGTGCGAAGACGCAAGGCATTGTGGTGGCCTGCACAGGCAATGGAACGCTCCACGCTGAACTCGCTGCGGCTCTGGATCAGGCGCAGGCGAGTGGGGTTCGGGTGGTGCGCGCCACGCGCTGCGCGCGCGGGCGGGTGATTTCTCATGTCGGCGACAAGTTCGAGAGTTCAGCAGGTCTGTCACCCGTGAAAGCGCGCCTCGCGTTGTCTCTGGCGTTGCTGCCTGACTGGGCATAAAGAGGCGAAAAAAAGCCCGGTTCTGGACCGGGCATTTGGGGTAGGTCAGACTGGTTGCCCTCAGTGAGCAAGTGCTTCCATGGCGCGCGAAGTGATGTCTTCGACCGATCCCATGCCACTGATGGCGCGGTATTTGGGTGCAGTAGAAGGGTCAGCCTTGGCCCATTCGCTGTAGTAGTCAACCAGAGGGCGGGTCTGAGCGCTGTAGACCTCAAGCCGCTTCTTCACAGTTGCTTCCTTGTCGTCTTCGCGCTGAATCAGCGCTTCGCCGGTTTCGTCATCTTTTCCTTCAACTTTGGGCGGATTGAACTTGACGTGATATGTGCGGCCCGAAGCCGGGTGCGAGCGGCGGCCGCTCATGCGTTCAATGATGGCATCAAACGGCACATCGATTTCAAGCACGTAGTCCAGCTTCACGCCGGCGGCTTTCATGGCGTCGGCTTGAGGAATCGTTCGGGGGAAGCCGTCGAACAGAAATCCGTTGGCACAGTCTGGCTGCGCAATGCGCTCTTTCACCAGATTGATGATCAGCTCATCGCTGACAAGGCCGCCTGATTCCATGATGCCTTTGGCTTGCAGGCCCAGTGGCGTGCCGGCTTTGACAGCAGCTCGCAGCATGTCACCGGTGGAGATTTGAGGAATTCCATACTTTTGGCAGATGAAGGTGGCTTGGGTGCCTTTGCCGGCGCCAGGCGCGCCCAACAGAATGAGTTTCATCGGTATCCTTTTTTTGCTGTTGAATCGGGTGGGGCCGCTGTCCCTTGCGGCCGTTGCCCGGGCAGGGGCCCCGGGGCGACGGATCGAGGATAGCATGCAGTTCCCAGACGCTGGCTTACAGGCGTTCGGGTGTTTTTTGTGACCTATGGCCTCACTTCAAGGCTTGGAAAACAGTCGCTGTACACGGGCCAGATCTTCGGGCGTATCAACACCTGCGCCGGGTGCTTGATTGGTCACATGAACGGCAATGCGTTCGCCGTGCCAAAGCACTCTCAATTGTTCCAGCGATTCGGTGGTTTCGAGGGGCGCTGGTTCCAGATGGGGAAATGCCCTTAGGAAGCCGGCGCGGTAAGCGTAAATGCCGATGTGTCTCAATGGGCCAGGTTGTGGGAATTCAGTGCCGACGTCAAGAGTGGCCATGCCGTCTCGCCACCACGGGATAGGTGCGCGGCTGAAATACAGGGCTGACTGGCGTTTGTCGAGAACCACCTTGACCACGTTGGGGTTGGTGAAATCGGTCACATCGCTCAAGGGGTGTGCTGCCGTGCTCATGACGCAATCAGGGCGCGTTTGCAACTCCAGCGCGACGGCATTGATCAGTGCTGGATTGATCAGGGGCTCGTCGCCCTGCACGTTCACCACAATGCTGGTGTCGGCGAGGTTCAGCAGCGCACAGGCTTCGGCTAGGCGGTCGCTGCCGCTCAGGTGCCGGGTGCCTGTGAGCAGAGCGCGGATGCCATGGGCTTCGCAAGCGGCAACGATTTGTGCATCGTCGGCGGCCACGATGCACTGGGTGGCCTCGCTCTTGGCGGCTTGCAGGGCCACACGTACCACCATTGGCAGGCCGCCAATGTCAGCCAACGGTTTGTTGGGCAGGCGGCTGGAAGCCAGGCGGGCCGGAATCAGGACGGTGAAGGCCTGACGGGCTGTCATGGCGAGTTGGTCGGCGCGTTGGGTCGAGCGGCTTCTTCTTCGCTCAGTGTGCGCGCTTCGTGCTCCAGCAAGATGGGAATGCCGTCACGCACAGGGTAGGCCAAACGGGCGCTGCGTGAAAGCAGTTCCTGAGTGTCGCGGTTAAAAATCAGCGGCCCTTTGGTGACGGGGCAGACCAGCAGTTCGAGCAATTTGGTGTCCATGGCGCGATCATAGTGCGCCCAAGCCCCCACAGGTCATGCGCTGGGGCGAATGCGGCGATGCGGCTCAAGGTGTTGGTCGACGGCGAGAAAGAAGGCAGGATCGATCTGCAGCACAAGCGGGACGGCCCAGGTGCGGGCGGCAGTTGTTTGTCCCTGGCTCCGGGCGAGCTCGAACAGCTTCACGGCATCTTTCTCGGTGCAGATCAGCGTGCCCTTGTGGTGTTTTAGCAGGTCGCCGTACAGGGCGCTGTCTGCATGGTCTGGCAGTGCGGTGGTATGCCGAGGCTTCAACCCAGCGGCCTTCAACATGTTGAAAAAGGCATCAGGGCGGGCAATACCTGCGACGGCGGTTGGTTGAGCGTGCGCCAGTGTCGTTAACGCCTGCTGTTCGCCCAGTGCGTTGACCGCGACCGGTGCGAGTGAGCGCTGTGCAAAAAAAGTGGGCAGGCTCGTGGCGCTGGCCTGATGCGCTGGATGGAGCTGGGACGTCTGGTGCAGAACCAGGTCAGGGGAGAAGGGTGACCCTTCGTGCGCAGGCCAGGGTTCACGCAGCAGGCCGGCTGGCAGCAGCCAGCCATTGCCCACGCCACGGTCGTCAAACACGGCGATGGATAGGTCGCGGCCCAGGGCCAGGTGTTGCAAGCCATCGTCGCATACGATCAGGTTCACTTCGGGGTGCCGGGCCAGCAAAGCGCGTGCAGCTTGAGCGCGTTGGCGAGCCACGAAAACGGGCAGACCAGTTTGGCGGCGAATCAGTGCGGGTTCGTCGCCACACTCGCTGGCTGGCGTATCAGGCAACACCTCCAGTGGCAAAGTGCCTTGGCGGCCATAACCGCGCGATACCACGCCGGGACGCCACCCCTTCGACTGAAGGTGCAGGACCAATGCCAATACGGTGGGCGTTTTGCCGGCGCCGCCAACCACCACGTTACCCACCACGATGACAGGCACGGGAAGTTGGTCGATCGATTTCCAGCCCTTGATGTAGAGCCAACGACGAGCGCTTGATATCCGTCCATACAGCCAGGCCAGCGGCAACAAGGCCGGTGCGACGCCGCTTCGGGATTGCCAGATGGCTTGCCAGCGAGCCTGTCCGTTGTCTTGGCTCATGGCGCAGATGGAGGCCGGGTTAGATCTTGGATCCCGAGCCTTTGCTGCCCGATTGCTGGGTGGCAAAGGTGATCCGAACCAGTCCGGCGCGGCGTGCTGCATCCATCACGTTGATCACGGATTGGTGGGTGGCGGCCGCGTCGGCACTGATGATGATCACGATCTCTCGCGTGTCTTGCGCGGCTTGGGAGAGGGCGCGCGTGATGTCTTCAACGCTGCTGCCTTCCAGCATGTCTTTGTTGATGGCGTAGCGCCCATCGGCGCTGATCGAGACGACCACTTCCTTGGGCGAAGACTCCTGTGCCTGGGCATCGGCCACGGGGAGGTTCACCTGCAGCTGGGTGAACTTGCTGTAGGTGGTGGAGAGCATCAAAAAGATGAGCACCACCAGCAAGACGTCAATGAAAGGGATCAGGTTGATCTCGGGTTCGTCGCGGGATCCTGGGCGGAAGTTCATGCGCGGTGCCTTATTTGCGCAGGGTCAGCAAATGGCGCACAAAGCGCTCGGAGGCAAGCTCCATGCTGAGCAGGTAGTCGTCAACCCGGGCGCGGAAATAGCGCCAGAAGATCAACGCGGGTATAGCCACGATCAGGCCAAAAGCCGTGTTGTACAGCGCGATAGAGATGCCGTGGGCGAGTTCTTCGGGGTTGCCACCTGGCGCGGCGCCAAGATCGGCACCACCTTGCGAACCAAAAATGGAAATCATGCCGATCACCGTGCCCAGCAAGCCCAGCAGCGGTGCTGCAGAGGCGATGGTGGCCAATGCACCCAAGTAGCGCTGCAATTTGGAAGCACTCAGACGACCGGCACCTTCCAGCGTGGACCGCAAATCCGACTCGCTGATTCGGGGGTTGTTCAGCAAAGCACGAAAGCCACTGGCCAACACCTCACCCAGCGCCGAGTTTTGCTCAAGGTGGTTCACCACTTCGGCACCAGGCACGCCGTTGCGTGAAACCATGATGGCTTCATCGAGCAGTTTGGGCGGCACAATTTTGGCCGTTTTCAGGCTTACAAAGCGCTCGATAACCAAGGCCAAGCCCAGTACCGAGCAAAGAATCAGCGGCCAGATCGGCCAGCCAGCGGCTTGTATGATGGAAAACAATTCAGGGCTCCGGGTGAAACCGCATGCACAGGGCGGTCAAACTGCGATCTTTGTGATTATGTCTCAGGCCATGTTTGACGCGCCTCAAGCCTTTGTGCACCAACTCGGTGCATTCAAAATCCTTGCACAGTTTCTGTGGATAACTTTGTGAAGAACCTGGCAATTGCCAGGTCAACGTCCGCGCCAGGGCTGCATTTCAACAAATCGATGACAAAACAGGCAGTGCAAAACGCTTCAGAATCAATAGCTTGCAGCGCAATCCCCGCTCGTGGCGCGCTTTCGACCTACACACCCAATATCGTCGCCGACTGTGGACACTTTTGCCTCGGAGCGTCCCATGGTTGAAGGGTTTCCAGGAAAAAGAGCCAGCCAGGCGAGCCTTGTGTGGGGCGTTGGGCCGTTGATGCGAGCCATCGCCGATGCATTGGCGGCACGGTTCAACCCGGTTGCGGTTCGGGGTGAGGTTTCCGGCTTTTCGCGCGCGGCCAGCGGTCATTGCTATTTCGCATTGAAAGACGAGAGTGGCCAGGTTCGCTGTGCGATGTTTCGTCGCAGCGCGGACCAGCTGAGCTTTGCGCCGCGCGACGGACAAGTGGTTGAAGCCAGGGGCAAGCTCGACGTCTATGGCCCGCGCGGTGATCTTCAATTGATCGTGGAATCCTTGACGCCAGCCGGGCAGGGCGCCTTGTTTGAGCAGTTCCTTCGGCTGAAAGCATTGCTTACCGAAGAAGGGGTCTTTGACGAAGGGCGCAAACGAGAACTGCCTTCTCAGCCGAAGAGCATTGGTGTCGTCACTTCACTCGGGGCGGCGGCACTGCGTGATGTGGTCACCGCATTGCGGCGCCGGGTGCCCCACATTCCGGTGGTCATATACCCCTCGGCCGTTCAAGGTGCGCAAGCACCCGCCGAGTTGTGTGCCGCCATGCGAACGGCTTTTCAACGTCATGTCGGGTCGGGAGAGAGTGAGGTGCTCCTGCTGGTCCGTGGCGGTGGATCGCTGGAAGATCTCTGGAGCTTCAATGACGAGACGCTGGTTCGGTTGATCACTCAGGCGCCAATGCCTGTGGTCTGCGGGGTCGGACACGAAACTGACTTCACGCTAGCCGATTTTGCTGCTGATTTGCGGGCGCCGACGCCAACAGCCGCTGCCGAAATGTGCGCCCCTACCCGTGAATCTCGCTTGGGGGAGTTGCTCTATTTGCAGGAGCGACTAGCAGATGCCGCACTTGGCGAGCTTGACCAACGTGCCCAGCGACTGGATCACCTTGGGCAGCGCCTGGGTCGGCCCTCTGGTCGGGTTCACAACAGTCGCCAGCGATTGCTTGAGGCTGAACACCGTTTGCAGCGCGGTCTGGCTCTCACCGCCCAATCGCAACGCAACCGCATCCAGGCGATGGAAAAGGCGTTACCGTTGGCACTCAACCATGCCGTTACCCAGCAACGCCTGCGGTTGGAACGCTCCAGCGCTGCACTTTCCTTGCTGGATCCCCAGTTGGTTCTTGAGCGTGGGTACGCCTTGTTGACCGACAGCCGAGGATCGCCAGTGACCCGGGTGGCGCAAGCGGGTCCAGGAGACACCCTTGGCGCGCGCTTGAGGGATGGCGAGGTGCGTTTGAAAGTTTTGTCGAAGGAACAAAGCCCTTGAGCTGGCGCAGCCCATTGGCTTGCCTACAATGTGCGTTGAACTTTCAAGCCTCTGAGCGGCTTGCTTTCCCATAACCCAACGAAAGAGGAACACCATGGAACATACCCTGCCCGCTTTGCCCTACGCGATTGACGCTCTGGCCCCTCATTACTCCCAGGAAACCCTGGAGTTTCACCACGGCAAGCACCACAACGCCTATGTGGTCAACCTCAACAATCTGCAAAAAGGCACTGAATTTGAAGCTATGGATCTAGAGTCCATTGTGAAGAAGGCCAGTGGAGGCGTTTACAACAACGCGGCCCAGATCTGGAACCACACCTTCTTCTGGAACTGCATGAAGCCCAATGGCGGCGGCGAGCCCTCTGGCGCATTGGCTGCGGCCATCACAGCCAAGTTCGGCAGCTACGCAGCATTCAAGGAAGCATTCGTCAAGAGCGCCGTGGGGAACTTCGGTTCTGGCTGGACCTGGCTGGTGAAAAAGGCCGACGGCTCGGTGGACATCGTCAACATGGGCGCAGCCGGCACCCCTTTGACCACTGGAGACAAGGCGTTGTTGACGGTCGATGTGTGGGAGCACGCCTACTACATCGACTACCGCAACGCACGCCCCAAGTTCGTTGAGACCTACCTCGACAAGCTGGTCAACTGGTCGTTCGCCGAAGCCAATTTCGCCTGAGTGATCGGGTGAACCGGGAAAGGGCCCGAAGGTACATCCTTCGGGCCCTTTTGTTTTGTGCGGCGCTTTTCTGGCTGCGGCCAGACAAAAAATCCAGAATATTTGAAGCAAATTTTGCAATATGAGATGGCGATTCAAAAAATGAACCGCAGGTCAGTCGCTTGAAAGCAAAATCTTCAACCATGCCACTCGAGCCGCAGGTCGCCTCTATGGCGCAGCAGCATCTATCCAAAACGATCGACGGAGCCAAACCATGAGCAAGCAGCAACCCACCATCATCTACACGCTGACCGACGAGGCCCCTTTGCTGGCCACTCGCGCGTTTTTGCCCATCATCCAGGCGTTCACAGCGCCGGCCGGCATCAACGTGGAAACCAGCGACATTTCGGTGGCCGCCCGCGTGCTGGCCGCGTTTCCTGAGGCGTTGAAGGAAGAGCAGCGCGTGCCCGATACGCTGGCCGAACTCGGCAAGCTCACGCTCAAGGCCGACGCCAACATCATCAAGCTGCCCAATATCAGTGCTTCGGTGGGCCAGTTGATCAGCGCGATCAAAGAGTTACAGGGCAAAGGTTACGCCTTGCCCGACTTCCCGGAGGCGCCCAAAACCGAAGAGGAAAAAGCCATTCGCGCCCGTTACGCCAAGTGCATCGGCAGCGCTGTGAACCCCGTGCTGCGCGAAGGCAACTCGGATCGCCGCGCGCCACGCGCCGTGAAAGAGTACGCGCGCAAAAACCCCCACTCCATGGCCGAGTGGAGCCAGGCTTCCCGCACCCACGTGTCACACATGCACGGCGGCGACTTCTACCATGGCGAAAAGTCCATGACGCTGGACAAGGCTCGCGACGTCAAGATGGAGTTGATCACCAAGGGTGGCAAAACCATCGTGCTCAAGGACAAAGTGTCGCTGCAGGACCGCGAAGTCATCGACAGCATGTACATGAGCAAAAAGGCCTTGCTGGAGTTTTATGAAAAGGAAATCCAGGACGCCTACAAAACCGGCGTGATGTTCTCGCTGCACGTGAAGGCCACGATGATGAAGGTGTCGCACCCCATCGTGTTTGGCCACTGCGTTCGCATTTTCTACAAAGACGCCTTCGCCAAGCACGCCAAGCTGTTTGACCAGTTGGGCGTGAACGTCAACAACGGCATGGCCAATCTGTACGAAAAGCTGGCCACGCTGCCCCAGTCGCAACGCGAAGAAGTGATCGCCGATTTGCACGCCTGCCACGAAGGCCGCCCTGAGCTGGCCATGGTGGACTCCGCCAAAGGCATCACGAACTTCCATTCGCCCAACGATGTGATCGTTGATGCGTCCATGCCTGCCATGATCCGCAACGGCGGCAAGATGTGGGGTGCCGATGGCCGCTTGAAGGACGTGAAGGCCGTGATGCCTGAGTCGACTTTTGCCCGCATCTATCAGGAGATCATCAACTTCTGCAAGTGGCATGGCAATTTCGATCCCAAGACCATGGGCACCGTGCCCAACGTGGGCTTGATGGCGCAGCAGGCCGAAGAGTACGGCTCGCACGACAAGACCTTTGAGATCCCTGAAGATGGCACCGCCAACATCACCGACATCGCCACGGGCGAAGTCTTGCTGACCGAGCAGGTCGAAGCGGGCGATATCTGGCGCATGTGCCAGGTGAAAGATGCTGCCATCCGCGACTGGGTGAAGCTGGCTGTGAGCCGCGCGCGCAACTCCGGCATGCCGGTCGTGTTCTGGCTTGATGCCTATCGCCCGCACGAAGCGCAGTTGATCACCAAGGTCAAGATGTACCTGCACGAGCACAACACCGTGGGTCTGGACATCCAGATCATGAGCCAGGTGCGTGCGATGCGCTACACGCTGGAGCGCGTGGTGCGCGGTCTGGACACCATCAGTGCCACTGGCAACATCCTGCGTGATTACCTGACCGATCTGTTCCCCATCATGGAGCTGGGCACCAGCGCCAAAATGCTTTCCATCGTGCCTTTGATGGCTGGTGGTGGCATGTATGAAACCGGCGCAGGCGGTTCCGCGCCAAAGCACGTTCAGCAACTGGTGGAAGAAAACCACCTGCGTTGGGACTCGCTGGGAGAATTCCTTGCGCTGGCCGTATCCCTTGAAGACTTGGGCCTCAAGACGGGTAACAGCAAGGCGAAAATCCTGGGTAAGGCGCTTGATGATGCAACCGGAAAACTGTTGGACAACAACAAGAATCCGTCGCCCAAAACCGGACAGCTCGACAACCGTGGCAGCCAGTTCTACCTGGCCATGTACTGGGCGCAAGCTTTGGCCGCCCAGACGGAGGACGCTGAGTTGGCCAAACAATTTGCGTCGCTGGCCAAGCAGCTTACCGACAACGAAAAAGCCATCGTGGACGAGCTCGCTTCCGTGCAGGGCAAGGCGGTGGATATCGGGGGCTATTTCCAGCCCGACCTGGCCAAACTGGACGCAGTGATGCGTCCCAGCAAAACGCTGAATGGTGTGCTGGAAAGCGTCAAGAAAGCCTGAGGCCTCTGGAGCTGACTTCAAAAAAAGGGGGCTTTGGCCCCCTTTGTCTTTGTTACCGGTGTGATGTGAAGCCACCGAGCAGGGTGCCTGCTTTGAGGCCCCGTTTGGCAAACCAGCCCTGGTTCATCTCCAAAACGTAGCGCACCGGCTCGGTTGAGCAGTGCGAGTCGGTGCTCTGTGGCTTCATGTCAACGAGGTTCACCACGCGGCCATCGTCCGCCACAAAAGCGGCGGTCAGGGGCAGAAGGGTGTTTTTCATCCAGAAGCACTGCGTGCCGGGTTGTTCAAAGACGAACAGCATGCCTTCTTTTTCGGGCATTTCCTTGCGGAACATCAGGCCGATCTGGCGTTGTTCCGGTGCTTGCGCCACTTGCGCATCGATCATGTACATGCCTGCAGAGAGCTTGACTCGAGGCAGATCCATTTGCGGCTTGTCTTGGGCCAGTGCAGGGCCCACCAAGGTGACAAGCAAGGAGCTCAAAAGAAGGCGGATGGGGGTCATGTGTAGGTGCAAAGACTAGAATGATTTGGAACCCTGCGGAGCCCAAAAAGTGCCCCGCTCGGAAAGTCGATTGCACATCGTATCGAATCTGGAGACCAGCGTATTTATGTACCAACACATACAGGTGCCCAAAAAGGGCCAAAAAATCACCGTCAATGCAGACATGTCATTGAGCGTGCCTGACGAACCCATCATTCCTTATATCGAGGGCGATGGAACCGGACAGGACATCACGCCGGTGATGCTCAAGGTGGTTGATGCTGCAGTCGAGAAAGCCTACGGAGGGAGGAAGAAAATCCACTGGATGGAGGTCTTCGCAGGCGAAAAGTCGACGCATGTGTATGGCCCGGATGTGTGGTTGCCTGAAGAAACGCTGGCCGCATTGCGCGACTTTGTTGTGTCAATCAAGGGCCCACTGACCACGCCTGTGGGAGGAGGCATTCGCTCTTTGAATGTGGCCCTGCGCCAGGAGCTTGATCTGTATGTATGCCTTCGCCCTGTCCAGTATTTCAATGGCGTGCCCTCGCCAGTCAAAGAACCCCACAAAGTCAATATGGTCATCTTCCGGGAAAACTCGGAGGACATTTACGCGGGTATCGAATACGAAGCAGAGTCCGACAAGGCCAAAAAGCTCATCAAGTTCCTTCAAACCGAGTTGGGTGTCACCAAGATCCGCTTCCCGAATACATCGGGTATCGGCGTTAAACCGGTCAGCCGCGAAGGCACCGAGCGCCTGATGCGCAAGGCGATTCAGTACGCCATTGACAACAACAAGCCCAGTGTGACCATCGTTCACAAGGGCAACATCATGAAATACACCGAAGGTGGGTTTCGCGACTGGTCTTATGCCCTGGCTCAGAAAGAGTTTGGCGCCCAATTGGTGGACGGTGGTCCATGGTGCAAATTCAAAAATCCGAAGTCGGGTAAAGAGATCACCATCAAAGACAGCATCGCCGATGCGTTCCTGCAGCAGATTCTGTTGCGCCCGGCTGAGTACTCGGTGGTCGCCACCTTGAACCTGAACGGTGACTACATTTCCGACGCCCTGGCCGCTCAGGTGGGCGGCATAGGTATCGCGCCTGGAGCCAACCTGTCGGATTCGGTGGCTTGTTTTGAAGCCACCCATGGCACAGCGCCCAAATACGCAGGCAAGGACTATGTCAATCCGGGCTCCGAGATACTTTCGGCCGAAATGATGCTGCGCCACATGGGGTGGGTTGAGGCCGCAGACCTCATCATCAGTTCGCTTGAAAAGGCCATTCTTTCCAAAAGGGTCACCTATGACTTCGCGCGCCTGATGGAGGGCGCAACGCAGGTCAGTTGTTCCGGGTTTGGCGAAGAGATGATCTCGCAGATGTGAGACCACCCATCCACAGTGGAGCCCCTGACGACGGGCTGCCGGGGGTGAAAAAAAGCGTCGAAAGAACAAAAAGCCGCCGGGAAGCCTGTCTCCTCGGCGGTTTTCCTTTGACCCGGACCCCCACAATGACCCATGCGCCTTTTGCAATTCCTGTCCGCTTCCCCGGTAACGGGTGTGCCGGTACACAAGGCAACTTCACGCATTCCAAGGGTTTTCATAGTCCCGCAGACTGTTGGGGCTGTTTGCGCACCGCTAGAATGTTTTTCATGGCCACCCAGAAACCCAAAAAACCGGAAATTCCCGCCGCGCCGCCGTCTGTCGGCAACGACGATGCGGTCGTTCTCGAGCGCCGCACGCAGCGCACCCAACCACCTCAGATGTACCAGGTCGTCTTGCTCAATGACGACTTCACTCCAATGGAGTTCGTGGTACACGTGATTCAGGAGTTTTTCAACAAGGACCGTGAAATGGCGACCCAGATCATGTTGAAGATCCATCTTGAAGGCAAGGGCATTTGCGGCGTGTATTCCCGCGATGTTGCGAGCACCAAGGTCGATCAGGTCTCGCAAGCGGCGCGCAATGCAGGGCATCCGTTGCAATGTTTGAGTGAACCGGTTGAATAAAAGCGTATCTACCCCAACTGATGGTCTCTTCCGTCGAAACCCACCGACCTACGTTCGCGTAGCAGAAATCTCACCAGCAAAAAGGAAGTGTCCATGATTGCCCAGGAACTTGAAGTCAGCTTGCATATGGCCTTTGTTGAGGCCCGGCAACAACGGCACGAATTCATCACGGTCGAGCACCTGTTGCTCGCCTTGCTCGACAACCCCAGCGCAGCAGAGGTGTTGCGCGCCTGCTCGGCCAATGTGGATGATTTGCGCAAGTCGCTCACCAACTTCATCACCGACAACACCCCGCAGGTGGCCGGCTCAGACGAAGTCGATACACAGCCCACGCTGGGCTTCCAGCGGGTTATTCAGCGCGCGATCATGCACGTGCAGTCCACCGGTAACGGCAAAAAGGAAGTAACGGGCGCCAACGTGCTCGTGGCGATCTTTGGTGAGAAAGATTCTCATGCCGTGTATTACCTCCACCAGCAGGGCGTGACCCGCCTTGACGTGGTGAACTTCATTGCTCACGGTATTCGCAAGAGTGATCCGCCAGAGTCCTCCAAACCGGGCGAGAGTGCCTCGGAGAACGAGGAATCGGGCGAGGCCAAGGTCAATGAAAAGGCGTCGCCGCTGGAGCAGTTCACACAGAACCTGAACCAGATGGCCACCGACGGCAAAATCGATCCGCTGATTGGCCGTGAATACGAGGTCGAGCGCGTCATTCAGATCCTGTGCCGCCGCCGCAAGAACAACCCGCTGCTGGTGGGCGAAGCCGGCGTGGGCAAAACGGCCATCGCCGAAGGTCTCGCCTGGCGCATTACCCAGGGTGATGTGCCCGAAATTCTGGCGGAGTCCAGCGTTTATTCGCTGGACATGGGCGCCTTGCTTGCAGGCACCAAATACCGCGGTGATTTTGAGCAACGCCTGAAAGGTGTGCTCAAGTCGCTGAAAGACAAACCGAACGCGGTGTTGTTTATAGATGAGATCCACACCCTGATCGGTGCCGGAGCGGCTTCTGGCGGCACGCTGGACGCGTCCAACCTGTTGAAGCCTGCGCTGTCCAGCGGACAGCTGAAATGCATCGGGGCAACCACTTTCACGGAGTACCGTGGCATCTTTGAAAAGGACGCTGCACTGTCGCGGCGCTTCCAAAAAGTGGACGTCGTGGAGCCATCGGTGCAGGAAACCGTGGACATCCTCAAGGGTCTGAAGTCGCGCTTTGAAGAGCATCATGGGGTGAAGTACGCCTTGGCTGCTTTGCAGGCGGCGGCTGAATTGAGTGCCAAATACATCAACGACCGTCATCTGCCTGACAAGGCGATCGACGTGATCGACGAGGCTGGCGCCGCTCAGCGCATCCTGCCGGTTTCCAAGCGCAAGAAAACCATCACCAAGACCGAGGTGGAAGAGATCGTGGCGAAAATCGCCCGCATTCCGCCCGCCAATGTGTCCAACGACGATCGCGGCAAACTGCAAACGCTGGAGCGCGACCTCAAGAGCGTGGTGTTCGGGCAAGACAAGGCACTCGAGGTGTTGGCTGCCAGCGTCAAAATGGCGCGCTCTGGCCTTGGCCGGGTCGACAAACCGATCGGTGCGTTCCTGTTCAGTGGTCCGACCGGTGTGGGTAAAACCGAAGCCGCCAAGCAGTTGGCGTACATCATGGGCATCGACTTGATGCGCTTTGACATGTCGGAGTACATGGAGCGGCACGCAGTGAGCCGACTGATTGGCGCACCTCCAGGCTATGTGGGCTTTGACCAAGGAGGCTTGCTGACCGAAGCGATCACAAAGAAGCCCCATTGCGTGTTGCTGCTCGATGAAATCGAGAAGGCGCACCCGGACATCTTCAACGTGTTGTTGCAGGTGATGGACCATGGCACGCTGACCGACAACAATGGACGCAAGGCCGACTTCCGCAATGTCATCATCATCATGACGACGAACGCGGGTGCAGAGACCATGAACAAAGCGACCATAGGCTTCACCAACCCGCGTGAGGCTGGCGACGAAATGGCCGATATCAAACGCCTGTTCACGCCCGAATTCCGCAACCGTCTGGACGCGATGGTGGGCTTCAAGGCGCTGGACGAAAAAGTCATCATGCGCGTGGTTGACAAGTTCTTGCTGCAGTTGGAGGGGCAGTTGACCGAGAAAAAGGTCGAGGTGACTTTTACCGACGATTTGCGCAAGCACCTGGCCAAAAAAGGCTTCGATCCGCTGATGGGCGCTCGCCCGATGCAGCGACTGATTCAAGACACGATTCGCCGTGCATTGGCCGATGAGTTGCTGTTCGGGCGCTTGGTCGATGGCGGACGCCTCACCGTCGACATCGAACAGAAGAAGGACGACAAGGGCGTGGAGACGCCTGAAGTCAAGCTCGATATCCAGCCCTTGCCAAAAAAGGAAGGGAAGTCCAAGCCCAAGGCCGAGGCCGAGGCAGCCGACTGATTTCAGACCAAAAAAAGGCCCGGATCATCCGGGCCTTTTTTTGTCTGAGCATTGGGGTGTCGTTTTCAACTGGTTCGCCAGGCCAGCACGGTGTCCGCCCAGCGGTTACCCAGTTTGGCTTCACCACTGGGGGCTGGGTGCACGCCATCGTAGTTGTCAGCGGTACTGTAGCCGCTGGCCTGATCGACGACAACCACGGGAGAAGCGGTTGAACTCAGCCGTGCGGCGATGCCATCTATCTGGCGGTTCAGCGCAGCGGTGCCTGCTGTATTGGATGCGGCAGGAATGATTTTGGCGAGCACGATATACACATCGGATTTGCCTGCTCGCAGCGTATTGATCAAGGTTGATATTTCGCTGGCGATGCCGGAGGCGCCTTGACCCGCCAGAACGTCATTGGTGCCCACATGAATCAAGATGATGTCGGGCTGCGCTGCGGCCACGCTGGAAGCAACAAAAGGCAGCAACTCGTTGACCTGGTAGTCCCAGTGGCCTTCGTGGTCCAGATCAAAGTCCCCATTGGGCGGTGATTTGGAGGGGCTGTTGCGGTAGCCAGCGGAAACGCCGTACTTGGTACCCACGAAGTCAACGTTGCAACCGGCGCCTTTCAAGCGTTGCCACAACACTCTGCGATAGGTGTTGTGTCCCGATTCGCCTTCGGTTATGGAGTCGCCCAACGGCATGATGCGCAAGGTGCCTCCACTCTTCCCGCAACTCGCCACACGGGTGCCTGCGCTGCCGGTGGCGGCGGCGGAGTCATCGCTGCCCCCACCGCCGCCGCAGGCGGTTAAGGCGGCCAATGCCACTGCGGTTGTTGACCAGCGAGCCAAACGCAGCCAGTGGCCGCCTGCTGGTTGAATTGCAACGTTGGTTGAATTGATCTTGGTGGTGGTGTTCATGGCTGTTGGTAGGCGGCGCGAACCGCTTCAAGTCGATTGCGGTTGGCGGCAAAGTCTTCTTTCCCGAGGCGGCTGGCGCTGCGCATGTCGATGGTTTGAGCTGCAGGGTTGACCCAAAACTCAACGTCATCGGTGAATTTGAGCCATCGGGTTTGGGCTTGGGCGTAGATGTAATCGGGCTTGTGCTCAACCACTTTAACGCCTGGCATGGCTTGCAACACCTTGACAAGGTCCGCCATGCTGGTTTCTGCACCGCTTGGCCTGAGCTTCAGCGCATCAATGGCAGCGTAGCCGGCCTGAGGATGCTCTGGGTGGAGTCTTGCCTGACTGGAGACGCAGTTGCGGGTCATGGAAAGACCCTTTAAGCAGCCATCTCTCACACCCAGATCGGCTGGGCGCTTGCCTTGCAGCAAGCCCAGCTGGCCTGCGATCAGCAGGAGCACTGGCAGGGCCAGCAGGATGAGAATCACGGTTTTAAGCACGCTCTTCACCTTTTTTAGCGCTTGCCGCCAAGCAGGCCGCCCAGAATTCCGCGCACCAGTTGGCGACCCAGGCCGCTCGCCACGCTGCGCGCCACTGTTTTGGTCATGGTTTGCACCAGACCGTCGTATTGACCGCCACGGGGCCCCGTTCGCCCGAACAAGGCTTCGCTGAACATGCTGCTCAGCCCCCCTTTTTCAGGTTCGGCCTGTTTGGCGGCGCCAGGAATGCGGGGGGTCTTCGGCCCATCCTTGGCTTCTTTTTCCGCTTGATCAAGGTTGGATGCGGTGCGTGCATTGAAAACCTCATAGGCGCTTTCGCGGTCCACCGTGGTCTCGTAGATGCCAGCCACCAGCGAGTCTTTGAGCAAGGCTTGGCGTTGCGCAATGGTGATCGGGCCTAGCTGGCTGCCAGGCGGAACCACAAATACGCGTTCGGTTTCGGTGGGGCGCCCTTTGGCATCGAGGAAGCTGATCAGTGCCTCACCGACGGCCAGCTCGGTGATGGCAGCTTCGATGTCGAGCCCGGCCTTGGGTCGCATGGTTTCGGCTGTGGCCTTGACGGCTTTCTGGTCGCGCGGGGTAAACGCACGCAAGGCATGTTGCACGCGGTTGCCCAATTGTCCAAGCACGCTGTCGGGCACGTCCAATGGGTTTTGTGTCACGAAATACACACCCACACCCTTGGAGCGCACCAGGCGCACCACCAGCTCGATGCGCTCGATCAACACTTTGGGGGCGTCGTTGAACAAGAGGTGGGCTTCGTCAAAGAAGAACACGAGTTTCGGCTTTTCAGGGTCGCCGATCTCGGGCAGCATCTCGAACAACTCGGAAAGCATCCACAGCAGAAAGGTCGCGTAGAGGCGCGGGGCGTTCATCAGTTTGTCGGCCGAGAGGATGTTGATCACCCCTTTGCCGCCCACGGTCTGCATGAAGTCGCTGATATTGAGCATGGGCTCGCCAAAAAACTGGTCGCCCCCCTGCTGCTCGATCTGCATCAGTCCGCGCTGTATGGCGCCGATGCTGGCTGAGCTGATGTTGCCGTATTCCGTTGTGAACTGTTTTGCGTTGTCACCGATGTGCAGCAGGATGGCCCGCAGGTCTTTCATGTCGAGCAACAACAGCCCGTTGTCGTCGGCGATCTTGAATGCAAGGTTGAGCACACCCGACTGGGTATCGTTCAGGTCGAGCATGCGCGAGAGCAGCAGAGGACCCATGTCGCTCACCGTGGCCCGCACTGGGTGGCCCTGTTCGCCAAAAACGTCCCAAAGCGTCGTGGGGCAGGCCTGAGGTGCAGGCAGGTCGATGCCACGGTCCTTCAGGATGCCGCTGATCTTTTCGCCAAAGCTGCCCGTCTGGCTGATGCCCGTGAGATCGCCCTTTACATCGGCCATGAAAACCGGCACCCCGATGTTGGAAAACTGCTCAGCCAGTGCCTGCAATGTGACCGTTTTGCCGGTGCCAGTGGCACCTGTGATCAGGCCGTGGCGGTTCGCCAGGCTGGGGAGCAAATGGCATTGGGCGGTTTTGTTTTGAGCGATCAGCATCGGTTCGGCCATGGGGCGCATCCTTCGCGGGTGGGTTGGAGACGTAAAATCGTGGGTTATTAGACCAAATTCCGGTCAAACAAAAGGATTCTCACGTGGCTGGACACAGCAAATGGGCCAATATTCAACACCGCAAGGGCCGTCAAGACGAAAAGCGGGGCAAGATCTGGACGCGTGTCATTCGCGAGATTTCGGTAGCGGCCCGTTCAGGTGGCGGAGATCCGGCGATGAATCCCCGTTTGCGTCTGGCGATTGAAAAGGCCAAGGCTGCCAACATGCCAGCCGATCGCATCAAGTACAACGTAGACAAAGCCTCGGGCAACCTCGAAGGGCAATCGTTGGAAGAGATCCGCTACGAAGGCTACGGCATCGCAGGCGCGGCAATCATTGTGGACACCATGACCGACAACAAGGTGCGAACGGTAGCCGAGGTTCGGCACGCGTTCAGCAAATACGGTGGCAATCTGGGCACGGACGGCTCCGTGGCTTTTCAGTTCAAACACTGCGGCCAGATCGTTTTTGCGCCAGGCACCTCGGAGCTGGAGGTCATGGATGTGGCGCTGGAGGCGGGTGCTGAAGATGTGATCAAAGGCGACGACGGCGCCATTGAGGTGCTGACCGCCTACCCGGATTTTGAAGCCGTCAAAGCGGCGCTGGAGGCTGCAGGATTGATTCCCGAGGTGGCCGAAGTGACCATGCGCGCTGACAACACCATTGATTTGAGCGAAGAAGATACTGAGCGCATGCAAAAGCTGCTGGATGTTCTGGAAGATCTGGACGATGTTCAGGAGATCTTTCACAACGCAAATCTGTAGATGGACTCACCCCTTCAAGGCTACGACGCAGGTCGACCGGCGGAGCCGGGTCTGCGGCGCGCTCGGCGAAAGCACTTTGCGCGGGAAAAGCCACTGGTTTTGTTCGCTGAACTATCTGTTTGGAGTTTGATTTGAAAGTTCTGGTTATTGGCGGCGGCGGTCGCGAACATGCATTGGCCTGGAGGCTGAAGCAGTCCGAAGGTGTGAGCCAGGTGTTTGTGGCGCCGGGCAACGCGGGTACGGCGCGTGATGCGCAACTGGTTAACTTGGCGATTACCGACATCGTGGCACTGCGTGAATGGGCGCAAGCCCAGGGTATTGCCTTGACGGTGGTGGGGCCTGAGGCGCCACTGGCTGCAGGCGTTGTCGATGAGTTCCGTGCGCATGGCTTGGCCATTTTTGGCCCTACCAAGGCGGCTGCCCAGTTGGAAAGTTCCAAGGCTTTTTCAAAGGCGTTCATGCAACGCCATGGCATTCCCACAGCTGAGTATGAAGCCTTCACCGACCCTGTGAAGGCACATGCCTATGTGGATGCCAAGGGGGCTCCCATCGTGGTGAAAGCCGATGGTCTGGCGGCGGGCAAGGGCGTCGTTGTTGCGATGACCCTGGCTGAAGCACATGAGGCGATCGACTTCATGCTGCTGGACAACAAACTGGGTGTGGTCCACAACGTCGGTGGGGCGAGGGTGGTGATCGAAGAGTTCTTGACTGGCGAAGAAGCCAGTTTTATCGTTTTGTGTGATGGTGTGAATGCGCTGCCATTGGCCACGAGTCAAGACCACAAGCGCTTGCTCGATGCTGACCAGGGCCCCAACACCGGGGGCATGGGCGCCTATTCGCCAGCGCCAGTGGTGACGCCAGCGGTTCACCAGCGCGCGATGGACGAGGTGATCTTGCCCACGCTGCGCGGCATGGCAGCCGACGGAATTCCGTTCACTGGGTTTCTTTATGCCGGTTTGATGATCGCGCCCGATGGCCGAATCAAAACACTTGAATTCAACGCCCGCATGGGAGACCCGGAGACACAGCCGATCCTGATGCGGTTGCAGAGCAACCTGGCAGAGGTTTTGCTCGCGGCCACGCGAACCGAGCTGAACACCGTCACGTTGCAGTGGGATTCGAGAGTGGCGCTTGGCGTGGTGTTGGCTGCCTCGGGATACCCCATGGGACCGCGCAAAGGTGATGTCATCAACGGCTTGCCTGAAGATTCGGCCGATGCCATGGTGTTTCATGCCGGGACGGCCAATGATTCGCAGGGCGCGGTGGTGGTGTCTGGCGGGCGCGTGCTGTGTGTAACGGCGCTGGCCGATACCGTGGTTGCCGCCCAGCAAAAAGCGTATCGTGTGGTCGAAGGCGTGCAGTTTGAAGGCATGCAGTACCGTCGAGATATTGGCTACCGTGCCGCTTGATTTTCCAATTTTTTGATGAACAACAACACCGCTGACGTCCACCAATACCTGACAGCCCTGCAAGAGCGCATCACTTCCACCGTGGCCATGGTGGACGGGGGGGCGTTTGTGGTGGACCACTGGAAAAAAACCAAAGGCGAGAAGCTGCAAGGGCAGGGCATCACCCAGATTCTTGAAGGCGGCGCGGTATTCGAGCGCGCTGGCTGTGGCTTTTCGCATGTGACCGGCCTGGCTTTGCCGCCGTCGGCCACCCAACACCGGCCTGAATTGGCGGGAGCACCGTTTGAGGCCATGGGCGTCTCCCTGGTGTTTCATCCCCGCAACCCCTATGTGCCGACCGTACACATGAACGTGCGCATGATCGCGGCCAAACCCAAAAAGGGGCCGGCTGTGTGCTGGTTCGGCGGAGGCATGGACCTGACGCCGTACTATGGCTTTGAAGAAGATGCGGTGCATTTTCACCAGACGTGCCAGCTTGCACTGGATCCGTTTGGCGTTGACAAGTACCCCAGATTCAAAAAATGGTGTGACGAGTACTTCTATTTGAAGCACCGCGATGAGCAACGCGGCGTGGGTGGCGTATTTTTTGACGATTTTTCGGAGTTGGGTCAAACCGGCAGCTTCGCGATGATGCGCTCGGTGGGCGATGGCTTTCTCGATGCTTACTTGCCGGTCATGGCGCGCCGCAAAGACATCGAGTACGGCAAACGGGAGCGAGATTTCCAGCTGTACCGCCGTGGGCGGTATGTGGAGTTCAACCTGGTCTGGGACCGGGGAACACATTTTGGCCTGCAGTCCGGAGGGCGCAGCGAATCCATTTTGCTGTCCATGCCGCCCCTGGTGAGCTGGTCGTACCAGCCGGTGTTTGAACCGGAATCGCCTGAGGCGCTTCTCACTTCCGAGTTTCTTGTGCGCAAGGAGTGGGTTTGAACGCCGGCGGCATGGATGCCCAAAGCATGGGCGTGGCTGCCGAGCCTTGCGCGCTCGTTGTCCGCCGCGTGGGCATGTTCGGCGGAGCGTTTGACCCGCCGCATCTGGCTCACCGCGAACTGGCCGAGGTGGCGCTGGCCCAGTTGGGATTGGACGTTTTGCACATTCTCCCGACGGGCCAGGCATGGCACAAAGCGCGACCGCTTTCTGGCGCCGAACACCGCTTGGCGATGTGCGAACTCGTGTTTGGCGATCTGGAAAAAGCCTGTGTGGATGCCCGCGAAACCTTGCGGGTCGGACCCAGTTACACCGCCGATACCCTGATCGAGCTGGCCAAAGAGTACCCTGGAGCTGAATTGTTCATGGTGATCGGGGCGGATCAGTTGTTGGCTTTCAAGAGCTGGGTTCGCTGGGAGGAAGTCATGGATCTGGCGACGTTGGCGGTCGCGCAGCGTCCGCCACAAGGACCGGATGCCGCATTGGAGCAGGGTCTGGCGGCCGACATATCGCACGTGGATGTGCCCTTTGTACCCCTTAACATGCCCCTTCATCACATCAGCGCCACTGCCATCCGGGCACGCGCATCTGCTGCCAACGGACACGGTCCGGACCTCGACCGACTGGTGTCCAACGACGTGGCAAGCTATATTTCAACCCATTCCCTTTACCAAGACCCTACATGACCAGCGAAACCGCAGCCAAAAAAGACATCCAGAAACTCCAGCGCGCCATCATTGATGGTTTGGAGGATGTCAAAGCACAGGACATCGTGGTGTTCGATACCGAAGCCCTGTCCCCGCTGTTTGAGCGGGTCATCGTCGCCAGCGGCACCTCCAATCGCCAGACCAAGGCGCTGGCGGCCAGTGTGCGCGATGCCGTGCGCGAAGCCGGTTTCGACAAGCCGCGCATAGAGGGGCAGGAAAATGGCGAGTGGATCATCGTGGACTGCGGCGCGGCCGTGGCTCACGTGATGCAACCCGTGATCCGCCAGTATTACCGTCTCGAAGAAATTTGGGGTCAAAAGCCTGTGCGCCTGAAGTTTGGTGCACCCAAGCCAGTGCAGCCTGAATCAAAGGCTGTGCCCAAGAAAATAGCCAAAAAAGGCGCAGGCAAGGTGACGAAGGAAGTGGCGCCTGTGTCGGCCAAGTCGGTGGTGCGCAAGGCCGCCAAAACCGCATCAAAGGCGGTCACTGCCAAAGCAGTAACCAAAACCGCGAACAAAGCCACAACCAAGCCTGTGGCCAAGACAACGGCCAAGAAGGCGCCGGTCAAGAAGGTGGTAATTGGTGCCAAAGCGGCTGTGAAAACTGTGGTGGTCAAGCCCAAGAGCGCCGCTAAGCCGGTCGCAAAATCGGCGGCCAAGCCCGCTGCCAAAGCGGCGCCAAGAGCGCCGGGCCGCAAAAAGGCATGAAGCTGCTGATCGTCGCGGTAGGGCAGCGCATGCCCGACTGGGCCCAAACGGCTTACGACGATTACGCCAAGCGGTTTCCGCCGGAGTTGAAGGTGGAGATCAAAACGGTCAAAACCGAACCGCGCGCCTCCAAAACCCGCGAAACCTTGCTGGCGGCGGAGCGCGAGCGCATTCAGGGGGTGTTGCCGCGTGGCTGTCGCATCGTTGTGCTCGACGAGCGAGGATCCACGCTGACCACCAGAGCCCTGGCCGAGCAGCTTAAGGGGTGGCAACTTGCCGCTGATGATGTAGCGCTGATCATTGGCGGGCCCGACGGCCTGGAACCCGCGTTTCGCGACGCGGCGCATCAACGCATCCGGTTGTCCGATCTGACGTTGCCGCATGCCATGGCGCGGGTGCTGTTGATCGAGCAACTCTACCGCGCCTGGTCGGTCAACGCCAATCATCCGTATCACCGCGAGTGACTATGACCCCCACGCTCCGCCGCTTTGCGGGTCGCTGCCCCCCGAGGGGGCTGCCCTTGCTCGGGGCGGCCCTTCGCTGCGGTCGGCCTGGCGGCTGGCGCGTTGGCCACCCGTTCCGCCATAGCGCGGGTCGCAGTTCGGCATGCTCCTGTGCTTTTCCGCTGTAGCCAACCGATGATTGATGACATGACCGATTTTATTTACCTCGCTTCCCAAAGCCCCCGGCGCAAACAATTGCTGGAACAGTGGGGCATTCGGTGCGAACTGCTGTTGCCCGATTCCAGCGAAGACGCTGAGCAGCTGGAAGTGGTGTTGCCGGGAGAAGCGCCGGCAGCCTATGTGCAGCGGGTAACAAACCTCAAGTTGGAGGCTTCACTTGCGCGCTTGAAACGGCGCGGTTTGCCGCTGGCGCCGGTGCTCTGTGCCGATACGACTGTGGCCCTGGGGAGGCGTATCTTAGGCAAACCATCAGACGCGGCCGACGCGCGCGCCATGCTGACCGATTTGGCGGGCAAGCGCCACCGGGTGTTGACCGCTGTGGCCGTGGGCAAAGCGGTCCAACGGGGCGCAGGGCGGCAATGGGCTGCATTGTCGACGTCATGGGTCCACTTTGAGCCGCTCACCGCTGCGCAAATCAAGCGCTATGTGGACAGTGGTGAACCCATGGGAAAGGCGGGGGCTTATGCAATTCAAGGTCAAGCAGCCCTGTGGGCCAGCCAGATCAACGGCAGCTATTCCGGCATCATGGGCTTGCCAGCGTTTGAGACCGCTCAGGTGCTCGCCTCGGCAGGTGTGAACCTGTTGTGACCGTGCGTATCTTTCATCGAACCCCCAAGGCAAGCCAATGAGTCAGGATATTTTGATCAATTGGGCGCCACAAGAGACGCGGGTGGCCGTGGTGGAGCAGGGCGCCGTGCAAGAGGTGCACTTCGAGCGCACCCTTGAGCGGGGCTTGGTCGGCAATATTTATCTGGGCAAGGTGTCCCGCGTATTGCCGGGCATGCAATCGGCTTTTCTCGACATCGGGCTCGACCGTGCGGCTTTCCTGCATGTGGCCGATCTGATGCCCAATATTGCGGCCAAACATGCAACCCCGCGTGAGCGTCCCGTCTCGCCGACCGCCGAGGGTGAGACTGCAAGTGCAGTGCCCAGCGAGGTGCAGGCGATCCCCAAGGTCCTGACGCCCGATCCTGTTTTGCCGATCGAGCGCCAGATTTTTGAGGGACAGGCGTTGATGGTGCAGGTGCTGAAAGACCCGATCGGTACCAAAGGCGCGCGACTGACTGCGCAGATCAGCATCGCTGGCCGGTTGCTGGTGTTTTTGCCGCAGGACACCCACATTGGCGTTTCTCAAAAAATTCCCCCTGCTCAACGCGAAGCCTTGCGGTTGAGGGTTCTGAGCCTGGCCCAACCCAGTGACGGAACGTCTGCAGGGGGCTTCATTCTTCGAACCAACGCCGAAGATGCGACCGACAGTGAGCTGGCCGACGACATAGCCTACCTGCGCAAGACCTGGCAACGCATCAAGGAAGCTGCGACCAAACAGCCATCGGCCTCGTTGCTGCATGAAGACCTCAATCTCATGCAAAGGGTGTTGCGTGATCTGGTGAGCAGTGAAACGCAATCGATCCGCATCGACTCCAAGGAGCAATTTGGTTTGTTGCGCGGTTTTGCCGCCGAATACATGCAAGACGCGGATGCGAAGCTGGAGCTGTATACCGGCGAGCGGCCCATTTTTGACTCGTTCAATATCGACGACGACATCGCTCGGGCGCTCAGTCGCAGGGTTGATCTGAAGTCTGGTGGCTACCTGGTGATTGACCAGACCGAAGCGCTGACCACAGTGGATGTGAACACCGGTGGATATGTGGGCGCGCGTAACTTTGATGACACGGTGTACCGAACCAATCTGGAGGCCGCACAGGCCATCGCCAGACAATTGCGCTTGCGCAATCTGGGCGGCATCGTGATTGTCGACTTCATTGACATGGTGCGTGATGGGCACCAGGAGGCAGTGCTCAGCGAGTTTCGCAAGCAGCTCTCCCGCGACCGGGTGAAGACCATGATTGGCGGGTTTTCACAGCTGGGGCTTGTTGAGATGACCCGCAAACGCACCCGTGAGTCGCTTGCTCAAATGCTGAGTGAGCCCTGTGCGTCGTGCGCAGGCAAGGGCATCGTGAAAACGCCGCGCAGTGTCTGCTATGACGTGTTGCGAGAGATTTTGCGCGAGGCCCGGGCCTTTAATCCAAGGGAGTTTCGGGTGGTGGCGGCACCGCAGGTGATTGAGCTGTTTCTGGACGAAGAGCGCCAGCACCTGGCCGGACTTTCGGACTTTATTGGTAAGCCGATCTCACTGCAAAGCGAAGGTTCAATGACCCAGGAGCAGTACGACATCGTGTTGCTGTAGCTATTTGGCGTGCCGGGCTGTCTTGGCGCATGGACTCTGTCACGCGCTCAGGTATTTTGGATGCCGCCATGTTGTAGCGAACAAACAGTTGCAGGGAAAACCCCATGTCTGACCCCATGTGGGGAGATAATTCTTCCGACTAACAGTTGTTGGCGCACCGTGCGCTGGCTTTGATTCGAGTTGGTTAATACCGGAGAAAACATGAAGTTGAACAAATTGAGCGCCATGATGGTGTTTGGCGGCCTGGTGATGGTTCAAGCCCACGCCGGCATGGTTAAAGACGCCAATGGCAACGTAGGCTATGACACCGCTGCCGAGTGCGATGCAGCTGTACAAGCCGGCCAGGCCACCTTCTACACGCCTGTGACGAAGATGCCTCCCCTCAAGCAACGTGGTGAAAAGTCGGTCAAGGGTGGCCGCTTGTCTGAAGTCAGCAGCGATTACAAACTTGGCGCATGTGACGTGGGCGTTGGCCGCAGCAAAGGGCGCAACGGTGTTTCGGCTGATCTGCGCGGCAAGTACATCCCTTTCAGCCCCGACATGCCTTTGAATGTCTACGCTGACGCTTCAGGCAAAACGGTTCGTGTGAGCATGGCTCAATGCGACAACCGCTTCTCTGGTGCCATGCCCCGTCCAGTGCCTATGCCTGTGGCCGCGGCGCCGGCACCAATGGCCGCGCCTGTGGCCGTGGCCCCAGCGCCGGCTCCAGCAGCGCCCATGGCAGCCCCGGCTCCAGCGCCGGTGATGGCTGCTGCGCCAGCTTCGCGCATGACGCCTTACTTGTTCGGAACCGTTGGCGCCCAGCGCGATCTGGTCGGCAATGCGGCTGTTGGTGGTTTGGCACAGCACGACGATCACGACTCCAGGTTGGCTCTCCAGGGCGGCGCGGGTTACCAGTTCGGTAGCCTGTTCGGTGCCGAAGTGTTCGCTCAAGGCGGCCAGGAATTGACCTTTGAAAACGGGCTGTCTACCAAAACCCGCGCTTTGGGCCTGCGTGGCACCGTTGGCCAGGATCTGGGTGATGCGGTTCGTGTGTTCGGCAAGCTGGGTGTTGCTCGTGTGACGCATTCTGGCGACATGCCAAGCCAGTCAGAAACCCGTCCAACGGTGGGCCTGGGTATGACCTTTGCCATCAACAAGAACCTGGCGGTTCGCGGTGATTTCGACCACTTCGTGAAGAAGAGCAGCTCAAACTGGAAAGCCCTGAACTACGTCGGCGTGGGCCTCCAGTACTCTTTCATGCCTTGATCGGCGCCATGGAATGATTGGCGGGAAATCCGCCAGTTCCGAAAAGCCCTGCCAATGAGCCGCGTGCACTGGCGGGGCTTTTTTTCGGCTGGAGGGTTTCACACGCGGCGCATTCCCGTTCCTCGCCCGATTCCCTGTTGAGCGTTTGGCATTTAGCCGTATGTCACGGCAACGCGACTTCCGTGGACCCTTGCCTGAACCGTGGTCAGGTGGCTGGGCTGTCAGTCTTGAAATTCTGGGAATGCAACCGGGCGTACAAGCCGTTGAGAGCCAGCAGTTCGCTGTGGGTACCTTGTTCAAGGATTTGTCCGTCGGCAAGCACGACGACACGGTCTGCGTGTTCGATGGTGCTCAGGCGGTGTGCGATGACAAGGGTGGTGCGCCCCTTCATCAAGTGCGAAAGGGCATCCTGTACCAGGCGCTCCGATTCGTTGTCCAGCGCCGAGGTGGCTTCGTCCAGAATCAAAATGGGGGCGTTTTTGTAGATCGCCCGAGCGATGGCTAGGCGCTGGCGTTGGCCGCCCGAGAGTTCGGCGGCATTGTGACCAACGGTGCTGTGGATGCCCATTGGCAAGCGCTCCAGCAAGTCCATGAGGTTGGCAGAAGCCAGGGCGGAGCGCACACGCGCCTCGTCGACTTCTCCATCCCCGGCACCCAGGGCCACATTGGCTGCAAGTGTGTCGTTGAACATGATCACTTCCTGACTGACCATGGCGAATTGCTGTCGCAGGTTGGGCAGAGACCAATCGGTGAGAGGCACGTTGTCCAGCAAGACCCTGCCCGATTCTGTTTCGACGAATCTGGGCAGCAAGTTCGCCAGTGTTGTTTTGCCCGATCCTGATGGCCCCACCAGAGCCAGCACCTCGCCAGGTTTGACGTCCAGGTTGATACCGCGCAAGGCAACGCGGTGCTCGCTGTTGAGATCGGTAACCTGGATTTCTTCGCGTGGCGAAGGGTAGCGAACCCAAACGTTTTGCAGGCTCAGGGCCCCTTGAACCCGGTCCGCCGTGTGTTTTCCTGACGGTTGAGGGGGGGTGTCTTCGATGAGTTCGAGCCCTCGCTCCAGAGCCGCCAGTCCACGGGTGATGGGACCGGCAATTTCGGCCAAATGGCGAATGGGCGCAATCAGCATGAGCATGGCTGTGACGAAGGCCACAAAGTTGCCTACGGTCACGCCGCTGCGGCTGCTTTGCCACAACGCCACAGCGATCACGGCGGAGAGTGCCAGCGCGGCCAGCATCTGCGTCAGTGGCGTCATGGCCGCCTGCGCGACTGTCGACTTCAAGGCCAGCCGGCGCAGGGCAACGCTGAGTTTGTCAAATCGCTCGCCTTGGCGGCCTTGCGCGCCGTGCAGACGCACCATGCGGTGGGCCAGGGCGTTCTCTTCGACGACGTAGGCCAGCTCATCAGTGGCTTGCTGGCTGGAGCGTGTGAGCTTGTAAAGGCGCTTGGATAGCACACGCATCACGACGACAAGCGCTGGAAAGAGGAACAGGACAATCAGCGTCAGTTTCCAGTTCAAGTAGAGCAGGTAGCCCAGCAGTGCCAGCAGGGTCAGGCTGTCCTTGGTCAGGCTCAGCATGGCATTGACCAGCATGGTGGAGCCTGTTTGCACCTCATACACCAGGGTGTTTGACAGCTTGCTGGCGCTCTGTTGGGCAAACAAGGTCATCTGGGCGTCATTCAGTCGGTTGAACATGGCTCGACGCAGGTTCAACAGGCCCAGGCTGGCGGTGTAAGAAAGTGCGTATTGGGCAATGAACCCTGCCAGGCCCCGCACACCAAACAGTGCCAGCAAAGCCATGGGAACTTTCCACAGGTCGAGGTCACCCTTGCCAAACCCCTGGTCCAGCAACGTTTTCAGCAAGGCCGGAATCATGGGCTCGGTCAGCGCACCGACCAAGGTGGTGATGGCGGCGACCACGATACCGGTCTTGGCCGTTTGGAAGTACGGCCAGAAACGGCGCAACCGTGCCGTGATGGTCTGCTGGGGGGCTTCGGGTGAAGTAGGGCTATCGTTCAAAGCAATGAAAGGAGTGGAACTTACATGACACGGTGTGTCTCCATCTTCGGCAACACCGGACAGTGAAGCTACAAGATGTCACGGTAGGCCGACGGGCATCCGTTATTATCTGCTGTCAAGTGTGGTGCAATTCGCACCGTTGTATCTTGAATTCATCTAACCCTACCAAAACCGAATGCAGGCATTGAATCGATCTGAATGGCATCCCTCGCGGCGTACAGTGTTGGCCAACGCCTCCGCGCTACCTTTGTTGGCGTTACCACTGTCACAGGCGCAAGCTCAATTCAGGGTCGAGGTCTCGGGTGTCGGGATGACCCAGATTCCGTTTTCGGCAGCGACTTTTCGCGGCAATGAGGCGGTCAACCAGGACATTGCGGCCATTGTTCGAGCTGATCTGGAGCGCAGCGGTCAGTTTCGTTTTGTCGATCCGCTGGCCGGTGCTTTCGATGAAAACACGGCGATTGATTTTTCACCCTGGCGCAGCAAGACAAGTGATGCACTGGTTACAGGCAGCGTGACCCGTCTCAGCGACGGGCGCTATGACGTGCGTTTCCGGCTGTGGGACATCGTCAAAGGGCAAGAGCTCGGCGGCGCCAGTTATCCAGTGCCAGTTGCCGGGCTGCGCAATGCAGCGCACAAAATTGCCGACTATGTGTATGAAAAGCTCACCGGTGAAAAAGGTGTGTTTTCAACCCGCATAGCCTACGTGACCAAGAATGGGCGGCAGCACACTTTGGTCGTTGCCGACGCCGACGGTGAAAACGCCCAGACGGCTCTCACCAGCAATGAATCGATCATTTCACCCAGCTGGGATCCAAAGGGCCGTCAGTTGGCGTATGTGTCGTTTGAGTCGCGCAAGCCGGTGATCTATTCGCACGACGTGTTTGCTGGTTCCCGTCGGCTGTTGGTGAATTTTCGCGGGTCCAACAGCGCGCCAGCCTGGTCACCCGACGGTAGCCAGTTGCTGGCGACCTTGTCCATTTCGGGTAACGCCCAGATCTATGCGATGTCAGCCAGCGGAGGCTCCCCGAAACGCCTGACACAATCGGGCAGTATCGATACCGAGCCTGTGTTCAGCGCCGATGGCGGCAGCATTTACTTCGTCAGCGACCGTGGTGGCTCGCCACAGATCTACAAAATGAGCGCCAAAGGTGGCAGTGCACAGCGCTTGACCTTCAGCGGAAGCTACAACATTTCGCCAGCGCCAAGCCCCGATGGGCGCTGGCTGGCATATATTTCCCGGGTCAACGGTGCATTCCGGCTGCATGTGATGGACCTGTCAAGCGGCGCTGTTTCGGCGGTGAGCGACAGCAGTGCAGATGAAAGCCCGAGTTTTTCACCCAATAGCCGCCTCATCATTTACGCCACCCGCGATCGCGGGCAGGAAGCGTTGATGACGTCGACCGTTGACGGGCGCATCAAAACCCGTCTCGCCAGCGCGCGAGGCGACATTCGCGAGCCTGAATGGGGCCCGTTTACACGTTGAAAACAGCACCCTGCAGAGGGTCGGACCAGCGATTTTTTTTTAACCAGAAAGGGACAACCATGAATATTTCCATTAACCGAGCGTCCCCAGAGACCACCAAAGGCGGTTTTTCAGTGGCTTCGCGCATTGGCGCGTTGGTGATGATCGCGGCGCTTGGCGCATGCAGCTCCGGCGTGAAGCTGGATGAGGCCCCCGTGGAAGACCGCAATGCACTGGCAACCGGCAGTGGAGGAACGGCGGGTAGCGGGGCTGATTCGCGCGTTGTGACCCCCGTGTCGGTCTCCGGGACAGAGATTCAGCAGCCTGACTCCATGGCGCGCATCGTGTATTTTGATTACGACAGCTTTGAAGTTCGTCAAGACTATGCCGCGACGTTGGAGGCCAATGCGCGCTATCTGAAAGCTGACAGCTCGCGCCGTCTTGCGCTCGAAGGCCATACCGATGAGCGCGGTGGTCGTGAGTACAACCTGGCTTTGGGCCAGAAGCGGGCTGAAGCGGTTCGCCGTTCGTTGTCGCTCCTGGGTGTGAGCGAGTCGCAAATGGAGCCGGTGAGCTTTGGTGAAGAAAAGCCAGCCGAATATGGCTTTGATGAGGCGTCGTTCGCCAAGAACCGCCGCGTTGAACTGACCTACCGTTGATTCCAGCTGTTGCCATGCTCACCAAACGCCTGTCGTTTTCCACTGTCGTGCCTGCCCTGAGTCTCGTAGCGGCAGCACTTTGGCCGTTGCAAGCCCATGCTTTGTTCGACGACGATGAGGCGCGCAAGGCCATTATCGATCTGCGCAACAAGTTTGATGCTCACAAACTGGCTACCGAGAACACGCTGGGTCGCCTGACCCAGAAGGCCGAGGAGGGCAATGTCGCAGGGCAGCGCAGTTTGATTGAGTTGTCTAATCAAAACGAGCAACTGCGCTCTGAGATCGCGCGTTTGCAGGGGCAGATTGAGCAACTGCAGCGCGATGTGTCGGAAATTCAAGGGCAGCAAAAGAGTGTCCAAGCGGCAGCTGACGAGCGTCGTCGAGCGCTGGAGCCCTCCACTGTGGTGGTCGATGGCATGAGTTTTTCGGCATCACCGGAAGAGACTCGCGACTTTGACAGTGCTTTGGCACTGCTGCGAAAAGCCGAGTTTGGCCCTGCCGAAGCGGCTTTTGGTGGTTTGTTGAAACGGTTTCCGACAACAGGTTATTTGCCGTCGGCACTGTATTGGTTGGGCAATGCGCAGTATGCCAATCGCGCCTATGCCCCCGCAATTGGAAGTCACCAGCGCCTGGTTCGGCAGTTTCCCAACCATTTGCGTTCGCCCGAGGCGATGCTGGCCATGGCCAACAGCCAAGTTGAGCTGAAAGACAGCAAGGCGGCCCGGCAAACACTCGACAGTCTGGTTAAGAGCTACCCTGACTCAGAGGCCGCCGCGGCTGCCCGAGAGCGGCTGGCGCGCTTGCGCTGAAGCTGACACGCCTCGCACAGTGGTTTCTTGACACCACTGTGCGAGCCGTGAGGCGGGATCGCGGTACGCGGTGCGGTCTCCTCCTACAATCGCGCCCATGGATATTGCCGATCTGAATTCTTTACGCGCGCAAGTATTGTGGGCGGCCTTTGCTGTTGCTGTGGCCTTTGGGGCCATTGCGCAGCGCACCCAGTTTTGCACCATGGGCGCGGTGAGTGACATCGTCAACATGGGCAGCTGGAGCCGGATGCGTATGTGGGCCCTCGCGGTTGGGGTGGCAACCATCGGGTTTTACTTCATGGGCTGGCTGGGGTTGATCGATACAGCCAATACCTTCTATGCATCCAGCCAGGTGATCTGGCTGTCTGCGCTGGTGGGCGGCGCCCTGTTTGGCTTCGGTATGGTGCTGGCCTCCGGGTGTGGGAGCAAGACACTCGTTCGCGTGGGGGCGGGCAGCTTGAAGTCCCTCGTGGTGTTTTTTGTGATGGGCATTTCAGCCTATGCCACTTTGAGTGGCGTGTTGGCGGTGGTTCGTGTCAACACATTGGATCGGGTTGCGTTCACTCTGCCTTCGGGTGGCACCTTGCCATTGTGGCTGTCCTCGGTATCGGGGGCCAACGCCGCAACCGTCGGATTGCTTGCCGCGTTGGTGGTGGGTGGATCGCTGGTTGCCTGGGCCATGCTGAGTCGGGACTTCCGAAATGCCAGCAACATATTGGGTGGTGCAGGTTTGGGTTTGACGGTCGTGGCCATGTGGTGGGTGAGCGGATACTTGGCCTTTGTTCCGGAGCACCCCCTGACGCTGGAGGCCACATACCTGGCGACAGACACCGGTCGCCTGGAGTCCCTGACTTTTACGGCGCCGATGGCGTACACCCTGGACTGGCTGATTTTGTTCAGCGATGCCTCCAACCTGTTGACTCTGGGGGTTGCCTCGGTAACGGGCGTCGTGGTGGGTTCATGGCTTCAGAGCCTTTATGCCAGAAGCTTCCGATGGGAGGGGTTTCGTGACACCCAAGACACTGCGTTGCACCTGGTGGGGGCCTTCTGTATGGGTGTGGGAGGTGTCACCGCGTTGGGTTGCACTGTGGGACAAGGCCTGTCCGGGTTATCGACTTTGAGTTTGGGCAGCGTGATTGCCGTGACCGGAATCATGCTGGGTGCTGTTGGCGGTTTTCGATTCCAAGTGTGGTTGATTGAACGTGAGTGAGGTGCAGCCATCGCCTGATGCCGGTGACTTTGAACGGCGATTCGGTGGACTTCGCCGCTTGTATGGCGTGGCCGGTGCGCAGCGGATTTTTGATGCCCATGTAGTGGTTGTGGGGATCGGGGGCGTGGGCTCATGGACCGCCGAAGCACTGGCTCGAAGCGGTGTGAGGAGTTTGACGCTGATCGATCTTGACCACGTTTCCGAATCCAATTTCAATCGACAGGTTCATGCCCACAGTCTCACGCTCGGGCAGAGCAAGGCGGAAGCCATGCGGGAGCGGATTGCGTTGTTTCATCCGACCTGCCGGGTCAACGTGATCGATGATTTCGTTACCCCCGACAACTGGCTGGAGATGGTTGCGCAAGCGGGTCGGGATTGTGGTGTGCCCCAGGTGGTGGTTGATGCCTGCGACCAGATTCGGGCCAAGACAGCGATGGCAGCCTGGGCACTTGATACCAGGCATCCCTTCGTATCAGTGGGGGCCGCCGGGGGCAAGCGCTTGCCACAGGGGGTGGAGGTCGATGACTTGGCCGGGGTGTCCCATGATCCTTTGCTTGCCAAGTTGCGCTATCAGTTGCGCCGCCAGCATGGTGCGGCTCGCACAGGGCGCATCCGATTGGTCTGTGTCTTCAGCCGTGAGCCGGTCGCACCCCCGGATGCATCGTGTGGCATCGATACAGGGGATGGTTCGTTGAATTGCCATGGCTATGGGTCTGCTGTTGGGGTGACCGCTGCTTTTGGTATGGCCGCAGCAGGCTGGGCAATGAATACCTTGGCCACTTCAGCAAAAACTTCTTTGGGTGATCTTTGAAAACCCGAAAAAAGACGCTATAATTTGAGGCTTCGCAGGGTTGTTAATGCAATCTTACGGAGCCCTTAGTGGGACGTTAGCTCAGTTGGTAGAGCAGTGGACTTTTAATCCATTTGTCGTGGGTTCGACCCCCGCACGTCCCACCAAAAATTTGCCTTCGGGCACGAAAAGCCTGCCACTGAAAAGTGGTGGGCTTTTTCGTTTGTTCGCTCGTCAGGTGTTGAGGGTCGCTGAGCTTTCCGCGTTGATCAAACAACGGGCACAGACAATCTGAAGTTGATTGGCAAGGGTGCGTTTCGTCCCAGCCAATGTCACAAAAGGTTCATGTCTCTGTCAAATAATGGGGCTGGACAAACATGGCACTCCTTCGTTCGTGCACACTGCATACGAATTGGTCATGTTGTAGCCAAATTGGTTGATCTGAATTCATGAGCGCAAGCACCTCCCCCAGTCGCCTTCCTTTTCTCAACCGCGATCACAGCATCCTGGCGTTCAACGAACGCGTGATGGACTGGGCGCGGCGTTCAGAGGTTCCTTTGCTCGAGCGGCTTCGGTACCTGGGTATTGTTTCCAGCAATCTGGATGAGTTTTTCGAAGTGCGCATGGCACCGCAGCTCAGTGCGTTTAAGGCAAACGAACAGCGTGGTCTGTACACCGCTCAGACCTATGCAGAGATCTCGGCAAAGGTTCACGAACTGGTGGCGGCGCAATATGCGATATACAACGATGCCTTGCTGCCACTGCTGGAGAAGAAGGGCATCAAGCTCGTGGCCCACGGTGAGCGCAACCAGCGGCAGCGACGTTGGGTAAAGGACTATTTCCAGAATGAGGTGCAGCCTCTGTTGATGCCGGTGGGGCTGGACCCTGCCCATCCTTTTCCTCAGGTTGCCAACAAATCGCTGAACTTCATTGTGAGGTTGACTGGCAAAGATGCCTTTGGTCGTGAGAACGAGATTGCCATTGTCAAGGTGCCACGCATACTGCCCCGGTTCCTTCGCATGCCACCGGTCAAGGGCTCGAAGCAAGCCCACTTTGTTTCCATTTCCAGTTTGATTCGCTCGCACCTGGCCGACTTGTTTCCGGGACGGCAGGTAACCGAATTCTCCCAGTTCAGAGTGACCCGCCATTCTGATCTGGCTGTCGATGAGGAAGAGGTCAAGAACCTGCGTACAGCGTTGCGCAAGGGTTTGCAGCAACGCCACTATGGCGAGGCTTTGCGGCTGGAAGTATCCGCTGGCTGCTCACAACACCTGCTGGATTTTTTGCAAAGTCAGTTCAACCTGCCGGTAGATGCCTTGTACAGAGCGCCTGGACCAGTGAACCTGGTGCGCCTCAACCAACTCATTGACCAGGTGGATGCGCCTGCGCTGCGGTTCGAGCGCTACAACGCGGGCTGGCCCACGCAACTGGTTCCTGGACAGTCCTATTTCGAACGCCTGCGGGAAGGTGATGTGCTCGTTCACCAGCCGTATGAGAGCTTCGATGCTGTGCTGGCGTTTCTGCGTGAAGCCGTTGAAGACCCCGATGTGCTTGCGATCAAGCAGACGATTTACCGCACGGGAGCCAAGTCACAATTGATGGAATTGTTGCGCGAGGCTGTGCGCCGCGGAAAGGAAGTGACAGCCGTGGTGGAGCTCAAGGCCCGCTTTGATGAAGAAGCCAACATCAGCTACGCCGAGCGCCTGGAGTCGGTTGGCGCACAAGTGGTGTATGGGGTGGTCGGGCTGAAGACCCACGCCAAGATGCTCTTGATTACCCGGCGCGAGGACGGGCGCTTGCGCCGCTATGCGCATCTGTCTACAGGCAACTACAACCCCGGCACTGCCAAGCTCTATACCGACATGAGCTACCTCACGGCAGATGAGGCCCTCACCAGTGATTTGGAGCAGGTGTTTTTGCATCTCGCCAGCCAAAACCGTTTGCCCAAACTGAACAAGGTGTTGTTGGCCCCTTTCCATCTGCACAAAGCCATGATTGAAAAGGTTGACATGGTGACGGCGGCGGCCCGCGCGGGCAAACCGGCACGCATCGTCTTGAAGATGAATGCACTGACCGACGAGCCCATGTGCCGTGCGTTGGCCCAAGCTTCGCAGGCGGGCGTGAAGGTGGATTTGATCATCCGTGGCGCCTGCATCCTGCCGGTTCAATTGCCGGGCGTCACCGACAATGTGCAGGTGCGCTCCATCATCGGGCGGCTCCTGGAACACTCCCGGGTGTTTTATTTCCAGGCCGATGACGTTGAAGAGGTCTGGTTGTCCAGTGCCGACTGGATGAACCGCAATATGTTGCGTCGCGTGGAGCTGGCGTGGCCAGTGACCGACCCGGCATTGCGTCAAAGGGTCATCGAGGAGTGCCTGAGCGTGAGTTTGAGCGACACCCGCGATGCCTGGTTGCTGCTGCCCGATGGGCGCTATGTGGCAGCCAGTACAACGGTGAGTGCAAAGGCGCGGGCCAAGCTGGTTTCGGGTCAGGCCATTCTGATGGAACGTCACGGCAGCAAGGGGTAGCAGGCGATGGATCTGATTCTCTGGCGGCATGCACAGGCCCAGTTCCATCCAGATCCTGTGCGGGGTGTTGCGGGTGACGGGGCTGATCTGGCCCGCCGGCTTACGCCGCGTGGTGAAAAACAGGCTTCCCGAATGGGGGCTTGGCTGGACCGCCAGTTGCCCAGTGGCGCCCTGGTATTGAGCAGTCCGGCCATACGGGCTGAACAGACGGCACTCGCTCTGGGCCGCAAGGTCAAGATCAACGACCTTCTGGCGCCCGATGCCGCACCGCTGGATCTGCTCGAGGCTGCGCAGTGGCCGACGGGCAAACAGACCGTGGTTCTGGTGGGTCACCAGCCCAATTTGGGCCGGGTAGTCGCCGGCTTGTTGGGGCTGTCAGAGCCTGAATGCGCGATCAAAAAGGGCGCGCTGTGGTGGCTTCGGTTTCGCGAGCGTGACGGATTGAAGCAGACCATTGTGGTGTCCGTACAAACCCCAGAGCTGCTCTGATTTCACACAGGTCAGCACGATCGAACTTTGCTGGTGTTCAGCCTTTGGCGATATGCCGTTCCAGGGCTTCGCGTGTCACCTGCAGTTCAAATGCCCATGATTGAAGCGCTGTTGAGGTCACCTGGCCTTCTTTTGCACCGCGCTCCAGTGCGGCGCAGTGGATGGCGAGGCCGTAGGCGCCCAAATTTTCAGCCGAACCTTTGAGTGCATGGGCCGCTTCAAACAAGCCCTTGCAAGCCGGTTGTTGGCATGCGGTCTGAATCGCCTGGTCGTAGGCGGGCAGGCCTGACAGGAAGTCCTTGATCATTTCCTTTCTCAGCGATGCGCTGGCATCTTCACACTCACCCAGTTCATCCCACCGCGCTGCATCGATGCGCTCTGGGTGGGGCGTTGACGGAGGGGGGGCAGCCGGATGAACTACGGCGGCCAAACCCGTATTCGGTTCACACCATTGGCTCAGTGCTTTCTGCAACTGGGCGAGCTCCAGGGGCTTGGGCAGGTAGTCGGACATTCCGGCGTCGATACATTGCTGTCGGTCTTCGCCAAGTGTTGAGGCCGAGATCCCGATCATCACCGGCGACCGGTTGCCCAATGCTGATTTCACTGCGCGTGCGGTGGAGCGGCCGTCCATGACAGGCATGTGGCTATCGAGCAGCACGACTGCATAAGGCTGTGACTCTTTTTCTGCGTGAAGTATGGCTTGCAGTGCGGCTTCGCCATTGACCACGCTGTCGTGCCGATATCCCAGGCGGGCCAGCATGGCCGACGCAACCTTGACGTTGACCGGGTTGTCGTCCACGACCAGGATCCTTTGGTCGTGGCTTTCTCTGGGCAGGGCTGGTTTTGACGCCGGCTGGATGGCGGTGAGCTCGGTCGGTATACACAGGACGCTGAACCGGAAGGTTGACCCCGCTCCAGGCGCACTTTCAACGCTGATCTGGCCGTTCATCAGCTCAACGATGTGTTTGCAAATCATCAGGCCCAGGCCCGTTCCGCCGTAGAGGCGCGCGGTCGATGTGTCACCCTGGGCAAAGGGCTGGAACAAATCGGGCAGCCGTGCGGGCGGTATGCCCACGCCTGTATCGGTGACGCTGAACCACAGCAAGCCTGGAACCTGTCGCTGGTCGTACCAGACTCGCAGGGCCACTTCGCCCTGGGCGGTGAACTTGATAGCGTTGGAGAGCAGGTTCAGCAGCACCTGGCGCAACCGAACCTCATCACCCATCATGGCTTGGGGCACGTCGGCGGCGACTTGAAAGGAGAGATGCAGCCCCTTTTCCCTGGCCTTGATGCGCATGATTTCGCTGGTGGCGGCGATGGTTGCCCGCACGTCAAGGGGTTGCCGTTCCAGTTGCATGTGGCCTGACTCAATTTTGGAAAAATCCAGAATGTCGTCCACCACGCCCAGCAACTGATCGCTGGAGAGTTTCAGCACACCCAGAAGTTCTCTTTGAGAGGAGTCAAGTCCGGAGTCGCTGAGAAGCTCGCTCATACCGACCACGCCATGCAAAGGCGTTCGGATTTCGTGGCTCATCACGGCCAGAAAACCGGCTTTGGCCTTGACCGCAGCCAGGGCCTCTTCACGTGAGGCGGCCAGTTCGGCGGTACGCAGGTCGACCCGTTCCTCCAGCAGGTGGGCGGCCTCTTGCAGTGCCAGATTCTTCTGCTCGATTTCAGCGTTTGAGCGTTGCAGCTTGACCGCGCTGTCGTGCATCACCTGGGACAGCGTGTGGACTTCCCGGAAGGGCGCCGCCTGCTGAACCTCAGGCCGCTGTCCTGCGCCGAGGGCCAGGGCTGCTTCGTTGAGCTGCCTGAATTGGCGGGAAAGGCCTCGGGCCACACCAAAGGCCACCAGTGCACTCAGGCTGATCAGTGTGGCAATCGCGAGCAAGGCCCATCGCCGTGCGGTGATGACTTGTTCGGTGAAGTCTCGTTCGGGCGCGACAACGATCAACTGCCAGTCAAGGTTGTATTTGGCTCCAAATGGACGATGCAAGGCCATGAGGCGGTGGTTTTCTCCCAGACCCATTCGCTGAACCCAGCTTTCGCCAGCTTCAAGCCGCACCATGCCGCCGGCTTGGTTCGTCGGCATGCTGTGTTGAGCGCTCAGCTGGATGAAGGAGTCGCGCACCAAGGCATCGTTGCTTTGCATGGGTGAGATGCGTTGGTACTTGTCTTTCACCCTGACGCTGAGTTCTTCTCCTGTCGACGACGCCACCATTCGGCCCTGGCCGTCCACCAGATAGGTCACGGCGTTGTCGCTGATCCGGGTGCTGCGAATCAATTCGGTGAGTCGGGCCAGGCTCATGTCGACCGCGATGACCCCGAGAAGGGTTTTGTCGTTTTCACCGTAAATGGGTTGGGCAAGCGTCAGATCAAACTGATTTTTGACTGCGGATCGATAGACGTCGGTGAAGGTTCGTTTGCCTGTGGTGGCCGCGAGTTGGTACCAAGGACGCTGACGCGGGTCATAGACGGTTGTTTCTGTCTTGATCAGGCGGTTGCGATCGCCTGGGTGGGTGATGAGATGGTGCGTGCGCCCCGATTCGCCGGGGCGGATCTGGCGCACGACAAAACCCTGCTCTTCGCGTTCTACGCCAAAAAACGCCCCGTCGGCACGTCCCATGTAGAGGTAGGGTACGTTGGCCGATTGCTGCGTGAGCGCGTAGGCCATGGTCTCAAATGCATCGGTGTCGTTGAGCCACCGGCGGGTGCGATCGCCTTCTGCGCCCACCGCGTCAAACGGAGGGACCAGTGCATTGACCACGGTATGCGATTCACCAAGGTGCGCCAGGGCCCCCACGTCGACGCGGTGTGCCGCCTGGCTCATGGCGTTTTCGGCCAGGGTTTCGATAGCTTCCGAGCTGTTCGCCGACAGCAGCCAGGAAGCAATCAAGGCTGGCGCCAGCGCGGCGATCACCAAGGCAAGAATCAGGGTCGGGCCGAGAGAGAGGCGACGGCGGGGATGCATGGGGCGGTCAGCGCAAGCAGTAGGCGACAAGGTTGTCAGGCTGTGATGGGTTGCACCGCACACACTTCCATCTTGCCCTTCGACGGGTCCACCGGCAGGAAATAGCGTTCCAAGGTTTTGACCGCGCCCGTGACGCTTCGAAGCATCGGGACCGACATCATCATGGCCCCTGGCACCTCAGGCGCCAGACGCTGAATGGCCATGGTGTTGACCACGGTCTCACCGACGGGCAGCAGGTGCCGGGCCCCACCCAGGAAGCCTTCCAACTGGGCCATGCCCACTGGTCCGCTGTGCAAGGCGATACCCACCTCAAAGGCGGGCAGCTTGCGCTGCGGGAGGTTGTCGCGCACGAAGGTATCGATGGCTGCGCTTGATTTGCGCAGGCCCATGGCTGCTTTCAACGCCCTTAACGCGTGGGGCGCTGTGAGCATGTGTTGGGTATCGGCATACACCGCGATCACGCCTTCACCCACAAAGTGCATCGCGGTGGCACCAAAGAGATGCACCGTGTCGCCGCTGTTCTCGTAAAAACGCTTGAGCACCATGCTCATTTCGGCTGGGGTCAGGGCGCCAAGCCAGTCACGGTAGTGCCGTATGTCGGCGAACAGCACCGTGGCTTCCGGGTAATGGGTGGTGTCCTGTTCGCGGCCATCTTGTGGCCACTGTTCGCTGAGCTCCCGCGCCAGACGGTTTTCGTATTGCTCGTGCAGATCCCAGGCTTGCGCTTCAAGCGCCTGGGAAAGCGCGCGCTGGTTTTCCTCGTCCTGCAGGGCGCTGCGCATGCGCTGGCGGTTGAACTGGGCATTGACGGCTTCAACCAGTTCTCGTGGGCGCAATGGCTTGGTGAGGTAGTCGTCAGCGCCCAGCAACATGCCCTGGCGCATATCTTGGCGCTCTTGCAACGATGTGAGCAGCAAAAAGGGGGTGAGCCCCAGAGTGGTGTGGTCGCGCAGCCGTTGCAGCAACGCGAAGCCAGTCATACCCGGCATGTTGACATCGCTGACGATGAGTTCGGGCGAACGCATCTCGATCAATCGCCAGGCACTTAGTCCATCGGGTGCGGTCAGAACCTCGTGGCCCTTGTTGCGCAGTGCGGTTGAGATCAACCGCTGGGTGCCGATGTCGTCTTCGGCGACGAGGATCAATGCCATGGTGTCATGCTCCTGGGCTGGCTCTAGCGGATATCGGCCGAGAACTTCCAGGCGGTTTTTTGCCAAGCCTGTACCTCTTCACCCAACAACCATGCAGACTGGGGATAGCGACGGCTCCAGCCGGGGTTGGTCGATATCTTGAAGCCGTTGCCTTTGAAACTGAGTTTGATCGACTGGTGTTCCGGGAGCTGTCGGGCATGGCACAACAAAACGGCCAACCGCAAACTCACCAGCTGTTTGGCAAACAACTCGTCATTGAGCGATTGCTCCAGTTTGCGCAGCTTGCCTCGCTGACCCAAAACGAGCTGACTCATGCGGTGCAGCTCGGGAATGGAAAAGCCCCGTGCGTCGACGTTGTCCAGAATGTAGGCGCCGTGGTGGTAGGAGCGGTCGTGAGAAATGTGGGTGCCGACCTCATGCAAGCGGGCTGCCCATGCCAGCTTCTGGGAGTAGCGTTCGTTTTGGGTGTCTCCAGCGGCCACCTGGGCAAACAAGGCCATGCTGACCTCGCTGACGCGTTGAGCCTGTGCTTCATCGATCGAGAAACGGTCGGCCAGCCATTGCACAGTGCGCTCGCGGACATCGCCACCGTCCGTTTCGCGGGCGATCAGGTCGTACAAGGCCCCTTGCCGCAGCGCCCCTTGGGCTGGCACCATCTGCTCGATACCAAACAGGTCAAAGATGGCGCGCAAGACGCTGACTCCGCCGCCGATGACGGCTTTGCGGTCTTCTTTCAGGCCTTCAAACTTCAGATTGTCCGCATTGCCGGCCTTAATCAGCTTGTCAACGAGCCAGTCCAGGCCCGAGCGGGTCACCACACCCGAAGCCCAGCCATTGGCGGCCAGGACGTCGGCAACGGCGCCCACTGTGCCGGATGAGCCATAGGCAATGGACCATTCCGAAGGGGGAAAGGTATCCAGAGCCTCATCCAGCACGGCCTTGGCCGCCACTTCGGCGGTTTTGAAGGCTGCAGCGGTGAACTGACCGCGTGGGAAATAGCGGGTCGACCAGGCCACGCTGCCCAACCGATACGATTCCAATCGGCGCGGCTCATAACCCAGGCCGAGGATCATCTCGGTGGACCGGCCGCCAATGTCCACCACCAGGCGCTTTTCGTCTGACAGCGGCAGCAGGCGGGACACGCCTTGGTAAATCAAGCGGGCCTCTTCCTGGCCGGGCACCACCTCGATGGCAAAACCCAGCAGGGATTGGGCGCGCCGCAGAAACTCGTCGCGGTTCTTGGCCTCGCGCAGGGTCTGGGTCGCAACAGCACGCACCTGTTGCTTGGTGAAGCCCTGGAGCCTTTCGCCGAAGCGCGACAGGCACTCCCAGCCGCGCTCCATGGCGGCCTGGCTGAGGACCTTGTTCTCGTCAAGGCCGCTGCCTTGGCGCACGGTTTCCTTCAGGTATTCCACTCGCTCAATGTGGCCAGCGTGAAACCGGCCGATCTCAAGTCGAAAGCTGTTGGATCCGAGGTCGATGGCTGCCAGGAGGGTACCGTTTTGCATGGGTGGGTGAAAACTTGGAGCCGGTGCTCAGTTCGGTCAGATGGGCGAGGGGGGTAGCTCGGATTGTGACGCATCACCTGACAGCGTCGTTTCAGCACTTTTGGGTGGACCCACCCAGGAGGGGTTGAATTCCATCATCAAACGCTTATGCTTCACACATCTTACCTGTCTGGAGCCTTGGCATGCACCCTCTACAGTCGTCCCCCCCTGTCGATGAATCTGCCACCGGCACAGCGGTAGCTGCCGGGGTCTTCAACCGCCGCGCCGGGCTGGTTTGGGGTGTGGCAGCGTGCGCCCTGACGCTCACCGGGGGGGGCGTCAGCGCCCAGCCCGTTTCGGCTGCTGCCGAGGAGGCCAAGGCACCACCGTTGCCTGCATTGGACAGTGTTTTGAACGTGCCGCCGATTGAGTTGTTGGCTGGTGGCGGGTTTGACCCGGTAGCGAGCCGGGGCAAGCCGTTGCTGGTGTATTGGTGGTCCAGTACCTGCCCGTTTTGCGCCTTGCAGAGCCCGGCAATGGAGGCTTTCTGGCGTGCGCACCAGACGGGTGGGTTTCAGATGCTGGCGTTGTCGATTGACAAAAAACCGCAAGATGCGATGGCCTACCTGGCCAAGAAGGGCTACAGCTTTCCGGCAGCCTGGGCCAGCCCCGAATGGCGAAAGGCCTACCCCAAGCCCAAAGGCCTGCCCATTACTTTGCTCGCTGGCGCGGACGGTCGACTGAAAGTGGCCGAAAAGGGGCAGCTGTTCGCCGAAGATATCGAGGCGATGGCCCAATTTTTGTAGCGCCGAGCCGCACTGGGTCGGGCAGGGCGGCCCGAAAAGCAGGGGTGTGAGTCGTTTTGGGGTTGTTTGTGTGACAAATTTGATTTGTCACATGGCTGTCACACAGCCTCCCTAAAGTCCCGGTTGTGAACTCTTTATCACCAACCGCAAGGACCAAGATGAATTCCAAACGTACCCTTCTCAAGACCGTCGCTGCAGCCGCATTGGCCAGCCTTGCCATGGGTTCTGCCCTGGCCGCTGAAATCACCGGCGCAGGTGCAACTTTTCCATTCCCTGTTTACGCCAAGTGGGGCGAGGCTTACAAAGCCGCCACGGGCAATTCCATGAACTACCAGTCCATCGGCTCTTCCGGTGGCATCAAGCAGATCCAGGCCAAGACCGTTGCGTTTGGCGCGTCGGATGCCCCTCAAAGTGGTGACGATCTCGACAAGGATGGCATGGTCCAGTTCCCGGCCATCATTGGCGGCACGGTGCCTGTTTTGAACCTCGAAGGGTTCAAGCCGGGTGAATTGCAGGTGACCGGCCCCGTGTTGGCCGATATCTTCCTGGGCAACATCACCAAGTGGAACGATGCCAAGTTGGTTGCCCTGAACCCTGGAAAAACACTGCCTTCCTCTTCGATCACGGTGGTGCATCGTGCCGACGGTTCGGGCACGACCTTCAACTTCACCGACTACCTGTCTTCGGTCAGCAAGGACTGGGCCGACAAAGTGGGAACCAACAAGGCTGTGAAGTGGCCTGCTGAGTCGTCCGTCGGCGGCAAGGGCAACGAAGGCGTGGCAGCCAACGTGAACCGAGTCAAGGGCGCAGTGGGCTACGTTGAGTACGCCTACGTGAAGAAGAACAACATGAACTACATGCGTCTGCAGAACGCCGATGGCAAGTACGTTGGACCAGACGAGCAAGCTTTTGCCGCTGCGGCAGCCGGCGTGGACTGGTTCAGCAAGCCTGGCATGGCCGTGTCCATGGTGAATGCCAAGGGCGCCGAGAGCTGGCCCATCAGCACGGCTTCGTTCATCCTGATGTACAAAAAACCTGCTAACAAGGCCGAGTCGGCCGAAGTGCTGAAGTTCTTTGACTGGTCGTTCAAGAACGGCAAGCAAATGGCCGCCGACCTGGACTACGTGGCTTTGCCCGATGTGCTGACCGACGCCATTCGCTCGAAAGTCTGGTCGCAGATCGAGAAATAAGTCGGGTGTTTTCACTGAGGTCTGCAACGGGCCTCATGGAGGTGGTGCATCTGGTATGTGCCACCTCCTGCTTTCATCAGGTCGATCCAATGCCGAGATCGACATTGCCCTGAGTCTGTCCCAATGGGAATCCCTATGAACCTGGAAAACACCATGAGTGCGCCCACTTTGCCTGTTGAAACAGGCAATCCCAATATGGTGACCATCGCCAAGCGGCAGCAGCTGCAAGATGTGATGTTTCACCGCATCACCCAGGGCTTCTCGCTGCTGGTTCTGGTGGCCCTCTCGGGCATCATTGCTTCGTTGTTCATCAACGCTTGGCCCGCTTTTCAGAAGTTCGGGCTGAATTTCATCTGGCGCGTGGAGTGGGATGTGGTCAACGAAGAGTTTGGCGCGGCCATTGCCATCGTTGGCACACTGGCCAGCGCCAGTATTGCGCTTTTGATTGCCGTACCACTGGCATTCGGCATCGCCTTGTTCTTGACCGAAAACTGCCCCACCTGGCTGCGCCGCCCCTTGGGCACGGCGGTCGAGTTGCTGGCAGCTGTGCCTTCCATCATCTACGGCATGTTCGGCCTGTTCATTTTTGCCCCGCTGTTCGCCGATCACTTTCAAGTGCCTGTGCAGGAGCTGATCGGCTCGATGCCTCTGGTGGGCTTTCTGTTTGGCGGTAGCACAAACGGCTACGGCATTCTGGCCGCTGGCGTTGTGCTGGCGTTCATGGTCTTGCCCTTTGTGGCGGCCGTGATGCGCGACGTGTTTGAAATCGTGCCGCCGATCCTCAGGGAATCGGCTTATGGCCTGGGTTGCACAACATGGGAGGTGGTGCGCCGTGTGGTTTTGCCCTACACCCAGAAGGGTGTGATCGGGGGCGTGATGCTGGGTCTGGGACGCGCCCTGGGTGAAACCATGGCGGTGACTTTCGTGATTGGCAATGCCAACCGCTTGCCGACTTCGCTGTTCTCCCCGGGTACCTCGATTGCCTCCGTCCTGGCCAACGAATTTGGCGAGGCTTCCGATATGCACATCCATGCGCTGTTTGCGCTGGGTTTCCTCTTGTTCGTGATCACCTTCATCGTGCTGGCGCTGGCCAAGTGGATGATGGTTCGCGCTGAAAAAGCCAAGGGTCTGTAATGAACCAAGTTAACAAAACACCCGACCCCATGGCCATCAACGCCACCCTGTACCGTCGGCGCCGCACGAGCAACGCCATCGGGATTTCCCTGTCCATGGGCTCCATGGTCTTGGGCCTGGCGGTGCTCATGTGGATTCTGGTCGTGCTGTTCAGCAAAGGACTTGCCGGACTGGACTGGAACCTGTTGACCCAGTCGACCCCTGCTCCTGGCTCCGAAGGCGGTGGTCTCGCCAATGCCATCGTTGGCAGTTTGATGATGGTCGGCTTCTCCGTTCTGGTTTCGACGCCCATCGGCATCCTGGCCGGGGTGTACTTGACCGAATACGGCGATGAGAGCAAAACCGCCGAACTGACCCGTTTCGTGACCGACATCATGCTGTCGGCGCCTTCGATCGTGTTGGGTCTGTTTGTCTATGCCATTGCCGTGTCCACCATGGGCGGATTTTCTGGATGGGCAGGCTCGTTGGCGCTGTCGCTGATCGCTGTGCCCGTGGTGGTTCGCACCACCGAGAACATGCTGCGTCTGGTGCCGGGCAGTTTGCGGGAAGCCGCTTTTGCTTTGGGTGCGCCCCGCTGGAAAGTCTCAACGCTCATCACGCTGCGTGCGGCCAAGAGCGGAGTCATGACAGGCCTCTTGTTGGCGATTGCCCGCATCAGCGGTGAAACAGCACCTTTGCTGTTCACGGCCTTGAACAACCAGTTCTTCAGCACCGACATGAGCAAACCCATGGCCAACCTGCCGGTCGTGATTTACCAGTTTGCCATGAGCCCCTATGACAACTGGAACCGCCTGGCATGGGCCGGCGCCTTGCTGGTCACGCTTTCTGTGCTGGTGCTCAACGTGGTGGCCCGCGTGTACCTGCGTGAAAAGAAGCCTTCCTGATTTGACCCCACACCGTCTTTGACCGTCTTTCGAAAGAACACCACCATGTCTGCTACGGCTACCCAACCGCTGCCCAAGAACCCCAACGCGCTGGAGTTGCGCAACCTGAACTTCTTCTACGGCAATTTTCAAGGCCTGAAAAATGTGAACCTCGGCATCGAGGAGCGCAAGGTCACGGCCTTCATCGGCCCTTCGGGTTGCGGAAAATCCACCTTGCTGCGTACGCTGAACCGCATGTACAGCCTGTATCCCGGCCAGCGCGCTGAAGGCGAAATCAATTTTTATGGCCAGAACATCCTGGACGGAAAACAGGACATCAACTTGCTGCGCGCTCGCATTGGCATGGTCTTCCAAAAGCCAACGCCGTTTCCGATGTCGATATACGACAACATTGCGTTTGGTGTGAAACTCTACGAGACCTTGAGCACCAGCGAGATGGACGATCGCGTGGAATGGGCGCTGACCAAGGCTGCGTTGTGGGGCGAGGTCAAAGACAAGCTCAATCAAAGCGGGCTGTCTCTCTCCGGCGGTCAACAGCAGCGTTTGTGCATTGCGCGCAGTGTGGCGGTAAAGCCTTCGGTGCTCCTGCTTGACGAACCCACTTCTGCGCTGGATCCGATTTCAACGGGCAAGGTCGAGGAGCTGGTGCACGAACTGAAGAAGGACTACACCATCGCCATCGTGACGCACAACATGCAACAGGCAGCCCGTTGCAGCGACTACACGGCCTATATGTACCTGGGTGAGCTGGTCGAATTTGGTTCAACCGAGCAGATCTTCTTCAAGCCGAGCAAAACCGAAACCGAAGACTACATCACCGGCCGTTTTGGCTGAGCGGTTGGCTGGCAGTTTGTACCGAAATACTGGAGAAACACATGGGTGATAAACACATTTCAAGTCAGTTCGATGCCGAACTGAACTCCATTTCCACGCAGGTGCTGGAGATGGGCGGTCTGGTGGAGTCGCAACTCCACCAGGCAGTCTACGCGTTGATTCACATGAGTGAAGAAACGGCCGAGCAGGTGCTTGAAGCCGAGCAACGCATCAACCAGATGGAGGTGAACATCGATCACGCCATCATCTCCACCATTGGACGGCGCCAACCCACGGCACGTGACCTGCGCTTCTTGATGGCCATTTCGCGCACCACGCAAAATCTCGAGCGTGCGGGCGACGAAGTCGCGCGCATCGCGCGCATGGTGAAGTCGATAATCGAGAGCGGTTCGCCGCGTTCGCTGCCGGTATCGGAATTGCGGCTGGCCGCAGATCTTGCTGCCGGCATGCTCCGCAAAACGCTCGATTCGTTTGCCCGCCTTGACACCACCATGGCCCTGGCCATCATCAAGCAAGACGATGAAATTGATGTTGAATACGACGGTTTCCTGCGCAAGCTGATCACCTACATGATGGAAGATCCACGAACCATTTCCCCCAGCCTCAACTTGCTTTTCCTGGCCAAGTCGCTGGAGCGGGTGGGCGATCATGCCAAAAACATCGCCGAACAGACCATCTTCGTTGTGAAGGGTGAAGATGTGCGCCACTCGTCAGTCGACGAAGTGGCCTCGGTGGTCGGATAAACGCTCCTAACGCATTGGCAGAGAAGGTCACTGAATGAAAAAATTACCTCGCGTTCTGGTGGTTGAGGACGAGCCAGCGATCGCCGAGCTGATCGCCGTCAACCTGCGGCACAACGGGTTTGCGCCTACCGTGGTTTTTGAAGGTCAGGCGGCACGCCGCGAAGTGGATGCTGTTCTGCCCGACGTGATTTTGCTGGACTGGATGCTGCCAGGTGAAAGCGGGGCTTCGCTGGCGAGGTCATGGCGGCAACAGGAGCGGACCAAGGCCGTCCCCATCTTGATGCTCACCGCGCGAAGCGATGAAGCCGACAAGGTACAAGGCCTGGATGCCGGTGCCGACGACTACATCACCAAGCCCTTTTCCACGCAGGAGTTGCTCGCGCGAATTCGCGCCGTCCTGCGCCGCCGAGCGCCTCAAACGGTGAACGATTCGGTGCAACTGGGAGAACTGGCACTGGATGCCGGCACTTACCGGGTGACTTTTCAGGGCAATGAGCTCAAGCTCGGACCGACAGAGTTCAAGCTGCTCCATTACCTGATGAAACATGCAGAAAGGGTGCACACCCGTGGTACGCTGCTCGACAAAATCTGGGGGGATCATGTCTTTATCGAGGAGCGCACCGTGGACGTACACGTCAAACGTTTGAGGGAGTCCTTGGGTGAGGCTGCGACCATGGTGGAAACCGTGCGCGGCGCTGGCTACCGCCTGACCGCTCAGGGTACTGGCGCGGCTGTCAAGCCTGTGCAGGGTCGGCCGCCTGTTTCCACTGCATGATTCACCGACTGGTTGAACTGCTGGTCCTGGTCGCGCTGGGATCGGTGTGGGGCTGGACGCAAGATGCGGCCATGTGGAGCTTCTTCGGCGCGCTGCTTGGTGCGCTGGTCTGGGGTGTTTTTGACGGATTGAGGGCTCGCCGTGCACTGGATTGGCTCAACAAGGGTGATGCCTCGCGCAAGGCAGGCATTTCGGGCGTGTGGGGTGAGGTGGTCGAGCGGGGCCGGAAACTGATCAAGAAGCTTGAGAAAAAGGCCGCCAACTCCGATGCACGTCTGGAGGATTTCCTCTCTGCCATTCAAGCCTCTCCCAATGGAGTGGTTTTGCTGGATTCAGCCGGGCGCATCGAATGGTCGAATCAAACCGCCTCTGGCCATCTGGGGTTCGAGCCTGAGCGCGATGTGGGCCAATACGTGCGCAACCTGGTTCGAGCGCCTGCCTTTGTGTCGTATCTCGATATGGGCAACTTTGGCCATGAGATTCAGATTGATGGACCAGGGCCCCGCCCGACGCAGCATTCCAAAATCTCGCTGCAAGTGCATCCCTATGGAAAAAAGCGCAAGCTCATGATCACGCGTGATGTGACCGCCGTGCAACTGGCCGAAGCCATGCGGCGCGATTTTGTGGCCAATGTTTCCCACGAAATCCGGACCCCATTGACTGTGCTCAGCGGCTTTGTAGAAACCATGCAGAGCATCGAGCTGGAAGAGGAAGAAAGGGTTCGTTACCTGGGGCTGATGAGCCAGCAGGCACAACGCATGCAAACACTGGTCAGTGATTTGCTGACTTTGTCTCGCCTGGAGGGCAGCCCGGTGCCAGGGCAGGGGGAATGGTCGGCTGTCGATGAACTGCTCAGTCACGTGATGCAGGAAGCCAACGGGTTGTCTGCCGCGATTTCAAGGCCGCAGCATGTGATCGTGGCCAAAGGCATGCCAGGGCTTGCAGTGTCTTGTGCGAAGACCGAATTGCTTAGCGCGATGTCCAACTTGTTGAGCAATGCTGTTCGCTACACACCCGCTGGCCGGGAAATTGTGGCCGGCTGGCGTTTGCGCGATGACGGGTGGGGCGAGTTTTATGTCACCGATTCCGGCTCCGGGATTGCTGCTGAACATTTGCCCCGCCTGACAGAGCGCTTCTATCGGGTCGATCGGAGCCGCTCAAGAGAGACCGGCGGTACAGGCCTGGGCCTGGCCATCGTGAAACATGTCGCGCAACGGCATGGCGGGCAAATTGACGTGCAGAGCGAAGTGGGCAAAGGATCCACTTTTGTGATTGCCCTGCCACCGGTTCGCATGCGGGAAGCCCAGAGAAACTGACCGCTACCTTCCTACCCGAAGGTAAATCAGCAGACGCTCTTTGCGGTCACTCAATCGGCTGGCGCTCGCTTTGTAGGCCCAGTGGGTCAGGTCAACCCGTTGGTCCAGGTTGGATTGCTCACTGGGGTCCATCACCAGCGCACCACATTGGCCCAGATCACCGGCGTTGCCCAGGCGACGAAGGCGCAGTTGGCCGTGGTACTGGAGCGCTGCGATCTGCGCCTGCGTCAACCCATCTATCAACACACACTCATTGGCGGGTACGACGCGCGCTATTGATCGAGAGAGTGGGCCATAGCTGCGGGCGAAATCGAGCAAAGGCAGCCACAGGGTCATCAGCAACACCCAGCAAAGGGTTGCACCTGCTGCAGGCAATACCAGGCTTTTCCAGATCGCTTGCCGATTGCGTCCGACCCGCCACACGACCAGCCACAGCCAGGCCAATGTGGCCAAGCAGCCTGCCAGAAAATACCACCACGAAAACTCCGGCAAGAAGCCGGGAGCCAGCCGTGCAATGTTTTCCGCAGGCTTCGCCGGTATGCCTGTTTGCAACGAGAACCACACCACCCAGATGATCAAGGAACACAGGGTAAAAAAGATCAGCGTGAACCAGTCGATCAAAGCCGAGACGCTTCGACGCAGGGTGGGCAACGCGAAGGCAGCGAGTGCTGCCAAGGCGGGAAGCGCCAGCAGCAGAGCCCGGTCAAAGTCGGCATTCAATGCGCTGTTGAGCACGCTCACCGTGGCAACCCACAGTGGAATTGCGACGTGTGGGCTCAAGAGCTGCCGGCGCCAGCCCCACAACGTCCACAGTGCCAAGGGCCATGCTGGCCAGGTGAACCAGACCATCAATCGGCTCCAGCGTTGCCAAGACTCGAATTCCAGTGGAAGAGCGATGGTTGGCCAGGGCATGCTTTCAAACATCGCGACGACCCCTACGATCAACGCAACACCCACGGCGGCCCAGGTCAGGGTGGATGGGCTGCCTGCCCCGGAGCGCGCTCGGGTAACGGTCAGAATCAGCAGCAGCCCGGTGCCCAGGGCCATGGCGATCCAGGGTGCGCCGCTCATCGCCAGGCCGGCGGTGGCCACCCACCACAACAGCAGACTGAGCCATGGATGCGGATCATCGGCATGGGCCATGCGTGCGCCGGCGAGCATGAGCGCGCTGCTGGCGCACAAGCGCGCCAGATCGGGCGTGGTCTCGTGCGACATCTGGGCCAGGCCCAAGCAGGCAATCAGCGCAAGCAAGCCGGCATCGGCGACTGCGCGGGCATAGTCTTTCGGACTGGCTTCACCGCCGAAGGCGAAGGCCACCGGCTGTGCGGAAGGCTGGCGAGCCAATTGGTAGACGGCGTACCAGGAACACATCAGCGTGAGGCCCAGCAACATTGCAAAGGCGACCCGCACCGCGTAGTCGGCAGGCAAGAAGGGCAGCAAATGAATGAACGCTGCGCCGAGCCAGTAGGGCAATGCACCCCCTACGTCGGCGGCTTGCCCAAGCACCTGAGGCACCCACCACGAGCTGGCGCCGGAAGCCATCTCCAGCATCACGCCCAAAGCCGATACGTCAGCGCTTTTCCATGGTTCGCGGCCAACAAAGCCGGGCAACACGTAGGCCAGGCAGAAAAGAAACAAGGCGATGCGTGGCAGTCGGCGCACGGCCGATTGGGTAACGATAGCGGGATTGGTGGAACTCACTGCGGAGAATATACAGGGCAGGGCGCTTCGCGCCAGCTAAAAAGGGGCGCAATGGCCGAAAAAAAAGCAGCCGGAAACCGGCTGCCTTTTTGCATGAGCGTCGGCTGAAGCAGCCGGGCACAAGATGCTTATTTCGCAGCGCCGCCTTTGGCGTAGCGGTTGCGGAAGCGCTCGACGCGGCCACCCATGTTGTCCACGCTTTTTTGCGTGCCGGTATAGAAGGGGTGCGACTCGCTGGTGGTATCGAGCTTGAAGAGCGGCAGCTCGCGGCCGTCTTCCATGGTGATCATTTCTTTGGTGTTCGAGCAGGAACGGGTCACGAACTTGAAGCCGTTGGACATGTCCTGGAAGCAGATTTCGCGGTAGTTGGGGTGAATGCCGTCTTTCATGACGATTCCTTGAGGTCAGGTGCGGCAGCCGCAGGGAAACCATTTCCCTGTACTTGTCGCGATCAATAAAGCCTTGGATTATAGAGCGAAACCACCTGCTATGTGAATAAGCTTGGCTTGGTGTGCCACCTCGCGCGGCTCGGGGCCCGAGTTGCACGGGGTTGGGCTTCCGGCGTCATTCGAAAAGATCGGGTTCGCTGCGGATCAGGTCGTTCCAGATGGTCTGGAAATGGAGCCAGCCGATGTAGTCGCTGCCCACGTGCTCGCGGCTATAGCGAGCCCTGTCCGCCGGAACCAGGTGCGGCGTCTGCCCGGTTGCCATCACGGCCAGTTGCTGTTGGCAGCAGCGTTCCAGGGCAATGAACCAAAATGCCGCCGCTTCGATGCTGTGGCGGCTCGCAGTGAACAGGCCGTGGTTCTGGTGAATGGCGGCTTTCACTCCCTTGAACCAGTCGGCCACCTTCGGTCCGGCATTCAACTCCACGGCCACCTGACCTGCCTCGTCGCTGATCACCACATGGTCTTCGAAAAACGCCGCAGCGTCCTGTGAAATGGGCAGCAGTGGCTGGCCGAGAGATGCAAACGCAGTGCCATGCAGCGTGTGAGCATGGCACATGGCCTGAATGTCGGGATGCGCTTCATGAACGGCGGCGTGCAGCACGAAGCCCGCGCGGTTCACAGCGTGGCGGCCTTCCACCACCTGGCCTTGATGGTCCACCAGAATGAGGTTTGACACCTTCACCTGCGAAAAATGTACCGCCATCGGGTTGGTCCAGTACAGGTTGGGGTGCTCCGGGTCTCGAACGGTGAGGTGGCCGGCAAAGCCGTAGTCGAACGCCTGGCGTGCAAATGCGCGGCAAGCGCCTGCCAGCCTTTCCTTCAGATATTGGCGCTCCTGCGTCACATCGTCAAAACCGGGTCTGCCCGGGTAGATCAGGCCCGGTTGATCGGGTTGGTAAATGGAGACCTTGGGGTTGGTCAGTGGGTCGTACCGATGTTCTTTTTGATCCAGCGATTGAATTTTTTCGAGCACGGCGGGCATGGCGTTTCCTCAGGTTGTGTTGGATGCCTATGGTGGACCCGCCCTGACGGCCTTGACAAACGATGATTGCTCATGGAAACATGAATTCAGTTCATCTGAGTGTCATTTGCATGAGAAATCTACCGCCACTTGCGCGTTTGCGCACCTTTGAAGCAGCGGCCAGGCTGCAAAGTTTTGCGCTTGCCGCGCAGGAGTTGCACCTCACCGCCTCAGCCATCAGCCACCAGATTCGCGACCTGGAGCGGTACTTTGGCCGCGCTCTGTTTGAGCGCAGTCACCGCCAGGTGCGGACCACGCGTGAAGGTCTGCGCCTGTTCGAAAGCCTCGGTCGGGTGTTTGACGCGCTGGACGCCGTTTGCGCTGAAGTGCAACTGCCCACCCAGGATGAGGTGCTGGCGGTGCACTGCGCGCCCAGTTTGGCTCTCAAATGGCTCGGCCCGCGCTTGCCCACTTTCTTGGCTCAACACCCGACGATCAACATCCGACTGACCACGGGTGCCGAACCGGTGGATCTGGGTGTGATGCGCGAACTGGATGTGGCCTTGTCTTATGGCGCAGCGCGCCAGAAGGCTGGGCTGGAAGTATTTTCCCTTGGCAACGAAAGGGTTGTACCGCTCGTATCTCCACAACTGGTGGCGCCAGGAGAAAGTGCCACAGAGGCGATCGAGCGCCTGATGCTGATCGATTCCCAGCTCAGTCCAGTGGGTTGGGTCGACTGGTTTGATGGCAATGGGATCGTGCTTCCCTCGCGACCACGCTGCTCGTTTGACCGCGCCGCCATGGCCATTGCGGCAGCCGTCGACGGGTTGGGGGTGGCCTTGGAGAGCACCCGGTTAGCTGGGCGCGAACTGGCGCGTGGCGATTTGGTGGTGTTGGAGGCCCGTGGCGCAAAACCCATTGACCGACCCCTGCATTTTGTCAGCTTGCGGGTCAGTGACCGCAGCCGCCCGCCGATCGCTGCCTTTGTGGACTGGGTTGCGGATCAGGCCAAGGACCGATGAGACACCTGTCCGGCAATCGGTGCGTCTGCTCAGGGTGGAGTGCTGCTCGCATGAGCCTTTGTCGGGCTGCCTGCGGAACACCCTGAACGGCTGCGAAAGAGAAAAGAGATAAGGCGTCAGAACCTGCCCTGAACGAGCAGGCATGTTGCACGTTAAGGGCGAGGGTATCCAGGGAGGTTCAACCGCCTCGTCGCATCATGTCGAAAAACTCGGAATTGTTTTTCGTGGCCTTCATGCTCTTCAAGACCATTTCCATGGACTCGATTTCGTCCATGTTGTACATGAACTGGCGCAGGATGCGGGTCTTTTGCAGAATCTCGGGCGCCAGCAGCAACTCTTCGCGGCGGGTGCCGCTGCGGTTGAGCTGGATGGAGGGAAACACGCGCTTCTCGTAGAGGCGGCGGTCCAGGTGGATTTCGCAGTTGCCGGTTCCCTTGAATTCTTCAAAGATCACCTCATCCATGCGGCTGCCGGTATCCACCAGTGCTGTCGCGATGATGGTCAGCGAGCCACCTTCTTCGATCTTGCGGGCGGCGCCGAAAAAGCGCTTGGGACGTTGCAGGGCGTTGGAGTCAACGCCGCCGCTGAGCACTTTTCCGGAGGAAGGCAGAACGTTGTTGTAGGCGCGTGCGAGGCGGGTGATGGAGTCCAGCATGATGACCACATCTTTGCCCAGCTCAACCAGGCGTTTGGCACGCTCGATGACCATTTCGGCCACGTGTACATGGCGCGCGGCAGGTTCGTCAAAGGTGGATGCGATCACATCGCCCTTCACGGTGCGCTGCATTTCGGTCACTTCTTCCGGGCGCTCATCAACCAGCAACACGATCAGCTCGACCTCGGGGTGGTTGGACGCGATAGCGTGGCAGATGTGCTGCATCATGACCGTCTTGCCGCTCTTGGGAGGGGCAACGATCAAAGCGCGCTGGCCGCGGCCAATGGGCGCAATGATGTCGATTACGCGGCCGGTGATGTTCTCGTCCGTCTTGATGTCGCGTTCCAGTCGCATCTGTTCTTTGGGGAACAGCGGCGTCAGGTTTTCGAACATGATCTTGTGCTTGTTGTCCTCTGGGGGCAAGCCGTTGATCTTGTCGAGTTTGTTCAAGGCAAAGTAGCGCTCGCCATCCTTGGGGATGCGCACTTCGCCTTCAATCATGTCGCCCGTGTGCAGATTGAAACGTCGAATCTGGCTGGGGGAGATATAGATGTCATCGGTGGACGCAGTGAAGCTCGTGTCCATGTTGCGCAAAAAGCCGAAGCCATCGGGCAACACTTCGAGCACGCCGTCGGCGTTCACCAGTTCACCGCCTTTGGCGCGCTTTTTGATGATGGCAAACATCAGCTCCTGCTTGCGCATGCGTCCGACGTTTTCGATTTCAAGGGCCTCGGCCTGCTTGGAGACTTCAGACACGTGCAGTGCCTTGAGTTCGTTAAGGTGCATGGAATTCACTCCGTGAGGGAGTCGTTGCAGAAAATCGGGGGAGGGTGCGCCTCGGCCCAGAGAGTGGGCGGTGCGCCGATGGAAGGAGGCTGGGCTGTGTCTGGCCAGCAACCGACTGAATTATGACAGGAAAAATTTGGCTTTCCTGGATCAATCAGGGCGTTGCACCCTGATTGGTCAGAAAGCCTGGTCAACTCAAGCGAGTTGCTGATCGATGAATGCGGTCAATTGCGCTTTGCTCATGGCGCCCACTTTGGTGGCTGCCAACTGCCCGTCTTTGAACATGATCAGAGTGGGAATGCCGCGAATACCGTATTTGGCAGGTACGTCGCGGTTGTCGTCCACATTGACCTTGGCAATGTTGAGTTTGCCGCTGTAGGTTGTGGCAATTTCGTCCAGGATGGGTGCAATCATTTTGCAAGGGCCGCACCATTCGGCCCAGAAGTCCACCAGGGTAGGGGCTTTTGCGTCAAGCACGTCGGCCTGGAAAGTTGCATCAGAAACGTGTTTGATCAAGTCGCTGGCCATGGTCCATCCTCAAAAATCGTTAGCGGGGGGGTTAAAGTGTTGCGCCGACCTGGAGTCGGAATCGTCCGGAGTGCCAAGCTGGTGCTGCCGCTCCATTGTGACAGAAAGACCGACTTCCGATGCCCGCGCTCGCTACAACCCCACACCCTTCAGGCCCACAGGCGACACCCCATGGCGTTGAGCTGGCATGGAAGGGACGCATCCAATGCTTGAGTCGCTGGTTGGATGATCATGGTGTCTCGCCGTCCCGGGCCGTGGTCTTGGTGCCCTATGCACAACTGATGGAGGCCGCGCGGCGCGCCTGGGCCAAGGCCCATCCGACCGGGTTTGCCCCTCGCTTCGAGTCGAGCAAAAACTGGGCGTCCAATTTGTCACCGTTTTCGCCTGGCGCCATGGACTGGAGCGGCGATCTGGCCAGAGACAGTCTGGTTGCGTCGGCCCTGGTTGACCGCGTGGCGAAGGGGCGTGCTGACCCGGTTTTGCGCACTGCCATGGTCAGTCGGCTGGTGGAGGCGACCCGCTCGTTGGTGTCGGTGGCGGCGTCAGTCGCACCTGAGGACCGGGCATCGTGGGGTCAGGACCGGTTGGCCGCGCTGGGTCCCGGGTTGCAGAGCCCAGTGTGGGAGGGGCTGATTGCGACTTTGGCGGTGACCTGGGCCAGCAACTCGGCTTATTCAACCGATGTGCTCTGGGGACCCTTGGCACGACCTGGCGAAGTGGCCGACGCTTTGTTGGTTTGGCAGGGCTTTCAAGTGGATCCGCTGGCCAAGGCCTTGACGGCGGTGTGGGGCCCTGAGCGGGCGTTCGTTTGGGCACTGTTCCAGGCAGATGAGTCGCCGCAGACGTTTGCCCATGGCCTGGACTTGACCGACGTTCGGTGGCATGCCTGTGGTGATGCAGAGGACGAGGCACAACGCGCGGCCGCTTGTGTGGTTCGACACGTAGCCGTTGGGGCAGTTCCTGTGGCCTTGCTGGCCAACGATCGCTTGCTCACGCGACGGGTCAGCGCGTTGTTGCATAGCGCAGGGGTGGGTGTGCGCGATGAGACGGGCTGGAAATTGTCGACCACCCACGCGTCGGCGCAATTGATGACGGTGTTGCGGGCGGCAGACCCGCGTGCCAGCATGGACGATGCCATTGATGCCCTGAAACTGTCGCCGCTGTGGGGCGACGCGATCGCTCACCAGGTGGAGGCGCTTGCCCGGCGCCATGGGGTAACCCGGTGGGCTGCGGCCGTAGCACATGAAAAATTGGCCTCCGTGCTGCCCGTGGCGTGGTGCGACATGCTGGCGCTCCTGCAGGGAAGCAAGACCCTGGAGGGCTGGCTGCAGGCCCTGGGGCAAGTGCTGACGTCAGCGGGATGGTGGGCTGTGTTGAGCGCCGATGCGGCGGGGCAGCAAATGCTGATCAGCTTGCGCTTGCATCCCGGTGCAGCGACTGAGCTGAAGGGTTTGGGACCGCTATGGGAGGAGAGTGACGGGCCGGAGCCGTCGGAGCGCCGATGGTCGCTGGCGGCTTTCACGGGTTGGGTGAGCGATGTGCTGGAGAGCGCCAGCTTTACGCCGGCCGCAGAGGATGCGGTGCCCGTGGTGATTTTGCCGATGGCGCAACAGGTGGCGCGCGCTTTTGGCGCGGTGGTTGTGCCTGGTTGCGATGAGCGTTCGCTGCCGACCCACCCCGAATTGCCTGCGCCCTGGACGGAAGCTCAGCGCGAGGTGTTGGGCATGCCGGGACGGGCTGCTTTGGCGCAAGCTGCATGGCAGGCTTGGCAGGCCATGCTGTCCTACCCGCCGATTGACCTTCTGTGGCGCAGTCAGGATCGGGGCGAGGACGTGTTGCCCAATGCCTGGGTGCTGGCTTTGCAGCAAGCGGGTGCGCCGCCAGCAGATGAGCCCCGGGCCATGGCCGAACACAGGCCTCAAGTTCCTGAACGGCCTGCGCCGAGCGCTGCGGCACTGCTGCCCGAGCGTCTGTCGGCCAGCGCCTACCAAGACCTGCGCGATTGTCCCTACAAATTTTTTGCCTTGCGCCAACTGCGGCTTCACGACGCCGATGAGCTCGAAGACGAGCCCGATCAGCGCGACATGGGCAACTGGTTGCATGCCGTGTTGCGTGGTTTTCATGAGGAGCGCCTCGACCAGCGTCCGGGGCGCCTGGCCGATACCGAGGCGCTTGAGCGCTGGGCCCAGGCGGTGAGCGAAACCATGGGTTTGCAGGTGGGCGCTGGCGGTGCGGGTTTCATGCCTTTCCAGGCGGTGTGGCCAGCGATGCGTGAGGGGTATCTGGATTGGTTGGCCGACTACGAGGCCTTGCACAACCGGGCAGGCCCGTCGTTTGAGGCGGCCGAGGTCGAACGTCGGGCGCCTGTCGGGCGATGGCAATTGCTCGGGCAGCTTGACCGGATTGATGCCCAACCGAGTCCCGAAGGGCGGCTGGCGTTTGTAATCGATTACAAAACCGAGAGCCGGGTGCGCACGCTGGAGCGGGTCAAAGACCCGTTTGAAGACACCCAGCTGGCTTTTTATGCGGCCTTGCTGCCGGAAGACAATCTGCGCGCCGCCTACCTGAGCATCACCGACAAGCGGGGCACCGGCAGTGATGCGGGCACGCGGTTGATCGAACAGCCCGAGGTACTGCTGGCCCGAGAGGCCTTGCTCGAAGGCTTGGCGAATGATATGGCGCGTGTGGCCGCCGGGCAGCCCATGCCGGCGTTGGGCGAAGGGCGGGTGTGTGAGCATTGCGCGGCGCGGGGTCTCTGCCGCCGCGATGACTGGAGCGCCACATGAACGGCTCGAAACAACAGGCGGCTTATCAAATCAACGGCGAAGGGGCCAGCAGCGCGGCGTTTTACGCCGTGGCATGCGACCCGGCGCGGTCGGTGGCGGTGGAGGCTTGCGCGGGAGCGGGCAAGACCTGGATGCTGGTGGCCCGCATCGTGCGGGCATTGCTCGATGGCACACCGGCGCAAGACATTCTGGCCATCACCTTCACCAAAAAAGCCGCCGGAGAGATGCGGGGTCGGCTCCAGGCCGAATTGCGCCGGTGTGAAACCCTGGCCGATCACGAACTGCTTGAGGTCATGCAGGCGTGGGGATTCACCCCCGCGCAAGCCGAAGCCCGCATGGAGGCTTTGCGCGGTTTGAATGCGCGCCTGATGGCGCAGGGCCGGGCGGTGCAGGTTCGAACTTTTCACAGCTGGTTTGCAGCCTTGTTGCGCAGCGCGCCATTGGCGGTGCTGCAAGAGTTGCGTTTGCCGCTGACCTATGAGTTGCTGGAGGACGACGAGCGGGCCAAAGCCTTGGTGTGGCCGCGGTTTTACCGGGCGCTGGTGGATGCACCTCAGGAGCGCCAGGACTTTTTCGACAGCGTGGGCCTCCATGGCCGCCATCAGACCCTCAAGTCGCTCGACACGGCATTGAACAAGCGCGTGGAGTTCGCCATGGCCGACGCCGCGGGCACGCTTGACGGCTCGGTGCAGTCCATGGCCGAGGCCTTTCCCGCCCTGGATGGTTGCGACGAACCGGCGGCGTTCATTCGGAATCCGGAACCACAAAGCCTGTTGTGGGACGCAGCCCGTATTCTGGGCGCGGCTACCGCCAAAACCTTTTCGGCCAAAGGTGTGGAGCTGGAGACGGCGCTGAGCGAGGGGCGTTTTGAGGGCGTGTGCACGGCCTTGCTGACGCAGAAAAACGAAGACCGGCAATTCGGCGCCAAGATCGCGCAGATTGATCGGGTGCGTGAAGCGCAGGCCCTGGTGCGCTGGTTGCTGGAGGCCGAACAACAGCAGCGCGCCTGGTTGCACCAGCAGCGCTTGACCCGCTTGACGCGTGTGCTGCTGCGTGTCTACGCCGATCTGAAGCGGGAGCGCGGCTGGGTTGATATGAACGATCTGGAGTCGGCTGCCCAGCGGTTGCTGGCCGATGCCGAGCTCTCGGGCTGGATGCAACAGCGCATGGACGCGCGGGTGAGTCAGCTTCTGATTGACGAGTTTCAAGACACCAACCCGCTGCAGTGGCAGGCGCTCTACGGCTGGCTGTCGGCCTATGCAGGTGCCGGGCCGGGGGAGGCTCCGAGCGTGTTCCTGGTGGGCGACCCCAAGCAATCCATCTACCGGTTTCGACGGGCAGAGCCACAGGTGTTCAAAGCGGCGCAGGTGTTTGTGGTGGAAGGCCTGGGCGGTGCGCTGCTCAGCTGTGACCACACGCGCCGCTGTTCGCCCCTGGTGGTTGACACCTTGAACGCCGTGATGCAGGAAGCGATCGCGGCTGGCGAGTACGCCGATTTTCGCGACCACACGACACACAGCGAAGCGGCGGGTGAGGTGCTGGTGTTGCCCGCCATTTCCCGTCAAGCCAAGGCGCCGGCCGGCAACGGCCAGGACGCCGAAGTGATTTGGCGCGACAGCCTGACCATGCCGCGCGTACCGCCCGAAGAAGAGGGCTACGCCGCACTGGAAGCGCAGCAGGCGGCCCGCTGGGTGGCGGATCACATCGCTCAAGGCACGCCGCCCGGCAAGATCATGGTGTTGTCTCGCAAGCGGGAGCGGCTGGGCTGGATGCACGAAGCCTTGCAGGCCCTGGGCATTGCCAGCGAGCAACCCGAGAAGCTGGAGCTCAACCAGATCGGGGCCGTGCAGGACGTGATCGCATTGCTCGACGCGCTGGTGTCGCCGCAGCACGACCTGAGCCTGGCCCGCGCGCTCAAGTCGCCCCTGTTTGGTTGGAGCGATGGCGACTTGGTCACGTTGGCCGATCGCGTCAATCTGTTGCGCCATGGGGCAGAAGGTGCTGCCACCGGCGTGAGCTGGTGGCTGGCGCTTCAAGATCTGGCCGGCGACAACCAGGGTGAATCCTCTCGGATGGTGGAAACCGCCGCGCGTTTGCAGCGCTACCGGCAATGGACCCGTCAATGGCCACCACACGATGCCTTGTCGGCGATTTACGAAGACTCGGACGCCTTGGCGCGCTTCGCCGAGATCGCCCAATCAGGCCAGCGCGCGGCGGTGACGGCGGCTTTGCGCGATGTGTTGACGCAGTCGCTGGCGCAAGACGGCGGGCGGTATTTGAGCGCCTACCGATTTGTGCGTGCGCTCAAGGCGGGCGGCAACAAACTGGCGACGGTGCCCAAGGCGAATGCTGTGCGCCTGCTCACGGTGCACGGCGCCAAAGGGCTGGAAGCCAAGACGGTTTTGCTGCTCGACACCGACAGCGGTGCACCGAAGTCGGAAACCATGGGGGTCCTGATCGACTGGCCGGGCGAAGCGCCTGCGCCGCGCCGTTTTGTTTTTCTTGAGCGCGAAACCGCGCCACCGGTGTGTGCGCAAGACTTGCTGGCCAACGAGCAGCGCGCCCGCGCGCTGGAAGAAATCAACGCCCTCTATGTGGCGCTCACCCGGGCCGAAGAACGGCTGGTGGTGTCCAGTTTTGAACCCCACAGGCGAGGCGAAAGGGCCACCTGGTGGCAACGGCTGAATTTGCGCGGTGCCGCAGCAACCGTGCCTGAAGTCTCCAATGCTTCGGCGCTGGAACCCCTGGCGCCGTTCGGCATGCTGGGCTTGCCAACGTTGCCGGTAGCGTCACCTGCTCCAGTGGGCGTTGGGAGCTCGGTGGTTCCAGAAGCCGATTTGCGCACGCGCATGGGCCTGGCGATGCACCGCTTGCTGCAGTGGCACCCCACCCACGCCGACTTCGAATGGACAGACGTGCACACCCTGGCCGCAGGCCGCGCCTTCGAACTCAGCCACGATGAGGCAGTTGAGGCCACGGCCATGGCGCAGCGCGTGGTGCAAGGCGAGGGCGCATGGGCTTGGGACGCCGCGCAACTCCAGCAATGGGGCAACGAGGTGGAGCTGTTTTGGCAAGGCGAGGGCTTGCGCCTGGACCGACTGGTGCAGGGCAGAATCGACGGTGACTGGTGGGTGATTGATTTCAAGAGCCACGAACAACCGGAAACACGGCCTGATTTGCTGGCACAGATCAGGCGCTATGGGCAAGCCGTTGCCCATGCCCAACCGGGCGCCCGCGTGCGCCTGGCCTTTATCAATGCGCTGGGACAATGGCGCGAAGTTGAACCCTCATGAGCCTTTCAGATTCCCAAGCCCCCTTGCCCAGCCATATCGAGGTGGCCGTGATCGGCGGCGGCCCAGCCGGCCTGATGGCCGCCGAGGTATTGAGCCGCGCCGGTCATGAGGTGCACCTCTTTGATGCCATGCCTTCGGTCGGCCGAAAATTTTTGCTGGCTGGCAAGGGGGGCATGAACCTCACCCATGCCGAACCATTGCCCGATTTCATCAGCCGATATGCAAAGGCATCTGCCGTGTTGCAACCGCTTCTGGAAACTTGTGGGCCGCAACAAGTGCGGGAGTGGGTGACGGGCTTGGGGATCGAAACCTTCATCGGCAGTTCCCAACGGGTGTTTCCCACCGACATGAAGGCCGCGCCACTTCTGCGGGCTTGGTTGCACCGCTTGCGCCATCCCGGTGGCGGCGGAGCCCCCGTGACGTTTCACATGCGGCAACGGTGGCAAGGTTGGAGCGAAGACGGCACGGGTGGTCTGCGGTTTCAGGGCCCACAAGGCGAGCAGTCTGTGGGCGCACGCGCCACCGTGTTGGCCATGGGCGGGGCAAGCTGGTCCCGTTTGGGGTCCAACGGTGCCTGGTTGCCCACGCTGCAAGCCGATGGCTGGTCCACGGCAGGTTTGCGGCCCAGCAATTGCGGATTTGAAGTGCGCGGCTCTGGCCTGTACGGCGATGCGCCGGGGTGGAGCACCCATTTTTCCGAGCGGTTCGCAGGTCAGCCCTTTAAATCGGTTGCGCTGCATTTCACAGACAGCTTGGGTCAGCGCTTTGAGCGCAAAGGCGAATTTGTGGCCACGGCGGTTGGCTTGGAAGGCAGCCTGGTGTATGCGGCCTCGGCTCTGTTGCGTGAAGAGATTCAACGCAACGGGCAGGCAACTTTGTTTCTGGATCTGCTGCCTGACCGCAGCCCGGCATTTGTGGCCGAGCAATGCGCGCACCCCCGTGGCTCGCGCAGTCTGTCAAGCCACCTGAAGAGTCGCTTGGGGCTGGAGGGGGTGAAGATGGGTTTGCTGCATGAGCTGGTTGACAAGGCCAGTTTTCAGAAGCCAGCGGTTCTGGCAGCCTTGATCAAGGCGTCGCCGGTGACACTCGTGCGTACCCGGCCGATTGATGAAGCCATCAGCACCGCAGGGGGTGTTGCATTCGAAGGCTTGGATGAGCGGCTGATGTCGACCCAGCGCCCTGGGGTGTTTTGCGCCGGCGAGATGCTGGATTGGGAGGGCCCCACAGGTGGCTATTTGCTCACAGCCTGTCTCGCCACCGGGCGCCGCGCTGGCGAGGGTGCCGCACGCTATCTGGCTCGATGAATAAGCCTGGCTCGCTGCAGCAAGCCAGGCCTTGATTGTTGTGGAACCAGCCCGCTCGGTCAGCCCTGGCGCTTCTTGATGAACCCTACGACGAACAAGAGAATCACGGCTCCGACAACGGAGCCGATGAAACCAGCGGCGCCACCGGGTTGGTACAGACCCAAAGCAGCACCACCATAGCTGGCGACGAACGAGCCTGCCACGCCGAGCACAGTGGTCATGATGATGCCCATGTTGTCGTCGCCGGGCTTGATGGCGCGGGCCACGAAACCGGCGATGAGTCCGATGACCAGGGTGATGATGAGGGACATGGGAGAGATCCTTTCTGAATGCTTGGGAGACCAAAACTTGGGGCATGTGCCCCCGCTGCGCCGAATGTAGCCGGAATGCGGTGGTTGCCCGGGTTTCAGGGCGCCAAACTGCTGCTGCCTGTGCAGGTTATCACCCCGTTGTTGTGAATGCATCGGGGCCCAGCGGTCAACGTTGCCCTGTTTATTCCGTGCTGGCTGCTTCAATTTTTTCGGTGAGATCCAGCCACTCGGCTTCCAGCGCTTCGATCTTTTCGCCCAAGGTTTTCAGCTGGCGGCCCGCTTCGGCGAGCCTGGCCGGCGCGGCTTCGTTCAACAGGCTGGTTTCCAGATTTGTTTTCTCAGCGTTCAGGTCGGACAGCTTTTTGTCGGCTTGCTCCAGCGATTTTTTCAAAGGCTTGAGCTGCTCGGCATTCTGGCTGCGCTGTTTGGCATCAGGCTTCGCGGCAACCGGCGCAGCGGCAGGGACCTTTTGTTGATCGCGCTGCTCGCGCTTTTGCGCTTCGCGCGATTCTTTGGCCACTTCCAGCAGGTAACGCTGGTAGTCGTCCAGATCGCCGTCGAACGGCGCAATGCCGCCGCGCGAGACCAGCCAGAATTCGTCAGCCACGGCGCGCAGCAATGAGCGGTCGTGGCTGACCAGCATGACGGTGCCTTCGAACTCGTTGAGCGCCATCGACAGGGCTTCGCGGGTGGCGAGATCCAGGTGGTTGGTGGGCTCATCGAGCAGCAGCAGATTCGGGCGCTGCCAGACGATCATGCACAGCACCAAGCGGGCCTTTTCGCCACCGCTCATGCTGCCCACGGCTTGTTTGACTTGATCGCCGGTGAAGTTGAAACCACCCAGGAAGCTGCGCAGGTCTTGCTCGCGCGTGGACTGACCTTGCAGGCGGCCTTGTTCCGTGCACTCCTTGACCAGTCGGATCATGTGCTCCAGCGGCGTGTCGGTGGGGCGCAGCACATCGAGTTCTTGCTGCGCGAAGTAGCCGATGTTGAGGCCACGGCCTTCGGTCACTTCACCTGCCAGGGCATTCAAATCGCGGGCAATGGTTTTCACCACGGTCGATTTGCCCTGACCGTTGGCGCCCAAGATGCCGATGCGCTGCCCGGCCAGCACCGAGCGGCTGACACCTCGCACGATGGTGACCGGCTCGCCGCCTTCTTCCAAGGGCGGGTAGCCGAAATCAACGTCCTGCATGGCCAGCATCGGGTTGGGCAGGTTCAACGGCTCGGTGAATTCAAAGGTGAAATCGGCCTCGGCCAACACCGGGCCGATCTTTTCCATGCGCTCCAGCGCCTTGACCCGGCTTTGCGCCTGCTTGGCTTTGCTGGCCTTGGCCTTGAAGCGGTCGATGAACTTCTGCAAGTGCGCCATCTTGTCTTGCTGCTTGGAGAAGGCGGTGGCCTGCAGCGCCATTTTTTCGGCGCGCATGTCTTCAAACTTGCTGTAGTTGCCGCCGTAGCGCATCAACTGGGCGCGCTCGATGTGCACGGTCACGTCGGTCACCGCGTCGAGAAATTCCCGATCGTGGCTGATGACGAGCATGGTGCCCTGGTAGCGCTGCAGCCAGGCTTCGAGCCAGACGAGGGCATCCAGGTCCAAGTGGTTGGTGGGTTCGTCGAGCAGCAGCAGTTCGCTGGGACACATCAGCGCGCGCGCCAATTGCAGGCGCATGCGCCAGCCGCCGGAGAAACTGTCGACCGGGCGCTCAAGCTCATCCATGCGGAAACCCAGGCCGAGGATCAAGGACTGGGCGCGGGCAGGCGCATCGTGGGCGCCAGCATCGTGCAGTGCCATGTAGGCGTTGCCCATGCGTTCGCCGTCATCGGTGGCTTCAGCGGCTTCCACTTCTTGCTGGGCGGCAAGCAGGGTCACGTCGCCTTCAACCACGTATTGCGTGGCGGGCATGTCGGTCTCGGGCATGTCCTGCGCCACCTGCGCCATGCGCCATTGGGGCGGAATGTAAAAATCGCCCCCGTCTTCGTGCAGGGTGCGGTCGAGCAGGCGGAACAGGCTGGATTTGCCCGCGCCGTTGCGGCCAACGAGACCAATTTTTTCGCCCGGGTTCAGGGTGACGGAGGCTTTGTCGAGCAGCACTTTGGCGCCGCGTCGGAGAACGATGTTTTTTACTGTGATCATTTGGCAGGTGCATCCGGCGCGGATTGCACCAAAAGGGATTCTGCGGTCAGCAACAACACTTGGTCGTCGCCTGCGCTGGTGGTGAGCCACACGGCTTCAAGCTGAGGAAAGGCGGCTTCAAAAAACGGGCGCTCGTTGCCGATTTCCAGCACGAGCACGCCGTCGGGCGACATCCGGCTGGGCGCATCGCGCAGCAAGTTGCGGATGAAATCCATGCCATCGCTGCCACCGGCGAGCGCCATTTCGGGCTCGGCCAGGTATTCAGCGGGCAGGGCGCCCATGCTGGTGGCGTTGACGTAGGGCGGGTTGCAGACGATGAGGTCGTAGGGGCCAGGGCAGTTGTTCAGACCATCAGACTCGATCAGTGTGATGCGGTCTTGCAGCTTGTGTTTGTCGACATTGATGCGGGCCACGGCCAACGCGTCGGGGGACAGGTCGGCCCCGGTCACAAGCACATCGGGCCAGGCCATGGCGGTCAGCACGGCCAGGCTGCCGTTGCCGGTGCACAGGTCGAGCACTTGATGGGTGGTGTCGCTCAGCCATTCGTCGAAATCACCATCGGCGATCAATTCGGCGATGAAGCTGCGGGGCACGATGGATCGCTCGTCGATGTAAAACGGCACGCCTTGCAGCCAGGCTTCATTCGTCAAATAGGCCGCTGGCTGGCGGGTCTCAATGCGACGATTGATCAGGGCGTCGACCGCACTGGTTTGTTCGGGCGTCACGGCTTGCGAAGCCAATGCATCCAGGTCGCTGTCGAGTGGCATTCCCAGTTGCCAGAGCATCAGCCAGGCGGCTTCGTCGTGGGCATTGGTGGTGCCGTGACCATAGGCCAATGGCGCGGCCGCCAGGCGTTTGGTGGCCTGGGCCAGAAGTTCTTGCAGGGTCATGGTTGTCAGCCGTTGGCTCTGGCCTGTTGGGACAGGTTTTCCAGCACGCGGCGGTAGATGTTTTTCAGCGGTTCGATGTCGGCCAGCGCCACGAACTCGTCGATTTTGTGGATGGTGGCGTTGGGCGGGCCGAGCTCGATGACCTGCGGGCAGATCTGGGCGATGAAGCGCCCGTCGCTGGTGCCGCCGGTGGTGGAGAGCTGGGTTGCTATGCCAGTTTCGCTTTGAATGGCATCGCGCACGGCGTCCACCAGCGTGCCGGGCGGGGTGAGAAAGGGCAGGCCGCTGATGTTCCAGGTGAGGTCGTAATCGGCCTCCGCTGCCAGCCCGTTGGCCTTGAGGATCGCGGCCACGCGCTCTTGCAGCGATGCCGGACTGGACTCGGTGCAGAAGCGGAAGTTGAAATCGATCACCACGGTACCCGGGATCACGTTGCTTGCACCTGTTCCACCGTGGATGTTGCTGATCTGCCAACTGGTGGGCGGGAAATAGGCGTTGCCCTGGTCCCAGACCTCGGTGGCCAACGCCGCCAGGGCGGGCGCGGCCATGTGGATCGGGTTTTTGGCCAGGTGGGGATAGGCGATGTGGCCTTGAACGCCCTTGACCGTGAGCTTGCCGCTCATGGAGCCGCGGCGGCCGTTTTTGATCATGTCGCCGGTGCGCTCGACCGAGGTGGGTTCGCCGACGATGCACCAGTCCAGGCGTTCTTTGCGCTTTGTGATTTCGCGGCATACGACCACGGTGCCGTCGGTGGCCGGGCCTTCTTCATCGCTGGTGATCAGAAACGCGATGTCGATGGCAGGTTTGGCATTTGTCGCTACAAATTCCTCACAAGCCACAACCATGGCTGCCAGCGAAGCTTTCATGTCGCTGGCACCTCGGCCATACAACTTGCCATCGCGGTGGCTGGGCACGAAGGGATCGCTGGCCCATGACCCGATCGGGCCAGTGGGCACCACATCGGTGTGGCCGGCGAACACCAACGTGGGGTTCTTGCCAGTACCCAACCGTGCCCACAGGTTGGTGACCCGTGCGTCAGCGGGGCCACTGATCATGGTTTCGCAAGTGAAGCCCAGCGCCTGCAAACGGCCAGAGATCAGTGATTGGCAGCCCTCGTCGAGAGGGGTGACGGAGGGGCGGGCAATCAGTTCTTCGGTCAGACGCAGGGTGGCGGAGCTCATCAGTATTTCACGTCCAGCGTGAATTCAGTGAAAGAAGGGGCGTCGTCCTGCTCTTCTTCGACTGGGGCCGATTCTGTGTGCGCCGCAGTACCGTGGAAGTCGTTTTGCAGACGCCAGAGCAGGTTGTTGGGTGAATCGGCATGGAGCAGGCCTTCGTTGCGCGAAACGATGCCATCCCGAATGAGCCGTGCGAGATCTTGCTCGAAGCTCTGGGACCCTACGGCGGTGGATTTCTCCATGGCTTCACGGATTGCAGAGAAGTCGGCTTTCTGAATCAGGTCTTTGATCAAGGCGGTGTTGAGCAACACCTCCATGGCCGGCACGCGTCCGCCTGTGTGGGTTCGCAGGAGGCGCTGTGACACCACCGCGCGCAGGGCAGCGGCCAGATCGCCCAGCATGGTGGGCCTGACTTCGACAGGGAAAAAACTGAGAATGCGGTTGAGCGCCTGGTAGCTGTTGTTGGCGTGCAGCGTGGCCATGCAAAGGTGGCCCGACTGTGCGTAGGCTATGGCCGCAGACATGGTCTCACGATCGCGAATTTCACCGATCATGATCACATCGGGTGCCTGGCGCAGGGCGTTCTTTAGCCCCACTTGCAGCGACACGGTGTCGGGCCCCACCTCGCGCTGGTTAACCACCGATTTTTTGTTCCGGAAGACGTATTCGATCGGATCTTCAATGGTCAGTATGTGGCCGCTGGCCTGCTCGTTGCGCAAGTCCAGCATGGATGCCAGCGTGGTGGATTTTCCCGCACCCGTGGCACCCACCATCAGAATCAAGCCGCGCTTTTCCATCACGAGGTCACTCAGGATGGGCGAAACGTTGAGGGATTCCAGCGAGGGCACATCGGAAGGCACGAAGCGCAGCACGGCGGCGTAACTGCCACGCTGGCGCATGGCGCTCAGACGGAAATTGCCTACACCTTCCAGGGCCACCGCCATGTTGAGTTCACCTGTCTCGTTCAACTCCTCAACGCGGTGAGGAGGCACGATTTCAGAGATCAGATTCAGTGGGGCATCAGGCGGCAAAACCTGGCTGTTGACCGGCAGCGTCTGGCCATTGATCTTGATCATGGCCGGCGCATGGGCCGACAAATACACGTCAGACGCTTTTTTCTCTGCCATCAAGCGCAAGATGCGCTCCATCGTTCCACTGGCCATGTTGAACCTCTTAGAAACCGTTAGTCAAACCAAGCCGCCCGTGCAATCCCTCGAGGGGCCATGTGAGGCACGGAGGGGCGAAATCAATCCCGCAACAAATCGTTCAAGCTGGTCTTGGAGCGGGTCTGGGCGTCCACCTTCTTCATGATGATGGCAGCATAGGTGCTGTACTTGCCGCCGGGCTTGGGCAGGCTGCCGCTGATCACCACCGAGCCGGCGGGAATACGGCCATAGCTGACCGTATCGGTTTCGCGGTCGTAAATTGGGGTGCTCTGGCCGATGTAAACGCCCATGGAAATAACCGAATTTTCTTCGACCACCACGCCTTCAACCACCTCTGAGCGCGCGCCGATGAAGCAGTTGTCTTCAATGATGGTGGGGCCTGCCTGAAGCGGCTCCAGCACGCCACCGATGCCCACGCCACCCGAGAGGTGCACATTTTTGCCGATCTGGGCGCAAGAGCCGACGGTGGCCCAAGTGTCCACCATGGTGCCTTCGTCGACATAGGCGCCAATGTTGACGTAGCTCGGCATCAAGATCGCGCCTTTGGCAATAAAGCTTCCTCGGCGAGCCACTGCAGGTGGCACCACGCGCACGCCAGTGGCCTTCATTTCAGCCTCGGACAGGTTGGCAAATTTGGTCTGGACCTTGTCAAAGAACGCCAGGTCGCCGCTTTTCATCACCACGTTGTCTTTCAGGCGAAACGACAACAACACGGCCTTCTTGATCCACTGGTGGACAGTCCATTGGCCCACGGCTTCACGGGTGGCGACGCGCAGCTTGCCTGTATTGAGTTCCGAGATGACGTGTTCGACCGCGTCCATTACCTCTTTGGGAGCGGAGGCGGGCGAAAGGTCGGCGCGGTTGTCCCAGGCGGTGTCGATCAGGGTTTGCAGTTGTTGGGTCATCTTGAGTAACTTCGGGTAGTGATTTGAAGGGTGCCGGTTTCAGGGCTGGCAAAAGCGGGCAATGCGCTCGGCCGCTTCCAGGCATTCTGCGGTTTCTGCCACCAGGGCCATGCGAACGCGTCCAGCGCCGGGGTTGAATCCGTCGACCTCGCGCGCCAGATAGCTGCCAGGCAGAACTGTCACATTGTATTGAGTCAGCAGAGCCTGCGCGAAGGCCTCATCGGCACTCAGGCCATTGGCGTTCCCGGCAAATTGCTTCGGCACGCCAGCCCACAGGTAAAACGCCGCGTCAGGCAACGCCACATCCATCACCCTGGCCAATACAGGCGTGACTTGCGCAAATTTCTCGCGGTACATGCGGCGGTTTTCGATGACGTGGTCTTCATCGGCCCAGGCCGCCGCGCTGGCGGTCTGAACCGCGGGGCTCATGGCGCCGCCGTGGTAGGTGCGGTAGAGCAGGAATGGCTTGATCCACTTGGCGTCGCCGGCGACAAAACCGCTGCGCAGGCCCGGAACATTGCTGCGTTTGGAAAGGCTCGTGAATGCCACGAGGTTTTTGAAATCTGTTCGACCCAGCTTCGAGGCGGCTTCCAGTCCGCCCAGTGGTGGTTCATCCCGGAAATAGATCTCGCTGTAGCACTCGTCAGACGCGATCACGAATCCGTGGCGGTCGCTCAACTCAAACAACTTTTGCCACTCTTCGAGCGGCATCACAGCGCCGGTAGGGTTGCCAGGCGAGCACACAAACAACAGTTGGGTGTTGGCCCAGACCGCCTCCGGGACGCTCTCCCAACTGGGTGCGAAGTTTCTGCTCGGGTCACTGGCCACATAGTGAGGCCGCGCGCCACCGAGCAGGGCTGCCCCTTCGTAGATTTGATAGAACGGATTGGGGAAGACAACAGTGGCCCCGGGCCGTGTCGGGTCAATCACCGTCTGGGCAAATGAAAACAAGGCCTCGCGCGAGCCATTCACCGGCAAGATTTCTGTGCCTGGGTTCAGCGAGACGCCATAGCGGCGGTGCAGCCATGCTGCGCAAGCTTCACGGAGCTCGGGCTTTCCCCCGGTGGCCGGGTAAGCCGCAAGGCCACTGTCAAGATCGCCGGCCAGCGCCCGTTTGAGAAAGTCAGGGGTGGGGTGTTTGGGTTCGCCGATGCCCAAGCTGATGGGTCGCAACTCAGGATTGGGCGAAACGTTGCCAAACAGAAGGCGCAGCCGCTCGAAAGGGTAGGGCTTTAGCAGGGATAAATTCGGATTCATCCCGACATTATCCTAGGCCGCACATTGCCCAATCTTGTCGGTGCGCGCTTTGGTTCACCAGCAGGATGGCTGGGGGTGCCTTGGCTGTTTTGCGCTGCTAGTTTCTCGACAGTTTGGCTGCCATGGGTTTGGCACTGATGGCCTGGAACCATTGCTGAATCGAAAGAATGATGCCCATGGTGACCGCCGAAACAATCACCAACGCTGGCAGCTCGAATGCAGGAAAGAAGCCAAAACCCTGGGGGATAGCGTTGCGATTGTCTGTGGTGCAGATGAACTCGGCGGCAAGCATGCCGGTGTAGTGCATGGCACAAACCGCAACGCCCATGATCACAGCAGCGGCCAGTCGTTTGCCAATGGTGCTGCTGTTGAATGCCAGCCAAAGCGCAACCGTTGCCGCCACGACTGCGATGGCGATCGATAACGCCACCAGGCCGTAGTTCCACTGGATGTAGCCATTGATTTTCAAGCCGTACATGCCCAGGTAGTGCATCACCACCACGCTCATACCCAGAAACACGCCCGCAGCCAGCAGTCGGCTGAGTTGTTCGGGCGCCTTGGCTGCGTAGCGCACGGTCAGAGAGGTGGCCACAATCGCAGCGACAAGGGATGCCAGGGTTTCAACGACGGCATAGCTGCTGGCCGTGTCCATTTTCAAAGCCAGCATGCCAACAAAGTGCATGGACCACACGCCAATGCCACCCAGAGCAACACCTGCAACCACGATGTTGCCAAAGTTCAGGCGCCCGCGGGCTTCACGGATGCGCGAAGCCGCGCTCAGGGCAATAAATGAACCGATGACTGCGAAAGCGAAAGACAAAGTTGCGAGAAGCGGGTCGATGGAAGTTGTGACGATCGGATTCATGGGTTGTGGGCTGTGCAGCGAGGGTTTCAGGACGGGTGGCCGGCATCCAGAGTTCGCTGTTGGGCGTGTGGACCGGCGGCGTTGTTGCAGGTCACTGTAGCGAAGTGGCGTGCCCTCGCGGATGAGGCTCGTGTGCAATCTTGATCAGCGGCCCCTGTGAGGGGGTGAGCGGTACAAGCTGTGATCAAGTTCCAACTTTCTGAAGCACGGCGCGGGAACGGGCAGCCGTCGCGCGCCAGAAGCGTGTCCATTCGGGAAAGACCTGCGTCACGGGTGCTGTCTTTGCACCAGAGGCTTTCGGCTCCTTTGAAGCGGTGCAAGGTGGTGTTTTTGCCGCGGGGCTGCAGTAGCCCTGTTGGCCGCTTGTGCTCAAGCTGAGCAGGCTTCGGGTCAAGGTATCATGTCCGCTTGCTTGCTGGGCAGGTGGCGGGTGGAATTCCCAAATAAATCAACAAGTTAGCCTTAATTTTCCGTGCGTCTCAACTCGATCAAGCTTTCCGGCTTCAAGTCTTTTGCGGAACCCACCAACTTCATGTTGCCGGGGCAACTGGTAGGCGTGGTCGGACCCAACGGGTGCGGAAAATCCAACATCATGGATGCCGTGCGTTGGGTGCTGGGTGAATCCAAGGCGTCGGAGTTGCGTGGCGAGTCCATGCAAGACGTCATTTTTAACGGCACCAACCACCGCAAGCCGGCCAGTCGGTCCAGTGTGGAACTGGTGTTCGACAACAGCGATCACCGTGCCGGCGGCCAATGGGGTCAGTTTCTTGAGATTGCCGTCAAACGCGTGCTCACGCGCGACGGCAACAGCAGCTACTACATCAACAACCAGCCAGTGCGTCGTCGCGACGTGCAAGACGTGTTCCTCGGCACCGGCCTGGGCCCACGCGCTTACGCCATCATTGGCCAGGGCACCATCAGCCGCATCATTGAGAGCAAGCCTGAAGAATTGCGCTTGTTCCTCGAAGAGGCCGCTGGCGTGTCGAAGTACAAAGAGCGCCGCCGGGAAACCGCGAACCGGTTGTCCGACACGCGCGAGAACCTCACCCGGGTTGAAGACATCTTGCGGGAGCTCAACGCCAACCTTGAGAAACTGGAAAAGCAGGCGGCAGTTGCTGCGCGATACAACGAGCTGCAATCGGGCGCCACGCTGAAGCAACACCAATTGTGGTTCCTCAAGCGATCGGAGGCCGACACGGACCAGGCCCAGATCAAACAAAACGCTGCGCAAGCCCTGACGGACCTGGAATCGCGCACCGCTGATTTGCGGCGCGTGGAATCCGAGTTGGAAACCATCCGCCAGAGTCACTACGCTGCGGGCGATCAGGTCAACCAGGCGCAAGGCAAGCTGTATGAAGCGAGCGCCGAGGTGGGCAAGCTGGAAGCCGAAATCCGGTTTGTGGTCGAGGGCCGTACGCGGGTGGAGCAGCGACTCGCGCAACTGAAAGAGCAGATCGGCTCATGGAGCACCCGCAGCCAGGACGCTGCAGTGGAGCTTGAGCAGATCGCCGAGACCATGATGGCGGCCGAAGAACAATCGGTGATTCTTGCCGCGCAGGGTGAAGAGCAGGGCAACGCACTGCCGACGCTGGAAGACGCGCTGCGCAAGGCCCAAACCTCAGCCAACGAGCAACGCAACAGCGTGGGTCAGGTGCAGCAACAGATTCAGGTGCTGGCCTCTGATCAGCGAAACATCGAAGAGCAAAGCCGCCAGCTCAATCAGCGCCGTGAGCGCCTCAGCACCGACCGAAACGCCTTGGCCGCGCCCGATGAAGAGCGCGTACTGAGCGCTCAAGCCGCCTTGGTCTCGGCCCAGGAAGCAGCCGAAATGGCCGAAGCGGTGTTGGCTGAATTGCAAGACAGCGTGCCCGAGCTGGATGACCAGCGCCGCGCGACACAGCAGGCGGTGAACGCCGAGTCGTCGAGGCAATCGGATTTGTCGGCACGCCTGGATGCATTGAAGGCGTTGCAGGAAAAGGTCAAGACCGATGGCAAACTGGCTCCTTGGCTCGCCAAACATGGGCTGGAGAGCTTGCAAGGGCTGTGGAGCCGCATTCATGTCGAAGCGGGCTGGGAGAACGCCCTGGAGGCGGCACTGCGTGAGCGCCTGGGCGCGCTGGAGGTGTCTCGTCTGGAAATGGTTCGCGCCTTTGGCAACGATGCGCCGCCCGCCAAACTGGCCTTTTACCATTCACCGGCGGCTGCTGCCTCTGCCGCAAAAAGCGCATCGGGCTTGAAACCCCTGGCCGATTGGCTGAAACTCAATGATGCTGGACAGTCCGCTCTGATGGTGGATTGGCTGCAGGGATGTCTGACGGCGCCCAGCCTCGAAGAAGCCATGGCCAGGCGCGATCAGCTGCAGGCCGGCGAGGTGATCTTTGTGCCCAGTGGCCATGCGGTGTCGGCCCACAGCGTGAGCTTTTATGCGCCCGACAGCGAGCAGGCCGGCATGTTGGCCCGTGCACAGGAAATCGAGAACCTCGACAAGCAACTCAAAGCGCAGGTGCTGATCGCAGAGCAGGCGCGCACAGCCTTGATACGCGCCGAAGCGGCCTACTCGGAGGCGTCGCAGCGGTTGGTAAGCGCACGCCGAGAGGGCGCTGAAACCCGTTCGCGGTCGCACGAATTGCAGGTTGAAGCGCTCCGCCTGACCCAACTGGCCGAGCAAACCCGGGCGCGCAGCGAACAAATCGCTGCCGATCTGGCCGAGGTGGACGCGCAGCTCGAAGACCTGCAAGAGCGCAGGGTCACCGCCGAAGCGCGCTTCGAAGAGCTCGACATGCAGTTGGCCGACAGCCAGGAACGCCATGCACAGCTGGACGACAAGGTGATTGAAGCCGAACGGGCACTCAATCAGGCGCGCGAACAGCAACGCACGCTGGAACGCACCGCACAAGAAGCCACTTTTTCGTTGCGCAGTCTGCAAGCACGCCAGGCGGAATTGCAGCGCTCGATTGAAACCGCTGCGTCACAAGAAAAGTCACTGGTGGATGAAGAACAGCGCGCCAGCGAAGAATTTGCCCGCTTGAACGATGCCGCAGCTCAAGCTGGCCTGCAAGATGCTTTGGCCAAGAAGCTGGAGCGCGAGCAGGGCCTGGGCGAGCTGCGCAGCCAGTACGACGATCTGACCGCCAAGCTGCGCGCAAGCGACGAGCGCCGCTTGCAGCTGGAGCGCGAGCTGGATCCGCTTCGCCAACGCATCACGGATTTCCAGCTGAAAGAGCAGGCTGCCCGATTGGGCGTAGAGCAATACAGTCAGCAGCTTGAAGAAGCGGGGGCAGACCTGGCCGCGGTGGCGCAAAGCATCTCTGAGGGCAATGTGCGCCTGACCGGTCTGCAAAGTGAGATTGACCGTTTCCACCGCGAGATCCAGTCGCTGGGCGCTGTGAACCTCGCGGCCCTGGACGAACTCACGGCAGCGAGCGAGCGCAAGACGTTCCTTGATGCTCAAACGGCCGATCTGGTCGAGGCCATGACCACGCTGGAAGACGCGATCAAGAAGATCGATGCCGAAACCCGCGAGCTGCTGAGCAGCACCTTTGAGACCGTCAACGGCCATTTTGGACGTATGTTCCCCGAGCTGTTTGGCGGCGGAAACGCCAAGCTGGTGATGACTGGAGAAGAGATTCTCGACGCTGGTGTGCAAGTGCTGGCGCAGCCACCTGGCAAAAAGAACCAGACCATTCACCTGCTCTCTGGTGGCGAAAAGGCTCTCACCGCGATCGCACTGGTGTTTGCGATCTTCCAGTTGAACCCGGCCCCGTTCTGTCTGCTCGACGAAGTGGACGCTCCACTGGATGACGCCAATACCGAACGTTACGCCAAGCTCGTGACCAGCATGAGCCAGCAAGGAACCCAGTTTCTGTTCATCAGTCACAACAAGATCGCCATGGAAATGGCGAAACAACTGATTGGCGTGACCATGCAAGAGCAAGGTGTTTCCCGCATCGTGGCGGTGGACATGGAGTCTGCAACTGGCATGATGGAAACACTTTGAAACCCTTCCCGTCCAACACACCGACATTCCCATGAGCACTTTGCAGTTAAGTCTGGCCATCATCGGTGGACTCGTGCTGGCCGGCGTCATTGCCTACAACACCTGGGTTACCCGCCAAAACGAGCCGCGCACCGCGCGCGATCCCGCGGTATCTTCCGCCGCCGACGGGCAGCCTGGCGGTTTTGACCCGCTTGGGGATGAAGCGGTGGATACCCGGCCTCCAGAACGCATCGAGCCGGTGTTGGGTGAGCCCCTGGGCGAGGGCTCTGGCGCTGCGGTGGCCGACACCCCCATCTCTCATGATGAAGGCGATGCCGGTTCTCAGGGTAGCCAGCCTGTGCCTGACGGGACTTCCACCCCGCAACCAGCGCCGCCGGTGGCCACTATGAGAGAACCGGTTTCGCCGCTGAAAACGGCGCTCAGTGCGTCGGCCGATCGCAAGCCCAAACTCGACGCGCTGATCGATGTGATCACCCCGATCGAGCCGGAAGGTGCCGTCTCGGGCGATGCCGTCGTGGCTGCATTGCCCACCACCCGCCGAGTCGGCAGCAAGCCGTTTGCCGTGGAGGGCCTGAGCGACCTCAATGGCGAGTGGGAAGTGCCCCGTTTGGGGCAGCGCTACCACCTGCTGCAAGCGGGTGTTCAGCTGGCCAACCGTGCTGGTGCGCTGAACGACATCGAGTTCTCGGAATTCGTGGCCAAAGCCCAGACATTTGCCGACGCCATTGGCGCTGCCACCGATTTTCCCGATATGCGCGCCGAGGTCGCCCGTGCGCGCGAACTGGACGCCTTTGCGAGTGGCCACGATGCCCAGCTTGGGTTTACGTTGCGGGCTCGCCGCTCGGCTTGGAGTCCGGGTTTCGTGGCTCAACACGCGGCACGTATCGGTTTTGTGCCAGGAGCATTGCCAGGGCGCATGGTTCTGCCGGGTTCCGAACGTGGGCAGGCACCCATTCTGAGCTTGAGTTTTGACGCCCATGCCGCCATGGCCGAAGACCCGGAGAAAAGTGCGCTGCGTGAAGTGGCACTTTCGCTTGAAGTCACCCATGTGCCCCGCAGTGAGCAACCGTTTGTGCGCATGCGCGAAGCCGCCACGGCGCTGGCCGAATCAATGGAAGGCGTGATCACCGACGACGCCGGTCAACCCTTGTCCACCGACACCATGGACGTGATCGGGTCTGACCTGGAAAACCTTTACGACGCCCTTGACAGCCACGACCTGTCCGCGGGTTCACCTCAGGCGCGACGGCTGTTCAGTTGACCTGCTGCCCGAAGCTCTGACCCCACCGCTACGCTTCGTGTGATCCCCAGGGGGTGATGCTGGCTGCCCGGCAAAGCCGGTTTCGCTGCATCCTGGAATGGCGTACTCGGCGGCGCAGTACTGTTCTTTTTCCTATGAGCACTTCCGATCTCTTTTCTTCTGCTCCTTTGCCGTCAGAGCGTGCGGCCGAGCTGCGCGCCCAACTGCACCACCACGCCCACCGTTACTACACGCTGGACGACCCCGAAATACCGGATGCCGAATACGACAAGCTGTTTCGGGCATTGCAGGCGCTGGAGGCCGAACACCCCGAACTGCGGTCACCCGATTCGCCTACCCAGCGCGTGGGCGGCGGCGTATTGGCCGGCTTCACACCCGTGCGCCATGTGGTGCCCATGCTGTCGATCAACACCGAAACCGATACCGAGCCCAGCGGCGCAGTCAACTTCGACAACCGCATTCGCCGCGCGCTGGAATTGGACAGTACCTCTGGGCCAGTGGAATACGTGGCTGAACTCAAGTTCGATGGCCTGGCCATGAGTCTGCGTTACGAGGCGGGAGTGTTGGTGCAGGCGGCCACCCGCGGCGATGGTGAAACAGGCGAAGACGTCACGAGCAATATCCGCACCATTGGCCAGATTCCTCTCCGCCTGCCCGCCGATGCGCCACCCGTGCTGGAAGTGCGCGGTGAGGTGTACATGCGGCGCGATGATTTCGACGCGCTCAATGAAAAGCAACGCGCCAAGATTGCCGCCGGAGCCAAAGGTGAAAAGACCTTTGTGAACCCGCGCAATGCGGCGGCGGGAGCGGTCCGCCAGCTTGACTCAGGCATCGCGGCCCAACGCCCCTTGAGTTTTTTCGCCTATGGCCTGGGTGACATCACTCCCTCCGATCAGGGGGGGCCAGCGTTCACAACCCACATGGCGATGTTCCAGCAGCTGAAGGCCTGGGGGTTCCCGGTAGCCGAGCAGACGCGGGTTGTCCGTGGAGCGGATGAACTGATCGCGTTCCATCAGCACATTGGGAAAACCAGAGATCAATTGCCTTACGACATTGATGGCGTGGTCTACAAGATCAACTCGATGGCCTTGCAGCGTCAGCTGGGATTTGTCTCGCGTGAGCCTCGTTGGGCAGTGGCTCATAAGTACCCTGCGCAAGAACAGCTCACCACCGTGCTTGCCATCGACATACAGGTTGGCCGCACGGGCAAGCTCACACCCGTTGCCAAGCTGGCACCGGTGTTTGTGGGCAACGTGACGGTGACCAACGCCACACTGCACAACGAAGACGAAGCGCGCCGAAAGGATGTGCGCGTGGGCGATACCGTGATCGTGCGCCGTGCAGGCGATGTGATTCCCGAAGTGGTATCGGTTTTGCTGGACAAGCGGGTGGGTGATCCAGCCGTTTTCACCATGCCCCATATTTGCCCGGTATGCGGCAGTGCGGCGGTCAGGGAGGAAGGCGAAGCAGACTACCGATGCACCGGCGGGCTGTTCTGCGGTGCTCAGCGCAAGCAGGCCATTCTTCATTTTGCGCAACGCCGCGCTGTCGAAATTGAAGGCCTGGGCGACAAGTTGGTGGAGCAGCTCGTGGACGCAGGCGTTGTGAAAACCTTGCCTGATCTCTACAAGCTGGGATTGACCGCCTTGGTGAGCCTTGAACGCATGGCCGAGAAATCAGCGCAAAACATCGTGGATGCGCTGGAAAAATCGAAACAAACCACTTTGCCGCGCTTCCTGTTTGGTCTCGGTATTCGCCATGTGGGCGAAGCCACCGCCAAGGAAATGGCCCGCCATTTTGGCCAGCTCGACAGCATCATGAACGCCAGCGAAGAGCAATTGCTGGAAGTGAACGATGTGGGCCCCATCGTGGCGCAAAGCCTGCGTACCTTTTTTGACCAGCCGCACAACCGTGAGGTGGTGGAGCAATTGCGCGCTTGTGGGGTGCGATGGGAAGAGGGCGAGCCCACTGCGCAAGCGCCCAAGCCGTTGGCGGGCAAGACCTTTGTGCTCACAGGCACCTTTCCGACCCTGAGCCGCGATCAGGCCAAGGATCTGCTGGAGGCGGCAGGCGCCAAGGTAGCCGGCTCGGTGAGCAAGAAGACGGATTACGTGGTGGCCGGCGCCGAAGCGGGCAGCAAACTTGCCAAGGCGCAGGACCTGGGGCTGGCAGTCCTGGATGAGGCTGGGATGCTGTCCTTGTTGGGGTAGGGCTTGAGCTGTCGATGAAAGCTTCTTGACTCCCCGAGGCTGCGGATTTGAGGCACCTTCGTTGATGGACGGGTGTTTGAAGTGGTCAGACCAAAGAACCATCCGGTTTGAGTCGTTGGCGCGATTGTTCAATACGTGCTGCTCCCGCTTCGGCATTCTGTGTGCTTTCTAGGAGAGAAAGCCATGGAACTCACGATCAACGGAAAGTCTCACCCCGTTCCTCCCTTATGGCAGGAAGAATCGCTGCTGTTCTTCATTCGCGAACAGCTCGGACTGACGGGCACCAAATTCGGCTGCGGCGCCGGGCTGTGCGGTGCTTGCACGGTGTTGCTCGATGGCCAGGCGCAACGCAGTTGCGTGCTCCCGGTTGCCCAAGCCTCAGGTCATGAGATTCGCACTATCGAAGGCCTGGCCGAACCGTCGGGCAAACTGCACCCGGTACAGCAGGCCTGGATCACGGAAGCGGTGCCGCAATGTGGCTATTGCCAGGCAGGGCAGATCATGAGCACTGTCGCGCTGTTGAGCGAACACCGGCAACCGACGCAAGAACAGATCGATGCGGCGCTGGCAGGCAACCTTTGCCGTTGCGGCACACAGAAGCGCATCCGCGCGGCAGTCACACGGGCTGCGGGGGTGCAGTCATGAAGCGCCGCAGCTTTCTCGCCACAGGCGGTGCCTTGACGGTGCTGTTCGCATCCGGTTGCTCTTTGCCCGTAATCCCGAAGCGGCCGGTCGCTACCATCGAAGACGCATCCGCCTGGATCCGGTACAGCAATGGTCACTACGATCTTTTTCTTCCGCGCGCGGAAATCGGCCAGAACATCTCAACAGCGCTGAAACAGATCGCCTGCGAAGAGCTCGACATCGACTGGGACGACTTGCAGCTCCGCCTGCCCACAACCAACCATATCCAGCGCGTGCGTGCCACGGTGGGAAGCGAATCAATCAAAGACTTCGCGCTGCCACTGGCCCAGGCGTGCGCCACATTGCGCGAGGAGCTGGCCGCCGGTAAGTTGGTGGGCGAGTTGGTTGCACGCGACATTCCAGCGAATGAGCTGCGCACTTTCGGGGGCGCTGCAAGCGCTGGTCTCACAAAAGAAAAGCGCTACGTCGGCAGCACCCCCAAGCTGGAACAAGCCGAGGCCATTGTGCGGGGTCTTCCGTTGTATGCGAGCGACATCCGTTTGTCCGACATGGCGTTCGGTCGCGTGCTGCGGGCCCCGGCATCGTCCGAACTCAGATCGAGCCCGCGCGCTTGGGACGCGGCTGCGGCAAGGCGTATCAAGGGCTTCATCGGGATTGTGGAGGACCCACTTTTTGAGCAGGGGCGCAGCCTGGGCTTAGGGGTTCTCGCGGCCACCCCGGGTGCGCTTGACCGCATCAGCGAAGCGTTGGCGGTTCGCTGGGACGTAGAAGGCAGCTTTGATCAGTCGACGGTCAACATCGCCATCGATATTGACAGGCGTCTGGCTGGCGGCGCCCTGTCGCACGAGGTCTACGGCGATTCACTGGATCCGGTTGCCGAGTGGGATGTGGATCTGCGCATCGATGTGCCGGTGGCGGCGCATCTGGCGATGGAACCGCGCGTCGCTGTCGCGCAGTTCACGGGTGCCAAGGCCTTGCAGCTGTGGGCTGGCACACAAGATGCGTTTTATGCGCGCGATGTGCTCTCCAAACGGCTGGCCTTGAGTCCCGAAGACGTTTCGGTTCAGGCGATGCGGGTGGGTGGTGCTTTTGGCGGCAAGACCATCTGCACAGTTGAGCTGGAAGCCGCCGTTTTGGCGCGCGCGGCCAAACAACCGGTGAAGGTTCAGTGGACCCGCGCGCAGGAAATGCACTGTGGCTTCCACCGCCCTGCGTCCAGCCACCGCATCCGCGTGAGCCTGCGCGATGGTGCCATTGATCAGTGGTGGCACGCCTTCGCCAGCGGTCACATCATTTTCACCAACGCCGGTTTTCCGCCATGGCTGCAGAATCTGGCGGATTTTGTCGGCGATATGGGGGTGGCGCGTGGTGCAGATCTACCTTACCAGGCGCGGCTGCGACGGGTGGAGTTCGATCAGGTTCGCCTGCCCATCCTGACCGGCCCCTGGCGTGGCCTGGGCGCCGGGCCGAATCATCTGGCGAAAGAATCTGCAATCGACGAGTGCGCGGTCCTTCTGAAACAAGACCCCCTGCAGTTCCGCTTGCGCCACTTAAAAGATCCCCGGCTGATTCGTGTGCTGCAGCAGACCGCTGAGGCCGCTGCCTGGAGCGAGGCACCCGCAGCAGCCAAGGCGCACAATGTGCGCAGCGGGCGGGGCATTGCCTGCGGTGCGTACAAGGAGTCGGGCTATGCTGCGGTGGTGGCCGAGGTTCAGGTCGACGCCACCGGCCGGGTTCACGTGACGAGCCTGATCTGCAGCCATGACTGTGGTCTGGTGATCAACCCGGATCAGGTCAAGGCCCAGTGTGAAGGCAACTTGATTTGGGGCATGGGAATGGTCTTGACCGACGAGCTGCCGATTGACGTTCGCATGGTTGGCGCCTCGAACTTTGATCGCGCGCTGATGCCGCGCATGACCGCGATACCGCGCTTGCAGACCCATCTCGTTGAGGACGATTCGCCGCCAGGCGGTGCGGGCGAAACGGTGATCGTCGCGGCAGCGGGCGCGATCGCCAATGCGATTCGCCATGCGACCGGGGTGAGGGTAGGCCGTTTTCCAGTGGTGGCAGAAAACCTCAAAATGCACAGCGCATGAGCGATTTTTCGGCTGGCGCAGTGCGGCGTCTGGTACCGCTTGGCTTGAAGCGCCAGGGCATCAGCATGCCGGTCGGTGCCGCACCACGGGCGGCACACATAGCGGTGTATGACAAGCGGCAAATGCTGGCCGCCATCGCGGCGGCCCACGGCGAACACGCGCTGGTGCGGCTGGGTGAAGGCATAGCAGATGCGCCGGACGAGCCGATGCTGACAGCCATGCGGTTTGCCAGCGATCCGTTGGAGCTGATCGCGCGCTGGCAACGACTCGAATGTTATGTGCACTCGAACCACCGGGTGCGAATCGAACAGCATGTTGACAGGCAGATGCAACTGCAACACCTGTCACTGAACGGCGACGCCGCTCCACTCAGACACGAAGACCTGCTGATTCTTGGCCTCTTGATTGGCTTGCTCGAATGGACGGGAACTCGGGGTTTGAAGGCGCGCCTGTCTGGCGAGCGCGGCTGGCGATATCAAAACCATCAATGGAAAAATTGTTCCTGGCCGCAGCAGCTGGGGTGTTGGGAGTTCGCATGGACTGGCAGTACCCCACTCGCGCCAGAGCCCGACGGTACCGACTCTGCCGAGGGAAACGCCGACCCCACCGACTGCCTGCAAGTTGCGCGCTATCGACTCTCGCAAGACCCGGCCCGGCCCTGGACCGTGGCCGTGCTGGCCAAGCAGATGAATATGGCCTCGCGCAGCCTGCAACGCGCTCTGGCCCGACAACAAAGCAGCTTCAGCGCCCTGCTCGCACAGACACGGGCCACCAGCGCAGCCCAGGCCCTCACCACCACTCAACAGTCGCCGGCCCAGATCGGCTACGCCTGTGGCTACGCAGATCAGGCGCATTTCGGGCGCGACTTCAAACGGCACACCGCGCTGACCCCGTTGCAGTACCGGGCCGAGTTCACAGTGGGTCTTGCGCCTTGATGTTGGGCCTGTCCATGGCTTGTTGATTTTCGACCGCTTCAGCGAGCTGCGCGATGACTCGCTGGCGGCACCTGTGTCGCCAAGTTGCAGCAGTCATGGTCATCGAGATAGCTGGGGGTTGCTGCAACGCCAGCGCGCCGCGCAGTCGCCTAAGTTTGCAGGGCTTTGCGCGAGGGCGAGAGTATCTGGGCGGTGAGGCCGCAGGCTGCGAGGTGTTCAGGCATCGGCAGTTCACGCGCCAGTGCCGCGCAAGCCTCGCCCATGGCCGCGCTGGTCTGGATGCCATAGCCGCCTTGCGCCGCGCACCAGAAGAAGCCAGGCGCTTGGGTGTCGAAACCGGCCACCAGATCGCCGTCGGCAACGAACGAACGCAGCCCAGCCCAAGTGTGGCTGGGGCGCACCACCAGCGTGGTCCAAGTTTCCAGCGCATGCATCGCCAGCGCAATGTCGATCTCTTCGGGCTGCACGTCTTGAGGGTGGGTGGGGTCTTCGTTCACCGGCGAAGCGAGCAGGGCGCCCGCATCGGGTTTGAAATACACACTCTCATTGACTTCGAGCACCAGCGGCCAGCGGCTGGTGTCCATGCCTGTTGGCGCCGGGAAGGTGAACGCGCTGCGCCGTTTCGGCACCAAGCCGATCGGTTCCACGCCGGCGAGCTGGGCCACCCCATCGCACCAGGCACCCGCCGCGTTGATCAGTACCGGTGCCTCAAACACGGCACCAGCAGCGGTGCTCGCACGCCACACCTCGCCAACGCGCTCAATGGCCACAGCCTCGGCATCGGTCAGCAGCGCGCCACCCGCGCGCTTGAAGCCGCGCAAGTAACCCTGGTGGATGGCGTCCACGTCCATGTCAAAACTCTCAGACTCCAGAATCGCCGCGCGCACCTGCTCAGGCCGCAACACCGGTACCATCGCGCAGGCTTCTTCGGCGCTGAGCCAGCGGCCGGTGGCTGTGGTTTGTTTCAAGACGGCCCAGGCGTGTTCAAGCGTGGCCAGGTCGGCCTCGCCGGCAAAGGTCAGCAGACCTCGCGGATGCAGCAACGGTGCCTCGGCGAAGCCCGCAGGCGGGTGTTGAAAAAACTGCTCGCTGGCCCGAGAGAGTGCCCTCACCTGTGGCGTTCCATAGGTGGCGATGAACTGCGCCGCCGAGCGCCCTGTGCTGTGGTAACCCGGCTGGCTCTCGCGCTCCAGCATCACGCAGCGACCATGTGGTGCGAGGAAATACCCGATAGAAGCGCCCGCGATGCCGGCGCCGAGGATGATGAAGTCGGTGGTGGTGTTCATGCTGTATTCGTGTTCGCCAATTGGATGCGCAGGGCGCTTTACACTGGAGTTGGCGTCGCCAGAAGTGCCGCAGTTCAGAAAAAGATCGCCCTGTGTGCTTGCGATCTGAGCGATGTGTGCCAGGCCTAACCTGTCCGAGAACCCCATGCCATTCAACGATCTGGAGCACAAGCGGGTGGAGAAAGCTGCAGAGGCTTTCATGTCTGCCCAACGTCCCCCGCCGCGCATCCGCCCGCAATTGGATTATGAGTACACGTTGAAGAACCAGACGATCGAGTTGCTGGAAGTTCGTCCCGCCTGGGACAATCCGACGGAGGTCGCCAAGTGCCCCTTTGCCAAGGCCACCTACGTCCGATCGTCGGATGAGTGGCGCGTGTGCGCAGCAATGGCAAATGGCACGCGTACGACCCCGCTTCTGCACCTTCCGTGCAGGCTTTCATTGACCTAGTGCGGGACGACAAGCACGGCTGCTTTTTCGGCTGACCGAGCCGGACCGCCAACGGTGCCGTTCGTCGAGCAGCCACTGCTGCTGGTGGGTAAGCAGCGAAGCTGCACATACTCGCCCGTGCTTGGGCGGTTTGCCGATCTTGATCAGTCGAGGCGGTTGTGCTGTGGTGAAAAGTTGGGACGCCTACTTGAATTTGTAGTGATCCCGGTTCAGCACTGCGGCTATCGCCGTGACCTCTTCCGGGAACATGCCCATGTTCATGTTGGTGTTGCACATTTCCACCATGCCACGCATCAGGCCTGCGGTGTTGAATTTCCCCTGTGGCTTGAAGATGGCACTGCCGTCGCCGCCCACTTTGCTGGTATGGCATTGAACGCATTGGTGTTCAGCGATCAACTGTTCACCCAATGCCAGATCCGCGCCTTTAAAGATGTCGGCGCCCTGGGCATGTGCGGGGGTGGCAACCCAGATGGCGCCACCAACCAGCAAGATGGAGGCGAGGGCCCATCGCGCTGCCCTTCGGATGGGTTGATGGAGGGTTTTGACAGTCTTTTGCATGGCTTCAATCTCCTGGGTGAACGGCGCTGAAGGTGCAGGGGTTCCCCGAGCCGGTGGTCTTACTGTACAGGGTCCATCCGGTGCTGCCAACTCTTTGCAGACCCGCAGGTTGCCCGGCTTTTCCGGAGTGAAGAACCTGTTTGGTGTCCTCGCCAGGGTGGGTCGGGTGCATCGATCTGCAATTCGGCGGAAAATGGGAACTTTGGTTTCGAGGTCACCATGGCTGTTCACACGATTTTGAAGATGGGCGATGCCCGATTGCTGCGCACGGCCCAGCCCGTTTCAAGCTTTGATACACCCGAGCTTCACCAGTTGGTGGCCGACATGGAGGAAACCATGGCCCTTGCCAACGGTGCAGGGCTGGCCGCGCCACAGATAGGCGTTGATCTGCAACTGGTGATTTTTGGTTCCGGGCAGGTGATTCCACGCTACCCGGAGGCAGCGCCTGTGCCCAGGACCGTGTTGCTCAACCCGGTGATCACGCCCGTGGGCGATGCCGAGGACGAGGACTGGGAGGGCTGCCTGTCGGTGCCGGGGTTGCGCGCGGTGGTGCCTCGCTGGCGACGCGTCCGTTACCAGGGCTTTGATCTGAAGGGGCGGGCGATTGACCGCGAGGTGGATGGGTTTCATGCGCGTGTGGTGCAGCACGAGTGCGACCACCTGATCGGGGTGCTCTATCCGATGCGGGTGCGCGATTTTTCGAAATTTGGTTTCACCGAGGTGCTTTTTCCTGCGCTGGTTGGGATGGACGATGACTGAGTCGCATGAGCCAGGCAGCCGCATTGCTCACTTTTTTTGGGCCTTGAAACAAATTGACATGTTCGAGCCCGCGTTTTTGATAAATTCCCTGGCAATGTTGCAGTGCGACATACCTCCATTTTGAAAGTTTGGCTTTGATGAAACGCAAGTTTGGCACGCTGTTGGCCGCCGCAGTGCTCAGCGGCTGCGCCGCGATACCACCAGTGGGTTCGGCGGGACCCGTCCCGGCACAGGCGCCTGCGCAATGGTTCGCCCCTGTGGTGCCCCATGCCGGAAACACCGGGGCCCTGACCGAGTGGTGGGGCCAGTTTGATGATCCTTTGCTGGTGAATTGGATCGCTCTCGCTCAGGCGCAGAGCCCAACCCTGGCTTCAGCTCGGGCACAGGTGTTTGCCGCGCGTGCGGCACTGGAAACCAATGAGGTGTTGGCTGGCCCGCAGGTGGCGGCAGTGGCGTCGGCCTCGCGTGGGCGCAGCTCATCCGCTGCCGATGTGGTGGGAACCGCCCTGGGTGTCGGTGCGCAGGCTTCCTGGGCGCTCGATCTGTGGGGTGGTAACCGTGCTGGCGTCGACCAGTCGAGAGCGCAACAGGCGGCGGCCAATGCCGGCTGGCACGAGGCGCGTGTTCTGGTGGCGTCGGAACTGGCGCAAACCTATTTTGCACAGCGGTTGTGCCAGGTGCAGCTGGGTGTGGTCGAGCGAGATCGCGATTCGCGTGCCGTGACGGCCGAGGCGGCGGGCCACACAGAGCGCGCTGGCTTGACGGCGCCCGCCGTGGCGGCTTTGGCGCGGGCGAGCCAGGCCGACAGCGCCGCGCGCGCGAGGCAACAGGCGGACCAATGCAACCGGCAGATCAAAGCGCTGGTCGCACTGACGGCGCTCTCCGAGCCGGCGTTGCGGACAGCGCTGTCCGAAGCGCCGGCCATGACCGCATCGGCTGCGCTTGAGGGCGCTCTGGCCGTGAAGGCTGTTCCGATGGATGCCATTCGCCAGCGCCCGGATGTGGCCCGCGCCCAGGCCAGCTGGGCGGCGGCCGCGCAAGGCGTGGGTGTTGCCCGTGCGGACATGTTGCCCAACCTGTCGTTTTCAGGCAGTTGGCTGCGCAACCGGTTTTCCACCGGCGGTGAGACCAGCAGTTTCAATACCTGGTCGATTGGCCCGTTCAGCATGACCATTCCAGTGGTCGGTCGTGGCGCGTTGCAAGCGCGAACCGACGCGGCAGTTGCGCTGTACGAGGCCAGCGGCCAGGCCTACGCGGCCGTGTTGCGCCAAGCGGTGGCTGAGGTTGAGCAGGCTTTGGTCACGCTCGATGGCCTGCGCCAACGTGAAGGAGACACATCCATCGCGTTGGCTGGTTATACCCAGTCGTTCAAGGCCACTGAAGCCCGCTACAGGGTGGGTTTTGCCAGTCTCAACGACTTGGAAGATGCCCGGCGCCTGCAACTCAATGCCGAGAGCGGGGCGATTGCCTTGCAACAAGAACGCATCAGCACCTGGATCAACCTGTATGTCGCCCTGGGTGGCGGCTTTGATCCCGAGAACAACCTTTCTGCCATCAAAGATCCGTCATGAATCCAAACACAATAACTCGCCCATGCAAGGGCAAAGCCTGGACCTGGTTTGCCATTGGCCTGACTGGATTCGCGCTGGCGGCTTGTCAACCCAAGGGTGAAGAAAAGCCCGAGGGTGCAGTGTCGACCGAGGCGGTCGCTGGCGATGGCTCGGTGAGCGGCGCGAAGCCGTCGATGACCGTGACAGTTGAAAAGCCCAACACGGGCTCTGTTGGCCTGTCGCTGGACGCCAACGGCAATGTGAGCGCCTGGCAAGAAGCCAGCGTGGGCGCGGAGGTCAGCGGCCTGCGCCTGGCCACGGTGAAGGCCAATGTGGGGGATCAGGTGCGCAAGGGTCAGGTGTTGGCCACATTTGTGACCGCCACCGCCGAAGCCGAAAGCCTGCAGGGCAAAGCCGCGGTGATGCAGGCCGAGGCCAACTACGAGAACGCCAAGGCCGATGCAGATCGAGCCCGTTCCATTCAAGACACCGGCGCTCTCTCGAAGTCGCAAATTGCGCAGTACCTGACCGCAGAGAAGGTCGGTAAGGCCCAGTGGGAAGCGGCCAAGGCCGGGTACAGCGCCAGTCAGGTGCGCCTGGGCAACACCTCGGTGAAAGCGCCAGATGACGGCGTGATTTCAGCGCGCAGCGCGACCGTGGGTGGGGTGGTCGGCGCAGGTCAAGAATTGTTTCGCATGGTTCGGCAGGGCCGCATGGAATGGCGAGGCGAGGTCACCCCGAGCGAGGTGGGGCGCGTGAAAGTGGGGCAATCGGTGAATGTCACGCTGGCCACAGGCACCGAGCTGATTGGTCAGGTGCGGGCGATTTCGCCCACCGCCGATCTGCAAACGCGCAACATCATTGTGTATGTGGACCTGCCACGCCACAGCGAGTTGACGGCAGGCACCTTTGCCAAAGGCCGGTTTGAACTGGGCGAAAGCCAGGCACTGACTGTGCCAGCCACAGCGCTCGTGGTGCGCGATGGCCACAACTACGTGTTCGTGATCGATGCCGACAGCAAGGCCAGCCAGCGAAAGGTACAAACCGGTCGCAGGGTCGGGGATCGGGTGGAACTGCTCGATGGCTTGACGGCTGAAGAGGGCGTGGCCGTCAAAGGCGCGGGCTTCTTGAACGAAGGTGACCTGGTGAAGGTGGTTGAATGATGAACACCCCTGTCGCGCTCTGCCCGACCCCCTTGAAGGGGGCAATCCCGGCGGCCTGGCTAGGCCAGATCCACGGGATTCTTGAACAAGCCACTTCGGTGGCACAGGGTCAGGAACACTGAAATGAACGTCTCCGCCTGGTCGATCAAAAACCCGATTCCCGCCGTGATGCTTTTCGTCATGCTGACGCTGGCAGGGTTGTACTCGTTCAATTCGATGAAGGTGCAAAACTTTCCCGATCTGGACGTGCCCAACATCACCGTGATTGCCAGTCTGCCGGGCGCTGCGCCCAACCAGCTGGAAAACGACGTGGCCCGCCCGATCGAAAACGGCATGGCCTCGCTGCAAGGCCTCAAGCACATCTATACCAAGGTGCAAGACGGCGTGGTCACCATCACCGCCGAATTCCGTATCGAAAAAAACACCCAGGAAGCGCTGGACGATGTGCGTTCTGCGGTTGCCAAAGTGCGTGGTGATCTGCCATCCGACATCCAGGAACCCATCATCAACAAGGTGGAGCTGGCCGGCGGCGCGGTACTGGCCTACACGGTCAGTTCCGACAAGATGGATGACGAGGCGATCTCGTGGTTTGTCGAGAATGACATCAGCAAGCTGCTGCTATCGGTGCGCGGCGTGGGTGCGGTCAACCGCGTGGGGGGGGTGAACCGCGAGGTGCAGATCCTGCTCGATCCGCTGAAGCTGCAATCGCTTGGGACGACCGCCTCTGACATATCGAGGCAACTGGCCCGCGTGCAAATCGAGAGTGCCGGTGGCCGTGCCGATATTGGCGGCAGCCAGCAGCCCTTGCGGACCTTGTCGGCGTTGAAGTCGGCCGAAGATCTGGCGCAGATGGAGCTGTCATTGTCTGATGGCCGCCGCGTGCGGCTGGACCAGATCGCTGAAGTGAAAGATACCGTGGCCGAGCCCACAGCCGCAGCCTTTCTCGATGGCAAGCCGGTGGTGGGTTTTGAAGTGGCCCGCAGCCGCGGCGCCAGCGAGGTCGAGGTGGGCCACGGTGTGCGTGAAAAACTGAAGGCCTTGCAGGCCGAGCGGACCGACTTGCAGATCACCGAATCGTTTGACTTTGTGACCCCGGTCGAAGAGGAGTTCGCGGGTTCCATGGCGCTGCTGTATGAGGGCGCGATCCTGGCCGTTTTGGTGGTGTGGCTGTTTTTGCGCGACTTCCGGGCCACCGTGGTATCTGCCGTGGCGTTGCCCCTCTCGGCCATACCCGCCTTCATCGGCATGTATTACCTGGGCTTTTCCATCAACGTGGTCACACTGCTGGCCATGTCGCTGGTGATCGGCATTCTGGTGGACGACGCGATTGTGGAGGTTGAAAACATCGTGCGCCACATGCGCATGGGCAAGTCGCCTTACAAGGCGGCGATGGAAGCGGCCGACGAAATCGGTCTGGCCGTGATTGCCACCACCTTCACGCTGATCGCGGTGTTTTTGCCCACCGCATTCATGGCCGGTATCCCCGGCAAGTTCTTCAAGCAGTTTGGCTGGACGGCTTCGCTGGCGGTGTTTGCCTCGTTGATCGTGGCGCGTGCGCTCACGCCCATGATGGCGGCCTACATCATGAAGCCGTTCGTGACCGCTGAAAATCGCCCCGGTTGGGCCCGGCGAAGCCCGTTTTTCGAGCGTGTCTGGGCCTGGACCAGCAGCCAGCACGAGCCGAAGTGGCTGGACACCTACGGCAAATGGGCGGCCTGGTGCATCAGGCACCGCTGGATCACCATGATTGCAGCTGGCGCCTTTTTTGTGGGCTCCGTCATGCTGATTCCCTTGTTGCCTCAGGGCTTCATTCCCGCCGACGACAACTCGCAGACCCAGGTCTATATCGAGTTGCCGCCTGGCACAACCCTGCAGCAAACCGTTGACACCGCTGAGCAGGCCCGTGTTCTGGTGTCTGCGATCGACAACGTGAAGTCCGTTTACACCACCATTGGCTCGGGTTCGGCGGGCAGCGATCCGTTTGCACCACAGGGTGCTGCGGAGTCGCGCAAGGCGGCCCTGACCATCCAGCTCACCAAGCGGGGCGAGCGCCCACGCAAACAGGTGATCGAGAACCAGCTGCGTGAGGCCATGTCCAACTTGCCAGGTGTGCGCAGCAAGGTGGGTTTGGGTGGATCCGGAGAGAAATACATCCTGACCTTGACGGGCAACGACACCAATGCGTTGGCTGTGGCCGCAAAGGCCATCGAGCGCGATCTGCGCACCATCGAAGGCGTGGGCAGCATCCAGTCGAGTGCGGCCCTTGTGCGCACCGAAATCAGCGTCACCCCCGACCTCAGCAAGGCGGCCGAGATGGGCGTGACCAGCGCAGCCATTGCGGACACCTTGCGCATCGCCACTGTGGGTGATTACGACAGCGCCTTGCCCAAGATGAACCTGCCGCAGCGGCAGATTCCCATCGTGGTCAAGCTGGCGGCTTCTGCCCGGGCCGATCTGGATGTGTTGTCGCGCCTGACGGTTCCCGGCGCCAAGGGCCCGGTGATGCTGGGTCAGGTGGCCACACTGACGTTTGGCGGGGGCCCCGCCGTGATCGACCGCTATGACCGTTCGCGCAACATCAACTTTGAGGTCGAGCTGGCAGGCATCGCTCTGGGCGACATGAAAACCGCTGTGGAGAAACTGCCCAGCATGAAGGGCTTGCCAGCGGGCGTGCAGGTGTTGGAGATTGGCGATGCCGAAGTGCAGGGCGAGCTGTTTGCCAGCTTTGGCTTGGCCATGCTGACCGGCGTGCTGTGCATTTACATCGTGCTGGTGTTGCTGTTCAAGGCCTTCCTGCATCCGTTCACGATTCTGGCAGCCTTGCCGCTGTCGCTGGGCGGTGCTTTCGTGGGCCTGCTGGTGGCCGACAAGAGTTTCTCCATGCCTTCGCTGATCGGCCTGATCATGCTCATGGGCGTGGCCACCAAGAACTCGATTCTGCTGGTGGAGTACGCCATTGAAGCGCGCCGCGAACACGGCATGGACCGCACCCACGCGATTCTGGACGCTTGCCACAAGCGCGCCCGCCCGATTGTGATGACCACCATCGCCATGGGTGCGGGCATGTTGCCCATTGCCATTGGCTGGGGCGCTGCTGACAGCAGCTTCCGCTCGCCGATGGCGGTGGCTGTCATCGGCGGTTTGATCACCTCCACCTTTTTGAGCCTGTTGGTGATTCCAGCGGTGTTCACCATCGTGGACGATATCTCGCTGTTTTTCGGGCGCATGTTTGGTATTGGCCCGGCAAAGCCTACCCATGCAACAGAAGCGGCAGTGCCTGCACAGGCCGCCGTGGTGACGGGGTGATACAGGGGTTGTAGTCGGGGGGCGCCTTGTTCAGCCTGCCTGGCAAGAAAACGCCAGGCAGGCTTGCAGCAGCTTCTTCAGATGGGGTTGCACCAGGGCGGCGCGTTCAGGCAGGAAGGCAAAGGGCATGGCTTCTTGCATGTAGCTGCTTTGGGTGAGCTCCAGTTGCACGGCATGCATGCCGTCTTCGGGCTCGCCATATTGGCGCGTGATGTGGCCGCCTTTGAAGCGTCCGTTCAACACGGCAGTTTGGTCCGGAATGGCTTTTGCAATGGCCATCAGCGCTTGGGCCAGATCGGGAGAGCAACTCGTTCCGTCGGCGGTGCCCAGATTGAAATTGGGCAAGCGGCCTTCAAAAAACCTCGGAACCACTGAACGGATGGAGTGCGCGTCCCACAGCACGGCATTCCCGTGCAGGTTGCGCAACCTGCGTAGCTCGCCTGAGAGTTGCTCGTGGTACGGCTTCCAATAGGCCGCCACGCGGCGTTGCACCTCGGTGGGATCAGGCGCGGATCCTTCCAGATACAGCGGCGTCTGGTCGAATGTGTCCACCGGGCACAGGCCCGTCACGTTCTGGCCCGGGTAGAGGCTCGCGCCATCTTGTGGGCGGTTGAGGTCCACCACGTAGCGTGAATGCGTGGCCATCAAAACCGATATATCCATCTCGCGGGCGAAGCTGTACAACTGGTCGAGATGCCAGTCGGTGTCATGCATTTCCAGTGCTTCGGATGTCATGCCTTCAGCAATGGCAGGCGGAATGTGGGTGCCCATGTGGGGAATGGAGAGCAACAGCGGCTGCGTGCCCGCATGGAAGACAAAGGGTGGGCAGGCGTTGTCTGACATGGGTTTTGGTTCCTGATTTCAATCTCGTGGGGTCACGGCGATGACTGGAGCAAGGCCCGGCGGGCTTGCGCAAAGGCGCGTTGGCTTGATTCTCTCAAGTCGTGTTGCCCGCTTTTTACCCGCAATTGCCCACCAACCCAAACGGAGTGGATGGCACTCTGGCGGTGGCTGGCAAACACATGGGCCGAGTGCCTGAGCTCCGGGGTGGGCAGCGCGGCCAAAACGGGGTGTTGGGCATCCAGCGTCACGGCATCCATGCGTTGTCCAACCTGTAAACCTGCGACGTTGCGCCCGCAAGCTTGCCCACCACCTGCCACGGCCTCCTGCGTCATGGCGGTTGCCACACTGGGTTGTTGTGCACTGGCCAGCACGTTGCGCTGGCGCAAGCCCAGGCGTTGGCTGTATTCGAACTGCATCAGCTCTTCGGCCGCGTTGACACAGACGTGGCTGTCAGAGCCAATGCCCCAGCGCCCACCGTGGGCGCGCCAAGCGGTGGCGTCAAATATGCCGTCGCCCAGGTTGGCTTCGGTGGTAGGGCATATGCCGGCGATGGCACCGCTGCTTGCTGCGCGCAGGGTTTCTTCCGCGTTCATGTGGGTGGCGTGCACCAGGCACCAGCGCGGGTCAACCGGGGCATGGTTCAGCAGCCACTGCACTGGCCGCTGACCGCTCCATGCAAGGCAGGCGTCTACCTCGGCTGTTTGCTCGGCAATGTGTATGTGAATGGGTGCAGTGGGGTCCAGGTCGGTGAGCCCTTCAATGGCGCGATCCAGTGCATCGGGCGGAACGGCACGCAAGGAATGCGGTGCCAGACCCAGGCGCATGCCCTGCGCCTCGCAGAGTGGTTTAAGCCGCTGCAGCAGTTGCAGCATGTTGTCGGTCTGGCGAACAAAGCGCCGCTGCCCTTCGGTGGGTGGTTTGGCGCCGAATCCACTGGACTGGTACAGCACCGGAAGCAAGGTCATGCCTATGCCCGTGCTCGATGCCGCTTCGATCAGGCAATTTGACAGCGTTGTGTCGTCGGCATAGGGCTTGCCGTCTTCCTCGTGGTGGACGTAGTGGAATTCGCACACACTGGTGTAGCCCGCTTCCAGCATTTCGGCATACAGCGCGGTGGCAATGTCGCGCAGCTGAGCGGGCGAGATGCGGCCAGCAAATTGGTACATCAATTCGCGCCAGCTCCAGAAGCTGTCCTGACCAGCCCCGGGGCCCCGGTGTTCGGTGAGTCCGGCAAATGCGCGTTGAAAGGCGTGTGAGTGCAGGTTGGGCATGCCGGGCAGCAAAGGGCCCGCGCACGTTGCCACCGGCTCGGATGTCTTCGCGTCGGGCTGCACAAGGGTCAGTTCACCCAGGGCATTCCATTCCAGCAACACGTTCTGGTGCCACCCGGTGGGCAGCAGTGCGTGCTCGGCAAAGAGGGTACGAGCGGCGTTCATGACCGTGCCCGTTCCTGGGCCATGCGGCCTTGGCGAACCACGCGGCACGCGGGGCGCTGGCCGAGCCAGTACACCAGCTCGGCGGCCTCGGCAAAGGGCCACAGCACGAAGTTGGCCGGGTAGCCCACAGCGATCTTCCCGTGGGTGGCCTGCAAGCCCAAGGCCGTTGCCGCGTGGTGGGTCACACCAGCCAGTGCCTCGGGAACGGTCAGGCGAAACAAGGTGCTTGCCATGTTGAGCATGAGCAGCAGACTCAGGGCCGGCGCTGTACCGGGGTTGTGGTCGGTGGCCACGGCCATGGGCACACCGGCATCGCGCAACGCATGTATCGGGGGCATGTGGGTGTCGCGCAAGAAATAGTAGGCACCCGGCAACAACACGGCCACCGTGCCTGATGCTTTCATGGCCGCGATGCCTTCGGCATTCAGGTGTTCGATGTGGTCGCAAGACAAAGCCTTGTAGCGGGCCGCCAAGGCAGCGCCGCCCATGTCAGAGAGCTGTTCGGCGTGCAGCTTCACGGGCAGGCCCAACTGCTGCGCTGCCAGAAACACCTGCTCGGTCTCGGCCAATGAAAAGCCGATGGTTTCGCAAAAAACGTCCACCGCATCGATCAGGCCTTCGGCCGCCAATGCGGGCATCATTTGCGTGCACACCTCGTCGATGTACGCTTGGCTTCGGCCAGCAAACTCGGGTGGCAGGGCGTGTGCGCCCAGGAACGTGGTCTTGACCGTGACGCCATAGGCCTCACCCAACCGCCGGGCCACACGCAGTTGTTTGCGCTCTTCGGCCAGACTCAACCCATAGCCTGATTTGATTTCAATGGCACACACACCTTCGCTCAGCAGAGCTTCCAGACGAGGAGCGGCCAAGGCAAAGAGGTGCGCTTCAGAGGCTGCCCGCGTGGCTTTCACGCTGGAGACAATGCCACCACCGGCACGGGTCACTTCTTCGTAGCTGGCACCCGCCAGGCGCATGGCGAACTCATTGGCCCGCTGACCGCCGTAGACCAGATGGGTGTGGCAGTCAATCAAGCCAGGGGTCACCAGGGCATTGCGTCCATCGTGCATTGCAGATCCGGGCTTCAAGGGGGGTGCCAGGGCCTCGGCGCCGACGTAGTCGATTGACCCGTTCACAACGCTGATGGCTGCGCGGTCGACGGCCGGGGAATCGGGTGTGGTGGCGCCGGGTGCCAGTCGCAGATTGGTCCAGAGTCCGTCGGCGCTGTGCATGGTTGTCATGGTGTTGCTCGCATGTGCATTTCAATCAAGACGGCGATCAGGGCGCCGCCGGCGTTGTCTGGCGCTGCTTTCCATTCGCACAGATCGTCGGTCCACCACAGCCCTTCTTCAGGCGCCAAGGCATGTGCATTGACCCGCCAGCTTCCGGCAGCGCTGTACAGCAATCCCTGTCGCACAACGGGCAACGATGTGGCCCCGTGCAGCACTTCAACCTGGCTTTTGCACGCGGCGCGCCGGGTCATGACATTGAAGTCGTGGCAGTCGGGACCGAGCAATTCGGCTGAGACTTGCGCAGCGCCATCAAACGAGAAGGGTTGCAGCGGGGTGTGCAGCCGGTGATTGATCTGTCCATCTGGCGAACGCAGCGCGACACCGGCTCCCTCAAGCAAAGTGATCACCCGGTCGGTGCCAGGGAACGCCGAGAAGGGCCCGTTGCTGGCGATGTGCGCGATGCTGACGCGCCAGTCGAACTGCGCCATGCTGGCGCCCACTGGCATGCAAGCGAGTTCGGTGGTGACGCCTCCGCCATTTTTCCAGGGCTGGGCCAGCAGGTCGGCGCGGCGGAATCGGTGGAGTGCCATGTTGGGCCTGCGGATCAGGCCCAGATACTGGCCAGCAGGTCGGCTTGCTCCGTGCTCAAGGCACCGGCCAGCACGAGATTCTTGGCCGCCTCAATGTCGGGCGCAAACAGGCGGTCGGCATCGTAAAAGCCCACGCGGGTGCGCAGCAGCGCGTGCGTCTTTGCCAGACGCGGGCTGGTGGCCAGCGGCTTCAGGAAATCAACGCCCTGCGCTGCAGCCAACCATTCAATGCCCAGGATGGTGCCGGTGTTGTCGGCCATTTCTGCCAGGCGGCGGCCCGCAAACGTGGCCATGCTTACATGGTCTTCCTGGTTGGCGCTGGTGGGCAGACTGTCGACGCTGGCGGGGTGTGCCAGTGACTTGTTTTCCGAAGCCAGCGCGGCGGCGGTCACGTGGGCAATCATGAAGCCCGAATTCAGTCCCGGGTTGTCAACCAGGAAAGGCGGCAAGCCCGAAACGCTGCTGTCGATCAACAGCGCAATGCGGCGTTCGGCAATCGCACCAATTTCGGCTATGGCCAGCGCCAGCGTATCGGCGGCAAAAGCCACCGGCTCGGCGTGGAAGTTGCCGCCTGACAGCACGTCGCCGGTGTCGGTGAACACCAGCGGGTTGTCGGTCACGGCGTTGGCTTCGATCAGCAGGGTGCGAGAAGCTTGCGCAATGAGGTCGCGACAGGCGCCCATGACCTGCGGCTGGCAGCGCAGGCTGTAGGGGTCCTGCACGCGCTCGTCGTTGTCCAGGTGCGAGAGGCGGATTTCGCTGCCTTCCAGCAGGGCCCTGGTCACGGCCGCCAGCGCAATCTGGCCGGTTTGCCCGCGCACCGCATGAATACGGGGGTCGAATGGCGCGTCGCTGCCCTTGGCTGCGTCCACACACAAGGCCCCCGTGACGGCACCGGCTTCCAGCAAACGCTCGGCCATGAAGAGGCCATGCAAGGCGAGGGCGGTGGACACCTGTGTGCCGTTGATGAGCGCGAGGCCTTCTTTGGCGGCCAATGTGAGCGGCTCGATCAATGCGGCCTTCAAGGCGTGGTGGGCGGGCATGATGTTGCCGTTCACCCGCACATCGCCTTCACCCATCAAGGCCAGCGTCATGTGCGACAACGGAGCCAGGTCGCCCGATGCGCCCACCGAACCCTTGACGGGAATCAGTGGAACGATGTCGGCGTTGAGCAGCGCCATGATGGTGTGCACCACCAACGGGCGAACGCCCGAGTAACCACGCGCCAGGCTGGCCGCCTTCATCACCATGACCAGACGCACCGTTGCATCGCTCATCGGCGTGCCCGTACCCACCGAGTGCGAAAGAATCAGGTTGCGTTGCAAAAGCTCGAGCTGTTCGTCGGGGATGCGGGTCTTGGCCAGTTTGCCAAACCCGGTGTTGATGCCATAGGCGGCATCGCCTTTTTCAACAATGCGCTGGATGGTGTCGGCAGAAGCTTGCATGTCCGCCTGCGCCGAATCGGGCAAGGCAAGCGGCTGGCTGCTTTGCCAGATGGAGCGCAGATCGGTCAGGGTCATCTGGCCGGGGTTCAAGGTCAGGGAGGTGTTCATGGGTCGGGTCAACGGATGTGTTGATATGGGGTGTTGGAGGCTGAAGATGTGCAGCGGGGTTCAACCGATCATGGGCAGATTGAGCCCTTGTTTTTTGGCGGTGGCAATGGCTATTTCGTAGCCGGCGTCGGCATGGCGCATCACGCCCGAGCCGCTGTCGTTCACCAAGACGCGCGCCAGGCGCTCGGCGGCTTCGTCTGTGCCGTCGGCCACGATGACCATGCCAGCGTGCTGTGAATAGCCCATGCCCACGCCGCCCCCGTGGTGCAGGCTGACCCAACTGGCTCCGCCTGCGGTGTTGAGCAATGCGTTGAGCAGCGGCCAGTCGCTGACGGCGTCGGTGCCGTCTTTCATGGCCTCGGTTTCGCGGTTGGGGCTGGCGACGGACCCGGTATCGAGGTGGTCACGGCCGATCACGATCGGGGCCTTGAGCTCGCCACTCTTCACCATTTCATTGAAGGCCAGGCCAGCCAGATGGCGCTCACCCAGACCCAGCCAGCAAATGCGGGCTGGCAAACCCTGAAACGCAATGCGTTCGCGCGCCATGTCCAGCCAGCGGTGGGTATGGTGGTTGTTCGGGAACAGCTCCTTGATCTTGGCGTCGGTTCTGTAAATGTCTTCCGGGTCGCCCGAAAGCGCCACCCAGCGGAACGGGCCTTTGCCTTCGCAGAACATGGGGCGGATGTAGGCGGGCACGAAGCCGGGGAAATCGAAGGCATTCTTCACGCCGTGGTCAAAGGCCACCTGGCGGATGTTGTTGCCGTAGTCCACGGTCGGAATACCCATGGCCTGGAAATCGAGCATGGCCTGCACGTGCACGGCGCAGCTCTGCGCAGCATCGGCGGTGAGCCTGGCGTGTTGCGCGGGCTTGTGTTGCGCGGTCTTCCATTGCTCGACGGTCCAGCCACTGGGCAGGTAACCGTTGATGAGGTCGTGGGCCGAGGTCTGGTCGGTCACCAAGTCGGGCTTGAGAGCACCGGCCTTGGCTCGGTTGACCAGCTCGGGCAGGATGTCGGCCGCGTTGCCCAGCAGGGCGATGGAGACGGCTTCTTTCTTGCCCGTGTGTTCTTTGAGCAGTTCAAACGCGTGGTCGATGTCCCGCGCCTGTTTGTCCACATAGCGGGTGCGCAGGCGGAAGTCGATGCTGCTTTGTTGGCACTCGATGTTGAGCGAGCAGGCGCCGGCCAGCGTGGCGGCCAGAGGCTGGGCTCCACCCATGCCTCCCAGACCTGCCGTGAGAATCCACTTTCCGGACCAGGGCGAATGCGACTGAGCGCCGGGCCGCCCCAAGCCAGTCGCGCTCCTCTCGGGGGGCAGGTCGCCGTTCGCGGCGGCCAAGGGGCCGTCAGTTCCGTAGTGTTGGCGGCCGGCTTCCACGAAGGTCTCAAAGGTTCCCTGCACGATGCCCTGGCTGCCGATGTAGATCCAGCTGCCGGCCGTCATCTGGCCGTACATGAACAAGCCCTTGCGGTCGAGCTCGTTGAAGTGCTCCCAGTTGGCCCATTTGGGCACCAGGTTGGAGTTGGCGATCAGCACCCGGGGTGCATTGCTGTGGGTTTTGAAGACACCCACCGGCTTGCCGGATTGAATCAGCAGGGTTTCGTCTTCATTCAATTCTTTGAGGGAAGCCAGTATCTGGTCGAAACAGGCCCAGTCGCGTGCAGCCCGTCCGATGCCGCCATACACCACCAGGTGCTGCGGGTTCTCGGCCACTTCCGGGTCAAGGTTGTTCTGGATCATGCGGTATGCCGCTTCGGCAATCCAGTTCTTGCAATGCAACCCGGTTCCACGCGGGGCGCGGATGACTCGGGTCGTGTCGAGGCGGGGGTCGGTGGCTGAGGTCGTCATTTGGGGCTCCGGTGGAGGGTACGGGTGAGAAACGGGGTGCCGGGCTGTCACACTGCGGGAGCGAGGCAATGCCTCGCTTGACAGGCTGCACAGGTTTATCTATATATACAACTCGTAAATTATTTTAATAAGTTGTATAGACATTTAATTGTCGGCTGACTTTAATCAGCCAGACAGCTGCTGTCAAGCATGTCCCCCGATTGACCAGAAAATGAAACCCCTGCCCCAATGAAGAACCCCTTGATGCCCCAAAAGCGCATTCCGGAATTCCAGCGCATCAAAGCCCATGTGTTGGCGCAGATTCAGGCTGGCATCTGGCGCGAAGGGGAGGCCATCCCCGGCGAGGAAGCCCTGGCCCGGGAGTTTGGTGTGTCGCGCATGACCGTGAACCGCGCGATCCGCGAGTTGAGCGACGAACAAATCGTTGAGCGCGTGCAAGGCTCAGGTACGTTTGTGGCGCAACAGAAGTACCAGTCAACCCTGGTCGAAATCCGGAACATCGCCGACGAGATCACCGCCCGCGGCCATGTGCACCACAGTGAACTCCACCAGCTCGAGCGCATGAAGGCCGGTGAAGCTTTGGGACGAAAGTTCGGGTTGAAACCGCCCCAGATGCTGTTTCATTCGGTGGTCGTGCACTTTGAGAACGGGCTTCCCATTCAGGTCGAAGACCGTCACGTGAACCCACAGGTGGCACCGGACTACCTCTCGCAAGATTTCACGACACAGACGCCCAACGCCTACCTCATGCGTGTGGCGCCTTTGCAAGGTGTGCACTTTGAGATCGAAGCCTGCCTGCCGCCTGCCGGCATCCGGGACATGCTGCAAATGGCTGCCACAGAGCCCTGTTTGCTGCTGCACAGGCAAACCCAGTCCATGGGGCAGGTGGCTTCTGTGGCCCACATGTGGCATCCGGCATCGCGTTACCGGTTTGCAGGCAGCTTCTGAAGACGCCGAGATCCCTGGCTGGGGTTAGCCTTTAAGCACTTTCAGCAGCGCCGTCTCGATCTCTATCTGCAGTTTGTTGACCTGGAGCTGCGGGCCACTGATGAGGAAGGTGTCTTCCACACGCTCGCCCAGGGTCGTGATCTTGGCCAGGTCCACGCACACTTCGTACTTCGCCAAAACGCGAGAGACGCAATAGAGCAAACCATTCCGGTCGCTCGCCGAAATGGAAAGCAGCCACCGCTGTGCCTTGTCATCGGGCCTCAACAAAACCCGGGGCGTCACGGGAAAGCTCTTGACCCGGCGTGATACACGGCCCATGGTGGGCTCAGGCAGGGGGCCGCGCGCATCGATGGTCTTGGCCAGGCGGCTTTCCACCATGGTGGTCAACTCTCGGTAGTGCTCCGCCAGGTTGGGGGCAATGATCTGGAACGAATCCAGGGCGTGACCATTGTGGGTGGTGTGCACGCGGGCATCGAGAATGCTGAAGTCGGATTCATCAAAGTAGCCGCAGATGCGGGCGAACAAGTCGCTTTGGTCCAGTGCATACACCAACACCTGCATGCCTTCACCCCCCGGCGCGAGCCGGGCTTTGACGATACAGGGCTCGGGCGCCACCGTCGTACCGTCTGCGCCTGCGGGCAACGAGCGTTGAGAGGCGGCCCGAACAACCCCGTTTTGCGCGATCTGTTTGCTCAGGGTTCGGGTGTGCCAGGCGATTTCGTCGGCCTGGTGGCGCATGAAGTAACCCACGTCCAATGTGTCCCAAAGGGCTTTGTGGGCCTGATGCGGCATGGCGTGCAAGGCCATGATGGCCATCGCTTCGCGTTTGCGGGCTTCGATTTCCGCACCCGGATTCGCCGCATGACCACCCAGCGCGCGCAGGGTGTAGCGGTAGAGGTCCTCAAGCAAGCGGCCTTTCCAGCCACTCCACACCTTGGGACTGGTGCCGCGGATATCGGCCACGGTCAGCAGGTAGAGCGCGGTCAGGCGCCGTTCTGTACCCACCCGTTTCGCAAAGGCCGCAATCACTTCGGGATCGCTCAGGTCCTGCTTTTGAGCCACGTGGCTCATGGTCAGGTGTTCCTTCACCAGAAACTCAATGAGCTGGCAGTCTTCTTTGGCGATGCCGTGTTCGCGGCAAAACACCCGAACCTCATGCGCGCCCAGCACCGAGTGGTCACCACCGCGGCCCTTGGCAATGTCGTGAAACAGCGCTGCGATGTAGAGTTGCCAGGGTTTGTCCCAGCCTGCGGCGAGCTGCGAGCAAAACGGGTACTCATGCGAGTGCTCGGCAATGAAGAAACGGCGCATGTTGCGCACCACCATCAGTATGTGCTGGTCAACCGTGTACACATGGAACAGGTCGTGCTGCATTTGCCCGACGATGTTGCGAAAGACCCAGAGGTAGCGCCCAAGCACCGAAGTCTGGTTCATCAACCGCAGTGCATGCGTGAGGCCTTCGGGTTCTTTCAGCATGCGCAAAAACATGGCGCGATTGGCCTTGTCGGCGCGAAAGGCCGCGTTCATCACTGGCCGCGCGTTGTAGAGCGCCCGAAGCGTGCGGGCCGACAGGCCTTTGATCCCCAATGTGGTCTGGTAGATCAGAAAGGTTTCCAGAATGGCATGGGGTTGCTGCACGTACAGGTCGTCGTGTGCCACCTCGAGCATGCCGCCCTTGTCGAAAAAACGCTCGTTGAGCGGGCGGCGCCGGTCGACGCCCACATCGTCGTCGGCCAGACGCTCTTCGATGTTCATCAGAAGAATCTTGTTGAGCTGCCGAACGGCTTTGGCGGCCCAGTAGTAGCGCTTCATCAGCACCTCGCTGGCGCGGCGGGTGCCTTTGGCCGTTGGCGGTGTTGGTGCGTGGTTGGGGCCGTCGCCGGTGGGCACTTCCATTGGCGGCGTATGGGCGCGGTAGCCAAACGACTCGGCCACGGCTGTTTGCAGGTCAAACACAAGTCGGTCTTCGCGGCGTTTGGCTTCCAGGTGCAGGCGGGCCCGAATCTGGCTGAGCAAGGCTTCATTGGCCTTCATCTGGCGCGCTTCAAGCTCTGTGGCCAGACCCGTGCGGGCGAGTTCATCCCAGCTGTTGCCAAGGCCTGCCGCCTTGGCAATCCAGAGAATCATCTGAATATCACGCAGACCCCCTGGGGACTCTTTGCAATTGGGCTCCAGCGCGTAGGGTGTGTTGTCAAATTTGTTGTGGCGCTGCTGCATTTCCAGCGTCTTTGCCACAAAAAATGCCTTGGCGTCCATGGCCTGGGCGAGTTCGTGCGTCAGGCGGTTGAACAGGGGTTTGTTGCCACGCAGCAAACGTGCTTCCAACAGAGAGGTTTGCACCGTGACGTCTTTGGCTGCTTCTGTCAAACACTCTTCGGTGGTGCGCACGCTGGAGCCAATTTCCAGGCCCACATCCCAGCACCAGCCAATAAAGGTCTCCAGACGCGCCTTGAGCGGTTCGTCTTGCTCGGGTTTCATGCCATCGGGCATGAGCACCAAGACGTCAACATCAGAGTAAGGGAACAACTCACCGCGGCCGTAGCCGCCAACAGCGATCAGGGAATAGGTGGCTTTGAAGCCTGCGCGTTGCCAAAGCTCGCGCAAGGCCTGGTCGGTGATGCGGCACAAGCCCGATAGGGCTTGCCGTATTCCACGCGTGGACGACCCGTGGTCTGCCAGGCGCTGCATCAGCGCTGCTTTGTCATCCCGGAAGCGTTGGCGCAAAGCCCCCACGCCATCATCCAGCAAGGGTGGAGTGGCTGCTCCCATGGATCAGGCCGCTGGTGTCACGAAATCGGGCGTGGCAGGGCTGCCGGCCGACATGGTGAGCACTTCGTAGCCGGATGGTGTCACCAATATGGTGTGTTCCCATTGCGCCGACAGCGATCGGTCCTTGGTGACGATGGTCCAGCCGTCGTTCATTTCCTTGATGTCGCGCTTGCCCGCATTGATCATGGGTTCGATGGTGAAGGTCATGCCTTCTTTCAGTGTCTCCAGCGTACCCGGGCGGCCATAGTGCAGCACCTGTGGTTCTTCGTGGAAGCGCTGGCCAATGCCGTGGCCGCAAAACTCGCGCACCACGGTGAACCCATTGCCTTCGGCGTAGGTCTGAATGGCGTGGCCGATATCGCCCAGGCGCACGCCGGGCTTGACCATCATGATGCCTTTCCACATCGCTTCAAAAGTGACCTGCGTCAGGCGCCTGGCCTGAACGCTGCAAGCCGCTTCGCCACCGATCAGGAACATGCGGCTGTTGTCGCCGAACCAGCCATCTTTGGTGATGACGGTGACGTCAACGTTCAGGATGTCGCCCTTCTTCAGCGCTTTCTCGTTGGGAATGCCATGGCAGATCACCTGGTTGACCGAGGTGCACAGGTGGCCAGGGTAGGGCGGGTAACCGCTTGGCTGGTAGCCAATGGTGGCAGAGCGCGTGCCCTGTTCTTTCATGTATTCGGCCGAAAGGCGGTCGATTTCCAGTGTGGTTACGCCGGGCTGGATGTGGGGCGTCAGGTAATCCAGCACTTCGGAGGCGAGGCGGCAGGCCTCGCGCATGCCCGCAATGCCGGCTTCGTCTTTGTAGGTGATGCTCATGGGTAAAGATTATCTCGCGAGTGGCGCTGACCGGTTGATCAGCGGATTTTTGGCCTGTATGGAGCCCTGATGTCGGCAGCGTGTGAAGGTTTGATGCAACAGTTGTGGACCTTTACACGGATCCCCGGACAAAAACAGAGCGGGTTGCAGAACAACGAGTGCCGAGCAGAAACCGAGGGGCCGATGCGTGGTGTTTGCGAGGGGAGCCTCAATGGTCCGGTTGGAAAACTGGTTTTCTGGCGCCCTCGAGAACACGTTTCAACTTCACAGAAACAGGGCACAAAACGCTCCCAGACCTTGCGTTTGGACGCAGGCTGCACTCCTATACTGGGACGGTTTCAATTCCAATCTGCAGAAAGAAAGAGAGCTTAAATGATCAAAATCCGTGCCGTTTGTATGGCAGCCGCGTTGTTGTCGGGTTCGGCCATGGCCCAGGGATCCGACGGTTTGCCGGGCAATCCGGGTGTGTATGGCGTGGTCGGTACGGGAGGGCTGGGCCTGGGCTTGAATCTGCCTGTGACCAGCCATTTGGGCGTGCGCGGAGAGTTGGTGCAGGGTTCGGTGTCTGAGACCTACACCAACGAAGACATCACCTACAAAGGTGATCTGAAACTTCGCGGCAGCGGCTTGTTTGCCGATATCCGCCCTTTCCAGGGTACGTTCCGCGTGGTGTTGGGCGCCACGCTGGGTGGTTCCAGTGCCGCACTGGAAGCCGAGCAGCAGGGGGGCACCTTCACCATTGACGGGCAGTCTTTTTCAGCCGACGGCAGCAAGCTGCGTGCAACCATCAAATACCCGTCGACGATGCCATATGTCGGCGTCGGCTGGGGTCACGGCCAACGGGGTGAGCCAGGCTGGACCTTCGCGTTCGACCTGGGTGTGGCCATTGGTGAGCCCAAGATCACCCTGGCGGGCAATGACGGCTTGTTGAGCCAACCGGGTGCCGCTGCACGTATTGCCGCCGAAGAGCGCAAAGCCCAGGACGATGTGTCCAGCGCCAAGGTGTTGCCGGTGCTCAAGTTCAGCGTCGGCTACAGCTTCTGATGCGGTGCCGGGTGGCCCGGCGCCAGCAGGTTGCCCCTGGTCATTGAGGGCTTGCCTGTGGCGATTGAGCGGTTGAGGCGCGGGTAAAATCGGGGGTTTCCACCCATCCTCCGGGCTTGTCCTTCGCCCGGTCGTTCTAGGCCACCCACCGTGACCCTGCATCTGCGCTTTTTTGATGGCGGCAACGCTGTCAGCGACTTCAAAGTCCAGCAACTCCTGCCCCGTCTGGCGGAGATCTCCGACAAGATCACCGGCCTCACGGCCCGCTTCGTGCATTTGGCTTCGTTCGAAGCCGAGCCCGATGAGCGCACCGTGGAGCGCCTGGGGCAGTTGATGGCCTATGGCGAGCCTTGCTCTGAAGCGCATCTGGCGGCCGCCAAGGTCGGCGCTGCGGCGCTGTGGGTGCTGCCCCGTCTGGGCACCGTGTCACCGTGGGCCTCTAAAGCCACCGACATTGCCCACAACTGCGGCCTGTCGCTGCACCGCGTGGAGCGACTGGTCGAGTACCGCATCACGCTCAAAACCGGCCTGTTGAGCAAACCCACTCTGAGCGAAGCGCAACTGAGAGCCATCGGCGATGTGCTGCACGACCGCATGACCGAACTGGTCACGACCGAGCGCAGCCAGGCCGAGGCCTTGTTCACCGAATTGCATCCGGCTGCGATGGAGCATGTGGACGTGCTTGGCGGCGGCAAATCGGCGCTGGAAAAGGCCAACAAGGATTGGGGCCTGGCCTTGGCGGAAGACGAGATCGATTACCTTGTGAACGCATTCACGGGTTTGAAGCGCAACCCCACCGATGTGGAGTTGATGATGTTTGCGCAGGCCAACAGCGAGCACTGCCGTCACAAAATTTTCAACGCCCAGTTCACCATTGACGGCGCCCTGCAAGAGAAAAGCCTGTTTGGCATGATCCGCCACACGCATCAGACCGCGCCGCAGCACACCATCGTGGCGTATTCCGACAACGCCTCCATCATGGAAGGCAGCGAGATCGAGCGTTTCGTGGCGCGAGCAGGCAAGGGCGCTTCGCCGGCCTACGCGGCCGAGGCGGCCACCCACCACATCCTGATGAAGGTGGAGACCCACAACCACCCGACCGCGATTTCGCCATTTCCCGGCGCGTCCACGGGCGCGGGCGGCGAGATCCGCGATGAAGGTGCCACCGGCCGCGGCTCCAAGCCCAAGGCGGGTCTGACCGGCTTCACCGTGTCCAAACTCTGGGGCGGCATGAGCGACCAGCCCGACGGCAAGCCTGAGCACATCGCCAGCCCGCTGCAAATCATGACTGAGGGGCCGCTGGGCGGCGCGGCCTTCAACAACGAATTTGGCCGGCCCAACCTGCTGGGCTACTTCCGTGAATACGAACAGGCCGTGACTGGCGTGATGCGCGGGTACCACAAGCCCATCATGATCGCGGGCGGCCTGGGCGTGATCGATTCGACCCAGACGAAAAAGATCGATTTCCCGGCCGGTTCCCTGCTGATCCAGCTCGGTGGCCCCGGCATGAAAATCGGCATGGGCGGCAGCGCGGCCAGCTCCATGGCCAGCGGCACCAACGCCGCCTCGCTGGACTTTGATTCCGTGCAGCGCGGCAACCCCGAAATCGAGCGGCGTGCGCAAGAGGTAATCAACCATTGCTGGACGCTGGGCGAGAAAAACCCGGTTTTGTTCATCCACGACGTGGGCGCGGGCGGTTTGTCCAACGCGTTCCCGGAACTGGTGAACGACGCAGGGCGGGGTGCGCACTTCGATTTGAACGCGGTTCAGCTGGAAGAGAGCGGTCTGGCGCCCAAGGAAATCTGGTGCAACGAGAGCCAGGAGCGCTACGTGTTGGCGATCGCGCCTGAATCGCTCGATTTGTTCAAGTCGTTCTGTGAGCGCGAGCGTTGCCCGTTCGCGGTCGTGGGTGTGGCCACCGAAGAACGCCATCTGACGGTGTTCGATGAAGGCAAGGAGTCCCCGGTCGACATGCCCATGGATGTGTTGCTCGGCAAGCCGCCGAAAATGCACCGCGATGTCAAATCCGTGGAGCGCCAGGCGGTGCCCATGGAGCTCACCGGCGTGGACCTGCAAAAAGCCGTGATCGACGTTTTGAGCCACCCGACCGTGGCTTCCAAGCGTTTTCTGATCACCATCGGCGACCGCACCGTGGGCGGTCTGAGCCACCGCGACCAGATGGTGGGTCCCTGGCAGGTGCCGGTGGCCGATTGCGCCGTGACCCTGGCCGATTTTTCGGGTTTTGCAGGTGAAGCCATGAGCATGGGTGAGCGCACGCCGCTGGCCGCGCTCGATGCGCCGGCCTCGGGCCGCATGGCGGTGGCCGAAGCCATCACCAACCTGCTGGCCGCGCCGTTCGAACTCTCGCGCGTGAAGCTCAGCGCCAACTGGATGGCCGCCTGCGGCGAGCCGGGCGAAGACGCGGCGCTGTATGACACAGTGAAAGCCGTCGGCATGGAGCTGTGCCCGGCACTGGGCATTTCCATTCCGGTGGGCAAAGACAGCCTGTCCATGCGCACGCAATGGACCGATGCTGGCCAGCAGAAGAAGGTGACTTCGCCGGTCAGCCTGATCGTGACCGCCTTCGCTACCCTGGCTGACGTGCGCAACACGCTCACGCCCCAGCTCAACAGCGCGATTGACGACACCACCCTGATCCTGATCGATCTGGGCAAGGGTCAACACCGCATGGCCGGCAGCATTCTGGGCGAAACGCTCAAGCAGCCAGGCTGCCCGGTGAAAGACGGTGTGCCCGATCTGGACGATCCGCAAGACCTGATCAAGCTCGTCAACGCCATCAACGCCTTGCGCGCCAAAGGCAGCATCCTCGCGTACCACGACCGCTCCGACGGCGGCCTCCTGGCCACTGCAGCCGAAATGGCCTTCGCAGGCCACATCGGCGTGTCGCTCAACATCGACATGCTGCTCCTGGAGGGCGACGGCATCTCCGACAGCCGCATGGATTCGGGCGACGCGAAAAACTGGGCCACCCAGGTCAGCGCGCGCCGCGAAGAGCTCACCCTCAAGGCCTTGTTCAGCGAAGAGCTGGGCGCCGTGATCCAGGTGGCCACCTCTGAACGGGATGCCGTGATGCAGACGCTGCGCGAGCATGGCTTGTCCAAACACAGCCACTTCATCGGCAAGACCCGCCCGCTGAGCTCCACCATCGAAGTGGGCAAGGGCAAGTTGCAGGTCTGGCGCGACACCAAGGCCGTGTTCAGTGCCGATCTCTTTGACCTGCACCAGGTCTGGGACAGCGTGAGCTGGAAGATCAACCAGCAGCGCGACAACCCGGCCTGCGCCGATGCCGAGCACGCTGCAGCGGGCTTGCCGCAAGACCCGGGCATGCACGTGTCGCTCAGTTTCGATCCCTCGGACAACGTGGCCGCGCCGTTCATCAACTCCGCGCGCCCGAAAGTGGCCATCCTGCGCGAGCAGGGCGTGAACTCCCATGTGGAAATGGCCTACGCCTTCACGCAAGCCGGTTTTGAAGCGTTTGACGTGCACATGACCGACCTGCAAATGGGCCGCGCCAATTTGCGCAATTTCCAGGGTGTGGTGGCCTGCGGCGGTTTCAGCTACGGCGACACGCTGGGCGCCGGCATCGGCTGGGCCCGCAGCATCACGTTCAACGACGTGCTGTCCGACCAGTTCCGCGAGTTCTTCGCCCGCCAGACCACGTTTGGTCTGGGCGTGTGCAACGGCTGCCAGATGTTCGCCGAATTGGCCGACATCATTCCCGGCGCCCAAGCCTGGCCGCGCTTCACCACCAACCAGAGCGAGCGCTTCGAAGCGCGCCTGTCGATGGTGGAGGTGCTGGAGTCGCCCAGCCTGTTCCTGCAAGGCATGGCCGGCAGCCGCTTGCCGATCGCGGTGGCGCACGGCGAGGGCTACGCCAACTTCAAGCACCGGGGTGATGCGTCAAAAGCGCTGGCCGCGATGCGTTACGTGGACAACGATGGCGCCGCCACCGAGCAATACCCGTTCAACCCCAACGGCAGCCCCGGCGGCCTGACCGCCGTGACCACGGCCGACGGCCGCTTCACCGCCATGATGCCGCACCCCGAGCGCGTGTTCCGCAACATCCAGATGAGCTGGACGAGTGGTGACCCGGCGGCGCAGAGCCCCTGGATGCGGATTTGGCGCAATGCCCGCAAGGCCATCGGGTGATGGCTTGCGTATCGCGCTTTTCCTTCAGGGACACATTTCTGTCGGTCTGGCCAACACCGGTACATCCAAGCATACCTTTTCACAATGCAGACAGCTTTGAAAAGTGAAGAGTGGCTCGTCGCAGATGGGTACGACGAAGGGGCTTTGAAGCGTCTCGATAGCGTGCTGCGCGCCGTGGGGGGCTCCGGACAAGGAGCCGACTGGGGTCGCAAGATTTTTCTGAATGGACGGTCGTGGGTCCAGGTGGTGTTCTGGCGATTCCAGCGGAGACATACCGTGGATTGCGGGTCTTGGGTCCGGGCAATCTCGTGCATCAAGTAAAGAAGCCCTGTCTTGGTACGGCCAACAGGTCGTTCAAGCCTCTCGTAGCCGCGTAGCTTTGGTTTGCGCCCGTTGTATTTGGTCCCACTGCGAGCCCGTTTTGCGTCGCTGCTGACATGGTAAAAATGGCGAATTCACACCCAATCAGTCCTGAAACCATTGCTGGCTATGTCGAAGAAGGCGCAGTGGTTCTGCGCGGCGTGCTCTCCCCCGCAGACGTCCAGCGCCTCCAAGAAGGCATCGAACACAACCTCGCCCACCTGAGCCCCTTGGCCCTCGTGGCCAGCGAACCCGACGATCCGGGCCGGTTTGTGGAAGATTTCTGCACCTGGCAAAACAACCCGGCCTACCGTGACATCCTGCAAAACTCGGCGCTGCCCCACATCGCCGCCCAGCTGATGCGGAGCGATACGGTGCGCCTGTACCACGATCATTTGCTGGTCAAGGAAGCGGACACGCGCCAGCCCACGCCCTGGCATCAGGACCAGCCGTACTACAACGTGAGCGGTCGGCAAAACGTGAGCTTCTGGATCCCGGTGGACCGGGTGCCGCTGGTGAGCACGTTGCGTTTTGTGGCCGGTTCCCACGAAGGCGCCTGGTACATGCCGCGCACCTTTCGCGACAGCCAAGCGAAATGGTTCGCCGAAGGGACGCTGGCCGAGCTGCCCGCCATCGATGCCGACCCCGAGCGTTTTCGCCAGCTCGGCTGGGCGCTGGAGCCAGGCGACTGTGTGGCTTTCCACATGCTCAGCCTGCATGCCTCCAGCGGCACTGGGCCGGGTGCGCGCCGCCGTGTATTCTCTGCACGGTACCTGGGCGATGATGCGCGTCACGCGCCGCGCCCTTGGCGAACATCGCCACCGTTTGCGGGTCTCAGCGACAGGTTGCCCGACGGCAGTGCGTTGAACGACCCCCTGTTTCCGCTGGTCTGGCCTCGGCCTGACCGCCAACCCTGAAAGTTTTCCCGCCCATGGCCGCCTCCAGTCTCCTCGCCCTCATTGACGACATCGCCACTTTGCTCGATGACGTCGCCGTCATGACCAAAGTCGCCGCCCGCCAGGGCATGAGCGCGGCCGACGATGTGGCCGCCATGACCCAGATCGCGGCCAAAAAAACGGCCGGTGTGCTGGGTGACGATCTGGCGCTGAATGCGGAACAGGTCACGGGCGTGAAGGCCGACCGCGAGTTGCCGGTGGTCTGGGCGGTGTTCAAGGGCTCGATGCTGAACAAGGCCATTCTGGTGCCTGCGGCACTGGCCATCAGCGCGGTGGCGCCCTGGGCGATCACACCTTTGCTCATGATGGGAGGCCTGTTTCTCTGTTTTGAGGGCGCGGAAAAGGTGTTGCACGCGTTTTTCCACAAGAAGGAAGACGATGAAGCCCATCACCAGGAACTGGTCAAGGCCGTGAACGACGAAGATGTGGATCTGGTTGCGTTTGAGAAAGACAAGGTGAAAGGCGCGATCCGTACCGATTTCATTCTTTCGGCCGAAATCATCGTGATCACGCTGGGTACCGTGGCCGACGCGAGTTTCGGGCGCCAACTGGCCGTGCTGGTGGGCATCGCGACGATCATGACCATGGGTGTATACGGCCTGGTCGCCGGCATCGTGAAACTGGACGATGTGGGTCTCTACCTGACCCAGCAGGCTGCCAGATGGAAACAGGCCGTTGGCCGGGGCCTGCTGGTTTTTGCGCCATGGCTGATGAAAACGCTGTCGGTTGTGGGCACAGCCGCGATGTTCCTGGTGGGCGGCGGCATCTTGCTGCACGGCATCCCTGCGCTCGGCCATGCGGTTGAGCATTTTGCCGAAGGCCTTGGATGGGTCGGTGGTGTGGTGAGCAGCTTTGCGGGTGGTGCGGCGGGTTTGCTGGCTGGCGCTGTAGCGGTCTTCCTGTTCAACACCGTGAACCGCATGCGTGGCAAATCGCCAGCGCATTGATCGGCTGGACCCTGGCCTTGACCTGCATCAAGGCGCGGATGCCTGTCTTCCCTAGACTCGGCTGCAGTTGCTTCGTGCGCGATTTCTGAGAGCGATCCGCTCCGCGCCACGGGCCCCAGGAGACCGCCATGAACGCCGCCCCGCCAGTAGTCGATACCGCCGCTCCCATCAGCAATTTCAACAACTGTCATGTGGGCATTGTGAAACGCCTGAAGGCTCTGGATGAGCTGCCAGCGCTGCTGGAGCCTGCGGCGAGAGCCCGTCAGATTGCAGAAGAATCGCTGGAATTTTTTCGCGAAGCGATTTTTGAGCACCACCTCGAAGAAGAGCGTGAACTGTTCCCCGCCGTGATTGCGAGCGCGCAAGCGGGCGATGAGCTCACCCGCGTCAAAGCCATGGCCAAACGCCTGACCGACGAACACCGCGCCGTTGAAGCGCTGTGGAAGCAACTGGAAAAGGGCTTGAAGCCCGTGGCCAAGGGACACAGCACCAACCTCGATGTGAGCGAACTGCACAGGCTGGTGACCGAATACCAGGCCCACGCGAGTTTCGAGGAATCCGAGTTTTTGCCACTGGCTGAGCAGATTCTCAGCCGCAACAGCAACCACATGGCTGCCCTGGGCATGTCGCTGCACATGCGGCACGTGAAGTCGGTCAACGCTTACGTGTGAGAGGGTTCATTTCGCCAGATCGATGCATGGTTTGACCAGCGTAGAGTAAAGGGGTGCTTCGGCACCCCTTTTTTCTGGACGGTGCTTTGCTACATTTGCGCCATGCCTTGTCGGTGTGTACTTCTTGCGAAGGCGCTCAGACCGGGTTGGGCCATTCCAGGGCGCAGGCATGTTGCCGACGCTGTTTTGATAGCCAGATTCCGGAGTTTCATGTTCAACGCAGTGGTCAACCTAGGCGACGTCGGTCACGCCATTCAGCTTGCTCTGGCGCCTGCTTTTCTACTGACAGGCATTGCAGGTCTGCTCAACGTGATGGCTGGGCGCCTGGCGCGCATTATCGACCGCGGTCGCCGTCTGGCCGAACTGGGCCAGCCCGGTGGTCCCAAGCTCAACGACAGCCAGAACCATGAACTCGGTAGCCTGGAACACCGCCGCTATCTGGCCAGCGCGGCGATCACCGCCTGCACTTTCGCCGCGCTGCTGGTCTGTACCGTTATCGCCTCGCTTTTCCTGCAAGTCCTGCTGCAGCTTGATCTTGGCTGGGTCATTGGCCTGCTGTTCACAGTCGCCACCGGCGCCATGGTGATCGGGCTGGGCTACTTCCTGCGCGAAGTGCACATGGCCACCCAATCCATCCGCATTTCCGGACCCGCCAAGCGCGGCCCACAAAGCGCACGATAGTCCCCTCGACCCGACATTCGCCTCACAGCCACATGCCCGTTCCCGACAGCCCGACCATCCAGCCTGAACACTGGCAAACCGACGTCGGCAGCGCCTCCGTGGCCGTGCTGAACATTCCTGGATTGCTCTCTCGGGCCCGGGTGTTTGACGTGGATGTAACCCTGGTGGTCGACGTGCCGTCGGAAGGTGCAAAAACGGAGCCCTGGCATGAACTGACCGTAGAGTTCGACGGCCAGCGCCAATGGAATCGGCGCTTTCCCAGCCACAGCCCTGGCCAGACCGACGGGCTGGATTACCACCATCGCGTGCGCCTGGAGGCCGAGCAGGCGCTGAGGGTCAGGGCGGTGGTGAAAGTGAAGGGCTCGCGTATCCGAAGTCTGATGATTGAGGCACGGGAAGAACTCTGAAAGTGCTGAAGTCGACAGGCGTGATTTGCCGGGTTTCCGGGGTTTGCAACCACGGTTGTTCTCGACCTTCGAGACACCGAATCAAAGGACACACTATGAAAATACAGACCGCTTTTGCATTTGCATTCACCACCCTGACCTGCGGTTTGGCTCTTGCGGACCAGGCTGCACCGGATTGCAAGATGCAATCATTTCATAGCGTCTCGACTGCCATGGAGAGAGACCGTGGCAAGGCCAGGGAAGACACCCGAGTGGCCAAAAATGCAAGCGGCAAGCTGACAGCCGCCGAGATCAAGATCATCCTGGACAGGGTCTATATTTCGAGGAAAAGCGAAACGCCTCGCCAGATAGGGCAAGTCGTTTTTTCAGATTGCCAAAACGGGCAATGAGCTGGGTCAGGCTGCTGGACTGAGGTTTGCTTTCATGGGCATGCGTCACCGAACGATTTGCTCTACCCGACAACCCGGCCCTGTCATTTGTACAGCAGCTTCTTGGACAACTTCGATGGATCAGATCAACCCGATTTCAATATGGCAAAACAATCCGTTGAAACGCTCATGCAAGACATTCGCTTTGTGAGTGAAGAGAGTTACCAGATCGTGGAGGCGGTTCGAGCCCTGGTCCGCAAGAGCTTCAAGGATGCGTCGGAGGAAGTCAAATACGGTGGCATCCTGTTTGCGTCGGGCATTCAGTTTACGGGCGTGTTTGCTTACAAAGCCCACGTGTCCGTCGAGTTCAACAGTGGAGCGGGTATCGCCGATGAGCTTGGACACCTCGAAGGGGCGGGAAAGGGCCGCCGCCACGTCAAGCTGAGATCCATAGCCGATCTCGAGCACAAGCACCTGGCGCAGTACCTTGCGCTGGCTCTGGAGGCCGCAAAGGGGGGCTGACCGCTACCCGCATGGTGTCTTCACCATCGTCACTGAACCAACTTGAGGCACCGCCATCTGTGGAGGGTTTGTGCAGAAAATTGATCTAAAAAAGGAGCTGAAGCACCTGTATGCACCATCGGCCAAAGAGGTGGTTCAGGTGGATGTGCCCGCATTTTGGTTCCTGATGGTTGACGGGGAGGGTGATCCCAATACCTCGCAAGGCTATGCCCAGGCGGTGGAGGCCCTGTTTGCAGTTTCGTACACGGCGAAGTTCATGGTGCAGAAGGGACCTGAAGCGAGGGACTATGCCGTCATGCCTCTCGAAGGCCTGTGGTGGGCTGAGGATATGTCGGCATTCACCGCCAATGACCGGACCCAGTGGAAATGGACCCTGATGATCATGCAGCCCGACTTTGTTGGTCTGGAAACCATCCAGGCGGCCATGGCTGAAGTGAAACGAAAGAAGGCGCTGCCGGCCTTGAGCAAATTGAGGATTGAGATGTTTGAAGAGGGGCTGTGTGCACAGGTGCTTCATGTTGGGCCCTTCAGCGAAGAGGGCCCCACTGTCGAAAAGGTTCACAGATTCATTCAGGCCCGAGCGAGCGTCGCCGGGAAACACCACGAGATCTACCTCAGCGATATAAGGCGCGCCGCACCTGCCAACTGGAAGACAATCATTCGCCAACCCATGAACTGATGGCCATGGAACAGCTTCTTCCCTCTGTGCTCTGGGCCTGGTACCTTGCTGTTAGTGATGCGGCATGACCACCGGCTTTGCCTGGATGGCGTTTCACTGGCGTCGCCTTGCCTGCTCGAACGCTGCGCGCGTAGCCCGGAGACTTTGTTATGACCCAAGCCGAAAAAGTATCCCGATTCCAGGCAAAACTGCTTTGCCCGGCAACACCTGACAGCGCTTCACCTTGGGCATTCGTCCTTTTGCCAAAGCATGTGAGTGAAAAACTTCCAAGGCGAGGAAGGACGACCGTTGAAGGTTCGATCAACGGTCATCCTGTTCAGGTGACGCTTGAACCCGATGGTTATTTGAGCCATTGGCTCCCGATCAGCAGGGCGTTGCAAGAAGCCATTGGCCTTGAGGAGGGGGATACCGTTGCGCTTGAGCTGAGTCCTGTGGACAAGGAGCCCGAGCCTGACATGCCGCCAGACTTTCAGAAGGCTCTGGCGGCGGCTCCAGAGGCTCAAACGGTATGGATGGGTACGACGACCATCGCGCGAGTTGACTGGATTCACTGGATCGTTTCGGCCAAGCAAGCGAAGACCCGCGCCAAGCGAATCGCTGATGCCTGCGAGATGCTGGCTTGCGGCAAGAAGCGGGTTTGCTGTTTCGATCCCTCTGGCTACTACAGCAAGGCCCTTCGGGCTCCCGAGGCGGTTGAGCTTTCGATAGTGGCAAAACGTCGAAACGCCTGAGTTGACGAGCAAAGGTTGCGCGATGGGCCCGCAGCCCAACTCGAACGCCAGGAGAAAAGGGATCTCCGGGCTATTGGCTCCCGCGCAAGTGCGGAATTGCCCTTTGAGGCTAGATGCATCCATGGGCCTGTCAAGAGGCGTGTTGTGCGTTCTCAGTTCAGGCGGCCCTAAGGCCGACCGACCCAGCAGACCGCATCAAAAAGAGCCGAAGTGGCGCAGAGTGGGTATGCTGGATGGACGATGACAAAGCTTGGAGGCTTCCATGGCTATTGAATGGCGTCACCTCGAGGTTGGTATGGCACTGGCGCTCGCGGTCTTGGCAAACCCTGCGCTGGCGCAGAGTTTCGACGAGTCGGACAAGTTCGCGACCTCAGCGCCGATCGGTCGAGGGCCGCTCGACGGTATGAGTTTCGTTGGCAAGATCGGCCCAGAAGACAAGCGGGATCTGGACGACGAGTTGCATTTCGCTACCGGGCAGTTCTGGTCCTCGAATTGCCTGGCCTGTGGTTATCAACCGGGTGCCTATTGGACCCGCAGGGTGGGCGACAGCATCCAGTTTCAAGGCAGCCTGCCGAGCGCAGATGGAGGGCAGTTCGATTACTCAGGGCGGGTTGTTGGCGATCAGATCAACGTTCAGATCAATTGGACTCAGCAACGCTGGTATGGAGACGTCAAACGCAAACTGGCTTTTGTCGGAGTATTGACCCCATCGGCTACGCCACAAGGGGTCCCGACATTTCCGGTCGCAAAAAATTCGGATGAGGGAACTCAGTGCAGACGCTTGTGAAGCGGTGGCGATGGGCCTTTGTGATCGCCATGTACCTGACGCTGCTATCAGGGGGTTGGCTGATCGGGCAGCACCTTTTTGAATTTGCCGCTATCGATGTCCGGCCTGGCAATGAGCCGATGGTTCACAGGTTGATCTTGATCGCCATGCTCGTGTTTGTTTTTGCCTCGGCGGTACCGTTTGTTCCAGGGGCAGAGGTGGGCTTCGCCCTGTTGATGGTCTTGGGCGCGAGGGTAGCGCTGCTTGTGTATGCAGGCATGGTCATTGCACTGCTGCTTGCTTTTATGGTCGGCAGGCTGGTCCCTGCGCTTTCGATTGCCTCGGCATTGGCCGCATGTGGGTTCCTACGGGCGCAGCGGCTGGTGCTGCGATTGGCGCCACTCGATGCCAATGCGCGCCTGGCATTGCTGGTTGATGGTGCGCCTCGCCGCATTGTTCCGTTCTTGCTGCGTCATCGCCATTTGGGGTTGATGGCGCTCCTCAATTTGCCTGGCAACTCACTTGTCGGTGGCGGTGGCGGAATCGCGCTGTGCGCCGGTATGAGCGGACTTTTCCACTTGCCCGGCTTCCTTGCGGCCATTCTGCTGGCAGCGGCACCCGTACCGTTGATTTTCTTGTTTGGCTTGGCTCAGGGGTGAGGTTGCTTGCAAGGAATGAGTTTCTTCGCGACCAGCCACATAGAGAGTCTTCATGGATCGGCCCGGCGCCAGATGATCAGTAGCTGAAGTGGGCCAGGACTGCGAGGCTGGACGTGTCTTTGACATCCTGCAATTTGGCGCCATACGTTGCGCTGATTCGAACCTGCTTGTTCAAAAGGACATTCGCTTGCAGGCTCAGCAGCGTGGCGTTGATTTTCTCTGACTGGAAAACCTCGCTCTGCACGAAGCCCGCCGTGTTCGACTCTTCCATGGACACGGTGATGGCGTCACGGTAAAGGCTGGATATGTGGTTCAAGCTGCCACCGAACTGAACTTTGGCGCCCCTATCGAGAAAGATGGGACTGGACTGGATGTCAACTCCCAAGCCGGAGAGCAGTTCATTCATGCGCGACGAACTGTACTTCACGTCGGAGGTGTAGAGCGAAGAAAACTGGGCGGCATCCAGGTTGTGGGTCTGTCCGGTCAGCGAAACCCAAGGGGTGATGCTGAGACCACCACTGCGCATGGGATAGCGCAACTTGTTGACCATCGACCACGTGTCACCGGTGTTCTCGTTGGTCAAATTCAGATTGACGAGGTCGTCTTGGGACTGGTTGGTGAAATCCAGCTTCAGGTGGGAAACCTGGGCGCTGAACATCCCGCCGGCCAAGGGCTGGTGCAAGTAGGCGGACAGGGCGCTGGATGTGTATTGGCGAGACTGGTGCTCTTGAGCGGATGTCAGGTCTGTGGCTTGCTGGTATTGCAACAGTGCCACACCGATCCGGGCATCGCCTGGCTTATCCGATGTGCCCAGGCCGAAATCCAGAGCCAGCCCCGAGGGGGTTGATTGTGAAAATGCGGTTTGCTCGCTGAACGGACGAAACACCTGGCTGGTCTGCGCCGAGGATTGGCTGAGCGCATTCGTATCCTTGACACCCATTGGCAGCAGTCGGAAACCGTATTGAAGCGATTGTCCCGTTGTGTTTCCAAACGAGCTGCTCAACACCAGGGTGCCGTCATCGATGTCTGCATTGAGTTGAGCCGCCGAATCGGTGCCAGCGCTGACGCTGTTGGCCCAGTCCCATCCGCGGGTGAGGTAGTGTTGGTAGACGCGGGTGATGACTTTCTGACCGAGGCTGCCGAAATGGGTGCTGTCGGTGTACAGGGCGTCGATGCTGGAGCGGCTTGAGTCGGCCGTGGTCACGTTGGCAAACCCATAGGTCTCGGGGGTTGTAAAAATGCGCTCGAATGCCGTGTACATGTCCACTGCGATGACGTTTTTATGGGTATTGGCGATGCCGGCAATCATCGTATTCCACGTTGTCACCTGGCTTGCCGTGCTGTCGGCCACACCCGGGTTGCGGCTCCAGTCGTGGATTTGGGTGACGAAAATCCGTCGGTTTTCGTCTGCTGCGCCTGCTGCGATGAGTTCGTTGATGCCCGTCAGGTAGTCTGCGGATGAGTTGACCAGATTGTCAGGACTGCCTGTGCGACCGATGTCGTTGTGGCCGAGATAAACGACCGTGAGATCCCCATCGGCAATGGCTGTGCCACTCAATGCCGTGTCGATTTGTTGATCAAAAGACCGCACCTCACCGCTGCTGGCTCGAGCCCCGGCGATGGCGTAGTTCAGGTTCTCAGACACCAGTCCACTGGCCTGCAATTGCTCTGACCAGTTGATGGAGCCGAGATAGCTGGTGTAGTCGGGGTCTGAATAACTGTCGCCAAACACCCGCATTGTGTTCACCTGGACTTCTCCCAATGTGCTGCTGCCGGTTGCGCTGTAGGGATTGCTCACCGTTGGTGTGGACGAACCACTGCTGGCGCACCCGGTGAGCAGCGCGGCTGTGGCAATAGCGGTCAATGAGAAGAAGGCGCTTGAGCTCAACGAAGTTCCTAAAGGGGCGCAGTTTGGACCAGGGGCAGGGAGCACTTTGCTCGAGAAAAATGGAGTGAGTGTGGATTCGTGGAGTGCGGCCCCGTTGACTCAGTCGTTGCCGAAGAGGTCGCGTGTGAACACTTTGGCTTTGCTCAGGCTGTCGATCAACCGGTCAGATGGGGGGCCAGCCAGAGTCTTGGGGTGAAAGGCGGTGGGGTTTAAAAAATGGCGGCTTGACTGTGGGCTGCTGTGGCTCGACGCCTCGGGGCCACTGGCGTGCAAGAATCAAGCGGATTTTTGGCCGAAAACTTTGACCATCAGCAGAAACCCATATTGCCGAGGAGATTGCCCGTGAACACACCCACCGAAATCCCAAAACCCGCCTTCGTGTTGGTACACGGCTCGTGGCATGGCGCATGGTGTTGGGCGAGGGTATTGCCGCTGTTGCGCCAGGCTGGCCACGTGGCCCACGCGGTCACACTCACCGGCGTCGGCGAGCGTGCCCATTTGTTGAGCCCTGCTGTGGGCATCGATACCCACATTCAAGACGTGATCGGTTTGATCGATGCCGAGGAACTGAACGATGTGATTCTGGTGGGCCACAGCTATGCAGGCAACCTGATCACCTGCGTGGCCGACCGGTTGCAGCAGCGCAGTCCCGGCCTGTTGAATCAACTGGTTTACCTCGACGCAGGCATTCCCGACCCAGGCGACAGCTGGAGCACGCCACACACGCCTGAGACCGTGCAAAAGCGCATCGAAGAATCGAAGGCCAGCGGGGGACTGAGCTTTCCGCCGCCAGACGCCAGCGTGTTTGGCCTGTCGGGCGCTGATCGCGACTGGGTCAACCGCCGTCAAACACCGCAGCCTTTTCGGCTGTACCAGCAACCACTGCATTTCGATGCCGCCCGGGTGGCTGCGCTGCCGCGCACCTTTATCGATTGCAACAAGCCGCCGTTGGCCACAATTGATGCGGCACGCAAACGGGTTCGCAGCGAGCCGGGCTGGCGGGTGTTGGAGATGGCGACCGGACATGATCCGATGGTGAGTGCACCGCAAGATCTGGTGGATCTTTTGCTTCAATTGCCACCCAACTGCTCCTGATGGCCAGGACCACCTTCAGGCCATGACTTGGCGGCCTGAAAGGACTTTTCTCTCACCTCCAGAACCCACAGGGGTGGTTTGCTTCCGCCCTGTGGGTTTTGCCTTTTGCCCGGATCAGCGGGGGCCGTAGACAGGCAGCGGTGCCCCGGCTTCGAGTGCCCCGATATCGGGTGCGCTGCCGGCATAGCCATCATTGATGTTGGCCAGAGGCGTGCCCGCATTGGCCAACGAAGCGTCTGCGCGGGGGCGCAAGTCTGGCGCTGGGTACGTTGTCAATGGGGCGTTCGGAAACACCAATGGACTTGCCAGCGCGTTGAGGCTCGCTTCAACCGCGTTGTTTTCGCTGGTGGTGGCGCGCAGCGCGGTGAGGTTGGCAAAGCTTACTGAGCCCAGTTGCCCGGTGAAGAAGCTGATGCCGCCACCTGGCTGTGCAAAGCCGGTGCTGGAACCGAACGCATCAAAATTGGCATCGAGTGTGTTGTTCACCAGATCGGGCGCCTGGATCACCCGGCCCAAACCAGTGGAATAGCCGTTGTAGGTGCCTGTGAGCCCACCGACAAACCAGTTGTTGCGCATGTAAACAGCGTTGACGGCTTCGCCCGAGTAGTTCGCAAAGGCGTCACCCTTTTTCACCACGGTGTTGTGCAGCAACACGTCGCCTGTGCTGCCACGGTATTGTTTAAAGGCCAGGTGAACCGCGTTGTAGACGGCGTTGCGAATGAAGTAGGTGGGGCCACCCAGGCCGGGCTGGGATGACAGCGCGATGAAGCTGTTGGTGATGCGGTTGCGCATGATGCGGCAGTTGTGCTGGCAGAAATCGGCCTCCACGCCATCGTCAGCCGACTCGCGAATGTCGTTGTTCAAAACATCGATGCTGTGCTGGTCTTCCGCTTCGCGGCCCTCCAGAAAAGAGATGCCATCGCGCATGCCGCTCACCTGGTTGTTCTGGATCACATGGCCTGGGCCCGTGACCAGAATGCCTTCACCCTGGTTGTTTCCATTCACACCGAGCGAGGCTTCCGCCCAGGGGGTCAGGCCATTGACCACGTTGTCGGCGATGTAGCTGTTCTCGGCGCGCAAGAACGTCACGATGCCGTCACCACCACGGTCGGCGCGGGCGTTGATGGTGTTGCGTGTGATGACCATGTGGTTGCTGCCGTTGAAGCGGATGCGTCCGTTCACCGTCAAGCCGCTGATGTGGATGTGCTGCTTCATGAACACGCCCATCTCACCCTCAACCACCACGTTGGCGCCGGGTGCAGCGCGCACCACGATGGGCATGCCCGCGCTGCCGCTCTTGTCGATGTTGAAACCGTCGTAGGTGCCTGTGGCCAGCTCCACAATGTCGCCCGGCTGGGCACCGCTCAACACACCGCCGAGGGTCGCAGGTGTAGCGGCTTTCACGGGTGCGCCGGCCATCGGCGCGGGCACGGGCCGTGTGCGCACAATGAGGCTGCTCGTGCGGCTGCCGCCATCGGGGTCGGTGAGCACCACTTCCACCTCGTATGTGGTGTCGCTTTGCAGGTCGAACACGCTGCCCACATGGCGGTAGTCCCACGACAGTCCGGTGTTGCTGTTGCTCCCTGCCACCACGCGGCGCAGGGGAAGGCCCTGGCGCCAGGCGCTGCTGCCCTGCATCCGGTAGCGCAGGCTGGCGGTGCTGTTGCGGTTGGCATCGCCGCTGACGGGCCATTCCAGACTGATGTTTTCCAGTGTGGGAAAAGGTGCGCTCAAGGTACCTGCCACCACGGCGTTCGGGCCGCCTGCGGGCGCGCTCCCGATCACGTAGTAGGCCAGGCCTTCAAAGCGGTACTGTGCCAGGCCGTTGGTCTCGTTGGGGTTGGCGGAGTAGAAATGAAAACCCTGGCCGGTCAGGTAGGACCGGTACAGTGGTGCAAAGCCGGCGCCTGCCACCTTGCTGGCGTGGTAAGCCACGCCTTCCAGGCGAAACAGGGGCAGGTTGGCTAGCACATGGTCGCGTTCATCGGCGCTGATGGTGTAGAAGTGCACGCCGGTCTGCAGGTTGTAGAAGCGGTACACCGGGCTCAGGCCGGGCGCGCTTTGACCACTGGCCTGAAAAGCCTGGCCCTCGTAGTCCATGTGGCTCAGGTTGGCGCGCACCGAATCGCGCTCAGCTTCGCTGGTTGTGTAGAAATGGGCGCCTGTGTTGCGGTTGTAAAAGCGGAAGACGGGCACGCTCGAAAGCGCTTTGGTTTGGATGCGTGCGGCACCGCCTGCTTGCTCTTGGGCTTGAGCCAGCTCGGTTGCATTGATGCTGGCCCCTTTGGACAGTGCGGCGTCGGCTTCAGCGTCGGGAGATGCGTTCACCCACAGCTTGTCTGCCACACCGACGGGATCTGCAGGCAACACGGACACTCCGGCAGGGGTGTTGGACCGTTGGGCGTGCTGCGGCGCGCTGCTGTCATGGCCTCCGCCACAGGCAGTCAAAGCGAGCAGGGCGGTTGAAAAGAGCACCTTTGATGAATAGGCGGTGGTGGCTTGGGGACGGGGCTTGTGCATCTTGTCTATGGTCACATGAAAGTTGCCCTTGATCGTAACGACCTGATTCGTGGAGGCACCTGGTCACGGATAAGCTGGAGCCGAAGGGTGGGTCCGATGGATTGCCCGGTCAGGGGGGCGGGATGGTTGGGTGAGCGGATTGGCCCGACGTGGCGTGAATGGCCAGAAATCCAGGGGCGATGAACGGTCAGGCGCTGCTTTGAAGTGGAGCAGGTATGCAGATCCATGATTTACGATTGGTTTCGAGCATGTATCCCGGCCGCTTTCGTCCGGTCCTGAAGGACAGGCCCCAGGCGGCCCCCACCCCAGATCAACGTTACATTTCTATTGGTACCCAAGAGGAGCCTCCAGATTGACAGCCCTGCCCAGTCCGACCAGCCAGCGTCTCGACCGCATTGACCTTGTGCGTGCCATCGCCATGTTGTGGATGACGGCTTACCACTTCTGTTTTGACCTGAACTACCACGGACTGATCAGCGAAGATTTTTACCAGGACCCTTTCTGGACCTGGCAACGCACGGCAATCGTGAGCCTGTTTCTGTTCACGGCGGGTGTGTCACAGGCCATTGCCGTGGACCAGGGGCAAACCTGGGGCAGGTTCTGGCGGCGCTGGCGGCAAGTGGCTCTGGCGGCCTTGCTTGTGACGGCAGGATCGTGGTGGATGTTTCCACGCGGGGTGATTTACTTCGGCGTGTTGCACGGCATCGCGGTGATGCTGATCGTCGTGCGGCTCACAGCAGGTTGGGGGCGCTGGTTGTGGCCTTTGGGGGTTTTGGCCATTGCGGGCAAGTTTGTCGCTCCGGCCTTGATGGCGATGGAGCCAGGGTTGTTGGTGTTCAACACGCCATGGCTCAACTGGCTGGGGTTGATCAACCGTTTTCCCGTGACGGAAGACTATGTGCCGCTGCTGCCCTGGTTGGGGGTCATGTGGTGGGGCATGGCAGCCGGGCGGTGGGCCCTGGCGCAGCGGCCCGCCTGGCTGGGGGCGGGTGACACATCTGCTGCCGGCCTGAAGCGCGGCATGGTGGTGATGGGGCGTTGGAGTCTTGTCTACTATCTGTTGCACCAGCCGGTGATGCTGGCCCTCATTGCAGGCGCTCTCTGGCTGTTGGGCTGAGCATCGCCTGCATAGCGCTGGCAGGTGGGCCCCGTGTTATCGGTTCACGATCTGTGTCAACACTTCATCCAGTGCGGCCAACAGCCGGTCCACATCGGCCTCGCTGGTCTGTGGACAAACCAGCATCATGTTGTGAAACGGCGTGATCATCACGCCCCGGTTGAGCAGCCCCAGGTGGATCAGGTGCTCCAGTTCACCGTCCAGAATGCCTTCGGCTTCGGCGCCATTTCTGGGTGGGGTCGGCGCGAACTGGAACTCTGTTCGGGCGCCTACTTGCGTGACGCACCAGGGTAAACCGTGTTTCGCGATCAGGCCACGAATCCCGTTTGCCAGACGCTCGGCGAGTGGCAGCATGTGGGCATAGGCGGCAGGGGTGATCACCTCGGTGAGTGCGGCGCGCATGGCCGCCATGGCGAGCATGTTGCCAGTGAGCGTGGTTCCGATGCCGCTGTGGCCGGGGGGCGCATCTTGTTTGGCTTTGACAGCGAGTTCGGCGAGTTCGGCACTCATGCCATACACCGCGCAGCCCACGCCGCCACCCACCGGTTTGCCGAGCACCAGTGCGTCGGGCTTCAGGCCAAAGGCCTGGGAGTAGCCGCCAGGACCGGTGCTGATGGTGTGGGTTTCATCGGCCACGAGCATGGCGCCGTGTTGCTTGATCAGCGTTTGTGCCGCCTCCCAGTAACCGGGCTCGGGCAGCACCATGCCGATGTTGGTCATGACGGGCTCTGCCAGGACGCAGGCGATATCGCCTTTCGAAAGCGCAGCCTCCAGCGCGGCCAGATCGTTGAATTCGATCACGACCGTGTGTTCGGTGAGGTCGTGTACCTGGCCCAGAAGGCTGTCCCGCTGCACAGGCTGGCCATGCACCAGATCAACGAACACGTCTTCAATCGTGCCGTGGTAGCAGCCATTGAACACCAGAATTTTTCTTCGCCCGGTGGCGGCACGTATCCAGCGCACCGTATACCGGTTGGCATCGGTGGCACTCATGGCGAATTGCCACAGGGGCAAACCGAATCGTTCGCTCAGGGCTCTCCCCACCATGCCGGCGTCTGCCGTGGCGAGCATGGTGGTGTAGCCGCGGGTGGCCTGTGCTGCCAGGGCAGCGGCCACAGGGGCGGGCGAGTGACCGAACATGGCGCCGGTATCGCCCAGGCAGAAATCGGTCAGTGTGTGGCCGTCGGCATCGTTGACTTCGGCGCCTGAGGCGCTGTCGACGTGCAAGGCAAACGGCGTGCCCCAGTCGGTCATCCAGTGCAGCGGTACGCCAAAGAGCAGGTGTTGTTGAGCCAGGGCCGCCAAAGCCGCCGATCTTGGGTTGCGTTGCTCGAAGGTCTGGCGCTCGGCCGCCAAAAAATCTTGCGCGCGTCGCCAGTCAAGGCCGGATCGGGTGGTTTTGGGGGTCATCAATGGCTCTCCTTGAACGGTCTTCATTATGGGCAAAAGGCCGCAGTCGGCAGCATCGGGGCCGTGAAAGAGGGCGAGTAGCTTCACCCTTTCGGCCAAAAAAAACGCGGCCGAAGCCGCGTAGTCGCGTGGGCCAGATTGCCCGGGCTTATTCCACCTTGGCTTTTTCGCGCAAGGAGTTCTGGAAAGTCGCGAGGCGCTGCTGCTTGAGTTGCTGACCGATCTGGTCTTTGATCTCTTCGAGCTTGGGCAGTTGAGCCTGACGGATGTCGTCCACGCGGATCACGTGCCAGCCAAACTGGCTCTTCACGGGCGCTTCAGTCATCTCGCCTTTGCCCAGTTTGATCATGGCTTCGGAGAACTCGGTCACGTAGCTGGCCGCATTGGCCCAGTCGAGATCGCCACCATTGGCGCCGGATCCTGGGTCTTTGGACTGTTTTTTCGCGATGTCTTCAAATTTGGCGCCACCTTTGAGCTGGGTGATGATGGCCTTGGCGTCGTCTTCTTTGTCCACCAGAATGTGGCGGGCTCGGTATTCTTTGCCGCCATTGGCAGCAGCAAATTTGTCGTATTCGGCCTGAATGTCGGCATCGGTGACAGGGTGGGCCTTTTCTTCGTTGGCAAACAGGGCGCGAATCATCAGTGACTGGCGAGCGAGTTCCATCTGAATTTTGTAGTCATCGCCGCCGGCCACGCCGCGCTTTTCGGCTTCCTGCATGAACACCTCGCGCATGATGACCTCTTGCTTGAGTTGGGCGCGGGTGGCCTCGTCCACCTTTTGTCCGCCAGCCTCAACCTGTTTGGCGAGTGCTTCAACCCGTGCCATGGGAACAGCTTTGCCGTTCACGATGGCAACGTTTTGTGCGGTGGCCCATGGGGCTGCGACCAACAGGGCGGCTGCGGTGAGTGCCGTCAATGAAAACTTCATGGTGTTCCTCAGGAGTGAAATGACAAATTGGAGTGGGTCCGGGCCCTTGGGGTTCCCGGCCAACGGGGGTGAAATGGGTGTCAGCGCTGAACTTCTATGGCCAATGCGTGCAGCCCGGCATCGGTGAATTTTTGCAGCGCATCATACACAAGCCGGTGTTGTGCGACCCGCGTTTTGCCTTCGAATGCCTTGCCGCCAATGCGCACGCGGAAATGGGTGCCGTAGCCCAGACCGTTGGACCCAGCATGGCCGGCATGGGCTTCGCTTTCATCGACAACCTCAAGCGACTCGGGGGCCAGCGCCTTTTCCAGGCATGTGCGCAGGGCATCGGCCGTGGGGATGGCGGAATCGTGGTCGCTCATGAGGCATCTTTCTCGGTGTTGGGGGGGCATCTTTGGAGGGGGTGTCATCGCCGATGTAGCGGGAGATATAGAGCCCTTGTCCAACGATAAAAATGATCGGAAAGGCGTACCCCCAGATCTTGAAATTTACCCAGTCTTCGGTCGAATACAGGGCCGCCACATAGCCATTCAGTGTGGCCATGAAAAGAAAATAGGTGACCCAGATCACAGTCAGTCTCGCCCATACCGCTTGCGGCAGGCTGAGCTGGCTGCCGAGCAGAATCTGCAGGAAGTTCTTCTTCCAGATCCACAAAGCGGCGCCCAGAACAATGGCCATGCTGGCGTAAAGCACTGTGGGCTTCCATTTGATGAAACGCTCATCGTGGAGTGCCAATGTCAACACACCAAAAACAACCACCAACACCAAGGTGACCTTCTGCATGGTCTGAAGCTTGCGGTCGACTGCATAGATGAGGCCCGTTTGAATCACGGTTGCCGCCATGAGCACGGCCGTTGCCGTGTAGATGTCATACAGCTTGTAGGCTGCCACGAACAGGGCAATGGGGAAAAAATCGATAAGAATGCGCATCGGGGAATTATCGCGCTCTGGCGAGGTGAATTTCTGACCTCCAGGAATACCCCCGGCTTGGATCTCGGCCCGGTGATTTGTAAGGAATCAAGACCTGTTGTGACCAACGGGTTCATCGACGGCGTACTCAGCGCTCCACCGGGCCAGCAGTGGCCGGCTCTGGAGCCGCTGATGGCGCTGCTTCATTTGCCTCGACCGCACCCTACAAACAGAGATCCAAACCATGCCCAGTGAACGCATCGAATTTCCCGGCAGCCTGGGCGAGACCTTGGCGGGGCGCCTGGACACGCCCGACAACGCGCCTCACGCCTGGGCTGTTTTTGCCCATTGTTTCACCTGCTCCAAAGACAGCAAGGCCGCAGCGTTCATTGCACGGGCCCTGTCGGAAGCGGGATTTGGCGTATTGCGCTTCGATTTCACCGGCCTCGGTGGCAGCGGTGGTGATTTCGCCAACACCCATTTCAGTTCCAATGTAGACGACCTGCTCGCCGCAGCCGCCTGGTTGCGTACCCACCATGGGGCGCCTTCGCTGTTGATCGGACATTCGCTGGGGGGGCAGCGGTTCTGGCGGCGGCCAGACGTGTCGACGATTGCCGGGCCGTGGTCACAGTGGGTGCCCCCTTTGAGCCTGGGCACGTCACCCATCAGTTGGACGGCGAAAGCCTGCAGGTGATTGAAAAGGAGGGCGAGGCGTCTGTGTCGCTGGCGGGGCGCCAGTTCACCATTCGCCGCGAGTTCGTGCAGGATCTGGCCGGGCAACCGCAGGCCGATCGCATTCGCGGGCTGGCCAAACCCCTGCTTATCTTGCATGCGCCGCTCGACCAGACCGTAGGGGTGGACAACGCACGCCGCATTTTTGAAACCGCGGTGCACCCGAAATCGTTTGTGGCGCTTGATGGCGCTGACCATTTGCTCAACAACGCGCAAGACGCGCAGTTTGCGGCGAGCCTGATTGCGGCCTGGTCGCGTCGGTATCTGCCTTCGGAGGTCCCCCAGCCTGCAAGGCTGCCCGAGTCCGAATCCACAAGCACTGTGGCCGGCGAAGGGGTTGTGGTGGTTTCCGAGCGTGGAACCGGCCGCTTTACGCAGGTGGTCAGCGCGGGGCAGCACCAGTTCCTGATGGATGAACCAGCGGCAGCGGGTGGTGATGACGAGGGGCCAACGCCCTACGACATGCTCAACGCGGCGCTGGGCGCATGCACTGCAATGACAGTGCGCATGTATGCCCGTCGCAAGCGATGGCCGCTGGCCTCGGTTCGGGTGGCGCTGGTGCATGACAAGGTGCATGCCACAGACTGTGAGGATTGCGAAAACCGTGACGGCAAAGTCGACCAGATCGTGCGTGTGGTGGAACTGCAAGGCGATCTGGACGAGGCGCAGCGCGCGCGGCTGATCGAAATTGCCGATCGGTGCCCGGTTCACCAGACCCTGCATGCCGAAGTGCGCATACTGACCCGCCAGGGCAAGTTGTGAGCATCTAAAGGTGGATGGTGCTGGCCAGTGGAACGCCTTCGGGTGCTTCATAGTCGGCGATCACGCAGGCTCGGCCCGCCTGCTCGGAAAAATCTTGCAACACCTCGCGCAACAGGCGCATCGAAGGTCCATCGAGCGCAGCGAAGGGCTGGTCGATCAAGGTGAGCGCAGCGCCTGAAGCGAGCGCGGCACTGATCCACACCTTGCGCCGGCTCCCTGCCGAAAGCATGTACAGCGGCTTGTCCATGTGGGGCGACAGGCCAAAATCCTTCACCAGCGCGCCCAACATGCCGGGGTTGAGCAAGGGGTAGCAGTCGGGGAGGGTGTTGAACCACGCAGACGGACTGGTTTGGTCCAGAGCGGTGTGCAGAGGGTCGGTGCGAAACACCATCGGGGCGTAGGTCTCGGGTTGCTTGTCGGCTCGCTGCCCCTGGGTTTCGACCCAGCCGCCGCTGGGCGCGAGCTCGCCTGCCAGAATGCGCAGCAAGGTGGTTTTGCCGGTTTGCTCATCGCCTTGCACCAGCGTGACCCCGGCCGGAATGGCGATGCTCAACCCCTCAAAAAGCACATGGTTGCCCCACGCATGGCTGAGGTGTCGCGTCTGTGAGATGGCGGGATGCGGTGTGGCGCTCATGTTGCTGGCAGGTAGAGCGGATCAGTAGTTGACGTTGAACCGCGTGCCGCCCTGATTGAAGATGGCGCTGTGTGGCCCGATGGCTTCCAGCAGCAAGCCGGGCGACAACTCTTGTCCTTCCTTGACCACCTGGCCATTGGCGATCAGCATGCGGTGGGCGGCGTTGGCCGAGTACGACGACCCGCTCACGGCGATCTGGGGCAAGGCGGCGCGCTGCGCCGGGCTCAATGCCACCACGGTATTGGCGGGCTTTTTCTTGGCATCAACAGGTTCATCGGGCGAAGCTTTTGCCTTCGCCTCGGCTGGCGTGTTTCGAGGGGGTGGGGGCGTCGGTGGTGCTTTCGCCAGAATCGGAAGCACGGGAGCCGCAGGCGGCTTCTTGCCGTCTGGTTCGTTGGCTGGAGCCTGGGCAATGGCGGGGGCGTTGACGACCGCAGAAGGCGCGGCTGTTGCTGGTGCCTGAGTCGGGGGGCTTGTCTCAACGGGGGGCAGGTCCGGCATGGGTGCCGTGGCCATGGGTTCGGGACGGTCACTGTTCTGAGTGTTCCGCCCGTACCAGAGCCATGCAGCAGCAGCCACCAGTGCCAGAACCGCGATACCGATGCCCCAGGCACGGTAGCGAGGGGCCCGGCGTGAGGGCGCGAATGTTGCGGATGGTTCGGTGCCAAGTGACTGGAGCACTGCGCCCTGGCTGCGTTCGGCATCGGCCCGTTTCAGGGCATCAAGTATGTAGGACATGTGTTCTTCAAGGGCTCGCCTGCGCGAGCCGCGGTTCTTCCACGCCGGTGGCGCGGTTGATCAGAATCAAGGTGGTGGTGCTGGCGAAGCCGTTGACATCGATGCCGTTGGCGCGCTGGAAGGCTTCGACCCTTTCTTTCAGGGTCCCGGCGCTGGCGGGTAACTTCCCGTTGTCTTGAAGGTGCTTGAGTTGCTCGCCCATCCAGTTGGCGGCGGTACCGCTGTAGCCGTTGCTCAGGTGCTCCTTCTGGCCGGGTGGCGTGCGCCAGAGGGTGGCGTAGGAGCCCGCCCAGACACTGCTCAAGGCGCTCAGCGGCATGCGCCAGCGTTGTTCATCCACGCTGAGTTCAATCGCCACATCGGATATGGCTGTGGCCATCACATATCCCGAACCCTGGCCGCTGATCTGCAGTTTGAGCAGGGCCGGACGGTCGAGCTGGCGCAGACCATTGACGGTCATGCGCGTCGTCCGGTAACACTGAAGGCCGCGTTCAATGGCCTGCAGGCAGGGATTCCTGGCAGTCAAAGGCTGCCCCCACAATTCGCTCAACGCACGGAAACCTTCGTTTTCGTTGTCGATCCAGACAGCGCTGGGGGGTGGGCCAGGCGGTAGCAGGTCGAGGTTGGGTGCCGGCGGGGACGGAGATGGAGCTGGAGTCGGCGTTGCTGTTGCTGTTGCTGTTGCTGTTGCTGTTGCCGCCGGCACAACCAACGCTTCAGGTGGTTTTGCTTTCTCGCTTGTGGGCTGTTGCACGAAGGGCGCGGCTGGAGCCGCAGGCTTCATGAGCGCGTTGCCGCCCCACATCAACAGGGCGCCTGCTCCGGCGCCCAATGCCAGTCCGGCCCACCAGTTCCCGCCACGTGCCATTGCTGCCCACAGGCTTGGTCTGGATGTGCCATAAAACACTTCACCAGCAGCCCGGTCAATCATCTGATGGGTGATCGTTTTCTGGCCACTGGCATAGGCGCCCAACAACGCTCGATCACACAACAGGTTGATGCGGCGAGGCACGCCTGCGGTCACGCGGTGCACCTGACGAAGGGCCTTTTCTTCGAACGGCTGCGCTCCTCGCCATCCGGCCACGCTCAATCGGTGGGCGACATATTTTCGGGTTTCCGATTCGCTCAGTGCGCCCAGATGAAAGCGCGCGATGACCCTCTGGGAGAGCTGTTCCAGCTCGGGGCGGGCGAGCATCTCGCGCAGCTCAGGCTGGCCAATCAGAATGATTTGCAGCAGCTTGCGGACATTGGTTTCCAGGTTGGTCAGCAGGCGCAGCTGCTCCAGCACATAGGTGGTGAGGTTTTGCGCCTCGTCGATGATGAGGATGTTGTGCTGGCCAGCCGCATGGCTGCTCAGGAGATAGGCGTTGAGCGGATCCAGGTAGTCTTTGATCGTGGCCGGACCAGTGCCTTCGTGCTTCACTTCAATGTGAAACTCATGGCAGATCGTTTTCAGCAGGTCGCCGACCGTCAGTTTTGGATTGAAGATGTACGCCACATTGCAGTGCGACGGAATCTGTTCCAGAAAACAGCGGCAGACGGTGGTCTTGCCGGCGCCGATTTCACCGGTGAGCAACACGAAGCCGCCACCCCCTTCTATGCCGTAGAGCAGGTGTGCAAACGCCTCCCGGTGGCGCTGGCTCAGAAAGAGGTAGCGGGGATCGGGCGCGATCGAAAAGGGGGTCTGGTTGAGCCCGAAAAACGCAGCGTACATGGGCGTGAAGGATACCGGCATAGCGGGTTGAACCGGTGGCGTTAAATGACCTCAGCAGCTTCGACGCTCAACGCATGCGCTCGGCCACCCAACTGGCCAGCTCGGCGGCGGCTGTTTGCGTGGCATCGCTCAGTGCCCGGGCACCGCCAGCCGCATCGCTGGAGGGGGCGGGTGTATTGGCAACAATCTTGCGCTGAGCCACCAGGGTGTCACCTTTGAGCAAGGTGGCGCGAAGCTGCACCGAGCCCCGGCTGGATTGTGGGGTGTCAAAAATCTGTCCGAAAGTTTCCAGCGAGAGCTGCAAAACGAAGTCGGTTGAACTGTCACCCAGCGAGACCACTGGCTGTTGTTGGCTCAACACCTCGCGAACGCGTTGCGCCACCAGGTGCGCTGGCGGCATGCTCCAGCGGGCTTGTGAATATGGCGTCAGCTCCTGCCCGTTGGCGTAAGCGAGGCGGTACTCCATGGCTGTGCTGTTTTGACCCCAGGCGGTTTGAATTTCAGCCAGAGCCAGGGGCGACAGGGTTGGTCCGGAGCCAGCAGGCTGGGCCACCGGGGCGCCGAAGTCATACACGGTTTTGCTCACCGGCGCAGACGGCGTGGCGCAGGCCACCAGCAGGCCAACCAGCGGCACCAACAGGAGCGAGCGCGATTTCGGGCTGCAAGCAAGGATTCTGGTCAATGACATGGGGTTGCTCCTAAGGCGAAGGGTGGTCTGGGCTGCAGGCGGGCATCAAGGCGTTGAAGCCGCTGGTGCCACAAAGCCGGGCTCCCCCGGGCCAGGGCGAACGTCGCCACCGCCAAAGATCAGGCTCTGCGGGTTGTCGATGATGCCGTCCAGCACCTGATCGGCGCTCTGGGCGGCCCGGGTGGCCGCGTCTGCGGTGCGGCCGGCGCTGGCGCTGGCACGGGCCACGCTGGGCAATACGGTGGCATTGATCGCTTTGGCGCTGTCAGCCAGTGCCTGGCTGGTGTTGCCGAGTTGCTCCAACGTGCCACCGGGTCTGGACAGGCTGTCGGCCATTTTTGTGAGCGACTGGGCGGTTTCGGTGGCGGCTTTCGCGGTGGCATTGATTTCTCTTGCCGAGCCCTGCAGGGTTTTCATGGTCGCCTGGGTGTCGGCCACCAGACCCGGGATGTCCGTTTTCTGTGGCCCCAGCTGGGCATCAAAAATGGCCTGAATGCGCTCCGTCGCCGCGCCTACCTTGTCGGCGCTTTTGCCAATGCTTTCCACCGTGTCAAGAATGGATTTCTGGTTGTCGGGCGAGAGCAGCGTGCTGATGCGCTCCGAGATGTTCTTGGCTTGTTGCAGCAGAAAGGTGCCCTGATCGGCGAACTGGCTCAACAGACCGGGGCGCAAAGGGATGCGGGTGGGGTTGCTGCTGTTCGTGGTCAAGGCGCTACCGGTAGGGCCTTCGTTGTCCAGCTGCACGAAAGCGAGCCCGGTCACACCCTGGTAACCCAGGGTGGCGTAGGTGCTGGAGCTCAGTGGCAGGTCTTTGTCGATATCGATACGAACCAATACGTTTTCACGGTTGGCAGGGTCAAACCCGATGTGCACCACTTTACCCACGTTGATGCCCCGAAATCGCACGGCCGCCTGCTCAGACAAACCGGTCACCGATTCCTGGGTCGACATTTCATAAATATCGCCGACCCGCTTGCCGCTGGTGAGCCATGAGGTCAGCCCCAGCAGCAGTGCGGCCACCGCGACGACAAACAGGCCAGCGGCCCAGGCATGAGATTTGTTTTCCATGGTGTGTTTTTTCTCTTCTCAGTGCGTCAGCTGATCCAGGATCGGCAGCGCGCGCTGGCCCCGGTTGCCCAGGAAGTAGCGTTGAATGAAGGGGTGTGGCGTGGCGATCACTTCTTGCGGTGTCCCCACCACAGCCACTTTTTGATCCGCCAACACGGCGATGCGGGTGGATATCTCCAGCAGTGTGTCGATGTCGTGGGTCACCATGACAACCGTCAGGCCGAGTTGCTTGTGCAGATCGCTTAACAGCTTGCAAAAGTCGTCGGCGCTTTCGGGGTCGAGTCCGGCTGTGGGTTCATCGAGAAACAGCATGGGCGGGTCCATGATCAAAGAGCGCGCCAGGGCCACTCGCTTGATCATGCCGCCCGACAGGTCGGCGGGCATCTTGTGGGCATCGCCAGGCTTGAGTCCCACCATTTGCAGCTTGACCATGGCTGCGTCGCGCACCACGCGTTCGGGCAGGCGGCCCAACTCCAGCAGGGGAAAAGCGATGTTGTCGATGACGCTGAAAGCGGAAAACAGCGCGCCTTGCTGAAACAGCATGCCCACGCGGCTGGCTGCCATGCGCGCATCAATCTGTTGAGCCGGACGTCCCATTACGAGGATGTCACCGCGTGTAGGTTGTTCCAGGCCCAAAATCTGGCGAAGCAAGGTGGTTTTTCCCGTGCCCGATCCCCCGACCAGAGAGAGAATCTCACCCTGGAAAATGATCAGGTCCAGGTCTTTGTGCACCACGAACTCGGGCGCACCTCCGCCGCCAAACACGGTCCAAAGGCCCCGAACCTCGATGGCGGGTAGCTGCGGTGTTGATGGGCTGGCGTTCACAATCCGATGTCCCTGAAAGCGATGGCAAACATGGCATCGACCAGAATCACCACGGTAATCGACGTGACCACAGAAGCCGTGGTGCCCTTGCCCAGACTTTCCGTGTTGGGTTCGATGCGCAGGCCGAAGTGGCAGGCCACCAAGGCAATCAGAATACCGAACACCACCGTTTTCCCGACGGCGAGCATGAGGTTGCTGACATCCACCGCCGCAGGCAGGGCGTTGAAAAAGAACTGCGGGGAAATGCCCAGCGCCAGATCGGCTGCGAACATGCCACCCAACAGTGCCATGACTGTGGTCCATACGCTGATCAGTGGCATGGCGATCGCCAGCGCCAGCGCGCGGGGCATCACCAGTCGATAGCCGAGGGGAATGCCCATGACCCGCATGGCGTCGAGCTCTTCATTGACGCGCATCACGCCAATCTGGGCCGTGATGGCGGAGCCCGTTCGGCCAGCGACCAGGATGGCTGCAAGCATGGGGCCCAGCTCGCGCACCAGCGACATGCCGAGCAGGTTGACGATGAAGGCGTCGGCGCCGAATTGTTTGAGTTGCTGTGCGCTCAGGTAGGCCAGCACCACGCCGATCAGGAATCCGACCAGGGCGGTGATGGGCAGTGCAGTGGCGCCGAATTGGTAAAGGTGCCCAGACACGTCGCGCCAGGGGCCACGCCCGGGCGCCCGTACCAGTGCCAGCAAATCGAGCACCAGTTGGCCGAGCAAGGTGACGAAGTCGCGCAGTTGCCCCACCATGTCCATCACCGCCTTACCCAGCGCCAGGTAGCGCTGTCTCAGCGTGGGCTTGAGCGATGTCGCATCCGGGGTGGACAGTGCGGCAATGCGTTCCAGAAGCGCCTTGTGATGGGCTGGCGCCTCCAGGCGAACGGGCCATTGCTGGCCCCAGAGATCCCAGAGGATTTGGGCGCCCACATGGTCCAGCGCCTGCACTGCGCTCAAGTCCCAGGTCTGAGGTGAGCTGGTGGAAGCAACTGAGCGCAGGCTGCGTTGCCATTCACGAGGGTCGTTGTCGCCGGCGATGGCGCCAGCAGTCCAGTCGCCCACCGCTCGGTGGGCTTTGGTGCCGCCGCCCACAGCTGCAACCACCCTCGGCGCAGTGGCGCGGAGGTGTGAGGCTGGGGGGCGTTGTGTTGAATTCATATGGAGGATGGCGGGCAGCAGGGGGTAAAACCACCGGTATTTGCACACGATACCCTTTTTGTCGTTGTTCAGATTTGCCAAAGGCCACGCAGCGTGGCCTTTGGCGCTCTTCAGGTGCGCCAGCGCATTTGGAAGGCTCTGACGCGGTCCGCAGCGGACCTCAGTCCTTGCGCCAATTGGCCAACCAGTGCTCGGCCAGTTTGCCGGCGGCTTCGCGGCCACCCAATCCGAACGACAAGGCCACGGCCACCGCGATGGCACCCAGGGTCAGGCCGAAGGCGAGGTTGACGATGTCGTCTGCAATGCCCATGGCACGCAGGCCCATGGCGATCACCAGCGCCAGGATGGCGTAGCGTGCGATGCGGGCCAGGCCGGAGCTGTTGGCGCCGCTGGCCCGGTCGATGGCATCGTAGGCCAGGTTGGCCAGCCAGAAACCGATCACCAGGATCGCCGAGCCCAGCAAAATGTCGCCGCCAAAGGTGATGAAGGTGGTCACCACATTGCTCACCTGGCCAAAGCCCAGCTGGTTGGCGGCTTCAACACTGGCGAACAGCATGGCGAAAAACATCACCAGATGGCCGACAAAGCGTGAGGCGGTGGTCTTGGCGAACGCTTGTTCCATGCCCACGCGAGCAGGCAGGGTGTCAAAGCCCATGGCACCCAGCAGGCTGGTCAGCAACAGGCTGGCAAAGCGCGCCACGAACCAGGTCAATACCAGGACCAGGCTGGCCGCAATGATGTGCGGCACGGCCGCCATGATCTGGTCGAGCATCTGGGTTGCGGGGCCAGAGATGGCTTCGATCTTCAGGGCGTCAAGCGCTGCGATCAAGGACGGCACAAACACCACAACGAACACCAGCAAGCCAGCCACACGGGACAGCTTGACCGAGTCCACCAGACCGGCCTTGTTGCCGAGTGTGTCGACACCAGCGGTGTGGCTCAGGTTGGTGGTGAGTTTGCGCAGTACGGTGGCCACGATCCAGCCCACGCCACCGACGACCAGGGCCGCAACCACGTTGGGCAAGAAGTCCAGCGTCTTGGTGACCATGGCGCTCAGCGGCGTCAACATGCCCCGCATTTCCAGCGCACCCAGAATGGCGGGCACGAACAGCAGGATCACCAGCCAGAACAATGCACCGGCCAGGCTTTGGCTCATGGGCGCCATGTCGGCCTGTGCCGACAACTTGTCGTCCAGTTCGGTTTTGTCGAGCAGCTTTTGCGTCACTGTGCGTACCGCGCTGGCCAGCAACCAGGCCACCAAAGCGAGCACCAGTCCGCCGATGAGGCGAGGGGCGAATTCAAACAGCTGTGTGGTCAGGGCCGCGAAGGGTCCAGACACTTGGTCCAGGTCCAGCGAATTGAAGACCGCCATCAGGGTCAGCAAGATCACCACCCAGAACAGGCCAAGGCCCACCGCGCCTTCGATGTCGACCCCTGTGCCGGTCAGTCCGCTGAACCGGTTGTTGGTACCCAGTGCACCGAGCGCTTTTTTTGCCCCAGCCTTGACCGCCACGGCAACAAACCAACCCAGCACGAGGATGCCCAGCGCGCCCATGATTTGTGGTAGGTGTGCACCGAGGGTGCTTTGTAGAGATTCCAATAGAACATCCATTTTTATCTCTTCTTCCGTTAAACGTTGTAGAAAAAAACCGCCACGTGGGCGGTCTTTGAAGTTGCATGTCGGGCCTCAACCAGGGTTGATCCGGGCAACCCGATTGGCGACACGGCCCACAAGCCACGAAGGAGCCGTGACAGGCCCGTTCGAGGGTGTGAGCCTTTTCGTGTGCGGTTACTTCAGGCGGTAGCGAACGCCAACGAACAACGCGGTGTCAGTGCCGTTGGGATTGGCGATTGACTGGTCGCCCGAGTAATTGGAAACCGCCAGGGTACCGGTCAGATCCAGCTGGTTGCGCAGCTCATAAATCAGGCCGGTGCTCAAGGTGTTGACCGTGCTCTTGGTGCTTGAAGGGCCGTTGACGTCGTGCGTCATGGTCCAGCCGTTTTCCCAGTCGAGGCGGCGATCCAGTTCATAGGTCAGGCTCATGGCATTGCGCAGCAGGTAGGTGCTGCTGTTGTTCAACACCGAGGTGAGGCTGGCCACGTTCGAGAACTGGGTCAGGTTGTCCAGTGGGTAGTGGTACTCGGCACCGAGTTCAACCGCTGGATCGTTGTCGGTGATGCCATTGAAGCTGCTGGACTGGTAGCCCAGACCGGCGCGAACTTTCCAGCCGACCTTGCGGGTCGAGATGCGCTCATTGGTCAACACGTCGTAGATGGCGATCACATCGCGCGCATCGAGCTGCCCACCGGTTTTGGCGGTGACATCCAGTGCCTTGGCAATGTCGTTGATCCACTCTTTCGTGTAGTCGGCGGCGCCGAACTTGCTGCGGTACTCGTCCTCGCGGTCCACGATGTTCGCTGCGGCCTGGTATTCGGCACGGGAAGGCGCATCTTTGAGGCGGTTGAGGCTCTGCAACTCTTCGACCACGCGGATGGCTTTGGCCATCGGGGTCACGTTCTTCACGCGACCATAACCTGCACCACCAAACAATGACGCGGTGCGGCTGTCAAAGGCATCGCTGCCTTTCAAACCAACGCTTCCGTACCAAAATGCCAGAGATGTGGCTGGATTGAAATAGGTGTCGGCTGTGGCGCTGGTGGCGTATTCGTAACGCTTTTCCCGGCTGGCGCCAGCGGTGCCGTCGCGGCCAACAGAGCCGCCGCCATTGAAGCGCAACTGCACGTCACGGTCTGGTGAGGCGAAAACCTGTTCGTAGTCCAGGCCCAGGTTGAGCTCGTAGCTGGACTGTGCATCGTCGCGGTTTTTGCCGGCATTGAACGAGCCGTTTACATACGCATCCTGGTACTCACTGGTGGCCTCATCGTAATCGGTGACGGAGATGCCCTGTGCGGCGGCCAACTGGCTGCACGCGAGTGCAGCGGCGACGGCGGTGAGTCTGAGCAAGTTGTTTGAATTTTTCATCGTATTTCCCATGTGATAAAGGTTAAAAAGTGAGTTCATTTTTTTCTTCTCCCTGTTGCACGAAATGGCAAGCAGCTGGCGCAAAGGGCATGGCGCTGTATTTCGATCTGTTTGCCCCATCCAGACCCGGTTTCGCTCTGGTCTGGCTCGCGCAGCGGCGACCCGTGCGACCTTCACCAGCCACGGAGCGTGGCGCCTGGGCGGCTAAATCTGTGTGTGACCCGTCGTGGGGGCCGAACCGGTACCGAGACGTTGGTTGAGTTGCAGAAACTCTTTGGCAATGAGCTTTTGCAAGGCCTCGATCCGTGAGGCTTCGGCCTTGTCTGCCAGGTCGTGGGCGCGCTGCACTTCCTTCAGCAGCTTGCGGGTCTCGAGCAGCGACCCGATGTGGTTGTGCAGGTAGGCAAAAACAAAGGCTGCGCCCATGACACCCGACAATGCCAGCATGATGACCCCCAGCGGGGCGTCAATCTGGGCCACGAGCAGGTTCAATGGCGCATCGGCCATCAGGGTGCTCCAGTTCAAGGCAGCCAGTACGGCAATCAAGGCTGTTGTGCCCCATGCCAGTAAATTGCTGAAATTCTTCATTAAAAGTGGGTTCCAAATTGACGCGACCACCACCGGTCGGGGTCTTTTTACATCTTCTGCTGGCAGTTTACGTTGTTAAAATTGCGAAGTAAATTACAAAAATGAAAAGACAAGTTTTCAAAAATGCAAACATATGAAGGAAAGAAAGAAGCGGAAACGGCACCGGTTGACGGGTTGCCGGCGTCCAAGGCGATCACGCCATGGACCGACTTCCACCTGGTGCTGGTAATCAGCCGTGAGGGCAGTGTGGCCAAGGCCTGTCATGCGCTGGACATGACCCACTCCACCTTGCTTCGCAAGCTCGATACGATTGAAACGCGGTTAAAAACCCGACTGTTCGACCGCGGGCGCAGCACCTATACGCTCACCGCAGCAGGGCAGTTGATCGCACAGGCGGCGCGGGATTTTGAACCCGTGGCCAGTGAGGCAGAAGCAAACGCCCTGGGGCATGATCTGCGACCCAGTGGAGAGGTGCGCGTGAGTCTGGCTTCAGTGGTGTTGAATCAATTGCTTCCACCCGTGCTGGTTCAGTTCTCACTCAACTTTCCCAACGTTCAGCTCGCATTGAACGCCACGCGAGAACATGTGAGCCTGCGCAGGCGTGAGGCGGACGTGGCCATTCGCGTCGCCGATACCGTGCCAGACTGGCTGGTTGGGCGCAAGGTGGCCGAGGTGCGGTTCAAGGTCTACGCTCTGGACGATGGGTCGCCACGACCCAAGCTGTCGACGGTTCGCCACTTGGCCAAAGAACGGCGCTGGATCGGTTTTGATCAGGATGCCAGCGATCTCAAATTCGATCGCTGGTTGGCCGCAACGGTGCCCGATAGCAGCGTCGTGCTGCGGGTAGATGACTTCAACAACGCGTTGGCCCTTGTTCGCAGCGGACTGGGCATCGCGTTGTTGCCCACTTTTGTCGAGCGCGGTGCACCCGATCTTGTGCCGCTGACAGCAGTGATCAACGACCTGACCACCCCATTGTGGATGCTGACCCACCCAGACCTCAAACGGGCGATGCGGGTTCAGATCATGATGCGAAGCTTCGGCCCGGCATTGGCCGAACTGCTGAAGCCGGGCTGAGCCCCGTTCTTCAGCAGTGTCAGAGTCTTCAAGCCGCCAGAGCCATGGACGGTTTGCTGGAGGTCGCTGAAGAGGCTGATTTCGTGGCAGAGGTTGCCACCGAACATTCAATATCACCCGACAACTGCCCGCCTTCTTCGATCACCACTTTGCCGTAGCGGATCTTGCCGGTGACTTTGCCGCTGGCGTAAATCACCAGTTTTTGACGCACGGTCAGGTTGCCATCGAACACGCCATGGATCTCGGCGATATCGATTTCGGCCGAGCCTTTGAAGGCACCTTGCTCTGCGATCTGGATCACGCGGGAATCCATGGTGGCTTCCACCAGGCCTTCGACCACCAAGGTGTCGCAATCGGTGATCTCGACGCCTTTGAGCTTGATGTTGGGTCCAACCGTCAGCTTGCTGCCGCCTTCGTTGGTTTGGCCGGCAGCGGACTTGCTGGCCGTGGATGCCTCTGGCGTGTAACCCGATGGGGCGTTGAGCGGTTGGGCAACATTGTTGCTGCTGCCGGCTCCGTAACGTTGCTGCGGGTTTACACCCGAGTTGAGGCCAGAGTTGAGGGGTTTGGCTTGTTCGGATTCGCGTTTGCCAAAGTGCAGTGCCATAGGAGAGCTCCTTCTAAAAGTGGAGCGTTCATGCTAGGTGCTGCGGGGGGCCATTCTTGGTGTTGCGCGTAAGAACCGTAACGGGACGCACCGTACTTATGGTTGCAATTGTTGCAATAGAACGCGCTCAGCGACGAGATCGCCGCTTCGGATCGTCTGGGCTTAGGCGGCATGCTCAGCATGGCCGGGCGTTGCAGCGATATCTCTCAATGCAAACATCTCTTCACATAACCAGAAATGTTTCAAATCTGTGCCGCGCGGCCGACAAAGTGGCGAACCATTCGTTTCGAAACAACACCCAAAGGCGCTCATGAGGCCTTCGTCGGCTTTTGTTCACCGTTGGGCAGGCAAGTCTCCCTACAGTGGCACAGGTTGGGGGCAAACCTTACACTTGACGGTTCCCCCAAAGATTGCCCTATGAACGCCCCCGTCGACGTTTCCTTTTTCGCGCGCGCCGCCAAACCGATCACCAGCTACCGCCCTTACTGGGCCAAGCGGTTCGGCGTTGCGCCGTTTCTGCCCATGAGCCGTTCCGAAATGGAGCAGCTGGGTTGGGACTCGTGCGACATCATTCTGGTGACGGGCGACGCATACGTGGACCACCCCAGCTTCGGTATGGCGGTGATCGGTCGTGTATTGGAAGCCCAAGGTTTTCGCGTGGGCATCATTGCCCAGCCAGACTGGCAGAGTGCCGAGCCCTTCAAGACGCTCGGCAAGCCCAACCTGTTCTGGGGCGTGACCGCGGGCAACATGGATTCCATGATCAATCGCTACACGGCCGATCGCAAAATTCGCAGCGACGACGCCTACACCCCCGGTGATATCGGCGGCAAGCGCCCCGACCGTGCGGCGCTGGTCTACAGCCAGCGTTGCCGGGAAGCATTCAAAGACGTGCCCATCATTCTGGGTGGTATTGAAGGCAGCCTGCGCCGCATTGCCCATTACGACTACTGGAGCGACAAGGTTCGCCGCAGCATTGTGGTCGATGCCAAGTGCGATTTGCTGCTGTACGGCAATGCCGAGCGTGCGCTCGTCGAGATTGCCCACCGGCTTGCAGGCAATGAAACGGTTGATCAGATCACCGATGTGCGTGGCACTGCCTTCGTACGGCGCCCGGGCGACCCCACTTCGGAAGGCTGGATCGAAATCGATTCCAGTGAGGTCGACATGCCAGGCCGGGTGGATGCCCATCTCAACCCTTACCAGACCACCAGCGAACAAGCCCAGGCCCAGGGCCAGAGTTGTGCGAAAGAAGACGGTGAAGCTGCTCCCAACGATTTGGAGCAGGGCACCAAGGTGATGCAGTTTGTGGCCAATCCGGCGCTGGCCGGCCGCCTCAAGGTACCGCCGCGCGACAAGTCGGTGATTCGCTTGCCCAGCTTTGAGAAGGTCAAGAGCGACGCGGTGCTCTATGCCCATGCCAACCGCGTGATGCACCTGGAAACCAACCCTGGCAATGCCCGTGCGATGGTGCAGGCTCATGGCGAAGGCGCCACGGCGCGCGATGTGTGGCTCAACCCGCCGCCCATCCCGTTGACCACAGCCGAGATGGATTTTGTATTTGATTTGCCATACGCCCGTGGGCCACATCCGTCTTATGCCGACGAACACGGCAAACACGACGGAGCCACCAAGATTCCCGCCTGGGAAATGATCCGTTTCAGCGTGAACATCATGCGCGGCTGCTTCGGCGGCTGCACCTTCTGCTCCATTACCGAGCACGAAGGCCGCATCATTCAGAGCCGCTCGGAAGACTCCATCATTCGCGAAGTCGAAGAGATGCGCGACAAGGTGGAAGGCTTCACCGGCATCGTGTCCGACCTAGGCGGTCCCACGGCCAACATGTACCGCCTGGGCTGCAAAACCCCTGAAATTGAAGCCGCCTGCCGCAAACCCAGTTGTGTATACCCCGGCATTTGCCAGAACTTGCACACCGACCACGCGCCGTTGGTCAAAATCTACAAACGGGCTCGCGAACTGCGTGGCGTGAAAAAGGTATTGATTGGCTCCGGATTGCGCTACGACCTCGCAGTGAAGAGCCCGGAATACGTCAAAGAGCTGGTTCAGCACCATGTGGGCGGCTACCTCAAGATCGCGCCCGAGCACACCGAGGGTGGCCCGCTCTCCAAGATGATGAAGCCCGGGATCGGCAGCTACGACAAGTTCAAGCAGATGTTTGAAAAGTTCAGCGAAGAGGCTGGCAAGAAGCAGTACCTGATTCCCTATTTCATCGCGGCCCACCCCGGCACCAGCGATGAAGACATGATGAATCTGGCGCTCTGGCTCAAGCGCAACGGTTTCCGCGCCGACCAGGTGCAAACCTTCTATCCCAGTCCAATGGCCACCGCCACGGCGATGTACCACACCAACATGAACCCGCTGAAGGGCCTCAGTCGCGATCCCGAGCGGGCTGAGCGCGTAGACATCGTGCGCGGCGACAAGCGCCGCCGCCTGCACAAGGCATTCTTGCGCTACCACGATGCCAATAACTGGCCTTTGTTGCGCGAGGCTTTGAAAACCATGGGCCGCGCGGACCTGATCGGCAACGGCAAACACCACCTGATCCCGACCTTCCAGCCCATGACCGACGGCAGCTATTCGAGCGCCCGGCGCAAGAACAGCACGCCGGTTGGCAAAGCTTCGGTCAAGCCATCGCAAGGCCGCCTGCTCACGCAACATACCGGCATGCCGCCGCGTGAAACGGGTGGTCCACGCACGCCTGCGGCGGGAATCAGCAAAAAGCGGCGCAAGCCCTGATTGACGCCAGAGGCAAGTCTGGCTTCAGGGTTGGACAACGGAGGCAAGGATGTTCATGATGAAGCCGATGCTGGTCTTGCTGGTGGCGCTGTTGGCCGCAAGTGCCGGCCCCGCCGGCGCCCAGGTGGACAAAACCGACTGCCCGCCTTCCGCCAGCTATTCCAGAGAATTGTTTGCCAAGGCTGAGCAACAAGCCCGGGACCGAGGTTTTCTGTGGCGCATCGAGCGCGGAGGCCGGGTGTCATACCTGTTCGGCAGCATGCATGTGGGCAAAGCCGGATGGATGAGTCCGGGTCCCAGCGTTCGCAGCGCCTTGGGTCAGGTGGACGCATTGGCTCTGGAGGTCGATATGACCAGCGCCGAAGCACAACAACAGTTGCAGCAGCTCGCTGGGCTCGCACCACGCGAGATTCCCCAGCCGTTGCGCCAGCGCCTGGAGCGCCTCTGGGTTGCCGAGTGTTTGCCACTGGCCCAGTTGAACAACGGCCCAGTGGAGTTGCAGGCGGTCACCCTGATGGCCTTGATGGGCAGGCGCCAGGGTTTCGATCCCTCATATGCTTCTGAACTGATGCTGACCATGGCTGCCCGTGCAGGCGGATTGCCGGTGCTTTCGTTGGAGAGCGTGCGTTCGCAGCTCGATCTGTTTCTCGCAGCAGATGACGCAGAGGCCAGCGAGACGGTGGCTCAGGCGCTGGAGCAGCTCGAAAAGCCGGAAACCCGGGTGATGCAGGAAAAACTGGCGGTTGCCTGGGCGCACAGCGAGCTTGACGTCTTGGCAAGCTACCAGGCGTGGTGCGACTGTGTGCACACCGATCGTGAGCGGGCCGACATGAAAAAGTTGCTCGATGACCGAAACCCCGGGCTGGCCGACGGTATTGAACGCCTGCATGCCAGCGGTCAACGTGTGTTCGCTGCCGTGGGGGCACTGCACATGACCGGCCAGACCGCCTTGCCGCGTCTTTTGGCGGCGCGAGGCTTCGCTGTTGAACGGGTGTTTTAGGCAGAATCTGTGGCGTCAGCCCACTGGCGTTTGAAATGCGGGCCAGATCAACCAGGCCAGCAGGCCCAGCAGATGCAGTGCGACGGTGGCCCAGTAGGTTATCTGGAACGAGGTTTTGCTGATCTTGTGGTGAAAGGCCCTTTGTGCAAACCAGGCACCCGGCCAACCACCGAGCAGCGCAAGACTGTGCAACTGGTTTTCGCTGATGCGCCAGTTGCCCTCTTCAGCAGCGTTTTTGTCGTACAGGTAGATGTAGAACGTCACCAGGTTGAGGATGATCAGGCTGCTGAACACCGGGATGGTGGAAAAGCGATCCAGCGCGATGCCCGCGAGCCACAACAGCAGCCAAAAAGCCATCAAGCCCATGGTCGCCCAAAGCAACTGGTTTTCCCGCTTGGTTGTCTGGGGCGGGGTTGAGCGGGCGGCCGTGGGGCTGCGCGGCAAGATCACGGCGTTGGGGTCTTCCGGCAGCGATCGGGGTTCCTGGACTGTGTTTCTGGCGGGTTCGACCTTCAGGGCCCGTGGACCTTTGCCGCCGACGTGGATTTCATCAAACGTGACCTCTGTACCCTCGATAGGGTGGCGGTTTTCGCCATAGTCGCGAATGTGGAAAAAGATGTCGGCGACCGTGTCCGGACTTCGAATGAAGCCAAATGCACGCGCACTGTCCCAGCGGATCACGGTTCCCTTTTTTCTCATGTGATGCTCAGTTATCGATGGAGGGGTGCTGGGTTGTTGAATGGCGCGTTTTGGCGCAAAATGGCTGAAAAGGAGTTCATCATGCCTTCTGCCCATTCATCCGGCTCAACCCACAACCCTGTTGTGTCGAATTTTGCCTCAGTCAAGCTGCCTGCCAGTTTGGTGCAGCAAGCCCGTGAAGCCGCCCAGCCGCAACGCCGCTCGGTGGCCGGGCAGATTGAATACTGGGCCACGCTCGGCCGCATCGCCGATGAAACCGGCCTCACCGTGCAGGAAGCCCGAGAAGCCATCGCCCGCTACGACGCCCGCCAACTGGCCGACAGCGGGCCGTTGGACGAGTCATTGGAGGCCATCGAAGCCCGCTTTATTCAGGCCGACACTTCTGGTCGCCTGGCCCAGGCCGTGCGCAACACCGTTTTGGGCCACCGCGAAAACGCCACAGACACCCGCCGCGCCGCTTAGACAAATCCACCCGATTTCAAAGCCCCGCGTGGCGAAACCCGTCTTTTATTTGCTCGCTGGCCCCAACGGCGCCGGCAAATCCACGCTCTACAAGGCCGCCGTGGCCGAGGGCCTGATTCCCGGGAGCGCGCCGTTCGTCAATGCCGACTTGCATGAAGCGGTAGCGCTGCAACACATCGCGGACCCGATTAAGCGCTCCAAAGCCGCCCGCGCCTGGGCCGATGCCGAGCGCAGCCGCTGTCTGAAGGTCGGTAAATCCTTCGCCAGCGAAACCGTTTTTTCCCATACATCCAAGCTCGACCTCATGGCTGCCGCCAAACGCGCTGGCTTCGCTGTGGTTTTGCTTGTGGTGTGTGTGGATGATCCTGAAATGCTGCTGGGCCGGGTGGCCCGGCGCGTGAAAGAGGGCGGCCATCCGGTACCACCCGAACGCATCCTTTCGCGTTACCCGCGCACGGTCCGGCATTTGAGCGTGGCGGTGCGGCGGGCGGATCTGGCTCTTTTGTACGACACCTCGGCGCCACCAGGGGAGATGGTGCAAGCACCGCGGTTGGTGGCGCGCTTGCGGGGTAGCGAGCTGGCTTGGCAAATCGATCATTTGCCAGCATGGGCACAAACGGTGATGAGCCCCGGTCTCCCACGGTGACCGCATTGTTGCCGCCCGGACAATGAAACAGAATACGAGCAAGTTTTCAGCGGGCGCGCTCCCACAGCAACGTGCCCGGCTTGAATTGGCTCCAGGCAAACCAGAAAGCCTCATGGCTGACGGCTTCTTTCTCGGCCACGAACGCGCGCAGGCCATCGCCTGAATTGCGAACCACGATGCCGTCCATCGTCACCGGCTCTCCCGCTTTCAATGCCATCTGCGCCGCCGCACGTGGAAACGCCAGCGGCTTGCCTTTTGGAGACGTCACGCCCAACACCACCTCGTGCACCGGCAAGCGCGGGTCCACATCGCCGACCGGGAAGATGGGGCCGTTGTTGTCGCGCCCGCGCAGGGGGTCGAGCGGGTAGGTTCGGCCAATGCCACCGTCCTGGGCCACGATGGTGGATTGGGGGTGGGCCTTGCGCCAGGCGCCCCAGGTGGAGGTGACGACCGTGGTTTGGGGCAGGGTGATTTGGGCTTTGCGCAAAGGACCTGACAAGGCCTCACCGGTGGAGGTGTCCACGGCCGACCAGGTGCTCAGGTCGTACATGAATTTGTTGGAGCGCGAGAGCAGGCCCGAGGTGCGCAGCAGGGGTTTGAAGCCGGGGGTGCGATCGGTGAAGTAGGCCTGGGCCGCGCGGCAGAGGGTGCAATAGGGAAGGGCGATCTGGCGCCCGCCCAAGGTGTCGTTCACCATCTCGTGCACTTCCATGATGTTTTTGGGGTAGGCGCGGGCTTCGCCGTTGATCACCACGCCAAACACGGTGGCGTTGTCGGGGTACCAGCCGCCTTCACTGGCGGGGGTGGTTTTCGGCTGGTCGAGTGCGGGAATGCAGCCGCCAGGGCAACCCTGGCCTCGGGTGGCGTCTGGGCGGTCGTCGATAAACACACCTCCCCAGCCCACCCAGCGCCAGTCGATGGTGGAGGCGGTATCGGCAAAGAAGGGCGCCCACCGCGGCTCGATCAAAAGGAAAAGATCCTGTTTCATCTGGGTATAGCCCGGCGGCGCGGGAAGGTTCCATGCGAGCAGACTGTCCCCCATGGCGCTGAGGGACGCATTCTGAAAGTTGGCGCCCATGAGTTTCTCGAACGCTGTGACCAGGGTTGGCATATCGCTGCGGCTGGCAAAGCGCAGCAGATCGTAGAGGTACCAGCCCATGCGCGTATCGCCCGACGCGCCAATGGCTTTCACGGCCGCTGATGGAAAACGCCGCTGGTAAAGCGCCTCCACGGCTTGTTTGACGGCCCTGGTTGTGGACGCTTTGAGCGCACCCGAAGGTGCAACGGGCGCCATGGCAAAGGCCTGGCCGGCTTTGTCCTTCAATTCAACGGGTTGCGCCGTGCTTGGGGAGGCGGCCGCCAACAAGGCCAGAACAACCAGAACCGATCCCATGGCTGGGCGTCTGCCTCGGCATCGCGGGAAGAGATGTTTCAAGTAGGTGGCTGACATGTCGATCTCCAGCGAATGCAGCGCCACCGGTTGAGGCGCGCATGGTGTCGCTTGTGAAGTGGTCGTTGCCAGGCCGAAGTTCTTACGGCATTAAGTCGAACGCAGTAAATTTGTATAGCAACAGAATGAGTGAAATCGGGGTTACCACTCATCTGATGTGCCCAGAAGGCAACGCACTTTCTGGTAGAAATGGGGTATGCTGCACTGCAACATGGAATCGATATGAACAACCCTTGGGCGTTGGACGACCTTTTGGCCGACCTGTACCACGCGAGAAAACATGGCGATCTGGGCCGCATGGCCTTTGTGGCTTATTGCGATGTGCGCCGCTGGGCGCGCGACGAAGGCCGCAATGTGTTGGCCGATCAGGCTGCGGGTCTCATCACGCAAAGCCCGCACCAGAGCCGTGATGCATTTCTGGACCAGATCGATGCGCTGATTGGCCAGTTGGAAACCTTGCAGCGCGCCAAGGCGGAAGACAATCCTGCGGTTGCGCAACCCGCCCTCTGGTCCATGAATCCCTCGTTTTCTGCCTGATCTCCCTCGCTTGAGAGCGATGGCCCCCCGCGGTCCCCAAACCCGCTTCTTGCGTTGCGCCTCACGCCTGAAGGCAGCCTGCAAAGCTGCCCGTCCGATTGAATCTGTTCAGTTTGCCTGCGTAAGCAGTGCGATGGGGATGGGTTGTGCCCACATCGCCTCCTGATGCCTCAATTGCAGCAGTCACGCTTCGCTTTCAGGAACGCCGGCGCTGCGCAAAGCCTGCATCATCAAGGTTTGGTGGGCTTCAAATTTTTGCGGAAAGCTGCGCTCAAAGGTGCGCAGCGAATACCCAGGATGTTCGCGGCGGGTGCGCTGTGCAAAAGACCTTGCTTCCACCCCGCGCCCTGCCAGGGCAAGGCAGGCTCCTGCGATCGCCTGCATGTGGAAGTGGGCGTTTGGCTCAGAGGAGGCTTTCACGCTCCACGCTGCCGCTTCGTTGTATTTGCCTTCGATCGCCAGAGAAATGGCGCGGGTTCCTTCGACCGCAAAGAGCATTGGATCGAGAGGACTCAGGCGCTCGGCTGTGGCGAGTTCGGGGAGGGCTTTCTGGTGCAAACCGCTGTGCGCCTCCAGAAAGCCGAGGGCATAGTGCCCCTGTGAAAAACTGGGATTGATGGCCAGTGACCTGCCCAAGGACTGCAGCGCCTGATCGTGTTCGTGCGCCAGAAACTGCGCTCGACCGAGCGTCCAGTAGCCCATGGCGTCTCGGGAATCAAGATCGACACTGAGCTGTCCATGCTCCAGCGCCAAGGCCACTGCCGAGTCTGGCGCTGGCGTGGCATCCAGAAAGGCGCGGGAGTAGTGCGCAAACGAGAGCCCGGCGTGGGCTCGGGCAAAGCCTTTCTCAAGCGTCAAGGCGCGCAGGAAGAGTTGGTAGGCCTGTTCGGTGTGCTGAGCGGTGAAGTGATAGCAGTGCCACATGGCTCGGTGGTAGCACTCCCAGGCGCTCATGTCTTCAGGCGCCTTCAATCCGGCGCGCTCGGCTTCGGCACGCACGATTTCGGGTTCAATGGCCGAGGCGATGGCGGCCGAGACATCGTCCTGCACGGCAAAGAGATCTCCCAGCGAGCGATCAAAGTGCTCGCTCCAGACCACCGTGTTGAACTGTGCATCGGTCAACGTCACGGTGACGCGCACGCGCCGGTCCAGGCGTTGCGTGGTGCCGTGCACGAGGTAGCGCACACCCAGCAGCCGCGCCACCAAAGAAAGGTCGGGCGGGTGGACAGTGAAGCGCTCCGCCGATGCCCGTGCGATCACGAAGAGCCCGCTGAAACGGCCCAGCGTTAGTGTCAGATCGGCAGCCAGTCCTTGAGACAACACGGGGCCGTCCTGGTGGCCACCCAAGTCGGTAAATCCCAGCACGGCCACGGATGGCTTGTCGGGCAACACAAGCTCGGGCGTGGGCCCCAGTCCGCGCCAGCTCGCCACCAGCCCATGGTCTGAAAGCCCTTCAGCCCGGTACCGGTCGCGCATGCCATCAAGTGCAAGGCGAGCACGATCTTTCCCGTCGACCTCCATGCTCCGCGCCAGGTACCGGGCGTTGGCGTCGCTGTCAAACGGGTCGAGCGCGGCGCGTTTGCGCGCTGTCGCCAAGGCCGCTTCTGGGGTGTTCGCGCGAGCACTCTGCTCATCGAGCGCTTGCCGATGCAGTTGGCGCAGCGATTCACGCTCGCCGCCAAGCCAGAGTTCGTACCGGTATCCCACCGCCAGCTCAAGATCGGCCGAGAATCCCGCAGCAAGGGCCTCTTCGATGGCCTTCAAACGCGAATCGGGGATGGGGATGCCCCCGGGGCCCAGCAGTGCTTTGCATTCCCTGATATCAACGCTGAGCAAAGACCGGTCGACGGCGATGAAATGAGCGTCGGTTTGCAGCGCCTGGCCGAGCCTCGAGGCCAGCAAAGGGCGCAGCTGTGTGAGGCTCCAGCGCAGCGCCGCGCGACGATCCGCCGCCGACTCCCAGAACATGTCGCACAAGGCTTCGCGCCGAATGGCGCGGTCTTCGAGCGCGAGGAAAGCGAGCAAGGCCCGAGTTTTGCGCGATTTGGGTAGCGCGCAAGGCGTTCCATCGTTTAACAGGGCGGTATCGCCCAGCAAGCGAAGCGCGAGCGGAGGGAGGTTGACCACAGTTCCTTTCCGAAAGGTATCGGCACAGATCCATGCCGAACCTCTTGCATTGGAGGTCTTTGCGCAGGGGCGCCAATTCCAACGGGCATTCAAACGCCAGTGCAAACACCCCCGCACCACTATAGGCCCATTGGTGCATTTGCCAAGCGCAACACCAAGGTACGCAGACCTCAACCTCTTAAAGGAGCAACGTCATGTCCCCATGGAACCTCGCCGGCACCTACTTCGAAGCCTGCAATTGCGAAGCGGCCTGCCCATGCATCTTCACCAGCCCCCCCACGGAGGGCGAATGCAAAGCCATGGTGGCCTGGCACATCGATAAAGGCATCTACGGCGACACCCCATTGGACGGTTTGAATGTGGCGCTTGCCGTGCATGCGCCAGGCACCATGGTGGCCACCAAGTGGAAGGTGGCGGCCTATTTCGATGACAAGGCCAGCGCTGCACAAAACGATGCACTGCATGCCATCTTTGGTGGCAAGGCGGGTGGACACCCGGCGGTGCTTGCGTCTTTCATCGGCGAAATGGTAGGCGCCAAAAGCGTGCCCATGGAGTACATCGCAGACGGCCGCAAGAGCAGCCTCTCGATTCCTGGCGTTGCCGAAGCGCAGATCGAACAACTCAACGGACAAGGCGCTGGCCCGATCACCATTGCGGGCCACCCTTTGTGCATAGCGCCCGGAAAACCCGCTACGGTGGCGCGCTCAAGCCGATTCGCGCTGGATGACTTCGGCTGGGGATGGAACTTTTCAGGCAAAGCCGGTTTGATGTCCGACTTTGCCTACGCATCGGAGTAGCGTTGCCATGAACACCATGCCCCATTGGAAATCGGCCGCCACCGCGCGCCATGCACCGGTTTGGATCGGTATGGCGGCGGTCGGCGCCGCAAGCTGGCTGTATCTGGTTCAGATGGATGCCGGTATGGCGGTGGTGGGTGGCCAGGCCATTGAACCGGGGGAGATGGCGATGCAGGGGCGTGGCTTTGGGGTGCTTCTCGCAACTTTCGCGATGTGGGCCGTCATGATGGTCGCCATGATGCTGCCCACGGTCGTGCCGTCAACCGTTCTTTTCTCGCATCTGGCGGGCAAACGCAATGCGCGCAACAGCAACCGGGCCACCGCTGTGTACGTCGTTGGTTACTCGGCTGCCTGGATTGTGTTTGCTGCGCCCGCAGCGGCGTTTCAATGGGCGTTGACCAGTTCCTCGTTGCTGGACCCCTTGGCCCAAAGCACGAGCATGGCAATGAGCGCGGCCATCTTGCTCGCAGCCGGGCTCTACCAATTCAGTCCGCTAAAAACGGCCTGCCTGTCCAAGTGCCGCTCACCGCTCCATTTTTTCATGGCCAAATGGCGCGACGGGGTGGGAGGCGCTCTCGCGCTTGGCTTTCAGCACGGCGGCTACTGCGTGGGTTGCTGCTGGGCGCTCATGGCGGTGATGTTTGTCGTTGGTGCCATGAACCTGGTGTGGATGGGGGCGCTGACCGCGCTTGTACTGAGCGAAAAAGTCATTCCACCGGCCTGGCAGGTCGATCGAATCACGGGTGCCGCACTGGTGTTCTCGGGAGTGTGGCTGGGCGTGGGTGCTTTGGCGGGTATCTGACCTGCGCCTGGCCTTGCCTCCTGTTCGGCTGGTCTGGCGTAGAGCTTGTTCGGACGGCGCCTGGCGCTCCCTCGGGCTGATGAGGTGAACCGTTGTACCGGCAAGGCATAGCGAAACGCCTTTAAGGCACCAAGCCCGCTTGTGCAACTCAGTTCGCCAGCGTGTGCAGGGGAATGTCTCTGACCACGGCCAGCTTCTCCAGTTGCTGCCGGGTCTTGTTGGCCAGAAATGCAGCGATGGCCGCGTGTGTTTCCGCTTTGAACAAACAGCCCAACCCCTTGACTTCCACCCCTGCCGCTTGGCAGAGTGCCGACGCGAAATGCGGCTCCAATGCCGCCACTGCCACACGCCCGTTTTTACAGGGGTAAATGCGGTAACCGGCATGCGCACCACCCACCGCGCCTTTGGGCATCGTGAGCCCCCAGGTGCGGGGCAGGGCGAGCCAGTGGGCTGCGTCAGACAGGGCGATTTCCTGGAAACTGCTCTTGCCCGAAATGTTTTGCTGCAGGACCGCCTTCAGGGCCGCCTCACTGGCCATGAGCGAACCGCCCATGTCGGCAAACAGGGTAGTCGGCAATTCGAGCCCGGTCACCAGCCCGGCTTCGGCCAGATAGGTGAGATCGTGGCCGGGCTCTTCGGCGCGCTCGCCGGGTGCTCCCACGATGGCCACCACCGACAGCGCAGGGTACTGCTTGTGCAGAGACTTCCAGCCCAGGCCCAGTTTGTTGAGCGCCGAAGGGCGGAACGATGTGAGCAACACATCGGTGCGCGCCAGTTCTTTGTGCAGTGCGGTTTGGCCCTTCTCGGTTTTGAGATCCAGGCGAAGCACTTTGATGCCGCTGTGCATGGTGTCGTAAGCCGCCCGGTTGTAGGCCCCCATGGGGTCACCGCAGCCACCGTCTTTCCCCAGGGGTTCAGCCTTGAGGCAGGTGGCACCCATGGCATTGAGGCGCATGAGAGCGGCTGGCCCGGGCAGGTTGAGCGCGAGGCTCAAGACGCGCACACCGCGCAGGGGCTTGAGCGATGGGACAGCGAGGCGGTGCGTCGAAGGCGTCATGGGATGGCAGTGTCGTTTGTGATGGGGGTTTCGATCAATTTAACCGCAAGCTTCAGAACACCCATGAAAACGGGCGACAGCGTCGCCCTGAATTCAGGCAACAAAGTCCGTCTGATGGATCTTGCTTCGTGAAGAGTTTGGCCCGAGACTCACTTGAAGAAAGGCAGCAGTCATGGGCATGTGGATGTTGAACGGCCTATACCGACCCGTAGCGGTACCAGAAATAGGGTGAAAGCAGGCGTTCAGCGGTCGAGGTTGTTGAGTTCGTGCGATGGGTCGGCATCACCAATACTCAGGATGGTCGAACGCCTGAACGCACGCAGGACGGCTCTTCAAGGCCGGGAGAGCCTCTCCCGACAGGGACTGGCCAAGCCAACCTTTCGGCATTGAAAGGGGCAGCGGAGCCCGGATGACATCTTCCGATAAGGCCTTGAACCCGACCATGGAGTAGAAGGCAGGATCACCATAGGTGACAACTAGCGCAGCGGAGCGATTTTTCAGCTCTTGCAGGCCAAACCCGATCATTGCTTGCCCGAACCCCTTTCCCTGGTGCGCAGTGCTGACTGCAACTGGCGCGAGCATGTAGGCTTCGACATGCTCATCGAATTTCAGTCGGGTAAAGAAGATTGCCCCGATGATTGACCCGTCTTCAAAAGCACCAACACAGATGATCTCCTGGTTGTCTGCGCGCGCGGCCAGCGCGGAAGCAAGGCTGCCGATCAGCCTCCCTTCCTGGACTCCTTCAGACGAAGAGAACACCGAAGTGAACAGATGTGCCACTTCTTCCTTGCTGTCTCTGTCTAGAGTCCTAAGGTCCATGGCTCCTCCTGAAATGAGCTCAAGTTGACAGCATTGCAGGATAGCTGATAGGTGCCATGACAGCCTTAAAGCGTGGAATCAGGCTTCCGCTCCTGGCCGCAATCCGGTGGTCACCGTGTCTGGATGCCGGCCAAAACTGTTCGATAGTTTTCCTGCCCAGATGGATTGCTTGTCGGTGGCGTTCATGTTGACCTCGAAAAGCGTCTTCCACTGTTGATTTCAAAGTAGAAACACCCGCCTGACTTTCAGGACGCCAAGTGGCCTAACGACCCCATGGTTATGGGAGGCGCGGGCCAGTCGGAGCTTGCTGTTCGCAGGCATACCGGTCAATGCCCCCTGATGATGAGAACTTGGCCGGATGTTCTGTGTCCTGAACCCCCGTGGCAGCGGTGGCCCCGGCTTTGCCAGGCCGGGAATGGCGCACCTTTGAGGCGATGCGGCCACAAGCGATGCAAGAGGGACGCCTATTCCGCGAAGTCGAGCGGCAAACCCACATAGTTTTCCGCCAGCGAGCGCGAAGCCGCTTGGGAATTCACCAAATACTCCAGCTCGGCTTCCTGCACCTTTTGGTCAAAGCCACCCGTGCCGGGGAAGCGGTGCAGCAGCGTGGTGAGCCACCAACTGAAACGCTCGGCGCGCCACACCCGGGCGAGGGCGCGCTGCGAATAGTTGTCGATGCCTGCATCGCTCTTTTCGATGCAGTGCTCGATCAATGCGCTGGAGAGGTATTTCACATCGCTGGCCGCGAGGTTGAGGCCCTTGGCGCCGGTGGGTGGCACGATGTGGGCCGCATCGCCAGCAAGGAAGAGCCGGCCAAAACGCATCGGCTCGGCGACGAAGCTGCGCAGGGGTGCAATGCTTTTTTCGATGCTCGGGCCGGTGATGATGCGCGAGGCCAGATCGGGGTCGAGGCGCAAACGCAACTCGTTCCAGAAGCGCTCATCGCTCCAGTCTTCCACCTTGTCGTCGATCGGGCACTGCACGTAATAGCGGCTGCGCGTCATGCTGCGCATGGAGCAGAGTGCAAAGCCTCGTTCGCTGTTGGCGTAAACGATGGCGTGGGGTGACACCGGCGGCACATCGGCCAGCACGCCCAGCCAGCCAAACGGGTATACCTTTTCATATTCGGTGATCGAGCCCTCGGGCACGCTGGCCCGGCACACGCCGTGAAAACCATCGCAACCGGCAATGAAGTCACATTGCAGCGCCTTCGCCTGGCCTTCTACCTCAAAGCGTACCGAAGGCCTGGTGCCATCAAAGTCGTGGATGCTGACGCCGGATGCGCTGTAGATGGTCGTTAATCCCGCTTTTTCGCGCGCAGCCATCAGATCGCGGGTCATCTCGGTTTGGCCGTAGGCGGTCACCACCTTGCCATCGGTCAAGCCGCTCACATCAATGGATCGGCGGATGTTTTTGTAGACGAGCTCAATGCTGTGGTGCACCGTGCCTTCAGCGTCCACGCCTTCACTCACGCCGGCTTCGCGCAGCAGGTCCACCGTGATTTGCTCCAGAATGCCCGCCCTGATACGCCCCAGTACGTAGTCGCCGGTTTGGCGCTCGACGATGACGTTGTCAATCCCGGCCTTGTGCAGCAGTTGTCCGAGCAGCAAGCCGGAGGGGCCGGCGCCGATGATGGCTACTTGTGTTTTCATGGGTGGTTCACTCACACGCCGCCTTTGGCGTCTCCCCAATAAGGGGTGGAACTGGCCGCCCGGCAAAGCCGGCTCGGCGGTTCCCTTGAACAGGCACGGCGCGCGGAGGGTGTCTCTGGTTGGTTGTGATGCATTGAGCGTAGGGGTGAAGAGACAGAACAGCAACGGACGCCGTTGCCGATTGCGCGATCATCGGTCTTGTTGTGCGATCATCGCGCAAGTATCGATTATCGGAGACCTTCCTTGAGCCACCCACCCATTGCGAAAGCCGATCTCATTGAAGGCATGCTCAAAGGCATGGCCGTGCTGGAGAGTTTTGACACCGAGCGCCAACGTCTCAACACCACGCAGGCTGCGGAGCGGGCAGGGCTCACGCGTGCCGCAGCGCGCCGCCACCTGCTCACGCTGGCCCATCTGGGCTATCTCGATACCGATGGCAGCCATTACTGGCTCGCGGCCAAGGTGCTTCGGTTCTCGGGAAGTTACCTGGCTTCGGCCCGTTTGCCACGCTTGCTGCAACCCACCCTCAACCGCCTGGCCGCACAGACCCGGGAATCGTTTTCAGCCGTGGTGCTCGATGGGGACGAGGTGGTGATCGTGGCACGCAGTGTTTCGGTGGGCGGGCAGCGGCTGATGGCTTATGGCTTGCACCTGGGTGCGCGCTTGCCGGTACACGCCACATCGACCGGTCGTGTTTTGCTGGCCGCGCTGCCCCGCATCGAATTCAATGCGTGGCTCAAGGGTCGGGAGTTGCCGCGCCTCACGCCCCATACCGTGGTGGAGCACAAGGCTTTTCGCGCCGCAATCACGAGAGTGCGTACCGAGGATCTGGCTTTGGCCAGTGAAGAGCACGAGCTGGGTGTGCATGCGCTGGCTGTTCCACTGCGCAACATGCGTGGTCAGACGGTTGCAGCTTTGAATGTGGTTGCCGCGCCTGACCGGTTGACGCTGGAGGTGATGCGGCATGACCTGTTGCCATTGCTGCTGGAGGCTGCGCGGGAATTGCGGTTGTTGCTGTAGTGCTGTGCGGGAATGGGCATCAATTGGCCTTGTTGCCTGTGGATTTCCCAGCCACTTCAAGCCGTTGGAGGGGCCCCCTCGATCGCCGCTGGCATGGAGTGAGGCTACCCTCGCGAGAGTCCGTGTCCAAGCACTGCCAAGTTCTCAAGGGTCACAGAGGCCACCCCGCACGCCACGCGCGAATGCTTAGGCATCTGGAAAGGGGGGCGTATGTGGTGCTCGCGCGTATGTTCAGTGGGGCCTGCCGCCTCGCGGTGACCTGGGCAACAAGTGAGCCCCAGCGCCACTGCTGACACCTTATGCCAAAAAGTCGGACTCGGCCCACTGCGAGGAGGGGCCCTGGTCTTCAGTCGACTCCGGAGCATCAAGGTTCAACACAAACACCACTTCGCCTCCGAAGCGGCCGACGCCCAGCGATTTCATGAGTTTTTGCTCATTCTCGGGCCGCTCCATGCGCAGGAAGCAGATGGCCTGCGTGGTGCCTTCGTGGATGGCGGTAAGAATGTCCAGTCGTGCGATACGACCAAACTCTCCACATAGCCGATGCAATGCGGATTTCAGGCTGGCCACATCGCTGTGTTGCCGTAGTTCTGCCAGTGCGCTCATATTCAACCCCTTTTTCTTTCGACTCACATCCCGATGCTGAAAACCCGGCGTGTGAGAAAATGTTATTTACGCAATGGTAGTTGATCAGCTACAAATAGCAACATCTTTGTGGCAGGTTGCCAATTTCCTTCCCCCATAGGGGTGATACAACCACAAGTCCACGCCTATCGGGTATTTTGACCACTTTTACCCGGTGGAATTGTTACAAGCGCCGCGGCATACTTACATTACTTACTGACGAAAGCGGGCGCCACATGCATCACGGACAGCGGGCAGACATTTCCGGCGAAGCAACGCCTTCGGTCAAAGACCCGGTCGTGCCGCCCAGCATGGATTGGACGCAGCTGACGCAGTTGGCGGTCCATTTGGCACGGATGTCGGCGGCGTTGCTGGTGCAAGTCGGTCCCGGCGGCCCGGTGGTTCTGGGTGTGAGCGGTTTGCCTGCGGATCAGCAAGCGGGCGCCGCGGCACTGTGTGCAAGGGTGGCGGCGGACAAAGCGCTCCATGGGCGCTTGCTGGACACCGCCGATGGCCACGTATGGGCAGCCCAGCCGCTGGCGAACCTTCGGCACTGTCTGGTTCTGCCATTGCCTCCCAGCGGCCACCAAGGCACGACGTGGCTGGCGCTTCTTGACCCCATGCCGCGAAGTCCCAGTGAACTGGAGGGCTTTCTTCCGGGTGTACAAGCCCTGATCGACCATGCCGGGCACTTGCAAGACCTGGCCCTGCAGCAGCAGCGGTCTGCACACCTGACCCAGGGTAGGGAAGAAAGCCTTGGCAAAGCGCTGCATGAGAGTGAAAGCCGCTTGAATCTGACCGAACACACCGCGGGTGTGGGCACCTGGTCAGTCAATACCACCTCCGGGCAAGTGCAGCATTCCGACGAGTACGGCAGCATACTTGGCTTGCAAGCTGGCGAATCCGTTCACGATCTGGCGGGGATGGTTCGGCGTTACAAACCTGAACTGCGCAAGGTTATCCACGAGCGGCTGGAGCAATGCGCCCAAACCGGCGAAGCGTTTGACGAAGAACTTCAGGTGCTGGTGCCAGGCACGGGTACCAAATGGGTTCGCACCGTGGGCAATGCCGTTCGCAATGGCGAAGGCCAGATTTTGCGCATTCAGGGGGCGGTGCAGGACATCACTGTTCAAAAGCAGGCACAACAGGAAACCATGCGCCTTGCCATGCGCCTGACGACAACGCTGGCCAGCATCAAAGAAGCTTTTGTCACGCTCGATCGGCAGTGCTGCTTCACTTACCTGAATCAGGAAAGCGAACGGCTTCTTCAAAAGACCACGGCCGAGCTTTTGGGGCAGGAGATCTGGCAAGATTTCAACACCGTCTTGGCACAACGGTTGCGCGTGCAGCTTGGTCACGCACTGAAAACCAACCGGCAGGTTGAACTGGAGGATTTTTTTCCCCTGATCGGCAAATGGCTGGAGGTTCGCGCCTACCCATTCACCGAGGGCCTGGCGGTCTATTTCCGCGATGTGACAGAGCGCCGGCGCTCACAAGAACACCAGATGTTGCTGGAAACCAGCGTTGCCCGGTTGAACGATATTGTGGCCATCGCTGAAGCGGGTTCGGGCCCGGATGACGAACCGCGCATGGTGTTCGTCAACGATGCTTTTGAAAAGAAGACGGGGTACAACCGTGAGGAGGTGCTTGGCAAGAGTCCTCGCATGCTGCTCGAGCTGGACCCGGCCAAACTCAAATTGCTTGAAATGGCCAAGGGCTTGCAACAAACCCGGCAAGCGCGCACAGAACTCAAGGTTTTCCGTAAAACGGGTACACCATTCTGGGTCGAACTGGAGGTGGTTTCGGTGCAGGCGAGTGCCGACGAGGTAACGCACTGGGTCGCAGTGGGGCGTGACATCACCCACCGCAAGGGTGCAGAAGAAATGATCCGTCACTTGGCGTTTTACGACCCGTTAACGGATCTCCCCAACCGCCAATTGCTGCTGGACAGGCTGCAAAAGGCGCTTTCGCAAAGCGCCCGTACGGGGCAGCATGGCGCATTGATGTTCATCGATCTGGATAACTTCAAGATTCTCAACGACACGCTGGGTCACCATGTCGGCGACCAGTTGCTGCAGCAGGTCGCCCAGCGCCTGAAGAAGAGTGTGCGCAAGACCGACACCGTGGCGCGCCTGGGCGGTGACGAGTTTGTGGTCATGGTGGATGACCTCAGCACCGACCCCGATGCAGCGGCCTCCAAGTCGCGCGCGCTGTCCGAAAAAGTGCTGACCATGTTGCGCGAGCCGTTCCGGATTGCGGGGCATCAGCACTTTGCCACGCCCAGCATTGGCGTCACCACATTCAGCGGCAATCAAAGCGATGTAAGCGAGCTGCTGAAGCAAGCGGACCTGGCCATGTACCAAGCCAAAGCGCTTGGCCGCAACACACTTTGCTATTTTGCCCCCGACATGCTCGCCACCGTCACCGCAAATGCCGCTGTAGGGATTGCGCTGCGCGAGGGCTTGCGTGAGAAGCAGTTTGTGGTGCACTACCAGCCCCAGGTCAATCTCCAGGGCTTGGTCACGGGGGTAGAGGCGCTGGTGCGCTGGAACCATCCGGAAAAGGGGCTGGTCATGCCTGCAGCCTTCATACCTGTGGCTGAAGACACCGGCCTCATCCTGCCGTTGGGCATGTGGGTATTGGAGACAGCTTGTGAGCAGCTCGTCGCCTGGGCCGACTCGGCCGAAACCGCGAATCTGAGCATCGCGGTCAACGTCAGTGCCTACCAGTTCCGCCACCCGAACTTTGTGGACATGGTCATGTCTGCAATCAAACGCACCGGCATTCGCCCACAAGGGCTCAAACTCGAGCTGACCGAAAGCCTTTTGGCCGACCGCATGGAAATCACCATCCAGAAGATGGGCATGCTCAAAGACCTCGGCGTTACCTTGGCATTGGACGACTTTGGCGTGGGGTATTCGTCGCTGTCTTGCCTGAAGCGCCTGCCGCTGGATCAACTGAAGATTGACAAGGATTTTGTGGCTGATGTGCTAACCGACCCCAATGATGCGGCGATTTCACGCGCCATCATTGCGCTGGCCCAGAGCTTGAACTTGCAGGTGGTGGCCGAGGGTGTAGAAACGCAAGAGCAGCGGGACTTTCTTGCCAATCAAGGGTGCGACCAGTTTCAGGGGTACCTTTTTGCGCCAGCGCTGCCCCTCGAAGCACTCGAATTGCTGTTGCGCAAGCCGTTGGCCGATACGACGGTGACCGGCTGATCCGGTCGCCCGGCCCGATCATATGGGCTCCAGGCATCAGAACGTGCACCTGTTCCGGACTGACCCTGGTAACGGTGTTGAGGCTGGACTATGCGTCCTCGGCGCAGGCAACTCCGGGCGGGTGCGTCCGGCCTGGTTTGTGCTGGACCCTCTAAAAGCGGCAGGTTGCCAGTCAGGGCCGGCACGACGCCAATGGGCCATGCCGCTTTACCCAAGTCCGGCCAGTGTTACCCGAGCGCAAAAAAGGGCGCCTACTTCCGATTTGGTAGCGTGTAGGCTTTGCTTGGCGGGCCTACCAAGAAAGCTGCTTTTACGGAGCGGTCTGGTCAATCGCGACTTGTCGGGTCAGTGGCGAGGCAAGGAAGGAAGGCCATGTGCTGCCAGATGGATATCCCGTTTGCACGCTATGGTGTGTAGTGGGGAGGCATTCGCCCCAGGAATGCCTTGTGTCTGGCCTCTTGCCGCTTTCAAAGTTGCTCGCCCATTGGGTGACGGAAACTTCGGTTCGGAGTTGAGGGGTGCTTCACCGCGAATAAGGAAACAAGGCCGTTGTAAATCAATACAATTTGATACCCTCATTAACATGCTGTATTAAAGCGCCCAATCTCGGGTGCCAGCTTACGCATTGATACCCCGCTGAGTCGTTGGTTTCAGCCGCTTATCCCTTACGCTTCCCCCACTTGATGGATACGTGAGGGAAAATACTCCCTATCGCACGCTCAAGTCGAATTGTCTTGAGGATTGAGCGAAGGGCATGGCGCCCGTCGGACCTCAATTGGCATCCTCTCGATCAATTTTATGACCAACCCTTCGACTTCGGTGACCGCTTCGCGGGCTCTCTGCTGGCTGCCTGGCTGCTTGCATTGTGGTTTTGGCACCGAGCTCGCCCAAGCCTTCTCCCTGGCTGCTGCAACGCGATGAGGCAGGGGCCCAACAGCCTTCACTTTATACCGATGCCGGCGGCAAGGCCGAGAAACGCCCTTTTGGAAGCAAATATGAGAATTCATCACTACGGCTGGGTGCCAGCTGGCCTTGTTGGCACTTTGGCCCTGTTGCTGGTGGCCTGCGGCGGAGCCGAGTCCTCCGAAACCCTTGCCGGTGGGGCACAGACACTCTCGGCGCCGGTCACTCAGGACCGCAGCGAGGCCGCAGCGCGACCCGTGGCCAACTCCAGCGCCAAGCCGGATGCCGAATTGACTGCCCGAGCCCTCGCTCAGGCAGAAGTTCAAGCGGAGCAAGCAGACCCTTCGCAGCCGCTGGAGAATCTGCAGCCTGACAGCGTCGCGTCCAAGAGTGCCTATGTGTCTGGCGCCGTCGTTCGCAAAGCCGCGGCGGTGGGCATTCCAGCCTACCGCTTCTACAACGCCAGTACCGGCGCACATTTTTACACCATCAGCCCGAGCGAGCGGGATACCCTGGGGTCGACCGTTGCCTCCCCGTTCAGCCTGGAAGGCCCGGCGTTCTGGGTGGCGAGCGCGTCATCGCCCGGCCTCTCGCCGGTGCATCGCTTTTTCAACGCGCAAACCGGGGTTCATTTCTACACCATCAGCGAGGCCGAGCGCGCGAAAACAGTGGCAACCTTGCCTCAGTTTACGTATGAGGGCGTGGCCTACTACGCCAGCCAGGTCGCCGGAGCCGGACTGGTGCCGTTTTACCGCTTCTTCGTCCCGGGCAAAGGGTTTCATTTCTACACCGCCAGCGAGAGTGAGAAGAACCGCATCCAGGCCAACCAGAGCGCCACTTACAGCTACGAGGGCATCGGGTACTACGTGCTGGAAGGCGGCGCCGAGGCTACCGCCGCAGGTTCAGATACGGGGTCCATGATGCCTGCGGTGAACACCGCCCGTATCCCATTGGGATCGACCGGTTCTGCGGTCGAACAGGCCCGAGCCACCAGCGAGACTCCGGCGCCCGGAGGGGGCGTTGGGGCTTTCCGCACGGAATGTGACTTCAGCCACATGTCTTTCGACGATCCCATCGTCTATCCAGGCCAGGCGGGTCGTTCGCACCTGCATGCTTTCTTCGGCAATACCGGCACCAACGCCAACTCCACGGCTTCTTCGATCGCCAACACTGGCAATTCGACTTGCCGTGGCGGGATTCTGAACCGCAGCGCCTATTGGGTGCCTGCGATGATCGATACCCGGGATGGCTCGCCGGTCAAACCGCAAACGGCCAACTTCTATTACAAAACCGGCTACGGTGGCGTGGTTCCGAGCTCGGTTCAATCCATGCCGGCGGGCCTGCGGATGATCGCTGGAGATGCGAAAAATGCGTCACCAGGTGGGCAGTACCAGAGCATGCCTTTCGGTTACAGCTGCCATACCAACAGCGGTACATCCATGGAAGGCCGCTCCATCCCGAACTGCCCTACAGGTGCGGAACTTTGGCAGACTGTCAACTTCCCCCAATGCTGGGACGGAGTCAACCTGGACTCACCCGATCACAAGAGCCACATGGCTTACCCGACAGGTCGTGGTTGCCCGGCTTCGCATCCGGTGCCTCTGCCAGAGATTACTTTCAATATTGTCTACATGATCACCCAGACAAACGCTGCTTCAAACTGGCGCCTGGCTTCGGACAACTACAGCAGCGCCCTGCCGGGCGGCTACTCGGGCCATGGTGACTGGTTCAACGGCTGGCGCCCGGAAGCCATGGGCGCATTCGTGAGAGGCTGCGATCAGGCCGCGCTCGACTGCCACTCTCATTTGCTTGGCGATGGCCGAGCCATCTTCTGAGCTTGCCTCTTTGTCATGGATGTCGAGTGGCACAAAGGCAGGCTTTGCTCTTGACGTCCCGTCCGCTGGTGGCCGCATTGCGTTTCTTCGTACTGTGATCTGCCACCTGGGTGAGACTGGGCCGAGGCGTTAAATCGAGAAACATCAAGTGGTTTTTCTTGCGCCCAAAGAACAGTGGATCCGATGATCAGTTCTTTAAGGGTCCTCACTTTGCCTTGTTCTTCATCCTGTTTGTACAGGATTCACTTCAGCGCTGGCTGGTTTGCTGTGGCTGAGTGGACCATATCAGCGGGGCGGCAGACCTTTTCTTTGTGAGGAGGATAAAGCTGCCCGAGGTGACACAACTGAAACCAAGGTAACAGTAAATGGTATTTGGTTGATGAATGGGTTGAAAGTAATTCGATTGAGCTAAGAGAAATGCAATTCAGAAGCATTTCGCAACATGCTTGCCCGCTTCCTGAATTAGGATCAAGCTTCGCAATTTTGTTGGCGTAGCGCTATGAGAACTTTAGGCGTGTATTCGCATGGAAGATACATTCAGACACTCTTGAATCCATGAAACTACCGTCTAAAAGCCCTGCAATTTCGGGCTAATTCAAAAAGGCTATTGCCTTACATTTTTGACTCTAGCAAAAAACACCACGCGCCGCAAGAAATCTTACCGCATGTCGCCTGACGGGCCTAGCCCATCGGAATCACATCAAGACAGAAGCAAGCCAACCGATATATTCGCATTGCTTGAAATTCCAAAATTCATGGAATGCGTTGGGTTGAATTTGTTGCCGGTAAGCATAAGCAATTGTGTGCTTTTAGCTTTATTAAATCATCTCACTCAGCCGAAAGCTGTAATTTAAGGTACTCTATGAATCGAGAAATGAATTCTTCTGAGTCAATGTTCACATTGGCGAAGACGCCCAACGCTCAGAAGCAAATGCATTCTGGGCACAAATCGGGTCCCTCCCTGCTACTTATAGCTTTGGTTAGCGGACTTGCATTGACTGCTTGTGGCGGTGGCAGCGAAGAGGTCGGTACCTCGGAGCAACTCACAGCACCAGCCTTTGACCTCGAGACGGCTGGATTTGAAGAAGTCGACACGTCGGAGCAAGTCGTCGCAACGACCTCTGACCTCGATCTGGAGAAGCGGGGATGGTGGGGCAGAACATCAGCACCAGAACGCCCATATACGGCAATCGCCACGTCGACACCGGCACCAGCACCAGCCCCGGATACACCCGGTACCCGCATCATCAATGGCGAGGTATTCAACAGTACAGCCTGTTCCTCTGAAAACAGCACTTGCAATTTTTCGGGTGTACTCAAGGTTGCCTACGGTGCAGGCGACCGATTTAACGTCAAGGCAGTAAGCGGTCCTGCAAGCTGCTCGAACGGCACCTTCGGCGACCCCATACCTGGTACGGTGAAAGCGTGTTTTCTTACTGCTTCGGCAACGCCTGCACCAGCACCTGCACCAGCACCAGCACCGGCACCTGCACCAGCACCAGCACCAGCACCGGCACCTGCACCTGCACCGGCACCGGCACCTGCACCGGCACCGGCACCGGCACCGGCACCGGCACCAGCACCAGCACCAGCACCAGCACCAGCACCAGCACCAGCACCAGCACCAGCACCAGCACCAGCACCAGCACCAGCACCAGCACCGGCACCTGCCACTGGGTCCATGATGCCCGCTGTGGACACTGCCCGTATCCCGGTGGGATCTACCGGTTCTGCGATCGAACAGGCCCGGGCCACCACCGAGCGTCCGGCGCCCGGGGGGGGCATTGGAGCCTTCCGAACCGAATGTGATTTCAGTCACATGAATTTTGATGACCCCATCGTGTATCCCGGCCAGACGGGGAAGTCTCATCTGCATGCCTTCTTCGGCAACACTGGCGCCAACGCCAACTCCACAGCGTCTTCGATTGCCAACACAGGCAACTCGACTTGCCGTGGTGGCACCCTGAACCGCAGCTCCTATTGGGTGCCCGCGATGATCGACACGCGCAACGGCGCGCCAGTGAAGCCGACCACCGCCAACATCTATTACAAGACCGGCTATGGCGGTGTGGCCCCGAGCGCTGTTCAGCCCATGCCACCAGGCTTGCGCATGATTGCGGGCGATGCGAAAAATGCGGCGCCAGGTGGGCAGTACGAGAGCATGCCTTTCGGCTATAGCTGTGACGATGGAAGTGGCAACAGCCGATCAATCCCGAATTGCTCTGCTGGGCATGAACTCTGGCAAACCGTCAACTTCCCGCAGTGTTGGGACGGCGTGAACCTCGATTCACCCGATCACAAGAGTCACATGGCGTACCCCACCGGCGGTGGTTGCCCGGCTTCGCACCCTGTCGCTCTGCCTGAGATCACCTACAACATCGTTTACCTGATTACCGCATCAGATTCGCCCACGAATTGGCGTCTCGCTTCGGACAACTACAGCAACTCCCTCCCGGGCGGGTATTCGGGCCACGGCGATTGGTTCAACGGCTGGAAGCAGGAAGCCATGGATGCATTCGTGAGAGGTTGTGATCAGGCGGCCCTCGACTGCCACTCCCACTTGCTTGGCGATGGTCGGGCTATCTACTGAGATCCAGCGGCGGCGGTCTAGGGAGGGCTGGCGATGAGCCGGCCAATCCCTTGGCTGCGGCGAGAAACGCCTTGACGAGCAGCTCATACGCTGCTCGTGGTGTTTTGGCAGGCAAGAGATGTGTACGCGTTGTGCCGGGCTGGCGGAACTGATAGTCTTGACATACCGATGTCCTTGGTAGAGTCAATCGCACATGCCCACTTCTGTTGTTCCTTCCCGCCGGTTGCTGCTGTTGCAGAGGGCTTTCGTCGTCGCTGCCATCGCTGCGGGTGGCCTTGTGATCCTGCGAAGTGATGTCGTAGAGCTGATTCGTCCCGCTTCGGCGGGTGAGCGCATGCAGTCGCAAGGGTTCCAAATTGCCAGCCGCGAAACGCAGGGCAGGTTGGATCAAGTCATGGCAGCCGCTTCTGCCAGTGAACTGGCGAAATCCGCCCGTCAGGGAAGAGCATCGGGTCCAAAACCACAAACAACGCTGGAACCATTGCCAGACGCTGGGTCCATGATGCCTGCAGTGCGCACTGCCCGTATCCCACAGGGGTCGACCGGTTCTGCGGTCGAACAGGCCCGAGCCACCAGCGAGCGCCCGGCTCCCGGGGGGGGCATAGGGGCTTTCCGCACGGAATGTGACTTCAGCCACATGTCCTTCGACGATCCCATCGTCTATCCAGGCCAGCCTGGCCGATCGCACTTGCATGCTTTCTTCGGCAATACTGGCGCCAACGCCAGTTCCACGGCGTCTTCGATCGCCAACTCTGGCAACTCGACTTGCCGTGGCGGAACCCTGAACCGCAGCGCCTACTGGGTGCCGGCGATGATCGATACCCGGGACGGGTCGCCGGTCAAACCGCAAACGGCCAACTTCTATTACAAAACCGGCTACGGTGGCGTGGTTCCGAGCTCGGTTCAATCCATGCCGGCGGGCCTGCGAATGATCGCGGGGGATGCGAAAAATGCGGCACCCGGCGGAAAGTACGAAAGGATGCCTTTTGGCTATAGCTGCACCGATGGGAGCGGCAACAGTCGATCGATTCCGAACTGCTCTGTTGGCGCGGAGCTGTGGCAAACCGTCAACTTCCCCCAATGCTGGGACGGAGTGAACCTGGACTCACCCGATCACAAGAGCCACATGGCTTACCCCACAGGTGGCGGTTGCCCGGCTTCGCACCCGGTGCCTCTGCCTGAGATCACCTTCAACATTGTCTACATGATCACCGAAGCAAATTCGGCTTCACATTGGCGCTTGGCGTCAGACAACTACAGCACCACGTTCCCGGGCGGCTATTCAGGCCATGGCGACTGGTTCAACGGCTGGCGCGAGGAAGCCATGGATGCGTTCGTGAGAGGCTGCGATCAGGCCGCTCTCGACTGCCACTCTCATTTGCTTGGGGATGGTCGGGCCATTCACTGAGAACTGGCGGCATGGACCCGGTGACCTTGCGATGAATACGGTCGATCCTTCTGCCGAGCGGCGTAGGCAACCAGTCCAGAAGATGCTTGGGAGGCGTTGGCAAACCAGCGTGGCTGCGCCCGTTGTCTCGGACCGGTGGAACTGATAGTCTCGATATGCTGATTTGGGTGTTTACGTCGTTTGCACATGCGCAATTTTTTTGACTCTCCCCGCCGAAAGCTGCTGTTGCAGAGGACGCTCATCGTCGCGGCCATCGGCGTGGGTGCTCTGCTGTTTCTACGCGGCGATGTCATAGAGCTGTTTCGTCCTGCTTCTCCTTCAGCCCCACCATCTGACCGCATGGCGGCGGAATTGCTTCGCGCAGATGAACGTGCGGGCATCTGTTCTGCGGCCAACGCCGTAGGCGTCGGATTGCGTGGCGAGTATTTTTCCGAGCCATCGTTGCGTGGGGAAGTGGCGCTGGTTCGTGTGGATGGCGTCGTGGACTTTGACTCTTCGATGGATTGGCCGCCAGGGTTGGCTGCCCGGCCGGCTTCTGTTCGATGGAGTGGCTGGGTCAAGCCACCGCTCAGTGGTGGGTACCGATTTCATGCCGATGCGCCCAACATGAAGGTGCTTGTAGCGCGCAACGTGGTTGCCGGTGAGGGCGCTTCCCCAGATGGAACAGTGGACTTGGCAGCGGGGCGTTTCTATCCCATTGAGATCATCGTGACCCAACTGACCAGTTCAGACAAGCGGATCAGACTTGAGTGGACTGCGCCTCATGGCGCCCGCTATGTGGTGTCCAAGGCGCTCTTGCATTTGCCCTCCGACACAATTGCGACGCCTCAGAACTGACCAGTGCTTGTTGCTGGAGCAACCCTGTGCTTGCGGTTTCCGGCACGCCCGCAGGCAGTGCCGCTCTGAGAAATGGTTGAAAGGAGCGTGTCGGCTCGCGTCCAGGTGATGATGGACTCCGCATCCAAATGCAGAGCACGGCACTTGAAGCAAGCCCGGGGAGCGGCATGGGCTATTTCCATGGTCTCTGTGGGTGCGTCTGTCATGTCGATTGGTGGTTGACTGGGCCCGTTGAAGCTTTTCAATGAGCCCCATCTCGCGATCGCCAGCTCAGACTCGCCAATCGCCGCAGCATGGGCGCAGGTCCTGATCCGTGGCAGGACCAGCCTGCGCACTGCCTGAAATTTCCCACGTCAAACCTGATTGCGGCCCTTGCAGGCCAGGGGTTCACAAAGGCTGCTTGCCTGGGCTACCTGGGCTACCTGGGCTGCGTGGTCTGCCTGGTTCAGTAGGCGTTCTTGCCAGACAGCGCGCCCAGGGTGCGCAGCAAGATGGAGATGTCAAGCCAAATGGACCAGTTGTTGATGTACTCGATATCTGCTTCGATGCGCTGTCGCATGCGCTCGATCTCCCTGGTTTCACCGCGCAGCCCCCTCACTTGAGCGAGCCCGGTAATGCCTGGCTTGATGTTGTGTCGGGCGAAGTAAGCGTTGATACCTTTCGAATATTGCTCGTCATGTTCGACCGCGTGTGGTCTCGGGCCAACCAATGACATTTCCCCTTTAAGCACGTTGAAGATTTGAGGCAGTTCGTCCAGGCTGGTTTTGCGGAGGAATGCGCCGACGCGGGTCACGCGAGGGTCATTGCGGGTGGCCTGTTGCAGCACGCCGGTGTCTGGCTGGTGCACAAACATGCTGCGGAACTTCCAGATGTGGAAGATCCGGCCACTCCAACCCTTGCGTGCCTGGCGGAAAAACACCGGTCCTTTGCTGTCCAGTTTGATGGCCAGTGCGATCAGCAGGAGAAAAGGCGTGATCAGAATCATGATGAACATGCCCAGTACGCGATCCTCCAGGGCCTTCAACAGCAGACGGGTGCCCGTGAGGGGCGTTTCTGACAGGGTCAAGACCGGCAGCCCTGCGATCTCTCGCACGCTGTGATTGACCAACAGCAGCGAAAATATGTCCGGCACCCAATGCACCGCGACATGGCGGTCCAGTAGCTGGAGGTACATGTCTTCGATGAGGTCGGACTCGCCCAGGGGAATGGCGAAGTAGACCGTGCGCACGTCATCACGTTCGATGATGTCCAGCATCTCGTCGAGGGCCCCGATGATATTGGGCTCCTTGAGTGAGCCAAAGTCCGAACTCTCGTACAGGGTCGCGCCGGCTTTCACCTCACTGACCCGCGCAGGCGAGGGCAGTTCAAGGCAACCGACCACCTTTTGACTCAGCCAAGGGTTGCCCGAAATCTTGTTTTGCAAATAGCGAGCGAGTTTGCCCGTGCCCACGATCAGCACGTTCTCGACCGGAACCGCGTGTACCATGACGCGGGTCTGGATTTGCCGGCTTAGGTATTGAAGCAGTACTTGCAGCAAGTACCCGACTACAAAGAGTTGTGCCAGCAACAGGCGAGAAAACACTTCCGTCTGTTTTGTCAGGAATCCGACCAGCAGCAAGAAGCCAAATGCCAGGGACCAGGCCTTAAAAAGGGTCAGGGCTTTGCGTGTGAAGCTGCTGTTGCTTCTGTAGACACCGAACTGGTCGTAGGCAAACACCATGACCATGGTGAGCACCAGAAGCAGCGCTGAATATTCGGCCGTGATTGCGCCAATCTGCTGGCGAATCAGCAGCAGGGACAGCCCCACCACGGCCACCAAATCGACCACGGCCTGAACGGCCGTGGAAATGCTCCCGCGGCGTTTGAGAATGGAACGAGGATGTTTCTTGGCAAGGACCATGTCGCAGCAGTATAGGGGTCCGGTGGCTTTCAAAGCCTGACAGGGGGTTCCGGGTGAGCCGTTGCATCATCAGTGTGGATGATCTTCACGCTTTGGCATTGCTGTTGAGGGCTACTGTATCTGTAGCGCGAGTCCCCTCAGAGGTCACCGCAGTGCTCCCGTTCAGGTTCAGAATGACCCATTGTCAGATGACCTTGCCCTGGGATGACCTGGGTGTGTGCTGCCCACTCTTATTTGTTTCGAAATCGCTCATATGATCGCACCAAAGGTGTCAAATGGACGCCCTGCGCAGGGTGTGCCCCTTGAACATTCAGGAGCCCTTGACCCATAACGCCGAGGGGTTTCTGGGGTGGACTTCTGCCGCCTGCGAGCGCCAGTCCAAGGGTCAGAACGAGGTTTATCAGCGATCGCGGCAGTTTGGCGCTGAGCACTGACAGGCAAGACCCCGACTGCAAATGACAATGGTATGGTCGATCGCCTGACTGGCGAGCCTTTAAAAGCAATCCCCGATTCAGCCATGAAGAGCCGGCCTGCTGCGCAACGATTTCCACTCTGTAAACGCCCTATCATCACGAAGGACATGGCACATTGAAGCAGTGTCATTTTGAGGTGTTTGCCGTTGCAAAATATCCGTTTCCGCAGAAAGAATATGCCCAATGAAAATTGAAAACATTGCGAATGTGTATGAGCAGTCTCCATCATCCGAAGTTTTCTTTGAACGGGATCGGTTTAAGGATGCTCGCTGGATCGGATACAGCGGGCTGCCAATAAATGCCATGGAAGAAACAATCAGACGTCCGAGAATATCTCGCTACAGAGCGGCTTTTCAAACGGCGTTGTACGCTAAGCGGCATGCGCAAACAGCTGTAATATCGCACCTTCCTGCGATGACCGCTGCCACGGCCAGCGCCCTGCGCACCCTTCATGCCAGTTCACCTCATTTCGCATTTGCTTTCAATTTTACGGAATTGCCTATTGGATCGCGAAAATCCTACATGCGAAACTGCTTCGCCAGTATTCGGAAATTCACGGTCTTTTCTCGGCATGAAGCACTCTTGTACAGTGACTTTTTTTCCTTGGCTGAAGATCGTTTCGATTTCACGCTCTGGACGCAAAGCGTGCCAGATTGGGTGACGCCTGAAGAAATCCCCTTTGATGGCCGCTACCTGTGTGCTGTAGGCGGGGAGGATCGCGATTATGAATTGCTGGTCCGGTTCTCGGACGCAACGGGGATACCAGTTCTCATCATCGGTCGTCCCAACGGGATTCCAGATTTGATCAACAGTCCCAATGTTCGATTTCTTTTTAACCAACCGTTTGGATTGACTTGGGGGTACGTGAAACACTCAAGAGGAATGGTGCTGCCTTTAAAATCCAACCTGTCACGTTGCGGTCAAATCACGTTGGTTTCTGCGGCCATGCTAGGTATTCCCACCTTGGCTGCTGACACGGCTGGTTTAAGAGACTACCTGGATGACGACCTACAGATGAAATACGAGCCAGGAAACCTGGAAGACCTGGTCTCGAAGGCAAGAACTCTGTACGACTGCAGCGAAGAATTGACAAAGGTGGCACTGGGCAGGCAAACGCACTGTTTGGCTCGTTACGACAGGCGTCACTGGACCCAGACCATAGAGCAACAGCTTGCCCAAGCGTAGGGGTTTCGAGGCCGAACCGGGTCGCTCAACGCAGCCGGCCGGCATTGAAAGCTGGCGTCTTCGCCATATCCCGACGCTTTCCATCTGGCGCTGGGCTGCTGCCTGCATGTTGATTCGACCGCTTTCTGACGAACTCGGTCGGTGTCAGATGGCTGAGCGAACTGAACCATACGGGATTGCATTGCAGCCCGGAAGCTGGACGGTTATGACTCCTCGGAATTCGCGGTCTTTCTCGGCCGGAAATCCACCCTTGCATCCCGAGTTGATGCCCTCTGTCGCCCGCCTTGACAGAAACGGCTCGACCAACTTGCGCTTGAACGCTGCTTCCTGAGTAGCCCTGAGATCCCTTTGACCTTGGTGCTACTTCAGGGGAGCGGTTCAATGGCCGGGGTGGTTCATGTTGTGATGGGTTTGGGCAGAGATCAGTCTTTAACTTGAGCGACACCGGTCTTGGGGTACCTTGTGACCACTTCCCAGACCACCTCTTGCATTATTTTGGCTACTTCGTCACCGGGGGCATCCGCGGCGCTGCCGTCTGCACGCAGCAAACGGTGGGGCAGTCCCACGGGGCTTCGGTGGTAAAGCACAGCGTAGTGCGTCAAAGCCACCATGTAGTTGCCCAGATCATTGATATGTATGTTGTCTCTGGTGCCCTGATCAGTGAGCTCAAACAAGTCTTCCCGGGATGACATGCCTGGCAGCCCCCCACTGTCTTCAATCCGGCGCACGAACCGTGCCATGACTTGCCCCGCTGGAATGACGTATACCGGGGCACCTGTGTCACCGTGAGCCATGGCTTTGGCCAGCAATTCGCCTTCCCAGTGGCGCGGCAGATCGTCGTCCAGGCGTTGGAGCCAGCCTCGAGGGTCGTCCAGGGGGTGCCATGTCTCGTACAGGTAGACACGCATTGTGGGCCGGGAGTTGTGTGCAAGGCGAGCCCATTGCCGAAGGTAGGCCGGGCTATCAAAAGACTTGATGGCGTCCTTGATTTCGACCATCTCGGTCAGCACAAGTGAATCAAACTGACCACTCAAAACAGCTTCTCTGGCGTCTTGGTAGCGAGGGTGCGCATTTTCCTGCTCAAAACCGTTGATGGCCACATCAGGTTCCCAGTGCGACTGGAGCGTGGCGCCCCAGCCCAGCTGCGAACGGTAGTCATGACCCGGACCCGCCAGTTGTTCGAGCATCGCCGGCATGTCGCGGCCCACCAGACTGTGCCCCAAGTGGAAAACCCGCAGGGGTTTGTCAGGTGGGGGCAGCGGCTTTTCATACAGAACAGACAGCGCGGCCGGATCCAGGCCCTGTTGCCAGCCACAGGCGGTCAGCACCAGAGCCAGAAGGTACTTCATCGAATGTCCTTGGGGCATCTGGTGCAATCGGTGACGCCGTGTTGATGGGGTGTGTTGCCCGTTGACTCGGCGTGAAGGCTCTCGGTTTTGGCAGCGGTAATGTGCGTGCGCACCAAGGAGGCCAATACGTCGACATTGGGCGGATCCAAGATGTCCATGTGCTTCCCGGGGACGCGCTCCACGGAGATGGCCGGTAGCAATGCCTTCCAGCCATAGGCTGGCGCGGTTGAAGCGTCGTCCCCGGCCTGCAGAAACAGTGCGCGCAAGTCACAGGGCGTGGCGTGGTGGGCACGCATGGCCCTGGCGTAAGTTTGATTTCGTCGATTGCCTGGTTCATGGCGTTGCGCCGTCTGACCTTGGTAGACACGATAGACGTGCAGGAGGTGCTTCAGACCCTGTCGGCGGATCATGCGCAAGCGCCTGTGCAGACCTGCCAGCAGGTGCTTGATTCCTCGCCCGGGCAGCATGGAGTCGAGCAAGACGATCAGTCCAATTTCTTCACCAGCCTGGCGCAGGCGTTGCGCCACTTCAAAAGCCAGAACACCTCCAATCGAGAAACCGCCGAGGTAATAGGGCCCGTGGGGCTGAATGCTGCGGATGAGTGCGAGGTATTCCAGTGCCAGTGTTTCGACCGAGACCGTCGACAAGGCAGTTTCTGCTGGTTTTTGCAGGATATCGATTTCAGTTTGCGAAAAGACGCCGTACACCGGCATCTGCGAATCCAGCCTTCTCGCCAGATGCCGGTACATCTCTGCACCGGCCAACAAGAACAAGCCTGGCCCGCCTTCCCCCGGTCGAAGCACCGCAACCGGCACGTCGGGGGTGTCCTTTTCCGCAGGCTGCGCGAGTGCCGCTGAAAGGCCCGCCACGGTCGGATATTTGAAGAGCAGCGCCAGTGCACAGGGGCGTTCGAGCGCCGTCTCGATACGGCTCACAACACCTACGGCAAGAATCGAATGCCCGCCGAAATCAAAAAAGTTGTCGTGAATGCCCAGCCGCTCGACCTGCAGAGTCTCTTGCCATATGGCAAGAATGCTTGTTTCGGTCCCATTTCGGGGCGCTGCAGGTGGTGAGTTCGTATCCGCTCGCGCGGCGGGAGGCACTGGCAGGGCCCTGCGGTTGGTTTTGCCGTTGGGCAGCACCGGGATCGAATCCAGCTCGACGAACAGGCCGGGGACCATGTGGTCTGGCAGCCATCGGCTCAAGTGCTCACGCAGGTTTTCACGCGAGGGCATGGCGCCGTTTGGAACCACATAGGCGACCAGCCTGACCTGACCCGGCAGGTCTTCCCGAAGCATCACCACCGTGCGGGCCACGGCTGCATGGGTGAGCAAGTTGGCCTCGATCTCGCCCAGTTCTATGCGAAACCCTCGCAACTTGATCTGATCGTCTAGCCGGCCACGGTGTTCCAGCGAACCGTCGTGTCGCCAGCGTCCACTGTCACCGGTACGGTAAATGCGTGGGTATGTGCCGCCCTCGGCCCGTGGTTGTTGAATGAATCGCTCGGCGGTGAGTTCCTCGCGTTTGTAGTAGCCCAGCGCGACACCCGTGCCGCCGATGTAGATTTCTCCGGGAACACCGATCGGACAGACCTGAAGGTGTTCGTCAAGCACCTGGATCGATGTGTTCAACACCGGGCGTCCCAGGTCGATGGCCTGGGTTGCGTCCGGGCGCACTTGGCAGCAACTCGACCACACCGTGGTTTCGGTCGGGCCGTACATGTTCCAGACTTCGCTGCAACGGGCCAGCAGTTGCGAGGCAAGGTTGCCTGTCAAGGGTTCTCCACCCACAAGGGCCTTTAAGTGAGGGTTTCCAGCCCAGCCGGAATCGATCAGCAAGTGCCATCTCGATGGCGTGGCTTGGAGCACCGTGATTTTCTCGCCCAAGATCACATCGGCCAGCGCACGGCCATCGGTGGCCTGGTCTTCAGTGGCCATCACCACGGTTGCGCCTGCTCCCAACGGCAGGTACAGCTCCAGAACCGCAATGTCAAAGCTGGGTGTGGTCACGGCCAAAAGGCGGTCTTGCGCTGTGAGTCCGGGTGTGCGCGCCATGCTGGTCAAAAAGTTCACCACAGCCCGGTGCGGCACTGCAACGCCTTTGGGTCGACCCGTTGAGCCTGAGGTGTAGATCACGTAGGCGGGGTCGTCAGGCCGGGCATCTCGTTCTGGATCGGCTTCCAGCGAATCGCCCGCGGTGGCCGCGATCTGCGATCGGTCTGCATCGAGAAACAACCTATCGGGTTGCTCGCATGCCAGCGTGACAGAGCGCTGGGTCACCAACAGTGACAGATCGGCGTCGTCGATCTGGTGGATCAGGCGCTGGCTGGGGTAGTCGGGATCCAGTGGCACGTAGGCTGCGCCTGATTTCAGGATGGCGAGCAGCGCAACAACCAGATCGTGACTGCGGGGCAGGCAGACGCCGACGCGGGCGCCCCGCGCAATCCCGCGCTGGCGCAGCAACCTGGCCAGTCGATTCGACGCTTTGTCCAGTTCCTGGTGGGTCAACTGCACGTTGCCGAAGACGACGGCCGGCCGGTTCGCAGACGTCTGCAACCCCTTTGTTATCCATTCGACCACCGAATGTGCCTCCGGCGGTTCGGTTGGTCCGAGCGACCACTGGGTGAGGGACGCACGCTCGGCATCGCCGAGCAGCGGGAACGTGGCCACCCGGGTTCGCGCATCGACCACAGCGACTCGCAGGATGCGTTCAAGGTGTTCGCCCATGCGTTGAACGGTTTCGGGTAAGAACAGGTCGGTCGAGTACTCGATCACGAGGGCGTTGTCGTAAAGAAAATCGGCAACGAAGGTCAGATCGAACTGGGCTGACGCGCGGTCGAAGTCGAGGCGGGACCACGTCAACCCCTCGAAATGGCCATCACGGACCTGCGAGTTCACCATGTTGAACATCACGTTGAACAACGGTTGTCGGTTGCCGTCAGGCTTTGAGGCCAATTCGCGGACCAGGAGCTCGAATGGCATGTCCTGGTGCGCGAAGGCCTCCAGGGACACCTCGCGAACCCGTGACAGGACCGCGCGGAAATCCGGATCGCCGTCCAGGTCAGTGCGAAACACCAGGGTGTTCACAAAGGTGCCTATGAGGTTTTCTGACGCCAGGTGATGGCGGTTGGCGATGGGAACGCCAATCGCGATGTCCGTTTTGCCTGTGTGCCGATACAGCAACACGTTCAGTGCGGCGATCAACACCATCGAAAGACTGGCGTCATGGGCTGCGCCAAGTCTGCGCAAGGCAACGATGTGGTCCGGGTCCAGGGGCAGGCGCAGCGAGGCTCCCCGATAGGTTTGCGTCTGCGGTCGTGGAAAGTCGATATTCAGCGGCAGCGGCTCGAGACCGTGAAGTCGGCGCACCCAGTAAGCCAGCTCATTCTCCCGCCGTTCGCCTTCAAACCAGTTGCGGTGCCAGTTCGCGTAGTCCGCGTATTGGATCGCGAGGCTGGTCAGACTGGTTTCCTGGCCTGTGAGAATGGCGCTGTAGTGCGCGGCCAGCTCCCTGCCCAGTTCGGCGAAAGACCATTGGTCACTGATGATGTGGTGCATCACGATCAGCAACACGGCCTCCTGATGGCCGGTGTGGATAACCTGAGCGCGCAACAGTGGGCACTGGTCAAGACGGAAGGGCACGCTGGTGGCTGTTGCCAGGTGGCGATGCAGCACACCCTGGGATGGGGGGTGTCCTTCCAGATCGAGATGCACTTCCTCTATCAGCGTAGGCGAGACTGGCACCAGCTCCCCAACGATGCCTCCAGGTGACTGTAGGAACCGGGTGCGCAGAATTTCATGCCGCTCGACGATGCGCGTCAGGGCACCCCGCATGGCGGCCATATCGAAAGGGCCTTGCAACCGAAGGGCCAGTGGAACGTTGTAGGCGCTGCTCTCAGGCGCCAGTTCGTGCATGAACCACATGCGTTCCTGGGAAAACGACAACATGACCTGGGCTCCCGGCTTCCTGGGAATGAGCGGTGCCGTTGCGGTTTGCATCTGGGCTGGGGTTGGGTTGGACAGCTTCTCCTGAGCCTCGACAACCAGGCGTGCCAGTCCTCTTACGGTGGGGCTTTCGAACACGGCGCTGATGGGCAGCTCGATGCCTAGCCTGGTGCGCAGGCGCGACACAAGCTGCGTGGCAAGCAGCGAGTCACCGCCGAGGTCGAAAAAATTCGAGTCTGGTTCGATTGGCTCATGGGCGAGGACGTCGGACCAGAGCTGAATCAGTGTTTCAACAAGTGAAGCGTCTGCTTCTGCTTCTTGCTGTGGCACGGCCGAAAGCAGTGGCGCCTCAGCAGTCAGTCGCAGGGGCTCAAGGGCCCCCTGCAAATAGAGGCGCCGCGCCGCACTTCGCATGGGCTTGCCACTTGAGGTGCGCGGCAGGCAGCCGGCGCGCAACGGGACGATATCGTGCAGTTCAATTTCGTGCTCGATGCCCACCTGTTTCTGCACACCATCGATCAGTTCACGCACGCCCTTGAGCGAAGGTATCCGGCTGCATTCGATCAACATGACAGCCGTTTCCTTCAGCCCTCTGTCTATCGAGATTGCGAAGACGCTGCCTGAACGGATATCAGCGTGTGCCGACTCGGTGGTCTGTTCCAGGTCCTGCGGGTACAGATTGCGGCCGTTGATCAAGATCATGTCTTTGCGACGACCCGCAACAAACAATTCCCCTTTGTGCATGAAGCCCAAATCACCTGTGCGCAGGTAGCGTGTTGAATCGGCGCCCTGATCGGTCAGTGTGGCTTGAAAGTGTTCGATGGTGGCTTCAGGCTGTCCCCAGTAACCCCGGCCGACGCATGCTCCTGCGAGCCAGATTTCGCCGATGCGGTTTGGTGCACAGATTTGTTTGGTCTCTGGATCAACGATCCGCAGCTGGACGCCCGGCAGAGCAGGGCCGCAACCCACAAGTGTTCGAGTTCCGGGCGCCTGCACAGGCGAGATCTGGATCTCATGGCTGTCCATGGCGCGCGCATCCAGTGTGACCAGAAGTGGTGATGTGTGCGTAGACCGCACTGTGGCAGCAAGGACCGCTTCGGCCAGGCCATAGGAGGGCGCCAGCGCTGATCTGTCGAACTCAAATGGCGCGAAGCTTTTTGCGAAGGCGTCCAACGTGGCCGCTCGAACGGGCTCGGCGCCACAAGTCGCGAGCTGCCAGGCGCCGAGCCGTGCGCTCCACCCTGGTTTTCGGGCCAAGGCCTGCACGCAGGCAAGGTAGGCAAAATTGGGTGCGCCACTGTGGGTGATCTGGTACCTGCCTATTGCCTCAAGCCATGACAATGGGCGCAACAGGAAGTGCGCAGTGGACATCAGGTACGAAGTGCCACTGGAAAAGACGGGCTGAATCACGCCATGCACCAGCCCATAGTCGTGGAACCAGGGTAGCCAGATCAGCCCCCGTTTACCGATCGTGTCGCGCCCATCCAGTAGCGCCGTACATTGCGCCAGTACATTCCCGTGGGTGATTTCCACACCCCGCGGGGCACTCGTCGAACCGGACGTGTATTGCAGGTACGCGATGTCGGTCTGACGTTCAAACTCGGTGTTGGACCGAGCTGTGCCGGTTGCACTCGGATGGCTGGCCAGCACGCTCTGAAGCGAATGCCACGGCACTTCGAGGATCTGCATGCGACCGATCTCGACATGGCTTTCATGGGTCATCGCAAAAGTGACTTTTGCATCGAGTGCGATGCCTCTCAGTCTTGCTTCACTGATCCTTGAATTTCTCGTGTCGGGTGCGGGTGCGGGAATGGGAATGGTGTCTGCCAGGATGCAGCCCCAGAACAACTGAACTGCCTCCAGGTCGTTGTTGAATGCGAGCAAGACCCGGTCGCCGGGCTGAGTGAGTTGGCGCAGCTTTCGAGCAATGGCGTTGGCAGACTGGCCCAGCTCGGAAAAGGTCAGAATGCCGCGGGGCTCAAGTTTGTTGTCCAGGAACACGTAGGCTGGAGTGTCTCCAAGACGCTCTGCCCGCTCACGGAGCATCTCTTGAAGATCGGCGACCTGGTGTGTCGGTGGTTGAGTGGCACTCTGATCTCGGTTGCCAGCCTTGCCTGGGGTTGAGTCAGCCTGCACCTCAGCCATATCCGGATCACTTTCATCGAGTTCAAGGTGCCCGGTCATTGCCGGCGCTGGTTCGATGGACATCTTCGTTCGCCCTGCAACTGTATGGCTGAGGTAGTTTTGCTCGGTCTTCCATGTGGACACGCCGTTGAGGGGGGATTCAGTTTGGTTTGTCAAACCTGTGCCTTCGCGCTGGTGAATATGCAGGCAAATCGCGGGCGAGCAACGGCGCAAATCATGGCTCCATTGCGATGGTGACACGGCGGGATCGATTGGGCACTTTCATTTCTGCTGTTTGTGTTTTCTGCTCGCCTGGCGTGCCTCGCCTCCCATTTGGAGCAGGCGGTTGCCTCAACCGTCCTTTTCAACGCCGCTGACCGTGTTGATAGGTGCCATAAACCCTTGAAAAGATGTTATCCGATCCTGGTAACTCGCTGCACGTGACTGGTCGTCCGAATGATTGGGGTCCATTGCCCATCCGGATTTCGGCGGCTCAGTCAAACTCTGTGGGCTGCTTCTGTGCCGGAGTCCAAGCCCCGTTTTTCATACAGCGTTCACCAGGCACGTCCATCAACCGAGGCTTTCCACAGTCCATCGACTTTCAGCAGGTCGACCTGGTGCATACCTGCTGCATTCCACCCGGTTCCCGAAGCGCCCACGACCGGCACGTCCGATACGGGTCGCTCTTCATACTCGGTTTCGCTGAGCTTCAGGATTTCAAACGCGCGGACTTGAATGCCATAGGACGGGGCGTCGTCCTGTGTAACGCGATACAACCGACCATCGGCCTCGACCACCCGACCTGAAGGACGCGCAATATGGGCATTGAACTTGATCAGTGGATTGCCTGGATGGGGTCTCCAGCCAGAAGTCAGGTTGTCAGAATAGTAGAGGTTGAGAACGTCGCTCTCTGGCGTTGTGACGAACATCCACCAGCGGTCCGCGTGCCGGAACACGGTCGGGTCCACATAGTGATATCCGCCCAGAAGATTGCCCACGTAGGTCCAGCGGTCCGGAAAGGACTCAGCCCGGTAAAGTCGCACCGAACGATCCAGATGGCTTTCCGGGACAAGGTAGTGCTGACCTTCCCAAGAGAATACCTGGGGGTACGAAAGGTGAAAGGGCTCGTCCACAACCCGACGTCCATAGGTCCAATGGATCCCGTCGGTGCTTCGAGAATAGGCAACGTCCCCTTGGTTGGTCGAGCGATCCAGTGCCTCATAGAAGATGTAGGTCGTTCCACCATCCTGGTAGAGAAAGGGATCAGCCACAAAAGCCGCGTCAAAATCAGTGACATCGGCAGCGGTTATCACCGGGTTTGTCACGCCTGCTGCTGGACTCAGTTCAAAAGGGTTCTTTCCCTCATACAGACCAATTGACCAAGGTCCGTCGCGCGGTCGCGGAGGTGGCGCTGTCAGCTTGTCTTTCAATGCCTTGAGTTGCGCGTGTGGTGGCAACTCATACTGCTTGACCGCGATGCCGTAAGAGAATGCGGCCAAAATTGAGATGCCCCAGATCGTGAACCGGGAGACTTTATTGGGCATATGTCAAACCTTGTTTGGAGGAGGATCTCGAACATGGAGCAAATTCGCTGAATGTCGTGTCCCTGGTTTTCCTGATCTCTGCGCTACCTGGAAATCAGGGGGCGTTGCTTCAAAACGGAGCGATGCGTTACGCTACATACATTTACAATCTTACCTGCTCTTGCGATTCGTCGAACCTGTTTGAGCAGTTCTTTAGTTTCGGTTTTTGCAACACCTGTTCAACGTTGTCCCACCGGGCGTCGCCAAAGATGTCTGGCTACGGCAGCAAACGCGCTGTGTTGACGGCTGCGAGGCGCAGTAGATGCCCGTGGCTTTACCGCCCTTCAAGGAACCCAAGATGAACACCTTGAATCTACAGGCCACCGCAGTTGTCAGTAGGAACTCGATTGCATTCGTCGCGCAGGTATTTGCGCTTTACGAGATGCGCCGTCCACTGGTCACAGTGGCGAGCGAAGCGCAAGCCGCGAATCTGTCAGGCATCACCGTTGACCGCTGCATCACGCCACCGGAGCAATCGGGCTGGTTTGATGCACAGCACGCCCTGATTCATGACGATCTGCCCGCGCAGGTTACCTACACCTCGGGAACCGAAGGCCAACCAAAAGGCATACTTCTGACGTACGCCAACCTGGCAGACGCCGCTGAACGAATCATCGAACAAATGCAGATGACGGCGGAGATCCGTGAGTACGTGGGTGTGCCAGCGACTTTCAGCTTTGGTCTGGGTCGCTACAGGGCCATCAGTGCCGTTGGCGGGCGGGCCTACATGCCTCCACGCGGCTTCGATCCCCTTGAAATTGCACGAATGCTCGCCGCTGGCGAGATCAACGCGCTCTCTGCGGTGCCCACGCTGCTTCGCATCCTGTTGGCGTCACCCCAGGTCATCGGTGAGGCCGGCAAACACCTGCGCTGGATGGAGATCGGCTCCCAGCACATGACTGCGGAGGAAAAGCGCCGTATTCGGGAGCTTTTCCCCAATGCACTGATCGTGCAGCATTACGGTCTGACCGAAGCCTCGCGCAGCACCTTCCTGCAAATCTCTGGCGCATCGATGGACTCACTGGCGTCTGTCGGCCGACCTGTCGGGCGTACCGAGGTGCAACTCAGCGCGGACAACCGGATCCGGATCCGTGGGCCGCATGTCGCGAAATCACGCATCGACGGCGATGGCTTGCATGACCTGCGAGACGCTGAGGGCTGGCTGCAGACCAACGACCTCGGGCACATGTCGGATGGCTACCTGTTTTTTGATGGTCGGGCCGACGACCTGATCAATTGCGGGGGGCTGAAAGTCGTGCCCGACCTGCTCGAGGTCCGTATCCGTTCGCGCCTCGAGCCGGGTACCCAGATCGCTGTTGCAAAAGTTCCTGATGCCCAGCGCGGCGATGGTGTCTTGGTCGCGGCGCAGACCGATGCATCCGGTACGGCGCGGGTGCGGGAGGCATCGGTTGCCGCACTGCGAGAGATCGGGCTTGAGGCAGGCAGTTCGCTGCACATCATGTCGGTGGATGCCATACCTGTCACCGGCACCGGCAAGGTGCAGCGGAGCATTCTCGCGGCGCAGTTTGCGTCGCAGCAGTCCACGATCTCCAACGATGGAAATGTGTCGGCAGGTGAGGTCAATGACGTGCTTTCGCTGTTCCGGCACGAATTCCCCGGTCAAACCGTTCGGCCGGAAGATACTTTTGCTTCTCTGGGGGGAGACTCGCTGCATTACATCCAGTTCTCCCTGGCTTTCGAACAGCGTTTTGGACAACTACCGAACAGTTGGGAGCAGCTCAGCGCCACCGAGTTGCAGCGGCATGTTGGTGTGAGCGAAAAGTCCATCTGGCGCCGGTTGGAGTCGGTTACTTTGGGACGTGCCTTTTTCATGATCTGCATCGTGGCCTTGCACACGAATGCATTTATCTATAGCTCTAACTGGGGAGCGGCTTACTTTCTGGTGCTGCTCGCTGGCTATTCGGTTGCCCGCTGGCAATTGCCGGAAATTATCCGGACCGGCAGCGTTCGAACGCTGTTGGGCACCGTCAGGTATGTGGCGATTCCGGCCGTGATCATGGTCGCCGTGATGCAGGTTTTGACCAGGCGATTCGAGATCATGCCATTGCTGTTGATCTCCAATTTTCTCGACCCTCATACGTTAAAGGGGTTTCTCTTTTATTTCATCGAGTTCTATATCCAGCTGCTGTTGCTGGCTGCATTGTTGTTCTCTTTCGCGTTTGTGCGTGATGCGTTCCGCGTTCGGCCGATGCTCAGTGCCGTAGCATTGTTCGTGGCCGTGGTCGCTATTGATCGCACCATTGAATCGTTCTGGAATACCGACTACAACTACCACCGCGTTCCATGGCACTATGCATGGCCTTTTGCCCTCGGCATGGTTCTCGCAGCTGCCAATGACATGCGCACACGTGCCTTGGCAATGGCACTGTCAATCGGCTCGGTTTTGGTCGTATGGGGGCTGACTTCTGCGGCTTTCTATGTTGCCGTGGGTTGTGCAATCGTGTTGTTCGTGCGAGCTTTCGTTGTCCCTGCGCCGGCCAAGGTGATCGTGGCCGAGGTCGCCGCTGCTTCGATGTTTATTTACCTCAGTCACTACCAGGTGATCGTCATCGTTGGCAAAGTATTTGGCGAGCACAAGCCGTGGCTTGAGCTGATTTTGGCCGTGGGCGTTGGTATCTTCCTGACGCGGTTTTATGCATGGTCTGAACGCAGACTTCTTCGGTTAAAAAGCTGAACGATTGATCGCAGTGCAGTCCGGTGTGGCCGGAGTGGGTATGTGTGCATCTGGCCGAATAGGGCTGACAATCCTGTCGCTTGACGCTCAATTGTTTACGGACTTAGCAGCGGTTCAGTGTGAATTGATCGGCTTTGGGTTCAGGTAGCCAGAATGGGCGGTTAGCGGTCATGGGGTATCAGGCTGGGCCATCAACCTCGGAACCTGAGACAACCGAACCCGACCGGGGCCATTTCAGCTGATCACAGCTGTGGGGCGGTTGATGCAATTTGTGGACGGTAAGTCGAATCGGGATCGATTGGAGGCGGGTTTCACTCCCTTACCTGTACTTCACCTGTAGCGTTGCACCAGAGCCATGTCCAAAAAGGATTGGCATCAAAGGTACGCGCGAATCAACTCGCTTCGATGCCTGAAGACGGCCACGTCATTGAAGGCTGCGCCGTCCAGTGCAGCTCGGCGAATCAGATCGGCCAGTCGCTGGCGGTCGCCAGCCAGGCCAACCACCGAAGCCAACAACGCCTTGACATCGTCTTTGGGTGACAGCAAGCCGCCACCATTCATCGAGATCAGGTCTTCAGAAAACGGACTGCCGTAACCGACAAGTGGTGTACCCGACACCAGTGCTTCAATCAGGTTCCTCGGCGATTCTGGTGTTTTGTGACAAAAAACGAACAGCTGGGCTTCGCGGAGGGCCTTGAGAATGGCTGCCCGATCTCTCACGAAACCCGGCAACGAGATCTGTTTACCCAAACCCAAGCGCTCCACACGCGCCTTCATATCTTCGAGGCATTCGCCGTCTCCCAGCCAGGTGGCTCGGAAGTCAATGCCTGCGGCATGGAGCCCCTCCATGAGCTGCAACCAGTCGTCCGTGCCCTTCATCGGGTCGGCGCGACCGAGATAGGTGATCTTCAGCGGGCCTGTCAAGACGCCATCAAGCTTGCTCTGCAAAATCTCGGCTGGGATTCGATCCTCTTCCCGAAGATGGATGTCGTGCACGATTTCCGACGCTTTGGCATATGGGGCATACGCAGCGTAGGTTTCTGCACCGTGAAAAAGTCCGACCGTCGCTCGTCGAATGACGGCACGCTCGAGCGCAGCCATTGGTTTCTGGAAGAGAGAAGCCCTCAGGCGCCTTTTCAGGGTCGGAGCAGTTTGTGCTTCGTGTCGAGTCACCTCAGACTCCACCCTGTCCGTCCAGACAGCAAATCGCCTTCCTTTGCGGTGAGCCTCTATGGAGGCCACAGCACCCCAGTCCCCGAAGAGGCCTCCGATAGCGAACGAGAGGTAATGCGCGCGGTCGATCAACTGGGCGATTTGCTGGCGTACCGACCAATAGTGAAAAAGGAACTGATCGGGGCGGTAAGCGGTGGGCAGTGCCACCATCTCCACGCGGTTCAGATCAATGCCGGACGATTGCACCGGGATCCAGCTGGGCGGCGCTGCGCCATGTTCCAGTGGATGCATGACGATCACGTGCTCAAAATTGTCTGCCCAGCGCCGAAGGCCATTGCAGGCCTGGTCCTCAAGCAGGTAGCCATCTTTGCTGGAAAAGAGTGGAACAGGTGCGTAGAGCAGCAAGCTGTTGCCCGATGTCGTCATATTGAGTCCTTAGCGGCGTTTTGCCCGGGTGGGCCGAGGAAATGCTCAAGCATGAGCGGGAGACCCGCCGGTCTGCTTTCGTTGGGTTGCAATATTCTGTGTTCGATGGCTATACAACCACTGAAATCACAAGCGCTTGTTCAATAACATATCGGCCCCAGGCGCGTTTGAACCCGGTATGCATCGGGTTGCTGAAAAGGCAGCGCGCCTCAAAGGAAGTGCACGAATTTTCCATGGTTATGGCGACGTCCTGGAATTCCAGAAAGCGACCTGTCAGCGGGTACTGCCATTTGTAAAAGGCTTCCTTTGCTGAAAAAAGGCGGGTCACCCATTGGCCACGGTCTGCTCGATCAAGTTGATTCACCGTTTCGAGTTCCTGTGGTGTGCAGATCGTGTGCCACAACTCGGGTTCGATTGGAAAATGGTCCTCAATATCGATTCCGACCGATTTGACGTGTGCTTTGCGCCCAACGATTGCCACGCAAGCTTGCCTGGAGTGTGAGATTGACCCCACCAGCCCTTCAGGCCATGCAGGTGAGCGATCGGCGTTGCAAGGAACAGGCATATCCTGCCATCCGATGGCGCGCATGGCGCAGCGCGCCGCTTTTCGACCTGCGGCAAACTCCTTCTGGCGTTTTGGAACCGCCTTTGCGACCGATTGAGCTTCCTCTGGGTACAACCATTGAGGGTCGCCGCTGACATTTGAAATCGCGACACCGACAAGCGGTCCAAGCGCGCTCGACAAACGCCTTTTCAAACCTGCGTAGTCAAGATCGTCACTTGCCGATGTGATCACACCTGCACCTACTTGTTGGCTCTCATGGCACGTCGGCGGGACATGGCGTCGGTACGCATCTGGGCGCGCTCGGTGGTTTCGGCGGCCGCTTCCGGTGTGTCGCGTGGCTTGTCGTCGAGGTGAGCGGCGAGCGCTGCCAGGGTGGGAAACCGGAAGATGTCCGTGATGCTCAGGCGCGTGGAATTCAGTGCCTGCTTGATCTCGCGGTGGGCCTGCACTGCCAGCAGCGAGTGGCCTCCCAGCGCAAAAAAGCTGTCTTTGGCTCCGATCTGGGGCACGCCCAGAATGCGGGACCAGATGGCCGCAATCGTCTGTTCGATTTCATTCTCCGGCTCGACAAATATCTCCGTGCGTTCGCGTTGCGTGGTCTGCGTAGGGGCGGGCAGGGCTTTGCGATCAACCTTCCGGTTGGGAGTGAGCGGGAATTCGTCAATGCTGACCAAATGCGCTGGCACCATATGCTCGGGCAACTGGCTGGCGATGGCCTCGCGCAGGGTTTCTGTCGAGACGTCTGGATGGAGGCGCAGGTAGGCGACCAGGCGCACGTCGCCAGGGTTGTCTTCGCGTGCCACGACCACCGCCTGTCGAACCCCGGGCTGGCTTTCCAGGACGGCCTCGATTTCACCCAGTTCAATGCGGTAACCCCGAATCTTGACCTGGAAATCGGCACGTCCGAGGAAGTCGATGCGGCCGTCCGGGCGCCAGCGCGCCAGATCACCGGTCCGGTACATTCGCGCACCGCCGGGTGCCGCGTCGTCTGGGCGCACGAAAGGGTCGGCGGGAAAGCGTTCTGCTGTGAGGTCGTCTCGCTGCCAATAGCCGCGTGTGACGCCGTCACCACCGATGTAGAGCTCGCCCGGCACCCCCACGGGTAGAGGCTGCTGATTGTCGTCGAGCACGTACATCTGGGTGTTGGCAATCGGGCGGCCGATGTTGACCACCGCTTCGCCAGCGGTGGCCGTTTCGGTGGATGACCAGATGGTGGTCTCGGTGGGACCGTACATGTTTTCGATCGATGCTTTTGTGACCAGGCCCAATTCGGCGACCAGCGTGCCTGGCAACGCTTCGCCGCCAATCATGAGGTGTTGCACCCCGGCCAACGCCGCCTTGGCCTCGTCGCTCATGGCGATCATCCGGGCCATGCTGGGCGTGCATTGCAGGTGGGTCACACCGTGCCGGACGATCTGTGCGGCGATGGAGAAGTCGTCCTCGGCCACAGCAGTGGCCTGGTTCGTCAGGCGCAGCACTTCAGCCAGGGGCTTGAGGCTTGCCATGACCTGGTCCACGGGAATGCCGTAGTCGATCAGGCAGGCGACTTCGGCCACGCCAATCGCCTTGAGTTCTTCTACCCGTTTCAGGCAGTCGTCGACGGTGCCGAACAGGCCCGAGTCTTCGAAATAGCGCAGGAAGGCGAAGTCCAGGATGGCCTCCATCTCTTCTTCGTCCAGCGACCGCAGGTCGAGCTCAAACGGGTTGCTCACGCCCACTGGCTTTTTGAAGGCCGGGAAGGCCCAGGCGTATTGCTTGATCAGGCCGGCAGCGCTGCGCAGGTAGTCCTTCATGGGGCCGCGGGCCGTTTTGCGTGCCTGCTCACGGTCGGCCGCCAGATAGGTGTGAAGCATCAGTGTGACAGTGAACTTGGCCGGGTCGTGGCCGGCCTCACGCAAGGCCTGATGGTAGATCTTGATCTTGCCACCCACCTCTTCGACGGTTTGCCCCAGCAGGTGTGTCAACACGTTGGCGCCAATGGCCCCGGCTTCTTTCCATGTTTCGGGATTGCCGGCGGTGGTGACCCACACCGGCAGTTCCTTGGAGACGGGGCGTGGTTGGGTGATGACCTTGAAGGGTTCGCCGGTGGCGGTGGGAAAGGCCACGGCCTCGCCGCGCCAGAGCTGGCGCAGTTGTTCGATGGTCTCGAACATGGCCTTCTTGTTGTTGGGTGGCGTGTTCTCTGGCCGCAAGACAAAATCATCGGGCTGCCAGCCCGATGCAATGGCCACGGCTGCACGGCCGTTGGTGAGGTTGTCGATCACCGCCCATTCTTCGGCGATGCGCGCCGGGTGGTGCAGTGGCCCGACGCAACTGCCCGCCCGCACACCCATGTTTTTCGTGACCGCTGCGACCGCCGCGCCCGTGACCGAGGGGTTGGGGTAGGGACCTCCGAAGGCATGGAAATGGCGTTCTGGTGTCCAAACAGCGCAGAAACCGTGTTGGTCTGCAAACTTGGCGCCTTCCAGCAGCAACTCATATTTCTTGGGGCCTGCCCCGTCGTCGTTGCCCCAGTAATACAGGCTGAAGTCCATCTTCTGTGCCGAAACCGGTGTCTGGCCGCTGGAGACGAGTGCACGGTTTTCGTCGTTGGAGAGCACGAGTTTGAAGCCACGGGCCAGGGTGTAGAACAACTCCAGCACCGAGATGTCGAACGACAGGCTCGTGACCGCCAGCCACACGCCCGGCGGATCGTGGCGGATGCGGTCGTCCATGCCGCGAAAGAAGTTGGCCACGTTGCGGTGCTCGACCATCACGCCCTTGGGGCGGCCGGTAGAGCCCGAGGTGTAGATCATGTAGGCAACATCGGACGGCTGCACGCCGCTGTCGATATTGGCGTCGGGAAGGGAATTGATCAGTGTGTCTTTGTCGATCACCAGTACTTGCGCCTGGTGTGCTGGCAGGCTGGCCACCAGTGCCGACTGCGCCACGATCACCGGTGCGCCGCTGTCTTCGATATACAGCGCCACGCGGTCGGCGGGGTAGGCCGGGTCCAGTGGCACATAAGCGCCGCCGGCCTTCTGGATGGCGAGCGCGCCGACCAGCAGATCCAGCGAGCGCTGGGTGTACAGACCCACCAGAACGCCAGGTTTCACACCCATATCTCGCAGTCGGTGTCCAACGCGGTTGGCGCGGGCATTGAGTTCAGCGTAGGTCAGTGCCGTGCCTTCAAACACCACGGCCGTGGCTTGCGGCGTGCGCTGCACCTGTGCCTCGAAGAACTGGTGCACGCAGGCTTGGCGATCGTAATCACAGCGGGTGTTGTTCCAGCCATACAGCACCTGCTCGCGCTCGGCAGCCGACATGATGGGCAACAGTCCCAAGGGCGTGTCCAGTGCCGACGCATTGCCGAGTGCGTCCAGCACCCCTTGCAGGCGTTGGGCGAGTTGCGTTGCGGCTTCTTCGGGCAGCCGGGTCGCATCGTGCCATAGCGAAAGGCCACCGTTTTTGGCCAGCAGCACAGTGACGGCGCTGCCTTCAATGAAGCCTGCGCCCTGTGAAATGCCAACCTGGGGTACAGCCAAGCCATTGATGGCCGGGTCGCGAGCGACAAGGTCCAGTGCAAAGGCCGGGTAACGGCGCGCCGTGTCGAGAGCGGTGGTGCAGTGTTCGACAAATGCCGTGAAGGACAGCTCGCCCGGCGCCTCCAGGCGCAGTGGCACCCAGGTGGACAGGTAGCCGGGCGCATGGGGTGCTGCTGCGCTTTGGTAGGCCAGGTCGAAGGCGGATTTGCCACTCACGCGAGCCACACCGGCAGCCACTGCGGCCAGCAGGCGATCGCCAGTTAAACCAGCGGGCGCTTGCAGTGCTGTCTGACGCTTGTCAGCGGAGCCGGTGGCGGTGCTGGTCGTTGACAGGTCGATAGCCAGAGGGGTCTGCAGACAACGGCGCCAGGTCTGCTCGCCAGCGACCACATGGGCCAGTGCATCGGTCAGGGTCTTCGCTTCATCGGCATTCAGCTTGGGCAACAACTCGCCAGGCCGGGTAACGGTTGACGGGCACACAGCCTGGCCGATGCCATCGCGCAAACCGGTCAGTCGCACCGGCACCGACGCGGTGGCCACCACCAGACCCGCTGGTGTGGCTTCCAGCACCTGCCCGGGCGATCCGGTACCCAATGCAGGCTCGGCCACTGCGCCAGAAACCAGCAGAATGCGGCCGCCAACGTCCACTTTGGCGCACGTCAGCGGGTTCCAGTAGGTGCTGTGGTCGAGTGCCAATACCAGTGCCACGATCGATTCTGCGCTTTGCGCAAAGTCGATCCGAGCGGCAGCGACTGGTCGGTCCAGGCGAGCGTGGTAGCTGCGTTGGCTGAGGTCTTGCGCTTTGCGCTGCGGGCCGGCGCCATGCAGATCCACAAGCAATTCGGAAAAGCTGTCCATGGCGGCTTCATAGCAGCGGGTGTTCAAGGTCAGCGCAGTCTCACCGGGCGCCATCTCGAATACGTGCTGTTTGACGATGTCGCCTTCGTCAATACCGCCCTCGATCATGTGCCAGGTCACGCCATGTCGTTTCTCTCCTTCAAGAATGGCCCAGACCGGTGCATTCAGGCCAGCGTGCCGTGGCAAGGGACCATCGTGGAAGTTGATGGCACCATGCGTGGCCCGATCCAGCACCGCCTGCGGTATCACAGACAGGTTGGCGATACTGAACAACCAGTCAAACGTGATGCCATCCAGACGACCGCTCAAATCTTCGCCTGGCGCCTCGACGCGCAAGTTCTGGTGAACGGCCCAGGCGCGGATGTCAGGGTTCCGGGTGATCACCGCGTTGATCCGGTCGCCACCCTGAAGCAACCTCTCCGCACACTGGATTAGAAGGGACTCATTGCCCATTACCACACAGGAAAAATTGCTCATGGAATACTCCGGATATCGTGACAACCTGGGTGTCAGGTCGACGGGGCGCTGGAACGTCCGACAAGGCGGCGGTGCCAGGCGCAGCGCAGTGCGTGGGAGACGAGGTCTCTGAGAAAGTGCTCAGGCTTGGAGGTGCCTTTGCTCCCCAATAACTTGCGCAATCCTGAAATGGCAGAGCCGGCCACGTAGGCCGCCGTGGCTGAGACAGCATAGAACACGCCGTGGTTTTTCGTGAAATACCAGAGGCGGGAGTCGAACCAGAAAGGGGGCATGCGCTTCCACGTCTTCATGCCGGTAGAGACCGATCCGATGTGCATGACATGGCTTTGGGGCAGGTAGGCACAGGTCCAACCCGCTCGTCGGGCACGCAGGCACAGATCGGTTTCTTCAAAATAGAGGAAGAACCGCTCGTCGAACCCGCCCGTTTCTTCGAACGTGGTTTGGCGAATCATGATGCTGGCGCCGGCCATCCAGTCGACGGTCTGCGCTTCCAGGGGTTCTGGTAAGGGCACGATGTAGCGCCGCAGCAGCCGTGAAATCGGGCCGGTGGCCGCAGCGCCCTCAAATTCACTGAGAACGCTCGGAAACCGGAACGCGGTCTGGTGGTACACGCCATCGTCTCCATGCAGGCGACTACCGGCAAACCCCACCTCGGGATGGGCCAGCAGATACTCGGCCAGCACCCGGATGGCGCCGGACTCCGGAAAGGCGTCGGAGTTGAGGATGTAGACGAAGTCGGGCGCCGAGCCATCGGGCAGCCCGTGGCGGATCCCGAAGTTGTTGCCGGCACCGTAACCACCGTTGTGACCTGACTGCAGCACCCGAACGCGGCGCCAGCCGTTTTCCTGCACCGCCCGGGTCAGGGCCTCAAAAGACCCATCACCTGAATCGTTGTCGACCACCGTGATGGCGCCTGAGAGGCCTTCCATTTCACGCAAGGCCGCTTCAACCGCCCGCAACGTCAGCTCAGGCGTGCGGTAGTTGAGCACGATCGTCAGGACACTGGCATTGGCGGGTTGCTTCATTCGGCGGCCCCTGGCCTCTGAGCCTCTTCGATGCAGCCTTTCAGCAAGTTGGCCATCACCCGCACATTGGGCTCCAGCACCATGGAGTCGTGGTTGCCCGGCACTTCCAGCACCCGCAGCTTCGGCAGGTAGCGTGTCCAGTTGTTGTCTTCGTAGAGATACTCCCGTTCCGAACTGACCCGACGCCCACCAGCCACTGTCCATTGAGGGTTCAACGGTGGACGAAACAGCACGGCAGGTCCGTTCCAGGCTTGCAATCGATAGACGGGCAGTGCCCGCAGGAATGCCGCCTGGATGGCTTCGTTGTTCAGTTGGTTCGATCGGGATTCAAGCGGTTGCGCATGGCGGTTGCGCAGCTTGTCGAGCTCCCAGCGAACACGCTGGCGGGCCCAGTCCAGGATGAAACCCGCGCCGCCCTTGCGCAATTCGGCCAGTTTGATGAGGGCTTTGTCTGTGCGGTTGATTGGTGGCCGCATGGGCAGGGGCGTATCCAGCAACACCAGCAAACGGACCGTTTCGCCAGCGGACTCCAGTTGGCGGGCGATTTCATAGGCCGTGATGCCGCCGCCCGAGAATCCGCCAAGCAGGTAGGGGCCGTGTGGCTGGACCTGGCGCATTTCAGCAATGTAGTCGGTCGCCGCTTCCTCAAAGGTTTCGTGTGGCGCCTGATCGCCATAGAGACCACGAGCCTGGAGGCCGTAAAAAGGCCGGTCTGCTCCCAGCAGACGGGCCAGGTGTCGCAGGTTCAGCACGTTGCCAAACATACCGGCCACGAGGAAGAAGGGGGTGCGTTCACCGCCTTCGCCATCGTGCATGGGCACCAGGTGCACGAAGCGCCGCTTGGCCTGAGGCGCTACACCGGCTGTGGCGGAAGCTGTTGCATTGTCAGCGCCACTGTCGCCGATGCGCTCCCGAATCAGCGCTGCGCACAGCGCGATGGTGGGCGCCTCGAACAGCACCGAGATCGGGAATTCGACACGGTAGGCTTTTTTGATCATGGCAAACAGGCGCACCGCGATCAGCGAGTGCCCGCCGAGATCAAAAAAGCTGTCCTGAACGCCTACCTGATCGACGCCCAGCAGCTCCTCCCAGAAGCCCACCAACGTGCGCTCCACATCGTTGCCCGGCGCCGCATAGTCGCTGTCCAGGTCGGGTCGCTGGAACTTCTGCCCCGAGCCCGCGTCGGCGTCCATGGTCTCACCAGCTTTTCGAGCCAGCGCATCGAGGTTCATGGACGAGATGACGACCTGCGGCATCCCGGTGGCCAGAGCGCGCCCAAAAGCATCGGCACCTTCGTGCGGCAAGATGCCTTGCGACATGTTGTATTGCAGTTGCTCTTCCGCCGGGGAAAGCTTGGCGTGCGCGCCGCTCCCCCCGGCTTCTTCGAACACCAGATCGCGTGCATCGAGACGGCTGACCGAGGATGAAAATCCGCCTTCCTCCAGGCGTTTGATCGAGAAGCCCTGGACCTCCACGCAGACCTCACCGTGAGCGTCGCACAGGGTGACGTCGAACACCGCAAACGGTGCGTCGGAGCGGTTGTCCTGGGCATTGCGTACCCAGCTCCAAACCTTGCCTGGAAGTGGCCGGTGCACCTTCACCGACTGGTAAGACACAGGCACCCACAGATGGTCGCTGGTGTAACCAGCGATCAGTCGCATCGCCCAGCCAGTTGCCAGGTCGAGCAGCGCAGGGTGCAGCAAATAACCAGCCGAAAGGTCGCTCTCGAATGCCGCAGGGAGTTGAAGGCATGCGATGCCCTCGCCATCGCCGTAGGCCACCGATTGCAGCACCCGCCATCGTGCGCCGAAGTTCAGGTGTTCCTCCTGAGGCGAGCGCAGTCCGTCACGGTCCTCGGCACGGTGGTGCGGGCAGCGAGCCAGCAACGCGGCGGTGTCAATCTTTTCGGTGGCGGGCAACGCACCCGGGATCAACGTGGCCTGGGCGTTGAGCTGGAAGCCCTTGCGACCGTCAAACAGCACGTCGCTGCGCACCTCCAGGGCATAGCCTTCATCACTGCGTGCCAGCATCACGCGCACATCACGCGTCTGATCGTCTTTGACTTCCAGCGGTCGAAAGAAGTAAAGGTCCCTGATCGAAAAAGCCCCCGATTCGCCGTTGCCGCGCAGGGCTTGGGCCGCGAGTTCGAGGTACCCAGTGCCTGGCAGCAACGCCTGTCCAGCTTGGGTTCGGTGGCCGTCGAGAATCCATTGGTCCCTGGCTTGCCAGGCCGCTGTGAACAGCCGGTGCCCAGCAGCATCAAAGGTGGCATCGTCCAGCAGCGGGCTGTTGGCCGGATGGCGTGGCAGTGGCGCTGCTTCCCCCAGGCGGTTGGCCATGGCTTTCGCCGCCATGCCCACTTCGTTCCAGATGCCCCAGTCGATGGCCGCCACATGGGTGCGTTGCCCCGCGCGACTTCGTGCATAGGCATTGAGGTACTCATTGGCAGCCACGTAGTCGACCTGACCTGCCGGCGCGGTGACCGTGCTGGTCGACGAGAACAGGACCAGCCAGTCGATGCTGCCGTCAGGGAACAGCTCATGCAGGATTTGTACGCCGTGAACCTTGGGCGCAAACACCTCTTCTACGCCACCCGATGTCTTGGTCATCAGAGGACCGTCATCCACCACACCGGCGGCGTGGATCACCACTTCGATACGTCCGAAACGCTTTTGCGCCTGTTCGGCAGCGGTCTGCATGTCTTTGACGTTGCACACGTCCGCAGCGATCACCAGGACCTCGGCACCCAGGGTTTCTAGGCGGCGCACTGCCAGGATGCGCTGCACCACGGGATCGAGCGGATCGCCGCTGCGCAACTGTGTGTCCCAGGACTCGCGAGCGGGCAACGGCTGGCGCGCCAGCAGCACGAGGCGGGCCTGGTTTTCACGCGCGAGGCGCTCGGCCAGTGTCAGGCCGATGCCGCCCAGGCCGCCAGTGAGCAGGCAGACACAGCCCTGCGAGAGTCCGGTGAGACCTTCTGTTGGTTTGAGCGGGAGCGGGGCATAGCCCAGCTCGAATCGTTTGTCGGCCCGCAAGGCGACCACGCGGTTGTCCGGGGCTGCAAACAGGTCTTCAAGCACCCGGTCAGCCAGCGAAGTCAGTGCGTTTACATCCGGTTTGGCCCGCCAGCCTTTGTCCACGGCGGGCAGTACCACATCGAGCACCGAACAGGTCAAGCCGGGCAGTTCCCGAGGAGCCACGCGGGCAGGACCCATCAGCGTGGCCTTTTCGGGGTAGGGCAGGGCTTCATCGCGCACGCGAACGGCACCAGAGCTGAGCACGGTCAGGTGCTGGGGTTTGGGCAGGTTTTCGCCCGCCATGGCCTGCGCCAGGAACAACAGGCTGAAAAAGCCTTGCTCCAGATTGCGGTGGAAGAAGCTGCTGCCAGGGCGAAAGCGCTCTTCTCGCGTCACCAGCCAGGTGTGGACGATCTGTTGCGGCGTGTTGCCTGTGGCCACGAGATCGCGCAACAGCTCGTCATAGCCTTCGCGCCCACGCTCTGGCGCAAGCAGGTATTCGAATTCGCTCAGCCGGGCAAAGAGGTCGCCCGCACGCACCACGGTGACCCGGTGGGAAGCGCTGCGGAGGCGGGCGATGAGTGTGTCGGCAAGGCCGGTCTGGTCCGCAAACACCAGCCATGATTGTGGCTCCGTGCTGGTCAGGTCCTGGGTGACGTCGATTTCTATGTTGGCCTGGCGCGGGCGCCAGCGCGGCTGGTAGCCCCAGCCACTGATGTCGTCGGTGCGCACCAGCTGTGGCGCTGTGTCCGGTGTCGAGCGGGCCACCCCTGGCACGATGAAATAAGGCTTGCGCTGAAAGGCGTAGGTGGGCAAGGGCACCCGGTACCGCCGCGCTTCGCCCCACACAGGCAGCCAGTCCACGTTCACGCCGGTGGCCCACAGCCGGCCCAACGTACCCAGGAACCAGACATCGTCGGCGACGGCATGGTCTGCGTGGCGAAGCGAATTGATGACCTGGCCGGAAGCAACACCATTGGCTTGGGTTAGTGACCCCAGGGTCTTGCCGGGGCCGACCTCCAGATACACCCGGCCGCTTTCTTGCATCAGCGTGGCCAGGCAGTCGGCAAACTGCACTGTGTTGCGCAGGTGGGCGACCCAATACAAGGGGTCGGTGGCCTGCGCAGCGCTCAACGGTTTTCCATCGTGGTTGGAGATGATGAGCCGTTGGGGCGGGTTCAGCGTAATGCTGCGCAGGTAGGCCTCGAAGCGGCCCAGAATGGGTTCGAGCATGCGCGAATGTGCGGCAATGTCGATCTGTATGCGCTGTGACTCCACCTCACGAGCGGTCAAGTGGGTCGCGAGTGCCTCAAGGGCGTGCTGTGGACCCGACACCACGCAAAGGTCGGGTGCATTGACGCTCGCCATGTCCAGGTCGCTGCCCAGCAAGCCACGGACTTCATCGGCGGGGAGCGGGACGCTGAGCATGCCGCCAAGGGGCACGGTGTCGAACAACTGGCCGCGCAGCAGAACCAGTCCGATGCAATCCTCGAACGACATCACGCCAGCGAGACAGGCCGCCGTGTTTTCGCCCATGCTGTGGCCAACCAGAGCTGCGGGCTTCACGCCCCAGGACATCCAGAGCTGCGCCAGCGCGTACTCCACGATCATGATCAGTGGCAGCTGCACCGAGGGTTGCTTGAGTTTTTCCACGGCCTCTGCGTGCTGGTCGGGTTCTGGCAACCAGAGGGCGCGGATGTCGTAGTTCAGCTGGGGTTGCAGCACGCCCAGGCCACGGTCCATCCAGTCCTGGAAAACGGGCTCTGTCGCGTAGAGCTCGCGTGCCATGCCGGCGTACTGGGCGCCGCCGCCCGGGAACATGAACACCACCTCGGGGTCATCGCCCATGAAGCTGTGGCTGAACACGCGGCGGGTGTCGGTGCCCTCCAGCAGCGTGGCGGCTTCTTCGTGGGTTTCGGCCACCAGCACGCGCCGGTGCTCGAAGGCGCGGCGGCCTTCCTTGAGCGTAAAGGCCACGTCCGCCAAGGCTTGTTCGGGGTGTGTACGCAGGTGGGCGGCCAGCGCCTTGGCGTTGGCATCCACTGCGGCGCGCGACCTTCCTGACACCACCAGCAACTGGAATGGCCAGTCAGATGGCTCGGACGGCGCAGCTTCGGGAGCCTCTTCAAGCACGGCATGGGCGTTGGTCCCACCCACACCGAGAGAGTTCACACCGGCACGCCGCGGGCCCTTGTACGACACCCACGGGCTGAGGGTGTGGTTGACCAGAAACGGGCTGGACTCGAAGTCGATCGAAGGGTTGGGCTGTTCATAGCCCAGGCTCGGTGGAATTTCCTGGTGTTTGAGTGCCAGCGCGACCTTGATCAGGCTGGCCACGCCCGCTGCGGTGTCCGTGTGGCCGATGTTGGTCTTGACCGACCCGATGCGGCAGAAGGCATTGTCGGGGGTGGTTTCCCTGAACGCCTGGGTGAGAGCTGCGACCTCGATGGGGTCCCCCAGGTAGGTGCCCGTGCCGTGGCATTCCACGTAGTCGATGGTCTCCGCACCCACGCCGGCCACAGCCTGTGCCTCGGCGATGGCCTTGGCCTGGCCGTCAACGCTGGGGGCCAGGTAGCCAGCCTTGGCCGCGCCATCGTTGTTGACAGCGGTACCCTTGATCACTGCCCAGATATGGTCACCATCCTTGAGTGCATCTTCCAGTCGCCGCAGCGCCACCGCACCCGCGCCTGAACCAAACACGGTGCCTTGGGCACGGTGGTCGAAGGCATGGCAGTGGCCGTCGGGGGAAAGGATTTCACCCTCCTGAAAGACATAGCCGCGTGCGTGGGGCAGTTCGATCGTCACGCCGCCAGCCAGGGCCATGTCGCACTCGCCCAGCAACAAGGACTGGCAGGCGAGGTGCACCGCCACCAGTGAGGTCGAGCAAGCCGTCTGGACATTGACGCTCGGACCCTTGAGATCAAAGATGTGGCTCACCCGCGTGGACAGGAAGTCCTTGTCGTTGCCGGTGTGGCGCAGAAGGAACATGCCCGTGCTGGCCACCAGCTCCGGGTTGGAGCAGATATTGAAGTAGAAATAGCTGCCCATGCCGCAGCCGGCATACACCGCGATCGGCCCACCGAAGGTCTCTGGCGGGTGTCCGGCGCTTTCCAGCGCCTCCCAAGCCACCTCCAGAAACTGGCGGTGCTGCGGGTCCATGATGGCCGCTTCTTTGGGGCTGAAGCCGAAGAAGTCGGCGTCAAACTGCTCGAACCCTTCAAGTGGCGCTGCCACTGGCACATAGTTGCGGTGCCGCATGCGCTCCGGGTTTTCTCCGCTTGCCAGCAACTCTGCCTCTGTCAGTCGCCGGATTGATTCGATTCCCTGACGCAGGTTGGACCAATAGGCCGTCGGATTGGCGGACCCCGGCAAATGCGCGGACATGCCTACGATGGCGATGTCGTTAGAAGCGGCTGAAGGCGTTGTCACTCAGATATTCCAGGTAGGGTCACCCAATGGTGTTACCACAGGGAAAAATCATTATGACCCAACAATTTGTTACCTGGTGTGAGCGAGATCACACTTTGGGGGGATCAGCCGGCTTGGAAGGGGGGTGGTCACCCCATTGGCTGTCCCTGGGTTGGCCGACGTTGACATTGGTGTCGCCCAGCACACCATACTCACTGCGGTCGTGCAGCACCTCATCGACCACTTCAACGTCAATCACACGGGCTTCGGCGGCAAACCCGTATACGAGGGCCATATCGCAAAGGATGTTGATGCTGCGAGGAATGCCATGGGTCGCCTTGGCGATCTTGGCTGTTGCAAAGGGTGAGAACAGCTGACGTTCCCGACCCGCCACCTTCAACCGATGCTCGATGTAGTCCCCGACTTCCACCGAATTCAAGGGAGAAATGTAGAAGTCGGCCGCTACCCGCTGGGCAAACTGCTGCAGCTCCGGACGCCTGAGCAAATCGCGCAGCTGGGGTTGTCCGACGAGCACAATCTGAAGCAGTTGATCTTTGTCGGCGTTGATGTTGGAGAGCATGCGAAGCGACTCCATCGCTGCCGAACTGAGGTTTTGAGCCTCGTCGACAATGAGTACGACCCGGTGGTTCTTCCCATACTCGCTGATCAGGAAGCGTTGGAAGGCATCGTACCGGGCGATGGGCGAGAGTCCATCGTAGGGTTGATCAAAGGCCAGCATGATCCATTCCGTCAGATCGGTCAGATTGGGGTGGGTGTTGGTGACCACCCCCACCTTGACTTCATCTTGCAGCTCATTGAGCAGGCGACGGATCAACGTGGTTTTGCCGCAGCCGATGTCGCCGCAAATAACCGTGAAGCCGGCCCGGTTGACGATCGCGTACTCCAGCATGGTGTAGGCCAGCGAATGGCGCTTGCCCATGTAGAGGAAGGCGGGGTCAGGCTGAATGGAGAATGGTTTCTCCTTCAGGCCGTAAAAGGATTCGTACATGCCTAGATAACCTGTTATTGGCCGAGTCTGTAAAGGTAATCTAAATACATCTCGAGTTCCTGAGCCAGTGAGAAGTCGGTTCTGTGCTTTTGGGCCAAACGGTAATCGGTCTGTGAAATCTGTCGAAGAGACCCAAGTGCACGGTATTAATCGTAACAGTTTACATAATCGGCCTACATGTTCCTGACCTTGTGATTGGCAGAGCAGAGCGCTGTCGAGCCAGTGCTTCTCCTGGGTCAGGCATTTTCGGTCGTCAGAAACAGGCCTGGCGCGAGTGACTGCAAAAATGGGTGAACCTCCCAGAGGCGTCTGAAGCAACCCTTCTCGCCTGCGGAAGCGCGTCCGAGCGCATCGGGACAGATGCCAGGCCGTTGAATATGGGCGTGTGACCGGTTGCAGAAAACGACGCCATGGCCATAGGCATCTCCCCGGGTTTTTTCGATTTGCATCGTAGCCTCCGGGTGACGCAAGTCACAGGCCCATCCGATCGCGCTCAGGAACCAGAAGGCGCGTTCCGCTTCGTGGTCACAGTGACGGCCATGGTGAGAAATCTCGATGGGGCCGTGCCGCCATTGGTTTGATGAACACTTTTCCGAGACCGTGGTTGATGCACCCATTGGCAGAAGCCAGTCTGTGCCAGCTCCAGGCCCCGGGACCTTAAGGTGAGGGCGAACTCGCACAGAAGCGCTCTCATGAAGAGGCACTTCACCGGACCTTTTTCGCGAGGTTCCGTTCGCCACGCTTTTCCCGCAGATCGCTCACCGCCTCTAGGCAGTGCACCCTTGGGCGCTGTCGAAGAAATTCGTTCTCTGCTTCGAGCAAGCCTTTGGAAGCCTGCTCACACGGTTCGAGCAACGCTGCATTCACCTACTTGTAAATCCTGCGGGTTGAGGCGCTTGTGGTCTGTGCTGGCAGCAACCTGGGTCAAAGAACAATTGGATTTCGCGCCTTGTTTGACGGCCATTTTCCTGGAATGCCAGGCTGACGCGGTATCGAAGGGAAGAGGGAAGAGGGAAGAGGGAAGCGCAGCTTCAAAACCAAATCCTTTCTCTTCAATCAAAGCGGGTCAATTCCAGCGGTCACGACTTTAAGGCCATTGGGATCGATGCCGGACCAGCTTTTATGATGTGACTCCAAGTCTTTTCGAGACCTTCTCGGAAGGGCGTTTTGGGCGCCCATCCATACAGCTGGAAAGCCTTGCTGTTGTCGAGAATATTCATTCGAACATCGCCGGGGCGATCGGGGACAAATTGCTTTTCAATTGTCCGGCCTGAGATCTCTTCCACGGCTTTTACGATTTCCATCACGCTGTGACCGACCGATGCAGAAATATTCGCGACGGCGGACCCTGGATGGTTTGCTGCCAGCAGCATTGCATCAATCACATCCTGAATGTAAATGTAGTCCCGGACCGCCTTTCCTTCTCCGTTGATCCTCAAGGCTCGCCCATAATAAGCACACCCCATCGCTACCGCAACAATGCCCTGCACGCCCAGTATTTTTTGGTTCGGGCCAAAGGGATTTGAAATTCGCAATACATTAATGTCCAGATGTGTGGATCGCGCATAGAAGGTGAGATAATTCTCTATCGTCAGCTTGCTTTGCCCATAGGCTGAAGTGGGGACCAAGGGATGGTCCTCTGGAATTGGAACTGTGTCAGGATTTCCATAAATCGTACCACCTGAAGATGCGTATATGATCTTTTTCACACCGTTGGCACTGCAAGCTTCAATCAACCGTATTGTCGGAAGCAGATTTGAAAGCAGATCATAGGCGCTACTCTCCATTGTCATGCTCGGAAAGGTCGTTGAAATCAAGTGATACACGGTATCAATGTTTTGAGTGGCGCTGCGCAATGCAACATCATCCATAAAATCCCGACAAACCAATTCAATCCTGTCTCGAATGTTTTCGATGTTCGAAATCGAAGAACTGGGGCGTGTGAAAACGCGCACAGTTTCACCCTGGGCAACGAGCCTCTGCGCGAGATTGCTGCCAAGAAACCCCGCGCCGCCCAAAATTAAGCTGTTTCCCATACCGAATTTGATGGTTGGTTGCTATGGTTGACGGGCTGCCTTCTGCCCAATGGTTTCATGAAGTATTTCCAGAATACGATCGGCTTTTGATTCCCAGTCGAAATTCTCTTCCTTGACCCGCTCGATACCGGCCGCGCCCATTTTTTGGCGCAGCTCTGGTGATTTTTCCAATCTCAGCATGGCATCAGCCAGCCCGTTAATAAACCCATCGACGGTGGTGGGGTCGACCAGAATCCCACAAGTTTTCTCTACGTATTGAGCCGGGCCCGCCCAATTGGTTGCAACGATGGGCAGCCCCATTGCCATGATTTCCAAAATGGCATTGCCTCCGCATTCACGCAGGGAAGGAATGACGAATACGTGACATTTCTGAATAATCTTGATGCTTTCTTCCCTGCTCAAGCGACCGTGAAAATTGATCCTGTCGCCAGCCCCCGTTTCAGTTGCCTGGGTTTTAATGGAGTCCATTAGCTCTCCATCACCAATCATTTCAAGTACAGCATTTGACTGTTCGGAAACTTGTTTAAATGCCTGCACAAGAAACTGGGCCCCCTTCCAGTCAACAAATCGACCCCAAAAGATGAATCGAACCGGGTCTCTGGGGTCTGCTGACTGGTGTTCGATTGGTTTGCATATGGACAGATCAACACCACTTTCAACCACTTTATAGACTTGGCCTCGGTAGCCGTGGGGCAGTGCCTTTGCCGTGCGGTCGTTTGCCACAATCAAACTCTCTGCCTGCAATTTTCCTGGTGCCCATTGATGCGCCAGTCCCGATGCTGCGCGTCCAAGCTTGATGGAAAGACGCGTCACCGGTGAGTCCATATAGCGGAAGGCCGGTGGAAACTCAAGCCCCCCGCAAAGTGGTCCTATGACGACGGGCACCCCCAGGTCGTACATAAAACTCAGTCCTTTGGGGGAAATAGGCGCCGGTTCGAAAACAATCTGAATGTTTTCCGATTTTACCAATTCCTTAACGACTTTCCGCGTGGTTCGTTGTGTAATGGCATGAATCCATTGTCCAAATATGAGGTCTTGTATCCGATAGGGAAACCGGTGACTGAGTTTCCAGATAAGCACTTGAAGTCGCGTATCTTCAATGAAATGAAATCTGTGGAAATCAATGTCGTTCGGAAAAAGTTCCCGCAATTCGTTGCGGACTCGAGAGTGGCAGACAATCCAGATTTCAGCACCGCGAGCACGAAGCAGCTTCAAATAGAACAGAGGCAAATTGGATTCGCCGCTCATGCGCATCGATGCATTCTCAGAAGCAATGATGACCCGTATTGGCTTGGCGTTTGGCTTTCCAAATTGACTTGCCATAAAAATGGATCCCCTTTCTGGTGATTTTTCGGCCAAATTTCAGATTTGTTGAGCGGAGGCTTGTTTGCGTACCAGGAAAATACTGGCTTGATGGCGAGAATCGCGCTATTTCAAAAGCAGTTCATGTGGCGTTTTGAGTTGCGTGAGTTCAATTATTTTGGGGTATGAGAAAAATTTCTCTTGTTGCCTATCAATCGCGGCGATATACCGGTGCGATTTTAATTGATTGGCGGTCAAAATGCATTATTTTGTCGCAATTCGATTGATGGCGGATTTATCAGGATTTGGACGCGGGAAGAGATTGCAGTATATCCTTGAGAAGCAATTTGACGCCAGCGGGGTAGTGAATGAGGTAACGTTTCCACAATCGACCAGGCTCCTTCAACAGTCGGAACAGCCATTCCATCCCAAGCTTCTGCATCCACTTCGGCGCCCGGCTTCCTTTCGGACCCAGGATTTCAAACGTACCACCAATGCCAGTGATCATCAGTTCCGGCATCAATGCCCTTATTTTCAATGCCAGCCGGTCCTGTTTGGGAACGCCCAGAGCCAGAAACAGCATGCGCACCTGATGATCACGCAGCGTATCGGCGAACTGTTGCACCTGTTTGTCACTCAGATCGACCTTGCCGTTGAACAGATAACGGCATGCTTGCTGCGCGGAATCACCGTAGCGCGCCACGGTGATGGCTGGATCCACCCCACCAATGATGGCGTAGATCGGCACCTCTGGAAGGCGAAGAAAGGCATCCACCAGGTCGACGCCGGTGGTCCGCTCGGGAATGGTCTGGTCAGCGCCCTTGAACCGGGAGGCCCACACCAGAGGCATGCCGTCGGCGGTGATGATGTCGGCCTGCGCGACCAGATCCCGATAGCCGGGATCTTTGGTAAAGCGCGAGAGCATTTCCGTGTTGAGTGTGAGCAGCCATGCGCCTTCTCCCCGCGTCATGCGTTTCAGAATGTCGTCCAGCGTCTGCTTCATGGTGGAGCGGGAGATGGGTAGCCCACACAGGATGCAATGGTCACTCATGGCTTGTGGTCCGTTCTGGCCAGTTTCTGGCTAGCGCTGATACACGAGGCCGATGGTTGGGCTTTTTCGTGCGTGAGGTTGCGGTCACGGTTTCCGTGCGTGGCTCGGGTTCAAACATTTTCTCAGTCTCGTCGCGTTCGTATCCAGTTGGCCTGGCGCCGGGTCAGGACGCCCAGGTAGAGCGGAAGTTTGCGCAAGATGTACCAAGGCGCAGACATCAGTTCGCCCAGACTGATCCAGCGACGGCCAGCTCTCCACCAGCCTGCGAGTACCGTCAGACCTAGCAAGACAAATGCCAGCAGCGAGAGCGTTGCCACCACTGGCCAGATCATTCCCAGCCATGCCAGCAGCGTGGCACCCGCGGCTTGCGCGCCAAGCAGCAAAACCAGCAATGCCAGTGGCGGGACACACATATCCAGTGTCATCGCCAGCAGGCCAACGTTGCCACGGGTCACGGATTGCCACAGCAGAGTTGGTGCTTGCCCTGCAACCATGCTCAGGTGGCCGTGCTCCCACCGTTTGCGCTGTGACTGGGTACCCTGATCATTGGTAGGAAAACAGCTGCTCACCAGCGCAGACGGCAGGAAATAGGGGGGCTTACCCGTCCGGGCGCAGTCCAGGCCGAGCTTGAGGTCTTCAACGATGTGACCGGTGGCGAGGTTGACCTGCTGCAGCAACGGCCAGGGGAATGCCATGCCACTGCCCATCAGTTGGCAGGGCAGGCCCAGGCGGCGGTAGCCCTCGGCGCGCAGACGGGTACGGAAGTCCCAGGCGAATGCGGCCATGCGTTGCATCAGGCCAGCCCCGGGCGGAGCGAGCATGTCATACATGGCCTGTACGGGTCTTTGCAGGCGGTGTGCAGCCATGGCAATGGCCGTCAGGCTGCCGGCTGAAGCGACACAGTCGGCGTCCATCACGATCACCACTTCCGGCGGGGCCGGGCGCAAGTGGTTCACGCCGTGAGCCAGTGCATAGCCTTTGCCACGAAGATCAGTGTCAAACCGCTCGATAACGCTGGCCCCGGCTGACCTGGCACGGTCTGCGGTGTCGTCTGTGCAATTGTCTGCCACGACCAGCAGTTGACCGCCGGCAGGCAGCACCTGCAATGCCTGGCTCACCATTGATTCGATGATCTCGGCCTCATCGTGTGCGGGCATCAACACCACGGTCGAGGGTAACGGGGTATCTCCATCTCCCGGGACCGATTCGGGTCTCTTGAGCAGAAAGCTGGCCAAAGTCTGGAGGGCAAGCAGCGCAACGAGTGCCATCAGGACCGCGCCTGTGGTCAAAAGCACCCAGCTGATGGTGGTTGTGATCATGATGGCGCCGGCAAAAGATGCTTGAGCTTGGCGGCTTCCGTGTCGATCGAGTGTCTCTCGATGACTCTGGCGCGCGCCGTGAGGCCCATCTGCTCCAGTTGGGCGGCTGGCGTCGCCAGCGCGCTGCTAAGGGTCTCGACCAGGGCCTCAACGTCGCCAGCGGGAACGAGCCAGCCATCGACGCCGTGGCGCACCAACTCCGGAATGCCCGCAATGCTGGTGGTAAGCACAGGTCTGCCCAGTGCCATTGCTTCCATGATCACCACGGGAAGACCTTCGGCAAAGCTGGCCAGAACCATGGTCCGCGCCGCCAGCAATTCCTGCTTCACGCGTTCGCTGCTGATCCATCCGGTGATGCTGACCTGGGCCTGCAGGTTGTGTTGAGCGATGAACGCCTCGAGCTCACGCCTCATTTCACCGTCGCCGGCAAGCACCAGGTGAAAGTCTTCTCCCCGGTCCCTGAGCCTGCGTACAGCATCGAGCAGCAACAATTGGCCTTTCTGTTCGCAAAGCCGGCCAACGCAAACCAGGCGAGGGGTCGATGGGAATGGTTGGGACGGAGGCGGATCGAAAAAGGAGGTCTCCAGCCCACAGTGCACCACCTGAATTTTGTGCCAGTGACTGTGGCCGACCCAGCGGTACAGCTGACTTCGGCCGTAGGAACTGATTGCGACCACATGCGAGGCCGCTTCGATCTTCTCGCGAAGGTGCAACCCCAGGGGGCGGTCGAACTCGTCAGGACCATGTACTGTGAACGAATAGGCCGGGCCTCCAATCAGGCGGGCCAGCAGCGCGACCTCGGCCGGGTTGGTTCCGAAGTGAACGTGCAGATGATCCACCCCCTGCTGGCGGCACCAGTGAACCAGTTCACAGGCTTCGGCCAGGTACACGAGGTGGTATGGCGCGGGTCGATCGGACAAGCGGGACAGACGCAGGGCCATACGAACACCCTGCAAAAATGAAACCGGTGCACTCAGCAATTGGCGAATCGTGGCCGGAAGCAGCGCGCCAAGCCCTCCGCGCAGGAGGTAGTGGGTTTTCTCGCGTTCAGACAAATCGTCCGGGTCAACGAGCCCGTCGCTCCAGCCCCTCAGTGCAAGTCGGGCGACCTCCACGCCCTGGCGCTCCAGTGCCAGAATTTCGCGCCGTATGAAGCTGTGACTGACCTTGGGGTACTGGTTGGTGAAGTAGGCGACGCGCATCAATGTGCTCCTCGCCGCCGCCATGCACTGGCGGTGATGACCAGCAGCGCCCCCATTTCCACGATCCAGTTGACTTGAAAGCCGGAAAACCGGTGCCCAAGAACGGCGTCGACATGATGGAATGAGGCCGCACGGATGATGACGAACACCACGAGTCCAGTGCCACCCAGCAGCCCCCAGAATGTTGGACTGGGAGCCCCCCAGATCAGATTCAACGTGGCCGCAAACAGCGTCAGCCCCAACATGGCGATGCCAGCAATAAAGGCCATCTGGAACTGGCTCCGATGCTTGTACCAGCCTTGCTTGTCAGCCATGATTCGGCCGATTTCAGTGAGCGCACTCTGCAGGTCGAGTTGCTTGTTGATTCCCAGCATGACAAGCCCCAGGAGCAGCATTCTCCAGAACCATTTTTCGTAGCGGGCAGAGTGTCTGGGCGGCTCGGTCCATTCGCGCAGCAAGCGCCAGACGGTCCATGCGGCGGCGCCGTAGAGCAGCACGGTCAACCAGCCGGCGAGGCTGGGATCCCCAATGCCTGGGGACCAGTTTCCGATGAGTCCTTGGTTCAATTGAAAGTGGCTCCGGTTGTTCGAGCTATTTGTACTCGATGATAGGACCAGCGATACCCCGCAAGCGCAAGATATGGAATTTCAAAACACCCCAGGCCTCTGCAAATTTCCCGATAAGCATGAAGGTGCTGGAGCGTGCTGAGCCGCTGCGCCAAAACAGGCGCAACCATTGCAGCGGGTAAACCAGGATGAGAGCCAGTGCCCAGGGCCCAAGGCCAAACGTGGCGATGGCGATCAACAGTGGCAGGAGCATCCCCCAGAAGCAGGCACGACGCGTTTCCCGGACCCAATGCCGCTCGGGAGGGGCCCCGTGAAGCCAAGCCCCCTCCGCAAAAGCATGGCCTGCCCGCACCGTGCGTTTCCACCACTGGCTGAAACGGGTGATGGCAGCGTCGTGCAGGGTCATTTCGCGGTCGAGCCGGTGAATGCGCCACCCCTTTTGACGAAGGCGCACGCAAAGCTCGGGCTCTTCGCCAGCAATCAACGTCTCTCGGTAACCGCCAACAGCCTGGAGGGCCTGTGTACGCATCATGGCGTCACCGCCGCATGACAGCGTGTCGCCGACCGGCGTGTTCCACTCCTCGTCGCACATTTGGTTGTAGACCGAATGCTCCGGAAACCGCTCACGGCGCCTGCCGCACACCACCGCGTGCGAGGCTTGCATTGCCAGAAAGTCCCGTGCAGCCTCCAGCCAGTCCGGGACGATCTCACAGTCCCCGTCGACAAACTGCACGAAGTCGACTTCGGGGTGCCGCTCCAGCAACCGGCGCAGGCCCTCATTCCGGGCCCGGGCAGCGGTGAAGGGTCGCGACATATCAAGGTCAAGGACGTCGGCGCCCATCTCGATGGCCATTTGTTTAGAACCGTCATCAGAGCCCGAGTCGACATAGACGGTTGCAAGCACAACGGGCGGCACAGAACCCAGGCAGCGTCTCAGACGTTCGCCCTCGTTGCGCCCGATCGCCACCACGCCCAGCTTGTATTCACGCATGCGAAGCCGCTTCCCTATCGAGCGGCAGGCAGCGCGCTGGCGCACCCACAGCCACAGATCCTGCTGGAACGTTCGCCAACACGACGGCATTGGCTCCAATTCTGGCGTGGTCCCCGATGGTGATGCCCCCGAGCAGCTTGGCGCCGGCGCCAATGTCAACATGGCCTCCGATCACGGGCGTGCCGCCTGAGGCGAGCGATCCGAGCGTGACCTGTTGAAAAATCAGGCAGTTTGGTCCCACCCGGGCATCGGGGTGAATCACCACGCCGTTGGGGTGCGGCAGCAACAAGCCGCCCCCAAGCTGGCAATTCAGGGGGATGTCCGCACCCGTGACTGCGCTCCAGAAGCGGTGCTGCAAAACAGCCCAGGCGATGCGCAGGCCGCTCAGTGCTGGCGGTTCTTGCTGGTACCGTTGGTAGCGCCGAATGCAGGACAGCAGATGTTTGCCCGGGTTCCATTCGCCCGGTTGCAGTTGTTCACGGCTCCAGTCGGGTACTTGGTTGTCGGTCATGGGTGGGGCATGAGGGGGCAGGTGAACCATGGGCGCCGGCGCAGAATGAGGGCGCCGCGTGCGGGTGCAACCCATCTTGCGAAAGACCAGCAAGGTCGCTTTACAGCGCTTTTAGGGGAGTCAGAAACGGGCATCCGGCAGTGCGTTGGTGTCCGAGGGGGTACCTCTATTTCGAACTTGAAACAATCCGCGGTCGCGTCGTAACCCGTTGAATTCGCTTCACCAGGTTCAGGTGCAAATGCATTCGGCAGGTGTTTCATTCTGTCACCGACAGACGCTTACATTTTGCACAATTGCTGGTGATGGATTTCATTGGGCGACTTTTGGCTTCTTTGCATCCGCGCTGAGGGCCTAGTTGTTGAGACCCTGCGGTGGATGCGAACGGGTCTGGTTTCCTGCGAATGATCCGCCATATCCAACCACTTTAAAGCTGCTTCCAACATGTTGAACCTTCCGACCACTGGCGCATGCACGCTGGAGCAGATTGGCCGGCGGGCCTTGAGAGAGGTTTGGTGTTGACGTGTCTTCCCGAATTCCAGCCTTTTCATCGGCGGCGGTACGGTTGCTTTCCGGCGAGCCAGGGGGCGCAAGGAGAAGCAACGAAGCGATCGAGATTTTCAAAGGAGGGAATCGCAGATGTGCTGTGTTGGACCAAATCCGGAGGGCCGGTCGTGGGCATCTGTTGGGAGATCGGCGATTCGGGGACCTCAGCCTCACCCCATTCGGGCGTTTGAGGACGAAAAATGCCAGGCTCAAGCGCATCGAGGCCGGGCTGACGCTGGACAGGCAGATCCTGGATCCGGCAGGATGTGGCTCGAAAAAGGCTTTGAAGGCTGTCAAGCGGCGCGAACGGGGGGGCGCTCGATGAGGGGAGCAAGGATGACCAAGCCCATCACTGTGACGACGTCACCGCGTCAACGCCCACCGCGCGGCGTGAAGCTCGCCCGCATGCGATCGAAAAAACCCACAGACCACGGGTTCATCGGGTCATTTCACACGCGGTGCCGAAACGAGTTCTTTACGATGCGGATTGCGCCGCAGAGGTCGAAGGTTAGGGTCGCGCGACTGCACCCATGACCGCGCGCATGGTTCGCTCGGCCGCCTGCCTCAGGGCGCTCGCGTTGGGAGAAAGCCGCATCAACTCGCTCGAAACAGCACAAGGCCAGTTTGAAAGGGGCTGAAAATGGGGGGGCAACAATTCACCGCGTAACGGATGAGCAGTGCCCCACAATGCAGTCTATTGCGCAGAAGGAAGGCCTCACGCAGGCCGAACGTGGAGGGGGGTGGAGGCGTGTTTAGCGTAAGATAAACTTCGTAAGATTTTGAAACTTGGCGATGTCCTGGAAGGAAAAGCAGCGCCCTGATGCAGGGATTTTGCGGTGCCTTCGTAGCAACTCAATTTTTTTGGAGACTGACCATGCCTGTTTTTGCACGTTTCGTGATGACATTTCTCTTGGTGACGGTGAGCGGCGCTGTGTTCGCTCAACCGGAGTCAGCATACAAACTGCGGCACGGTGATGCCCTGATGGTGTCAGTCTGGCGCGATGAGGCCTTGCGGATGGAAGTGCGCGTGCTGCCCGATGGCAGCATCACCTTCCCGCTGGCCGGGCGTGTCGAGGTGGTAGGGCTGAGCACGCCAGAGGTCGAAGCCCGTGTGGCGGAAAAACTTAAAAAATACATTCCAGTGCCGGTTGTGACGGTGGCTATTACGGCTACCGATGGCAATCGGGTCTATGTGTTGGGCAAAGTTGTCAATCCCGGGGCTGTCACGCTGAGTTCACCCGAGACGACTGTTTTGCAGATGCTCAGCCAAGTGGGTGGGCTTGACCGGTTTGCTGACGGCAATTCGATTCGCGTGTTGCGCAAGTCGCCCGAAGGCAATAGCCGGATCCTGCCCGTCAGGTATGACGACTTGATCAAGGGCAGCCAACTCGAAACCAATGTGGTCCTGATGCCTGGTGACACGATTTTGGTGCCTTGATCATGAACTCAAAAATTGCTTCCCTCCTGGTGCTGGCCTCGCAGCCATTTGTATGGTTGCCTGCGATGGCTCAAAACACGCTGACTGTGCCGATGGAAATTGTGCGGGTCAGTAACCCCGAACTTTCCGCTGAAAGCAGTGGAAGCGTCACGCTATATCGACTCCATCCCCAATACACGCTCCAGTCGATTCAGGGAAGCTCGCGAACGGAGTTGACCCTTGGAGGCATGATCGAAAAATCGAGCAACACCGATCTGAGTGCCAATCGAACCCTGCCGAGTGTCCGCGTGCTTTGGGAAAACTCAAGTCCGGTCGACGTTTTCGGGTTGCGGGCATCCTTGGAAGAGGCTTCCACACGGGAGACCGAGTTCGCTGAATTCGGCAGGGTGACCCGGGACAGCACGCAACGCACCGGGACGCTAGGAGGTACCTGGACCCGAAACCTGACCGCACGGTCCTTTCTTGAACTGGCTGCGTCACATGCACGCGTGAGCTACGACACGGCGTTGCTTGTCGATTACAGCGAAACGCGCGGATCTGTTGCATACCGCTTCGAATCGGGTCCCAGCTCCCGATATGCATTGACCTCAAGTGTTGCGCGCTTGAAGCCGAGCGGAGGGGGTACGAGCGTTTCGCGCGGCGAGGTCGGGCTGGGCTACGAAGTAGATCTTCGTGAGGATGTCACGCTGAATGCGCGAGCTGGCGTTGTTCACACCAGCACCCCGCGTGGCAAAACAGACCCGGTGGGGGCTTTGCGCCTTGCGTACACGGGTGAGCGGGTCGGATACGCACTTGAGTGGGTGCGCGATGTGAGCCTGGGCGGCACACTGGGGGGCTATACGCGTTCCGAGACCCTTGGTGCTTCGTTTACCTATCCGTTCACGGTCGACACTTCGCTTGCTCTCGGATACAGCCAAGCCCGCTCTCTCGAGGTCGATCGGGATGTGGGTGTAACCGTGTATGCGCGAGTTCGATCGGAACTGACCCGCTTCTGGGCTTTTACCATGGGCCTGGAAAACAGGCGGGCCAAGTCTTCAGTCACACCTTCTGCCAGCGGGAATGCCTTTGCTGTGGGTTTCGTGTACGCGCATCCAGACTTCTAATTCCACAATTTCATGCAGGCCGATTACCAACTTAGCCCCCAAGATTACCTGTCCATCGTCAGGCGCCGGGCGTTGGCAATCATCCTGACCTTTGGTGCGGTCCTGACCGCCTCTGTGGTTGTGGCATTGCTGATGCCGCGGGCCTACAAGGCGACCGGGACCTTGCTTGTAGAAGGCCCGCCAATTCCGGACGACGTGGTGCGCTCTGGCTCCCCTGGAAATGCGGAGCAACTGATACAAGCTTTGCGCCAACGAATCATGACGCGGGAAAGCTTGCTGCGTATTGCCGGAGAGCATCAGGTGTTTGAGCCTGTATCCGGGGTCGCATTGAAGGACACAGATGTGGTGAATGCGATGCGCGCGAGCATCGATGTGAGCGTGCAGATCGGCAATATGCCGAGTTGGGAGCGACCTGCCAACAACTTTGCATTCAGCGTGTCCTTTGAACATGGAGAGCCCGAAAAAGCGCTGGAAGTTACCAACGCGCTGATCCAGTTGTTCCTGGAAAGCAGCGTTCGGACGCGGGTTGCACAAGCTTCGAGAGCCAACGACTTTTTGAGCCAGGAAGCCGATCGCGTCAAATCGCAGCTGGAGGACCTGGAGCGTCGCATCGCTGTCTACAAGCGCACACAGGGCACCGTCTCGGCGGAAGGGCAGGCTGTGGCCCTGGCCAACATCCAGGCCCTTGAGGCGGATCTTCGGGCTGCTGAGCGGGAGCACAGATTGGCGCTCGATCAGTTGCAGACCCTGGAGGTAGAACTGGCTGGAGCCCGTGCGGGTGTCTTGTTGCCGGGGACAGTGAACGCCACTGGTCCAAGCGTTGCGGAGCAGGACCTGGAACAGGCTCGTTCAGAGCTGGCGCGTATGCGCGGCGTCTCTACAGAAGACCATCCCGATGTGCGGGCACAGCGGCGAAAAATCGATCTGCTGGAGCGTGCATTGAAGGCGGAAGTCGCGGTCCGCAGTCCAGCGCGTGATGCAATTGCCGCCCAGGAAAAACTGGCTATTTCCCGCCTTGAGGCCCAACGCAGCACAGCGCGCGCGCGCGCCGACCTGTTGGCCGATCAACAAAGGAGCCTTCGCAACGCCATCAATCAGCAGCGGTCTCAAGTGACCCGGGCACCGCAGGTAGAGCGCGACTTGGCCGCCCTTCAGCGTGATCACGATGCCGCTCGGGCGAAATACGAAGACCTTCGGGCCAAGCAGATGTCGGCGCAGGTCGTGCAAAACCTGGAGGGGGAACAACAAGGGGAGCGTTTCACGCTGCTCGAGCCGCCCTTGCTGCCTGAATACCCGTTCAAGCCAAATCGCAAGAAACTCGTTGCGCTCGGCTTTTTCGTGGCACTGGCGGCGGCGGCGGGCGTGGTGGTCTTGCTTGAATTGATTTTTGCGAGGGTGAGAGGCGTCAACTCGTTGACCGCACTCACCGGTCAGCGGCCCATGGTGGTGATCCCGTACATCTCGTCAGCCGCTGAACTCCGCTCGTCTCAGGCGCTGCGCATGCGGTTGATCGCACTCATGGCAGGGTTTGTACTTGTTTGTCTTTTGGTGGTTCATACCATGGTTGTGCCTTTGCATACCCTTCTGATCTCACTGTTCTCCCAGATGGGCTGAAGGTAATTTGCCACATGGAACGCATCAAGCTCGCAATCAAGAAGGCCAAGGATGGCGAAGCAGATTCGAAGAAATCTGATTCACGCCTGCTGCGCGGAGGCCGTGCCCCGGATCCCTCAACTGCGGGGCGCAAAGCGGAGTCTGGCGACCTGGGTTCCCTGCAGTATGTGCAAACAGCAGTCGTCTCGCTGGAGCCTGAACACCTGGATCGCCACAGAATAATCGCCCACCAGAAGGCACATCCATCCAGTTGGGCATTTGATGTGCTGCGCACGCAGGTGTTGCAGAAAATGGATGAAAACGGCTGGAGAACGCTGGCCATCACGTCGCCGAGCGTCGAATCCGGCAAGACTGTGGTGGCCATCAACCTGGCCATGAGCATTGCCCAGCAGACCAACCGAACGGCGCTGCTGGTGGATTTTGACCTGCGCCGTCCCAGCGTTGCTCGCTATCTGGGGTTGAAACGACCCTTATCACTCAATGACTATCTGGACGGGCAAGTGGGCATTGCTGAAGCCATGGTCAATCCGGGTGTTGAGCGCCTGGTTGTCCTGCCAACCAACTCACCTGTTTTCGGCGCATCAGAGGTGCTGTCTTCTGACAAGGTTGGCAACCTCATCAGCGAGTTGCGTGAGCGGTACAGTGACCGCATTGTGATTTTTGACCTGCCTCCCGTTCTGGCAGCGGATGACGTGATGACCGTGCTCCCGCGCATTGATTGTGTGTTGATGGTTGTTGCCAGTGGGGTATCCACGCAAAATGAGGTTGAGGAGGCCATGAACCGCCTTTCCAAGGCCGATTTGCTGGGCGTGGTGCTGAACAAGGACGAGGCGCCGACGCAAAACGCTTATTACTAGTGCGTCATAACCGATGCTGTTTGCCTTTACAGGGGGCTCCAAGGCGTTGAAGTGGCACACAAGAGCTGTCGCCATGACGACTTCATGCCGATGCCCGGCCGCACATTTCTCGTCGCATATGTCTCTGATGGATCGCATCGCGCTTGTTCGGCATGGACGCAAGTCAAGCGCTTTCTGAGCGTTGCCAGGGCGGGACGGATACGGCGTAAATGGTGTGTACAGCTTGGTGTCTGCTGTCACAGGCTTGGGTGTTACCTTATTGTTTCTGCCAACAAGTTGTAGGTCGTTGATCGGTATTTTGATCAATGTGCCAGCCATGATCCAACGAAATAGGAAAAGCCATGAATATTTCAGCCAGCACGAAAGACACCTCAAATGGACGTGAAAGCGCGTCCACCATGTCTCCTTCGTTGTTGCCCATCGATGCTGCCGACGGGTTTCATTTGAACAGTGCTGAAGCAAGAAGCATTGGGGAAAACTTGTCTGGGGAGTATTGCTTTGCAGAGCCGTTTCCCCACATCGTGATTGACAACTTCTTGCCTGAAGATGTGATCAGGCTTGCGTTGGACAATTTTCCAACCAACCCCATCGCCAGTGATACCATTTTTGAAATGGGGTATGCGGGTCAGCACAAACGACAAGTGCTTCCCGAGGATTGTGATGCACCAGCAAGAAGGTTGTTTCATTTCTTTAATTCGGCACCATTTGTTGAATTTCTTGAAGGATTGTCATCCATCCAGGGATTGATTCCTGACCCCTATTTTGTTGGAGGTGGGTACCACGAAACAGGCAAAGGTGGGTACCTCGGCGTGCATGCTGATTTCCGTATAAATGATCGTCTGCATTTGAATCGCAGAATGAATGTGATCATCTATCTCAATGAGCATTGGCCCAAGGAGTATGGCGGCGAACTGGAACTCTGGGATCGGGAGATGAAAAACATGCATGCATCGGTCTCACCCGTTTTCAATCGCTGCGTCATCTTCAATACCGATGCAGATTCATATCACGGGCATCCGGATCCACTGACATGCCCTGAAGGCGTCTTTCGGCGATCGATTGCTTTGTATTACTACACGGCATCGAAAGAAATATACAAGGAAGTTCCATCAAACTCAACGATCTATTTCGCACGTCCTCACGATGGTGCAACCGCAAAGAGAGAGGCCTTCAATCTGAGGCTGGACCAGCATCTGCATCAATGGGTGCCTCCCGCCCTCCAACGGTACGTTTTCGCGGTCAAGCGGAAACTCGGTCTATAGCACTTCGGGCCTGTATGCGTGATCGTTGCACCCATTCAATGCGTTTCCGATACCCGGCTCGTGACGGGCTCGGGTCAATATGATGCAGGGGCTTAAGGAGCTCATAGTCATTCTGGCGCTGACCACTCCGATTTGGTTTTTTTCAAAGCGCCTCTTTGCACATCTCTCGGCACCCGGGGATTTTGAGCGCCGCCGCAACGTCTGGGTATTCCTGACCGTTCTTGGCTTGCTGTCGCCCAATATCTGGATTTACACCTTCGCTGCCTTGCCTGTGATGTATTGGGGTGGCCGCAGAGATTCGAATCCTATAGCGCTTTATGTGCTCCTTTTTTATGTAATCCCCAATGTGACGATACCGCTGCCATCGATTGTCATCAACCAGCTCTTCGAGATCAACAATCAGCGTTTGCTGGCATTTGCAATCGTACTTCCTGCGGCACTTAAGGCCCGTAGATTGAGGTTCAGCGAACCGGGGCGACTCCCTGGCCCTTCCCGTCGACTGGATATAGCAGACTGGTTGTTGATTGGCTATCTCATTCTCACGGTCATTCTTCCAATTCCCTATGAAGCCGTAACAAATACCTTGCGGCGTGCATTTTTGACGGTCCTTGATGTCGGTCTTCTTTTTGCGGTATGGAGCCGAGTACAGCCACGCTATGAGGTGTTCCGTGATTGTCTGGGTGCGTGGGTAGTTGCCGCAGTGATGATGGCCGCTGTGGCGATCTTCGAGACTGCCCGTGGTTGGCTTCTGTACGTTCCTATTTCAATGCGCTGGGGCAACCCCAATGGTTTTGCTTTTCTCATGCGGGGTGATTACCTGCGTGCGCAAGCGTCTGCAGAGCACTCCCTTACACTGGGAATCTGGCTGGCCATTGCCTGGGCCTTTTTTCTTTTCATCCAGTCCAGCTGGAAAAGCAAACTGGCTCGGGGGTTTTTCGCCCTGATTCTGTTGGGGGGCTTGGCAGCCAGCATGGCCCGTGGGGCATGGATCGCGACCATGTTTGCGACAGTTGTCTATATTTTGATGGGTTCAAAAGGCATTGGGTCTGCTGCCAAATCCCTCTCTGGATTGGTAATTGTTCTGGGCATTGTTCTGATAACGCCTTTAGGTGACAAAATTGTCAACATGCTTCCATTTATTGGCACTGTAGACACCGAGAACGTTGATTATAGAAAACAGTTGTTCGAAGTGTCTATTGGTTTGATTGAGGAAAATCCATGGTTTGGAAGCCCGTTCGTTCTCAATGAGATGGAGTCACTGCGCCAGGGGCAGGGCATTATTGATCTGGTGAATGGTTACCTGACAGTTGCCTTGTTCAACGGACTTGTGGGCCTGGCGTTGTTTTCCACATTCCTGCTTGTAGCGGTCAAGCGCGGGTTTTCTGTTTGGTCAACATTCCGGCGCAAGGACCTGGAGCATGCCCGACTCGGGGCCGCACTGGTGGCGGCGATGTTGGGGACCATGCTCTTTATTGCGACCGCCGGCGTTGATCCAATGACCTACATGCTGGCAGGCTTGTTGAGCAGCTATTGGTGGGCGTTTTCGCGCACCAAAGGGCTGGCGCTGTACGAGAGTGGGCGTCGCCAGCAAGGGGCCAAACCAATTGTCTTAGAAACCCCCTCGAATCCGCCCTCAAAGGCGCACACAGGGCGCGAACCGGGGCGCAGAAGCCACCGGGAAGGCGGCTCCATCAAGCAAAGCCGGAAAACATGATTTGCGCTGGGCGAACTTCAATCGCCCGGGCAAAACAGCTTTGTCTCCGGTTTGGCGTAAGCGATGGCGGCATGAAACAGCCTTTGTTCGGGTCGCGGGAGTTCAGGCCAGTGCGATGGCTTGCCGGTAAACCTCGAGGTTCTGGCGCACGACCGTCTCCGGCGAATGATTGGCCAGTACATACGCTCGGCCCTTCAGGCCCATGGTCTGGGCGGCAGGAAGGTCGTCCATGACCTGGAGAATCCGTGTGGTCAATCCCTCCACGTCGTCGGGACCTGTCAGCCAACCGGACACCCCGTTCTCGACGATCTCGCCCACCCCCCCCGCATTGACAGCAACCAGAGGACAGCCCTGAAGCAGCGCCTCCAGCACGGTATAAGACTGGCTCTCCCACACCGACGTCATCAGCGTGAGCAATGCTTGCCTTCTCAAAGCCTGAAGGCTGGAAGGTGGCAACTTGCCCAGGAAGGAGATGTGCGCCTTTTCTTGCGGTGAAAACAGCCGGTTGCTATAGGCTTCAAATTGAATCACCGCGCCATCCGGATCACGGATACCGATGTCGGGACCAACGAAGACGAGTTTCGTGGTCGGGCGAATGTCGAGCAACCGCCGGAAAACCTTGAGAACCGTGTCCGCACCTTTGATTTTGTCAAACCGGCCGATGAAGAGCACGGTGTCTTTGTCGCACTTTTCAGGCGACCAGAGTTCGAGCGGTCCGTCGGTTATCAAAGGGTTGGGCAGTCGCTGGGTCAGCACGGGCGAAAGAGCGTAGTGCTCGAGTGTGTCCTCGAGGGTGCAGGTCGATGGCGCGACCAACACCTTTGCCGTGCGAAGAGCCATCCCTTCGTATCCGATCTTGTCGCGTACGAACGGCAAACTGGCGCGATCCCCGCGTTCAACCAGAAACGTGGGGCCATGCAGTTTAACCACCACCGGTATGCCCGGATTGAGCCTGGCTACGTCCTGGAACCAGCCAAATGACTCCTCGATCTCGATCACGTCGATCGGGCTTGAACGATGTACACGGTGGATGGTCTGGCCAATCAAGTCGCCGAATCGCGTCACGTCCCATCGGTTCCTGTTGAGCAGGCTCCGCCACATCTGGGCGAACCTCTGTGACCCGCCGGGTTGGACCAGATGGACGTCTGGATCATCACACCCATCTCCCAGTGAGGCGGTGAAGATGGATACCCTGTGTCCTTGTCTGAGGAGCTCTGTGCGCAGGCAATCCACATAGGTCACGACACCGCTGGCATGGTGTGAAACGGGCCATCCTGAAGTGAAAAGGGCAATATGCATGGGAGATACCGGAAAAACGGAATGAATACCCATCAAATGGGCTGCATCAGAGAAACAAGCGCCTGAGCAGTTCGGCGGCGCCAAAGGACAGGAATGCGGTGGCGATCACAAAGCCCAGTCGCAGGCCTTCATAGCGAAACAGGATCAAACCCAGCTGGCTCTGCACCCAGTTGTAGTACAGCACCGTGGGCAGCATTTCGAGCATTGCAAAGTAGATGAACCCTTCGAAGCCGAAAAAGTGGTACCCAATGAAGACCGCCGGGACCAGGTAGCACAGGCGAATGATGTTGCCGATCAACTGGATATGCGTGCGGCCGGATGCCACCAGCAGATCTTCAGCGGTTGAGGAAAAGGGCAGGATGATGCTGCGCACTGCGAAGGCCTGCAGAATCACGCCGGCGAAGGCATAGCGCGAGTCGTACAGCACATCCACCACGAGTGTTGCCACACCCAGCAACGCGGCAGGCAGCACCAGTAGAAGTGCGTGGAGCTTGGTGTTTTCCGTGTAGTACCGCTGCAAGAAGGTCGAGGGGTCTTCCCGGAAGTACTCGGCACACCTGGGATACAGCAGGGTCCGACTGATTTTGGTGACCAGCCCGTCCAGTGGCGCGGAGAGGTTGGAGGCCAGGCTGTACAGCCCGAGCAGTTTGAGGTCGAACAGCTTGAGGAAGATGATCTTGTCATATTGGCTGACGGCCAGCGTGATCATGCTGGAAGGCATGACGAACTTCGCGAAGTGGAACAGGTCTTTTGTTGCCGTCTTGTCCAGGGTCAGCCGGTGCTTGTGCTCGGGGTAAAAACGGTAGCTGATCAGCGTGTTCAAGAACCGGTTGAGGAGCATGCCGTAGAGGATGCCGTGGTAGTCGCGAGATTGATACGAATACGCAATGGAGAACAGGGTGGACACCAGAAGGCAGAACAGTTCCGTGAAGTTGACGACGCGCGTGTTTTTGTAGCGAACTGCCAGGATGAAAGACACAGACTCCAGTCCGAACATCAAGAACCACAGCGAGAACAGCCTGAGCGCATCGGCCAAGGCGGGGGTGTCATACCATTCGGCCACCCAGGGAGCGGCCAGAAACAGCAACACCCCGTTGCTGCAACTGCGCATCAGCCGCACAGTCCACATCGTGTTCAGGTAGGTGGGGTGATCACCCTTTTCGTGCCGGATGAGCAGGCCGACGATGCCGACGTCCGACATCATCTCGATCACGAACACCACGGACGAGATCATCGTCATGATGCCGAAGGCCTCTGGATACAGCAGCCGCGTCAGCACCATGCTGCTCACCAGCCTGAGGACCGCCATCGCCCCAAAGCTGACAGACGTGGTGAAAAGCTCACCCTTGACGTTGATCATTCTGTGGACCGTTTCGAAGTGGCAGGGGTGTGCGAAGAGCGGGGGTTGGCTTTGGGTTTTCCCGGGGTGACACCGGGCCGCTCGGTTTGGCGGGGCATGCATGGGCGCTTGGCCGTTTTGTCACGGCAATAAGCAGTTTTCATGCCGGTTCGGTCCATTGTGACTTGCTTTAGGCATCCGCCATTGCGGCCAATATCCGAGCCATCTTTGCCGAAATTGCAATTATGAACGAGGTTCCTGTCTTGAAGGCTACAAGCGCATTGCCGACGTTTGGAGAGGGTTGCGCCCGCCTGCACGGCGCGCCCCGGGCTGACGCTTACCCTGCCACAGGCGCTGGGCAACTTCATGGGAGATACCCGCCATGCACAGGTCAGGCTCGGGTCGACGGCTCGCGAAGCGGGTCGTAAAGGTCGGTTCGGCGCTGGCTGAGGTAGTCGTGGGTACGCGCCTGGGCCAGCGCGGGGCGTGAAAGGCGCCGTTGCAGCAGCGCTGTACCGTGCCCGGCCTGCGCCAAAGCACGCCCGTCTGGCCCGGCCATCAGGCTCAGACCGCCATAGTGCACGCGGCCCTCTTTGCCGCAAGCGTTGGCGTAGGCCACATACAACCGGTTTTCGCAGGCTCGGGCGGGCACCAGCACGCTTGGCACCTCGTCAAACCCGGCCATGTTGGCCGTGGGCACGAGCACCGCGTCGGCACCTTGCAGCGCCAGGTCGCGCACGGCTTCGGGAAACTCCACGTCGTAGCAAATGAGCAGGCCAAGCTGCCAGCCGCGCCACTCAAACACCTGCGACGCTGCGTCGCCCGGGCTGAACTGTGCCCGGTCCAGGTCGCCAAACAGGTGGGTCTTGCGGTAGTGGCCCATCGACCGGCCATCGGGGCCGATGGCTTGCGCGGCGTTGAAAGGCCTCTTGCCGTCGACGGAATGGCGCTCGGGGTAACCGTAGACGATGCCGATGTTGTGGCGCTGCGCGAAGCTGGCAACAGCTTGGGAAAGCGGCCCGTCTGCGGACTCGGCCAGCGAGTCCACTCGTTCGGGGCCGATGGCGTAGCCCGTCAGGCTCATTTCAGGACAGATCAGCAGGTCGGCGCCATCTGCGGCGGCCGACGCGGCGGTTGCGCCGAGTTGCGCCAGTGCTTCGCCGGGCGAGTCAAAGTAGGGCGTTTGCCAGAGAGCGAGGGTCAGTGTGGACATGATCAATCTGGCAGCGCCACAGGGCCGATTGACGGGAACAGCTCACCCGGTCCTGGGTTGTCGACGGCGCAGTGGCCGCCGAGCTGGTGCAGGATGCCCCAGACTGCGTTGAGTGAGGTCTGCACCGCGCCTTCAACCCAGGCTGGCGTGAACGATACGTCGTCGCCAGCAATGAAAATGCCGCGCTCGGCAGCCGGCAGATGGTCTTGCATGAAGTGGCCGTACATGCGGTGGTTGTAGCGGTAATGGCCGGGCAGGGCACCCTTGAAAGCGCCCAGAAAGTAGGGGTCGGCCTCCCACGAGATGGTGATCGGTTCGCCGATGATGTGCGTGGCGATGTCTACCGTGGGGTAGATCTGCTTGAGCGCGGCCAGGGCCAGCTCCACCCGCTTTTCGCTGTTGTGCGGCAGCATCTTGAGCGCGTCGCCCATCCAGGCGTAGCTCAGGCAGATCACCCCTGGCCGGTCTGGGCCGTGATCGAACAGGTAGGTGCCGCGCGTGAGGCGGTCGGTGAGCGTCATGCTCATGACGTCGCGACCGGTTTCGGGGTCTTTGTCTTTCCAGAAAGGGCGGTCCACCATGACGAAGGTTTTGCTCGATTGCATGTAGCGGGTGCGGTCCAGCGCCATCCAGAGCTTGTGCGAAAACAGCGACTCTTCCACCGCGATCTGGGTGGTGAGCAACCAGCTCTGGCAAGTGACCAGCACAGCGGCGTAATGGCGCGTTGTGCCCCAGGTGTCGACCACCGCGAGTTGCTGGCCGCCGGCCGAGCGGGCGATGGCTGTGACACCGGGGCGGGGCGCGCCCTGGTGCAGCGAGGCCAGCGTGGTGCCGGTGGGCCAGTGGGCCAGCCCGGCGGGTGCGTGGTCCCACAAGCCCATGGGCACCTGCTGCACGCCGCCGGTGATCAGGTGCTGGTTCTCGTCGCAGCCCGTGAGCACCACGCGCAGGATCTCCAGCATGGAGTTGGGAAAATCGGAATCCCAGCCGCCGGTACCAAAACCCACCTGGCCGAACACCTCGCGGTGGTGGAACGACAGCTTGGCGAACGCGTCGGATTGGGCAATGAAATCGTAGAAAGTGCGGTCGTCCCACATGGGGACCAGCGCATCCCAAAACGCTTTCAGGCGGGTCACATCGCGTTCACGCAGCGCCCGTTGCATGTCAGAAAAACGTGCGTCGGCCTCCAGTGCTTGTGCCCAGGCGTTGGCGACCTCGTGGAACAGCTCAGGCAAGTCTGCCAGCGTGCGTGCGTAGTGGGTCTGCCCCTCGATGTCGATCACCGTGCTGCCCGCGGCGGGCGTGAGCGGGTTGGGAAAGGCCTGGTGTTGCAGCCCGAGCAGATTCACGTAGTGGAAGAAAGCCGTGCTCGATGCTGGAAAGCGCATGCCACCCAGCTCGGCCACGATGCCGTGCGTGCCAGCAAAGGCCTGCGAGCGCAGGCGCCCGCCCATGCGTGAAGCCTCATAAACGACGGGCTTCAAACCCAGCTTCATCAGCTCGTAAGCCGCCACCAGCCCCGCCATGCCAGCGCCCACGATGGCCACCTCCTGGCCATGTGCGCTGGCTGGCAAACTGCCCAAACCTTGCGGGTGTTGCAACCAGTCGTCGTAGGCGAAAGGGAAGTCCGGGCCGAAGACCGTGACGGGTGCGTCTGGCGTGCGCATGGGCATGGCGTGGTTCTCGGTGAATGTGTTTCTGCTTGACTGAGCAGGGGGGCGAAAGCTGGCCTGTTCAGGGTGACTGTTTTCAGAATACCCTCGATCATTCATCGCAAGTCTGAACTGCGGGGGTTGCCACCCGTGGTCAATCACTCTGTGGCAGGCGTTTTAAAGCGCCGGGTTTCGGCAACTTGGCCCATGCCATCAAGGCACTGTCGACTTGCGACGCGTTCGAGCGAATCCAGGTGGTCATTTCCGGGCCCGCATTGGCCCCGTAGATCCGATGGGAGTACACGGCAATGACGCCAACACCGTCAACCATCACAAACCGCGCGAACGCTGCTTCAAGAACATTTGATGCACCCAAAACGGCCACAACCAGGTGCTCGGCGGGGCTGTCCGCCTCCTGGGGCTTGGAGTGGGTGCGCAGAACTTTCCCGTTGCCTGAGTAAGTTCCCAGAACGCCATTGGCGAGGGCTGCGAGTTGATCACCGGTCGAGACCTTGTCATTGACATTGATCGTCACCATGTCTACCCAGGCATTGAGGTCGGCCTGGCCTTTGGGTGTGAACTCGTTTTGGCCATCTTTCGACCAGCGATGCTCATAGTCCACACCGTGAAACGTGAGCACGCTCGCCGTTGACTCTGCCTGAGAAGACTGATCAGATGCCACGGAGCTGGCTAAAGAAACCGACAGATAGGTGGCTGCCATCAGCGTGTGAATCAGCCATTTTTTGGCTTTCATATGTTCCCCTGGGTGTGGCGCTTCAAATCCAGAATTGTCCGTTGTTCTAAGCTGGTGCTAGTCAAATCTCTGATCATCCATGGTGATGGAGATACCGTCCGGGCTTGCCAGCCGGGTTCGGGCGAAGGCTTCGGGTTGGTTGTTGCCCAACCACTCCAGCATGGCTTCGCGGATGTCACACCGCAGATCGAACAAGGCGACCGAATCTTTGGCGCTCACCAGCAGGCGAACCTCGATGGCGTCGCGTTCGGTGTTCGTGACCTGGGCGGCCTGATACCGCCCGTCCCACAGCCGATGGGCTTTGATCAGCCGCTCGAATTCCTGCCTGACCGGCCCCATTCGGGTGGCCGGGTCGAGGTAAAGCTTCACCGCGCCGAGCAGTTGCGCGGTTGACTTGGTCCAGTTCTGAAAAGGCTTTTCGAGAAAATAGGTGGTGGGGACGATCAGGCGGCGCTCGTCCCAGATCTTCACCACCACATAGGTGGTGTGAATGTCTTCAATCCAGCCCCATTCGCCTTCCACGATCACCACATCGTCGATGTTGATAGGTTCAGTGATTGCCATCTGAATGCCTGCGATCAGCGACTTGAGTGCTGGCTGAGCGGCAGCGCCCACAGCCAGGCCTGCGAGGCCGGCTGACGCCACCAGCGTGACGCCGATATCGCGCTCACCGGGAATCGACAGCAAAACCAGCCCCACCACGATGAATACCACGATGAAGGTGGCGAGCCGGTTGAGCATCGTCAGCTTGGTGCGCTTGCGTCGGGCCTTCAGGTTGTCTTCAACCGACACGTCGGCCCGCAACTTCATCGACTCCACCAGGGCTCGCAAGATGGCCAACACCATCCAGCCCACCAGAATCGGCATGAGGAAACTGGCCACCTTGGCCCAGACCGCCGCCAGCATCGGTACCTCTCTGGCTACCAGCACCAGCGCCAGCGCCACCAGCGATACCCGGGTCGGGCTCGACAAGCGTTTGATCAGCACGGCATCACCCGCGCTGTCGCTGCCCAGGGTCAGACGCTTCATGAACCGGAACGCCACCGCGTGCAACACCAGCGCAACGCCCACCGCCAATGCACCGGCAATCAAGGCGGTGAGCGGGTCGGGCAGCAGGGTGGTCAAGGGCATGGTGTTCTCAGATGTCGACGGTGGCTTTTCAGTGTAATCAGGCGCGGCACAGGGCCCGCAGCTGTGCCGCCTGGGCTCACCTTCTGAGCGGATGGTGCGCTGGATTTCCTGTCTCGGGTCTGCCCATGGGCTTCACCGAACGTCAATGGCTGAGGCCCAGAAAAAGCACCAAAGCCCCGACAACAATGGACAAGGTGGAGATGCCTTTTTTGCTCAGATCGAGAGAAAACAGATCGCGCGCGCCTTCGACCATGCCACCGATCACGAGGAACAGGCCGCCCGTGAACCGGTAGTTGTTCAGATTGACGTTGCCTTTTTCGTCTGTGATCAAGCGGAAGTAGCCAAACAGGATCAAGACGCATCCAATGATGAGGACGGCTGTTTGAATAGTATCCATGCGTTTGAAGTGTCCTGGGAAGCCGCTTGCAAAGGATGCGCTGCAAGACACGCCTGGCCGCCGCCAATGGGGTGAGCCACTCACGCCGTTTCATGCCCCAAGGGGCGTTTCAGATGGGACGCCCGGCTGTGTGGCTTTCTCAAAGAAGCGGCACCTTGTTGAATTCTTGCACACCCGATCTCCACGCAAACACCCGTACTGTCCCTGTGCACCTTCAGGGCACACGAAGGATTCGTGCCTCACCTGGTCCGCGGCGGCCTGTTCCGGCAAGGGGCGGTGGGTAAGATGTCATTTCAAAGTCAGCAGCCCGATGAGCCGGATAGGGGGTGGTGCCGCGATCGACAACAGGTTGTGGACCAGGTTCGCTGGTGCTGATGCTGGTTCGGCTGCGCGCCGTTGTGCGCATACCGTTTTGTGTCTTTTTTCAGCGAAGGAAACCGCTATGTCGCAGCCCAAAGATGAGCACCACAGCCACCCAGCCGGCGAGCCCGCGTGGAAACACGATGGCGTGCGCGTTGTCCCGGGCAACAACCTAGACGGCAATGTGCCCAGCACGCCAGGCATGGACCGCAAAGCGGCCATCAACTTCGCCCGCGTCGGCGCGCAAAAGCTCTGGGCCGGCACCGTCACCATCCACGCCGACGCCAAAACCGGCGCCCACCACCACGGGCCGCTGGAGAGCGTGATCTACGTGGTCAAAGGCAGGGCGCGCATGCGCTGGGGCGAGCAACTGGAATTCACCGCCGAAGCCGGACCGGGGGATTTCATCTACGTGCCGCCCTTCGTGCCGCACCAGGAAATCAACGCCAGCGCGACCGAGGTGCTGGAATGCGTCTTGTGCCGCAGCGATGGGCAGGCGGTGGCGGTGAACCTCGATATCGAACCGGTGGAGAAGCCCGAGCACGTGCTTTGGGTCGACCCGACGCATCCGACGGGTGGGGTGTGAGCTGGGGCACTTGAGGGCTGCGGACTTGAACTAGATTTGCCGCGGATCCGCGGAGCGAGGTCGGGAAACCAGGTCCTTGGATACGACCGTTATCGCCCCAAACCGGCCTGTAGTTGTGCTCCCTCGCATGCGCCCAAATACAATCAGGTTTGTTTGATCTTCTGAGGAGATACTCCCATGCGCCATTGATGCAGCCGTTGACACAACGGCAAACCTCCACTGCCCCCACAAAGCGGGGGAGCTCTTTGCATCCATGGAACTTGTATGGCGACTTCTTTTCTCTCGCTAGAAGGCGTGTCTTTCGTCCTCCCGAATGGCGAGGCGCTTTTTTCTGATCTGAACCATATTTTTGACCAGCGTCGCACGGGCTTGGTCGGGCGCAATGGAAGTGGAAAGACGGTTCTCGCGCGCATTCTTGCAGGCCAGTTACAACCCTCGCGCGGGCGCTGCGTGCGTTCGGGCATGGTGCGTTACCTCGCCCAACAAGTTGGCCCGACCGCAAACGCCACGGTGGCGGATCTTGCTGGCGTACGCGGTGTGCTGGATGCGCTGAGGCGCATCGAGGCCGGTCGATTCGCGCAGGTGAATTTCGATGTGGTCGGCGATCGTTGGGACATCCGCCATCAGCTTGGGCACGCGCTTGAACAGGAGGGCTTGAAGCACTTGGATGCTGATACCCCTGCTACTGCGCTCAGCGGTGGCGAGTCGATGCGCGTGGCCTTGATCGGCGCCAGGTTGTCTGATGCGGACGTCCTGATCCTGGACGAGCCCAGCAACCACCTCGACCAGCCGAGCCGTCTGGCCTTGATCAACTGGCTACAGCACTGGCCTCGCGGATTGCTGGTGATCAGCCATGACCGGCAATTGCTGGCGTGCATGGAGCGCATAGTAGAGTTGTCTTCGCTGGGTTTGCGCAGCTACGGCGGCAACTACACCTTCTATGCGCAGGCGAAGGATCAGGAGCAGCAGAATGCGCTCACCGAACTGGAGCGTACCCGACTCGATCGGCGGCGCGAGGAGGAATCAATGCGCGAACAGCGCGAGCGCCAAGAGAAACGACAGGCGCGTGGAACCCGCAACAGCAGGCAGGCTAATCAGGCAAAGGTTCTGCTTGATCGGCAGAGGGAGCGCAGCGAACAGTCGATGGGCAAGCTGCGCCGGCAGCAGACCGACACGCAGCTTGAACTCGCGCAGCGCATGCGCGAAGCCGCGGCGCAGGTCGCCAGCGAACTGCACATTCATGTGCATGCGCCCACCAACATCCGGATCGTACAACGTCAGGTTGTGGCATTGGACAAGGTGGTCTTACCCTTTGTGCCGAACGCAACACGGCAGATCAGCCTGCAGGTGATGGGGCTGCAGCGCATCGGCCTGGTGGGGCCCAACGGCTGTGGCAAGTCCACCTTGCTAAGGGTGCTCGCCGATCGAATCGAACCCTTGGCTGGGACTTGCAGGATCACGGATCGCCTGGCCTATCTCGACCAGAGCTTGGACAACTTGGGTACGCAGTGTTCGGTGCTTGAGCAACTGCAGGACATCAACCACACGATCGACGAAGGCGCGATGCGCATGCGTCTGGCCCAGCTGGGACTGGGCGCGCAGAAAATCGCCGTTCAAACGGAATCGCTCAGCGGGGGCGAGCGCCTCAAAGCCGCGCTGGCCTGCGTGCTCTATGCCGATGAGCCACCCGAGTTGCTGCTGCTCGACGAGCCCAGCAATCACCTGGACCTACCATCGTTGAACGCCTTGGAAACGTTGTTGAGGGGCTATCAGGGCGCATTGATCGTGGCTTCGCACGATCATGCATTTTTGAGTCAGCTTGGGTTGACCAATCTACTGGTCGCGGGCACCGAAGGTTGGGAGTTGATGGCCGTAGATCACACGACTCAATGACCGCTTCTGCCAGCCTTCAGCCGCTCTCCCAATAAAATTCTAAGTGCAGGTATTGGCCTTTGCCCAGAGAGCGGCGCGAGAGCGGCATGGGCTCCCACCTTTAAACCCCCAAATACAACTCAAGCAGTTCGGGCTTCGCCAGCAGCTCATCCGAGCTGCCTTCAAACGCCACCTCGCCTTTGACCAGGATGGTGCAACGGTCGGCGATCTGGGAGATGTGCTTCCAGTTTTTGTCGACGATCACGCTGCTGATGCCGCTCTCTCTGATCACACCGCAGATGCGCCAGATCTCGCGGGCGATCAGTGGTGCCAGCCCTTCGGTGGCTTCATCGAGGATGAGCACGTCGGGGTTGGTCATGAGGGCGCGGCCGATGGTGAGCATTTGTTGTTCGCCGCCGCTGAGTTGTTGGCCGCCGTGGTTGAGGCGCTCGGCGAGGCGGGGGAAGGTTTCCAGCACGCGCTCGTAGGTCCAGTCGCGCTGGCCGTGGGTGCCGGCGCGGGCGGCCATGTTGAGGTTTTCCTTGACGCTGAGGTTGCCAAAAATGCCCCGTCCTTCGGGTACGTAGGCGATGCCCAAGCGAGCGATTTCGAAGGTGGCCGCGCCGGTCATGGGCTGACCTTTGATGCTGACGCTGCCGCCGCTGGGCTTGACGATGCCCATGATGGATTTCAGCAGCGTGGTTTTGCCCATGCCATTGCGGCCCATGAGGCCGATGGTTTGGCCGGGGCTCACGGTGAAGTCGATGCCGCGCAGGATGTGGCTGGCGCCGTAGTGGGTGTTGAGCCCGGTGGTCTGGATGAGTGGCTGGGTCATGCTCAGTTCTCCTCACCGAGGTAGGCTGCCTGGACGTTGGCGTCGGCGCGCACTTCGGCTGGCGTGCCCGTCGCGATCACCTGGCCGTTCACCATCACGGTGAGCTGGTCGGCCAGGGCGAACACGGCGTCCATGTCGTGCTCCACCAGCATCATGGCGTGGTCTTTTTTCAGCTTTTGCAGCAGCTCGATCATGCTTTCCGCTTCGGCCTGGCCCATGCCGGCGAGCGGTTCATCGAGCAGCAAGACGCTGGGCTCGGTGGCGAGTGTCATGGCGATTTCCAGCTGGCGTTGTTCGCCGTGGCTGGCGTTGCCGGCCACGGTGTGGGCGCGCAGTGTGAGGCCGGCAAGTTCAAGGGCGCGCTCGCAGCGTTGGTTGATCGCCGGGTTTTTGCGCGCTTTGCTCAGCCAGTGCGCGGGATTCCACGGCGCGTGGCGTTCCACCGATTGGGCGGCAAGGCGCACGTTGTCCCACACGGTGAAGGGCAGAAAGATGTTGGTCTTCTGATAGCTGCGGCCCAGGCCGAGGCGGGAAATGCGCTCCGGGCTCTTGCCGGCGATATCCGTCTGGCCCAGGCGAATCTGGCCCGAGGTGGGCGGCAGGTCGCCGGAGAGCAGGTTGGTCAGCGTGGATTTGCCGGCGCCGTTGGGGCCGATCACGGCGTGGATGCGGTCGCGAAACAGGTCGACCGACACCTCGTTCACAGCGGCCAGGCCGCCAAACCGTTTGGTCAACTGGCTGGCGCTCAGCAGCAGTTCGCTCATGGCGTTTCCTCCGCTTTTTCTTTCGTGGCCGCCGTGAAGCGCTCGATCAAGCCCAGCAGGCCTCGCGGTGCAAACAAGACCACCAGCACGATGAAGCTGCCCATGAGCAACTGCCAGTGTTTGGTCAGGTCTTTGAAGAAGTGCATCACCCATTCGAAGGCGAAGGCGCCGACGATGGCGCCGGCGAAATTGCCCATGCCGCCCAGAATCACCATCATGATCGCGTGGGCGCTGAGGTGAAAGCCCATCAGCTCGGGGTTCACATAGCCGGTTTGCGCAGCCCACAGGTAACCGGCCACGCCCGCCAGCGCACCGGCCAGCGTGAACGCGGTGAGCTTGTAGCCAAAGCTGCCATAGCCCACGGCGCGCATGCGGTGTTCATTGACGCGGATGCCCGTGAGTGCACGGCCAAAAGGTGAAAACAGCAAGCGGCGCAGAAAGGCGTAGATCAAGACCAGCAGCGCCAGCGTGAAGTAGAAGAAGGTGGTTTTGTTTTCCAGGTCGAAGGGTTGCCAGCCAAACAAAGTGGCATCGGGCCGGAAATAGACGTAGAGGCCATCGGAGCCACCCAGGTCGGCGTTGTCAAAAAAGATGTAGAACACCATCTGGGCAAACGCCATGGTGACCATGATGAAGTAGATGCCGTGGGTGCGGACCACGAAAAAGCCGATCACCAGCGCGGCCAGCCCGGTACCCAGGGCGGCCACCGGCAACGACCACCAGAGGCTCACCGGCACATCGGCAGGCGTCAGGAAGGCCAGAGCGTAGCCGGCCAGGCCGAAGTAGGCAGCATGGCCGAGCGACACCAGGCCGGTCACGCCCTGCAGCAAGTCGAGGCTCATGGCGAAGATCGCCAGGATCATCATTTGCGAAAGCAGCTGGATATAAAAGCCGGAGCTTTCCATCGGGATCAGCGGAAAGGCGGCGAGGGCGATGGCGCCAACCGACAGCAAAATCTGGATGCTGCGCGGCAGAATTTCGAGTTGGGCTTTGGCGGTGCTCATGGGTTGGTTTCCCCCACGCTTGTCACTTCGTGATCTGCGCTGCCCCCCGAGGGGGCTTGAACGCCTTGGAGCGGTCCGGCGGCGTTCATGATTTAAACAGCCCTTCAGGTTTGAACAGCAACACCGCCGCCATGAGCATGTAAACAGCCATGCCAGCGATTTCCGGCAGCAGCACTTTGCAGAAGGTGTCGACCAGCCCAACCATCAGGGCCGCCACGAGTGCGCCACGGACCGAGCCGATTCCGCCAATCACCACGACCACAAAGCACATGATCAGCACCGAGCTGCCCATGCCGGGGTAAACGCTGGAAATGGGCGCGGCCACCATGCCCGCCACCGCGGCCAGGCCCACGCCCATGGCGAAGACGATGGCGTGAATGAAGCGGATGTTGATGCCCAGCGACTCTGTCATTTCCCGGTTGAAGGCGCCGGCGCGGATCTTCATGCCGAGGCGGGTCTTGGAAATCAGCAGGTACAGGCCCAGCGCCAGCCCGGCGCAGACGGCCGAGACGACCAGGCGGTATACGGGGTAAGACAGGTTCTCGGTCAGCTGAATCGCGCCGTTGAACATGGCCGGCACGGCGACCGAGTGCACATCGTCGCCCCAGAGTATCGAACGGGCTTCCTGAAAAATGTAGATCAGGCCGAAGGTGAGCAAGACCTGATCGAGGTGGTCTCGCTTGTAAAAATGGCGAATCAGCAGCCATTCCAGTGCCCAGCCAAACGCCACGGCCAGCAGCGCGCCCAGCACGATGGCGATCAGCAGGTTGTCAAAATGGGAGGTGAAAAACCAGGCCAGGTAGGCGCCCAGCATATAGAAGGTGCCGTGGGCCAGGTTGACCACGCCCATGATGCCGAAGATCAGGGTGAGGCCAGCGGCGAGCATGAACAGCAGCAAGCCGTACTGCACGCTGTTGAGCAGCTGGATCAGAAAATTGGCGAAATCCATGGGCGGGAGAGATGGATGGGCATGCAAAAAGCTCGCGCCCGGTTTGGGCGCGAGTACCGACTTCGAAAAAGCGAGGCTTGAAGACGCGAAGCCTGTTTAGCCCATGCGGCAACCGGCGCCGGAATCGGCCACGGCCTTGCCAGCGATGCCGATCACCTTGTTTTCACCCTTGACCACCTCGCGCAGATACATGTCCTGGATGGGGTTATGGGCCGCGCTCATGGTCCATTTTCCGCGCGGGCTGTCGATGGTGACGCCGTTCATGGCCGCGTAAAGCGCCGACTTGTTCGACAGATCACCCTTGACCGCGTTGGCGCCTATGACCAACAACTGGCCTGCGTCATATCCCTGCACCGAGTACACATCGGGTTGCGCCTTGAAGGCTTTGACGTAGTCGAGGCGGAATTTTTTGTTGCGCGGTGTGTCCAGCGAATCGCTGTAGTGCATGGTGGTCAACACACCTTCGGCAGCCGGACCAGCAGCTTCCAGCACGCCTTCGGTCAGGAAGCCGGATCCGTAGAGTTGAATGGTCTTGCTCAGACCTGCGGCGTGGAAATCGCGCAGGAACTTGGCGGCACCGCCACCGGCGAAGAAACAGGCCACGGCATCGGGCTTGAGGGCTGCGATCTGGGTCAGCAGGGCCTGGAACTCAACGCTCGGGAAGGGCACGGCGAGCTTTTCGATGATGGTGCCGCCGGCGGCTGTATAGCCGGCCTCAAAGCCTTCAAGCGCTTCTGCGCCGGCCGAGTAGTTCCAGGTGATCCAGACGGCCTTTTTGTGGCCGCGGTCCATCATGGCCTTGCCCAGTGCGAGCGTGGGCTGGGAATTGGAGAACGAGGTGCGGTACACGTTGGGGGCACATTGGGCCCGGGTCGCCACTTGCACACCGGCGTTGGGGATCAGGCTCAAAACGCCGCTCTCGCGGGCAACTTTGTGAATGCCCATTTGAACGCCAGAGTGAACGGTACCCACCAACACATCGACCTTGTCGCGCTGTACCAGCAGGTTGGCGTTTTCGACGCCTTTGGCCGGGTTGGATTCGTCGTCAACCTTGAAGAATTCGACTTCCTTGCCACCCAGTTTGCCGCCTTGCTCATTGAGCGCCATCAGAAAACCCTTTTCGATCGACACGCCGAGCTGGGCGTAGGTACCGGTGTAGGGCAGCATGAAGCCGACTCGAACCTTGTCTGACTGGGCGCGGGCGAGTTCGGGAAGGAACAAACCGGTTGATGCGGCGCCAAGGGCGGCGGCGCTGCGGGTGAGAACGTTGCGGCGGGTGGTCATGATGGTCAATCTCCTGTGGTTGTTGGAAGCATGCTAGCGGGCTGAGCGCATTGCAGTGATAGTGACTTCCCCCGGTTGTGCCCTCAAAACGCCGCTTTTGGGGTGTTCTGATCAGGCCGAGACAAGGGGTGGTTCAGGAATTAAACTGCTCTATCAATGTTGCACTATAGTGCACAAATCAACTTTGAATGTAGTGGGAAACCCTCTGTCACGGGCGCGTTTCAAGGCCGGGAACACCTGGCCTGGCGTGCTCAGTCCGGGATCACCGCGGTCACCTCGATTTCGACCTTGGCGCGGTCTTCAATCAAGGCTTTGACTTCCACCGCGGTCATGGCGGCGTTGAAGTGGCCGATCAGCTCCTTGAAGGCGGCGCCAATGGCTTTGCCCGAAGCGAGGTACTCCTGTTTGCTGGTGATGTACCAGGTCATGCGCACGATGTGTTCCGGCTTGGCGCCGGCTTCTGTCAGTACGGCGACCACATTTTCCAGCGCCTGGCGTGTCTGGCCAGCCATGTCGTCGGTGTGAAAAACACCTTGTGCGTCCCAACCAATCATCCCGGCCACGTAGACCTGTTGACCGTGGGTTTTGACGCCGTTGGCGTAGCCGCGAGGGCGGGGCCAGCCGGGGGGAAGCAGCACTTGCATGGGAGGTCTCCAGTGATTGAGAGGGGTTGATCGGAAGGACTGTTTGCAACGCTTAGACGGGTTCGTGCAACTTGAAGCGCTGCAATTTGCCGGTCTGGGTGCGCGGGAGCTTTTCGACAAAGTCCACAGCGCGGGGGTATTTGTAGGGGGCCACGGTTTGCTTCACGAAATCCTGCAGCGTGCGGACCATGGCGGGATCGCCAACTTCGCCCGCTTTGAGCACCACAAACGCTTTCACGATTTGCCCGCGCTCGGCATCCGCCACGCCGATGACGGCGCACTCGGCCACCGACGGATGGGCCAGCAGCGCGTCTTCCACCTCGGGCGCCGCGATGTTGTAGCCGGCCGAAATGATCATGTCGTCGAGCCGGGCCTGGTAATGGAAGTAACCATCGGTGTCCATCAGGTAGGCGTCGCCAGTGAGGTTCCAGCCGTCCTTGATGTAGCTCTTCTGGCGCGCATCGTTGAGATAGCGGCAGCCAGTCGGGCCTTGCACCATGAGCTTGCCCACGGTGCCGGGCGGCACTTCCTGGCCTGCGTCGTCCACCACCTTGGCCCGGTACCCGGGCACGGGCTTCCCGGTGGCCCCTGGACGGGCGTTGCTTTCGTCGTGGGAAATGAAGATGTGCAGCAATTCGGTGGCGCCGATGCCATCGATCAGTTCGATACCCGTCGCTTCTTTCCACAGCGCGCGGGTCGCGGCGGGCAGGGCTTCGCCCGCCGAGACACATTTGCGCAGCGGCGTCTGGCGAAGTGCTTCACCGTGGGCGGCCAGGGCGCGGTATGAGGTGGGTGCGGTGAACATCACCGTGGCCCCAAAACGCTGTATGCCTTCTAGCAACTGGGGCGGGCTGGCCTTCTCCAGCAAAACGGTGGAAGCGCCAACCGCCATCGGGAAAAGCAGCAAGCCTCCGAGGCCGAAGGTGAAGGCCAGGGGTGGGCTGCCTATGAACACGTCTTCGGGTGAGGGGCGCAGCAGGTGGGGCGGCCAGCAGACGCAAATGGCCATCACATCGCGGTGAAAGTGCATCGTGGCCTTGGGCACACCGGTGGTGCCCGAGGTGAAACCAAAAACACAGGTGTCATCGGCCGCGGTGTTGGCGTTGTCGAACAACGGTGAGGCTTGCGCCATCGCTGCCTCCAGGCCATCGGCGGCTTCGCTGTTGAAGTGGCGCACCGGGATCGGCTGAGCGAGCGTCGCAGCGCACAACCGCCACTCTTCAGCCAGGGCCTCGTCACACAAAGCCATGTTGACCCGACCGATGTCGACAATGGCCTTGAGCTCTTTGGCCCGCAGCAGCGGCATGGTCGCCACGGCGATGCCGCCAGCCTTCATCACCGCGAACCAGCAGGCCGCGAGCATGGGGTTGTTCGGCGCGCGCAGCAACACGCGCTGGCCGGGCACCAGGCCCATGTCGTTCACCAGCACGTTTGCGATGCGGTTGGCCTTGTCTTGCAGCTCGGCGTAGGTCCAGCTCAGCCCCGGCGCCCGGATGCACAGGCGATCGCCACGCCCCTCAACGACATGCTTGTCCAGCAGTTCGGTCGCGCAATTGAGTTGCTCGGGAAATTGCAACTCGGGCAGATCGAAGCGGTAGACCGGCTGATCTTCAAGCGGCGGCAGGTTGTCGCGGGCGAAGGTGTCAACATGGGCAGAGGGCATGGCGGGCTCCTTCTTGTGGTTCAGGCGAGCGGGTTTTTCAGCAGGTCGCGGCCGATGATCAGTTGCTGCACTTCGGTCGCCCCTTCATAAATGCGCAGCGCGCGGATCTCGCGGTACAGCCGCTCGACGGGTACTTCGCTGACCACGCCCATGCCGCCCCAGATCTGCACCGCAGCGTCGATCACCTGTTGCGCGTTTTCGGTCGCGGTCATCTTGGCCATGGCGGCTTCGCGGGTGACGTTTTTGCCCTGATCGCGCAGCCAGGCGGCGCGGTAGGTGAGCAGGGCGGCGCTGTCGATGGCGGTGGCCATCTGGGCCAGCTTGGCCTGCGTCAGCTGAAAATCGGCCAGCACGCCGTTGAACATCTTGCGGGTGGTGGCGCGTTGCAGCGCTTCGTCCATGGCGCGGCGGGCAAAACCCAGCGAGGCGGCGGCCACCGAGGTGCGGAAGACGTCGAGCGTGCGCATCGCGACCTTGAAGCCTTCACCGGCGGCGCCAACCCGTTGGGCGGTAGACACGCGGCAGTTCTCGAAGCGCAGGCGGGCCAGCGGGTGGGGCGCGATCACGTTGATGCGTTCGGCGATGCTGAACCCGGGGGTGTCGGCATCGACGATGAAGGCAGAAATGCCGCGTGAGCCCGGCGCTTCGCCAGTGCGAGCGAAGACCACGTAGAAGTCGGCGATGCCGCCGTTGGAGATCCAGGTTTTTTCACCGTTGAGCACATAGCCGTCGCCATCGACCGTGGCCGAACAGGCCATGGCGGCCACATCGGACCCTGCGTCTGGCTCGGACAGGGCAAATGCCGAAATGGCTTCACCGCTGGCCACGCGGGTCAGGTATTTGGCGCGTTGCTCGGGCGTGCCGTGGAGCGAGATGGCGCCGGAGCCCAGGCCTTGCATGGCGAAAGCGAAATCGGCCAGGCCGCTGTGGCGCGCCAGGGTTTCGCGGATCAGGCAGATGGCGCGGGTGTCGATCACGTCGGCTGCGCCGCCCGCGTCAATGCCTGCCACCGCATGGCGCAGCCAACCGGCTTTGCCAAGGGACTTCACCAGGGCGATGCATTCGGCGTCGACATCGCTGCCGTGGGCCTGCGAGATGTTGGCAGTGGCCCAGGCGTCGAGCTGTTTGGCCAGTTCGGCGTGGGGTGGTTCAAAAAAGGGCCACTGAAGGTAGGAGGTATCGCTCATGGATTTGCTTTCGAAATCAGTTGCCCTGGAACACCGGCTTTTGCTTGGCCACGAAGGCTTCATAGGCGCGGGTGAAGTCTTCGGTCAGCATGCAAATGGTCTGCGCCTGGGCTTCGGCCTCGATCGCCTGCTCGATGGTCATGGCCCATTCCTGGTGCAGCATGGTCTTGGTGATGCCGTTGGCAAAGGTGGGGCCCGCGGCCAGGTCGGCGGCCATCTTCTGGGCTTCGTTCACCACGGCTTCGGGCTCGCACAGGCGGTTGAAGAAGCCCCAGCGCTCGCCTTCTTCGCCACCCAATGAGCGACCGGTGTAAAGCAATTCGCTGGCGCGCCCCTGGCCGATGAGGCGCGGCAAGATGGCGCAGGCGCCCATGTCGCAGCCGGCCAGGCCGACGCGGTTGAAGAGGAAGGCGGTCTTGCTGCGCGCGGTGCCGTAACGCAGGTCGGACGACATCGCGACGATGGCGCCAGCGCCCGCGCACACACCGTCAATCGCCGCGACAATCGGCTGCGGGCAGGCTCGCATGTTCTTCACGAGCTCGCCCGTCATGCGGGTGAACATCAGCAGCTCTGGCGCTTTCAAGGCCACCAGCGGGCCAATGATCTCGTGCACATCGCCGCCCGAGCAGAAGTTGCCGCCGGCGCCGGTGACCACGATGGCCTTCACGTCGTCGGCCCACTTGAGCTGGTGGAACAGGTCGCGCAGTTCGGCATAGCTGTCGAAGGTGAGCGGGTTTTTGCGGTCGGGGCGGTTCAGCGTGATGGTGCCGACCTTGTCTTTCACTTCCCAGAGGAAGTGGGTCGCCTGGTAATTCGCCAGCGGCTTGCGGTTGCCGGCCAGCAGGGTGGGGTCGATGTGGTTGACAGTCATGCTCAGGTTCCAGGTTCTTTGAAAAGGGTTACATCACTTCGCCGCCGGCGACCGAAATGGCCTGGCCGGTCACGGCGCTGGCCAAGGGGCCGCAGAGCCAGGCGACGGCGTTGGCCACCTCATCGGGCTGCACCAGGCGGCCTTGCGGGTTGGATTTCACGAATTCGGCGCGGGCTTCGGCCTCGCTGCGGCCAGTCTTGGCCACGATGCGGGCTATGCTGGTGGTGACGATGTCGGTTTCTGTGTAGCCGGGGCAGACGGCGTTGACCGTGATGCCTTTTTTCGCCAGCTCCAGCGCCAGGGATCGGGTCAGGCCGATCACCCCATGTTTGGCGGCGCAGTAGGCCGACACATAGGCGTAGCCGGTTTGCCCGGCCGTGCTCGCCACGTTGACCACACGGCCCCAGCCCGCCGCCAGCATGTCGGGCAGGGCGGCCTGGGTGCAGATCATGGTGCCGGTCAGGTTCACCGCCAGCATCTGGTTCCACAGGGCCAGATCGGTTTTCATGAAGGGCGCGCTGGCGGCCTGGCCGGCGTTGTTGACCAGCATGTGCACCGGGCCGAAGCGCTGGCGCCCGGCTTCAAACGCCTGGGCCACCTGCTCGGCGTCGCCCACGTCTGCGGCCACCGCGTGCATGTGTTCGGGGTGTTGCAGCGCCAGCGCTTGCACCACCTCCAGCCGGCGGCCCAGCAACGTGACCACGTTGCCTTGTTGCACCAGCGCTTGCGCGATGGCCGCGCCAATGCCTTGGCCGCCGCCGGTGACCAGGGCATGGCGAGGAGGGGTGGTTTCGTTGGGCATGTCGCGCTCGGCCCTTCAGCTGTTCATCGCTTTTTCACGGGCGAAGATCGCCTCCATCTGCGCCTTGCCGGCGTAGTACGGCTTGGGCCATTCGATCGCCGTGTAGCCGATCTTGGCGGCTTCGGTCAGTGTCCAGGCCGGGTTGGCGAGGTGAGGGCGGGCGACGGCGCAGAGGTCGGCGCGGCCCGCGGCCAGAATGGAGTTGGCATGATCCGCCTCGCTGATGGCGCCCACCGCGATGGTCGGGATGCCGGCTTCCTGGCGGATGCGGTCGGCGAACGGCGTCTGGAACATGCGACCGTAGACCGGTTTTTCCTGCTTGCTCACCTGGCCGGAAGAACAATCGATCATGTCCGCGCCAGCGGCTTTGAAGGCCTTGGCGATCTCGACCGCGTCTTCAGGCGTGATGCCGCCTTCGACCCAGTCGTGGGCCGAGATGCGCACCGACATCGGCAGGTGATCCGGCCAGACCGCGCGCACGGCGGCAAACACTTCCAGCGGGTAGCGCAGGCGGTTGTCCAGGCTGCCGCCGTAGCCGTCGGTGCGCTGGTTGGTGAGCGGGGAGATGAAGCTGGAGAGCAGGTAGCCGTGGGCGCAGTGCAGTTCCAGCCAGTCGGCGCCGGCCTCGGCCGCGGCCTGCGTGGACGCCACGAATTCGGCGGTGACGCGGTCCATGTCGGCGCGGGTCATGGCGCTGGCCGTCTGGCTCACGCCTTCGAGGTATTGCTGCGGTGAGGCCGAAATGATGGGCCAGTTGCCTTCGGGCAGGGGCTGGTCGGTGCCTTCCCAGGCCACGCGGGTTGAGGCTTTGGCACCGGCGTGGCCGATCTGGATGGCGAATTTGGCGTCGGTGTTCGCATGAATCCAGTCGGCGATGCGCTTGAAGGCTGCAGTGTGTTCGGGGGCGTAGAGGCCGGGGCAGCCGGGGGTGATGCGGCCTTGCGCGCTCACGCAGCTCATTTCAGCGAACACCAGACCGGCGCCGCCCATGGCGCGCGCGCCCAGGTGCACCAGGTGGTAGTCGCCCACCAGGCCATCCACGGCCGAATACTGCGCCATGGGCGAAACCACGATGCGGTTCTTCAGCGTCACGCTGCGTTGGGTGTAAGGCGTGAACATCGGCGGCGGCGCGGCCTGATCGGTGGGAATGGTCAGCCCGGCCTGCTCGGCGAACCAGCGCTCGTAACCGCCCAGCCAGTCGGCATCGCGCAGGCGCAGGTTTTCGTGGCTGATGCGCTGGCTGCGGGTGAGCATGGAATACATGAACTGCTCGGGCAGCAGCTGGTCGCAATAGCGCTGGCCACACACCTCGAACCACTCCATGGCGTTCCAGGCGGCGTTTTGCAGGCGCAGCGTTTCCACGCGGCGCAGTTCCTGGTAGGTATCGAGCACTTCGCCGATGTGGGCCGGGCTGTCGCCCAGCAGCTTGAACTGGCGGGTGAGCTCGATGGCGTCTTCAATGGCGAGCTTGGTGCCCGAGCCGATGGCGAAATGGGCCGTGTGCACGGCGTCGCCCATCAACACCACATGGTTGCCGTGTTCGTTTTTGAGCCACCACTGTTCGCACACCACGCGCTGGAAGTTGATCCAGGCCGAGCCCCGCAAGTGGCGCGAGTTGGAGAGCAGCTTTTCGCCTTGCAGGTTGTCGGCAAACACCTGTTCGCAAAAGGCCAGCGAAGCATCCTGGTCCAGCTGATCCAGACCTGAAGCCCGGTAGGTGGCTTCGGTGCACTCCACGATGAAGGTGGTGGTGGTGTCGTCGAATTTGTAGATGTGGGCCTGAAACCAGCCGTGTTCCGTGCGCACGAAATCGAAGGTGAAGGCGTCGTACAACTTCTTGGTGCCCAGCCAGATAAAGCGGTTGGGGCGGGTGACGATGTCGGGCTTGAACACCTCGGCATGCTGGCTGCGAATGCGCGAGTTCACGCCATCGCTGGCAATGATCAGGTCTGCGTCGGGGTAGTCGGCGTCGCTTTGGGCATCGGTTTCAAACACCAGCTTCACGCCCAGCCGCTCGCAGCGCGCTTGCAGGATGTTGAGCAGCTTCTTGCGGCCAATGCCCACGAAGCCATGTCCGCCCGAGCGAATGGTTCGGCCCTTGAACAGCAGTTCGATGTCGTCCCAGTGGTTGAAGGCCTGCTGGATTTCTTCGGCGGTTTCCGGGTCCCACTCGCGCATGTTGTTCATGGTGGCGTCGGAGAACACCACGCCCCAGCCAAACGTGTCGTAGGGTTTGTTGCGCTCGACGACAGTGATGTCGTGGTCGGCGCTGAGCTGCTTCATGAGCAAAGCGAAATACAAGCCCGATGGGCCACCACCGATACAAACGATTTTCATGTTGCGCGCTGCCTTGGTAAGTCGTTTAGTTATAAATAGTTTAGGGTTAAACTAAATACGCAAAAACAGGGAAAACCCGCGCTGGGTGTTCTGCCGCCAAGTTCGCTACCCGCAACGTTTACATTGCCCCATGCCCATGAAACAGCCCACCGACCGAAGCCACGCGCCCGCGCTCAGCGATGCCCACATCGGGAAAGAGGCGGGCGTCTCCGGCACCGACCACCAGGCCATCCGCCTCTGGCTGCGCCTGCTGGCCTGCAGCACCCAGATCGAACAGCAGATCAGCCAGCGACTGCGCACCCGCTTTGGCACCACGCTGGCCCGCTTTGACTACATGGCCCAGCTCAACCGCTACCCCGAAGGCCTGCGCATGAAGGTGTTGTCGCGCTACCTGATGGTCACCGGCGGCAGCGTGACCGGCTTAACCGATCAACTGGTGTCAGAGGGCTTTGTGACTCGCGAAGAAGACCCAGATGACCGGCGCGCCCTGGTGGTTCGCTTGACGCCTGCGGGCGTTCAGCAGTTTGAAAAGATGGCGGCAGAGCACGAAGAGTGGCTCAACACGATGTTTGCCGGCCTGGGACAACCGGAGCAGGAGGAGCTGTATCGGCTGCTGGGGCACATGCGGTCGGTGTTGGCTGAGGGATAGCGGTTGAACTCCGGCGCTGCTTCTGACCTGCGCTGGAGCAAGATATTTGATCTTGGCGAATCAAACGGAAAGCGTGGCTTCTGTTCGATTCGCTCTCGGAGTGAAGCAGGGGCAATGGCCAGCACCCGCCGCCAGACCTACGTGATCCAGGGCATCAACGCGATCAGTTTGTGGATTGGTGAAGAGGGGAAGCATCGGTGTGATGAGATGGATGCAGGAGAAGATTTCCTGTCGAGAGCCGAAGGTCTTGCTGGATGCACGTAATAATTGAGTGCCACAATCAAATTGATGTGGTGAGTAAAAATTTTCTTTAAATATCATTTTTCGTATGTCAAATACTGAGCATGTGAAGTAACTTTCTGCTGGCCCCGAAGCTTGGTCCAAGTGGCGGGTTAATCATCAAGGGGTTACTCCCGATTTAGCTGGTTTGGATTTCAGGCGAATTTCTTCTGGCCGAATTAATTTGACATTCGGTAGTGCACTCAATCATAATTTTGATGGTTTTGATTTTGATGGGGTCATCCTTGACCGGGCAATATTCGGTGATATTAATCTTCGAGGAATTAAACTATCTGGGGCTTCGCTCAAGGGATGCGATGTTTCGAACACTAATTTTTCCGATTGCAATCTTTCTGGGGCTAATTTCTCCGACGCCATTTTGATGAATTGTCGTTTTGATCGTGCTGATTTACGTAATGCGATACTTGAAAATTGCAATCTTGAAATGGCTTCTTTTGCAGAGGCAAATCTCTCTGGTGCAAACCTCTCTGGTTCGAAAATTTATGGCGTCTCCGTTTGAGGAGGTGAGTTTAATGAAGTTGTTCAGAAGGATATGATTATTTCCGCACCCGGCGGTTTAATCTTACTGGATAATATTGCTTTGGCGCAATTCGTCTATTTGCTAATGAATAATGAGGGCATTAGGTCGGCAATAGATACCCTCGCATCCAAGACTGTATTGATCTTGGGAAGATTTAGTGAGGAGCGGAAAAAGATCCTAAATGAGTTGAGGGTTCATGTGCGAAATTGTGGATATGTTCCTCTCATGTTTGATTTTGATAAGCCGGAAAGTAGAAGTCTTACTGAGACGGTTAGAACACTTGCAAGCATTTCGAAATTTGTCATTGCTGATTTAACTGATCCAAAATCTGTGCCTCATGAATTGCAAGCAATTATCCCCCATCTAAACTCAGTTCCCGTTCAGCCTTTAATCGAGGCTGGGGGTGATTCGTACGGCATGTTTGAGGACTATAAAGTTTATCCATGGGTGCTCCCTGTTCAGAAATATTCCATCGGTGGAGGTGATTTGGGAGTGGTTGTTTCATCCGTTTTACGAGTGGTTGATGAATTCATTGATTTGCGAAAAGGATAATCTTCTTCTTGGAATCTTTCGATTGGTTTCATGAGATGAATGGTCTTGAGTAATGCTTGGCCTATTGGGTGCGGCAATGGGGGTGCACAACGAGCAGCTACCTTTGGAGGATTAAGTAGCGATCGTGATGATGAAGGCGAACAATAGCTCGGTGTGGCTTGTGGTGCGGTTGATGCGCCACGATCTTGTATTTTCTCTCCGCCTGTTTGATTTCTGAAGAAGACCAAGCGGTGACTAGATGAGCGCAGGCCAGGCTGGAGTTCGCACTCGGAGATAAATTCGTTTTGGCCACATACTTCACGCTCGGCTTTTCGATCAACCCATTGATGTAAGTACCAACGCTTCAAGCGCTCTTAAGGGGCTTTGGCAAACGGTTGCCAATTAAAGTCGCGCCCGCGAGCCCGAACACGCTGGAGCAACCACCAACCAGAAACAGAACCCAGCCCAAATGAACGACATCGAACAAGTGGATTGCATCGTCATCGGCGCAGGTGTCGTGGGTCTTGCCGTGGCAAGGGCTTTGGCGCTGGCCGGCCGGGAGGTGATGGTGCTGGAGCGCGAAGCCGGCATCGGCATGGGCACGAGTTCGCGCAACAGCGAGGTCATTCATGCGGGCATCTATTACCCCGAAGGTTCGCTGAAAGCGCGGCTTTGCGTGGAAGGGCGCAAGGCGCTTTACGGCTACTGCGCCGAGCGGGGCATTGCCCACAAGGCCTGCGGCAAGCTGATCGTGGCGACCAATGCCGCGCAGGCGGCGGGTTTGCCGGCGATTCTGGACAAGGCGACCCGCAATGGCGTGGACGATATGCGGTTGCTGAGCCGGGAAGAAGCGTTGGCATTGGAGCCGGCGCTGGAATGCGTGGCGGCCTTGTTGTCACCGTCCACTGGCATTGTGGACAGCCACGGCTTGATGCTGGCTTTGCAGGGCGAATTGGAGAACGCGGGTGGCATGGTGGCTTGCCATACGGAGGTGGTGCGACTGCAAGCGAATGCCGATGGCGTGTTGGTGGAAACGGCGGATGGCACGCGGTTGCAGGCAAGGACGGTGGTGAACGCGGCGGGGTTGCATGCGGTGGCGATCGCGCAGCGCATAGAAGGGCTGGCTCAAGAGCACATTCCCAAAGCCTATTTCGCCAAGGGCAACTACTTCACTATGTCGGGCCGCTCGCCGTTTGAGCGCTTGATTTACCCGGCGCCCGATCCGCAGGCGCATCTGGCGGGTCTGGGCATTCACCTCACAGTGGATCTGGGCGGGCAGGTCAAGTTCGGCCCGGATGTGCAGTGGGTGGACGGCGCTGATGATTTTCAGGCCGATGCTTCGCGGGCGGCCGAGTTTGAAGCCGCCGTGCGTTGCTATTGGCCAGGATTGCCCGCCGGTTCGCTTCAGCCGGGCTACGCGGGCATTCGCCCCAAGATCAGCGGGCCCAACGAGCCTGCGGCCGATTTCCGCATTGACGGCCCGGCCGCGCATGGCGTGGTGGGTTTGGTCAACATGTTTGGGATCGAGTCGCCCGGGCTGACCAGCTCGCTGGCCTTGGGCGACTACGTGGCGAACCTGATCAGCGCTTGAACGCTTTGACCGCATGGGCCGATTCGCGGACCAGGGCAGGGCCTTTGTAGATCAGGCCGGTGTAGATCTGCACCAGGTCCGCGCCCGCCTGCATCTTGCTCACTGCGTCGGCTGCGCTCATCACGCCGCCCACGCCCACGATGGGGAAGCCGGCGCCCAGCTTGCCGCGCAGCTGCGCGATCACCTTGTTGCTCATCTCCAATACCGGCGCACCCGAGAGACCGCCGGCTTCGGTGGCGTGGGGCATGCCTTGCACGGCTTCGCGGCTCAGCGTGGTGTTGGTGGCGATCACGCCCCAGGCGTTGTTGGGCTGGCCATCGCTGTCGCAGCCGTAGCGCTGCAAGGTGGCGGCGACCACATCGATCTGAGCGCCGTCGAGATCGGGGGCGATTTTCACGAAGATGGGGATGCGTTTGCCGTGGCGTTGCGCAAGCTGCTCGCGGCGCTCGGTCACGGCGCCGAGCAGCGCGTCCAGCGCTTCATCGCTTTGCAGGCTGCGCAGATTTTGTGTGTTCGGGCTGGAGATGTTGACGGTGACGTAGTCGGCGTGGGGGTAGACGCCATCGAGGCAGGTCAAATAGTCTTCGGTGGCCCGCTCAATGGGGGTGGCGGCGTTTTTGCCGATGTTCAGGCCGAGCAACAGGGGCGTTGCGCCGCCGCCTTGCTTGCGAAAGCGCGCCTGTTGCACGTTGGTCAGAAAGGCCTGCAAGCCTTCGTTGTTGAAGCCCAGGCGGTTGATGAGCGCATTGGCCGTGGGCAGGCGGAACATGCGCGGCTTGGGGTTGCCGGGCTGGGCCAGCGGCGTCACGGTGCCGACTTCCACGAAGCCAAAGCCCATGGCGGCGAGGCCATCGATGCAGCGGGCGTTTTTGTCGAGTCCGGCGGCCAGGCCAACCCGGTTGGGGAAGTTGAGGCCCGCGACCGTTGCCGGGTCGTCGACGCGGTTTTCGCCGTAGAGGCAGGTCAGCGGCGAGCGCTGGATGGCGGCCAGGCCGCCGAGCGTGACCTCGTGTGCCGCTTCGGGGTCCATGCTGAAGAGAAAGGGGCGGGCGAGGGAGTAGGGGAGCAGGGACATGGCGATAATTGGGTTTTGACCTCTGATTGTCGCAAATGACCCAAGACGAATTGAAAACCCTGGTGGGGCAAGCTGCCCTGGCGTATGTGACCCCCGGCGAGATCGTGGGCGTGGGCACCGGCTCCACCGTGAACAAGTTCATCGACGCCCTGGCGACCATGAAAGACCAGATCCCTGGCGCGGTGTCGAGCTCGGAGGCATCGACGGCGCGTTTGAAGGCGCTGGGCATCCCGGTGCTGGAAGCGGCGGACGTGGCCGAGCTGTCGGTTTACATCGATGGCGCCGACGAAATTGACGCGCAGGGCAACATGGTCAAGGGCGGCGGCGCCGCGCTGACCCGCGAAAAAATCGTGGCGGCGCAATCGAAGCGCTTCGTGTGCATCGCCGACGAATCCAAGATGGTGAAGGCGCTGGGCGCGTTTCCCTTGCCAGTCGAAGTGATCCCGATGGCGGCGGCCCGCATCGCGCGCCAGTTCGTCGCCATGGGCGCGCAAGCCAAACTCCGCCTGAAAGACGGTGCCCCGCTGGTGACCGACAACGGGCAGCAGATCCTGGATGTGACCGGCCTGCAGATCGCCGATCCGCTGGCGTTTGAGAGCGAAGTGAACCAGTGGCCGGGCGTGGTGACGGTGGGCGTGTTTGCCCACCAGCGTGCTCACGTGTGCTTGTTGGGCACGCCGTCAGGCGTGAAAACGCTGACGTTTTAGCGCCGGTAGCGGCGAACCTTCATCGGTTCGCCGCTTGTGCCATTGCTAGAAACGAATGCCCGAATTGGGTGACGCAACGGGCACCTCACGCTCAGGCGCTGCCGCCTCTGCGGGTTCAGCAGGCTTCGGGGTGTCAACCTGTTTGGCCAGGCTGGCCTCGGCCAATGGCGTTGCGCTCGCGCGCGGGTAGTTGCTGGGGAGAGCCGATTTTTCAGGGTAGCCGGCCGCAGTGAGGTATTGCGACCAGTTGGTATCGGAAAAGCCCTTCAGTTGCTGCGAGCCAATTGTCAGCAAAGGAATCGAATTCTGTCCGCTGAGCTGCTTGAGCGCCGCCACAGACTCGTTGTTGTCAATGGTTTTCTCGGTAAATGGGATGCCGCGGTTGATCAGCATGTTGCGTCCGCTGTTGCACGGCGAGCAGTCTTTGCCCGTGTACAGCACCACCGGAAACTGGCTCGCCGCTTTGCGCAGTTCAATGGGCAAACGACCGCCAGCAGCCGCCGCGCCGCCACCAGTGGCTGTTGCGGCTGGTGAAGGCAGGTTGTTTTTGGCGGCCGCTGGAGGTGGCTGGTCAGAGAAAGTGACCTTGCCGTCAGGCCCGACGATGCGATACACGCCTTGCGCATGGGCCGTCGCGCTCACTGCCGCACAAAGCACAACGCCGCAGGCGAGCCATTGGCGGCTGGTGAAACTCAGGCGGAAACGGGGCTGAATGGGATTCATATCGGCTTCTTTCTCACAAGGTAGATCATCGGATTCGCTTGATCGGCTGGTTTTGCGCGGTGGTGAAGTTCAAGCCATGCCTTGGTGGCGCAGCAGAGCATCAATGGTGGGTTCGCGCCCACGAAACGCCTTGAACGACTCCATCGCCGGCCGGCTGCCGCCAGCTTCCAGGATGGTTTCGCGGTAGCGGCGGCCGGTGGCCACGTCCAGCGCGCCCTGGCCAGAGATTTTGCCCGCTTCTTCGAACGCGGCATAGGCATCGGCCGAAAGCACCTCGGCCCACTTGTAGCTGTAATACCCAGCAGAATAACCACCAGCAAAAATGTGACTGAAGGTGTTGATCGTGCGGCTGTAAGCGGGTGGCACCAGCAAGGCCACTTCATCGCGCACCTGTTGGTGCAAGGCCAGCATGGCTTCGCCCGAGGCTGGTGGGGTCGCCTGGCTGTGCAGGAGCATGTCCACCAGCGACATCTCCACTTGCCGCAGGGTTTGCCAGCCGCTCTGGAAATTCTTGGCCGCGAGCATCTTGTCGAACAGTTCGCGTGGCAGGGGGGCGCCGGTGTCCACGTGGGCGGTCATGTGTTTGAGCACATCCCATTCCCAGCAGAAGTTTTCCATGAACTGGCTCGGCAACTCGACCGCGTCCCATTCCACTCCGCTGATGCCAGACACATCGTGTTCGTTCACCTGGGTGAGCATGTGATGCAGACCATGGCCAAATTCATGGAACAGGGTGATCACATCGTCGTGTGTGAGCAAAGCGGGTTTGCCGTCAACGCCTTCAGAGAAGTTGCACACCAGATGGGCCACCGGGGTCTGCAACAGACCCGTGTCGGGGCGCATCCAGCGGGCGCGCACGTCGTCCATCCAGGCACCACCGCGCTTGCCGTTGCGAGCCGATGGGTCAAGGTAAAACTGGCCCACCAGCTGCATACCTTTTGGCGAGTTGCGCTCGATGCGGAAAAAGCGGACGCTGGGGTTCCAGACAGCCGCTTGGTCGGGGCGAATGGCCACGTCAAACAAGGTCTCAACGATCTGGAACAGGCCGGCGAGCACTTTGTCGAGCGGGAAATAGGGTTTGACTTCCTGCTCGCTGAAGGCATATCGCGCCTCTTTGAGCTTTTCGCTGATATACGTCCAGTCCCAGGGCTGGGGATCGTTCAGACCCAGATCGCTGGCTGCGATCGACTTCAGATCGGCGAGATCTTTTTCGCCGAACGGCTTGGCTTTGACCGCCAGTTCACGCAAAAAGGCCACCACCTGTTCGGGTGATTCGGCCATCTTGGGCACGAGTGAAACGTCGGCAAAGTGGCGGTAGCCAAGCAACTCGGATTCTTCCTGGCGCAGTGCAAGGAGCTCGACCATGATGGCTGTGTTGTCCCAGATCTGGGACTCTTTGGGGGCCTGGTCGCTCGCGCGCGTGGCATACGCTTTGTAGAGTTGTTCGCGCACGCCGGCGTTGTGGGCAAACTGCATCACGGGCAAGTAGACGGGCAACTTCAATGTGAGTTTGTGGCCGCTTTTGCCATCGACCTTTGCCGCTGCCGCGGTGGCTTTCAGTACGTCGCCAGGCACGCCGGCGAGTTCCTCGGCGCTGACGTAGATGGCAAACCCGTCGGTAGCATCGAGTGCGTTTTCGCTGAACTTTTGCGTGAGCTCGGCCTGGCGTTCCTGCAACCAGGCAAAACGCTTGCGCGCTTCACCCTTCAAATCGGCACCACCCAGAACAAAACCGCGCATGGCGTTTTTATGGGCCTGGCGTTGCTCATCGGTGAGCTTGGCCACATCCATGGCCTTGTATTTGGCAAACAACCGTTCGTCGGCCCCCAGGCGCGTGTAGAACTCGGTCACACGGGGTAGTGCTTCGTTGTAGGCCGCGCGCAACTCCGGCGTATCGGCCACACCATTGAGGTGGCTCACCGCGCCCCAGGCATGCGAGAGGCGCTCGGTCACGACATCGAGCACTGTGGCCATGGATGTCCAGTCGGCCGGGAAATCGTCTTGCGTCACCGTCTCAAGCGCTTCATTTGCGGCCTTCAGCAACGCATCGATCGCCGGCGCCACATGGGTCGGCGCAATGGTGTCGAAATGGGGCAGCCCAGCGAAATCAAGCAGGGGATTGGTGTTGGTTGGTGCGTTCATGAGGGGTCAGATGGTGCGCCTGGCGCAAAGTTTCAAGCCCGGTGGGCCCATGAGGCCCCCCAACGCCGTTATGTCAGGAGCATCGGCTCAGGGCGCCGATTTCTTGATGCTCTTTTTAAGTACCTTGGCCCGTTTAACCTGACCGCCAGTGGTGAGGCGCTGGTTGCCCAGCACCCGCACCGTCTTGACTTCAGGCCGTTGGCCACCGCGTTTGCTGAACTTCAGCACCTTCACCTCGCGTGGGCCAGGCATGCGGTCTTCGTCAACCGCCTTGGCTTTTTCCGGCATCGGGCGCCACAGCACCAGCAATTTGCCAATGTGCTGAATCGGCGCGGCGTTCAGTTCATCGGTCAGGGCCAGAAACATGGCTTCTCGAGCGGCGCGGTCATCGCTGAAGACACGCACTTTGATCAAGCCGTGTGCATTGAGCGCGGCGTTGATCTCTTTTTTGACAGACGGACTCAGTCCGTCGCCTCCAACGAGTACGACTGGGTCGAGGTGGTGGGCATCAGCGCGGTGAACTTTGCGCTGGGCGGTAGTGAGTGTGATCTGAGGCATGGGACAATTATCGTTTACACCGCAGTGAATGGGCCTCTGATGGGCATGAAAGTCAAGACGCAAAGCAAGAAGGTCAACAAAGCGTGGCTGAATGACCATGTGAACGACCCCTATGTGCGTCTCGCCAAGCGAGACGGCTACCGCGCGCGCGCCGCCTACAAGCTCCTGGAAATCGACGAAACCCATGGCCTGGTCCATCCGGGCGACTGCGTGGTTGACCTGGGTTCGACGCCAGGAGCCTGGAGCCAGTACCTGCGCCGTCGATTGAGTCCCAGCGGTGCGGCGGTGGGGGCCTTGAATGGCCACATCATCGCGCTGGATATGTTGCCCATGGAGCCCGTAGAAGGGGTGCACTTCATCTTGGGCGACTTCCGTGAAGAAGCGGTGTTGCACGAGCTGGAGGCCGCGCTGACCGACCGGGGCGTCAAAGCTGTGGATGTGGTGGTGTCCGATATGGCACCCAACCTGTCTGGCATCGGTTCATCCGATGCCGCCCGCATCACCGATTTGATTGAACTGGCGGTGGATTTCAGCATCAACCACCTGAAACCCGATGGCAGTCTGGTGGTCAAACTCTTTCATGGCGGCGCCTACGATCCCATGGTGGCCCTGTTTCGGCAGACCTTCAAGGTGGTCAAAGCGGTCAAGCCCAAAGCATCGCGCGACAGGTCATCTGAAACCTTTTTGGTTGGCAAGGGTCTCAAAGCGATCAAGGCGTAGTGCATCAACCTATCGAACTGATAGCGGTTGCCATGTCATTCATCAAGTGCAGGTCATCTTGAAAGGCCTAAAATGAACCTCATATGTCAATTCTCGACAAAGTTATAGCCAGGAGCCGGATTTGAACAACCAGTGGTTCTCGAAAATCGCCGTGTGGATGGTCATCGCCATGGTGTTGTTCGTTGTTTTTCAGAAATTCGACGGACGGGTAGCCGGCAGCGCGGGCACCGTAGGGTATTCCGACTTCCTTCAACAAGTGAAGTCAGGCCAGATCAAGGCCGCCACCATCCAGGAAGCCCCCAGTGGTACTGAGATCGTGGCCATCACGCAAGATGAAAACCGCATTCGCACCACCGCCACCTACCTTGATCGCGGTTTGATCGGCGATCTGATCAACAACAACGTGAAATTCGACGTGCGTCAGCGCGAAGAGCAGGGCTTGTTGATGAGCATTCTGATCAGTTGGGGGCCGATGCTTCTGCTGATTGGTGTCTGGGTGTATTTCATGCGCCAGATGCAGGGCGGCGGCAAGGGCGGGGCGTTCAGCTTCGGCAAAAGCAAGGCCCGCATGCTCGACGAAAACAACAACGCCGTGACCTTTGCCGACGTGGCGGGATGCGATGAGGCCAAAGAAGAGGTGAAGGAAGTCGTCGACTTCCTGAAAGATCCTGCCAAGTTCCAACGGCTCGGCGGCCGCATTCCTCGCGGTTTGTTGCTGGTCGGCCCTCCTGGCACGGGTAAAACCCTGCTGGCCAAAGGTATTGCCGGCGAAGCCAAGGTGCCTTTCTTCAGTATTTCTGGTTCTGATTTCGTGGAAATGTTTGTGGGCGTGGGCGCAGCCCGGGTTCGCGACATGTTTGAAAACGCCAAGAAAAATGCCCCTTGCATCATCTTCATTGACGAAATTGATGCCGTGGGTCGCCAGCGTGGCGCAGGCGTGGGTGGCGGCAACGACGAACGCGAACAAACCTTGAACCAGATGCTGGTCGAGATGGATGGTTTTGAGACCAACCTCGGCGTGATCGTGGTCGCGGCCACCAACCGGCCAGACATTCTTGATGCCGCTTTGCTGCGTCCCGGTCGTTTCGACCGTCAGGTGTACGTGACTTTGCCCGACATCCGTGGCCGTGAACAGATTCTGAATGTGCACATGCGCAAGGTCCCACTGGGTGCCGATGTGAACCCCAGCGTGATCGCTCGCGGCACGCCCGGCATGAGCGGTGCCGATCTGGCCAACCTGTGCAACGAAGCCGCCTTGATGGCCGCGCGCCGCAACGCCCGTACGGTTGAAATGCAGGATTTTGAGAAAGCCAAAGACAAAATCTTCATGGGCCCCGAACGCAAGAGCATGGTCATGCCCGAGGAAGAGCGCCGCAACACGGCCTACCACGAGTCTGGCCACGCCCTGATCGGCAAGCTGTTGCCCAAGTGCGACCCGGTACACAAGGTCACCATCATTCCGCGTGGACGAGCGTTGGGCGTGACCATGAGCCTGCCGGCTCAAGACCGCTACAGCTACGACAAAGAGTACATGCTGAACCAGATCAGCATGCTGTTTGGTGGCCGTATCGCCGAAGAGGTGTTCATGAATCAGATGACCACTGGTGCGTCGAACGACTTCGAGCGGGCCACATCGATTGCTCGAGACATGGTGATGCGCTACGGCATGACCGATGCGCTGGGCCCTATGGTCTATGCCGAAAACGAAGGGGAAGTGTTCCTGGGCCGTTCGGTGACCAAAACCACCAATATGAGCGAGCAGACCATGCAGAAGGTGGATGCCGAGGTGCGCAGCATCATCGACATTCAATACAAGCTGGCGCGCGACCTCATCGAAGAGAACCGCGACAAGATGCACGCCATGGCCAAGGCGCTGCTCGAATGGGAAACCATCGATGCCGACCAGATCGACGACATCATGGACGGCAAGCCCCCCCGCCCACCGAAAGACTGGACTCCACGCAACCCCAGCGTGGGCGGTGGTGACGGCAGTGGCGGCACCCCCGAGGTAACCACCGATCCAGCGCCGTCAGCGGCCTGATCTGCGGTCAAACTGCAAATGCAGCAATTCTAAAAACGGGGCCCTGCGCCCCGTTTTTTGTTGTCTGCGGTCCAGGAAATCACCTGTATTCGGACGTTCAACCCATGATCTGGCAAACCACCCGGTTTCAAATAGACCTCTCCCAGCCCCGAGTCATGGGCATCGTCAATGTGACGCCGGACTCCTTTTCGGATGGAGGCGCTCACGCTTCGTTGAAGCAGGCACTTCGCCATGCAGAAACTTTGATCGAAGAGGGCGCTGACATCCTGGACATTGGCGGCGAATCCACGCGCCCCGGTTCGCCACCGGTGCCCCTGGAGGCAGAATTGGCGAGGGTGCTTCCACTGGTCAGGGAGCTTGTCAAACTGGGTATTCCCATATCGATAGACACCTACAAGCCCGAAGTGATGGAGGCCACGCTGGATCTCGGTGTGGACATCATCAATGACGTCTGGGCACTCCGCCAGAGGGGGGCCGAGGCGGTGGTGGCGGGTCATCCGTCATGTGGAACGTGTTTGATGCACATGCATCGCGACCCACAATCCATGCAGGTATCGCCGATGGAAGGGGTCATCGTTGGCGAAGTGGCCGCCTTCTTGCAGAGTCGGGCGCAGCGGATGGAGGCGCTAGGCGTGCACCGAGCGCGCATCGTGCTCGATCCCGGTGTGGGGTTCGGCAAATCGGTCGCACAAAACTTTTCGTTGTTGTCACAACAATCAGAGCTGTTGAAACCAGGCTACCCCCTGCTCGTTGGGTGGTCCAGGAAATCGTCTTTGGGCGCAGTGACCGGGGTTGCGGAACCAGCCCGGCGTGTGACGGCCAGTGTTGCGGCCGCTTTGCTGGCCGCTGTCGGTGGCGCCCGTTTGCTGCGCGTGCACGATGTGAGCCCCACCGTTGAAGCGCTTGCGGTGTTCAGGGCCATGCAAACCCATTGATCTGGGGGATGGAGATCCGAATCCATCAATAGCAATTTGTATTCGGCACACCACAGGATATGCAAATATCAGGTGGTCTATTGCACTACTTTACGAGACAAGATTAGGTTGTAAGCTACAATTTGGCGAGTACAACTTTTGTCCACGTGCTGCCGCTTTATGGTCTTCGTCCCCTCAGATATTCGGGTCAGTTTTGCCGCACTTGCTCGGGCTCCAGGTGCGTGGCTGGCTGTTCGCTGAGGCGCTCCCATGCTCGATTGCCCCGACCTAGCGGTGCCCGGAGAAGTCATGCAACACGTGGTCCACGTAGAGTCTTCACGCAACCCCTTTGCCATCGGTGTGGTGGGCGGGTATCTGGCGCGCCAGCCCACCAGTCTCGACGAAGCGCTGGCAGCCATCCGGCAACTGAAGGAAGAGGGCTACAACTTCTCGGTGGGCATCGCCCAGGTCAACCGCTACAACCTGGCGAAATACGGACTCTCGACCTATGCCGACGCCTTTGACGTTTGCGCCAATTTGAAAGCCGGCTCACGGATCTTGCGCGAGTGCTACGACAGGGCGCAAGACTGGGGCAAAGCCTTCAGCTGCTACTACTCAGGCAATTTCTCCACCGGCTTTGAACACGGTTACGTTCAAAAGATCTTTGCCTCCATTCGAAAAGCGCAGTACAGCGTGACCGAGCCAAAGGCCAGTGTTCGGATCATTCCTTACAACAGCAACAAGCCGCGCAAACCTGCCAAGGAAGACAGCCTGCCGCTGGTTGCCCCAGCATCGCCTGCTGTTGGGTTGCCCAAGGCAGCGCCTGTTCCCGTTGACAACTACCCCGAGCCCTACGCGATTCGCAAGTATTTGCCGTCCACACCGCTGTCCGTCACGGCAAATGCTTATGCCAATGCAGCGGCCAAGCCGGCCGGCTTGCAGTCGGCGGCGGAAACCGCAGAAAACCGCCCGGCCATCCCGGTTCCTGGCCCAGGAGCTCTGCCGTCTGCGGCGCTGCAAACATCTGCAGGTGTCCTCAGCCAGATTCCCACCCAGGTGGTGGGCGTGAATGGCGACCCCTACAAAACGCGGATCGTTCCGGCCAGCAACTCAACCGGTCTGCCCGCCAATCAGTTGCCACTGCCCAATCCAGATGCGGTATCCATGCCGGCGGCAGCGACAGGCGTGCGCAAAGCACAACAAGAATCCAGTGCAGACAACAAAGCCATGGCTGCCCGCAAGGGCGGCAGCTTGCTGCACTCAACAGAGTCTTCAGGGCAACCTGGAAACACGGCTGTCAGCGGCGCTGACACCAGCAAACCTGCTTCGCAGGGCAATAGACCGTCGTCTGACGGCTCATTCGTTTTTTAATATGGAGGTTGGGATGAATCGTGGGTTTCAGAAAATTGGCACAGAAGGCAAGACCGTTCTTTCGCTGTGTCTCTTGTTTTCAGTGATGGCTGCCTCTTCGAGTGCGATCGCAGGTGCGCCGGGCTTTGACGCCGCATGCACAAACGTCAGAGGGTTTTTTGAGAATTTCGAATGGCTTTTGAAGCTGGTTTCGATATCTATCGTGACCATCGCCATTGTGTTTGCCGGCTATCAAATTGCATTTGCGCATAAGCGTTTGTCAGATGTTGCTCCAGTTTTGATCGGTGGGTTGCTGATTGGTGGCGCATCCGCAATTGCTGGCTGGTTTACTGCCAACTGGACTCCAGCAGGTGCCGTCGTAGGTTGCGGCACATAAGTGGTTTCAAAGTGTCACGTGTTCCATTGAGAATAGAGTGAAAAAAGATATTCTTTTTCGCGGGTGCACGCGACCCCCAACGATCTTGGGGGTGCCATATATCCCTTTTTTGGTTGGGGCAGGTGTGCCGCTCATGCTTGCCATGTATTTTTCCCTGTACTTGTTGCTGCTGATTCCACTGTCCATATTTGTCATGCGAATAATGGCAAAGAGGGATGAAATGATTTTTCGCTTGATTGGCCTCAATCTGATTTTCAGATTTATTCCAAAAAATCGACAAGAAAATGGTGAGGCATGGGCGTTTGGGCCGTCAAAGTATTCCAAAAAAATTCAAAAAATGACGGGGTATGAATCTTGACCAGTGACGATGGGCTTGATTTCTCCAAATAAATATGATTATCCCAGACGCCAACTACAGCAATTTTCTTCCGTTCAGCTCCCATGTTGATGCACATGTGGTGAAGTCGCGTGAAGGCGACTACATGATCACGTGGCTGCTGAGCGGATTTCCGTTTGTTGGCCGGGAAGACTGGGAGCTGGAACACCGGCATAAGACCTTCAACAGCCTCTTGCAAAGTCTTCGTGCCCCCGATTTCGAAAACATTGCATTCTGGTCGCACGATGTGCGTCGGCGCAGGCCTATCAGAACCGATGGCCGGTTTCCCCATCAGTTCAGTCAACAACTCCACGACACCTATATGGAAAGGTTGTCTGGCAAGAACCTGATGCAAAACGAGTTGTATCTGACCTTGATCTATCGCCCTGTGGTCAGCGGCAAGAGATTCGCGGCCATATCGCGAGATGTCGAAGTGTTGCGCAAGGAAGAAAAGGCCTATCTCGAAAAGATTTATGAGTTGGTGGGCAACGTAGAAGCCTTGCTGCAAGACTATTCGCCCTACCGATTGGGTTTGTACGAAAGTGTTCACAAACAGGTGTTTTCCGAAAACCTGGAGTTTTTCGGCTATCTGGTGAACCATGTGGATGAGCCTGTCCCTGTGTTGACGGCCCCCATTTACGACTACCTGCCGACCAGCAAACACATGTTTTCGACTGGCAGTGGCGATTTCGCGATTCGCAGCTCGAATGGCGACAACTTTTATGGTGCCATTCTCAATATAAAGGAATATGCAGACAGTTCTTGGCCGGGCATTTTGAACGGTTTAAAGTACCTGGAATTTGAATACATCGTCACCCATTCGTTCACACCCATGAGTCGCTACGATTCCATGAAAGCGTTGGAACGAACCAAAGGCGCGATGCTGTCTTCAGAAGACAAGGCAGTGAGTCAGATCGTGGAGTTGGATTTTGCAATGGATCAGCTGGCTTCAGGTAACTTTGTTCTTGGGCAATACCATTTCAATTTGGCCATATTTGCGGCCGACCAAGAAGAGCTCTACAACAACGTATCCCAGGCACGGGCGCAGTTGTCTGGCGCGGGTTTTGTCACTGTCAAAGAAGACGTTGCGATTCCTGCGGCGTTTTATGCCCAGTTGCCTTGCAACTGGCGTTTTCGGCCCCGCATCGCCAATTTGAGTTCTTTGAATTTTCTGGGCTTAAGCCCGTTGCACAATTTTGCCACGGGGAAACCCAACTTCAACCCCTGGGGCCCTTCGGTCAGTATTCTTCAAACGCTGAACAATCAGGCCTACCACTTCAACTTCCATGCCACCCGGCCTCACGAGTATTCATTGGGTGAAAAGGCCATCGCCAATACCATGGTGATCGGTAAATCTGGCACCGGTAAAACGGCATTGATCAATTTTTTACTGGCCCAGGTTCAAAAGATCGAACCCGAACCCACCATTTTCTTCTTTGACAAAGACCGGGGTGCCGAGATTTTCATTAGGGCTTGTGGCGGGCGCTACTTCACACTCGAAAAAGGGCGCCCCACAGGTTTTAACCCTTTGCAGTGTGACAACACGCCAGAAAACGAACAGTTTCTGGTGGAGCTGATACAAACCTTGTGCGCTAAAGAGAAGTACTCGCCTTCAGAGCAAGAAGACTTGATTCGCGCGGTTCGAGCCATTCTCGATACACCCATGCATCTGCGCACCATGAGCAATCTGCAAAAGAGCCTGCCCAATATGGGCGAAGACAGCCTCTTTGAAGCCATTTCGATCTGGTGCAAGGGCGGCCCAGCGGCCTGGGTGTTTGACAACCCCAAAGACAACATCGATCTGGAAGGCGCCAACATCATTGGTTTCGATTACACCGAGGTGATCGAAGACAACAAAACACGCGAACCCATCATCCAGTACCTGCTCCACCGCATGGAGAGCCTGATCGATGGCCGTCCGTTCATCTATGTGATGGACGAGTTCTGGAAGGTGCTTGAAGGCAAAGGAGGTCTCAAAGACTTCGCCAAAAACAAGCAAAAGACCATCCGGAAGCAAAACGGCCTGGGTATTTTTGCCACCCAGAGCCCACAAGACGCTCTCAACAGCGACATCTCCGCCGCACTCATCGAGCAGACCGCCACGCTGATTTTGCTGCCCAACCCCAACGCCGACGCCAAAGACTACCTGGAAGGTCTCAAACTGACCCAGGCCGAGTTTGAGCTGGTTGTGGGTCTTGACGAGCGCAGCCGGTGCTTTCTGGTGAAGCAGGGCCACAACGCTGTGTTGTGCCAGCTCAACCTCAATGGCATGGACGACGAATTGGCCGTGCTTTCAGGTTCCAGCGACAACGTGGAGATCCTGGCGGCGATCCTTAGGGAGCATCCCACACCTGAGTTGCCTGACACCTGGCTACCCGAGTTTCACGCTCGTCGAAAAGGCATGCGTACAACCCGCAAGGCGGCATTGGCCAGCAGCAATGAGTTTTTGCGCCATGCACCCACGGAACTGGTGCCGGGTGAGGTGTGAACACCGAGGCTCATTCACACGGGTGTTTGGATCAAATGGCGTGCGTTGGGCCTGCAATGATCAAAGTCTGTCACACACAGGGAAGAGAAAAATGAAAATTTCGAATGGGGTCTTGGGCGTTGCGCTGATGCTGTCAGTTTCTTGCGTTTGGGCGGGAGCAGGGGAGTCCAAATGCGGTGGCCTTGCCCCCTCAGGGACCGATACGGGTGGTGCCTACTTCAACAATGACCTGCCAGCGGGTCAAGATGTCTTCTCCTTTTGCGCCTTTGGCTACCCACCGCATTGCTGGGTGGGGGTGGAACCCATTTCGGGCACATGGGAGATCGTGAACCAGTACTGTTTCAACTCAAAGTGGACCCAAAAATATGAAGAGGTCTGTCCGAAGGCCAAGAGTATCGGCACCTGGAAAGCTCAAGGAAAAATGCCCTTCAGCTACAAGGGCAAAGCCGGTGCCCCAGACGGCCTCGAGCAATGTGATCATTTGATGGAGCAATAGACCTTCACGCTTAGGCGTCATTTGATGGATCTCAAACCCCACCGAACCACACTGACGATATGGCGATAGCTTTTCGTCAGCGTTGCGGCGGTGAAAAAAATCAATAACCGGGTCAATGGAGGAATACATGAACCGTTTTTCAAAAGGTGTGTTGGTTGCTGGCATGGGTGCGTTGTCGACACTCTTGATGGCGCCATCGGCGCAGGCGCTGGAACTAAAACTACCCAGCATCGACATGAACAATCTGGGAGAGTTGCCCGAGGGGATCGATCCTGCCGATTTGCTGCCCGATTCCATGAAACTCCCCAAATTGCCCGATGGTTTCGATATGCCTGAGCCCGGTTCAACACCCGGTATGCCAGTGGCCTGCCTGCAAAAAGGCAAACTCGATATCAAGCGCCCGTCTATGCCACTGATCACCTGCAGTGAAACGATCCCGATCGGCAAGGCCACATCGGCTGCGCTGCAAGATGCCTGCAGCAAAAACCTGGAACCCATGAAACTGGTCGATCCTGGTTACACCGCAGTTGTGGTTCCCCTTTGCCCAAAAGCACCCCCCTCTCTCGGGACCTGCATTGGCGCCAAGGGGGGCAGCAAGGAAGGCAGCATCGCCATCAGCAACCACTATCACTACACCCCTCAAAACCTGTTCGAGTGGATCAAGAGCCGCAAGAATTGTGAAAAAGCCGAAGGCAAGTGGTTTGGACTGGGCAGCGTCTTCGGGTTCTTTTGATGAGGTCGCCGGCGGACGCTTCGCCAGCGTGAAATCGAAGCCAGAATGCGCTGAAGACCTCGTGGCCAAAAAATCAAAGTGTTATCCGCAGCAGTTGCAGTTGCAGTTGAAGCTGCGACGGCTGCAATGCCTTGTGTCGCATGGTGAGGCTTGGGCGTGAGGGCCATTCTTGTTCCGAACGGAAGCATCGAGCTGCTGAAGTGGGCCGGTCTGGTGCTGATGACCGGCGACCACGTCAACAAATACCTGTTCAACGAAACATTGCCCATGCTCTATGAGGCTGGGCGGGTGTGCCTGCCTGTCTTCCTGTTCGTGCTTGCCTACAACCTCGCGCGACCCGGCGCTTTGACGCACCATGTATATGAACGCACCATGCTGCGCTTGGGTGTGTTTGGGCTTCTGGCTTGTCCGCCCTTTGTTCTATTGGGCGGGCTTTCCCAAGGCTGGTGGCCGTTGAACGTGCTCTTTACGCTGCTGGTGGTTGCCGCAACCGCTTATCTGATTGAAAAGGGAGGTGCGTACCGATGGACCGCTCTGGCGACGTTCCTGATCGGCGGCGTGCTGGTCGAATACTGGTGGCCTGCGGTCGCACTCGGACTGTGCTGCTGGTGGTACTTCAAAAACCCCAATGCCTGGGCACTGATCGGGGCGCTGCTTTCCTGCGCGCTGCTGGCTGCGGTCAACGGCAACCATTGGGCGCTCGCAGCCATCCCACTCATTGCGCTCTTCGCTCGGGCAAACATCCCGGCCTCCCGCATACGCTGGATGTTCTATGTCTATTACCCTGTCCACTTGGTTGCGATTGCACTGATTCGCATCCCGATGAGGCAAGCGGGATACCTGTTCAATTGACCCCTTTTGCCGCTCTCTGTTTTCTAATGGCGGAATCAAAGTCCTTGTTCCACTCTGAGGGCGCTGGCCCGCACCTGTCTTCCAGGGAACCCCATGTACATTCAAATTTTCACATTGCCATTCACCTCCAGGGGGCGTCGCGCCATACTCTTTTTCTCGGCCGTGCTCGCTTTGACAGCCTGTGCGCCCGGCGTGCCGCGCTTTGGCAACTACGGTGGGCCGGTGGCGCCGGCCAGCGAATCCAAGCCTGCAGGTGTTGACGTTTGCGCCGTCGCCCAGCCCACCTCGATTTGTTGGACACCCGTGCAGGCCCGCTTCCACCCCAATGGCGAACAGATGGTTGTGAACCTCTGCAGCAACCGCCTTGGCGCCATCTATTACTGCCGTTTGGTCGAATACCGATGGGCTGATCAGCGCTGGCGCTTGCTGCCGGGGCAGGAAGAGGGCAAGAGCTACCAATACCCCAGTTATTCCGCCGATGGCAAAACGCTGGTGTTCGGCGTGGCCACCTGCGAGCAGCCCGACTGCAAAGAAAACAGCGGCTACGGCCAGCTGGCCACCATGGCCGTGCAAGCCGCAGCAGGGTCTGACACGGTTTACGGCCCGCTCAAGCTGCTGCCCGTCGCCGGCATCAGCCGCCCCAACTTCAGCCCCGACGGCCAACAAATTTTGTACTGGCGCAGCCACCACCAAAGCCGCCTGGCCAGCGGGCGCAACATCGGCAGCATCTCGGTGTTCGGCTACAAACCCGCCACCGACGAAGAAGCCAACCTGGTGCCAGGGCTGCACACCGAGACGGCCAAGGTGCACTTCATCAACGCGTTGTCTGGGCCGCGGTATTCGCTGGATGGGCGCGCAATTCGGTTCACGGCATTGGACGATGGTTTCTGGGCCAGGGACCAGCAAGCTGTGCGCGCCGGCATGACGGATGTGGAATACAACGTCAAGACGGGAAAAGCCGTGGATCGCACTTTTCACCGTGTCGCCCAAGGACTCGGCCGGGTATATGCCGAGCATCCGGTGCAAGGCATTTTGGCCGGCCCGGGGAACCTGCGTTTGGTTGACCCGACTCCACCGTATGCAACCCGTGCGGCGTTCTTTTCACCCGAGCCATCTCAGGTGTCTGACGCCGATATCGATCGGGCGGGAGTTTGGGCGGCGGGGTTGTCCGGGCTTCAATCCATGATGAGTGGGCGCCAAGGGCCGAGGCGAGCGTATTGGCTAACCACTGAGGATGCCAAAGACTTGCGAAAACAAGTGGTGACAGCGCCAGTGTTTTCATTGGTGCACATCAAATCCGAAGAAGTCAAGGCGGTGCAATGGCCCAATGTTGAAAGCTTGAAACCATGAGTCTTATGTGCGATTCATAGATCGATAGGGAGGAAATTCCATGAGCGAGACCACTCGCCCCACAGCCACAGGCTCCGGCGGCGTTGTACCCCGTTTTGGCATGTACGCTGGCCCCAATTATGCGGGGGGCAGATCCTTGCATGTGGGAGAGTTGCCCACCGCAGAAGACTGGCAAGTGCGTCCCATAGGATTTCTTGACGACGTGACCCGCGACCACGACATCAACTACACCTACATCGAAAAGGTATACCAAGGCAACGACGCAACGAGCAAGGCCGAACGGACCCTGGCGCTGTGGCAAGCCGACAAAGAAATGCTGGGAAACATGCTGGGCTACCAACCCACCAACTGGCTCGAAGGCCAATACCGCGATGCCGCTATCAAGGCCTTTGTGGCCAAGGCCGACACCAGCTACCGGCCAGCGGTGGACGTGGTCAGCGAATGGAACCGCGATCTGGCGGGTATCGACCCCAAATTTCCGGCCTTGAACGCCAGCGAGAGCGGGCGTGCCCAATGGAGTCTGCCCAGCCTGGTTCACGCAGGCGCCACCTACACCAGCACAGGCATGCAAGCGCTATCAACCAGCGGCGTCAACAGCCAGGTGGCGATGATGTTCAATGAACATATCAAGCCTCGCCATATCGATCCGCTCAATCCTTCAACTCGGGACAACGCCTACCCGGAGCTCGATCGTGACGATTCACACCGAATCTTGGTACCGCAACGCGACCACAATGAATCCAGCGTATTTACGGCGGAAGGAAATATTGATGGGCGGAGAATAATGGTCTGGTATGACCAAGAGGCGGTGAAACTGACTCGAACTGTCTACAACGGGGACAGTGTCGAGTCCAAAACGACTTACAAAGGCGAAAAAGCAGCTGGCACAGGCGGGGAAAGATATGGGTATGCTGATTTCGACGTCACCCGCCAAGAATTTGTCAACGGCCAATCCAAAGCCGATCCTGTCAAACTCCCATCGGTCAAAGCGCCCGAAACCCCGGAGCTCAAAGAAAGCGACCACACCCGCGCCATCAAGCCCAATGTGGAACAGGGCCACAGTTCCCAATACCCCGCCAAACCCACAGCAGAAGACCGAGCCTGGCACAGCGGCACCACGGTCGACCGCGCAGCCCCTTCCCCCGAAGGGCCGAACGGGGCTTCCTCTGCCTCACCACTCTCGCCCATCTCCCAAAGCCTGCTTGAAACCAGCGAACGCCACGTGCGCCAGGTGGCAGAACAACACGGCCTGCCGTGGAACACGGGCTTAAGCAACACCGCCCACGCCATCGCTGCCAGCGCCAGAGGGCAGGGCATGAGCGACATCAACCTGTTTCGGGTGGCCGACGGACAAATCCGCTACGGCCAACTCGACGGCGCCATGCTCAAAGACGGCGTGCTCGACGCCCGTCAGGCCGCCAACCAGCCCATGACCGATTCGCTGGAGCGTTTGGGGCAGCTCGATCAGCAGCAACAGCAAGATCAGCTAGCGACAAGGCGCGTTTCGCAGTCAGAAGTTCAGCAAACCCGCGCGCACGAGCCCTTGATGGCTCGAGCGGTTTGAAAGCTTGCCGCAAGCGTGTTTGTCGCCCGCTTACCCTTGCTTCCCTCGCATGCCTTTGCGTTCAAAGGCCGGCGTCAGGTATCCGTTGGAACGCCGGTCCGTAAGCATCATTGATCCGCAGGCTACCGCACCTCGCTCCGCGTCTACTCCAGGAGTTCAATTTAGGTCAATAGTTGCTGCGCATCCTCTCTTTGCCTGTTTACAGCTTACAAATTCTCATTCTTTATCATTCGAATGTGATTATAAGTAAGTCTTTTGGTCGCAAAATTTAGTATGCTCTCGGTGTCGCCATAGGTAGGTCGGTAGTAGTAGTGCTGTGCATTTTTTGCCATGTACGAGTCCTTCTTTCGGTACCTCGGCTTTGCCCCTGTTTTCTCTCTATCTGCTTCAACGCCATTCCAGGAAGGAAAAAACCCATGAAGACCCCGTTTACGCCAAAAACCTCAAACTTGTTGAGTCGCCGTCGGCTCATGGGCCATGTGGTGCTGGGCGGGGCTGCGGCCATGGTGTTGACGGCTTGTGGGGGGGGTAGCGATGGCGGCAGCGGTGATGACGGCAACTCGGGCCAAGAAGCCAAGCTGATAGCTGCTTACGATAAATTGGAACGAGGCATGGATTGGACAGATGTTGAGGCACTAGTTGGGTTCTCTGCAAATGATGTGAGAGCCCCCTCATTGCTTCGGTGGGTTGTTGGTAACGTAGTACTACGTGTAGAATTTCGTACCGGAAATTTGCTAATTGCATCGGCATCACTAAAAATCGGATCTAATCCAAGTGCAAATAGGGCGTGGGAAGTATGAAGGCAAAATTTTTGCAGATTGCCATGCTTGCATACTTGTCAATCTACTCCATTCAGGCTCAAGCACAGTGGGCAGTCTATGATGACGAAGAAAAAAGAGGTACTAGACTTAATTAATAAATCAGATAATTTTTCAGATTATGGGCAGGGCACCACATATCCACAATATCAGGGGAGTCGAACTTCGGAAGGCGACATTAATTTTGGCGATGCCGATAAATCTGTGACGCTGAAGAGCCTTGATACCGAATTCCATGCCGCTTCCAATTTGCCTCAATTAGCCGATGCTGAGAAGCTTAAATATGTTGGCACGGAAGCAGATTGTGGGCGGAAAAAAGCGCACCGCAGCACTGGGCTGCTTGTATGAGGCTTCGCAACTTACGGCTGCAAACCCTTGTTCAAAGTCAGGCGTTGCTAAAAAACATTGCAGCGCGAAGAGAGCAGATTGTTAAAGTGATTCACTTGGCCCGAGATATTCCTTCGGGTCAAGACACAAAATCCGCCGGTCAACTCCAGCGGGCTCAGTTCGAAGTCCAAGGCCAGCAAGCCTTGATGCAAGCCAATGCCTTTTCCCTCTAGGTGTTGTTGGATGATTACCGGAAGTTGATTTTTGGGTAGGTCTTGCCTTTTTCCCTTGATTCATAGACTCTAATTGCTGATTGGATAGGAGTGAACTAAGTCTTGGTAGGCATCTAAGAATTGAGTTGGATACAGGCAGAACTTGAGTTGTGGATTATCCATTTTCCACTCAATTTTGATGGTAGTTTTGTGTAAGAATAATTGGTTTTCAACGCTGTCGCCCACCCACCAATTCACGCCAAAAAGCAAGATAACCGGCAACCGAGAATGAACCCACCAGCCATCACCATGCATCGCATACGTTTCCCGTTGTCAGGCTCAAAGAAATGCCTGGGGCTTGGCCTCATGCTGGCGTTTGGGCTCTCAGCCTGTCAACCCACCGGTTCGAAACCTGCTCCCATGAATGATTCCACCACCACCAGTTCCAGCGCTGCCAAATCTGACGCCAAGAATGACAAATCTGCACAGAAAGAGCTGTACCGCTTGAACCCGGCGCCCAAAGAGGGCTACGAGGTCACACTGACGATCGAGAATGCGCCGGGGCCGTTCAAACAAGTGAGCTGGAGCGCGATGTATCAGGCCAAGGGTTGCAGCTACGTCGTCAACGATTTCGCCGGTGTCCGTGGCGAGCCGGAGAAGGTGATTGAACTGCCCTTCAAGAAACAAGCTGACGGCAGCTATGTGGCCACTGTGTACCTTGATGCCATGCTGGATGAAGACTATTACGGCAACGGGGTCTGCAAGTGGGCGCTTTCCGGAGTAGGCGCCGGAGGGACACCAACTGGCGCATCTGATGAAACCGCGTTCAATGCCCACATAGATCTACAGCACCTATCGTTTGGCGAACCCCAGTCGATGTACTACCGCAAAGAGTTGTACGGAACCAAAGTAGTTGAGGATGCGAATGAAATATCCAAGTCTTCAAGGGCCGCCTTCGGGTGGGAGGATCCAAGCAAGTTTGGGGCGGCGTTGCAAGGTCAGGTTTTCTCTATGAAGCTTGTGCCAAGAAAGATCAATCCATGACAACGGGTAGCCAAGGCTATGCTGACCTGGCGAAAGATTCTTACGCAGATCGAGCGCCAACCCCTGTTGGTGGAGAGCCAGTGCCTATAGGGCAACACCGATACAAAATACTTGATCACGCTGATAACCCGCGTACCGGCTACCAAGGCACGATCTACCAGCGGGTAGATACTGGCGAGATCATCGTTGCGCATCGAGGCACAGAGTTCGACCGAGAAGCCCTCAAGGATGGACTGCTGGCGGATGGTGGCATGGTCTTCAATCGATCAAATCTGCAAGTGCCCGATGCAATCGAGCTAACCAGAAAAGCCTTGCATTTGGCCAACTCGCAAGCTTCAGACTTCAACGGTCATCCACCCCCCGTCACTGTCACCGGCCATTCCCTCGGCGGCACCCTGGCCCAGGTCACCGCCCACCATTTCGACCTCAAAGGTGAAACCTTCAATGCCTACGGCGCCCACAGCCTGGGCCTGCGCATTCCGGAGGGCGGCAACGCGGTCACCAACCATGTGATGGCGGGCGACATGGTGAGCGCAGGCAGTGGGCACTACGGCCAGGTCAAGGTCTACGCTGAGCCTCAGGAGATCACGGGCCTCGCCACCAAAGGGTTCGACAACACTACCCACTGGAGCGACCGGCTGCGAGGCTACAGCCCCGTCAACTTCGCCACCGGTACCACACCCCACAATACCCTGGGCGCTGCCATCAGCCTGGCCGATAGCCACAAGATGCACCATTTTGTGAACACCAATAGCGCAGGCAAGCCAGACCACTCGGTGCTCAACGATTCCGCCGCCATCGAGCGCGCCCAAACCAACGCCACAGCCATTGACGAGTACCGAGGCAACGTCAGGAGCACCCGCGGTTCACTGACCGCTGTCAGCCGGAATCCGGTTGAAACCGTGATCGATAGCGTGAACTTCATTCGTGGCCCGCTGCCACCCGGCGAACCAGCACGCCTCGAAGAACTGGAAAACAAGCGCCACTCCTCGGCCCCGGCCCGCGCTGGTGCAGGAACGCTGTCGCCCACCTCCCATAGCCTGCTTGAAGCCAGCGAACGCCACGTGCGCCAAGTGGCAGAACAACACGGCCTGCCGTGGAACACCGGTCTCGACAACACCGCCCACGCCATTGCCGCCAGCGCCAGAGGGCAGGGCATGAGCGACATCAACCTGTTTCGGGTGGCTGACGGACAAATCCGCTACGGCCAACTCGACGGCGCCATGCTCAAAGACGGCGTGCTCAACGCCCGTCACGCCGCCAACCAGCCCATGGCCGATTCGCTGGAGCGTTTGGGGCAGCTCGACCAGCAGCAACAGCAAGATCAACTCGCGACAAGGCACGTTTCGCAGTCAGAAGTGCAGCAAACCCATGCGCACGAGCCCTTGATGGCTCGAACGGTTTGAAGGCTTGCAGCAAGCGTATTTGTCGCCCACTTGCCCTTGCTTTCCTCGTATGCCTTCCCGCTCAAAGGCCCGCGTCAAGGATCCGTTGGAACGCCGGTCCGTAAGCATCATTGATCCGCGGGCTGCCAAACCTCGCTCCACGTCTACTCCAGGGGTTCGATTTAAGTCAATAGTTGCTGCGCATCCTCGCTTTGTCTGTTGCCAGCTTACAAATTCTCATTCTTTATCATTCGAATGTGATTATTAGTAAGTCTTTTGGTCGCAAAATTTAGTATGCTCTCGGTGTCGCCATAGGTACGTCGGTAGTAGTAGTGCTGTGCATTTTTTGCCATGTACGAGTCCTTCTTTCGGTACCTCGGCTTTGCCCCTGTTTTCTCTCTATCTGCTTCAACGCCATTCCAGGAAGGAAAAAACCCATGAAGACCCCGTTTACGCCAAAAACCTCAAACTTGTTGAGTCGCCGTCGGCTCATGGGCCATGTGGTGCTGGGCGGCGCAGCGGCGCTAGTGTTGTCGGCCTGTGGGGGCGGCGGTGACAGCAGCACCAATTCAAAAGATTTGGTGGTAGCGCTTGATCGACTTGAGCCAGGAATGACAATTGAAGAGGCGATAGCCGCTATAGGCTGGCCTGCAAATGCAGGTGATCGCGCTTGGACTGACTCAGGAAATCAGCTGTTACTTTTTACTAAGGGCAAGCCATATGACGATGCAACGTACTTGGATGTGGCCACCCTAAGACTCATTGACCGTACCATTACGCGCTATTATTTTGTTGAGTGAATTAACTCAAGTTTGATGGAGTCTTTATGCGGATTATCGCAATAGTTTTTGGGATTTTGACGTACAGCGAAATTGCATCGGCACAATGGGCGGTACTGGATCAAAGTGTGCTCGACATGGTTGAAAAAATCAACAATACATCGTCCGGCTCTGCAAATGCGTTAACCCACTTCGCTGATCAAGCCTTGCTGGATGCGGATTTCAAAACAATTCCCCTGGCAAACCCCGAGAAATACATAGGAACGACGGCGGACTGTGGCGATGAAAAGCTTAATGCAAATCATTATAATGCATGCATAGGTTTGAGAAATCTGAGGATAAAGACCTTGGAGCAAACATTTGATATTCTTAAGAATATAAATGATCGACGGGAATCGATTAAAACAGTAGTCAATAATGGCTCTGGAACTTCAAATGCGGGCGCGTTGCAAAAACAGCAGTTTATTTTGCAGGGGATTCAAGCAAATTTGCAAAACGATTCCACGCAGCTTCAAGCTCTACATTTTGGCTACAAGCAACGTGAGGCTATGTTTGAAATGCAAATGGCCGAGGCGCGCCGCGCGACCGACACCCGAGCAGCACCAGGGCCGGCTGGGTTGAGCATCACTTTGCCTGTGAAATTCCCAAGGTAGATCGGTGTGTGGAACCATGGAATTCGTCGCATGTTTCCACATGCAATTCATTGAATCTCGCATTGCCTTTTGAATAGAAGCACCCCGATGCCTTGCGCCACCATATCCATTCCTGCTGCCTTGCTGACGGCTTTGGGTCCCAACCTGGACATCAAATACCTCACCCTGATCAACAACGCCGAATTCATGTGCCAGACACGTGGTTATCTGATTGATGACATGTTGATTGGCACCTACCGTGAGCTGGTGGCAGGACAATTGGGCAAGGCCTTGGCCTATATTTCCACGACCATTGTAACCATTTGGGTGATTTTTCAAGGATTCATGCTGATTTCTGGGGCGAATCGCACCCCGGTGGTTTCACTGCTGTTTCAGACTGGCAAGATTGTGGCCATCATGACCGTCGTTTCGCTGTTGGCGGTGAATTCGCCAATGGTCGCGGAAATCGTGTTGGGTTTTCAGGGGTTGATCACCGCGGCCATTGTGGGCGCAGGCACCGATATTTACCAGATCGTTGACATGAATCTCGCCGTGGCGCAGGTTTTTAACGCTTTGATTGACAGTTTGCCCGGTGGCCAACAGGTAGGTGCAGATGGAAATTCATTGACTCGAATCGCCGCACTGGTGGGGCAAAGCGGCCCGGCGGTATTGGTTTCAATCATGGCCATCATGGCCGAGATTTCCATCACGCTGGCGATCATGCTGGCGCCGCTGTTCATTTTCTTTTTGATGTTCAAACAGACTTCCGGCATGTTTGTGACCTGGGCCAAATTCCTGCTCGGCACCATGGTGTCGTTGGCCATGCTGACTTTGCTCTCAAGCATCTTGCTCGACATGATGATGCGGTATGGCGCCATGATCATTGCGGCGTTCTATGCCAACGGTATGTTGGCTGGCACGGGCATCGGGTTCGATATTGGGGGCAGTGCCATGCAACTTGCGGCATTGGGCTCCTTGTCAACGGCATTGCTGATGATGATTCCGCCACTGATCATGCAGTTTTTCAACTCGGGTGCTTCGTTCGCGGCCGGCGCCATGATGGGCATGATGGGTGGCGGCGCGGCCGGTGCTGGCGTGATGGGCGTGATGGGGTCAATGAGTGGCCAGAATGGACAAAACGGACAGGGCGCCTTAGGCACAAGCGGAAACGGCGGCGTTGCGCCCAACCTGGGCTACAACGGTGGCCCCGGTGGCATGACCGGTTCCAACAATGCCATGTTGTTGAACAAGGCCAACAGTGGCTCCAATGTCATTGCAGGCTCAGATTCGAAAATGGGACCAGGCCGTATGGGGTTGAACGCAGACAGTGGCGCCCACGCAAAGGTAGCGTCGATCAACGACAGTCAGTCGGCCAACAATGACTTCCGCGGAGGAGGGACCGGCTCCAACGTCAACAACAACGCCAACAACAACAGCAATGCGGCCGCTGGTACCGGCCTGCCGAAGTATGCCAATGGCACCGATGTTGAGGATGCCAAGTTTCGGGAGAATCGCAATTGGGGCACGGGCGGGTCGTTGCCAGTGGACGGCAGCCAATCGGTGGGCGGCACCGCAGTTGCAAAGGAGTCCAACGCGGTCAAAAGCGCTGAAGGCAATGCAGATGCCAAGAGCATGCATGGTGGGGGAGGGTCTGGAGTCGGAGCTATGTCTTCGACCAATGTTCATGCCATACCGCCCGGTCAAGCCGGGATCGCAAACACCGCTGGCGCGCAATACGCTGAGTTGAGATACGGCTCGCGAACCGTTGAGCATGCCAATGCCAACAAGGGCACTGCCTGATGGTGTTTGGACTTCTTAATGCAAAGCTGGTTGGCCCCAACAATCACACAATTCTCTTCCCTTTCTTTTCTATTTGCTCCTCAAGCACATGACACCACATCAGCCTGTTCGTAAGTTTTTGACTTTGGGTCGCATTATTTTCGTTGTTGCCGCAGTTGCACTGCTGCAAGCCTGTGTGGCGCCCCCTGTGGCTGTTGATATGGCCGACAACTGGAAGCCCCTCAACAGCCTGGACACCGAACCGCAGGAAATCCCGCTGAAAGAAGAAGTGGCGCTGCACAAGTTTCAGATGCTGCCCACCGATTCAAGTCTGCGCAACATGCTGGAGCGCTGGGCCAAGGAGAGCGATGGCGCCCTGGATTGGCAATACCCCACCGATCTCACCCTGGTAAGCGGTTTGTCGGCCATCAAAGACAACAACCTGCAGCGCGCTTTGGGCGTGGTGCGGCGCACCTATGCGGCGCAGAAGGTTCGGGTGCAGGTGTCTCCCAACAAGTCGATGCTGGTCACGAAACTGCCTTGAGCGAGCCGGTGAGGGTTTTGGGCCCGACGGGGTTGGATGTAATGGTTTTTCAGGGCTGATATGGCATTGTTCAAACGCGAACTTTCAGAAGCTTCGCAGCAAATTCTCAAGAAATCGGTGGATTTTGAAACCTCCGTGGTCACCATGGTCAGGCGCAGCGAACGCCGGGCATGGATCGTGGCGATGTGCTCGATGGCGGTCACTGTGTGCCTGGTGGCGGGTATCGCCTACATGTTGCCGTTGAAGGAAAAGGTGCCGTATTTGGTGACGGTCGACCTCAAGCGCAGCACGAGCACGGTCTCGCCCCTGCGCGACAACATCGCCGCCACAGGCATTTACGCCAGTGAAGCGCTGAACCGAAGCCAGGTGGCGCGGTTTGTGCAGTCGCGCGAGGGGTACGACTACGACACCATCAACGAGCACGACTGGGAATACGTGGCCTCTATGTCGAATGATCAGGTCAAGGGCCTGTTCGTCAAACAGTTCGACGGCACCCCCAACAGCCCCGAAAAGCGCTGGGGTCGAGACAATGCGATTCGCATCAAGGTCAACAGCATCGTGTTCAACGGTTTGGACGAGGAGCGCGGCGCGCGCCCGACCGGCGCCACGGTGCGCTTCGAAAAGTGGAAGTTCGACAAAAAGACGGGCAAGAGCACTTATCTGAGCAGCCACGTGGCAACGCTGCGGTATGAATACAAGGCGAACCTGAAAATGAACGAAGAACTGCGGCTGCGCAACCCGTTGGGCTTTCAGGTCACGGCCTACAAGGTGGACGATGAATTCAACGCACCTGTGTTCAAGGCCGGCACCGAAGACAAGAGCATTCCGGTGTTGAACGAAGAGGAAGGCATCAGCTTCAGGGGGGGCGACTCTCCCGAAGCCGCGCCGACCCAGGCGCCAGCCCTGCAACCGAGCTTGCCCGGCGCGCCGGCAACGCCCACGCTGGGCCAGTGATCAATGTTTTCGATTCCAACTGGATTTTTTGAATGGACGGGGGATACACAACCATGACCAACAAGACTGTTTGCAAGCGCGGCTTCCGGGTAGCGGCGCTGCTGGTGGCTGGTGCCTTATGGCAAGGTGCTGCGTTCGCACAAGAGGTGAGGGAAGTGGCCTACCAGCCAGACCAGGTTGTTCAGGTGAACACCGCACTGGGAATCGCCACACAGATCGAAATCAGCCCGCAAGAGCAGGTCAAAGACTTTGGCACAGGCTTCAGCGACGGCTGGGAACTGGTCCGTCGCGACAACATCTTTTATCTGCGTCCGAAGAATGTGGATGTGGATACCAACATGTACATCCGCACCAACATGCGTTCGTATTTGCTGGATCTGAAAGTGTCGGCCACCAAATGGCGCACGCTGGAAGATGCCAAGCGGGCAGGGGTGTTCTACAAGGTGCGTTACGTCTATGGCAGCTCGAACCCCGACAAGGCCAGCCCGCTGGCGGCAACCAACGCGGTGTTGTCGCCCACGCCGAGCGCCCTGAATTCCCAGGGCAACTACCACCTCAAATACGATTATTCGACCCTGCGCGACGATTCCACCATCGTACCGACCCGGGTGTATGACAACCAGCAGTTCACTTACATCCACCTGCCCTCCATGGCCAACTTTCCTGCTGTGTTCGGGCGCAATGAACGCAACGGAGAAGAGTTTCTGGTCAACACCAAGAGCGAAAAAAACGTGATGGTGGTCTTGGGGGTGTATCCCTACCTTGTGATGCGTTTGGGCAACGACGTTGTCGGTCTTAGGAGAAACAAATGAGCATGCAATTTCCCAATGGCAACGGCCATGGCAATGGGCAGGGGCCCGTACTGAACGACAACATGCCCAAGCTTTCTGCGGGTCTGACCCGTGGCGTGAACAAAACCGCGGTGGTGTACATCGGGCTGGTGTCGGTGGCAGCCATAGGAGCCACCCTCTGGGTCGCGAACAACGCCTTTTCCGCCAACGACCATGAAACAAAGCGGGTCACTTTTGAAGAAGTCACCGTTCCCGAGAAGCCCAAGCTCAACCTGCCGCCCCCCGAGGTCGATCCGGTGGCGGTTGCGACGGCGCAATTGCGCGAACCGCCACCCATGCCTGCCTTGGACAAGCCCGCTGTGGCGGCCGAGCAGGACGATCTCCTGCAGCGTCGAATGGCGAGCGAAAACAACTTGGTAGCCGCTTCTGAAAAGGGCAAGAAAAACCCGTTGTTTGAAGACGAGTTCTCTACAGTGAAGCGCGGCGCGGTGGAGAAACTGGCCAACGCCGATTTCACGCTCACCCGGGGCACCTTTATTCGCTGTTCGCTGGAAACCAAGGTGGTCTCTACCTTGCCAGGCATGACTTCGTGCATCGTCACCGAACCCATCTACTCGATGAACGGCAGCCATTTGCTGATCGACAAGGGCTCCAAGGTGACCGGCGAATACAAATACGCCGACGAAAACTACGACCGCATCGGCATTGTCTGGACGCGGGTGTTGACCACCACGGGCCTGGATGTGCGGATCGACAGCGCCGGTACCGATGCACTGGGTGGCGCAGGCGTTCCTGGCGAATACCACGGCCACTGGGGTGAACGCATCGGCTCGGCCCTGCTGGTGAGTTTGCTGGCCGATGGCATCGATGCCGGTGCGCAGAAGTTTGCCAATGAAAATGACATTCGCGGCAGGCAGACCACGACCTATGCCGGTGCTGCAATTCAGGAGCGCGTTGACCCTTGGGAGTCGGCCACGGCTTCGACGGCCAAGAAGGCTGCGAATGACATGCTCGCCCGCTCGGCCAACCGCAAAGCGACAGTGACGGTGTTGAACGGCACCGTGGTGAACATTTTTGCCGCTCGCGACGTTGACTTTTCCAGCGTGATGCGTTGATGGATACTTTGTTTTACCTTCCATGACGGAGCATTTGAACGACGAGCCCGTAGCGAACATTTCGACGGAGTTCCTGGAATACCAGTACCACGTGCTGGGCATCACCAACTTCCTGAAAGATCCCAAGGTCACCGAGATTTGCATCAACCGGCCTGGGGAAGTGTTTCTCGAGACGGTGGACGGCTGGCAGCGCTTTGATGTGCCCGGATTGACCTTTGACCGCGCACGCCAGTTTTGCACCACGGTGGTCAACGAAAGCAAGACTGGCCAGCGCATCACCCAAGTCGACCCGGTGGTGTCGCTGACCTTTCCAACGGGGCAGCGTGCCCAGTTTGTGCTGCCTCCGGCGGTGCCTGCAGACCATGTTTCGATCACGATTCGCCTGCCCTCTCGCTACACCAAAACGCTGAATCAATACCAGGAAGACGGCTTTTTTGACCGCATTCTTGAGAGCGAAGGCAGCATCAGCGAGATGGATGCCGAGTTGTTGGCATTGAGGAAGGCGCGCGACTATCACGGCTTTTTCAGCCGTGCGGTGCACTACAAAAAAAACATCGTGGTATCGGGCGCTACCGGCAGCGGCAAGACGACGTTCATGAAGTCGCTGGTGACCCACATTCCCGATGACGAGCGCCTGATCACGATTGAAGACGCGCGCGAGCTGTTCATTGAGCAATCGAACCGCGTGCACCTGATCTATTCCCGAGGTGGCCAGGGCACGGCCAACGTAAGCGCGAAGACCTGTATGGAGGCTTGCCTGCGCATGAAGCCCGACCGCATCATCCTGGCCGAGATTCGCGGCGATGAATCGTTCTATTACATCCGCAATTGCGCCTCGGGCCACCCTGGATCGATTACCAGTTGCCACGCCGGCAGCACAAGCCAAACCTGGGACCAGATGGCCCTGATGGTGAAGGCCTCACCCGAAGGCTCGGGACTGGCCTTTGGCGAGATCAAACGCTTGCTGATGCTGACCATTGATGTGGTTGTGCACATCAAGGCCCACGCTGGAAAACGCTACATCACTGGCATCGACTTTGACCCACAGCGCAAGCTGGCGCTTGAATCCTGATTGAGACGACCATGGCTCCTGTTTTGTTGCGACTTTCTTTCTGTGCAGTGCTCATGCTGGGCTTGACGTCAGCGGTGCATGCGGCGGCATCCATTGCAGGCCTTGCACCCGTAGACATGAGGGGGCTCTGGTATCCCAGGAGCGATTCGAGCGAGGCCAAGTGCGCCAATTATCTGAGCCGTGACCCGGTGGAACCTGGCGCTGGTGCACTGGTTGTGAGCGAACAGCAGATGGTGCGGTGGGACGACCATGGGCCGACCACCATCAGCTTCCTCACCGATGTGCGCCCCCGCCGCAGCAAAACCTGGCGAATTCAGGCCTTGGTGGATGTTCCCCCTTATGAGGCTCCCAAGGTGTTGGAGACCTATGTGATCGAGGTGCGCAAGGACGAACTGCACTGGTCTGCCCGGCATGTGAACGAAAAGCTGGCGGAAGTCGTGGATACCACGGTGTTTGTGCGGTGCGGATACTAGGCAACCCACTATGAGCTTGAGGCCGAGGTGAAGCGTTTGACTCACGGTGTCAACTGGTCTTTCCATGTATCGCCTTCTGTCTTTGCCAACTGGGTCCAGCCGCCGCCGATGCTTCAGGGTTCTTTTAGCTTTGCAGGGCTATTGGGCCTTCACATGCAGACAACCAGAAACGAATAGAAAACAAGAGGAGGAAACATGAAGAACAGAGGTTTCAGCAGGGGTCGCCTGTTGGGTGTGGTGGCGTCAACGCTGGCTTTGACTGCGTGCGCGCAGCTTTCATCGCTGACGCAATCATTGGACTTTTTTCAAAGCAGCGCGCCACCGCCAAAAATGCTGACCCTCGATATCGGCCGCGAGGTCGGTTCGCTGGGCTTCGCATTTGAGCTCGACAACAAATCCGACAAAGACTCGGACCAGGTGGGTTCGGGTTACATCGTGGTGCTTCGCGATGGGAAGGAAGTGCAGGCGCTTCCGCATGTGTTCGAAATGGCACCCGACCGGCTGGATGCGCAGAAATGGCTCGAATTCAGTGACTTCAATGGCGACGGTTTTCTGGATTTCAAGGCCGCTCGATTGGCCCCAGCCGAAGGCCAACTGCCGCTGGACAGCGTGTACCAGTTTGACCGAAAGTCGAGCACTTTTGCCTTGGTGGATGACCTGTCCGGCGTGGGGGAGGTCAGTGCGACAACACCGGGCTGTGTGGCGCTGAAACTTCAGACCGCTGATCGAGCCTCAAAACAGGAAAGCCTTTGTTTTGCCACGGCGAGTTCCAAATGGGTTTTCTCCAAGCCGGGATCTGGGCGCGATCAGCTCGCACGGTCTCAGTCCGCACAACAATGTGACCCGTTGGCGCCCAACCTGAAGGCCTGCCAGTTGGCTCGGATAGACGTTGAAGGGCGGCTCCAGACGCTCATGCGCGAATACCGTTCAGGCAAAAGGAAGTCGCTGCAGATGGAGAAGGGAAAGGGCTACGCCGATGCCTACGCCAAAAATTTTGACTGGGACTATTTGAGTTGGCGCCGCTACCGCGATGCGCGCTGTGCCGTTCAGGCGAGGGAACAGGCACTTTCAGTGAAAGACTTGCCCGCAGCCACGGCGCTGTGTCGCTATGACTGGTCCCGCGACCAATTGCGCCGCTACCAGGAACAGGTTGCGCGCTTGCTTGACGAGAAATAGACGCCATGATTCGCACCAAACTGCTGTTCCTTTTTGTGCTCTTGCTTGTGGCCTTGGCCGCTGGTCTGTATTTGAGCGGTATGGTGCTTTTCTGGCGCATTGACCAGCCATGGAGCCGCCTGGGCTGGCTGGACTATTGGCGGTATTGGTCGGCCTATGCAAATGCACCAGCGCACGCCGCCATGGTCAAGAGCAGTGGCGCCATCGGCTTTGGCTTGCCTTTGCTGGTCTATTTCGTCCTGTGTGTTTTGGTGCTGTTTCGCAAGAAGCCCAATCTTTATGGTGAAGCGCGTTTTGCTTCGACGGGTGATCTTCGTGAGCGCAACATGCTCAAGTCAGAAGACACCGCCTTGGTTGTAGGCAAAAAAGACGGCAAGTTCGTCTACTTCAATGGCCAGCAATTTGCCATGGTGGCGGCGCCCACTCGGTCGGGCAAGGGTGTGGGCATCGTGATTCCGAACTTGCTGAGCTACCAGGGCTCCGTGGTGGTACTGGATATCAAGCAAGAAAACTTTGATTTGACCAGTGGTTTCCGTGCCCGCCACGGACAGGCCGTTTTCCGGTTCAATCCCTTCGCTGAAGACCGTCGAACGCACCGGTGGAATCCACTGTCGTATGTGTCGAGCGATGCAAGCTTTCGGATCAGCGATGTGCAGAGCATTGCGGCCATGTTGTATCCCGTTCACGATACCGTGAAAGACCCCTTCTGGGCGAACCAGGCGCAAAACGCTTTTGTGGCGTTTGCCTTGTATGCCTTCGAGCAGGCAGCCTATTTGTCGAGCAACTTTGGTGCGCCTTATGCGCCCCCCACCATGGGCAGCCTCTACCGGCTGTCGTCAGGACGCCAGGGCCAGGAGATCAAGGCCTACCTGACCGAACTGGCGGCCTGGCCCCATTTGAGCAGCAGCGCGCGCACCGCCTTCGCCACCTTGCTGGGTCAGGCAAATGAAACGTTCGCCAGCATCATGGGTACTTTCAAGGAGCCGCTCAACCCGTGGCTGAATCCGGTGGTCGATGCCGCCACCAGCGCCGATGACTTTGACCTTCGCGATGTGCGCAAGAAGCGCATGTCGATCTATGTGGTGATCCAGCCCAACAAACTGGCGGAAAGCCGTTTGATCCTGAACCTCTTCTTCAGCCAGTTGATCAACCAGAACACCCGGGAACTGCCCCAGTCCAACCCAGAGTTGAAGCACCAGTGTTTGTTGTTGCTTGATGAGTTCACCAGCATTGGCCGCGTGGACATCATCGCCAGCGCTGTGAGTTTCATGGCGGGCTACAACTTGCGACTGATGCCGATCATTCAAAGCATGTCCCAGCTTGAAGCCACTTACGGCCGTGAGACGGCTCGCACCATCATGACCAACCATGCGCTGCGCGTGATCTTTGCGCCGCGTGAACAGCAAGACGCCAACGAATACAGCGAAATGCTGGGTTACATGGGCGTACGCAAAGACAGTGTGAGCCGCAGCCGGTCACGCGAGAGCAGCTACACACGCAGCGAGAGCGAAGAGCGGCGCGCCTTGATGCTGCCCCAAGAACTCAAAGCCATGGGCGATGACAAGCAGATTCTGTTGGTGGAGGGCATGGCACACCCTGTGATGTCAACCAAGATCCGGTACTACAAGGAAGGCGCCTTCAAAGACCGTTTGTTACCCGCTGTCGATATTCCGCTGTTGCCTCTGCAGGTTAAAACCAGCGGTGCGCAGAGCCGGTCTGAAGCGAACTCTCAACCGACCCCAACAATGGCCCACAATGCCGTTGACCTCGGCGATGCCGTCCCCAAATTTTCTTCATTGAAATTGAGCGCTTCGGAGCGCAGTGCCGCTTCGATTCTGGATGCAGCCTCGGCGGTGGAGCAGCAGGTTGCGCGCCATAGGGAGGCCCAACCGGAGCGCCCTCGCGAATACTCCGGCCTGGCAGGCTTGCAGACAGAACTTGACGGGGCCATCAACAGAGGCGGTTTGTAAGCGGCTGGCGCGTTGCCGTTTCTGGACGGTCTGCTTTTCTGAGGTTCTTTCCCCCTGGCGCTTGCGCACCTTGCCCATTTCCGGACTGCCAAACACCCTTGCTTATGACCTACCTCGTTGCAGAAGCCAAAACGCCTTCGAATTTTGTCTCGGAAAAAATACCACAGGCCGAGAGAGACGCATTCGACTTTTCCAGGCACCGGTTGTATACGCCATTGGGCGGGGCGCGGTGGCCAACGGATCGGTGGGTGGTTGATAAAGAGCGAAGGGTGGCCTTGGTTGGAGGAGGGACCAATGGCAATTACGCGGCGGATGAGGACATCGCGACAACATTTTGGGAGACGTTGCTCGTGGAAGGGTTGTCGGTAGGGGTGATCTACAAAAGAGCGGCAGACCTCCTCGAGGGTAAGGACCCTGTGACGGGCAGGCGCCATGTGATCAAAAATCTGAGCGACACCTACCTCTATTTGCCGGCCGCACTCTATGCGCGCAAAGACGAGGTGATTGCGCTGCTTGAAGAGGCCTACTTTGTCGATGCAGGCGGCCCTCAAAGGCCCTGGATTCGGGGTGCGAAAGTGGACTTGACGGCGGCCCGTCTGGATACCGAGTACGGGCATTCAAAACATGGCGTCTGATTCACTTTCCCGTGAACAACAGACCGTCGTCGATTGGCTAAACGCTGCGGCTGACCGCGGTGGTGCCGGGTCATACCCGGGGGGCATCAGCCGTTTTCGGAGCGACTTGTTTGGTCTCTTGGATCAACTGCCCGTCCGCGTCCCAAACCAGGCTGCCGACGCGGTGACGCTGCTCTACAGTGGCAATACCGGCAACGTGGCGGGCAATTGGCAACTGGCGGAGAGCATCGGCCAGCACTCGGGTGGCAAGGTCGTGACCATTGGCGAGACCGCTGTTGGGTCCCTTCAAAACCACGCAGATTTTCAAAAGGCCTTGCTGGATGCCATTGGTGAAGATTCGCCGAGACTGTACCGCGAACTGGATGCAGGCATCGCCGCCGACGGCCGCAAAGTTGAAAGCATCTGGGACCGGGCCAGCCGGCGCCTGGCCCAGGGCGCGACAGGCGACGTCAGAACCCTGACCTCGCTGGCCGAGGACCACAAGGTATTTGCCAGCACCGAATTGCCTGCGATTCTGGACAACCCGAAGGTGACCCACCTCAACGGGGTTCCGATCGATTCTTACCGGCAGATCTATGCCGAGACGCCTGGCGGTATGAACGCCAAGCTCAGCGAGGTCAATCAATCGGTGCAAGCTTCGTCGCGGGAGCTCGCCCGAGGCATGCGCTGGACAGACACGGGCGGTGAAGTACCCAATGCGGGTCGTTTTCGGGTGGACCCCGGCCAGCTGTTTGAGGGCACCCCCTACGACGCACCGCCGCGCGTTGCGGCGAATGCGGCCTCGTTTGACATGGCCACCGGCCCCCAGCCTTTTGAAACCCCTGAACAAATCGCCCGCATGGCCCATGGGCGTGAGCGGTTAGCCCTGGAGGTGGATACGCTTGCCCGCAGAGGGGCGCACGGGGCCACGGAGGCGCTCGATCACACGCCTCGCCGGTTGCATCTGCCCAGCGCGACGGTGCTCAAGGGCTTGGGCGTGGCCGGTATGGCCTATGGCATTTACGAGGGATATGGTGAACTGACGACCGCCATCGACGGGGCGCAGTCGACACGAGATCTGCATGTGCGCGCCGCCGAGGCGGCCACCGATTTGGGCGTGCGCAGCGCGGTTTCCGGTTCGGCGGGCTTTGTCGGTGGCGTGGCGGGTGGCGCAGCCGGCTCCTTGGTCGCGCCGGGCCCTGGAACAGTGGGGGGAGCGATTGTGGTGGGTGGCGCGGCTGCGTACGGCGCCGAAAAAGCCTACGAAGAATCGCGGGTTCAACAATGGAGCCGCACTTTGGGGCGCGAACTGGGCGAACTCAGCTACGACCATTTTTCGCGCGAGGGGCGGTTGCTGCAGCGCCTTGAAGGTTTGCAGGAAAACCTGGTCAACGCAGCATCGCCTGCAAGGCGAATGGAGATTCAGCGAGAACTGGAGACCGTAGGCGAAGCATTCAAAACCGAAGCCGACAAGAACAACGCCTATTTTGAAGGACGAGGGCTGATCGAAAAAGACTGGGAAGCCATGTCGGCGCGTTTTCCCGGGCTCGACAAAAGCGACGTGGTCGACGCCTATGAGGTGCGGCTGGAAGCGGGTAAACGGCCGGCGCAGGCCGCCATGGCGGGTTACAGCGACGCTGTGCATGCGGAAGTAGCGCCGCGCGGCTTGCCTTACGTGCCGGACGTGGACTACGGCAGTTTCGCCAATGGGGCATTGCAGCAGGCTCAACGCCGGTATTCGCAAGAAGTTCGTGCGGACCAGCGCGAAGCAACTGCGCTGAGCCAAAAAGGCCCAGAAGCATCCCCGGTGCCTTTTATTGGCGGCTGGATTGGCCGCAGAAACCATACCGAATCGCTGGAGACCTTGAACAACGAGCAGTGGCGTGACCGTGGGCACCTGTCCGCTATTGAGGATGCAATGCGGGCGCGTGGCCTGGAGGTGGCACCGGTCAACAGCCGAACGCCAGCGTCGGCCCCTGAGGCGCCAGGAGCGATGGCCACACCCAGGTCTTCAACCTCGGCCGCGGATACCAGGATCAATGAAGCGCCTGTGGCGCTGAGCCCTGTCAGCCAGCGCTTGGTGGCCGACAGTGAGCGGGCGGTGGGTGGTCTGGCCGACAAACATGGGTTGCCCTGGGATCAGGGTTTGGAAAACACCAGTTATGCCGTGGCGGCGAGTGCACGGGGCGCGGGCATGACTGAAGTGAACCTCTTCCGTGTGACCGGTGGCCTGATCCGCGCGGGCCAGCATGATGGCCATGTGATACGGGAAACAGCGCTGGACGCGTCGCAGGCGGCGAACACACCCAAATCGGTTTCGGTGCAGACCATGGTGGAGCTGGACCATCAAACCCGCCTGGAGGCCAACGAGCGGCCTGTTCACCTGCCTGTACAAGCGCTTGAACCTGAGTCATCTCGGTCAATGGCCTGAACCGCCTCATACCGAAAGCCGCTTGCTGAGCACGCCTTGCGGCGTGTCGGGATTGGATCAGGTTCAAGACACACCGGGCCTGACAAAACCCTGGTTCTAAAATCCCAGCAAAGCCATTTCTCGCAAAGGTGGCATCGCGTACCGGTTGGCGTGCTCCCGACCTTTCAATACCAAGCTTATGACTCGCAAATTTTTCGGCACCGACGGCATTCGAGGCACGGTGGGGCAAGCGCCGATCACGCCAGACTTTGTGCTCAAACTGGCCCATGCCGTGGGTCGTGTTCTGAAAGCCAAGGAAGCACGCCCTACGGTTCTGATTGGCAAGGACACGCGCATTTCCGGCTACATGCTGGAAAGCGCGCTGGAGTCGGGCTTCAACTCGGCGGGGGTCGATGTGGTCCTTCTGGGGCCGATCCCGACGCCAGCAGTTGCTTACCTGACCCGCGCGCAGCGCGCCAGTCTGGGTGTGGTGATTTCGGCCAGCCACAATGCGTTTCCTGACAATGGCATCAAGTTTTTCAGCGCGCAAGGCACCAAGCTGCCAGACGAGTGGGAGCGGGCAGTGGAATCGGCCATGGAAGATCCACCGGTCTGGGCAGACTCGGCCGCCCTGGGCAAAGCCAGGCGAATGGACGATGCGCCAGGCCGCTATATCGAGTTCTGCAAGAGCACCTGCCCCCACGCTTTCACGCTCAAGGGTTTGAAGATTGTGGTCGACGGCGCGAATGGTGCGGCGTATCACATCGCACCCGATGTGTTTCACGAACTGGGTGCCGAAGTCGTTCGCATTGGCTGTTCGCCCGATGGCATGAACATCAACGATGGCGTGGGGGCCACCCATCCCGCTGCGTTGCTGGCCGCGGTGCAGGAACATGGCGCGGACTACGGCGTGGCGCTGGATGGTGACGCCGACCGTCTGCAAATGGTGGACTCGACCGGACGGCTCTTCAATGGCGATGAACTCCTGTACCTCATCGCCTCTGACCGCTTGCGCAAGGGCGAAGCGGTTCCCGGCGTGGTGGGCACACTGATGACCAACAAGGCCGTCGAGATGGCGTTCAAGCGCCGTGGCGTGGGTTTTGTTCGCTCGGCTGTGGGCGACCGGTATGTCCTGGAAGAGCTGGAGAACCAGGGCTGGATACTGGGCGGGGAGGGCTCCGGCCATTTGCTGGTTCTGGACCGCCACACCACCGGCGACGGCCTGGTGTCGGCTTTGCAGGTGTTGAACGCCTGTATGGCCAGTGGCAAAACCATGGCCCAGCTGTTGGCCGATGTGGTGCTGTTTCCGCAAACCCTGATCAACGTGCGGCTCAAGCCTGGCCAGAACTGGAAAACCAGTCAAAAGCTCGCCGACGCAACGCTGGCGGTAGAGAAAGACCTGGGAGACACCGGGCGGGTGCTGATTCGCGCCAGCGGTACCGAGCCATTGCTGCGCGTGATGGTGGAGGCGCAAGACCCTGAGCAGTCGCAGCGGTTTGCCCAACGCCTGGTGAATGTGGTTGAGCAAATTGAGGTTCAGGCATGAGCCCGCACCCTGAGCCGATCAATCTGCGTATTGTTCGCGCTGACTACGCGAATGAATCGCACGGCAAGGCGCTGGTGCTGCTGCTCGATGCCTACGCCCGCGATGTGGCCGGTGGTGGCGAGCCTTTGAGCGACTTTGCCAAGGCGAACCTCATCAAGTCGATGGCCGCGCGGCCACAGGTTTACTCGGTGCTGGCCTTTGACGGGGAAACACCCCTGGGCCTGGTGAATTGCATCGAAGGGTTTTCGACCTTTGCGTGCAAGCCGCTGGTGAACGTGCACGATGTGGCGGTGATGGCAGCCTATAGAGGGCAGGGCATTGCCGAAAAGATGCTCGCCGAATGCGAGGTCATCGCGCGCGAACGCGGCGCAGTGAAAATGACGCTGGAAGTGCTGTCAGGCAACACCCGCGCGGTGCGCCTCTATCAGCGCATCGGCTACGCGGGTTACCAGCTGGACCCGTCCATGGGCTCGGCTGTCTTCATGCAGCGCTTGTTGTGAGTTGACTGCGGGCGGCGTCGGCCTGATCTAGGCCAGCAACGCGCTTCCTTGTTTCACGCCGGTTCACCGAGCAAGCAGCGGCGTGAATGAACCGCTGCCTGGGCATCTCAATAGAGCAAGAATCGGGCGCGACTCTCGATCCAGGCGGCTTCATCGGCTCGGGCTGGCAGGTCCAGGGTTTCGCAGCCTGCAACAGGGTTGTCCACCCATTCTCTTAAAAGCGGACCGCCATTGATCAAGTCAATGGCCAGGCGATCGTGCTCGTATTCGTAGGCGAAATCACGCCACAGCGGGTAGTCGGGCGCTTGCATTCGCACGGCCTTGAAGGCCAATGCCTGCAGGCGCCAGGGCTGGAAGCGGGTGTGCTGGTAATGGGTCGGGTCTTCAACGTGAATCTGAATGCCGCGGCACAGTTTGCCCGCATGTTTGTGGAACGTTGGCTCGAAGAAACACTCGCGCAACACGCAACCTTGCAGCCATTCTGGCGCCACTTTCCGCATGTCGGCGAGCAAGCGGGTGGCATCCAGGTCCGGCGCGCCAAAGAGTTCGAGCGGGCGGGTGGTACCGCGGCCTTCGCTGAGGGTGGTGCCTTCCAGCATCACGGTACCCGCATAGGCGCGGGCCATGCTGAGGTTGGCCGCATTCGGGCTCGGGTTGACCCAGGTGCGGTCCGTTGGCCAGCCAAAGCCCGGAGAGGCGTCGGGCTGCCAACCCGTCATGGTGATGACGCGGTAGCTCACACGCAGACCCAGCAAGTCGATGAACCAGTGCCCCAGTTCACCCATGGTCATGCCATGGCGCATGGGCATGGGCCCGGCCCCCACAAAGCTCTCCCAGCCCTCTTGCAGCGTCAGGCCTTCGACCGGTCGGCCGGCGGGATTGGGGCGGTCGAGCACCCACACGGTCTTGCCATGTTTGTCGGCCGCTTCAAGCACGTAGCGCAGGGTGGTGATGAAGGTGTAGATGCGGCAACCCAGGTCTTGCAGGTCAACGAGCAACACATCGAAGCTCTCCATCATGGCCTCGGTCGGGCGGCGCACTTCGCCATACAGGCTGAAAACCGGGATGCCGTGGCGCGGATCCACATAGTCGGTTGACTCGACCATGTTGTCCTGCTTGTCACCTCGCAGCCCATGTTGCGGCCCAAATGCAGCACTGAGCTGGATATCCGGGCAAGCGGCCAGCGCATCCAGGCTGTGCGTAAGGTCACGGGTGACCGAGGCGGGGTGTGCGAGCAGGGCGATTCGTTGGCCGATCAGTGGAGCCCGCAGCGCGGCATCTTCGAGAAGGCGTTCAATACCGAATTTCATAGATAAGAGAGGAAGAGGAAGGGTCAATCGATGGACCACGCCAGGGGGATGGTCCAACCGGCCCGGCTATGGAAGTCGGGCTTCAGGGCGAGGTGGCTCGGAGCCCAGTACGACAGGCTGCCATCGTCCAGTTCTAGTACGGCTGTGGGGGCGAACAGGCAGCCAGCCTGTTCGCTGGACGAAGGCAATGCGGCAAGGGTGGCCGTTAACACCAGACGGTCAGTGCCGGTAATGGGCGCTTGCACCGTCGGCGCTTTCAGCCCAGATGCGATCGGGTCGCGTGTTCGTTCGTTTGTGAAACGGTAGTGCGCCCACTGGGTGGACGGTGAAAAATTGAACTCACGGTAGGCCGACGTGCCCGATTCAGAGAAAAAGGCTTCAAAGCAGGTGTGGGCCCACAGGCCATCTGCGGCACTTGACCGGGTTGAACTGGGCAGACGCAAACGCCGCACTTCGCCAACGACGGCATAGCTGATTTGAAGTACCCAGCTGCCAGCCAGTTGGCGTGCCGCCCATTGAACATCCAACTTGAACGGCACCGAACAAGGCATCGCCGGGTGGCAAACGAGCTCAACGGCTGAGGTGTTGCTGATGGAAGGCGCCGTGGTTCGGGAATTGTTTTTCACAGATGCGGATTGTCTCAGACCCCAAGGGGAAAACGAGCTTGTCGAGGCTGGCCACGGGTCTGCGCGGCACAAAGAAGATCGGCTGCAACCCGCGAGGAACCGGTCTCGCACGATACAACCCCCTGCGCCCAGGCCCCCCCCACTGGTTTGTCGGTATCACGGCGCAAGCCTCGGCGTTCGCAGGTTTCGCGTCAATGCCTTCTGCCGCGCAGGCGCCTGGCGCTGTCGGCGAAGCAGGCTTTGTCTTCAAACGGTCATGCGAGTGCCATATCGCCGTCACACGTTTTTTGCACAGTTGACCCCAATGATCAACTTCAGGAGCAACCGATGAAAGAATTGCCTACGCCCACGCTCGATCTCTCCCCCATGGGCCCGCGGTTTCAATGGCGCTCCCGCCCAGCGGACACGCACGCGGCAGCACTGGTCAGGCCACATCTTCCCCCTGTGTCTCCGGTGCCCGAGCTTGCTGCCATCGAAGTGGGCTGGGCCCGCCATCTCGATGAGGTGCGTGAGGCGCAGCGGCTGCGTTACGCGGTTTTCGCCGGGGAAATGGGGGCCGTATTGCCCAAAACCTTGCCAGGCCATGATGTGGACCTGTTTGACGATTTTTGCGAGCACCTGCTGGTTCGCGACGCCGCTACCCGAGAGGTGATTGGCACCTACCGGGTGCTCACGCCTGCACAAGCCCGACGGGTGGGCAGCACCTACAGCGATACCGAGTTTGACCTGACGCGTTTGCGCAACATGCGCGAGCGCATGGTGGAGCTGGGCCGCAGCTGTGTGCATGCTGACCACCGCCATGGTGGCGTGATCTTGGCGCTGTGGGGCGCACTGGGCGCCTTCATGGTGCGCAACCAGCTCGACACCATGCTCGGCTGCGCGAGCATCCCGATGCAAATGGATGGGCCCCACGGACGCGTGGGCGGCGGCCATGTGGCTGCGAGCATCTGGCGCCAGGTCAAGGAAAAACACCTGGCACCCATCGAATTTCACGTGCGTCCCCGCATGCCTCTGCCTATCGACAGGCTGGACGACTCCCTGGATGTGGCGCCTCCAGCCCTGATCAAGGGCTACCTTCGACTGGGCGCCAAGGTGTTGGGTCCACCGGCATGGGATCCAGACTTCAATGCCGCCGACCTCCCACTGATGATGCAGTTGAGCGACATGCCTGCGCGGTACCGCAAGCATTTCCTGGACACCTGAAAAACGGGTCACGCGGCCGGTCAGGCGCGAAACAGGGGCGGTAAACGGGGCCAATTGCCGCCTCTGGCATCAAGCCAGATGGCCATACTCATGAACATCTTTCCCAATTAACCGCCGCCATGGTGGATGCGATGTATTGAGATGTTTATGAGTGTCAGCCAACACCCCTTTCTTTTCCTTCGCCCGACTGCGGTTGCTGTGGCGTGTTGCGTCTCGGGCATCACGCAAGCCCATGCGTTGAAAATGAGTTACGCATTGGCTGCAGTCCCGCTTTCCGTGCAGGCAAAGCTGGCCGCGCCCCCCACAACCGCCCCATTGACGCTGGCCTCGGCACTGAACCTGGCGCTTGTCAAAGACCTTCGCTACGCCTCGGCGCTGGCCGCGTTTCGCGCGGCTCAAGAGCTGGTGCCACAGGCCCGGGCAGGATTTCGCCCCCAATTCTCTCTGAGCGGCACCATGGGAGCATCGAATGGTCGCCCGTCTTCGAGCACCCGCACCGAAGAGTTGACCGAAACCCACACCGACAGCGTTCTTGCGACCCAGTCTGACACACAGACCCAAACGCAGGTCACCACACAACAGGACGGGTTGCCAGGCGCTGGTACCGATACCCGGTCAACCAGCTCGACAGCAACACAGTCCAACCTGACCGAGCAAACGCTTGAAAACCTGAACACCAGCAGCTGGCAAACCTCGTCGCAAAACACCCGGGGATGGGTGGCCAACGCAGAGTTGAGCATGCGCTGGACGATCTACCGTCCCGGCATGGAGCGCCAGCTGGAGTTGAGCCAGATTCGCGTGGCACAGGCCGAAGTGCAATTGCAGGCCGCCCGGCAAGATGTGGTGCTGCGCTTGACCCGCGCGTACTTTGATCTGATCTTGAGCCATGAAGAATTGCGCGCGATCGGCTCTGAAAAACTGGCGATAGAAGCGCAGCTCAAGGTCGCCGAACAAAGCTTCAAAGAGGGAGAGACCACCATTGCCGATGTGAAGGAAGCCCAGGCGAAATGGGACATCGTGCAAGCCCAGGAAGTGGCGCAAAGAAACCGCCTGCAAATTCGCCAGACCAGCTTGCAGGCGCTGACTGGGGAGCGCTCTGCGCTGGTTCAGTCGCTCAAGGCCGATGAGCTGCTTCAGATGCCGCCAGCAATGGGGGCACTGACCGACTGGATTGCTCGGGCGGAAAGCCGTTCCTACCAGGTGTTGTTCGACACCTTGGGCCTGGCGGCCGCGGAAAAGGAGGTTGCGCGTCAAGGCGCGGCCTTCAAACCCTCCCTTGATTTTGTGGCGAGCCTGGGAACAGGGCGCAGGTTGCAGAGAAGCCGCTCGGAAATTGCATCAGCGATCTCAGAAGATGCCCATAGAAACGAGCCTTCGCAATCGACAGTGGCATCCCAAACAGACACCTCGTCTTCGCGCGACGGCGAATCGGTATCAGGCTCCAGCAGTGGGTCGAGCAACAGTTCGGTTCAATCCAGCAGCAGCGAGTCGATTCAATCCAGCTCGTACCGCCCCGCCAGCAGCAGCCGAACCTTGTCAACACAAATCGACGCCTATGTGGGCTTGAGATTGAACATACCGTTGTCTGACGGCGGTTTCAGCAACAGCAAGGTGCGGGAAGCCCTTGCATTGCAAGACCAGAGGGCGCTGGATCTGCAGCGCGTCAAAGCCGATGCCGCTCTGGCCGCCGAGACCGCCTTTCTGGAAGCCCAGGGATTTTTTGCTGAAGCCAGTGCCCTCCGGGCAGCCGAGCGCTCAGGTGAAGTTGCACTCAAATCGAATCAAATGGGCTACCAGGCAGGGGTGCGGATCAATTCAGATATCTTGAATGCGCAGCAACAGCTCTTTGCGGTGCGCCGCGATCTGCTGAAAACCCATGTATCCGCCTTGCTCGCGACGCTTCGACTCAAAGCCAGCGCGGGTGCCCTGGTCGAAGAGGATGTGACCGGGCTGTCCCGCTGGCTCCAGTAGCCATTCAGGCGCTTCTCAGCGCATTAATATGGCTGGTCCCCAGCGGAACGAACCGGCCACTCAGCGGCTTCGGGACTTCATGGCACGCTCGACCTCCCGCTTGCCCTCGCGGTCTTTGATGGTGTCTCGCTTGTCGTGTTCGGCTTTGCCTTTTCCAAGCGCCACCTCACACTTGACTTTGCCATTTCTCCAATGCAGGTTGAGCGGAACGAGCGTGAACCCCTTTTGCTCCACCTTGCCAATCAGTCGGCGAATCTCATCTTTGTTGAGCAAGAGTTTCTTGGTTCGCACCGAATCCGGACTGACGTGGGATGAGGCCGTGTTCAATGGGTTGATCTGGCAGCCGATGAGAAACAACTCACCATTGCGAACAACCACATAACCATCGGTCAGTTGCACTTTGCCTTCGCGCAGCGCCTTGACTTCCCAGCCTTCAAGCACCATGCCCGCTTCGAAGCGCTCTTCGATGGCGTAGTTGAAGATCGCCTTTTTGTTGTCTGCGATGCGGCTTTGCCCGGACTGTTCTTTGGGGCTCTTGCTTGATTTGGTGGCCATGGGGTATCAGGTGGGGTCGATGTCGGCCCATACAATGGGAAGCTTGGGGCTTCCCCGAACAGAGCGCTCAATGGAGTCAGCGCTGCTGGAAAAGCCTTCGATTGTATGAAAACCATTCAAAAGTCTGTTCTCCTGATGCACAGCGCACACGAAATGTTTGCGCTGGTCACCGATATTGAGCATTACCCGGCATTTTTGCCATGGTGTGATCGCAGCGAAGTGATCGAACACGACGAACACACCATGGTGGCCAAGGTGGGGATGTCCATTGGTGGGCTGCGCCAAAGCTTCACAACGCGCAATGCCCATATCAATGACAGGCAGGTGTTGATGAGTCTGGTCGACGGACCATTTTCTCAACTCGATGGACAGTGGGACTTCACCCCATTGGGTGATGGCAGTGAGTCGGCCTGCAAAGTTGAGCTTCGCCTGAGCTACGGATTTTCCAGCCAGACACTGGCCCGTTTGGTTGGACCGGTGTTTGACAAGATTGCAGGCAGTCTGGTCGAGGCGTTCGTCAAACGGGCCGATGAGGTCTACGGGGCGACATGAACATCACGCTGCTCTATGCGCCGAAACCACGTCAAGTGATCGAGCTCCAACTGGTGGTGGGGAACGGCTGCACGGTCCAGGATGCCTTGAAACAAACGGGCTGGGGCGACCGCTATCCTGAAATCGCCGCAGCAGCGGTCGGCATAAGTGTCTGGGGTCGCAAAGCCCATGCCGATACCGCGTTGCGCGAGGGCGACCGGCTGGAGCTGTGCAGAAGCTTGCGCGTTGACCCCAAGGTTGCCAGGCGGGAGCGTTTTGTTGGGCAGGGCGCTCGAGGCGCCGGCTTGTTTGCTCAGCGCCGACCCGGCTCCAAGGCCGGATACTGAACCGGGGCTGGCCTTTGCAGATCAGGGAACGGAACGGGACCCCGATTGAACAGGTGCAACGGGCCGAACGGGGGCCAGACCACAGTCGCTTTGCACGATGCTCTCAATGCGCTTGGTCTCGACCGCTCGGGCCGCATCGTCTATGTAGACAGACTCGCCTTTGGCATTGGTAGTTCGAATGCGAATCCCGGATTTCAGCGTGGCCAGCGAGCGCTTGGCACGCTCACAGTTCTCCAACCTGGCCTGGTTTCGCTTGTCTGTTTCGGCCTGCCGCTTGGCGGCTTCTTCCTTTTCAGCTTCCTTGCGTTTTGCTTCCAGTTTCGGATCCACGCCTGATGGCTGGGCCACAGGCACCGGATTCGCAGCCGGCACGGGCTCCGCCTGAGTTGCCGACTCCTGGCTGACCAGGGGTGAGGGCGCACCCGGTCGTTTGAGAATGCTTTTGTCTGGAATGCTTCGCGGAGGGGCCGTATCGCTGTAGACCTTGCGGCCTGAGGCGTCAATCCATTGCCATTGCGCAAAAGCACTGCCGCAGGCCAGGGCAGATACAAGTACGACGGCCAAATAGCGCATTTGGTTTTGGGGGGATTGGATCGATGCTTTCATATGACAACAGTTTAAACCTGAGCATCCCACCCGCAGTGGCAAACAGATCAAAAACGTTCAACAAAATCACGGTGTGTCCAAGCTTGACTGGCTTTCGCACGCCGGATTTCGAACCTTCATTGGCGCAATTCGCCGCCCATGAGCGTGGCGCCAACCACCTGAAAATGTGGCCGTATCGGACCGATCGGCTTTGACGGAAGTGCGACTTTCCGGCCCGGGTACAATCGTGCTTTTGGAGCTTTCCCCATGCGCCTACTCGGCAAAGCGCTGACCTTCGACGACGTGTTGTTGGTTCCAGCTTACTCCCAAGTCCTGCCCAAGGACACTTCGCTTGCCACACAGTTTTCCCGCAATATCCAGCTGAATATGCCGCTGGTGTCCGCGGCGATGGACACCGTCACCGAAGCCCGGTTGGCCATTGCCATCGCTCAAGAAGGCGGAATCGGCATCATTCACAAAAATCTGACAGCGCAGGAGCAAGCGGCCCAGGTGGCCAAAGTCAAACGCTATGAGTCGGGTGTTTTGCGCGATCCGGTGGTGATCACACCCCAGACCACGATTCGCCAGGTGATGAGCCTGTCGGAAGAACTCGGCGTATCGGGCTTTCCCGTGGTCGATGCGGGCAAAGTGGTCGGCATTGTGACTGGCCGCGATCTGCGGTTTGAAACGCGCTATGACCTCCCGGTCAGCGAAATCATGACGCCCCGTGATCGTTTGATCACCATGCCCGACGGAACCACGCCCGCCGAAGCAAAGACGTTGCTCAACAAACACAAGCTGGAGCGCTTGCTGTTGGTGAACGACGCCTTTGAGCTCAAGGGTCTGATCACCGTCAAAGACATCACCAAACAACTCAATTTCCCCAACGCTGCCCGCGATGCCTCAGGCAAATTGCGGGTCGGCGCTGCGGTTGGCGTGGGTGAGGGCACCGAAGAACGCGTTGAGGCGCTGGTAAAAGCCGGTGTGGACGCGATCGTGGTGGATACGGCACACGGCCACAGCAAGGGCGTGATCGATCGCGTGCGCTGGGTCAAACAGAACTACCCGCAGGTTGACGTGATCGGCGGCAATATTGCGACCGGTAGCGCTGCCATGGCGTTGGTTGAAGCCGGTGCAGACGGCGTCAAGGTCGGCATCGGCCCAGGCTCAATCTGCACCACGCGCATCGTGGCTGGTGTGGGTGTGCCCCAGATCATGGCCATCGACAATGTGGCCACGGCCCTGCAAGGTACGGGCGTGCCCATGATTGCGGATGGCGGCATCCGTTACAGCGGCGATATAGCGAAGGCCATTGCAGCAGGAGCCAACACCGTGATGATGGGCGGCATGTTCGCCGGCACCGAAGAGTCCCCGGGCGAAATCGTGTTGTTCCAGGGGCGCAGCTACAAGAGCTACCGTGGGATGGGCTCGATTGGCGCCATGCAGCAAGGTAGCGCCGACCGTTACTTCCAGGAATCCAGCACCGGCAACCCCAATGCCGACAAGCTCGTGCCCGAAGGCATTGAAGGCCGTGTACCTTACAAAGGCTCAGTGGTCGCGATCATCTTCCAGATGGCCGGCGGCATTCGCGCCTCGATGGGCTACTGCGGTTGCCCAACGATTGAGCACATGCGCAACAAGGCCGAGTTCGTCGAGATCACCTCGGCCGGTATTCGCGAGAGCCATGTGCACGATGTGCAGATCACCAAAGAAGCCCCCAATTACCGGGCAGACTGAGGTCCCCACGCGCCGCAGGAGCTTAGGCCCCCCGCGGCGCCCTGGGTTTTGGCCCCTCTCGATTCTTGGGCTGTCTCTTCTGACGGCCCTTTTTGTTTTCTGAATTCCACCAGCATCTATCGCCATGCAGCACCAGAAAATCCTTATCCTCGATTTCGGTTCCCAGGTAACCCAGCTGATCGCCCGCCGTGTGCGCGAAGCCCATGTGTATTGCGAGGTGCACCCTTGTGATGTCTCCAGCGAGTGGGTGAAGGAATTCGCCGCAGACGGGCAGCTCAAGGGCATCATCCTTTCGGGCAGCCACGCCAGCGTGTACGAGGTGGACGACAAGGCGCCAGATGCGGTGTTTGAACTCGGCCTGCCGGTGCTCGGTATCTGCTACGGCATGCAGACCATGGCCCAGCAACTGGGCGGCAAGGTGGAGGCCGGAACCACACGGGAATTCGGTTACGCCGAAGTTCGCGCCCGTGGCCACACCGCTTTGCTCAGGGACATTGCCGACTTCCACACGCCAGAGGGCCACGGCATGCTCAAGGTCTGGATGAGCCATGGCGACAAAGTCACCGAGTTGCCACCCGGCTTCAAGCTCATGGCCAGCACGGATGGTTGCCCGATTGCCGGCATGGCAGACGAAGACCGCGGTTATTACGCGGTACAGTTCCACCCCGAAGTCACCCACACGGTGCAGGGACAGGCGCTGCTGAACCGCTTCGTGCTCGACATTTGCCAGGTCAAGCCTGACTGGGTCATGCGCGACCACATTGCCGAAGCTGTGGCGCTGATCAAGGAGCAGGTGGGCAACGAAGAGGTGATTCTGGGCCTCTCCGGCGGCGTGGATTCATCGGTGGCCGCCGCGCTGATCCACCGCGCCATTGGCGATCAGCTGACCTGCGTGTTCGTGGACCATGGCCTGCTTCGCCTCAACGAAGGCGACATGGTGATGGACATGTTCGTCGGCAAGTTGCATGCGAAAGTGATCCGCGTGGACGCGGCCGACCAGTTCCTTGGTCATCTGGCCGGCGTGAACGAACCCGAAGCCAAGCGCAAGATTATCGGGCGCGAATTCGTTGAGGTTTTTAAGGCAGAAGCCGCCAAGCTGATCTCAAGTGGTGCATCAACAAACGGCGCCAAGTGGTTGGCACAAGGCACTATTTATCCCGACGTGATCGAATCCGGCGGCGCCAAGAGCAAAAAAGCCGTGACCATCAAGAGCCACCACAACGTGGGTGGTTTGCCCGAGCAATTGGGCCTGAAACTGCTGGAGCCGCTGCGCGACCTGTTCAAAGACGAGGTGCGTGAACTCGGCGTGGCGCTCGGCTTGCCGCACGACATGGTTTACCGCCACCCGTTCCCGGGCCCCGGGTTGGGCGTGCGCATTCTGGGCGAGGTGAAGAAGGAATACGCAGACCTGCTGCGCCAGGCCGACGCCATCTTCATCGAAGAGCTGCGCTCCACCATCGACCACAACTCGGGCAAAAGCTGGTACGACCTGACCAGCCAGGCCTTCACGGTGTTCCTGCCCGTGAAGAGCGTGGGTGTGATGGGCGATGGCCGCACCTACGATTACGTGGTTGCCTTGCGCGCGGTCCAGACCAGCGATTTCATGACCGCCGACTGGGCCGAGTTGCCGTATGCGCTGCTCAAGAGGGTGTCTGGTCGCATCATCAACGAGGTGCGGGGTATCAACCGCGTGACTTACGACGTTTCGAGCAAACCGCCCGCGACCATCGAGTGGGAGTAAGCGCAGGGCGGTGACTGTTGTTTCAACTGGATTGACGCCATGTACCTGCCCCAACAGTTCGCCGACAAGAACCTGGTTTACGCGCGTGAATTGATGCGCTCGCATCCTTTCGCCTCGTTGATTTCGAACGACGAAGAGGGCCTGCCCTTTGTCACCCATGTGCCCTTGCATCTGGTCGAGAGCGACTCACAACCCTGGCGTTTGCTGGGGCACTGCGCCAAAGCCAACCCCCATTGGCGCCACCTGGAAGTACGGCCAAAAGCCGTGGTCACATTTTTGGGGCCGCACGGCTATTTGTCGCCGAAGGTGTATCCCGATCTGGCGCGGGTACCTAGCTGGAATTACCTGGCGGTGCATCTGACCGTTGAAGCCCGGGTCATCCACGAAGCGCATGAAAAAGATGCTTTGCTCAAGGCATTGATCGGCGACCATGAACCACCGTACGCGCAGCAATGGCGTGACCTGGGTTCTGAATTTGCCGACAAAATGCTCGGCGGCATCGTGGCGTTCGAATTGACATCCACGCAGGTGCAATGCAAGCTCAAGCTGAACCAACACCGGCCTGAGGCGTTTGAAGCCATGTTGAATGCCTATGACGCCGGAGACGAACAGGCGAAAGCCTTGGCCCAATGGATGCGGCGCTTGAAGGCTGCCGCACAGGAGTAGCCCCATGCGAATCGTTTTTGGCGCACTGGCGTTGTTGATCGTTCTGGCCATCGTCAGCTGGCAGGCAAAGACCCAGGTCGAATCGGTGGCCAAGCCCATTGCCGTGCCCATGCCTGACGGTACGACGCTGTCCGGAAGTCCCAAGCAGATTGAGCAACAGTACAAAAAGGCGCTGGAAGACGCGTTGAATACAGCGCGTCCGCGCTCACCCGACGAATGAACGCTGAGGCCAGAGATGCGGCGTTCATGGGACTGGCGCTGGTGCAAGCCAGGGCCGCAGCGCTTGCCGGAGAGGTTCCCGTGGGCGCGGTGGTGGTGCGCAGGGGTGAAGTAATCGCAGTGGGGCGCAACGCGCCGCTGACTGACCACGATCCCACGGCCCATGCCGAAATTGTCGCCTTGCGCGCCGCAGCGAAAGCCCTGGGCAACTACCGCCTGGAAGAATGCGAGCTGTTCGTGACGCTGGAACCCTGTGCCATGTGCAGCGGCGCCATGCTGCATGCGCGGCTCAAACGTGTGGTGTTTGGTGCCGCCGACCCCAAGACCGGTGCTGCAGGCTCTGTGGTCAACCTGTTCGCCCAGTCTCAGCTCAATCACCAGACGGAGGTGGTTGGGGGGGTGATGGCGGAAGAGGGCGCCCAGCTGCTCAAGTTATTTTTCAAGGAGCGTCGCGTGAATCTCCATCCCTTGCGAGAAGATGCCCTTCGAACGGCTGAAAACCGGTTTTCGAACCTGCCCGGCTTCCCGTGGGCGCCGCACTACATCAGCGACTTGCCAAGCCTGAATGGCTTGCGGCTGCACTACCTGGATGAAGGCCCGGATGACGCAGCAGTCACCTGGCTGTGCCTGCACGGTAACCCGGCCTGGAGCTACCTTTACCGCAAGATGATTCCCGGCTTTCTGGCGTCAGGAGGCCGTGTGGTAGCACCCGATTTGATCGGCTTTGGCAAGAGTGACAAGCCCAAGAAAGACGTTGCACACAGCTTCACCTGGCACCGACAGGTGTTGATCGAACTCATCGAGCGGCTGGGCTTGAAACGGGTTGTGCTCGTGGTGCAAGACTGGGGCGGCTTGCTGGGCTTGACCTTGCCAATGCAGGCGCCCGAGCGTTACCAGGGTCTGCTGGTGATGAACACCACATTGGCCACGGGCGATGCGCCCTTGTCGCCAGGTTTTCTGGCATGGCGCGAGATGTGTGCCAAGAACCCGGCGTTCGATGTGGCGCGCCTGTTTGCGCGCGGCAATCCGCAAATGGGTGCAGAAGAGTGCGCGGCCTACCAGGCGCCATTTCCCGACCAGGGCCACCGTGCCGCACTGCGTGTTTTTCCGGCCATGGTGCCAGAGCACCCGGCCGATGACGGCGCCGCCGTTTCCCGCCAGGCGCGCGACTTCTTCCGCCATGAATGGCTGGGTAAAACCTTCATGGCCATTGGCCAACAAGACCCGGTGCTCGGCGAGCCGGTGATGCGGTCGCTCGCAGCCGATTTACGTGGTTGTTGCGAACCAATGGTGTTGCCCGATGCAGGGCATTTTGTGCAGGAACATGGCGAAACCGTCGCCACTGAAGCTGTCGCGTTTTTTGCGCGATGATCGAGAGCTATGAGCCATATCTATATCTATTCCCCTTCCAGCGCTGTGCGCGACAAAGCCGCATTCCGGCGTGGTGTGAAACGTCTGCAGACACTTGGACATGAAGTTGAAGTGGACCCCGATGCCTTGAGCAGTCACATGCGCTTTGCTGGTGACGACGCCACCCGCGTGGCCGCCATCGCACGGGCCGCAGCCAGTGGAGCAGATGTCGCCCTGACCTCGCGTGGCGGGTATGGCCTGACCCGCTTGCTGAAAGATTTGCCCTACAAGGCCATGACCAAGGCCATTCAACAGGGCACACAATTCGCCGGCTTGAGTGATTTCACGGCGTTGCAATGCGCTCTGTTGGCAAAAACAGGTGCGGTCACCTGGGCCGGTCCGTCGGTGGGTGAAGACTTCGGTTGCGAAAGCACGCCCGACGACATCATGGAGGCCTGTTTTGATGACATGGTTTGCGGGCATGGCGAGGGCACGGGCTGGACGGTTCCCTTGTCCGATGCCCGCTACCTTCAGGCGCGTTCCAAGAGCGGCGGCCTTCACATCAAGGATGCCACGCTGTGGGGTGGCAACCTCACTGTGCTGTGTTCACTGGTGGGCACGCCCTGGATGCCCGATATCAAAGGCGGCATTCTGTTTCTGGAAGACGTGAACGAACACCCCTACCGAATTGAGCGCCAGCTGACCCAACTGATCAATGCGGGCATCATTGGCCGGCAGAAGGCGGTGGTGTTGGGTGCGTTCAACCGTTTCAAGGCCAGCCCGCACGACAAGGGCTACAAGCTGCAAACAGTGGTGGACTGGGTCCGTGCGCAAGTAAAAACGCCGGTGCTGACCGGCTTGCCTTTTGGCCACGTGGCAACCAAAGTCATGCTGCCCGTCGGGCACAAAGTCGAACTGATGGTGCAAGAACGGCAGGCCTTGATTTTTTGGGGCTGACCGTTGGGCCGTGGATCGCACCTGCGGCGCTGTGGGCGAAATCCCGAGAAGGACGGCGAACGTCAGGCGCGCTGCATGCGCGCGGTTTCTGTGAGACTTTTGGGCAGCAGGCCGCGAAAAAGCGGCGTGATCTCATGAACCTTGGAAACGGCATGGGCTTCACCATGCAGTTTGCACAAGGTTGCAACAACGTCTGATCGCGCATACCAGAGCGCATGGGCATCGTGCAGGTACATCAGGCGCTCATGCAAGCGAGGATTGAGCACCGCGCCCTCTCTTCCAAGAACATTGAGCATGGCCAATCGAACAGGCTCCAATGCCTCGGGCGACGATTGGCGAGCTTCACTGCTCAAAAGAGCAGAGATGCTGTTTCGCAAACTGGGCTTGATCCAACGCATATTTTGTAACCTTCAACGATGATGGCCAAAGGCCGAAAGGGAAGCGCACCTTGAATGGGCGCCTTGCTTTTTCACCATGGGACCAAGTTTGCCATACTGACAAAACGCGCTTGCACAGTCGAGTTACCATCAAAAGGTGGCATATTTGAATACATTCATACAATCTTCTCTTGCGCCGTTGGCCAACCGAGACGACCAAGTTGAATACCTTTGGCCATCATGTGCGCTGAACAGCAGAAAAGAAGCACGACCAAGGTGAAACTCTGCTTTTCCGATGTGATGATTTGTGATAATCATCACGTCTTATGTAATTTTTATTCGACCTATTTCCTAGCCAAGCCGCCATTTCACAGCTGATTGCATCCCATACATGGCCGAACTGACGATTGCATTTGTTGACCTTACCGGTAGCGTTTCGGTTTTTGAGACTCTGGGCAACGACAGGGCCGCGCGTGCGGTCACCAAGTTGACCCAGTGGATCGGTACCGTCGGCCTTGAACACAACGGCAAGGTCGTCAAGATGCTGGGTGACGGCGTTTTACTGTCGTTCACCAACAACCGGCTCGCGGTGGAGTGCATGAGTCTGATACAGCAGGAACATGCCGCCCGCGCTGCCCTGTGGCCCAAACGGCTGAAACTGCAGATGCAAGTTGGCATGGCACGTGGGCAAGTGGTGCAGGTGGATGGCGATTGCTTTGGCGATGCGGTCAACGTGGCGTCGAGACTCAGTGATCTGGCCGGGCCCGAACAAATTCTCGCCAACGATGCCGTCATGCGCAAACTGGGCAACGGAGCTGGCGTTCGCAGCCGAAGCCTGGGCCCGATGCGAATCAAAGGGCGGGTGGAAATGTGTGAAGTTTTCCGAATTGAATGGCAAACCGAAATGGGCTCGGAGTTCATGACGCTTCCAGCCGATTTGCATGCCTTGCGCCGCAACGCGGAATCGGTTTTTGGCGGTATTGAGCTGGAATGGCTGGACGCGAACCGGTCGTTCAACCTGACGGACTTGCCGGTCAGGGTAGGGCGGGTACCAGAGGCCGATTTTGTGATCAATGATCCGCGCGTGTCCCGCTTGCATGCCAGCATCGATATCCGTTCCGGCAACTACTTGCTTGAAGACACCAGCAGCTATGGCACCTGGGTTCGGTTCGCAGGAAACGACAATGTGATATCGCTTCGTCGCCAGGAGTGCCTGTTGCACAGCGATGGTGAATTTGGCCTGGGCGCGCCGTTCACCGACATCACGACCCCCACCGTTACCTTTCGGCTGGTCGATGGTCAAATGGTGCTGGGCCGCGGGCCGCTGCGATCCTGAACGGCAGGTTGACGGCCGAGGGTCTCACTGTCGACAGCTCAGCCCTGGCGAACAAGGCACCATTGCCGATGGATTCAGATGCCTGAAGCCGTGACCGCCCCCCTTAATCTGCCTCGAGGAGTTCATTTTGAAAGCAATCAGACGCCTGGGTTACCTGCTGGTCGCCCTGTTGCTCGTGGGTGGTGTGGCATTGGTTGTCTATGGGCAGCGCAGCCTGATTCAAACCGACGGCGAACTGCAGATCCAGGGATTGATCAAACCGGTTCGTGTTCAGCGCGATGCCAGCGATATTGCCCATATTTTTGCCAGCGACCCACGCGACGCATGGATGGCAATGGGCTATGTGCATGCACAGGAGCGGGGCTGGCAACTGGAGTTCAACCGCCGCATCATGCGTGGCACCCTGTCCGAAGTGTTTGGTGAGGCGACTTTGCCGACCGATCGCATACTTCGTGCGCTCGGCATTCACCGTGTAGCGGCCGCTCAACTCGAGCATGTCAGTGCTGAAGCCCGAGCCGCCGCAACCGCCTACAGCCAAGGCGTAAACGCATTCTTCGCCAACCGCTCACAAGCGCTGTCCCCCGAGTTTCAGGTCTTTGGCATCGACCCCCGCGCCGAGGCGGAGGCGGGCACCTACTGGGAACCGGTTGACAGCATGGCCTGGTCGCTCATGATGGCGCTGGACCTGGGCGGCAACTGGGGCAATGAGGTGGCCCGCCTGACAGCGCTGCAGGTGCTCGACACCGAAGGGCTCTGGCAGCTCTTCCCGCCTTACCCCGGTGAAGCGCCCGCAGCCACGGCTGACCTGGCCAAACTCTACAAGACGCTCGGCGTCTTCAACCCATCGACACAGCCCACCGCCGCGGTCAAGCCCTCCAGCGGCGATCAGCTGGCATCTATCGGGGTGGCCATGCAGAGATGGGCGCAAGACCTGGGCAACGTGGAAGGCAAAGGCTCGAACAACTGGGTGGTTGACGGAACACGCACCGTGAGTGGAAAGCCCTTGCTCGCCAACGACCCGCACCTGGGCCTGAGCGCTCCGGCCATCTGGTATTTCGCCAGGCTGCAAGCGCCCGATGTGGGTGATTTGAAGGGAATGGACGTCATCGGTGCGACCCTGCCCGGAACGCCGTTTGTGGTGCTCGGGCGCACGCCCGAAGTGGCTTGGGGATTCACAAACACAGGCCCTGATGTGCAAGACCTGTTTCTGGAGCAGATCAATCCCGACAACCCCGGGCAATACCGCATACCAGCCGGGCTGGGCGAGGCATGGGCCGATTTCGACACACGTACCGAGACCATCCGCATCAAAGGCTTGCCCGACGAGCAGTTCATTGTGCGCAGCACACGCCATGGCCCAGTGATCAGCGATGTGCCCGGGCCTACCCAGGACCTGATTGACACCAAGCGCTACGCCCTGGCTCTGCACTGGACGGCGCTCAATGCTGACAACAACAGCATTCAGGCCACGCTGGAATCCAATCGTGTGCGCTCGGTGGAAGAGCTCATTCATGCCCTTCGCAACTTTGAAGCGCCGATGCAGAACGTGGTCATGGCAGACATCAGTGGGCGCATCGCTTTCAAAGCGGTGGGCAAAGTGCCGCTGCGTTCGCCTGCGAACGACATTCGTGGTGTGGCGCCGATGCCCGGTTGGGAGTCGCGTTATGACTGGCAAGGCTGGCTGCCTTACGCCGACACCCCGCAAGATGATGGCAGCGAAGGCTGGATCGCCACCGCCAACCAGCGCATTCACGCCGTTGACTACCCGTATTTCCTGACCCAGGACTGGGCACCGCCCTACCGGCGCAACCGCATCGCCGGATTGCTGGCCCAGACCCCAAAACACACGTTGGCGAGCTTCGCTGCGATTCAGGGTGACCAAACCTCCCTGGCCACGCAGCGCCTGTTGCCCTTTTTGCTGCGCACCCAGTCTTCGCATCCACTCGCCCCAGCCGCACTGAAAGCGCTGGAAGGGTTTGATGGCGAGATGCGGCAAGACATCGCAGCGCCTTTGATCTACACAGCCTGGATTGACGAATTCACCCGGGGCGTCATTGGCGGGCGCCTCGGCCAGGCGCGCTTTGAAGCGCTTTACGGCAAACGCCTGTTCCGCAACGCCGTTGAAGACATTCTGGAACGGGATGACGTGGCATGGTGCGGCAACGGCGGTTGTGCAAAGGCCAGCGGCGCTGCCCTGGATCGCGCGCTGGATCGCCTGAAAGACATGCAAGGTGATGCTGTGGCCGGATGGCGCTGGGGCGAAGCCCACCCTGCGATTTCCATTCACAGGCCATTCAGCAACGTTGAAGCTTTGGCGCCACTGTTTGAAGTGCGCACGCCGACAGGCGGTGATCCATTCACGGTCAATGTGGGCCAGTACCATCTGGACAAAAGCGATGCGCCATTCGCCAATCGACACGCCGCCAGTTTGCGCGCCTTGTACGACCTGGATGATCCAGAGAAATCGGTGTTCATCTACCAGACCGGGCAAGACGGCAATGCACTTTCACCCCGCTACCGGGATATGCGCGATGAATGGGCCGCAGTGCAGTACCGTGCGCTTCAAATGCGGCCTGCCGAGTGGAAACACAGCCTGACCTTGACACCCTAGAGTCCGGCAGGCTTTCAACGTGTGTTGCGATGCCCTGCGCCTGGCACTGTGACTGGCATCGCTGGCGCAGGCCTCGGCCGAGGCGCTTGCCAGAAAACGTTTCCCCGGGCGGTATCAGGCCACCTTGCTTGCCTGGTTGGTGCTGAAACTGGCGATTGCCGTGTCGCTGTACAACTTCGAAGCTGCTCCCATCTGGGTGCCAAACTGCTTGACGAACGCCTTGATCTCGGTGTCGTTCAACTGGCCATCGCTGTTGCTGTCGACCGTTCCAAGCAGGGACTGCATGGCTTCCTCGTTCAGCGGCCCTGTGGCGCTGGTATCGGCCATGGCCAGAGCCTCTTCAGAGGTGTCTGTTGCCGTGCCGTCAGCCAGCACATCACCTGCGGCTTCGGTTCCCCCGGCTGAGATTCCGAATTCGGCTGCAGAGATGTTGCCGTCGCCGTCAATGTCCAGCTCTGCAAAGCGCTGTTCGTCGCCGCGCGATTGAACAAAGGCATCGGTACCTGTGGCGGTGCCGCCGGAGAACATGTTTTTGAGCATCTGGCCGACTTCATTGCCTGTCAGCGAGCCGTTGGCGTCCAGGTCGACGGCAGAGAACATGGCATCGGCGTTGCTGCTCGAGTCCACACCCAGCTTGGCACCCACTTGCTCCAAAGCCGACTGGAACTCGCTCTTGCCAACGACGCCGTCGGCATCGGCATCCATTTTTTTGTGCATCTTGTCTTGCAGGTAGTTGGCTGCGACAGACGCCAGAGGGGAAAACAGGCCAGCGAAGCTGTTGCTGCTGCCGGTCGATTCGGTGCTGTTCATGGAGAGTCCTTTTCAACTGAGACCAAGGGAAGGGCGAGAGGCCACGTGCCCATATGGTCGGAGAAAAGGAAGCAGCGCAAGCGCGCCAACAACGGGCAAAGTGCCCGCCTTATTCAAGCGTTCAAGCCGCTCATTTGAGATTACCCGACAGAAACTGGGCCAGTCGCTCGCTCTTGGGATGGGTCAGAACCTCGGTGGGTACCCCTTGCTCTTCGATACGCCCCTGGTGCAGGAAGATCAGGTGGTTCGACACTTCACGGGCAAAACCCATTTCATGGGTCACCACCACCATCGTGCGGCCCTCTTCTGCCAGGGTGCGCATGACCCGAAGCACTTCAGTGACCAGCTCGGGATCGAGAGCGCTGGTGGGCTCATCGAACAGCATCACCTCAGGCTCCATCGCCAGGGCCCTTGCAATCGCCACGCGCTGTTGCTGCCCGCCCGACATGTGGGCAGGGTACTTGCCCTCAACGTCCTTCAAGCCGACCTTGTCGAGGTATTTGCGTGCAACGGTGATGGCTTCGTCTTTGCTTTTCCCCAGCACATGCATGGGCGCTTCAATCACGTTTTCCAACACCGTCAGGTGCGACCACAGGTTGAAATGCTGAAACACCATGGCCAGCTTGGCGCGGGCGCGTTGCAGTTGCTTGTCGTCTGCCGCCTTGAGCATGCCGTCTTTGGCGGTCACGAGCCTGAGCTCTTCGCCCGCCACGATCAAACGCCCTTGCTGCGGGCGCTCCAGCAAATTCATGCAACGCAAAAAGGTGGATTTACCCGAGCCAGAAGAACCAATGATGCTGATCACATCCCCGGCTTGAGCGGTGAGCGACATCCCTTTGATGACTTCGTGAGAGCCGTAGCTCTTGCGGATATCGATGGCTTCGAGTTTGGAGGTCATGCGTGAATTCTTGTTCGATCTGTTCGATGGTTCAGGGGCTGAGCAAATTGCCAGAGCGAATCGGGGTCTGGCCTGCCACGCGGCACAGCTCCAGGTTGGCCGTGGCCCAGCGCAGGATGTGGCGGGCGTAGACCACGCCATCGATCGAAGCCTTTACCGGGGTTGACCGGTTGCTCAGCGGATCGATCACATGTGCCACTACCTGGCCGGGAACCACCCGCTCACCAGGCTCAACCAAAAAAGCGATCACCCCGGAGTGGGGCGCATGCAGTGCTTCTGTTCCAGCCAGCGGCGTGGCCTCGCAACGCACCTGTGGCACTGGTGGTGCCTCGCCCGCAATGATGCCCCGGTGTTGCAGGTAGCTGTAGATGGCTTTGGCATCCTGCTCGGCCAGTGTGGTGGAGACATCGGTTTGCCCGCGCAATTCCACGGTGCTGCTGGCGCAGGCCAGCGGAATGGGAAACTGCGGGCCAAACCGTTCAGCCAGGCGCCACCAGGGGCCCGAGAGTGCCTCGTCAAATGAAATGGAGCCCCCAGATCCTTTTGCCCACAACACCGCCTGGGCACCCAGGTAGTGTGCCAAAGGCATCAACTGCTCGAGCATGGGCTGCTCTACATACATATGCAATGCGGCCTGGAAATCACAATGCAAATCGAGCACCACATCGGCGTCATGCGACAGCAGCATCAGCGTTTGCCTCATGCAATGGAGTTCTGTGGCAGGTTGTTCGGCCATCAGCGCCTCACGCATGGCCTGTCGAATCGCCAGCTTGTTGGCGGTGGCATCAGGCCCCAGCAAAGGCTCCAGCCTGTCTTCAAGCAAGGCGAAAAAGTCGGGGTAGTTTCTGTTGAAATTTTCCATGCTGGCCTGCTCGAACCGGCCAAGCTGCAGGTGCATGGTGGTCTGGTTCAGGCCAATCGGGTTGGCCAGTGGCACCAGAACGACTTCACCCAATACCGCGCCACGCGCTTCTGCGTCTTCCAGCAGGCTGCGCAAGTGGTGTGCAGTCAGCATGCCTGGCAGTTCATCGGCGTGCAGGCTGGCTTGAATATAGGCCTTTTCACCCTTGCCAACAGCCCCAAAGTGGAAGCTTGTGAGCGTGCGCTGGGTGCCCAGGGCAGGGGAGAGGAGCGGATGGAAGTGGGTTTGCATCAGGGTCTGCTGGAGCCTCAATGGGCCCGAGGCTTCAGATAGGCCAGGAAGCGGCGCTCAAGCAAGCGGAAGACATACACCAGCGCAAAAGTGAGTATGAAATACAAAACCGCGACAGCGATGAACGGCTGAAAGGCCAGGTAGTAGGTTTTGTAGATCGCATAGGCGGCGTTCGTCAAATCGTACAAAGCCGGGACCACACTGGCAAGCGAGGTCGCATGCAGCATCATCACCACCTCATTCGAGTAGCCTGGCAGGGTGCGCCGCAGCGCGCTGGGCAATACCAGTCGAAACATCATGTTCCATTTGCTGAACCCCGCAGCCTGAGCCGCCTCGATTTCGCCTGCCGGTGTTTCCTTGATGGCGCCTGCCAGCATTTCGATGGTGTAAGCGCTGGTGTTCAACGTGAAAGCAAGAACCGCGCAGAAAAATGGCTCTTTGAACCAGGTCAATGGCCAGGTGGTGTCCCACAGGGCTTGCACCCATTCGAGTTGGGCAATGCCGTAGTAAATGAAGTACACCTGAATCAGCAACGGCGTGCCTCGAATCACATAGGTGAACAGCCAGACTGGGCCTGAAACCCAGCGGTTGCTCGACACGCGCATGAGCGTCAGGGGCAAGGTCAATAGGCCGCCTGCGACCAGGCTCACGGCCAGCAACTGCATCGTGGCCCAGAAGCCCACCCAGTAGAGGTGGAGGTTCTGCGGTTCAAAGATGATGGCGAATTTGTCCATCAGAAGTTGCCTCGCTTGACGCCTGCCGAATAGCGGGTCTCGGCTTTGCGCAGCAGAAACAGGCTGATGGAAGAAATCATCAGATAGAGGAATCCGGCAAAAGCCATGAAGATGATGGCGGCGCCCGGAATTTCGCCGCGGGCTGCCGCTCCTGCCTGCTTGGCCAGGTTGGTGATGTCGGTCAGGCCGATCACCGAGACCAGCGCGGTGGACTTGAGCAAGACCAGCCAGTTGTTGGTAAAGCTGGGCAGGGCGAACCGAACCATTTGCGGCAAGACCATCTTGCGGAAGGTATAGAAGCGGGTCATTCCGAACGCCCAGCCGGCTTCTGACTGGCCCTTTGGCACGCTCATGATGGCGCCGCGAAACGTCTCGGTCATGTAGGCACCGTAGACAAAACCGATGGTCAATACACCGGCTACAAAGGGGTTGATCTGAGGGCCGCTGCGGTAACCCAGCGCCTCGGCAATGTCATTGACCAGAATCTGGCCACCGAAATACAAAAGCAGCATCCACACCAGATCCGGAACCCCCCGAATCACGGTGGAATAGATATCGCCCATCCAGTTGAGCACCCGGTACGGCGAGAGCTTGGCCGCGGCACCTGCCAGTCCCAGCACGGAAGCGAACACCAGAGCACCCAGCGCCACACCAATGGTGACCAGGAGCCCTTGCAGAATATTCAAAAAATAGGTGGTCATCTAAAGCCTGTGAACACTGTTTTCCCAAGTGCAATCGTGGTGAAAACTGTGCCCCGTTGGGCACGCGATGAGGGCCAGGTCAGATGCTTGGGTTGGAACTGCAAGCCGTGGTTGCGCAGCCCTCAATAGCGCCCTGGCATATCGATTGCCGGATCTGACCCGATGGGGGTTGCACGTGCGCAAACACCTGCAACCCCACACCGTTCCATGCGAAGCAGGGATCAGGAACCCCAGAGATCCACACCTGGCACGTGCTTCTCGGCAATGGCTTGCCACTTGCCGTTGTCGCGAATGGCTTTGATGCCCGCGTCGAGCGCGTCACGCAATGCGGTGTCTTCTTTGCGCAAAGCCACGCCAGCGCCTGCGCCGAAGTACTTGGCATCAAATTCAACGGGGATACGGGCGCCTGCGCAGGCGTAACCCGCGCCATCGGGTGTCGACAGGAAGCCGCCGTTCACTTCGACCACATCGGCCACGGTACCGTCGAGGCGACCAGATTTGACATCCAGATACACCTGATCCTGTGCGTCGTAGGCCACGATGGTTGCGCCGGCGGGTTGCAATTCGCCCATGGCGTACTTCTCCTGGGTCGAGGCCTTGAGCACGCCCAGCTTCTTGCCCTTGAAGTTGGCGGCTTCAGCGCCCAGGTTCAAGTCGCTTTTCACGACCACGCAAGAAGGGGTGTTGTAGTACTTGCCGGTGAAGTCAACAGCTTGCTTGCGCTCTTCGGTGATCGACATCGACGAGATGATGACATCGTATTTTTTGGCCTGCAGACCGGGGATCATGCCGTCCCATGCCTGTTCAACAAACACGCATTTGCTCTTGAGTTCTTCGCACAGTGCCTTGGCAACGTCGACGTCAAAACCAGCAGGTTCACCAGCGTCGGTCTTGTAAGTGAAAGGCTTGTAGGTGGCATCGATGGCCACACGCAATTCGGGCCACTGGCTGGCGGCGGGCGCTTCAGCAGGTGCTGCAGCGGCCGTGGGTTCGGCTGCGGGCGCCGCTGGCGCTTCGGTCTTGCCGCAAGCAACCAGGCTGGCGGCGCCAATGAGGCTGAGAGAAAGGAGCAAATGCTTCATGAATAACCTCGATAGAGAAGGTAGTTGAGATCGGTTGGGCATGCATACCCACCGGGGTGATTGATTGTAGGTGTGAGAGAGGAAGATCCAACTTGGTGCATGCAGGTGTTTCCCCGCATACGACACCGGCAGGTGCTTCCGTTTTCGGATCGACAGCGGAAGGTCTTGGTTTGAAGGGTAGTCGGGATCGAACGGCCATTGATGTGGCCGGGCGCTGCAACGACACGGCTTCCGCTCTGAAGCCTGCGCAACTTTAACTTAACATAATATACATCGTGGAATATGCGATTTCTAAAAAAATGCAGGCTCTGAGCCCGCTGCACATTTCACGATCACCTCTAAAAGCATGCCAGTCGATACCGAACCTGCCTGATGCACAGCAACAATGTAAACATCCTAATCGCTACTGTCAAACATTTTTTCTCATAGAGCAAGAAACAAAAGAATCGTCCCAACCTCTCAGACTGGTGAAGTTGGACAGAGGTGCAACGTAGCGACCAACATCATGAAAGTCGGATCACAGGGTTGTTCGGCGGCACCGGGAGCACCCATCGGTCCGGGTTGGTCAAAACTACAGCGCTCAGCTTGCCCACGGGCACATTGCCGCGCCCAATCACCTCATACTTGAGGATGTTGGATTTGCCCGGCCCCATGAGGTGCCACCCGGCTTTAATCACTTCCCGCTGAACTTGCATGGCCTGGGCGTTTCCGTCAGAGTCGTTGCCCGTGTCTTGATCAGCCACATAGGCCTTGAACACCAGTGGCGACACCAGCGCCATGCCCTCGGCGGTGAAATGGATCATTGCGCCAGCTTCGTTGTATTTGAGGGAGCGACTCCCCAATCCTTGTTGCAGCCAAGCGATGAATGCCATTGCGACAGCGGTGGGCTCCACTTGCTTGTCGGCAGACTCGTGCGGTAGATCGGGCAAGAACATTGAAATCACAACCGGGGTGTGCTTTATGCGAGACACCGGCACGGCGTCGCTTCGAGCAGTCATGGAAGGAAGCCCAGAGCGCACCAGCAAAGGGCGCTTGTCAATCGGTGCCGGCATAGGTGGCAGTGACGGAGACTTGCTTGCCGGGCCGCCCAAATCAAGCTTTGCCGCAGCTTTGGCCTGGCTGGTCGCGATTGGCGCAACTGGTGGAGCTGCAGGCACGCTTTTGGACGTTGTCGCAGGACGTGGTGCAGGTTGAGATGGAGGGGTTGGCACTTGCTTGAAGATTGCCGCATCATCCTCAAAGTCCAGCCATCTTTCTTGCGCGCTAAAGCCATCAACGCCACCCATCTGCAGTGGCTCAACATCGGATGCAACAGGCTTGGCTTGTTGGGGTGGCGCAGCAGGCTTTCCTGCTGGCTTTTTGATGGTCTGTGTGGGAGCCTTCCCCCCGCCTGTTGATATAAGCACTGTCGCAGCTTTGGGACTGGTGAATTTTGGTGCGCGAAGCGCTGACTCATCCCTGTTCATATTCCCTTTGCGTGGACCTGCAGCAAAAGGCGCGGAGGTTGCGCCAGTCTTCACTGGATCGAGCGTTGGCTCAGTGGGCTGCTTCGGAGCGGGTTCTTGCGCACCCTTCTCTGTTGGGACAGGTTCTGGCTGGCTTGTCGCCTTCGCATGGTGACCCACATCGTCGTTGTCTTCGACGTTGATGCCCGCCGAACGACGTCGCTGCTGCACTTCAATGTGTCCGACCATTGATGATGGGTATTGGGCTGGGTCAGCAAAGAGCCTGTCCAAGGGGAAACGCAATACGGTGAGTGAATGTGAATAGGTTGCGCCACCCTCCTCTGCCGTGCTGCCGCAGTCTTCATCTGCGCCACCGCCATGGACTTGCACGTACCAAACAGCTTGCCCTGTGTCTGGGTTCAGTTGGATGCAGCCGTATTCCTGCCAGGTGTCGAAGAGCCTGTCGTTTTTGTTCTCTCCTGGGATGGCCTCCTCAGGATGGTATTGCTTGATGTGTTGCCGAACGCCATCGGCAAGCCGCTTGGCCACAAACCAAATGGCACCGTCATACACCCATCCAGCAGCTCCGCTGCGGTTCAACGGCAACGCGGTTCCGTTCCTGAGCATGTCTTTGATCGACTGCATCAACAGATCAATGAGCGGTACGCTGGTCGATGTAGAGAAACGCGCCCGGCTCCCACCGGCAAGGGCATGTTGGGTTGATGTTTGATCGGCTTTGCGAACGAGCGTCGCCAGCAGGCTGGTTTTGTCTGCGCCAGAAAGGTAGTTTGAAAGGGCTTCAAACGCCTGCGGTCGGCGGGCCAGAAAACTGAGCGCAGAAGGCGGGGCAATTTGCTGCAACAGCACCATGGAGAGTTTGGAATGGGCCTGGTAGTCACGCGCAGACTTGGGCGTGAACTCCACCAGGTATTCACCCCCTGAGCGCTTCTGTGCCATTTCGGTCAATGGTCCAGACATGGGCACCCAGCGTAACGGCGCGTCTATGCCCATGCATGACCAGCTGATGCGCAAGTCGGTCATGATCTTGCCAATGTCGTGCAACAGAGCGGCGAAGAAAACCACATAAGTCCATTCATCTCGCTGGGCGTCCATTTCCTCCACTGCGGCACCCTCTGGAAAGAAGTGGCCATTGCGCCAAGTCATGGCAGCCAGTGTCGTCTCCAGTGTGTGTGCCAATAGCCCACCCACATGTGCGTGGTGGTGACTCTCGGAGGCCGGCAGGAGCTGAACATATTCTGCGTACCGCAGCAGTGCAGGCCGAAGGTCGCGTTGCCAGACTTGCGCCGACAAACGCGACTGCCGCCACATCGCCTCCATTGCTTTGCCGCTTTGGACAAGCGTGAACAACTCTTCTGCGCGCAGGATGCGCAGCCACCCTTCTGACGATCCTCTGATCACAGGTGCAGTGCTCGGGGTGTCGCTGGGCAATGGCACAGGATCATTCAACGAAGCCGCCTTGCTGATCGGCGACGACAGTACGGCAGGCCTTGGCGACCTGGGGTCCAGCCTTCTGATCCACCGCATGCATTGACCAAACATAGCTGCTTCAACGCTCCATCAGGTACGTGATCAAGTCATCAGGCGTTGCCCGAAACTCACATGGTCCAGTGACATAGAGGCGCGTGTAGTCTGGCAACGTCTCGCGCTGTGCGAGAAACATCAACCACGTTTGCTCCAGCGGATTCCACCAGATCGCCCGGCCAGGTTCATCTGGGCTGCGTTGGATTCTGAAGGCTGCGCCATAGCTTGCAACGGGTGCGTTGGCCAGGGCTACAGCCAAACGAAAGCGGCGCGCCTTGGCATCCTCTTTGGGATGTTCGTTGCGTTGCGATTCTTTCGCCAAGATTTGGCGCACGAACTCCACCGCTTCTGTGTCACTTGGCTCGAGCCAGGATTCAATGCCATCGTACATGCGCAAGTAGCCCATGACGCGGTTGGTCCAGTTCGACAGCCCGAGTTGCTCCAAGTAATCTGCGATGGCATAGGGGGCGTGTTGCACATCGAAGGGGTGCCTGCCCATGGCCAGCTCAATACTGGAAGGACATAGCTCGTGCGGCGAAAACGGGTGCGACATGGGGCCTTCCTAATTCATTTATCCATTTGACTCTAGGCAGGAAAATCCTTTCACACAACCGGAAACCTGATTCAGATCAGGCAGGTTTCGGCTTGACGCTGCATGAATGTTTTGGTAGTCGTTTTTTTTCGCGTCCATGCCCCGCCGTGGACGCGAAAAACCGTTGCCCGTATCCCCGAATTTCCTGTTCCAGTAAGCCCTTTGCCACCGGAACTTTGGAGGTGGCGCCCTTTGGATAAGGCCATTAACCCCGTAGGAAGCCATTTTCCCGTGGATGCCCGGCCCTCCGGGCAGATGCTGACTTCAGATGGTCCACCCTGCTCCAGGTGTTGATTCGACAGAATTGCGTCGTTTCAGGTGGTTACACCATTTCTACTACAACGTCAAGCCGAAACCTGCCACTTCTCAGGCAGCTTTTCAGTGGAGAAATCTGACCCGGACTCTGACACTGCATGCACTGGCGACGCATCTCTTGGTGACGTCACTTTTGCCCTAGGCCTCGTTGACCTCAACGGCGCGCGGGGCGTCTTTTATGCAAGGTGTCCGATGAAACAAGGCTTCTTTCTTGGTCTGATTGCCATGGTGATGATGGGTCAGACAGCGTGGGCTCAAACACGGTTGGCGGATGGCGGAGAGCAATTGCAAGTTGGTCGCTACACGACCCAATCTGCACAACCACCAGCAGAACTGTCGGACCCTCTGTCTGTCTACGCGCAGCTCAATTTCCCACGCCAGGCCGTGGCCACCGTGGGCCAGGCCTTGGACTACACCCTCATGCGTACAGGGTATCGCCTTGTGGACATCGAGGCGCTGGGAGACCGAGCACGGCGCTTTCTGAGCTTGCCTTTGCCAGAGTCTCAACGCCGCGTTGGGCCCTACTCAGTCAAAAACATTCTTGAAATCTTGCTGGGTTCTGCCTGGACCTTGAAAACCGACCCGATCAGTCGGCAAGTTTGGTTTGAGCTGGACGCGGTCGAGCCGTCCAGCCCATTGGCCTTGCCCGCCACCGTGACACCCCAAGCGGCAGATGACGCTGACCAGCCTGCCATCGGTGCAAACACTGAGCACGCCAGCAAGCTGTCGCTCTTTGAAAACTGACCTGGAGCATTGACATGGATGACCAACTTGAACACCAGCGCCGCCAGGAAGACGAAGAGTTCTGGGAAGAAAAACAGCGCGAATCCTCGCTCTCAAAGCAAGCACGTCCGCGTGATTTCACCCAACCCATATCTGACACCCCCTCCCCTATGAGATCCATGCCAGACAGAGACGGCGCCCCTGTGGATGCGGGAATGCACGCACCTGAGACGCCCGTGTTTCGCGAGCCTGCTAAGCCCAGGACAAGGGAACAGAAGAGCAACATGGGCACGCTCTCTGTGATCGCGCTATTGGTGCTCGGAGCCTTGGGCTACCAGGGCTATCGAATGTGGCACAAAGACAGCGACACGTTGCCCACCGAGTCCGCCGCTCAACTCGCCCCCATCGTGGCCGGCTCGGTTCTACCTCCGGTTTTGGCGCCGTCGTCGGACCCTGTCGAGTCTGTGGACGCCTTGGCTCCCACGGCAGGTGCCCCTACCGCACTGCAGGAGAACCCTGAACCTGATGCGGCGACATTGGCCATCATTGAACAAAACGAACGCCTTGACCGACTAGAGGCCAGGCTGAACGAGGTCATTGAAGGCCTGCGTGCACAGGGCTACATCATCGGAGAAGCTGGCGCGAATGGTCAGCCCTTGATCCCTGCCGCTTTTGCGCCACGGATTGTTTCCCCAGCGCCTGCGCCCGCCCGTCGCGCACCTGTGCACAGGCCAAAACCCAAGGCGCCTGTGGCAAAAGCTCTGCCACCCGTTACGCGCCAGCAACTGCTTTCTGTCGACATGTGGGATGGCCGCCCTTCGGTGGTGCTTGGCAACGGCGACAGCGCCAACCCACAGGTGAAAGTGATGCAGCCGGGCGACAGCTTCAACGGCATCACCCTCAAAGCAGTAGACGTGCAAGGGCAGCGCGCCACTTTCAGCGACGGCGCGCGCTCCATGGCACTTGGCGTGACCAACTGATGCACACCATGAACGCACTGAACTCACTTGGACTCCGAACGGCTGCAGTGATGACCGCTGTGCTGATGGCCTGTGCTTTGCATGTAGATGCCTTCGCCCAGGCCCGAGTGATCAACCAAACACAAGAGCAGCAAACACAGACGGGTGAATCAAGTCAGCAACGGCTGGCACGCCTGCATTCACAACTTGATGGCAACGATCTTCTGGTGGCCCAGATTTGGGGACTGAGCAACGAAGAAATGGTTCGCGCCAAGGTATTGCTAAAGGGGCCGCGCGCTGCCTTCTCTGTGGAGAACCTTTCCCCAGTCGAAGCGCTGGGCATCCACGCGCGCGATGAGAAAGAGCGCGTGAAGTACGCAGAGATGTTTGCACGCGCGCTGCAGGCCGACGTTGAACGCAGCCTGGCGTGGAACCGAGCCTTCATGGAGGTCCAGGCTCGCTTGTACCCCAATCAAGTTGTCATGGACTACTCCGGGCAATCTCCCGTGGCCGTACCCACGGCCACGGCGGACATGATGGGTGTGCCACGCACGCTGGTGCAAGACCCCGCCGCCGCGCGCAAATCCAGCGCGACCAAAAAGCGCTGAGGCAGTCATGATGAGTTGTCTTGAGTCCTCCAGCCGCAGCCACACGCCACGCCGATGGTGTGCGGCCTGTGCCTTGGCGCTGGTGGCTGTGGGTGCGCAGGCGCAGGCCGAGGGCTCCGCTTGGCTGGATGCCAGGCAAGACAGCAAGATCATCTATCCGACCAGTGCCGCCACGGCGCGGCACCCGTCTGCACCATCTGTGACAACCCACAGTGTTGTGCAAGGCGAGACCAAGACCATCTGGCCCAAGGCCTTGAGCGATTCCGAGCGTGAGAAGGTAACGCGCCGTTTGCTGCCACTGGCGTTTGTTCCAATGTCAGTGCAACCTGAGGTGGCAAGCGTAGGAACGGCGGCCGGCCGTGTCACGCCTTTGATGCTCAAGACGTTGATGCAGGCGGCTGATCGCTTTGGTGTGGATGCCTACCTGATCAAAGCCGTGATCCATGCCGAGTCGGCTTTCAATCCGCGTGCGCGCAGTCCCAAGAACGCCATTGGCTTGATGCAGGTTTTGCCGGGCACCGCGCGTGATCTGGGCTTGTCAGCCCAGCCCAGCGCTTCTGTGGAACAACTGCTGACCGATCCGCGCGTGAGCATCGTGGTGGGCACCAAATACCTTGCCGAACAGCTTGAGCGGTTTGGCGGCAACGTCGAGCTGGCCGTCGCTGCATACAACGCCGGGCCTGGAGCCGTGATCAATGCGGGCAACAAGATCCCACCCTACGCTGAGACGCGGGCCTACGTCAAACGGGTTTTGGGTCTTGCACGCGGCTACCGCCAGCGGCAGTCACTGCAAGGGGTTCAAGCATGATCGCCATCCGTCTCGCCACCCTTTTGCTGACCGCATTGCCCGCTTTTGTGGGTGCAGCCGATCTGGAGGTGATCCACGACGGTGCTGGTGCCGTTCCAGCGGGTATCTATTACGGGCACCTGGTGTCTGGAGTGGACCAAGCCGGGGTCTTGCCAGGCACAAAGTTCCCGCTCACCACTCGGCTCAAGCCCGGGGTCTTGTCTGTTGATGCAAGAGGCGAAGGCTTGTTTGACGCCCACTGGATGGCCCATCCAATCTTTGTACTGGGCACCGATCCAGGAAGCTTTCAATGGCTGCAACAGCATCGACAGACTTTAGGGGCGTTGGGGGCATCCGGTTTGGTGATCGAGGCCGGTTCTGAGACGCTCTTCAAGGACTTGCAGGCCTTCGCTGGCGGTTTGTCAGTCGCGCCAGTGCGCGGCCCATGGCTGGAGCAGCGCCTGCTCTCGGCGGGCATTTCGACCTACCCGCTGGTCGTGATGCCCGATGGGCGCATCACGAAGGCCCCAATGTGAAGGGCTCCCCATGAAGAACGACAACGCCCTCGAAGCGCTGTTGCGCCCACCTGTTGAGCTGTGGAGCACAGCCATGGCATGGGCCGTGGCATTGGTGGCCATCGTTGCGCCGTGGTCTTTGATGATGCCGCACTTGCTGGGCTGGGTGATTGCCATCGTGGCCGGGTACTTTGGTTGGGTCCGATGCCAGCAAGCCATCGAGATCCTGCGCTACCAGCACGGGATGAAGTACTACAAGGTCACGAAAGTGGCCCCCCACAAGATCCCCGTTGAAGCCGGCCAGTATTACCTGGGCGACGGCTTTGAGTGGACTCAGCAACACACCCAGCGCAAGCGCGATGCGACACGCACCGATGCGCAGCCATTCGTGCGTGCGCAGCCGCGCGAGGTGGCGCTGCGCAAAATAGGGGCACGCTTGCGCGCCTGGTCTGAAGACGGGCAATCAGGCACGCCGGGCAAGATGCATGAATTGGCAGCAGCCATCGCCAACCACGACAGTTGGATCAACCCATTCCAGGCTCACGCCGATCTCGGTGGATCTCCCATCCTGCATGGTGTGGGTGCGTTGGATGAACGGCCCATCACCATGCGCCAAGCCTCACGCAACGGCCACATGATCGTGCTGGGCACCACGCGGGTGGGCAAGACGCGCATGCTGGAGATGCTGGCCACACAGGACATACACGCTGGGCACGTAACCATCGTGATCGACCCGAAGGGCGACTCCGAACTCATGCTGCGCCTGTACGCAGAGGCTCAGCGCGCAGGACGTGGTGACCAGTTTTATCTGTTCCATCTGGGCTACCCAGATATCTCCGCCCGGTACAACGGTATTGGCAACTTCAGCCGCATCACGGAGGTGGCTGGCCGGGCCACGAATGCCCTGCCCTCATCGGGCAACAGCGCGGCCTTTAAGGAGTTCTCCTGGCGCTTCACGAACATCGTGGCGCAGGCACAAGTTGCCCTCGGTCGGGTGCCGACCTACGAAACCTTGTTGGCCGATGTCACAGGTATCGATCCGCTGTTCATGGACTACGCCTTGATGGTGTTTCGCGCCAAAGCGGCAGAAGGTCAATTCACCGACTACCAAGACCGCTTGGGGCATCTGGAAGGCCTGATCGAGAAGAAAAGGGCCCCCGTGCCGCGCAGCCTGTCCGACCGCCCAGTCGAGCTGGTCGCCATGTTCTTGCTGATCAAGGAGGCCCGAATTGTTGACAAGGTCTTGACGGGCCTGGCGGCGGCCTTTTCGTATGAACGCAGTTTTTACGAGAAGATCATCGCCAGTCTTGGCCCATTCCTGGAGAAACTGACCTCCGGTGCAGCCGGCAAGCTGATTTCACCGGACTACTTCGATCCCGAAGACAAGCGTCCCATCTTCGACTGGATGACGGTGATTCGGCAAGGTGGCATCGTCTATGCCGGTCTGGATGCGCTGTCTGATTCGGTGGTGTCTTCGGCGGTGGGCAACAGCATGCTGGCCGACTTGGTCTCTGTGGGCGGCAAGCTCTACAAGACGGGCCTTGACCCACACCACGCCGAAGGCAAGATTGTTTTGCCTACGGTATGCGCGCACTTCGATGAAGTGAACGAGATTTGCGGACCTGAGTTCGTGCCCATGGTCAACAAATTGGGCGGGTCGGGTTTTCGCATCACCGCCTATACCCAGTCGATGTTCGACATCGAGGCCAAGGTGGGCGACAAGGCCAAGGCAGGACAGATCCTGGACAACTTCAACCATGTGGTGATGTTGCGGGTGCGTTCGGTCGCCACGGCCAATCTCTTGGCCGAACAGGTGCCACAGGTGGACGTGGTGCATCTGACGCCCATGAGCGGTGTGAGCGACACCGCTGCCGAAGGAACCGGTGTGGACTTCACCAGCCGCAACAACGACATCGTGACCACCACCAAGGTGGCCATGATCGAGGCGGCTGACGTACTGGAGTTGCCACAAGGTCAGGCTTTCGCCTTGCTGGAAGGCAACCGCCGTTTCAAGCTGCGCATCCCCATGGCTGACACCACCGATGACCCGTTCATTCCGGAGTCGCTCAAGAAGGTGGCCGCTGACATGAAGGCGCGTTACCGCACCTCAGAAAAATGGGCCAGTGAAACCGATTGGCTGGGCAATCAGCCGCTGGGCGCCCTTGCTGGCAGCGCGATAGACACGACCTTGGCTGATACGGAGGCAGGAGACGAAGAGCCAGGGCCACGCACCGCTTACGCAGCCACAAGCCAGACCGTCGAAACCAGCACGGCCTTCACCGACATGGCTGGAGGTCTCGGATGAGCGCGGCCGCGAACAAGGGACCGGTGCGTGCACGCACAAGAGGACCAGTCGAGCTGGGCATGGAAGTGGCTTTCGGCTTGTTGTTTGTCACCCTCTTTGCATGGTTCATCGGTGTGTTGATCGAGGTGGTTGGGTCATACACACTGTGGCGCGACAAAGGCGAGCTTCATTCGCAAGAAATCGTGGCGCAGGATCTGGCGTACATCGCCATGGCACCGCGCAGCCTGTTGGTGCGCGATACCGTGGACTGGTCACACCGCGTCGTGGGCTGGGTCGAGATGCCCTATAAGCGCGTGGGTCTCACGCGCTGGTACGCGCGCTTGCATGGTGGTGATCAAGATCTCCAGGCGTCGGGTCCACAGTCCATCCTGAGTCAGCGAATGGACAGTGCCAGTGCCTCCATTCAACACACCCTATCCAAATGGGTCTTGATGTCCATGTACGTGGGTCAAGACGTGCTCTTGCGCCTGAGTGTGGCCGCGTTCGCTCTGCCCGCTTTTGTCCTGGCCTGCATAGTGGGCATCGTGGATGGCCTGGTGCGCCGTGATCTTCGGCGTTGGGGTGGTGGCCGCGAAAGTTCCTTCGTCTATCACCACGCCAAGCGGTACACGCAATGGGCCTTGACGGGCGGTTTTGGCTTGTACCTCGCCTGGCCCTTCGGTGGGTTTAACCCCGCCTACATGGTGTTCGTGTTCACGCTGCTGGTCGCTTTCGCCATGTCCACCGCCGTGGCTGCGTTCAAAAAGTATGTCTAACCCATCCACCCTTCAACCCTCAGGAGCCACTATGTCCCACGTTGACGTTCGGCCCGCGCCCCTTCAGGTGCAGGCATCCACCAAACCCAATGCACACCGTGCCTGGATGCTGGCCATGCTCATTGCGTGCGCGGCAGTGACGCCTGCAGCCCAAGCCGCCAGCGGTGACGCAGACACAGAACGCGAGAACCTGGCGCGCATCAGCTCCGAGCTGGAGCGGGTCCAGGTGATGGTCAAAGAAGCCGCCGACCGCGCGCCCAGCGGCCAGCGCGTGAAATTCCGCTACGACTGGCTGCAACAAGACCTGCAGATGCTGCGTGAAGGTGTCAACGACCACGCTGATGCACCTAGGCAGCCGCGTCCAGTACCACCCCTGCGTGGTGACTACCGCCAGTGATGACACAGGAGAGCACGCGATGAATTCCACCATGGCCGCCGCTTTTGAAGTGGGCTCGGGCGTGAATCCCAGCGCACTGAAAGTCACGATTCAGCTCATCGCCATGGGCGTGATCCTGTTCGTATTTGCCTGGGTCATCACGCAAGTTTTCGCTGCCTATCAAGCCAATCGGGCCACCGCCTCCGATGTGGTGGGCAGCTTCGTAAAAGCAACCGTGATTTTCTGCTTGTTGGCCACGGTCGTTTTCTGGTGACGTGAGTCACCGCCTTTGTGTTTGCTGTCCCACAACTCGCATACGTTTATTTCAACCAGGAGAGAAGTCAATGAAACCCAGCCCATTCCTCAACACGTTGCGTGCCGCGCGCAGCAAGATCAGCTACTGGGCACTTGTCCCAGCAGTTGCACTCATGTGCAGCCCCGCTTTTGCCGCACTGCCCACGATGCCCACACCCGGCACCGATATGAACGGCAATGCCGTCGTTGCTGGTGACTGGTTGGGCTCCATGAGTGCCTGGTTCAAGGCCGGGCTGGTGATCTTCGGCTTGATCATTCTCGGCTTCATGTTCATGAAGGTGGTGGGTGGCGCTGTGACCAAGTGGGGTGAATACACCAAGGGCCGCGCAGACATTGGTGACCTGAAGGAATACATGATCATGGCCATCGTCATCGTCGGCTTTGCGATCCTGATGATCACGTATGCGTTCCAAGTAATCGGTCAGACCTGATCGACCAGATCGAGCGCCAGCATGAACGCCGAATCAGCCTCTCGAAACGCTCAGCAAGAAGAAGTGTCGCGTTTTCGCGCGCCAGTGACAGACCGGGTGAACGTGGAGCCCGCGATCATTCGCGGCATGACGGTCACCGAGGCCAAAGTCATTTCTTTGGTAGCGGTTCCGGTTTTCCTCGTGATTGGCGGCATCGTGCTACTGGTCACCGGCTTTTGGCAGTTCATCCTGGTGCTCGGCATCGCCGGTCCATTGTTCACCCTTTGGTATGCCTCTGGCCGGCTGCAAAAGATCAAGCGCAATCGACCAGACGGCTACTACACCCAAGCCATTCACTTTTGGCTGGCCAAGCGTGGGCTTGTCACCAGCCACTACCTCTCCCTCCACGGGCATTGGGATCTTGGCCGCTCCTTGGACCTCAATCTATCTCATCCGTTTGAGGTCCATGAGCCATCCGCCAAGTCACAACCTCCTTCTCAATCCAAGACATCATGAGCACCCAACAATCCCTGGACGCCCTCGCCCACGAGCGGGCAAGCCACGCCAACACCCGTCGGCTGTTTTTGGGCTTGACCATCGTGTCAGCGGTGGGTATGGCACTCCTGTGGGCCAAACCCCATCAGATCGACCTGCACATCAACCCTGATCTTCGCGCGGGCGATCAGGTGATGGTCAACAACGGCTCCGCGCCAGTGCCCAATCCCAATGTGTACAGCTTCGCCTACTACGTGTGGCAGCAGATCAACCGTTGGCAGTCCGATGGTGGCGTTGATTACGGAGCCCAGATTTACAACTTCCAGTCTTACCTGACGCCTCGCTGCCAAGCGCAACTGAAGGGCGACTTGGAAGCACGTGGACGCAGCGGCGAGTTGCGCATGCGCACGCGACAGATCACCGAAATCCCAGGCTTGGGCTTTCAGGACAACCGAGTGCTTGGCGAAGGTCCAGCTGCATGGAACGTCTTGCTCGATATGCAGGTCATGGAGACCTTTAGAGGCCAGGCCGTCAAGGACACCTATGTCCGCTACCCCATTCGAGTGGTCCGTTTCGACGTGGACCGTGAACGCAACCCCTTCCGACTGGCTGTGGACTGCTTTGGCAGCAACAAGCCCGCGCGCATCGATGTCAAGGACAGCGCCGTCAGTGGAGCCACTGCCGCTGGTGTGGCACCAGCCCTCTTGCCCGGATTGAGCGACCAACCAGCTTCGGCTCTGGTCCAACAGCCCACCAACGCCGCCGGCGCGCCTGGTCAGCCCGCTTCAGCCGCCCCGAAACAGTGACAGGGAGTTCCCACATGAAACACATTCGCAACCTCCGTTCCGCCTGGCCTGCATTGGGCCTGGCCAGCACATTGACCGTGTGCATGTTTTCTGGTGCCGCCTTCGCCCAGGTGCAAGACCTGGGTGCAGTGGGTGACGCACCTGAGTTGCTGGATGTCCCGTCCACAACGGCTACCAGCACAACGCCTATCGTTAAAGCCGCGCCCATGGTGGGCGCCGTGGATCTCGGGCAAAACATGCACGATTCCAACGCTGGCCTGCCTGTTGCGGCTCCAGTCGTCGGGGTAGCCCGCAAAGCTGCTATGGAGGCCGAGCAATCAGCAACAGTGCCTATGGCCACGCGCAAGAAGGTCAAAAATGCTGCCCTTCCCGTTTACCGCGACGGCGTAGAGCGCGCCGTTTTTGCTCGATTGCCCGTTCGAGTGGGCCTTCCCGTGAAGCGCGAGCGCCTGATCACCTTGCCCTCACCGGCGGTGTTGCACGTGCCCAGCGACATCGAGGCCGTGGCCCGGGTGGAAGCGATCGATCGCACGATCTACGTCACAGCATTGGTGCCGTTTGCGCCGATCCGCATCGTCGCCGAGCTGATTGACGGAGGACAGCAGATTCCGCTGGATTTGGTGGCCAATACGCAGACTTCAGCCGCGAGTCAGGAGCTGGAGGTCTTCATTGAAACGGCACGGGACACACAGGACGCAGCGCAGACCGCCTCGTCCTCCACCCCTGAGACGCCAGCGGCAGACATGGTGGACCTGACACGATTTGCCTCGCGCATGTTGTATGCGCCACGCCGCCTCGCCGTGGGCCAGCCGGGCGTGAGCCAGGTCCAGGTGAGCAACCAGCCGGTTGTGGGCCTGGTGCGCGGCGCGCTGGTGGAAACCGTACCCATGGGTCAGTGGCGTTCGGCCGGCCTGTATGTCACGGCAGTGCGCATCACCAACAAATCCAAGCAACCGCTTGAAATTTCGCTGGACAGCCTGCGCGGCAAATGGCTGGCCGTTACAGCGCAGCACGGGCGTCTTGGCGCGGCGGGCAGCGAAGCGGATACCAGCGCGCTGTACCTGATCTGCGACCGGGCGTTCGACGCCTGCCTGTAAGCAAGAGCAAGGAGCACACAACATGGCGGTCAAACAAAACACTTTGCTTCCTATCCTGGGGGTGATCACCCTGGTGATCGTGGGCACGATTCTTTTTCAGCAGTTCACCTCGGATGGCTCGGTCAAGCCAGGCGACCCCATCACGCAAGTCCCCAAACCTGAACCGCTTCCCGTGGCAAAAGGGGCCGATGGCGACAACGCCAGCGAGACTCTCAAGTCGGTGGTGGCCAGCAATGAGGCCTTGCGTGTGCAGGTGCAAGAAATCTTGGCGCGCAACCTGGAGCTGGAAAAAGGCCACAACGGCACCCAGCCAGGCGCTTCCAACAGCAGCACCGATATGGGTGGCGATGCTCTTGATGCCGCAGGCCGCGCTGCAGATACCCTGCTCAACGGTTTGCCGTCGATCTCTGGCCCTACGCCTAAGAACCTGCCCGGCTCGCAAGTCGGGCGTGTGATCAATGCCGCGCCGATTGTGGGTGACATGGCGGTCGAGAGTAGCGAAGGTCTGCCTGGTGCCGTGGCATACGACAAGAAGATCCCACTCGGATTCGCCGCCTTTGAGGACACGCGCAACCGCCAAGGACCGGTGCAGACACGCTATGTCCGCACCTCGGCTTCGGCCACCTCTGTCGAAGGCAGCGCACTGCCTGGTGCGGGCAAGTCCGCAGCCTTGAAGAGCACCGAGCCGGAGGACGAGCCGTATTTCACCATCCCGGAGAACGCCACGCTGGTGGGCGTCAAGGCCATGACCAGCATCATCGGACGGGTGCCCATCGACGGTCGGGTCACTGACCCGATGCAATTCAAGGCGGTGGTCGGGCGCGAGAACCTCGCGGCCAACGGCTGGGAGCTGCCCGACGATCTGGCTGGGATGATCGTCACGGGCGTAGCCATCGGCGACATGGCCCTGTCCTGTTCTGAGGGCAAGATCCGTTCGGCCACGTTTGTTTTCAACGACGGCACGATCCGCACCGTTTCATCCCGGGCTCGTGCAGGCTCTGGAGGCAGTTCCGGCATCTCGGGTGACCTTGGGTTCATTTCTGACCCACATGGCAACCCTTGCATCTCCGGGCGCTTTGTCACCAACGCGCCGGCCTACTTGACCGACATCGTCGGTGCCAAGACCTTGGGCGTGGCAGCGTCTGCGTTTGCCGATGCCGCCAAGCTGGTCACTCAAAGCAGTTCCACGGGCTCTACCACCACCCAGATCACCGACACCAACAAGTACGTGTTGGGTCAAGCCGTCTCTGGCGCCAGCGATGAATTCACCGACTGGTTGCTCAGCCGCCTGAAGAACAGTTTTGATGCTGTGGTCACCCCTTCGGGCCACGAGCTGGTGGTGCACCTGGACCAGGAGCTGCGCATCGACAAGATGGCCAACGCACGCCGATTGACCCACCGCAACCAAGCCTCTCAAACCTCAACCCGTGGAGCCCTCTATGGCCTGGAATAACGCTCAATCCGCCCGTTCTTTGTCGCAGAACCGGTCAAAGGTGACTGTGACGTGCAGCGCCTTGCTTGCCCTATGCGTGTTGGCCCTGTCGGCCTGCTCGGTGAGTGGCCCCCGTGAGTCACCACTCAACGAGGTCACGGCGGGCAGTCCCACCGTGTCCGAGGTCTTCCGTGGCACCGACGGTGCCCAGACCAACAACAACCGCGCCAAAGAGCGGTTCAACACCAGTGGCCAGGCCCGGCCTGTAGGTCAGCTTGACGCGCAGCAAAGCCCGTACTGGTCACCTCTAACCCCCATGAAACAGCGCTTTGCCCGTGTGTCCAACCCGGACATGGTGATGGTGGTGTACCCCCACCTCTCAAGGGGCAAGTACCCGGTGCCGGGGTACGTCACGGTGTTTCCGATGTACGAGCAGACCCAGTACGCCCTGCCCGGTGAGGTCGAGCAAGAAGACGGTGAGGCGCGCGAGCGCTACATGAGCCCGCCCACTGGGACCTCGCCAGTGCGTTGACGCTCGCACTGATCACCACCGAAACGACAGAAAACAAGGGAACACAACCATGTGGATGAACAAATTGGGCTTGGGCCTTTTGGGTGAAAAACTGGGCCTGGCCTCAGAGGGTACTGGTGGACAGACCGGAACGGGCAAGTCGGGTGGTCAGACCAAAGGTGAGCGCCAGCGCATGGCGCAGCGCCCACCCTCCTTCACCGACATGCTGCCCTACGTGGCCTACTCGCCAGAGGACAAGGTGTTTGTGCTCAAGGATGGCAGCACGCTTGGCGCGCTGTTTGAGCTGGGGCCTGTGCCCACCGAGGCTCAGTCCGCGGCCTACTTAACCGAGCGCGCCAGCAAAGTACAAGAAGCCCTGCAAGCCATTCCTGAGTCTGAAGGATCGCCCTGGATTGTCCAGTTCTACCTCTCCGACGACCGTGACATCAGCAGCCTCAACGGCTACCTGAAAGACTACATCGCCAAGCAACACGAGCGCTACCCTGAGCGGCGTGATGCCATTCTGAATTCTCCCTACACCCAGGCGGTTCTCAAGCAGTTTGAAGAGCACCTGGCGCTGGTGTCGCGCCCAGAAGGCTTGTTTGTGGACACGCTTGTCAGTGGGCAGGAGTGGCGCGGGCAACAGCGGCGCGTGCGCTGTGCCATCTACAAGCGGTTTGCTGGCCTGGACGACAACTCAGCGCCGGCGCGCGACCAGATCGAGGCCGTGGCCATCACGCTGATGGCCACCTTCACGGAAGCCGGTGTGACGGCCAAGCGTTGCACCTCCGTTGAGTTCTACGAGTGGATGCTGCCCTTCTTCAACCGCGCTGTGCCATGGGCCAGCAAGCACTCTGGGGACTTGCTGGCCCAAATGCCCTATCCGGGCGATGCATCGCCTTTGCAAGACGCCGATGGCCGCGACTGCGCCCCCATCTTTGGCTGGGACATGTCGGACATGCTCAATGTGACGCCTCCCGTCTCCGACGTGGAGGCAGGTCTGTTCGAGTTCGATGGCGTGCCGGTCAAGGCCTTGACCTTGCAAAGTCTGAGAAACCAACCCAGCGTTGGACACTTTTCCGCTGAACGCACCAGCGGTAAAGAGTCTTTTGCACGCTTTGACCGCTTGCCTGCAGGCTGCATGTTGTCCATCACTGTGACGGTGGAGTCTCAGCACAAGCTGGAGAACCACGTTATGAAAATTCGCGATGCTTCTCGGGCACGCACGCCTTCTGCAGAGGAAGCGTTCAGCGAGGCCAAGATGGTGTTGTCTCGCATGCAGCAAAACGACAAGCTGTACCCGATGTTGATGACGCTGTACGTCACAGCGCCGAATCGTGAAGCGTTGAATGCGTCGATTTCCCAGGTCAATGCCTTGTTGGTCCCCTCGGGCTTGCGCTTCATTGACCCCCGTCAGGATCTGGTGCCGCTGGATTCGTTCATGCGCGGCCTGCCCTTCAACTTTGATCCGGTGTTTGACGCCAAACACCTGCGGCGCAGCCGCCTAACCTTCGCCTCGCAGATCGCAGCCCTCTTGCCCACCTATGGCCGCTCACGCGGCACACCCAACCCTGGCATGTGGTTCTGGAACCGGGGTGGTGAGCCGATGTGGCTGGACCCACTCAACAAGGACGACCGCAAGAAAAATGCCCACATGCTGGTGTTAGGTCCGACGGGCGCGGGCAAAAGTGCGACCTTGAACTACACCGCTTTGCTTACGATGGCGGTGCACAAACCGCGCCTGGTGATCGCGGATGCCGGCCGCTCTTTTGCCTTGTTGTTGGACTACTTCAAGACCATGGGTCTGAGCACCTACAGCGTGACCCTGACCGCTGAGGCCGATGTGTCTTTGCCGCCCTTCTTTCATGCCCACCGCTTGCTGCAAGACGAAGACGTGATGTCCTCATACAGGGCCGCTGATCGGCAGGCCCGTCTCAATGCGGGCTTGCCCGAAGACAGCAGTCTGGATGCATTGCTCGGTGGGGATTCTCCATCGAGCACCCTTGACGACAAGGGCCCATCCGCCGGTGGTGCGGACATTTATGACGACGACGAAGCCACCGACAAACGCGATTTGCTCGGTGAAATGCTGATTGCCGCCGTCATGATGATCACCGGTGGCGAGGATCAGGAAGTAAAGCGCATGTCGCGTGCGGACCGCTATTTGGTCACCAACGCCATCATCCGAGCGGCGAACAAGTCCATGTCCGAAGGACGCAAGCACCCTCTGACCCACGACGTGGCCATCGAACTGATGGGCATGCACAGCGAAGGCACGCTCTCGCTTACACGCCAGGCGCGTGCGGAAGAGATGGGCCAGTCGATGATGACCTTCTGCCAAGGTCTTCGCGGCAAGCTGTTCAACCGCGAAGGCGTTGACTGGCCTGACGCAGACGTGACCCTTGTCGAAATGGGCACCTTGACCCAGGACGGTTATGGCGATGCCTTGGCTGTGGCCTACACCAGCCTGATCGACTCCGTTCAATCCCGTGGTGAACGCTTCCAAGCGGAAGACCGGCCACTGATCATGCTGACCGATGAGGGTCACTTGATCACCACCAACGAGCTGCTCGGCCCCAAGATCGCCAAGGGCACCAAGATGTGGCGAAAACTCAACATCTGGTTCTGGTTGGCCACCCAGAACTTGAAGGACTTTCCAGACTCGATGAGTCGCGTGCTTTCCATGTGCGAATACTGGATGCTGTTGACCATGGACCGCTCGGAGATCGAGGAAGTCGCCCGCTTCCGAAGCCTCACACCTGAGCAGCGCGCCATGATGGAGTCGGCCCACAAATCGCCCGGTCAGTACACCGAGGGCGTCTTGATCTCGGCCACCGATCAGATGCTGTTTCGCAACGTGCCCCCTGCCCTGCCAATTGCATTGGCCATGACCGAAGGGCACGAAAAAGCCCACCGTCGCCGTTTGATGGACCAACACGGTTGCACTGAGATGGAGGCCGCACAGATGGTGGCCCACGAACTCAACGCCAGTCGCTCCAAGAAAGCCGACAAAAAGAAGGAGGCCGCAAGTGAGCAATGAACTGGTGAGTTTTTCAGAGGTTCGCTGGAGTGAACGCTGCGTTCAGATCGCAGCGGAAGCGGCCAGAAAGTGCGAGAACTCGCACGACAGATACACCGTGCTGTTCAGTGAGCAAGTGGATCTGGAGCTTGCCACCTTGCCCGACGCGATGCGGTTCAAGGCCATCGTGCAGGCCCAACGCTGGGACTACGTCAGTGCGACCCAGCGGGCGATCGTCAAGCTTGCTCTGCCCGAGAGGAGCATCACATGAATGCCGCATCCAAGGCACCCAACCGCCGCGCCTGCTTGATCAGACTCTCTACGTTGGTGCTGGTCGCCTGTACGTCATTCGCAAGCGTTTTCGCTCAAAGCACGGATCGTTATCAGGTTATTCAAAAGGTGGAGGTTTTCACCCACATGGATGTGCCCATCCGGTCTCCGAAAACGCCTCCGTTTGAACTCAAGGTGTACCGCCTGGATGGCTTTCGGAAATCCACAGAGGCACTTGACCGATTAACTCCGAAGGGTCTGTTCTTTCCCGAGAAGAGAGATTGGCAAAAGCAATACATCGAAACCCACCCGGAGTTCAACCTCCAGTGGGTCGACGTGGCTGCTGAGTCCTTGGTGGGCATGCAGGCCTTTCGGCGTTACCAATCGCGCGGGTTCGTCCCCGTCATTGTGATCAATGGCAGTTGGGTGCTGAACGGCGAATCGGACGTAGACAAGGCCATCAAAGCCTACCGCCAACAGGAGCGCAACTGATATGCGAGCCATCCCATTTGCCTTTTTGGCCAGCCTTGGGCGCCTGGCATTGCTTCTATCCCTCTTGGCAGGGTTTTCGAATGTGTGTGCAGGAGACGTGCACCAGGATCTCTACAAGGGGGTCACCAAGGTGGAGGTGTTTGCCAACTCCACCATGGTCATCACCCCAGTCCAGGCCAATGCGTATCAGTTGGTGATCTACCGACTCGATGCGCTGAAGACTGTTGAAGCCGCCATCAATCGGAATATCCCCAAGACCGAGGCGGCCGCACGTGCTTACTTCGCTGCACACCAGGCAGAGATCAAGCGCCAGATCACACCAGCGGTCCTCAACGGAGCCAACGGCATTGCCATGGCGCGCCATTACAAGCTCGACCACATCCCCGCCATCGTGGTGGACGGCGCATCGGTGATCTATGGCGTTACCAATGTCGATCAGGCCATTGCCATGGTCCAAAAACACCGGGAGTCTCGCAAATGAGGACACGCAATGGTCGTTGGATGAGATGGCTCGCCGCTATTGCCATGACTTGGAGTGGTGGTCTTGCGTCTGCGCAAACCGACACGATGGGCGTGGTGTCGGCGACGTTGTCCGCTGCACCCAGTTGCCTGTCCTACCGAGTCACGGGTGTCTGCTTCTTTCTGCGATGCACCATGTACGGATGCACGGTTGAAACCAGCATTCGAGTCAGCCACTATATGCCCGATGTGGTGGTCAGCAGTTTCAACGATCAATACATCCATCCATGGAGGGATGTGGGTGGCGCTGTCTCGAAAATCGGAGAAAAAGTGGGTACTGCCGAGATCAGCCAACCCTTGGACGCCTCAGGCAATACCGGGGAAGCCAATCAATCCACCGCAGAGCCAACGACCAATAAGAGCGCCGATGCCATTGGCAACCCGGTCGTGCTTGCCAACAACGTCAGCACCAACCTGGTGGTACCTGGTGTGTCCGAATTGATGAGCTTTCCCTCAACGTTGCCTCAGATCATGGCCGAGTGGGCCCAAGCGCCTGCCTCATTGATCAGCAATGTGCCCGACGCTGTAGCCGGGTGGATGCGCAACCCCAGCAGCTTGATGAGTACGGTCAGCGGAGCGGGCAATCTGGTCGGCGGCATGATGCCTGACATTGGCTCAATGGGTCCAACGGCCAGCAGCACGGGCAACCAGTCCAATTTTCAGGGGCAAATCGAGCAGTTTCGGACCATGCTCGAAGGTGCAACCAGCGCAGCTGGTTCAAGCGGAGGTGGAGGCAGCAACGAGTTTCTGTGCCCAAGCTCTGCAGATGCGTTCGGCGTGTACTTCCAAAGTGACGCCGACAGCTACTTCTGGCGCAGCATCATTCCGCTGGAACTGCTCTATGTGGGCTCCTGGTTGCCGGGCTACAAAGAGGTATCGAAGTCGGGAGGCCTGACTACTTGGGGGAGCATTTATCCACGAAGCGGCGAACTGGTGCAGCAGCACCCTGTCAAGGCTTCTGCGGTGTTCGCCAAGCGCGTCTCCACCATCATCTTGAACCCCGCGCAGCCACACATCTACACCCGTCTCAAAGGCAAGAGCCCAAATTCCTATATCTGGTTCGCTCAGGTCGCTGATCCCAAGTTCTCCATGGTTTACCCCACCGCGTCAGGGTGTACCACCTTCGGAGACAACGACAGCGTCAGCCTCACGTCTTATGGCGACGGACGCACCACCGCGACCAACGGCCATGTCTGGAACCTCTGGACCCGCTACGAGTGCTGCAAACGCAAGACCGAGATTTACCTTTTTGCCGTTCCCTGAACGTGGAGACCCACATGTCGCAATCTGCTCAACCGTCCTTCAATATCGCTTTTTCAAAGTCGGCGGTCGCCGTCACGCTGGCCTTGGTCAGTCTGCTGACCACTGTGCAACCGGTTCAGGCCCAGACACGCAGCTCGGCGCTGTATTACCAATTGGGCGGCAGCTCACCTGGTGGGCTGGCCAACTACAAGTCCACGATACCGATTCAGATCGGACTTGCAGCCGACCTGCGGTTGAACTATTCCTGCGGCAAGTTTGACATTGGCCTGTCCTGGAGCACGTTGATGAACAACGTGAGCAATCTTGGGCAGACCTTCTCCAACGCGATCCGCGCCGGTGTGGCATCGCTGCCCATGTACATCTTCCAGAGGGCACAGCCAGGCCTGTATCAGCTCTTTCAGACCTATTCGGCCAAGGCCGATGCCATTATTGAAGCGTCCCTATTGACCTGCGAAGAGATGGAGAAGCAGATCAAGGCCGGTGGCAATCCATACGAGGACTGGGTCAACAATGCCAAGGGAGAAACCTGGCGTGCGAAAGCCTCGCTTCGAGGCGATGTGGTGCAAGCCAAGACCGACATCAACCAAAACGAAGAAGCCCAGCGCAATGGGGTGTCCTGGATCTTCGGCGGGGCAAAGGCCGGTGGCGTCGGCACCCAACCGTTGCGCCCGGTGCGTGACTTGTCGGTGGCAGGCTACAACGTAACGTTGAACCGGCCCACAACATCTGGGACAGGCGTCGGTGGCCCGACGGGCACGCGCTTGAGCAAAGCGTTTGCTACCCCAGACGCGCTTGCAGAGTGGACCACCAAGGTCCTGGGAGATCAGCAGATCTACATGTGCGAGGGCATTGCTAACTGCCCTGCCGCCACCTCCACGTCCACGGCTTCTGGTCTGGGGCCACGCCTGGATGCGGAGCTGGACATCATCGGCCCTGCTCTTTTGGGGCTGATTGCGGGCACAGGCAGCAACAATGCTGCGGTGTTGAATGAAATCGCAGCACCTGGGCTGGCCATCACCCCCCAACTGCTGCAAGCAATGCGCTCGATGCCACCCGACACCCAAGCACTGGCCACAGGTCGCCTCGCACATGAGCTGGCCATGCAACGTGTGATCGACAAGGCCTTGGTGGCTCGCAACGTGTTGCAAACGGGCTTGAGCCTGCCTGAGGTGACGGCCGCAGGTAATGTCTCCAAGGATATGCAGGTGAAGGTAGATCGCCTGACCCAGTACATCGAAGACCTGTTGTTCGAACACCGCGTGCGCAAAGAAGTGACGTCGAACTCGGCGCTCACCATCCTGGAGGATGCTACCCAACGGGATAGTCAAGCCGCGCGCGTGGGCAAACCAGCGCGTGCAGAGACTGCGCCTGTCGTGAACGGGCGCGTCACACCATGACAACGCCCTTGAGACCATCCGTGGCCTTGCCTGGAGCCCACCGCTGGCGCCGTTTTCTGGTAGCGGTTCTTGCCACAGTGGCTACTGTGGTCGCAATGGTTCTGGGTGTGATCGCTCTGGCCTCTAGCGGGCTGGACATCTTCAAAGTGGAGGCGGCGGTTGCCAAACTTCGCTTGTACGGAGTTCTTGTGCAGGTGCTGATCGTCGCCATGATTGGAATGCGCTGGCGTGCCCTGGTGCGCTGGGGCCAGCGGCGCAACATGGTTCAAAGCCACGAGGTGGACCGTGCGATGGCCTTTCGATCCAAGGCGATGGCGTTCTTGTGCGGCTACCTGCTGCTGATTCCTATTGGTCCACAGACGCTATTCCAGCTGCTGGGCATGGGCTGATTGACCTACTGACACCCCCCTGCAATACCAATAGATAGCACTCCTGGAGCACAACTTATGCAGCTCGACAGCTACCTGGAAATTTTTACCACGATGTATGGCTGGGCCTTCGCCAACATTTTTGGCGAAATCATCACCGGCACCGGGTTGGTGGTGATCCCCTTCATGTTGATCGTGTTCAATGCCTGGCGCGAAGCCAAGGAGCAAGGCGCAGAAAACGTTGGCGTCCTTGGTGTGATCGACCGCATCGGCACCCAGCTCATCACGGCGTTGTTCGTGTTTTCGGTGTGCTTTGCGACTTTGCCTGTCACGTCGCTGCATTCGATCAACCTGTCGTACCAGCCGAGGGCCACCGTCGCAGACCCGACACCGGTCTTGGCGACCCGTGACTCGGGAACTGGGTCCACCTTTGATACGGCCATGGTGGATGCCATCGATGGCAGCATGAGTGGTGCCGGTGGGTCGCTTTCCAATGTGCCTGCCTGGTGGTTCACAGTCATGTCCATCTCTTCCGGTGCGAACACCGCATTGCGCGCTGGTATCAACAACAGTGAAAGTGAGATCCGCGCAATCGAGGAACTGGCCAGGATCGCCACCATTGAAGATCCTGCCCTGCTGCACTCTGTGCAGCGCTTCTACAGCGAATGCTTCAAACCCGCCCAAAGCAAGTACATCAACACCCAAAGGAGCGACATTTCCGCTTCTGGCCAGGCCATCATTGCCACCACCAACACTACCTACGGTCCGACCGATACGGGTTGGATGGGAAGCCAATTGTTTCGCACCGAGCCAGGGTTCTACGCAGATATGCGCGCCGCCAATCCGGTACCAGGTTTCCCTGTGAACTTTGCGCGCGACGGCGATTACTACAACCCATCCGCCGGCGTGCCTCCGCCATACGAGGGCTACATGAACCCCGACTGGGGCCGTCCAACTTGCAAGGAATGGTGGGAAGACAGTGCTGGTGTGCGCGAGGCCATGATCGCTCAGTCTTCCAACTGGCAGGCTTTATATACGCGGGCCACCATGCTGTTTTCCACTACTGACCGGGCCAAAGATGAAGTGGCACAAGTCGCTGAGCACCTGGCCAATCCAGCATTTGTGGATACCACTCGCGCCATGGGGTTTGACGCGTCTCTACCCCAAATCGTGGGAGGTGCCATGTCCACCATCGGCGTGTTCCTGACCCAACTGTTCTCTTACGTCACGATCAATCCGCTGCTCAATGGCCTGTTGATGATGCAGGCCATCATCCTGATGGGCATATACATGTTCTTGCCTTTGATCACGTTTCTCTCTGGCTACAACCTGAAAGTCATGCTCTATGGCGCCGTGGGCATTTTTACGGTGAAGTTCTGGGCCATTCTGTGGAGTTTCACGGTCTGGATGGATGCCCACCTGGTCAACGCCATGTACCCGGGCGGTTCGTTCAAGCTCACCGACTTCATTCGTTCAGCGGGTAACGACTACAAGCTCACGCTGATGGCCATGCTCATGATGACCATGTTTATTGGCTTGCCGCTGCTATGGACCGGAATGATGGGTTGGATTGGGATCTCTATGGGTCATGGAATCACAAGTGCGCTAAAAGGGCCTGATGACGTGGCAACAAAGTCGTCAAATGCTTCGACCGGAAGGCGCAGGTGACCTTGGAAAATCACGAACTACCAAGGTCTACGGTTTGGTCCATAAGTTTCGTCCCACAGTGGATGCTCAATAGCGTCAAGATTTGGGATTCCATGCCATTCATTGCTTTCAGATGGCTCGTGAACGCGCGTATTCGCAAGAGCTGAACCAAAAACAGGCACAAATATCCCTACCACCCTCAGAACAAAGATGCCGCCGTGTTTGAGCAGCTTGAATGCAAATTTCAGAACGTCCATAGCTATTCCTTCCCTTCGAGGCTCAAGCCTCATTTTTGATTACTTTACTCTTTTCTGCCTCGGTTGAGGTCGCACTTCAAATCTCTTCCTGGTCAACAGGGAAACCACCATGCCAGGCGTCGTCAACCTTGCTCGCAGGTTGCGTGAAATCACACTGATCGAGAAGGTCCTTGAGCCGGTATTGCGGACGCGCTTCAAAATCAGCTTCTACCCGCGCACGACCCATCGAGTCGAAGTCTTGTGGCACCACAAGCTTCCCAGCCATGAAGCCAATGGTCTTCCGGATGTGTGTTTTCATTCAAAATCAGCCAATCGGCTCCCATGGGTTGATGACTTTGCACCCTGCAGCCGCAAACGGGCTGGTGTCTCTTGTTGCGACGATGAGGCCACCGGCAATGGCCGTCGCCGCGATGTAGCCGTCTTCCCTGCTTATGGCCTTGCCTTCGGATCTCGCCTTGGCCATCAAGCCTGCATAGGCATGTGAAGTGGCCAGGTCGAAGGGCAGTACGCGCTCCGCAAAGGTAGGCAGCACCACCTCCTCCAATCTGTCTTGAAAAATCCTACGCCGCTTGCTTCCCGGCATTGTTGCCAAGCCAAATCGCAGCTCCGCAACCGTGACGGCCGATAGGTAGAGCGTTTCTACGGTCTGAGCATCAATCCAGGCGAACACCTGCGGGTTCGGCTCGACCTTCCATAGCTCGGAGATTACGTTGGTGTCGAGCAGGATCATTCGATCCTCATTGGTTCAGCAGCGTTCTTGTCGCGGAGCTGGTCAAAATGCGCCGCTTCAGCTTCGGTTATGCCGCCAGCCTCGCGGGCGATGGACACCAACAATGATCCAAGCCTGATTCTCTGCGTTGGCCTGGCGGCCTCCTCCAAGATGTTTCGGATTTCAGCCTCTGTGCTTCGGCCGTGCGTAGCCGCGCGCACGCGCAAGGCCCTATGCACTGCGTCTGGCAGGTTTCGGACAGTGACGTTTGCCATGCTGGCTCCTCTAAAGGATTGATTTCAATGAGATCATTTTATGCATATTGATATCAATATGCAAATTGTAATGTGCAATACAATTCATTATGGGCAGAAAAATCACTCCAACCGCTCAAAACTACGCCGAGCTGCAAGCGGCCTATGACCACTTCAACCAAGCGTTGTATGGAGGCACGTTACCCACTTGCCTGATCACGTTGCAGAGAGAAAAGCGCACCTGTGGGTATTTCTCTTCCCAGCGCTTTGCGGATCTGGACGGCCAGACAACTGACGAGATCGCTCTGAACCCGGCCTACTTCGCGGTAGTGCCCCTGGTGGAGACGATGCAGACCCTGGTGCACGAGATGGCCCACCTGTGGCAAGCGCACTATGGTGATCCTGGTCGCGGCCGCTACCACAACGGCCAGTGGGCCGACAAGATGGAGGCCATCGGCTTGATGCCCTCCTCTACCGGCAAACCCGGTGGCCAGCGGACTGGCGACCGGATGGCCGACTACGCCATCGAGGGCGGCTCATTCCTGATGGCCTGTGCCGAATTGATCACACGAGATTTTCGGCTGAGCTGGTACGACCGCTATCCCGCACCTGAGGTGGTGGCCGCTGGCCAGGAAAGCGAGGGCATGCATTTGAGTGCTGCAGTCGGCGGTGGATCGACGCCGGCGCAAGGCATCGCCGTCGCCGCAAGTTTGGTGGTTCGACCCGTCGTGGCTACGGCCACCACCGCGAACAGATCCAACCGCCTGAAATACGCCTGCAGCTGCGGGCAGAACGTGTGGGGGAAACCAGGTCTGCGTCTGCGTTGTGAGCTGTGCGAGTCGGTCTTTGGCATCACCAATTTGACCGAGGAAGTTGATACCATCACTTTGTGATCAGCCCTCGGGCACCACGCAGCGCCTCAACTCTTGAAAGGTGCACGGTTTGACCCCCAAGGTCAGGCTCAGAGTTTCAGTCCTTTGTAAACCCGGTCGGGAAGAAAATGCTTCCCGATCTGGCCTTGCGGCTGGAGGTGGGCGTGTGTTTTCTCCTGATCTTTCTTTCTGGAGAAAACCATGTCCGACAAGTCTGCCTTCAACGTCCCTCCGCTGTCCCCTCGCCAGCCCGCTTCTACTGCCTTCTCCGTCCGTTTCCAGATCGAGCAAGAGCATTGGAAGCCCGTGCTGACCCACATCGAAGAGCCCGCTACTGCGCAGCTCATCGTTGATTTGTTTACCCAGCACCCTCACCTGCAGGCCAGCCATCCGGCTGTCTACCTACGGGCACAACGGTGTATCGCGCGTTCTGAAAAGAAAGCCGCCACGGCAAAAGCCGCTGGCAAGACCTGCAGGCTCATTGCACAGACGATCTCAAGTGCCGTGTATTTGCTGGCCACCTCCGCCCTCAAGGGAGCGACTTGGACCCATGCAAAGGTTCGCCGCCAGCCCGTTCAACATCCTGTCGCCTCGACAGAACTGAGCTGGCCAGTACTTGCGATGCCCGACGCTTGAGCCCAGGACACAGGCCCGCTAACCCGAAAAGCCAACCGTTAACGCGGTTGGCTTTTTCTTTGCCACGGCTTATCGCACCTGTCAAGCCGAAACCTGCCACTTCTCAGGCAGGTTTCGAGGTGCTCATAGGTTTCAATTCCGATAGATTCGTGTTACTTCTAGCCACGGAACGAAGCGTGAACACTTCCGAAATAATGCGATTTAATGAAGCTGCCTGGCGCGTCTTGTGTATCGCCTCTGCGAACATGGCAGTCAAACTCAGCGCGTGCTCTCACGACCTCTACAGCACGACGTTCAGCAGCGAAATCGATGCTCAGGTCTCGTACTTTCCGAAAGAGCACCGTGGGTTTGCGCTGCAAATTGCACGGGAATGGGAGTACGCATCGGCCCAAGTGCGTGCAGCGACTCAGCAGTGGAATGCGGACAACGGACTTTGCTTCCACGGAATTGAGCTCGGCTGTTGCCCTGCAGGTTGCGGTTCCGGCCTTGGCGATTGATCTGATACGACACGCACCGCCATGAACACACCTCCACCTGAAACGCACGCGGCATTAATGCAAGACAACATGGCTCACCCGAGCCGCCACGACAGCGATGAGCCGCTGGGCGAGACCAGGGAACGGCAGGAGCATTGGAGCGCCTCCGAAGGTCAGGTTGCCAACGGGCATGTCTACTTGCTGGCTATCCTGACTTGTTGGTTGGTCTTTCCCGTGTTCTACGCCTTTTACCGCTACCTGAAGACCGCCAATCACCGATACATCCTGACTGATCAGCGTTTGGTTGAAGAGACCGGCATCTTCGTGAAGAACGTCGAATCGGTGGAGCTGTATCGGGTCAAAGATTTGTCCGTCAGTGGCACCTTGGCCCAGACCGTATTCGGACGCGGGCGCGTCATCGTTCAAAGCACTGACACCACCTCCCCCACCCTGCTCATAAATGCGGTGCCTGACCCCATTGCGGTGTCGCACCTGGTGCGAGAGACCGTTGAGCGATGCCGCGCAGCACGCGGCGTTCGGGCTTTCGACTTCTGACGCACTCCATTCACATCAACGACCCACCATCACAATCATGTTCAACACACAACAGCTGTTCTCCTGGCGCGGTACTTTGCTTGCCTTGTTTGTCGCATTTTCTACCCCTACGCAGGCCAGTGCGCCTGTACCTGCAGGTAAAGACGCGCAAATTCGCGCTGGCATCGAAAGAAACACCAAAGGCAAGATCGTGGTGCGCTCGATCAGCTCTACGCCAATCAATGGCGTCTATGCCGTCGAGACACCGACGGAGGTGTTCTACATCGATGGCACCGGACGGTACGGATTTGCAGGCGCTGCGCTGATCGACATGCAAAACCAGGTTGACCTTACAGCCAGCCACCTAGAGAAGGTACAACGGATCAAATTTGACGACCTTCCCCTGACCCATGCAATCAAAGAGGTTCGTGGCTCGGGCGCTCGCAAGCTCGCAGTGTTTGAAGATCCCAACTGCCCCATTTGCAAGGTCTTCACCAAGTTTGTGGACCAACTTGACGACGTGACGGTCTACAAGTTCATGTTCCCAGTGATCGGCCCTGAATCCATCCCATTGGCACGCATCGCATGGTGCTCGCCCGACCGTGGCGTTGCATGGCGCGCCATCATGGCCGGACAGCGCCCAATGGGCGCTAGGCAGGATTGCGACACCACCGGCCTGGTTGAAATTCTCAAGACGGGTGAACGCTATAGTATTCAAAATACGCCAACTGTGATTTTGGCCAACGGCAAGCGACTGGTGGGTGCCACCCCACCGGAAGTGTTCATGACCGAGTTGGACAACGCCAGCCGCTGAGGAAAACAGAGCCATGAAAACCGACAACAAACCTTCGATTTATGGGCCAACCGCCTGGTTCGACCCGACCACCCGGGAGCCAGGTTCCGGCAAGACTGCCTCGCATACCCATCTGCTTCACGCCTTCGCAAAAAACCACCGAAGAGACCGTGAGCCTTTCGGATCAGCTGAACCTGAAACCAGTGTTTTCCAAGAAAGGGACATGACCATGACGCCAAACATCCTTGGTTGTGCAAAGCGATTTCTGGCGCTCGTTGCTGTTGGCCTTCTGGCCTTGAGCATCACCCTGCCCGCCTTTGCTCAAGTTCGTGTCACCAGCTCGGACAAGGTGATTTTTCCTGCTGGTTTGAAGTGGGAGCGAATGCGCACCGTGATCATCAACCCAGCCGTTGCGGACAATCCCTCGCCGAAGGTTGAGGTGCGAAGACATGATGTGGAGGCAGTGCAACGGATCTGGAGCGATGAAGTGGCTGCAGCAGCAGCCAAGGTAGAAGCCGCCAGTTTCAACTCGCAAATTGCCTCAACATCCTTCAAGGGAAAGCCCATAGCGTTTTCGCTGATAGACCTTCCACGGGACTTTGAGCGTTGCGAACAAGCATTGGACGGCAAGAACGTCGTTGACATTCACTCCAAGTGCTTGGCGCGCGTTGCCATTGGCGCGATGCCCAATCCGCATGTGGTCGAGTTCTCAGGCTTCTGCTACGCAGACAGCATCTGGGCGACGCCGGAGGAGATTCGCTTTCGGGCAGAGAACCAAAACCAAGTTGCGTTCGACGAAAAAAGCAACACCGCCTACTTTCGGCTGCTGCAACACGGAAAGTATGTACCGGCTTGCAATCGGATGATCAAAATCGAAGGGCTTTGATCATGAATCAAGTCATTCGCCAGTTTCGATTGATCTTCATGTGCTTGGGCCTGCTGATGCTTGCCTGGTCAAATGCAGCCCACTCGCAAACAGTCACCGCTGCACAGGTGCAGCAAGCCATTCTGTCCTCACCCAATGCCAGTGCTCAGCTTCAAGGATATGCCGGCGCGGTTGGAAACCTGGCCATGTTCGAGAGTGGTGGTCGACTCTCCGTCTACAACGGCTCGTGTTGCTATGGCGTACTGCAGATGAACAATCGGAATATCGCCAGCATCGTGCCACCTGTGACGCCAGCTCAGTTTCGCACATGGTCCTTGCAACAACAGGTCAACGCTTGGTCGACCTTCATGTCTGACGCACTGCGCACCTATTCCGCTCGCACGTTGGCAGGTATGGGTACCTTTGACGGCCGCCCGGTCACTCCCTCTATGGTCTTGGCCTGCGTGCAGCTCGGTGTGGGCAACTGCATGACCATGATCCGTTCTGGGCGCTGCAGCGCCTTCGCAGACATCAACGGCACAACGATCTGCTCAATGGCTGACCGCATTGACGGGACTACCACGGCCACCAACTCTGGGTCAATCCCAGGCACGGGCACTGGCTCACCGGCGCCGGTGTTCACCAACTTGACGCCGACGTCCGTGATCAACAACTGCATCACCGACGGATACGGCCATTGCATTTCTATCTCCGCTGCAATGGAACAGGGATTTCAAACGGGTTCAGGACGCTCAATGAGCGATGTTCGCGGCTTCATACAGTCCTTGACTGTGGGCATTACCTTCCTGGTTTGCGCTTGGCTTGCGTTGGGTCTATGGAGAGAGTTCACAACCGGGCGAATCGCCACTGCAGATCTGGTGATGGGCGGTCGAAGCGTGCTCATGATCGCTGCGGCAATCTTCGTCGTCATGACTGTCGTCTAATGGGCTCAGGGAGCAAAAAATGAGAAATGAAATCGCCGGGTACAGCGCTGCGTGCGCATTGATGTTGTCAGTAACTGGTTGCGTCACGATGACGTCACTTGAGTCCAATCCACGCGACGACGTGCGCTACAAAGTCGGCTCGGAAGTCACACGCCAAGACACCTCGGGCACCACCGATGTCTTGACCAGAGACGGGTGGAAGTCCACGGCTCTGCCTGAAGCCAAATTCCCCCGCCAAAAGGTCTGGTACATCTCGCGCCAGGAATCGGGCGTCAAGGCTTGGCGGTACGGTTTTCAAAGCGAAGATAACTACCGCTATATCGACCCACTGGCCCCCATCGTGGAAGCGGTTGGCTTCTCAGCAACCGGATGGGTGACCTATCTGGTCAAAGGCGATGGCAGCAACGACTACATCGTCAAACGCGCGAGTTTCACCAAAAACACCGACCCAGAAGTTCTTGGCCATCTGGAGGGTTATAGGCGCGAGTGGCGGTTCACTCCCGTTGAGCAACCCACTACGGCGGGCTATGGGTATCACCTGACCTCCAAGGGCCTGGTGCTCTTGCGCACACCGTCTGTCTTCACCTACTTCCCTACCAAGAACCCACGCGCCACCCTACTCCCTGAGGACTGGCAATTGGCATGGCACCAAAAGGGTGACATTGAAAACTCCCGCCTGTTGATCGTCAAAAAGCGAGCGCCCAAAGGCTTTGAGCCCGGTCGCCACCAAATTGGGTTCTTCGACCTGGACAAAAACCGCATGCTACCGACGATCTTCGAGATGACCTTCATTCCGAACAGCGAAGAGGCCCAATTCGGCAACAGGTTCTACCTCTACGACACCCCACGTGGTCCCATCACCATCACTTTGGAGGATGGCCTCAACCAGGTGGTGGTGCGCAACGTCAAGACGGGCGAAAAGCGCATCGCTTTCCACCGCGACGCTGGCATTGCACGGATCAAAGCACAGCAAGTCAACACTGGGCGCATCTCGGTTGACGCTGCTGTTGGCTTTTCTGACGAGGGGATCTATGACGCCGAAGACTACTTGTACACAGGGCGAAAAGCTCCACCTCACACCAGGTAGAAGGCATGTTTTCAAAGCTGCTCCACCCTATCCACTTCGGTATCACCGAGTGATTCATGGAAGCGAAGCCATTGGCAGTCGGGCGATACGAAACTTTAGGCAAGGTGTCGTTGCGGCGACATGTACGACTGCTTCACGCTAAGCAGCGGGAGTACCTCAGCCATTCGCCGACGACCGGTATGGCTGGTGGAGATCGGAAAACTGAAGGTCGCTTCAAGGCTGGGTCCGGACATTGGATGCTGGTTCCTGAAAGTGCGCAGCCTTTGCAACCGGACATTGGGAAAGCGGGGACTCAAGCGACCGCTCGCCCCCAAGGACCGGTCACTCGACAGATCTCAACAACACGAAAACCTTGGGATCACCGCTCACGCCAAGGATGAAAGGGTGTTCCCGACCCCATGCACCAGGCCAATAAATCTGAGGCCATGACTGAGTTGAAATGAGCGCCAGCAATTGACCGATGGCGAGTCGACTTCAATTCGGGAGCGGAAAAATGCACTATGAATCAAGGCGCGCCCGCAAACCGTTTGTTGCACTACTTGGGGTGACAGACACAGGCCTCTCCGTGTGCGGCCGACACAAGCTCATCTAGGATGCCGCAGCGCCCTTCATGGGTGCCAGCGCATTGTGCCCGCAGTTGAAGAAGTTGTTTCTCCAGCGCCCGCATGCTCTTAAGGCGCGCGCGCACTCGGCCAAGTTGCTCGTCCACCAGAAGATTTACGTCACCGCAATGCTGTTCGGGTGCATCCACAAAACCCAGCAGTCGGCTCACCTCAGCCAGCGGCATGTCCAGCGCCCGGCAATGCCGGATAAAGGACAGCCGCTCCAAGTGTGCCGCCTGATAGTCCCGATAGCCGTTGTCGCGCCGCGCGGGTTCGGGCAGCAGACCCTGTCTCTCGTAGTAGCGGATGGTTTCGATGTCTACGCCAGTAGCGCTGGACAACTCCTTTATCTGCATGGCATTGCCCCTGATGAAATAACTGGTTGACACTGTAGCGGCTCCAGGGTTTCCAATCTAGGCATTGCAAGGAAAAACCATGTCTGCCCATTGCTGTGACCACGAAACCCCGAATGCCGAGTCCATCGTCAACTTGGGTCGCTACCGCAAGATTCTCTGGATCGCACTGATCATCAATGCCGCTATGTTTTTGGTCGAAATTGGCGCAGGTTTCCAGGCCGGTTCTCTCTCACTTCTGGCCGATGCTGTGGACTTCGCGGGCGATGCGCTGAACTATGCCGTTTCGCTGGCTGTGCTGGCCTCGGCACTGGCTTGGCGTGCCCGCGCCGCGATCCTCAAGGCCGTCAGCATGATGGGCTTCGGTCTGTATGTGTTGGGGGCCGCACTGTGGTCTGTTTGGCACGGCGAAGTCCCGCAGGCGATGACGATGGGTGCGGTGGCCTTGCTGGCACTCGCAGCCAACGTAGCTGTTGCGTGGATGTTGTACGCGTTCCGCGAAGGTGACGCCAATATGCGCAGCGTCTGGTTGTGCTCGCGAAACGACGCCATTGGCAATGTGGCTGTGTTCATGGCTGCGCTCGGCGTATTTGGAACAGGCTCGGCCTGGCCGGATTTGGCAGTGGCCAGCCTGATGGCGGCGCTGGCGCTTCATGGTGGCTGGACTGTGCTGCATAAAGCGCGTGTCGAGTTGGGCGATAGCAAATCAAAAGGAAGCCATCTTGACCACGCCCATTGAACCATTGGCAGATCGCGCATTCGAGCGAGGTGCCTACGCCAATCTGATGCAATGGGCAAAGGACGCAAACACAGCAGATCGGGCTTGGCTGTATTTGGAAGCGGCACACATTGTGGGACAACTTCACTTCAAACCGCACTTGGAAACCCACCTGAAAATGATGGGCTTGTCCCTGCGCACCCGTGATTGGCCAGAGGCGGGAGGGCAGCTGCTCAGACTGGCTCTGGTGCCGATGGGTCACCTGAGCGGTCGCCTCCCTCTGGGTAATCCGGGTCGATCAAGGGTCAGTGCATTCAAACCAATGGCTGTGCGCCCCGAGCTGGCTGAGTTGATAGCGCGCGCACGCGGACACTGAAGTACCTGTCGATTAAAATCTGCCGAATGCGCGCGCTCCTCCTAATCCTCATGTTCACACTGCTGCCGCTGCAATTCTCGGCAGCGGCGGTTGCATCGTGCTGTGAGCACGTTCCTGCGACGCAGGGCGCGCAAGGCGGACACCATCAAGCCGCCCACCGGGTGGCTATGGAAGAAGCTCGCGACTCGACGTCGAGCGACATCGGCTTCGATCTCGACTGTGGTACCTGCCACGCGAATTGTGCCGCTGCTGTCATGGCGACTACAGCGTCGATGGCTGATCCCTCCGGCATTGAACGTGTCGAGCATACCGTCGAAGGCCTATTACCGCCTTCGCATGAGCGCCCCTACCGACCTCAATGGTCCACCCCGAATACTTCGGGGTAGAACGCGCTCACCTAATGCGCTGAGAGGCGCGTCCTCCCCGATCCCATAACTTTGAGTGGCCGCAGTTGCTTGCGGCACCTCATTTCGGATCGTTTTGGAAGGACTCTCTCATGAACCCTCGCTGGACCCAGCGAAATCCCAGGTTGGCATGGCTCGCGGCCGTAGCGATCATTCTGTTGTTGGATCAAACCACCAAGTCGTATTTTTCGAATGCCCTGAAACTGGGTGAACGAATTCTGGTGACCGATTGGTTCAACTTTGTCCATCTGCTGAATACGGGCGCAGCATTTTCGTTATTGGCCGACGCCGGCGGCTGGCAGCGCTGGTTCTTTATCGCTGTGTCCGTGCTGGTGGTTGGAGGAGTCTCAGTGGTGTGTCTTGCACAACAGGCCGAGCCCCTGGACCGCTGGATGGGTGCCTTTGTCGTCGGGGGTGGTGGTGGCAATCTGGTGGATCGGATTCAGACTGGCGCCGTGGTGGACTTCCTTGACATCCACTGGCGCGACATCCATTGGCCCGCTTTCAATCTGGCAGATATCTTCATCGTTTGCGCAGCGCTGACCTGGTGCCTTGCTTCATTGAAAGCACCACCGCGCCCTCCGAAGCACAAGAACCCAAAGGATTTGTCGTCATGAAACGAGGCTGGATTTGGCTCATGGCCGCGTGGGGGATCGCCTTGGGCGCCACGCTGGGCGCTCTCTTTATCGGGGAGGTCATGGGTATGACACCTTGCCTGCTCTGCTGGTACCAACGCATTTTCATGTTCCCGCTGGCGCTCATTTTGGGAATGGCGGCCTTCGCCGACGACCGGCGTGGTGCCATATATGCACTGCCAATGGCCCTGTGTGGCACTGCGGTGGCCGGTTACCACACTGCCTTGGTAGCAGGCTGGGTACCGAAGTGGTGGGTACCTTGCGGCGCCGGTCCTTCGTGCAGCCAGCAGAGTCTTGAAATCTTAGGAGGCATCCAGATTCCCTGGTTGTCACTGTTGGCCTTTGCCACGATCGCCATCTTGCTTTTTATCTATCTGAGAAAGACCCGTTTATGAATGCCAAAAAAGTCACCGTCATTGGCCTGGTGGCCATCGTTGCCCTGTTCTTCTATCTGGGCATGAATGCCTACAAGTCGCGTGTGCAATCCGCTCAGGACGTGCAGGTCAAGGCCGAGCAGACCCGCTTGGTTCGAATGCACTCGCCGGTCTTCGGTCCGCAAAGTGCGCCGGTGACCATCGTCGAATTTTTTGATCCTGCTTGCGAGACGTGCCGTGCGTTCTATCCCATCGTCAAGAGCCTGATGGCCCAGTATCCCAATGACGTGCGGCTGGTGATTCGATATGCGCCGTTCCACCAGGGTTCTGACCAGGTGGTCAAGTTGCTTGAATCTGCCAAAAACCAAGGGAAATACCAACCGGTTCTTGAGGCCGTGCTGGCAGCGCAGCCCTCTTGGGCTGCCCACGGTCAGCCCAATATCGAGATCGCTTTTCAGGTGGCCGAGCAGGCCGGGCTCGACCTCACGAAGGCTCGTCAGGACATCGAGAAGCCCGGCATGCAAGCGTTGCTGCAGCAAGATATTGAAGACCTCACCGCGCTGCAAGTCACCAAGACGCCCACCTTCTTTGTCAACGGCCGCAGCCTGCCTAGTTTCGGACCCGATCAGCTGGCCGCATTGGTCAACGAGGAAGTGGTCAAAGCCAGGAAGTGACATGCCCAAGCGCTCTTCATCCTACTCAGAAAGTCCATCCACCGACCGCCGTCGTTTGGTGCAATTGGTTCTCGCGGGTATGGCGGGTATGCCCGTGTTGATGGCTTGCACGCCTGAAGTCAAACCATTCAAGAGCACCGATGTGACCGGCGCATCCTTTGGTCAAAGTCTCCAGATCAAGGATCACAACGGCAACCTCAGGACGATCGAGGACTTCAAGGGCAAGATCGTGATCGTATTCTTCGGATTCGCGCAATGTCCGGATGTCTGCCCCACATCGATGGCCACCATGGCAGAGGTCAAGCGTTTGCTTGGCGCCCAGGGAGACCGACTGCAAGTGCTCTTCATCACGGTTGACCCTGAGCGAGATACGCAGGCGCTGCTCAAAGAATACATGGCGAATTTTGACCCGAGCTTCATTGCGCTTCGGCCGGAGCCCGACGAACTCGATGCCGTCGCATCCAGTTTCAAGGTTTACCAGAAGAAGGTCCCCGGTTCGACCCCGACTACCTACACGGTGGACCACTCGGCAGGCAAGTACATCTTCGACTCTGAAAGTCGAGTTCGCCTGTTTTCCGCGTATGGAACCGATGCGGCCACGATCGCATCAGACATCCAGATTCTTTTATCCGCGGCCTGAGGCGCAACAAGCCTTGTAAAGCCCCAACCGTCTTGCCATGAAATTCACCCAACATTCCCTTTTTACACAGTTGTTCCGAAGTCCCCGGCGCCCTGTGCTCGCTGCTTTGGGCGTTTTGATGCTCGGAACAGGTGTCGTGGCCTTTGGCGTCTCGCCCAACACGCCCGACGCTGCTCAGTCGCCGGTTCGACAGGTGAAAGATCTTTTCTCCCCTTCGATTGTGGTGCCTGACCTGGTTCCGTCAACCACTGAGTTTCTCTTGCACCAATCACAACTCACGCGTCGAGGCGACACATTGCAGGCGCTGCTCAAACGGTTGGGTGTTGAGGATCAAGAAGCGCAGACCTTTCTTGCCAACGACGCCACATCGCGTCTGATGTTCGCCGGATCGCATGGCAAGCTGGCGTCCGTCTCCCGAACCGCTGAGGGGCGCTTGGAGAGGTTGTCCGTGAGCTGGGGGGACGCCGTTGAACGGCGCGTCAGCCGGTTGGTGGTCGACCGACAAGCTGGTGGATACAACGCCCGGCTGGAACAGCCTGTTCCTCGGCGCTTGGTGCAGTTCGGTTCGCTCACGGTTCGATCCTCGTTCTACGCGGCCACAGACGAGGCTGGCATTCCGGATGAGATTGCCAGCCAAACGGTGGAGGCCTTTTCCGGGGACCTCGACTTCCGGCGCGATCTGCAGAAAGGAGCGCGCGTTGGTCTCGTCTATGAAGCGTTCGAGCTGGATGGCGAAACTCTGTTCACAGGACAGTTGCTGGGCGCCGAAATCAAAAGCGGCGGGGATACGCACCAGGCCATGTGGTTTCAGACGCCTGGTAAAGCGGGCGAATTCGTCAGCCTCGATGGCTCGAGTCAACAGCGCACCTATCTGGCTTCGCCTTTGGTGTTTTCCAGAGTCACCAGTTCCTACGGGCCTCGTATCCACCCCGTGTACGGCGGCCAGAAAGCCCACAAGGGCACAGACTACGGCGCTCCGGCTGGAACACCGATTCGGACCGTTGCGGACGGCGTGGTGACCTTTTCGGGTCGTCAAGGCGGGTACGGCAATTACGTCGTGATCAAGCACCCGGACAAGAACGCCACTGCCTACGCGCACCTGGGTCGTATTGCCGTGCGCATGGGGCAACGCGTGAAGCAAGGGGAGACCATTGGAACGGTGGGCTCAACCGGTACTGCGACGGGACCAAACCTGCACTTTGAATACCTCGTCAGGGGCGTTCGGACCAATCCGTCGCGGATCACCAGCAATTCATCGACCTCGACAAATGCGCTCGCCAATGTGCCTGAGTTCAAAGACGAGGCAAAAGCCATTCGGGAACAACTCGCCTTGGCCAACTCCGTCGTCCTGGCCAGCGCACAATGACAATCAGGCATTGACTCTCATGACTGGAACTTTCGAACTGCCCATCTCTCGTCGAAACCTGCTCTCCCAAACGGCTGTTGCCGCAGCTTCCCTGGTTCTGCCACTTGGGAAGGCCGTTGGCCAGACCAGGAGCGGCATCTTGAACGCGGGCACCGTGCTTTCCGGCTCCGTATCATCGTCGCCGGAGGCGCGCTTAATCGAGGTGTATCGCGCGATTGGTGCAGGGGATAAGCAGGCCCTGACCATGGCCGGAGCGCTGGTGAGAGACGTCCCAGGTTTTCAGTTGGGCCAACTTGTCTACGGGGACCTTCTGGTCGCCCAGAGTGGGTCGCTGACCAATCTGGCGACCATAAAGGATGGTCCTCCAGCTGTTCGAGCACAACTGCAAAACCTGCGCACCGAGGCCAACAGGCGATTGAGCGCACTCAGGGAAATGCCGTCACCCGGTGCCGTGCCAGAACAGGTGATTGAGCTGGCACGCAACGTTCAGCATGTCGTTGTGGTGGATGCAAGTCATTCAAGAGTCTTTGTGTTCGAACAACAGTCCGGCAGCTTGCGATTGATACGCAGCTTCTACGCATCTATCGGTCAGGCGGGTTTCGGCAAACAGGTGGAAGGTGATCTCCGAACGCCACTGGGCGTTTATCACATCACCAGCCGATTGGAAGACAAGCAGGTCGATGAGCTCTACGGGATTGGTGCACTTCCGTTGAACTACCCCAACGAGTACGACCGGCGCTTGGGGCGCACCGGCAGTGGGATCTGGTTGCATGGCGTGCCGCGCGAAACCTACTCACGCAGCCCCTTTGCCACCGAGGGGTGCGTCGCCCTGGCCAACGACGACATGGCCTACTTGATGAGCGTGCTGCAAACCCGACGCACACCCGTCGTGATTGCTGACGAAGTGAACTGGGTTCGACCCGCCGAACTGGCTGCTGAGCGGCGCAGCTTCCTGGCCTTGTGCACCCAATGGCAGACGGCCTACGCCCGCGGTGACAAACAAGTGTTGCAAGCGCTGCAAACGGCGGACTTCAATGCGCGTGACAGCAGTTCGTTTCACAATGTGTCATCCAAAGTCGACGCTAGGCGCACCATCCCTGAGCCCGACCCACAGGCCCAATGGCGCAATGTTTCGGTGTTCCGCTGGTCGCGTCAAGCTGAGGTGGCGATCGTCAACTACACCGCTACCTCACCAAGGCAATCCCGAAGTGTCGATCGTCGCCAATATTGGGTTCAAGAGCAAAGGCGCTGGCAACTGTTCTTCGACGGACCGGTCTGAGGACATTTGAGCAGCGATCGGGATTGCTCCTTTGCCATGCGAAGCTCTGAATTCAGACGCACCCTGCGTTTGTGCGGCTTTTTCCCTTCAAGGCCGAGTTGTCAATTTCGGCTCAACTTGGAAGTGGAGGAGTGCCGTGGGCGTGCCAGCGTATCAAGATACGATTGGCACGGTAGTGAAGTGGTGCACATTGGGCTGCAAGCACCTTCTGGAGTATTCGATGAACAGGTTATGAACCAGGTTCATTTTCCCGTGCATTTACGGCCATTTTCGACGTTGAGCCAAGCCTAACAAGTGACGACAGCAGTTTTCATCGTTTCATTCGTCTGTGGTGGCGGTCTTTTGCTGTTATCAGCCGCTTCGCTGCGATGGACAAAGCTCCGCATCTGGCCGCCAGATGAGGTGGGAACGTGGAAGTACCAAGCTTTCTGGTGGCCGTTCCGGGCGCTTGTATTGGGGACCTGCACCTTGAGCGTCATCGACTATCGCAGCGCGGGAGCGTTGCCTATGCACGTTTTCGTCATCGGATGGGTTCTACTGGTTTCTGGTTTCGGTCTAGCCTTCTACATCACTGGGAAACTGGGTTGGCGCGATGCTCACGGTGAAGCAGGTTCGCTTACGACAACGGGTTGGTATGGCTGGAGCAGGAACCCCATTTACGTCGTCACCATATTTGGCCTACTTGGACTTGGACTGGTAGCACACTCGCTTTTCGTCTATCCATTGGTCGCCATCTGGGCACTCCTTTACGTGCTGGCACCATTGCTGGAGGAGCCATGGCTTGAACGCCACTTCGGACAATCGTACGAAGACTACGCAAGGCAAGTGCCTCGCTTTATCGGGGTTCCGCACAAAGAGGGTAAATAGCCGATTACGAATGACCGCCATCGGCGGGTTACTGCTGTCATAGGGCTTCCGGGAGCAGGTTGGCGCCGCATCACCGACGGCTTCCCCATATCTTGAACTTTAGGTTTCGCCCCCGTGGTTGCCCGGCATGCCGAAAATCAGCTTTTCGTGGAGTCAGTTCCCCAAAGCGAATTTGTTTCGATATTCAGCATCCAACCAAAGCCGAAGTACTTGAAGCTCTCCACTGAGGTGTCTGGGAGAAGACGAGGAGCACGTCAAAATATCCAGCGTCGACATCATCGGCTCGGATTGGGCCAGTGCGGGTGGTGGTTATTAATCACAAAAGGGTGCGAATGGCGCCCACCTAGCTCGGTGGAACCCACGCCATGGGCGTGTCCCGCTGGCAGATCAGGGTGTCCGTGCTCAATGGACTCTGGATCCTGAGGCGGCCACACCAGTGTGGCCAACCAGACGGCCAATGCCGCAGGTTTTTTAGCGCTGATCAAGGACGAATGGGCGTGGTGTGAACTGCTTTTGCATGGGGTTGTGTCCGATTCAGAGAGATCAGTGATCGCCCTCTTGATCCACCTTTGAAGTCCGCAATCGAAGTGCATTAGAGATCACCGAAGCAGAGCTGAGGCTCATCGCCAATGCAGCGATCAAGGGCGACAACAGCCAGCCGGTGAAGGGAAAAAGAACGCCAGCGGCCAAGGGCACACCCAAGGCGTTGTAAATAAACGCAAAACCCAGGTTCTGCTTCATGTTGGCCACTGTGGCAACCGAAAGCGCACGTGCCGTTGCGATGCCGCGAAGATCTCCCTTGACAAGGGTCAGCTGAGCACTGTTCATTGCCACGTCGGTTCCCGTCCCCATGGCTATGCCAACATCAGCCTTGGCCAGTGCAGGCGCATCGTTGATGCCATCGCCCGCCATTGCAACCACACGACCTTCCTTTTGCAGCTTCTCGACCAGCGCCAGCTTGTCTGCAGGCTTGACTTCGCCATGCACCTCTTCAATGCCAAGACGTTTGCCGACAGCCTTTGCGGTGGTCAAGCCATCACCAGTGGCCATGATGATGCGAAGTCCTGACTTGCGCAGCGCGGCCAGAGCGTCGGGCGTGGTTGACTTGACAGGGTCTGACACCGCCAGCAGGCCAGCCAACTGCCCGTCGACTGCAAGATGCATGACGCTGGCGCCTTGGCTTCGCAGTTCTTCGGCTTGCGCTTTCAAGGCCGCAACCGAAACACCGAGTTGATCCATCAACGCGGTGTTGCCGAGCGACAGTGCCTTCCCGTCAACCGTGCCGCGCACGCCAATGCCGGACTCCGAGTCGAACTGCTCAGGTGTGGACAAATCCAACCCCTGCTCGCGCGCTGCCGAAACAATGGCGGCGGCCAACGGATGTTCGCTGCCTTGGTCCAGACTCGCGGCAAGGCGAAGCACATCAACTTCATCGAAGCCATTGGCAGCCAAGGCCTTCTCAAACACGGGACGACCCTCGGTCAGCGTGCCGGTCTTATCGACGATCAGGGTGTCAATCTTGCGCAGATTCTCAATGGCTGCCGCATCGCGGAACAGCACACCGCTGGTCGCCCCCCTGCCGGTCGCCACCATGATGGACATGGGCGTCGCCAAGCCGAGGGCACATGGGCAGGCGATGATCAGCACCGCGACGGCATTGATCAAACCAAAAAACCACCCCTGCTCTGGGCCAAACAGGCCCCAGGCGAAAAAGGTCAAGATGGCGATGCCCACCACGGTCACCACGAAGTAGCCAGCCACGACGTCGGCCATGCGCTGCATGGGAGCGCGAGACCGCTGTGCCTGAGCGACCATCTGCACAATCTGCGACAGCACGGTCGCCGAGCCTACGTGTTCCGATCGCATCACCAGTGCGCCGCTGGTATTCATGGTCGCACCAATGAGCTTGTCGCCAACACGCTTTGTGACCGGCAACGGTTCACCCGTCAGCATGGACTCATCCAGTGCGCTGGAGCCCTCGATCACAATACCGTCCACAGGCACCTTCTCGCCCGGCCGCACACGCAAATGGTCTCCAACGTGCACATTGGACAGCGGGACGTCTTCTTCTGTGCCGTCTTCTGCGATGCGGCGCGCCGTTTTGGGTGCCAGGCCCAGCAGCGACTTGATGGCTGCGGATGTTTGTGACCGAGCCTTCAATTCGAGAATCTGCCCAAACAGTGTCAAAGAAATGATGACCGCTGCCGCTTCAAAGTAGACCGCGACCGCGCCGTTGGTTACGAAGGCAGGAGGGAATATCTGCGGTGCCAAAGTGGCCACCACGCTGTAGACAAAGGCGACGCTCGTTCCAAGGCCGATCAATGTCCACATGTTGGGGCTGCGGTTGACCAGCGACTGAACACCCCGCACGTAAAACGGCCATCCTGCCCATAACGCGACGGGTAGTGAAAGCACCAATTCGATCCAGGTTTGCGTGCGCGGGGCAAACCAGCCCAAGCTATGACCCGCCATTGCCAACACCATGACTGCAATAGAGAAGGGCAAGGTCCACCAGAAGCGGCGTGTGAAGTCAATCAGCTCAGGATTCTCGTCATCCTCCAGCGATGGCATCACCGGTTCCAGTGTCATTCCACACTTGGGGCAACTGCCAGGGTGGTCCTGCCTGATCTCTGGGTGCATTGGGCAGGTGTAGATAGCACCGGCCGCCGGGGGTACTGCCTCAGCCTCATTCTTGATTAGACCATCTTCGCCGCTTGCGTAGCGATCGGGCTGATCGGTGAACTTTGTTCGGCATTTCGCGCTGCAGAAATAGAAGGATTTGCCCTCGTGTATGGCGTGGTGCTCAGACTTGTCGGTCACTGTCATTCCACACACGGGATCTTTCAAGCCATGGGCTTTGGCTAGAGGTGATGCGGAGCCGTGCTTGTGGCCGGCGTGATGGTATGTGTGATTTGATTTGGGGTCCATGGCTACCTATTCCTCGCGTATATCTGCTTGCTTGGTATGCCCACCATGTCCGTGGAAGAAATGCATCAATGGACAAGCCAACAGCAACAGGTAAATCCAGTTCCCGGAAATAGGCGACCAGTTCTCACGCAACAAAAAGAATCCCCCTGCCGCAGCTACCGCCCAAACTGCCGCTTTTAGCGGCCTGCTCAGGTGCCATGAGGACTGGTGTGCCTTGCCTTCTTTTGCTTGGACGGCTGTCATTTCTGTGGATCTTTCACGGTTGGTATTCGGCATCGCTGCCTTTGATGACTTTAACGATAGACCTTGACATGGTGTGAATGTCAAGCGCCAGAAGATTTGAGTTCCTACCTGTTTCTGTGGTGATGATTTACCCACCCCATGACAAAGGCAAATGTCCAAAGCCAGTTTGTTCCCTTGTAGCCATCAGCTACCTAACAGCACGATTACAAATCTGACACCTTTGTTTTTTTACCTTTCAAATGGCGCACACTTCTTGGAAAGGAACAGCGCCATGAAGATACTTATTGCAGAAGATGAACCCAAAACGGGCAACTACCTCCGCCAAGGACTGAACGAAGCGGGTTATGTCACTGATCTGGTGAGCAATGGGGTAGATGGGTTGCACCAGAGCATGGGCGGTGAGTACGATCTCGCCATCCTTGATGTGATGTTGCCGGGCATGGACGGATGGCAAATACTCAGAAGTTTGAGAGCATCTGGGAGTGATATTCCTGTTCTGTTCTTGACAGCGAAGGACCATATCGAGGACCGAGTAAAAGGCCTTGAACTTGGTGCGGATGACTACCTGATCAAACCTTTTTCTTTTTCTGAGTTGCTGGCTCGGGTGCGAACCATCCTTCGACGCGGGAGGACTGGCACGGAGGTCACCTTGCTCAAAGTGATGGATCTCGAACTGGATCTCTTGCGGCGCAGAGTATCCCGCGAAGGAAAGCGCATCGACCTCACGGCCAAAGAGTTTGGGCTTTTGGAACTCTTGATGCGTCGCCACGGTGAAGTGCTTCCGCGTTCGCTCATCGCATCTCAGGTTTGGGATATGAACTTCGACAGCGATACCAACGTCATTGAAGTCGCGATCAGGCGTCTCAGGGCAAAAATTGATGACCCGTTTCAACACAAGCTTTTGCAAACCGTGCGAGGCATGGGCTATGTCATCGAGGAGCCAGAGGTTCCCGCGTGACTGTCCGTCTGTCACTTACTGCCCGAATCGGCGTCCTCTTCACTCTAATTTCAGCGTCTATTCTGATGGGCCTGGGCTGGCTCATTTCAACGTCGGTTGAGCGCCACTTCGTGGACCTGGATCGCGCGGCACTGCAGGACAAGCTGCACCTTATCCAAGAAATCGGAGCGGAGTCAACAGATCGATCCGACCTCGCGATGCGGCTAGCAGATGTGCTTCAGAGCCATAAGGACCTCGCCGTGCGCATCCAATCGGGAAGCGATGTGGTCTTTGCAACCTCAGATGAGACCACACTTACATTAGACAATGGAGTTCAAAGGACGGCTTCTGTAGAGGGCCTCTTCTCATGGAAGCGCAATGGACTTAGCTACCGTGCACTTGAAGGGAAGATGGCCGCTCCTGGAGCGTCTGCCGCGCCCATGAATATCCTCGTGGTGTTGAACACCCAACACCACGCACGCTTTAAGGCGATTTTCGAGAAGACACTGCTGATCTATATCGTGGTGGCTACACTCATTTGCGGTGCTTTGGGGTGGCTCGCAGCGCACAGTGGACTTCGGCCGCTGAGAAAGATGAGGGCCCAAGCGGGCGCTGTGAACATCAAAAACCTGGATCAGCGGATGCCAGTGGAAACTATACCCATTGAGATGGCTGATTTGGCCCAAACACTCAATGACATGTTTCAGCGTTTGCAGATCGACTTTCAGCGGCTCACTGAGTTCTCCTCGGACCTCGCTCATGAGCTGCGCACGCCCATCTGCAACATGTTGACGGAGACACAGGTTGGGCTTTCACAACAACGCACCGTCGCCCAACACGAAGAGATCTTGGCGTCAAATTCGGAGGAGCTTCAGCGTCTGACCCGCATGGTCTCAGACATGCTGTATTTGGCCACCACCGAAAACGGCATCTCACTTCCCAACCCCGAAATTGTCGTGCTTGAGGACGAGGTCTCTGCATTGTTTGATTTCTATGAGGCATTGGCGGAGGAAAGTCGCATTGCCCTGGTCTGGAATGGGCAAGGAGCCACGCGGGGTGACAGCCTCATGATCCGCAGAGCTATCAGCAACTTGATGTCTAACGCCTTGCGGCACACATCACCGGGTAGATCCGTCGAAGTGTCTATCGAGCCTTGTGGCAGCGGCGTAACTGTTCATGTATCCAATGCGGGCGCCGACATACCGACGAGCAGCTTGCCGCGACTCTTCGACCGGTTTTACCGCGCCGACAGCTCCAGGACACATCCTGAGACAGGCGGTGCAGGCTTGGGACTGTCCATCACCCAAGCCATCATGCGCGCTCATGGCGGTGAAGCCTTCGCGACGTCTCAAGGTGGAACAACATGCTTCAGCTTGAATTTCCCAGGCGATGCTGACTGAATTGAAGGACGCCGAAGCAACTGGCTCTGATGGGCCTAAAGTTGCCTCGACCCCAATTGATCAGTTGGCGTGACCCTTTCGAATCAAGACGGAAAGTTGGGCGATTTCGTTGCCCACTGCGGCAATTGGTTGACCTTCGACTGGAGCCAACATTTCGCCTGGCTTGAGGTACACCGGGCGGCCAAATTTGTTGGCTTTGGCCATGCGGCCGTCCTTGAAGACATAAAGTGTTTCGCCGCCTTTGAGGGGCACAGTTTTGCTCAAGTTGGAGGGTTGAGCGTCCATGGCGAAGACTGGTGCAGCGGCAATGGCCAAGATGAGAAGAGAGTTTTTCAGTTTCATGGTGTTTCCTTCGGGTTTTCATAGGCTGCGTGTGCTGCCTCTTCCGTACCAAACGGTACAAGACGTACTTTAGAAAGATCAGCCTTTCAGAAGGCCTTCTGAGAAATTACAGATGCGTCAACTGCTTGACCACTTTGGCGATCGGGGGTAGGGCTTGCTACTCTTCCCTTTCAGGATGAACGCAAGCGCCAAGGGAAGTTTTGCTGAATCTTCATGGCCAAGTGTTCACCCAGGTCGGGCACGATGCGGCTTCAAATGCATGTCCAACTTGACGGTCATTACGGCCAACCCGAATTGAATCAAGCGACCTGGATGTTCTAGCCATGAAATGGCTGGCAGGCAGCTCTTGGACTGTTGAGTGATGTAGCTCACAACTCTGGCGACTGTGCCCAAGCTCATTCACCGCATGAGGTGCTTGCGAACCCGATAGCAGATGAAGCCACCTTGATTTCCTGAGCCAGTCAAAAGTAGAGGTTGGGGAATTGTTTCACACGGTATTCGACAGGCGGGATCCGGCCCAGTGACTCATGCGGTCGCTGGTGGTTGTATCGGTGCAGCCAATCGGCCGTCATGTCTCTGACCTCCTGCAAGGAATCGAACACGTAGCAGTCCAGCACCTCGGTGCGGTAAGTCTTGTTGAAGCGTTCCACATAGGCGTTCTGGGTGGGTTTGCCGGGTTGGATGTGGTTGAGGGCAATGCCCTTGGACTCGGCCCACTGCGCCAAGGCATGGGCAATGAACTCGGGCCCGTAGTAAATGCATAGTGGTTGTCAGCCACTGCCGGCAGCAAGCATCCTTGGGATCGCTGACTTCCGAAGGAGACCACCCCAATGGCTAACACGAACCATCCTATCGCCGCACTGCACTGGGTTGCAATAGACGTAGCCCGCTACTGGAACGCTGTCCTTGTTGAGACTGCATCGGGTCAACGACACCGATTTCGCATGTCCAACAGCGCTGCAGACATGCAAAGTCTGATTGATTTCCTGCGCGGCCTGGGTGGTCGCTGCCTCGTAGCTTTGGAGCCCACCGGCGACTACCACCGCCCGATCGCACACCGGCTGCTCACATCGGGCTTTGAGGTTGTTTCGATCTCTTCTGTGGCCCAGTCCCGGTTCCGAGAGGCGATGTTCAATTCCTGGGACAAGAACGACCCCAAGGATGCCGCGGTCATCCTGGAGATGCTCAAGCAAGGTCGCACTCAGCGGTACGTCGATCCCATGCTGGCCGGCCATCACGACATCCAGGAGCTGTCCAAGACCTACTACCAGATCAGCCGCGCCAGAACCAAGGTACAGCACGCGATCATCAACCACCACGTGCCGCTGTACTTCCCCGAGATGCACAAGTACTGGACCAGCACACGCAACGAATGGTGGGTGAAGTTCATGATCGAGTTCCCCACCCCTGCCCATGTGCGCCGATACACCTGCCAGGAATTCATCGAACTGGCCTCGCCAGTGGTCGGTCGCCGCGTTCATCGCGTGGCCAAGCTCACTGAGGTCTGGGAATGCTGCGCAGACTCCGGGGCACTGCCGCACGATCCACAAAGCGTCGCTGTCCAGACCTTTCTGTTCACGCTGCGCCACTATCAGCACCTCAATGACCTGCGCCGCCAGCTCGAAGAACAGGCTCAGAACCTGCTGGCCAGCGATGCGGACTACATCAACCTGATGTCTCTGCCGGGTGTTGGACCCATCAACGCGCTGACCATCCTCGCCGAGGCCGGCAATCTGCGCCGGTTTGGGCATCACCGGCAGTTTCTGAAGTACTGTGGCTTTGATCTGGCCAAGAGCCAGTCGGGTGTGCAGCGCGGCCGAGAGAGGCTCTCCAAGCGGGGCAATGCCCGTCTGCGGCTGGCCTTCTGGCTGGCCGCCGTTGTCGCGATCCGAGCGCGCGAGAACTCGTTTCGTGAGAAGTACGACCGATACGTCAGCAGCAACCCCAAGGACCCGGACCTCAAGCGCATAGCGCTCACGGCCGTGGCAGCCAAGATGGCGCGCGTGGCGTACGGAATGATCAAGAAGAACCAGCCCTACCGCCAGTTCTTCGAGCAGAGTTTGCCCAGCGGATCGATCCCTCTCAACAGGGCCGTCGGGGCGCCGACTTAGGTCGGGGACCCCTTAGATAATGCTCGGACCTTCCGCTGGGCTGCCTACGCTGTTTTAGGTACGGTGAAGATCACGCCGATGGCGTCGTGAATCTTGTTTCCACTATGGTTAACCGAGGCTCCCTTATGCGGCGGAACCGCGTCGCTGATTCTGCTCATTGCTCTTTGTCATTCACCGATCTGTGCCGCCAGACCGGTGCACGATGCTGTTGCCGTTTGTCGGAACACCTCTTGCATTTAGTACGTTGTCCATGCGGATGGACTGCGGCGCACCACGCAGCTCGACCAGTTCATCCAGAGCCCGGATGACCCGTGCTGCGGGCAAGCTGGTGTCGACCTCGATACGCAGGCACTCGCGGTTGAACTCGTCGATGACGTTGAAGGTGCGGAACCGCCGTCCTGACCACAATGCATCCGACATGAAGTCGCAACTCCAGCCCTGATTGGGTTGGCCGGCCGCCTCCAATGGCTGTCTGATTCGGGCAGGCAGCCGCTTCTTGCCGCGCCTGGGCAAGTTCATCCGCAGCTCGCAGTACACACGCCACAACACGGTCTTGCCCCAAGGCTGCTTCTGATGGCGGGCTGTGGCGTACAACAGGTCAAAGCCATGGCGTGGGTTGATGGCCAGATGGTTTTGAATGAAGTTGATCACCCCGCAGTCGTCACGTGGCACGGGTCTGTAGCGCAAAGTCGAACGGGCCAGACCACTGGGCTTGCATGCCCTGCGCTCACTCATGCCGTGGTCGCTCATCAAGGATTGCACGACCATCTCGCGACGCTGCGGGGTCAGAGCTTTCGCTCGACAACATCCTTCAGGGCGTTGTGCATCAGGGCCAAATCGGCGTACATGCGTTTGAGCTTGGCGTTCTCATCCTGCAACTCTCGCATCTGCGCCAGGTGCGACACGCTCATGCCAGCGTACTGGTTCTTCCACTTGTAGTAAGTGGGGTCGCTGATGCCGTGCTTCCTGCACGTCTCACCGACCTTGCCCCCCAGTTCGACTTCTTTGAGGATCGCCACGATCTGGCTTTCACTGAATCTTGATTTCTTCATATAGAGACTCCGTTGGTTGGAACTCTCTACTCCCGGCTGGTACAAGTTTTCGAGGTGGCTTCACAGAAACCCTCTCACCACAAGAAAATTCAAGATGTCAATTCTGTAATTTGAGCGTCACCCCACTGATAGCGGCGACTTCATAAGCTTCACTCCTATCAGTTGCACCGCTGGTCTGAATGAAGTGTCTCTTCATTGCAGAGCAAGGTGCCAGATGTGTAAACAAAGGACACCCTCAATGAAGCTCCAAGCGAAAAATCCATACCTGCTATCCAGCCCAAAACGCCGAAAATTTGTTCAAGGGCTTGCATCCGGTGGCGTGCTGCTGGGGATGGGCTCGCTTCCCGCAATGGGCTGGTCTCAAGAAGCAAAGAAGTCAGCCGGCGGCGCACCCGTTTTAGACGGGACCGAATTCAACCTTGAAATTGCCGAATCTGCGGTCAACTTCACCGGCAACCCGCGCATGGCAACCACCATCAACGGGTCTATTCCAGCGCCAACGCTTCGCTGGCGTGAGGGTGACACCGTCACTATTCGTGTCACCAACAGGCTTCGCGAAACCACCTCCATTCACTGGCACGGGATCATTCTTCCCTACCAAATGGACGGCGTGCCCGGCATCAGTTTCCCTGGGATTCCGGCCGGTGAGACGTTCACCTACCGATTCAAAGTCGAACAGAGCGGCACCTACTGGTACCACTCCCACTCAGCCATGCAGGAATTGACCGGCATGTATGGCGCGATCATCGTCGAGCCGGCGAATGGAAACGCCATTCGCGCTGATCGAGATCACGTGGTTCTCTTGTCCGATTGGACCGACGAAGATCCTATGCGGGTTTTCGCAAAACTGAAGGTCCAAGGCGACTACTACAACAGGCTGCAGCCAACCGCTGTCGATTTCTTTCGGGACGCCTCTCAAAATGGAGTAAGCGCAGCGGTCAGCCGCCGAAAGATGTGGAACAACATGCGGATGAACCCCACCGATCTTGCAGATCTCTCAGCAGACACGCTGACCTTCCTGATGAATGGTGCGACCCCCGCTGGCAACTGGACTGGGCTGTTTCGCAAAGGAGAGCGCGTTCGCCTGCGGTTCATCAATGGTGCCGGCAATTCTTTCTATGACGTTCGTATACCCGGCCTCAAACTGACCGTGGTACAGGCCGACGGTGTGAACGTAGAGCCCGTGACAGTCGATGAATTCCGTTTTGGACCAGGTGAGACCTACGACGTCTTGGTGGAGCCAACCGACGACGCACACACCATTTTTGCTCAGTCGATGGACCGCTCTGGCTATGCGCGAGGTACGCTGGCGACCCGTGTTGGTCTCGACGCACCGGTACCCCAACCGGACAAGCCTCAGTGGTTGACGATGGCGGACATGATGGGCTCGATGGGCGGCAACATGGGTGGAATGGCAGGCATGGCTGGCATGGCAGGCATGTCTGATGGCGCGCAAATGAAAATGGGCGGTGGCGCACAGGACATGCAGGGCATGGCTGGAATGAACCATGGCGCCATGGCCATGGACCACAGCAAGCATGCGATGCCTGGTGGCGGATCGCTTGCAGCGCCAAGCACCCAAGCCCGCCATGCCCGTACCGAATACGGCGCAAGCACCGACATGCGGGTGGGCATGGCGCGGACCAACCTTGACGATCCTGGTATCGGCCTTCGGGACAACGGCCGGCGTGTACTGACGCTGTCCGACCTTCACACCATTGGAGGCCCTTTGGATCCACGGGGTGCCGAGCGCGAGGTCGAGTTGCACCTGACAGGCAACATGGAGCGCTACACCTGGTCCTTTGATGGGCTGGAGTTTGGTCAATCGACGCCCGTGAAATTCAACTATGGCGAACGGGTTCGGGTGATCTTGCACAACGACACCATGATGACCCACCCCATGCACATGCACGGCATGTGGAGCGAACTGGAAACGCCAGATGGAAAGTTTCAGGCGCGGCGGCACACCATCCCGGTGCAGCCCGCACAACGCGTCAGCTTCCTAGTGACGGCAGACGCGATGGGCCGATGGGCCTGGCATTGCCACCTGATGTTCCACATGGAAGCGGGCATGTTCCGCGAAGTGCTCGTCGCCTAACCCATCAATACAGAACGAAAGCTGATAGATGAACAAGAAGTCCAAATGGATGTTGCTGGCAATTGCCGCAGTTGGAGCGGGCCCAACGCTCGCACAAACAACGAACTCGATGGCGGGCCACAACATGCCCGAAGCCGCCACAGCCGCGCTGATAGAAAAGAAGCCTGAGTCGATGGCCCGTATGGCCTTGCCCGATATGAAGGGCATGGATCACAGCAAGATGGGCCAAGGCACACCTGCTGAATCTGCCGGTTCGATGAAGGGGATGAACCATGGTGGTGCCTCCGCTGAAAAGGCCAGCTCTGGAGACATGGGCGCCATGGACCATGGCGATATGCAAATGCAAGGGGGAAGTGCTCCGGCAGATGCCAGAGACCCCCATGCCTACTCAGGCGGCTACACCTTGGAAGACGGTCCTTACGCGCTTCCAGGCCCGCGTCAACTGCGACTGGCCGATGAACACAACTTTGCGTCTGTCATGTTCAACACCCTCGAGCATGGACTGAGCAAAGGGGATGGCACGACCGCATACGACGCGCAAGCATGGTTTGGCCGAGACTACAACCGATTCGTGCTGAAGGCCGAGGGTGAGGTAGCGAATGGCAAAATTGAAGATTCGCGCACAGAAGCGCTTTGGAGCCGTTCTATTGCCACCCACTGGGACGCCCAGGCAGGAGCGCGCATCGACCACGGCACCGGACCCGACCGTGGGTGGCTGGCTTTCGGCGTGCAAGGTTTGGCCCCTTACTGGTTCGAGGTCGACGCTGCAGCATATGTAGGTAACGGTGGCCGAACGGCCCTGCGCCTCGGTGCCGAATACGAACTTCTCCTCACCCAGAGATTGATTCTTCAACCCAGTGCCGAAGTCAATATCTACGGAAAAGACGACTTGGCAAGAGGGATCGGTCGCGGCTTTTCGAATGCTGCAGCTGGCTTGCGCCTTCGGTACGAAATCAGCCGCCAGTTCGCTCCCTATGTAGGAGTGGAGCGCACGGCCCTCTTTGGCAAGACCGCCGATATCGCGCGCTCTGAAGGCGCATCCACTGGCGGCACCCGCTGGGTGGCAGGTGTTCGTTTTTGGTTCTAACTCTGCTTCTCCTTTTCGTCACCTCAACTCGTAGCTTTCTCTCAACTCTCTCAATCCGATCCTAGGAACAATATGTACAAAACACTCTCAACCTTGATTCTCGCAACCGTCCCAGTCTTCGCTATGGCAGGGGGCACCCATGCCGTTTCAGGTGACGCGGATGCATCCCACAAAGGCATGGCCGGCATGAAGATAGAAGCGGATCATGATTCAGCCATTGGTCAAGCAGGGGATGCCTCTAAGGTCGATCGAACGATTGAACTTTCGATGGATGACACCATGCGATTCACACCCGGCCAGATCAATGTCAAAGCGGGTGAGACCATCCGGTTCTTCGTGAAGAATGGTGGCAAGGTGCCGCACGAAATGGTCATCGGAAGCATACCCGAGCTGAAGGAACACGCTGCCATGATGCAGAAGATGCCTGGCATGCAGCACGCTGAAGCAAATATGGTCACGCTACAGCCTGGTCAACGCGGTGGCTTGGTCTGGAAATTCACCCAAGCGGGTGCAGTCGATTTCGCCTGCTTGATCCCCGGGCACATTGAAGCGGGAATGGTCGGAAAAGTCAACGTTCAGTAAAGATCACCCTGCCTTCTGTGTCGCAGCCGATCACAGTTTGACCATTTCTGCAGATTGCGCCACACCCGTTTGATGGGCGCGCAATCTGCAAGTCCATTGAGCTTTCTTGCTTGGGGATCAATGGCACGCTTTTGAAGCTCTGGTCAATTCGATGGCGGCATCGTTGCATGGAGATATGAATGAAAACCTCAACAAAAATCGGCTTGGCCACGTTGTCATTGGCACTGGTTGCAAGTGCTGGACTGGCTTGGTCTCAGCGCATCCAGGATTTACCGCCCTCTGCCAAGGGAATCAAGGTCCCTGCGTTGTCGCCTATGGCTGTGGCAGGCCAGCGCGCCTACGAAGCTACTTGCGCCAAATGTCACGGTGCATTCGGCAGTGGCACGGACAAAGGGCCGTCGTTCCTCAATCCCGTCTATAACCCTGGGCACCATGCCGACGAGGCCTTCATGCGTGCTGCGCGCAACGGTGTTCGCCAGCACCACTGGCGTTTCGGTGATATGCCTGCGCAGCCCACGGTGACGGATCAAGAGGTACAGCAGATTGTTAGGTTTGTTCGAGAGATTCAGCAAGCCAACGGGATCGTGTTTGAAGCACATCGCATGTAGATGCCGATTGGCCTTCATCCGGCCACCGGGGTACCCGTGGCGGTATGCTCATGAGCGGACAGTCTGGTTTCTCTACGGGAACGCCGTAACCTACATGTCACATGGTCCCGAATTCTGAGAGCAATGCCGAGATCATGTTTCTTGCATCCGTACATTGTCTGGCCAACAGGCTTTGACGCTATTTCTGATCTGTGTTCACCAGATCGTTGTTCTTACGAACTTCTGGCGGCCATTGCGCCTTTATCCAGGAAAGTACAGCAATGATCTGCTGGTCGCTGAGGGTGTCCGCATAGATCGGCATCGCCGACTTGTAGGTACTGTCCCCGATCACTTTTGCAACGCCCAACTTGGTGATCTGAAACAGAGTCTTGTCGTCGTGATGCCAAGTGTGGCCGCTGGCATCGTGAGGTGGAGCGGGTAGCAAGTCATCCGGGCCGCGAGTTCGCCATTCGGATTGCCCTTGAAGATTGGCTCCGTGGCATGACGCACAGTGCATTTCGTAGAGCTTCGAGCCTGTCGCCACGACGCTGGCGTCATCCGGATGCAGCCGGTAAGGACTCTCCTTTTCGTCAGATTTCTTGATCATGACGACGGCTGCAGCGACGACAGCTATCGTCAAAACCACGGTCAGAACGGTTACGGTTGGTTTCACGGCTAGTGGCTTTCGTTCAGATCCTGTTAATGGTGTTCGATATTGTTCACATTCGGATTGGATCCAGACACGGGAAACTTCCCTAGAGTTTACGAGCTCCGCAGACGGTCAATGTGACCTTTAGGGACACGCCGCAGTCCATCTTTGCATCGGCCTTAGTCACTTCTATGCGTTGGAGAGCAGGCCGATTCGGGTATGTCTGCCGGCAGCGGCGCCAGCCTTCATCACGATTGCAACGCCATGATCATCGGGCAGCAAACATTGCCCCTGCTTGATTTGCACTGGCTGATCATGTCGCTCAATGCCCGCTCAATCTGACGAAGCCCTGCGAGCTTGTCTTTCACCATGGCGAGTTTGTGTTCAGCCAGGACGCGCGCGTCATCGCAATGGGTACCGTCGTCGAGCAACAGCAAGCCGTTTACCTCGTCCAGACTGAATCCAAGCTGCTGGGCAGCCTTGATGAATCGAACCCGGGCCACGTCCTGCTTGCCGTAGCGCCGAACGCCGCCGGGCGGTCGGTCGGGCTCGTTCAATAAGCCCCTGCGTTGATAGAAGCGAATCGTCTCGACACCCACATCGGCTGCCGCCGCCAGCGCGCCAATGGTGAAGCCCTCAGGTTTGTAGTGCATGCTGTTTGACTCCGTACTTACGTCCGGAAATAAGCTTACAGCATCGATGATTCAGCCCACTTGTCTTCCCCAGTTGCGAAGGTGGCATGGTCAATAAACATACCGCTTGACTCTGTACCCATGTACGGAAGTATGCTGGCTGCATCGAACCTTCATTCTCAAAAGGATCCACCCATGGAAAAGGCTCAAGACAGCCGAGGGGCGCTGGCCGCAGGAGGCGTCGCCGCTATCCTGGCATCCGCCTGCTGCCTGGGCCCTCTCGTTCTACTCTCGATGGGTATTGGTGGGGCATGGATTGCCAACCTCACGGCGTTGGAGCCGTATCGACCCATTTTCATTGGTCTCGCGCTGGTCGCGTTGTTCTTCGCAGGGCGACGAATTTTTCGCCCTGCTGCGGACTGCAAGCCGGGAGAGGTCTGCGCCATACCGCAGGTGCGGGTGGCCTACAAGCTGGCGTTCTGGGCGATCGCCGCATTGGTGCTCGTCGGACTCGCGTTCCCTTACATCGCGCCTTGGTTTTACTGAAAGGAATCCATCATGAACAAGTTTTCTCTGGCCTTGGCTTCAATCTGCCTTGCCACCGCACCGGCTTGGGCCGCCGTGCAGACGGTGACGCTGTCCGTTCCAAGCATGGACTGTCCGGTATGCCCGATCACGGTGAAGAAGGCGTTGGCCAATGTGCCAGGCGTCGACAAAGCCGAGGTCAACTTTGACAAACGCCAGGCGACGGTGACCTTTGACGACGCCAAGACGGACGTTACCGCGCTGACCCAGGCAACCACCAATGCCGGCTACCCCTCTACGCTGGCCAAACAACCATGAACAGCCAACAGTGGTTCCGCACCGGTGTGGTGTCTTCGGTGCTTCTCGCACTGTGCTGCGTGACACCGATTCTTTTCATTGCCATTACGGCGGTGGGCCTTTCAGCCTTGGCGGGTTGGTTGGATTTCGTCCTGATTCCTGCGCTCATCATCAGCATGGGTCTGACCTATTGGGCATGGCGCCGATGCCGCAAAGATGATGCTTGTGCTGTCGATGCTCGGCAAGGTGAGCGGGCCAGGGATTCCAACCCATGAACGCACACACACTTCACATCACGGGCATGACCTGCATGTCATGTGCCGCTCATGTTGAGAAGGCACTGACCGGCGTGGCTGGCGTCGGTTCGGCGAAGGTTTCATACGAGCAAGGCCAGGCGCAGCTGCAAAGCAGCGCGCCGATGGATCCCGCTGAACTGATCGTGGCCGTCGCGCGCGCTGGCTATGGCGCCGAACTTGAAGCGAGGCCATCGAGCCTCCACGGCAATGGCGAAGCTGCCGCGCGCCGAAATGAGGGACCACGACCCGCCATCGGACCGGATGGAGAAGGCCTTGGTGTGGCGATCATCGGCAGCGGCGGTGCGGCAATGGCGGCTGCGCTGAAAGCGGCCTCTGAAGGCGCACGAGTGACCTTGATTGAGCGCGGCGTACTGGGCGGTACCTGCGTGAACGTCGGTTGTGTTCCGTCAAAGATCTTCATCCGGGCCGCCCATGTGGCCCACCTGCGTCGGCACAGCCCTTTCGACGAAGGCATCTCAACCGCGCCACCGGTGATCGACCGTGGTCGGTTGTTGGCCCAGCAACAGGCGCGGGTGACTGCGTTGCGTGAGGCCAAGTACGAGGGCATTCTTCGAGACACGCCGGCCATTCAAGTGCTGCACGGACGCGCCCGATTCATGGATGCCAGTCATCTTGCGGTGGATCTTCTGGATGGAGGCGAGCGCACGCTGGCCTTCGATCGCTGCCTGATCGCCACCGGCGCCAGTGCTTCCATCCCGCCGATCCAAGGGCTGGCCGGAACGCCGTACTGGACTTCGGCAGAGGCGCTCGAGTGCGAGCGCATTCCCACACGACTCCTCGTTGTTGGTGCATCGGTTGTGGCCGTCGAACTGGCTCAGGCCTTCGCCCGCTTGGGCAGCCAGGTCACGATCCTGGCTCGCCACGGGTTGCTGTCGGCCGAAGATTCCGCAGTTGGAGAAGCACTGATAGGGGCGTTTCGCACCGAAGGCATTGAAGTGCTGGAACACACGCAGGCCGATTTGGCAGCCCATGTCGATGGGGAGTTCGTGCTGACCGGCAAAGGTCAGCAGTGGCGCGCGGACGCGTTGTTGGTCGCCACTGGCCGCACGCCGAATACAACTGATGTCGGGCTTGATGCTGCTGGTGTGAACGTGAATGATGCCGGCCAGATTCTGGTCGACTCGGGCATGAGGACCAGTGCCTCGAACATCTATGCGGCGGGGGACTGCACGGACCAACCCCAATTCGTCTACGTGGCAGCCGCTGCCGGCACCCGAGCCGCCATCAACATGCTCGGGGGAGATGCGCAACTGGACCTGTCCGCCATGCCGGCGGTCGTCTTCACCGACCCGCAGGTGGCCACGGTTGGCCTCACCGAGGCGCAGGCGCGCCAGGCGGGTATGGCAGTTGAAACCCGGACTTTGGCACTGGAGCATGTGCCTCGCGCCTTGGCCAACTTTGATACGCGCGGCTTCATAAAAATGGTGGCTGAAACCGGTAGTGGGCGCCTGCTGGGTGTTCAGGCGGTCGCACCAGAGGCAGGTGAACTGATCCAGACTGCCGCCGTGGCCATTCGAGCCGGAATGACGGTGCACGATCTGGCTGACCAGCTGTTTCCCTATCTCACCATGGTCGAAGGTTTGAAGCTTGCTGCACAGACCTTCACCAAAGACGTTTCGCAGTTGTCTTGCTGCGCCGGATAAGTTTCAGGCTCAAGGTCGGCTGCGAGTAGCATCTGCTGTGGTCCTTGGCTTGCACTTCATCGGACCTCGCTGCGCCAGCGACAACCTCGAGCAGCGTTCAGACGTTCAGAATTTGGAGCTCGAAAAGCCAGACCATGGAATTCCATCAGTGGCGTTCCAAATTCGCTTCCTCCCGGCCAGTATAAATTTTCAACTCAATTGAGAAACCTCGCTTGGGATGCGGAACCAATCTTCATTCCAGAGAATCAATAGGAAATGGTGATTTCCCGATCTTTGCGCCGATTCGTCGCCATCCTGTTGATGGCGTCGCTTGTCTATGCGCAACTGGCACTCGCCTCGTACGCTTGCCCTACCGATTCGCCAGCCCTCGGAACCGCATCCGGCATTAGCATGGGAGCGGGCGAGATGGCCCTCAAAGGCGTGGGTGAGACTTCGGCGGAAAATTCGGCTTGGAAATTGGATCCTCGTCAGCCTGGAATGTGTGTCGGGCACTGTCAGTCCTCTAGCCAAAACGTCGATGTGAAACCCGCACCGAGCCTCGCGCCAGCACTGGTAGTCGGTTTTTTCACCTTCGAACCCAGCGCGCAATATGCGCTGCAAGGTCGGGCGGTCGGCCCCGCCGAAAGCCCCTCGCCCCAGGCAGATCCTCCGCACGCGATCCTGCACTGCTGCTTTCGCATTTGACATCACGTATTGACCCGTGCTGACTGCCTGAACTGGTAGTCAGGTGGCACGGGCACGTGGAATCTGGCTGGTCGGCGACACCAAGTCCTGCGTGAACTCCGACCACGGACTTGCTGAGGCACGTCAAACCGTTCTTCGAACGACCAAACCGCCTCGCGCCTCCCTACATATCTTGATCGTGTCGATGCCTGAACTTGCCTTGCTGATGCTTGCCAAGCAGCAACCGGCCACCTTGGGCCCGACAACAAATGTCCTCCAATAGGAAAAAAAATGAACTTCAAAATTGTGTTTCGCAACATGACCATGAGCGGGCTCTTGGTCGGATTGATGGCCACGACCGGCGCTTATGCTGGCGGATCTGTCACGCTGACCCATGTGCATGGCCTGTCTTACAGCACCGACGGTGCACGCATCTTGATTCCCAGCCACGATGGCCTGGCTGTCTTCGAGAACGGGAAGTGGTCCAAGGCGGAGGGACCTGCGCATGACTACATGGGCTTCTCGGCCACCCGCAACGCTATTTACAGCAGCGGCCATCCAGCGCCCGGGTCGGGGCTGACCAACCCTTTCGGACTGATCAAGAGCAGTGACGGCGGCAAGAGCTGGAAAGATCTTGGCTTGTCAGGTGAGTCTGACTTCCACTCATTGGCGGCGAGCTATGGCACCAACGCAGTCTACGTTGTCAATCATGGCGCGAACTCGCGCATGAATCAGCCTGGCATCTTCTTCACCATGAACGATGGCTTGCAATGGAAGCACGCGGCGGCGGATGGGCTGGGTAAAGAGTTGAAGACCCTGGCAGTGCACCCGTCCGAAGCCAATACTGTGGCGGCGGGCGCCGCTGACGGACTCTACCTGTCTCGGAATGCCGCCGAGAAGTTTGATCGGCTTTTTGGTGGCCAACAAGTTTTGGCCGCAACCTTCGATCTCGATGGGCAACACCTGTGGTTCAGCGGCTACGCCGGCAAGCCATCTCTGATGCGGATCGCGCTCAAACCCGGATCGGCTCCGGAGACTCTGACCCTGCCCGCACTGAGTGAAGACGCAGTGGCCTACATCGCGCAGAACCCAGTGCGTCGCAGTGAGCTGACGATTGCCACGTTCAAGCGCAGTGTATTTCTGAGCAAGGATGCAGGACGCAGCTGGACGGCTATCGCCCAGGATGGGAGCACACATGAATAGTCCTAATCAACCTCAACCTCAACCTCAAGCGCTACGTATTGCAGTCATCGTGCTGGCCGTCATTGGTGGCGTCTCGCTGCTGAGCGCCGCGAGCATGGCGGTGATGCACGGCTCGATGATGACGGGCATCGGTTGTTGAATGATCAATCAATCACGAAGGGAGAACCAAATGAATCAAATGAACCACCAACGCCGCCTGTTGTTGCTGGGTTCCGCCGGTGCCGTTGTCACGGCCTCCATTGGTACGTCCGCCTTGGCTGCGCAAGGCAAGGCAGGTGCCGACGTGGACGTCCATATCGAATTGCATGCCCTGCCCGATCAGGTGTCGATTCGGTCTGGCAAACCGACCCAGGTCTGGCGCTACCGCAGCAAGTTGTTGCGCGGTGAGCCGCATACGCTCGAGGCCTCGGCCGGTGGCTACCTCGGTCCCATCATCCGCGTGCGTCGCGGTCAGCGGATTCGAATCGATCTCATCAACGGACTGCCCGAGTCGACCATCATTCACTGGCATGGCCTGCATGTACCAGAAGAGATGGACGGGCACCCGCGATTCGCGATCGCTCCGGGTGCGCGCTATGTGTACGAGTTCAAGGTCGACAACCGCGCTGGCAGCTACTGGTTCCATCCACATCCGCATGGTCGTACCGGAAAACAGGTTTATGCCGGGTTGGCCGGGCTGTTCCTGGTCAGCGACGACGAAGAGGCTGCGCTCAATCTGCCGTCCGGCGCGCAAGACCTGCCGCTGGTGATCCAGGACCGCAATTTCGATGCCGACAACCAGTTTGTCTATCTGGGTGGTGGCAAAGATGCGCCCTCACAACGCCGCGGCATGATGGGCGGGGGAATGATGAGTGGCGGGATGATGGGCGGCGGCGGCATGGGCTCGATGATGGCCGGCATGATGGGTGTGCTGGGTGATCAGGTTCTCGTCAACGGCAGCATCCCGCGGCAACGCGAGGTCGAACGTCGGGCTCACCGCCTGCGTCTGCTGAATGCCTCGAACACACGCACGCTCAAGCTGGCCTGGAGCGACCAGACGCCGCTGACGGTGATCGGCAGCGACGGCGGCTTGCTCGCAGCGCCATTGCAGCGTGACTATGTGATGCTGGCACCGGCCGAACGGGTCGAGTTGTGGGTCAATTTCAGCCGCTGGGCGGGCGCTGCAGAACCGACGCTGCGCAGCCTCGCCTTCGAAGGCGGCATAGCCATGGGCAGCATGATGGGCGGTGGCGGCAGTCTGTCCGACGGCGCGGCGTTCGATGTGCTGCGGTTCAAGGTCAGCGATGGCAAGGGTCGCGACGAGTCGCCGCCCGCGCGCCTGTCCACGATTGCCAAGGCCGAGCCTCTCATGGCGGTCAACTACGCCCATCCCAAGGTGTTCGAGCTGACCATGGGCATGATGGTTTGGGGCATCAACGGCGAAAGCTTCGACATGCTCGGCGCCAGCGAGCTCGAAACCGTCAAGCTCGGGACGAACGAGATCTGGGAGTTCCGCAACGAAGGCCGCGGCTCGATGATGGGCATGGTGATGCCGCACTCGATGCACGTGCACGGCCTGCAGTTTCGCGTTTTAACGCGATCGGTGTCGCGCAAGTTTTCCGACGAGTACGACTCGGTCAAGGCCGGTTTCGTCGACGATGGCTGGAAGGACACGGTGCTGGTGATGCCCGGCGAGCGGGTTCGTGTGTTGCTTCGCTTTGCTGATTTTGCAGGCCTGTTTCTTTACCACTGCCACATGCTTGAGCATGAAGACACGGGCCTGATGCGCAATTACCGGGTGGAGGCGTAGATCATGAAACGGATATGGCTTACTCTGATGTTCGCAGCGAGCCTGGCATCTGCGGTGCATGCTGATGACGCCGCCGTGCGTGCCACCTTGCAGAAGGTCTTTCCGGGCAAACCCGTCCAGGACATCCAGAAAACACCGGTATCAGGAGTCGTCGAGGCCGCTGTGGCAGGGCAGGTCTTTTATGTCACCGAAGATGGCCGCTTCATCCTTGGTGGACCTTTGTTCGACGTCGCCGCGGACCGAAATCTCACCGATGCGCGGCTCGATAAGCTCAACGCGATTCCTTTTGACAGCCTCAATCTCGACTGGTCGATCACACTTGTCAAAGGCAATGGGGAGCGCCGTATCGCGATCTTCGAGGACCCCGATTGCCCATATTGCAAGGCCCTTGAGGAGACCCTGCGCAGTGTCGACAACCTGACCATCCATGTTTTTCTCTACCCGATCGACCAGCTGCATCCGCAGGCGGCGGCCAAGTCGCGCGCCGTCTGGTGCGCGCCAGATCGCGCCACGGCTTGGGAAGAGATCATGCACAACGGCACCGTGCCGGCAGGCCCTGCCGATTGCGCCACTCCGATCGCTGACATTGCCGCACTTGCGGCGCGCCACCGTATCAATGGCACGCCGACCACGATCCTGTCCGACGGAAGTCGGCTGGTTGGGGCCTTGCCTCGTGCCAAGCTTGAACAGGCCTTGCAGAAGGCGGCCGCTCGGAGTCCTATGAACAGCCAGCCGAAGAACAAGGTTGGGAAATGAGCGCGCACTTCCACGTACTTTTCCGCCCGTTGCGCTGGCTCGCTTGGCTGGTGCTGCTGGGTACGCCAGCTATCGCGCTGGCACAGAATGCCAGCGTAGCGCCGAGCACTGTGTCCCCATCGGTGAGAGCCTCGGAGTCGCCTGGTCCTTTGAACGCAGTCCGAAGTTGGATCGACAAGATCAGCAAGTCAGACAAGTCGGAGGAATTGTTGCCGCCGGATCTGGCATTCAAGATCGCTGTCAATGCCAAGGATGCGAATACCTTGATCGCCACCTTGACACCTGCTGCGGACTACTACATGTACCGCGACCGTATCAGTTTCACCATCGTCAAGCCGACGACCATTTCGATCTCGGACGTGGCATTGCCACAGGGTGAACCCAAGGCCGACCCCACCTTCGGTAGTGTGCAGGTTTATCACCAGGCATTCGACGCCGTCATCAAGCTGCGCAGTTCTGGTGACCAGAAGGAGAGCGTCGAACTGCTCGCCTCCTACCAAGGCTGCAATGAGCCGTTGGGCGTGTGTTATCCGCCGATTGAGAAAACCGTCAATGTGTCGCTTTTGGCCGCATCAGTGTCTGGCCCCTCGCCTCCCGAGCCAGCGGTGAATGCAAGTAAGGGCGCAACAACCGCACCGTCATCGGATCTGGATACGGTGCGCCTGCTGTTTGCCAATCAGAGCCGCTGGGCCCTGGTGGCGGCATTTTTCGGCTTCGGTTTTCTGCTCGCTTTTACGCCGTGCATGCTACCCATGATTCCGATCCTGACGGGCATCCTGGCCGGTCACGGCAACAAGCTGACGAGGCGCCATGCGGTAGGGCTCTCGGCGGTCTACGTGTTGGCCATGGCCTTGACCTATGCGCTGGCCGGCGTCGCGGCCGGGCTTGCAGGAACCCTGTTGTCGGCCTACCTGCAAAACGCCTGGGTGCTCGGTTCGTTCGCGGTAATCTTCGTCGTGCTGGCCTTATCAATGTTCGGTCTCTACGAATTGCAGCTGCCCACGGCGCTGCAGACGAGGTTGGCGATCGCCAGCGGCCGGATCAAGGGTGGCAAGGTAATTGGCGCGTTCCTGATGGGCGTGCTGTCTGCTGTGATCGTCGGTCCCTGCGTGGCCGCACCTCTGGCAGGTGCTTTGCTCTACATCGGCCAGACCCACGATGTCGTGCTCGGTGGTACGGCCCTGTTCGCAATGGCCATCGGCATGGGCATACCCCTGATGGTCGTGGGTGCCACAACCGGCTCGCTGCTGCCCAAGGCGGGAGCCTGGACCGAATCCATCAAGCGGGTCTTCGGCGTCACGATGCTGGCAACTGCCATTTACCTGATATCGCCGGTGATTCCTGTGGTCGCTCAGCAACTGCTGTGGGCGGCATTGCTGATCGTGCCGGCGATGTACCTGCATGCGCTTGACCCGCTGCCGGCGGATGCACCTGGGCACCGACGGCTGTTCAAAGGCATCGGCGTTCTCGCCTTGCTGATGGGCGCGGCAATGCTGCTGGGGGCCCTTTCGGGGCACCGGGAAATCCTGCAGCCGCTTGCCGGGTTGCGTGGCACCGAACGCGTCGAGACGCGGGAATTGAAGTTTGATCGGGTGCTCAGCGTGGCCGATCTGGACGCGCGGCTGCAGAATGCCCGTGGTCGCACCGTGATGCTCGACTTTTGGGCCGAGTGGTGTGTGTCGTGCAAGGAGATGGACCAGTTCACTTTCAGCGACCCCCGAGTGCAAGCGAGGCTGAAAGACACGCTGGTTCTTCGCGCCGATGTGACGGCCAACAACGCCGAAGATCAAGCCTTGTTGCGGCGCTTTTCTTTGTTTGGACCGCCGGGAATCATCTTCTTCGACCGCGACGGACAGGAACAGACGATCCGCGTCATTGGCTACGAGCCACCCGAGCAGTTTTTGCGCTCCCTTGACCGGGTAGCAGAACCTCAATCCTCACACTTGGAGAAATGACCCTATGGATGTTTTTGCACATGCCTTGTGGGCGGGAGCGGGATTGGCGCTGGCGCATCGGCGATGGCCGGTGTCAAGGCGAACGGCGGCGCTAACAGTCTCGCTGGCTGTCGCACCTGACGTGCCGCATTTGCTGCCAATCGTCGGCTGGTCAGCCTTCGGCGCTGGTACCGCGTCGACCGTGCAGAGTTATGCCTACGCAACCCCCGGCCAGGAACCGGCCGTGCCGGCGTTGATCGATTTTCTTTCGCACAACCTGCATTGCGTCACCCACAGCGCCATCGTTCTCGGCGCGATCACCTTGCTCTTATGGGCATGGCGCAGGCAACTCTGGATTCCGTTGCTCGGCTGGTGGTCGCATGTGCTGATCGACCTGTTCACGCATTCAGCGGACTACTACCCGTCGCCGATCCTGTGGCCCATCACCCGCCAGGGTTTCGACGGTATCGCCTGGAACACGCCATGGTTCATGGGTTTGAACTATGCGGTTTTGCTGGCTACCTACCTATGGCTTTGGCGTGGCTGGCGGCGCCCAGGCAAGGCTCCACTATGAATCCGACGCGTTCAATGGCGAGGATTGCTGCCCCAATAGGGGGCGTGTCGATGCTGCTGATTTCATCGGCCGCCCTGGCCCACGGGGATTCAGCATCGCCGCCTGCGTGGCCGTTGCCCTGGCCTTTCAGCCTTGACGCCGTTGTGGCGATTGCGCTTGCAGCCTTCGTGTACCAACGCGGCATCAAGAGCCTTCGTTTCAAACGTGACGGATCCCATCGTGGCCGCGAAGTGGCGTTCTACGCAGGCCTCGCCTGCATCGGGCTGGCTCTGATCACACCCCTTGACGTGATCGCCGAACACCTGTTTGCGGTGCACCAGGTCCAGCACCTTTTGCTGCGCGGCCTTGCGCCAATGCTGCTGATGCTGGCCGTCCCGTCCGGACCCCTGATCGCCGGATTGCCTACGTCGCTGAGACGGTCGGTCCTCGTACCCTTGATGAGCAGCCGAACCGTTCGAGCCGCATTTGCGCTGCTTGCCAGACCGCTCGTTAGCACCGCGCTCTATATTGGCGCGCTGTACTTCTGGCAGATACCAGAGGTTCACAACCAGGCGCTGCTGCTTTCGGGCTGGCATTACCTGATGCACGTGACTATGCTGGCCTCTGGGTTGCTGTTTTTTTGGACCGTATTCGACCCGCGTCCAGCGCCCTGGGGCGCAACGTTTCCGGCGCGGCTCGGCATGGCGAGCGCAGCCATTTTTGCCAACATTCCGCTTGGCGCGTTGATCACCTTCAAGGGCACGGTGACCTACGCGGCATATGACAAGCTTGGCCGATGGTGGGGTGTCACGCCTCTGGAAGACGAATTGTTGGGCGGTCTGGTGATCTGGATCCTGGCGAGCATGATGGGCTTGGTCGCCGCATTGCTGCTGGTGCGGCTGTGGGGTCGAACAGAAGAGCAACAGGATCAACGTCGGGTGCGAGGCTTTCAGACCCCGGTGAAACGGGATATGTCGGCGCCTGGACCTGGACACGCTGCGCAGGCGCGCCGCCGACTTGGCTGGGGTCTGGCGCTTGTTCCAGCAGTAGCGTTCATCGCTGTCCTCGTGCTGGCGATCTGGCTCAATTGGCAAACCAAGGGCGATTCCCTTAAACAGGTTCGTGTCAAAGGCGCGACCTCGACTTCGTTCGACAAAACCAACAAATCATGAAATACCCACCATGAGAACCGCAAGCCTGGATCGGGGTTCTGGTAGAACCCGTCCATCCACCTACGATGTGAGAGCAAGGAGGACGCGGTCCCTGGCTTAGCCAGGGACCGCGTCCTCATCAATGCTCGTCGCCGTGAGCCAATATGGTGAGCGTTTGTGTGCGCGACTTTCGCCGAGGCCGGCGCATCAGGTAATAAACAGCCGGGATCACAAACATCGACAACAACGGCGCGGAGATCATTCCCCCCACCATGGGAGCAGCAATGCGTTGCATCACTTCGCTTCCAGTGCCAACCCCCCACATGATGGGCAGCAGGCCGGCCAAAATCACCGCCACTGTCATTGCCTTCGGGCGCACGCGTTGCACTGCCCCTTCGCGGATGGCGTCCAGGAGATCGGCTTCGCTTGTTTGGTTCTGGTCGATGCGAGCCATCCAAGCCTGCTTTAAGTAAAGCAGCATGATCACGCCAAATTCAGCCGCTACGCCCGCGAGCGCGATGAAGCCCACGACGCCCGCCACCGATAGGTTGTAATTCAGACCATATAGAAGCCAAATACCACCAACCAAGGCAAAGGGCAGCGTTGCCATCAGCAGCAGGGCCTCATCGAACTGCTTGAAAGTCAGGTACAGAAGCAGAAAGATGATGAGCAGCGTGAAAGGCACCACCAGTTTGAGCTTGGCAGTGGCGCGTTCGAGAAACTCGAACTGCCCGGACCAAGACACCGAATACCCGGGGGGTAGTTTCACCTGTTCAACCACCACCTTTTGCATCTCACGCACTGCTGTACCCAAGTCGCGTCCTCGCAGGTCGACGTAGACGAACCCCGCCAGGCGGGCGTTTTCACTGCGCAGCATAGGCGGCCCGTCTTCAACACGAAGGTCCGCCACGTCACCCAGAACAAGCTGTTGCCCTCGCGGTGTCACGATGGGCAAATCACGTAGACGGTCCAGCGAATCCCGCACCTCGCGTGGATACCGCACATTGATCGGATAGCGCTGCAGGCCTTCAATGGTCTCGCCAACGTTCATACCGCCCACTGCGCTGGCCACCACCGATTGCACGTCCGACATGTTGAGCCCATATCGAGCCGCTCGTTCCCGCTTGATATCCACGTTCACATAGCGTCCGCCCGTCAAGCGCTCGGCAAAGGCGCTGGTCACACCAGGCACCTGCTTGACCGCCTGTTCAATCTCGCCAGTGAGCCGGTTGATCACAGCCAAATCACTGCCCAAAACCTTGACTCCGACCGGGCTTTTGATACCGGTAGCCAGCATGTCGAGGCGATTTCGTATTGGTGGAATCCAGATGTTTGTCAATCCCGGTACGCGTACCGTCTTGTCCAGCTCCTCAACGATCTTCTCTGGCGTCATGCCAGCTCGCCACTCGCTCTTGGGTTTGAACTGAATGGTTGTCTCGAACATCACCAGTGGTGCGGGATCGGTCGCGGTCGCGGCTCTGCCCGCTTTGCCGTAGACCGTGGCAACCTCAGGCACCGCCTTGATCAGGCGGTCGGTCTGCTGCAGCAACTGCGCTGCCTTGCCTGCCGACAGGCCTGGCAGTGCGGTTGGCATATACAGCAGGTCGCCTTCGTCGAGCGGCGGCATGAATTCGCTGCCCAGGTGCTGCAGAGGCCACAAGCTGGCAACAAGAAACACCACTGCTGCAGCGATGGTGGCCTTGGGAAAGCGCAGCACGACCTCCAGCGAAGGGCGGTAGATTGCGATCAGCCAACGGTTTAGCGGGTTCTTTTGTTCGTCCGGGATGCGGCCACGGATCAAATACCCCATCAACACTGGAATAAGCGTCACCGAAAGACCAGCGCTGGCCGCCATCGCATAGGTTTTGGTGAAGGCCAACGGCGAAAACAGTTTGCCTTCCTGGGCCTCCAACGTGAAGATCGGCACGAAGGAAAGGGTGATGATGAGCAACGAAAAGAACAACGCTGGACCAACCTCGGCGGCGGCATCGCCGATCACCCGCCAGCGGGTTTCGCCTTGCAATTGCTGCCCCGGATGTTCGTGGTTCCACTCCTCCAGGTGCTTGTGCGCGTTCTCGATCATCACCACTGCGGCGTCAACCATCGCGCCGATGGCAATAGCAATGCCGCCCAACGACATGATGTTGGCGTTAACTCCCTGCCAGTGCATGACGATGAATGCCGCCAGAATGCCCAACGGCAAGGAGACGATAGCCACCAGAGCCGAGCGCAGGTGAAACAAGAACAGAGCGCAAACCACGGCCACAACGGCAAACTCTTCGATAAGTTTGTGGCTGAGGTTCTCGATGGCACTCTCAATGAGTCTTGATCGATCGTAGGTTGGTACGATCTCTACGCCTGGCGGCAAGCTAGCTTTCAAAGTAACGAGCTTGGCTTTGACCGCTTCGATGGTGGTCAGCGCATTCTCGCCAGAACGCATGACGATGACGCCGCCCACGGCTTCACCTTCACCGTCTAACTCACCTATGCCACGCCTCATCTCTGGCCCAATCTGTATGTGGCCCACATCGCCCAGCAATACAGACACACCAGCCTCGGTGGTCATGAGTGGAATTGCCCGAAAATCATCGAGAGTTTGCAAATAGCCAGAGGCACGCACCATGAATTCGGCCTCACCCATTTCCAGCACCGAGCCGCCTACCTCCTGGTTGGCGAGCCGAATCGCTTCGATCACTTTCTTGTGGGGAATGCGATATGCGGCCAGCTTGTCAGGATCGAGAACCACCTGGTACTGCCGCACCATGCCACCGATAGTGGCTACTTCAGCGACACCGGGCACGGTCTTTAGCTCAAACTTTAAAAACCAGTCTTGCAAGCTGCGCAACTGGGACAGGTCCAGCTTGCCGGACTTGTCAGTCAGAGCGTATTGAAAAACCCAGCCAACTCCGGTCGCATCCGGCCCGAGCGCCGAGGTGGCTCCTGCGGGCAGGCGTGACTGCACCTGGTTAAGGTATTCCAACACCCTTGAGCGCGCCCAGTAGAGGTCCGTTCCGTCCTTGAACAGCACGTAAACATAGCTGTCACCAAAAAACGAATAGCCCCGCACCACCCGCGCTCCCGGCACCGAGAGCATGGTGGTGGTCATTGGATAGGTCACCTGGTTCTCGACCAGTTGTGGTGCTTGCCCAGGCCAAGAGGTTCGGATGATCACCTGGGTATCCGACAGGTCGGGTAAGGCATCAAGCGGCGTGCGAGCCACAGACACCACACCCCAAGCCGCCAGCAGCACGGTAGCGATCAAAATCAGAAAGCGGTTGGCTATTGACCAACGGATCAGATGGGCAATCATTGTTTGGCCCCCTTTACCTTGCTTTGGCGAGCCCGCCATTGGATGATTTGCGGTGCTTCGCCCTCCTGCATGCGGAATTCGACATCGATCTCGCTGCCTGCAGAAGGCTTTGGCGAGGCAACGTCCGGGGACAACTTGAAGTCCATGGTCATGCTCGGCCACTTTAATGCGGGGATTTCCGGATGCGTCAACGTGAGCATTTCACCGGTGACAGCTTCCACCAGCGCATTCGTTCGGTAGGTCTGCGGTGCAGCGCTCGTCGGTCCCTGCTCATTGGTCGAAGACAAGCGCGTTTCCACGCCTTTCAGGTTGGCTTCGGAGTCGATAAGGAACTGCCCAGACAACACAATTTTTTGACCCATGCTGAGGCCCGTCAAAACTTCAGTTTGCCCCCCCTGTTCGTGACCAATCTGTACCTCGATCGGGCGAAATGCCCCATCTTCCACAACCATGACAAGCGTACGCTTGCCAGTGCGCACAAGTGCCTCGGAGGGCACCAACAAGGTGGGGGGCACTTGCCCACCAGATAGTTGCATTTGCATGAACATGCCGGGCACGAGCATGCCCTTGGGGTTGGCCAAGGCCATGCGCGCCTTGCGCGTGCGAGTCGCCGGATTCACCTCGGGCAACAAAGCTTGCACCTGACCGAGGAACAACTCTCCCGGCAAGGCAGGAGTTTGTGCCTCAACCTGTGCGCCTACGGCAACCCGTCCCGTCTGGCTCTCTGGTACTTCTGCCTGCACCCACACTGTGGAGAGGTCGTTGATGCGCAAGAGCGATGTGCCCATCATTGCCGTGCCGCCCTCTCGGGCCATCAGCTCCGTAACGACTCCACTGGCTGGTGCAACCAGTGTCATGCGGGCTTGTACTTGCCCGGTGCGTTCGACCAAGGCGATCTGTGCTTCACTCATGCCAGCCTGTCGCATGCGCTGCCGGGCGCCTTCGGCCAGGTTTTCTAAGCCTCGCCCCTGCAAGCGCCTGGCCGTCAGGTAGTCCTCCTGCACGGCCACCCAATCTGGCACATAGATGTCCAGCAGCGCCTGACCTTTGCGGACATGATCCAGCACCGCACGCACGTGCAGTTTTTCTATAAAGCCGGTAGTGCGCGCCTGCACCGCGAATTGACCCCGCTCATTCCAGGCCACCGTGCCCACCGCTGAAATTTCGGATGCAAGCTGGCCAAAGACGACTTCGCCGGTGCGCAATCCCAGGTTCTGCTGAATACGTGGGCTGACCGAGATGGTGCCGTTGTCGGAGCCCTGCGCTCCTGCGTATGCGGGCACCAACATCATGTCCATGAAGGGGGATTTACCAGGTGCCTCGAACTTTTTCCCGGGCACCATCGGGTCGTGGTAATACAGGATGCTTCGACCCGTGACTGGATCGACATCGCCTCCTTTGATGCCGGCCTCGATATGGCGGCGTGTGGCCGTTTCGCCTTCAGGTATTCCCCAAGTCGAGGGGTCGACGGATGCCGCCGCAGGTAAATCTGTGGAATTGGTAGCCACGGCCTTCGGCGCGTTCGTCATTCCACTCTTTAGACCCAGTTGGTACAGTCCGAAACCGCTTGCACCAAGCACGCAAGCAGCAAGCAGGGAGATCGACAAATTTTTCTTGTTCATGGTTTTTGCTCTTGAGTGGGTTGGTTTGGCGCACTGGCCGTTGGGCCGTGGCCACTCTGGTTTTGAGGAATCAAGTATTCAAGATCGGCCCACCAAGCCGCTGCCTGTTTTTGAATGCGTAGGCGCTCCAACTGGGTGTCGACGACCATGCGCTGGGCGTCGAAAATTGCAGCCAGAGGCGCTTTGCCTCCCCGGAACGCAGCTTCTAAGGCTTGGACGCGCTCGCTCGCCAACGGAATCAAGGTCTTGTCGTAGTCCGCCAATCGGGAGAGGCCGCTGCGCCAACTAGCGAGCAAGCGTTGCACCTCAAAGAGTCGTTCGCGACGCATCTCTTCCCGTTCGGACCGCACCTGTTCAACCCGTTCCAATCTGGCTACCAGTTCGCGGTCTTGTTTTCGGGCTTGATCCCATTGCAAAGGAATGGAGGCCCCCAGGGACACCATGTCGCCGTACTGGTTGCCCCGTTTGCTGTACATCAGAGACCAACTCCAATCGGCACTTCTTTCCTGTTTAGCAATCTCAACATCGGCCAACGCCACACGCTCGCGCGCATTCATTACAGCAATGTCGGGGTGTCGGTCGAGGTCATCGTTCAGTTGGGATTCGACCAGGCGGGTACGGTCGATTTTGGGTAGGAGTCCGAGTGGTTGTGAAGCCACATCTCCAACCCATCGTCGCAAGAGCGCGTTGGCGTTGGAGAAATCGGCACGAGCCTCGTGCAATCGGTCATCAATTCGAGCGATAGCGGTATGGGCAATCAACACATCCGCCTGACTGCTGCGCCCGCTTCGATAGGCAGACTCAACCGCTTCTTTCACCCGATCAGCTTCTTCACGTTGCAGCTGCAACAGCTCCAACATTTGCTCTTGAAAGTAGCGATCGAACCAAGCACGAGCGGTTTGGGCGAGCAACTTGGACCCCTGCATGGAGCGCGTTGACGATGCGAACTCCGCCTCCCGCTCGTATCGCAAGCTGCGAGCTTGGCGTTTTTCGCTTCCTGTGAAAGACTGCATGATTTCGACAGAACGCATCGTCATGCGTTCACCCGTCAGGCTGTAGCGCATAGGCCCTTCGATGGGCAGGTTGTTCAATGACAAGCGCAGCACTGGGTCGGGCCGGCGACCAGCGGAAACAGCCATTTCACGGGCTGCACGGGTCGCAGCATCCTGGGACTTTATTGTCTCGGATCGTGCCAGCGCTGCATCCATTGCAACGTCAAAGGTCAGCACGGCTGAGGGCGTTTGTGCTGCCGAAAAACTGGCGACACAAAGCGAGAGAGTAGCAACTGAGCAGATTCTGAAACCGCAATGCCATTGTCGACAGGCGAAGCGAATGGGGGGCCTGCTAGCCCCCAGGGGAAAAATTGAATGCACTTGCAAACTCCATGAGTGATGAGTTCCCGCGCTGCTGTTTGAGCACGGGCAAAGAACTGCCGACCAAAATGGTCAGTAGCCACATCGCGATTACATGGGGTTAGCTAAGTGGGGGGCGCCAGACGACCGAGGGATCGACCGCAGCAATCAGTGCAGTTGCTACGGGCAAAGGGCCTGATATCTGTGTGGTGGGAATGTATGCGTGTTGCGTGAAAAGAACGCAAACGTTCCCGGAACTGCAGGGTGTGTCTACTTTGCAGAGCTTGCCGGTCTTGTCCACCGTCTCAGCATCGTTGTAACAATCCCCAGCACCCAGCCCAGCTTCAATGACCAAAGCCATTGGCATACCTTGTTGATCCATAGGGCAAGGGGCTGGAACGGCGTGCGCGCTCGCGCTTGCCTGAAAGGCCAAAACGAAACAAAGCAAAAATACAAAGAATGAGCGCATGAATTCCGCATATTAGACCCCATTTTTTGGCCGTGTAGTTTGAGGCTGGCTTCGCCCATAAAATGCACCGCGATTTCCGGCATCTAAGCCCGAAGAACGCACCTCATTTAGACGTCTGCGTACGGGTCCTACCGAACTTCAGCTGTCGGAGGCCGGGCGGGCGTGATGGCTTGAGAGCAACTTCTCGCAATGAAGGGCAAAGGACGTCGGTGATGAAATTGCGCAGGGGAATGCCCAAAAAATCGGCCGTGCAAATGAAACCGGACTTAGGGCATGCGAGGTCCCGTATCCTTCGGACGACTGCTTCCGGACACAGACCGTGCTGTCACGGTGCGACCACTATCCGGCAGCAATCGTTTAGGCTTGTTCAACACCTGCCCGCGAGCCTCACTCACGACACGATGCGCCAGGACGAAGGGCGGGTGTTGAACAAGCCTAAACGATTGCCGACATTCGGAGATGCCTGGCTGAGCGACCACTGTCGGCCAGTTGCGAGTGCTGCAGGAAGGCAGCTTTAAGGCAGGTCGGGCTGGCTGCCCCGGTCATATGGTGATCGACGTCGAAATAGATTGCAGGATGCCGCCCCATCTCTACCTGCAAAACGCCTTGCGCTCTTGTTTGGGCGGGCATTCAACCGAGCCAAACGAGCAGAATACGCAGCAATTCCCTGCCGTGGGCCGAAGCAGCGCCTTGCAGTGCTCGCATTCATAGAAAAACTGGCAAGCCTCGGTCGGCATGGTCATCAAATTGGTCATGCCGCAATCGGGGCAGGTGAGAATCGATTCAAGAATGACTTCAGCCATGGCCACTTCCGTGTAGTAGAGAGGTCTCCTGCTTCAACGGTCGCCGCGCCGGATTGCTCGCGTTGCCCGTAGATAGGCCGCATCGACTTGGGTCGTATCCGCAGTCGTTTTGGCGTGTGCCTCCAGGGCACAAAGAATCGCTTCACTGACTTCAGGTAGGCGCTGCTCGATCGCCAGCTTGATGGATTGAGCGAGCAAGAGGTCCAATCGCTTTGAAGCTTGACTTCGGAGAGGCGGTTGAGGCAGAGACATAACAAAGAACATACACCTTGCCCCGATGGCAAGGTCAAGGGATGAATGCGCTTCGTTGGCCGTCGCTACGCCGAAATGGACACGAACAGGCCGAACCAGATGGACCAAAGGCCCAGCAGGACAAAAAGCGCCCCAGTCCATCGGGGCATCCTGACCGACAGCGCCGCCAGGCGGTCGAGCAGAGAGCGCGCCGGCACAAAGAAGACAGCAACCACCAGCGGCAGCGACAAAGCCAGTCCAAAAGTGGCGAGCAACAAAAACCCTGCGACCGGATTCATTGCGCTGGTTCCATCGGCGACAACAAATCCCAGCAAGGCCAAAATCAATGGCGCCGCGCACGCCGGAATGCTCAACCCAAAAAGCAGGCCAAGTACCGCCGCACCGCGCGTGCTACGGAGTCGATTCAGAGTGGGTCCGAACCCTCGCATCAGAAGCCCTGCCCGACCGCTGAGATAGACAACGCCCAGCGCGAGATAGAGCAGGCCCAAGATCAACCAGGCGCTCTTCTGGAAACCGAGAAACGCCGCTCCGACGCCAGACGCGACGGCACCAAGCGCACCGATGAAGATCGCCCGGGTGCCGGCGAAGGTCAACATCTGGACGATCTTGTCCCGTCCGGACTGCCCCTCCATCTATTTCACCATCAGCAGTGTCGAACCGATCGAACACGGCTCAATGAAGCCGAAAAGGCCCAAGTAGAGCGGCAGCAATGCAACTGCACCGAATCCAGAGTCGAACATACAGGCAGTATTGCATTGCTTGCCCACGCTGTCTTTTTCATTTCGACTATCCACATTCAGCGCAGCCCGACAACCCCGACACGTCCATTGAAGTGGTGCGTACCGAAAATCCTGGGCCATTGACCATCATCGATGGCAAGTTTCGAACTTGGCGCTGAGGTTGCGACATCTGAAAGGGACCCGCGTAGGGAAAACATTGTCAGTCTACTTTCCATCTGTGCGCCTGAGCCGCCAAATGGCGGCTCAGGGTCCACAAAGTGAGATCAACCCTTCCAGCAGCTGACTTTCGACCGCGAACTGAAGGGGTACCTGCGGCCTGCCAAGCTGGATGACTGTAGCCCCTCGATACCGGTCATCGATGCTGCCGCTCTTCCAGGTAAACCGATGACGGCTTCGTGCCAGGCACCGTGAACCCAGCTCCTGGCCGCGACAGACGGCAATTGCTGCATTGCGGCCACCGGAGCTTGGATTTTGAGTGCGATCAACAAGCCCTAGGCAGAAGTCTGTCTATATTTGCTCCCTCTCGGGTGGTGCCTTTCCACAAGATCCTTCAAATGCTGGGTGAGTGTATGGGTGTAGATGGTTGTCGTGGACAAATGCTCGTGTCCGAGCAAAAGCTGAATGCTTCTGAGGTCGGCTCCACCTTGGTACAGATGGGTCGCAAACGCGTGCCTAAGGCCGTGCGCCGTCAAAAGGGGAATCCCGGCTTCAATTGCGTATTTTTTGACCCGTCGCCTCAACACGCTATACGTCATTGCCCCTTCGGTCTTGATCGAAGGGAACAAGTACTTGTCTCCTTTGGCCGGGAGGCGCTCGAAGCGGCGACGACGAATCAACATTGGATGCACGCTTCTGAGGTACAACTGCAGCCACTTTGCTGCGTTGTCATTCATCACCACCAAGCGTTCTTTACCACCCTTCCCTTGCACTGATGCCCTCCGCTCTCTGGGCCATACGCCACGGGTCTCCATTGACAACAACTCCATGGCTCGGACACCCGTCGCGTATAGCATCTCCAGCATCAAGCGATCCTGTATCCCTCTGACCGATGTCTGGTCTGGAAGCTGAAGCAGTGTGTGAATTTCATGTGGAGTGGGTATATATCGAACACGGGTGCTGCGGGGAGATCGACTCTGGGTCTCCATCGATAGCGCCAGATTGGCTAGCGCGTGCCCCTCACGTTGAAGCCAGCTATACAGCCCTCGCAGATGCCATGCGGCAACGCCGGTGGTTTGGTCCGAGAGATGACTCCGCGATTGCAAAAATCCTTGTAGGTCCTGGGGAGTGGCCTGCATCCAGTTTCTTCGATGGCCATTCTTCAGCAGCCAAGACTCCCAAGTGCGTTGCACCTGAGCGGCTGCAATTTGTGTGCTGGCTGACAAACCACGTTCATGTCGCAAATGAAACAGATATGCCTCCAGTGCTTGTTCTGGACTCAACGCTTCCTCCTGAATTTCATAATTGTGAGGAGGATTTTGAGCCATTCAGAGCGCAATTGAGAAAAGTCGCATTTCCAGAAAGAAGAAGCCCGAACCGCAAGGGATCGGGCTTCTTCATGAGGTCACACTTCGCTCAATAGCCTCTTGGCCAGCGCCACTTCCAAGCTGTCGCCAGCGTCATTCAACACATCCAACCCACTATCAGGCATGTCACCCGACGTGGACTGCGACACCGCGATCTTCTTTGCCATCAACCGCAGGCACTCCATTTGCGAGCTGCCGGCGTAGCCGAGAAACAGCACCCTGACATCGAGCTTCTGCCCTATCCTCCATGAACGTCGCGCCGCCTGTTGAACGGTGTAGACGTTGTAGCCAGACTGCATGAACGCGATGGTCGGGAACTCCAGCAAATCCAGGCCAGTTTTCACCAGCTCGGGATTACAGATCAGCACATCGATGCCACGCTCGACCTGGTCGGCGACCCAGTCTTCGCGCTTGGAAGCATCCACACTGGCACGCAACACAGCCACCTTGAGCCCGTTGGCCTCCAGCAAGGCTTTAAGCCTGGCTGTGGTGTCGCGGGTGCCCGAGTAGACCGAATACGCCAGCACGCGGCGACCGAGGGCCTTCTCTTCCTTGCAGATCCGCAGCAACTCAGCCTCCTTTGGGCTGGTGTCCCCTTCTTGGAAGATCGCAGCCTGGGTGTACAGCAGCGCTTTCGTTCGAGGGTGGCGAACTACCTCCATCCGAAAACAGCAGTCTGGCCAAGCCAGCAGTACATTTATGACCACGCCCAGCAGGGTGCTGTCCTTCAGCGCCAAGGCTTGTTTCAAGGTCTGCACAAGGCTGCGCGACATCGCGTCGTAAGCGGCTTGCTGTGCGGTTGTCATTGCCACCTCAATGAAGCGCTCCTCGTAGGGAGGCAACACCTTCTGGCCAATGTCTTTCAGCTTCAAAAAGACGGTGTTCGGCAACACGTACCGCATGATGCCAACCGGGCCAAAGCCTGGTGCTTTGCTGGTCCTCACGGTCAAGGATTTCCCCTTGGCTGTGCGGTGAGAACTCTCACCCGACTCCTTGTAAATGTCTTTCAGAATCCCATGCTCTCGCATGAAGTTCATCGCGGCATTGCCCATGGAGCCCGTCTTGGACGGTTTGAACCCGTCTTCGATCATGGCGCTTGGGTTCAAGCGCCAGAGCAGGTGGAACAGATCGTCGGCATAGCCGCCCATGAGGGTGCCGGTCAGCAACAGCGTCTTTTGACACTGGCTAGCCAGCACACCCATGGCCTGGCCTTGCGCCGAACCCTCGTTCTTGTACTCGTGCCCTTCATCGACCACCAGCAGCCCAAAATAATTGCGCGGCAAGTAGCGTTTGATGAACTCGGTGGGCTGGTAACCGCCCTCCCCGACGCTGAATTCAAAGTTGGCCAGGCTGCGTTCCATGCGCGTGGCCTGCCTGTCAGAAAACACCAGGTCGCCGTTTTCGTCCATGAGGTTCAGGAACTCGTACACGTTGTCCCCCAGCATCGCGCCCAGCATCTTCTCGCCAAAGGTGTTGAGCAGCCGGGAGGCTGTTTTTTCACCGATGGTGGGCATTTGCTTCAAGGCACCGAGCACCAGGTCGTGCATGGAGTCAATGGCGCGCCCTGAGCGGATCAAGGTCCAAAGGGCCGCACCACACTTTCTACCTGCGGCTGTCTCGGCTTCACACCGCTTGCGGCGATCCCCCAGCGTCACTTGGGCAAAGGCTGGCGACACGGGCATGAAATGCCCTTCGCCATCATCTGCACAAATAAACGAACCACAGTCAGGACATGCTGCCCCCTCGAACACCTGGCCTTCCACCATGGTCTTCTTGGTGATGAACGAGGCTTTCCAGTGGAACCCCATCCGCATGCGAACCCGACCGAGCACGAAGAATTCCGGTTGGGTGGTTTTGAGACCAAGCATGGCCCGCAATTGCAGCAGCTTGCGCAGGGTATCGGGTCCATTCAATACCCAGACTTTGGCACCAGGCACCGTCTCCAGGATCTCGCGCCGCCACTTGTAGACCAGGTGGGGTGGCGCGATGATGATGGTGCGCGGATGTGTCGCCTGCATGGCGGCCGCCGCGCAGATCGCCATCATGGTTTTACCGGTGCCCATCTCCGCGTTGATCACCACGGCCGGTTGGTTGTGGTCCACCAGGAGCTTGACAGAGGCCTGCACCGCATCGGCCTGAGCCTTGAACGGTTGACGCTTGAGGCCATCCATGATGGCTTTGCGGCGCTGATACTGGGCAGTCCCTTCATCCAGCTCGGGGTCAAAGATCGCAGGGTTCTGCGACTTCACTTGGGACAACAGACCATCACCGAATTCATCGATGAAGTCCGTCAGCTTCATGTTGTCGCCGAACTCGCCCGCTTCGCCAGCGCTCTCAAGCGCCGGTTGCGTCGTTTCGTCACTGTCCAAAACCGCCACGTCGGTGGGTTGGCCTGGGTTGGTTGCTTCATTCATCTGATCTCTCCTAAAAATGCAGAGACCAGACCCCGCAGGGTCATGAGTCCCTGCGGGTGGTTGAAATTTCAGCGGCTAAATAATGCCGCTTTCATCGAAAAAGACCCTATGGGTCGCCCACATCGCGTTCACGCCTCCAAGAGGCCGCTGCGCACGCCATCGCTGACGAATTCCACAAAGTGATCACTTAAACTGACCCGCATGGCCATTACCTGACCAATTGCCGGGTAAACGGGGTCATCGAGAAGCTCGACAGCCCGCTTTTCGTGGCACCAGTTCAGACAGGGTTCTCGCCAGTGGTCCAAAAGGGCCACTGGCGACAAATCCACCATCGCAGCCCATACCTTGTCGTACAGCGGCTGCTCATGCTGCGTGGTTTCGGCTCCTACTCGGTGCATGACCCAGGCTATGCGGTTGGCACGGTCCGGGTTTTGCAGGGTTTTGTCATAAATCCAGTTGTGCATCAGTGGCCCAAACAGGTTTTGCCGAGGCAACCTGGCGGCATGCTTTCCAAGCCGCTCGGTGCCCTCAACGTCTACCGGATGCCGTTGACCGTCGGGCCCCACCAAATGGAACCGGTTCAGACCCCGTTCTGTGCGTCCCAGCTCCAAGGTCGCAAGAAACTGCATGACTGAGCCATCGCGCCCGAAGTACGACAAGAACATCAACCGGCCATCGCTGTTGCGAAGACAGGCGTCAACCCAGATCTCAGAAAGCTCTTCAATCCGATACATAAATGTCTCCAGTTCGAAAGAAAAACGGGCGACACCCACCCTTGCGGGTTGTGTTCCCGCAGGGTGGTGGTGATAGTTAAGCGCTCAAGTCGAGCGGTGGGTGTTTGGCGTAATGGTTCTCAATGGACACAAGCAATTCCGGCACTACATCCAAGACGAGGGCATGTTGCTCTGCGACCACCTTTTCAGTGACACGCGCGGGCTTGGTGATCGCCACGTTTCCGGAAAAGTCACCCCCAGGGGTTCCATATCCAAAAACGTGCCGAAGACCACCGTCCACTTTCGTGTGCACCGAGGCTGAGGTCCGCAAACTGCCATTCGATGCCTTGTAGGTACTGATTTGAAGCACGCGGTTGTCCGCCAGATCCAGCTGGGACTTTGCGTTCCATCCTTCACGGCCACGGTACTTGATGGTTGAAATTTTGTTGTCGTTCATAGTGATAACTCCTGTTTGAAAAAAAAGAAGCGGACCACCCCCTGCGGGATGGCCCGCAGGGCTAATAGAACTAACGGTCATGCCTGCATTGCACAGGCGGTTTCAAGGGTCTACACGAGGCCCATAGCAGCCATGGAAGCGTTGCTCGCATCGCCCACAATGATGTGATCGAGAACACGAATGTCCACCAAGGCCAGGCCCGCTTTGAGCGTACTGGTCAGGTTTTCATCCGCACGCGAAGGTTGGCAATTTCCTGAAGGATGGTTGTGCCCGAAGATCACGGCGCCAGCGTTGAGTTGCAACGCCCGCTTGATGATTTCTCGCGGGTAGACCGAGGTCTGTGTCAGCGTCCCCCGAAACATCTCTTCCGCCTTGATCAAGCGAACCTGTGAGTCGAGAAACAGCACCCAGAAGGTCTCATAAGAAAGACCTCCGATTTTCAGGCGCAAGAACTCCTGCACGGCGCTAGGGTTGTTGAACGCTTGGCGACCTTGCATGGATTCATGCATGGCCCGACACAGCAACTCACGAGCGCAGAGCAGGCGGTAGTTGCCTCCCACATCTGCTGCGTTCGCTTCATCCCCCAGTTGCAGCCCGAAAGCCTGTGCCAAACTGGTGATGCGTTCCAAAACGCCCTCTCCGAGGACGTGCTGCAGCAAATCCCGATCCGGGAGACGTTGCAGTTCTTTCAATTCGATGACCGAGGCCATGTGCTTCTCCTAAAAAGTGTGAAGCACGGCCCCCATGGGGACTCGGTGCCCCACGGGTTGATGGTACTGACTGTGACTCCAGCAGCGGATGCTGCCGGGCGCGTTTCCAGAGTTGAACGCGCCTTGAAACCAATTTTTGGTTAGATCAAATGGTTTCCCTCAACCGCCATGTGTGTGGCACCTGAGGGAACCCATCTGGGTTCCGCGAGGTGTTTAACCACCCCGCCCTGGCCAGCCTTGTTCAGGCTGGCGTCACTGAGAACTCCCAGTCCGGCGCAATGCCAAACACGGGCTGTTCCTGTTCATCTTGCGCGTCCGCTTCATCGGCGGTCAACGCATATTTGGAGAGTGCCGCGCTTCTGGCCAACGTCTCCGTGTCTTCATCGACGGTTCCGAGGAACCGGCCTTCGCAATGCACATTCCAAGTTTTCATAGAAGCGATCCCATCTTGAAACAGGTGGTCAGCACCTTTGCTTGCTCATCTCCAAAGCCATCGCCTTGTTGACCAACAGTTTTTGATTGTCGGTCAACGAAGGTAAGACCTCTTGCAACGCTTGGGCCGCAGCAAAAGCCTTGGCAGCTTCGGGCCATATCTTGCGAAGGGCCACATATTCACCTGACATGGCCAACCTTCGGACGACCGTGCCCACCTCCCCCCAGGAAGGCGTCAAATCCACTTGCATGTTCATGGCGCTGCTCCTAGTCAACTGATCTTCACGATTCGGCCCTTGTCAGGGCCTGGCGTGAATTCAATAGCAGAAATCACGGGGACAAACTTGTCGAGCATGGTCACCGTCTGGTGCACATTGCCCTTCTCGTCCGTCTCCATGCTCACCGTTCGTTGCTTGCGCTTGAACGTGTCTCCTTTGATCAGGAACGATCGGCCCCCTTTGGACCTGATCATTCCACGCACCTGGCCTGCGGCCAAGGCAAGCGCAAGATGCCAACGGCTCAGCTCTCGCAGCGATCTCCGATGGCTCGCACGCGCCTGGTTGAAATGTCGGTCAAAACCTGGCCACAGCAAGTTGTGCTCATACCGCTTGAGTTCGTCCTGCAGTTGGTCACCATCAATGCGAACCGCCCGGAAGTCGAAATCGTCGTCGGTGGCCACCGGCAGAAAGTAGGGACTCTCGTCCCACTCCAGCGGAAGCACCTGGTCCTTCAGTTCACCCGCTTGAGCCATGGTCAGCATGTCCAACACGTCTTTGCGAGGGTGGCCTGGTTTGACCTTCACGCCAAAAATGACGCACTGTTGGAATTGCTTCTCCGGTGCCATGTAGAACCGCAGGTCTTTGAAATGGCGTGCCAGGTAGGTTCGGATCTCGTCATCGAGCGCGTAGAACGGCACGACGTAGACCAAAACGCCCCCAGGCATCAAGGTTGGTACGGTCTTTTTGAGGAAGGTCCGCTCCAGTCTTTCAGCCTTGTCACCGCCGTCGGTGACGTCACGGCCCATGTTGGCGGAGTCGGAGACTCCAAAGCCGTAGGGTGGGTTCAAAAACAGCATGCTCAAAGAGCGTGGTTTGATCACAACGTCGTGAATATCGGCATGGATGACGCGATTGAGAAGCTTTTTGGCCTCCCACGCACGTTCCTTGTCGAACTCTACGCCGAGCGTTTCCACCTTGCTGGGCCGCTCAGCACTTTGCTGATAGTCGGCCAAGAACTGCGCCATGTCTGCAAGCGCTGCGCCTGTGCCGCAGCACGGGTCACAAACGCGAATCAGACCACTGGAGCTGGTGGGTGCGATCGCGCATTGGATGCGCGAGAGCGTGTCCTCATCGGTTGGGAAGTAGCCGGCCTTCACATAGTTATTGGCCAAGCGGGAAAACATCAACGCCATGAGCGTCTCCTTGAAGAAAAATCCCCGAGGAAACACCCAGACGGGTGTTCCCGTCCGGGTTGGTTTTGAAATATCAGGCGGAACGGCTGTTCGCACCTGAAACATAAGCTTCCATCAACGCATCGTGCACCAAGCCTGTTTCCAGGCTGTGCATAGCAGACTCTGCCTCCTCAATCGGAAGATGCAAACGCCTGCAGGCGATCTCCTGAACTGTCCGCATCGCAGCATGTTCATCCGCCAGCCCAATCGCCCGTGAGAGCGACCGGCGAACGTCTACATGCCCAATTGCAACCGCTTCGAGGCCCTGCTGGGAAAGGGCTTCAAGAACCGAAGTCTTTCGGGCCAGCAACAACGCGCGAGCGGCAGATTGCCATTCTTGCGTTGTCAAAGCCTTCATGTCTTCGATCTTTGCCGCCACATCGCCACCTTTCACCTTCACCACGCCCGTGAGGACTTGATGAACTTCATCATGTAGAACCAAGATTTCGCGATCAAATGCTTGCGTGGTAATTGCCATGGTGTACTCCTGAATAGAACAAAAAAAGCCAGGAGACACCCCTCCCCACCGGGGATCGAGATCCCCTGGTGGGTTGAAAAAACTAACGAATTGCGATGCGCTTGATCAGCTCGTGGATTTTTTCTCCATGTTCCAGTCGCTGATCATTTGTTCCCACTTGACTCCACCGTTCTCGAAGTACCGATGCACCTCTTGGACACAATGCCTTGCATCCATTCGGAGCAAGGCCATGCAGTTCTCAAAGAGCGCGTCATCAAGCGTTCGAAGATCGGTCAAATCAAACGGAAACCGCGTGCCGTTGTACAAACCGGCCAGGAATCGCGCGATGACTCTGGCCTGGCCAGTGTCCCCTTGCGCTAACCCGTACAGCCGGTGCAATGCCGCTTCCCCTGCCGCCATGGCGTTCTCTCGAACGCTTTGAACTGCACGGGTTTGCTGGTTGATGGGGGCATCCTCATCACTGAGGATCTGCTCCCACAAAAGGTGAAACTGATCACTCTTTTCAGCAGGAACATCCACCGTGATTTTCAAAAGTGGTTGCCGAACAATGGTGTTCATTCTGTGGCTCCGATGAAGAAAAATGCGACACTCGTTTTTATGAAGGAAAAGCCGCAACTGACACTGATTGAAGGAGGCCAACCCAGCTTTGAGGCTGAGGTGGCCAGGCTGGTCGAAAAGCCCGATGGCGTTGCCGCCTGGGCCAAACTCAAGCGGCTTGCAAGAAAATCCCGCCCTGCGGCCAATTCCTTGCTTGCAGACGTGTCCGCAAACTGCCAGGAAGCTCCTCCCTCCGAGCCGGATCAGCCAAACATTCACGGATGAATGTCAGCAAGGACCGGACTTGAAGCGGTGGATATTTCACTTGCAGTGCGTCGAGCTGGTCAGTTTCCTCAGGACCGGCATGTTGCAGCCAATCTGCGAAAACGACACTGAACTCTCGCCGGGTTTCTGGTGATACCTGAGACATGGTTGACTCCAAGAAAAATGAAGACAACCGTCCCTGTAGGGACGATTGGTCCCCACAGGGTTGATGAAATTGACGTGAACTCGGGTGTTGCCACCCTGGCGCGTTTTCAGAGTTGAACGCACCTAGAAACCATTTTTGGTTAGATCAAATGGTTTCCCTCAACCGCCATGTATTTGGCACCTGAGGGAACCCATCTGGGCCCCGAGATTAAAACTTCATTCTAGGCAAACCCCCTCGCACATTGCCACAAAGTTGGCAAGCACGGACCGCCGGAGAGCGGGGGTCTAGACGATCAAAAAAAGGCGCGGGAGTCTGGCAGGAGGTTTGCGTCCCCCCTGCCGCTCAAGCCGCAAAGCCGCTGCACATCAGGTTGCAGCCACCCAAGATTTCTGTGTAGCCACCCAGTCCCCACAGTGTGGAGCGATGGGCTGTTCATTGGGTGTGGAGATCCCAATGAACAGCCCACCGTAGCGGGCTGTCGAACACTTCTTATGTCACCTGGTAGATCCAGGCCTGTTGTTTGGCGTCGAACGAATAGCCTTTACCTCGCAACGCAGCGGTTTGGGCCCTCAGAAGCACTCGGTCAACGGTTGGGTCGAGTTTGACGATCTGGTGTTGATCGATCAGCTCGGCTAGCTCGTGACTGAACATTTCGGTGGCGACATTTGCTTCGTTGACCGCGGCACGCACCTTCTCAGGAGGTGTTGTGGTTTCCGGTCCACCTTCAACTGGTTTGTCAGGTGTGCCCGCCATTGAAGAACCCAGCTTGTTGCCCTTCACCGATGCCCAATCGCTTCGCTTGGCCGGGTTCGGCCACGCAGCTTTGGGTTTTGACGGCACCTGGGGAGTGGGCACCTCATCAATCGGATCAGGCTCGCTTTGCTCGGGTTTGCGTACTTGCTTGCGATCTTCGGAGTCGATCTGCAAGTCGTGCAACCTTGCGCGAAGCTCGGTCACGGCTTTTCCGTAGGAAATGTACTGAGAGAGGTAGATCTCGTGAATCCAGAGCGTGCCCTGGTACTCGCCCTCCTCGAACTGGTCGAGCAGGGGATCTTTGACCTTGAATTCACCGAAGTCGGTGCTCAGGTCTGCGATACAGAATGCGCCATTGCGGCTTTGGCGAATCTTTTTGATTCGCAGGGTGCCCTTGCACTTGATCATGGAATGCTCCTGAAAAGAATCAGGAGCACGCACCAGCACCATGCCGGGATATGCATCCCGACGGGGTTGAAAGTAGATAAGGGTGAAGGAAACAACCGACCCGAAAGATCGGGCCGGTGTTTCTGAGCTTTGACAGAACTGACAGGCTTCCGACCTGGCAGACTTGCACTGGTCCGGTATCGTCGTTGTGCATCAGCGAGGTGACCAATGCTTACAGGAACCCCGATTCCCGAAGGAACGTCCACGCTTCAGGGGTTAACGTGTCTCGTATGCCAAGCAAGCTTGGCTCCGGCTCTTCATAGCGATGCCGGTAAACGCTCGGAAAGTCTGAAGGATACCGTAAAGCGGTGTTTTTGTGCAGCAGAACCCGCCATTTCCCTCACGACACTGCCGCCAACTAGGCAATGAAACGCGACCTAAGAGCTTCTCAGTGGTTCTTCGTCTTCCAGGTTTTCATCAGTCATCGGGGGGGTACCGAAGTGTGTTCCTAATTGGAGAATAGGGAGTCGGCAAAGGTGCAGAATTCCATCTGAGCGACCGCTGCCCCCTATTGCGAACTGATGCTCTCGACGCTATGCGGCCCTTAGGCTTGACGCCTAAAAGGTCCGTAGTGCAGCGTCAGCTGGTAATCCACCCGAAAATCCAAAGGCCGCAGAAGCAGAAATTTCCAAGTAGGAAGATCTACGTGAAGAAATCAAGTTTTACGGACAGCAAAATCATGACTGCTTCGGTGCTGTTGATGGCGCTCGGGTTCGATGCCGTGGTGCTGGTGGCTTTTACGGTGATGAAACTTGGCAGTGATCCCGCGATTGTTGCTTATGCCCTGATTGGCATCGCAGCGGTTTTTGGATTCGAACGGTGGGATCTGTCGCGCTGGCTTGTACCGGCGGCAGATTGATCAGGGTTTCAAAGCAAAGCCGAACGCAGGAGGTATTCTTCCGACGGTTGATTGTGGTGTGTCGCCAAATCTGCAATTGACGGTTTGCTCGAACAGGTTTGTGAGGATTCAAGTGGGTGAAGTCAGGTGGCTCGTTGGCGATGCTGTCAGCCTGGTCTGACCAGCAGCGGGTCGCGATGCTTGGACAAATGTTCGCCCCGTCTTATCTCAGGTGGCTCGCCAGCGAGTCTCAGTTCGCCGCTGTTGCCGCATCTGACGCATTGGGTGATGGCGTCGTGCCAAACAGCATTTGCTGCATTTGCTCCCGCTCCGCAAGGGTGGGCCACGCGGGGTTTTCGGGTGTAGCGGCAGGTGGTTGCGCCGAGCTGGGTGCATGTGCCGGATCAACACGCCCTTGAGCGTCGAAACACACAAGGCTGTAAGTCTCGTTGACGACCAGGTCCGGTGCACCGCACTTCAGGCGAACGAACCAGTCGGCCAAACGCAAGGTTTGCCCGGCCATGGCCTCAAGGGTTGCCTCGCCTCGCGCAAGTGCCACGTACAAGGTGTGGGGGACCGGGTGGACCCCGCTCATTGGGTCGAGCAGGAAGACAAAGGAGGCGTGTGGGGTGACGCCGTCGTCGTCGCCACTCGCGCAGCTTGGCCCACTTGCGCCCGACACGTCGACAGAGCTGTAAACCGGAGCAAAGCCACCGCCGGGCGTGCGGAAGTTGGTGGTCTGCCCCTTATACAGGCGCGCGGCCATCCACTGCACTGCGCCGTTGTAGGTATAGGCGCGAAGGTCGTACTTCATGGCCTTGGTGGCCACTGAGGCCTCCGCCGCTACGTCTGCTACCGTCACGTCCGCAGAGTCGATCACCCGTTCCCCCGGGGCGACGATGGCCTGGGCAACGTAGTCACCGGCAAGGATGTCCTGCCAAACCCGCTTCGTCAGCTTGTCGCCCCGATAGGCCGCGCGGCTGCCGAAACCCGCCACTGGCTTGAAGAAAAGGCTGCGCCGCGCGTCCCAAAAACGCTGCGCATCGGCGGCGTCGACCACCTCGGTGCGAGGCACATGCGCCAGTAGGATGTCCTGCGTGGCCTGCGGCACTTCCAACGCCTGCAACTGTGCGGCGTCGCTGAACAGCGCGAGGTGCCGCTTGTCGGCGTACAAGGCGTGGACTTGCGGGTGCGGTGTCAGCACCACCGCTTGCTGCAGGTACGCTTCACGCAGTGCGGCGCTGCTGGGCTGCTCCAGGTAAAAATCGGTCAAACGGTTGTAGACCAGATCGATGGCCAGCTCACCGTGCCACAGCACGCCGTCGCGCCATTCGAGCGTTGCAGGATCGGCGATGACCGTTCGCAGGCCGTGGCGTTCGAACAACCGCTGAAACAGCAGGAATTCGGGATAAAGGTACTGGTCCTCGGGCGCGAGGTCGACAATGGCGATGGACCTCAGCGGGTGCCTCACATGGACCCCCGCGGTTTTGTCAGCCGCGCCCGCCTGTTGGGCAAGCTGCCATTCGTGGCGAAACATGTCGACGATTTGCTGCTCAAATGCAACCACGCTGGCCAGTGAGGGCACCATGCCTTGCACTTCCGTGCAACAGGCCCGCTGGGCTCGGGCCAGCACCGCATTGAGCATGGCGCCACCCGCATTGGTGTTCACCTCGATCAGCGCCAGCTGACCATGGCTCAAGTGAAAGTCATACCCAAAGAAAACGCCCAACGGCCCGCTCGTGCCCAGTCGAGCGATTTGCGGCGCAGCGGCCAGCACCTGTTCTCGAAAGGCTGGAAGCGCTACCACCGACTCGACGGCTTGCATCACCTGCGCCATGCGCTGCAACTGAGGTGCCGGCACGAATACCGGCTGTGCGGCAAAGAGAAACGGGCAGCGCTGTCTAACCATCTCGGCCAGGCCTGCCTGCCCCAGCACCGAATCAAGGGCACGCGCCAAAGCGCTCTCGTCGAGGCTAAAACAGAAACATGCACCATTGAGCAGGTCCATTGTGTTCGTCGGCAACACCAAATGAGGGCGGAGCCCTATTGAACGTTCACTTTCCCAACCATTCCCGCCTCCATGTGTCCGGGGATCAAGCAGGCGAAATCGACTGCACCCGCTTGGGTGAATTTCCAGACCAAGCCGCCACGTTGACCAGGCTTTAGCGTGACCATATTTGCTTCAGCATGCTGCATGCCTGGCATCTTCTGCATCATGGCAGCATGCTCTTTCAGCTCGCCCAAGCTTCCAATGACCATTTCGTGAGGCACTTTGCCACTGTTTTTCACAAAAAAACGGATGGTCTCACCCGCTTTGACCGGGATCTGGCTGGGTGTGAATCGCATGCTGTCATCCATTGAGAGTTCGATCGTGCGATCGACCTTCGAGGCATCTCCTGCCTGACCAGCGGCAGAGTCGTGATCCGCTTCCATCTTCATGCCGGCCATGCCTTTGTGCGAAGCATTCGCGTCACCTGCAGCGGCATGGGTGCCCCCTGCCATTGCGAAGACTGGGACGGTTGCGAGAATCAAGGTTGAGAGTGTTTTGTACATATTGTTCCTAGGATTGGGTTGAGAGAGTTGAGAGAAAGCTACTAGTTGAGGTGACGGAAAGGAGAAGCAAAGTTAGAACCAAAAACGAACGCCTGCCACCCAGCGGGTGTCGCCAGTGGATGCGCCTTCAGAGCGTGCGATATCAGCGGTCTTGCCAAAGAGGGCCGTGCGTTCCACACCGATATAGGGAGCGAACTGGCGGCTGATCTCGTACCGAAGGCGCAAGCCAGCTGAAGCATTCGAAAAGCCGCGACCGATCCCTCTTGCCAAGTCGTCTTTTCCGTAGATGTTGACTTCGGCACTGGGTTGAAGAATCAATCTCTGGGTGAGGAGAAGTTCGTATTCGGCACCCAAACGCAGGGCCGTCCGGCCGCCGTTACCGACATATGCTGCGGCGTCAACCTCGAACCAGTAGGGAGCCAAGCCTTGTACGCCGAAAGCCAACCACCCACGGTCGGGTCCGGTGCCGTTGTCAATGCGCGCTCCTGCCTGGGCGTCCCAGTGGGTGGCAATAGAACGGCTCCAAAGCGCTTCTGTGCGCGAATCCTCAATTTTGCCGTTCGCCACCTCACCCTCGGCCTTCAGCACGAATCGGTTGTAGTCTCGGCCGAACCACGCTTGCGCGTCGTATGCGGTAGTGCCATCGCCTTTGCTCAGTCCATGTTCAAGGCTATTGAACATGACTGAGGCAAAGTTGTACTCATCAGCCAGTCGCAGTTGACGTGGTCCGGCAAGTGCGTAGGGACCGTCTTCCAAGGTGTAGCCGCCTGAGTAGGCATGGGGGTCTCTGGCATCTGCCGGAGCACTTCCCCCTTGCATTTGCATATCGCCATGGTCCATGGCGCCCATGTCTCCCGAGCTGGTTTTTTCAGCGGAGGCCCCACCATGGTTCATGCCCTTCATCGTACCGGCAGATTCAGCAGGTGTGCCTTGGCCCATCTTGCTGTGGTCCATGCCCTTCATCTCTTCCATGGGCATGGAGGCACCACCATGGTTCATGCCCTTCATCGCACCGGCAGATTCCGCAAGTGTGCCTTGGCCCATCTTGCTGTGGTCCATGCCCTTCATCTCTTCCATGGGCATGGAGGCACCACCATGGTTCATGCCCTTCATCGCACCGGCAGATTCAGCAGGTGTGCCTTGGCCCATCTTGCTTTGGTCCATGCCCTTCATATCGGGCATGACCATAGGGACCATCGACTCAGGCTTCTTTTCTATCGGCGCGGCTGTGGCGGCTTCGGGCATGTTGTGGCCCGGCATCGAGTTCGTTGTTTGAGCGAGCGTTGGTCCCACTCCAGCGGCGGCAATTGCCAGCAACAACCATTTGGACTTCTTGTTCATCTATTTGCTTTCGTTCTGTATTGATGGGTTAGGCCACAAGCACTTCGCGGAACATGCCCGCTTCCATGTGGAACATCAGGTGGCAATGCCACGCCCATCGGCCCATCGCGTCTGCCGTCACTAGGAAGCTGACGCGTTGTGCGGGCTGCACCGGGATGGTGTGGCGACGTGCTTGAAACTCGCCTTCTGCAGTTTCCAGTTCGCTCCACATGCCGTGCATGTGCATGGGGTGGGTCATCATGGTGTCGTTGTGCAAGATCACGCGGACCCGTTCGCCATAGTTGAATTTCACTGGCGTTGATTGACCAAACTCCAATCCATCAAAGGACCAGGTGTAGCGCTCCATGTTGCCTGTCAAGTGCAACTCGATTTCGCGTTCGGCTCCCCGTGGATCCAGTGGGCCTCCAATGGTGTGAAGATCGGAAAGTGTGAGTACACGCCGGCCGTTGTCCCGAAGGCCAATGCCAGGATCGTCAAGATTGGTCCGCGCCATATCCACCCGCATGTCGGTGCTTGCGCCGTATTCGGTGCTCGCATGGCGAGCCTTGGTGCTTGGCGCCGCAAGCGACCCACCGCCAGGCATTGCATGCTTGCTGTGATCCATGGCCATAGCGCCATGATTCATTCCTGCCATTCCCTGCATGCCATTTGCACCGCCGCCCATCTTCATTTGCGCGCCATGCGACATACCGGCCATGCCCGCCATTCCACCCATATCGCCGCCCATGGAGCCCATCATGTCCGCCATCGTCAACCACTGAGGCTTGTCCGGTTGAGGTACCGGTGCGTCCAGACCAACACGGGTCGCCAGCGTACCTCGCGCATAGCCAGAACGGTCCATCGACTGGGCAAAGATGGTGTGTGCGTCGTCGGTTGGCTCCACCAAGACGTCGTAGGTTTCACCTGGTCCAAAACGGAATTCGTCGACTGTCACGGGCTCTACGTTCACACCGTCGGCCTGTACCACGGTCAGTTTGAGGCCGGGTATACGAACGTCATAGAAGGAATTGCCGGCACCATTGATGAACCGCAGGCGAACGCGCTCTCCTTTGCGAAACAGCCCAGTCCAGTTTCCAGCGGGGGTCGCACCATTCATCAGGAATGTCAGCGTGTCTGCTGAGAGATCTGCAAGATCGGTGGGGTTCATCCGCATGGTGTTCCACATCTTTCGGCGGCTGACCGCTGCGCTCACGCCATTTTGAGATGCGTCACGAAAGAAATCGACAGCGGTTGGCTGGAGCCTGTTGTAGTAGTCGCCTTGAACCTTCAATTTCGCGAAAACCCGCATAGGATCTTCGTCGGTCCAATCGGACAAGAGCACCACGTGATCTCGATCAGCTCGAATGGCGTTGCCGTTCGCTGGCTCGACGATGATCGCGCCATACATGCCGGTCAACTCCTGCATGGCTGAGTGGGAGTGGTACCAGTAGGTGCCGCTCTGTTCGACTTTGAATCGGTAAGTGAACGTCTCACCAGCCGGAATCCCGGGGAAACTGATGCCGGGCACGCCGTCCATTTGGTAGGGAAGAATGATCCCGTGCCAGTGAATGGAGGTTGTTTCGCGAAGCTTGTTGGTGACACGAATGGTGACGGTGTCACCCTCACGCCAGCGAAGCGTTGGCGCTGGAATGGAACCGTTGATGGTGGTTGCCATGCGCGGGTTGCCGGTGAAGTTGACCGCAGATTCGGCAATTTCAAGGTTGAATTCGGTCCCCTCTAAAACGGGTGCGCCGCCTGCTGGCTTCTTCGACTCTTGAGCCCAGCTCATGGCTGGAAGAGACGACATACCCAGCAGCACGCCGCCGGATGCAAGGCCTTGAACAAATTGCCGGCGCTTTGGGCTGGGTAACAGGTGTGAATTGATCGCTTGGTGCTTCATTGAAGGTGTCCTTGGTTTACACAACGGGCACCTTGGTCAGTGATGAAGAGAAGCCTCATCGAGACCAGCGATGCACCGGTTAGGGAAGTAGCTTATTGAGTCGCGACTATCAGTAGGGTGACGCTCAAATTACAGAATTGACATCTGGGTCACGTCGGCATCTCAGCAAGCCCAGCTGTCGATTTCTCGTGCTGACTCACGATCAACGAACCCTAGTAGATCCCCCAAATAATTGAGCTTCGCCATAAGCGCCGCTGGCCAGCACATCCTTCGAAACACGCCGATGCTGGATAGTCAGGATCAGACAAGTCAATTCCGCTTATCTGTGTCAATGGCCGCATCACTCACGCAAGCAGCACTGTCTCATTCGGCTAGCCGAGCCCCAATTTTTTGGCACCACTTCAATCTGGATACTGATCTTTCCCTGGGGCCGGGCGTGTGGTCAGTGGCACGTACCTAGCCAATCTTGTCAAGCAGCTAACGTATTTGTAACTTCTCAGTGGGTCTGCTGAAAGGGTGGTCTTTCTAAAGTACGTTCTGTACCGGTTTGGTACGGAAGAAGCAGCACATGTTGCATCTAAACACCCAAAGGAAACACCATGAAACTCAAGAACTCTCTCCTCATCTTGGCCATTGCCGCAGCTCCTGTCTTTGCCATGGACGCTCAGCCCTCCAACCTGAGCAAAACTGTGCCCCTCAAAGGCGGCGAAACACTTTACGTCTTTAAGGATGGTCGCATGGCCAAAGCCAACCAATTTGGTCGTCCGGTGTTTCTCAAACAAGGGGAAATTCTGACCCCGATTGATGGCCAACCAATTGCCGCAGTGGGCAACGAAATTGCGCAACTGTCCGGACTGATTCGCCGAGGTCACCACAATTGAAGCTCCGAAGGCGAAGCAGCTTCAACCTCCTCAGAAAGAGTTGCTTCGACCTTGCCTTCAGGGGAAGAAGCTCGGGGGCGCAGCCTATAACCGCCCATCGAAGTGGGCCACCTCCTGCCCAGGCGTGCCCAATCAGGTCGTACGCTGGTTCAGCGCCTTTCATTGCCCCAAAGACCAAAGAGACCCTTTTTCCACTGCGAGGCTGCTTTCCACAGCGGCAGTTTCCATTCCGAATCATTGAACCACAGGAGCTAAAGATGAATCTATTCAGTAGACAAATGGCGCTGGGAGTATTGCTCGCAGGAAGCATGGCAGCCGGATTCGCTCATGCCGCTGGGCAGGACGCGAACCTAGCAAGGCTCGTGCAGCAGCGAGTTGAACAACCAGACGTCCTCGAGACCAAATCGTCTGCCGTGTCTGTTCAAGTTCAAGACGGTAACGTGCAGCTGAGCGGCTGGCTTCAACATGCCAACGACTATCAAAAAGTGCACGCGATCGTTGCGGCTGTTCCAGGCGTCAAGACTGTGAGCTCAACTTTCAAGTCATGGGCATCAACGCAACACCCCTAGTGTTGAACTGACCGTTTTGGCGACGTATCGCTTCGTCGCAGATGCTTGGACATCGCCCGCTTCAAAGGACACCTGCTCGGGTCGAACAGGTGTTGAAAACTGTCTAGAGTCGCGGATGGAGTCCGCACAATCGTTGCCGCTTAGGCCAATCCCTTCAAGAGTGAGGTGAACCGCCCCGGTGAGGTTCAGAAGTGATCATGCGCTTACGTTGGGTCAAGCCGTTGCGGTTGGAAATCTCAAACTGAAAAGTGTCTTTCCTCCCAGTGAGCTCGCGGCAGCTTCGCCCCCGTGAGCGCGCATGATAGCTTGGGTGATGGACAATCCCAGGCCCGCGCCTTCCGCCTGAGGATGTGCTCTGGCGCTGTCAGCACGGTAAAACCTGTCAAATAGTCGAGGCAGAACGTTTGTTGGAATGTCGCTGCCAGCATTGATCACGTTGAGAGTCACGCCATTTGCAGTTTGGTTGATGGAAACTTCAATCGACTCGTTAGGGAATGTGTGTCGCAAGGCGTTGGAGAGCAAGTTGCTGATGGCTCTGCGGATCATGAGCCGGTCACCTATCGTGCCCCCTTCACCTGTCAGCAACAAGGCAATGCGCTTTTCCTCTGCAAGTGCCTCATAAAAATCGAATAGAGCAGAAACTTCGTTTTCTAGTGCAACGAACTCAGGATTGGGAAGTGAGATACCGTTTTCGGTGGTGGCAAGGTACAGCATGTCCGAGACCATACGGGTCAGGCGCTGAAGCTCCTCCGAATTGGACGCCAAAATTTCTTCGTGTTGGGAGACGGAGCGTTTCTGTGAAAGCCCAACCTGGGTCTCGGTCAACATATTACAAATGGGCGTGCGCAACTCGTGAGCTAAGTCCGAAGAAAATTCGGTGAGCCGCTGGAAGTCAATCTGCAGGCGCTGAAACATCTCGTTGAGTGTTTTGGCCAAATCGGCCATCTCAACGGGAACCGATTCCACCGGCATCCGTTGATCCAGATTCTTGATGTTCACAGAGTGTGCTTGGGTCTTCATTCTTCTAAGCGGACGAAGCCCACTGTGTGCCGCGAACCATCCCAGCACTCCGCTGAGAAGCGTCGCCACCAAGACATAGATCACCAGCGTTCTCTGGAAAATCACCATGTAACGGGCATGGTGCTGGGTATTCAACACCACGAGTATGCTCAGTGGCGCAGGGGAGGCTCCAGGAGCGACCATCTCCCCCTCAAGGGCACGGTAGCTAAGCCCATTTCGCGTCCAAAATATGAGGCTTTCTACCGGGGATTCGTCTCGTACTCCATCCCCCATTGCTAGTGCTGCCGAATCAGGTGTGGCGTAGATCACATCGCTGCCCAACTGAATGCGCGCAGCAAGGTCCTTGTGGCTCTGGAGCACGTCCGCAAGCCGGTTCGCGAGGTCGGTTCGATCCGTTGATTCCGCTCCGATTTCCTGAATGAGGTGCAGCTTGTCCTGCAGTGCGGCACGATCCAGGTCCATGAAATGGCGCTCAACCGAATTCGAAATCAACCAGCCCAGACCCAACAGGATGGATGCAGAAATCAGGGTGAAAAGAACGACTATTCGGGCAGTGAGTGACAGGCGGCCAATCACACAGCCACCTCGGGCTCCTCGATGACGTAGCCCATGCCTCTGACGGTTTGCAAAAGCTTGTGTTGAAACGGGTCGTCAATTTTTGCTCTGAGACGTCTGATCGCAACTTCGATGACGTTTGTATCGCTGTCGAAGTTCATATCCCAGACTTGAGATGCAATGAGCGAACGCGGAAGCACTTCGCCGTGGCGGCGCATCAAGAGTTCCAAAAGCCCGAACTCCTTGGCAGTGAGGTCGATGCGCTTTCCTTCACGGGAGACCCGTCGACGCAGCAGGTCCAGCTCAAGGTCCATGACCTTAAGCAAGGTGACCTCTGTCCCAGCTCTCCCGCGCCGGAGGATGGTGCGAACCCGGGCCAGCAGTTCAGAGAAAGAAAACGGCTTGACCAAGTAATCATCTGCACCAAGCTCAAGGCCCTTTACTCGGTCTTCAACATGGTCCTTGGCTGTCAAAAACAGCACAGGAACATCACACCCCGAGGCTCTCAGACTTCTGATTATTTGCCAACCATCCATGCCCGGCAGCATCACATCAAGGATGGCGAGATCGTAGCCACCTTCCATGCTCTGGTGTAGTCCGTCGACGCCGTTGCTGACGAGGTCCGCAACATAGCCTGCCTCGCTCAGTCCTTGGCGGAGGTAATTGCCCGTTTTGGGTTCGTCTTCCGCGATTAGTATCTTCATGGCGCTGTTCCTTTCGATTTCGAAGAAGTGTGCGCCTTTTGATCGGTCAAAAAGCAAACATGTCAGATTTGTAATCGTGCGGTTCTGTAGTTGATACCTATACGGGAACAGACTCCACTTGCCAAGATCAAATTTTGCCAAATGGAAAACAATGCACCAACCACGCCCCCGTCAAAACGGTGCTCTGCGGTGCGATTCGCTCGAATCTTTTGAAGGTTGAAGGAAGGCCATCATGACTCTTCTTTATTCGAAGAATTTGCCTAAACGCGCTGTGTCGCAAGAGCAACCGCTCAGCCGGGGGGCAAACTCAGACAGATTCCGAGTGGTGTCGCCTGGGTTACCTGAAGAAAACCAGGCAACCGATGAAAGCGATTCGGTATCAGTCACCGGTGCCCATCAGCGCGTCGATAATCGGGCACTGGTGCGCCTGCCCTGTCGCTATACATTTTTCGAGAAGACTGTCCAATGCCCTCTGCATGCGCGAGAGGTCGTCAAGCTTTCGGTGAATCTGATCGAGACGCGCCACAGCCACCGATTGCACCGCGCGACGGTTGAGCCCGTCGGCCAGAGCAAGCAGCGTGGTCACCTCGTTCAGCGAGAAACCCAGGCCCTGAGACCTCTTGATAAAACCGATGCGGTCAACAAGTTCAGGGCCGTAATACCGAATCCGGCCTATTGGCTCGGGGACAGGAAGCAACCCCCGACCTTGGTAGTACCGAATCGTCTCAACGCCAACATGCGCAGCCTTGGCCAAGTGCCCGATGGTCAGCGCCTGATCATTTCCCTTGCTGCGATTACTTTTGATAGTCATGGACACAGCATATCTGCGCGCCCTGTACCTCAGCCCAGAGTGCGTTTGACATAGATCAACCCATGCCCATGCTGAAAATTGACAATCGATCAAAGCACCCCAAACTGAAAGCATGACCCACTCTTCGATCAACCGGACCAAGCGCTGCACCGTACTCACGGTGTTGATGGTGTGGATGTTCGCCTTGGGAGTCGGTTGGTTCGCCGCTTGCCATGTTCAGGGTCACGCCGCTGACAACCAGGTGGCAACCAATGGCGCCTTCTTGGCCGTTGGCGCATTCGTCCCACTTGACCATGGCCTCCCCGGCGATGGAAAGGGCGCGCCATTGGAAGACTGCGACGATGGACCAGGCGCGATCGTCAAGTCATCCACAAGTGTCGACTCTATCTTTGTCGCCATGTCGCCTCCGGTGGCGCCCGAATGGGCTGTGCAGCTCTCTGCCGCGGCAGCCGAAGATTTCCTGCCCGCCCGGCTTGCGCCAGGCCCACAAGTGCCCTTGCGCACCTGCTACTCGCGACTCGTGTTGTAGCCAAAGGCCGCTGGTAAGGCAAGGTGTGCCGCGCCGCGCACCTTCTCCAGCGCTGCCCTTCATTTTTCGCTTGACTCTGTACCCAGGTACAGCGTGCAAACTCGAAAAATCATCTTTGAAGGTTCGCTTTCGCACAGACGGCGATCCGTTCCACTGACATTCTTCCCGTTCACTAAAAGGAGCTCAACATGACCTTCGCCCTTTCTCTTTTTGCATTCTCCGTTGTGACCACCTCAGCTCTTGCATGGCTGTCCTGGGTCGCTGCAACCGATCGTCAAAGCAAGCGTCAGCCTGCAAGCGTCATTGCGATTCAGGTCCCCCAAGCCAATCCCCAGGTGAAAACGTCGGCCACCACACAGAAGGGCCAATCATGAGCACCGCCCCCACCACAGCCTCAACCCCGACAGCCACTGCTTACGGGTTTCATTGTGAAATCACAGGGAAAGGCTTCGCGAAGACAGTCGAACGCGTCACCGAAGCGCTGAAGAGCGAAGGCTTCGGCGTGCTCACCGAGATCGACGTTCAAACCACCATGAAGGCCAAGCTGGGGGTGGATGTTCGCCCTTACCGGATTCTCGGCGCCTGCAACCCGCCGCTAGCGCACCGAGCCCTTGAGGCAGAGCCCGACATCGGCTTGCTGCTGCCTTGCAATGTGGTCGTGCGCGAAGAGGCAGACGGACGCCTCTGTGTCGCCTTCATGGACCCCGTGGCCGTTTTGCAGATGACCAGCAACCCCGAAGTGGCCGCTGTTGCCCACGAGGTGCGTGAGCGGTTGATGCGGGTAAAAGATTCCCTTGCCGCTCCCTCCATCAACGCATCCTGATTTAGAGGGACAAACCCATGTACTTCAACGATGGCTATTTCATGGGCGGCATGCACGGTCTGTGGTGGATTTTCTGGGTGGCGCTGGTTGGCGTGATCGCGTTCTACGGATGGGGGAGACCCAGCGAGAAGCGCCGCCCCCCCGCGAGACACCCCACGAAATTCTTCGCCGTCGGCTGGCAAACGGTGAAATATCGACCGCGCAGTACGAAGAGCGCAAGACGCTGCTGGATCGCGACAGCGCAGGCAAGGCGTGAGAAGAATGAAACGGGTGGTGGCTTCTGAAAGTTGCTTGACCTTCACACGATGTCAGGGTCTATCTTCCAACTAAAGGCCAAAACCATTGGTCTCAAACGACCAGAAGAGGACGGATCCAAATGACAACGATCGAACACAAAACGCCCACCCCACAATCGCGGAAAGCGCTGCTAAGCCGCCCGTTCAAGACTGCCTTGTGGATGGTCGCTGCCGTGGCTAGTTTCTTTCTGGTGCGCGAGAACTGGGCGCTTTTTTCCAACAACTGGATTTATTTGCTGCTGTTGGCCTGTCCACTGATGCATTTCTTTCACGGACATGGTGGCCATGGCGGCCATTCCAATAATTCCAACAAGAACGAGGAGTAAGTAGCCATGGACATGAAACCAAGCCACGCCCACACCCACGCGGGCCACAACCACGGTGCTGTAACGCCTCAAGGCCATGACGAAGGCCTTAAGGATCCTGTGTGTGGAATGAAGGTGACCAAGCAATCTGAGCACCACGTGGAACACAAGGGCAAGCCCTATTTTTTCTGCAGCGAAAAGTGCCAAACAAAGTTTGTCGCCGAGCCTGCCCGCTACACCGGAGCCGGCGCCGCGCCTGCCCCTGTCGGAACGGAGCCGCAAGCTGCTGGAGCGATCTACACCTGCCCCATGCACCCAGAGATCAGGCAGGACCACCCTGGCAGTTGCCCCAAGTGTGGAATGACACTGGAACCGGTGATGCCATCGCTGGAGGATGACGAAAATCCTGAGCTGATCGACTTCACACGCCGCTTCTGGTGGACCTTGCCCTTCTCTATTGCAGTCATGGTGTTGGCAATGGCAGGTCATAGCCTGGGGTGGTTTGCCCCGCGCACGCAAACCTGGATCGAATTGGTGCTTTCACTACCCGTCGCGTTATGGGCAGGATGGCCGTTTTACGTGCGGGGTGTTCAGTCGCTGGTCAACCGCAGTCCCAACATGTGGACATTGATCGGCCTCGGCACGAGTGTTGCCTTTGTTTACAGCGTGGTGGCCACTTTGGCGCCGCAGATCTTCCCGGCGGCTTTTGTCACCAACGGCGCGGTAGCGGTCTATTTCGAAGCTGCAGCGGTCATCATTTCACTGACACTGTTTGGACAGATCCTCGAATTGAAGGCGCGATCACAAACGTCGGCAGCCATCAAGTCGCTGCTCGGCCTGGCGCCCAAAACGGCGCGCCGTATCGCAGAAGATGGCACCGAAGAGGACGTTCCTCTGTCCAATGTGCACGTTGGAGACCATCTGCGTGTGCGGCCGGGCGAGAAGGTGCCTGTGGACGGCATCGTGGTCGAGGGCTCCAGCGCACTGGATGAGTCCATGCTGACGGGTGAACCGTTGCCGGTCACCAAGCGCGTTGGCGACAAGCTCATTGGTGCGACCATGAATACCAGTGGTGCACTGGTGATGCGCTCGGAACACGTAGGCTCGGCGACCGTGCTGTCGCAAATTGTGCAAATGGTCGCTCAGGCACAGCGGTCTCGCGCTCCCATGCAGCGCATGGCCGACGTCGTCGCTGGTTACTTTGTGGTGACCGTGGTGGGCATTGCCATATTGACCTTTTTCGCCTGGGGCCTGTTCGGTCCGGAGCAGGGGTGGGTTTTTGGTCTGATCAATGCCGTCGCGGTGCTGATCATCGCCTGTCCCTGCGCGCTGGGCTTGGCGACACCCATGTCCATCATGGTCGCAACTGGCAAAGGCGCCACCAGTGGCGTGCTGTTCCGAGATGCGGCGGCCATCGAGAACCTGCGCAAGATCGACACCCTGATCGTCGACAAGACAGGCACGCTCACCGAAGGGCGCCCCGTGTTTGAGAAGGCCTTGGCGGCCAATGGCTTCAAAGAAGTTGATGTGCTTCGCCTCGCCGCGAGTCTGGACCAGGGCAGCGAACACCCATTGGCCGCTGCCATTGTTTCGGCAGCGCGCGAGCAAGGCTTGGATTTGTCCACACCTGAGCAGTTCGACTCGGAATCCGGGATTGGCGTGCGAGGCACGGTCGACGGCAAGGCACTGTCGCTCGGTAACACCGCGTTGATGGATCAACTCGGTGTTTCGGTCGCGGCATTGAAAGGACAAGCCGAGGAACTGCGAAGCCAAGGTGCCAGCGTCATGCACCTTGCAGTCGATGGCCAGTTGGCTGGCCTGCTGTCGGTGTCGGACCCAGTCAAATCGACCACGCCCGACGCTCTGGCGGCTCTGCGCAAGTCGGGTCTTCGCATCATCATGGCCACTGGTGATGGCCTGACCACAGCAAAGGCTGTCGGCAAACGTCTTGGCATTGAGGAAGTGCATGGCGAAGTCAAGCCTGCAGACAAGCTGGCGCTGGTCGAGAAGCTGCAAAAGGAAGGCCGTGTGGTTGCAATGGCAGGCGATGGCATCAACGATGCGCCAGCACTGGCCAAGGCCGATGTCGGTATAGCCATGGGGACGGGAACCGATGTGGCGATGAACAGTGCTCAGTTGACCCTTGTCAAGGGTGACTTGCGCGGCATCGCGACGGCACGCGCTCTCTCGGTTGCCACAGTGGCCAACATGAAACAAAACTTGGGTTTTGCGTTCATCTACAACGCCCTGGGTGTGCCCTTGGCTGCAGGCGTTCTGTTTCCCTTCACTGGTTGGCTGTTGTCCCCCTTGATCGCAGCATTGGCGATGAGTCTCAGCTCTGCGTCGGTGATCTTCAATGCACTTCGTTTGCGGGGTGCAAAACTGGATCAAGAGGGCGATCACTGATCGCTCTGAATAGGACCCCTATGCAACAGCTGTTAACACCACGCCCATTTGACCTCGATCAGCGCTTCAAACCCATCGAGGTTTGGCTTGTTCGTTGTTTGAGATGGGCAGCGGATTTCCATTCTGCTTCCTCGATGTGCCTAGCACAGTTCACCTGTCGTGCTGAGCCGCACCGGGGCGGTTCAATAGTGGTCTCGTTCCGCGAATGACCGGTTGCGGCACTAGCAATCTTTCAGGCGAAAACATCGAATATCTGGACCCAGCCGGCCGACCAAGGCTGCACCTTGGTGAACGCTGGCTTATGGCTTATGGCTTATGGCTTATGGCTTATGGCTTATGGCCTACGGCGTTGGGAAGGCGGCGCCATGAAGCTGACCTTCGATGAGTGCAACTGGCTTGCCAGGATTGACTGTTGGTAGCGCGTGGGAACCGTCTCTGCCAAACAACAACCTGAACGGAGCTCGCTAGCGTCTGAGACCGACCGCAGCTGGAATGACGTTTGGCGCTCCTCAGGAACATTGGCACAACCAATAGAAATCACCCCTGAACCCAAAGGCGCAGGGGTGTTTCTCAGGTCTCACAATCACCCAATCGCACCGTTCAGCCTATTGGATGTAGCGCAGGCCCCCAACCAGACTGGCCCTTCATCGCGCAAGCGCTTGAAGCTCGATGCCAGCTCTTGGAACAAGGCCCGGAAGGGCTCAAACGCAATCCCCTGCCCCAACACTTCGTGGGCTGTCGTTGCAGTCAGGCCCGCAATCAGTGCCTGAGGAACTCCTTTGATCCTGGCGTGCTCCGCAGGCGTGAATTTGCGCATCAGCTCATGGTCTAAAGGATGCCGAACAAAAGGGTCGGTCGACCCGCCCTTGTTGTACGACTTGCGGATCGTCGGAACACTCGTGGACTGTTCGTCAACGAGCTGCATGGCAAAGCCCTTGCCTGCCGCCTTGTCGCGAACCGCCTTGTCTTTCAGGTAGGCCATGCCTGACCAGCAAGGCGCGTTGGAATCAACCGCATCGAGCAGTTCCCCCAGGACAGCACCAGAGGCCTGTCCTGGAGCGGCAACCGCCTCCACGGCAGACAACCCGTCGGTGGTGGCCACCATGGCCCAACGCACCCTGTTTTCCAAAGAGCCAAAGTCGCGGGCACGCAAAACGTGCTCTCGTACCTGGTAGCCCATGTCCCGAAGCTGCGAGCGCAAGATTTGCGCCGATGCACTGCTGCGGTAGTCTTCAACGTTCTCCAACACGATGGCAGCAGGCTGGAGCTTCTGAATCAACGCCAGTGCCGCGTAAATCAGGTGCCCCACCTCTGGGTGGTCCTCCATCATGGAAAGGCCCCTCTTGGCCTTTCCTGCACGAGAAGCACCAGAGCAAGGCAAGCCCATTTCCAGCACCTCCACTTTCGGCACCTGTCGCATCAACCATTCGTCTTGCACCAGCTCCTGAATTGGAGCGCACAAGGGAACGGTATGCGTACTCACCGGGTTACAAGTCAACGACTGCTCCACGTAGGTTTCTTCAATTTCACAAAGGACTTTGAGATCCAGATCGATACCTGCGGCCGCAAAGCCCGCGTGCGCTGCGTTCGACAAGACTCCAGCTCCATGAGCTATGCTGGCGCTGGCCAAGCCCTCCTCCGAGGACAGTTTCGCGCGCAGACGCTCTACCCGCTCGGTTTTGGCCTGTTCAGACGCGGCACGCAACACAAAGATGCCGTCAGGCCTGACGATGACACGCACAACCTGTTGCCCAGCCAAAGGTGCCAAGGCTTCGTGGTTGTTGATGTCAATGACAGGCGTGCTTCGACCATTGCGCTCCTTCTTGCTGACAACGTAGCGCCCGGAGCTGTTTGAAACGAGCTTGATGCCCTGCGGTTGCGCCACAACGTCAAAACGTCCACCGGGTTCAAGCCCGGCTGACTTCACACGCAAGGTTTCCAGCCAGAGTCGCGGTGCGCCGCGATGCAATCCAAGTTTGTTGAGCCAGTAGCCCAACGTCGGTGTGATGGTTTTCATTTCCGTTTGTCCAAAAGAAAACCCCCCGGCCTTGCGGCACGAGGGGTTGTTTGCAGAATTCGTCATCTAGACGAGGGTGATGATTTGGAGCGCTTCACGCGCCCCTTGTTCGAGTTGCTCTCGGGTTTGCCAGCTCAAGGTGCTGTGAAACACCACGTTGCGCATCGTGTCTTCAATGCGCTCGATGTGCTCCAGATCCGAAACACCGGTCGCACCCCTGATCAACGCCTGGTAGAACGAAAGCCCACCGCTGGCCACCGAGGCGGTCATGGTGCGACTTTCTGCGTCCAGGTGTCATCGCAGAGCGCTTGGACTGCTGCTTCCTCAGAGGCGTAATACTCATTGGACTCACGCGAACACGGTAGGCCTTCGCTCAAGGTTCCGATGTAAAAGCCCGCGTTGGACTTCAACACTTGAACCTCTTCGCGTTGCTTGCAGTAGACGTATGCCAGATACCCATAGCAACGGAAGTCGAGGGGTGCACTGGTGGTTTTGGTTGCTGCGTTCATAGGGAAATCTCCGATAAAAATTGCGCGATCGGAGACACCCCGTACCCGGCGTGGAATCTCGTACCACGCGGGTTTGCAAAAAGGAAAACGGCAAGAAAAAACCCTCGGCCGCAAAAGCAGTGCGAGGGTTTAGGTGGGTTACAGCTTAGGCTGCAACGGGTTCACGAACACCCTTAGGTGAACGCGAAAACGAGGGCCGAGCCTTCTGCATGGTGGGCACTTCTTGCCGACGTTGCACTGGAGGTGCTTCGGCGGCAGCAGGAGGTGCTTCGTCTGCTTCGGGTTCTTGCTGGCTTTCATCAACTGGAAAACCTTCGAACTCTTTCGAGGATGCAGGCTGTCCATCTTGGGGCGACGCTTCATCTTCAGCTTGACGCGAGTAAACGCGCTCGCCGTCGATGGTGATTGTGTTGATCAGAAGCAGGCGACCTTTGATGAGGCACGCCATTTCCTTCTCACCGGTCTTGCGACCGTCCACTTTCACTTCGCGTTCGTACATGTGCGGGTAGATGTCCCCGACTTTGAACGAGATCACAACCTTGCGGTTCTGATCCACGTCTTCCATGCACTTTTCGACCAGTTCAGAAGCTTCCTGGCCGGATACACGCAAATCGAGGTAGGTGTAGTCGGGCGACTCAGCATTTCCACGCAACGCAGACACGCTGCATGCGAGAAATGGCTGAGCTTTGCGACCTGCCTGCTTCGGTTGAACCCAGCGAACACGGTTGAGATAACCGATGCCGGACGTGTGCAGATTGAAGTGGTTGGTTTGGGTAGTAGCGTTCATTTCAAAGATCTCCAAAAAGAAGATCGAGAGAAAACGCACACCCTCCTCCAGCCGTAAGGCCAGATCGGGAAGCATTTTCTTCCCGACCGGGTTTACAAGGACTGAAACTCTGGACCTGACTTTGGGGGTCAGACCGTGCGCCTTTCAAAAGTTGAGACGCTGCGTGGTGCCCGAGGGCTCATCACGGGCAGAATCTACCATGCCGGATTTGGGGCCGTCAATCCCCTTTTTGTGAACCTGAGACCCGATGAAAACCCTGGAGCTTTACCGCTGGGAGCACACCGATCCACTCACCGGAAAAACAATCAAAACCCGCTATTTGCTCAGCGAGGATGTAGCCGGATCGCGACTGGTAAACCCGGTGCGCTTGGATCACACGCTGGAGCGCCGTACTGTGCCACACAGCCCTGCGGACTGGCACATGACGGGCGCTTTCCGCAATGCGCCAGGCAATATGCATCCGCGAAAGCCCACTTGATTTGCTTGAGGTTTCACACCTCTACAATGTGCCTTGGGAACTGTTGAGTCCCCACACATTTCCTCCCTATGTGTGGCCGGTCTGTCCGGTTGAACAGCCTGGCGGCGTTGAAACCGCCAGGCATTTTTTTGCCTGATTTTGAGAGATGCCCATATGCTTGGATGGTGGTTTTTTGGGGTATCCGTATCCGTATCCGTATTCGGCTGAAGGAGAACATCTCCTCGAAAAGGTAAAACGAGCGAACTTTCCCTCTGAAACAGAGGATTTGAGGCACAAATCGTATGCCCGCCAGAGGCTGGGTCCAGACATTCAAGCTTGAAGGCTGAACGTTCGTGATCGCCGTAACCGGTCCTTCGTGGCGCTAGACGTCAATCGACCGCTGGCCTACCCAGACCAGTCATTCGATCGAGGCCAAAAACCGAAATCTGAAAGGTTGTCCATTGAAACGGGTGAAGTCCACACTTCAAAGATCGCTAACTGGAGACGCTCAGGAGCTGCTATCGCCACCAATAGAGGTCATTCGACCTTAATACCCAACGGCCCACTCAGCCAATCCCTTTGAAATGGATGGTGCGGCGATAACGGTGCGGCCTTCTAAGGTGCTGTTAGCACCTGGACCAGTTCGGCAATCTTTGTAGCGACTACGGCCATAGAGTCCTCTGCCGTACTCAGTCCGCTTCGAGATGCCAGCATAGGGCTGACATTGCGCAACGCTTCATACGTCGTGTTGTGGATGATGGGAACGAGCAAATTCCCCGCGAGAAGTGTGGACAGCTCTTTGTCGGCGACGCTCTCGGTCGGCAGGCGCTCCAGCAGCGCAGGCGTCACCAGCACGAGTCCGATGCGCGAAGCAGCCAGCCCCTTGTCGATGGCGCGCATCATTGGTACGCCAAGAGGAAGATCGTTCTCGCTGAACCAGACTTTTACGCCGGCCACCACCAGCAAATCACGCAACTCCTTGGCGGCGCCCTGCCGATCGCCCCATGCGTGGCACAGGAATACGTCGCGCAACTCGGGCTGGGCCGCTGCTCGGCGCTCGACGGTCTCGCGGATCGGCGTGAGGGACTGCACTTGGGCGGGCGTATACGAAACGGACGAACCGGCGCGCGACCAGCGCGGCTTGGGGCTGCCGCCAGAACTGCCACCTCCAGTGCTGCGACTCCCCCCGCCGGTGCCCGATCCATAGGACGGACTGGAGCTGCTGTATCCGCTGCCATAGCCGCCCCCATAGCTGTATCGGCCGCGGGAACTGCACGCGGGGCAATTCTCAGCCGCGGATGCGGTTCGGTGTCCGCGTGATGGTGCTGTGCATTGAGCCATTCATCCACTCCTTCTACGATGTTGTCGCCAAAATATCTCTATTTAAGAATTTCTTCGACTTCAATTATGACGCTTTAGTTGCTTCAATTTAGAACTATCGTTCTTCACTATTGCCTTAACGGCGACTTTGCAACGCCTCTCGCCGCACTTAGTTGCGACATGAGCTGGGCGTCGATCGCTGAGTTGTCTATCTGTTCTATGCAGTCGTCAGGCCACTCAGAAGACCAACATGTAGTCGTGTGCTTCGTGCCTAAAATTTGAAACAAATCTCCGCTTAGCGTAGGGTCGACTCGCGCCGGTGATGACCTGATAAATCGGTCGTTCGGTCTGGCTCAACTGTGAGAGTCAGCTTCCTGGTGTGGCCGCGAACTGGCATTGCCGGCCACAAGGAGCCACTCATGATTTTTGTAAAAACCGGTCTTTCGGCGGTGAACTCCCATTGAAGTTACGGTGTTTCCACCGAAAGCCGGTTTGAAACTGGATCAGCAGGCGCCAGTTTCTCTCAATCGTGGCTGTGTCCGTGGCCAGATTTTTCGCCATTGTCCTTGTGGCTGAATTGTCGCAAGCGGTGAGTGTCACCAGGAAGCAAACGATCAAGAGAGTGCTGCCGAGGGTTTTGAGAGTTTTCATTGAAAATTTCAATTGAGAAGGAGGTTGGACGATGGACAGTGAAGTGGCGCAGCGATCAGCGCCACTGCGCCACTTTTTGCATCATTTTTTGATTTCGCTGTAGTCGCCACGGGTGCGGAGGATCAGTTGAACATCCGACTGACCCCGGTTGCGCCAGAACCAGCCATGGTTGCCCGTGAAAGCCGCCTCCAGAACACCTTCATCAGAAGCTACGCCTCGACCCTTTTCATAGCTGATGGCTTTGCCTGGCGCATCGCCGTGTGTGTCGAAGTTGACTTCGCCACCTTTGACCACCCAAGCGTATTGAGCCTTGGCGCCTGCAACCATCTTCATCTTGATTTCCGTTCCTTCACCAGGCGTCAAAGTAAAGGGGATTTCGTCCCGCCACACCACCTTGGGTGCCGCTGGTTGGACAGGAACACTCGCGGTGTTTGCTGGTGCAGGCTGCGTTGCTGGTTGCGCCGCATTGGCGTTGGCGATAACGGATGCCACGGTTGCAGTTGAGTCTGCAACTGGTGCGCCTGCTGTATCCGCTGCAGCTTCTGCCGCCAGTTGTTGCTTGACCTCGCCCATCTCTGTCATGCGCAGGACGCGGCCGATGCCGGTGGGATCGACGCCGTACTCGGCTGGCAGCACGACGACGACCAGAAGAACCACGGCGGACACGGCAGCCAGGATGGTGGATCGCAGAAGCTGTTTGGAAGATGGTAGCTCGGCTTGTGAAGGGGTATCGCTGTTGTACATGTTGATAATTCCTTGGTGTTCAAGACACAAAATAGCCGGTGAGCTGCATGCCCACCAAAATGAAACCCGCGCTCATCATGGCGACGTTGGCGGTGTAGGCGTGTTTGATGAAGCTGGGTGTGCGGCGCCAGTAGCTCATGCCGATCAAGATGACCGCCAATGCCAGCAGTTGCCCGATTTCCACGCCCACGTTGAACGCGAGCAAATTGGGCACGAGGCCGTCGGCGGAGATCTCGTACTCCAGGATCTTGGTCGCCAATCCGAAGCCGTGGAACAGGCCAAAGACCAAGGTCGCCACTTTGGTGTTGGGTTGAAAGCCGAGCCACCGTTGGAAAGCGCCAAGGTTGTCCAACGCCTTGTAGACGACGGAAAGCCCAATGATCGCGTCGATCAGGTAGCTGTTGATCCCGACGTTGAAATACACGCCCAGGATCATGGTGGTGGAGTGACCGATCGCAAACAGACTCACATAGATCGCGATGTGTTGCAGCCTGTAGAGGAAGAAGATCACACCAAACAGGAACAGGATGTGGTCGTAGCCCGTCATCATGTGTTTGGCGCCCAGGTACATAAAGGGCAGCAGGTTGACGCCCGAGATTTCCTGGATATAGCCCTTGTCGCCCTCGGTCACGGCGTGGGCAAAGACTTCTGCGCTGCTAAGTAGCAGGCAGATGAAGAAAGCAAAAAGTAAAAACAGACGGGGGTGCCCGATCGCCCATGGCGAATGTGGCAGCCTGTCGTGAACAGGGCTGTGCATAAAAAGACTCCGATGGTCCAAAAAATGGTCACGCTGCGAGGCGCAGCGCAAAGGCGGTAACGAGAAGCGCCTTAGCCCATCGGTGGGCGATCCAGCCGGTAGGCTTGCCCCAGTTCAATCCAAGGCCTCACCATGACTTCCCAGTGGGGAAGTTGCGGCGATGCATTGCCCCAGGCAAGGGGCAGATGGTGGGCTATGTCGTGCGAATGATCCATCGCGTGGTGAGGGTGCTGTCCACTTGCACGCTCATCAGTCTCCGAAACCTCAACCCCGTTGTCTGCATGCTCATGTCCGTGAAGTTCCTCAGGACCGGTCAGCGCAGATGGATGCGATTCAACAATAGCGGCCAGACCGTGGGAACTGGTGAGTCCAATCGAAGAGACGACCGTCCCGAACGTGATCACCATGAGCACCAGCCACCGCATACCCAATACCGCCAAAGTAGGCAGTGTTGAGGGGTGGGCACGAAGAGTCATGAGGTTTTCTTGGGTGAGTCGGGTGATTATAGTATCCCCTTGGGGGGATAATAACGTCCATGACACTTCCGCACATTCACGATTCACACCCCGCCGTCATCAAGCGCCTAAAGAGGGCGAATGGGCATCTGAACAGCACGATAGCGATGTTGGTGGAGGGCCGCCCCTGTCTGGATATCGCTCAGCAGTTACAGGCTGTCGAGAAGGCTGTTCAGCAAGCCAAGAAAGCGCTGATCCAGGACCATTTGGACCACTGCCTTGAGCATCTCGTGGGGCCCCTTGCTGGAGAGCAGCAGCACTCCATGGAGGAGTTCAAGGAAATCACTCGGTACCTGTGAGTTGTTGCCTCTTGCATACCGACCGCTGATCCATTGAACTAAAACATGCTGGCCATTCTTTCCAACCGCACCTACCGTCACTTATTCGCCGCTCAGGTGATTGCTTTGATCGGGACCGGTCTGGCGACCGTTGCACTGGGGCTATTGGCCTTTGATTTGGCGGGCGACAACGCAGGGATGGTTCTGGGAACGGCATTGGCCATCAAGATGATTGCCTACGTCGGCGTGGCACCGGTCGCAGCAGCCTTTGCCGAGCGCCTGCCCAGACGCACCATGCTGGTGACGCTGGACCTGGTCCGGGCGGCTGTTGCCTTGCTGCTGCCATTTGTTTCCCAGATCTGGGAAATCTACGTGTTGATTTTTGTGTTGCAAGCCGCGTCGGCTGCTTTCACGCCCACCTTTCAGGCCACCATCCCCGATGTCCTTCCGGAAGAGGCGGACTACACCAAGGCTTTGTCGCTCTCACGCCTTGCGTACGACATGGAAAGCCTTGTCAGCCCGATGCTGGCTGCTGCGTTGCTGACGGTGATCGGCTTTCACGATCTGTTCGCGGGCACGGTGGTTGGGTTCTTGGCTTCTGCCGTGTTGGTGGTCTCGGTGGTTTTGCCCGTTCATCCAGCTCCAAAGAGTCGCAGCATTTACGACCGAACCACACGCGGCCTGCGAATTTACCTCGCCACACCTCGGCTGCGCGGACTGTTGGCCGTGAATGCGGCGGTTGCAGCGGCAGGCTCCATGGTTTTTGTCAACACGGTGGTCATCGTGCAGGGGAAATTCGGTTTGACCCAGAGCGCGGTGGCTCTGGCCTTGGCCAGCTTCGGAGCCGGCTCCATGGTGGCGGCGCTGGCCTTGCCCAGTCTTCTGGAAAAACTGTCCGATCGGCGCGTGATGCTATTTGGCATAGCGTTGATGGTCGTGGGCATGTTCGCGGGCACCTTGGTGGTCGGGCATGCCTCGCTCATGGTCTTGTGGTTGGCTCTCGGTTTGGGATATTCGACCGCGCAGACGCCCTCAGGGCGCTTGTTGCGTCGCTCTTCAAATCCAGAGGATCGTCCTGCGCTGTTTGCCGCTCAGTTTGCGCTGTCGCATGCCTGCTGGTTGTTGTTCTATCCGCTGGCCGGCTGGTTGGGGGCCCGTTTCGGCATGCCGGTGACCTTTGCTGTTTTGGGCAGTGCTGCGGCATTGGCCGTCTGGGTGGCCACACTGGTTTGGTCGCCACAGGATCCTGAGTCCATTGAGCACGAACACCCTGATCTGCCAGCGGGACACCCCCATGGCGCGGGTTCCACCGAGCAAGGTGGACACCATTCGCACCCTTTTGTGATCGATGACCACCATCTGCGTTGGCCGAATCCGAGGCGATGAGGTCGACGCTGGATACTTTGACGTGCTCCTCGTCCTCTCCCAGACACGTCAGTGGAGGGCTTCAAGGTATTTCGGCTTGGTTTGGAAGTTGAACATCGCAGCAAAGTTGCCTTGAGGACCTGTCACCGCGAAAGACTGCTTTTCGACATGCTGGTGGACCGCAACGGGTCGATACCAGCAGGCCAGGTGATGAGGAAGCGGTCAGTGGCGCTGCACCAACCGTGTCGCGGATGCCCAAAGACCGCAGTACCCCGTACAGCCGCCACTCGGGACAGCACCAGTCGCCGTGCCCAACAGCTGCTTCTTGGCAGGCAGCTGGAACCCGTATGGCTGCACCCAGCGGCAGTAATCGCTGCAGAGCCGAAACTAGAAATTCGAAAGTCGCTTCAAGGCTGTAAGCAGACATTGGCCACTGTCCGCATTGGCAGCTTCGCCGAGCCTCAAACATCTCTTCCCAGACGCTGATAGCGCCGCTCAAACGCTTCTTCGCCCCCCTCCATCACCTGACAGACCTCGCGGCGCATTGCTTGGTCCTGCAAGGAGCCGGTTTGCTTCACATGACACTGGTGGTTGAAGTCCAGTACGTGAATCAGCTCCGCATCCCCATTGACCACGATGTTGGGGTTGTGGGTCACGACGATTAGCTGACGACGCAGCTTGTTGCTGCGTATCTGCTGAACCACTAGTCCGTAGATTAGGTGGTTGTCCAAGTCATCTTCAGGCTGATCAAGCACGAGCGGCTCGTTTCCGTGCGCCAGCAAGAAAGCGAGCATCGCGGCCGCGCGCTGACCGGCGGACGCTTGACCTATGGACTGAAAGTCCCGTCCGTCTCCCTTGCGGCTGTATTCCACCTGCAATCCGTCTTCGGGGAACCAGCACAAGATGTGATCGATGAACTCAGGGCGTTTGTCGGCTTCCGCTTTTAAGAACTTATTGAACCAGCCTCCAAATTCAGCCTGGCCGCGACAGGCGTTTGACAGGCGCTTCTTCTGAGTCAGTAGCGCCTGCTCAAATGCTGCGGTGTCCCACGCGCCCGGCTGCTCGAACAGATCAACCGTGACCAGCAGATCAGCCAGAAGCCCTTTGGGTGACCCCCCTTCTTGCTCCTGATAGAGATCGTCCACGTACCTGCCATCAGCAGCGCCAAGAAGCTCCCGCAAGGAGCGTTCAATGCCCTGCGCATCCCGACTGTATGGGATTAGCGCGATCCGAACAAACGGATTGCCTTGCAGCGTTTCCTGAAGAAATCCACTCCGTTGGGCACTGATGGCGCGACGAGCGGACCTCACCTGCTCTAGCAGTGCTTTTGCCTTGTCGCGTAACTCTATTTGCTGCGTCTGTAAGGCCTCAAGCTTCTTCAGCTCGGTTTCGAGCTGCTGCTTTTCTTGCACCAGACGGCCATACTCACTTGGGTCGCTGACCCCTTGTTGCTGCAGGTCGGCTTTCAGTTTTTCATAGGCCGCCTTTGCCTCGCCGATCCGCACAAACGTGGGTGAGGCCTCCAACTCGTTGCGCAGGACTCGTCCGCACTCATGCAGCGCGGCGGCGGTGTTCTCGACCTCCTGCCGCGCTTTGGTGATGGCTGCGTGCAGCGCTTGGACAACGCTCAGCGCCTCGCCGTCCTCGCCGGTATCACACAGCCCTTGTGGCAAATCTTCCGCCAGCAGGGCGGCCGCAAACGCTTTCAGGCGCGCTGACAAATCAGCGGCGGCATCGAGCTGGCGCTCTAATTCGAGGCTTTGCCGGCTAGTATGTTGGTAGTTTTTCAGCACCACAGCATGGTCGGCGCCTTCGAAGCGGGCCAGCTTACGCTGAACGTCTTGCAGGGCAAGCGTCAGCGCTTCGCTTTTTTGCAGCTTGCCATCAAGCTCCCGAATTTGCGCCCGAGCGGCCAGGAATGCACGCTTGGCTTCGTCAAAGGCCGTCTGCTGTGACTGCGTGTCCGCTGCATCGTCTATTACCTTCAACAGGGCCTGCTGGCTGTCGCCCGCCAGTGCCGCGATCTGCCCCTGGCTGAACAGCCGCACTGGAAATCTCTGCGCGGTGACTGCTTGGCTGGTCGAGGGCGCGAAGCTGCCAGTGGCTGTATCCCATTCCTCCACCGCATGGCCTTGACCGTCGTGTCGCCAGATCAGCCGATGGGACGTTCCATCCCGCTGCACTCGTACGCAGATGGCTGTCTCCGCTTGGATTCCGCCTTCATCGTTTCGGCTCTTGGCGACTTTGCAGAAGCGGCTGAAGGTCTGCCCTGCCTCCGAGCTGGGCGACAACTCTTTCTCGCGCCGATAGGCCAGGCGCAGGGCATGCACGATGGTCGATTTGCCGGTGCCACGTCCACCGATGAAGGCATTGAAGTACGGGTTGAGCGGCAAGCTGTCTGCCTGCCTGCCGCGCCCCATATAGCGCGCGTCACGGATTTCAATCGACTCAATGAAATGCTCTGGCGTGTTGAACGGCGTAAAGCCACTGCTCTCGTCGCTACGCTTTACCGAGACCTCCTGCCCATCCAGCAGTGCAAGGCGCAAGCCTTCCAGGCTAGGCTGGGCCATCTTGATCCAGGTGTAGCGCGAGCCAGGAACAGCCGCACCTCGGAAGCTGTGACAATCACTTCCGACTACGCTGGCGAAACGCAGTTTCAATTCGTCTAGTACCGTCGGCTTAGGGCTGGTGTAAGCAGTCCACTCCAGCGCCAGGAGGCCCGACTCTTGCAAGACCTGCTTGACCGTTGTGGCGTCCAACAAGCATTTGTGTGTGCCAGGCTTGACCTGTAACAACCCCTTTTCTCCCTCGACGTGTGCCGGGATGGCAAGGCCTCCCGCCGCGAGAATGCGCTCCACCACCTTGCTGGCCCCTTCGCGGGTAACGCCATCGCTGTCACCCCGCGTTCCCTCGTATTCCACCCTCGCCAGCAGGCCGTCGATGGTCTGGCTGGTGGCAGACGGGTCGAATATCGCAAGCAGGTGAATGCCACCTTGTACGGAAATTTCTACTCCAGGGAAGACGTGTAGCTCACGGAAACCGGCGCACTGTGTGCCTGCATCGGCCTCGGCCTTCATCTCGGCATAGGCGACCTTGATCTTGTCGATCCAATCGCCCGTGTTGTGGTCGGTGACAGCCACACAGTCGATTTCGGCGGCCATATATTTGAGCAACCAGGTTTGTGGCGTCAGCTCAGAGGGCGTACCAATGGCCGCCTGCCAAGCTCCCGTGTCTTTGGATGCCGGTGTGTGTGTATGGAAATCGAACTTCCACCAGCGTGCGCCGGAATATGGCCAAGTTTGGCTCATGCTGTTCTCCTATTTGTAGCCCCTATTCTTCCACCTGAACTCTGAGCACCTAAATCAGAGTCCGAGCGTCATCCATGAACAGACCTTCCTCAGGTTAGCCTTGGTCCAGGGCTACAGCTTCGCCACGGAATAACTGCTGCCGGAAAACGCCATTGGATTGGTGGTGGTCGGCTCCCGCTGCAAAGCCGAGAATGAAAGTTCGAAGGCCACCTCAGGCTGGGAGCGAACCTTCTCGGTTAGGCCAGGCAGGGGCTACTATCGCTGCAAGCGGTAAGTGGCTTCGGAGTCGCAGCAGGCCAACTCTGCCGCCTCGGCATTTCGAACGGAGAACCGACCTTCCGCCCTGAACACCCGAGAGGAGCAATCTGAATTGGCGCGGGCCCGGGGACCGACATCATGTAGGGCGCGTCTCTTACGGGCGTATTCGCGCCGCAGGACCATGTCACCTGGCAGATCTGTGCCAGCGTCGCCCCGCAGATAAACTTCCGGACGGCGCAGGATGCCCAGGCGCGCCTGCAAGCCCCGCAAATCGGCACACGTATACGGCGCTCACGCCTAACAGGGAGGAATGGTGAATGGCGGCTACCAAAAGCACGATGAAGATGCCCGAACTCTTGGTCTTTGCCAAGATGTTTGTTGTTGGCTTGGTGGCCGCAGAGGTCTACAGGGCAACCTACTACCTGGGAACTGCGTTTACTCCTGCGATAGCCGACCTTTCCCTTTGGACAAGGGTTATTCTGGTTCTCATCGGACTGGCGGTCTGTGTGGTTTACGCCGTCAATCGTGGTGCGCATATTTCTGCGGTACAAGTGGGTCGAAGCCTTCGTCTCGACCTATTCATCGCAACGTGCTTGGGAGCTTGGTCAAACGAGTTGGCCATGCCTTGGCTTTCTGAGTTCCACGCAGCATTGAAAGCGTCTGACCCGTATTGGGCGCCAGTTGCTCTTTTGCTGTTCTGCACTGTGCTTTTGTCACCGCTAGTCCAGCGCCATTGGCCAAGGAGGCAGCAGACTCCTTCGCAACTCCGTTTCCTTTCGGACGAAGAGATCAGATGCGAGAACGACGATCTGCTCTCGAACGAGACCCAAGCAAAGTCGTTCGCAGAGACGGTCCTTGCAAGCGGGGCGCATTCGGGATTGGTGTTTGGTGTCGATGGCCCGTGGGGTGTGGGTAAGACCAGCTTCATCAATCTTGCTGAGCGCTACTGGGAACGAGCTGCGGACAAGGTGATCGTTTGTCGGTTTGAGCCTCTGCGATATGCGTCTGAGCCAGATCTTTCCGATCGATTGATTCGCGACCTTTCTGCTGCGATTCAGAGCAAGGTCTTTGCACCGGAGTTCCGTCCAGCGGCATCCCGATACTCTCGACTCATCAAGGGGAAGGCGGACATGTCGTTCCTGGGCTTCAAGCTTTCACTGGAGCCGTCACAGGAAACTGTCGATGAGCTGCTTGATGACATTGATGAGGTCCTTCGTCGCATTGGTCGACGAGTGATTGTTGTCATCGACGACTTAGATCGCTTGGATGCTAAAACCGTCAACAACGTCCTGTTCGCAACTCGGCGCACATTCAAGCTGTCACAAGCAACCTACGTCCTTTGCTATGACACCGAGGTACTGGCCGGCGGCAAGGAGGAAGGATTCAGAGCACGTGAGTTCCTTGAGAAGTTTGTGACAGTCAAACTGAGCTTGTTCGTGGACAGCTCCAGGATCAGCAACTTTCTGCGGCGTGACTGGGAACGCGCAGAAAGTCAGCTCGGCTCAGTGCCTTCAGATACGATGGTCAAGCTTGGTGCCGTTCTCAATGAGCTTGCGACTATTCTGGATGGCGACTCTGCTGCAAAGTACCAGCCTTTGGTCGGCGATCTGCGCAAGGTCAAGCGCTTCATCAATGCGATTCTTCTCATGCAGATTGAGAAAACTAACCTGGGACGTACCGACTTCGACAAGCGTGACCTAATTAACCTGATGCTGCTGCATCTGAACTATCCCGGGTTGTTCAGGCGCATTTACGCCGAGGAGACAGAGGGGCGAAGTGGTACCTTCTCAATCAACCGGGAGTACGACGATCCAGAGTTCAAGAACGCCCATGGCTTTGCACAGGTTAAGGAGGAGAACCAAGGGGCTGCCAAGTTTTTGCTGGAAGAGTTGTTTGATGTGGAGGTCTTGGAGCTAGGTGACGGGCGCAATGTTGAAGAGTCGGTCCTTCGGTCACGCGCGTGCTTCAACAAGGGCAACACCAGAAACCTGGAGAGCTACCTGAAGCTCATCGTGCGCTTCGGGACGCCGGAGCCGCAAGAGACCTTTGTTCTCTACCAAACTGCCGTTGATCGAGTTCGCAAGGGGCAACCCATTGCTTCGGTACTCACAGAGGCTGACTTTTTGTTGGAGCGAACAGAGAACGCACACGACCAGTTCTGGCGAGTACTGGTCAATCAGGCCTACGACTTCACTGGTGTGACCGCCGAAGACGCCATTGAAACGCTCGTTAAGTTCGTGCCTCTTTATTCGTCGTTCGACAACGATGATCGGGGCCTGCGGCCGAGGTCGATTTACTCGTTGTTGCGGCTGTTGGATCGCGCTGGCTGGGGACGGACGTCTGGCCGACGACGGACAAATACTTCGGAAAATGTTAAAGAGGTCGCGTGGAGAATCTTTGGCGAGAAAGACTTCGTTGGAAAAGGCCTGCTGGAGCAGCTTGCAAGCACAGACCGCGGCGTGCTGGGCTGGAACGATCTCATGCTGTTCCGGTTGCAGTGCTCGGCAGATCGCGGTGGCCAGTTGTACAACCTGCACACAGCACTCATAGTCGACCAGGACATGTCGGCTCCGACGTCCGGCTTGGTCCGCCAGCTGGCGTTGCTGGGGATGAGGAAGCTCTCTCAGCGCGTTTTCGCGCACTTCAAACGCGGCTACATAGACGCTGGACGAAACTTCATCGCTGAAGCATATGACGTACCCGTGGATGCGTTTCTCGGTCAAGCCTTTGCACATCTTCATGAGCAGGCGTCGCTGGACCCCAGTTCCGAGAACGGCGACACCACGATCGCCCGTCGAGTTGCAGCTGCGCGCTCCTTCGCCGCGTCGTTCGTGATCTATCAGCTCAGCAATGCGCTGCCCCCGAATGGCTCTGGCGTCGGATGTGGCTATTACGACGAAAGCGGGGCTGAGGATTGCGGTGGCATATCCAAGTTGATGAACGAGTACATCTTTGGCTTCTGCTTTAGTCCCGCAGTCAAGGGCGATAACGTGCTGCTGTTCCTCGATCATTGCCTCGCCCACTTGAGCAGCCCTTTTCACACGGGTCGAGATGAAGAGGGCTATGTCGCGACCAAGTCAGGGCTGCCAGGTGGGCTGAATCCGAAGGCGATGGGGAACTTCTGGCTGCATCATCGCGATCACATTCGGGGGCTCGAACTCCAACACAACGGGCGATGCGTCTTTATGCCTGGCTACACGGCTTTCTATCGCGACGATCTCGATGGGGTGTTTGCCGTACTCGATGAACTGGCTGAGGAGGTGGCTCCCACTATGCCCGCTCCAGAGGCCTGAGCTCGCTCCACGGTGAGCTTGGTCCTTTCACGTCAGATATGGCGCTTCAAGTTTGACTTGGCGCTCAGCCCGACGCGGCTGTGCCCGAACTGCCAAGCCTGACACGGCACACGTTCGCCGGTTGCTAAGACTGCTTTACGCCGTCAGTAAGTTGGGCCGCCGAATACCAAGGGTCGCAATCGCTGCATTGCGGGTCTACGTTCTTCTCCACTCCTGACCTTCATTTCGACTGCTTGAGCATTAGCATTTAAGATGCCTTTGGCGTGCCCAGCTCAGCAGCGGCCGCAAGTGAGAGCGAAACGAAGTGAGTCCATTGAGTTTTTCGCATTGGAATCTTGGTTGGGCAGACAAAGATGTTGCCGATAGCGGTGCTGCTGATAGCACCGCTACTGTAACGACGAAGCACGTTGAGAGTGCTTTTGAAACGAGCTTAGATTTCCCTCAAAAGTAGCGACGCATTGGCGGACTCCACCGCATGCGCCAGTTCGTCGGGTAAAGCCGCCCTAACCGACTCTACAACGTCGTCTTCGGTTTCCTGTTTGCTCTGTAAGAGCTTCCAAACACCGTCGTCCAACGTGTTCTCAATCAAAGGCACGATCACCATCACATCACGCAACTGCCCCAGGCGGTAGGCGCGGTCCTCGGCCTGACGCATGAGGGCAGGCGTCCACGGCAACGATGCAAAGGCCACGTAGTTTGCAGCAGTCAAAGTGATGCCCACACCTGCAGCCGATGTGGTTCCGATGAACACAGTCACGGCTGGATCGGTTTGGAAAGCATCTATGGCCCCTTGGCGGCGTTTGGCCGAATCGGCCCCCACCAGGCTGACACAACCGATCCCGGCAGCGCTGAAGGCTGTTTTCATGGCCTCTACGGTGGCCATGTATTCACAGAAGATGATGATCTTGTCGCCCGCTGAAAGGCTCTCGACGGTTTCTATCAAAAACTGCGTCTTGAGGGCCTCCAACGCCTGGCGCAGCTTGACGATCTTGGGCATGACGTACAACGACATGTCCGCATAGATTTCCCGGTACGCACCCAAGCCTTCAGGTGGGGAGATGTAGCGCACCTGGCGCGATTTGGTGCCAAGGTCTTTGAGCACATCCTTGCGACGGCGAAGCATCCAGCCCTGGAGCGCAGCAGCCAGCTCCGCGCGCTTTTCCTTGTTGCCAGAAAACCGCCTTCTGAAGTCTTTGAGGGTCAAGCTGCCCAACTGGTGTCCGGTCATGCGCAGCAAGGTGTGCAGCTCGACCTCGCGGTTGAGCAAAGGCGTGCCGGTGACCACGTAGCGCCGGGGAATGCGGGTGGCCAGCACAAACGCATTGCGCGTGCGCCCTGCCTGGTGTTCTTTGAGGTAGTGGGCCTCGTCAATGGCCATCACCTCAAAGGCCAGGTCTGGATCTCGCACCAGGCCACCCAGTCGCTCGTAGTTCGCAATGACCCATTGGCACCCGTACAGGGTTGCATGGCGATCCTCGCCCACGATGCCCACCACCTCGTTGGGGTACACCGCGTGGATCTCGCGCTCCCAGTTGATCCGAAGGCTGGCCGGACAGAGGATCAACACCCTGCCCTGTTTGGCGATCATGCGCGTGGCCACTACGGTCTGACGGCTTTTGCCCAGGCCCATGTCGTCGCCCAAACAGGCCCCTGACTGCGACACCATGTGGCGCACACCAACCTCCTGGTAGTCCCGCAGGCCTGCGGCCGCACAGACAGAGGCAAGCGATGCACTGTCCACATCAAAGCATTCGGAGGAATCCAGCTCAGCGGACATGAACCCTGCACCGTCGCCGGCATCGTCATCCCCACTGCCCATGCCGGGCTCAGGCACCGCAGCAGGCACTTTGATGGGCGAAGTGGAGGCAGCACTGGCCACCAGGTCTTCGAGCACCACGGGCTGCTCATGCACGAAGACGTGAACTTCGTCTACCAAAGCCACAGATTGGAGCGCATGCAGGATCTCGCGGACCTCTCCGCGCACCTGCCAAGCCTTGGCGTTGGGATGAAATTGCCCACCCAGGAACCGCATGGCTTTGACACACAGCATGTCATAGGTGAAGCTCACCGCATAGCGACCTCTTGCAGGATCAGCCTTCGCCAGTGGAAACACCTGCACATCGAGGCGCTGCGTGAAATAGTCGGGCTGGGGTGCGCGCATCGCGGCACCGACGACCGCAGCGCCAGCCTCCACGTCCAAATGTTCTCCCCGGTACAACCGCTTGAGCCAGGCCATAGCCTGATCGGCGCTCCCCGCTTCCATCACCCACAAGCGACCGGGTGCAAACCAGCAAGCTCCGGCCTTAGACAGCTCTTTGCCCATGCCCCGAACGAAATAGAGCTGCAGGCCAAGACGACGACCGTCTGAGACGGCCTTGACCACCAGCTCGGGTGGCAGCAAGCTGATGGGGGTGAAGGTAGCAGCGTGGGCGATGACCTGGTCACCGACGGTCATACGTAACGCCCGAAAAAAAGTGAATCTGGGTGCCGTTGATTTGGCTTATTGGTACTCATTTGGCCGTCCCTTTTTGATTTGTATTATTTGCGGTGGCCACCGCCTTGTAAATCTTCACACTGCCTTGCTTGTGACGGCTGACAAGCCCATCCACAGTGAGTTGCATCAGTGTCATGCGGGTCTGCTCTTCGCCCCACCCTGTGGCATCGGTCAAATTGCCGATGTGATCGGGTTCCACCTGGATCAGTTTGAGCAATGCGTCCTTGCGGTCCTGGCTGACAGGTTGTGTTCGAAACGCTCCTGAAGGTGTTGTGTTTCTTTGGATCATTGAGCCTCCGTGTCGTGATGAAAGGTACTGGCGAATCATCTATTTTTGGACGTCACGACATGAGATTCAAGGACCCTCAGGCCGTCGCTTCCTCACGGCTGCGCGCGGGCGCAAAAGTGATCGACTCGATGCGTGAGAGTTGCAGGGCCACATCGTCCGCAGAGACCTTGATCACCTGGACTTCGTTGCCATCCTCATCCTTCGCCATGAACTCGCGTTCCTCGCCGATGACCAACACGCGAGCGCCCTTGCGCAAGTGTTTGGCGCAGGCCTCTGCTTTTTCACCGTAAATCTCGACTTCACGCCAGAAGCCTCCGACCTGCTCAACTGCACCTTCCGCATTTTGGCCCCAGCGCGCGAACATCACGCGCATGGTGGCCACAACGAAATCACCGTTCTTGCCAGTCAGCCGCTTGAGTTCAGGCGAACTACCCAAATTCCCTTTGCCGATAAACATGTTTTGCATAAAACATCCTCCTTGGTGCGGTTAGAACAACCCGGCAGTTGCACCAGTCCTGCCAGGTTGAGAAAACACTTTCAGCCAGTGGTCGGGCTCTTTGCGAAAGGATCAGGCATGGCATTGATTGCCCGCACACGGTCTGACATATCCGCCTTGATGTAGATGCCCGTGGTTGAGATCGACCCGTGACCCAGCAGCTGCTGTGTCACGGGCAGATCCTTGCCCGAAGCCTTCAGTACCGTGTGTGCGAACGTGTGACGCAGCCAATGGCAGGTGGCGTGTTCAAAGGTCTCGCGCATGTCTGTCTCTGAGCTGGCATCTGCAGCCTGCTTAAAAACGGCCTTGATCAGCCTGTGAAGACCTGCCGGCGACAACGCACCAGATGCGCTGGCCAGCGCAGCCTGCACGGGTTTCTCCAGCACGGAAATCAAGGGCTCCTCGATCTGCGGGAGATCGGGAATCAAGCCAGCCTGAACCAAGGCCCGCCGATCCCGTCGATGGGCCTCCAGCGCATCAATCACAGCTTGTCGAAGCGGTATGAAACGCTCACGCTCGCCCTTGCCCACCACCCGCAGATAGTGGGTTTGTGAATCGGTCTCTTCGTCCAACTGCGCACCCTGTGCGGCCACCAGATCGCCCCAGGTGCGAGCAACCTCGCCAATCCGCAGGCCTGTGGACTCTAATAGCATCAGCAAGGCCACCAGGCGGCGCTTGGTGGCGTCCTCTGGCAAGCCTTGAATGACGCTCACCAGATGCTGAACCTCCCGAGACGTCAAGGACCGTCTGGTGTCGATCAATGGTCCGGTTGGCCTTACTTTTCGGATGTGAGAAAACGGATTGGCCACCAGGTAGCCGGTTTCCACCAGAAAGCTGAACAAATGGCCGATTGCGGTCAGCGCCCGCGCGGCGCTCGATGCCGACAAAGGGCCTCGCATGGGTTTCCAGTCCAAGGTGTCACGCCGCGCCGGCAGCGCACTCATCCAATGGGCTGGGGGATTGCCCAGAAAGCGCGCGTGCGCAGCCGCATCCGATACGGTGAGGCCTGACAGTGTTTTGCCCTGCTCACGCGCCCACAACATCAACCTGTGCACGTCGCGGATATAGGCCGTGCGAGTATTCTCCGATTTGAAACTCATGGCCTCCAGCCAGCTGCTCACGGCCTCGGCGTCAGATCCTGCCGCCATCGCATTTGGGCCATCCGCGCGCAACGAGAACCCTCCCACCGTGGCCAGCGCCTGGCCAATAAGGTCAGGAGAGGGTGTTTGAACGGACACGACCCCACCCGATGTCGGAGGCTGCTTGTCCCAACGGCACCGTGGAATCACCGAAGCCTGCAGATATTCCTCATGCTCAACCAGCCAGCCCACCAGGCGGCGCGCCCGGTCTTTGCCCACGCCGGGAAACGTCTTGTACCAATGTTTGCCATGGGTGTTGATGACCTGAATCAGGTCGTGCAACACAAAGACGCCCTGCCCCCTCAATTGGGCTGACAGGCCTTCACTGAACCAGCGCAATACGGGATCGAGTGGCTGCGGCAAGGTCATGCCCTTGCTTTGCACGGTGGCCAACCCCCGAAGGGCCAGGTTCAATTCCTGTTGGCTGGCCACCGCCCGAACGCCAGGCTTGGCCTGTTCTGCGAATCGTTCCTTGTACAGCGCGATGATTTCCGCTTCGCTGAAGTCCTCAATCCCCTCTTCTTCGGCGAATTGTTCCAGGGACGGCATCACCACCTGCACTTGAGCCACGGGCTTTGGATCGCATCGCTTCAGCAAAGCCTCCGAAGCGGACACATCACCCATGTCGGCCACCAGCTGAGCTGCTTCACGCGAGATCCGGCGCAAGTAGCTCTGGATCACCCTCTCATCGGCATGCACTTCGGGTAAGTAGCGATCCGCTGCGGCCCTCGCATCGACGCCCTGGGCGACCGCGCGCATGAGCGAGATGTCGTGCAGGCAAAGCCCTTGCTCACGGGTCACCACGGCCTTGCCGAGGGGCCGACCAGGCCGTTGGTGGGCTGATGTGAAATCAATCATCAAGATAACTACCCTTATCTTGATGAACGAAAAATAGCTCTAAGTCCGGCTTGCGGAAAATACGCAGCCCAGAAGATGGCCTTTTCTCTTTGAAAATCATGAGGTTAATCGGCATGGTCTGGCATCTGGTCCACATGGCTACATGTTCAGAGCGCGGTCAAGATCAGCTTGATTGCGCTCGTCCACGTAGACGGTTTCGGCCCGAGGTTCGCTGCTTTGAAAGCAAGCCACGATCACATTGCTGAGTGGTTTGTCTTTCGCCATCACCTCAACCGAACACCGACCGTAAACACTCTCGATGGTGGCCAACAGGTTGCGCGCATAGGGTGACTCCAAACGGCCATCCAGGATCAGATTGGCCACCAGCACAGCGCCCGGTAGCATGGGCCTTCGGAGCGCCGCCCAGAACTCTCGTGTCGCTAAATGGCCAGGGATGGAGTTGTGTGAGCTGAAGACATCAACCACGATCGCGGAATACCGTTGCTCAGTCGTGTCTACAAAGTTGCGCGCGTCGCCTGCAACAAACTGACCATTGATTCGACCTCGCAGCAAATGTGCTTCAGCAATGCCGCGAATTGCCGGGTCGATGTCAACATAGGTGTATCGGTTGAGCGGCTCAAAGTGCGACAAAGTGAATCCGCCCGCACCCAATACCAGGATGTCCTTGCCTTGCAAAGCAAGATCTCCCAACAACATGGTTCGAACGTAGTGAATGTAGGGCGCGAATCGCGGAGGCTGGGTCTCTTCAACCAACGAAGCGCCTGACTGATTCACCTTGAAAAGACGTGCGTTCGGACGGTCCCCATAGGGTTCCACCTTGTATTCGGCATAGGCCGTATCAGCCAGTACGCCGACCATAGGTTGGTTGATCCAGACCACCGCGGCCATCACCAGCAAGTTGGCCAACAGCCATGATTTGCGGTTCAAGGTGAGGAGCATGGAGCCTAGCGCCAAGCCCAAGGACACCAGCATCACCGCAGCTGACACGCCAAACCACTGCATCACGAGCAATGAAAGACCGGTGGCCCCAAGGAACGAGCCCAGGGTGGACCAGTACAAGGCCGTGCCACTCGCCTGACCCACACGTTCATGGCGGAAAAGGTTTGTCAGGATCGGCACGGTTTGACCGAGCAACCACGCGATGGGACACAGGACCACAAGCATGTAGACCAGGTATGCCAACATCGCTGGTCGAATCACCTCGAACAAGGCCGATGTCGCCGCCCCAGACAGGCCCACACCGGCAATCAGGGCGGCCACGACAAAGTTGCGGCCCACCACCCGAGAAAAGTCGTGCTCGACCTTTGCGCCACTGGCATAACCCAGCGCAAGTGCAAGCAAGAAGAAGCCAATGGTCGGCGCTGTGACCAAGATGGAGCTGCCCATGTGGGGCACCAGGCGGCGCAAAGCGATGACCTCTGCTCCCAAAGAGCAAAGGCCTTCAATGAAGATCACCAGATAGAGAAGCATGATCAGCCGCCCTTGCTCGGTTGAAAACGCGCCTCGATGGAGCGGGCAAAGACCGATGGGGCACTCCTCATGACGACCTTCCTGGCTGTTGCAATTGCACGGCGCAATTCTTTGTGGCGCTCGTTCAGCGCCAGAGCCTGGTCAGTGGCTTGCCCATACCAATCCCTTACGTCCGATGTGAATGCATCAATTCGATCCTGCACTTCCGGCCATGGAACATGTCGGCATGCGCCGTTGCGCTCGCGCCATCGTAGGAACGTCAAACCCGTAGCCGTCTTGACATGCAGCATCAGGTACATCTGCGAGTTCTGAACCTGCTTGGTTATGTCAACCAAGTGCTTCATCGCTATGACTGTGCACTCAAGCTCCGTCAACAGTTGGCGCAACTCCAGCAATTTGCCCCTACCCTTAAAGGCTTTTGTGTCAGCTGGGTTTTGACAGGCTTGTTCTTTCACGACCTGCTCCGCCCAACGCGCTGGATTGACAATCGGTCCAATCCTCGTACTCCCCTCCTCAGAAGCCCTTTCAAACACAGCCCTTTCATCAAAGGCCCTTTCACCCACGGGTGTTGTTGACTGCGGCAGATTCATGTCCATTGCTTCACACCAGCTTTGTGTCATCTGCCTCTTGGGACTCTGCAGCACGCTCCATGCGCAGCATTTCATCGCTGATCTTTTGCAGCAGTTCACGCTCAGCCGGAGAAATCTGGATGTACCGACGGGAGTGCCGTGGTTGCAGCTTGGCCGAATAGACCTCAGAGGGGCATGGTCCAAATACCTCAGTCGCAAACTGAACTCTCTTGGCACCCTCTGGATCACCATCTGGCACAAAGTCAGCCCGGCACAAACCCTTCATTTGGTCCCTCATGAGCCAACGATCAAAGCGCGCGGTCTCATTGAAGGCGTGACGAATGACGCGTGTGGTCTCGGTGATGATTTGCCGCACCTGTGAGTCAGAACGCAAGTTCTTGCGTTCCAGTGTCTTTTGCAGCCGAACGAAATAGTCGAAATCCGATACAAGCTGAGCGATGGCGTAGCCATAAGGCGACTTGAATCCAAGGTTCAATATTTGAGGGCTTGACGACTGCAGCACTGAAAATGACAGCCCACGGGTCTTTTGCTGATCCAACGCGGATTGCGCATCTTTGATGTGGTCACCAAGAACCTTGATCACCTGCTTGAGAATCTGTTCGTGTCGCAGCAGTCCCCAGTCGGCGTAAGGGTTGTCGTTCGCCGTCAGCATCCACAAGGTACGTAATGCCGCAGCAACCCGCTTTCCACCGATGATCGGCTGCACTTCTTTGCCTGGATCGCGGGCGCGACCCATGAACATCCGAAAAGCTTCCTTGGTGTGCAATGCCATCTGGTCGACCTGCTCATCGACCAAAGAGCCCAGGAAGTTCATCGAGATGGCTTCTTTCTGCTCGACCACGGCCTCTGCACCTTTGCGAGACTGGTAGGTGGCCTGCATCATTTCCAAACGGTCTTGACGGTCGATCAGCTCTATGTACCGGTCGTAGTCAGGATCAAGCTCATTGTGTTTTCGTTCTGGGTCGGCTAGAAAATCGGCCATGGCGGCGGTCTCGCCCGCAATGCTGTAGCCATCATCAAATGGTGAATTCGATTCGGTGGCGTAGAGCATCTTCTTTGCCGCAGGCACGCTGACAGGAGCGATTGCTGAGAGATCTTTTGCGCTCACTTTTTTGGCGGCGCTTTGTGGCTTGGGTGTTGTTGTGGCCATGGGTTACTCCTTGAACTTATTGAAGTTGAATTGATTGCGATGGGACTAAGCACTTTCGCTTTGTGGCATTTCTCCAGCACCTGACCATTTGTCGAGGAATGGAAACTTCAAATCATCGAGACCCGGCATGCGTTCCGGTAAAGGTTGATTCAATAGAGAAAGAACTTTGTCTCGATTCACTTTGAAATAGGTCTTAGTGTTGGCATGTACACGTATAGAAACGAGATTCAAATCGCACAAGTCTTTGATTGCCTTCTCAACTTGACGAGCAGAAATTTGATTTCCTAGGTAGCGCTGAGAAAGCACAGATGCACTACATGCGTACTCCTTTTGATCTGCGTCAACCTCCAAAAGGAACATCAATACAGCGACGTCGCGAAAGCTCTTAAGTCGATAAATCAGATTCACAAAAAGAAATGAATTGGTCTTCATGAGAACTCCTAAAATTTAGGTAACACCAAACGATGAAACCCGGAACCTGGTACTAAGTTCCCCCAAACGGGTAAACCTGGTACGCCATACCAAGTTCCCCCAAACGGGGAAACACTGTCCTTGGCAGCGCCAATCACATTGCTCATTTCCGTTGCTCCTTGTTCGCAGCAAACGAAACCTTGAGTTCTCGAAGGCGTTGCAGCGTGGCTCTCTTGATCTCTGAGTCCTCTTCAACCTTTGAAGTGGCCAAGTTCGCACCGGCAGCAGGCACTGGTACCGCGTTGGTCAACCGGTCTTGATGCTGCTGGCGCTTGGCACGCTGTGCTGCGATCTGAGGAGCCATAGCCAAGACCACAAAGCCCTCGCCATGGTTGCGAATCAACCCATGCAACCAGCCCGCTGGGTTGTGAATGAGCTTGCTGGGAATAGAGAGGTGGCCAGCCAGCTCGTCCAAGAAGGATTGGCGCAGTTCTTTGGGTGCTTTGGCGACCGTGCTCAACACGCTGGCCTGGGTCAATGGATCCAGTCCAGAGGGTGGAATCAGAGCTTGACACTTGGCTTGCGCCACATCGGCCTGCCTGGCCAGATGCGACACCAAGGCCGAGGATTGAACTACAGACCGCTCAGCGTCGATTCCATTTTCGGTGGCTGTCTCCGCATCCGGGTCTTTCGACTTGCCTGAGTTACCAACCCGACGACGACTGGAATTTTCAGAATCACGGCTATCCACAGAGGCCTGTGTTGTAGTTGTAGTTTGGAAATAACTTGAAATACCTTGTTCTATATAGTTTCGACAAAAGGGCAAATTGGGATCAACAAAAGGGCAAACTGACATCGACAAAAGGGCATCACGGTTACCGGATGTATCGGAATCTGTGGAAAACTTTGCTCCAGAATTTCCTGAATGCACGGTGGCCAATTTGCCTGGTGCAAATAACGACATCACCAATCCTGCGGCCGATGAGACAGCGCCGCTTTTCTCTGCCAAGCTTGCCGCATCGTCTTGTGGTGAAAGCCGCTCCTCCGCCTGGGGAGTAGGAGACCACTGAGCAATCAGGCCCATCGGGGTGAAAAGTTTGAGCTGACGATTTGCCTCTGTTCCGCCAGCACGCTTCAAGGGTGCAGTCCGATGTGGTGGCGCTTTGCCTCTGCTTGACTTGACCAATGCGATGTCTTGCAAGGCCTTAGGGGAGGCATGCTTGCGTGGCGCGCTTTTTCGGATGGAGCGCTCGCCCTGTGCTTGAAGGCATGAAGCGATGGCCATCAGATTGACCCGCGTGGACACCGTTTCCTGTGAGGAACGACCTTCACGGATAAAACCTGCGGATTTGAGCTTCGCGCGCGCGTTGCGCTGTGCCTTGATGCCAAGACACAGTGCAATGCGGGCTTGTTCAGGGCGGTATGTGAACTCGCCCGGGAACATTTCGATGGAGTTGCCTTGCGGTGGGTTACGCAAGACAAAGGACTGACGATTCAGCAAGTACGACAAGTAGAGGCCGGCGCCCACGTTGCCGCAAATATCGACCAATGGTTTGTAGAAACGGATGGATGAGCGAAACAACTTTGCCATGTCGTCCCATGCCATCGAGGGCAGGCCCAGTAGTTGAGCTGTGCGCTCGAGTTCTACCTTGTAGTGCATCACGGCCGGTCTGCCAGCCAATGCCTCCAGCAACAGGCCACGCTCGACCAGAGCTTCTCGAACCGAACTCTGTTCTCGTGCAGACAGACCCGTGGCCACCGTCCATTGGGTCGCGCTCATATAGAACCAACCTTTGCGGTGTGGTTGTACTTGGGCCAGATGTTTGGACCAGTACAAAGCATGTCCCAGAAAAATGGCTGCTTTGAAATCACCAAGGCATTGCGCCAACATCGGGTGGAACTGGATAAACCCTCTCGCATTGAGGTGACTCAACGCTACATCGTGAGCGCGAATGTCGCCTAAATCAGGTGGCTGGCTCTCTGGAGGCACCATGTGTGATTGTTCATCCGATGCAAGAAACTCGAAGTCTGAATCGGGCACCTGCAGCAGGAATGGTGTTCGTGACAACTCAGTGTCCTGTCACTTACGCACGCCGCCGTGCGGCACGCTCAAGGGCATTGCGTTCCAGCGCAGGGACATCCAAGGCGGGTGCCAAAGTGGCAGAGGCACGCAGCATGTCTGCCAAGCCTTCACTTCGAGTCAGAAGCAACGCCGTGAGCTTGCGCAAGTCCAGCTGGAAGCTGGGTGTATGCGTCGTGGCGGAATGTGCTTCGCTCTTGTTTGGATACCTTACAAACAGGATGCCAGCTTTGACCAAGAGTCGATGTGCCTTCCGCTGTTCGGCGTCGGTAAGACCCGTTTCGGCCTCGCACTGGGTGCGGCCCAGGGTGAAGCGATAAATTCTTTGGGCATCAATCTGACTCAGGCCGCTGGCCATATGTGACAACACCATCGACAACCACACGGCTGCGGTGACGCTGCCGCTGATGTCTACATAGATGCGATGAAATGCGATGGGCTGTTGGCCCATCCAGTCCAACAGGACCGCTTGTGTCAGGCTCGAATCGCCTGTTTGCAAGACCGCAGTATCTACACCTTCATCCACAGCCGTGGCCGTGGTGAAGACAGGTAGTTCCGGCAACTCGCTTGGGGATGGTGTTGAGGAAGTGAAATCCTGCCGAACGACCCTTGCACGCCGCTGCTGGCGGTTTTTCAGCGCCGGTCGCTCCCGAACATAGCTGGCCAGGGAAATGGGTAGGTTCATTGTTGGCATGGAAGTCACTCCTATAAATTGGCTGGACTGCTGCGCAGTTGCTCAGTCTTGGTAAATGGCTAGAGGGGCGGAACGCGAGCCTATGCAGTCACCTGGGTCTTTAAACTCATCCGTGCATCGATGCAAAGAAGCAATCGAGAACGCCGAAAAAGTTTGGTGCAGGCGCCAGAGGCGTTCTCGCTCTGGCTCTTCCCGAAAGGACCTGCAGATCTCAAACCATGCATCGTGAATGCGGTCTCGAATGGCGGTGGGTGGAAGACGTGGCCTACCTGTGGCCGTCTTTTGTGCAATGTCCAGTGCAACGCGATAGTGGTGCAGCTCGTGTTTGGATAGGGTGAACAGAGAACGCATCAAAAGGATGGAGGCACCGTTGCGGATGAAATACTCCTTGAGCATCTCGTCGCGCTGTGCCCTGTCTCGGGTCCAAAGGCAGGTTCTTAGCGACTTGGTGTCGATCTGAACCCTGATGGTCAAGCCGTCTGTTTGCGCTGCATAAAAGAAGTCTCGCGAAGGTCGTTTGCGAAGATCGTCCAGCAACTCCGGGCTGAACCCTGCGGCCAAAATCTCGTCAAGGCCACCGGTATCCACCCGTTCAACGAGGTGCTCCAGGATCATGCGTTTGATGGTGGTGTTGTTGATGTTGAACATCTTTTTTTTCCCCTGTCATAGTTGAAGAATTCGGCTCAGTCCGGGAAATCTGGATCGGATGTGACAGTCCCAACAAAGCGTTCGGGGTGATCCAGACGCAGTTGCTCCATGGCACGCAGCAACTGCACGGTGAGGTAGCCCAGCTCGGGCAAATTGAACACGTGATAGACCTCGACCAGCAACATCGCGGGATCGCCAGTTTCGGAGGTGAAGCCTCGTAGACCACCCTCATAGGCCTGCCGAAAGGCTGTCGGGCCAGCCAACGCGGAGCGCGTCCAATTCGACTCATCGGCACCGACATGGGTAAACCACTTTGGGTCCAACTGACCGCTGACAGACGCCAAAAACTTCCAGGCCGCAGCCCGTACTTGAGCATGAGGTTCGGGGAGGCTTTGTCGGCCAATCTTGTCGGGTGCTGCCGGGATGTCCATGCAATAGCCGAATGGCATGCCCTTGACGTGCAAGATGCAATCAGAGAGGCCAACTACGTCGCTGATGTCCAGCACCAGGCTCAGAATGTGTGCCGTGGGATCACTTGATGAGACGTTCTCGGGCAAGGCCGGGTTGCGCTGACGCGCATCGGCGCTCACTGGGACCTGGTTGTGAGCGGAAGATGCCGAGCCGTGGACTGGTGGAGTGGGTGCTGGCGGGGACGCTGGGGGCCCAGCAGGAGCCAAAGGCTGTGGCGATGGCGCTACCCCGACAAGCATGCCGCCCAACGTACGTTGAGACGAACTTGGCGGAGGCGCGGTGGGCGCGGACACACCACCCTGCGCTGACTCAGGTGTCCTGCGGATCTGGATGGCCTTCAACTCTTCTGCTGTGATACGGCTGTTGGACTCAACCGCACTGATCATCAACGGGATGACCTCGGGGGGTGCACCGATGGCCGCAGCAAGTGCTTCATGTAGATCGGACACCAGCTCGGTTGCATCGAGCTCTACGACCTTGCGTTGCTCTTCGTCTGCTTGCTTGTTGTAGGTGATGATGGCCAAAATCTCATCGCGGTACTTGAGCAACACAGGCGTGGAAATGTCGCCAAAGCTTCGATGGCCGAAGCATGTGGCAACAGCCATGGCGCCTGCCATGCCTGGTCGAATGAGCTCATTGACCTCGGTTGCTTTGAGCCAGGGCCCGATGGGCGACAGGTTTTCGACGGCGAAGGCAAAGTTCTGAATGACCTTGACGCCAAAGTTGATTCCATGGGACTTGAGCTCACGCCCCAGATCACCGGTGCTGAGCACCACGCCATGCTCTTGTTCGTGTGCCCTTTTGAAGGAAGATACGCCTTGGGCCTTTTCCCAAAAGGTGATGTCACCACGCATCTCGTTTTCTGCGAGGTGTGCGGAAATCACGTTGGCGTCGCCTGGCCAGCGTTTTACGATCACCTTGATCGTGTCAAAGCGGGTGTCTCCATTGGCATGCAGTTCTTTGGCAATGGCCAAACGGGTGTTGCCACCACCGTAGGGGTGGTATTTGTAGGAGTCAGGTCTCCGCGTGACCGTGATTGGGTTGGTTATCCCATCCGCCATGATGCTTACGCGAATGTCGTTGTAGCGGGGGTTTGGACCAGTGCGGGGGTTGTGTTCGTAAGGCTCAACGTCTCCGATGGGCAACACTGAGAACGAGTCATCCATGTCGGCGCGAGGGTCCAGCGTGGGTGAAGGAGACAAGGGTCGCGATGGACGCCCCATTTGGCCAAGATTGGCCCTAGCTTTCTCAAGATCAGCCGCGTTTCTTGCCTCGGTGCGCGTCATGGTTGGCGCAGAAGGCTTAGGAGCAATGCTCAAGGGTGGCAATGCGCCCGCATTGCGTGCCAGAGTTGCGGCCCGGGCTACAGCGGTTAGCGTTTCGGGAGTTTTGCGGGCAGCCATGTCACGCCTCCACATTCAGATCTGCATCCGGCTCGTGATTTGACACAGGGCGCGGTAGCACGGGCAAATCGCCTTTGTGATTGGGGGTGAATTTGCCTTCCAGCGAAGGAATGAGTTCCCACATCAGCTGGTGCATGATGTCGCCAGCTTTGCCCGCATCCACCCAATGCACGGGAATTTGAGCGGTGGCAGCCTTGGGAAACGCCGCGATGGCCGGGACCATCGTGTCCATCACGTTGACCTTTCCGCGCAGTTCGATGAACTGCTCACGGATCAATTGGGTAATGTTGCGGCTATCGGTCGTGTTTTGGTAGTGATTGATGACCGCCTTCATGGCGGGGATCGAATAGCCCATTGCACCAGCAGGCTCATGCCTATCGATCAATGCGAGTGATCCCGCGACAAATTCGCGGGCTGAGACGATGTCCGGTTTTACCGGGATGAGCAGCATGTCTGCTGCGTTCACAGCTGCGTCTTGCAGGTAGCCCACCGCACCCTGGGTGTCGATGATCACCACATCGTATTTTGAGGATACGGAATCGTTGCGGATAGCCTGGCGAATTCGCACAAGACGGTCTACCCGGTTATTCAGCCAGTCTTGGAGAGAACTGTCGTATGTGAAGATGCCCTTCTCTTCATCCCACGCTTGGGTGTCTGAACGAACGAGATGAAGAAAACCACCGCGTACGTTGAGTTTTGAGGCATCACCTCTGAATGAAGCGGGAGGAAGCTCAATGTGGCTGATGCAGTCGTCAGCCAGTGCGCCACGCTGGATCATGGTGGTCAACCCATGTCCGGCAACGTGAGAGACCTGAAAGTGGCGTGTCAGCGCTGGCTGAATGTCAGCGTCGATGAGCAAGACACGGTAGCCCATGTCCGCAAGCAATGCACCGATGTTGGCACATAGTGTGGTTTTGCCAACGCCGCCTTTGGTGGCAACTACCGATAGTGTGAGCATTTGATCCTCTCTGAACTGGGTTAAACCTGTTCAGGCGGGATCGGACTACTACTTACAGACTATAGAAATAAGATATAAACGTACTACTTTCTACGTTTTAGATCGTAAAAGTAGTACAAGAATATACATCGTAGAACATGAACAAACTGCGGACGAAACATTACCGGTAACCGCCAAAGGCCTTCAGTCTTCAACAAAAGCCTCTTCACGCTTGCTCTTGATCGACGGCAACAAGACCACCAGCAACAAACCCGCTGCAACAAGCAACAACGTGGCCGACATGGGCCGTGTGATGAACACGGACCAGTCCCCACGGGCAATCAGCAAGGCACGGCGCAGGTTTTCCTCCATCAGGGGACCAAGTATCAAACCAAGCAACAGTGGCGCAGGTTCACAGCCGAGTTTGATGAAAAGGTAGCCAATGAAACCAAAGGCCGCAACCATCCAGATATCAAAGCTGTTGTTGTTGGTCGAATACACACCCACGGCACAGAACAAGACGATGGCTGGAAACAGCAACCGATACGGCACTTTGAGCAATTTCACCCATAGGCCAATCAAAGGCAGGTTCAGCACCAGCAGCATGGCATTGCCAATCCACATCGATGCAACCAGGCCCCAGAACAGTTCCGGGTTGCTGGTCATGACCTGCGGCCCAGGCTGGATGTTGTGAATGGTCATGGCTCCGACCATCAGCGCCATCACCGCATTGGGCGGAATCCCCAGTGTCAGCAACGGAATGAACGAGGTTTGCGCGCCAGCGTTGTTGGCCGCCTCGGGCGACGCCACGCCACGTATATTGCCTTCTCCAAAAGGTACCTCGCCTTCATGCAGCTTGGTCTTTTTTTCAATGGTGTAGGCCGTAAAGGCCGACAGGAGTGCACCCCCGCCAGGTAGAACACCCAAAACCGAACCCAGCGCCGTTCCACGCAAAATCGCTGGAGTCATGCGCCTGAAGTCGGTCGCAGTGGGCATGAGGCCTTTGACCTCACTGGTAAAGACTTGCCGCTGGTCATCGGGGCGCGACAGGTTGCTGATGATCTCGCCATAACCAAACAGACCCATGGCAATGGCCAGAAAACTGATGCGATCGGTCAATTCGGGAATATCAAAGCTGAAGCGCACAACACCTGAGTTCACGTCGGTGCCCATCATGCCGAGCAACAAACCCAGCACAACCATGGCCAGGGCTTTCAACAAAGAACCCGATGCGAGCACCACCGCACCGATCAATCCCACGACCATCAGGGCGAAATACTCCGACGGCCCGAACTGGATCGCCAACTCTGTCAGCGGTTCTGCGAAAGCGGCCAGGATCAGGGTGCCCACGCACCCGGCAAAGAACGAACCAATCCCCGCTGCAGCAAGCGCTGGCCCCGCCCTGCCCTTGCGGGCCATCTGGTAGCCGTCGATCACGGTGACCACCGACGACGCCTCTCCGGGCAGATTGACCAAAATGGCCGTGGTGGAGCCGCCGTACTGGGCGCCGTAATAGATGCCGGCCAACATGATCAATGCGGCCAGCGGATCGAGCCCGTAGGTGACGGGCAGCAGCATGGCAATGGTGGCCAGCGGGCCGATGCCGGGCAAGATGCCGATCAAGGTGCCCAGCAGGCAGCCGACCAAGGCGTAAAGCAGGTTTTGCAGCGTGAACGCGGCGCCAAAACCAAGGGAAAGGTGGTTGATCAGATCCATTTCAGGCAACCTCTGATCAGCCGTAAAGGAAAGCTGGCCACACGGGGAACTGCAGGTTCAGGCCGAGCACGAAGACCAGGTAGCTGCCCATCGACAGAATCACGCCCTGCACCACCGACTCTTTGAAGCTGAAGCCTTTGCGAGCCATGCTGGCCACCACGGTCATCACGATGATCGCCACCCACATGCCCATCGCAGGCAACCCGACGGAAGGAAGACCCACAAGCAAAATGCCGAACAACACGTTGGCCAACAGGATGCACAACAGCGGACGCCAGGCCCAGGGGCCGATCACTTGAGCTTGCGCATGCAAGCCTCCGAACGCTTTGACCGTGATGGCCACGCCCAGGGCCACCAACAGCAAACCGAGCATCAAGGGAAAGTAGCCTGGCCCCATCTGGGCCGCCGTACCGACGTCATAGCTGGTCGCACCCCAGGCAAAGGCGCCGCCAACGATGCAAAACAACAAGCCAGAGTAAAAATCCTGGGAATTCTTCAGTGCCACAACACCACCTTGAAACGCATTGCGGTTGAACGCAGTGCAGCCAAAACAAAGCCTTACCAGCGCCCACTGCCTGATTTGCCACGCACGAAAGACGCGATCAGGTCGGCCTGGTCGCTGCGCCCGGCACTGCGTGCGAAATCCACTGCAGTCAGTCCCTGTTCGTTGCGCAAGCCGGGGTCAGCGCCCTCTTCCAGCAAAAGCCTGACGGCATTGGCGTGGCCATAACGGGCGGCCATCATGAGGGGGGTGGTCCGGTTGGGCGACTCGGCATCGATGTAGGCGTGGTGCTCCAGGAGCAGCGCGACCATGTCGCGGCTCTCGGGCTCGGTGTTGGCGCAAGCGTAGTGCAGCGGTGTCCAGCCCGGCTTGTTGACCTCTGCCTTGTATTTGATCAATTCACGGGCGAGCTCAAGGTGGCCCTTGATGGCGGCCATCATCAGAGGGCTCTCGCCTTTGTCATTTCGGGCCTCGACTTTGACAGAAGGTTGTTTCAACAAAAAGCGGGCAACATTCAGCGAACCCTCCTGGGCCGCAATCAACAAAGCGGTCTGCCCGGCTTCATCTTTGGCACCCACATTCAGGCCCTTCAGGACCATGGTCACGACAGAGGCCTCGTTGTCCACTGCCGCTGCGCGAAACAGCTCCTCGCGCGTTTCGGCAAAACCCGAAAACGGCCAGGTCAGAGCAAGTGCGGCCAGCAAACCCGCCACGACCCCGGAACGAATGCCCTTCAATGCCATGGTCAAGCCTCCAGTACGCGGGAGAACAGAACATCCACGTTGGCCGCCGTGGCCTCAGCAACAGCCTCGACGCTCAGCCCTTTGATATCGGCAATTTGCCGCGCCACATGGGGCACAAAGGCCGGTGAGTTGGTTTTTCCCCGATGGGGAACAGGCGCGAGGTACGGGCTGTCGGTTTCGATGAGCAAGCGATCGAGCGGAACGAAGCGGGCCACATCGCGAATGTCACTGGCACTCTTGAACGTCAGAATGCCCGAGAAGGAAATGTAGAAATCCAGATCGAGCGCGGCCCGGGCCACAGCTTCGGTTTCCGTGAAGCAGTGAAATACCCCGCGTGAGCGAGGCAGGGGCGAACTGCTGGAGCTGCCAAATCCGCCTTGCTCGCGCAGGATGGCCAGCGTGTCATCGGAAGCGCTACGGGTGTGGATCACCAATGGCAAATCGGTCTGTCGACCAGCGTCGATGTGGGTTCGATAGCGTTGACGCTGCCATTCCATGTCGGCCACCGAGCGGCCATTGAGGCGGTAGTAATCAAGCCCGGTTTCGCCAATGCCCACCACGCGTGGCAAAGCAGCGCGCTCCACCAGATCTTTCAGCGAAGGTTCTTGAACGTCTTCGTTGTCAGGGTGCACACCCACGGTGGACCAGAGCTGGGCATTGCCCGTGGCCAGTGAGTGTACGTCAGCGAATTCTTCGAGGGTGGTGCAAATACACAAAGCCCGCGTGACCTGCGCGACCGACATGGCCTCAAGAATGGACGGCAGCTGCGCGCGCAGCTCAGGGAAACTCAGATGGCAATGGGAGTCGGTGAACATGAATCGAACAGGCCGTTAGCCTGCTGTTTGGTACCCGCCAGAAGCTGCCTGAAAAGCGCAGCCTCAGATCGTCTGGGTTGCGCGATCGGAACCCAGCGCAGAACCGAGCAATTCCTCGATTTTGAGTTTGAGCTGGCGGGATTTGTCGTCTGCAGGAAAGCGAATCCCCACGCCTTGGGTCCGCCCTGCAGAGGCTTTGGGTGGCGTGACCCATGCCACTTTGCCAGCCACAGGGTAGCGCTGCGGGTCATCGGGCAGGCTGAGCAGGACGTAGACATCGTCACCCAACCGGTAGTCACGCGAAGAGGGAATGAAGATTCCGCCATCGGCAAACAAGGGAATGTAAGCCGCGTACAGGGCGGCTTTTTCCTTGATGGACAGCTGGATAACACTGGGGCGGGCCGAAGGGCTCGCAGCGGCGGGGTTGGTGCTCATGAGACTCAAGTTTAGCGGCAAACCGCCTGTTTAGTTAGGCCGTTTTTCCGGGGCAAGCACTTCGCGTGTTCTTGCAGCCCAGGCTTCTTGCATCAACCCGGCTGAATAAGGGTGTTCCACAGACCGCGCAGCCTGCATCAAATCACGCGACCAGCGGGCGAGCACACCCCACCTTGGCGCCACCGGCGGCAAGCTGCTGGCGGCAAAGAACCGTGGCGAAGCGCTGGATGCCGTGGCCATGAGGTCGTGACAGAGTTTTTGCATCACGTCGAGTTGTTGATGGGGCGCCCACTTGGCGAGCAGGCTCCAGTCACCTTTGGCCATGGCGGCGGGAAGACTGTCCCATTGTTTGGGGTCCCACCCCGATCGCAGCCAGGCCAAGGCTTGTTCGGGCCGGCCACCCACGGCACGCAAACAGGTGATCAACGCACTATCGGCTGGCGATTTGGCACCCAGTTCGCTCTTGATCCAGGTCAGCGCATCGGCCTCAGCCGGCCAGACCATGGCGTGGGACTGGCAGCGGCTGCGCACCGTGGGCAGGAGTTGATGGGTGGCTTCGCAGGCCAGAACCAGACGGGTGTCGCCCGCGGGCTCCTCCAGTGTCTTGAGCAGGGTGTTGGCGGTTTCCGTGTTCATGCGCTCTGCCGGGTACACCAGCACGGCCATGCCTCGACCCCTCGCGCTGGTGCGCTGGGCAAAGCCAACGGTTTCCCGCATGGCATCAACCCGAATCTCCTTGCTCGGTTTGCGGCTCTTGTCGTCAACCTCTTTTTGTGCTTTTTCAGACAGCGGCCACCCCAGCTCAAGCGCCACGGTTTCGGGCATCAAAACCGATAAATCGGGATGGGCATGGGTATCCACCAGATGACAACTGCGGCATTCACCACAGGCGCCTGCCGGGCTCGGCGCCTCGCACAGCCAGGCTTGCACCAGGGCCAGACCCAGTTCGTATTGACCCAGACCCGAGGGCCCTTCCAGGTGCCAGGCGTGGCCGCGCTGTTGCAGCAAATGGGCCAGCTGGGTTTGCAACCAGGGAGCCAGTGTGTCGGGTTTGCTCATGGCTTCAGTGAACCCTCAGCCAGCCGCGCTGTACAACATGGGCCAGCAGATCACTCCAGACTGCCTCGCGCGGCTGTTCGGCGTTGAGGCGCGCGAACCGCTCAGGCTGGGCCTTCTCCCGAGCTGCGTATCCTTCGACCACGGCTCGGAAAAAAGCCACCGGCTGGGCTTCAAAACGATCGGGGGTGCGGGCGTCGGCCAGGCGGGCTGCGGCCACTTCGGGGGTGATGTCGAACCACACCGTGAGATCGGGCTGGCGCAGGCCATTGCCTTGCAGCGCAGGCGTGGTCTGCACCCATTGCTCCAGGGTCTTCAGAACCGCCAGATCAAACCCCCTGCCACCACCCTGGTAGGCGAAGGTGGCGTCGGTAAAACGGTCACACAGCACCACATCGCCGCGTGCCAGAGCGGGCTCGATGACGGTCAACAGGTGGTCGCGCCGGGCGGCGAAGACGAGCAATGATTCGGTCAGCGGGTCCATCGCGTCGTTCAACACGATGCCGCGCAGCTTCTCGGCCAATGGCGTGCCACCGGGTTCGCGGGTCAGCGTCACAGCCCTGCCCTGCGCCTTGAAGGCGTCGGCGAGGCCGGCGATGTGGGTTGATTTGCCCGCACCGTCAATGCCTTCGAAAGATACAAACAGGCCAGGGTTGGCCGCAGGGGTCGGGCGCATGGGCTTCAGCGATTCAGGATGTAGCGGCGCACCGCAGAGTTGTGTTCACCGAGCGAGCCACTGAAATGGCTGCTGCCATCGCCACGGGCCACGAAGTACAGGGCCTGCGTCTCGGCCGGTTGCACCGCGGCCAGCAACGAATTCCACCCGGGCATCGAGATGGGCGTGGGCGGCAGACCTGCTCGGGTGTAGCTGTTGTAGGGGGTATCTGTCTGCAGGTCGATGCGGCGCAGATCACCGTCGAAGCGTTCGCCCAGTCCGTAAATGACGGTGGGGTCGGTTTGCAGCCGCATGCCGATGCGCAAACGGTTGTTGAATACCCCGCCAATCATGGCCCGGTCAACCTCGGCACCGGTTTCTTTCTCGATGATGCTGGCCAGGACCAGCGCATCTTCAGGCGATTTCAGCACCGAGCGAGGGCTCTTTTGCGCCCAGGCCTCGGCCAGGCGCTGTTGCATGGCTTGCGCGGCCTGTTTCAAAACGCTGGAGGCTGGTGCGTTGCGCACCACGCGGTAGGTGTCAGGAAAGAACTGGCCTTCCGGATGGCGCCCAGGCAGGCCAATCAACGCCATGATGGCCTCTGGGCTCAAGCCTTCAAGGTCTTGCGTCAGGTCTTTGCTGGCGCGAATCGCCGCAAAGGTCTCGCGGCTGTTCCACCCCTCAAGCAAGGTCACACTGCGCAGGGCCTGCTCACCACGCACCAGCTTGTCGAGCAAGCTGGCAGGCGTGGCTCCTGGCTGTATTTCGTAGAAGCCCGCTTTGATCTCGGTGCCCCGGCCGGAAACACGGAACCAGGCGTACAAAGCCATTGGCGAAACCGCCACACCCGCATCGGCCACAGCGCGGGCCACGGCACGCGAAGAACTGCCGGAGGGCACAGCCAGTTCCAGCGGCGCCTCGATTTGAACGCCCGCAGGCCCCTTCAAGGGCTGCTGCACCCACCACCAGCCAAAAGCCGCCAGGGCAACCAAAGCCATGGCAGGCAATACGATCAGGAGAAAAAACAGGCGTTTCAACGGTGGGCCATACGGTGGATGTGAGGAGGGTTACGTGAGAGCCTGGCGCCATCGAGCCAGGCTGAGCATGATAATCGAGCCGTTAAATATGACGCCACCACGCGCCGTTCAACCCGTTGATCTCTGTCATCTTTTCCCACCTGTCAACAGATCAGCCCGTCACCTGAAGCTCAACATGCCTACAACCAACACCCCATCCCCGATCCAGCCCGAGCACCATGGCGCGGTTCGCTGTGCGCATTTGGGCGTGATCCGGGTGGTCGGCGAAGACGCCGCACAGTTCTTGCACGGTCAACTCACCCACGATTTTGTCTTGCTCGATACGCAACATGCCCGCCTGGCTTCATTTTGCTCACCCAAAGGCCGCATGCAAGCCAGTTTTGTGGGGTTCAAACGCCCGGATGGCGAGATATTGCTGGTCTGCTCACGCGATTTGCTGCCGAGCACGCTCAAGCGTTTGAGCATGTTCGTGATGCGCGCCAAGGCCAGACTGAGCGATGCGAGCGATGACTGTGCCGTTTGGGGCCTGGTGGGTTCGGCTGTTGCAGACAAGCTCCCTGCTGCGCCCTGGAGCCTGCTGCATGAGGCCGACGGGAGTGACTGGGTGCGCCTCTACCCGGCTCAAGGTGTGGAGCGTGCGCTGCGCGTGGCCCCCATCGGGGCCGCGCCTCCAGAAGAGCCGGTTTTGCCGATGAACGACTGGCTGTGGCTGGAGGTCATGAGCGGCGTGGTGGGTATCACTCAGCCGATCTTTGAGTTTTTTGTGCCGCAAATGCTGAACCACGAATCGGTCGACGGCGTGAACTTCAAGAAAGGCTGCTACCCCGGCCAGGAGATTGTCGCCCGCAGCCAGTTTCGTGGCACGCTCAAACGCCGCGCATATATCGTGGCCAGCGACGAACCGCTGACCGTGGGCCAGGAGGTGTTCCACGCCAGTGATGCCGAGCAACCCTGTGGTTCGGTGGCGGCCGCTGCGCCCTCTCCCACGGGTGGCTGGAACGCAGTGGTGTCCATGCAGGTCAGCGCGGCGATGGGCGGTGAGCTGCACGCCGGTTTTGCCCAGGGGCCCCAACTGACCCCCTTGCCGCTGCCCTACCCGTTGCTGGCCGACATTTGAACGGGTTCCGGCTTCCACCGTACCGACTGATTGACCGACGCCATGTGCCTGATTGCCTTCGCCATTGACGTCGAAGCCGGGGTGCCGCTGCTGATTGCCGGCAACCGCGATGAGTTCTTCGAACGCCCCACTGCGCCCTTGCACCGGTGGGCACTGCCCAATGGCGTGGAAGTGGTTGGCGGGCGCGATCTGCGAGACGGCGGCACCTGGCTCGGCTTGAACACGCAGGGGCGCCTGGCCATGCTGACCAACGTGCGCTCTGCGCAAATGGGCCCTGCGGCCCGCAGCCGGGGCGAATTGGCGAGCCGCTGGCTGGCCGGCGACCTGAGCTGGGAGCAGTTGCTCGACAGCATCTCCCCCGCCGATTACGGTGGTTTCAATCTGGTGGTGGGTGATGCCCGGCTTGGGTTCTGGGGCTGGGTCTCGAACCGCAACCCGGCCGATCCTCATGGCGAGGCGCCACCCGACCTGTTCAGCCGGCAGCTGCCTTCAGGTCTCTATGGCTTGTCGAATGCCACCCTCGACACAGGGTGGCCAAAGGCCCTGCATTTAAAGGACGCGCTGGCAGCCGCCATGCCCAGCCCGTTCAACGAACGCAATCAGGCCCAGCTGTTGCAGGCTCTGGGAAACAGCCAGTTGGTCGACGGTGGCCAACTACCGGCGACAGGCGTGCCGCAGGACTGGGAGCGGAGTTTGTCCAGCCCCTTCGTGAACATTCCCGAGCGGGGCTACGGTACACGCAGCAGCCTGCTGGTGCGGGTTTTACAGCAACCCGATCAGGCCGCTTCGGGGCTTGGCTGGCAACTGTCTCTGGATGAATGGACCCACGGAAACGCGCCCGAAGATCGGGCCGTCTGGCGCGAGGACCAGCGGCGTACCGAGAGGCTTAGCTGGTAACCATCCTTAGCCCAGCTTCAACCCCATGGTGATGTGGGGAATGCCCGCCTCTTCATACGGCACGCCCTCTCGCACAAAACCCAAGCGGTCATAAAACCCCTCAGCGGTGCGCTGGGCATGCAGCACCACGCGCTGATCGCCGCGAGCACGCGCGGCATCGAGCAAGGCGTCGAGCACCCGACGCCCCAACTGGCCCCCCCGCAGAACCCGGTTCACTGCCATGCGTCCGATCTTGGCCTGGCCGGGCAACGCGCCCGGCAACAAGCGCCCCGTAGCCACGGCCAGACCCATTCGGTTGTAGGCCACGGCGTGAACGGCATCGGCATCGGCTGCGTCCCACTCCAGTTCCTTGGGAATCTGCTGCTCTTCCACGAAAACCGCGCTGCGGATCGTTTGCGCGTCTGCGCCCAAAGTCGCCCAGTCACCCACCTTGACGCTCACCACCCCTTCACCCGCTTCATAGGCCAGCAGCGTTTTGCGCAAGACATCGGGCACCGGCCGGGATTTCTGAGTTGCAGGGTCGGCAAAGACATAGACGATTTCACCCGAGATCAGGTGTTCTTCGCCCCGGAAAATGGCACCCGTGAACACCATCGACGAAGTGCCAATGCGGCTGCACTTCATGGCGACCTCAACCTGATCATCGACCCGGGCCGACGCATGAAACTCCACTGTCGCTTTCACCACGTAGAGATCGCCTTCGAGGCTGTCCATGGCATCTTGGTATGGCAAGGCCAATGCACGCCAGTAGTCGGCGATAGCGGTGTCGAAATACATCAGATAGTGGGCGTTGAACACGATCTTTTGCATGTCCACCTCGGCCCAGCGAACGCGCAGGCGGTGGAAAAAGCGGAAGTCGCTGCGTTTGAGCGTCATGGTGTCTCCTGTGGCAGATAGCAAATCATGAGCATAGTGGGGAAGCGAGCAGCCGGTGGTCGCGGGCTTGTCTGACAATCGGGGCATGCAACCCACCCGCATTGTCTGCTCGGTCAGCCAGGCGCTCATAGGCGTTTGGCTGGCCTTCGCTGCGACCCTCGCCCAGGCCGAAATCTCGGAGGCATTGAGTTACCGCTACTACGCGGGAGCCAATGAGCCGGGCGTGCCGCTGTTTGAGAGCCTGGTGCGCGCCACGCCCGTTCGGATAGCCGGCAGGCCTTTCCTCGGTCACACCGCCTGGCACATCACCTGGGACCTTCGCTGGCGCAGGGGCAACGATGGCCGTTGTACGCTGGAACGCATCCGCACCCACCTCAAAGCCACCATCACATTGCCGCAAAAGGCACCCGACGATTCCCGTGCAGCCGCAGCATTCCCGCGGTTTGTCAACGCCCTGCGCGAACACGAAATGGGCCATGTGGACATTGCGAGAGAAACCGCAAGGGCCATCGATGACCGCATTTGGCAACTGCCCACCATGCCCAACTGCGGGGCGCTTGAAATGGCGGCCAACAACCTGGGACAGCGTTTGCTGCACGAGGCCCGGCAGCAGGGTCTCGACTTTGACCGCCGCACGGGGCATGGGCGAAGCACCGGCGTGGTGTTGACCGAATAGCTGTCCTCAGCGCCATGAACCCCGCCTTTTGAGGAGCTCCTCAGGCAAACGCCTGGCGCAGGGCCCGCGCCGCATCGATATGGCAAGCCATCGCTTGTGGAATCGCTCGGCCAAACTGAATGAAGCCGTGCACCACGCCGTGGTAAATCTCCAGGTCGACGGCCACCCCGGCCAGTCGCAGGCGATCGGCGTAGGCCACACCCTCATCGATCAGCGGATCGCATTCCGCCAGCCCAACCCAGGCGGGCGCGACGCCCTCAAGGTCTCGCACATGCCCTGTGTCGTCCACGCCGTCCAGTGGTGCAAAACGCCAATCGTCCCGGTCGACGGCATCGCGCAGATAGTGGCCGAAGAAATAGTCGACATGGGCCTTTTCCAGCATGAAGCCGTGGGCAAAAGTCTTGTGCGTTGGCGTGTCCTGGTGCCCTGAGGTTCCGGGGTAGAACAGCAATTGAAGTGCCAGTGGCCAGCCGGCGTCCCGTGCGGCAATTGCTGTGACCGAGGCCAGCGTGCCGCCGGCGCTGTCGCCACCCACCGCAATGCGCCGGTCATCGAGCCTCAGCCCTGCCGCGTTGTCGCGCAGCCAGGTCAAGCTGTCCCAGGCGTCTTCAACGGCGGCCGGGAACTTCCATTCGGGCGCAAGCCGGTAGTCCACCGACACGACGGCACATTGGGCCAGATGGGCCAGGTGGCGACACAACGGCTCATGGGTGGCCACGCTGCCCACGGTGAAGCCTCCTCCGTGAAAGTACAGCAAGGTGGGCAGCGGCGTATCGCTGGCCGGTGCATAAAGGCGAGCCGGTATCTGAAACCCGTCACGCGCAGGCAGCTCCAGATCTTCCACCCGCGCCAGCTTATGGGCCGGTATGTCCAGCACCCCCGCCCCTGCCGCATAGGCCTGTTTCGCTTGCGCAGGAGAGAGCATGTGCATGGGTGGATGGCCAGCCCGCGCGATCCGGTCGAGCAGGCCACGCATGGCAGGGGTGAGCAGGGAACGGGGGTTGGGGTGTTTGGACATGGCGCTGAGCGGGGTCGCATGAAGGAACGGGTACCCGAAACGGGGTTTTCAACGTTCGAATCGCGCCACCTGGGAAGGGGCTTGGGGTGATTTCAGGACGGGTTGGAAGGATCGTTCGGCAAGCCGGTATCAGCCTGTTGTGATGTGTTTGAAGACGCCTGGCGAAAGGCCTTGAGGGCCGCCCGCAAGGTGGGGTAGGTCGATTCACGCACCGGGCCAAAGTTGACCCCGCGCCCGGCAAGGTAACTGCTCAGCTCGGTGGTGCGCCCGGCGAACTTGAGCATGATGCCGCGTTTGGCGAGTGCCTCGCTGACTTCCTTGATCGCGTAAAACCCCGTGACATCGATGCGGCTCACCGGCAGCAAGTCCAGCACGATCCAACGCAGGCCTTCACCGCCCTCTTCCGCGATGGCCATCATGCGCTGGCGGAAGTAAGGGGCATTGAAGAACACCAGCGGTGCGTTGAAGCGCAGCATGGTGATGCCTTCGCGGGTTCGCACACTTTCATGGTGGGTGGTGGCATGCAGACCCGCCAAGCCCTTGACCTCGCCGAGCACGTCCACCGCCGGCCTCGCAGTGAGCTGCAAGAAGCGCACCAGGGAAATCGCCACGGCCAACAAAATGGCCTGGATCATGCCGCTCACCACCACACCAATCAGCACCACCTGGGCGAGCCAGAATTCGTTGCGGTCCAGTGCCCACAGCGCACGCAGCGAGCGCAGATCAAACAGGAAAATCCCGGTGTACACCAGCACCGCACCGAGTGCGGCAATCGGCACGTAGCGCATCGGCTCTGTGAGCAGGATCAGCGCCAGCGCAATGCCGATCGCCGCAATCACACTCACCATCTGTGTGCGGCCACCCATGGCGTCGTTGACGGCGGTACGCGAATCGGCGCCGCTGATGGCGAATCCGCCCAGCATGGACGAGGCGATATTGGCCGCTCCGAGCGCAGCGAAATCGCGATCGGGATCGATCTCGTAGCCGTTCTTGGTGGCGAAACTGCGCGCAGTGAGCATGGCGCTGGAAAAACTGACCAAGGCGATACCGGCCGCCGCGCTGAACAGGGTCTGTATCGCCTCACGGCTGATCTGGGGCACGGCCAGGTTGGGCAATCCGGCGGGCACTGCGCCGATGACGGCGACGCCTTGGCGGTCCAGGTCGAATAGCGCCACCAGCGCGCCCAGCAGCACCATGACCAAAAGCGCGGCGGGCAGCCTGGGAAGTCGATGCCGCATCGCAAACAAAAGTGCAAACGCCAGCACACCCATGCCGAGGGTCGGCAAATGGGTCTGCGCCAGCTTGTCGGCAATTTCAACGAACCGATCCACGATCCCCGTGGACAGCACCGGAAACCCGAGGAGCTTGCCCAACTGACCAAGCACGATCGACAGTGCGATGCCGTTGAGGAATCCGATCAGAATGGGCTTGGACAAAAAATCGGCCAGCACGCCCAACCGCAGGCGGCTGGCGCCCAGGCACATCAGGCCCACCAGAAAGGTGAGTGCAATTGACCACGACAGGTACTCGGGCGACCCGATCACGGCCAACGGGCTCAGCGCCGTGGCCAGCATGGCGCAGGTGGCGGCATCCGGCCCGGCGATGAGCTGCCGCGATGAACCGAACATCGCATAGGCCAGCATGGCCATCATCGAGGCATAGAGACCGGAAGCCGGAGGAAAGCCAGCCAGCTCGGCGTAGGCAATGCCGACCGGAACCGCCACAGAAACCACCGAAAGCCCGGCCACCAGGTCGTACCGCAGATCGCCTCGCCGGTAGTGCCGCAGCGCATACAGGCCGGGGGCGAGACGGTAAATCCAATGCAGGGCTTTGGCAATCAACGCGTATTCATTCAAAAATGGGGGCGGTTTTGACGGGGTGACCAGGACGGATGCGGTGAAACGCATGCACCGCCCCGAATGACCCAAACGCCAGGGCCGCAGGGAAGTTGGTCAGTGTAGCGGCTGGCACCGAAAGGCAAATCCCGATCGGGACACTTCAGACTGGCTCCGGAGGCGACGGGACCTATATAGTTTGCTTTGCCCAAACATCAAATCGAAAGACAAGACCCATGGCCCAAATTCTGTATATCACCAACATCCTGATCGAGTTCGGCGCGCTGGCGCAATTGCAGGCAGAGTGCAAACGCGTGGGCATTCAGCGCCCATTGATCGTGACCGATGCCGGCGTCAAAGCCGCCGGTTTGCTGGCAAAAGTGGAGGCCGCCCTGCCCGACCTGAAGCCGGCGGTATTCGCCGATACGCCGTCCAACCCCACAGAGGCCGCCGTACGCGGCGCCGTTGCGGTCTACAAAGACCAGCAATGCGATGGCCTGATCGCCCTGGGCGGCGGCAGTGCCATCGATTGCGCCAAAGGCGCAGCCATTGCCTGTACCCACGAAGGACCGCTCAAAACCTACGCCACCATCGAAGGTGGATCACCCCGAATCACCGATGGAGTTCCCCCGCTGATTGCCGTGCCCACCACCGCAGGCACGGGCAGCGAAGTTGCTCGCGGCGCCATCGTGATCGTGGACGATGGTCGCAAGCTCGGTTTTCACAGCTGGCACCTGGTGCCCAAGACGGCCATCCTCGACCCGGAACTCACGCTCGGATTGCCTCCCATGCTCACCGCCGCCACCGGCATGGACGCCATCGCGCATTGCATGGAAACATTCATGGCGCCCCCGTTCAATCCACCAGCCGATGGCATCGCTCTCGATGGCCTCACGCGCGGCTGGGCGCACATCGAACGGGCCACCAACGACGGCAGCGACCGAGAAGCCCGCCTCAACATGATGAGCGCCAGCATGCAGGGCGCCATGGCCTTTCAGAAGGGGCTGGGCTGTGTGCATTCGCTCAGCCACAGCCTGGGCGGCGTGAACCCGCGCCTGCACCACGGCACGCTGAACGCCATGTTTTTGCCCGCCGTGATCCGGTTCAACGCCGAGGCCGAGTCCATGAAAAAAGAACGGCGCCTCGATCGCATGGCCCATGCCATGGGTTTGAACAGCGGTGCCGAAGTTCCTGGCGCAATCACGGCCATGAACGCCCGCCTTGGCTTGCCGACCGGCCTGGCGGCCATGGGGGTCACGCCCGATGTGTTCGACAAGGTGATCGAGGGAGCGATGGCAGACCATTGCCATAAAACCAACCCGCGTATCGCCACGCCAGATGAATACCGCGCCATGCTGCAAGCAGCGATGTGATCAGGTTTCGGGTTTTGAGTAGGCCGGGTCAGGCGTGGCTGCGCAGGGCTCGGCTGGCGTGACGGCATCAAGGCCCCAGGTGTGCCAGTCGGGGCCAAAAAGCTCTTCCGGGTGCTGGGTGCGGTCGGCGCCGTTGCCACAGGCCATGTCATCGGCTGCGCAATACTTGTCACAACCCCAACACACACGGTGGGGATTGGCTGGATGAATGGGAAACCGCTTGCTCACAACCCTCACCATAGGCACATGCCGGCGCCAGGGTTTTGACCAAGGTCAAACCCGGTGACCCATGAGGAAAAGACGAACGCGCGATACTGCGCAATTGGCAAGAAAACCACCAGGAGCTCCATATGAAAGCAAACAACATCCTCGAAACAATTGGCCAGACGCCCCACATCCGGCTCAACCGCCTCTTTGCCGGAGCCTCGCAACAGGTTTGGGTCAAATCAGAGCGCAGCAACCCAGGTGGATCGATCAAAGACCGCATCGCGCTGGCGATGGTGGAAGATGCCGAGAAGTCTGGCGCTTTGAAACCCGGTGGAACCATCGTTGAGCCCACTTCGGGCAACACCGGCGTGGGTCTGGCCATGGTGGCAGCGGTCAAGGGATACCAGCTGATTCTGGTGATGCCCGACAGCATGTCGGTTGAGCGCCGCAGGCTGATGCTGGCCTACGGAGCCAGCTTTGATCTGACACCCAAGGAAAAGGGCATGAAGGGCGCCATTGCCCGCGCTGAAGAAATCGTGGCGTCAACGCCCGGCGCCTGGATGCCTCAACAGTTCAACAACCCGGCCAACACGGCGGTGCACGTCCAGACCACTGCTGAAGAGATTCTTGCCGACTTTCCGGATGGCATCGATGCGCTGATCACCGGTGTCGGCACAGGCGGACATTTGAGTGGCTGCGCCCAATTGCTGAAGGCGAAATGGCCCAAGCTGAAGGTGTATGCCGTGGAGCCTGTGGCGTCGCCCGTGATCTCTGGCGGTGCACCCGCGCCCCACCCCATTCAAGGCATCGGTGCCGGCTTCATTCCGGGCAACCTCAACACCAATCTGCTTGATGGGGTGATCCAGGTGGACGCTGAACCGGCCCGCGAGATGGCGCGGCGCTGCGCCCGCGAAGAGGGCATTCTGGTGGGTATATCTTCTGGCGCCACGCTGGCCGCCATCGCCCAAAAACTGCCCGATCTGGCTCCTGACGCGGTGGTGCTCGGGTTCAATTACGACACAGGTGAACGCTATCTGTCGGTTGAAGGCTTCCTGCCGCAATAAGCCCTGCCCGCCAAGAAAAAGAGCGTTCGCTGCACTGGCAGCGAACGCTCTTTTTCCGCGACCTGGGAAATTCAGATGCGCTTCATGGCGTATTCAAAGAAGCTGGTGGGATAACCCTCTGCGTCTTCTGTGGAATCCGGATCACCGATTTGCAAGGTGTCGCCGTTGACATACAGCAGCACCTGCTTGCTGCCCTGATCGGAGCCACCCGAGAACTTGTCGGCCTGCACGCCACCGACAGCCTTGTTGCCGGCGAGTTTGAGCGATACGTTGCTCAAGACTTTGTCATCCTTGACGACCGGGCCTGAGCAAGAACTGCCAATGTAGTAATAGATCACCACCTTGCCGCCGAGCGTGTCTGCGGCCGCCTTGGTGAGGTCGGCACGAATCTCGGCAGAAGCGCCCGAGTCGGAATAACACTCACTCTCCCAGGAGCCCACATATTTGGCGACGGCGTCGACAGAGGTATCGGCCACCACAGGATCGTCTTTGCCACCGCCGCAGGCGGTCAGGGCCAATGCGGCAACAGCCAAACAGCTGACTTGGGTCCAATGGGAAATGCGCATGTGTTTCGTCCTTCTCTTTTGAGGGTGGTTCAAAGCGGCAGTCGCCGCAGCAAACCCGCTTTTTACAGGAAAAACAATGCCCATGTGTTCGAAAAAGCAAGAAGGTGCATCACTGCGAACCTGAAAGATGGGCCTTAACGGCCTCCCAACCCCATGCTGCGCGAGATCACTTCTTTCATGATTTCGTTTGTTCCGCCATAAATGCGCTGCACGCGCGCATCGGCATAAGCCCGGGTGATCGGGTATTCCCACATATAGCCGTAGCCCCCAAAAAGCTGCACACATTCGTCCATCACCTTGCATTGCAGATCGCTGCACCAGTACTTGGCCATGCTGGCTGTGGCGGTGTCGAGCTGGTCCTTCACGATCAACTCGCAACACTTGTCGACAAACACCCGGGCCACCTGTACTTCGGTTTGCATCTCGGCCAGCTTGTAGCGCGTGTTTTGCATCGCACCCACGGTGGTGCCAAACACCTTGCGCTCCTTCACGTAGTCCACCGTCCAGTCGATCGCTGCTTGCGCGGCCGACACCGCGCCAATGGCGATCTGCAGGCGCTCCCAAGGCAGCTGCTCCATCAGGCAGATGAAGCCGCGGTTCTCTTGCGCTTCGCCGCCGAGCAACTGCTCGGGCGCCAGCTTCACGTTGTCGAAGAACAGCTCACTGGTGTCTTGCGCTTTCAAACCCAGCTTTTTCAGGCGCTTGCCTTTTTCGAAGCCGGGGGTGCCCGCTTCGAGCAAAAACAAGCTGGTGCCCTTGCCCCCAGCCGCCGGGTTGGTTTTCGCGACCACAATCACCAGATCGGCGTGCCAGCCGTTGGTGATGAAGGTTTTGCTGCCGTTGAGCAAATAGCTGCCGTCGGCTTGCTTCAGCGCGGTCGTCTTTACCCCTTGCAAGTCGCTGCCCGCCGCGGGTTCGCTCATGGCGATGGCGCCCACCATCTCGCCTGTGGCGAACAGCGGCAAATACTTCGCCTTCTGCGCTTCGGTGCCGTAGTGAAGGATGTAAGGCGCCACGATTTCGTTGTGCAGCCCGTAACCGATGCCGCTGAAGCCGCCACGCGCAAGCTCCTCCATCTGAATCACGGAATAGAGCTTGTCCGCCCCGGAACCGCCATAGGCTTCCGGCATGGTCATGCAGAGAAAACCGTTTTGACCGGCCTTGCGCCACACCTCGCGATTGACATAACCCTGCTCTTCCCAGGCTTCGTGGTGGGGCGCGATTTCGTTGTCCATGAAACGGCGAAAGCTGTCGCGAAAGGCTTCGTGGTCGGCGTTGAAGAGGGTTCTTTCAATCATGGGGCTGTCACTTTCTTGACTGGGTCAACAGGATTTATACAAAGCGTTTGCTTGGTAAAAGTCTATACTGATCCGATCCCTGCGTCACGCCCCTAAGGAGACTCCCATGTCAGAAGCATTTGTTTACGACGCCATCCGCACTCCGCGTGGCAAAGGCAAGAAAGACGGCAGCCTGCATGAAGTCAAACCGGTCAACTTGCTCGCGGGCCTCTTGCGCGATCTGCAAGCGCGCAATGGTTTTGATACGGCGGCGGTGGACGACATCGTCATGGGCGTCGTGTCGCCCATTGGTGAACAAGGCTCGGTGCTGCCCAAGGTGGCGGCGCTCAAGGCCGGCTGGGACTGGCGCTGCTCGGGCGTGCAGCTCAACCGCTTTTGCGCCTCGGGGCTGGAAGCCGTGAACATGGCCGCGATGAAAATCAAGAGCGGCTGGGAAGACCTGGTGGTCGCCGGCGGCGTGGAGTGCATGAGCCGCGTACCGATTGGTTCCGATGGCGGGGCCTGGGCGCAAGACCCTGAAACCAACAGCGAAACGCTGTTCGTGCCGCAAGGAGTGGGCGCCGATCTGATCGCAACCATGGCGGGCTTCAGCCGCGCCGATGTCGATGCTTTTGCACTCGAATCGCAAAAACGCGCCACAAAAGCGCGTGCCGAGGGCCGCTTTGCCGGATCCATCGTTCCCGTGAAAGACTTCTTGGGCCAAACCATCCTGGGTGAAGACGAGTTCATCAAACCCAACACCACCCTGGAAGGCCTGGCCGGCCTCAAACCCGCTTTTGAACAGCTTGGCGCCATGGGCTTCGACGCCGTGGCCTTGCAGCGCTACCCTCAGGTGGAACGCATTTACCACGTGCACCACGCCGGCAACTCCTCGGGCATTGTCGACGGCGCAGCGGCGGTGTTGATCGGCTCTGAGGCCGCCGGCAAAGCCCACGGCCTGAAGGCCCGGGCACACATTGTGTCGGTGGCACTCTCCGGCGATGACCCGACCATCATGCTCACCGGCCCCATGCCTGCCGCCCGCAAGGCGCTGGCCAAAGCCGGGCTCACCATCGACCAGATCGACTTGTTCGAAGTGAACGAAGCGTTTGCCACCGTGCCGATGAAGTTCATGCAGGCAATGGGCGTGCCGCACGAGAAGGTGAACGTCAACGGCGGCGCCATTGCCATGGGCCATCCATTGGGTGCCACCGGGGCGATGATTCTCGGCACGCTGATCGATGAACTGCACCGCACGGGCAAACGCTACGGTCTTGCAACCCTGTGTGTCGGCGGCGGCATGGGAATAGCCACGATTATTGAGCGCGTATAACGCGCACCCCCGCGCCGCGCTTCGCGCGTCACCCCCTGCGAGGGGGCGACCCTGGTGGACTGGCATAGCCGGTTCCACGGGGTCCTTGGTAAAGAAATCTTGCTCCGGACACCGCTCTGTTCCAGACACGCATTGAGGATTGACCCATCATGAAAACCATCCGCTACGAACTCGCCGACGGCATCGCCACGCTCACCTTTGACGAACCGGACTCGCAGGTCAACACCATGTGTGCCCAGTGGCAGACCGATCTCACTGAGGCCACTTCCCAGGTGTTGAAGGACAAAGCGCAAATCAAAGGCGTTGTGCTCGCTTCGGCCAAGGCGACCACGTTTTTTGCCGGCGCCGATCTCAAGGGCCTGATGCGCCACAGGGCGGTGGACACGGTCACGTTGTTCAACGAGATCGAGCAAATGAAGCGGAACTTCCGCACGCTGGAAACTCTCGGTGTTCCGGTGGTGAGTTGCATCAACGGCTCGGCCCTGGGCGGGGGCTGGGAAGTGGCGCTGGTGGGCCACCACCGCATCGCAGTGGACAACCCCAAGATTCAACTCGGCCTGCCCGAGATCACCCTGGGACTGATCCCGGGTGCCACGGGCATCACCAAAATGACCCGACTGCTCGGCCTCATGGGCGCGCAGCCCTTTATTCTGGAAAGCAAGCTGTTCAACCCCAGGCAGGCGCTGGAACTGGGTCTGGTGCACGAACTGGTGGCCGATGCGAGCGAGCTGCGGGCCAAAGCACTGGCCTGGGTCGCCGCCCACCCCCAGTCCATCCAGCCCTGGGACGACAAGGCCTACAAAATGCCCGGTGGTACACCGAGCAACCCCAAGATCGCAGCCGCGCTCACCGTGGCGCCCGCGATGCTGAAGAAGACCACGCGCGGTCTTTACCCGGCGCCTGAGGCGGCGCTGGCCGCGATGGTCGAAGGCGCGCTCGTCGACTACGACACCGCCACGCGCATCGAGTCGCGCTACCTCGCGAAGGTCGCGGTGGGCCAGGTGGCAAAGAACATGGTCAACACCTTCTTCTTCAACATGGGTGCGATCCGCAGCGGGCGCAGCCGCCCCGGCGATGTGCCACGCTACCAGCCCAAAAAGGTAGGCATTCTGGGCGCCGGGATGATGGGCGCTGGTATCGCTTATGCGCAGGCTGCGCGCGGCATTACCACGGTGTTGAAAGACGTGAGCCTCGCCAATGCCGAGACGGGCAAAAGCTACAGCGCCAAATTGACACAAAAGCGCGTGGACAAAAAGCAGATGAGCGCCGAGAAGCAGCAAGCCCTGCTGGCGCTGATCACACCCACCGAGAGCGCGGTCGATTTGAAAGGCTGCGACCTGATCATCGAAGCCGTCTTCGAGCAACGCGAACTCAAAGCCCGTGTCACGCAGGAAGCCGAGCCCATGCTGGCCGACGGCGGCTTTTTCGCCAGCAACACCTCCACCCTGCCGATCTCGGGCCTGGCCACTGCCAGCGCCAAGCCCAGCAAGTTTGTCGGCATCCATTTTTTCAGCCCGGTCGACAAGATGAAGCTGGTGGAAATCATCCGCGGCAAGGCCACCGACGACGAAACCATCGCCCGTGCATTCGACTACGTGCAGGCCCTGGGCAAGTTGCCCATCGTGGTCAACGACTCACGCGGTTTTTACACCAGCCGCACCTTTGGCACCTTCGTTATGGAAGGCGCAGCCATGCTGGGCGAAGGCATTCCCGCGCCGGTGATCGAAAACGCCGCCATGCAGGCCGGCATGCCTGTGGGGCCGCTGGCGGTGCTGGATGAGACCGCGTTGTCGTTGTCGGTACACGTGCTGGACCAAACCCGCGCCGACCTGCAAGCCAGCGGGGAAACTTACACCGCCACACCCGGCGAGCTGCTGGTGGAAATGATGGTCAAAGAGCTCAAACGACCGGGCCGAGCCGGCGGTGGCGGGTTTTACGAATACCCCGAGGGCGGCAGGAAGCACCTGTGGCCAGAGCTCCAAACCCGTTTCGAAAAGGCCGACGCCAAGTGGGACCTGCAGGACGTCAAGGACCGGCTGCTGTACCGCCAGGCCGTTGAAACGGCCCGCTGCCTGGCCGAAGGCGTGCTCACCACCGTGCACGACGGCAACATCGGTTCCATTTTTGGTATCGGCTTCCCGGCTTACACCGGCGGTGCCCTCCAGTTCATTTACGCCATGGGCGTCGATGCCTTCGAGCAACGCTGTGCATCGCTGGCGACCCAGTTCGGCCCCGGATTCGCCTTGAATGACGCAGTTATCACCGCCCTGCGACAGCACCAGCCCGCCTACTGACCCTGTCAGCGGCGCGCCAACCTGCGCCTCTACACTCAAAACCGCCGGAGGGCAGCCTGCCCTCCGGCCCTTTTTCGACAACCTCTGAACCACCCATTTGCCATGAAACGTCTCGAAGGAAAAATCAGCCTCATCACCGGCGCCGCCCAGGGTATTGGCCTGGCCACCGCGTTGAAATTCGCCGCCGAGGGCGCCACCGTCGTCATATGTGACGTCAAACAGGCCGCAGTGGACGACGCCGTGAAACAATGCGAAGCGCTGGGCGCCACGGCGGTGGGTTTTGTGATGGACGTGACGCAGCGCGAGATGGTGGACGCGGTGGTGGCCCAGGTGAAAGAGCGCTTTGGCCGCATCGATACCCTGGTCAACAACGCGGGCATCACGCAGGATGCCCGGCTGCAAAAAATGACGCTGGAGCAGTTCGACCGCGTCATCGATGTCAACCTGCGCGGTGTGTTCCATTGCGCCCAGGCCGTGGCCGACACCATGACCGCGCAAGGCAGCGGCGTCATTCTCAACGCTTCTTCGGTTGTGGGTATCTATGGCAACTTCGGCCAGACCAACTACGCCGCCAGCAAATTCGGTGTGATCGGCTTCACCAAAACCTGGAGCCGCGAGCTCGGTCCCAAAGGCGTGCGCGTCAACGCGGTGGCGCCCGGCTTCATTTCCACACCCATTCTTTCGACCATCCCCGACAAAGTGATCCAGGAAATGGAGCAGCGCGTTCCCTTGCGCCGGCTGGGCAGGGCCGAAGAAATCGCCAATGTCTACGCATTTCTGGCCAGCGACGAAGCCAGCTACATCAACGGCGCGGTGATCGAGGTCTCGGGCGGCATGTCGGTGTAGCGCTGAGCCCTCGAGGTTTTCTGCAACAGAGTGTGCCAATCTTCACGAACGCCGGCTGAAATGCGCAAGTGATGTAGCGCTTTAGTTGGCATCACTCTGGCTGCACTGATGAAGCTGGGCTTTTCAACGCTATGGGACCCAGACCAACTCCCTAGAATGGTTCGCAACTATGCAAGTTGCACCTCTCCCCGACGATGAAGAACAGCGGCTGGCCAAGCTGTTCAGTTTTGGCGTGCTCGACACGCTGCCACAAAAGGCGTTCGATGAAATCACGACGTTGGCCTCAGCCATCTGCGGTACACCCATCGCGCTGATATCGTTTGTCGACCGGGACAGGCAGTGGTTCAAGTCGCGAATCGGCCTTGATCCCTCGGAAACGGAGCGGGAGGTGGCCTTCTGTTCCCACGCCATACTGAGACCCAAAGAGGTTCTGGTGGTCGAAGACGCGACGCAGGACCAGCGCTTCCATGACAACCCGTTGGTCACCAGCGATCCCGGCATTCGCTTCTATGCAGGCGCGCCCATCGTTTCAGACGACGGATTTGCCCTGGGTACGGTCTGCGTGATTGACCGGCAACCCCGGCACATCGACGCGGCACAGCAGCAGGCACTGTGTGCGCTCGCCAGCCTGGTGGTGACCCTGCTGAAGCACGAGCACAGCGGCCGGGAAGAAAGTGAACGGCGAGCGGCCACCATGTTGCGGCGCAACGAATACCTCACCGCGCTGAGCACGTCGGGCCTGGACCTGATGTCCTTTGTCGACACCAACTACATCTACCGGTACGTCAACCAGACTTACCTTAGCTATTGGGCTCGCGAACCTGTCGACATCGTGAACCGCAGCGTGCAAGACTTGCTGGGCAAAGCGTTGTTCCAGACAACCAAAACCTTTTTCGACCAAGCCTTGGCGGGCGAACAGGTCGACTTTGAAGCGACCATCGATTTTCCTGGCAAAGGGACGCGCCATGTGGAGGTGACCTATCTGCCAGCGCGCGACAACGATGGCTCGATCAGCGGTGTGATCGTGCGCACGCATGACATTCAAAAGCTGAAAGAGCGCGAGGAACAGTTGCGTTCAACGGTAGCCATGCTGGAGCACAAGACCCTGGAGCAGGAACGCTTCATCCACATCATTTCGCACGATCTGCGCGAACCCATCAACACCATCAACAACTTCGCCTCGCTGCTGGCCGAGGATGAAAGCCTCGGCCAGTCCGCCATGGCCCGGCGCAACCTCCACTACGTGCAAGCCGGAGGGCGGCGCATGGCTTCGCTGCTCGACGATCTGCTGAATTTCCTGCACCTCGAAGAACATGCGCTGAACCTCAAGCCCATCGACCTCAACCAGATCGCCGAAGAGGTGCAAGAAGACCTGAATGCAGCCCTGCAGCGCTCCGGAGGCCGAATCGAAGTCGGGCACTTGCCGACCACCGTCGGTGATGCCTCGCTTTTGCGCATTGCGTTGCAGAACTTGGTGGCCAACGGTCTGAAGTTTGCGCGCAAGGGCGTGCCGCCACTCGTGCGCATTGCCTCGAAGACCGAAGGAGACTGGCTGCACATCGAGGTGCAAGACAACGGCATTGGCATGCACGAGCATCAGTTGGCCAACATCTTCGAAATGTTCAAGCGCCTGCACTCGGGAAAGGAATACGATGGTACGGGGTTGGGTTTGTCCATCTGCCGGCGAATAACCGAACTGCACCATGGGCGTGTATCCGTGCGTTCGGATCCCGGCAAGGGCAGTTGCTTCTCGCTGTCTCTCCCCCATCCAACCACTGGTGTCAAATAAAGGAACGGAAATGAGTGCCTATGAACGCTTCGTCTTGATCGACGACAACGAGGCCGACAACGTGTATCACGAGATCATGATTCGGCGGGCCGGTTTCAGCGGCGAGGTGCTCGTGTTTGAAAACGGACTTGACGCGCTGGCGTTTTTCAAGGATGACCTGGGAGACACATCAACGTGCGTGTTTCTTGACATCAACATGCCCATGATGGACGGGTTCGAGGTGGCTGAAAGAGCTCAGCCACTGCTGGCCAACAAGTCGTCGGTCATCGTGGTGATGCTGACATCGTCGGGCAACCCGATGGACCGTGAGCGCGCCCAGTCCATTCCAAGCATCAATGGCTATGTGACCAAGCCCCTGGATGTGGCCAAAGTTCAAGAACTGATGGCCGGGGCCGTGTAAAACGGCGTGAAGCCGTCCCGGTTTCGGTAAACCCGGTCAGCAGCGCACCCCGTATCAATACCCTCGTGCCGAGCTGCACTCGATAATCGAGGGATGCCACCACCCACCCCAACAGATTCGCTATTGGCTGACGCAGCCATTTGCCGGCCGCAATCCAGGACCGATCTCTTTGTCTCATTCACCATGCTCGCCCTGCAAGGATTTGGCGGCGTGCTGGCGATCGTGCAACGGGAAGTCGTGGAGAAAAAGCGTTGGTTGACGCGCGAAGAGTTTCTGGAAGACTGGGCAGTCGCTCAAATCATGCCCGGACCCAATGTGGTCAACCTTTCGATGATGATTGGCGGGCGCCATTTTGGCCTTCCCGGGGCGCTCGCCGCCCTCGCTGGCATGTTGGCAGCACCACTGGTCATCGTGCTGTTGCTGGCCATTCTGTATGGCAATGTGGCCGACACACCGCTCGCTCAAGGCGCTCTTCGCGGCATGGGTGCGGTGGCATCTGGGCTGATCACCGCCACCGGTATCAAGCTGATCGCCGCTCTGGACAACAACCCCATGGGCAGGGCCTTGTGCATCGCCATCGCTGCAATGACATTTGTGGCAATCGCCCTGCTGCGCTGGCCGCTGGTCTGGGTCTTGCTGGGCATCGGCGGGGTGGCGTGCATCTGGACCTACCGGGTGCTCGGCCTGAAAGAGCGGCTGGCTCAGGGAGCGGTGCCATGAACATGCTGCCTACCCTCTCCAACTGGGTTGAACTCTTCAACCATTTCGCGTCCCTCTCATTGCTCGCCATCGGCGGCGCCATCACCACGGCACCCGACATGCATCGCTACCTGGTCACCGAGCAAGGCTGGTTGAGCGAGACACAGTTCACCTCGTCTATCGCACTGTCCCAGGCAGCGCCGGGACCCAATGTGCTGTTCGTGGCTTTGATGGGCTGGAACGTGGGGCTCAACGCAGGCGGTGGGCCACAGGTGGGGGGGGTGGCCTGGATGCTGGCGCTTTTGGGCATGTTGATCGCCTTGGTGGCGATCATGTTGCCCTCTTCCGTCGTGACCTACACCGCTACCCGCTGGGCCCATGCGAACCGGCAACTGCGATCGGTGCGAGCGTTCAAGGCGGGCATGGCGCCCATCGTGATTGCCTTGCTGATTGCCACCGGATGGCTGCTGATGGCGGCCCACGACCAGGTGGCGCATGACTGGCGCCTGTGGCTGCTGACTGCGGTTACCACTCTGCTGGTCTGGCGCACCCGGATTCACTTGCTGTGGTTGATTGGCGCAGGCGCCGTTCTCGGCGCCATGGGATGGGTATAGCCCGGCTTCGCGGCAACTGGCGACTCCAATCGTGAATCGCCACGACGGCTACTTCGCGCGCGTCAGCGCCCCAAGGGCCCCCATGTCCATGTTTGCGACAGCCGCCTTGAGCGTGTCGATGTCAATGCCATTGGCTGTCGCGTCGACCATCAGGCCGTTCGGCAACATGATGCCGTAGTCCGTCTGGCTGCCATCCTTGCGGTATTCCTCTTTGTAGGTAACGCCATCCTTCTTGTAAACACGCTCCACTTCATCCTGGGTTTCGCGGTTGATGGTTGAAGACGCCCATGCGGCCATGCCCATCGCGAGCACCTTCACTGCGCCGATGTCCTGCACCGTCAAGTTGATCGATTTGTCGTCCTTGGAGTACAGAGCCTCAACGCTGGAGAAGCTCAAGCCCATGGCGTTGTCGGTGCGGGCTTCGATCGACGTGCGTGCCAGATCACCGAGCTTTTCGGGCACGAAGGTTTGCAGTTTCTCAGGGGGAAAGGGTTTGCCGCTGTCGCCGCCACCGCCCATGGCGGCTCCGAGCATCGCGCCCATGGCTTTGCTGGCCGCCTCCTGATCGCCCGACGCTTGTGCGGCCTCCATTTGCTTGCTGGCTTCTTCCACTTTTTTGCCCGCCTCTTCCAGCTTGGCCGTGTTGATGGAGATCTCCGTTCCGGGCACCTTGATTGAAATACTGGCATCGTCACCGGCACCACGGCCCATCATGTGGCCGCGATCAGGACCTAAAAACAGGGCACTCGCCGCGCCCATGAGCAGGGCTGCCACCACGCCACACACAATCAGTACCGCGGTGTAACCCATGGCCTTGTCTGCTGGCGCTTTCATCATGACCGGTATGCCGGTGTAAATCAGGTAGATCGAATACAACGAAGCCAGCAGTCCGAGCATCGACAGCATGGGCAACAGGTTGAAAACGCCACCCGCCATGCCTGCCGTTGAGCCGAAAGCGATCAGCTTCACCGCGTTCAACAGGTTCTTCTCACCCTTGAAAGTGGGCGCCAATGCATTGGCGATCAACGCCAATACGAAAGCCATCACCAGCGACAAGACAAACCCAACCACCAGATTGGCCAGGCCACTCATGATGGGCACACGGATGGTCGCCCCCATGAAGTTCATGCCAAACACGCTCATGCCGATGAAGGTCGCGATCGCGGGGATCGCTGCCAGGTACACCAGGTAGTTGGTGTAAACCGACTTCACATCACCCGGCTCAGCTTCAATTTCAGGCCACGTCGCTTTGGGCTTGAGCAGAATGTCTTGCACGCGTTGCACGAGGTTCATGGTTGACTCCTGTCGGTTGATTTCCTATTTCTGAAGAATAGGTCGAAAGCGGCGCAAACGGTCGAAACAGACGGCACGCCCATCAATGGGACGCCAAGAGGCATCCAAAAGGCTCAGCGTGGGCTCTCGAAAAACACCACGTTGGTGTAGTCGCTGACTTCAAAATACACCTTCTTTTCGCCCGCATCCACCTGCATGTTCAGGTTTTCGTCGAGCACGCCGTAGCCATAGCGGTAATGGCGTGGTGTGTTGTCACTGGTGCCCATCGCGGTGCTGATCTTGTCGACCTTGAGAAAGCGGCGCACCACTTTTTCGCCGGCGTAGACCTCCAGCACACCATTGGTACCGGTCCAGTTCTGGATGTCGCGGCTGATTTTGTTCTGCTGCTCCTGGGTACAGGCGACCAATGCGGTCACCGAGACCGCCAGCAAGCCCAATGAGACACAGCGATGCAAGGTATTCATGAAGACTCCAGTAGAAAAGGCAAACAAATGGCAGAGGGTTCGCGCAAGCAAACGTCTGCGATGCGGTCCAGCTCGGTGGTTTCTGGGTTGATCACCACCACGCGGGCGCCCTGTTGATGGGCAGCAAAAGCCAGGCCGGCCGCCGGGTACACCTGCCCTGACGTGCCCACCACCAACATCACATCACAGCGTGCCACACCCGCCTCTGCTGCGGCGAGTGCCGCAGGTGGCAGGTTCTCACCAAACCAGACAACCCCTGGGCGACGCAAATTGCCGCAGGTGGCGCAAACAGGCGGGCGGCCTTCCTGTGGAGGCTGGCTGTTGCAGCAGGCGCGCGGGGCGTCAAGCCAGCGGTCTTCCATCAACGAGCCGTGCAATGCGATGGTCTCGGGCTGCCCCGCGCCCTGGTGCAAACCATCCACATTTTGGGTGACCAGCGTCAATCGGTCGGGATGGGTTTGACCGAAACGTGCCAACGCCAGATGGCCGGCATTCGGCAATGCCTTGGCCAGCATGGTTCGGCGGTGGGCATACCAGTCCCAGACCCGTTCGGGGTGGGCCCGGTAAGCGGACTCGGTGGCGAGTTCCTGGGGGTCGAATTGGGCCCAGAGACCGGTCAACGCGTCGCGAAAGGTCGGTACGCCCGACTCAGCGCTCACACCCGCGCCCGTCAAAACGGCAATGTGGCGCGCCTCGGCCGCCCAGGCGCGCACGCTGTCGCGCCCGGCTGTCATCACTGAGCCCGCTGGCGCAATGCCTCGTAAAGGCACACGCCGCTGGCCACCGACACATTCAAGCTCTCGACCGCACCGGCCATGGGAATGCTCACCAGCTCGTCGCAAGTTTTGCGGGTGAGCTGGCGCATGCCCTGCCCCTCGGCGCCCAGCACCAACGCTGTCGGGCCTTTGAAATCCGACTGGTACAGGGTTTTGGGTGCATCGTCACTGGTGCCGACGATCCAGATGCTGCGTTCCTTGAGCTCATTCAGGGTTCGAGCGAGGTTGGTCACCATGAAATAGGGCATGGTTTCGGCGGCCCCGCTGGCCACCTTGGCTACGGTGGCGTTGATGCCCGCTGCGTGGTCCTTGGGTGCGATCACCGCATGGGCACCCGCGCCATCGGCCACCCGCAGGCAGGCACCCAGGTTGTGGGGGTCTGTGATGCCGTCGAGCACGAGCAGCAAGGGAGCCACGCCCTTGGCCTCCAGCCCCTCAAGCAATTCGTCCAGCGAATGAATCTGTTCCATCGCCTGAACCCGTGCGGCCACGCCCTGGTGGCCATGGCTGCCCGCCAATTTGGCCAGGCGCATGCCATCGGCCTCGATAAGCCGAACGTTGGCCTCTCTGGCGCGGTCCAGGAACTGCCGCATGCGCGCATCGCGGCGCGTGGGTTCGTAATAGATTTCAACAACGGATTGCGGCGCCGTCTTCAGGCGCACGCCGACGGCATGAAAGCCGAAAAGCACTTTGGGGGATGACATGGAGGAATTATCCACGCGCGGCTGCATACGCCAGCGTTTCTCTCGCCTCCTTCGCAGCAAGAAACACGGTTTCGCTCTGAATGGACTGCAATTCTTGGTAAAAGGAAAGGCCGTTGATGATTGACCGATACCGGGTGGCGCAAGCCCAGGGCCGGTGTCGACCCAGGTCATCCCCATCGATCCGTGTATTTTCGGCTTACATTGACCGTACTGATACCAAGTTCACATCTGATTTGTATTGGAGCAATTTTCCGTGACCCCACTCACAGGCTTTGGCTTGCTTCTGGTCGACGACCACCCGTTGTTCCGTGAAGGGCTGCTGCTGGCGATTGAAAAAATGGCGCCCGACTGCGACGTGGTTGCCGTGTCGTCCCAGGAAGAGGCCGACGCCATCCTGACGAGCCACCCCGAACGCTTTGATCTGGTTTTGGTTGACTACAAGCTGCCCCAGGGCAGCGGCCTGAGTTGCGCCGCCGAGATGCGGGTCAAACACCCCTTGCAAAGCTTCGGTCTCATATCAGGGGCAGACGATGCCGACCTGCCCGAGCGCGCGCGCGCTGCAGGGCTGGTCGCGTTTCTCCCCAAATCGCTGGAAATGCACGCGCTGCATCAGGCACTGCTGAAGATCGCCCAGGGCGAACCGCTGTTTGTGGATCAGCTCGCTCCGCCCCAGCTCGAGACGCAGCCCTCGACCTTTGGATTGACCCCCAGACAACTCGATGTGCTGGGCATGCTGGCATCTGGCAAGAGCAACAAGGAAATTGCTTCCGATATGGGCATAGCCCCCGCCACGGTCAAAAACCACATCGAAACCATCTTCGAAAAAATGGGCGTCTCCAACCGCATGCAAGCGGTGATGGTCGCCCGTGCGGCCTTGCCACCTTCCCCGCCGTGAAAAGCAGCGCATGGACTTCGCTGCCGGCGGCAACCCCCGCGAGCGGGAAATACCACTGGCAGATACAACGCGAGATTCTGCGCATGAGCGCTCAATGGCGCTTCACCGCTGTTCTGTTGCCGCTATCGATCTGCACGCTCAGCGCGATCTTTTTCGGCAACCCGGACCGGTGGCTGCAAGCCATCGTCTGGGCGACACTGATTTTCGCCGGGCAAGGCATTCGCCTGATCGTCCAGATCGAAGACCCTGGGCCCGAACCCGAGGCCATCGCACAGCGCTTGAAGGAACACCGGGCAAGGGTGCTGTTCAGCGCCATCGCCTGGGGAAGCGCTGGCTTTCTGCTGTTCGATAGAGACGACATCACCCGGCAGCTCGCGTTGACTGTGGTGCTCGTCTCAAGCGGCATCGCCTTTTCGCTGTCCGCCTCTGCCCACGCCGCCACCCTCAAACTCGCTTTGCCGCTGCTGCTGGGGCCGATCATTCTGTCGTTGCTGCTCAGCCCCCAGCCGTATATGTGGGTCATGGCCATGATGGGAACCAGCTTCTACTTCCTGATGCGGCGGCTGGTCACCGACCGTGGGCAACAACTGGAAGAAACCCTCAATCTGCGCCTCGTCGCGCAAGAAGCGCAGGAAGAAAAGCAGCGCTTCTTCGCCGCAGCCAGCCACGACCTGCGACAACCATTGCAGGCGCTGAGCCTGTACCAGGGCGTGTTGAACAAAGGCGACCTGAGTCCCAACGTGGTGCAGCGCATGGGTGACTGCATCGAAGCCCTGGACCGTTTGCTGGCGGGTGTGCTGGACATCTCCCGGCTGGATTCGGGCAAGGTGGTTCCCGCCCCTGTGCCGATTCACCTGCCTGCCCTGATGCTCAGGGTGGCCAGCATGCATGAGCCTGCCATGCGTGAGAAAGGGCTGCGTCTTCGGCTGCATGCCCAAGACATCTGGGTGCATAGCGATCCGGCCTTGCTGGAGCGCATCCTGTCCAACCTGTTGAGCAACGCCACGCGCTATACCGAGGCTGGGGGCATCCTGTTTGCTGCACGCAAAGGCAGCCAGACCGTTCGCCTGCAGATTTTTGACACCGGTATCGGCATCGAAGCCAGCGCTTTTCAGTCCATCTTTTCAGAGTTCACCCAGCTCAACAATCCGGCACGCGATCCGGCGATGGGCTCCGGGTTGGGACTGGCCACCGTTCAACGCATGGTTCATTTGCTGGGGCATGCCATAGAGCTGAAATCGGTACCAGGCAGAGGCTCATGTTTTCAGCTGACGATCCCGACAGCCGCATCACCAGCGCCTGACGGTGATCCCAAGGTCACCCCTGAAGCGGACGCCTCAGCATCGTTGCTGCGCCGCCGCGTTTTGGTGGTGGAAGACAACGCCCTGGTTGCCGACGCGCTGTGCGCCATGTTGAGGGCCTGGAATCTTGACGTCACATTGACCCTTGACGCCAACAATGCCATGGCGGCTTTACAGGAATCGACGTTCGATGTGGTCATCAGCGACTGGCGACTGCCAGGGGAAAAAGACGGTGTGGACGTTTTGCGGTTTGCCCGCCTGCAACACCCTTCCCTGCAACTGGCCGCCCTGCTGACCGGCGACAACGCAGAAGCGCTGCGCGACGAATTTTCGGTGATCACCAAGCCTGTGAGGGCCCTCCGTTTGCGCGCCTTGCTGAGTGCCCATCTGCGGTGAAAGGGGCAACACCTTTCTTGCCTTCCCGCTGGCATTTTCGCCCAAAATTCACCAAATCGGCAATGGAGGCCCAAGTGCTTTTGGTCTTGAAAGTCGGTCGGCCAGACCCGAAATCAGCTGACCTCACATCAAGGTTCAACTAGCACCAGACGCACCGCATAAAGAAAGCGCCGCTCATTGGCGGTCAAACGCCCATCGCTGCCGTAGGCCTGCCATGCGTACGTGCTGTCTGAAATCCAAGGCGACGAGGCAGACAGTACTTCATTGGCGGCTCCCGGAAATGCATCAGGATTGAGCGACCGGTCCGCGAGCTTTCGCTCAAGCAAGCTGCCCACCTCTCTTGCGTTTGGCATACGCCAGCCCGTTTGACGCCTTGCATTGGCCAGGGCACTTTCATGATTGAACTGCCCTGCCCGCCCAGAGCACGCGCTGCCGCTCCAAATCTGGCTCTGCAAGCAACGCCGCCATGTCAATCCCGTCTTGCGATCAACCACCGCGTTGTTGGCACTGTCCCCGGTATACGCCGCTGTGGTCACCAGGTAACGGCTCCCCACCCAGGGCTGGCCGCGCACCAGCCTCACGCGCATCACAAAAGGGAAGCTCGCCGATCGAATCAGCGTGGAAGCCGTTCCATTGGTAAACCTTACACTCCAGGCCTTGGTGGCGTCCTCGGCATCATCGTTTGCGGTCCAGTAAAACGACGCAGGGGTATTGGGAAACCACGACTCATTGATGCTGGGCTCTGATGTGAGTCCGAAGTGAACAATGGATTGCAGCTCTTCTGCCTCGGGCAAGCGCCAATCATTGAATCCGCACAGTGCCAAGGCGTTGACCGCATTCACGTAAGCCGAAGCATCACCTGCCCGACCATCGGCGTGGTTGGTGTATGCAAGGGTGCCAGCCCGGGTACCGGTCAAATCCTTCCCTTCCCAGATCAAACCAGTGACGTTGTCGCGCACACAGTCGGTTCTGGGGAAATACAGCGGGATACTGAACGGGAAAGTGCCGATATAGGCTGAAACGACCTGGCTGTAGCTCATGGGATTGATGGATGCGCGATGGCCATCCTGCTGCGAATTCAACGCCATCGCCTCGTCACTCTCGCAGCTCTCCAAGGTGTTGCTGCCCGCGCGGTAACAATGGTTGATGGTTACCCCGCTGTGAGGAATGACGGGCGTTTGCCAGTCGCTTCCGAGCACGTAATAACCCACACCTTCGTAGCTGTATTGCGGCAAAGTGGCGATGATGTTGTCGCGCTCGCTCTGGCTGCTGGTGTAGAAGTGAAAGCCTCTGGCGCTGACGAAGAAGCGGTACAACGGTGTGTACCCCGTGCCTGCCAGGGTGCTGGCGTAATAGGCAATGCCTTCGTAAACGAACTGGGGCATGGTGGCCGCGATATGGGCGCGCTCTGTCTCACTGATGGTGTAGAAATGCACCCCGGTCTGGTTGTTGTTGAAGCGGTGCACCGGGCTCAGGCCTGGAACGGCAGAGCCGCTGGCATAGAAGGCCGGGCCTTCGTAGGCCATGTGCGGCAAGGTGGCTCGCACGTTGTTGCGCTCGGTGACGCTGGTGGTGAAGAAGTGGGCGCTGGTTTGTGAATTGAAAAACCGGTAGACCGCTGTGCGCGAAGCAGCGCTCTTGGATTCGAGGAGTGACTTGGTTTCGGCGCTGGGCTCAGGCGTTGGGTCAAGCGTGGCTTTTGTTGAGCCAGCGGCGCCGCTCAGCAAGGGGCCTTCAAAGGGCTTGGGCAGCACACCGGTCTTGGCGATGGCTTCCAGCTCAGCCGTGTTCCGGCGAGCGCCCTCCTTTTGCAGAACGATCGACTGAGCGCTGGGTGCCGCCTCTGTCGATAGAGTCTGCCCCAATGGAGTGCTGGCGCCTTCTTGCCCGCCACCGCAGGCGTTCAATGCGAATACCGCGCAGATAGCCAGCGACCGTATCGTCTGACTCGAAACGCGGTTAAACCGAACTGGGTTTCTAGCTGAATGGGTCATGAGAATCCCCTTGTGTGGTGTGCGGGCGCCATAGATGCACCTGCAATACCTGGCTTGTACAAAGATCCGCTTTTCACGCGGCTGCGCCTCACGGACTGGCCAAAACCAGATGAGCGGCGAGCGCGCCGCTGCGCACGTAGTTGCCTGTGATACCAACAGCAAAGCCCACGTAGGCCGCATTGGCAGTGCCAGGAACGGGTGTTGATGACCAGGTGTCGACACCGCCACCCAAACCCGGAAATGCGTCAGGATCCAGCGCGGGAATTTGACGAGACCGGTCAGCCAGGCTGGACAGCTCCTTGATGTTGGGCAGTCGCCAGCCAGCGATGTTGTGGCCCCGGTGCAGCGCATTCACGTGGGTGAAGGGGGTTGCGGCGCCAATGCAATTGCTGCCCGTCCAGAATTGCCCTTCCAGGCAACGCCGCCAGGTCAATCCGGTTTTCCGGTCAATGACCGCGTTGTTGGCGCCGTCGCTCAGGTAGGTGGCGCTGGTAACGATGTAGCGGGTGCCTGACCAGGCCTCCCCTCTGACCAGCCGCGCCGAAATTCGCATGTCGCGGGTTGTGGCGTCGTCACCCCCACCGGCAAAGCCAGCCACCCATGCGCCGTTCTCAAAACCGCCGTAGGCTTCATTGCTCCAGTAATAGTTGGCCGTGTTCGGGAAATCCACCACTCGGATGCGCGGGCCACTGGTGGGGCGGTGGTCAACGATGCCATGCAGTTCCTCAACGCTGGGCAAACGCCAATCGGTGAAACCACACAGAGCGTTGTCGTTGGCGTGGCTCACCAGCTGGCTGGCATCGCCTGCACGCCCATCGCCGAAATTGGTGAAGGTGATCAGACCATTGTGGAGCGTAAAGGTGTCGGTCTTGCCTTCCCAGATCAAACCCGTCACGTCGTCGCGCACGCAATCTGTCTTGGGGTAATACAGCGGGAAGCTGAACGGAAAAGTCCCCACATACCCCGAGAGAACCTGGCTGTAGCTCATGGAGTTGACCCCGGTGCGGCGTCCATCTTGATCAGCGTTGAGTTCCCGCGCTGCGGGCGTGTCACATGGCACCAGGGTATTGCCGCCCGGCTGGTAACACTGGCCGAACGAAATACCGGTATGGGGCACGGCAGGCGTTTGCCAGTCATTGGACAACACGTAATACCCCACACCCTCGTAGCTGTATTGCGGCAAGGTGGCGATGATGTTGTCGCGCTCGCTCTGGCTGGCGGTGTAGAAATGAAACCGCTTGTCGCTCACGAAGAAGCGGTACAACGGTGTGTACCCCGTGCCTGCCAGGGTGCTGGCGTAGTAGGCAATGCCTTCGTAAACGAACTCGGGCATGGTGGCCGCGATATGGGCCCGCTCTGTTTCACTGATGGTGTAGAAATGCACCCCGGTCTGGTTGTTGTTGAAACGGTGCACCGGGCTCAAGCCTGGAACAGTGGTGCCGCTGGCATAGAAGGCCGGGCCTTCATAGGCCATGTGTGGCAAAGTGGCCCGCACGTTGTCTCGCTCGGTGACGCTGGTGGTGAAGAAGTGGGCGCTGGTTTGTGAATTGAAGAACCGGTAGACCGCTGTGCGCGAGGCTGCGCTCTTGGTTTCAGCGTTGACCCCGGGCGCTGGGTCGAGCGTGGCTTTGGTTGAGCCCGCAGCACCGCTGAGCAGCGGCCCGTCAAACGGCTTGGGCAACACACCGGTCTTGGCGATGGCTTCCAGCTCGGCGGTGTTCAGCCGGGCGCCCTCCTCTTGCAAAGCCAATGCGTTCGCGAGAGGTGGGGCCGCGGTGGTTTCCATGGGGTCGGACACGGCCCGGGTCTCGGTGGAAGCCTTCCCCACGCTATCGGTGGCTGAGCCGCCGCCGCCGCCACCGCACGCCGTCAGCGCAGCGACGCCCAGCGCAGCAAGCCAGACCAACGCGGTCTTTTTGTCGGGGATTGTGGGCATGGTTTTCTCCTGGGTGGCTGTGCAATGGAAGGGCCGGGTGCAAAGGGGGCAGCGGGCTTCGACCACGCTTGGAAAGGTCTGATGGCCATTGCCGCATGGGGTGCGGGTGGTGGCAATAGGCCGTTTGGCCCATAACACCGCTTGCCGAGCCCGAAAAGCCCACCTTCGTACCCCATGGAGGGGACGCAGTTGGCGCGCATGAACACGTATGAATGGGTTTTGGCCTTCTCTTGCTGAATGGCCATGCCTGGCAAACCGTAGGGCAAGTGACGACCTTGACCCCCTGGCGCCGCCCGCGCCGCGCAACCCGATCGATCCAGCCCGGTGCGGGTGGGCCGCCGAGGCGTCGCTGACCTGTTTCATCCCATCAGGTGCATGGCATCGCTGACCGGTAGCAGGCCCGCACGGCGAGCGAGACCCCGGGCTACAGGGCCCACCTCTCTCTCCTGTTTTGTTCTGCGCGCTTTTATTGGACCGTCACGCTGCCGCTGGTGCTGAGCACCTCAAAGACACCGTCGCCCAGGTATTGCAGATCAACACTGCTGCCCGCAGCGCCTTGCAGCCCGCCGGTGGCGCCCGGCGTGGTGCTGGCCTGGGAGGTGTAGATCTGGCCACCCCGGACCACGGACACCAGTTGGTTGCCATCGGCCGAGGACGCCACCGACCACCAGTCGCGGTCGGATTCTCTGGCGGTCCAGGAAAGGCCTGCGTTGCTGGAGGTGTAGATCTGGCCACCCCGCACCACGGCCACCAGCTTGCTGCCATCGTCCGAGGATGCCACCGACTGCCAGCTGCGGGTGGCATCCCTGGCGGTCCAGGTGAGGCCTGCGTTGCTGGAGGTGTAGATCTGGCCGTTGTACACCGCGGCCACCAGCTTGCTGCCATCGGCCGAAGACGCCACGAAATACCAGTTGCGGTTGGCATCCCTGGCGGTCCAGGTAAGACCTGCGTTGCTGGAGGTGTAGATCTGGCCACCGCACTCCCCGGACACCAGTTGGTTGCCATCGGCCGAGGACGCCACCGAACACCAGTCGCGGGTGGCATCCCTGGCGGTCCAGGAGAGGCCCGCGTTGCTGGAAGTGTAGACCTGGCCGTTGTACACCGCGGCAACCAACTTGCTGCCATCCGCCGAAGACGCCACCGACCGCCAGCCGCGGTCGGATTCTCTGGCGATCCAGGAAAGGCCTGCGTTGCTGGAAGTGTAGACCTGGCCGTTGTACACCGCGGCCACCAGCTTGCTGCCATCGGCCGAGGATGCCACCGACTGCCAGCTGCGGCTGGCATCCCTGCCGGTCCAGGAAAGGCCCGCGTTGCTGGAAGTGTAGATCTGGCCGTTGTACACCGCGGCCACCAGCTTGCTGCCATCGGCCGAGGACGCCACGGAAAACCAGTCGCGGCTGGCATCCCTGGCGGTCCAGCGCTGGCCAGCCAGGGCGCCCGGCAAGGTGGTCTGAACCAGTTGCCCGGCGTTCTGCGAAATCTGCCAGCCGCCTGCACCCACGCCAGACACGCTCACCTTGTCGCCCACGGCGAGCACCGCGCTGGATGGCAAGGCGATGTTGACCTGCGCGCCGTTGTTGGCGAGGTAACACCCGTTGGGTGCGGCCTGTTGCACCGTGGTGTTGACGAAGCTGCAAGCGCCGGTGAGAACCTGGTAGCCCACGCCTTCAAAGCCGTAGGTGCTGCTCAGGGTGTCGATCACCCGCTGGCGTTCGGCTTCACTGACGGTGTAAAAATGGGTGCCGGCGCCCGACAGAAAGAACCGGTACAGCGGGGTGAATCCGATACCGGCGACCTGGCTGGCGTAGTAGGCAACGCCTTCCAGCTGGAACTGCGGCAGCGTGGTTTCGATGTTGAAGCGCTCGCTCTCGCTGATGGTGTAGAAATGCACCCCCGTCTGGGTGTTGAAAAATCGGTAAACCGGCTTCAGACCGACCGATGCCGCAGAGGCGGCCATGAACGCCTGGCCTTCGTAGCTGTAGATGGGCTGGCTGGCCCGCACCGCATCGCGCTCGCTCGTGCTGCTGGTGTAGAAATGGGTGCCGGTCTGGGTGTTGTAGAAGCGGTAGACGGGCACCAACGTGGCAGCGGCCTTGCGCGCAACCAGGCCGCTTTGGTAGGCGGCCAGTGGCGCGGTCTGGCCATCAGCCAACTGGGCCAACGGCGTGGTGGCCGGGAGCGAACTGGCCTCGTTCTCGGCTTGGGCCAGCTCCTGGGTATTGAGCTCGGCGCCACGGGCTTGCAGCTCGACCGATTGGCTGGGCGATGGGGTGGTGAGTGAACCCAAGGCCTTGTTCACTTCAGCGGTGCTGTTGCCTCCGCTGCCGCCACCACCACAGGCGGCCAAGGTCGATACCAACACGCCACCGGCAAACCGCCGGAGAGACGAAGCCAGCCGACACCCGCCGGTAATGCGGCCATGGGCCGCGCTGCCTACCGAAGTGTGGCTCTGGGCTTCCCGGTCGGATGGGTTTGACTGGTTCATCTTCGCCTCCGTGTCGTTGACCCCTTCGCGGGCAAGAAGGCTTGGCGCTGCGGGGATGCACCGAATCAAAACCATTCAGCGAGCGGCTAGAAGGCCGCCCCGAATGACACCGATCCAGTGCAAATGCATTGGGTCACAGGGCCGCAGGTGACCACAATAGGCCGAACGGCCCATAAGGCGGGACAAAAGCCGCCATCTGTACCCCCTTTGGGGTAAGTGATTGCTCTGCCAGCGCCATTTATGAAAACTATCTTGGTGCTGAGTGCATCCTTTCAGGGCGCCGGGCGTGTCTGGCGAAGTCCAGACCCGTTCAACGCTAAGCCCGCATCAAGACCTGTCCCACTCGCTGCGGTGATCCTCAGGTCCATGATGGCGTGCCACTCTCCCCATGTTTCAGGTTGCTTCGCACCGAACGCGATGGGGTCTCACTCGTGCGCAGCCGCTGTTCGCCAAACGCTGAGCAGAGTTGCCCCACTGGTGTTTGTTCCTTCGAAAATTCAAAAACGAAAGTGGCTGCGCCGTTCGGTATGCCTCAAGGACTGCTGCGCACCAAGCGAACCGAGGTGTCAAAGCTGCGGGGGTAGGCGCGCACGGCGCCATCGAAAAAACTGATGCCCCTGGAAGTACGGACGTTGCCTAAATAGGGGGTAGATGACCAGACAACGTCAGTCCTCGCGCCGGGAAATGCTCCCGCATCGATGGACGCTCCAGTGCTCACGCTCAGGTCGACCAAGCTAACAAGCTCCTTAAAATTGGGCAGCCGCCAGCCACTTTGGGCTCGAGCGTGGTTGAGTGCCTCATCGAGGTCCATCGAGATAGGTGCGCCTGTGCACACGCTGCCAGTCCAGACCCGACCTTGTTCGCAGCGGCGCCACTGCAGACCGGTCCAGATGTCGTTGACCACATTGTTCGCACCATCATCAAGGTAAGCAACCGTGCTGTAGGTGAAACGTGGCCCGTTGGTGGAACTGCCACGCACCAAACGCACCGCCTTTCGGGCAGTTTGAGCACGGCTTGTCGACCACCCGAATTCAAAGTTGACGTCCCAAGCACTGGCACTATGGCGTTTGTCCAAATCGCCGGTCCAGTGATCCGCTGCTGCCGTATTCAGGAACCAGGTTGTGTCGATGCCGGGCGAAGTGATGCGACCAAAGTCAAAGATGTTCATCAGCTCTTGTCGGGTGGGCAAGCGCCAGTCGGTGTATCCGCACAGTGCCAGCTGGTTGATCCGGGTGACGTATTCGCTGGCATCACCCGAGGTGCCATCACCATAGTTGGTGTAGGTCATGCCGCTCGAGCGCTCGCCCGCAGCGTTCTTTCCTTCCTACACCAGACCGGTCACGTCGTCTTTCACACAATGGGTGCGAGAGAAGTTGCCGCCTGCCGGGTTGGGCAGCTCGCTGTAGCTCATGCGGTTGATGTCGGTGCGGTGCCCGTCTTGCTGTGGATTCAAGCCGGTGGCACCGTGGCTTGCACAGTCCGCCAGCGCATTGCTGCCGGACTGGTAACACTGGCCGCTGGTCACACCCGTGTGCGGCAGTCTCTCTACGTGCCAAGTGGTGTCGAGCACGTAATAGCCGATGCCTTCATAGGTATAGGTGGCGGCCAGGTTGGCGATGATGCTGTCTTTCTCGCTCTCTTTGGCGGTGTAGAAGTGAAAGCCCTTGCCGGGTACAAAGAAACGGTAAAACGGAATCAAGCCGGCGCCAGCCACCTGGCTGGCGTAATAGGCCACGCCCTCATGGTTGAACTGCGGGAAATTGGCCACCACGTTGGCCCGCTCCGTTTCGCTGATGGTGTAGAAATGCACCCCGGTTTGGGTGTTGAAAAAGCGGTGCACCGGGCTCAGGCCCGGTGAGAACGCGCTGGCCACCGAGAAGGCTTCGCCTTCCAGGCTGTAGGGCGGCGAGAGGGTGTTGGCCACGTTGTCGCGCTCTGAGACGCTGGTGGTGAAGAAGTGGGCGCCGGTGTTGCTGTTGGAGAAGCGGTACACCGGAATGCGCATGGCCAGGGCCTTGCGCGCCACGGCGCCTGATTGATAGGCGCTCTTGGCCGCAATTTCTCCTGCCTGGAGTTCATCAAGAGAAGTGGCCGAGGCTTCGGCGGCCTGCGCCTGCTGCTCGGCAGAAGCCAGATCGGCGCTGCTCAAAGCGGCGCTTCGCTGGAACGCGGCGGGGTCTGCGCGGCGGGTTGTTTCAGGTGAACCGGCCCCGGCGCCCGATGCCGCCTGGGTGCCCGCGAGGTCAGAGCTTGCACTGCCGCCACCGCCGCAGGCTGTCAGAAGGACCGCCATTGCAGCACCGACCAGGCACCGATGAAACGGAGCGGGCTGAACCGAACCACGGCTGCGGCAATTGAGCTCATCGCTGGACGTGGAGGGGCTCTGGGCATCCCGGCTGGACGGGTTTGACTGGTTCATCTTCGCCTCCTTGTCGTTAACCCCTGCGCGGGCAAGAAGGGCTGGCGCTGAGGGGGTTACACCGGGTCAGAACCTTTTCCGACGTGCCAGAAGGCGAACTCTGAAAGACCTCGGCCCAGCGCCAGTCCATTGGGTCACAGGGCCGCGGGTGCCCACAATAGGCCGAACGGCCCATAAGGCGGGACAAAAGCCGCCATCTGTGCCCCCTTTGGGGTAAGTGATTGCTCTGCCAGCGTCATTTATGAAAACGATCAAGGCACCGCGGGCAGGCTTGCAGCGCACAAGACCGGTCGCGAAGTCGCCGCTCCCGCGAAGCTCAAAATCGAGACACCACCGGGCCCCGGATTTCCTGAAAAACGGAAAGATCAGTTGCCCCTTTTAGGGCATCACCGCCCCCTCTAGGGATAGCTTCTAACCAGACGCACGGGCAACTGAACTGTCCGTTTTACGTCGTAGCTGAAGCCCGAGCCAAACTCGACGAAGCCAGCAAAATCAGCAGCGTCACCCGGCGTGGTCGTCCACGAGAAGGCTGTATTGGTCCCTGGGAATACGCCACTGTCCAGGGCAGGAGAGGCTCTGCCGTAGTCAACCAGACTGCCGAGTTCTTTGATGTTCGGCATGCGCCATGAACCGTTGTGGGCAAATATCAATGCCAGATTGTGCGTATAAAGCGCGGGCGTTCCGGTGCAAGCCGTGCCGTTCCAAACCTGTCCTTGCTGGCAACGGCGCCAGATCAGACCCGTTTGACGGTCGATCGCGGCATTGTTGGCAGCGTCCCCGGTGTAGCTCAGGGAGGTGATCAGGTAGCGAGGGCCTGCCCAAGTGGCGCCGCGAACCAGGCGAACCGAATTGGTATGCGAACGCAAGCTAACCTGTAACGCCGACCCGAAGAAGCCAAAGTCAGCCCGCCAACCGTAAGTCGGGTCCGAATGAAGCACGTCAGATGCCCAGTAGTACTGTGGAGAAGTGTTGGGAAACCAGTCGACATCCACCCTGGGGTCTCCTCGAATGCCACCAAACTTCTCGATACCTCTCAACTCCTGCACGGTGGGCAGGCGCCAGTCATTGAATCCGCACAGCGCCAGACCATTGAGCAAATGCACATAGGCGGAGACATCATCTGTAGCGTTGTTCCCGAGGTTGGTGTACCGGTTATCCAGCGACCTGAAGCCGTTTTTCGTTTTCCCCTCCCAGATCAAACCCGTCACGTTGTCTTTCACGCAACTGGTGAGGGCATTGCTTCCCACGGCGCTGTAGCTCAAGGCGTTGATGTCTGCTCGATGGCCATCTTGCTGAAAGTTGAGCGTCGTGGCCCCACTGCCGCCACACGCCACAAACACATCGCTGTTCGCCTGGTAACACCGTGCGCTGGTGATGCCTGTGTGCGGCACAGCCGGCGTCTGCCAGTCGCTGCCCAACACGTAATAGCCCACACCCTCGTAGCTGTACTGAGGCAGCGTGGCGATGATGTTGTCGCGCTCACCCAGGCTGTTGGTGTAGAAGTGAAAGCCCTTGCTGGCGTAGAAAAACCGGTACAGCGGCGTGTAGCCGGTACCGGCCAGGGTGCTCGCGTAATAGGCAATGCCTTCGTAGTTGAACTGAGGGAGGTTGGCCACCACGTTGGCGCGCTCGGCCTCGCTGATGGTGTAGAAATGCACCCCCGTCTGGGTGTTGTAAAAGCGGTGCACCGGGCTCAGGCCGGGGATGGTGGTGGCGCTGCTGTAAAACGCCGGGCCTTCGTAGCTCATGTACGCCAGCGTGGCCTGCACGCTGTCGCGTTCGGTGGTGCTGGTGGTGAAGAAGTGGGCGTTGGTCTGGTTGTTGAAGAAACGAAACACCGGCACGCGCGAAGCAGCGCTTTTGGCTTGGCCGAGGGATTTGGCTTCAGCAAAGCCGCCCTCCCCCTGCACGGGTTCTGGCCCGGCGCCACTCAATAACTTGCCCTCAAACGGCTCAGGCAACACACCGGTTTTGGCGATCTGGGCCAACTCGTCGCTGTTCAACCGCGCGCCTTCTTTTTGAAGAGCGGTGGTCTGGGCGCTGGGCGGTGATTGGGTGGTGGCCGCGAACGCGTTGACTGGTTCGGCGTTTGCGGCCAAGCTGACACTGCTCGACGTATCTTGACCGCCACCGCAGGCGGTAAGCAGCGCACAAAACGCAGCAATTACCAGCCAGCGCGAGGACAGCCCGTCGAACGGGTGCAGAGCTTGTTTCATGAGTTTCATCCTTCGAAAATGACGATCCAAGGTGGTTGGCCGTCCAAGATCACTGACCGATGCGCACCAGCCGAACCACATGGACGTTGCCGCGGCCGCTGCTGCCCACGTAGCCCCCCCCGGAACTGAGTGCCCATGCACCGCCGCCGAAACGCACCTCGGGGGACGATGACCATGTTTCCCCGGTACCGGCGCCTGGAAACGCAGCGTGATCGATTCGCGCTCCACTGCTCACACCCAGGTCCACCAGACTGGTAAGCTCCTTGATATTGGGCATTCGCCAGTCGCTGTGAACCTGCGCATGAACAAGCGCTTGCTCATGGGTGAACGCGCTCACCGTTCCCGTGCAAGCGCCGCCACCCCAGACTTTGCCTTGTTCGCATCGGCGCCATTGCAGGCCGGTCCAGGCGTCGTTGACCACGTTGTTGGCGCTATCGCTGCCGTATGCCTCCGTGCTGTAGCTGTACCGCGACCCACTGGGCGAGCTCCCTCGCACCAAACGCACCGCATTGGCATTCGACCGCGGTTCGGAGTAGGTTTCTCCTTTCAGAAAGTTGACGTACCAAGCCCTGGAACTGTCGATGCTGTTCAACTCAACGCTCCAATAGCGGTTTGAAGCCGTATTGAAGAACCAGGAGACTTTGATCGCCGGCGCCGTGGTGCTGCCATAGTCAATGAGGTTGAGCAATTCCTGTCGCGTGGGCAAACGCCAATCGTTGAACCCACACAGGTTGGCCGAGTTCACGGCGGCCACATAGCCGCTGGTGTCGCCGGGCAGCCCGTTGCCCAGGTGGGTGTAAGTGTTGCTGCCTGCCCGCGTGTCGACGGCTTCTTTGCCTTCCCAGATCAAGCCTGTGACGTTGTCTCGAACACAGCTGGTCAATGGGTAGTTGCTCACCGAATAGAAACTCATGGCGTTGATCAACGTGCGGTTTCCGTCTTGCTGCCGGTTCAGCTTCATGGCTTCGACACTGCTGCACAGCACCAGCGTGTTGCTGCCCAACTGGGAACACTGGCTGCTGGTAATGCCCGAATGCGGCAGTTTCTCAGCCCGCCAATCGCTGTCGAGCACGTAGTAGCCGATGCCTTCATAGGTGTAGGTGGCGGCCAGGTTGGCGATGATGCTGTCCTTCTCGCTCTCTTTGGCGGTGTAGAAGTGAAAGCCCTTGCCGGGTACAAAGAAACGGTAAAACGGAATCAAGCCGGCGCCAGCCACCTGGCTGGCGTAATAGGCCACGCCCTCGTAACTGAACTGCGGGAAATTGGCCACCACGTTGGCCCGCTCCGTTTCGCTGATGGTGTAGAAATGCACCCCGGTTTGGGTGTTGAAAAAGCGGTGCACCGGGCTCAGGCCCGGTGAGAACGCGCTGGCCACCGAGAAGGCTTCGCCTTCCAGGCTGTAGGGCGGCGAGAGGGTGTTGGCCACGTTGTCGCGCTCTGAGACGCTGGTGGTGAAGAAGTGGGCGCCGGTGTTGCTGTTGGAGAAGCGGTACACCGGAATGCGCATGGCCAGGGCCTTGCGCGCCACGGCGCTTGATTGGTAGGCGCTCTTGGCCGCAATTTGCCCGGGCTGGAGTTCATCAAGCGCGACCAGTGCATTGGCATCATCATCAGCGGCTTGCGCCTGCTGCTCGGCCGCAGCCAGATCAGCGCTGCTAAGGGCCGCGCTTCGGGCAAGAGCTGCTGGGTCTATGGTGGGGCGCGTTCCGGGAAATGCGCCCGCCTCGCCAGTTAACGCCGCCTGGGTACCGACTGTTTCATCAGCGGAGCTGCCACCGCCACAGGCCGCAAGCAAAGCAGAAGTGGCCAGAGCCACAGCAACAGCGGGCCAGCGCATGGGCAACGGAGCAAAAGGCTTTGAAGCTTGTTCCATGGGTTTCTTTCTTCCAGAAGCATTTGCGTTGCAAGGCGGATTCGCCACCTCAATTAGGGGCAGAACGCACCAAACGAACCGCGTGGCCAAGACTGCGGGCGTCGTAGGCCACGACGCCGCTGAAGAAGCTGACGCCCGAGGCATGGCTGGCGTTACCCACAAGGGGAGAAGATGCCCACGTGCCATTACCAACGACACCAGGAAACGCCGTCGAGTCGACGTTTGCACCACTGCTCACGTTCAGGTCCATCGCGCTGCTGAGCTCTTTGATGTTGGGCATTCGCCAGCCGCCCTGCCCTTGGGCATGGGCGATTGCCAGCTCATGGGTGAAGGTGCTTACCGTTCCGGAACAAGCGCTGCCGCTCCAGACCTGCCCTTGCTCGCAGCGGCGCCATTGCAGGCCGGTCCAGGCATCGTTGACGACGTTGTTGGCCCCATCGCTGCCATAGGCAACCGTGCTGTAGCTGTAGCGGGGCCCGCTGGCCGAGCTGCCTCGCACCAAGCGCACTGAAAAGGTGTTTGTACGGGCATCATGGTACGAAAACGCGCTTTGAAAATTCACAAACCAAGCACGGGTGCTATCAGTGCTCGCCAGCTCAGCAGCCCAGTAGTAGGAAGCAGCCGTATTGGGAAACCAGGTGGTGTTGACCGCGGGCGCATTGAGGTTGAGCAGTTCCTGGCGTGTGGGCAAGCGCCAATCGTTAAAACCGCACAGATTGGTGGCGTTCACCGCCGCCACATAGCCGCTGGTATCTGTAGCCAGACCGTTGTTCAGATGGGTATACGTACCGCTGCCGACCCGCGGTCCGTTGGCTTCTTTGCCCTCCCAAATCAGGCCTGTGATGTTGTCTTGAACGCAGGAGGTCAATGCGCGCCCACCCACGGCGCTGTAACTCATGGCATTGATGCCCGCGCGATGACCATCCTGCTGCTCATTCAAATCACCGGTTTCAGGCATGCTGCACGCCACCAGGACGTCGCTGCCCGCCTTGTAACACTGGTCGCTGGTCACACCCGTGTGCGGCAGCTTCTCACCCCGCCAATCGCTGTCGAGCACGTAGTAGCCGATGCCTTCATAGGTGTAGGTGGCCGCCAGGTTGGCGATGATGCTGTCCTTCTCGCTCTCTTTGGCGGTGTAGAAGTGAAAGCCTTTGCTCGGCACATAAAACCGGAAGAACGGCGTCAAGCCGGCGCCAGCCACCTGGCTGGCGTAATAGGCCACCCCCTCATGGTTGAACTGCGGGAAATTGGCCACCACGTTGGCCCGCTCCGTTTCGCTGATGGTGTAGAAATGCACCCCGGTTTGGGTGTTGAAAAAGCGGTGCACCGGGCTCAGGCCCGGTGAGAACGCGCTGGCCACCGAGAAGGCTTCGCCTTCCAGGCTGTAGGGCGGCGAGAGGGTGTTGGCCACGTTGTCGCGCTCTGAGACGCTGGTGGTGAAGAAGTGGGCGCCCGTGCTGCTGTTGGAGAAGCGGTACACCGGAATGCGCATGGCCAGGGCCTTGCGCGCCACGGCGCCTGATTGGTAGGCGCTCTTGGCCGCAATTTCTCCCGCCTGGAGTTCATCAAGAGAAGTGGCCGAGGCCTCGGCGGCCTGCGCCTGCTGCTCGGCAGAAGCCAGATCGGCGCTGCTCAAAGCGGCGCTTCGCTGGAACGCGGTGGGGTCTGCGCGGCGGGTTGTTTCAGGTGAGCCGGCCCCGGCGGCCAACGAGGCCTGGGTGCCCAACACGTCTGAGGCTGAACCGCCGCCGCAAGCGGCAAGCGCCATCACGCTGAGCAGCACCCAAGGCTTGCCAGCCTGCCGCAAAAGATGCACCGACTTCACCGCTGTTGTCAGAGTGTGGCTGTGGCTACCGAACGTCATCGAAATCTCCTTGGGGGCATGGTTTGATGGCGAAAGCGCCTCAAACTTCAACGGTTCATGCCACCAAGAAACAGCGAAGAGCCCAAAAGGCCGCACTTGGTTTGGCAAGAAACCAGCCCATGCTAGGACTTTTCAATACAGCCAGACAGTGTCGAAAGTCATGGTTGCCAGGCCGTCATCGCCTTGAAAACAACACTTTGACCCCTTTTGAGGCCAACCAAGCCAACGCCCGCGTGACGCCACCCTTGCCGAGAAAAGGGGCGTCAACACAGCGCCGCTGAGCCACAGCGCTGGCCAGCCGTTTGCGAACGCCTAGCCAGGGGTCAACGCCGGATCGATCACCTGCCCCGCCTCGATCGTGATCCGCCGCTCGCAGCGCTCGGCAATTGCCAGGTCATGGGTCACGAGCACCAGCGTGGTGCCCAGTTCGCGGTTGAGTTCAAACATCAGCGCCATCACCTTGGCACCCGTGGCGAAATCCAGGCTGCCCGTAGGCTCGTCCGCCAGCAGCACAGCCGGGCGCACCACGAAGGCCCGCGCCAGCGCCACACGCTGTTGCTCGCCCCCAGACAACACTTTCGGGTAGCTGTTGAGCCGCTCACCCAGACCTACACGCTCCAGCATCGCCGTGGCGGCCGCCCGGGCATCGCGTCGGCCCGCCAGCTCCAGCGGCAACATCACGTTTTCCAGTGCGGTCAGGTTCGCCAGCAACTGGAAGCTCTGGAACACGAAGCCCACCTTTTCCGCCCGCAAGGCGGCACGCTCGTCTTCGGTGCGCTGGTACAGATCCACGCCACCGATCAATACCGTGCCCTGGCTGGGCGTGTCCAGCCCGGCAATGATGGACAGCAAGGTGCTTTTGCCTGAGCCAGAGGCGCCCACGATGGCCGCAGTCTCCCCAGCCGCCAGGGAGAAATCGATATCGCGCAAAATGGTCAACGAACCTGTCGAGTCGGTTACCGACTTGAACACGTGTTGCACCCGAATCATCACATCTGACATGGCATTTGCCCGGAAAGGCTTCGCAAGTTGAAACGCCGTCACTTTAACGCCCTGCTCTCTTTGGGCGCAGCCATAGGGTCAATAGGCACCTTGCCTCAGGCATGGGCGCAGGCCAAAGCGCCGGTCATTCTGGTCGTGGGCGACTCACTGAGCGCCGAATACGGCGTGAGACGTGGCACGGGCTGGGTTTCGCTGCTGCAAGAGCGGCTCAAAGCAGCCAAGCGCCAGGAAGTGACCGTGAACGCCGGCATCAGTGGCGACACCACGGCTGGCGGACGCTCCCGCCTGCCCGCCCTGCTGCGCCAATACAAACCCACAGTCGTCATCATCGAACTCGGCGGCAACGACGCCCTGCGCGGCATGCCGCTGTCCACCACCCAGGCCAATCTGGCTGCGATGGCCCGGGCCAGCCAGGAAGCGGGAGCCAAGGTGATGCTCGTGGGCATGGAAATGCCGCCCAACTACGGTGCCCGGTACACGCAGCAGTTTCGTGATCTGTTCCAAACGGTGGCGAAAAGTGAAAACACAGCGCTGGTGCCTTTCCTGCTGGCAGGCGTGGCCGACCGCCCCGATGCGCTGACCTTGTTTCAGGCCGATCGCATCCACCCCAACGAGAGCGCCCAGCCTCTCCTGGCAGACAACGTCTGGCCCACGTTGCAGAAGCTGCTCGCCAAAAGCTGACTTTGCCCAGCCATTCATGCCGACTGGCGCCGGGCGAGTTCAAAGGGTGGCGATAATTGCGCATGCCCGTACACATCCTGCCTGCCACCGAAGCCCTGCGCCAACTCGATCAATTTGACACCCTCATTGACGCGCGCACCGAAGACGAGCACGCGCTGGACCACGTTCCCGGCGCCCTCAACTGGCCCACGCTGGACAATGCCCAGCGCATCACCATCGGCACGATGTACAAGCAGGTCAACGCTTTCGAGGCCAAAAAACGCGGCGCAGCCATTGCAGCGCGCAACATCGCAGCCCATATCGAAGCCGAAGTGCTCGACAAGCCACGGGGCTGGAAACCCCTGGTGTATTGCTGGCGGGGAGGCAACCGCAGTGGCTCACTCGCCACCATCCTGAGTGCCATCGGCTTCCATGTGACCCTCATCGAGGGCGGCTACAAAGCCTGGCGGGCTGCGCTGGTCGACGACATCGCCGCCGTTGCCCCAACACGCAGCTACCGCGTCGTGTGCGGCCCCACCGGCAGCGGCAAAACCCGCTTGCTGAAAGCCCTGGCTGACGAGGGCGCGCAAGTGCTCGATCTCGAAGCCCTGGCCAACCACCGGAGCTCCGTGCTCGGCCACATCCCTGGCCTGCCCCAGCCCAGCCAGAAACGCTTTGACAGCCTGATCTGGGATGCCTTGCGCAAGTTCGATCCGGCGCGCCCTGTGTTTGTAGAGAGCGAAAGCAAAAAGGTGGGCAATGTGCGCGTGCCCGACGCGCTCATCAACGCCATGCGCGAGAGCCCATGCATCGACTTGCACCTGCCCAACGAAGAACGTGTGGCACTGCTGCTTGAGGATTACGACTTTTTCGTCACCGATCCGGCTCACTTTTGCGACCGCCTGCAAGCACTGGTTGAGCTGCGTGGCAAGCACGTGGTCGATGCCTGGGTGGAAAAAGTGGCGGCAGGGAAAACGCCCGAGGTGGTTCTGGAGCTGCTCACGCAACACTACGACCCCATGTACTCGGCTTCGATCAAGCGCAACTTCAGCCAGTATGGGCAAGCCACAGCTGCGGTACTTGATAGCCGGTCGGCCGCAGACTTGAAATCGCTCGCTGTCGAACTGGCGAGCAAACCATAAGCTGATTCAAGCTTTGGGCACCGTGTCGGGCAGCCTGAGCCGCCAAACAGTGCCACGCGGGTCTGCCACAACGATTTGAAGAGCCCCTCCCAGTGCCGCTGTCCGTTGATGCATGCCGGGCAATCCACGCCCTGGTTCTACCGATTCGGGGTCGAACCCATTGCCGTTGTCAGTGATCGTGATCACGAACTCACCGCCCTGGCGCCTGGCCTCCAGACGAATCTGTTTGGCCTCTGCGTGCTTGATCACGTTGGCAATGGCTTCACTCAGCATGGCCAATACATGCTGGGCGGCTTGTGCACTGAGCTGGAGACCGAGCGCAGGGTCTACGTCCCAGACAAGGTAGATGCCACCATGTGCCAGACGGTTTTGTACCCGTTGCCGCAACTCGGCCAGCAGCTCGTTGAGGCTGCGTTGTTCCTGAGAGGCCAACCCGCCCACATGGCGCAATTCATCGGCCAGATCTTGCAGCAGCAGAACGGTTTCATCAGGGGACAACACGCCTTTGCGCGCTTGAAGCAAGGCGCTCGTGAGGTTGCTGCCCAACCGGTCATGCAGGTCTTGCATGATGTTGTCGCGTTGCGTGTCGAGGCGGCGTGCCACCTCAAGCTGCTGCAGGCGCACGTGTTGTTCCGAGAGTCGAATTTCCTGCTCTGCCAAGCGGTTCTTCAGTTCACCCTCATGGCGCTCCGTGCTGTTCAATGCGGCCACCGTGCGTCGCCCGACCGCGTACATAAATGCAAAGTAGAGCACCACAACCCCGAGGGAAAATGAATAGAAACTGTCCGGATTGGTTTGATTCGTAAGGTTCAAGAGGGTGTGCACACCCAATCCCAAGTGTGTCAGAAGCGCCAGAAAGATGACCACGCCTTCGCGACGGGGGTGTCGAATGACATGCCATCCGAGAACGAGCAAACCCACCATCATCACCGCGATATTTCCATACTGCTGGGCGATGAGTGCGCTCTTTTGCCAACCCCAGACCGGCAAGGTTACGAAAGTGCCCAACACTGCATAAAGCAACATGACGGCGGTCAATCGCGGCACGCGAATGCTCTCCAGTTCAAAGGCAAAGATGAACCCCAGAATCACCATCCAGTTGATCGAGGAATCCATGACGGATCCAAACCACAACCAGAGTGAATCGAATCCGGTGACGTCAAATGAAAACTGCAGGCATGTGACAGACCAGATCAGCGCATTGAACCCGAGCAGGGCAAACATGCGGTCCTTCGGGCGTGACCAGGCCAGATGGAGCGACACGACCATCAACAGCAACGCCATCACAGACATGAAGCGTGGCAGGTCAAGGTACAAAACATTGCGCTCCTGCCAGGCGGAATCGACCACGTCCATGGGTCCCACAAAAAGCGAGCCCACGGAATAACCCAAGGGCTCTGCATAGGGCACCGCAATGAGCACTTCCCGGGCCCCGAGGGGCACCGTGATCCGCAGGGGCACATTCCATTGGATGCGCCAGTCCGACAAATTGGACTGAATCAGTTTGCCGTCCGCCCAGACCGACCAGGCGCCCCCTTGCACGCGAAAACCCAGTAACCCCTGACGCCCATGGGAACGGGAGCCTTCGGCGTCAACAGGAATGGGAATGCGAAACCAGGCCCGCAGTTTGGGCGCATCAGGAGGGAGCTCAACCGAATGCCCCAACTCAATGAAGTTGGGCAGCTCGACAGGCGTCCAGTGAGCCTCTTGCCAATTGGGTGGCGTACGCACGATGTCTCGCACAGTCGTCTGATCGATGACCCGGTTGCCCAAAGGCTCATGCCAGACAGACACGCCCTCAACCCGTTTGAGCTCGGCCAAACGCGAAGGCGCCTGCAGATAGGTCCACCAGCTGAACACCCCCATCGGCAACGCCACCATGGCAGCCAGCCACCACACCCAGCGAAAGGCTGCGACCGAATCAGGAGATGAGTCCGGCCATGCGCGCTTCATAGAGGGCCGTCTGCAGGTTGTTCGCTCCGAGCTTCTGATAAGCCCGCGCAGCCTGGGTTTTGGTGGTGGACTCGCTCACGCCCATGAGTTCTGCGCACATTCGAAACGCATAGCCCTTGTTCAAAAGAGTGATCAGCTCGAGTTCCCGGGGGGAGAGATCGGGCAAGGGGAGCAAGAACCCGTCATAAACGGTGCGTATCAGGTCTCCGGCAACCTGGGCCGTCATTTGCAATTGCTCGGCGGCCTCTTCCACTGTGTATCCGGAGGCCAGATGCAGCAGCACGTTGTAGGCCGGGTGTTCCTGAACCAACGCATGACGGGCCAGCTGCTGCAGAAAGCGCTGGGCAATCTTCGGGTGAGCGGGGCTTTGCCCCATTGCCAAACCGTCGATACCGTTTAACCATTGTTCGGGTTGATCCGACTTGTATATGTAGCCTTTAGCCCCCGCCCCGATGGCGTTCATGAGGTCGTCTTCATCGCCGGTCATGGTCACCACGCCTGAGGTACAGCGTTGGCCCCAGCGCAACTGGGCTGCCCGGATTATTTTCAGGCCTGAACCCGAAGGCAAACCCAAGTCGACCAGCAACACATCGGGCCTATCCCCTTCAAGCAGTTGCAGCCCGGTGTTGAGGTCTTTGCTGACGCCAATGATCTGGTGTCGGCCCGAAGCCTGCACAGTGGCAATCAAGGCCTCTCGGAATTCAGGGTGGTCTTCGACCAGTGCCACGGTTACACGACAGGAGTGCGCGTTCATCGTCAAAGCCAGAAAGGTGGGCTGCGCTTCACCTGAGGCAGCTCCGCAGAGCCTAACTGCACGAACCGTCGGTTGGCTTGGCGCTTCGCACTATTTGACGCAGATGTATCTTTTTATCTACATTGCCGCGCCCGCTGCACTGAAAGTGAATGCCATTGATCCGCTTTTGACGGGGGCGCCCCCTACCCTCCAAGCGAAACAAATGCACTCTGTTTGCGGTTGCCCGGGAATATCGCCCACACCGCAAAGACCCAATTGATCAACCGCCTGCGGGCTCTTCACCTGGGACGACAGGTGGTGGCGCCATGGGGTTTTCAACCGGCGCGTCATCGTATGGTTTGCCAGCAGCTTTTGCCCTGGCCTTTTCTTCTTTCTTCTTTTTCTTGGCGAGCTCGCGCTGGCGTTTTTCGTATCCGTAGTTTGGAGTTGCCAAAACAGTCTTTCTTTAAGGGGTTGGAGAAAAGGATTTGTTCATGTGGTCAAACCTGCCAGGGCTTGCGCCAGGTCTGACTGGAGGTCTGCAACGCTTTCAAGACCCACCGCGAACCGAACCAGGCCCCCTTTATGGGGCCATTCTTGGGTTCGGATACCAGCGATGTTGTAAGGCGCGCACAGACTGATGGGCCCTGCCCAGCTCCAACCCAGCTTAAAGCATTGCAAACGGTCACAAAATGCATCGATCTGGGTTTGGCTCAACGCAGCGTCAAACACGGCGCTGAACAGGCATGCCGCTCCCGTTGCATCGCGCTTCCAGTTCGCGTGCCCAGGAGAGTCGGGCAGGGACGGGTGCAGAACCTTGGAGACACCCGGCTGGGTTTGCATCCAGGCGGCGAGCGCCCGGGTGCTTGCATCCTGGACCTGGTATCGCAGCAACATGCTGCTCAGGCCACGCAAAACCAGCTCGGTGTCGTTGCCGCTCACGTTCAAACCCAGCCGCATGTGGGTCAACAGAACCTGCTTGTGCAATTGCTCATCGCGCGTGACGACCGAGCCCATCAAAACGTCAGCGCCGCCGCTGGGGTATTTGGTGAGGGCTTGCATGGACACATCAATGCCCAGGTCAAAGGCATTGAATGCGATGCCCGCGCCCCACGTGTTGTCAAGTGCGGTGATGACTTTGCGGTCACCCTCACCTCTTTGCGCATTGGCGTCCCTGACCACGGCAACGAGGCCAGGCAGGTCGGGGTATTCAAGCGTGATGGATCCGGCCGCTTCCAGCCACACCAGACGCGTCTTCCCCGAAATCTTGGCGGCGAGGTCTTCGGGATCTTGCGCATCGTAATACCGGTGCGAAATACCCCATGCAGCGAGTTCGCCATTGGCAAACGACTTGTTGGGTCCGTAGGCGTTGTCGGGAATCAGCAGCTCATCACCCTGGCGCAGGAAAGCCATGTCGACCAGCGTCACAGCAGACAAACCGCTGGGTGCCAGCACGCAATATCGACCCCCCTCTACGGTCGCAATGCGTTCTTCGAGCGTATAGGTGGTGGGCGTTCCGTGCAGCCCGTAGGTGTAGCCACTTTTATCGATCCACTCCTGCGTGCGCAAGGCATGCACATTGGGAAAGATGACGGTAGAGGCCTTGTGAACCGCAGGCGCAACGGCATCGAAGCCCTCGGGCGGGCGGTAGGGATGGTGAATGAGTTGGGTAGACAGTTCGCTCATGCGGGTAGTGACTTCTGGTGTTTTTGTACACCCTGAAGCCTACCCCATGGGTCGCTGCGGCGAAACCGAATGGGCAATGCCCTGGTCACAGCTTCCACTTTTCCAACAGCTGTGCAGGGCGCAAGCTGTCGTAGCTCTCAAACGGCTGGTGAATCCAGGGGTTGGTAGGCAGAAATTCGACCGAGTAGTCGGGCGTAAAGGTCGACAGCTCTTTGGTCCAGATCACGGCGCTGCGCATTTCGGTGATCGCTGGGTAGTTGTTCGTCAGCTGGCCAATCACAGCCTTGAGCGTGTGGCCTGAGTCAGCCAGATCGTCCACCAGCAAAACCTTGCCCGCGATCTCGCCCTTGGGCGTGGTGATGTAGTGGGCAATGTCGAGATTGCCCTGCTCGGTGCCGGCATTGGCACGGTAGGAGCTGGTCGACATGATCGCCAGCGGAACATCAAAAATGCGGGAAAGCACGTCGCCTGGGCGCATACCGCCGCGGGCCAGGCACAAAATCGTGTCGAACGCCCACTCCGACTGGTACACCTTGAGCGCCAGCTTTTCGATCAGGTTGTGGTACTCGTCGTAAGAGACGTAAAGGTGGTTACCGTCTTCAGTCAGCATGGGTCACTCCAGAGGGCTTGCAGTTTGGGAGATTCTGCGCCACGTTCATGCGGCGTGGTAGGGATGGCGCAGCAAAATGGTGTGGTCCCGATCCGGACTCGTTGACACCACATGCACCGGTACGCCAGTGGTTTCTTCAATGCGTTTCAAATAGAGTCGCGCATTCTCTGGCAATTTATCGAATTCAGTGACACCCACAGAGGAATCGGTCCAGCCAGGAATCACTTCATATATCGGCTTGCATCGGGCAATTTCATCGGCACCCATCGGCAATATATCGATGGTTTCGCCATCCAGCTCATAACCCGTGCACAACATCAACTCGGTCAAACCATCGAGCACGTCAAGCTTGGTGATACAAAGGCCTGACAGACCGTTCACCTGGGCCGAGCGTTTGAGCAAAGCCGCATCGAACCACCCGCAGCGGCGACTGCGGCCAGTGGTCACACCTTTTTCAGCGCCTACCGTGGCCATGTGCCATCCGGGTGTGCCCTCCTTCTCCCAATCGAGTTCGGTTGGGAACGGGCCACCACCCACACGGGTGCAATAGGCCTTGGTGATGCCCAACACGTAGTGCAGCATGCCCGGGCCCACACCCGCGCCCGCCGATGCATTCCCGGCCACACAGTTGCTGGAGGTCACAAAGGGGTAGGTTCCATGGTCGATGTCGAGCAGCGTGCCTTGCGCACCTTCGAACAACAGGTTGACTCCTGTGCCATGGGCATCGTTCAACTCACGGGAGACGTCCGCGATCATGGGTTTGAGCTGCTCTGCCTGGGCCATGGCTTCAGCGTATACCGGCTCAAACTGAATCGCACCGTCCTTCATGTAAGCGGCGATCTGTGCATCCCAGTCCATGTCGGCTGAGTGCAGGTAGGTCGTCAAGACATGGTTGTGCAGATCGAGCAATTCGCGCAGCTTGGTGGCGAATCGCTCGGGGTATTTCAGGTCTTGAACGCGCAGTGCACGGCGGGCGATCTTGTCTTCGTAGGCAGGGCCAATACCGCGCCCGGTGGTGCCGATCTTTTCGGTGCCCGCTTTAACTTTCGCAGCTTCGCGCGCGATATCGATGGCTGCGTGAAAAGGCAGGATCAACGGGCACGCTTCGGACACACGCAGGCGTGAACGCACCTCTATGCCCGCTTTCTCCAGCCCGGCAATTTCTTCGAACAACTTGGCAACCGAAACCACCACACCATTGCCGATGTAACACTTCACACCAGCACGCATGATGCCGCTGGGAATCAGGTGCAGTGCGGTTTTCACGCCATTGATCACCAACGTATGGCCCGCGTTGTGTCCGCCCTGAAACCGCACCACGCCTTGAGCGCTTTCGGTAAGCCAGTCGACCAGCTTTCCTTTGCCTTCGTCACCCCATTGGGTGCCTACCACGACCACATTGCGCCCAGGTACCACGGCGCTGTTGTTGTTCATCATCTGCTGTTTTCCGATCAAAGAGTCTTTACGATCCATGCGCCGCTGTTGGCCGGGTCTTGCACCAGCTCGCGATCGCATTGGAATTCATCCATTTCGTGGCCGTGGCCAGGCAAGGCGCAAACCACCGTCTGCCCCTGGGCGCGCAGCGCCGCAATGGCCTGGCGCAGGCCTGAATCCATACCCCAAGGCGCCCGCACTGCAGCAACCAGCGGGCGCGGTAAAACAGCGCTGACCAATTCCTTCACATCCAGACTGAAGCCCACCGCCGGGCGGTTGCGTCCAAAGACGGCACCCACTTCGTCGTACCGGCCACCACGCGCCAGCTCCAACGCTTCGCCTTGCGGACTATGGCTGAAGATGGCAAATCGCATGCCTGTGTAGTAGGCATAACCCCGCAAATCGGCCAGGTCAATCGACACCCTCATGCCTTCGACATGTTTGGCCAACCAGGCCAGGTTATCGAGTGCGTTGTGCAGCTCGGGCGATGGCTGAAGCAATCGCCGGGCCTCGCTCAACACCTCTACGCCACCAAACAGTGTGGGCAAGGCACACAAATCTGCACGCACCGGGGCGGGCAAGTCTCTGGACAAAGACTTGAGCTCGGTCACGTCTTTGGCGGCCAATGCCGCATGTATCGCGTTGGTCTGGGTCTCGTTCAACTGAACCGGAGCGAGCACCGCATCAATCACGCGCACATCGGCCAGATCGAGCAACAACTCACCTGCGCCGGCACCACTCAGGCAAGCATGGGCCAATTCAATCACTTCAAGATCAGCCTCCAGTCCCGCATGGCCATAGATCTCGGCACCAAACTGCATCGGCTCACGGCTGGCCAGAGGCCGGTCGACCCTGGTGTGTACCACGGGGCCGCAGTAGCTCAGACGTGCGACACCTTGCCTGTTGAGCAAGTGGGCGTCGATACGGGCGACCTGGGGCGTGCTGTCGGCGCGCAGGCCGAGCGTGCGCCCCGAGAGCTGATCAACGAGCTTGAAAGTTTGTAAATCGAGGGCTTCACCAGTACCTGTGAGCAACGACTCCAGGTGTTCCAGCAAAGGAGGCATCACCAGTTCGTAGCCAAAACTACGGGTGGTATCCAGCAAACCCCGACGGAGTTCTTCGATGTGCCGAGCTTCTGAAGGCAAGACATCGGCTATGTGATCCGGAAGGACCCAGGCTGACATGGGCATGATGGGCAGGCTGTTAAAACAAGGATTTTACCGGGCCGCGAAGCCGCTTTAAGCCGATCTGTCGCCTCCGGCTGACGAACTGACCGAACAATAGACTCAAATTCAGTCCATCAGCCACCAGCTGGTGGCCCCGATGACCAGACAAACCAGGCCGAAAAACCGAATTTGCCCATCGCTCATTTGCAGCATTTCAGAAAACACCCGACGCCAAAGACCGGGTGCCACAAAAGGCAGGAAGCCTTCCAGAATCAGAAAAAGGGCCAGGGCGGCCCACAAGGTGTCTGACACACCCCGCCCTACTTGGTGACGTCGCTGCTGCGCATGGCCTTGAAAAAGTCAGAGCTCGGGTCAACGACCAGCACATCAGACTTGCTGGCGAAGCTGCTCTTGTATGCCTCCAGGCTGCGATAGAACTTCGCAAACGAGGCATCGCGGCCAAATGCCTCGGCGTAGATGCCTGCGGCTTTGCCGTCGCCATCACCCTTGACCTTTTGTGCATCACGGAACGCATTCGCCACAATCACTTCTCGTTGGCGATCGGCATCGGCGCGAATCTTTTCACCCTCAGCAAAACCTTGAGCGCGCAAGTCGTTGGCAACCCGCTTGCGTTCGGCCTCCATTCGGTCGTAAACCGATTTTGTGATGCTTTGGGCGTAGTCCACGCGTGTGATGCGCACATCAACGATGTCCATGCCCCAAGGTTTGTCGGATCCACGAACGGCGGCAAGCACCTGCCGCTTCACATCCTCCATCAGTTCTTCACGGCGAGTGGACAGCAATTCACTCACGGTGCGCTTGTTCACTTCTTGCTGGAACGAGTTGCGCACCACACGGTTGAGCTGAATGACGCCTGCGCTTTCGTTCAAACCAACGTTTCGAATGTATTGCTGTGGTTCGCTGATGCGCCAACGCACATACCAGTCGATCACCACGCGCTGCTTTTCAGCCGTCAGCGTGGGTTCCGAATCGGTGCTCTCCAGCGTCAGCAGTCGCTTGTCGATGTACGACACGTTCTGGAACGGCGGTGGCAGCTTGAAGTTCAAGCCCGGCTCGGTGACCACTTTCTTGATCTGTCCCAGTTGATATACCACGCCGAATTGGCGCTGGTCGACCACAAACAGCATGGAGCTGGCAATGGCCAGAGCCACTGCCAACGAAGTCAGGGCAAAACCTGTTTTGTTCATTTGAATGCTCTCAAAATTGGGTGCGTGTGGGCCAAGACGTCAGATAGACGAATCAACGCGACTCGCGCTCGCGCGAGCGGGCTGGGTTGTCTGTGTCGTTGCTGGTACGTTGTTGCGCCGTTGTTGCGGCCACTGGTGCGCTGCTGACGGACGGGCTTGGCGTGCCAGATTGGCCCGTCATCTGCATGATCTTGTCCAGCGGCAAATAGAGCAAATTGGAGCCCGACTTGCTGTCCACCATGACCTTCGTCACGCTGCCATAAATCTGCTGCATGCTGTCCACATACATGCGGTCACGGGTTACCTGAGGCGCCTTTTGGTATTCAGCCAAAACCGAGCTGAAACGGTTGGCATCACCTTCAGCTTGCGCAACGATACGGGCTCGGTAACCTTCAGCCTCTTCCGTCAAGCGCGAAGCGGCACCTCGGGCACGCGGCACAACGTCATTGGCATAGGCCTGCGCTTCGTTCTTGGCACGCTCGCGTTCCTGTCCAGCTTTGAGCACGTCGTCAAAAGCCGCCTGAACTTGCTCGGGTGGGCGAACACCATCTTGCTGCAAGTTGATGGCAACCACCTCGATACCAACTTTGTATTGATCGAGCATGGCTTGCATCAATCCCCGCACACGGGGTGCAATCTGATCACGCTCCTCGGCCAAAGCCGCATCCATCTTCATCTTGCCGATGACTTCGCGCAGCGCGGTTTCAGCCACTTTCACCACGGAGGCGTCTGGATCGCGACTTTCGAACAAGAATGCCCGCGCATCGTTCAGCCGGTATTGCACGGCGAACTTGATCTCCACGATGTTTTCATCGGAGGTCAGCATGGCCGACTCACGCAACCCGGTCGCGGGTACGATGTTTTCGCGCCCCACATCCACCGAACGGATTCGGGTGACCGGAATGGTTTCGTGACGCTCGATGGGGTACGGCATGCGCATGTTGAAGCCAGCGCCCACCGTTCGGTTGTACTTGCCGAACTGTGTGATCACCGCCTGTTCACCTTCTTGCACGATGAAAATGCCGGTGCCCACCCAGATCAGTGCTGCAACGCCAGCGATCAGGCCTATGCCAATACCCGTGGACTTGGGACTCGGATTGAAGCCCCCACCATTGTCGGAACCACCCCTGCCGCCGTTGTTGCCACCTTTGCCACCCAACAGGCCACCGAGCTTGCGATTGAAATCACGCCAAAGCTCATCCAGATCCGGCGGGCCCTGGTTGCCATTCGACGTGGGCCGGGGCTGTCGGGGCGGTTGACGTGGCGGCTCTTCATTGTCGGTATGCGGAGGCTTTTCGCCATCCGGTGCCTCGTTGTCATCTCGACCCCAGCGCGGATCGTTCAAATTGAACACCCCCAACAGACGCTGTTTAGCACCTGAAGCAGGCTTGATCGCGGGTAAATCACCGCGATTCGGGTCTTGCAAATTCACATCCATGGCTGGTTCGCTCGATTCAAGGTTGGAGTCCGCATTGTGCCCAATCAGGGCAAGGGCTTTTCAGATTCATCCAGGGCCACTGGCAATTCAGGGCCTTGGTTCGGATGGGTAGCCAGTACCCGCTGGGCCAGCAGCGCACGCAGTTCGGGCATGCCCTGGCCAGTATGGGCGCTGACAAAGGTACGAGACACGCTGACCCCATCCAGTTCCATGACATCGCTCAATTCGCGTGGCAAAGTGGATGGCTCCATCGCATCTAGCTTGTTGAAAATCAACACTTGGGGCACATCGCCTGCACCAATATCGCGCAACACACCCTGAACCGACTGGATTTGCTCCAAATGGGCCGGATTCGAAGCATCGACGACATGCAACAGCAAATCGGCGTCGGCCGCTTCCTGCAGTGTCGCAGCAAACGCATCAACAAGTCCGTGGGGCAGATCCCGAATGAACCCCACCGTGTCGGACAGAGAAACGGATCGGCCCGCCTCGCCCAGGTAGAGCTGGCGGGTGGTGGTGTCCAGTGTGGCAAACAACTGGTCGGCCGCATAAGCGCGTGCCTTCACCAGGCTGTTGAACAGAGACGACTTGCCTGCGTTGGTATACCCGACCAGGGAGATCATGTAGGCGTCACGTCGCTCTCGCTGCCGGCGCTGGGTGGCACGCTGCTTTTTGACCTTCTCCAGCCGCTCCTTGGTGCGCTTGATGGACTCACCAATCATTCGACGATCGAGCTCGATCTGCGTCTCACCCGGACCGCCGCGCATACCAATACCGCCACTTTGGCGCTCAAGGTGCGACCAACGGCGAACCAGGCGCGTTGACAGGTACTGAAGCTTGGCCAGCTCGACCTGCAACTTGCCCTCGTGGCTGCGTGCACGCTGGGCAAAAATTTGCAGGATCAGCAATGTGCGGTCGTTGACCGGCAGGTCCAAAGCGCGCTCCAGGTTGCGCTGTTGAGCGGGGCTGAGCGACTGATCGAACAAGACTTCAGATGCCCCAGTGCTCTGCGCCAGCATCTTGATCTCTTCGGCCTTTCCAGAACCCACAAACAAGGCCGGGTCAGGGGCGCGGCGCTTACAGCTCACGCGATCAGCCACTGCAAAACCCGCCGTCTGGGCGAGCAAGCCCAATTCAAGCAGCTCGCCATCAAAATGGGCATGACCAAAGTCCACCCCCACCAGAATGACTGAGGGGCGCTTTTCTTGAGAGGGAGAGGACGCGTTCACGGCGATGTCATCGCCGCAGCCGCACCAAGCACGGCCGGATTCAAAAGGGGAATCAAGGCGCGGGAGCTTCTTCTGGTGCAGCGGCGGAAAATTGCACCGGGCGACCAGGAACGATGGTGGAGATCGCGTGTTTGTAAACCATCTGCGTCACGGTGTTGCGCAGAAGGACCACATACTGGTCGAACGATTCGATCTGACCTTGCAGTTTGATGCCATTGACCAGGTAAATCGACACAGGAACGTGTTCCCGGCGAAGCTGGTTCAGAAAAGGATCTTGCAAGAGTTGGCCTTTGTTATTGCTCACGATATGCTCCGTGTTCAAAAGAAGTTGATAAGGATCGGACCTTACCACACCCCAATGTGCGGCAAGCCAAGTAAAACTGAGGGTCGCTCAGTCTTTGTAAGGGTTATCTGAGGTCTTGAATTCAATTCTCAAGGGGGTGCCGACCAAATCAAAAGCTTTCCGAAAGCGCCCCTCCAGAAACCGCTTGTAGGCATCCGGCACTTTGTCCAGCGAATTGCCGTGAATCACGATCACAGGCGGGTTCATGCCCCCTTGATGGGCGTAACGCATTTTGGGGCGGAACATGCCGCTGCGCATCGGCGCCTGGAAGGCAGTCGCTTCGAGCAGCAGCCGAGTGAGTACCGGGGTGGTCATTTTGCGCATGGCCGATTTTTGGGCCAAAACGATCGATTTCCACACCGGCCCAAGACCCTGGCGCTTCTTTGCCGAGATCAGATGCAGTGAAGCGAATTTCAGAAATGCCAAACGGGTTTCGATCTGACGCTCAACCTGCTCCCTTTGGTAGGCATCCACTGCATCCCACTTGTTGATGGCCAGAACCACCGCACGTCCGCTCTCGAGAATATAGCCAGCAATGTGAGCGTCCTGGTCGGTCACCCCCTGCTCGGCATCCAGCAACAGCAACACGACGTGAGCGTTTTCAATGGCCTGCAAGGTTTTGACCACCGAGAATTTTTCAATCGCTTCAAACACACGCCCTTTGCGGCGCAAGCCGGCGGTGTCGATCAGCTCAAACTTCTGACCATCGCGCTCAAACGGAACAGAAATCGCATCGCGGGTAGTGCCCGGCAGGTCAAATGCAACCAGACGCTCTTCCCCCAGCCAGACGTTGATCAGCGTCGACTTGCCCACATTGGGACGGCCGGCAACGGCCAGACGGATCACGCTGGTGTCGATCTCGGGCTCTTCCTCGTCTTCTGGCGGCAGGCCTGGAATGGCTTCAAGCGCCAGATCGAGCATGGTGCGGATACCTTGACCATGGGCCCCCGAGACTGGAATCACCTCGCCGAGGCCCAGTTCGTAAAACTCAACCAGTTGCAGACCCTGGGTCATGCCTTCGGCTTTGTTGGCCACAAGAATTGTGGGTTTGCCCAATCGACGCAGGTACTGCCCGATTTCGTGGTCCTGTGCGCTGATGCCGCCGCGGGCATCCACCACAAAAATCACCACATCCGACTCGGCAACCGCTTGCCTGGTCTGCTTGGCCATTTCGCGGTAAATGCTGCCCTCGCCAGCATCGGGTTCGAATCCACCGGTGTCGATCACGATGTATTCGCGGCGTCCTTGTCGACCATTGCCATAGTGGCGGTCGCGGGTGAGGCCTGCGAAGTCGGCGACGATGGCATCGCGTGAACTCGTCAAGCGGTTGAACAGGGTGGATTTGCCCACATTGGGGCGCCCTACCAAGGCGATGACGGGTTTCACGAACGGTTACCTTTCAAGTGCAAAAAACCACCGGCATCCCGCACGGTGGTTTTTTGCTATTTATGGCCGGACGGCCAAAAAGATCACAAGCTGACAGGTGCCAGGCAAAAAATGCAAGGTCCCTTAACGGGGGCGCCAAGCGTACACGCCACCTTTTTGCGTCTGCACGATCAGCACCTGGTCAGACACCACAGGAGCCCCAAGGATCGCAGAACCATCGGTTGTAAAACGCGCCATGTCACTGCCATCTTCACGCGACAAGACATGCACATTGCCATTGGCGTCACCAATCACAACAGCACGTCCGACAGCCTTGGGTGCTGTGAGATCACGGAACTTGAGGCGATCAACGCGCCAGGCGGCTTCACCATTGTCACGTTGCCAAGCCTGAACGCTGCCATCGGATTCGGTGGCAAAAACGCGGGTGGCATCGCCACTCACGCCGTTGCTGCCCTTGGCAACCTTGCTCCAAATGGTCGCGCCGCGGCTCGTATCCACGCAACCCACGGCTGCTCCGAAGGCACGAGCGCATACGCTCTCGCCCTCCCGACTGACAGAACCAACCAGATCCACCAGTCTTTCGACCTCATTGGTCCCTCGGGAGCTGGCCAGCAAGGCCTGCCATTGCACGTTGCCGTTTGACGGGTCAAGCCCCGTCATCCGCGCAGACAAACCCGCAACCAGCGTGTTTCCCACGGCTAAAAGCACCCCACCCTGTCCCAGTACCAGCGGCTCGCTCGGGCGGCTCTGCGTCCATAGTCGGGCCCCAGTGCTTCCGTCGTACGCGCCCACACTGCGATCGGCCATCAAAACGAAGACACGCCCTCCTGCAACCAATGGCGCCGTGAACGAGCGCGCAGGCAAGCGTATCCGCCACACCTCACGACCATCGCGCAAGGTCACAAGGTCGTTGTCGCGGGTAATGACGGCGGCCGATTGTCCATCCGCCCCTACCCCCGCACCCAATTCTGCATTCAAACTCACACGCCAGATGTCGCGACCCGTTTCTGCATCCAGGGCTGCGACGTTGCCTTTGGCACTGGCCACAAACACACGGCCTCCAACGACAACAGGTGCCAGAGGGGCTGCCGACTCCCCTATCTTGGCGGTCCAGACTTGGGCCGCATCAAGGACAGTGGCCGGAGAGCCCAACGGGGCCGGCTGCAGCTTTTCAGGCGTCGAGCCACATCCGCTCAAGCCCAACACCAAAAAGCCGACCAGCCCCAGTGACTGGGCGAGTTTGTGCATTTTCAATTGGTCACCTCCACAGGATTGGCCAGGGCAGTGGCGTCCACGCCCAGCGAAGCCAGTTTCACTTCAATCAGCTGCCGGTATTCCATTCGGTCGGGCATCGCCTTCCAGGCCTGCTGGTACAGGGCCTTCGCTTCATCGTTTTTCCCCTGCGCAACCAAGGCATCACCTTTGCGGTCCAGAACAAGGGGTACCAATGCGGCGGGAAAGGTTGAATCCAACAATTTCATGGCTTGGTCATAGGCCTTGGCATCGATTTCCATGCCGGCCAAACGCAGTCGGGCGAGGCCCTGGTAGGCCGGATCATTGGCATCGTTCATCGCCCAAGTCAGCGCGGCCCGTGCGGCATCGACCTTTTGGGCCTCAAACAGCGCTTTCGCGGCCAACATCGCGCCTTGCGCCGCGTAGGTGGTTCCCCCGAAGCCGTCTTTCATGTCGTTGAACGCGCGTTCAATTTTTTCGGCATCCCCTGCCGAAGTGGCGCGCTGGAGCACTTCATACAAAGCCGATGCTTTTGATGCCTGACTGCGCTGCCAGTAGTTCCAGCCGTTCCATGCAGCCATGCTGCCAAACACAGCAATCAAAACCCAGGTGATCAGGTTGCCCCATTGGGCCCAGAAGTGTTTGATTTGGTCGAGCTGTTCTTGCTCTTCGAGGTCGAGGTGTTTTGCCATGGTGTTCGGAACTGATAATGGATGGAATTGTAGGCGTGCCAGGCTTGTTCAGGTGGCGAGCAGCTTCGCCGCCCAGCCGCCAACGGCATCGAGCGGCAAAAGGGCCTGGCCCGCCGGCTCTTCGGTACGCGGCCCGCGAAGCGGCTTAAGTGCGACCTGGCCTTGCGTCAATTCGTCGGTGCCAAAAATGAGGGCAAATCGTGCCCCGCTGGCATCGGCTTTCTTGAATTGCGATTTCATGCTGCCCATGCCTTCGGTAGTACCCGCATGCATTTGCACTTTCACACCTTTTTGGCGCAGCGCCCGCAGAACCGGCATCACCTGAGCCGCGCTGCCGGCATCGGGAACGATGGCGTAGGCATCGGGGGCAGGCGCATCGGGCAACAATCCCTGCTCCTTGAGCAGTTCCAGAATCCGCTCCATACCCAAAGCCCAGCCCACTGCGGGAGCGGCCTTGCCACCAACCTGTTCGATCAGCCCATCGTAGCGACCACCAGCGCAGACAGTTCCCTGAGAACCAAGCTCGGTGGTCACAAACTCAAATACGCTGAGGTTGTAGTAGTCCATGCCACGAACGAGGCGCGGGTTGATGGTGTAGCTGATGCCATGGGCATCCAGCAGTGAACGCAAACGGTTGAAGTGGGTCAGCGATGCCTCCCCCAAAAAATCCATCAAACGCGGCGCGGCATTCACCACGGCTTGCATCGCCGGATTCTTGGTGTCAAGAATGCGCAGCGGATTGCTGTGCAAACGGCGCCGCGCGTCTTCATCGAGCACCTCAGCCTGGGTTTCCAGGTGGGCAATCAGTGCTTGGCGGTGCGCCTGTCGTTCAGACGGCTGGCCCAGGCTGTTGATTTCCAGTGCGATACCCTTCAAGCCCAGTTTCGCCCACAGATCACAGGCGAGAACAATCAACTCGGCGTCGACATCCGGGCCGGCAAAGCCCAGGGCCTCGGCACCAAACTGGTGAAACTGGCGGTAGCGACCACGCTGTGGCCGTTCGTGACGAAACATAGGGCCCATGTAGTACAGGCGCTTGCCTCCGTCGTACAGCATGTTGCTCTCGATCACCGCGCGAACCACACCGGCGGTGTTTTCAGGCCGAAGCGTAAGCTGCTCGCCATTGAGCCGGTCTTCAAAGGAATACATTTCCTTTTCGACGATGTCGGTCACTTCACCCAGACCGCGCACAAACAACGCCGTGGGCTCGACGATCGGGGTGCGAAGATTGCGGTAGCCATACTGCTGCATCAGCGTGCGCAGGGTTTCTTCCAGCCACTCCCAATGCGCTGACGCGGGAGGGGCAATGTCGTTCATGCCTTTGACGGCGCTGATTTTCTGTGCCATGTAGCTGTTGGCCGTGTGCCTGGCTGCAACGGGTTCAACCCGCGCATCGCTCAAGCTAGCGAACCAAACCTCTTCTCAATGTAGTTGTCGACGATCTGCTGGAACTCGGTGGCAATGCCAGCACCCCGCAGCGTGAGGGCTTTTTCGCCATCAATGAACACCGGTGCTGCAGGCGCTTCACCTGTTCCAGGCAAGCTGATACCGATATCGGCATGCTTGCTTTCACCCGGGCCGTTGACAATGCAACCCATCACGGCCACTTTCAGACCTTCAACGCCAGGGTAGCGCGCACGCCAGACCGGCATGGAGGCACGCAGGTAGTCGTCAATTTGCTTGGCGAGTTCCTGGAAGGTGGTGCTGGTGGTGCGGCCGCATCCAGGGCAGGCCGTTACGCTGGGTACGAACACACGCAATCCCAGCGACTGCAGTAGCTCCGACGCAATCAAGACCTCTTGGGTCCGCGCTTCGCCTGGCTGAGGTGTGAGCGAGACCCGAATGGTGTCGCCTATGCCTTGTTGAAGCAACACAGCCAATGCCGCAGCGGAAGCCACTGTGCCTTTGGTGCCCATACCGGCTTCGGTCAAGCCCAGATGCAAGGCGTAGTCACAGCGTTTTGCCAATGCCTGATACACCGCGATCAGGTCTTGCACGCCACTGACCTTGCAGGACAAAAAGATGTTGTTGCCGTTCAAACCGATGGACTCGGCTTTGGCTGCCGATTCCAGCGCCGACGTGATCAGCGCTTCGTACATCACCTGACGGGCATCCCAAGGCTGCTTGCGCTGGGCATTTTGATCCATCAAACGGGCCAACAGATCCTGATCCAGGCTGCCCCAGTTCACACCGATGCGAACCGCCTTGTCCAGTCGCGCCGCAATCTCCACCATTTGTCCAAACTGCCGGTCGCCCTTATCGCCCCGCCCCACGTTGCCGGGGTTGATGCGGTACTTGGACAAGGCTTCTGCGCAGGCCGGATGATCGGTCAGAAGCTTGTGGCCGTTGTAGTGAAAGTCGCCGATCAGGGGCACGCTCACACCCATGCGGTCAAGTTGCTCACGGATATAGGGAACCGCCTTCGCCGCGTCATCGTTGTTGACGGTGATGCGAACCAACTCAGAGCCAGCGAGCGCCAACTCTTTAATCTGAATGGCCGTGCCTACCGCATCAGCCGTGTCGGTGTTGGTCATCGATTGCACGCGCACCGGCGCTGAACCGCCCACAGTCACGCGCTTGTCGCCCCAGGCGACAAGACCCTGGCGCGAACGGCGCGGCAATGCGCCGGCCAAAGGAATCGCCTCTGCTTCCATGCTCATCATTTCACCTGAAATCTGGCGACACTGTTGCGCGCAAATGGCGCCACATCAAAAGCGCTTCCGCGCACTTGCACGGCCACGGCATCAGCCCGGCCCAACACCACCGAATATGGTGGAGAGGCAGAAAAATCCAATACATCACCCTTGCGCATCACACGTTGAATCTGCACTTTTCCCGCGCCATCCACTACCTCAACCCAGGAATCGTCGGTCGCTTCAAGATGCAGAACGCTGCCGGACGGCGCAGCAGACCGCTCGTCTCCCAGGCCGGTCGCACTCTTGAGAGTGGCAGGTTTGGTTTCGGCTGCGGGCACCGGGTCTTCGGCGACCATTGTGGGCTCTTCAACACCTTCGGGTGGTGTTTGCGATGAAGGAATCGCCACGGGAAGAACGACTTCAGCCTCCAGCATGCCTTTTTCTGGAAGGGAGAAGCTCTCAATCCAGTCGGTTCCCTTGGTGATCAGGTCTTTGCCGGGCCACTGGTTCCAGTCGGGCAAAAGAACCACGCCCAGTGCCCCCAGCAAAATCAAACCGGTCATCCAGACAGCGGGGGACTTGAACCGCGAGGACAATGCAACTGACGCGCCGCTGCCTTGATCAGGTTTGAATGGCGTGTTCACGCTGGCACCAGTTCCCCCCAAGGCGGGAGCGTGCGCATAGGGAATTGAGTCAAGAATCGGTGCGACATCAATTTTCAAGTGGCGGCACGCGCTAGAAGCCAGAGCCCTTGCAAAGGTGAGGTCAGGCAATTCGTCATAACGCCCCGCTTCGAGCGCTTCCAGTTTTTTGACGGGCACTTTTAGTGCAGCGGCAAGCGCTGCGATATGCAGTCCTGTCGCTTCCCTGGCCTGGCGCAGCCCGGTTGGCTGGTAGGTGGCCGGCTGAGCCTGCTGGCCGGATGGGTCGCCCCCATCCAGCGTTTCCCATCCTTCACTCATAAAACGCTCCGCGTCGATAGGCTTTCAACTCATTGGAGTCGGGAAACCGCTTCTGGAGTTGTTGCGCCAACTGATCGGCGACCTCTTGGTTTTTCATTTGTTTTTCGATTTTGATGCCCAGCCACAGCGTCTCTGCGTTAGCCAACTCAGTCGCATTCAGGCGCCGAATATAGAACTGGGCCCGTTCGCTCTCTCCCCGCTTGAACAACAGCGCGGCGAGGTTATAGCCTGCGACCGGATTGGTGGAATCAAGCTGATAGGAGCGGGCAAAGCTTTCCTCTGCATCCTTGAAAAGGCCGGCCCGGATTTCACAGACACCTTTGGTCATGAGCGTCTTGGCCTGCCCACTGTATGTAGGATTGGCCACAGCGCGCGAGAACAACTCCACCGCCTCTTTTTCACGCTTCACACTGCAAAGAAACCAGCCGTAATTGTGCAAGGCATCTGGGTCTTTGGCATTAATTTGCAGGGCGCGACGAAAGCTGTCCTCTGACAACCCAGGGTTGTTCAGTCTCATGTAAACAAGCCCGCGAAGAACATACGCTGGGCCATAGTTGACATCTGCCACCAGCGCCTGCTTGATCTCATCAAGGGCCACGGTGTCTTGCCCCTGCTCAAAATAGCTGGTGGCCAAAGTCGTACGAAGACGCGCACGCTTACGTGTATCAGGTTCGTCAGACTCCGTTATGGGCTCTGCGGAAGACGCGCCATTCACGCCCTGCGTTCCGGCACAGCCTGAAAGCAGGCCGGTGCTGATCACAATTGCAGCACCCATCCCGATCAAAGCCATCAAGCTGAGCGAGCGAGCGTTTTCACTCGATGCAAAGGGGGGGCTAATTGCTTTCACGGGGAACTGGGTCATGCCTGTTGCTCCTTGATTTGTTTCACGAACCGGATGGGGCGTGGTGCGTTGGGGTCTACCGATTCGCGGCGCTGTGCCAAACGGCGAGCTGCGTCAGTGCGGTCAAGAACGTCACCAGCCAGTTGACCACAGGCCGCATCGATATCGTCACCTCGGGTTTTTCGGACGGTGGTTACCAGCCCACCGTCGTTAAGAATTTTCCAGAACGCCTGCACAACAGGGCGAGGCGAACACAGCAGTCCGGAGTCGGGGAACGGATTGAATGGAATCAAGTTGATCTTGCAAGGGATCCCACGGTGTCCATGGCGGCCCTTGAGCAGGTCCAGAAGCGCGCGTGCGTGCTCTGGCTGATCGTTGACACCATCAAGCATGCAGTACTCGAAAGTGATGAAGTCACGAGGTGCCGCAGGCAAATAGGCCCGGCACGCGTCGAGCAGCTCTGCAATGGGGTATTTGAGGTTGAGCGGCACCAATGAGTCACGCAGCGCGTCGGTAGGCGCGTGAAGCGAAACCGCCAAGGCCACGGGCACATCTTTGGCCAGGCGTTCAATCATGGGCACCACACCCGATGTTGAAACAGTGACACGCCGACGCGACAGGCCATAGCCATGGTCATCGAGCATGACCTTCAATGCCGGCACCAAAGACGCGTAATTTTGCAGGGGCTCACCCATGCCCATCATCACCACGTTGGTGATCACGCGGTCTGACGACTTGAGATGGTTGCGCAGGTAGTGCTCGGCGTGCCAGAGCTGGGCCAGGATTTCACCTGTTGTCAGGTTTCGCGAAAACCCTTGGTGTCCGGTGGAGCAAAAACGGCATCCCACAGCACAACCGGCCTGGGACGAAATACACAAGGTGCCGCGGTCTTCTTCAGGAATAAACACGGTTTCCACCGCGTTTCCGCCACCCACATCAAACAGCCATTTGATGGTGCCATCCGCAGAAGCTTGGCGCGATAGCACTGGCAGATCCTGCACGTGACACAGCGCGGGCAATTTCTCGCGCAGGCTGCGCGCAAGATCGGTCATTTGGTCGAAGCTCGACGCGCCTTTCTGGTGAATCCAGCGAAACAGTTGAACGGCGCGAAAGCGCTTCTCACCCAACTGCTCACAGTAGGCCGCCAGCCCGTCGAGATCAAAATCAAGCAAATTCACGGTGGTCATGACTGTCCTCCGATTCCGCCCCACTCCCACACCGAGACCGTCGCTAAAAGCGACAACTCAGGATGAAAGCGGGATACGGTGTTGCTCAATGGAATAACTCGGCGCGCTGAATCAGCGCGAGTAAACGTTCATGCCAGCAAAGAAGAAGGCGATTTCCTGAGCCGCCGTTTCAGGGGCGTCGGAACCATGCACAGCGTTGGCATCGATGCTGTCAGCAAAGTCGGCGCGGATGGTACCTGCATCGGCTTTCTTCGGATCGGTAGCGCCCATCAGGTCGCGGTTCTTGGCGATGGCGCCTTCGCCTTCCAGTGCCTGGATCATCACAGGGCCGGAAATCATGAAATCGACCAGGTCCTTGAAGAAAGGACGCGCCGCGTGCACAGCGTAGAACGCTTCGGCTTCGCCACGGGAGAGGTGTGCCATGCGTGCAGCGACCACTTTCAAGCCAGCGGCTTCAAAACGGGCGTAGATCTGGCCAATCACGTTTTTGGCGACGGCGTCAGGCTTGATGATGGAGAGGGTGCGTTCGATGGCCATGATGGTCCTTGAATTTATGAGTGAAAAAGAGTGCAATTTCTGCTGTTCAGCAAAGCCGCTGATTCTACAACGGCAGGTCCCTGTTCGGGAGCCTCAGCGACCACCCTGGCGACCGCCGCCACCGCCAGGTTTGCGCCGCCCGGGCCCACCTTTGCCGCGCATCGCGTCCTGCTCGCGGCTTCGCTTCAAGGCGTCTTGTCCAATGTAGCCTAGCGAGGTTTTTAAAGGGTCTGGCTGAGCGCCCTGTCCCGAGCGTCCTTTGCCCCCTTTCCCGACCGGACCCTCCGCGTCAGGCCTGGGTGCAAACATGCTGCTTCGGCGGATACCGGTGGGCACTTCACCCCTGCTGCTACCGGTGTTGCCGAAATTGCGACCGCCGGTGGCTTCTTTGCCACGGCCCACAGGGCGGCGGCCTCTTGGGGCGGGCTCTGCGGGTTGCTCCATACCAGCGGCCGAGGTCAATTTGGCGATATCGAGCTCATCGAGCTCCACCCAGACACCCCGTTTCAAGCCACGTGGCAGCATCATGGCGCCGTAACGAATTCGAATCAATCGGCTAACCGCATGGCCAACCGCCTCAAACATGCGGCGAACCTCCCGGTTGCGACCTTCGCCGATCGTCACACGGTACCAACAGTTGGCGCCCTCGCCGCCACCGTTTTCGATGCTGGCGAACTGCGCCATGCCATCGTCGAGCCGAACGCCGTCCAGCAGGCGTTGTTTTTCCTCGTTGGACAAAGCGCCCAGAACACGCACCGCGTATTCGCGCTGCAGGCCAAAACGAGGGTGCATCAAACGGTTGGCCAGCTCGCCCGAACTGGTCAACAACAACAGTCCTTCTGTATTCAAGTCCAGCCGACCGACGGACTGCCATTTACCCTGGTACAGCCTGGGCAGGCGGCGGAACACCGTAGGACGGTTCTGCGGATCATCGTGGGACACCACTTCACCCGCCGGCTTGTGGTAGGCCAACACGCGAGGTGGCGGTGGTGTCATGCGCACGCGCACCTGTTTGCCGTTGACCTTGATCACGTCGTTGTACTGAATGCGCTGGCCCACGTGTGCTGGCTCGCCATTGACGGAAATCCGTCCTTCCAGTATCAGTTGCTCCATTTCCAGGCGAGAACCCATGCCTGCCTGAGCCAAAACCTTGTGCAGCTTGGGCGTCTCGGGCTCGGGTTGCAACACACGCTTCGCAGGCAAAGGCAGCTCTTGGGCTTGTTCTTCATCAAACACGCCGCTGATCACATCATCAAAACGCAATGCTCGCGTTTCGTGACCCGTTTCGCCGCCATCGGGCGGCGCGTTCTGGCCAACCCGGGCACCTTTCGGCTCCTCGGGCGATTGCTCAGGTTTGGGGTTTTGGGTTGGGTCCGGTTTCATGGTTTTCCTCTGACGCCGCATCGGGCGTCGGTCTATCTTGGGGCAATGCAGCCACATGCTCGCCACTTTCAATTGGCTCACCGTCAACAGCGATGGCGGGATCTTTCTCTGGCTCGCCGGAAACAGAAACGTCCACCTCCGCCCCTTCTTCGAGCGGCATCTGGGCTGACAGGCTTTCAAAATCCAGGCGATCCAACGCAGATTCCTGCACGTCGCCACCTTCCAACGGTGGTAACTGGTCGAGTGAGGCCAATCCCAAGTCGTCAAGGAACTGGCGGGTGGTGGCAAACAAGGCGGGGCGACCAACGGTTTCGCGATGCCCGATGACCTCCACCCAACCACGGTCTTCAAGCTGTTTAATGATCAGCGAGTTGATCGTGACGCCGCGAATATCTTCCATATCGCCACGTGTAACCGGCTGGCGGTAGGCGATGATGGCCAGGGTTTCCATCGCAGCTCGGGTGTATTTGGGCGGCTTCTCCGGATTCAGGCGATCGAGAAACGGTCGCATATCGGGGCGGCTCTGAAAACGCCAACCCGTCGCCACCTGCACCAATTCGACGCCCCGCCCCGTCCACTCCAGCTGCAAATCGGTCAAAAGGGTTTTGATGGTGTCAGCAGCAAGCTCGCCATCAAACAGCACACCCAGCTCACGAATTGTGAGCGGCTGAGGGGCGCAGATCAATGCGGTCTCGAGGACCCGTCGGGCATCCGTGGTGTTCATCGCTGATGTGATTCAATGGCCGGGCCAGGGGCGCCGGAGGGCTGACTCTGATCTGATTCTGGCTGTTTCACACAGAGCAGTGGCGAGATCAAAGCTGTTGAGGCCGCAGGCTGATCGGGGCTTGGAGCAACACGTTGCATTCTGCCAAGGCCCGGCGCCGGGCCTGGGAGTGCACGGAATTACGTCATTCCGAATCGAGTCCATTGTACTGGAGGCCGGCCTCGTTCAGGGCATTCAGAAAATCGGCTGGCGGCAGTGCGTCAAAAGCCAAGGGCTCGCCGGAAATGGGGTGCTGCAAACGCAGGCGGGTAGCGTGCAGCGATTGACGCGTCATGTCCAGCGCCACTTTGCCCCCATAAAGGGTGTCACCAACCAGCGGGTGACCCAGCCACGCCATATGCACACGAATCTGATGGGTGCGACCCGTGTGCAGGCGACAGGCCACCAGACACATGGGTCCCTTGACGTCCAATGGCCTGACTGTGGTCTTGGCAGCCTTGCCAATACCGAGTGCCGATGGCACGACCGCCATGCGCAAGCGGTTGTGCACATCGCGCCCGATGGATTGATCGACCGTGACCTCGGCGCCCTCTTTCCAGGCGCCATGCCCGATGGCCAGGTATTCACGCTTCACCTCCCGCGCTGCGATCGCGCGCACCAGGGCCTCGACGGCTTGCCGGGATTTCCCTACCAGCATCAAGCCAGAGGTGTCCTTGTCCAAACGATGAACAATGCCCGCTCGCGGCAGTACCGCAGCACCAGCGTGGTGAGCCAGCAAGCCGTTGAGCAAAGTCCCGCTCCAGTGCCCGGCAGCCGGGTGAACCACCAAACCTGCGGGTTTGACAATCACCATCAGATGGGCATCTTCGTAGACGACGTCCAGCGGCATGGCCTCGGCAACAAAAGCCATGGCTTGCTGTGTCGGGCGAAGCTCTACCGCCAGCAAATCGCCCACCTTCACCTTGGCCGACGCTTTTTGTGCCAGCGCCTCGTTCCACTGCACCGCCCCTTCGCTCAGCAGTTGCTGCAAATAGGACCTCGAGAATTCAGGCGTGAGCGCCGCCAGTGCACGATCGATCCGCCAACCGTGCATGCTGGAAGGGATGTCATAGCGTCGTGTCTCGACCTCCAGAGCCTCTTCAGCCTGTTCGCTCCGGGTTTCTTCATCAAAAGGCTCCCCCGTCGATATAATTTCATCTGCCAAAAGCGGTTGTCCTGTTGTAAAGGTGTGCGTGTGATGTTTTCGATCAGATTATCGGCGGTGGCCATATGCGTCACCGCTGTGGTGGCCTTGACTGCCTGCAGCAGCACCCCCAAAGACGAAACGGCGGGCTGGAGCCCCAATAAAATTTACAGCGAAGCGCGCGATGAGCGCAACAACGGCAATTTCGACAAAGCCATCTCGCTCTATGAAAAGCTCGAAGGCAGAGCGGCTGGTACGCCTCTGGCGCAGCAGGCCCAACTGGAAAAGGCACATGCCTACTACAAGGCCAACGAGCAAGCTCAGGCTTTGGCGGTACTGGATCGCTTCATGCGCCTGCACCCAGCCAGCCCAGCCATGGACTACGCGCTCTACCTCAAGGGGCTGGTGAACTTCAATGACAACCTGGGCCTGTTTGGCTCGCTGGTGCAGCAAGATTTGTCAGAGCGAGATCAAAACGCAGCGAAAACCTCATTTGAATCGTTTCGGGAGGTCATCACCCGCTTTCCAGATTCGAAGTACGCAGCCGATTCGCGGGAACGCATGACGTATACCGTCAATTCACTGGCGCAATACGAAGTCCACGTGGCCCGCTATTACTACAAGCGAGGAGCCTACCTTGCAGCGATCAACCGCGCACAGAGTGCCGTGACCGACTACCCCAACGCCCCTGCGCTGGAAGAGGCCCTGTCACTGCTGGAACTCAGCTACGACGCGCTGGGCATGACCCAACTGCGTGATGACACACGCCGCGTAATGCAAGCAAGTTTTCCCAAAGGCAATGCCGCCAATGGCGATGCGCCGGGCAGCAACAAGCCCTGGTGGAAGGTCTGGTAAGCCTGCGCCACGGTCAGCGGCTGCTCGCCAGCCTTACCAATGCGTTTTGCATGTCGGTCTCGTTCATCAAACGGGTCATGGGCGGCAAAGCCTGCAACAGTGGGCCGCCATAGCTCTGGGTCAGCAAGCGACGATCCGCGATCACCAATACACCTCGATCGGTGGCGCTTCGAATCAGCCTGCCAGCACCCTGCTTGAGCGCCAAGGCTGCTTTCTGCACATACCCCTCCTGAAAAGCGTCCAGACCCTGAGCGCGAGCACGCAGCGCTCTGGCCTGCGCGAGGGGGTCACCCGGTGACGGAAAGGGCAGCTTGTCGATCACCAGCAATTGCAGCATGTCGCCCGGCAGGTCCACGCCCTCCCAAAACGACGCCGAAGCCACCAATATTGCGCCTGGACCGCTCTGCTCGGCCGCCCGAAAAAGGGCCAACAGACTGCGTTTTGAGCCGTCCCCTTGGGCAAGTACCTGCAGCGAGTGCACCGCCTCATTGGCAAACAGTTCCCGCAAAGCAGTGGCAATGCGGGTGCATGCACGCAATGATGTTGTCAGAACGAGCGTCCTTCCGCCCAGCACGGCCGCCCAACCAGCGACCGAAGCCGCCAGCGCAATACTGTGCTGCTCGTCAGCCGGCTCTGGCATGTCATCTGGTACGTAAAGCGAAGCTTGCGCAGCGTGGTCAAAGGGACTGGCAATGCGCAAAGTGCGCAACGCCGGGTGGGCCTGTAAACCCAGACCACCAACGAACCAGCTCAACTGGTCGTCAATACCCAGGGTGGCCGACGTGAATACCCAGCTTTGCACGGGTCCTGCGCTGTGCATGGCCGCCTGGAACGCCTGTGCGGCATCGGCTGCAGATTGGATCACGCGCCACGTCCCGTCGGGCCAACGGTCAACCCAGCGCACCGTCAGTTCATCCCGCGCTGCGTCATTGGGCAGATCCCGAAGCAACAGCACCCAGTCGTTGCGCCACTGAACGGCTCGGATCATCATGGCTTCCAATGGGGCTGCGGCTCCGGCCACCGCTTGCAGCGCCGCTGCAGCCGAATCCAGCGCATGCAAGACTTCAAGCCGGACCCGCTTCCATGACAACGACTGCACGCCTTTGGGCGTCCCGCCGGCCCAGTTGGTTTGGACTTTGACACCCGCATGTGAAGGCAGCAACCGCGAAACCATTCGAGTCGCCTGCTCCAGAACCAGCGCCAAGTGCGCCCAAGGCTGCAATCCCCTGGCCATCAACGGCCCCAGGCTTTTCAGCTCACGCGCCAGCTCCAAAAGCTGCTCAGACCCAATCGACAAGCCCAACTGGGTTTCTCCAAGCTCCACCAAGCGGTGCGCCTCGTCAAAAATAACGGTCTGGGCATGGGGCAACAAGGCAGGCAATGCCTCATCGCGGTTCAGTTGGCTGGCCAGAAAAAGATGGTGATTGATCACCACCCAGTCGGCTTCCTGCGCGATCTGGCGGGCCCGATAGACGCGGCAAACCGAATGACTCGGACAGGTTTCTCTCAAACAATTCTCTCTGGTCGAGCTGATCCACGGCCGCAATGGCGAGTTGTCATCCAGACCAGGCAATTCCGAGAGATCGCCAACCATTGACTGGCTGGCCCACCGCTGAATGCGCCCCAAAGCCGATGACCAGGCTGGATCATTGGCGCCAGTGTTCAATTCACCGGCCCGCGCCTTCTCAAGGCGATGCAGACACACGTAGTTGCTTCGCCCCTTGAGCAGCGCCGCTCGAATGGGCAACCCCAACGCCTGGCTCACTGCCGGAATGTCGCGCAGAAACAGTTGCTCCTGAAGCGCCTGGGTTCCGGTCGAGATCCAGGCGCGTTGCCCGGTCATCAACAAAGGGGCGAGATAGGCCCAGGTCTTTCCAACACCCGTGCCAGCCTCTACAGCCAAAACAGCGTTTGAAACCAGGGCGTCAGCGACTGCCGCAGCCATGGTCATTTGCGCAAGATTGCTGGTTTTACCCGACACGGGTCGTGCCAGGGCGCCATCCGGCACAAAGCGCATGCGAACGGCGCTCTGAAACGCGGCGGCCTCTGCTTCGTTTAGCCCGGGGCTCATCAATGGCGACTCAGCAGAATGAATGCACTCAAAAGTGCCATTTTTGGTGATAGGCTCATGGATTGTTGCCATTCGAAGGCAACCCAAGCATTTCCCAACCCGCCCGCCGATCGGCGTGGCCCTGACATTTTTGTGTAACACATGACCAAAGGCTACCGCATTCAGGCTGCCACCGGCATCCACCGGGGTGATCGTGACTACCAGCAAGACCAGGTGTGCCTGCTGCACCATCCTCGAGAGGAAGGTTGCCTGCTGGCAGTCATTGCCGACGGAATGGGTGGTCGCAGCGGCGGCCGAAAAGCCTCTGACCAAGTGATGCTGACCACACGGCAGCTGTTTGATCGATTTGATCCCGAGGGTGACGATCCACAAATGCTGTTGCGCCAGATCGTGCAAGAAGCGCACATGGTCATCAAACTCACCGCGGTTTCATCTGAGCAAGAACCCCACAGCACCATTGCGGCATTCATGGTCCGGCCCAACGGCGACAGCCACTGGATTCACGCAGGGGATTCACGCGTCTACCATTTTCACAACGGGCAGCTGGTTTTCCGCACAATGGACCACTCTTACGTGCAAACGCTGATCAATCAGGGCGAGATCAGCGAAGAAGAGGCGCTCGACCATCCTCACTCCAATATTCTGATGGCCTGCCTGGGCACGGAAAATGAGCCTCCCATCGATCTGCACCACATTCGCACGATGAGCCAAGGCCAGGCGCTCATGGCTTGCAGCGATGGCGTTTGGCACTACTTCACCCCCGAAGAGCTCGCCAGCACCATTACCATGCTGTCACCAAGGGAGGCGTGCGAATTCCTGATTCAAAAAGCACGCACTAGAGCCAAGGGAATGGGCGACAACCTGTCCATGGTCATCGTCAAATTCGATCCTTTGAGTTGAGCTGGTTGAATACCGGCCTTGGTCGATGGCGCCCGGGCCAGACGGGGGTTTTCTCAGGTCAGCGCGGTGTCCACAAGCCGATGCTCCAGGGCCAGAAACTCCGCAGACTGCATCTCACTCAAACGTGAGACCGTGCGCGGGAATTCGTGCGACATAGGGCCTTCAACATACAACTCGTTGGCAGGAACAGCCGCCGACATGATGAGTTTGACCCGACGGTCATAGAGCACATCCACCAACCAGGTAAACCTGCGTGCTTCTGACGCTTGCCGCACGGCCATTTGCGGAACGTTGGACAGCATCACGGTGTGAAACTGCGTAGCAATCTCCAGGTAATCGTTTTGTCCCAGGGTGCCCTGGCACAAAGCTCGAAACTCGAACCAGATCACTCCGCCAGCGCGGCGCACCGCTGGCACCTTGCGCGAACCCAGCTGTAGCACCGGGTCCTGAACCATCGCTTCGGCCAGTTGCTCGAAGTCGCGCTGCATGGCCGCATCGGCATCGGGCCCCAGCGGCGTCTTGTACAGGTCCACCTGTGCCAGGGTCTGCTGCCTGTAGTCGGTGCCATTGTCCACGTTGATCACCTCCAAGCGCCCCTTGAGCAGCTCGATGGCAGGCAGAATACGGTCCCGGTGCAGCCCATCGGGATACAGACCATCAGGGTGGAAATTGGACGTGGTCACGAAGCCCACACCTGCGTCGAACAACGCTGCCAGCAGGCGATGAAGAATCATGGCGTCGGTCACGTCCGCCACATGAAACTCATCGAAACAGATCAGCTTGTAACGCTTGGCCATGCGCCGACCCAGCTCGGTCAATGGATTGACTGTGCCCTGCATGCCATGGAGTTCGCGGTGCACTTCGCGCATGAACTCGTGAAAGTGCAAACGCGTTTTGCGTTTGATCGGGACCGCGTTGAAAAAGCAGTCCATCAAAAAGCTCTTGCCCCGCCCCACCCCGCCAAACATGTAGACCCCTCTAGGAATCTCGGGGTTCACGAACATCTTCTTCAGCGAGTTGGAACGGCGCTGCTTGTAGACCGTCCATTCAGCCGCGCAACGTTCCAGCGCGTCGATGGCGCGTTCCTGGGCAGGGTCACTGGTGTAGCCACGCTCTTTCAGCGCGGCTTCATAGGTTTGGCGAACGGACATGGACTTTGGGTAGTGAGGTTGCTCCGGCCGACTCGCAGGCTTTACCCAGTCATCCCGTGGAACCGGCACTGCCGGGCCACAGGGATGGCCCCCTCAAGGGGGTGACGCGCGGCAGCGCAGCGCAGGGGTGGGTCAGAAATTGAGCGTGCGCTTGTCAACGGCCAAGGCGGCTTCCTTTGTCGCTTCCGACAAAGAGGGATGGGCGTGGCAGATGCGCGCAATGTCTTCGGCACTGGCCTTGAACTCCATGGCCACCACCGCCTCGGAGATCAACTCCGAAGCCATCGGGCCGACGATGTGCACGCCGAGGATTTCATCGGTCGTGGCGTCGGCCAGGAATTTCACCATGCCGGTGGTATCGCCCAGTGCGCGCGCGCGGCCGTTGGCCAGGAACGGGAAGGTACCGGCCTTGTACGCCACGCCGTCGGCTTTGAGCTGCTCTTCCGTGCGGCCCACCCAGGCAATTTCCGGGCTGGTGTAGATGACCCAGGGAATGGTGTTGAAGTTGACATGGCCGTGTTGTCCGGCAATGCGCTCGGCCACGGCAACACCCTCTTCTTCGGCCTTGTGGGCCAGCATGGGGCCACGCACCACGTCGCCGACCGCCCACACGCCCTTGAGATTGGTGCGGCACTCGTCGTCCACCACAATCGCGCCACGCTCGTCGAGCTTGAGCTTCACGCCTTCGGCGTTGAGTCCGTCGGTATTGGGCACGCGGCCGATCGACACGATCAGCTTGTCCACATCCAGCTTGACCTCTTCACCCTTGGCGGTGGTATAGGCCACGCTCACGCCTTTTTTGCTGGTCTTGATCTCGCCGACCTTGACACCCATCTCGATCTTCAAGCCCTGTTTGTCGAACGCCTTCTTGGCTTCCTTGGCAATCTGCTGATCGACCGCACCCAGGAACGTTGGCAGGCCTTCGAGCACGGTCACTTCCGAGCCCAGGCGGCGCCACACCGAACCCATCTCCAGACCAATCACGCCAGCGCCGATCAGCCCCAGCTTCTTGGGTACCGCGCCAATGCGCAGCGCGCCATCGTTGGACAAAATCTGCGTCTCGTCGAAATCCGCACCGGGCAAGGCGCGGGCGTTGGATCCGGTGGCCACGATGACGTTGGTGGCCTTGATGGTCTCTTCCTTGTCGCCTTTGACCAGGATGTCATAGCCTTCGGCATTGGCCTGGGCGAAAGAGCCGCGGCCGTGGAAGAAGGTGACCTTGTTCTTCTTGAAGAGGTACAGGATGCCGTCGTTGTTCTGCTTCACGACGGTGTCCTTGCGGCCCACCATCTTGGCCACATCCATTTTTACCGCACCGGTGCTGATGCCGTGTTCCGCGAAGTGGTGGTTGGCGTGATCAAAGTGTTCGGACGACTGCAGCAGCGCCTTGGATGGGATGCAGCCCACGTTGGTGCAGGTGCCGCCCGGGGCGGGGCCACCGGCGGCGTTTTTCCATTCGTCGATACACGCGACCTTAAAGCCCAGCTGGGCTGCGCGGATGGCGGCAATATAGCCGCCAGGACCTGCGCCGATCACGACGACGTCAAATGCTTGAGACATGTTCTTTTCTCTCTGAATAGGGTTGGACAAACGCCCCCGAAGGGGCGCTTGCTGTTTCACGTTTCGATCAGATATCGAAGAGGAGTCGGGCTGGATCTTCCAGCGCTTCCTTCATGGCCACCAGGCCCAGGACGGCTTCGCGGCCGTCGATGATGCGGTGGTCGTAAGACATCGCGAAATAGTTCATGGGGCGCACCACCACTTGACCGTTTTCCACCATCGCACGCTCTTTGGTTGCGTGCACACCCAAGATGGCCGACTGGGGCGGGTTGATGATGGGGGTAGACATCATGGAGCCGAAGGTACCGCCATTGGAAATCGAGAAGGTGCCGCCGGTCATGTCGTCCAGGCTGATCTTGCCGTCTTTGGCTTTCTGGCCAAATTCGGCAATTTTCTTTTCAATGTCGGCAAAGCTCATTTGGTCGGCGTTGCGCAAAATGGGCACAACCAGACCACGGGGTGAACCCACAGCAATACCGATGTCGAAGTAGCCGTGGTAGACGATGTCGGTACCATCCACCGATGCGTTGATCACGGGGAATTTCTTCAGCGCATGCACAGCGGCCTTGACGAAGAAGCTCATGAAACCCAGCTTCACGCCATGTTCCTTCTCGAAGCGTTCTTGCATGCGCTTGCGCATCTCCATGACCGGGGCCATGTTGATTTCGTTGAAGGTGGTCAAGATGGCGTTGGTGGCTTGTGACTGCAGCAGGCGCTCGGCCACACGGGCACGCAGGCGCGTCATTGGAACCCGCTCCTCTGGACGGTCGCCCAGATCCGGTGCAACCATCGCCACTTGCGGCAGCACCTTGGTCGGCGCCCCCGTGGGGATGGCCACCGGGGGGGCAATGGCCTTCGCTCCGCCGCCTGCCACGGCAGACAACACGTCGCCCTTGGTCACGCGGCCATCTTTGCCAGAACCGGCCACGCTGCCAGCAGCGAGGTTGTTGTCGGCCATCAATTTGGCGGCTGCTGGCATGGCCACGCCGGCCTTGCTGCCACCGGTGGCAGCCGCGGCTGGCGCTGCGGCGGCTGGAGCTGCGGCCGGCACTGCGGCTGCCGCAGGTGCTGGAGCGGCTGCGCCAGCGGTCGCTTCGGTGTCGATGCGGGCGATCAGTTGCTCAGCGGCGACAGTGGCGCCATCATCCTGCACGATCTCAACCAGCACGCCAGCGGCCGGTGCGGGCACTTCCAGCACCACTTTGTCGGTCTCGATTTCGATCAGAATTTCATCGATCGCAATGGCCTCACCGGCCTTCTTCTTCCACTGCAGCAGCGTGGCTTCGGCCACCGACTCGGAGAGCTGCGGAACTTTGACTTCTACGATTGCCATGGGATTTCTCGATTCAGATTTTTTGTTTGGGGTATTGATGACGCCGCATTGCGGTTTGCCCGGGGGTTGCACGATCAAAGACCGCACACACCGGGGCAATTGGTCACCGCATCATTTCGTGAGCACGAAGCCCTTCAATTTTGCAAAGGCGGCTTCGATCAGGTTTTTCTGCTGCTCCTGGTGCAAGTGGGCGTAACCCACCGCTGGCGAAGCAGAAGCGGCCCGACCGGCGTAACCCAGCTTCTGACCATCGAGCATGTTCTCGTGGATGTAGTGCTGTACGAAGAACCAGGCCCCCTGGTTTTGCGGCTCGTCCTGGCACCACACGATGTCAACCGCGTTCGGGTACTTCTTGATCTCGGTGGAGAACACCTTGTGCGGGAATGGATAGAGTTGTTCCACTCGCAGGATCACCACATCTTCAGAGCCCATCTCTGCGCGCTTCTTGACCAGGTCGTAATACACCTTGCCCGAGCAGCAAATGATGCGTTTGACTTTGTCAGCCTTCTTGACCACCGCGGCATTTTGCTCAGGAATCACCGTCTGGAACTGGCCTTTGGTGAACTCCTCCAGAGGCGAGGTCGCGTCCTTGTTGCGAAGCAATGATTTCGGCGTGAAGATGATCAACGGCTTGCGCAGCGGACGGATCATCTGGCGACGCAGTACGTGGAAAATCTGGCTCGCTGAAGTCGGCTGCACGATCTGCATGTTGGTGTCTGCAGCAAGCTGCATGAAACGCTCGATGCGGGCCGAGCTGTGCTCAGGACCTTGTCCTTCGTAGCCGTGGGGCAACATCAGCGTCAAGCCATTCAAGCGACCCCACTTCACCTCACCGCTGGCGATGAATTGATCAACCACCACCTGGGCGCCGTTCAGAAAGTCGCCAAACTGCGCTTCCCAGATGACCAAGGTGTTGGGGTCGTTGCTGGCAAAACCATATTCGAAACCGAGCACGGCTTCTTCTGACAGCAACGAATCGATTACCGTGAACTGGCCCTGATCGGGTGCGATGTTTTTCAGAGGCACATAAGTGCCGCCGTCCCACTTCTCGCGGTTCTGGTCATGGATCACCGCATGGCGGTGGGTAAAGGTGCCGCGGCCGCAATCTTCACCAGACAGCCGAATACCGTAGCCCGCGCCGACCAAAGTGGCGAAAGCCATGTGCTCCCCCATTCCCCAGTCCACGTTGACTTCACCTCGGCCCATGGCTGCGCGGTCGTCGTAGACCTTCTTCACCAGGTTGTGGGCCGAAACGCTCGCGGGAATGCTGGTCATTTTCTCAGCGATGCGCTTCCACTCTTTCTCAGGCAGGCTGGTATCGCTGACATCGGTCCATTTCGCCTTGAGATAAGGCGACCAGTCCACCACAAACTTGTTGTGAGCATTGGTGATCGTGAACTCTTTGGCGTGGCGGCCTTCGTCCATGGCCAGGCGGTAAGCCTTGACCATTTCGTCGCCCAGGGTGTCGCCCAGACCTTGAGCGGCCAGCCGGTCGGCATACAGCTTTCGTGTTCCGGGGTGTTGTGCAATCTTTTTGTACATCAGCGGCTGCGTCAGCGCTGGCGTGTCTTGCTCGTTGTGACCCAGTTTGCGGAAGCAGATGATGTCGATCACCACATCCTTGTTGAACTCCTGACGGTAGTCCAGGGCCAGCTGGGTACAAAACACCACGGCCTCTGGATCGTCGCCGTTGACGTGCAAGACAGGGGCTTCCACCATCTTCACAACGTCCGTACAGAACGTAGTCGACCGCGTATCGCGAGGATCGCTGGTGGTGAAGCCGATCTGGTTGTTGATCACCACATGCACCGTGCCACCTGTGTAGTAGCCACGGGTTTGCGACAGTGCAAGTGTCTCCATGACCACGCCTTGGCCCGCGAAAGCGGCGTCGCCGTGGACCAGGATGGGCAATACGCTGTCGCCCGTGGTGTCCTTGCGGCGCTCCTGGCGTGAGCGCACAGAGCCCTCAACCACGGGGTTGACGATCTCCAGGTGCGAAGGGTTGAACGCCAGCGTCAGGTGAACGGGGCCACCGGGCGTGGCGATATCGGAGCTGAAACCCTGGTGGTACTTCACATCACCCGAGGGCAGGTCTTCGATGGCGGTGTGGTCGAACTCGGCGAACAAACCAGCAGGCGTCTTGCCCAGGGTGTTGACCAACACATTCAGGCGGCCACGGTGGGCCATGCCAATCACCACCTCTTGCACGCCGCGCGAACCCGAAAGCTGCACCAGCTCATGCATACAGGCGATGAAGCTCTCTCCACCTTCCAGCGAGAAGCGCTTTTGGCCTACGTATTTGGTGTGCAAGAAACGCTCAAGGCCTTCAGCGGCTGTGAGCTGCTTCAAAATTTCCTTCTTTTTGTCAGCGTCGTAGGCGGGCTTGCTGCGTTTGCTTTCTAGCTGCTCTTGCCACCAGCGCTTCTCGCGCTGGTCGGAGGTGTACATGTACTCGGTGCCAACCGTGCCGCAATAGGTTTCGCGCAGGGCATTGAGCAGGTCACGCAGCGACATGACTTCTTTGCCGAAGAATGTATTGCTGGTGTTGAAAACGATTTCAAAATCACTGTCAGTGAACCCGTAAAAAGACGGCTCCAACTCAGGAATGTTGTCGCGCTCTTCACGCTTGAGGGGTCGAGGTCGGCCCAACGGGCGCCCACGTTGCGGTACGCGGCAATCAGCTGCTGAACAGCGACGCGCTTGCGACCCAGATCGGAGTCGGCGCCAGCGGCCACGACCACACGCGTTCCACCTTTTTTCGCGCGATCGGCAAAGGCATTGACAACAGGCAGGTGGGGGACGTCGCGGGCATCGGATCCGTCGACGGCTGGCACGTTTTGCAGTGCATCAAAGTATTCGCGCCAGGATTCTGTCACGCTACCCGGGTTGGCCAGGTAGTTTTCGTACATCTCTTCAACGTATGGCGCGTTGCCACCAAAAAGGTACGAGTTGTTTTGATAGGCGACGTAAACGTTGCCGGATGAGGAATCGCTCATAAATCCGCTGACCTCCGTTTCCCTCGGGGAAACATAAGTTGGTTAAGGAAACCTCCCGCGACACGGCTTAACCGGTTGGCGGATGCGACAGTGACTGTGGAAGGACGTGACTGCAGCCTGCGATTGTGCCATTGCATCGCAGACCATGGGAACATTTTTGCCTCATTTTGGGGCAATTGCATCAAGAAACCGGTCGCGGCAAGCCTCAGGATGCGACGCGAGGTGACAAACGCTCGGACGCTGGAACAGCGCTGGGTTCGTCCATCTCGATTGCGATCTGGGTGCAGACCGTTCGACAAAGGGTGACTGCCTTTTCGCTCTGGACGCGGTAAATCACCTGGGTTCCGTCCTTGCGCTTGGCCAGAACACCCGCGCGATACAGGAGGTTCAAATGCTGAGACAGATTGGGCTGGGTGGTGTCTATTTCTTGCAGCAACTGTGACACCGATTTCTCTTTGTCGCACAGGGCACTCAATATGCGCAGGCGCATCGGTGTGGCCAGCACACCAAACAGTTCGGCGGCAAGTTCGAACACCCGCCCTTTTTCGGTTACCGCGTCCAAACCGATCATTTGCTCCATGGGGCACCACACCTTTATCAATATAAGCATGCATCATACTTACAAAGTGTAGCCCTGCCCATGCGCAAAACCCCGAGGGTTCACCCACATTGGCAGGCCCCGACACGGTCAAGCCTGCAGATCTTTGATTTGCTGCAGTGCCGCAGGATCGTCCATGGTGGTGAGATCACCCGGATCGCGCCCCTCACATACCGCCTGAATCGCCCGGCGCAACAGTTTGCCGCTGCGCGTTTTTGGCAACACATTGACGAACTGAACGCGAGAAGGCCTGGCCACAGCCCCGAGCTGACCGTCCACGATCTTCATCACCTCGCCTTCAAGCTTCAGGCGCGCCGCTTCGTCGGTCAACAGAGAAGCATCTTTGAGCACGGCAAACGCCATGGCAACCTGTCCCTTGAGTTGATCGGCCACACCGACCACGGCCACCTCGGCGATCTGGGGATGACTGGAAATGCTCTCCTCAATTTCGCGGGTGCCAAGGCGGTGGCCGGCCACGTTGATCACATCGTCGGTGCGTCCCAAGATGAAGTAGTAGCCGTCGTCATCACGAATGCCCCAGTCAAAGGTGCTGTAAACCATCTTTCCAGGCACACTGGACCAGTAGGTATTGACAAACCTGTCGTCGTCTTGCCAGACCGTTTGCATGCATCCGGGTGGCAGCGGGCCTTCAATAGCGACCACCCCCTTCTGGTTGCCACCCTTCAGCTCTTCGCCCGTCTGGTCGTCCAGCAGTTTCACGTTGTAGCCGTATACCGCTTTGCCTGGTGAGCCAAACTTGCTGTCGGCCTTTTCGACCCCATTGCACAGGGACAGAATGGGCCAGCCGGTTTCTGTTTGCCAGTAGTTGTCGATGATGGGCTTGCCAAGTTCGCTCGAAATCCACTGTGCGGTGGGCTCATCAAGCGGCTCGCCAGCGAGAAACAGGGCCTTGAGACTGGACAGGTCGTACTTTTTGATGAAAGAAGAGTCGTATTTCTTCAAGACACGCACCGCTGTGGGCGCACTGAACATCACCGACACCTTGTATTTCTCGACCAGACTCCACCAAATGCCTGCGTCGGGTCGGATCGGCAGTCCTTCATACATGATGGTCGCCATACCGCCGATGAGCGGGCCATAAATGATGTAGCTGTGCCCCACCACCCAACCAATGTCGCTGGTTGAAAAATAGGTTTCGCCAGGTTCACCCATGTAAATGTGTTTCATGCTCGCCGCCAGCGCCACAGCGTATCCGCCCGTGTCACGCTGCACACCCTTGGGCTTGCCGGTTGTGCCGCTCGTGTACAGCGTATAGCTTGGGTGGGTGGCATCTACCCACTCACAGGGCACCACCGTTTCCATGTGTTCTATACGCGCCTGGCCATAGTCCACATCGCGGCCCTCTACCCTCTCGAACCCGGCCAGTCCACGATCGACCATCACCACCTTGGCCGGCTTGTGGGAAGAGAGCCGAATCGCCTCGTCAAGCAATGGCTTGTATGGCACGACCTTGCCACCGCGCGATCCCGCATCCGCGCTGACAATGGCCACGGGGGAAGCGTCTTCAATGCGGCTGGCCAGCGAGTGGCTGGCGAAGCCGCCAAACACCACCGAGTGAATGGCCCCAATCCGGGCACATGCAAGCATGGCAAAGGCCGCCTCAGGAATCATGGGCATGTAAATCAGGACCCGGTCGCCCTTGGAGACGCCCTGCGCCTGCAAGATGGCCGCCATGCGTTGCACCTCTGCATGCAACTCGCGAAAACTGTAGACATGCTCAACGTCGGTCTCGGTCGACACAAAAATCAGCGCATTCTGATCAGCCCGATCTTTCAGATGGCGGTCGACCGCGTTGTGACACAGGTTGGTCAGCCCCCCTTCAAACCAGCGAGCGAAAGGTGGGTTGTCGTAGTTACACACCCTTGAAAACGGCTGCTTCCAATCGATCAACTGGGCCTGTTCATTCCAGAATGCATCGCGATCCTCAATGGAACGGCGGTGAAAATCGGCGTAATTTTGTTGCTGACTCATGGGATGTCTCCAGGGTGGAATTGGTCTGTGCGCGGCGTTTGCGCCTGTGCGGCTTCTTTGGACGCTCAGCGCAAACTGAATTCATAATTATGGTTCGCTGGCTTGCGACAGCCTGACGCACGGCAATTTACCGGCCTGACTCACATGAGCCAGGCGCACCAAGCCAAATCCTTATCGCAGAAACACCCACCGCCAAGCGCTGAAACCATCGCCAATCACCTACGCGCCACATCTTCACCTCACTTGATCAGTGCCTGCAACTCACGAAATGCAGGATGCTCCGCCGTGCGCAGCCACTCGAACAAGACCATTTCAGTGGTCACCAATTCGGCACCCGCCCCTGCCAGACGGTCAAACGCCGCATCGCGGTTGCGCTCTGTGCGCGACCCACAGGCATCGGTCACCACCCACACGTCAATCTCCTGCTCCGTCAACTCCAATGCCGTTTGGAGCAGGCACACATGGGCTTCACAACCAGCGATCACAACCGTATTGCGCTCATGGGCCGCCTGCGGCTTCTGCAAATGCTTGGGCAAACTGCGGGCATTGCCTCCAACCGGTCGCGCTGGTGGGCGCAGGCAATCAACCAGCCCGACTTCAACCGCACTGAAACTCATCTTTGCCAAGGTTCTTTGGCACAGTGCACGAAGCGCCTCGTCGTTGGTGCCGAGTCGCTCAGGATTCTGTTCGGTACCGAACACGGGGACACGCAGGATCTGAGCCGCTTGTGCCAACTTCAAAGCATTGGCCAGCACCAGAGGGCCATCATGAATCGCGGGCATCAAACGCAACTGGTAATCCACCAGAACCAACTGGGAATCGGAAACTTCAAGCAACATAGCGATCTTTCAAAACAGTCAAACAAAAGGGGGCACGATCAAGGCGGTGCCATTGCCGCTGACGCAGCATCAAATTCGGCTGCGATGGTGGCTCACGGCGGCAGTCAAAACAGATTCACCTGCGCACCTTCAGCCTCAGTGCATTCGCCGCCCCCCCCATTCTCTTCGCCAGGGGCCTTCCCGAGCAAAGCCCGCACCACATTCGCAAAACGACGCGACGCGGCCTTGCGACCACCCGGTGTTGACAGGCACGATGGCTGCGCCACCAGAAGCCCCACAGCAAAACACAGGATCTGTTGTTGAACAGCCAATGCTTCGGCCGAGGCAAAACCAGCCTCTTCAAGCGCCAGCGTACAGGCCTGGGTAGCCTCAGACAACTCGACCAGCAAATCCCTGGGCGCATCGTCCGAAACCTGGCCCCGGCACTCAGCGACATTGCTGCGATGTCCAGTCAGAAGCAAAGTCATGGCATTTGGATCACTGGACAAGACCTGCCACCAGGTCAGCGTGCAGCGATCAAATAGTTCCTGATGTTGGCCTGCCGACAACGGTTCTCCAGACCACGCTTTTGTCTCGATCCGCTGCTGGTCGACTGCAACGACCTTTTTGCCCTGTTTGAATGTGCGTCCAACCCGGTCTGAAAGAGAGCGCAGCAGGCGTCTCCGAAGTTCGCCGATCAAATGATCTCGACTTGGGAAGTAGCTGTACAACGCTCCGGCCGTGTAGCCAGCCCTCGCCCCCAAATCCCGCATGTTGAAAGAATGTGGTCCGCCCTCAACCAAAAGTGCCCATGCAACGTCCAGCAAATGCTGGCGACGCATGGCGGCAGTGCGCTGCTGCCGCTCGCGGCGACCCTGTTCGCGTGCCTTGGCTTTTTCACGCTCAACTGGCCCCGGCACTGGTGTGATGGCATCTAACGGTACGGTCATGGATTTTCTCTCAATCAAAGAAATGAACACCCGCAAACAGACTGTTCACAGTTTTTCCAAATGAACCTTGTTTAAATAAATGAATGAAGTGCATTTTCCATACAAAACACTGCGGCAAACGGCCAGCCGTATTTGAAGGCCAGTCCATCGATCCCGCACACGCAATCAACACGGGCCGGACAAATGAATCCCAGCTCAAGGCGCCCGCCATGGCAGTTGCGTCACCACGCCGATGGGCAAGATCCGGCAACAAACCGTGACGACCATCTCCCCAACCACGGTACCCATTCGTGACTTAATCAAAATCTCATCCAAAATCAAGCTTCTATGACCGTTTCTTCACTTGACTTGGTCGAACCTCGCCGATAATCTCCTCAACCATGAAAAAGTATGTAACCATTGTTTTGCTGAGCGCTTGCGCTTGGGCGCATGCAGCGCCCACGCAACCCGACTACGCAGCAATGGAGAACCTGCTGAAAGAGCGAGGACTCATGTCTGCCATTGGCTCACGTTTGAGCCAGGCAAAAAACAACGTCAGCGAACGCGCTTCCGCACTCGTGACCAGTGCGATGGGCCTTCTTGGCGTTCCTTATCAATATGGCGGGAATGATGCCGAAACAGGCCTCGACTGCAGCGGACTGGTGCGGCTGGTTTACGAAGAAACCGTTGGAAAGATTTTGCCTCGCCGCGCGGCAGACCAAGCGGCAGTCACCGACACCATCGACCGAAGCGAGCTCAAACCCGGTGATCTGGTGTTTTTCAACACCATGCGCCGGGCTTTCAGCCATGTCGGCATTTACGTGGGCGAAGGCAAATTCATCCACGCCCCCCGAACCGGGGCCCAGGTACGCATTGAAGACATGCGCACGTCATATTGGAATACACGTTTCAATGGCGCTCGACGGGTCCCGATGACCGGCAGTTCAGCCGAAATCTCTGCGCGCTGAACACTGCGTTGAAACGGCAGCGCAAGCCGCTGGTGAACCCCGCCGGTTCATGAACACCAGCTTCACTTTTTGTGCCATCTGCATTCGAATTGCCGTCGGCCATTGGCCGTCTGCCCAGTTCGGATTTCAGACAAAACGTCTTTTGCCAGACCACCTCTGGCTTACAGGTCCATGCCGCCATCAACCAGTAACCCGACTCCAGTGATGGAGCGGAAGGCATCCGAACACAGGAACGCCACGGCGCCGGCCATGTCTTCCACCGCGCCCAGGCGCCCATGCAGGGTTGGCTCAACAGTGGCACCCACGGGCGCTTTGGGCGACGCCAACTGGCCAGCCGACATCACTTCAGCGACCAGCTTCATGCCTGTGTTGGTGGGGGCAAGGCCCGGCTACGGACAGTTCTTCCACACGACATAGCCCGGGTTCCCTAACGCCATGGCGCAAACCCTGTTCAAACGGTCGATCGCTGGCTTGCCGGCGGAACAGGCGGCAATGGGAGGAGACACGGTGGTGGCTGCTGCCATTGCCTGAATAGATTGAATTCAAACGAAAAAGCCTGACCAGCAACGGTCAGGCTTTTCTTGTCCAGGGAAAGGATCTGTCAGTACTTCGCAGAATTCAGTGCCACGCGAAGCCCAGCACGATCGCAGGTGAAGAGTTCCATGCCGTTGATGCGGGGGAAATACCCCTTCGCCAGCTCTTGATAGGCTTTGAGCTTGTCAATCGAAACGTGCGAAAGCATCAACGTCTCTTTTTCCTGTGCGGTGACTTCACGCGCCAGCAAGCGGTTGGCCCGGCTATCGAAACATGCCTCTGCGCTCAGATGGCGATAGGCAAGCTCTCCTTGGTAGCGGCGCTCTTGCACACTCTTTTCAATGGTCTCTTTGTACAGGGTCACGTAAGCGCCGGCGGCCTCATTGACCTCTGGGTTCGCGAATTGCGTCACGCTCGCCACGGGCGCTGCCGCCGTGGCTTTCGATTGCGCCACGGGCATTGGCGTTGAGCAAGCGGCCAGGGCCATCACGGACAGGAGGAGGAAGGCTTTTTTGGCGTTTTTCATGGTGGTCCCTAATAAATGTGGCGATTTAGTCAACAGGCTGGTTAGCGCAGGTCGTTTCCAATGCAGACACCACTCGTTTCGACCAAAAAAGGCGGGGATTGAGGAGAAATACAAGCCCTTACAAATAGTGCCAACGCACTACTTCGGCACCCCTTTCCTGGCCCAGTTTGCGTGGGCTGGCGACGCTTGGTGCAAATACCAAGGCGCTACCGAGGCGCTCGAGGGCACAATCGGCTACCGTCGAACCAGCGTCCCAAGCGCGGACCTCCGTTCACACCCATCCGATCTCACTCTTTGGTGAGCACCTCAAATCCCCGACCCGTTTTTTGATCCACGGAGCACCCTCATGAAGCATCGCCTTTCTTTCCTTGCCGCCGGCCTTTGCCTCGCACTTGGCGCCACCCACGCCTCGGCCCAGACCCGCGTCACCTACAAGTCGGCGAAAACTGGCTCGTCGTATTACCAGATGGGGGTCGAAATCGCCGAAGCCGTCAAGACGGCATCCGAAGGCAAGATCATCGTCACGATCGAAGAAAGCCAGGGGTCAGTACAAAACGTGGCCGAATCGGCGACCCGGGGCGGGAACTATGTGTTCACCACGCCGCCGGCCCTGGTGGGGAATGCGCAAGCCGCCTCAGGTCCTTTCAAAGACAAGGCCAACCCCAAGTTCAACAACATCCGGGCGCTGTTCCCAATCCCCTCGCTGACCATGCACTTTGTGGTGCGCGAAGACAGCGGTGTGAAGGCTTTTTCAGACCTTGCGGGCAAGAACCTGTTGATTGGCAAGGGCAGTTTTGGTGCCAGCGAAGGAGCGAAATATCTGGAGCTGTTCGGTTTGAAAGACAAAGTCTCGCTGTCCAACGCCGAACTCAACAACGCCGTGGCGGCTTTGAAGAACAAACAAATTGACGGCTTTGTGACCGCCGGCTCTTACCCTGCGCCCAATGTGATCGAAGCGGCCGCAGGCTCGTCCGTGACGCTGCTTTCCTTGAGCGAAGAGCAGATCAAGGCCACCAGCCGCACCCGCCTGGTGATCCCTGCTGGCACTTATTCGGGCCAGAAAACCGATGTGGTGACAACGTCGCTGCCAGTGGTTGCATACGCCACCACCGATATGAGTGATGACACCGCCTATGCGCTGACCAAAGCCTTCTGGAGCCAACGCGATCGCATGGCTGCCTCTGCCCCTTGGTGGAAAGGTGTGAATGGCGACATGCTGGCCAATATCGAAGGCAAGATCCACCCTGGCGCTCTGCGCTACTACACCGAAGCCAAGATGGCAGTGGGTGATCAGCAGCGCTGATCTTCCGCTTTATTTGTGTGCGGCGAGTGCCGCGACCCGGCAGGGAGCCAGCGTTTGCTGGCTCCCTGCTTTCATTGACATTGCCATCCATGAACACCACCCCCTCCGAAAAGCCATCGATCATCGATAGCGTCTGGCCCTTGCTTGGCCTGATCTCCATTGCCTTCCATCTGTGGCTGGTTTTCTCCGGACTGGTTCCCAACCTGGTCAGCCGCCCTATCCATTTGATGCTGGCCGTGCCCTGGATACTGATGGCCCCTGGCCGCTCAATGGCATTGACGGTGAGCGGCTGGATGCTGGGCACAGCGGGGTTGGCCGCAGCCACCTGGATCGCATTCAACGAAAGCACCCTGGGCGATCAATACGGCTCTCTGGCGGGGCAAGGCCAGGTGGTTGTGGCGTGTGTGCTGCTGGTATGCGTACTGGAAATGGCACGCCGATCGATTGGCTGGCCTTTGCCCATGGTCGCGGCACTGGCGCTGGCCTATGGCTTGTTGGGGGAACACATTCCCGGTGAATTCGGATACGCCGGCATGCCCCTGAACAGCTTCTTGGGCACCCTCACCATCGCCGAGGGCGGCATCTGGGGCTCGCTGACTGGCGTGTCGGTGAGCATCGTCGCCATCTTCGTGATTTTCGGCGCCGTGCTCAACGCTGGAGAAGCCGGCCAGGGTTTCATGAACCTCGCCTCCGCCGCCGCTGGGCACCTGAGGGGTGGCGCAGGCAAGGTCTCGGTGATCTCTTCGGCCTTGTTTGGATCCATTTCGGGGTCGGCATCGGCCAACGTGGCGTCCACCGGCGCGATCACGTTGCCCGCGATGACCCGCCTGGGTTACCCGCGCCGCCTGGCTGGAGCGATTGAGGCTGTCGCCTCCAGCGGAGGTCAGATCATGCCGCCGCTCATGGGCGCGGGCGCTTTCGTGATGGTGGAACTCACGGGCGTTCCCTACACCGGCATCATGGCCGCAGCCCTGTTGCCCGCCATTTTGTATTTCGCGGCCGTGTGGATCGGCATTGACGCCTATGCCGTCAAGCTCGGACTGGCCGCATTGCCTGCTGATCAGCGCCCCAGCTTCAAAGCCGTGGCCTTGACCACCAGTTTCTTTTTCTTCCCCTTTGCCACGTTGCTGTGGGGCATGTTTGTTTCCGATTACACGCCGCAATACGCGGCCTGCATGGCGATTCTGGTGGGCGCATTGCTGCTGCTCACCGGCGCTGATTTGCGCTTTGATGCCAAACGCACCGCCAGCCGTCTGGTGGCGGCGACCCGTACGGCTGGTCAGCAGATCGCAGTGATTGCTTCCATCATTTTGTGTGCGTCCATCATTGTTGGCGTGCTCGGCATGACCGGGCTGGGGGTCAAGGTGACTTCTGTGATTCTGAGTCTCTCAGGGCAGTCACTGTGGCCCGCCTTGTTGCTCACGGCCCTGGCCTGCATGTTGCTCGGCATGGAGGTACCCACCACAGCGGCCTACGTGATTTGTGTCTCGGTGGCTGGTCCCGCCCTCACCGCCTTGGGCCTGGAACCACTGCAAACCCATTTGTTCGTGTTCTGGTTTGCCCTGCTCTCCACCATCACACCTCCCGTCTGCGGCGCTGTGTTCATTGCGGCGGGTATGGTTGAAGAAAACTGGCTGAAGGTGGCCGGCACGGCCATGAAGCTGGGCGTTGGGCTCTACCTGATTCCCCTGGGCATGATCGCCAACCCCGACCTTATCGCCCTTGATGCACACCCGTTTTGGGCCCTCTTAGCGATGTTCAAAGTGGGGGCGGCACTCGCGCTGGTGTCTTACGGATTGATCGCTGCGCGCCGCTGGCTCGCCCAGCTGGGGTTTCTGGCTGCGGGCCTGCTGATGCTGTTCGTGCCAATGAGCACGGCGGCCACCTGAGCAACCACCGGCCACACGCACTTTGCAAAGGCGGCGCCTGTGCAGCAGTTCAGCTGCGGCAAGTCGACCCGCCATTGGGGTCTTCAGGTTCGGCATCAAGCAAGGGCATGAGCTGCGGCGCCATTTGTTTGAGCAATTGCACAGGCAATCCGCTGGTGAAGTCGTAGCCAGCGGCTTTTTCCCCCGGCACAAACGCGGTGATCGTTCCATAGAAACGCTCGCCAATGGCAAATGCAAAGGTGGCCGACCGGTTGACCACGCGCGAGTTGAGCAAACGACCGTTTTCACCATAGGTGTTGAACCGCTGATCGCCGGTGCCGGTTTTACCACTCACTGGAATACCCGTGCCATCCGAGCGCACGAATGCATTCAGTGCCCGTCGGGCCGTTCCCTCTTCCACCACACCGCGAATCGCCGCTTGAACAGCCTGCGCCACCTCGGGTGCCAATACCTGCTGCCCCGTCACCGAGCGTGGCTGAAAAAGGGTTTCGTAAGGTGTGCCTTGAGCGAAATGCAGATCCAGGGTGCGAACATTGGGCTGTCGAACACCATCGTTCACCAGGATACCCATCAGTTCAGCCAGGGCGCCTGGCCGGTCCGCCGAGGCGCCCAGCGCCGTTGCATACGACGCCACCAGCGAGCCAAATGGGTAGCCCATGCTCGCCCATTGGCGGTGGATTTCCAGAAAACCTTCACCCTCCAGCAAGGTCAGGATCCGCCTGTCCTGCGCACCCTTGCGGCTGGTCTTGAACAACCATGCGTACACCGCCTGCCGCTCAGCCGCGCTGGCCTGCATTACCTGTCCCTGAGTCGCTTGTGGATGCTTGGACAGGTACCCCACCAGCCACAGCTCCAGCGGATGCACGCCCGCCAGGTAGCCCCGGTCAGCGAGTGACATCGAAGCTGGTGCGTATTGCTCATAGAGCCGGTCCAGACGCTTGTCACTGGCTTCCTTGTCTTGCGGACGCGCACCTTCGATAAACGCTTTGAACTCGGCCAGTGACGCCTCCGGTGCGATCGTTCGATGGATGGCCGCCAATCGCGATGTGTTGGTGCGCAAGCCATCAAGCAGCAAAGCCTGCCGCTCTTGCGTGGTTTTGCCCTGGTACTTGCCCAGAAACCGCCGGATGAAGATTTGCCCTTCCTGGTCGGCAAAGCGCTCCAGGTAGGCCGTGCGCCTGGGGTCCTCTGCATCGCGCAAAATTTGCGCAGACGATCCGGGCACCATGAACATGTTGTGGTTCACGATGTCGCGCATCAACCGGATGAAAACCAGGTTGACCGAGTTTCGCAACGCTTCTTGCACCGACATGACTTTGTTGTTGTCCGTGCGGCTGAAATTGTTGAAGCGGTGTTCGCCGCCGCCTGTGAAAAACACTTCGTTCGGGTTGGCCGAATAGCGCCGCTCCAGAGCGGCATCCAGCATGGGACGCAGCGACTTGTCTTGTGTGTGAAGCAAATAGTCGACCGCCCACAACGAGAGTGCGTCTTTGCGGTCAGGGCGTTGCTCGCGCAATTGGCTGGCGTCCATCCCCGCCAGACGTTTGTGCAGCTGATCCACCACGTCGAGGTAGGTCACCAGCGTGCGCAACTTGGCTGTCGAGCCCAGATCCAGCTTGCTGCCATCGTTGATGTTCAACGGCTGATCAAGGTTATCGGTCTGAACCCGCAACAAGTTGCGCGTTTGACCCCGCTCGTACAGATTGAAGCTGTAGACCACATCTTGCGGACGGCCCTTGCCCAGCATTTGTTTGCGGTCCAGACCCAGTGCCTTGACCTGCTCTGGATCGCGCAACCGGCGCAAAAAGCGGGTCACATCGTTTTGAACGGCGGTATCAAAGCTGCTTTGCACAGCGAGATCCAGCCGGTCCAGTTCGTAGAGGCTGTTACCCAGCAACCCCGACAACTGCGTACGCACAGCGTTGGCCGCTTTTTGCGCAACAAAGTCCCCTTCAGCTGGGGGTACCCGGGTGTTGCGACGGGTCAATGGAATCCCCAATGCTGCATCGCGCATGGCCATTGAAATCACACCCGCATTCGCCAGCAACCGCAGATGCTGGTTGGTCAAGGTTTCCAATTCAGCGACCGGGGCATTGAGGTAATGCGAAGGACGCCGCTGGGAAATCAAAAGGCTCAGAACCTGTTTGTAAAGCATGGCTGTGGCCGGGTCATCAGCAGCCGATGCACCGGCGGCCTTCAAGATGCGCTGTACTTCTGGAAAATCGCGGCCGTACCAGGCCCACAACCCGTCGCCGATCCCATGCACCTCACCAAAACCGGCCTTGGCCGACAAGGGCATGGTGTTGAGGTAGGCCACCACCAACTGCCGACGCGCCTCGGTCGTGTCTTCACCCAAACGGTACGCCCGCAAGCTGGCCGATGCCATTTGCTGAAGCTTGTCGCCTACGGAGGCCGTGAACCCGCCCGGCGTATGGCGGTACTTTTCGATTTGTGTGGCCAAGGTGCTGCCACCGGGTGAACCCGCACCGCTTGCGCCCCCTGGTTTGACCACGCTGAAGACAGCCAGCGCAAAACGGTCCCACTCCACTGCAGGATTGCGCTTGGGCTCAGCGGTATCCAGCAACTCGCGGTTTTCGATGTACAACAAGGTGGCCACCCAGTCCGGCGGAAGATCCTCAAACCGATGGATGACCCTCTCCGGCTGGCGCTGAAGGAACAGCGACTCGCCACGGCAGTCCTGAATGCTCAAGCCACCCTGCAGTTTTTCCTGGTAAGGCGCGAAGTAGCCTTGATCGACCACATCCAACATGCCAGGCGACATCCTGGCTTGCTGGCGAATCTCAAAGCCCCGTTGAGCCAGCCGGTCTGAAAACAGGGGCAGCTTGGCATAGCCCAAGCGGTTGTCAAACGGGGCGCTGGCCGGAAATCGAATGGCGGGGCTGGCACCCTCCCCGAGCGCGAATTGCGCGTTGTTTGCCAGCCCGGAAAAGTAGCGGGCCTGATACGCCGAGGTGCGCACTTCTTGCGCCACCAGCCAGGAGAAGCCCGCGATCACGAGCACCAAAAGCATGGCCGACGTGAGCTTGAACCAAAAAAGGAAGCGCGCCCATTTTTCCCGAACACTTGTCATTGTTTACCTGCACGCGACTTGAGACTGAAAGAAGCCAGGACGGCTTCACCCGATAGGTCAATATTGTGCACCGCAACATGTCTGCTGATGTGAACAATGCGTCAAGGCCGGCGTGTATCCCCCTGCCCTAATCAGGTTTCCCTTCCGGGGGCACCCGGATCTCCCAGAGTCAAGCGGGTACAAGGCGTACGCACCCATGGTTGCGGGCCGATGGCTACGCCTTGCGCTCTTTGGCCATCTGGCGAAGACCCTCGATCACCAATAACGCGACAGCCGAAAAAACCAGCCCGTAGGTCATCCACTGCTCTGGGACCACGCGCTCGCCCAACAGCAGCGCCACCATCACCAGCAACACCGGTTCAACATAAGTCAACAACCCGAACAAACCCAATGGCAACCAGCGGCTGGCAGCCATGTACAACGCCAGAGCCATCGCGCTCAACACACCCAGCATTGGCAACAAGGCAAACAACACCGGATGTGAATCCAGGTGCAACAAACTGGAAGGCGTGCGCAACATGAACCACAGGGCAACTGGTACCAGCAGCGTCATATCCAGCCAATGGCCACCGAGATGGTCAGCGCCCAGGCGGCGACGCAACACAAAATAGAGCGGATAGCCCAATGCCACCGCCAAGGTTTCCCACGAAAGCCCTCCGACGCGCAAGAGTTCGTGAGCCACACCTGCTGCGGCCAGAGCGGTGGCCAGTTTTTGCGCGGTCGACAAACGCTCACGAAAAACCAGGCGCCCAGTCAAGACCATCACCAACGGCAACAGAAAGTAGCCTAGTGACACCGGCAAAGCCCGGCCATGCAAAGGCGCCCACATGAACAGCCACAGTTGAAATCCCAGCAATGCTGCGCAGACCAGCAACGTCGCTCCGTAGGCCCAACTGGCACGCACGCCCGCCAGCAAAGCAGCGACCCGCCCTCCCTGACCCCGCCACAGCAGCAAGACAGTTGTGAAGGGCCAGGTAAGGACAACGCGCCAGCCAAAAATCTGCTCTCCGTCCAACGGCATCAGCATAGGAGACAGGTAGTAAATGCCGCCAAACAAGACCGAAGCCATAACGGACGCAAGGATTCCTTTCAACACAAAGAGGCGCTTTCAAAAGAAGTGATTGACATGCGGTGGCTTGGCAAAAGCTGGCTATCGAAACAGATGCCAAAACCCTCGGCGTCAAGGTCCATTGTCGGGGACAGGTTGATAGCAAAAAGTTGTGCCCGCCGAATGTGCACCACCATGTGGATAAGCCCGTGAACAACCCCGCAAAGGCTTGTCACCATTGGCCTGGCGAAGGGTGCCTATAAATTGAGCAGGTCGATGTACCCCGATACACGCGTCTGGGCAGAACCCTCAAACCCGTTGTCCTGAGGCTGTTCAGGAGAAACAAGCCATTGCAGACCGCCCTCTATCGGCTTGAGGCGCCGGCCACGCGCCAGATCACGTCGCCCACATCGTCCGCCACCAGCAAAGAGTGTGCGTCCGGCCCGATCGCCACGCCCACAGGCCGGCCGTAAGACACCGATTCGTCGGGCGCCAGAAAGCCGGAAAGTATGTCGCGCGGCGGGCCTGCGGGTCGGCCGTTGGCGAATGGGACGAATACAACCCGGTACCCACTGAGCGTGCTGCGGTTCCATGAGCCGTGCTGGCCAATGACCATGCCGTCGACATCGAACCCCGGCAACGTGCCGGCGGGCATCCAGCACAAACCCAGCGACGCCGTGTGCCCACCCAGCGCATAGTCTGGCGTCACCGCGGTGGCCACCCTGGCCGCGTCCTGTGGCACCCGGTCATCCACTGTCTTGCCCCAATAGCAATACGGCCAACCGTAGAAGCCACCGTCTGCCACCGACGTCAGATAGTCGGGCGGCGTCTCGTCGCCCAGGCCATCGCGCTCGTTGACAACGGTCCAGAGCCGGTGGGTCGTCGGTTCCCAGGCCAGACCCACAGGGTTGCGCAGACCGTCGGCAAAGACCCGGCAATGGTGGGTCTGCAGATCCAGTTCGTAAATGCAGGCGCGACCCTCCTCCAGCTCCATGCCGCCTTCGGCGATGTTGGTGAGCGAGCCGACGCCGACGTAGAGCCGTTGGCCGTCGGGGCTGGGCAGCAAGCTGCGCGTCCAGTGGCCGTCGGACTTGAAAGTGGTCAACCGCCGCCCTGGACCGCTGATCGTCGTGGCGCCGTTGGCGTATTCAAACGCCATCACACCGTCGGTGTTGCCAACGTAATAGGTGTTTCCCAACAGCGCCATGCCAAAAGGCTGCTTCTGGTGTTCGAGCAAAACATGCCGCTCTTCCGCAACGCCATCGCCGTCGGCATCGCGCAGCAGCGTGATGCGGTTGGGGCTTTCGCCGAAGGCCGCCGCGCGGCGCATGGTGGCGACCATCGCATGGTCAAACAAAGTCTGGGGCTTCCCGCCGGACTGCAAAGCCTCGGCCACGGTGACGTCGCCGTTGGGAAGAACCAGTATCCAGCGTGGGTGCTTCAGCCCCGTGGCAAAGGCGTTGACCGTCAGGCCGGGAGCTGCGACCGGCAACTGACCCGGCGCCCATCCGCGGGCGGTGGGCATCTTCAATGTGGGAATGCTCCCTTGAGGGCGTCCTATAGGAATCTGTGGAGCGTCACCCACCGCCGGAGGGTCTGCCTCACCCTGAAGGCTGCGCCACTTCACAGCGCCCGCACCCACCAGCGCCACCACCTTCGCCAACACATCGTAAAAAACCATTGCAATGTTCCTCATCCGGGTTCGCTGGGCGAACAACGTTGCGCCACCCAGTTGCGCTGATTGTCGTGCCAGCGGGCAAATGGCGGTGGGTGCGGCCGCAATGTATCCCCATCGGTCGTGGCGCCTGGTCCAGCAAGCTTGCCGACGGCGATCTTTTGCGCATCAATCCATCAACCCAGTAGCGCTGACAGAAAAAAGGCCCGAACCGTTGCCGGTCCGGGCCTTTTCGATTGGGGCCCTAGAAGCCGCTTACTTCTTGCTCGGCGGCAAATCGGTACAAGACCCGTGCGCCACTTCCGCCGCCATACCGATGCTCTCGCCCAGCGTAGGGTGCGGATGAATGGTCTTGCCAATGTCCACCGCGTCAGCGCCCATTTCGATGGCCAGGGCCACTTCACCGATCATGTCGCCAGCGTGTGTGCCGACCATGCCGCCGCCCAGGATCTTGCCGTGGCCATGGGCCTCGGGGGAATCATCGAACAGCAGTTTGGTGACGCCTTCGTCGCGGCCATTGGCGATGGCGCGGCCCGAGGCCGTCCAGGGGAACAGGCCCTTCTTGACCTTGATGCCCTGGGCTTTGGCCTGGTCCTCGGTGAGACCCACCCACGCCACTTCGGGGTCGGTGTAGGCCACGCTGGGGATCACGCGGGCGTTGAACGCCGCAGATGCCAGCTCGGCATTGCCCTGCAGTTCACCAGCAATCACTTCCGCCGCCACATGCGCCTCGTGCACCGCCTTGTGCGCCAGCATGGGCTGGCCCACGATGTCGCCGATGGCGAAGATGTGGGGCACGTTGGTGCGCATCTGGATGTCGACATCGATGAAGCCGCGATCGGTCACGGCCACGCCCGCCTTGTCGGCGGCGATCTTCTTTCCATTGGGCGTGCGGCCCACGGCTTGCAAGACCAGGTCGTACACCTGTGGCTCAGGCGCTTTGCCGCCCGGTTCGGCACTTTCGAACGATACCTCAATGCCTTCGGGCGTGGCCTTGGCCCCCACCGTCTTGGTCTTGAGCATGATGTTGTCGAAGCGCTTGGCGTTCATCTTCTGCCAGATTTTCACCAGATCCCGGTCAGCGCCCTGCATCAGACCGTCCATCATTTCCACCACGTCAAGGCGGGCGCCCAGCGTGCTGTAAACCGTGCCCATTTCCAGGCCGATGATGCCTCCACCCAGGATCAGCATGCGTTTGGGCACATCCTTGAGCGCCAGGGCGCCGGTCGAATCGACCACACGCGGATCGTCGGGCATGAAGGGCAGGCGCACGGCCTGTGAGCCCGCTGCGATGATGCACTTCTTGAATGCCACAACCTGCTTCTTGCCGGTCTTTTCCTGCGCCGTGCCAGTGGTCTCCTCCACTTCGATGTGGTTTGCGCCCACGAAAGATCCGTAGCCGCGCACGATGGTGACCTTGCGCATCTTGGCCATGGCGGCCAGGCCACCAGTCAGCTTGCCAATGACTTTTTCTTTGTGGGTGCGCAGCTTGTTGATGTCGACCTTGGGCGCGCCGAATTCCACGCCCAGATCGGCCATGTGGCTCACTTCGTCCATGACTGAAGCCACGTGCAACAGCGCTTTGGATGGAATACAACCCACGTTCAGGCAAACACCGCCAATGGTCGCGTAGCGCTCAACGAGCACCACCTTGAGGCCCAGATCGGCAGCGCGGAAAGCGGCGGAATAGCCACCGGGACCACCGCCGAGCACCAACAGATCGCACTCCACATCGGCGCTGCCGCCAAAGCTGGATGCGGCTGGCGCCACCACGGAAGCAGCGGCGGCTGGGGCAGCGGCTGGGGCAGCGGCAGGTGCGGCGGCCGGAGCAGGCGCTGGGGCAGCCGCAGCGCCCTCGCCCGACGCTTCCAGCGACAACACCACAGAACCTTGCTTGACTTTGTCACCGATGTTGACCTTGACGGCTTTCACCACGCCCGCATGAGACGAAGGAATTTCCATCGAGGCTTTGTCGCTCTCCACAGTGATCAGGCTTTGCTCGGTCTTCACCGTATCGCCTACCGCCACCAGCAGCTCGATCACCGCCACTTCATCAAAGTCGCCGATATCTGGAACTTGAATATCAATGAGTGCCATTGTTGCGTTCCTTTACAGCATCACGCGACGGAAGTCGCTGAGGATTTGACTGAGGTAAACGTTGAATCGGGCGGCAGCCGCGCCGTCGATCACGCGGTGATCCCAGGTCAACGACAGCGGCAACATCAGACGCGGAACAAAGGCCTTGCCATCCCACACAGGCTCCATATTACTGCGGCAAACACCAAGAATGGCCACTTCGGGAGCGTTGATGATGGGCGTGAAGTAACGCCCACCAATGCCACCCAACGAAGAAATCGTGAAGCAGGCGCCGCTCATGTCGGCCGGACCCAGCTTGCCATCGCGTGCCTTCTTGGCGAGTTCGCCCATTTCCTGGCTGATCTGCATCACGCCCTTTTTGTCGGCGTCTTTGATGACCGGAACAACCAGGCCGTTCGGCGTGTCGGCGGCAAAACCGATATGGAAATACTGCTTGTAGATCAAGGCATCGCCATCCAGCGAGCTGTTGAATTCGGGGAATTTCTTCAGCGCCGATACGCAGGCCTTGATCAGGAAAGCGAGCATGGTGACCTTGGCTCCGCTCTTCTCGTTTTCCTTGTTGGTGGAAACACGGAAAGCTTCCAGATCGGTGATGTCGGCGTCATCAAAGTTGGTCACGGCCGGAATCATGATCGCGTTGCGCAACAGGTTGGCGCCGCTGATCTTCTTGATGCGGCTCATCTCTTTGCGCTCGATCGGACCGAACTTGGTGAAGTCCACCTTGGGCCAAGGAATCAGGCCCAGCTCTGAACCACCACCACCGGCAGGCGCCTTGGCGGCTTGAGCCACCGTTTGCGCCGCGCCGCTCATGACGGACTTGGTGAACTCCTGGATGTCCAGCGCCGTGATTCGGCCCTTGAGGCCAGAGCCTTTCACTTCGGCCAGCGGAACGCCGAGTTCGCGGGCGAACTTGCGCACCGAAGGTGAAGCATGGGGCAGACCCACGGCAGGCGTTGCTGCCGGGTTGTGAGCTGGCGCAGCTACGCTGGCGGCAACGGGTGCCGCAGCGGCAGCCGCTGGAGCCGGCGCTGCGGCTGGCGTCGATGACGCAGCAGGAGCGGCTGCAGGCGCTGCCGCGCCGGCCACGCCTTCGAGCACCGCCAGCAGGTCACCGATGTTGACCGTGTCACCCACTTTGACCTTGAGCTCTTTCAACACGCCAGCATGGCTCGACGGGATTTCCATCGATGCCTTGTCTGACTCCACAGTGATCAGGCTCTGCTCAACCTTGACCGTTTCACCCACTTTGACAAGCACCTCGATCACGGCCACGTCTTTGAAATCGCCGATGTCCGGCACCATCACATTCACCGGGCCACTCGCAGCCGGGGCGGCGGCGGCGGCAACAGCAGGCGCAGGCGCCGGGGCTGCGACCGGCGCAGCGGCGGCGGCTGGCGCTGGCGCGGCGGCGGCCTCACCAGCCGCCTCCACCATCAACACCACCGAACCTTCCTTCACCTTGTCACCTATGGCCACGCGCAGTTCTTTCACCACGCCCGCCGTGCTGGACGGGATTTCCATTGAAGCCTTGTCTGACTCCACCGTGATCAGCGATTGCTCGGCAGCGACCGTATCGCCCACCTTCACCAGCAATTCAATCACCGCCACTTCGTCGAAGTCACCGATGTCCGGGACCTTTACTTCTACCAATGCCATGTTTGTCTCCAATCAGATATTCAGAGCGCCAAGCGCCTACTTTTAACCAGGGAAGCCGCCGATCTGGCACTGCCATTCAGCCAGCTTCGCCCCCCCCGTTGGGGTAGCGCCGAGGGCGCTGCGGGGGGGGAGTCAAATTCAGGCGTAGAGCGGGTTGACCTTTTCCGTCTTGATACCGTATTTCTTGATCGCCTCGGCCACCTTGGCCACTGGCACGGTGCCCTCTTCGCTCAAAGCCTTCAAGGCCGCGACCACAATGTAGTGGCGGTTGATTTCGAAGTGCTCGCGCAGCTTGACGCGGAAGTCGGAACGGCCAAAACCGTCGGTGCCCAACACCTTGTAAGTGCGACCCTTGGGAATGAACGGGCGAATCTGCTCGGCATAGGCCTTCATGTAGTCGGTTGATGCGACCACCGGGCCGGTGTGCTTTTCCAGTTGCTGGCCCACGAAGGACACGCGCGGCTTCTCCAGCGGATGCAGCAGGTTCCAGCGTTCAGCGTCCTGGCCGTCGCGGGTCAGTTCGTTGAAGCTTGGGCAGCTCCAGACGTTGGCAGCCACGCCCCACTCTTTCTCCAGCAATTCCTGTGCTGCGATCGACTCGCGCAGAATCGTGCCCGAACCGAGCAGTTGAACGCGCGGCGTCAGCTTGGCGCCTTCTTTGCAGAGGTACATGCCTTTGATGATCTGCTCTTCGGTACCAGGCGTGAGGCCAGGCATGGCGTAGTTTTCGTTCAGCAGCGTGAGGTAGTAGAAAACGTTGTCTTGCGATTCCACCATGCGTTTCAAGCCATGGTGCAGGATCACGCCGACTTCGTGCGCAAACGTCGGGTCGTAAGAAATGCAATTTGGAATGGTGCCCGCCAGAATGTGGCTGTGGCCGTCTTCGTGCTGCAGACCCTCACCGTTCAGCGTGGTGCGGCCCGAGGTACCGCCGAGCAGGAAACCACGCGCCTGCATGTCGCCTGCCGCCCAGGCCAGATCGCCGATACGCTGGAAGCCGAACATGGAGTAATACACATAGAACGGGATCATGATCCGGTTGCTCGTGCTGTAGCTCGTTGCGGCCGCGATCCAGCTGCTCATGCCGCCGGCCTCGTTGATACCCTCTTGCAGGATCTGGCCAGCCTTGTCTTCCTTGTAGTACATGACCTGGTCTTTGTCGACCGGGGTGTACTGCTGGCCTGCCGGGTTGTAGATACCGATCTGACGGAACAACCCTTCCATCCCGAAGGTACGCGCTTCGTCAACCAGGATGGGCACCACACGGGGGCCGATCTCTTTTTCACGCAGCAACTGCGTCAGGAAGCGCACATAGGCCTGCGTTGTTGAAATTTCGCGGCCTTCGGCGGTGGGCTCGATGACGGCCTTGAAAGTCTCGATCGGTGGCACCTTGAAGCTCTCGTCGGCCTTGGTGCGGCGATGCGGCAGGTAGCCGCCCAACGCTTTGCGCCGCTCATGCAGGTAGCGCATCTCCGGCGTGTCATCAGCCGGTTTGTAGAACGGGAGTTCATCCAGCTGGCTGTCGGGAATCGGGATGTTGAAGCGGTCGCGGAAAAACTTGATGTCTTCGGCACCGAGCTTTTTTGTCTGGTGAACGGTGTTCTTTCCTTCACCCACTTTGCCCATGCCAAAGCCCTTGACGGTCTTGATCAGCAGCACGGTTGGCTGGCCGGTGGTTTTCACCGCCGCGTCAAAGGCCGCATAGACCTTCTTGGAGTCGTGGCCGCCGCGGCGCAGGTCGCCAATCTCCTCGTCGGTCATGTGGGCGACCATTTCCAGGGTGCGCGGGTCGCGGCCGAAGAAATGTTTGCGCACGTAGGCACCATCGTTCGCCTTGAATGCCTGGTAGTCGCCATCGTTGCATTCCATCATGATCTTGCGCAGCGCGCCGTCTTTGTCGGCAGCGAGCAGCGGGTCCCACTGGCTGCCCCAGATCAGCTTGATCACGTTCCAGCCTGAACCGCGGAATTCGCCTTCGAGCTCCTGAATGATCTTGCCGTTTCCGCGGACAGGGCCATCAAGGCGTTGCAGGTTGCAGTTGATCACGAAGATCAGGTTGTCCAGCTTTTCACGGGCAGCCAGGCCAATGGCGCCAAGCGACTCCACTTCGTCCATCTCGCCGTCGCCGCAGAACACCCAGACCTTGCGGTTTTCGGTGTTGGCGATACCACGGGCATGCAGGTATTTCAGGAAGCGCGCCTGATAGATGGCGTTCAGCGGGCCTAGGCCCATGGACACCGTGGGGAACTGCCAGAAATTGGGCATCAGCTTGGGATGCGGGTAGCTGGACAGACCTTTGCCATCCACTTCCTGGCGGAAGTTGAGCAGTTGCTCTTCGGTCAAGCGGCCTTCCATGTAGGCGCGGGCGTACACGCCCGGGGAAACGTGGCCCTGAATGAACAGACAGTCGCCACCATGGTTTTCACTCTCAGCGTGCCAGAAATGGTTGAACCCGGCGCCAAACAGGCTGGCCAGCGAGGCAAACGAACCAATGTGGCCACCCAGATCGCCACCGTCGGCCGGGTTGGCGCGGTTGGCCTTGACCACCATCGCCATGGCATTCCAGCGCATGTAGGCACGCAAACGCTGTTCGATTTCAAGATTGCCTGGCGAACGCGCCTCCTGCCCTGGCTCAATGGTGTTCACATAGCCGGTGTTGGCCGAAAACGGCAGGTCCACGCTGTTTTGCCGGGCTTCCTCCAGCAGTTGCTCAAGCAAAAAGTGAGCGCGTTCTGGGCCCTCCCGCTGAATCACGGCGGTCAACGCCTCCATCCATTCCCTTGTTTCCTGGCTGTCCAGATCACCGGCTCCACTGCCGTTGGGCGCCTCAGTCGCTGTCATGTCTTGTCTCCTATGGGGTTGTTTAAGCGCTAGGTTAAAGCGACCTATTCGCGCCAGGGTGAATTTTTCCACAAATTTTCTCAAATTTCAATATGTGCCATACGATTTCATATTGCAAAACTACAATCAGGATTGATAGCAAATTGAAATGGCATGTCCAGAACACGCAAAAACGCAGGGCAGCCTCACGTAGACTGCTACCCCGATGACACGAGAACCCACCCCGCCGCCACAACGCCCTCGCGAAGCCACGACCTGGTGGAAACGGTGGTGGCGCAAGCTCCCCCCGTCACGGCAAGACAGGTTCGCCACGCTTGGCCCCCTGCTCGCTGTCCTCCTCTTCCTGTGTGCCATCGTCGTGGCCATCGCCTACCTGCGCTATGAAGAGATCGACCGCGAACAAGAAGCCGTCACCCGCGATGTTGAATATGCACAACAGCGTTTGCGCCTTCGCCTACTTGAACGCCAGGAACAGCTCATGCGACTGGCGCGCGAGGTGGACAACAAAGAAATCAGCACAGAAGAGTTCGAGTTCCAGGCCGAATCGTTGATCAGCCAGTTTCCCGAACTGATCGCCATCAACTGGGTTGATGCCCGGCGCAACATCCTGGCCTCCTACGCCTCACCCAGCGCACCCCTTTCTGCACAGCGGCAGCCCGGAGCCACGCTCGCTGCCAATGAGACGGACGGATCGTTTGAACTGGCAAGGGACCTTCGGCAACCGATCTACTCCCGCCCGATGGGTGAAGAACCGCGTCTGGCCACCTTGATGCTGCAGGTACCCTTAAGCGAACAAGGCCGCTTTGCAGGAACCGTCATGGGTGAATATGCGATTGATGGGCTGATGCGGTTCGGCGTGCCTCCAGAGATCATGTCGCGCTATGCCGTGGCGCTCATGGACGATCGAGAGCGGGTGTTGTCCGGCAGCCTGCAATCGCCCAGCGCGGTGCAAAGGCTGCTGCCATGGAGCGCTCCACCGCTGGAACATGAAGTGCCCGTTTCACCTGTGGGCAATGGCCTTTTGCTCAAAGCACAGGGGTACCGCACCTCTCAGGACATTGTGGGCAACGGCTTTTTTTGGGTGATTGGCGCATTGAGCGCCCTGACCGTCTGGATGCTGCTGGGCACCTGGCGCCATACGCGCCGGCGCGTGCAAGCCCAGCAAGCCTTGATAGCCGAAACCAACTTCCGACGCGCCATGGAAAACTCGATGCTCACCGGCATGAGGGCGCTGGACCTGCAAGGGCGAATCAGTTACGTCAACCCGGCCTTTTGCTTCATGACCGGCTGGACCGAACCCGAACTGGTTGGCCGAACCGCACCCTTCCCTTACTGGCCCGAAGAAGAATACGAATACCTCACCTCCCGCCTTGATGACGAACTCAACGGCCGGTCAACACCGGGAGGCTTTGAAGTGAGGGTGCAAAGGCGCGACGGCACCATCTTCGACGCGCGCATGTACGTCTCGCCGCTGATCGACCCCAATCAGAACCAGACCGGCTGGATGACCTCGATGACCGACATCACCGAGCCCAAGCGCATACGGGAAGAGCTGTCCGCCTCTTACGAACGCTTCACCACCGTGCTGGAAAGCCTGGACTCCGCTGTATCCGTGGCACCGCTGGGCAGCAACGAAGTGTTGTTTGCCAACAAGCTGTACCGCCAGTGGTTTGGCACACGCGGCCATGGCCACCGTCGACTGCTCGATTTGGCGAGCAGCCAACCCAACCCGGTACCCGATGACGGTGATGCTGTTGATGCTTTTGCGGGCATGCCCACCGACGCACTCACCGATGCAGGCGCTGAAAACGCCGAGGTATTTGTTGAGGATCTGGGGCGGTGGCTGGAGGTACGCACACGCTACCTCACCTGGGTTGACGGGCGCCTGGCGCAAATGGTGATCTCCAGCGACATCACGACCCGCCGCAACGCAGAAATCCAAGCGGCCCAACAAGCGGAACGTGCGCAAACGGCCAGCCGCCTGATCACCATGGGCGAGATGGCGTCCAGCGTAGCTCACGAACTGAACCAGCCACTGACGGCCATCAGCAACTACTGCAACGGCATGATTTCCCGGGTCAATGAGCAACGCATCTCCACCGAGGAGCTGCTGGCCGCCCTGGATAAAACCGCCCGCCAGGCACAAAGAGCGGGCCAGATCATCCAGCGCATTCGGTCGTTTGTGAAACGAAGCGAGCCCAACCCCACGCCATCAGATGTGGCACAAATGGTGAACAACGCCATTGAACTGGCCGATATCGAATTGCGCCGCCAGCAAGTGCGGTTGACGCCCTATGTGGCAGCCCGACTGCCCAGCCTGATGGTGGACCCCATCCTGATCGAACAGGTTCTGATCAACCTGTTGAAGAACGCCGGTGAGGCCATCGCCCACGCCAACCGCTCCCAGAGTGAGCGTTACATCGAGCTGCGTGTGGGCCCTCGTCGTGAAGCAGACCAAGACGTCGTGGAGTTTTCGGTTCGCGACACGGGCAGTGGCGTTCCCGATGAAATGATCGAGCGAATCTACGAAGCCTTCTACAGCACCAAAAGCGGCGGCATGGGCATTGGCCTCAAACTGTGCCGCAGCATCGTTGAGTCGCACCATGGTCGGATGCAAGTCAAGAACATCTACAATGGCGAGTCGGTACAGGGCTGTTGCTTCAGCTTCTGGATTCCAGTGGTGTCGCGCCTCAAAAGCGAGACAGCAATCCAAGGCTCTGATCCGCGTCGTTGATAGACATTGAAGGAAACAGATGAGCTTGATCCCCAAAAAGGGCACCGTATACGTCGTGGATGACGACGAGGCGGTTCGTGATTCTTTGCAATGGTTGCTGGAAGGCAAAGACTTTCGTGTCAGGTGCTTTGAGTCGGCCGAGGCTTTCTTGAGCCGCTACGATGCCCGCGAAGTGGCCTGCCTGATCGCCGATATCCGCATGGGCGGCATGAGTGGCATGGAGCTTCAAGAAAAGTTGATGGAGCGCCAGTCGCCTTTGCCCATCGTCTTCATCACAGGCCACGGCGATGTGCCCATGGCCGTGGAGTCGATGAAAAAGGGTGCGCTGGATTTCATTCAGAAGCCCTTCAAGGAAGATCAGTTGGTGGCTTTGGTGGAACGCATGCTGGATACAGCCAAAGATGCGTTCGCCACCCACCAGGAGGCCGCAAGTCGCGACGCCCTCCTGTCAAAATTGACAGGGCGCGAAACGCAGGTTCTCGAGCGTATCGTGGCCGGCCGTTTGAACAAGCAAATCGCCGACGATCTGGGTATCAGCATCAAGACCGTTGAAGCCCACCGTGCCAACATCATGGAAAAACTGGGTGCCAACACCGTGGCCGATCTGCTGAAGATCGCCTTGGGGCAATCCACCGCCAAAGCCTGATTTTCGACAAACCCGTTCCAACGCCTGCCGATTCGCTTCGGCGGGCGTTTTCATTTCAAGACTCCTGGACCAAACGCCCATGACCGCACAATTGATCGACGGCAACGCCCTCTCCCGCCAACTCCGCGCCGATGTGGCCACCCGCGTTTCTGCGCTCAAAGCCAAAGGCATCACACCTGGCCTGGCGGTGATTCTTGTGGGCGAAGATCCCGGGTCTCAGGTCTATGTGCGCAACAAAGTCAAAGCCTGCGAAGACACGGGTATGCACTCGGTGCTTGAGAAGTACGAAGCAAGTCTGAGCGAAGGCGATCTGCTGGCCCGCATTCGCGCTCTGAATGAAGACCCCACCATCCACGGCATTCTGGTGCAGATGCCTTTACCCAAACACATCGATCCTGATCGCGTCATCGAGACCATCGCCAGCAGCAAAGATGTGGACGGCTATTCAGTACAAAGCGCGGGTGAATTGATGGCTGGTCTGCCTGGATTCAAGTCTTGCACACCGTATGGCTGCATGAAAATGCTGGAGTCGATCGGGTACGACCTGAAAGGCAAACATGCCGTGGTGATCGGGCGCAGCAATACCGTTGGCAAACCCATGGCACTGATGCTGCTGCAAAAGAACGCAACCGTGACTGTGTGCCATAGCGGAACGAAAGATCTCAAAGCCATGACGCTGCAAGCCGACGTCATCGTGGCAGCCGTGGGCAAACGCAATGTGTTGACCGCCGACATGGTCAAGCCGGGCGCCGTGGTGCTCGACGTGGGCATGAACCGCAATGACGAAGGCAAGCTGTGCGGGGACGTCGACTTTGCCGGCGTGAAAGAGGTCGCTGGCCACATCACACCCGTGCCCGGCGGCGTGGGCCCCATGACCATCACCATGTTGATGGTCAACACGCTGGAATCCGCAGAAAGATTGTGACCCCCCTGCACCGCCTTCGGCGTCGCCCCTCAGGGGGCGGAACTGGTGGCCCTGCGGAGCCGGTTCCGCGGTGGCCTGGGTAAATGCACCTCCCGCGGCAGGTCTTTCCCCTGCATCGGGTTGACACGGCAACCCGGCCACCGGGCTGGGTTCAGGGCTTGATCTGCACGAGCGGGGCGCCGCCGCCTGTGACCTGCGGCATTTGCCCGTTCCATTTCTTGATCGCGTCTGCTTCGTTTTCCAGGCGCGTCAACTGGAGCAGGTCGGGCATGATCTCCAGGCGCTTGGCCTTAAGGGCTTCGGCTTTGCGCCGGGCTTTGGCCAAGGCCGACTCCGCTTTGACCTTGATGCGCTCCAGATCAGGCTCAGCTGTCAGCTTCTTTTGGGTCGCCTCAACCTTGTCCTCGATCGCTTGATCGATTTTTTGCCGAACATCGTCAACACCCCAGGGGAGCCCGACTGAACGATGCCCACCGGTTTCAACATCGCCAGCGCAATGAAAAGCAGGATCAGAACCACGACCCTCTTGCCCATTCACCCCAGATTTTTGGTGCTCATTGCATGCCCTCCCCGAGCCGACTTATCTTTTTGATGCCCGCCACAACACGCTGCCGGCACACAGCCACTGTCCCAGCACCAGCATGCTGCCCACCGAGTGCCACAGCCGCAAGTTGCCGCCGCTTGCCCGGGCCGTGATGATTTTTTGGGCCACGCCGAATTCCTGAATCAGCGCCATCAACATCGCGAGCACCACGAAACCCATGGTCGCCAAAGCGGTCTGCATGTTGAGCAATCCCTCGACCGAAGGCGCCGCATCGCCCTGCGCGCCCATGACCGATTCACGCTCTCGCCGAAGAATCAGCAGCACGGCCAGGCCCAGGCCCAGGCCCATCCAGCACTGCGCTGAAAACAGCTTGGCCGCGACCGGTCCCGCCAGCGCGGGCCCCAGTTTGGCAAACAGCAACGGAACTGCGATGAAGCTGATGCCAGACAAGGCACCCCACCACAAGGCGGCGATCACGACCGTCAGGCGCTTCAATGTCATGCGGTCACCGCTGGCATCAAAACCGCCTTGGCGACCGTCTCACTCATAGCGGACCGCAACGATCTCGTAGCGCCGGTTGCCGCTAGGCGCCTGAACCTCGGCCACATCGCCCTCTTCCTTGCCAATCAGCGCGCGGGCGATGGGACTGCCGATGTTGACCAGGCCCTTCTTAATATCGGCCTCGTCTTCACCAACGATCTGGTAGGTCACCTTGGCGCCGCTGTCTTCGTCTTCAAGGTCAACCGTGGCGCCAAACACCACCTTGCCCGAAGCGTCCAGCGTGGTCGGATCGATGATCTGCGCGGCCGACAACTTGCCGTCGACCTCCGCGATACGGCCTTCAATGAAACCCTGGCGGTCTTTGGCGGCTTCGTATTCGGCGTTCTCACTGAGATCGCCCTGCGCACGTGCTTCAGCAATGGCGTTGATAACCCAGGGACGGTCCACCGTCTTGAGCTGATGCAATTCGGCCTTGAGTTTCTCGGCGCCGCGTTTGGTGATGGGGATGGTGGACATTCGGTCTCTCCAGCTAACTTGTCTTGAATGGCGCCACTCGATGAGGGCCCCGAAAAAAAAGGAAACCGCCGAGCGTGACCGGTCGGCGGTGATTCAAGCCATATTATGCATACCCCGAAGCCATTCCCCAACGGGGGCTGCGCCGGAACGCGAGCCTGAAGCTCAGGCGGTCAGTTGCGCATGCATTTCCTGCACCGAAATCACACCCAGGCTGTCCATATAGGCCATGCCCTCCACAGCCGCTTCAGCGCCGGCAATGGTGGTGTAGGTGGTCACGCGGGCCAACAGCGCCGAAGTGCGGATGGCTCCTGAGTCGGCAATGGCATTGCGGCGCTCCTCCACCGTGTTGATCACCAACACGATGCCGTCGCTCTTGATCATGTCCACGATGTGGGGACGGCCTTCGGTCACCTTGTTCACCGTATCCACTGCCACGCCTGCCGCAGCAATGGCGGCCGCCGTACCGCGCGTCGCGACCAGCTCAAAGCCCATGGCCACCAGTTGGCGGGCAATTTCCACGGCCCGTGGTTTGTCGCTGTTTTTGACCGTCAGGAAAACCTTGCCGGATGGCGAACCATCGGCCTTCTTCGCCCTGGGGAGATGTGTACCGGCACCCAGTTGGCTTTTAACAAAGGCTTCGCCGAAAGTCTTGCCCACACCCATGACCTCCCCTGTGGACTTCATCTCGGGGCCCAGAATCGTGTCCACACCCGGAAACTTCACGAACGGAAACACGGCCTCCTTCACGCTGAAATACGGCGGCGTCACCTCGTCGCCTATGCCCTGGCTGTCAAGGGTTTGGCCCGCCATGCAACGCGCCGCCACCTTGGCGAGTTGAATGCCTGTGGCCTTGGACACAAACGGCACCGTGCGCGACGCGCGGGGGTTCACTTCCAACACGAAGATCACATCCTTCTTTGCACCTTCAGCGTCAACCTCCTGAATCGCGAACTGCACGTTCATCAGGCCCACCACGTTCAGGCCTTCGGCCATGGCCGCCGTCTGGCGCTTGAGCTCGTCTACCGTTTCTTTGGACAGGTAATACGGCGGCAACGAACAAGCAGAGTCACCGCTGTGCACGCCCGCCTGCTCGATGTGCTCCATCACGCCGCCAATGAACACGCGGCCAGAGGCATCGCGAATGGCATCGACATCACACTCAATCGCGTCGTTCAGGAACCGGTCCAGCAACACCGGAGAGTCATGGCTCACCTTGACGGCCTCACGCATATAGCGCTCCAGATCGCGCTGCTCGTGAACAATTTCCATGGCACGTCCACCGAGCACGTAGCTGGGGCGCACCACCAGTGGATAACCCAACGCAGCTGCTTTCTCCAGAGCTTCTGGCTCGGTGCGAGCGGTGGCGTTCGGAGGCTGGCGCAGGCCAAGCTCGTTCAGGAGCTTCTGGAAGCGCTCGCGGTCTTCGGCGGCATCGATCATGTCGGGGCTCGTGCCGATGATGGGCACGCCAGCGGCCTCCAGGCCCAGCGCCAACTTCAGGGGCGTCTGTCCACCGTATTGCACGATCACGCCAACCGGCTTTTCCTTGTCCACGATCTCCAGCACGTCTTCCAGCGTCAACGGTTCGAAATACAGGCGGTCGCTGGTGTCGTAGTCGGTGGACACGGTTTCCGGGTTGCAGTTGACCATGATGGTCTCGTAACCGTCTTCTCGCATGGCGAGCGCGGCGTGCACGCAGCAGTAATCGAACTCGATGCCTTGTCCGATGCGGTTCGGGCCTCCGCCCAGCACCATGATTTTCTTGTTGTTGGTCGGCTCGGCTTCGCACTCACCGTCACCATGGCCTTCGTAACTGGAGTACAGGTAGGCGGTGTCGGTGGCGAACTCGGCCGCGCAGGTATCGACCCGCTTGTAGACCGGGCGAATGTTGTCTTTGATGCGGCGCGCGCGAATGACCTGTTCTGTGGTCTTGAGCTGTTTGGCCAGGCGGCGGTCCGAGAAGCCCTTTTTCTTCAGGCCACGCAGGGTGTCGGTGTCGAGTGCATCGAGAGTGGTCTGCTCCAGTTGAAGCTCGATCTTCACGATCTCCTCGATCTGCACCAGGAACCACAAGTCGATCTTGGTGAAGTGGTGCACTTCTTCGATGGACCAGCCGGCGGCGAAGGCGTCGCCCACGTACCAGATGCGATCAGGCCCTGGCGTGCCGAGTTCGCGCTCCAGGATCTCGCGGTCCTGGGTCTTTTCGTTCATGCCGTCCACGCCCACTTCCAGGCCACGAAGTGCTTTCTGGAACGATTCCTGGAAGGTGCGGCCCATGGCCATGACTTCGCCCACACTCTTCATCTGCGTGGTCAGGCGGCTGTCGGCTGTCGGGAATTTTTCAAAAGCAAAACGTGGAATCTTGGTGACCACGTAGTCGATCGATGGCTCGAACGATGCGGGTGTCGCCCCGCCGGTGATTTCGTTGCGCAGCTCGTCCAGCGTGTAACCCACCGCCAGCTTGGCCGCAACCTTGGCGATCGGGAAACCAGTGGCCTTGGAAGCCAGCGCCGAAGAGCGTGACACGCGCGGGTTCATCTCGATCACGACCATGCGACCGTCTTTCGGGTTGATCGAGAACTGCACGTTGGAGCCGCCGGTGTCCACACCGATCTCTCGCAGAACAGCGAGAGAAGCGTTGCGCAGGATCTGGTATTCCTTGTCGGTCAGCGTCTGGGCGGGCGCCACCGTGATGGAGTCGCCAGTGTGCACACCCATGGGGTCCAGGTTTTCGATCGAACAAACGATGATGCAGTTGTCCGCCTTGTCGCGCACCACTTCCATCTCGTACTCTTTCCAGCCCAGCAGCGACTCTTCAATCAGCAGTTCGTTGGTCGGAGAGGCTTCCAGGCCGCGCTTGCAGATGGTCTCGAACTCCTCCGGGTTGTAGGCAATGCCCCCGCCCGTGCCGCCCAGCGTGAAGCTGGGGCGGATCACCACCGGGAAGCCCACCGTCTTTTGCACGGTCCAGGCTTCGTCCATGCTGTGAGCGATGCCCGAGCGAGCCGAGCCCAGACCGATCTTGGTCATGGCGTCTTTGAACTTCAGCCGGTCTTCGGCTTTGTCGATGGCCTCGGGCGAGGCGCCGATCAGCTCTACGTTGTGTTTTTCGAGCACCCCGTGGTGCCACAGGTCGAGCGCGCAGTTCAGCGCGGTCTGGCCACCCATGGTTGGCAGGATCGCGAAGCCACCCTCACACAACGGACGCTCTTTGGCGATGATTTTTTCAACCGTCTGCCAGGTGATGGGCTCAATGTAGGTGACGTCGGCCGTGGCCGGGTCGGTCATGATGGTGGCAGGATTGCTGTTGATCAGCACCACGCGGTAGCCCTCTTCGCGCAAGGCCTTGCAAGCCTGCACGCCGGAGTAATCGAACTCGCAGGCCTGACCAATGATGATGGGGCCTGCGCCGATGATGAGGACTGTCTGGATATCTGTTCTTTTGGGCATGGCGGGTCTGCGTTCTGTCTAACTGACGATGCGGTTCAGGCGTGGCTGACGGTTGTTCAGCTGTGCCGCTGGGATTCAAGTTTGGCGAGCAAGGCCTGCACGCGTTCGGCAGGCACGTTTTTCTGCATCAACTGCAGCAGGCCGTCGCCTTCGATCAAAGGACGCAACACCTCCACCTCCGCGTCATAGAACAGTACGTCCCAAGCAAGCATTTCGGCATTGAAGGTTTCATCGTCCCAAGTTTTGCCTTTGGCGAGCAAGGTCACCAGCGGCATGGCCTTGTTTTCCACAAAGCTCTTTTTGTACGGTTTTTGCGCCCAACGCTGCGCAAACCATTCCTTGTGGGGCGACATCAAGGTCAGCATGCGCTTGGCGATGGCCTTTTCAATGGCGAAGGCGGGAAAACTGAAAAGCTTCATGAAGAGATCCTTATCGTTGATTCAAGCGGCGGGCGGGTGCTTCAACCCATGCTGGCCGTGGCCAGTTTCACCCCAAAGCCCACGAACAAAGCGCCGACTCCACTGGACAGACCGGCTGACAGCTTGCGCCGGCTGCGGAAAGTCTGCGCCAAGTGGGCGCCTCCATAGATCAGCGCCGAAAGGTACAGCGCACTGAACACCATGACGATGGCGCTCAATATGAGGAAGGGAATCGAAGGAGTCGGGTACAGCGGATCAATGAATTGCACGAAAAACGACAACAAGAACAAAATGGCCTTGGGGTTGAGCAAACTGATCACCATGGCCCGTTGAAACGGGTCTGATGTACCCACTTGGCTCTGCGCTTGGTCTGCATCGTTCTTGGTCTCAGCCAGTTTCGCAAAACCCTGTTTCCAGGCACTGCGAATCAGGTTGAAACCCAACCAGGCCAGATAGGCAGCGCCCACGTACTTCACGACGACAAACAACGCCGGGTAGGTCCGAAGCAAGCTGGCAGCACCCAATGCCGTCATGAGCAGCAATATGGAATCACCCAGGAACACGCCCATCGCAGCCCGGTAACCGGTCTTCACCCCTCGCGCCGTGGCAACCGACAACACAAACATCGAGTTGGGGCCGGGCAGCAGAACAATGCCCAATGCGCCTATCGCGTAGGTCCAGATGTCGGTGACGCCGTAAAAGCTCATGCCGTGGCTTCTTCCATCAATCCGACGAAACGGTCAAACAGGTAACCAATGTCGTGCGGCCCGGGCGAAGCTTCGGGGTGCCCCTGGAAGCAGAAAGCGGGTTTGTCGGTTCGAGCCAAACCTTGCAGCGTTCCGTCGAACAGACTCACATGGGTGGCGCGCAGGTTCCCAGGCAAGCTCTTTTCATCAACAGCAAAGCCGTGGTTCTGGCTGGTGATGCAGACCTGGCCACTGTCGAGGTCTTTCACCGGATGGTTGGCTCCGTGGTGACCAAACTTCATCTTGAAGGTTTTGGCACCACTGGCCAAGGCCATGATCTGGTGGCCCAGGCAGATGCCAAAGGTGGGCACACCGCTCTCAATCAATTCGCGGGCAGCAGCAATGGCGTAGTCACATGGCTCTGGATCTCCAGGGCCGTTGGAAAGGAACACACCGCTGGGCTTGAGCTTGGCCACATCGGCGGCCGACGTCTGCGCAGGCACAACGGTGACCTTGCAGCCACGCTGGGCCAGCATGCGCAGGATGTTGTATTTCACGCCGAAGTCGTAGGCAACCACATGGAACTTGGGCGAAATCTGCTCACCGTAACCAAAGCCCAGTTGCCATTCGGTTTGGGTCCACGCGTAAGGATCGGTGCTCGACACCACCTTGGCCAGATCCTGGCCGGCCATGTTGGGCGCAGCTTTTGCGGCGGCCAGGGCTTGAGCACGGTGCTCATCGGTGATGGCAACGCCGGCGGGCAGCGCCAAGATGCACCCATTCTGCGCGCCATGGGTGCGCAAACGGCGGGTCAGGGCACGCGTGTCGAGGTCGGCAATAGCGACGGTATTTTCGCGAACCAGGTATTGCGAGAGCGACTCTTCGCTGCGGAAATTGGACGCGAGCAAAGGCAGGTCTTTGATGATCAGGCCCGCGGCGTGGATGCGCTTGGCCTCCACGTCTTCCTTGTTCACACCGGTGTTGCCGATGTGGGGATAGGTGAGCGTGACGATCTGTTGGCAGTAGCTGGGATCGGTGAGGATTTCCTGATAACCGGTGAGCGAAGTGTTGAACACCACTTCGCCCACAGTTTGACCAGTTGCACCGATGGCGATGCCTGTATAGACCGTGCCGTCGGCGAGCGCAAGTAGGGCTTTCGGGTGGACGGGAAGCACGGGATTCTCCAGATAGGGTGTGAGGCGCGACCGCTGATCGCCCGAACGCACAACCTAACAGACTCGGTGCGACCCAGAGTGCCTTTAAAAGACACCCCAAACACACCAAATTGGAGGATGCAGCCCGGAGCGAGGGCAAGGGTTTGCCCTGATTGCGGGTAAACCTTGGAATTATACCGTCAACAGGCCCAAAAAGCCCGGGTTTCCCCTCTAAGCACGGCGCAGAAGTCTAGGCAATCCCCTGCGCAGCGCAGGCACTCGCATGCAGGCAAATCGCCGCCGCGGCGGCCACATTGAGCGACTCTTCGCCGCCTGGCTGGATGATGCGAACAGAACGCGTTGCCAGAGCCGCAACCGCGTCACCTACACCCTGCCCTTCGTGCCCCATCACCCACGCGCAAGGGCAAGGCAGACACGTTTCATGCAACCACTCGCCCTCATGTGAACTGGTCACCAGCAGTGGCAGGTTCAATGTCGTCAAATCTTCTGCCGCCAAGCCCTCGACCAGCCTTAACGCGAAATGCGCACCCATGCCAGCGCGCAACACCTTGGGTGACCACAAGGCGGCTGTACCCTTGATCGCCAACACCTGAGCAAACCCCATCGCTGCCGCACTGCGCAAGATGGAACCTACATTGCCAGCGTCTTGCAAGCGGTCCAGCACGACGGTAGGCACACCAGTCTTCACGCCAAGGTCAGATGGCAGATCCCAAACAAACCCCATTCCGGCGGGCGATTCGAGGCCGCTGATACCCGCCATCAAAGCATCGGGTACCGTGTGTGTTTTCGGCGCAGCATGCTTCAAAGCCGGATCCGCTGACGCCCATGCCGACTCCGCAAACACAGCAATTGACGGCAGGTGCTGGCGCGCCATCAATGCGCGGCAAAGGTGATCGCCTTCCAGCCACACCTGGCCTTGCTTGCGGTAAGCGGTGTTGTCTTGCGCAAGTACACGCAAGCGCTTGAGCAAGGGGTTGTCTCGCGAGCGGATCGGTGCTGGTTCGTTCATGCGGTCGTCTCCGTGCGCGCGGCCCATGCACGGGCCACTGGCGCGAATGAACGCCGGTGAACCGCCAGCGGTCCGAGCGTTTCCAGCGCTTTAAGGTGCTGTGCGGTGCCATAACCCTTATGGCGATCAAAACCGTAGCCAGGGTACTCGGCGTGCATGGCTTGCAGCATGCGGTCCCTTGTCACCTTGGCCAGAATGGACGCGGCAGAAATGGCTGGTACCAACGAATCACCTGAAACGATGGCTTCTGCCAAGACATTGAGCGGAGGCAGGCGATTGCCATCCACCAGCACTTTGGTTGGCTTTAGGCGCAGGCCATTGACCGCACGCTGCATGGCCAGCATCGTGGCTTGCAGGATGTTGAGCCGATCAATTTCCTCCACTGAAGCCAATGCAACAGAGCAGCACAGCGCTTTGGCGCGAATTTCGTCGTACAGGCGTTCACGGCGCAGGGCTGTCAAAACCTTGGAGTCAGCCAACCCCTTGATAGGGGACCGATCATCAAGGATTACAGCAGCCGCCACCACCGGTCCCGCAAGCGGGCCACGCCCGGCCTCGTCCACGCCAGCGACCAATCCGGGTGCGTCCCAGACGAATTTGGCCTGCTCAGCTTTCAAGAATTTTTTCGATCGCATCGGTGGCCAACTGGGCTGTGTCGCGCTTCAACGTGAGATGCAACGCTTGAAAGCGCTGCTGCAAGACCTCGATTCTCTCAGGAGAATCCAGCCAATCGAGCACCGATTGCGCCAAAGCGGTCGGCGTGGCGGCATCTTGCAACAGCTCCGGTACGACAAACTCGCCACTCAGGATGTTGGGCAATCCCACCCAAGGCTGCAGCTGCTTGCGTTTCATCATGCGCCAGGACATTGGATGCATGTTGTAAGCAATGACCATTGGCCGTTTGAACAGCGCCGCTTCCAGCGTGGCCGTGCCGCTGGCGATCAACGTCACATCGCAGGCGGCCATGGCGAGGTGGGACTGGCCTGCCAGCACCTGAATGGAGTCCCCCAGACCACTGGCCTGCGCCATGGCCTGCAGCCGCTCGCGCTGAGCTGGCACAGCTGGCACCACGAAACGCATCCCAGGCCGCCGGCGCAGCAACTGGGCTGCCGCATCGAAGAACCTTTGTCCGATGTAGGCAATTTCAGAGGATCGACTGCCGGGTAGAAGGGCCACCACTGTGTCTTCGTTATTCAGACCCAGTTTCAAGCGCGCTGCAGCACGGTCGGGTTCGACTGGGATCACACTGGCCAATGGATGACCCACATAGCTGGCGGCGATTCCGTGTTGAGCCAGCAACTCAGGCTCAAAGGGGAAAATGCACAACACGTGATCGGCCGCAACCTTGAGTTTCTCAATCTTTTCGGGTCGCCAAGCCCAGACAGACGGACACACGAAGTGAACTGTCTTGATGCCCTGTGCTCGCAGTCCAGCCTCAAGTCCCAGATTGAAATCAGGTGCGTCGACGCCTACAAACAAGGCTGGCGGCTGCTCAATCAAGCGCTTGCGCAGTTGTCGCCGAATCGAAAGAATCTCCCACAATCTCGGCAGGACTTCGATGTAGCCGCGAACAGCGAGCTTTTCTTGTGGCCACCAGCTTTGAAAACCCTGGGCCAACATGGCGGGTCCGCCAATACCCTGGGTCTGCAAATCAGGCCAGCGGGCCCTCAAACCCTCCAGCAGCAAACCGGCAAGCATGTCGCCGGACGTCTCGCCAGCGACCATGGCGAAAGGCCGTGCGATTACAGACTTGCTCAAGGCGGTTTCAGCGCGCAATGCCGTTGCTGGCCTGGCTCAAAAAGCCATCCATCAACGCCACATCGGCCGCCGCCTCGGGCGTTGTCTCGGCAAGCCTCACGATGTCGACACGCGCATCAGCCAAGGTCTTTCCCTGGCGATAGAGCAGCTTGTGCATCTCGCGAATGGCAGCAATGCGCACCGACGAAAAGTCGCGTCGGCGCAAACCGACCAGGTTCACTCCGCGCACCGACAGTGGATGCCCGTCAACCACCATGTAGGGAGGAACATCCTGGCCCACATGACTTGCAAAACCGATCATGCTGTGGGCACCGATGTTCATGCGCTGCAAGATACCGGTCAGCCCTCCAATGGTGACCCAGTCGCCCACTTTCACATGGCCGCCCAGCGTGGCGTTGTTGGCCATCGTGATCTGATTGCCAAGCTGGCAATCGTGGGCAATGTGCACATAGGCCATGATCCAGTTGTCATTGCCGACGCGGGTTACGCCTGCATCCTGAGCAGTACCAATATTGAAGGTGCAAAACTCACGGATGGTGTTTCGGTCACCAATTTCCAGACCACAGGGCTCGCCCGCATACTTTTTGTCCTGGGAGATCGCGCCAATGGAGTTGAACTGGAAAATACGGTTGTCGCGCCCGATGGTGGTGTGGCCTTCGATCACGCAGTGCGGCCCGATAGTGGTGCCCGCGCCAACTTTGACGTGCGCTCCAACCACCGTAAAGGCACCGATGGAGACTGTGCTGTCCAATTCGGCGGCAGGATCCACCACGGCGGTGGCGTGAATCAAACTCACAATGCCCCCTCGTTCAGGCAATCGTGCGCATGGTGCACATCAGCTCGGCCTCGCAAGCCAGTGCCTCTCCGACGAAACACTTGCCTTTGAACTTAAAAATGCCCGCCTTGGAGCGCTCCAAGGTGACATCCATCAGCAGTTGGTCACCAGGTTCCACAGGTCGCTTGAAACGCGCAGCGTCGATACCCGCGAAGTAGTACACGCTTTTGTCATCGAGCGTTTTGCCCATCGCATCAAAACTCAGAATGGCAGCCGCCTGCGCCATCGCTTCCAGCATCAAGACACCAGGCATCACGGGTCGGTTGGGGAAGTGCCCCAGAAAAAAGGGCTCGTTGATCGATACGTTTTTGATCGCCTTGATGCGTTTGCCCGGCTCGATTTCCAACACCCTGTCCACCAGCAAAATCGGATAGCGATGGGGCAGGAGCTTGAGAATTTGGTGGATATCCATCATGGCATTGGCTTGTTGTGCATCGCTTGTGCGATGGCCTGTTCCGCGGCTTTGAGTCGCTCACGCAGGCGGTTGAGTTGTTTGAGAGAAGCAGCGTTCTTTTCCCACGACGCATTGTCGTCGATTGGAAACATGCCGGTGTAGTGGCCAGGTTTGTTGATGGAACGCGTCACCACGCTACCCGCTGAAATGTTCACCCGGTCGGCCAGTGTCAGATGTCCCAGGACGATGGCGCCACCACCCACAGTACAGTGGGCGCCAATGATTGCGCTGCCCGCCACGCCCACACAGCCGGCCATCGCAGAATGGGCGCCAATATGAACGTTGTGACCAATCTGGATCAGGTTGTCGAGTTTCACACCGTCTTCAATCACTGTGTCATCGAGCGCGCCACGGTCAACGCAGGTATTGGCACCGATTTCTACGTCGTGGCCAATGCGCACAGCGCCCAGTTGCTCAATTTTTATCCATTGTCCTTTGTGGGGCGCAAATCCAAACCCGTCGGCTCCGATCACCACGCCCGAGTGAAAGATGCAGCGCTCTCCAACCTGGCAATCAGCACCCACTGTGACGTTTGGCGACAGTCGTGTATCCCTTCCGATCCTCGCGCCAGCACCAATCGTGCAATGCGCACCTATGCGCGCACCTGTGGACACATGTGCCCCTGCTTCGATCACACTGAACGGCCCCACCTCGACGCCTGGTTCAACCACCGCCTTGGGATCAACGAAGGCCTGCGGGTGTATTCGAGGCTCAAAAGCTGGTGAAGTCGTCGCGCGCCACCACTGGGTCAGTCGAGCGAAATAAAGGTAAGGGTCATCCGTAACGATGCAGGCCCCCCGGGCGGCTGAAGCCGCCTTGAGAGCAGGCGGAACAATCAACGCCCCAGCCTGCGTGCTTTCAATCTGATGTGCGTAGCGCGCTTGCGCCACAAAGGCCAAATCATTCCCGCGCGCTGACGCAATCGGGGCCAAGCGCATGATTGGAAACAAAGCGTCTCCAAACAACTCCCCACCCAAGGCCTCAACAACAGAGCCCAGTGTCTTTGGCACGGTGCCCTGCGCCTTACTTGGCGCTGCTCAGCCCGGTCAGCACCTTGTCGGTGATGTCGTGCTTGGGGTTGATGTACACCGCTTCTTGCAGGATGAGGTCGTACTTTTCGGTCTCGGCCACTTGCTTGATCACCCGATTGGCCCGCTCCAATACAAGTTGAAGTTCCTCGTTCTTGCGCAGGGTCAGGTCTTCCTGGAACTCCCGCTGCTTGCGCTGAAGGTCACGATCCTGATCCACCAGCTGACGCTGGCGAGACAAGCGCACGCCATCTGCCATCGTCGGCGACTCACGTTCGAACTTTTCTGAAGCGGCCTTGAGATCCCTTGCCTGGGACTGAAGGTCTTTTTCGCGGCGGGAGAACTCCTGCTCCAGCTTGGTTTGCGCTGCCTTGGCCTGAGAAGCTTCACGCAAAATCCGATCGGTGTTGACAAACCCGATTCGAAACTCTTGTGCAAATGCACCCACAGTCGCCATGCCCAAGGCCGTGGCCACAATGCAGTGGCGAACAAACGAGCGCGAAAAAATCATCATCAAAAGGAGGTTCCGATCTGAAACTGGAAACGCTGGATTCTATCGCCATCAAACTTGCGAATGGGTGTCGCATACGCAAAACGCAGCGGGCCGATAGGAGAAATCCAGCTCAAGCCAACACCGGCAGATGACCGCAAGAGAGACAGGTCGACGCTTTCCGACTCACCGTAGACATTGCCAACGTCAACAAACCCGAACCAGCGCAAAGTGCGGTCATTGCCTGCACCGGGAAACGGAGCAATGAACTCAAGGTTGGCCACGAGGTTTCGTGCGCCACCCACGTTAACTGTTTCGCCAGTGGTAGATCCCAAAACCGCAGATGTCGGGCCCAAGGTCCCTTGCTCAAAACCACGCACCGATCCCAGGCCACCGCCATAGAAGTTGCGCAGCACGGGAAATGCTTTGCCATTCAGGCCTTTGCCCACACCAAACTCGGTATTGAAAGCCAAGGTGTATTTGCGGCTGAGGGGCACATATTGCTGGAACTGGTAGTTCAGCTTCACATAGGGGCGCGTTCCGCCAGCACCAAATTCTGTATTGAACCGCTGCAAACGGCCCGAGGTTGGAACCAGTGCGCTATCGCGCTCGTCACGGGCCCAACCCAGTGTCGTTGGAATATAGGTACCGCCTTGATCCAGATACGCCTCGGGCAGCTGGTCGCCAGAAGTCACCTTGACACGCTCTGCGCCGATGCCGAAAAATACCGTATCGCGCTCGGTAAAAGGTACACCGAACTTGATGCCCGCACCGGTGGTCGCGATTTCATAGTCGCCACCTTGCGCATCGTAAGGACGGGTCGTCTTGTAATACGCATCCAAAGTGCGCGAAATGCCGTCAGGCGTGAAATAGGGGTTGGTCGTGCTGAGCACAAACTGGCGGTTGAACTTGCTGGTGTTCAGGTCAAGGCCGAGGTAGTTACCACTGCCAAAGACGTTTTCCTGTTTGATGCTGCCGATGAAAGACAGCTTGTCGGCTTGTGAGTAACCCGCACCGATGGACAGATTACCCGTGGGTTTTTCCGCCACAGTGACTGTCAGGTCAACCTGGTCGTTGGTTCCTGGCACCGGCTCCGTGGCAATACCAACCTCAGTGAAATAACCCAATCGGTCAACCCGGTCACGCGACAGCCGAATCCGGTCACTGTCATACCAAGCAGACTCCAGTTGACGAAACTCACGGCGAATGACTTCATCACGCGTGCGGCTGTTGCCGACCACGTTGATTCGACGCACATAGGCACGGCGAGAAGGCTGGGCACGGAAGGTGAATGCCACGCGGTTGGTGGTTCGATCGATATTGGGCACCGCCTCCACTTGCGCAAAGGCATAACCAAAGGCGCCGAAATAATCGGTGAACGCCTTCACCGTCCTCGTCACGTCTTCAGCGTTGTAGGCTTCGCCCGCGCGCATGGCCACCATCGACTTGAATTCGTTTTCTTTCCCCAAATACTCGCCTTCAAGCGCCACCGAAGCCACCACGAACCGGTTGCCCTCTGTGATGTTGATCGTCACCGACATGTCTTGCTTGTCCGGAGATATCGCCACCTGGGTGGATTCCACACGGAACTCAAGGTAACCGCGGGTCAGGTAGTGAGAACGCAAGCTCTCAAGGTCGGCGTTAAGCTTGGCCCGCGAATAGCGGTCAGACTTGGTGTACCAGCTCATCAGGCCACCGGTATCCAGGTCGAACAGGTCTCTCAAAGTGCTTTCGCTAAAGGCCTGATTGCCCACAATGCGAATGTCTTTGATCTTTGCGACGTCGCCCTCGACCACACTGAAATTCAGATTGACACGGTTACGCTCATCAGGCGTTACCGTTGTAACAACCTGCGCCGCATACATGCTCTTGTTGATGTATTGGCGCTTGAGCTCTTGCTCAGCGCGATCAACCAATGCTTTGTCGTAGGGGCGCCCTTCTGCCAGACCCACGTCTCGAAGCGACTTCTTGAGTATCTCGCTATCGAATTCCTTGATTCCGGAGAAGCTCACGTCGGCAACCGATGGGCGCTCTTCAACGATCACCACCAGCACACCATCGTCCACTTGAAGGCGGACATCGGTAAACAACCCGAGGCTGAACAGCGAGCGGATCGCTGTAGAGCCTTTTTCATCGTTGTATTGCTCACCGATGCGAAACGGCAGCGAGGCAAAGACGGTTCCTGGCTCAATACGCTGCAAGCCCTCGACCCGAATGTCCTTCAAGGTAAACGGATCTACCGCCCAGGCAGGAAGAGCGGTCAGGAGCAAAGAGGCAGCCGCTGTGAGCGATACGCCACGCAACCGGTTTTGGATTGTTTTCATGAAGAAAGAAATGTTCAGCCGGTCAAACGGGCCACATCATTGAACAAGGCAACGGACATCATGGCCAACAGTATGCCGACACCTCCGCGCTGCAGGCGCTCCATCCAGACCGCAGACACGCTGCGCCCCGTCACACCCTCCCAAAGATAATACATCAGGTGTCCCCCATCAAGCACCGGCAAAGGAAGAAGGTTGAGCACACCCAGACTCACACTGATCAGGGCGAGAAAGATCAGGTATGGAGTGAACCCCAAACTGGCGGACTTTCCCGCATAGTCAGCGATCGTGAGCGGCCCGCTGAGATTTTTCAATGAAGCCTGCCCAATCACCATGCGCCCCATCATCTTGAGCGTCAGCCAGGAAACTTCCCAGGTTCGAACAGTGCCATTGACGAGACCATCGATCAAGCCGTGGCGCACGGTCACCATTGCTGGAGGCGCCCCCACATAGGCGCCGATCCGCCCCATCCAGGCTCCGTCTTGATGCTCAGGCTTGGGGGTGACGGCGATGCTCAAACGCTGACCGTCTCGACGAAGCGCCCATTGCTGGGTCAAAGCCTCTCCCGCGTCACTCACCCCCGCACGAATCTTGCTGCGCAATGCCTGGCCGTCCGCTACCGGCTGGCCGTCCACACTCTCGACCACGTCACCTGCCAGGAGGCCAGCAGCCTGGGCTGCACCGCCTTCAATCACATCTCCAAGGACTGGCGCCGTCCATGGTGCCATGATGCCAATGCGCTGGTAGAGCTCAAGGTTGGCTTCCCGGATGTTGAGGCTGCTCAGGGGCAAAGCCACGGCCCGGCCAACGCCACCTTCACTGGAGGCCAGCCACAAGGTCATATCATCACCAGACAAAGCTGCCTGAGTCACCCGCCAGCGCAGATCCTCAAACGAGCCCATATCGCTGGCTTCCGAGTCACCGGTGCTGGCGCGAACAACCCACTCCCCTCCTTTGATTCCGGCCGCTTCCGCCAATGAGCCAACGGTCGGTCCCGCCAAGGTCGCTTTGGGCTCCTCCACCCCTACCCAATTCACAACCGAATACAGCACGATTGCCAGCAACAGGTTGGCCACAGGCCCCGCGACCACGATGGCTGCCCGCGATTTCAGCGGCTGGGTGTTGAAGGCCAGGTGGCGTTCAGAGGCTTCAACCGGTGCCTCACGCTCGTCGAGCATACGTACATAGCCCCCCAGAGGCAAAGCGCACAACACAAATTCCGTAGAACTGCCCTTCGGATGCCAGCGCAGCAATGGCTTGCCAAAGCCAACTGAAAAACGAAGCACCTTCACGCCACACGCCACCGCCACACGGTAATGTCCATACTCATGCACGGTGATCAGCAGACCCAAGGCCAGAACGAAAGCGAAAACAGTCAACAACATGGCAAATTCCTGAAACAAGGCTCCGACACTCTCGGCCAGATATCAACCGGGCCAGCGTGCCAGACGCCAGCGGATACCGTCAGACAGCGCAGCGAACCACCACGGACTCAGCGAAAGATCGCGCCTGGGCATCCAGCGCCAGCAAATCATGCAAACTCTTGGGGTTGGAGGGTTGAACTGATGACAAAGTTGCATGATTGACCGCATGGATCTGGTCGAACCGCAATCGGCCCGCCAGGAACGCTGCCACCGCGACCTCGTTGGCCGCATTGAGCACCGCTGAAGTGCCCTCTGGCGCCCGCAAGGTCTCCCAGGCCAGGCCCAGACCAGGGTAGCGTTGCAGGTCGGGTTCGCGGAACGTGAGAGCCGCGAGCTGGCGGAAATCCAGCGGGTCGGCGCCACTCTCGAAACGCTCTGGCCAGGACAGACCGTAAGCAATCGGTACACGCATGTCAGGTGTACCCAGCTGGGCGAGCACAGACGCATCGTGAAACTGCACCATCGAGTGAATGATTTGCTGCGGGTGAATCAAAACCTGAATCTGCTCAGGGGCGAGGTCGAACAACCAGCGTGCCTCAATCACCTCCAGCGCCTTGTTCATCATGGTGGCGGAGTCAACCGAAATCTTGCGACCCATGACAAAGTTCGGGTGAGCGCAAGCTTGGTCTGGTGTGATGCTCGCCATCTCGTTCAGCGGCGCATCCCGAAACGGACCACCGGATGACGTGAGCATGATGTGCTGGATGCCATGACGCCATGTGGAGGCGTCAGGCGGCAGGCACTGAAAAATTGCAGAATGCTCACTGTCAATGGGCAGCAAAGTAGCACCGCCCTCATGCACCGCCGACATGAACAGCGCCCCCCCCACCACCAGCGCCTCCTTGTTGGCCAGCAGCAGCCTTTTGCCAGCGCGCGCAGCAGCCAGCGATGGTGCCAGCCCCGCTGCGCCCACGATGGCAGCCATCACCACATGCACATCCGGTGCTGAGCTCACCTCACTCAAGGCTTGCTCACCACTCAATACCTGTACAGCCAGTCCTTCGGCTTTGACCCTTTCGGCCAGTTGGCGGGCGTGTGGCTCGCTTGCCATCACCGCATAGCTCGGCGAGAACGCCCGGCATTGGGCCAGCATCAGCTCCACCTGGGTGGCTGCGGTCAATGCAAACACGTCAAAGCGGTCAGGATGGCGCGCGATCACATCCAGTGTGTTGGTGCCAATGGAGCCGGTAGAGCCGAGAATGGTGATGGTCTGCAAAGGGTTCCCTATTCAATTCAGAGCTGCGTCAACAGCATGGCCAAGGGCAATACCGGCAACAAGGCGTCGACCCGATCCAGCACACCACCGTGCCCAGGCAACAGTTGGCTGGAGTCTTTCATCCCGGCGCTTCGTTTCACAAGCGATTCCAGCAAATCGCCGACCACGCTCATTGCGCTCAACCCCACCACAGCCAGGAGCGCCAAAACTGGACCCTGAGCCCACAACAAAGAGAACAAGCTTGGGCTGTCTGTCCATCCCTGGCGATCCATCCATACCCAGAAAACACCCAGAGCCAACACGCCCAATGCGCCACTCAGCGCGCCTTCCCAACTCTTGCCTGGACTCAAACTGGGGGCAAGTTTGCGCCTCCCAAAGGTTTTCCCGCCCGCGTAGGCCGCTACGTCCGCCATCCAGACAAGGGTAAGCGCAGAAAGCAAAAATCCAATGCCGAGCTGCCGCGCCTTGACCAGAGCCAACCAGGCACAGGAGAGCAGCAGCAGTCCCAGCCAAAGCCGCAAAGGTTGTGGCCAGCGACGCCAGCCGGCAACGCCGCGGTGAAGCATCACCCAGCCCACCCCTATCCAGACCAGGCCTGCGCCCACCCAGAGCAACGACCAGTCAACGGACAAACCACCGACCAGGGCGAAGCCCATCAAACTGGCGCCAAGACCCAAACCCAAACCCTGAGCGACTTTCGGACCACTGCCATTGAGGCGCGCCCACTCCCAGCCAGCGGCCCCCAACAACACTGCCGAGACGAAAATAAAAGGTTCAGTCGATTGGTAAAAGATCGCTGGCAACAACACGGCCAGCATCACCAGCGCTGTGATGATGCGTTGCTTAAGCATCTGACGAACCGCCCTTACCCTTTTGGGATGGGGAGTCGGCACGTGCCAGTTGCTCAGGCGTTTGACCAAATCGACGCTCTCGTCCAGCAAAATCGGCAATTGCACGGTCCAGCTCGTCAGCGTCAAAATTGGGCCACAGGCAAGGCGTGAAGAACAGCTCGGTATAGGCTGCCTGCCAGAGCAGGAAGTTGCTGATGCGCATTTCGCCTCCGGTGCGAATCAACAGATCAGGGTCCGGCACATGGGACAGCGACATTGCCTCATCCAGGCTCGACTCCGTGATCTCTCGCCCCTGTGCTACCAGCTTGCGTGCTGCCTGGGCAATATCCCAGCGTCCGCCATAGTTAAAACACACATTGAGTGTGAGACGGGAATTGCCTGCGGTGGTCTCTTGAGCCCGCTGCAAACCTTGTACAACGCGCGGCGACAAACCCGAGCGCTCACCGGGAAAATGCAGTTTCACCCCATTCTTGTGCAACCTGGGCACCTCTCGGGTCAGCGCCACTGCGAGCAAATCCATCAGTCCAGATACCTCCTCGACAGGGCGGCTCCAGTTCTCCGAAGAGAATGCAAAGACCGTCAGCACCGATACTTCCCGCTCAATGCAAGCACGCACGGTACGGCGCAGCGCATCGACACCCTGTTTGTGCCCCGCCACACGCGGCATCTTGCGTTGCTTGGCCCAGCGGCCATTGCCATCCATCACGATAGCCACGTGGTGCGGCGCGGTCGCAATGGGTGTCGTTTTGCTGGACTCGGTTGGACTCATGGGCTGGATAGAAGGGCTCTGATCAGACAGCCAGAATGTCCTGCTCTTTGGAGGCGACCAGGTGATCGACCTCCAGAATCATGCGGTCGGTCAGCTTTTGCACGTCGTCCTGGGCACGGCGCTCGTCATCTTCCGAAGCCTCTTTGTCTTTTACGAGGCGCTTCACACCTTCATTGGCATCGCGACGCAAATTCCGTATCGCGATCTTTGCGTTTTCGCCCTCGTTTTTGACCACCTTGGTCAACTCGCGTCGCCGCTCTTCGGTCATTGGGGGCATAGGCACGCGAATCAAATCCCCCTGACTGGATGGATTCAGACCCAGGTCGGACTCGCGAATGGCTTTTTCAATCTTGGCACCCATGCCCTTTTCCCAAGGTGCCACACCAATGGTGCGGGCATCCAGCAAGGTGAGGTTGGCCACCTGTGACAACGGCACCATGGACCCGTAGTAGTCCACGTGCACCGTGTCCAGCAACGCAGGGTTAGGCCGCCCGGTGCGAACCTTGCCCAAATTGCTCTTGAACGACTCCAGCGACTGGTGCATCTTGTGCTCAGCGTTTTTGTGGATTTCAGCAATGCTCATCTCAACTCCTCAAGTCAACTCAAATCTGTCTGGTCCTATTTGTGGCTTCAAACGTGAACCAAAGTACCCTCATCACCACCCAACACCACATTGCGCAGTGCACCAGGTTTGAAGATCGAGAACACCTTCACAGGCAATTTCTGGTCGCGGCAGAGTGCAAACGCCGTCGCATCCATGACCTGCAAGTTCTTCGCCATCGCCTCGTCAAACGAGATCGACGGGTAGCGGGTAGCGGTAGGATCCTTGTTGGGGTCGGCGGAGTACACACCGTCTACTTTCGTAGCCTTCAGTACGATTTCGGCCCCAATTTCAGCACCGCGCAAAGCCGCAGCCGTGTCTGTGGTGAAAAACGGATTTCCAGTACCCGCCGCAAACACCACCACTTTGCCCTCTTCCAGGTATTGCAGCGCCTTGGGTCGCACATAGGGCTCGACAACCTGTTCAATGGCGATGGCAGACATCACGCGAGCCACCAAGCCAGCTTTTTCCATGGTGTCAGCCAGCGCCAGGGAATTCATCACTGTGGCCAACATACCCATGTAGTCGGCCGTCGCACGATCCATTCCCACGGCTCCGCCTGCCACGCCGCGGAAAATATTGCCTCCACCGATCACCACCGCTACCTCGACACCCAAACGGGTGACTTCAGCGATCTCTTCCACCATGCGTGCAATGGTGGCGCGGTTGATACCGAATGCATCGTCGCCCATCAGGGCTTCACCTGAGAGCTTAAGCAAAATGCGTTTATAAGCAGGCATATAGCAACTTTCTCGATTCGAAATACGGGCGACTCAACCTACAAGTGTAGCGAGGCGCAGCCCAGACTTCGAGGACAACGCACTGAGCAGCCGTCAAAAATGGGGCTTCACACAAGACAACGGGCCTTTCGGCCCGTGTGTCTCAGCATGGAACAGGTCTGGGATTCACTCCAGCCTAAATTCAAGCACCTTTGGCTGCGGCAACCTGAGCTGCGACCTCTGCAGCGAAGTCATCAACCTTTTTCTCAATGCCTTCACCGACCACATACATGGCGAAGCTCTTGAGCGTGGTGCCTTCGGCCTTGAGCATTTGCTCCACGGTCTGCTTGTCGTTCTTCACGAAAGGCTGGTTGAACAGCGAAACTTCCTTGAGGTACTTCTGAACAGCACCTTCGATGCGCTTGGCAACGATCTCAGCACTCTGCTCTGGCTTGCCTGCCGCAACCAGTTCCTTGTTGGCCTCATCGGCCTTGGCCGTGGCCACCGAGCGCTCGCGCTCGATAAACTCGGCGGGCACGTCGGCACTGGTCAAGGCGACCGGTTTCATGGCAGCGATGTGCATGGCGGTATCTTTTGCGGCCACTTCGGAACCATCAAACTCCACCATCACGCCAATGCGGGTGCCATGAACGTAGCTAACCACCTTCGAGCCACCGCTGTAATGCTTGAATCGGCGGAAGCTCATGTTTTCACCGATCTTGCCAATCAGACCCTTGCGCACGTCTTCCAGCGTTGGACCGAACGAGTCCTGGCTATAGGGCAAAGCGCCCAGGGCTTCAAGGTCGGCCGGGTTGTGCTTGGCGACCAACTCCGAAGCTGCGCTGGCAAATGCCAGGAAGCTGTCATTCTTCGTCACGAAGTCGGTTTCGCAATTCACTTCAACCATGCCACCAGTGGTGCCATCGATGAAGCTGGTGATCACGCCTTCTGCGGTCACGCGGCTGGCGGCCTTGCCCGCCTTGGTACCCAGCTTGACGCGCAGCAACTCTTCGGCTTTCGCCATGTCGCCTTCGGCTTCAGTCAGTGCTTTTTTGCACTCCATCATGGGAGCGTCTGTCTTGGCGCGCAGTTCGGCGACCATGCTTGCAGTAATTGCCATTTGGGTTCTCCTTGAACCGCCGCACAACGCGACGGAGGGTCAATGAATTGGTTTTGCTTGCAAAAAAGGGGCTACAGGAGCCCCTCTTTCGCGCAGCGGCCGGAAATCAGGCGGCTGCAGAGTCTTCTTTAACTTCGACGAATTCGTCGCCGCCTTCAGCAGCGACGGCCTTGACGACACCGCTCATGGCGTCGTTGCGACCCTCGATGACCGCATCAGCGATACCGCGGGCATACAAAGCCACCGCACGAGCAGAGTCATCGTTGCCAGGAATCACGTAGTCGATACCCACTGGGTTGTGGTTCGTATCAACAACACCCACCAGAGGGATGCCCAGCTTCTGGGCTTCCAGCACGGTGATGTTGTGGAAACCCACGTCAATCAGGAAAATGGCGTCAGGCAAAGCAGTCATATCCTGAATGCCGCCAATATCCTTCTCGAGCTTCTCCATTTCGCGAGCAAACATCAGTTGCTCTTTCTTGCTCATGGACTCCAGACCAGCCTCCTGCTGAGCCTGCATGTCTTTCAGACGCTTGATGGAGGTCTTGACTGTCTTGAAGTTGGTCAACATTCCGCCCAGCCAACGCTGATCGACAAAAGGGACGCCGGCGCGGCGGGCTTCTTGAGCAACAACTTCGCGCGACTGGCGCTTGGTACCCACCATCAACACGGTACCGCGATTGGCGGTGAGTTGACGCACAAACTTGGCGGCATCCTCAAACATCGGCAACGTCTTTTCGAGGTTGATAATGTGGATTTTGTTGCGGTGGCCAAAGATGAACGGCGCCATCTTGGGGTTCCAGAAGCGTGTTTGGTGACCAAAGTGGACACCGGCTTCCAGCATTTCGCGCATGGAGATAGACATGATTAAATTTCCAAAGGTTAGGACTTAAATCCAGCCCCGATCATCAAACACGGCCACATCGGCCCACTTTGACAACACCCGGTTGGGCTGGTTTGAGATTACTTTGCGTCACTCGCGCTCAGCAAAGCCATTCAATTATAGCAGTCATCCAACCGGCCACTCCTGCCTCTTTCACCCCGGCGCAGTATGAACGCGGCCCGGCCAGCATCACCCCATTGCCCGGTCACGCTTTCAAATGGCATCCGTGGTGAAATGCCATCAGACTGCGGCATGGGTGCACACTAAACCACTACTTTTGCCAGCGGAGGACCGTTGCCCTTTCACGCCGCTTGACGTTGACAGCGCTCGGGCACACGATTCCAACTCCGTTTCACTCAACCTGCAAAAAGGAGCAAGACCATGGGAATGTTCAGTTTTATCAAGGAAGCCGGCGAAAAACTGTTCGGCATCGGCAAGGCCGAAGCTGCCACGCCTGCCTCACCAGCGACCCCAAGCACAGAACAGCTCAACCAGAAAGCCGCGCAGGCGATTGAAAATTACATCGAAAGCATGAGTCTCAATGTGGAAGGCCTGAACGTCACATTTGATGCTGCGACTGAAACGGTGACCGTCGCCGGTGCCGCACTTGACCAGGCAACGCGCGAAAAAGTCGTGCTGTGCTGCGGCAACGTCGCCAGCGTCACCAGCGTTGTCGACAACATGACCGTGACCAACCCCGAACCAGAATCCAGGTGGCACACCGTGGTTCGGGGCGATAACCTGTCGAAGATCAGCAAGGCGTTCTACGGAACACCCAACAAATACCCACAGATCTTCGAGGCAAATAAGCCTATGTTGACCCACCCCGACAAAATTTATCCAGGTCAGGTGTTGCGCATTCCAGCGCCCTGATGGTCCAAACCATGCGGCGGATCAGCTTTGATCAGCTTGAGCAGTTGCACAGCGTACAGGCAACCCGTGCTTTGGAGCGAGCAGCAACTGCACAGCTTCCTGCCCATGCACTTATGGCCCGAGCCGGACAGGCAATTGCCCAATTGTCTCAAGCATTGGCACCGCATGCCCGAAGAATATGGGTTGCCTGCGGTCCAGGCAACAACGGCGGCGACGGACTTGTTGCCGCCACCCTTCTCTATAAACACGCTCGGCAACACGGACTGCAAACCCAAATTTGCATAACGTTCGCGGGCGATCCCAACGCCCTGCCGGCTGATGCCTCTCATGCCTTGAGAGAAGCGCTGACATGTGGACTGCAACCCTCTGACGACCCGCCGACCAATTTCGACTTTGCCATAGACGCGCTGCTGGGCATTGGAACGGCACGTGAGCCCGAGGGCACAATCGCCAAACATCTTGAACTCCTGCGCAATGCCCTTGCGCCGGTGTTGTCCGTTGACGTTCCCAGCGCACTGCTGCCAGACACCGGGGTTCTGCTCGGCCCGCTCCCGGGGACCACGCCCAACGTTCGGCACACACTGTCGTTGCTCACGCTGAAGCCCGGCTTGTTCACGGCACAGGGACGTGACGCCGCAGGCGACATCTGGTTTGACGGCCTGGGTGTCAACCACCAGCCTGCAGCGCAGCCATCCGGCGACTTGCTCAGCGCATTTGGCATTGAAACGATCACAACCGACAGGCCCCACGCCTCCCACAAAGGAAGCCATGGAGAGGTCCTGGTCATGGGCGGTCAAGGCATGAAAGACTCTGGCTCAGGCATGGTTGGCGCGGCCGCGTTGGCCGCCCGGGCCGCCCTACGCACAGGCGCAGGGCGGGTCTACCTGAGTTTGATTGGCGCACCCTCGTCGCCTACCGACTTCGACCCCGGGCAGCCTGAACTCATGTTTCGCAGCGTCAATGCAGCATGCCAAGGCGATTTGCTTGAACGCAGCGTGGTGGTATGCGGCTGCGGCGGGGGTGAAAGCATTGTGTTGCAGCTCCCATCGATCCTCTCACGGGCCCGAACCCTGGTCCTCGATGCAGATGCCCTCAATGCGATCGCCGCAGACACCCAGCTTCAAAGCCTGTTGACCCAACGACAGACCAGGGCCTGGACAACAATAATCACACCCCACCCGCTGGAGGCCGCGCGTTTACTGGGTACCACGACAACTCAAGTCATGCAAGACCGCTTGGCAGCGGGCACCCAATTGAGTGAGCGGTTTGGCGCGATCTGCGTGCTCAAAGGGTCCGGAACCGTTATCACGGCTCCCGGACAGCCCAGGTACATCAACGGCAGCGGCAATGGGGCATTGGCGACGGCAGGCACCGGCGATGTCTTGGCCGGGATGCTCGGCGCCGCCTTGGCACTGGCCTCGCCCTGCAAGCTGCCATTGATCACGACCGCACAAACGGTATTTCACCACGGCTGGCTGGCGGATCAATGGGTACGCCAGCGCGGAGCCCAACCGCTGACCGCAGATCTGCTAACGCGCTAGCATTCAAAGCTGCGACTAGAACCCCAGCGCCAGCAAGCCCACTTGCAGCAAAAGCAAGAGCACCAGCACGGACAAGTCAACGCCCCCGATCGTAGGCACCACCCGCCGGATGGGTTTGAGCAGTGGGGACACCAGACGATCCAGCGTGCCCATCACCGGCGCGCCTGGCTGAACCCAGGACAGTACCGCGTACATCAACAGCAGAACCATCAATCCTTGAAGCAGCACACGCAGCAAAAAGCCACCCGCCACCCAGGCAATGCCCAGGAGCATGGCCACCGGCGAAGCCGCTTGGGCATTGAATCCAACACTCAAGGCCAACCGAATACCGCCATAAGCCAGCGCCAGCAGCACGGCTGCAAAAAAGCTCCCCCAGTCGAATCGACTCTGAACCAACGCTTTGGGAAGCATGCGCCGCGAAGGCTTGACCAGCCAATCGGTTACCGCCAGGGCGAACCGGCCCGGCTGGGCCTGCATATGAATGCGCAAGTGGTTCATCCACGCACGCAAGAATGCACAACCCACCAATACAAAAAAAACGGTGTCGAGTAGGAAAAATAGGATATTCACAGCGTTCTACAACCTTGCTTAGCGGCGGTTCTTGCGAGGTTTGCTACCGGGTTTCCGTTCTCCACCGCGCGGATTTTTTTTCCCTGAGGAGCGCTTGACTGCCGTTTTCAGCTCCTGTACATGCGCCGCAACTCCATCGGCTGGCCGAGGCGTACCCCCCCATTTCCACCGGAGCGTTTGCGTCGCGACTTGGTGGCTCGCTCACCATTGTTGTCGCTTTCGTCAGCAGAGACACCGGCCTTATCACGCTTGGCACGCAGCAACAGATCATCCTCCCCAGTCACCAAGCGGAAATCGATGCGGCGACCGTCCAGGTCAACTCGGCTGACTTGCACATTCACCTTGGTGCCCAAGGCATAGCGAATGCCGGTGCGCTCGCCGCGCAATTCCTGGCGTGCCTCGTCAAAACGGAAATACTCACCACCCAGCTCTGTGATGTGCACCAAGCCTTCCACGTACATCGCGTCCAGGGTGACAAACAAGCCGAAACTGGTCACTGAGCTCACCACGCCGGTAAATTCCTCGCCCAAATGCTCCCGCATGTACTTGCACTTCAGCCATGCCTCGACATCACGGCTGGCCTCGTCAGCGCGACGCTCGTTGGCACTGCAGTGCAAGCCTGCAGCCTGCCAGGCCAGTGTATCGGCCGACGGCTTCTTCACCGGCTTGTCGGTCGGCGGCTTGACGCGGCTGGCCAGGCGTTTGCTCAACTTTGCGTGCGCTTCGCCGGGCGTTGGCAGATTCGGCAATTGGTAGCGCTGCTGAAGCAAGATCGCCTTGATCACGCGGTGCACCAGCAAGTCGGGGTAACGCCGGATGGGGCTGGTGAAGTGGGTGTAAGCCTCAAATGCCAAACCGAAATGCCCACCATTGACCGGCGTGTAGATCGCTTGCGACATGGAGCGCAGCAACATCATGTGAATCTGCTGCGACTCTGGCCGGTCTTTGGTCATCTCGGCGATGTGACGAAACTCCGAGGGTTGCGGGTTGTCGCTGATGGTCTGGGGAATGCCCATGGCCTTCAGGTAATTGCGCAAGATCTCTTGCTTCTCTGGCGTTGGGCCTTCGTGCACACGGAACAGGCCCACATGCTTGCTTTGACTGATGAAATCGGCCGAGCACACATTGGCGGCCAGCATTGCCTCTTCAATCAGCTTGTGGGCATCGTTGCGCGTACGAGGGACGATTTTCTCGATTCGACCTGACTCATCACAAACAATCTGGGTTTCGGTCGTTTCAAAGTCCACCGCACCACGCGCTTGGCGGGCGACCAGAAGGGCTCGGTACGCATCGTGCAGGTTGAGCAGGTAAGGCACCAACGCTTTGCGTTGAGCCGCCTCTGGGCCGCGGGTGTTTTGCAGAATTGCCGCAACTTCGGTGTAGGTAAAGCGCGCATGGCTGAACATCACCGCAGGGTAGAACTGGTAAGCATGCACCTCGCCCTTTGCGTTCACCAGCATGTCGCAAACCATGCAGAGTCGCTCCACACCCGGGTTCAAAGAGCACAAGCCATTCGACAGCTTTTCCGGCAGCATGGGGATGACCCGGCGCGGAAAGTAAACCGATGTGGCGCGTTCGTATGCGTCCACATCGATGGCGGCACCGGTCTCGACATAGTGACTCACATCGGCAATGGCAACCAGCAAGCGCCAACCCTTGCCTCGCCCCACCTTGGCAGGCTCGCAATACACAGCATCATCAAAATCGCGCGCGTCTTCGCCGTCAATGGTGACCAGCGGAACATCTCGCAAATCGACACGCTCTTTGTGGTCGCTGGGGCGCACGTGATCGGGCAACTGACGCGCCTGCGCCAGGGCCGCTTCGGAAAACGCATGTGGGACACCATATTTGCGCACCGCAATCTCTATTTCCATGCCAGGGTCGTCGATTTCACCCAGCACTTCTTTGACGCGGCCAACCGGCTGACCAAACAGCGCCGGCGGCTCGGTCAACTCAACCACGACCACCTGGCCCGCCTTGGCCTGGCCAGTGCCGGTTTTCGGAATCAATATGTCCTGGCCATAGCGCTTGTCTTCCGGCGCCACCAGCCAAACGCCGCTCTCCTGCAACAGCCGACCAATGATGGGCGAATCCGATCGCTCCACGATTTCGGTCACGCGACCTTCTGGCCGGCCCTTTCGGTCTGTTCGCACGATTCGGGCTTTCACCCGATCCTTGTGCAGCACTGCCCGCATTTCGTTGGACGGCAGGTAAATATCGGCCTGTCCATCGTCGCGGATGACAAAACCATGTCCATCCCGATGTCCAGATACAACGCCTTCAAATTCGGCTAGCAAGTTGTTTTTTTCGTTCACAAAATTCTCTGATATACTTCCGTTTTTCCTGAGATGCCCAGGTGGCGGAATTGGTAGACGCACTAGTTTCAGGTACTAGCGCCGAGAGGCGTGGGGGTTCGAGTCCCTTCTTGGGCACCATGATCATAAGGTCTTGCAAACACTGTGTTTGCAAGACCTTTTTTCATGGTGCACGCCCGCGAAAATTGACAGGCCAGCCCGCATTGAGCGCGCTGGCCATTCTTTTGATTGTCAGGGATTGAGCGAGCCGCCACATCACAGCGACGGCCCTTGGTTGGCGTGGTACTCGCCAGAATCAAAACGGGACCGCAATCAAGTCGTGTCCCTCTGCTGCCACGATGCGCGCCTTGGTGAACTCACCCACCTTTAAGGTCTTGCTTATCTTCTCGGGAGGCTGCAGTTTTACCACCCCGTCAATCTCGGGCGCATCGGCAAAACTTCGCCCAACGCCACCCTTCTTGCCCAGACCCGGCGCCGAATCAACCAGCACCTGCATCGTGGCACCGACTCGTTCACGCAACTTGTCTGCCGACACAGCCTCCGCCACTGCCATGAACCTCGCACGGCGCTCGTCGCGCAAACCAGCGGGTACCGGGTCGGCCAGCGAGTTCGCCACAGCACCGTTGACGGGTGAGTATGCAAAGCAACCCGCGCGATCAATGCGCGCTTCTTGTGCGAAATCCAGCAGATGCTGAAACTCGGCTTCGGTTTCGCCAGGAAATCCGGCGATGAAGGTGCTGCGAATCACTATTTCCGGGCACAGCTCGCGCCAACGGGCGATGCGCTCCAAATTTCGCTCGCCGCTGGCGGGCCGCTTCATGCGTTTGAGCACATCAGGATGGCTGTGTTGCAAGGGCACGTCCAGATATGGCAAACACAGGCCTTCAGCCATCAGCGGAATGATGTCGTCTACATGGGGGTACGGATACACATAGTGCAAGCGCACCCAGGCGCCAAATCCTTTGGCCAGCTCGCCCAGCGACTTGACCAGATCAAACATCCGGGTCTTCACTGGTTTGCCATCCCAAAATCCGGTGCGGTACTTTACGTCCACACCATAGGCTGAAGTGTCTTGGCTCACCACCAACAATTCTTTCACGCCAGACTCAAACAGCTTGCGCGCCTCAGTCAACACATCGCCAATCGGACGGCTCACCAGATCACCCCGCATCGAAGGGATGATGCAGAACGTGCAGCGGTGGTTGCAGCCTTCGCTGATTTTCAGGTATGCGTAATGGCGGGGCGTGAGCTTGATGCCCTGCGCAGGAACAAGGTCCACGAACGGATCATGCGGTTTGGGCAAATGCTTGTGTACCGCCGTCATCACCTCATGGGTGGCGTGTGGCCCAGTGACAGCCAAAACGCTGGGGTGGATATTGCGGACCATGTTGCCACCGCCCTCGCCTTCGCGAGCGCCAAGGCAGCCGGTCACGATCACCTTGCCATTTTCGGCCAGGGCTTCCCCAATCGTGTCCAGACTTTCTTTGACTGCGTCATCAATGAAGCCGCAGGTGTTCACGATCACCAAATCGGCGCCCGCAAATGTCTTGGAGGTTTGGTATCCCTCAGCGCTGAGCTGCGTGAGGATAAGTTCAGAGTCGGTCAGGGCCTTGGGGCAACCCAGGCTCACAAACCCGACTTTGGGCGCAGCAGCGCCCGGCGTGGCAACGGTTTCAATCATCGCCCGATTGTCTCAGAGCACAGGCCGCACCAACGGCCCAACCGACAAAGAAAATCCAACCTGCTCAGCGTTTGATCCCCATGGCAGACAGCATTTGCTCGCTGTTCTTCTGCATTTGCTCCTGCATTTGCGTGAAAGCAGTGCGTGACTGCTCCATATAGGTGCCCATCATGCCTTGCATCAGGGGTGATTTCGCATTGGTGAACTGTTTCCAGACATCGGGATTCAACCCGTCGGTCTGTTCGGACATCTTGTGCTGCAGATCCATGAACATCTGCACGTTCTTTTCAAGATACGAACCCATGAAATCTTGCATGGAGTGCCCATAGAAGCGAATGATGTTCGCCAATACCTGCTCGGTGAATATCGGCACGCCGGCCGTTTCCTCTTCCAGAATGATCTGCAACAGGATGCTGCGGGTGAGATCGTCATTGGATTTGGCATCGCGCACCACAAAGCGCTCGTTGCTCATCACCAGCGTTTTCACCTCCGCAAGGGTAATGTAGGACGAGCTGTCGGTGTCGTACAAGCGACGATTCGGGTACTTTTTGATGACGCGTACCGCGCCTCCATCAGCCTTGGGGGCGCCATCAGCTTCAGCCTTGCTCTTTTGCACAGTGGAACTTTCAAAGAAAAATAGAGCCCCGCGAGGCCAAGCCAAGCAACGGACGTTGTTGGACATTGTAGAAAGCTGACACCACCTGAGGCGGCAGGGCTTTCCCTGTGCCAGTCCAACAGTCTATAGATCTGGCAAAAAGCGGCACAGTTGTGAACCACATGGGCACACAAAAGCCATGAAAAAAGGGCCCGACAAATGTCTGGCCCTTGACTGTTTCGAACGAGATTTGGTAGGCGCGATTGGACTCGAACCAACGACCCCCACCATGTCAAGGTGGTGCTCTAACCAGCTGAGCTACGCGCCTACAAACTGTCCGAAGCCTCGCAGTATATCAGCTAATTTGTGCTTTTTGAAAGAGGCTCTCACTTTCTGCGAACGCTGCGCACGCCAGCGACATCAGCCGCCACCGCCATGGCCCTCGCCACATGGCGTGCATCGGTCAGTTCCACCGTAAAGGTCATCCATGCAATGCCCTTGACCGATTGCGATTGCACGCCAATCACATTCATTTTTTCGCGTGCGAACACCTCGGAAAGGTCTCGCAGCAAGCCTTGGCGGTCGATCGCCTCCACGCCCACATCAACGGGGTACACCGGCGCCAGGCCGTCGCGCACCGCAGAAGACGCTCCGCTCCACTGCACCTCAATGATCCGGTCCGGGCATTTCTGAAGGAGGTGAACAAAATCAGTGCAATCGGTCCTGTGCACACTCACCCCCTTGCCTCGGGTCACAAAACCACCGATGTCATCCGGCGGCGCAGGCTTGCAGCATTTGGCCAACTGCGTCATTAGGGAATCCACCCCGACCACGAGCACACCCCCCTGCGGGCGCCCTGACGATTTGCGTGGTTTCTTGAGCCAGGGCAACTCAGCGGTCGCCTGAACCGGCTCCACCGGGCGCAGGTGATTCTCAATGGCGCGCAGTGACAACTCATCTTTGCCCACCTGCTCGAACAGTTCGCTGGCAGAGTCCAGACCCAGCGCCGTGGCGAGGTCCTCCAGCTTCAGCGCCGTTCGACCTTCGCGCTGCAACAGTTTTTCCACGGCTTCACGCCCCTTCGCCACCGTCTCTTCCAGGGCCAGGGCATTGAACCAGGCTCTGACCTTGCTCTTTGCGCGGTGGCTGACCAGAAAGCCCAGCTCGCCATTGAGCCAGTCACGGGATGGGCCGCCTTCCTTGGCCGCGATGATTTCGACGGTCTGGCCATTTTGCAGGGGGGTATTGAGCGTGACCATCGCCCCATCCACCCGCGCACCACGGCAGCGATGGCCCAGGTTGGTGTGGACCGTATAGGCAAAATCCACTGCGGTCGCGCCTTGGGGCAGCTCGACGATGGCCGCATCGGGCGTGAGAACATAAATGCGGTCGTCAAAGAGCCCCTGGGCGCTGCCACTCAGATCCCGCTCCCAGGCCAGAAGCTGGCGCAACACGGCGATCTTGGCGTCGTATTCCGAACTGGCCGACACCCCCCCATAACCTTTCACCCCCGCTTCCTTGTAAGCCCAGTGCGCAGCCACACCATGTTCGGCGTGATCGTGCATGGCCTGTGAGCGAATCTGGATCTCAAACGCCCGACCCTGCTCGTCGCGCACCACCGTGTGCAGCGACTGATAGCCGTTGGCTTTGGGTTTGGCGATGTAGTCATCGAACTCTTCTGGCACCGGGGTGAAATTCGCGTGAACCCAGGCAAGCACCCCATAACAATCGTTGGACTGGGGAACCACCACGCGCAGTGCCCGGATGTCAAACACCTGCTCAAAATCAAGCGACTTGCCACGCATCTTCTTGACGATGCTGTAGATATGCTTCGGACGTCCCTGCACCGAAGCCCGGATGCCTTGCTGCAGCAATGCGGCCTCCAAACCGTGGCGAACCTGCTCCACGTGCAGCTCCCGCTCGACCCGCTTCTCATCGAGCATCCGTGCGATGTCTTTGTAGGTCTGCGGCTCAAGAAAGCGGAAAGAGAGGTCTTCCATTTCCCACTTGACTTGCCAAATACCGAGCCGGTTGGCCAGGGGTGCGAACACCTGCAGCGATTCACTCGCCAGGGCTTCACCCGGATCGCCTTTGCTCTGTGCGAAATACCTCAGCGTCTGCAGACGCGATGCCAATCGCAGCATCACCACGCGCATGTCCCGCGAGAACGCGAGCAGCATCTTTCGCACGTTTTCCGTCTGACTGGCCGCAAGTTCAGACACTGGCGCCTTGCCCGACGCCGGCAGAGGCAAGGCCAGTTCTTGCGCCGCCTGCCGCTCTTCTACCTTCTTTGCCTGGACCTGCGCAGCCTTGGTCCGGGCCTGGCGTTGCAGTTGCACCAGTTTGGTGGTCTCCATCGCCAGCGCTGCAAACGGCGTGCCAAAAGCCTTGGTAATCACCTCAAGCGGCCGATTCAAATGCTGGCAGGCATACACCAAATAGGAAGCCGCCTGCATGGCCTCAGAACCGCCGATACCGCGCAGAATATCGGCGACCGCGTCCGCATGCTCCAGCGTGTTTTCGCCCGTATCCAACTCTTCGGCTGCGAGCAAAGGTTCAGCAAAAGCTCGGGCCCGGGCCAAAGCCTGCACCTGGTGGGGCAAGCTGTCAGCGGTCGCTGCCACGATCGCTGAAGGCTGTTCATGCCCGACAGGTGGCTCAACTGCGCCAGATGGCGTTTCGATCAGGCTGCTCATCGCATCACTCTGGTCGTCATGGTGCCCAGACAAACTTTCTCACCGCATCAATCTGATCGGGAGCGACAAGGGTCGGTGCGTGCCCCACACCTTCAAACTCGACGCATTGCGCCTTGGGGCCGCGAATGGCCATCGCCGCCGCTGTCTCTTTTGACAACAGGTCGGATTGCGCACCACGCAACAACAAGGTTGGCGAAGTGATTGCATCGTAAAAACTCCAGATCGTGGCCTCACCAGCCTTCGCCATCGCTTCACCGTCTTTGGCCTGGGTCAAGGCTTTGAACGGTTCGGCCAGCGCGGGGTCGTAGTGCAGCCACCAACGCCCTTCGCGCTCGCGCAACATGGGTCGCGACAATGCCAGCCATTGTTCAGCGGTATGCGGGCCAAACCCGGTGGAAATGGACGCCATGTAGTCGGCGCCCGCCTGCTCGCTGTCAAACGAAGGATTCAGGCCCAAATAGGTGCCGATACGCAGCAAGGACTCCCATTGAATCGACGGCCCCACATCATTCAGAACGAGTCGGCGTATGTTCATGGCTTTTTGCGGCACCACGCCCATGCCAATCAAGCCGCCCATGCTGGTGCCCACCCAGTCAATCACCGCGTTGGGCGATTCCGAGCGAACCTGCAGGATCAGCGCAGCCAGATCGCCTGCATAGGTTGGCACTTGATACTGCATGGGGTCTGCCAGCCAATCGCTGTGCCCTCGCCCGGCCACGTCGACCGCCAACACCCGCGAGCGCTCACTAAGCGAACTGGCCAATTCGTCGAAATCTCGCCCCTGACGAGACAAACCATGCACGCAAACCACCACATGCGGCACCGCCGCACTTTGTTGCGCAGGCCAGTCCCAGTAAGCCATTCGGCGCTCGCCGCCTTTGGCTGGCGCGGCGCCCGGAACGGAAACATAGCGCAATGTGGGCGATGGTGGGCTTAGGGGCATGGTGATCTGTCCGTGATAATCAAAGCAACGTTTGCAAGCTATCCTAATGGAACAGGAGTCCACCCATGTTGAAGAATAAGACCGCACTCATTACCGGATCCACCAGTGGCATCGGTCTGGGCATCGCCAAAGCGCTGGCCGCCAAAGGCGCCAACATCGTGCTGAACGGCTTTGGCGACACAGAAACGCCGCAAAAAGAAATCGCCGCGCTCGGTGCAAAGGTGGCTTACCACGGAGCGGACATGAGCAAGCCCGCCGAAATCGAGGCGATGATGGCCTTCGCCGCTGAGAAATTTGGTCAAGTTGATATCCTCGTGAACAACGCCGGAATCCAGCATGTGGCCCGCATCGAGGACTTCCCCATAGAGAAATGGGACGCCATCATGGCCATCAACCTCTCCAGCGCCTTTCATGCCACCCGGCTGGCGCTGCCTTCCATGCAAAAGGCCAACTGGGGTCGCATCATCAACGTAGCCTCGGTGCATGGCCTGGTGGCTTCCGCAGAAAAGTCGGCCTATGTGGCAGCCAAACATGCCGTGGTGGGACTGACCAAAGTCACAGCCCTGGAAAACGCGACCAGCGGCATCACTTGCAACGCAATTTGCCCCGGTTGGGTACTGACGCCCTTGGTGCAAAAACAGGTTGATGCCAAGGCCGCAACCATGGGTTTGTCAGACCAGGATGCGAAAAAGCAGCTGCTGAGCGAAAAGGAACCTTCACTGCAATTCACCACACCAGAAGAACTGGGCGAGCTTGCGGTGTTTTTCTGCTCCGCTGCAGGCAACAATGTGCGCGGCGTGGCCTGGAACATGGACGGTGGCTGGACCGCGCAGTAAGGCATTCAGCAACAGATAGAGAAGAAGAGGCCCGCAACATGGGCCTCTTTTTTTGTCCAACGCGATGAAAGGCGGAGATCACTTCAAGCAGACGGTGCCAGACACACTGACCGTCACCCGGCTGATGCCTGGTTCCATCGCCACAGCTTTCGGGACGCTCGAAAACGACTTGGACTCCATGGCCATGGCCGTCTGCCGCATGGGCATATCGCCACCTTCATCTGCCGATGAAACGTTGACCTCCCGCAACTGGAAACCATTGAAACCGAAACCTTTGGCGACTTCTTTTGCACGGGCCTGGAAGCGATCGATCGCCAGAGCCTGCACATCGGACTCCAGCTTCTGTTGCGTCTCGCGCGAGAGGGAAAAGCCCATATTTGCGATCGCCATCGTCTGGATCTTTCCGGCCGCATTCGCTATGCGCGTGAAATCCCGCCCTTCCAGCACCAAGTCAGCATTGCCTTGCCAGCCACTGATCTTGCCGCTTTTGTCATAGCGCGGATATACCCCGAAAGCCCCGCTGCGCGCCTGCATCTGTTGATTGGGCGCCACCGCAATACGGGCGACGGCCATGGCACTGTCAAGCGCCTGACGCAATTGGGATTGCACCACGGCAGCGTCTTCCCCTTCCCGACTGGTACTCATGCGCAGCGTCAGCCAGTCTTGTGGGACTTCAAGAAACCCACTCGCGGAAAGACTGACCACATTGGTCGCTGGATTAGGTTGATCACGGGATTCGCCCTGTGCCGCCACTGCTGTGCAGCCCAAGAGCACGGCAGTGATCCAGGCCCGCAATCCCATAGGATCGCGCGCCAAAAGATGTTGTCGAGGGTTGATGTGCAAGTTCATTGCCATTTAGGAGACCTTGGTTGAGGAGAGTGAGTGAGAAGGGATGTTTCCACCCTTTGCCGAAGTGCTGTGCATCTAATCACGCCGAATTCGACTGCATTGTGCCAGCGACGCAAAATATGTAACACCCTGTCATTTTCATAAAAATGTTGTGCATCAAAGGCTTATGGGTGTCACAATCATAAAAGTTACATTTTTTGAAGAGCAATTGAAATTCATATTAGGGTTTACCCTAATGCTTTACCCAGCCATCGCATCGCCATCAACCACGCTTGAAGGCTCACGGCACTCCCAGCCAACCCAAGGAGACTTGTCACCATGTCACAAAGCAACAATCCCCGTCCAAACAAAATACTGGTCGTGGACGACGACGTCCGCATCCGGGATCTTCTTCGCCGCTATCTGATGCAAGAGGGTTTTGAAGTCATCCTGGCTGAAGACGGAAAAGCGCTCAACCGGGTGCTGCAGCGCGATTCCGTGGATTTGATCGTGCTCGATCTGATGATGCCAGGCGAAGATGGCTTGTCTATTTGTCGCCGACTTCGAGCCAACTCCGACCGCACTCCGATCATCATGCTCACCGCCAAGAGCGAAGACGTGGACCGCATCGTAGGCCTGGAAGTTGGTGCAGATGACTATCTGGGTAAACCCTTCAACCCGCGCGAGCTGCTGGCGCGAATTCACGCTGTCTTGCGCCGTCGCCCACCCACAGAAGTACCGGGTGCACCATCTCAGGACGCCGAAACAGTCACATTTGGTCCCTTTGAGTTCGACCTGAGCCTGCGCACGCTGCGCAAAGACGGGGCCGAGTTGCCATTGACCACGGGTGAATTTGCCATGCTCAAAGCCCTGGTTCGCCATCCCCGCCAACCTCTGTCGCGCGAAAAACTGGCCCAGTTGGCTCGCGGCCGCGAATTTGAACCCTTTGACCGCAGCCTGGATGTGCAGGTATCGCGTCTTCGCAAGCTGATTGAAGAGGACGCTGCTTCACCACGCTACTTGCAAACCGTCTGGGGTGTCGGCTACGTCTTTGTACCCGACGGGGCGGCCTGATGAGTGAGGCATCTCAAATCGGGAGCCACGACTCCCGCGACCTGGACGAGACGCGCGCACCTTTTGAAACGGGCCCAGCCTCGCTTGAAACCGTTCCAGCGTCTCTGGAATCGCGCCCTCCTCGCGAAGTCAGCCTCTTCTGGCGCACTTTCTTCCTGCTGAGCCTGCTGCTGCTGGGGTGCATTCTGGCCTGGTTGCAGACCTTTCGGGCTCTGGAGTTCAATCCGCGTTCGCTGCAAAGCGCTCGCCAACTGGCTTCGATGGTCAACCTCAGTCGCGCGGCGCTGGTGAACTCCGACTCCATTGCCCGCGTCTCGCTCGTCAAGACCCTGGCCGATGAGGAAGGGGTTCGCATCGCCCCACGTGAACCGGGGGACATGTATCGCCCCTATAACGAAGACTCGCTCAGCCGCCGCACATCCGAGTTGCTCCAGGAGCGCCTGGGCGATAACACCATCATTGCGCGCGAAGTGAACAACAAAGAGGGCCTCTGGATCGGACTGAACATCGGAAACGATCCCTACTGGCTGCAAATTGATCCTTCACGCATTGAACTGGTTGCCGGCACCACCTGGCTGATCTGGCTTGGCACAGCGGCACTGGTATCGCTGGCTGGCGCAGCCCTTATCGCTCGCCTGATCAACCGGCCTTTAAAAAGTCTCTCCTTCGCCGCCAACCGGGTGCGCGAAGGCGACTTTCAGGCCAGCCAATTGAACGAGTCGGTCGCCACCAGCGAAATACGCCAGGTCAACATTGGTTTCAATCGCATGGCGCAGAAGCTCAGCAAAATTGAGAATGATCGCGCCCTTATGCTGGCGGGCATCTCGCACGACCTTCGCACGCCATTGGCACGCCTCAGACTGGAAACCGAGATGAGCGTGGACAACCTGGAAGCCCGCGAACATATGTCGGCTGACATCGAACAGGTCAATGCCATCATTGACAAGTTTCTCGACTATGCAAGACCCGACCACCTTGAAGCCTCGCGCGTCAGCCTGAACGAAGTGATGGAAGCGGCGATTTTTGCGATGGGCAATCCGCCTGATGTGATCGTGAAATGCGTGATCCCTGAAAAAACCGTCGTCATGGGCGATGCGGTGGAGTTGCACCGGGTCTTTTCCAACCTGCTGGAAAATGCCCAGCGCTACGGCAAGGATCCGATCACGGCCGTCGTGCGCATCGATATCGCTGCAAAAACCAAAGACGGTTCGGTCCTGATCAAGTTGCGCGACCATGGAAGCGGCGTCAGCACCGAGATGCTGGAGCAACTCACCCAGCCATTCTTCCGGGGCGACGCCTCTCGCAGTTCTGCCACCGGAACCGGACTGGGTCTGGCGATCGTGGAGCGCGCCATCGCGCGCATGGGCGGGCGCTTTGCCCTGGCCAACAGCAGCACCGGCGGCCTCTCGGCCCACATGAAGTTGCCGCTGGCAAAGTAGCCAGAATCAGGCGCGGGCAATGAGCAACACCACCGCCCGCGCCTCCATCGCCAGCCCCTGCCCCACCGGGCCCAGCTTTTCAGCCGTCTTGGCTTTCACGTTCACCTGGCCAACCGCCACACCCAGCACCGCCGCGATGCGCTCGCACATGGCTGAAATGTGAGGCGCCAGCTTGGGCGCCTGCGCGATAACGGTCGCGTCCAGATTGCCCAGTTCGTAACCTGCCGCGCGCACGCGCTTCATCGCCTCGGCCAGCAACACCGCCGAGTCTGCGCCTTTGAAGTCCGGATCGGTATCAGGAAAATGGCGCCCGATGTCGCCCAGACCCACCGCGCCGAACAGCGCATCGGTGATCGCATGCAGCAAGGCATCGGCATCGGAATGGCCCATGAGGCCCATGGTGTGCGGCACCTGCACACCGCCGAGCATCAGTGGACGGCCGGGCACCAGGATGTGGGTGTCCCAACCCTCGCCCACGCGAAAGGGCAAAACGGGCGACGACGTCATGAACGGCTCCTCAGGATGGCTTCGGCGAGCGCGAAGTCTTCAGGGTAGGTGACTTTGAAATTCTGGGCGCTGCCCGGCACCAGCCTGGGCGCAAAACCGGCCATCTCCATGGCGCTGGCTTCATCGGTGACGCCAGCGAAGCCAGATGCCGCTTGCGCCTGCAGGGCTTCGAGCAAAGGCCCGATGCGAAACATCTGCGGCGTTTGCGCCAGCCATTTGTCTGAGCGGTCCAGCGTGGCCGATACGCGGCCATCGCTTTCCGCCTTCAAGGTGTCGGGCAACTTCAGCGCCAGCAGCCCGCCAACAGAGTCTTCTGCGCAGACTTTGATCAGGGACTCGATCTGTTCAGACGTCACCAGGCAACGCGCGGCGTCGTGCACAAGCACCCAGTCGGTTGCCAGGGCGCCGGTCTCCAGCAGCGCCGTCAAACCATTGCGCACGCTCTCGGCTCGGGAGGCCCCGCCGCAAGGTCGCAAGCGAACGTCCGGATGGTCGATGCTCAAAAACCGGTCATCGGGCGCCACCACGAGCAGCACCTGTGCGATGCGCGCCACGGCACTGAAGGCTGCCAAGGTGTGCAACACCATCGGCATGCCATCGACTTCCTGGTATTGCTTGGGCTGTGCCGTGCCCGCACGCGACCCCGAGCCAGCGCAAGGCAACAGGGCAAAACAACGGGGACTGGCATCAGAGGTCAATGGGTGGGTCTCAAGCGGCGGGAAGGGCCTCATTCTAAAATCAAGGTGCAACACCCCCGGTTTCAGCAAACCGGGGGTTTTCGTATTGGCCCATACCGTGGCCCGCGCACCAGAGAAACCCGCTGATGGACCTGCCCAAGCTCAACCCCGGCAAACGCTATACCCTGCCCCGCCCCAGCGGCTCGGCCGACGCGCTCATGCTCGCCCAGCTCGCCCAGCGCGACAAAGGCCAGGGCCGCCTGACCGCCATCGTCACCTCTGACGCCTCGGATGCCCAGCGCCTGATCGACGAGATGGGTTTTTTCGCACCGGATCTGCGCATCGCCCTGTTCCCCGACTGGGAAACCCTGCCCTACGACGGCTTCTCGCCACACCAGGACCTCATCTCAGAGCGCCTGGCCACGCTCTGGCGCATCCACACCCGCGGCCAGGCCCAACACAGCGAAGGCAGCGCCGACGTGGTGCTCGTGCCCGCCACCACCGCGCTCTACCGGTTGGCCCCGCCCGCCTTCCTCGCCGGCTACACCTTCCATTTCAAGGTCAAACAAAAGCTCGACGAAGCCAAACTGAAAAGCCAGCTCACCCTGGCCGGCTACCAGCATGTGACCCAGGTGGTCAGTCCGGGCGAATACGCGGTGCGCGGCGGCCTGATCGACCTGTTCCCCATGGGCTCGCTCGTGCCCTTCCGGGTCGACCTGTTCGACGACGAGATCGACAGCATCCGCACCTTCGACCCCGACAGCCAGCGCAGCCTGTATCCGGTGCCCGAAGTGCGCCTGCTGCCCGGCCGCGAATTCCCGATGGACGATGCGGCGCGGGCCAAATTCCGCAGCCGTTGGCGCGAGTTGCTGGAGGGTGACCCGACCAAGAGCCGCATCTACAAAGACGTGGGCAACGGCGTGGCCACCGCCGGTATCGAGTACTACCTGCCGCTGTTCTTCGAAGAAACCGCCACAGTGTTCGACTACCTGGGCGATGCGGCCACCGTCGTTTTGCACGGTGACCTCGAACCCGCCTTCCAGCGTTTCTGGCAAGACACGCAAGACCGGTACAAAATTGTGCGCACCGATCCGGAGCGCCCCGCATTGCCGCCCGAATCGCTGTTCCTGAGCGCCGAACAGTTCTACAGCCAGGCCAATGCCCATGCGCAGCTCGCCGTGAGGAGCCATGCCCCCACGCTCCCCGCTGCGCGTGGTTCGCTGCCCCCCGAGGGGGCGCCCACCAGCATGGGGCGTCCCGGCGCTGGGGCACCTCTGGAAGACGTGGCCGACAATGCCTTCGCGCAAAAGCTGGGCGACCTCTCGGTGGTGCGCGGCGCAGAAGACCCGCTCAGCCGCCTGCAAGCCCACATCCGCAACACGGCGCACCGCATCCTGATCCTGGCCGAAAGCGAGGGCCGGCGGGAAAGCCTGCTGGATTTCCTGCGCGCCAGCGGCCTGAACCCACCCGCCTTTGATTCGCTGACCGAATTCCGGGACAGCATCGAGAAGGTCGGCATCGCCACCGCTGCGTTGACGGTCGGTTTTTCTTCGGTCGAAGACGGCATCGACTTCGTCACCGAAACCGAACTGTTTGCCGCAGGCCCCTCGGCGCGTCGTCGCCGCAAGCAGGAGCAGGTCAGCGATGTCGATGCGCTGATCAAGGACCTGTCCGAGCTCAACGTGGGCGACCCGGTGGTGCACAACGCGCACGGCATCGGCCGCTACCGCGGACTGATCAACATGGACATGGGCGACAAAAACCCCGACGGTTCGCCCGCATTGATGGAATTCCTGCACCTGGAATACGCCGACAAGGCCGTGCTCTATGTGCCCGTGAGCCAGTTGCAGCTGATTGGCCGCTACACCGGTGTCTCAGCCGACGAAGCGCCCATGCACAAGCTGGGCAGCGGACAATGGGAAAAGGCCAAGCGCCGCGCAGCCGAACAGGTGCGCGACGCAGCCGCCGAACTGCTCAACATCTACGCCCGCCGGGCCGCGCGCGTGGGCCATGCCTTCCGCTATTCGGCGCAGGACTACGAAACCTTCGCCAACGATTTTGGTTTCGATGAAACGGCCGACCAGAACGCCGCCATCCACGCCGTCATTCAAGACATGATCAGCCCGCAACCCATGGACCGGCTGGTCTGCGGCGATGTGGGCTTTGGCAAAACCGAGGTGGCCTTGCGCGCGGCCTTCGTGGCCGTGACCGGTGGCCGGCAGGTGGCCTTCCTCGCGCCGACCACGCTGCTGGCCGAGCAGCACTTCCAGACGCTGGTGGACCGCTTCGCCAAGTGGCCTGTGAAGATCGCCGAGATGAGCCGCTTCCGCTCCCAAAAGGAAATCACCGCCGCGCTCAAGGGCGTGGCCGACGGCACGGTGGACATCGTGGTCGGTACCCACAAGCTGCTCAGCGAAAAGACCAAATTCAAAGACCTGGGCCTGCTCATCATCGACGAGGAACACCGGTTTGGTGTGCGCCACAAAGAGCAGATGAAACAGCTGCGCGCCGAAGTGGATGTGCTCACCCTCACCGCCACGCCGATTCCCCGCACGCTGGGCATGGCCCTGGAAGGCCTGCGCGATCTGAGCGTGATCGCCACCGCGCCACAGCGCCGTCTGGCCATCAAGACTTTTGTGCGCTCGGAAAACAACGGCGTGATCCGCGAAGCCGTGTTGCGCGAACTCAAGCGCGGCGGACAGGTTTACTTCCTGCACAACGAAGTCGAGACCATCGAGAACCGCAAACAGAAGCTGGAAGAAATCCTGCCCGAAGCGCGCATTGCAATTGCCCATGGCCAGATGCCGGAGCGCGATCTGGAGCGGGTGATGCGCGATTTTGTGGCGCAGCGCTTCAACGTGTTGCTTTGCTCAACCATCATCGAAACCGGTATCGACGTGCCCACCGCCAACACCATCGTGATGGCACGGGCCGACAAGTTTGGCCTGGCGCAGCTGCACCAGTTGCGCGGCCGCGTGGGCCGCAGCCACCACCAAGCCTATGCCTACCTGATGGTGCCCGACATCGAAGGCCTGACCAAACAGGCGGCCCAGCGGCTGGACGCCATTCAGCAAATGGAGGAACTGGGCAGTGGCTTCTACCTCGCCATGCACGATCTGGAGATTCGCGGCGCCGGCGAAGTGCTGGGCGAAAACCAGAGCGGCAACATGCTGGAAGTGGGCTTCCAGCTCTACAACGAAATGCTGAGCGAAGCCGTGGCCTCGCTCAAGGCGGGGCGCGAGCCTGACCTGCTTTCGCCGCTCAGCGTCACGACCGACATCAACCTGCATGCCCCCGCCCTGCTGCCCAACGACTACTGCGGCGATGTGCACCTGCGTCTGTCCTTTTACAAGAAGCTGGCCACGGCGAAAACCACCGACCAGGTGGACGGCCTGCTGGAAGAAATCGTGGACCGTTTCGGCAAGCTGCCCGCGCAGGCGCAGACGCTCATCGACGTGCACCGCCTGCGGGTGCTCAGCGCCCCCTACGGCGTGATCAAGGTCGACGCGGCGCCCGGGGTGACCAACATCACCTTCAAGGCCAACCCGCCCGTCGAACCGATGAAGATCATCGAGCTGATCCAGAAGAATCGCCACATCAAACTGGCGGGCAATGAAAAGCTGCGCATCGAACGGGAGCTGCCCGAGGTCAAAGACCGGGTGCTGCTGGTGCGCGATGTATTGCGCAATCTTGGGCAACCGGTGAAAGTGGCCGCACCTGCAACCACCTGACCCCCGCACCGCGCCCTCTCAACCAGCGACTTTCCGCGCTGGCGGACAGCCGTCGATGTCAAGGCCCGTCGGCCATGTTGCCACGCCCGATGGCGATCACCATTCTCCTGTTCGTGGCCTGCACCTTTGCAGCCAGCCACGTGGTGGTGCGCTTCGCCTTTGACAATGGGGCCGGGCTCCTGCTCGCCATACCGAAGAGCGCTGGCATCACAGGGCTCTTCCTGGCCGGACTGCTGTTGTGGCAACGGCCCCCCGGCGAGCACGCCCGGATGGCGTTTGCTGTTGGGCCTGTTCATTGCGGGGCAAAGTCTCTGCCTGTATTGCGCCGTGGCACGCCTCCCGGTGGCGCTGGCGCTGCTCACCTGGACTTTGATGGGCCATGGCCCTGCCGGGTCGGCGCCATCATGGGCCTGATCCTGGAGGACCTGGTGCTGGTGCTCGATCTGCCCACCCGGTTGACTGGAATGGACAGCAGCGACCCGGTCTGGCGGGCCGGTGTGGCCGATACGGTGCCTGGCGGCCGGAACCTGCGCAACAACAGAGCAGGCTGGCTCGGGCTGTGCCCGCTGATGGTGGTGTACGGCAGCGCCATCAGCGGCCTCTTCGTCAGCATGCAGCGCCTGAATATGGCGGGAAAAGCGCCGGTGATGAACATGGAACCGGTGGCATCGCTTTTGCTCGCCTGGTCGCCGCCCGGGCAAACACTGGCCCCGATCCAGAAGATGGGCGGTGCCGTGGTGCTCAACGGCATTGCCTGGCTGGCCAAAGACCGTAGCGACCTGCGTGGCGGCCGGTGGTCTGGCCCACGGTCCTGCACGCTGTTGAGCCAGATCAAAAAACGATGCACCCGGGTCCCATCTTTACAAATGGTTGACGCAACAGAACCTTTTCTTCAAACACGCAGAAGAAGATATGTTTTGTAACCAAATACCCAACCACACCATGCATCTCAACGCCCACCGCTCCTGGATCACGCCGCTCGTCATCGGCGCCTTTTTGCTCAGCTCCGTCACCGGCATCCTGATGTTTTTTCACTTCGACAGTGGCCTGAACAAGACCGCGCACGAATGGCTAAGCTGGGCCATGGTGATCGGCGTGTCGCTGCACATCCTGCTCAACCTGAACGCCTTCAAACGCTACTTCACACAGACCACCGGCAAAGCGGTGATGGGCCTGTTTGCGGTGATCCTCGCCTTGAGCTTCATTCCCGCAGGCGGTGAAGCCGGCGGGGATCCGGGTTTCGCCCCGCCCGTCAGGGCCCTGGCCAAGGCGCCATTGCCCGTGCTGGCGCAGGTACTGGGCATGTCGCCCGAAGCGCTGAAGACCGAGCTCGCGGCCAAGGGCCATGCGGTTGAGAACGACCAGCAAAGCCTTCAGGATCTGGTGGGCCCCGAGTTGCGCGCCCAGATTCAGACCATCAACAGCCTGACCAAAACAGCCGCCCAACCTTGACCGGCCCGCCAGACCGCTGCGCTCCGGCAATCCGCAATAATTCAGGCATGAACTCCCCCACCGAATTTGCCCCTGGTCTGACCGTCCAAGGGATTACCCCGCCCCTGCGCTTGAACGACTTCAAGCTCATCGCCTTCGACATGGATTCAACGCTGATCAACATCGAGTGCGTGGACGAGATTGCCGATGCGGTAGGCCGCAAGGACGAGGTCGCGGCCATCACCGAAGCTGCCATGCGCGGTGAAATCACCGACTTCAAGGAAAGCCTGCGCCGCCGCGTGGCGCTGCTGCGCGGTGTGACCGTGGCCGATATGGAGCGGGTCGACGTGGAGCGCCTGCGCATCAATCCGGGCGCCAAGGATTTGATCGACGCCTGCAAGGCAGCGGGCATGAAGGTGTTGCTGGTTTCGGGCGGCTTCACCTTTTTCAGCGATCGGGTGAAGCAGCGCCTGGGCATCGATTTCACCCGCGCCAACATCCTGGAAATTGAAAGCGGGCCCAATTGCGGCCAGCTCACCGGCGCCCTGGTCGATCAGGCCTGGGGCGACATCTGCGACGGCGCCGAGAAGCGCCGCACCCTGCTGGAAGTCGCATCCCTGCTCGGCATTGAACCATCGCAGTGCATCGCCATGGGCGACGGCGCCAACGACCTGCCCATGATGGGCGCGGCCGGCCTGTCGGTCGCTTACCACGCAAAACCCAAGGTGCGCGAGCAGGCCATGGTGGCCATCAACGAAGGTGGGCTGGACCGCTTGCTGGAAGTCCTGCGCTGATTCCGGCTCCGCGCGAACCACATACCCCTTCACTCCTGCCACCCCCGCCGTTGTCACCGCCGCGCCACTCCACGCTCTTGCAGCGCTTCTGGCAGCGCCTGCGCCCTCACCTGAGCACCATCGCTTTGGCGGTGATGGTGTTCACCGGTGTTCACCTCTGGCAAACCCGTGACATGCCAGCCGGCCCGGCACCCGAACTGGCTTTTACCCTGATCACCCCCGACGGCGCGCGAACGGCGACCACGCTGGCCCAATGGCGCACCCAATACCCCGGGCAGCCAGTGGCGATTCATGTGTGGGCCGAGTGGTGCCCGATTTGCCAAGCGGAAGAACACAATGTGCATCGCTTGGTCGCCGGCTACCCGGTATTGACCATCGCCATGCAATCGGGCCCGGCCGATACGGTGGCCAAGGTGCTCAGGCAGCGCCAATTGCCTTGGCAGACCGCGGTGGACGACACGGGCGCACTGGCCCAGGCCTTGGGCGTGAAAGCGGTGCCCGCATTTCTGGTGGTGGATGCTCAAGGGCAATTGCGCGGCGCATCGGTGGGCTACACCAGTGAAATTGGCATGCGCTGGCGCCTTTGGTGGGCCCGCGTCTTCTGAGCCTTCGTTCGCTCAGCCGCCCGCGCGTTTCACCTTGTGACCCTTGGCCTGCAGCGCCGCCATGATGCGCTCGACATGGTCGCCCTGGATTTCGATCACGCCGTCCTTGACCGTGCCGCCAGTGCCACACGCCGCCTTGAGCGCCTTGCCCAGCGCAGCGAGCCCGGCCAGATCCAGCGCCACCCCTTTGATCACGGTTACCGCCTTGCCGCCTCGACCCTTGGTTTCCCGCGACACCCGCACCACGCCATCCCCCGCCGGCGCCGCCGCGCGCGCATTTGCCTTGCAAACGCAAGCGCCCACCGGTTGGCGACAATCGGGGCACATGCGGCCCGATTCGGTCGAATACACCAGGCCCGCAGCCTTCAACTTGTCTTTCATGGGCGGGATCGTAGCCCATGGCCCGGTACACTGCCGGAAAAGAACCCCCAAATGCCATTCACTTCCCTAGGCCTCGCGCCCTCCCTCGCCCAAGCCGCTGCCAACCTCGGTTTCACAGCGCCCACCCCGATTCAGGCAGAAGCCATGCCCATCGTGCTGCGTGGCGACGACTTGCTCGCCACCGCCCAGACCGGCTCCGGCAAAACCGCGGCTTTCGCTTTGCCACTGTTGCAGCGCTGGTTGTCCACCCCGCCCACAACCGGCACCCGCCCACTGCTTACGCTGGTGCTCGTGCCAACCCGCGAACTGGCCGCCCAGGTGGGCGAAGTGTTTCGCAGCCTCGCCGAGCCGCTCACCCGGCGTCCCAAGATTGTGGTGGCCTTTGGCGGCGTGTCCATCAACCCCCAGATGATGGCCCTGCGCGGTGGTGCCGACATCGTGGTGGCCACACCCGGGCGCCTTCTCGACTTGATCGACAACAACGCGCTCAAACTGGGCAGCGTTCAGCACCTGGTACTCGACGAAGCCGATCGACTGCTCGACCTTGGCTTTGCCGACGAACTGGGCCGTCTCCTGGCCCAACTGCCACCCAGGCGCCAGACGCTGTTCTTCTCCGCCACCTTCGCACCGGCGGTGGAAACGCTGGCCAACTCGATGCTCCAGGACCCCGAACGGGTCGAAGTGCCCGTTGTGAAAAGCGATGTGGCGGTGATCGAGCAGCGTGTGTTCGAGGTAGACGATAAACGGCGCACACAGTTGCTGCGCCAGCTCATCAAAGACCATGGCTGGGAACGCGTGCTGGTTTTTGTGTCAAGCCAATACGCGGCCGAACACCTGGCCGCCAAACTGCACAAAAACGATGTGTTTGCCACCTCGTTCCACGGTGGTCTGAGCCAGGGTGCGCGCAAGCAGACCTTGCAGGAATTCAAGGAAAAGCGCTGGGACGTGCTGGTGACCACCGACCTCGCCTCACGCGGCCTGCACATTGATCAACTGCCGGTCGTGGTGAACTTCGACCTGCCCCGCTCAGCCGATGATTACACCCACCGCATCGGCCGAACCGGGCGTGCGGGCGAAAGCGGCCTGGCTATCAGCTTTGTCACCGCCGCCAGCGCCGCCCATTGGCGTGTGATCGAAAAGCGCCAAGGCCTGAGCTTGCCGCGCGAACAATACGCAGGCTTTGAACCCATTGAAACCGAGCCTGCCGGCACTCATGACCCGGAAGGCACGGGCGGTATCAAGGGCAAGCGCCCGAGCAAAAAAGACAAGCTTCGCGCCGCCACAGCAGCGCAAAAGCCCAACGATTAACCGTTGGCGCCGTCGTCGTCGTCGAAACCGCCACCATCATCATCTGAATCAGATGGCGCGCGCTCACCGCTGTCCGCCCAGCGCTGGCGCGTAGCGGGTTTGGCCAAGAGTTCCACATAAACCTTCTCGGCGCCGCCCTGGGCCAAGGCATCGAGCTGCGCCCTCAGCGCATTCGGGTGGAACACCTCAGCGCTTGCCTCGTCGGCACCCACTTTGCAGTCAAAGTCCCAGAAATCAGCGCCAGCGGGCAGGTCCCGGCGGCGCTCACGCTTCATGTACTTGCTCAACTCGTTTTTGAGCGCTTCGAGTACACGATCGGGGTGCTTGCCCTCAGGGCGCAAGGCAAAGGTCTTCTTCATATCAACAATCCTTCAAGGGGTTGGCTCGCCCAGTGAGGACGCAAAAGGCAATCTTCGATTATCAGCCCACCCCGACCGGAAAATGACCGGGCAGGCGTTCAGACCGGTGAAATGTCGTAGCCACCCTCATCCAGATTGCGGTATGGGCCAAACACAGCCTCCAGTGCAGCTGCTTCAGCCTGTTGCCAGGCATCAAAGACCAAGCGCTGCTCGGCGTTCAGGTCGTCCTCATCGGGCGCTTCGCCGTACTGCTGCACGATGCTTCGGTGCATGACATACATTGGCCATACCAACTCCGGGCCGCCCAACGCACCCTCCAGCGCACCGCAAAACAGGCGGTGCGCCGCGTCGCGTTCGGCCAAAGTGGTGTCGTCTGAGACATAAAGCTTGAGGACGTAGGTCATGGAGAGGCCTTGAGGAGCGGGTGCACAATGCTTTGATTATCTTCTTCGGCCTTCATCCCTCCGCCATGCAAACCACCCGCCCAACGCCCGACAAAGACGCCATCGCGTTGCTGCCCGAATTTCCCCGACTGGGCACGGCGCAGATTACCCTCGTCAACACCCCCGATCAAGCGCGTGAGGCCTGCGCCGCCTTGCGCGAGCATGCGGCCTTGGGCTTCGACACCGAATCCAAACCCACCTTCTTCAAAGATCAGGTATCTGAGGGGCCGCACATTGTGCAGCTCGCCACACTGTCTCACGCATGGGTGTTTCAATTGCACGAAGTCGGGTGCAAAGACCAAGTCGCTCAGTTGCTGGCCGAGCCGCAACGCAAACTGGCCGGCTTTGGTCTGGGCGACGACAACAAGCGCATCCTGGCCAAACTGGGCGTGGTGCCGGTCGGGGCGCTGGAGCTCAACGTTCTGTTTCGCGAGCGCGGTTACCGCAAAGACATGGGCGTCAAAGGCGCCATCGCGGTGCTGTTCAACCAGCGTTTCATCAAGTCGAAAAAAGCCGCCACATCAAATTGGGCCAATCTGCGCCTGAGCGAGGGACAGCTGATCTATGCAGCCAACGATGCCTATGCGGCTGCCAGGGTTTACGCAGCGTTGCCTGGTCACGCAGACTCGCCCTCGACCTGATCAGCAAGGCTGCGTCGGGACGTCTGCAAAGCAACAGAACCGCCAACGCTGTGTCAACATGCGCAGCATTCCATGGCGAACCATCCCGGCTTGAAGCGGTTGTCCCTTCGCCGGGGTCCACAAGGATGGCCTTTCTCTATCGGTCTCCTTTGAAAGAAATCCGATCACCGCAAACCCCAGGCCACAAAATGTGGGTTCTCAAAACCAGGCTTGTTGTAGAGGAACGGCGAGCCATCGAGCCCCTCAACGATGCCCCCGGAGCCGCTCAACACAGCATGACCAGCGGCGATATCCCATTCCATGGTCCGACCCAGGCGGGGATAAACATCGGCAAAGCCTTTAGCCAGCAGGCACAGTTTGAGGGATGAGCCCGAATTGACCACTTCCGAGACCTTGTGGCCGGCCAAAAACGCTGCCAATGCTGCAGCATCACCATGCGACCGACTGGCCACCACCCGCAAGCCCGCAGCCGGCGCCTTGCAACAGACGATCCTCTGTCGTTGACCATCCGCCTCCATAAAGCTGCCAGTTTGTATCCCACCCGCGTACAACTCACCAAGGGCTGGCGCCAGCACCACACCCAGCACGGCTCGACCGTTTTCAACCAAGGCGATATTGACAGTGAACTCGTTGTTGCGATTGATGAACTCTTTTGTACCGTCCAATGGGTCCACCAACCAGAACCGAGAGGCTCCCTCGGTAACCAACCCAGCTGATGCAGCCTCTTCACCCACCACAGGGATATCGGGCGCCAACGCTTGAAGGGCGTGTGTGATCAGGTCTTCTGCCTGCTGATCAGCCTGTGTCACGGGCGATTGATCGGCTTTGGTTTGCACATCGAATGCGCCCTCGTAAATGCGCATCACCACCTCACCGGCTCGGCGAACGATGGGAATAAGCGCTTCCAGCAGCTGGGCGTGATCGGTTGGTGTCAGGGTCAATGTATTGGTCATGTCATCAGCGTCGATTTGCGCTGGGTGGGCACTTGTTCGTGCAATTCATCCATGTTGCACCCGGCATCCAAAGTTCAAAGGCATTTCAACAGCGTGTGAACCTTGGTTCTCAGGCAATTGAATTGGCTACTGGATGGGTGCTGCGAGCGATGTCCAGATGAAAAAAAGGGTCACTCTTGCGAGTGACCCTTTTCATTGATGCCGGCGAAGATCTCGCCTCGCAACAATGTTGAACAATCAGCGAATCACCGACAGGGTGGTGCGCTCACCGCCGCGGAACGTCATCAACGTCAGGGCACCATTTTTGATGTCGCCTTTTTCGTCAAACGAGATCGTACCGGTCACGCCTTTGTAGTCGGTTTTCTTCAACTCTGGCAGGTACTTCACTGGGTCCGACGAATTGGCTGCAACCATGGCGTTGGCCATGACTTTCACCGAGTCGTAGACGTAAGGGGCATACACCTGAACTTCTTGGCCAAACTTGGTCTTGAAGTCGGCGCGGAATTTTTCCATGCCAACCTTTTCTTCACCTTCAACACCACCGGCTTCAGCGCAATACACCTGGTCATCGGCCATGCCGTCACCAGCCAGCTTGGGCAATTGTGCCGAGCAGATGCCGTCGCCGCCCATGAACTTGGCTTCAATACCCAACTGCTTCATCTGCTTGAGCATGGGGCCGGCAACAGCGTCCATGCCGCCAAAGAAGATCACATCAGGCTTCTTGGCCTTCAAGGTGGTCAAGATGGCGTTGAAGTCGGTGGCTTTGTCATTGGTGAATTCGCGACCAACAACGGTACCGCCAGCAGCAGCAACACCTTTTTCGAACTCGTCAGCGACGCCCTGGCCGTAGGCCGTGCGGTCATCGATCACGGCCACGTTCTTGGCCTTCAGGCTTTCCACTGCGTACTTGCCGAGCGTGCCACCGAGGTGCACGTCATCAGCCACCATGCGGAACACGCCGGCGTAACCCTGGCGGGTGTACTTGGGGTTGGTCGCAGAAGGCGAAATCTGTGGAATGCCTGCATCGTTATAGATCTGGGAGGCAGGAATGGTCGTTCCCGAGTTCAAGTGACCAATCACGCCTGCAACTTTGGCATCAACCAGCTTTTGCGCAGCAGCAGTGCCCTGCTTGGGATCTGCTGCGTCGTCTTCGGCCAGCAGCTCGAACTGGGCAGGCGCACCATTGATCGTCAGGTTGGCAGCGTTCAACTCTTCGATGGCCATACGGGCACCGTTTTCGTTGTCCTTGCCCAAGTGAGCGATGGCACCGCTGGTTGGGCCAACGTGACCAATTTTGATCACGCCACCTTCTGGCGCTGCAGCAGCGGGAGCAGCAGCAGGCGCTGCAGCCGTTTCAGCCGGCATGGCTTCTTCTTTCTTACCGCAAGCGGCCAGAGCGACGGCCGCAGCGATAACGGCCAATTTCATATTCAGGTGCATAACTATCCTAGGAAAGGAATAAAAAGTTGGAATGCGGAGGGAACTTGTTTTGACTCCACGCCCAAGAAGATACCCCAAAATCATCAGAAGATTCAAGAAAAAGTTCCCGTACAGGCGCTTTCCGAGGGTTTCTCCCATCCTGCGGGCAACTTGGATCAGCGCCATGAATGGGCCATTAGCAAAATTCGATGAATTTGTCCGCTCTCAGGGTTGGATTTCGTGCCGTTTGGGCGCCAGTCCGGCTTGCAGATAGGCACGCCATCGCTGCCTGGCAGCCTCGAGATCGGCATCAGCGACAGACACCACCTCAAAAATCTTGTCAAAAGAAGCGTAAGCCGATGGCATATTTCCGGAGAGGTTGACCAGCACGTCAAACCCGCGTGCTTGTCCCTGGGCCTCATCGTCGGTCAGGACTACCGCAGAGCGGACCACCGTCGCATGCTCTTCGCTGCCCAGGCAGTGAGGCACAAAGTCGACGCTTCGCATGGACCACAATTGCTTGTTCAACAAGGCGACCTGCCTCGCATCCCCCACAACGAGCATCGACATGCCCAACAGATACCCCTTGCGAATCAAACGGCAGGCATAGCCCAGGAGATCGGGCACATTGACGTGAAAAGCCACCTCAGTCATTGGTGATCGCAGTTTCATGACGTGTGCTCAGACAAAACGCCTGGTCGGCGCATCGACCGAGGCGTTGTACGGCTCGGGACAGACTAGCCAACTTTCTTTTTCTTGCTGTTGGCCCCACCTTTGGCGGGCTTCTCTGCCCGCAACGTCTGCGCCTCGTCCACCAGATACTGCAACAGGAGTGGCACAGGACGCCCCGTCGCCCCTTTGGCTGCACCACTTTTCCAGGCAGTACCCGCGACATCGAGGTGGGCCCAGTGCATGTTTTTGGTGAACTTTTGCAAGAACTTCGCGGCGGTAATCGAGCCGCCAGCACGACCCGCCACATTGGCCATATCGGCAAAACTGGTCTTCAGACCTTCTGCGTACTCGTCATCCAGCGGCATGCGCCAGCACAGGTCAAGTGACACATCGCCCGCTGCAGACAGTGACTGCGCAAGCGGCTCTGACTCGGTGAACAGGCCAGACCGAACGCCCCCCAGCGCGATCACACAAGCGCCCGTGAGCGTTGCTATATCGATCACGCAGCGTGGCTTGAAACGCTCCGCGTAGGTCAGCGCATCACACAAAACCAGACGCCCCTCAGCATCGGTGTTGAGAATCTCGATGGTCTGACCGCTCATGCTGGTGACCACGTCGCCCGGTTTCACGGACAGGCCATCTGGCATGTTTTCGCAGGCGGGAATCAACCCGACCACGTTGATGGCGGGCTGCAGTTCAGCAAGCGCCACAAAGGTGCCCAGCACACTCGCTGCTCCACCCATGTCGTATTTCATCTCGTCCATTTCACTGGCGGGCTTGATGGAAATACCCCCGGTATCAAAGGTAATGCCCTTGCCTACCAGTACCACCGGAGCGCTGCTTTTTGCGCCGCCCTGGTAGTTCATCACGATGAACCGCAGCGGCTCAGGCGAACCCTGTGCCACAGCGAGGAAAGCGCCCATGCCCAGGGCAGTGACCTCCTTGTGTCCCAGCACGGTGGTTTTGACAACACCCTTGCGACCGATTTTGGAAGCCGCGTTGGCAAGCATGGTGGGCGTCGCGTGATTTGCGGGACGGTTGGCCCATTCTTTAGCGAATGCCACGCCAGCCGCCGCCGCTCGTGCGACCGCAAACTCATTGAGCACCGATTTTTCATCGGCAACACCGATTTGCACCGCACTCACATGAGAAGCCTTGGCCGATGGTTTGGTGGTGGTAAAGGTATAGAGCGCATCGGCGCTGGCCATCACGGCCGCGCGAACCTGTCCAGTCTTTTCCGGCAGCAAGCTCAGCACCACCCCCACCTTTTTGGTTTTGGTGGCCTTCAAATGGCCCATGCCTGCAACCACCGCGCGCCGCACCGAGCCAGCAGAAGCATCGCCAGCCCCTACCAGCACCACCCGCGAGGCCTTCACGCCATCGACACGGTAGGCCACAAGCGAACTGCCGACGCCAGTTTCAAAATCACCCACGCTGCGCGCCTGAGCTATAAGCTTGGCAAGGGTTGACCCTGCGCCCGAGGCGTTGGAGGCAAGCCCATCGGCAACCAGCACGATGAGTGCGTCGATCGCGCTCTTGTCTGCCTGAGTAAGGGAAAGGGCCTTTAGTTCGAAGTTCATAATTGCGCATCCAAAAAATTTGATCGATGTTATTCCATTCTTCCATTCGAACCGAACTGGCGCGCAGTTTTGGGGCCACGCTGGTGGTGTTGTTCACCGTTATCCTCACCATGCTGCTGATCCGCACCCTGGGTGCGGCTTCGCGTGGCAGCGTCAACCCTGAAGAAGTGATGCTCGTTCTGGGCTACACCGTACTTGGCTACACCCAGACCATTCTTACGCTGGCGTTGTTTATATCCATCGTCTCAACGCTGGCCCGCATGTACAGAGACAGCGAGATGATCATCTGGTTTGCCAGTGGACGCTCGCTCGCCGGGTTTCTGGGTCCGGTAGTGCGTTTCGCATGGCCGATCCTGCTGGTGATCACACTGATGGTCCTGTTTGTCTGGCCCTGGACCAATCTGCAAACCGCAGAGCTCCGTGACAGGTTCACCAGCAGGGGCGACCTGGAGCGTGTTGCACCGGGTCAGTTTCAAGAGTCGTCCAGCGGTCGACGCGTATTTTTCATTGACAAGGACACCGCCGACGGCAACGAGGGCCGCAATGTCTTTATTTCCAGCATCGAAGACGATGGTACCGAGGTCGTGACATCGGCGGCTTCCGGGAAGATCGAGCCGGTGGACGACCGTTCGTTTCTCGTGCTTCGCCATGGTCAGCGCCTGGAATCCAACCCTGAAAACAACCGCGTGAAGGTCAGTGAGTTCGAAGAATATGGCGCTCAGATCGGCGTGTCTGCCGTGCAACGCAACGGTGTGGATGCCCTCAAGGCCCGAACAACCTGGCGGCTGATGAACGAACCTGAGGCCGCAAACAAAGGCGAGCTGGCGTGGCGCATCGGCGTTGCACTGACGGCAATCAATCTGGTCTTGCTGGCCGTGGCCACCACCGTAAGCAATCCCCGCGCAGGTCGAAGCGGCAACATGATGTTCACCCTGTTCGCCTTCATTCTTTACTTCAACCTGCTCAACATCAGCCAGCGCATGGTCAGCACGGGCCGTCTCAACATGGGCCTTTCGCTCATTGTTTTGCATGGGGGCGTATTCACACTCTGCTTGCTCTGGCTCATCAAACGCCACAACAATTTCAGCATTCGCACCCAACTGCGCAAGCTCTTGCCGGGTAAAACCCCACCGGCCATCTCCGCAGGGAGTGAGGTATGAAAACGATACGCCGCCTGATTTACGGCGAGATTCTGATGACCACCGGCTTTGTGCTGCTGGCATTCTTGGCACTTTTCTTTTTCTTCGATTTTGTCGAAGAGTTGCCTTCGCTCGGCCGGGTCTCCCGATTGGAACCGGGAATCAGCTATGAACTGCGCCATGCCCTGCTCTACGTTGGATTGCTTCTGCCCAACCATGTCTATGAGCTTTTGCCGATCTCTGTGTTGATTGGTTCGGTGGCTGTGATGGCACGTCTGGCCAAGGGGTCGGAATACACGATCTTGCGCACCAGTGGCCTGGGGCCTTGGCGCGCTTTGCGTACCTTGCTCGGCTTGGGCGTGGTGTTTGTGGCCATTACATTTGCGGTGGGCGATTACGTCGCCCCACTTGCCGATAAAACAGCGCAACTGCTTAAGGCCCGCTACCAAGGCCGAATCAGCCTGGGGCAGACGGGCGCGTGGTTGAAAGAACGACAACCAACAAGCAATTTTTCGGTGAACGTCGGTTCGCTGTCGCCCAGAGGCGGACTGGGCGAGGTACGAATCTTCGAGTTCGACAACGAGGGGCTGCTCGTCGCCACGGTGGAAGCCCAGAGTGGCCAGATTGAACGCGACGACACCTGGCTTTTGAGAGATGTGCGGCGCAGCGAGTTTTCAAACCGGGATCTGAAAACGTCGCGCATCGTGCGCACCAACTTGCCTGAGTTCCACTGGCAGAGTTCGATCTCGGCAGAGATGGTGTCGGTGGCCCTGCTCAAACCGGATCGCATGCGCACCACCGACCTGTATGCCTATGTGAACCACCTGGAAAACAATGGCCAAACGGCGCAGCGGTATGAAATCGAGTTCTGGCGCAAGGTGTTTTACCCGCTGAGCTGCCTCGTGATGGTCGTGCTCGCACTGCCGTTCGCCTATTTGCACTTCCGATCTGGAGGCATCACAGGCTATGTGTTTGGCGGTGTGATGATCGGCATCAGCTTCTTTTTGCTCAACAACGTGTTTGGCTACATCGGTAACCTGAACCAATGGCAGCCATGGCTGGCGGCTGCCTCACCCTCATTGATCTATTCCGTGATTTCTCTGGGTGCATTTGGCTGGCTGGTACTTCGAAGGTAGGGCTATGTTGGGTGTGATTGTTTTTGCACATGGTTCGCGCGACCCTCTGTGGCGCACGCCCGTAGAGGCCGTTGCCACGCGGATCGGTATGGCGGATGGGTCTGTGCTGGTGTGCTGCGCCTATTTGGAATTGTGTGAACCTGATTTGCCGGCGGCCGCTGCGCAACTGGTCGCCCGAGGCGCCACACACATCCGGATTCTTCCTCTCTTCTTCGGCATGGGCAAACATGCCCGTGAAGACTTGCCGGCGCTTCTGGCATCGCTTAAAACCACCCACCCGGGCATTCAGATCGACGCGCTCCCCACGGCCGGCGAGAATCCAAGGCTCACCGACCTCCTTGCCGAGATCGCCCTGGACAGCGGTTCAACATGAACCTGCATCAATTTCGGTTCGTACAGGAGGCGGTCCGCCGCAACCTCAACCTCACCGAGGCCGCCAAAGCACTTCACACCTCGCAGCCCGGGGTCTCCAAATCCATCATTGAGCTGGAAGAGGAGCTGGGCATCGATATTTTTGCGCGCCATGGCAAACGCATCAAACGTGTGACCGAGCCAGGCACCCAGGTCCTCAAGAGCATTGAAATCATCTTGCGCGAGGTCAACAACCTCAAACGCATAGGCGAACAGTATTCGGCCCAGGACAGCGGCACCCTCTCTATCGCCACCACGCACACGCAGGCCCGGTATGTGTTGCCCGGCCCAGTGGCCAAACTGCGTCAGGCTTACCCCAAGGTGGTCATCGGCCTGCACCAGGGTTCGCCTGACCAGGTGGCGAAAATGCTGATGGAGGAAGTGGCCGAAATCGGCGTGGCCACCGAATCGCTGAGCAACTACCCCGAGCTCATCACCCTACCTTGCTATGAGTGGCAGCACGTATTGGTGTTCCCTTTCGACCATCCGTTGGCGAATCAGGAGCGCATTTCGCTGGAGGACCTGGCACCTTTGCCGCTGATCACCTACCACCCGAGCTTCACTGGACGCACCCGCATCGACCAAGCCTTCGCACTGCGCCATCTGCAGCCCAATGTGGTGCTGGAAGCCATTGATTCAGACGTGATCAAAACCTATGTGAAGCTGGGTATGGGCGTGGGCATCGTGGCCGAAATGGCCATGCAGGGTGACAACCAGACACCCGATCTCGTGGCACGCCCGGCTGGCGCATTGTTTGGCACCAACCTGGCTCGCGTGGCGTTCAAACGTGGTGCCTATTTGCGCCAATTCGTGCTGCGCTTTGCCGAGCTGTTGAGTGACCGCCTCTCGCGTGATCTCATCTTGCGGGCCATGAGCGGTACGCCAGATGACTATGAGTTGTAGCGCCCCCTGCATCGCCTTCGGCTGTACCCCGCAGGGGACGGCGTTGCCGGCCTGGCACAACCCGTCCCACCGCACCCTCGGTTAAATCCCCTATTTCTTGCATTTGTCGCGTTGATGGATATGACTGCTCTTTCACCACTCACTCCGCCCACCGTTTCTCGCTTGCCCAATGTCGGCACCACCATCTTTTCCGTCATGTCCGCCTTGGCGGCTGAAACAGGTGCGGTGAATCTGGGTCAGGGCTTTCCGGATTTTGAATGCGATCCGGCATTGGTCGACGCCGTCACGGCCGCCATGAAGGAGGGACACAACCAGTACCCGCCCATGCCTGGCGTACCGGCTTTGCGCCAGGCCATGGCAGACAAGATGCTGGCGCTGTACGGCCATCGCTGCGATCCGGCGACCGAGATCACGGTCACCGCCGGTGCCACGCAGGCCATCCTCACAGCCATCCTTGCGGTGGTTCACCCCGGCGACGAGGTGATCGTTCTGGAACCTTGTTACGACAGCTATGTGCCCAACATCGAGCTGGTCGGCGGCGTGGTCGTGCGCGTCGCACTCACGCCGGGCAGCTTCCGACCCGATTTTTCGGCCATCGAAGCGGCTATCACGCCGCGCACCCGCGCCCTCATCATCAACAGCCCGCACAACCCCAGCGGCCAGGTGTGGAGTGAGGCGGACATGCTGGCCCTGCAAGACCTGCTCGCGCCAACCAACATTCTGCTCATCAGCGACGAAGTCTACGAACACATGGTTTTCGACGGCGAGCAACACCAAAGCGCCGCCCGCTTCCCCGGTCTCGCCTCGCGCGCTTTCATCATCAGCAGCTTCGGCAAAACCTACCATGTGACAGGCTGGAAGGTCGGCACGGTGATTGCGCCAGCCCTTTTGATGTCCGAGTTCCGCAAAGTGCATCAGTTCAACGTGTTCACCGTCAACACACCGATGCAACACGCACTGTCGGCGTACCTGACCAACCCGGCGCCTTACCGCGACCTGCCCGCCTTCTATCAGCGCAAGCGCGACCTGTTCCGCGACGGCCTGGCCTCGACGCGGTTTCGGCTGCTGCCCGGGCAAGGCACCTATTTCCAATGCGTCGGGATCGAGGGGTTGACGGTGGCTGAGCGCGAACTCCCCGAGGCCGACTTCTGCCAATGGCTCACCCGGGAAATTGGCGTGGCGGCGATTCCTCTCTCAGCTTTCTACGGCAATGGTTTCGACCAGAGAGTGATCCGCTTTTGCTTCGCCAAACGCGACGACACGCTACAAGCCGCGCTCGCCCGGCTCGCCAAGCTGTGACAACGCTCACGAAAACGCACTGAACATCATCAGTTTCGGCAATTTCGTCCAGATTCCTGCATCCGTTTCTCACGGTCAAACGTAACTCAATTGTGATCGGCCGCTGCCGATACAAAAGACGCACATCCAGTGAAGGAACAACCATGTCAGCCAAACCCACTGTCCATCCGAGCGCCCCAACCCAACGCCTCAGGCGCATGGGCCTCGCGACAATGGCCACCGCCGGTTTGATCGCGCTCTTCGGAGCCCTCAGTCCGCCGGCCCAGGCTGCCACCAAAGATGCGGTGATTGAAGCCGTTCAACTGCCAGCCTGGGTAGAGCGCAACGGACAGCGGCGCGCGGCGCGGCCCGGCGACAAACTGCTTGTGAATGACACCGCCGTCACCGCAGAATCCTCCCGCATGTTGCTGCGCCTGCCCGACCGCAGCGTCATCAAGCTGGGTGAAAAGACCGAGTTCCGCATCGAAACTCTCGCCGCCAAGCAACAGGGCTTTGCAGGCCCCTCACACACCCAGTCCGCTCTGCGGCTGATCACCGGGGTGTTTCGCTACGCCACCGACTACACCAGCAAGGCCCTTGGCAACACGCGCGACATCAGCTTGCAGATGACCACCGCCACCGTGGGCATTCGTGGCACAGATTTCTGGAGCATGACCGACGCCGACCACGATGCCGTTTGTCTCTTTGAAGGCAGCGTGGCAGTGGAGCGCGACAGCCGCGAAGACATCCTGCTCGACAAGCCAGGCGCCTTCTGGGTAATTCGAACCAACCAGCCCGAACAGGCCGCAGGCCAGGCCTCACCTGATGCTTTGCAAAAATTCATCGCCCAGGCAGAACTCAAGCCCGGCAGCGGCGTCTTGCTGCAAGGCGGCCGCTGGCGCACCGTGGCAGCGCTGCTGCCATCCGGAAGTGCCGCTGCCGACCTGAGAACACGGCTTCAAACCGCTGGCTACCCTGCCGAGATTCTCGGCAAACAAGGGCACTACGAGGTGCGCATCAACGATCTGGCCACCGAGCTTGATGCACAGGCCGTGCTTGAACGCCTCAAGGCCGATGCCAGTCTGGGCGTGACTTCTGGTCGCGTGGCTCTGGCAGCCCAATAAACGGACAGGGGCGTGAACAGTCGATCGTGGGCCCCGACTGCCGCCCTCACCGGCTGGGTGATTGCTGGTCAATAGACAACCCGTTCCGAAAAGGAAAAGCCTTCCCCCTGACCCCTGTTTTGACGACCAGCATGGGCCACCGGATAAAGCCCGGAGGTGCATGAAACCTTCCGGCCTGGGTCACCAATGTGCAGCCGTATGGATGTCAGCTGTTGAGCTGCGCCCAGGCCTTGTCCAGCCGCTTGAGGCTCACCGGCTGCGGCGTGCGCAACTCCTGCGCAAAAAAGCTCACGCGCAACTCCTCCAGCAACCAGCGCACCTCTTGCAAGCGAGCATCCTGTACGCCTTTGCGCTCGGCCACCAGACGCCAAAAACGCTGGTCCTGTGGTCGCAGTTCGGCAAGTTTGGCGGTGTCGCGCGCCGGATCAGAGCGCGCTTTGTCGATGCGCGCCTGTACCGCTTTGAGGTAGCGGGGGAAATGGTGCAGCTGAGCGTAGGGTGTGGTCACGAGGAACCGTTTGGGCACGAGGCGCTGCAACTGCTGTGACACATCGCTGGCCAGATCAGCTGAGCCCCTGAAGTCTTTGAGCTTGCGCGCCGCCGCGCCGTACTCCAGCAAGATCGACCCTGCGTGGCGAGCGATCTCGGTGGCAATCAGTGTGAGCCGCCCTCGCCCTTCGTCAATGCGTTTCTTGAACGCCATCTCATCGGTCGGCAAAGGCTCGATCAGGAAGGCGCGGTCCAGCGCCAGCTCGATGATCTGGTTTCGAAGTTCTTCCTGCGTGCCGCCGCCCGAACCGCTGTCGGTCTTGCCCACCTGCATGTAAGCGGCCGCCATGGTTTGCAAACCTGGGAGGTTTTTCTCCAGGTACTTCAACGCGTCCTTGATCTGCAACGCGAACAAGCGGCGAAGGCCATCGCGGTGCTTCGCTGCGGCCACTTCGGGTTCATCAAAAACCTCGATGCCCACGGCATCGTTCAAATCGATCAAGGCCGGAAAGCCAATCAGCGTCTGGCCGCCCTTGTTGATTTCCATCAGCTCGGGCAGTTCACCGAAATCCCAGTGGGTGTGTTTCTGGCTGGCGCTGGCAGGCGGCAGGCCGCCGGGTATTTTGACGGCAGCGGCTTTGCCGGGTTTGGCCCCGGCCTTTGGACCCTCAGGCACGACAGGCCCGGGCCTCAGGCTCTCCAGCTTGATCGAGGCCAGCGCCTGGAAAGCCCCGCGCGCTTGTCCGCCCAGTTCGGCCTTCAAGGCACCCAGATTGCGGCCCTGGCCGAGTTGGCGACCGTGCTCGTCAACCACACGCAAGTGCATGAAATGGTGGGCCGACACCATGTCGACCTTGATGTCATTGCGAACAATGTCGAGGCTGGTGGCATCGCGCACCAGCTTGAGCAAAGCATCCATCAGGCTGCCGCCGCCGAACACCGCCGGGTCGGTCAGCGCCGCCGTGAACTTCTCGGCCGTGGCCGGCAGGGGCACCAGACGCGAACGTGGACGCTGGTGCAAGGTCTTGATCAGCGCCTGCACCTTGTCTTTCAACATGCCGGGTACCAGCCATTCGCAGCGCTCTTCGCTCACCTGGTTCAGCGCAAAAATCGGCACCGAAACGGAGAGACCATCGCGCGCGTCGCCTGGCTCGTGCAGGTAGGCACAAGCGCAGTCCACACCGCCCAGGCGCAGCGTTTTGGGAAACGACTGTGTGGTGATGCCCGCCGCTTCGTGGCGCATCAGCTCTTCTTTGGTGAGCAACAAAAGCTTGGGGTTGAGCTTGTGCGCATCTTTGTACCAACGCTCAAAGCTCGCGCCGCTGAACACATCGGCCGGGATCTGGGCGTCATAGAACGCAAAGATCAGCTCGTCGTCCACCAGCACGTCTTGCCGCCGCGATTTGTGCTCCAGCTCGGCCACCTGTTTCACCAGCTTCTGGTTCGCGGCCAGAAACGGCAACCGCGTGTCCCACTCGCCCGCCACCAGCGCCTCGCGAATGAAAATATCGCGCGCGCCGGCCGGATCCACGCGGCCGTAATCGGTTCGGCGGTTGTGATAAACCACCAGGCCGTATAGCGTGGCCCGCTCCAGCGCCGTGACCTGCGCGGCTTTCTTTTCCCAATGCGGATCGAGCAACTGCTTCTTGATCAGGTGCGCCCCCACCTGCTCCAGCCACAGGGGTTCGATGGCCGCGATGCCCCGGCCAAACAGGCGCGTGGTTTCCACCAGCTCGGCCGCCACAATCCAGCGCCCCGGCTTCTTGCTCAGATTGGCACCCGGGTGTCGGAAGAACTTGATGCCGCGTGCGCCCAGGTACCAGTCTTCGGCATCGTTCTTTTGCCCGAGGTTGCCCAGCAGGCCCGACAGCATAGAGAGGTGCAACTGCTCATAGCCAGCCGGCTGGGTGTTGATGACCCATTTGTGCTCTGCCACCACCGTGTGCAATTGGGAGTGGATGTCGCGCCATTCGCGCAACCGACGGACGTTGATGTAGTTCTCGCGCAAGACACTTTCAAACTGCCGGTGGCTGAGTTTGTGGTCGGTGCCGTGGCCACCCTTGCTTTGTTCCAGCCATTTCCAGAGTTTGAGCGTGCCGCTGAACTCGCTCTTTTCATCGTCAAACTTGGCGTGGGCCTGATCGGCCTGCGCCTGCTTTTCCAAAGGCCGGTCCCGCACGTCTTGCACGCTCAAGGCCGACGCGATCACCAGTGCCTCGTTCAGCGCACCGCGCTCCTTGGCCTCCAGCAACATGCGTCCCACCTTGGGGTCCAGTGGCAGGCGCGAAAGCGTTTCGCCAATGCGCGTTATCTGGTTGTTGTCGTCCACCGCGCCCAGTTCGTTGAGCAATTGGTAGCCGTCGACAATGGCGCGCTTTTGTGGCGCCTCGATGAACGCAAAATCTTCCACCGCACCCAGGCGCAGCGCCTTCATGCGCAAAATCACGCCCGCCAACGAACTGCGCAGAATTTCAGGATCGGTGAAGCGCGGGCGGCTGTTGAAGCCAGCCTCGTCGTAGAGGCGGATCGCGATACCGTCGGCCACGCGGCCGCAACGGCCCGAGCGCTGATTCGCCGCCGCCTGGCTGATGGGCTCCACCATCAACTGCTCCACCTTCTGGCGGAAGCTGTAGCGCTTCACCCGCGCCGTGCCCGCATCGATCACGTAACGGATACCCGGCACCGTCAGCGAGGTTTCCGCCACGTTGGTGGCCAGCACGATGCGCCGCCCACTGTGGTCCTGAAAAATGCGGTCCTGCTCGGCCTGGCTCAATCGGGCGAACAAGGGCAACACCTCGGCATTGCGGAACACCGGTTGGTGGCTCAAGTGCTTGCGCAAGTGATCCGTCGCTTCACGGATCTCGCGCTCGCCGGGCAGGAAGATCAGAATGTCACCCCCCTGGGGTGAACGCCACAGCTCGTCCACGCCGTCGGCAATGGCCGCGTTCAGGTCGTACTCACGGCTTTCTTCAAATGGCCGGTAACGCACCTCCACCGGGAATGTGCGCCCAGACACCTGAATCACAGGCGCCGGCCCCTTCCTGGATTCGAAATACCTGGCGAACCGGTCCGCATCGATGGTGGCCGATGTCACCACCACCTTGAGGTCTGGCCGCCTCGGCAGCAACTGGCGCAAATAACCCAACAGAAAATCGATGTTCAGGCTGCGCTCGTGGGCCTCGTCGATGATGATGGTGTCGTAATTGCGCAGATCGGGGTCGGTCTGGGTCTCGGCCAGCAAGATGCCGTCGGTCATCAGCTTGACCGAAGCGTCTTTGGACAGCCGGTCCTGGAACCGCACCTTGTAGCCCACCACGTCGCCCAGCGGGGTCTTCAACTCTTCCGCAATGCGCTTGGCCACGCTGGAAGCCGCGATGCGCCGCGGTTGCGTGTGCCCGATCAACTGCCCTCGCTGCCCGGGTTTGGCATTGAGCTTACCCCGCCCCATCAAGAGCGCGATCTTGGGCAACTGCGTGGTCTTGCCCGAACCCGTTTCACCACACACGATCACCACCTGGTTCTCGCGCATGGCCTTCTCGATCTCCTGCCGGCGGGCGGAGACGGGCAAAGACGAGGGAAATTCGATCGACATGCCCAAAGGGCGCTGCTTCGAGGCAGGGACAGATTCAGGCAAAGGCAAAGGCAAAGACATAGCAGGCGATTATCCGGGTAGCGCGCTGTGCCCGATCACGCTCAGGGAACCCTTGGCGTCCACCAGATGCATAGCCGTCTTCGCCGCTCCGGTTGTGACACGCTGGCTGCCGTATAACGGCGGGGCTTGATGGCAACAGCCGCCTGGCCGCTTGCCTTGGTCAAAGAACGCTGGGAGACCCTTGAATCCAGGGCAGTGAAAAATGAAAGGTGGCGCCCTTTCCCACCGAGCCATTACCACGGATGCTGCCGTGATGGCGCAACAAGATGCGGTGAACGATGGCCAGCCCGATGCCCGTGCCCTCGAACTCATTGGGCATATGCAGGCGCTTGAATGGCTGAAACAGTTGCTCAACATAGGCCATGTCAAACCCGGCGCCGTTGTCACGCACGCAAAAGCCGTCCATGCCATCGCCCTCACTGACCCGGAAGAATTCGATACATGGGGCCTCACAATGCCCTGTGTATTTCCAGGCATTGCCCAACAGGTTTTGCATCACGATCAACATCAGCGACGGGTCACCTTGCGTGGAGAGTCCTTCTTCGATCCGCCACTCGACCTGGCGAGCTGAGTCGCCACGCTGCAAATCCACCACAACCGAGCGGGCCATCGCGCTCAAGTCAACAGGCTGCATGTTCAGCTCGACCCGGCTTTGCTGCGCCATTGAAAGCAGATCAGTGATCAGCTTGCCCATGCGACCGGCGTTGTTCTGGATACGGTGCAGGGCATCCCGCCCCCCCTCGCTCATCCGGTCCGCCTCCGACTCCGCCAGTACGGTGGCAAAGCCGTGAATGCTGCGCAAGGGTGTGCGCAAGTCGTGCGACACCGAGTAGGTGAACGACTCCAGGTCGGTATTGAGTGCACGCAGTTGGCGGGTGCGGTCCTTCACCCGTTGATCGAGTTCGGTATTGAGCTGCTCCAACGCATCCTGCGCCTCGCGCAACTGGGTGATGTCGGTATAGGTGGTCACAAATCCGCGCGAATCGCCGCCACCCATCAGCGCGCTTCCCTCGACTTCCAGTGTCATCCCGTTGGGCCGCTGGCGCATGATTCGGTGCGGCAGAAAGCGCCTGGCCAAATCGGCCGATTCGCGCACCTTCGCCTCGATGTCCACATCGCCGTATTCGCCTCTCTCTGCATTGCTTCGCGCCACTTCTTCGAAGGTCACCCCCGGTTTCATCAAGCCCGGCGGCAGGTCCAGCAACTGCTCGAAGCTCTTGTTCCACAGTTGAATGACCAGGTTTTCGTCGATGACCGTCACGCCTTGCGGCAAGGCATTGATCACAGCGTCAAGGTAAGCGGCAAACCGCTTTGCCTCTTGCTCGGCGTGCTTGCGGTCGGTGATGTCGGAGTAGATCGAAACAAAACCACCCGTTGGCAGCGGCACACCACGCACTTCGATCACCACGCCGTTCGGTCGCTGTCGTTCAATCACATGCGGCTGCATCGACCGAGCTCGAACACACACCTCTTGGGCCAAAGATTCAGGATTGCCTTGCCCGTACTCTCCCCGGCAGGCGTTGAAGAGCGCCAGATCAAACAGGGACGGAAGCGTGGGCTCGAACAGTGAATCGGGAAACTCCAGCAATGTGCGCAATCGCCGATTGCAAACCACCATTTGCATATCGGAATCAAACATCGAAACCCCACTCGGAAGGTGATCAATGATGCTCTGAACCATCTCTTGATTTTCAGCAGGAAGCATGATCAATTTTCGTCATAAATGAAATCCAAGAATATCTTCGATTCGGTGGGGAAAGGCATTGAAATGTTTCCGAGACATACGGGGCCCGAACCACAGTGCCCCCGAAACATATGGCGACCAAAGGCCCCACTGAAACCCTGCGATGACGGCTGTCATTGACGGCGTTCGAACAAGGTTATGGCACCGCCAATCGATTGGCCCAACTCAACCCTCGGTAATTGATAGATCCCCGACAAACTGTCGAATTGACAGAAATAGTCGATATCTTTCAATCCGACCATTTGAACGGTACGACCATCAACGGAATCAAAGAGAAGCCTCTGTACCCCTTCATTCTCAAACACCCACCCGACGTGAATGGGGCGAAAAAGAGGGGCCTTTCCAAGGCAGTACGGCGGCTACTGGAAGAAAACCCCATGACACTGGCCAGCCTTCCTCAAGACCTGCGCCTGTCCACCGAACCCACATTACGCAACCGGACACTTGGGCGGCACAACCACTACCTGGCCCATGCGGTCAGACGGCGCCTGCCAGTGTGGGCAACACCCTGCAGAAAGCCCACAAGATCCACCGCGCGATCCAGTTGATTCGGTTCGCCCACTTTCTCAAGCCACTGCCGAAAGGGTCGGTCGACGACCCTTTCCCGCCAGCGCAATGCACCACGAACCGCATCTCCGCTTCGCACTCGCGGCAGAAGCAAAGAGAATTTCTGCGCTGGCAACCCTGTAAGGGCTTCACACCTTTGCCCCGGAGGGCACCACGCCCGAGGCCTCTAACCATGCACTCACCCAAATCAGCCCAGAGAATTGCCTCCAGGTGTTCCATGATCCGTATTCACGGATCTGGGTTGTCGAAAACCAAGGTGCTTTGCTTGAGGGAGTACGCACATGGATCTGCCCGGCCAGGACGAGCCGATATCCAAGCCTGGACACCACAGACCGCCCCGGGAAAGGAACGGTGCGGCAATCGACCAAACCACGCAGATCGCCTGCCACCCAAAACAGCGCCGCCTCATATCTGCCTCACAATGTCACCCATTGCAGACAGGCGCTGCCCGCGCTCATCACCCGAACCGAACCTCCAAGCCCCATGTCCGACGTCTTCAACTTCACCTTTGTGCCCTGGTTCCGCTCCGTGGCCCCGTATATCCACAAGCACCGCAACAACACCTTGGTGGTGGGCCTCTCGGGAGAGGCCATCGAAGCCGGCAAGCTGCAAACGGTGGTCCAGGATCTGGCGCTGATCCAGAGCATGGGCGTGAAGATCGTCTTGGTGCATGGGTTTCGGCCACAGGTCAACGAGCAGCTCAAAGCCAAGGGCCACGAAGCCAAGTACTCGCACGGCATGCGCATCACCGACTCGGTGGCACTGGATTGCGCCCAGGAAGCGGCGGGCCAGCTGCGCTACGAAATCGAGGCGGCATTCAGTCAGGGCCTGCCCAACACGCCGATGGCCGGCGCCACGGTGCGCGTCATTTCGGGCAACTTCATCACCGCCCGCCCGGTGGGCCTGATGGACGGGGTGGACTTCATTCACTCGGGTCTGGTGCGCAAGGTGGACGCGGTGGGGATCCAGCGCACGCTCGATATGGGTGCTTTGGTGCTGCTCTCGCCGTTTGGCTTTTCACCCACCGGTGAGGCTTTCAACCTGACCATGGAAGACGTGGCCACCTCGGTGGCGATGGCCCTGCAGGCAGACAAACTGATGTTCCTGACCGAGGTAGCCGGCATCCGGATCGATGCCAACGACCCTGAAAGCCCTATCGACACCGAGTTGCCATTGGCAGAGGCCAAGCGCATGCTGGCCACCCTGCCCAGCGCCACCCAGCCCACCGATACCGCGTTTTACCTCCAGCACTGCATCAAGGCCTGCGAAGGCGGGGTGGAGCGCAGCCACATCTTGCCGTTTGCGGTCGAAGGCTGCCTCTTGCTGGAGATTTACACCCACGATGGCATTGGCACCATGGTGGTGGACGAAAAACTGGAAAGCCTGCGCGAGGCGTCCATCGATGATGTGAGCGGCATCGTGGCGCTGATCGAACCATTCGAAAAGGACGGCACCCTGGTCAAGCGCGACCGCACGGAGATCGAACGCGACGCCAATTTCTACACCATCATCGAACACGATGGCGTGATCTTTGGCTGTGCGGCGCTCTATACCTACCCCGAATCCATGACCGGTGAAATGTATGCGCTGACCGTTTCGCCACAGGTGCAAAGCCAGGGCGACGGCGAACGCTTGCTCAAGCGCATCGAAAACCGCGCGCGGGCCCAGGGTCTGCAGAGCATTTTTGTGCTCACCACCCGCACCATGCACTGGTTCATCAAACGCGGTTTCGTGCAGATGAGCGCCGACTGGCTGCCCGAAGGCCGCAAGCGCAGCTATAACTGGGATCGCAAGAGCCAGGTGCTGGTGAAGAAGTTAAGCTGAAAAGGCCCGAAGCCGCGCTCAGAGGCTCCTGCGCCGGGCGCCATTTGATCAAGATCAAACCATGGGCTGAGGGGCGGTTCATACTGGTGAGTCAACACCTTGCCGTATGAAAGTGCCCATGACAGAAAGAGCGTCCGTCCCCACCAAAACAGCTTCTGCGAGTGCGCCCGCAACCGAGCGTGCCGCCGCCAGAAAGCAGGTTGCCAAAACCGCATCCCCGCCGACGGCAAAAAAAAGGGGCGTATCACCCCGAGCCACGGTGAAACCGGTGAAGGCCAGCAAAGCGCCCGAACCCAAACCGCGCCGCGTTGTACTGGGCGACACCATCGGCACCACCCAACCGCAAAAACTGCGCCGAGCCCGTGTGAGCCGATCGGTCGAGGCGCGCCAGGGCGCGCAGCTCGCGGCGGTGCGCGACATCCTCTCGCGCAAAGAACACAGCCAGGCAGAGAAAGCCGACTCGCTGCGCGCCATTCTTGAGGGGGCTGCACCAGACGACGCGAAGGCGATTCGCAAGCTGCTCAAAGGCCAGGCCAAAGCCAGTGCGCGCGCCAAAGCTGAAAAACTCGACCCCAACGAGCAGCTTTCGAAGGACTGGCGCAGCGGCGCCTACCCCTACAAAAATCTGCTCTCGCGCCGTGTTTATGAGGCCAACAAATACCTGCTGCAGGTGGAGCTGCTCAAGCTGCAAGCCTGGGCCAAGGAAACTGGGCAACGCGTGGTGATCTTGTTTGAAGGGCGCGATGCCGCTGGCAAGGGCGGCACGATCAAACGCGTGATGGAGCATTTGAACCCTCGGGGCGCGCGCGTGGTGGCACTGGAGAAACCCAGTGAAGTGGAGCGCGGGCAATGGTATTTCCAGCGCTATGTGGAACACTTGCCCACGGCGGGCGAAATCGTGTTGTTTGACCGCAGCTGGTACAACCGCGCAGGCGTTGAACGGGTCATGGGTTTTTGCACCGACGAGGAATACACCGAATTCATGCGCCAGGCGCCGCAGTTTGAGCGCCAACTGGTGCGCAGTGGCATTCACCTGGTGAAGTTCTGGTTCTCCGTCAGCCGTGAAGAGCAGCGCCGCCGCTTCAAAGAGCGCAAGGCCCACCCACTCAAGCAATGGAAGCTGAGCCCCATCGATCTGGCCTCACTGAACAAATGGGGTGACTACACCAAGGCCAAAGAAGCCATGTTTTTTGACACCGATACAGCCGACGCACCCTGGACGGTGATCAAGAGCGACTGCAAGAAGCGCGCGCGCCTCAACGCCATGCGCTATCTTTTGCAAAAGCTGCCTTACACCAACAAGGACAGCAAGAACATTGGCAAACTCGATTCCCTGATTGTGGGCCGCGCGCACGTGGTGTATGAGCGCGGAGAGAATCCGGGAGGCGTTGTGCTTTGAGTCCAGCCTGTGAGCCATAAAGAAGCCGCCTTCGGGCGGCTTCTTTATGGGCGCATCAGGCCCCGAGGGCCGTTGCGCGGGGCGCTCGTTTGACCAGTAGCGCAATGGCCAGCAGCACAATGCCACTGAAGCAGAGGAACGACCAGTTGGCGATTGTGAGGCCAAGAAATGTCCAGTCAACCGCTGAGCAGTCGCCACCGCCTCTGAAGATCATCGGAATGGCCCGCTTCAACGGAAACGACTCGATCATTCCGTAAAAGTCGCGGCCACAACTCATGACTTCAGGCGGATTCCACTGCAACAGGCTTTGACGGGCGGCCACAAAAGCGCCAAAACCTGCGATCACCCCCATCTTTATCAGCCCACCGGTTTGCCAGAATCCCCGCTGGAAAAACGCCGAGATGCCTGCGACCAGCGCCACCAGAATGAGCGCATAACGTTGAACTATGCACATGGGGCACGGCACCAAACCCACCGCATGTTGCAAATACAAACCATAGGCCAACATGCCGATGCAGCCAACTGAGACAAGCGCCAACCAGCGCTGGGTATGAGAAAACAGGTTCATGAGGTCACGGGTAAATCGGGTTTCAAAGGCTCACGCCATGCGGGCGAACAGCGATTGGAACACCAAACCCCAAAAGGGTTTCCCAAAGAAGGCAAAATTGGGCATTGTTTTACGCCTCACAAGGAGTCTCCATGGCACGTACCGTCAACTGCATCAAACTCGGCAAGGAAGCCGAAGGCCTGGACTTCGCTCCCTACCCCGGCGAACTGGGCAAACGCATCTATGAAAACGTGAGCAAAGAAGCGTGGGCCGCTTGGCTCAAGCACCAGACCATGCTGCTCAACGAAAACCGCCTGAACCTGGCCGATGCCCGCGCCCGTCAATACCTCGCACGCCAGATGGAAAAGCACTTTTTTGGCGAAGGCGCCGACGCGGCTGCAGGCTACGTCCCACCCGCTGCCTGACCCACTTCAAGCCCATGCACCGCATGGGCTTGAAGGCTCTTTTCTCTTCCATATGCTCGTTTGACCTCCGAATCGCGCCACACCCTGGTGATTGGCGCCGGCTTGGCCGGGGCGGCCGTATGCGCCATGCTCGCACGCAAAGGCTGGCACATCACGCTGATCGATGCCGCCGATGGGCCGGCGAAAGCGGCCTCTTCACTGCCGGTCGGCATGCTAAGTCCCCACGTCACCCGCTCGCCCACACCACTTTCCCGTCTGTGCGATCTGGGTGTGACTGCTGCGCGTGCCGAGCTTCAGCGGCTGGTGCAACAAGGTGCGGGTTGGCAAGCTTGCGAGGTTGACAACCTTCAACACGACCCCGGTCGCTGGCCCGCGGCTTTGGTTCGACCGGGTGCACTGGTCAAGGCCTGGCTGGCCGAAGCAGCACAAACAACCACTTTGACCACACTGTGGAGCGCCCGGATAAGGGCACTTCAAAGAACTCGCCCGGTCGAAGGCGTCAGCCTGTGGCGGGCCGTTGGCCCCGATGGACAAACCCTGGCCGAGGCGCCAAACGCAGTGGTTGCGGCCGCCTTTGGCACCTTTGCCCTGCTCAGCGACCAAGAACCGTGGTTGCCGTCCGAAGCCCTGCCGTTGCGACCGGTCAAAGGGCAGATGAGCCTGGGCGCCCTCGAGGGTGCGCCCTTGGCAAAGCGCCCGCAGCGACAAAACGGCGTGTTCGTGCCCCGGTACGAAGACAGCGGTCTGCCACCCGAATGGCCCGAACGTATCTGGAGCATGGGCTCAACTTACGAGCGTGGCGACAACTCCCTGCACACAACCGAAGCCGCGCACGCCCGCAATGCCGACAGCTTGGGCGCCATGAACACCGCCGCGCGCGAAGCCATGCAGAGTGCCCAGTCAACGGAACAATTGATGGGTTGGGCACAGGTCCGCTGTGCCTCATTGGACCGCCTTCCCCTGGCGGGCGCGCTGCCAGATATGGCCGCCATGCAGCGGGCAATGGAGGAGCCCGGCTTTCACCGCAGCCGGTCAACGCTCAGCGACGTACCGCGCCATTCAGGCTTGTTCACGCTCAGCGCGCTCGGATCTCGAGGTCTGACGCTGGCACTGCCCATGGCACAGCTGGTTGCAGATGGCCTGGCGGGCGACAAGCCTTGCTTGCCTGACGACCTGATACGAGCAGTCGACCCGGCGCGTTTCGCATGGAGACAGGCGCGCCGCCAGGCAATCCCACGCTAGGGATGGCGTTCAGCGCAGGCGCTCCATGCACTGCGCCAGCTCACCGGCTTGCAATGGCAAGCCGAGCAAAGCATTCACTCCTGTTTTCTGGGTTTCATGACGCATGAGGCGCTTCTTCCACCATGCCGCGAGTGGCCCTGCCTGATGGGTAATACCCAAAGTCATGGCCTGTGGATGGCGATCAGCGAACAGACGAGAGAGAGCCCAGGCGTCCAGGTGTGCTTCATCCAGATTGAATACCCCGCAGCAGTATTTGTTGCGACCGATCAGCTCGGCTGCAAAGTCGGTCACATCCGTTTCATCAAACTCGTTTACCCCGACCGCATTGAGACTGGTCCGCAAAGCCAGCAGGTCACTGCCTTTCGCCCCGACCAGCAGGGCACGCGGCAGATCAGGGACTTGCTCACCCGAATCCAGAAACAACGGCTGGGGACTCGTGACGTCGAAATCAAGAAAGCCCGAATCCGCCTGGCGGGCCGCAAAGACTGCGTCGAGGTCGTGCAAAACTTCGGCCCAGCGCATCGGCCGTTGCCACACCCGCCAGGCATGGTCCGGCGGATCCGACCCGACCCATATCAAGCGTTGCCCGATTGGCAGGGCCTTGGCCTGCGACAAAACGGCCTCGGCGCTGTCGCCATCGACCAACGCCACTTCGGCGTTCATTAGCACGGGTGTGTCGCCCTTCGCATCAGACGGCACCCAAGGGGCATAGCGAACGTCCCGTTCAGCGGATAGGCGAAACACCGTGTTGAGCGCATGGCGCTCAACATCCGAAAAACCCACCACGTTCACATATATGCGCTGCTTCAGCATGGGCTGAATGGTAACGCTGCTGGTCCCTCGCCAAGTGCTCTAGAAATGCCGAAGCCCCCCCAAAACCGGAAGGTGCCCAACCTGTTAATTACTTTTAGATATATTAAAATTTCATTTTTGTATTTTGATGCATATGCGGAAAACCCTATATTCGCTGAATGCATGAACTTCCCATCATCTTTGCCGGCTTCTTTGTCGGCCTGGTCGTCGGCCTGACGGGGGTGGGCGGCGGTTCGCTCATGACGCCAATCCTCATCTTCTTTTTTGGGGTCAAACCCTATTTGGCTGTCGGCACAGATTTGTTGTTCGCCGCCTTCACCAAAGCCGGAGGCACCTGGAGCCTGGCACGGCAAAAGCTGGTGCCCTGGCGTGTTGTCGGCCTCTTGAGTGCAGGCAGCCTGCCAGCAGCCCTCATCACATTGATGGCTTTGCGCCACCTGGGTCCTGAAACGGAAAAGGTTCAGGCACTCATGACCCAAACCCTGGGCGTTGCCTTGTTGTTGACGGCGGCGGCCATGCTTTACAAGGCCGCGCGTGGCAAGGTCTTGCCGCGCACGCTTGAAAATGCGGACCTCGACAGTGCGACACGTGCACACCACTGGAGTCTGCCGGTGCTGTTCGGTGCCGTGATCGGCACGCTGGTCACCTTGACCTCGGTGGGCGCTGGCGCCATCGGTGTTTCGGTCTTGCTGCTCCTTTTCCCCTTGTTGCCACTGCCCCGCATCGTCGCCGCCGATATTGCCTACGCCGTGCCCCTCACGCTGGTGGCTGGTCTGGGCCATGCCAGCCTGGGCTCGGTGGACTGGCCATTGCTGAGCAAGCTGTTGCTCGGCTCGTTGCCCGGGATCTGGCTTGGCACCCGCCTGATGCGCCACACGCCTGAGCGCCTCGTGCGCTCCCTCCTCTCCTTGCTGCTGGCCTATGCCGGTACCAAGCTGATCGCTCTCTGATCTCCTTCAAAACGAAACATGTACCAATATTCCGACTTTGACCGCCAGTTCGTGCAGCAACGGGCTGCGCAATTCCGCGACCAACTCGAGCGGCGCTTCAACGGCACTTTGCTCGAAGACGAGTTCAAGCCACTGCGTCTGCAAAACGGCTGGTATGTGCAACGTTTTGCACCCATGCTGCGCGTGGCTGTGCCCTATGGCGAGATCGCCAGCAACCAGTTGCGCGTACTGGCCAGGATCGCGCGGGAATTCGACCACAAAGAGGAAAACGACATTTCCAATGCGGTGGTCGCTTTGGCCGATGTGCCCAGCCTGCCTGACCGTTGTGCCCACTTCACAACGCGCTCCAACGTGCAATACAACTGGATCCCGCTGAGCCGGGCCGCTGATGTAATGGACCTGCTGGCCAGCGTCAACATGCATGGCATCCAGACCAGCGGCAATTGCATACGCAACATCACCACCGACGCCCTCGCCGGCATCGCGGTGGACGAGGTGGCCGATCCCCGCCCCTTTGCCGAAATCATGCGCCAGTGGAGCACGTTGCACCCCGAGTTCGCATTTTTGCCACGCAAATTCAAGATCGCCATCACCGGCGCCCTTGAAGACCGCTCCGCCAGCGCCTGGCACGACGTGGGTCTGCGCCTCTTGCGCAATGTGGACGGCGACCTGGGCTTTCAGGTGCGCGTGGGTGGCGGCATGGGGCGCACGCCCATCATCGGCAGCGTGATTCGCGAATTCCTGCCCTGGAACCAGATCCTGAACTATCTGGAAGCCATCGTTCGCGCCTACAACCGTTTTGGTCGCCGTGACAACAAATACAAGGCCCGCATCAAAATCTTGGTGAAAGCCGAAGGCCAGAGCTTCACTGATCAGGTGGAGGCCGAATACAAAGACATCGTTGAAAAAGACGGTGCCCCGCACACCATCACCCAGGCCGAACTCGACCGCGTGAGCGCCTATTTTGTGGCACCCGATCTCAACTGCGATCGCAAAACCGCCGACGCCAAGATCGCCCACATCCTGAAAGCAGCGGCAGAAGACGACATCGAGTTCAGCCGCTGGCTCACGCAAAACGTGAAGCCGCACCAGAACCCCGATCTGCGCGCCGTCACCCTGTCGTTCAAGCGCCTTGGCGCTGCGCCGGGCGACGCCAACGCTGAACAGCTGGAACGCGCCGCCGACCTGGTGGACCGTTTCTCGGCCGGCGAAGCCCGCGTGACCCACGAGCAAAACCTGTTGCTGCCCTGGGTGCGTTGCGACCAGTTGCCTGAACTCTGGCGCGAAGCGCGCCGCCTCGGACTGGCCAAGCCCAACATCGGGTTGCTGAGCGACATGATCGCCTGCCCCGGCGGCGATTTCTGCGACCTGGCCAATGCCCGCTCGCTGCCCATCGCCCAAGCCCTGACGGAGCGCTACCAGGACCTCGACGAGCTGCACGATCTGGGCGAAATCGACCTGCACATCAGTGGCTGCATCAACTCCTGCGGTCATCACCACAGCGGCCACATCGGCGTGCTCGGCGTCGACAAAGACGGCCAGGAGTGGTACCAGATTTCGCTCGGCGGATCCGATGGCACGCGCCTTTCCGGTGAGCCCGTTCCCGGGAAAGCCATCGGCCCATCGTTTGCAGCCGCAGAAGTCACCGATGTGATCGAAGCCCTGCTCGACACCTACCGTGCCCAGCGCACCGAGAAAGAGACCTTTATCAACACGGTCAAGCGCGTAGGCGCCGAGCCATTCAAAACCGCCGCCAACGCCGTGCGTGTGGCCACCGCCCGCACCACCGCTGCCGCCTGATCGCCATGACACAGAAACTCCAACTTTTCCCCGCCGGCAGCTTTGACACCGAAGCCTCGGCGTCTGGCATCCTGGCACTGAGCAACGATGCCGATCCGCGCGAAGCCGATTTGGCCGGTGTGCACACCGTTTTACTGAACTTTCCATCCTTCAGCGATGGCCGGGCGTTCAGCCAGGCATTCCTGCTGCGCCGCCGCCTGGGCTTCGCGGGCGATATTCGCGCGATCGGCGATGTGCTGGTGGATCAGGTGCAGCAGATGCAACGCACCGGGTTCACCCAGGCGGTGCTGCGCGCTGATCAAAGCTTGGCCATCGGCGAGCGCCAACTCGAGCGCTACCCCACCTTCTACCAAGGCGATGCCATCGCCCCCCAACCGCTCTTCGCCGTTGCCACGGCCTGAGCACAGGAAACGCCATGAGCGCCATTGACCTCTACAACCGCCCTTCGCCCGATTTCGACGCCAAAGTCGCCGCCAGCATCGCTTTGCTGCAGCGCGTGGCGGCTGAGAAATCGGCACTGACCCAAGCCTCGAGTTTGGGGGTGGAAGACATGGTGGTGACCCACCTGATCCACCTGGCCGGTATCCAAACGGGCATCTTCGTTTTGGAGACCGGCAAGCTGCACGCCGAGACACTGGCCATGATCCCCAAGATCGAAAGCCGCTACGCGCACAGCGTGGAAGTGTTTCGGCCCAAGAACGAAGCCGTCATCAAGTTCGTGCGCCAGAACGGCGAAGAAGCCATGTTCGAGAGCATTGAACTGCGCAAGGGCTGCTGCGATGTGCGCAAGATGGAGCCGCTCAAACGCGCGCTCACAGGCAAAGACGGCTGGATCACCGGCCTGCGCCGCGAACAGTCCAACGCCCGCGCCGAAGTGGCCGACATCGTTCAGGAAGCCGAGCGCATCAAGATCAGCCCGCTGGTCGAATGGACGCTGGGCGATGTGTGGCATTTCGTGGCCCAGCACAAGCTGGACTACAACGCCCTGCACGATCAATTTTTCCCCAGCATCGGCTGCGCCCCCTGCACCCGCGCTATTGCTGTGGGCGAAGACTTCCGCGCTGGCCGCTGGTGGTGGGAGAACGAATCCGCGAAAGAGTGTGGCCTGCACGCGCAGCCCGCCTCTTCCCAACTGCCGCCATTTGAAGAAAAGGTCTCCGCATGAACGCCCGTATCGACTCCGCTGTTCTGCAGCCCGCCGAACACCATCTGAGCAACGCCCACCTCGATGCGCTGGAAGAAGAAACCATCTTCATCCTGCGTGAGGTGGCCGCCGCCTTCGAGCGCCCCGCCCTGTTGTTCTCGGGCGGCAAAGACTCATTGGTCATGCTGCGTTGCGCCGAAAAGGCCTTTGGTGTCGGGCGTATCCCCTACCCTTTGCTGATGATCGACACCGGCCACAATTTCCCCGAGGTCACCGCCTTCCGCGACCTGCGTGCAGGCGAGTTGCAAGCCGAACTGATCGTGCGCAACGTGGAAGACTCCATGAGGCGCGGCACGGTTCGCCTGGCGCACCCCGACGAGCCCCGCAACGCCCACCAGTCGGTCACGCTGCTTGAAGCGATTGAAGAATTCCGCTTCGACGCGCTGATCGGTGGCGCCCGCCGCGATGAAGAAAAAGCCCGCGCCAAAGAGCGCATCTTTTCCCACCGCGACAGTTTCGGCCAGTGGCAACCCAAGGCCCAGCGCCCCGAGCTCTGGACCCTGTTCAACACGCGCCTGGCCCCCGGCGAACACTTCCGCGTGTTCCCGATCAGCAACTGGACCGAGCTCGATGTCTGGCAATACATCGAACGCGAGAACATCGCCCTGCCGTCGCTCTACTACTCGCACAAGCGCGATGTGGTCGACCGCCGTGGCCTGCTCGTCCCCGTCACGGAGCTGACGCCCGCCAAAGACGGCGAAAAAGTTGAAAACCGCGACGTGCGCTTTCGCACCCTGGGCGATGTGACCTGCACCTGCCCGGTCGAGAGCTCGGCGGCCACGCCGGAACAAATCGTGCTGGAAACTCTGACCGCCGAGGTCAGCGAACGCGGCTCCACCCGCATGGACGACAAAACGTCGGACGCTTCCATGGAGAAGCGCAAGAAGGACGGGTACTTTTGACGCCCCCCGCGCCGCGCCTGCGGCGCGTCACCCCCCACTGGGGGGCTGCGCTGGCGGACCGGCAAAGCCGGATCCGCGGCGCCCTGGGTTTTGACACCTCTTTGATCGAGTTTGATATGAACACCACCGTTTCTTCACCCCCTTCCGCCGACACCCGCCCCGCGCTGAAATTCATCACCTGCGGTTCGGTCGATGACGGCAAGAGCACCTTGATCGGGCGCTTGCTGGTCGACAGCAAAGCCGTCTTGCAAGATCACTTGGCTGGCGTCCAGCGCCAGGGGGAGACCGATCTCGCCTTGTTGACCGACGGCCTGTCGGCCGAACGCGAACAAGGCATCACGATCGACGTGGCCTACCGCTACTTCAACACCGAAACCCGCAAGTTCATCATCGGCGACGCGCCGGGCCACGAGCAGTACACCCGCAACATGGTCACCGCCGCTTCCAGCGCCGACGCGGCCGTGGTGCTGGTCGATGCCACCAAGCTCGACTGGCGCAACGCCGATCTCAAGCTGCTGGCGCAAACCCGCCGTCACAGCCTGTTGCTCAAGCTCTTGCGCGTGCCGTCCATCGTTTTCGCGGTGAACAAGCTCGACGCGATTGAGGACCCGACACTGGCCTTCACCCACATCCGCAACGCCCTCACCGAGTTCGCCGCCACGGCGGGCCTGACCGTGACCGCCACCGTGCCCGTGTCTGCCCTCAAGGGCTGGAACGTGGTCGAGGCCGCGGCCGATGCGCATTGGTGCAGCTACAGCGGCCCGACCTTGCTTGACCTCCTGGAACACCTGCCGGTCACCCCTGCGGATGTGAGCCTCCCGGTCTCATTCCCGGTGCAATGGGTGGAGAAGTTTTCTTCATCCTCCGACACCAGCCAGGGCCGCCGCGTTTTCTGGGGTCGGGTTGCCACCGGTGAAATGACTGTGGGCCAGGCCGTGAAGGTCATGCCCAGCGGGCTGAGCGCGAATGTGGCCCAGGTGCTGGACCATGCGCGCAATCCCAAGTCGGTGGCTGCTGGCCACAGCGCCGGCATCGTGCTCGACCGCGAAGTCGATGTGTCGCGCGGCGACTGGCTGCTGGCCGCCGGCGGCGAGGGCGATACCCTCACCGCCGAGCGCTCCATCCGCGCCACCGTGGCCTGGCTCGACGACGAGCCGCTGGTCGCTGGTCGTGTGTACTGGGCATTGCATGGCCACCGCTGGGTCAAGGCCAAGGTACAGCGCATCGTGCACAAGCTCGATATCCACACGCTGGCCGAAGAGGAAGCCACACAGCTGGAGCCCAACGCGATCGGCCACATCGAGCTCGCCCTGCAAGAGCCGCTGGCCACGCGCCCCTTCGCCGAGTCCCGCGCGCTGGGCGCGCTGGTGTTGGTCGACACCGCCAGCCACAAGACTTCCGGGGCATTGCTGGTGGCGTGATATCCACCTTAAATGGCCCAAAACCCCTAACTTATGTCAATGCCAAGGGCATTAGGCGCCCTTACCCTCTCGGAAACCCTAAAATTAGAGGTTTCATCGATTTGCCCAGAACAACACCATGACCCACGTCGTCACCGAATCCTGCATCCGCTGCAAATACACCGATTGCGTCGATGTCTGTCCCGTGGACTGCTTCCGCGAAGGCCCCAACTTCCTCACCATCGACCCCGATGAGTGCATCGATTGCGCTGTGTGCATTCCAGAGTGCCCGGTGAGCGCCATCTACGCAGAAGAAGATCTGCCCAAAGACCAGATGCACATGATCCAGCTCAACGAAGAGCTGGCGCAATTGCCAGGCTGGAAGAGCATCACCAAACGCAAAGAACCTTTGCCCGATGCCGACGACTGGAAGGACAAAACGGGCAAGCTGCCCCAATTGCTCCGATAGGACCCATGGAGCCGCACCTGAATCCGGAAGTGATGAACACCGCCGCCGCGCATGACGGCCCAATCGAAACCGATGCCGTCATCGTCGGTGCGGGCCCGGTCGGCCTGTTTCAGGTGTTTGAACTTGGCTTGCTGGAAATCAAGGCCCATGTGATCGACTCGCTCGCCTACCCTGGCGGCCAGCCCGTGGAGCTCTACCCAGACAAGCCGATTTACGACATCCCTGCGATCCCCGTGTGCACCGGACAGGAGCTCACCGACAGACTGCTCAAGCAGATCGAGCCTTTCGGCGCGACCTTCCACTTGGGACAGGAAGTCACCGTGGTTCAGAAGCAGGAAGACGGCCGCTTCTTCGTGCAAACCGCCAAGGGCACGACCTTCCTCACCAAGACCATTTTCATAGCCGCCGGCGTGGGCTCATTCCAGCCACGCCTGTTGAAAGTCGAAGGCCTGGAAAAGTACGATGGTTCTCAACTCCACTACCGCGTCAAAAGCCCGGCCGACTTCGCCGGCAAGAACCTGATTGTGGTGGGCGGCGGAGACTCCGCACTCGACTGGGCGCTGAACTTCGCAGCCGATGGACCAAACAAGGCCGAAAGCGTCATCCTGATCCACCGCCGTGATGGTTTCAAAGCCGCGCCTGCGAGCGTGGCCAAGATGAGGGAGCGGTGCGAAGCTTACGAGATGCAATTCATCGTCGGCCAGATCACTGGCATTGATGAACGCGACGGCAAGCTGGTCGGCGCCAAAGTCACCGGTTCCGATGGCGTGACCCGCGTGGTCCCCATGGATACCCTGCTGGTTTTTTTTGGCCTTTCGCCCAAGCTCGGCCCCATCGCCGAGTGGAGCCTTGAGATCGAGCGCAAGCAACTCGTCGTCGACACCGAAAAGTTTTCCACGAATATCCCCGGCATCTTTGCCGTGGGTGACATCAACACCTACCCCGGCAAGAAAAAGCTCATTCTCTCGGGTTTCCATGAATGTGCTCTGGCCGCCTTCGGCGCCATGCCTATCATCAGCCCCGAGAAAAAGGTTTTTCTGCAGTACACCACCACCAGCCCCAAGCTGCACAAGGTGCTCGGCGTGGAGTCCCCGGTATTCGATTGACGACCCGAGCAAGCGGCATGAAGAAGGCCCACCAACGAGAAGACTTTGTTTTTTCTGGCCCTCTCTCAAAAACCACAAAAAAAGTCGCTATAATTTGAGGCTGTTCCCTGATAGCTCAGTTGGTAGAGCGACGGACTGTTAATCCGCAGGTCCCTGGTTCGAGTCCAGGTCGGGGAGCCACAGACAAACTAGCGTAAGTTGTTGAAAACAAAGGCCTTCTTCGGAAGGCCTTTGTCTTTTCTACGCTTTCACTTGGCTTAGAGGCTGTTTTGTCAGCGCTTGTGTCAGCGCATGGACAAGCTCACAGACGGCGAACCCAACGCCGATGTGAACACGCCCTGCGAACACCCGCGCCAACAAGGCCGCGTTGTCCTCCATCACGGAGTGCACACGCACATGAAAACGCCTGAGCAGACATCGGGGCCACACACAACAGGCCCCCAAGCAGCGCAACACACCGCGCACCACCATCCCTACAGGGTTCGCCGACCCACCCGGCATCGCAGACCCATCCGCGCGCGCCGCGGCACGGGCCCAACAACGCTTCTCACGCGCAGCACCTCGGCGCTCACCACGGGCCACCCTCAGCCGATCGCGCGCACTGTCTCGATCTTTTTTGGATCACCGGACCCAAAGGCTAAACACGGAGGCTTCACTCAGTTCCAGCAACTACCTTTTGGAACGCAGATGATTCCCCTCCCCCTCCCCCTCCCCCTCTCCCTCTACCTTTCCCACAAGCCGCCGGCCAGCCGGGCAACTTTCCCTTGTGCCCCTGTGCGCCTGGAGGTGTCCCATGGCTAACGCCAAAATGCCCTCCCCGTTCAAGGTTCGCGGCAAGTGGCGCGGACAGGTCAGCCTCAAGAATGGCCAACGCCCGTCCAAGGACTTCGAGACGTACCGCGATGCCAAGCAGTACATATCGGACACCCTGAGCGAACGCAAGACGGAACACAAACCTCGTTTGGGAGGCCCCACGCAAACCACGCTGACCGAGGCCTTGACATACTACGCAGGCCTGTACACCGTCAACAAAGGCGGTGCACGGGCCGAACTGAACCGCATCAACCACTACCGCGAAGGCGCGGGCTTCCAGCCTCTTTCCATCGTGCTCGACGACAAGGGCGCCAAAGCCCTCCAGGAGTCCCCCCGCAAGCGGGGCCCCTCAGCGTTCGAAAACCACAACGTCGAACGCCGCGCTGTGAGGCAAGCGACCTATCAGCGCATTGCCAAGCTCGCCCGCATGATGTGCAGCACCCTCAGCAAGGCGGACATTCGGGAACTGATGGCCGACATGGAGCGCGAAGGACTGTCTGCCAGCAGCATTCAAAAAGAGGTCGCTTTGCTGCGCCATGTCTTCAACATGGCCATCACCGAATGGAACTGGCTCGGATTCTCAAACCCCGCTGAAGGCATCAAGCTGGGCAAGAGCAACCAGCGTTTCGTGTTTGTGACTCCGGCACAGGAAGCCGCGCTGTGGAAGGCCTTGGGCGAGTGCGACAACCCCTACGTTGGCCACTGGGTTGCCCTGGCGCTGGAGACCACTTTGCGCCCAGGCAGTATGAATGCCCTTCGATGGGACCAAACCGACCTGGAGAACCGTGTCGCCTTCACGCCCTCCAAAACAGGGCCCGTGCCCGTCGCTTTGAGCCAGACGGCGGTAAAGGTCCTGCAAAACATGCCGCGCTCGGCTTGCGGGAAGGTGTTCCCCATGTCCGCCAACGCGATGGACTTGGCCTGGGACGGCGCACGTATCAAGGCGGGCTTGCCGACCTTGCGCCTGGCCGACCTGCGCCATCTGAGTGCCACCCGCTATGCCCGCCGCGGGCTCACCGCCCCCCAGCTGCAAAAGATGCTGGGTCACAAGTCGATGACGATGGCGCAGGTCTATATCAATCTGGTGCAAAACGACATGCTCGATGCGCTGGACCGCGTGGAATCCTCCGCAAGCGTCTACAGCATTGCACCGCTGGAAGGCCAAAGCGCCGCCGATGTCCAAAAAGCGCGTCGAAGCGAACGGTTGGCCCAGGCAGTGGCCAAAAAGGTGCTGGCCAAGGGCTCCGCTTCACCCAACGCCGCCGACAACGCATCAGCGGTCGCGAAGATGGCAACAGAAACCGCGCCAGATACCGCGCTAGAAAAGGGGCCCGAAGAGGCGCTGCGAGCGTCCCTGGCGGCGGACTTGTCCGCGCAGGCAGACCAGGCGCCCACCTATCCTGTGGCAGAAAAAGACGCGGAGCATATTACCGAAGCCCCGAGGGCCACGGGCACGGATGCGGCGCAACCTTTCGAGCCCCGCACATCAGGTCGGGTGATTCACGTGCAGTTCGGCAAGCGCGGCTGAGCAAAGCACCCCACGAAAGCCCTGCAACGGTCACCAACGTTGCAGGGCTTTCTACTTCGCGATCAACGCTACCCGCCAGACGAGGAAAGTTGGGCGCAGGTACCGAAGCGCAGTGAGCGCCTGCCCCCACTCGCAAGGGAACCCCAACCCGTGCAACACGCGCAGGCCACACCGCATTCGTGCGGCCATGGCTTGCTCACCGCGGTCAGGACAGGTGCTTCAGCCCGTTGTACGGCCCCTTTTGGGCTCCCAGGCCACTTGGCTCGCCAAGGCGCGAACCAACCACTTCTCAACCGCTTCTTCGGCCCAGACCACGTGTTTGCCAATGCGCAAGGGCGGCGGAAAACGGCGGGCGCGCACCAGCTTCTCCAAGGTTCGCTCGGACACGCCCAGGCGCTCGGCAACGGCAGATTTTTTGACGAGTTTGGGGCTGGCAGATTCCATGGGGGTCGTTCACGAAGTTGAGATACAGCCTATATCCACCCGTGTTTAAATTCGGCCGCCGCGTGGACAGGGAGGCTGTGCTGCCCTGCACGCCCCAAGCAGCAAGGCAAGCGCAAGCGCTTGCCCCACCAAAACACACCCACTTCACGAAAATGGCCCGAGCATCCCGGTGCCACCCCAAGGCACTGAGCCGCGCGGCGCGCGACCATCGCTCAAGCCAATCGGATGTGGATGTGGCCCTGCAATGCGGTCTGGGCGCCCTGCACGGCATGTCGATGGGCCACGGCTACGAACCCATAGCCGCCGACGTGCAAAAGGCCCAACGACTCGCCATCGCGCGCAGCAAACCAAACTCAGCGGATTGAACAAGCGCACGCGACCCGCGAGAAAGGGCCCGGAGACGACAGGCCCATGAGCGGCTGGACGAAACATTCACCGAGCGCGGCGCTGCCACCAAAGGTACGGAAAAGCCGTTGGGCCGAGAGTGAGGCCAGATAAAAATGATGGATTTGGACGGTGGCGTTCATGTCCAACCTCGAAAAAATCAAGATTAAAAGAAAGCGCCCCCTCCAGCCACAAGACCAATCCGGGAAGTATTTTCCTCACGGCCAGGTTGACAAAGAGCCGAAGCTCCGCGCCTGGCCTGGGTGGTCAGACCCAGCGCCTTTCAAGCATTGAAAAGCTGGGCAGTGCCCGTGAGCCGCTCACGCAAGCGGATCACCACCAGGGTTCGACCTCTGTCCATGGCCACTCAATCGGCTCGAATGGGTGGCATTTTGCTCGTCACGTCCCGAACCTTAGCGGCCTCCACTTGGTGGGCCCAACCCTCTGGGTCATGGCCGCCACGACTTGCGCGCGTAGCGCCCATTCGGGACTCGTTCACGCCATCGCGCACGGCAGCTTTCACCACGAAGTACAGCACCACCATGAAGCCCACAAAACTCAGGAACTCCCAGATGGCCACCTGCAAAGCGGCCTTGGTCACTTCAACTTCAAGCTGTTTCAAGTCAATCATCTTGCGTCCCTTTCTGCTTGGATTGGACCAGAATCTTCTCAAGGGATTTCAGAGACGCCGATGGGTAAGGGGCATGCCATAGGCACAACTGATCGGTGCACCGACGGTTGATGCATGAGGCATGCCCGCTGCCACCCTCCGGGCAAGCCGCGAACCGGATCCCACCGGGTTTCGCGGAGGCTGGTCATCCGAGCAGGCTGTTGGAACAATGCAAGCCAGGTCACTTTCTGCTTGTTTTTTAGGCAGCATCCGCAAAGCCAGTAGTTACGCGGCTTCTGCCAGTTGTTCATCGGGTTATCAACAACCTAGGGCACACCCCATGTGGACAAGGGTGGACAGTCCCATATTCTGATCGCCATGCTCCTCAAGCGGTCTGCCCTTCATGCGCTGGTCTGGTCCAAACCGATGACCCACATCGCCCGGGATCTGGGCATCTCCGACGTCGGATTGGCAAAAACATGCCGACGCCATGGGGTTCCGGTGCCTCCTCGCGGGCACTGGGCGAAGCTGGCAGCAGGCAAGCCGTCACCCCAAGTGCCGCTTCCCGAGCAGTCGAAGGACTATGACGTCCAGTTGACCACCATCGAACCGGTGCGGCGACAAAGAGAGAAGCAAGAAAAGCAGGTTTTTGCCGAAGCGGTCGCGACCAAAGTGCAAGCGCTGGCTGTGGCGCAAACACCGGAGACGAAACGGCCACCACGGGCTCACCCGTTGATTCGGTGCACACGCGCATTCGTCGCCAAGATTCCTGCAATGGTCAGGAAGCATGAACAAGCGATACGGCGCGGGGGCTGGACCGGGAACACGCCCTACCCGCCCCTGCTGGACAGAGGAAGACGATTTGTCACCGCGCCCGATGGCCTGCATATGGTGGTCTCGGACGCCAGCCTCGAATGGGCCATCGACCTGCACGAAAGGTTCATTCGCGGCCTGGAGTCTGCCGGTGTCCGCTGCAGCGGCGCCAAGCATCCCGACAACAAGGACCTGCGACTGGCCTGCGATCTCAATGGTGAGCTTCTGTATGTCGGGTTTTCTGAAGGGTACCGCCGGCGCGAAACGACCGAGGAGGAGCGCGCATCGGAGAAGGCTTCTGGTGGGTACCCGTCGGACATGGTTTGGGAGGCCTCGGGGCGTTTCACCTGGTCGGCGAGTGGCACCGAACGCACATCGCTTCAAAAGTGGTCTGGCAAGCAAGAGGATATCGAGCGAAAACTGCCTGAGATCGTCGCAGGTTGCCTGACGCTACTCGAAGCACAACCTGGCGTTCGCGCCCGGCGTCTGGCCCATGAAGAGCAGATGCGCCAGGAAGCCGCTGAGCGGGCCCGCGCACGAAGGCGCGAAGAAGCTTTGACCAAGCAGTTGGAGAGCGCCTTTGCCGCCTCACGCGCCCGCGCCGATGAAATCGCCTTGCGGGAGTACCTCGATTTTCTGGAGATTTCGCTCTCGGACTATCGGGCGCCTTTTCGGGAGAAGTTGGCAGTGTGGATCAGCGTGGTTCGCAAGGAGCTGAAGCGTTTTCCACCGCATCTTCGGGTGTTGGCAGACGCCATCCAGGGCAATCGATGGAACGACGATCCGCCTGACTGGTGGCCAGGCGATGCGGTATGGCCCAAGTCAGAGAGCGGCGACCGTTGAGGTTCCAAGGCCAAGTGCTGGCGGGCATTCGTGGAGGTGGGCGCAACTGGCTAACTTCTCCTGCCATATCAGCTTCGTGGCGCTTTCGAGTGCCGAGCATGCATTGACGCACTAAATAAAGGGACCATCTTTTTTTAAACCTCAAAAGTTGTGTTGCGCTCTATGGTCAGCGAGATAGGGTCGGATTTGATCGTGAATCGAACGCAAGCAACTTTTGGGACTGAGGCCCAAAATCGAGAGCTGGTCCAAGGACAAGCTCTCCTTCAGCAATATTTGACCGTCTGAATTGAAGCTGATCAGCCCCTGGTCGAAGAGGCGATCGATGGATGCAGCCAGCAACAACCCGTTGTGCTCGTCAAGCCGCTCCTCATTGCTTGAGCGCACCCAAGATTTGGCATGTGATGCAATCAAAACCGTGGCAATTGAACACCCAGTCAGTGCGCAGGATCCACCCCAGAGGTCGAGCATGCGCTGACGATACGCACCTTGTCCAATTCGAGCGGCAATCAACGCTTCTCTGGTGGTTTTCGAGATTTCCTGACATGCTGGATCATTGTCAATTTCGTAAGTCGCACCCAGATATCCTGGATCCGTCTCGAGCTCAGAATCTTGGTCCCCTGTCAAACCTGATTCTTGCATTGCGGCGAAAACCTGTGGGCGCATTACCCATTGCCAATGGCCAAGTTCATTGCGATCTTGCGCGAGGTAGGCCAGCATTTGGGTTTGTTGAGGTAGGCCTCGCACACCCAGGTGCTTCGCGACCACACCACACAGCCGTCCATACTGCATGTTCGCAGCTCTGAAATCGTCATACCCGCCCTCTTCGGCCAAGCGCTCCATGGACATGCACCGCCCAGGTGCTTCGGCATGGGCAAACAACATGTTGACTTGAGCTTCAGTGAACCGATCATCCAAGTCCGAGAAAGCTCCAATCAAAGCATCGACCGTCATCATGGACGCCTGCGCGATGGCTTCAAGGTTGGAATTCCCCTTGGTGATGAGAAATTTGAGCAACACATCCAAGGCTTGCTCATCGGCCACATTGACGGCCAAGCCATGAGCCGTCTCTGCGCTTCCTTCATTGGCGCGTTTGGGAAAGCTGCTCAAATTCGTATTGAAGTAGGGGCTGACCTCGAGTGTCACTTTGCCGTTTGAAGCAGACAGGCGCCGAAGATCCTCCGCCAAATCTGGGTGCAGCACCAGAGGGGCTTTGATCACCGGTTTCGTGTCGCCATCGTGGTTCGCACGCTTGACAAAGACGTCATGATCAAGCATCGGATGACTGAATCCATGGGCATTTGCGGCGGTGCGCGCGAAGCCTCGCCGACAGAGGGCGTGATCAATTTGCAAGCTGTTGAGCATGGGTTTTCCGGAGAACTGTTGCTGCACCCTGCAATTATTTGAGGCACGGGTTTTGCTTTTTATGAGCCTTGCAGAATATAAAGCGCTGGCCTTTGGAATACACGAAGGTGTCCGGATCTTAAGGGCTTGCTCTCCCTATGTTAATTAAGGCGACCCAACAAAAAAGTGGTGAGGCGCACTAGCTTTTCCTGTAGCCCAAAAATAGCGTTCTTACAACACGCCATGCAGATGGTCACAGCCTACTGGCCCAAAAATCGCGCCCTACAAAACGGATTTATCACCCTCTACCCGGAGTCACATCAAGTATTGGCTTATCGACCAAGCCAAAAAGCGTCAAGAGTGCTTCGTTTTGCCAAGCGCGAAACATGTGGCCGCGCGCCCAATAATGACCAGCAGAGACTTCGCTCGGCTCAGCCCTACGTACAACAACTCCTCGCGTTGCGACAAATCGATCGTATCCAACCCCCACAGGATCACGATTGGCGATTCGAGGCCCTTGAAACGCTGAACGGTGTCTATCAGCACCGTGGTTTTGCCACGCACTCCTTGCTCAACCCAGGTTGCGGGCTTTGGCAGCGGAAGTCGATGCAGGGCCGCGTAATATTCGACCTTATGAAGAGCGTCCGCCACCAATACGGTGATGTCACCAGGCGCCACGCCCTGGCGCGCAATGAGGTCGACAATCCGAGCATTGATTTTGACGGCTTGAGCGTCTCGACTTGGTGATTCTTCAAACTGAACGTCATCACCCTGAATGTCAGGAACACCGACCGGAACGCCCTTGTAGTGCTTATAGGCGGCCTCATGAATCGGAGTCGTATTCCGGCAGTTTGAGATCAGTGGGAACGGCTCGGTTTGTATCGGGAACGTTCCTGCGCGGGCATACAAATTTTGGTTGTCGTCATAGAACACGTAAAGCGGACTGCGGTCATAGTCAGACAGCAACAGCTCGAGCGGAACCCAAAACTCATCGCGAAAGTCCTGACCTTCATCACAGACGATAGCGTCGTATCGATCCGAAAGAATTTCGATCGAGTATCCGAGCGCGTTGGGCAGCTGCACCTCGAAGAGGTCCTTGCCCGGATAGGTGCGCTTAGCCTCTGAAAGAAGGTCCCGCCCAGATACACGATTGGCTTTCTCCGCCTGTCGATGGCAGAGCTGATGAAAGCTCATGACATCTAGGTTCGGCGTCCCGGCACAGAGGCCTGATAGGTGGTCAGCGAGCGGCCTGTTGTAGCAAGTCAGCAAAGTTCGGAATCCCTCAGATGCAAGGCGACGTCCTTTTTCGAGAGCAAGGACCGTCTTGCCCGTCCCTGCGCCGCCGCTCACTGCGACTCTGCGTTGGGAGCGCAAAATGTCGAGCACGCGAATCTGATCCTTTGTGAGGGCAAGTCGACGCGCCTCCTGGTCAGCCAATTGAGAGGCGATCAATGGAGCTACCAAGAACGATCTTGCAAACACCTCGCGAAGAACGTCAACGCCCCTTCTTCCTATGGGAGTGAAATCCTTGGCTTCGTTGCTCCAATAGGCAAAGACTCGGTCAATCCATGCCTTTGAGTGTTGGAGGTCGTTGGCACATCCGATCAGGGTTGACGGCATGTCGGGACGGCTCAGCGCAGACGCATCTCCCAAATCCGGAAAAAACAACGCGTGGCCTCTCATGACGTTCCCAAGCGAAAGATCACGCCATCGCTGGTGTTCATGCAACTTGGATCGAATCGAGTACTTCGCCTTCAAGGCCTGTTGGACAGGGTTCTTGATCGCATGCTTTTGATGATGGCGATCAACGGAAAACCAATCTCCGGCACTGGCGTCAAAGCGAATGCCGCCACCCTTAACCTCGATACAAATGTAGCCCCGCTCCGGGTGACAGATCAGGAAATCGGTTTCGCCATCCTTGGCTTTTTCTTCCTCCCGACGCAAGATCCATCCGACCTGGAAGAAAACAACATAGTCGCTTGGAAGCCCGTCCCGCAAGGTCCTGTAAACTTTCGCCTCCGCCTGGGATGGCAACTCCGCCAGTTGGGATTCCGTCAGTTCAGGAATGATTGCTGTCATCGTCACTCACGATTTTCGGTAAATCCATTACGTTCAGGGTGGTCGGACGAACTTGCCCATCGTCATATCGAATCTTGACGACTCGCATGGTATCCAGGGCCTTAATGACCTCCACAACTTCGCCGAGGCCGTACATTTTGTGTCGAACACGGGTCCCTGCGATGTAGACAAGCAATGGATTTACCCTCTCCTCTGCCACCGCATCACGCCAGTTGCCATCAAACATGAAAGACGTCACTTGGGTTGCAGGACTTCGAATCGCATGAACACACGTGTGTTCAGGATCGGAAACGAACTCAACAACATACAGCCAATAGCGGTCACCGTAGTTTTGGGCATTGCTGAACTGCAGCCTGGACAAACCCACGCCCGTCTGATTCCACTCGCCGTTGACGCCTTTCACCTCAATGAACCTTTCTTCACCTGTCAGTGGGTTTCGACTGATGATGTCGTACCCGGGATGAGTTTGGGCCATCTGTTCTGCGACACGTCCTCTTTCCTTTTCAAAGGCGCTGACAGCGGCGCGAGCCACTATCTCAACTGCAAGATTGTGCTCGGATGATTCTTCAAGTTGGTCGCCATCTCCAGACTGTTCTTGCATCTTCCGAACATAGGTGAGCAGTCGGCGATCCCACTGTTCTTTGTGCTTAGGCCGAGGTGTCCTCGCGGGCGCCTCCCCTCTCGGTGAAACGTTGCCATCGCCATTCCATGTAGGCTGTTCGCGGCTCCGGGCAGGCATTTCTTCCGCGTCCCAAGCACCGACATTGTGTTGCCCTGGGTTAGACAACGTCGCGCCATTGACATCCTTGGTGACTTCGTCGTTCTGTCGACTTCCATCACGGTGATGATGTGTCGGTTCGCTGCCTGTTGGCACTCCAGTTGACACCTCGGGTAACGCGAAACCTGCATCGCTCTCTGGTTCAAACCCAGAATCAACCGAGCTCCCCAAATCATCCAGGGCCGACGAGGTCAAATCAACGGCTTGTCCGCCTCCGCTATCCGCCTCCAGGTGCGGGATACCAGCATCGGTTAGCTCACAATGAGCCTCATCAACAAGCATGTTCATCATCGGACGCACACTGAGCGTCAGTTTCGAGATCTCGCTTCCCGACTCCTCAGGCATCAACTGGTGGAAGACTGCATTCAGTATGTGGGGCCAACTGCGATCCCCCACTGGACGAGCCAAGAACAGTTGGCGCTTGTCGATGTCAAAGAAAGCATGGGAAGTCTTAGGCGAAGCTATTGCAAGGTCCCCACCGACGCCCACCGACGCTTGAATGCGAACGACTTCGTAACTGACGGCAGTCATTTTTGAAACCGCCCACTGAACCTTCTTTTTGACTGCTGTCGCCTTGTCATGGAGCAAACGAGCAAAAATGTCAGCCCGATCCACCAACTTTTCAGCAATTTCAAGCTCATCCGACATCGGACCATCAACAAATTCCAGACTTACTTTTGCGCTCTTGCTGAGGCGCCGAACCCCCACTTTCTCAATGAACGGCCAAAGCTCAGGGGCAGGTTTGCACAACGCCGGGTCAAGCTCCCCTTCAAAAAATCCTGCGTGCCACTCGCTGTCCTGAAGAAGCACCTCGTCAGGGTGTGTAGGCTGCCCATTGAGGTTCAAAATGGTCGGCGCTTTCTGTAACCTTTGAAAATCAGATGCACTGATTTCGCCTCGCTCATCTAAAGCTGACGCGCCAGTCAAACAGGATTCATAGACCGATCTATCTGAACCATGGACGGCCTTTGACTTCTCGAAATGCTCACCAACAATATCTAGCAAGATGTCAATGTAGTCTCGGCCCTCAGGGGCATTCTTCACCCCGATCGCATCAAACAGCGGTTTGAACGCCTCAAAGTTTCCAGGGATCGTGAAGGCAAATCTACCCAGCTGTTGTGGGGCCCAGAATAGCTGGTTGGATCGAACAAATGCCTTCTGACTCTCAATGTAAATGAACGGATCACCGGACAATGAAGAAATGAGGGCGCTTTCGTCTTTCGACCTTTCGTTGAGAATTTGGTATGTCGTGAACGGCGCTGGGGTCTTGCTTGTCACACAGTGCCTGAGGTGGTTGATCACCAAAGTGGTTTCCGGCTCCAAGGCAACGTGAAGCTTTTTCAACAGCTCCCGATTGATCCGCGACATGTTGCGAAAATCCAGAATGTTTGCCTGGGACGAAAAAGCTTCAGCGCGGTACGGCGCATACAAAACATTCGAAGAATGCCAAGCTTCCTCGTCGTCGATCGCAGGAAAGCAAGCAGCCTTTCTAAGATCGTTGATGGCACCCTGAACAAATGGCTTGTCCCCCCATTCCTCAAAGTGGTCACACAGAACATAAAAGGCCTCGCCGCTGGCACGCTTTGCATCTTCCGTTGGCAGGGACTTTTCTGCGATGTAGAGCATCCGATCCACAAGGTGCTGAGCAAGGGGCGAACGGCGAATTCCTAAGCTATCAATGAATACTTGAACAGATCTGGCATCCGGTAGCCGACTGGCATCAAGCCAAAGGTGCGCTGAATCGCCGAGCACCTTCACCAACTCATCGTTTCGCCTGTATGTAGCCGTCGGGCGTGACCACCGCCCGTCCTGCGTGGGAACAATTGGCAGCGCTCCAAGCTGTCGACGGATGCCCTCGTCATTCATGAGCGTTGGATAGCTGGCAAGTTCACTGATTAGACGTGTGTACTTCTGTGCATCCAATGGTCCTTCATCACTGAAGAACCTTGGCACGACGTTTTGTACAAATGCCTCGATCGTCTGTGTCTGAACGCCGAGCTTGCTCGACACGAAGTCCCTACTGGATGGATTCAGGACAGAGGTCTCAAGGAGGTCCGACTGCCCAGTCGGATCAGTGAAGTTGCCCGGCAGGAGTGCATGAGTCGCTTTAATCAGGCCTCGACTTGAAAGCCAAATGGGCAGATTCCGAAGCGCTTGATAAACAGCCTTCTCGACCGTCGCCTGGCGATCCAAGTCCGAAAACATCGCATACAAGTCGCGCAAATCTTGCTGTTCAACGCCGATTACATCTTCGACGGGCTCGGTAGCACATATCGAACTGATGTGACTGACGACCGCACCGAGCTCAAGTTGTCGGATTAGTCGGGCAATCTTTGGGAATCCGAGGATGACGCGCGCTGCAATTGCCAGCCTCGGAAGCAGCGAAACGACTCGCCCAGCGTCCAAGGATGCAGGTACAACAAATGATTGGCTAATCGCGACAGCGTACAGATCTTCGGTGACCATGAAAGGGATGGCAAGTAACCGCTGAATAGCTGGGTTAGTGCCTGGCGTCTGGTTCGCAGCATCCGGCAACAAATCGTTGACCATGCTCCAAAGCGGTAGGTAGAAGCTATCCACCCTTTTCGCTTCGACTTGCCTTTCGCCGGGGACTTGCTGCGCCATCGCCTGCTCAAGCAAGTTCACCAAACGGTCGAAGGTTAGGATTGGAGCACCAAGTTGATTTAGCGCAGTCTGAAACGGTCGCAGATCTTCAGCGACAAGTCTACCGCCGACCTCAAGTAGCGTGTTTGCCTGCTGAGTTGTCAGTGGGCCGCGCGGCAGGAATACGCCGTCCGGACGCTGAACACTTCCGTCTTGTGCAAGTGCAATGTGCGCAAGGGCTCCCGTGACCTTCAGCTGTGCCCAGAATTGCTTGAAGCAAGCCGGGTGGTTCGAAGACTTCGACAGCTCATACGCGCGCCCAACTACCTGCCAAAGTTGGACCTCACCGAGCGTCGTCAGCAGCCCCTCCAGGTCTCGAGCAAGTTCAGCAGCGGCGGCGTCGATGAGCATCTCATTCCACGCTTGCTCATGCTGATGCCCCGCAAAGATGACCGCCTTTCGGTCGGATTCTGGGAAGAAGTCTGCATTGATATGAATCGGCAGCCCGGTCGACTGTTCTGTCGGTAAGAACGCGTAGAGAACGCCCTCTTCTAGTGGCTCGGGATCGATTCGCAACCCAATACTGATCTTGGTGCTTCGACCGAGGGACTCAAGGCGGGGGTGTGAGGAATACAAGCGCGCCGCAGCCTCTGCCGCATCGACCCTCAAGATATGCCACTGCTCGACCTTGCCACTCGGACGGTAGCTAACGATCAAGTCGGAACCATCCCCCCGATCCAGATCACACGCCAACAGCAACTTTCCATTTCTCCGGACCTCTGCTGTTCGCACGTGCCGAAGAAACAAGAGGCTCTTCCGAAGGATGGTCTGGAAATCCTCTGTGAGTTGATCGATGTGAGATGGGCTCACATGCGATACCCCGAGAGCTCGACGAGCCTGTGTATTCGGGTCGTCAGCCCAAGGCAAAAAGAATGTCGTGCCTTCAGGTTGATCGAACATGTCGATCAACCATTCACCGACCTCTGGTTGAAGTGTCAGCTTGATGCCGGCTGAGCGGATTTCCGGATGGTCCGTAACCTGGTAGGTGGATACGAAACCGATGCCAAAACGCCCGATGTTCTCTCCGTGAGAGAGCTTTCCCCCACTGCCGACATCTGCAATTCGATGGAAATCACAGCTGTAGTTGGTGCTATCGACGAACCCACATGGGCGCGTTCGTAGATCCCCGCAGTAGGTGAACTGCCCACTATTGATAACCAATAGGCCGCGGTCAGTAATATCAAAAACTATAGACGCCGCTTTGGCGTCATCCGCGTTCTGGATGAGCTCGAGGGCCATGACGTCATACCCTTGCAGGCCCGCCAAATGGCTTTTGATGTTTCCGAGAAGATTTGCCGTGTATGAACCGCGGGTACGAGTTTGAGCTGTTTGATCCATCTTTCCCTGCATTTTTTGTCCTGCTTCCGGATACCGCCTCACATTTCAATCATCCAAACATGATCTCAAATGCTCGTTTTACCAACGTCTCAGCGTGTGGCAGTTGGGCAGCGGTGTTGACGACGTAGAGGCTCCCTCCATCTACAGAGCTATTGGGAATAAAGCTCCATGTGGATGCATCCGAAACTCCGTCGGCAATACCGGTCAGATCCTCGACATCCACAGCCAAGCGCAGCGCAAACCCTCTCGCTCGGGGAATGATCTCCAGAAACCACTCAGGCGCGCGATACACCACTGACTTTGCTCTCGGCAATTCGACAACTTCGTCCGAACAACCCATGGCCGCAGCGCGCATTTGCTCAAACCAAACTTCAATGCCTGGTGTCCATTTCAAATTGGCTACGCTGTGGCCAGCGGATCGGTCCACTGCATCTTCCAGGTCGACCTTGGAAATCATCGCCAGGTCAGGCGTCAGTGGTCGCCATAGCGCCAGAGCGCGCTCAGCCAACATCGCCCCGCGCTTCTCAATTTGCGTGGGGCCCCACTTGTCCTCTGACGCAATGCTCCGACTGAGCCACACTGGGCTATTTGCATAACCCCACACGGCATGGCTTTTCTTCTCCAAAAACGGGCGCGCTTCGAGCTCACTGTTGAAGCCTGTCAGCGTCAAGTTGCCCAGCTTGTGGAGGCAGCGAGCTTGCTCTGAGCGCCAATCTGGCCCCAACATGGCTTGCCACTCTGGGGCCAAAACCGCTTTCTGCGGCAAGACATGCTCAATCGTGAGGTTGTCGGTCTGTACCTTCTCTTTGCCCGCATTGGTCAGACGCTCAAGCAAATATTTCAGATTTCGGCGGCCATACAGGTCTTGGGTGGTCAGCGCGTGGACAAAGGTTGTGTCGTCCGGGAACTGGGCGCTCTTCGCGCCGCGACAGAGTGCCACCTTCAGGCGTGCCAAAGGCTCATCCATTTTGATTCGTTGAGCCAGCGCTGCAAACACTTGCCCACCACTTCGCGTTTCAGCGCCAGAAACTGATCGGCGCAACACATAGCTCTCAAGAAGGTCCAGCGCCTCCCCCAAATCGGCATCAGACAAGACCTTGTCATGGCGCCAGCGCTCCAACAACACCATGGCCACAGGCGCGGCCACGTCCACCAACTGTTGCAAGCGTTTCAAGCCGACCTGCGCTGCACCAGCGTCTTGTGGATTGAACATGAAGCTGCAGAAGTGCCGTCCAAAGCGCAGCAGCCGCGCCAACTTCTCAAGATTCTCAGCCTCATTCTTTGGATCACCGGGTGCCGGATACCAATGGCGGAACTCTCTGTAAACGCTGTCCAGCTTTAAGGGCCGTGGTGGCTTCAGCTCAAGCGTCAGAAAGTCGCGTAGAAAATTGTCAAAGCCGACGCGATAGTTGGATCCAAACGCCTGCTCCAGCGGCCGCCACCATGACTCGTACCACTCACTTTGCTGAGGTTCGTCATGCCCCATGAGCACGTAGTTGCGCACTAGGTCAGCTTGGGTGAGGGCCAAGCCGGTAGAGTTCAAACTTTCAAAGATCAGCTGTGGATTGTCTTGCCCAGGCTTGAGGGACACCGACACAACCTGCAACCGGCGCAGACCATTTAACAACGCTAGGGGGTCCAGGTTTTCCAGCGCCGCCTCAAAGTACCGAGCATTGGCCACGACCCGATTCATTGGCTTGTCGGGCAAATCTTTGCCCGACAACAACAGTTGGAGAACGGCGTCGTCCTCGCCCCGGAGCGCCAAGCGCGCACGCAACGCCGGTGGTGCAAACTTGTTGAGCAGAAACTGCTCTTCAATGGCTTCTGGTGAGTCCGTAATGGCAAGTGCACCTGAATGCTTGCGCAACTGGTTACGGAGCACCGCCAACAGCAGTGTACAAGTGGTCAGTCGTTGTTGACCATCGATCACCAGCCATTGCGGCAGCACCGCGCTTTGGTCGTTGCTGGCCACGCAGACCACCGAACCCACAAAGTGGGTAGCGCCCTGCGGGCGCGACGCGACACGCTGAACATCGATCAGCAACTGCGCGCACTGCGCCTCAGTCCAGCTGTAGTCGCGCTGAAAAACTGGAATGATGAATTGACGCTGACCGCTTCCCAGCAGCGTCAAAAACGATGTGTCTTCTGCTTTCATTTTTACCCTCCCCTATCAACCATTGAAATGGAGCGCCGTAAGCTGCGCCCGCTTGAAATCAGACTTTCACCCCTTCAGCCAGCGAACGCTCAAATATTTCCGAGACATAGCTGCCTGACGCCTCCTTCTGAAACAACACGTGGCGGTTGGCAAAGTCATCCGCGCTGGCCATGCCGGGTTGCCACCAACGAACGGCCCCCATGGGTGTGTTGGAAACCACGAACGAATGGAGGGAAATCTTTCCCTTTCGTCCGGGATCCTTGTCGGCCAGCTTGGCTTCAATCTCTTTGATCGTTTCAAAAAACCTCAATTTGGGGTCATTGAGACCTTCGCACCGCAAGATGCCTTTGGGATCAACAAAGATCACGTGTTGGTGGCCTTTGTCCAAGACCCACAAAAGAAAGTCTGGATAGAAGTTGCCTGCTTCGAAGAAGCCCACGCCGCGCCCTCTGGACTGGTTTCGAAGCAAGTAAACCTCTTTACCGTCCAAGCACGCTGGGCGACTCTGGCAAAAGCTTCGCAAGTCGACAACAAAATCCCGCTCGCCTTCGTTCAAGTGCACAGGGCTCACGCTCAACAGATCGCTGTCAACCCCGTTGCGCAGATGCAGCAGGGGTGAGTACAGGTGCTGGTCAAAGTAGATCGCCTCACCTTTTCCGCCGATATTGAAGTCGCTCAGGTTGCCGTCGCTGATGTGTTCTTTCAGTTCGATCAGGCGCTGAATAATGAGCTTCTCCGACCGGTCGACCATTACCTTGTAGGTGTCAATGAAGTTCGGGTCTGTTGGGCTGAGCTCTTGGTAGATGCGGTGCGGGGCCTCATACGCATCCTTCTTGACCTTGTAAAAGCGATCGCAGTACTTGCGCAGCAGCGCCGTCGCGATCTCTTCCCACTCGTACACCTTCTCGAAGCTGTCGGCCTGCATGACCTCTGGAGGCACATACAACGTGTACCAATCATTGCCAGGCTGCAGCAAAGAGCGGGGCGTGTCGCGATTCAGGTTCAGGTTGTGCCAGCCGCGCTCTGCTTTCAGTTGCTGTAGCGCCATGTAGATGGCGTCAAAGTTCATGAAGGCCAAATGCTCCTGCCCCAGAAAGGCGCGGTTTCTGCCGGTTTGAATCTGGGAGAAAGCTACCCCGCGGCTGGCCTTGGAAGCCACACGCGGATACCAATCCAGCACGACGTCGCCAGGCCTCATCGCAATGGTGTCGGCAGTCGCCAGAGTGGCCTTTTCTTCCTTCTTGAAGTTGATGGTGTCGGGCACCTTCACTGTGATCAAGGGCGTGGTGGGCAGCTTGATTCGCACCGGAATTTCAAAGGTCTGCCGGTCATCTGGCTTCTTGATGCCCTCGCCTTCCAAGAACTCGTTGAAGCGCTCCATGTAGTCGGACTTGACGCCGAACACGTTCAGCGTTTCCAGCAGTGGCAAGTAAGCATCTTTGGTCACCCACAAGAGATCCTTATCTTTGGCCGCCCAGTGAATGGCGCGGCTGCGTTTGAGGCTCGACGCAAACCCCTTTAGGCGAATGCCTCGACCAAACAACTGGATGATCTCTGAGCCTTCGCTTTGGCCTACATGCATCAAACCCAAGGTCGACACACGGTAGCTGTTCCAGCCTTCCGTGAAGCGTTTGGACCCAATGAGCACAGTCAGCTTGGAATCCTTGTTGTTCAAAGAGCGGAACAGTGAATCGCCAAAGGGCCGTTGAGAAACGTGCAGCCACTGGGGGTGTTCTTCGCACAGGTCTGCAACCTTCTTGGCATCACCCACGTTGACCACACCAAACGGCTCTTCAGCGGCCCCCACACGCAAGGCCAGCTCACCGTCACCCCCGGTGAGGTATTCCACGTGCAGGCTTCCGCCAGCCGGCGCATTGAACAGCAACTTCAGGATGTCTTCAAACACAGCCTGGGAACCCAGATTCAACCGAGTCAGGTATGGAAAGGCCTCGGCAAACGTGTCGCGTTGTTGTTGGTCTAGCAGGCCGGTGTCACCACTCAGCAGTTTTTGAATGTGCGCAATGGTCTTGGCTTTGTCAGACACCAACTCCGCCAGAAACAGCAAGATGTCCACCACGTCGGAAACCTGCTTCTTGCTCTCCGTGCGTACCGCCGTGACCTTGCTGCCAACAAATACCCAGAGTGGCTTTTCAACCGCAAAGGCTTTGTAGTTGGCCTGGCGGTCTTCGTACACCCGCAGCTGCTGGTAGTAGCTCAGCAGGCAGGCGGTCAGGTACAGGCGCCTGCGCTCGCTGTCGGCCTTGCTGTTCTCCTGCCCTTCAATGTTGAGGATCTTGTAATCCTTGCCGAAACCGTCGGCATGGAAGTATCGATATGAGTAGTCAAACAGGATGCTCTTTGAATATTCATCGGCCAGCGCCGCATCGCTGCCCACGGCTTGGCCCAGCGTGGCGGAGTATTCAAAGGTGAAACCTTCCTGCGCCAGCCGGCTGCGCATCTCGGACCATACTTCGCCTTGCGAACCTCGGTGCGCCTCGTCGATGAACACCAGGTTATTGGTCTCGAACTGGTCCACGGAAACAGTTTTCTTCTTGCCCTCCTCGCGCAGCTTGTTCATGTCGATCACATCGATCGTCTGCGCGCGGAACAAGCCGAAGCTGCCGCCAGTGGTGTCTTTGTCAAACGGCGCGGCCGCAATGCCAGACAGGGCCAGCTCTTGCAAATGCTGGCGGGTCATGCCTTCGTTGGGCGTCAACAGCACCACGCGGTTGATGTCCTTGGATCTTCTGTTCTTGGAAAGGTAATGCCGAAACTGCAGCATATTCACGTGCATAAGCAAGGTCTTGCCGCTGCCGGTGGCGTTCCACAGGGCCAACTTGCGCAGAGATTCTGGCGTGTAAGGGCTGATCACCGCCTTCTTGGATTCGCCAAAGTCCAGCAGTGCATTGTTGAAATGCTCCAGATGGGCGTTCAACTCAGCCAACAAGCCCTCTGGGTCGCGAAAGTACCAGTCCAGGTACACCTCGGCAAACAGCAGCGTCATGTACTGGAAGTACTTCCACTGCAGGCGGTCGCTCCGCCTCTCCGAAATAGCGTTGGTGTGGCGGGCAATATTGGCGTCGTAGTCGAGCAACTGCTCGCGCGTCAGCGGCCCGCTGCTGGGCAACATGCGGCTGAGTTCTTCGCAGAAACGGGAGCTGCCATCTTCCTCTCGCAATTCGAGCGACTCATCCGTCAGACGGCGTGTGACCTCTCGAAAGGTGTCCTGGTCGAGTTCGTGAGCGTGCCCGCCAAACAGACTCAACAAGAAGCGGTTCAGAACCAGCTTGTGGGGAAAGGGTACCGCCATTACGCAGCCTCCTTAAGGTCCAGCCCAAGGTTGACGGCAGATGCCCTCAACTTCTGCCGAACGCTGTCCGTAAAAGGTAACCAAGCCGCGTCTTTGGTCGCGGCCTCGACCACAAACCATTCGATGTTCTCAACGCTCAAGCCAAAGTGCTTGTGAAGATTGAAGATGATGGACTTGTCGGGATCAGCAAATACATTGGCGTCGACAAACTCCAAAAAACTGTTTATCCAGGGATTGGCTTGGCCCGCATCTGCCGTTCTTCGCGCAGCCTCAAGAAGGAAGCGCTCAGGGTTGACGCGATGTCCATCAGACATCAACGGCTCGAACTGGAAGAACCATCGCAAGGCGTCTTTTTGAGCTTTCACTAAAGCCTCCCCTGTTCCGCTCAAGGCTTGCTGGATCTGTGTTTTTTTGTCATCTTCAGTGGGGTAGCGATCACCGTCGGTAATGACCAAATTTTTGTTTGCATCTCTTCCCTCCAGTTCAAGAACAGCCCCGACTGAAAATGCATTGTTGATCGCACCGAACGGAAAGATCAGTACATTCGGCAAGATGCCCAACTCCGTGCAGATTTGTTGCACGATACGTTTGGCAAGGAGGTCTTCCACCCAGATATTGATCACACGCATGTCAGCGTCGTTTCCACTGATGCGGTGCAATGACATCGGACGATATCCATTGATACAGACAATCTTTTCCGGTGTGGCGTGCAGGGTTCGAATTGAGATTTCGTCTGCAAACTCAACGATTTGAGGCCAATGTGTTGAGAGGACTATCTGGAGCTTCTTCTTCTCTGCCTGTTCGATCAGCCACTTCACCAATCGGCGCAATGCGGCTTCATGAATCGAGACCTCAATCTCCTCAATCAGCAGGAACCCTTCGTCAGGCGCACTTAGGACTTCCTGTAAGAGTTTCAGTACTTTGTATTCCCCCGCTCCCATGTAGTGCGAGGTGTAAGAGCTCTCCGCCGGCGGCTTTCCTTGCTCGACTGTTGCAACCAAAAAGAGACGTAAACCTGTGCCTTTACTTCCTTGTGTGATCGTCTTGTAGCGTCGATTGAGGATGCCTGACGCAGCTTCAACCATCTCTTGTCGCTTCTTCACACTGAGGTCGAGCTCTGAGACAAGGAACTCGAATCGGGTTTTTTGGGTCTCTGCCTCAATGTGCGGCATGCAACTTAGCAGACCAATGAAGCGGTTGTAGCGTTCTCGGCGGTTTGCCTTTCTAGGTCGCCAACGGTCGCCTGTCTTTCCGTACTCGGTCCCACCTGGGTTGTCAGTAAAAAAAACGCGCACTGACGACCCTTTCCAGTAGTTGCCGGTGTGCGGTACAAACCAGTCGGTCCACCAGCTTCCTGCGTCAGACTTCTTGACCTGAAGATGCTCATGCGGCTTGTAAAGGCAGGCCAATGCGTGCAACACCGTGGACTTGCCAATGCCGTTTTCACCCATCAGTGCAACCACACCTATTTCAGGAAACTCGATCGTGAGGTCCTTGAGGCGTTTGAGCTTGGCGAACTCTGCTTTGACGATCTTGCTCATGTCAGAAGCCCGCAGTCGTGAACATGAGGGAGTGGAAGGCTTCTTCAATCAGGCGCACTTTCCACGTCTCATCGGCACGGCGCAAGTTCTCTAGGTTGTTGTCACCATTGACGTAAATCAGGTCAAACTCGTGATCACGAGTGCTATAGGCCTGCTTCTTGAACCACTCGTCCAAGGCGGTACTGTTCGTTTCGTTGACGTTGCGCCATAGGACAAGCACGCTTTCCCCTGTTTGAGTGACGCCTGTCACTTCAACCACGCCGTTCAACAAGCGGGTGGCATGGACTCTGAGCCCCAACAACTGATTGAAAGTCTCGACCATATCGACCACGACTTGCTGTGTTTCGTTGTTCCGGGAGATGGTGAGCTGCACATTGAACGGATCTACGAAACGGTCCAAGGACAGCAAGCTGCCACGGCTCTCCATCTCCAGCATGTACTGCAGAACGTAGTGCTCACGCAGTTGAGGGGCTTGATCAATGATCTTTTGCTGGCCCTCCGAGCGAGCCAACTGCAAGTTTTCGCAGGCGTCCTCGTAGGATTCCACGCGCAACAGCTTTACGAGTTTCGGATTTCCCTTCCCAAGTGGTTCTGCGGGGCGCGTTTTGGGTTTTCCGTCGGACCAAACGTGGGCATACATCACCTTTTTGATGCGCTTGGTCAACACCCTGTCGAAATGATCGCCCGCCTCCATCAACACAAACTTGCGGGACCCGCGATCCTCCCGATTCAGGTTGATTACGGCGTGACCTGTGGTGCCGGACCCACCAAAAAAATCCATGACCCAGTCGCCCTTTTTACTTGCTTGAGAGACAAAACGACCCACGAGGGTAGTTGGCTTGGGGGTTGGGAATATCCCTGCTTCGCCAAATAAGTTTGCAAGTTGCTTTTCGCCATCTGTGTAGTCATGAAAAAATGACTTTGCAACATTAGTCTCTACCTCGTGAAGGTAGCGTTTATAACGAGGAACAGTTTTTTCTGTAGGCCCCCAGCTAATTCTTCCTTGCCGGTCAAGCAAATCAAAGCTGTCACGATTCGAATCGTCCCACTTGTACGGCCAACGCCATCCTGTTTTCGGGCATGGGCAGAACTTACCGGTGACTGGGTGCTCGGGCTTGTAGTACCGGTAGTTTGGATCCTCTGAGTCTTTTGTTGACTCAGATTGCTTTTGCGCAGGCGCAGAAGCGTTGTCAGGCTGATAAAGAACAATTTGGGCATTTCGGGAGCGCGCTTCAAGCTCGGTCACGATCTCCCCTTCCAACGATCTATATTCGGCATTGTTGTATGCAAATATGCCGCGCCAAGGGTCTTGCTTCTTGGTCTGATCGTCGTAGGCTAAACCCTGCCCCCTTAGTTCCGCCTTGTACTCTTCGACGTGAGCCTTGAAAAGACGATCTACAGCTTCTTCGATATCTCGCAAGCTCGGAAACTCAGGGCCCAATTCCTTCAGGCGCTCCATGACTTCCACGTATCCAGGCTTGGGCTCCCGGAACATGTGCGGATCGCGTTCTGCTTCGGATCGATTGCGGGCGTAAACCTCCACGTATTCGTGATTGGTGGAGTACAGCGGTGACTGGCTGTGGGTGGTGTTTTGTGCCCAGATCAGCTCTTCCACGCGATTGTCTTTTCCGAAGGTCATGTCCAGAATGGACTGCAAACTATCTCGCTCGTTCTCGTCGATGTTGGAGAACAGCGCCCCATCGGAGCGCAGGTAGTTGATCGCGACCGCGATCCGGTCGCGCATCATCGTGATCCAGGATGAGTGGCGGTAGTTGTCCTTGTAGGGAAAACCGTCGCCCAAACGGTTGTAGGGCGGATCGATGGCAATGCAGCGAATCTGCTCTTTGAAGCGCGGCTCCAGCAAGCGCAAGGCCTGAAAGTTCTCTCCATGAACCAACACCGCGTCAGTTTGGTCGTCCAAAGCACCCTGATCGGCCAACGACGAGATGATCTGGTACACCAGATTTTTAGGTAAAAAGCTGGTGTCCAGAACCAATGACGGGTTGGCCTTGAGAAAAGCAGACGTCAGTGGCTGGTCTGCTGGTTGAACATCGTTCAGCGCAAACAGCTCATTCCACTCTTCCCGCTGACTGCGCGAGGTACCGACCCATGTGCGAACCGGTTTCTCTATGGCCTTGCAAATTTCCTGGTACAGCCCTTCTGGAACGCGGTCCATGGTGATCAGCCACTGGGTATCGAGAACGAACTTCTTCTTCAACCACAAACGCTTCTGAAAATTCTCCAATTGAGCCAGGAAGTCGATCAGCTTATGGGCAATGCGTCGAGTGGCTTTGATACGGGCGAGGTAACTCTCAACCTTGGGCGCGGTCTCACTCTCCACGTCGTCCAAATGCATGACTTCGTTCTTGACGAAGAAGTCCAGCTCCCGACGCATGAAGCGCCCCAGATCCTTGTGAATGAAGTAATCGAACGTATTCTTGGCGGTGTAGTCGGTCAAGTGCTTCTCCAGCACGGAGCGTGACTTGTTTTTCTCTGTAGGCAGAGTACTTGCCAAAGATGCGCGCCACTGCGTCCACTGCCCGATGGCCTGGGTCAATGGCGCGCCATCGGGCAAAGTCAGCAACGCATCAGTGGCTTGTGTGTTGAGTTCTTTTTGCTTCCGCTTTTCTTCGTCAGGGCGGTACTCAAAACAAATCACCAAATCGTCGCCATCGAGCTTCAAGGGTTGCTCTGCCAGGATAAAGCGGCGCTCGTTGTCAGCACTGGTTTTGACGTTGTCACGCTCCGTCGAGGCCAAAGTCAACTCGAAGCGGACCCGCCCTTTCTCCGTCTTGAAGGCATACCGCGTGAAGTTCTCGGCGGTTTTGATGTAGTACTGGTCTGCGTTTGCCCAGTGCAGCTTCACTTCCTCGCCCTCGTAGGGCATGGCGTACACGCCCTCTTTGTAGCGGCGCAAGGAGAGGAAGTCGCCGTCTTGGTAGTAACGGCTAAAGAAGGTATGCAGGTCAGAAAACACCTGATCTTCCATGCGGTCCAGGTCGCCGCCTTCGGCCAGCTCAGCTTTGAGCTGTTGCACCACCTCCAGGCTGTCGGGGTCGATCTTGAGCTTTTTAGCGTTGGCAATGGCTTCGGCCAGCTCCTTCTGTTTGTCGGCCAACCCGGCTGGCTGAAACTCTTGCAACGCGGTGCGGAGCGTGGGCAGCAAGTCTTGCTCCAGGAACTGGCTGATCTCATCGCGCTTGGCGTTCATGATGCGGTAAATGCCAAAGTCCAGGTCGGCCTGGTCCATCTGGAACATTTCTTTCAGCTTGCTGATGAGCTGCTGGCGCTTGTTGTCGTTGGGGGTGCTCATGGGTGTCGCTTTCAGGCGTATGGCTGGAAATGGTTGTTGTCCCGGCTGAGCAACTGCATCAGCTTGGGGTGTATGAAGAGCTTTTCTTTGCCGTAGGGCATTTCGCGGAGCACGCCCAGCGCAGCGAGGTCTTTCAAATAACGCGAAGCGGCTTGGCGCTGGGCAATGCCCTTGTCCACCAGGTTGCCGATGCGGCAATAGGGCTGCTCAAAGATCACGTCCACCAGTTCGCGGCTGTAAATCTTGGGCAGCTGGGTGCGCACATGTTCGGTGGTGTGCTCGGCCAGGGCGCGGATGGCGGCGATTTTGCCGGTGGTCCATTTGGAGGTTTCGGCAACGGCTTGCAGCATGAACAGCAGCCAGGGCTCCCAGGCTTGATCGCGCGTGACATCGAGGAGCAGGCGGTAGTAATCGGCCTTGTGCGCGATCACATACTGGCTCAGGTACAGGATGGGCAGACCCAACAACTCTTCCTGAATCAGGTAAAGGATGTTGAGCACGCGGCCGGTACGCCCATTGCCATCGATGAACGGGTGGATGGCTTCGAACTGGTAGTGGCCCACGGCCATGCGGATCAAGGGGTCGAGATCCTTCTGGTTGTGCAGAAAGCGCTCCCAGTTGGCCAGCATGTCGCGCAAGCGGGCTTCGCCTTCGGGCGGGGTGTAGACCACCTCCCCGGTGCGGTCGTTGGAGAGTTGGGTGCCGGGGGTGCGGCGAATGTCCATGTCCACACCTTTGAGCGTGCGGCAAATTTCCACTGCGGTGGCGGTGCACAAGGGCCGGTCTTTGAGCGACTGGTAGCCATGGTGGAGCGCAGTGCGGTAGCGCAGCGCTTCTTTGGTGGCCGGGTCGGCGTTGTCTTGGCCTTGGGCGTACTGAAACAGCTGGTCGGTCGTGGTGACGATGTTTTCAATTTCCGAGCTGTCTTTGGCCTCCAGCAGCGGAATGGTATTGATGAGCATCGCCTGATTGGGGATGAGCTCGGCCGCTTGTTTAAGCTCGGCCAGCGCCGCGCGCGCCTCGATACAGGCTTTGAGCACGGCCCGGCTTTCCAGCTCCTGCGCCGGGGGGAGCGCGGGCAGTTGGTTATGGGGGAGCTCAGGGCGCCAGGCGGTTACTGGGTCGGTCATGATGCAAAAAGTCTATTTTGACGACATATGAGAAGGGTATGTCGCGACCGACGACACGTCAGCGCCATGTGTTTTATTTCTCTAAAAATAGCGACATGTATCGATTTCATGTCGTTCTCAGCGACATGAATGACACAACGTGTCGTTGAATTTGCATTCAGAGAACATTAGACCACGCTCCAGCGCACCACAAACAGGCTTTGGTTGCGGCTGGCGCGGTGCAAGCGCTTTTGCAAAGCTGCAATGAGCGCATCGCGCCGGGCTTCAATTTCGTCTTCCACGGCAAAGATGTCTTGCCGCTGGCGGCGCTGCTCGGTTTCGGTTTTGCGTATGTCTTGCTGGAGGCGCTGGGCGTCTTCCATGCTGAACGCCATGCGGGCTTGCCGCTTGAGGCCTTTGAGCTTGAGCTTGGTGTCTTTCAGCGCTTGCTCGGCGGAGGCAATGCGGTCGTCGGCCCAGGCTTCGAGCTTGTCGCGCTCTTGCTGGAAAAACTGGTCGTTGAGCTCCAGCGCGCGGCTGAGGGTGGCTTCCAGCTGGCGCTGGGCGTTGGCCTGCAGCTCCATGGGCGGGCTGGTTTGCAGATCGGTCGTGGTGGCCAACAGGTAGAAAAGCTTTTCGCAGCTTTCCTGGTCGATCACTTCACCAGCATCCGTGAGGCAGGTGAATACGAGGTGTTCTTCATGTTGAAAGCTGTCGAGCTCCAGCAGGCTGAGCTGCATCCAGCCGCTCTGCCCCACCAGGCGCTCTACCATGCTGATGCGCGGTTTGTGGCTGCCGTAATGGAAGGTGAGGCTTTGCTGTGGCGCTTGCAGGCTGCGCCCACTCTCAAGCACGTATTGGCCCAGCGGATGGGTCAGCCGGTAAACGCGCGCATGCTCGGGCGGGGTTTCGCCCTTGCGGATGAGCTGGTAGGCGCCGGGCGGCGCTTGCACCACGGGGGGCGTTTGCAGATCAAAGCTGAGCTTGGCGGAGTCGAACTGGGCTTGGCCCGCCAACACGTATTGCGTGAGCCACCAGAAAAACCGGGTGATGCGGTCGAGCTGGCTTTCGGCGCGCTCTTTCTGGCTGCGCAACAGGTCGTGGATGTCGGCGTCGAAATGCTCCAGCAGGAGCTTTTCGGTCTCTTGCATGCGGGCCTGAATGTCGGCGTCAAGCTCGGTGCGGAGCTCAGCGAACGCAGATTCGATTTCACCGGGTGTTCGGCATCGGTCGTAAATTTCGGCAATGCGCTTTTCAAAGTCCATCCCGCTTTCGATCTGGCCCAACACCTGGTCAGAAGCGCCGAACACGCCATCAAACAGATGGAACTTGTCTTGCAGCAACTCCAGCACGCGTTGGTCGGCTGCATTGCGCTGGTTCAGAAAGTTGATGACGACCACATCAAACCGTTGGCCATAGCGATGGCAGCGGCCAATGCGCTGCTCCACGCGCTGGGGATTCCACGGCAGGTCGTAGTTGACGACGAGCGAACAGAACTGCAGGTTGACACCCTCGGCGGCGGCCTCGGTGGCGATGAGGATTTCAGACTCTTGGCGGAAATGGTCGATGAGCGCGGTACGGCGGTCAATGGCTGGCGAGCCGGTCACGCGGTCGCTGCCGGTGTATTTGGCCAGCCAGCGCTGGTAGATACCCGTGGACGCAGGGCCCTGGTTGCCCCCACTGAAGGTGGTGATCTTGCCTGCGTAGCCGTGGGCTTCGAGGTAGCGGGCCAGATAGTCTTGCGTGCGACGGGATTCCGTGAAGATCACGGCCTTGCGGGCTGCGCCCATAGCGCCCATGCGCTCAAAGCCTTGTTGCAATGCCGACAGCAGTGCGTGAGACTTCTGGTCTTCGCGGATGTTCCGGGCCAGGCGCAGGTATTCGTCCAGCTCGGCCAATTCTTCGCGCACCAGTGCGTAGTCGACCGCAGGCGACCCATCGGCGGCTTGGGCTGGTGGACCGTCTTCTTCCAGCAGTTCTTCGTCGAGGTCTTCGCTTTCGATGAGCTGCTGAATCCACTCTTCGTCGATCGTCTGTTTATCCAGCAGGCATTGCAGCCTGGCGCGAATGGCTTCCAGTGTGGCCACGACAGCTTCGGTGGACGAAGCCAAAAGCTTTCGAAGGATGAGACCCACCAGGTGCTTTTGCCGGCTGGGAAACCCATAGCTGAAATCGCGCTGCAGGTAGGCTGAGATCAGCTCATAGAACTGAACCTCCTGCTCCGAGGGCGAAAACGGCGTTGTGATCGCATGGCGCTGGGTGTAGGGCACGTACTCCAGCACGTCACGGCGCAGAGTGCGTTTGATGAAGGGCTGGAGGCGGCGGCGCAGCGATTGAATGTTGCCTTCGCCAACGCTGTATTGGGTTCGAAAGCTGCGCTCGTCCCCAAAGATCTCTTCATCGATGAGGGATGTAAGCCCGTATAGCTCCATCAATGAGTTTTGCAGCGGGGTGGCCGTCAGCAGCAACTTTTTTCGACCAGCCAGCGCACGCTTGAGCGCTTGACCGGTTTCGTGGCTCTTGCGGTGCGCGTTGCGCAGTTTGTGGGCTTCGTCGATGACGACCACATCCCACGGCACGGCCCCCAGATGCGCTTCCATGCGGGCCGCGAAATGGATGGACATGACGCTGATGACATCGCGGTCCAGCGGGTCGTAGATGCCGCTTTCGCGCAGGCGATGCCAAGTGCGCGCGTCCAGCACTTCGACTGGCAGGTTGAATTTGTCAGACAGCTCCTGCGCCCACTGCTTGCGCAACGCGGCCGGGCAAATCACCAAGAGGCGGCGGCGGCGCTCTGCCCACAGCTGGCAAAGCACCAGCGCGGCTTCAATGGTCTTGCCCAGGCCCACCTCGTCGGCCAACACCACGCCTTTGCTCAGCGGGTTGTTGAGCGCGAAGAGCGCGGCGTCAATTTGGTGGGGGTTCAGATCAACGCTGGCATCGAACAGCGATTGAGCCAGGCGGTCTTCTTCAGATGCCGCACGGCGGCGCGTGAGCTCCCAGGCGAAGTATTTCGCGTGATGCGCGGTGGTGTGGGCCACCTGAGAGCCTGGTTGGTCTGATCCGTCCATCTTTACTTCCCTGAATCGTTATCCCATAGTCAAGTCAGCTGCCGCCTGAACATGCACCGGTCAATGGTCCCCAGTTTCCTTGGGCGCCAGTCGAACAGACCAATGGGTGCCCTGCTCTTGCTGCGCCACCAGCAAGTCGTAGGTTTTGATCATGTCGAGCAACCCCGAATGGCCATATGTTTGAGGCGAAAACGCGGGATCTGTGCGCTTAAGGTAAGAACCCAATGCACTGACCGTGATCTTGCCCTCTGGTGTGTCGGCCGCCAACATGTTGACCGCCTCAACAACGAATTTCGGTCGGAGCTTGGGGGGCGGCTTTGGCGAATCGAGCTTCGCCGGTTCGGCTTTCGTCCCGGCAGGCTTGGGATTGACCTTTTCCAGAGAGCCTTGCGCAGCGGTTTCAGGCACAGGCTTTTGCCATTCAAAGAACTGGTCGCTGGCGTTGCGCAAGGCGTCTGGCGTCTTGGCCTCGCCAACGATGTGCACGGTCGCACCGCGCTCGCGCAGCTTGCGGCAAAGGTAAGCAAAGTCGGAGTCGCTGGTGACCAAGCAGAAAGTGTCGGCGCGGTCGTCAAACAGCGCCTCGATCGCATCCAGGGCCAGCGCGATGTCGGCGGTGTTCTTGCCGGATGCGTATTGGTATTGCAAGCAAGGCGTGAAAGCCTGCCGCACAAGCGCCTCCTGCCATTTATTGGCCAGCGTGGTGTGGTTGCCATATCCACGCCTCAGCACCACGCGCCCAAACTGGGCCACGACCCGCAAGGCGTATTCGAGTATCTCGGGCGTTGTGTTGTCGCAGTCCACCAGGACAGCGACGCGCTTCTCTGCGTCTAAGCCATTGCTCATACATGCTCCCCTTTTCTTGGACGAATCATACGAGCTTGCGCGCCGCCCTCTCAGGGCTGATCGTGGACGCCAGTACCAGAGTGGACGCCGGGCACCGACACAGAAGGAGCCACGCCAAGCCGCCAGGATAAAAGCGGCCTCCGGCTCAGCTGTACGAACTGAAGTGTGACGACAGGGGGCGCGGGGCCATCACCCAGGCGCTTTGCAACAGCTGCGCCACGCAGCCTGGCCTGCCGAAAAGGGTTCGCCCAACTACGAGCACAACTACAGAAACTGCTCGACTGCAACCTACGGCACAAGTAGCGGCAAGAGAGTCGTGCTCTGCCAGAGCCTATGGCTGCGCCCCATTTGCGGGGCCGGTGGCAACAGCAATCGCATCGAAGAAAACCACTCGACACAGTTGTCGCCAGGATGCGACAAATTCGACCGTCGACATTAAGTTTACGAGGAACCGGCTGAAAAATTAGTTCTTTAGGGAACTTCTAATACTTACGCATATACCCGACCCTAAAGAATAGGTTTTTTGCTAATCACGAGACAAACTTCTCGAAGGCCAGCCAATGAGGAGAAATCGGGAATGAAGCCACCACACACAAAAAATACTTAGACAAAAAAGATCAACTGAATTAAAATAGACATTCACACAGAGTTCAGACGAACAAGGGTCAGACCCCGCCGCGAAACAGCTTATCAAGGTTGATGGCAAATTGCTAGCAGCTGCTGCTAGTAGATATCTCGTCATTTTTTTTACGGCTGATTGAGGCCGGTGACCATTCGGTCACAAACCACGTTTCGCAACTTTCGCACCGAGACGTCCTTATTGCCAATAGTGGCGGGGATGTCTATGCGCAAAGCTTATCGAAATCGATTTAACTCCAAACTTTTCAAGTTCAATCGCCGACCATCTGCGATTGCATCTACTTCGTCTAAATCCTCCTCTAAACAAGGAGGTGCTAGGCTGCTGCCTGAATGGAGGAGCCTCGTCTGCTTATCCGCTCGCGCACCGCCTCGGCCAAAAAAACATGGATCAGGATAAAACCTGACTCTAGACAAACAATCGCCACTAGCGTTCTTATTCAGAAAACCATACCACTCATGTCAAAAAAATATAACCACCTTTCCAAGGCTTGCCATTTTCAACCATTCTCCTTCGGAGAGCGAAATCACCTCCACTACAGCTACACGTCAGAAAAGATGTACTGCAAAAATGAAATATCCACAGATGATGATAGTTTCATCTACGTCGAGGCAAGAGAACTCGACGAAGAATCAAAACAGCAGCTCAATGCAATGGCGGCAGGCGACCACATTGGACCAATGCAGATTTTTGAAGGGCTTCGCAGCGACGCTCCATCACCGGAAGATTTTCAAGCATTGCTCTACCGCTATCGCATGACAACCACCAAACTTGAAGAGCTAAGAGATGAATTGAAATTCGAAGAACTGGATTCAGATGAATACTTTGACATCGAGGCCAATATCGACATCACACATCAGGATAAAAGCGAAATAACAATTGAGATTGAATTAATGATAACGGCCTACAACAAAGAAAGTGGATACGACTGGAGGGCAGAGGCAATATCTCATGGAAGTCCTTTTTCATGAATTGATGCTCAGGACGAGAAAACCGATTTCACACCCTAGATCCGTGCATACGAATTTTCATATCGAATGCAAAATTTTCCATCAAAAAGGATACTGCTTTGAACCATTTCAATTTTCAGATTGCTGACTGCCACACCGAAGCACCTAAGAACTTCCCCATCAAGGGAAGCTACTCAACTCTACTGGCTGCTCTGCCGCCGATGGGCGCTGATTTCTGCTGGGAAGAACACCTCGAAGACTGGGGTCCCGAGGAATGGGCAAAACTCTACTACTTACATATTGTTTGCGACTACTCCTTGCACACCGTGTCAGAACTGTTCACGACCATCGAAGTGAGAGGTGTACCTGTCGCAGTCGCATCTTTTGATTTTTTTCACCATCATTTCATGCCTCAGGTTCCAATGCACCTGAGAATGTTTATCAACTTTGATGAATACGAAATAGATTGTATTAAAAATGGCTACATCACATCCTTTACATTTGACGGCCAAGATTTTACTGCGATAGGATTTTCATAAACATTAGTTACGTGTGTCGACATAGAAATTTGCACACGCACTCTGATCCAACGAAGCCACCAGGCATTGAACTATATGAAAAAACACACCGGTAAATATTACGAAGTCGACCTTAACTACCAACTGGGGAAATTCGCCGTTCTCGACTTTGAAATGCACCATTATCATGACTATTCGTGGACTGACATCAGCAGTGAACAGGTGCGTACGTACTCAGCCCTTGGATACCTAAAACAAGCCATTGAGAAGGAATACGTTCCAGATTCCGAACTTTTGCGCGGCATCGGTTTTTGGATAGATAGGCGCCGTGAAGCCGAACCTTTGGCGGCTAAATTATTTCGAAATTACGTAGATTCGACTGTTAATATTGACCAAATCCTAAGGCTCAACAAAAGCGAAGAAAGCTTTTTGATATTGGAAATCATCAACAGTGACAAATTTTTCGTAAAACTAGAGCGAAAGAATCCTATTCTATTTGAAGAGGTTTGCCACGAAATGCACCGCAAGTTTGCCTTTTTGCGTCATAAAAATATAAGCGAATTTTGAGAAAATTCCAGACAGACTGAAGAGCGCTCAGGATATTTATTTGCCGCGCCCAGCCACTTTAAAATCAGGGTGATTGGTGAAAACGACGAACCCATAACGTAAAGCGAAACTCGGGCGCATATGCCCGGCGCACCTCAAGCAAAAACAGCCCCAGATCACCCAAGACGGTTTACGTCTGCTGGGGTTGTTGAAGCATACATAGTTGAAGACCGCGTATACGGATCCCGAGAGTCCACGCTTGCCAAGGTCGAATCGGTCGACCTGAGCGAGACATGCAGCAACCGCTGGGCACCATGCCTATTCAAACAAAACAGTTGCTTTTGCACACCAGCGTTCGCCACCATCCTCAGGCAAGAGGTAGCAGACATGCTGCCGTTACATCGAATCGCCTGAGGTACCTATTCGGAGCGGAAGTGGCGACTCAGCCCAGGATAAGCGCTAACGAGTACATCCAAACCAATGAAATCTGGTTGTGTCTGGCAATGAATCAGCCGAGGGGAGATCTGCTTAGGTTTTGGCTACGTGATTGATAGTTTTACGACACCACGGATCCAGTATGGGTTGGTGGCGCATCTCCACAATGGCAGTCTACGCACCAGTTGTGTTTGAACGACGCCTTTCCCAATGGGTGACTGCTGTGTAAAAGCTTCAACAAGTATTTCAAACGCATGCCCGCCCTTCCATTGGCGTTGCCACTCATGGAGACCTCCGTCTCAAGTTCGAGAAGGACTGCCGACTCCCGGGAACTGGGCACGAAGGCCAGAATGCGCCCGCTACAAGCCTGGGAGATCCTTCAAGGAAGATGATATTTTGATGGGCAGCCGGCAGGTAGCGCCCTCCTTCGGATGAGCCTCTCATTTTCAGAGAGCACGCATATGCTGCCTTCGTTCACAGGGGCGGATACTGCCCTAGCAAACGGTCATACCTGCGGGGAGCTGTTTCTCTCTTGTCCTTTGCACAGTCCCCGTATTCATGCCGCTTGCGCTGTCGGCCACCGAAAAAGGAAGCCCCACAGAGCAAGCCTGCCACGGGTTCGGTCTTCGCCCATCTCTGGGCAACGGACTGACACAGTCATTCCCTGCACGTTCCTGGGTGGGGCAGGCACTTCAACTGACCAGACAGTGGCGCGTGTGCAAACGCGCCGCCTGGTCAACCCGGCACTTTTTCTAATTGAATAGTACGGAAACGTCATTTCGCGACAAGTCGTTGTCTGCGCTGGTGCTTGGGCCTTGTACCTGTTCGCGATGTGACGAGTCACCGACCACAGAATCACTTGACGTCGTATCGCGAACGCTGCCCGATGCAGCCCTATCAACAGTCAACTTTGTCCGCTGGCCCGACCACTCAATGGACCAGTGGCTGAGTCTGCCAATCGCGTCAACGGCAATTTGAAGCTCCAAGCGCCGACGGCGGATGGTTCCTGCAGGCGCAGTGTCATGGTTGTCGGGCCATACACGGGCTGCCAACGTACTCAACAAAATGCTGAACCGTGGGCCGCCTTGACGCACCCACGTGGATAGAAAGGCATGCACATGCATGGCCAGATCACTGCCTAACTGGAGGCGCTCGACCATCCACAATTTCGCATACTGCCCGCCGAAAAATGAGGCCGCCAGCATATGGTTGACCGCCAGATGGATGCGTCTGTCATCGCCTTCGAGCCACACCATGAGAAACGCCTGGCGAACGCTTTTGTGTTGAGCATGTTCCTCCCACACCACCACCTCGCAGAGCCGCCGCAAGCTTGCCCGTCGAGAGGCAATCATCGACCCACCATTTGCAGCTCCGCATCGATGATTGAGCTCGTCCCAAGTGGTGCTCACCATGAGGGTATCGGGGAGACCGGTACCTCCATCGGGATATAGCGTCCCCCAAAGCCGACTGGGCATAGCACGGGCATCATTCCGCGTAAGCGTGGCGCCATCGCCCTCTTGCACATAGTGCTCGCCTGCGAGTTCCAGCACGGCAAGCAGCAACGTCTGCTCAGGAACACCGAGCGACTCCCTGGCGCTGAACCGCAACCAATGGTCGGAACTCAGCTCATAGCGCACGTCCAGCGTGGGTCTGCTGGCGCCCTTGGGCAAGGGTCGGAAAAGCAGGCTCAAACCCACGGGCGGGAACAGTCTCACAGGCCGTCGGTGCAGAGAGACCGTCGTCATGCTTTGCTCCTTGGGGTCGTCCGCTTTCTCGACAACGCGCCCTGCTCTGCATCTTGAGGCATTGAAACAGGGACGAGGACGCCACCTGCCGTGCGTTGCAACAAAACAGTTGGCCGTTTCGGCCCATAGTTGCGTTTTGCGTCGGCCAACGCGACAAAGTCGGCGCCAGCGTTGTTCGCTTGACCAAACTGCCTTAGCAGCTCTTTAGAGGGCTTTGCGAGGTTGGCTTGCCAACGCGTGTCATCTTTGAGCGCGGTAGATCCGCGCAAGGCATCGGCCTCCTCCCCAAAACCTTGCACCGATGCCGCTCTGCTGCTGTGATGCGCCAACAGCACAGCAGCTCCTGACTCCTGCGCCATTTTTTTGAAAACGGATACCAACGCGGACATCGGGCCTGAAGGATTCTCGTCCGCGAGATGCACCTGGCGCAACGGGTCAACGATGACAAGCCTTGCCCCGATGGCTTGCTCGCTGAGTTCTTGCGCATGTTCTGTTGCCTCGAGCTCAGGGGACAACAGGGTCAGCCGTCTGGCGCCCCCAAGGGAATACAGAATAAAGTTGTCGTGCAAACGGTCGAGAAACTCGCCCCACGACAGCCCATCAGGGAGCACATCCCTGAGGTTCAAAGAGCGAACAATGGCGTGGAGACGCGCCCAAAGCACTTCTACTGGTTCTTCCGCAGCCACCATCAGAACCCTTTGCGGGGTATCGACGGCCACGAAGTCTGGCGTGGTTCCGAACAATGGGTCCCGAGCCATCAGGCCCGTCGCCAAAAGAATGCCCAACTGCAACTCCAGCATCGTTTTACCCATACCCCCAGGGCTGACCAGCAAGCCCACAACTCCGGCGGGCAATCCAGGCAAAACAAAGTCGATGGCCGGGGCTGGATTCTTCAGCAGAAATTTGATGTCAAGTCGGCGACCGAGTGCGCTTCTCGCCACTGCCTCAGCCATGACACGCCTCCTCGCTGGAAGCACGGACCACCAAGCTTGTGTGCGCAGTTAGCGCTGAATGCGCAACTTGTCTTGCATTTCGATGCAGGACGCCATCGAGGGCGACTGAGCGGCGAACAGCCGGGTCATCAAGGACGACTTCAGGGCAGAGGCCCAAGTGATGGGTCAGAGTGACCCACAGAAACGGTTGGAACAGGTGCATGGGTGATTTGAGATGGGTTGCGCAGACAAGTAGCCGAATCCAGCCGCTTGCCGCCGCAGACACGGATCACCTGCAGCAATCTGTCTAGCAGCCGCAATTTATCCCTCGCCAAAAAAACACCCTGCACCGCACCTTTTCACACAATTTTTAGGTTCGGCCATCCGCGATGGAGCAACCTTTTACAGATTTTCTTACGGTGAATAAAACCACTCCTTAAACGACTCATCATCAACATATCGGAGTCTTTATGACCTACCCCATCCACGTACATCACAACGAAACATCAGCCCTGCCGGCACATTGCGGACCTGACATGCTCCCAAAGGAATTGCTGGAAAGCTTGATGAGTTGGCCTGTGCCGGCATGCACAGTTGTGCAGGACACCGAGCCAAAGGCATGGAACTTATTGCTCATTTGGTTGCCGGGGGTTGGGGCCAACACGCTGAACCAGCTGGCCCAACGGGAGCCCTATGTCAAGAACACGTTTTCAGCCGACCTCCTGAAATCGCGCACAATGCTTTGCTGGGAAACGCCTGAGGGTACCGAGGTTCTATTCGATGAATGGCTCCGGAATGCCGACTTGGTCGACTTCGGAAGGTCTCTCGGATACACCGTTGTCTTTCTGAACGAGCTCACCGCCTACAAATGCGAACACCACCTCGGCGCAGAAGAAGCCGAGGCATTTGTTTACGGACTGCAAGGGGCAACCTGCGGTAGTGGACCAAACTACAACCCTTGGCGCATCTGGAGTGAGGATGAGCTAAAGGAGCATGAAGGCCTCGTCGACGTACCCGACCCAAAAGTTATCCATTTGGCAATGCTGAGCTTCAAGCGCGAAGCCTGCACGAGCTAAAGCAGGAACTTTCCAGGCACCCTTCGTCAGTTTTGAACGGGTACCTGACGCGTCTGATCTTCGGTGACTCAAGCGGTTTCCCTCTGCGACGTAGGGATGAGTGACAAGCAACGCCAAGAAGAAAAATGGGGCGGGTCCAAGACCCGCCCTCAATCAGATACCCATAGTTCCTGTCCGACGGCTGTAGCGCTTCAAGGCAGCACCGCCAGCTCACTATCGATGTGGACCATCGTGGCACGCTGAAGCCAGCGCACCATCTCAGGCAGTTCACGCCACCCGAAAACATCGTTTCCACTGCTCTCAGCGTACAGTCGCAAAAGTGCAGTCTTCGCCTCAACACTCAACATCCCAGGGTCCCTCGGAAAAAACTCTTTCGCTTTGGGGTCCAGCAGCATCCGCCGATAGGCCCGCTCCACGAAGACCTCTTCAGGCTCGTTGGGGAAGGCAAAATCCCGGATGGAAATCGCACCGGCAAGTACTTTCACCATGATGGTGGGCACCCCCAAAAACCGCCCGCAAGCCTCGGCAAAACCTTGACTGATGTGCGTCACTTCTCGATGTCCACTGCGCAATTGCGCGATGTAACCGTAGCTGACACCCAGCTGTCGGGCGAGATTCTGCATTCCAATGTCTCGTATGCGCGCCTCATCAACGAGCCACGCCAGCAAGGGACCTCCCCGCCCAGCGTACAGCCGTGACACACGGTTCTCTTTGCCTTCAGGTTTCGGCAGGGCTCCTTGCTCGTGTTGCTGCACGCAACCATTTTGATTCTTGAAGTTCGTCTTCATGTTGTTCCTTTTTAGATCGCGAGCACCGGCTCACATTTGGTATAGCAACCGAGGTCTCAACAGGCCGAATGGCAACCGAAAAGACCATCTGACTTCAATGCTTGACCATGGTCGCCCCAAGCAAGTCACCCAATTCCAGCGCGAGGGCCTCCATCGGTGGGACGTAAGAAACGGATACTTGCTCAAGGTCGACACCTTCGGTCAAGCTCGGGAAAGCTCCGATTTCCGCGAACCGCCGGATGTCGGGACGCAAGGCAATCAGGGCCACTTTGCGTTCCTCGTCCGACAGGTTTTGCAGCTTGGTCATCAACTCGATACAAAGCGTTCGAGGCAGTTGCAAAGGCAACACAACACTTTCCGTGTCGCCAGAGTCCCCTAGCGAAAACCAGCAAGGCTGTAACAAGGAAGACGCTACGAAGCTCTTTACTTTCGGCTCGTAGAGCGGCAAAACGAAGCGATGTTGCAAGCCGTCGGTCTGATGTGCAATCACAAGGTAGCGTGCCACCTTGTCACCCCGCACCCAGATGTGAATGACGGTTGGAACATCCTCCGCGATTTTCTGGCGCATTCCTTGCGGAGATTCACCGAAAAGGAACCAGGGCTGCTCGTCAATCACATGCTGACGCATGCGTTCTTCAGACACGATGTCGAGCGCGTCCTCTGGGGCCATCAATTGCCCCTGATGAATCTCAATGTTGAATGTGCTCAATGGCACGCTGTGGCTTTTGCTCTCGATGTTCATGATGGGTTCCTTGAAATACGTCACTTCGACGCACTTCGTATAGCGACCACCTTTGCAGCAACCGCCGCGTCCACGCAGCGGACACAAAATCTGTTTCCTCACATTTCGGTTGCGTTGAAGAAGGCGGACCCACCGTAAGAAATACGGGTGCGACGAACGACCAGGTCAATACCTGAAGCAGGGTCATGATCGTGCTGATGTTCGGGCGGCAGCCACCGGCAGGAACAGCGTCTCCGTACCCCAGAGGAATAAATTGGTAGTTAATAAAACCTGGACCTAAACGACTTGTCAGTAATCCGCTGGCTCGTTCAAAAAGGTTCCCATGCGTTTCATTCAAGTCTCCGCCGTTTCCCCCGATGTTTCCGGCCAGTTTCGTCGCTCACCGACTGACCATCAGCTCAGCGCACTCGCTGCGGCGCACCGCGACCTGCAAACAAAGAAACACGCCCGGCTGGCACTGCGACACAACCAGTTTTCGGGCGGCATGGCGGGTGTGGAGGCGCTCATCGCCCAGATTGCTCATATCCGAAGTGCGCGCCTCACCCGCCCAACCTCGCGTATCCGGGAACGACTGGGCCACCTGCCCTCGCCTGTCACTGCCCAATCCAAGCAGAAGCCTGTCCTGCTTCCCATCGGTTCACTTCAAAGCCGGCTGGAAGCTGCGAAGAAGACGGCTGTTGAGCAGGCTGCCAAATCATGCTTTCGCCATGGCGCGGCCGGTGGTTCATCTGTGCGTGTCACATTGACCGACGACCCAGCCTCTGTCGACTACAAAGTGCTAATGAGCAGCAACCGCACAACGTACGGTGGCTCATTTAAAGGCTGGAGTGCAAACGAGGACCACCACCACATCACAGTGCCAAGGGACTGGCGCATTCGAGTCCTCGGTCGCGGACTGGCCACCGCTGGCGGCATGCTGACGCTGGACCTTCAGCCGTTAGTGGCGCATGGCGAAATCGAGCTATTCCAGGCATTCTGGGTCTCACAAAGTCGGGGCTTCCGGGTCAAAGTGCACCGGGGCGTCATTGCTTGCCTGGGTCACGAGAGCTTTCATGCTGACGACGCAGAGAACGCCATCAAAGGCATCATGCTCAAGCAGAAACGTGCGGCATCACCAGCCCGCGTACGAACTGACGCTTACAGCATCAGCGTGGACGCATTTGTCCAGCGGTATGCGGCTTTTGGCGAGGTAGAAGTTTGGGCCGACGATGCTCGCGAGGTTGGCGCCTGCGAATATGGCATCAAATCGTGGTGCCAGGCCGTTGCCATCGACCTGTCCGAATTGAGCACTAGCCTTTCTCGGATTCTCGAGGGCTTCCGAATCCGTCCCCTCATCGAGGTTCGCCGCACCGTCCTCCATGCTGTGCGGCGCCACCGAAAGTCGCTCAAGCTGGACACCCTTTAAGCCTCTACACGTCTCTCGTGCCGGGTAAGCATCTTGGTAGCAGCCAACCTGTTGGATCCAAGCGCCGCCGGCAGAGCGTCAGCGCCTCTTAGGGCAAATTTGGCACGAGAGCACTCAAACAGTCTCCCGAGTTCTGGACAGCCCGGCCGGATGAACGGACCGTCCAATCAGCTCTCCGGGCAAGGCTTTTACAGACAGGCTCCAGCTCGTTCCAGCCATGCCCACCAAATGGCCGATCAGCTGGGTGGCTCATTCCTCTCTCAGAAAAGCGCATTTCGAGGCCAATCGATCAACGCTCATGTCCGGCGAGGTTTCGGCATCCAACCCGTGCGTCCTCTGCCGGCTTGGCTGCGCAATGACATTGCTACCCGGTTGATCACGCCTCTTCCTGCTGGGTCTTCAAACCTCTTTCGAGATCAGGCTGGTCTGGCGTCTGTCGCTCACCTCCCAGGGGTGGTGTGAGGCTGGTGTCTACACAAAGTGCACACCGGACTTGTTTTCCGGGGGATGCACAAGGACACCCAGCATCAGATCACACAAGCGCATTTGCTGCGCAGAGGAAACCAGTGAGCAATAGGAAAACCCCCATAACAAATCTCAATGAGTTGCTTGACCTCATGGTCGAGCACGCCATTCAACACATGCACCCATCCGAAAAGAAAAGGGAATCACACTCATGCGAACAGCAGCATATGCCCGCTACTCAACAGACGAGCAACGCGCCACCAGCATCGACGACCAAATCCGCCGCTGCCACGAGGTCGCAAAACGGGAAGGTCTCGAGATTGAACCGACCCTCGTCTTCTCTGACGATGCGGTCAGCGGTTCGGCAAAGGGACGCCACAAGCGACCGAGTTATCAGAGACTGATTGACGGGATTGACGCCGGGGAAATCCGCATTGTTGTCGTCGATGAGTTGTCACGGTTGACCCGTGATGTAGAGGAGAGTGGCCGCCTGATGCGCTACGTCGAAAACGTCGGGCTTCAAATCATTGCGGCTTCAGGGCTTGATACCCGGCAAAAGGGGTGGCAAGCGCCGTTCATGGTGAACATTTTGATGTCGCGTTTGGAGGTGGAAGGTTTGGCACACCGTGCGACCCGCGGCATGCTCGGGCAACTTGAGCGCGGTTACCAAATTGCGCAAGCACCCTACGGATACAGACGAGTAAAGGACCTTGACGCCCGGGGTGAACACATTGGAACGCGGTGGGTCATCGACGAAGAAAAAGCGGCCATCGTTCGCGAAATTTTCAATTGGCGACGCATGGGAAAGAGCGGCTTTGACATGGCCCGCGCTTTGCAAGAGCGAGGCGTACCTGTACCGATGGCCACCAGATGCAAGGGAAAACCAACCTGGCTGCCGGCCACCCTCCATCGGCTTCTAAACAATACGATTTATCGTGGCGTTTTTATCTGGAACGGAAGCTCTTTCACCGAGGCCAAGGCTCGAAAGACTGGCAAGGCCGTGGTGACAATCCCGTTCGAGCGTCCTGAGTGTCGCATCGTCAGTGACGAATTGTGGTGGGCTTGTAACCCGTCAGACAGCAGCACTGCCCCGATTCGTGGGGGTGGGAAACACCTACTCTCAGGGTTGGTGCGGTGCGGGGACTGCCACGCAAAGCTCTCGGTTACTGGATCCAGGGTGAGTCGCACGCTCTATTGCCCACAATGCGACACCCTAGTCCGCGTGGGAGCAAAGGCCACATGGATTGGGTACAGCTCGGTCAACGCAGCCATGCACGCGTTGACGGAGGTGCTTACGCAAGTTTTCACGGGCGAAGTACAAAAACAGTTCCATGAACGTTTGCGTGCCAGGCTTTTGCAAGGCCCCAAAGCCGAGCTGCAAGGTTTGCGGCAGGAAGTGGCAACGCTGGGTCAACGAAAAGCGCGGGTGAAAGCCCTGCTGATGCGCCCCGACTTAGACCCTGCGGACTTTGAGCCCGAGCTGGTCGGCATCAACGACACACTGCGGATGTTGAAAATTCGAATGGAGGCACTCGAAAAGGGACGCCACGGTATCACCGAAGAGACCTTGCAAAACCAGCTTGATGTAGACGCCCTGACGACTTTGCGCGCGGTTTTGAATGGGGGCATGCCTGCGTATCAAGTACGCGCAGTACTCGGTCGGTTGCTGGCGTCCTTTGAGCTCGTAGCCCGACCAAAGAAAGGGCAAAGTGTGTTTCACATTGCACTGCGGCCAGGAAACTACTTGGCGGAGGTGACATCGACGACGGTGCTGGACGACACTCCAGTCGTTTTCGAGGTGACCTCAACCATTGGTGCGAAAAGGCCAGCAGTTTGGTTGGTTCAATCCAAGGTACTGACATGACGAAGAAAGTTGATTCAAAAGGGGGCGTAAGCCCCCTTTTTTTATTCTCCCAACACTTCTGTCACCTCCTGATCAGGAGCGACCACATTTTCATCTCGTTGTGGTCCCAGAACGAGATGAAAGAGGTGTTGCAAACCACAGCGCCTTTAGCGAGCTCGAGCGCGTCGAAGCAAACCCAGCAGAGACCGAGCTGTTGGAAGGTGCCTATACGCAGCACGCACACGCGTTGTGTGCGGTTTACCGAGGACCCCATGTTTACAAAAGAATCCATAGAGCAGGCGCTAGTCGCAGGCAAGTTGTTCCCACTCATCAATGTGGCCATTGCACAAGGGTTACTTCGACCGGGGCGATTGATGTCGCCAACTGAGGTTGTCGAAGTGACCTCCCGCCAAGGCACGTTTCGCCCAGAGCTGAATCGTTGGACGCTCTGCGGAGATTCGCAAGACGACTGGCTCAAAGCAGTTGCCGCAGGCGCACACCTTGAGTCCAGCACGAAAGTGGTGCAGCTACTGGGCGGACAGAAAGTGCTTCGAATAAGCATTCGCTGTGGGAAATGGTTGCATCATTTTGTAGTGCCGCTGGTCGGTGAGTCGACACAAGCGATATTGATGGCAGCCAAGGCCGATGCACTGGCGATTTCCATGGCACAAGAACAAAGCAGCCGAGCCCTCATCGCTTTCACTGACCCAGCGGCCCTGGATTCAGTCGTTCCAGGCACAGTCGACAACATACAGAACTTCGTCATGGACATCAGTCTGCTGTGTCTCGCATTGCTCTGCGACGACAACCTTAAAAAGGAAACACCATCAGTTGAAAAGGTATCCTTAAGCCTCGTCTGCTCCGACGAGCTTGGGCAGCTTGTCGCCCTCGCAGAAGAAGCCCCGCACACGCAGTTCTTTCACTGAGAAGTCTTGATTCATGGGCCGCTGCAGAACTGCAGCGGCCCATTGCCTTCCGATCACATCGACGCCTATCGTTAAGCCAGCTCTCGCTCCAACTGCGCAATGCGAGCCTCCAGCAAACGCACCTCTTCCACCAGCAAGCGGACGGTGCCTCGGATCAGCTCTGGCACATCAGAACCCGGGTCGGCCAGCACCCGGCTGATTGCCTCCAGTGTCCGGGAAAGGCTGACTGCAGCCGGCCAGGTTTGGCGGCCCAATAACAGCCGCCGCCAGAACCTGCCATTCGTCATCCTGCGAGGCGGCCGACCGCTGTACCTTTGGCAGCGGCCACTCAACAGCGATGGGTCGCAGGAGGTGCCGTGCGAGTCCTACCCGCCAAGGCGACCGGCTCTTCGCGACCCACATGAGAAATTCGTCGCGACTCGCTACTGGATAGTTTCGGCGCGCTTCTAACGGCCATGACACCTTTTGAATTTTGCACCACTACCGCACGGACACGGATCATTTCGGCCCAGCTTTTTGATCTTCCCAAGGGGGGCGTTTTCCGGTTGCTTGAGATTCACTGCCCGCGTTGGGTGAGCCATTCGGGCGGCGTCTTCGTAGATTGAGCTGTTTTCTTCCGTTCGCTCTGTTGGTACGCGAACCGAGAACGATTGCGCCTGGTGATAGGTTCCGTCAGAACTAACTGCTGCAACGACGCCCACCATATGAGAACCCTCAACGGCTAACGAAGCTGCACTGGCCTTTTCATTCACCTTTGACCAGTCAATTTGCTGGCCGTGTTGTTGCAGCCAGACAAAGAGCGGCTTTCCGTCCCCAGCCAGAACAAAGTAACGGGCGGGATATTGGTTAAGGGTTTGGCGAAGGTCGAAGAGCATCTTGGCCAGATTCTTCCGGCCATCCTCTCCCAAGTCACGGATCTGGCCCTCCGCCGAAAGCCAACCATGCGCTCGGGTTACGTCAAGAGCATCAAGCAACTTCTGAAGCTCTTCAGGGAAGTTCTGAGTCGGAAACGGCCTGGTCTCCCAGTCTTCACCCTCGAAGGCCTTGTCAACGATGTCGCTCATGCCATCCCAGATAAGCATGTTCAACTTGTCGCCCTTCAGCTGCTCGGCAATCTCCTGATCGAAACGGTTCTTTTTCAGGTACGCGCCCAAGTGATCTAACTCGTCGAAGAGATGAGCCTTACGCATCCCCGCGACGGCCTGCCGTACCTCCATGTAATGGGCGAACTCACCGGGTGTGGGTAAGATCCGCTTGAGTACAAACAGGTCATCAATGGACAGCGAAACGAAGGCATGTCTTCCAAGTAGCGGCTCAACCTGCGGCAGTTCCTTGCAGTACGCTGAAAAGGGCGAGAATGACTCAACCGTCAGCCCAATCGGCACCATCAGACGATAGTCTGAGCGGCGGACACGGCCGCACTCTTCGAATTTGCCGCCCACCAGGCGGTAGAGGCACACTTCATCCGCCGAATTCAAGTAATTGAAAAAGCGCTCACACTGCTTGTACGCTTTAAGCACCAGGTCCTGAACGGATTGGGCGTGGCGGCCGAAATCAAGCGCTGGCGATGCTATGGTGGCGGCCGCACCGGCCTTAGCCTCAACCAAAAACAGCACGTCATCAATCAGGATGAGTGTGTCATTTTCGGACCATTGTTTACTGGTAGGGTCTTTGTAGTAGATCTCCTGGAGAACGGTGGCACCGGGAAGTTGAGCGGCCAAAATGTCGGCGAAGGCAGCTTCGCTCATCGTCTTCTGACGATCTTCAAAGGCCTTCTTGTAGTCCGGTTTCCGCTGAAGCAAGTTGTAGAGAAGAGCACGATACCCCGCATCGCGGGCGAAACACGGATCGACGGCGTAGTAATCTGAACCAAGCTGGATTAGGGGTTTCTTCCGGGCCGGGAGTGTTCGGTAGGGTGTACCCGCAAAATCGCCCGTAGCGAAGAACTCGGTTTCTTCTCCTCGCTGGTAGGCCAAGTCAGCTAGCAGCGTCGGTGGTAGCTTTGTGTGACGGCTCACGTTGGCGATACCGCCCCTAAACATGTCATCCATCGCCAGTCCGGCGGCTTTTGCCTGTTCCGCATTGGCTGCAACCCATGCCTCCATAATCTCGTCCTGAGTCTTGTCCTGCGCCACAGAGAAGGCCTGAGCCGCCTCAAACTGCTTCATCATCTCCATAGTGGCTTCGGCATGCCCAGAACGCGTAGCGTCGGCCATGGCCTGGAAGCCTTCCGCGATAAAGGCGGCACCAACGCCATACACTTCTTTGAGGACATCGTTGTGAGGCGCCAGAACGTAGCGGTAGAACTCGCCTTCCAAAACTTGGTAGCGGTACCCGCGCAACACGACCCATATGGATTTCGCGCGAAATTCAATGTCGGCGGTGTCGGGACCGAAGATTCCATTTTTGGTATCAGCAGACGTAGCCATGGCGAAAAACATAGCCTGCTCTCTCAGTTTGCGGCCAAGTTCAAATAGCTCTGCGCACTTGGCTTCGTCGAATGTCATGTCCGCAGGAGCTGCATCTGACGCGAGAGCTGCGTGCACGTATTCCAGCAAGAACTGAATTTCGTTAATCAGGTCATCCGGGGTGTCCGCTTGGCATTGCTCCTCGGCGCTTTGGTCTGCCATTGCTTTCATCAAGCGCTGTGCGTAGATGTAGCCAAGCAAATCATGCGGAGGAATAGCGACGATCAGGTCGCGCATGCGGGCGGATGTGGCCTCCATGTCTTTCAAAAGGGAAGCAGCGGCTTCTTTCCGTTTTTTATCGTTCATAACTACATATGCCTGATGTTTCTGAATCGGCGAGTCCGCCGAAAGGGGCCGAAGTCGGGAGGTGCCAAATGCCCCCACTTGTTCGTAGAGTCGTAGCTAGCCTTTGAAGCGGCGGCGCGCGGACCTTCAGGGATTGAGATCTCCCGCATCAAGAGCCTGTAGTACGGCGTCGAAAGCCTTATCGCACTCGCTGGCCAGCCACTTGAAGTGAGCGCGCAGTGTCCCGTGGGTGGACCGGGCGAGCCTTTCCTCTTTGTCCTTCTCAGCAACCGAGCTGTGAGCCCTGAGCGTGCTCCGCAGTCCGTGCAGCCTTGACAGCGGCGTGAGCGTGGTCTTGGCCTGGTCCTCGGTCAGACCGGTGGCAACCAGAATCGCGCCCAAAACCCGCAGCGACGCCCAACTGGTCTCCGCCTTTGCACCCTTGTCTTCGAGAACCTTGCGCAGCGGCTTGAGCTGGAACCCTTCGACCACCAACTGGTCAAGGGCCATGATCTCGTTAGCCCACTCAAACGTCGAATCGGTTGCTGGGTAACGGGCGGCATCGAGATGTTCGCGGCTCCGCGGCAGCCACCATGTAGGCGGCGTGTCGTTGAGCTTTCCGATCTTGTATTTCAGTAGGCTGAGCGGGTCGTACTCCGAGCTGAACTCGCCCATGATGTCGTTTTCATACGCGCGCTTCGAGATCGGGCCCTTCGGCCATTCGTTGAACGATTGCCAGTAACGCTGCTCTTCAATTGGCAGGCGTGCGAGATCGCCGACATAAACGTGCACCTGTCCCTCTTCGTTGATTTCGTAGCCCTTGAGATACCAAGCATTGCGGCAGATGATCGTGCGGTCATCGAGGGTGTACTTCTCGGGGTCGGACTTGAAGCGGTGCAGAGCATCCGGCCGGAAGAAGGCCGGCGATATCTCCCACGGAAGGTCTGATTCCTGGAAGTAATTGGAGAGGAACTCGGGAGCGCACGACGTTTCAACCTCGACACCGTTCTTGCGGTCGAAGATCTTGAAAGTGGCGTAGTCACGCTTGGTCGGGTTCGACTCTTCTTTCCACTCGTCGACCAGTTGCTGCAGCGGGATGGCGGAACGGACGATCATCCGGCCGTTCACGTAGCTGGCGTTGGCGATGCCACCGCCGCGATAGAAGAGGTCAGGAGCCCTTCGGTCAATTCGGCCGTGATCGCCCCAGCCGTTGAAGCGGCCCGGGACAAAGCGCGTGAAGTCGAACAGGAACACCAGCGCCATGTCCGCTAGCGTCATGTACGTCGAAAGATCTCTGGCGAGGATTGTTACGGCCGTGAGGCTTTCGCGGCCGTTTCCGATCTCGGCGCGCAGGACACGGATCACGTCTTCGATATCGCCGCGCTCATCGAGCCGGCTGTAGGCATCGCGCTCGGGCAGGAAGTGCAGGCCGAGCGCGTGCACCAGCTTCTGGTTCAACTCGACTGGGCTCTCGCCCTTCTGCACGCCTTCGAACGATCGGCGGAAGATCAGCTTCTCGCCCCCAGAGAGCGACTTGCCCGCGTGCCTCAGCGGCGACTCGAGATAGACCTTGTGTCCTTCACCCCCTCCGTAGCTCTTCTGGATTACCCAGCTCTCGTCAGTCTGGACGAAGCTGTGCATCAGGTCTTCCTGGTCCGCAGGCGTCACCTGCTGAGCGGGCGCGAGCACGCCGTGTATCAGGATGGCAGGGCCACTCGCGTAGATGACGATTTCTTCGCTCTGCGCATTCGCCTTGAGGAACTCGACCGAATCTTCCGCGCCGACGAGCCAGCTCGCGGCTTTGTCAGCTGGAGCCTGTGCGAGGGCCTTTAGCGTTGCCAACTTGAATCGACGAGTCATATGGAAGCAGCCATTGCAGTCAGGAGTACGATGGGATTGCTTGATTTGACAAGATCAAGACAGGCCTGCAACCCTGAAGAGCTCAGTCTTCAGCCAAGAATCCAACGTCGAAACTCTCACAAAGTGGGTCGGCACAGGGTAGGGAGGGTGAACCATCCAGTAGTAGATGTCCCTGCTTACGTAGAGCTCGACATAGCGAGTTTGAACGTTGGCGGGCTTGGGCCATCCGAGTAGCTCCAGCATCCGGGTTCGGTGCTGCTCCAAGAAGGCACCTCTGCGGAGCACCTTCCCAATCTGACCCTTGTCGTCCTCCTTCCGTCCAAAGATTTTGTCGCGAATCCTGCGACCGTCCTTCATTGTGTAGGCTGGCTGGTTGTACTTGCACTCGACCGCTACCAAGAGGTTTTGATCGGGCCAATACGCGAGGACGTCGAAGTCGCCAACATCGTCGAATTTTTCAGCTCGAAACTTCCGGTAGAAGTCGATGCCCCGCGCGACAAACGGGGCATGCCGGCGGAAGATCTCCTCGCTGCGGAACTCCAGCCGCTTTTCAATGCTGGCCTTCACCTGCCGAACAGCGAGTTCGATGTTGGGCCAACCGAAGTCGGCGGGCAGGTAGCCATCACGTGCCGACGACATCCAATTGAACATGCAGCGACTCGCCGCCTCCGCCCCCCAACGCAGCTCATCTCCGATCTGTATCAATGGCCGAATGGCGTATCGGTGAACACGCTTGCTGTGCTCCCAATAGGGCACCTCCACCTCTTGGACGTCCCGATCGGCAAGTCGCAGCAGCCCGGTCTCCGAGAGGGTCAGGAAGGCAACGATGCGCTCTGCCTTCTCCTGTCCAAGGTCCTTGATTTCGGAGGCAAGTTTCTCTGCCAGTTTGTCCGGGCTGGCGCCGTAGGAAAGCGACAGCTCCTTGGCAAGGCCGCGATGCTGAGCTTGGGCAAGCACGGACAGGGACGTGTACAGGTCAGACAAATTGAACCCAAGATCGGTCTCAAAAGCGTTGTTGAAATCGGCTGACTCCAACAGGGCCTCCGACTCTCCCTCGACCGCGTCCCCGCGGTTTTCGCCCAGACCAAGTCGAGTCTTGGCGTACTCACGCGCGAACCGAGTCTCCCGGTCGTTGGAGCCGTCGGAGTAGAAGACCTCTGGGATGAACGAATCGTTGATGGGGACGCCTGCAACATCGATACCGTTATGGAGGACGTCGCTAGCGCCTGCAAGCGTCATGAGCCAGTCAACTTTGCCGACCAGTTCGCACAGGACATTTGGAGTGACTTCGCTGGGTCCAGATACCTGGCAGCTGACGGCCTTCTCCAATAGATATCGATAGTGACGAGCTACAGTTCCGTATTTCCTGCGCGCGTCCTCAATAGCGTCAACTCGGTCGTAGTCCACCTCGTGAGACAGGCTTTGGCGCGCTCTTTCAATCCTGCCTCGCTCAGTTGCCAGAAGCGCATCGTGCTGTTCGATGCAGGCTCGAATCAGCTGCAGGCGGTCAAGCCGAGCGAGCCGTTCCTCAAGGCGAAGTCTGAATTGGGCCCTAGCCAGGTCAATTTTCTCTTTGGCCTCTGACAGCGAGTATCTGCCAGGTGCCAAGCCCAGGTCTCGGATCACTTCAGCGAGTTGCTTGCGAGCCACCTTGTAGTCCGACACTCTTGGAACAATCACCAAGGGGTGTTCCGGAACGTCGACACGTCGAGTGCCAACCCGCAGCGTATATCGGGCCAGCTCACCCGACATTGAAAGGACCGCGGCCTCAAGTCCCTGCGGCAGCGACATATCGAGGGCTTCGTGGCTTTTGAGAATCGTCTCCGCAAGGCACTGCACCTCGAAACTCCCGTCTGTAGCGTCGGTCAAGCCTCGGAGCACAGCACGAACATCGATGTCAAGGTGAACGACTGCAGTGCTGCCGCAGCTTCCTTTGGCGGTAGTTACGACCGGGCCAGCATTTCTAGCCGTTTCAGAGGTACCTTCGTCATCTCCGATGATAGTGCTGGACTCGCTGCGCCTGCAGACAAACAGAACATGGTTCAACTGGAACAGCGGTACAGCAGCCAGCAGCCCACGGCACCTGAAAGTGCAATCAGCGAGGATCTGGATGAAAAGGTCGACCATGCGTCCGTCTTCTCGGGCTAGATCGTCCTTGACCTCGAGCAAGGCTTGGACGGTGCAATTGCCGACGAGAGTGGAGTAGGCGATGACCTTCCGGCCGCGCGAGCTCATCTCGATGACGCCCTCGGTCCCTTCGCTCAATCGCCAAGCAGATGTGCTATCGGGAAAGGTGCGAGGAGCCATCGACCAGAACTCAGCGAGCGCCTTGAACCTCCATGAGGTTCCCCAACTCGGGTCGAGGCTGATCATCGTGGGCTCGATGGCGCCATCAACCAACACCTCGTCGGCGTCTTTGAATGCAGCGAATAGATCGGCAGGGCCGGTGGAAAAGAGATTCAGGGCCGACCGCTGTTGATCGCAAAAATCCCAATAGCGCTCCAGATCCTTCAGATTCTCGAGGCTGTCGAATATTGTGATGAGATCCGCAAGCGCCAGAACTCGTAACGGCTTGTCAGGAACGTTGAGAAACCCGACGGAAGTGGCCGCTAGAGTAGGCGCGAGGATGATGTGGAGCTCATCGGCTGAAGGGCCATTGATGCCGTCTTCTGAAAGCAGAACCTCTGGACCTCCAACGATCTTGAAGCGAATGTTCTTTGCCTTCCGTGCCTTGGCAAGAACAGCGGCTGCGAGCGCCGACTGCTTGTCGAACTGTTCATGATCGCAAGCGCAAACAAGATACACACCTGTCGCCGCGGAGGTCACGCTGCTGATGAGAAACTCTCTGCAAACCTCGCTGTCGAGAGTCAACATCAATGGTCCTGGTAGCGTGCCGTCAAAGCGCTCGAAGACAAACAGGCTCAACCTCTGGTGTACCTGTGAGCTAACCGAGACTCTTTTCTTTGCCCAGTGATCGACGACGGTTCCCGGAGCACTTCGTAAAGCTATTGGGTACCAGGTCCCAGTAACGTTGACGCCCAAGAAGGGAACAGCCTCGCCAGTGGATGCTGCGTTGCCGAACGAGTCCCACGTCAGCGGCGCCTTGTAGCCACCGACCACCCCATCGAGAGAGGGTACTGCACGCTGGCGCCAGACAGTGCTCTGGTGACCGATGTTCTGCAGCAAGCCCTTACACGAGAGCCAGAAATCTTCTGGGGGAAGCTCTATGTGCCCACTGTCCGCATCGACGACAAGGGACTGTGCTAGGTGAGGAATGGCTTCAATGATTTGTGCCTGCAGTGTGACGACCAAGTCCATCTGAGCCAGGGCGTCGGGCACATCAGCGTAGGTGATTCGAAAAGCCTCAATGAAGTCCGGCACTCGCTCGATACTACTGCCGTAGAAGACCGGTACAAATCGGCCGCCGAGGTCTACCTTGGTCTGCCCCCAATCCGCCTCAGGAGAGAAATCTTCAAGCGTAGGAAAGTGAGGCCAGATTACATAAAGAGCCTCGACGAACCGTTGGAAGTCGGCATAGCTTTCGATTCTTCTACCGCCTCGGCCTTCGAGCGGCGTGTCCAAGAATACGCACCAGGCGAACGCATGTTTGACGTGACTGCCTGCATTCGCCGGCCAGAGCTCGGACACGCCAATCGCAAGCGCTACGTCTGCGGCGTCGTACTGGCGGAGGAGGGCGCGGGTCTGCCTCACTTGGACAAGGAAGGCGTCTTTCAGCTGTTGGCTTTCGCCAAACTGGTCGTGCCAGCTCATCTTCTGGCGGAGTAGAAAATCAGGAGCTCCTTTACTTTCAGCAAGTCGGCGCTCTCTCTTCTCTCTCGACTTTTTTCCCAAGAGACCTCCCTGGTGTTCTTGAAGACTCAACTGCTGGCGAGTTCTCGCCCCATCCTTGAACTAATTCAAGCCTGACATCTGGAAGCAGGTCAAACCTCCTCGACCACGTCGGTGCCTGGGCTGCTGCCAGTTTCATGCTCCACCTAAATACGGTATCTTTGAACCCGGCAGAAGCCCAAGTTTCCAACTTTTCTCATTGAGGTACCTTTTCTACCTGCAATGCATACGAGAGGTGCCCCTTAACTTTGTCCAGGTCAGCAGGTTGTATTTTTTCAGCGGCGAAAAGGTGTCGATAGGCTCTTATCCGGTTGCGGTACCCCTTCGTTAAGCGAGGAGTCACGCCATGAACCAACAAGCCATGTACTTTCAATCTCTTGGGTAGTTCCACCAAGCTCTCTTTTTCAGGGGCGATCTCCCAGCCATGATCAACCAAGCAGGCGCACACTCGATCCTGCAGAAGAGGCGGCACGATCCCCTGTCCAGAGAACACAAGGTCATCGGCGTAACGCGTGTACCTGACCCCTTCTTCGGTCGCAATCTGCACTAATGCTTTGTCGGTGTTGGCAAAGACCAAATTGGACAAAACAGGACTTGCAGGTGATCCTTGAGGCAGCGCCTGATTCAACGTGCAAAGAGTAGCAATAAACGAAGCGCTGTTGATTGAGTACCCGAGTTCAACCAAAGCGCTCTCAACGCGATCAATTTTGACGCTTGGAAAAAAGTCGCGCAGGTCAAGTGAGTACACCCATCTCGCCTCACTGTGCCTACGAGCGGCTTCGATCACACCATTGCGTCCAGGTACGAACCCGAAGACGCAGTCATCCAATTTGACCGAATGAGACAAATGCGTCCCGATCCATGATTGCAACAACTTCAACGCCACTTTGGGTGCACTGATCCTGCGATCCTTCTTCCCCTTGCGAATCGTGAACTCTCGGTAGTACTTCCCCGGATTCAACGAAATTGCACGGATAAACGGAATGCTCAAACCGAACAGGGTGGCAACTACTCCGACGGAAAGTGCTGGCGGCAAGCCGCGTTCCACAAGCGGCTGCATCACCTGTTGAATACCCTCGCGAAAGCGCTCAGGCATGGCCTCAAGCGCTTCGTCCAAAGAAGCGAAAGAGACAAATAGAGGTGGTGGTGGCGCCTTCACCGGAAGAGCAAGGCTGAGTAGCCTTCGTAAATGAAGCCTGCCGAAAGGCGGGTGATTCGAAGGAGCGCCCGCCTTTCGGCAGGCTTCTTTCTGTCGATGGTCTTCGCTGATGAGTGTGATACACACTCGCGCGATGGTGCCACCACCGATGACAAATCTACCACGTCCTTCTCCTTCCTAGTGCAAGGATTCGATCTATGTCTGAGCTGTTTCGGCGCCTCGACACCGGCACAGCAGTCAAGCCCTTGGTGGTCAATCCGTAAAGTCCTGTAGAAAAGCGCACAACCCAGTCGCGTTTGCGCGCTATGTCCAGCTTGGCGGAAAGCCAGCGAACATCTGGACACTGGAAACCACTCTTCCTGAGGAATAAGGACAACTGGTCTAGGTTTGCAGGCGCACAGACCTTGAGGGTCTTAAGAATGACCATTAAGTTTGGCATTGGAAGGTCCGACTCAAGCACTTCAATACGAACCTCTGAGAAGTTAGCATCGCGCAGGAACTCCTCGACTGCTGTCCGGACTGCGCTGGCTCGCGCTACATCAACATTCTCTGTCGTTCGCAGCAAAACCTCCGCCCGATCCGTTGTCGGAAATGACACGACAAGTTCTGATATTTCATTTGGGTGGCGCCGCTCCAGCGTGGCGCGTAGCCCCGCTTCTATATCGGTCAGTACCCTCCCGCTTCGAAGCGCAATCACCACAGAAAGCCCAAGCTCCTTGGTAATCATCGAGGACAAGTGCGCTAGCTGGCGCTTTGATGTCATTCCCCTCGATGCAGTTTTACCAACCTTCTCCCGAGAAACGTCGAGAATCGCTGTATTTGTCTCCCTGACCACACGCACGGCTGTGACGTAGTCTGCCTTTCGGGCATTAAGAAAGGCTTGGATGCCCTCAGCGCTTTCAGACAAGACCAAGCTCCTTCCCAAATCTCAAAATGCGGCCCTTTTGGGCCTCTACGAAGCTGAGCCACGCGCGTGCCTCACCTTCTGTGTGCGAATCTAGATGGAAGGTTGCACTTTCGAAAGTTACTAGCTCTTCCGGTCGATAGTCAGAGATCACACGTACCTTGTATGCGATACGGAGCACTTCTGCAATGGCCGATCCAGCGCTTGCGACCCCGCTGCTTATACGCTGGCTTTGAGCACGAGAAATAGCACTGATCTTCTCTTGCCGTTTCAATTCACGACGAACAACTTCAGGCAACGACTTTTCTACTAGGTTTGGGGCGTCAGCGTGTGAGACATCCCAATTCGAATCGAACCGGACCAACAAGTCCCTCACCTCTAAATACGCAGAATAGTAGTAGCGGTTGAAGGCAGAGCGCCCAAACGCATCTGCGACATCGCCATCCGAAGACTTCGCTTTATCAGACAAAGTAGTACCAACAATATGCAGCTTCGACATACCTATTGACGTTCGTGAAGCTTCAATAGCGTTACACCAAATGCAATGGCGGTGGCATAGCCAAAGTAGTCAGTGAAGCTATGGCCGGGATTGAGGGGGTACTCGCGGGTGGCGACGCCTTTCACGGCGTCATCTTTGGCCTCTGCTATATCGCAGACGTACCAAATGGCTGCGGCGAGCAGCGCATAAATGATGTGGCGGGCACGGGCCTCTGGCGTCATGAACGGCGTTTTCTCATTGTTTCCTCTGGTCGCATTCTAGAGGGATAAGCAGAGCAAGCTGCCGCAGCAAACAGCCACAAGCTGCTGCAGTGTGCGAACGTCGCGGTTGGTTGACAGCGGCGAGGAAGAAGCGCGGTGACGGCAATCGTAGGTTTTACCGAAATCGCGTTCGAGATTCCACCGGTCAAGCCGAAGTCCCTGCCCCTGGATTGGAAGCAGATCCTGGAGCAGTGGCTGCTCGGAGCTGCTTTCGTGCGTTCGACGCCTACTTGGTCGGAAATCAAAGAGTTTCTTGCCCGATCCTATTTCTGAGCAGGTCCAGCCTGAACCACTTCGCTTGCACCAAGCCGGTCGCTGCTCGGGGCGCCGATTGCTTGGTCCAATTCGACGCTCCGCTGAGTACGCCTACTGCACTTCACTCGCATCTCTAGACAATTTTGAACTTCCAGTTCGAAGTTGCCCGAAGTCCATAGGGCTCAGCTGGTCGAGATATGGCCGTGCCTACGAGCGCGATTGTAGAATCCCTCGGCGCCAGTCTGCTCCCGGGAACCCTATGACCGCAGTACCTTGTACAGCTGCCATTCAGGCCACCGCAGATCGTGGTACCTAGTGGCCGCTTCGTGGAAGTCAGCGTGAGTACGCGAGGTAGCTCCCAGCGGCAGCAATCGCTGCTCACCAGTCATTCACACGGCGTGGATGAATTGCCGCAGTGCTCCAGCATGAGCCCGAGCCGGTCGAGGTCATTCAAGGCGAGACAGGCTTGCCCGGCCCCGATGCCTCACCAAGGCCTCCCTAATCAGGACCCAGATCCATGAAAACCCAAAGCACTTCCAGCCAATCGAAGAGCGGGCGGATCTCGCTTTTTTGAGCATTCAAATGACACTACAATCCTCACATCCGCAGGTCTCCATTTGTCAGCGCAGTTGTCAGCGCATGGGGCTTCGGAGAGGTTCGGTCGGCTGCGCTCGAGTTCGGTTGAATTCGCGTAAGTGATTGATTTTGTTAGTACTTGGACAATGTGGCTTTTAGTCCTTTAGGCCCCTAATTTGTCTGTTAATCCGCAGGTCCCTGGTTCGAGTCCAGGTCGGGGAGCCATCAAATCCAAGCAAAAAGGTCTTCTTCGGAAGGCCTTTTTTGTTTCCAAGTAGCGGCCAACTGCGTGGATCAACCCGTCCACCTGCCACCAGTGAACAACGCCATCCTGCACCGTGCCTTTGCTGCCGCTTTCTGGTTCGCATGCGCTGCTGTAGCGACACTTTCACTGGTTCCGGTATCGGAGCTTCCCGCCGTCACATTGGATGTATGGGACAAGGCGCAACATGCCGCGGGGTTTTTCTTCCTGTGTGTACTTGGCCTGATGGCCTATCCTCGTCATTTTTCGCGGGTGTGCATGGGGCTGCTGCTGTTCGGTGTCGCCATCGAAGTCGCGCAATCGATCAGTGGATGGCGCACCGGCGACTGGCTTGATTGGCTGGCCGATGCCGTGGGTGTTTTGCTCGCAGCGGTGGGCATGCGCCAACTGGCCGGCCAAAACGCATGAGGCAGAGCTGGGCGGCTCAAATTACCGAAGAACGGCCCCACCCTGGGTTGCGCCAGGCCTTGTATTGCCACATGTAGCCGAGACTGGCCTGTTCACAGATATTTCTCGTCTTCGCAATGACATCCGGACTGCGCCACAATCTCACTGTGAGCAGCACAAACCATCTCCCCTATCTACCTTGGCTGGATTCAGGCGACGCATTTCCGCCAGTGGGCATTGCATGGTCAGACGACGATCCTGCACCTGGATTGGTGGCCGCAGGGCGCGACCTCGCCGTCACCACGCTTGTTGAAGCCTACAGCCACGGCATCTTTCCCTGGTTCAGCGCGGGTCAGCCCATTCTCTGGTGGAGCCCCGACCCCCGCACGGTGTTGCGGCCAAAGGCGTTCAAACTGCATCGTTCGCTGCGCAAGACCCTGCGCCACCTGCTTTTGGCGGAGCGGCTGGATATAAGGATTGATCACGACTTTGAGCGTGTGATTCAAGCGTGTGCCCGAACCCCTCGCAAAGACCAGGACGGCACATGGATCGTCCCCGATATGGTGTCGGCCTATACAGCTCTGCACCGGGCGGGGCACGCACACAGCATCGAAACCTGGATCGATGGCGAGTTGGCAGGTGGTCTTTACACAGTCAATGTCGGAGGCATGGTGTTCGGTGAATCCATGTTTAGCCACCGCAGCGATGCATCCAAACTGGCTCTGACGGGTTTGGTCGCTTTCGCCCAGGCTCACCAGCTACCGATGATCGATTGTCAGCAAAACACGGCCCACATGGCCACTTTGGGCAGTGAAACAATGCCACGCACTGCTTTCTGCGATGAGGTCCGCGTGCTCATATCCCAAACCGCGCCAGTTTGGCGTTTCGACCCCGTATACTGGAATCACTTCCTTTCAGACGACGGTTTTTGAGCGTGACGCATCTCAAAGAACTACCGCTTCAGGCGTTGCAGTTCTATGCAACAGCCCCCTACCCCTGTAGCTACTTAGCTGGCCACCAGGCGCGCTCACAAGTGGCAACACCCAGCCACCTGATCCACAACGATGCCTACTCCGATCTGGTTACCCGCGGATTTCGACGCAGCGGCATGTTCACTTACCGCCCAAGTTGTGACGGCTGCCAAGCTTGCACGCCTCTCCGAGTGCCTGTCGCCAGTTTTCGGCCCAATCGAAGCCAACGCCGTTGCCTGAAAGAGCATGCGCATCTTGAAACGAGGGTGCTCAATCTGTGTTTTGTTCCGGAGCACTACCAGCTCTATTTGCGCTACCAGAACAGTCGGCACGCCGGTGGGGGAATGGACCAAGACAGCATCGACCAGTACACCCAGTTTTTGCTTCAAAGCCGCGTCAATTCTCGGCTCATAGAGTTCTGGGCACCCGCCACTGATGAACAGCCTGCGTCGCTCAAGATGGTGTCTATCGTCGACGTCATCAACGACGGCATCTCAGCGGTGTATACCTTCTATGAACCCGAGTCCACCGCCAGCTACGGCACTTACAGTGTGTTGTGGCAGATTGAACAAGCCCGCATACTCGGCCTGCCTCATATGTACCTTGGCTACTGGATCGAGCAAAGTCCCAAAATGCGCTACAAAGATCGGTTCAGGCCCTGTGAGATGCTGCGCAACGGCGTATGGACGCTGGTCGGTGACCGGTGACCGCGATAGACGGCACCTCGGCAATTTCATCTTGTAAAATTCTGGCAAACCAATGCCCACATGACCAAACGCTCCGACCTACAGCCAAGCACCCCGACCGTCCAGGTAATCGAACGCATGTTCAACTTGCTTGAAGTTCTGTCGTCCCGCGAGGATCCGGTGTCGCTCAAAGACATTGCCGAGAAAACCGGGTTACACCCCTCCACCGCTCACCGAATTCTCAATGATCTGACCATTGGTCGCTTTGTCGACCGGCCTGAAGCTGGCAGCTACCGACTGGGCATGCGCTTGCTGGAACTGGGCAACTTGGTCAAAGCCCGCTTGAGCGTGCGGGATGCCGCGCTGTCACCCATGCGGGAATTGCACAAACTCATTCAACAACCCGTGAACCTGAGTGTTCGCCAAGGGGATGAAATCGTGTATGTCGAACGCGCCTACAGCGAACGCTCTGGCATGCAGGTGGTGCGCGCCATAGGTGGACGAGCCCCCTTGCACCTCACTTCGGTGGGAAAGCTCTTTCTGGCCGCTGATGAAGGTGCCAAGGTTCGTGCCTATGCCACGCGAACGGGCCTGTTGGGCAATACCCGCAACAGCCTGACCCAACTCGCCACGCTGGAGCGTGAACTGCAACAGTGCCGTCAGGTCGGAATGGCGCGCGATAACGAAGAACTCGAAATGGGCGTGCGCTGCATGGCCGCCGGTATATACGACGATCAAAACAAGCTGGTGGCCGGCCTTTCCATTTCGGCACCTGCAGACCGAATCGACGAAAACTGGGTGCCCAAGCTCCGAGCCACGGCCGCTGATATTTCTGCAGCGCTGGGATGTCCCAAACCATCCCCAGCAGCAACCTACCGGTAAGCACGGGTTGATGGCAATAAAAATGGCCCCTGAAGGGCCATTTTTATTGCTGAAGAATGCAAGCCTTGGCTTAACCCTGAGGGCGGGCAGCACTGCGGCGGTAGCCCTGGGCCTCCACCCAATGGCGTACGCGCTCTGCATCCTGAGCTCGACCGGAGCGCCCTGAGGCATCCAGGAACACCATGATCAACTGGCGCCCAGCCACATTGGCCTGCATCACCAGGCACCGACCAGCCTCGGAGATATAGCCTGTTTTCTGCAAACCAATGTCCCACTCAGGGTTGCGGATCAAACGGTTGGAATTGTTGTATTGCAAGGTGCGGTTGCCCAAGTCCAGCTCATGGCTGGGTGATGTCGAGAGATCGCGCAGAATCGGGCGCTGATAGGCAGCGCTGACCAGCGTTGCCAAATCACGTGCGCTGGACTGATTTTGGCTCATCAATCCGGTCGGATCAACGTAACGCGTGTCGTTCATACCCAGGTCGCGGGCCTTGGCATTCATCAAGCGAATGAAATGGGTCAAGCCGCCTGGATAGGTGCGGCCCAGTGCGTGGGCTGCACGGTTCTCACTGGACATCAAAGCCAAATGCATCATCTCACCGCGACTGGCTGTCGTGCCGACGGCCAAACGTGAGCGGCTGTTCTTGACGGTATCCACATCATCACTGGTGATGGTGATCATCTCGTCCATTGGCAAATTCGCATCAGCCAACACCAGCCCTGTCATCAATTTCGTCAACGAAGCAATGGGCAACACGGCGGCGTCATTCTTGCTGAACAACACCTCTCCGGTGAGCTGATCCACAACCAGGGCCACGCTGGAATTCAAATCCAGCGCATCGTCGGAGTTTCGCAGGCCCAGACGCTCCCCCGTGGAAACACGTGGCGACATAGACACACGCACAAATGCCGATTTGGCCCTGCTCGAGGCGACAACCGTGCGGCTTTTACTGCCTTTTGCCACCCGTGTCTTGGCAGGCGACGCGCTGCCGCGAGCCAGTCGCTGTTGCTTGCGCTCCTCGGCACGGCTCAGTCGGGTGGACTTTTTCTGACTGGTCTTGGCCACGAGGTCCCGTTTGGAGGACTTGCTGCGGGCAGTTCCAACAGCCTTCTTGGCGGCGACGCTCTTTTTCGCGGTAGCGTTCTTTTTCCGCTCAGCAGACTTGCCCGCAGCGGTCTTGGCGGGGGCCACCTTGCCCTTCGCTGCCTGGGCAGCCATGGGCCAAACCAGCGCTGCGGCCAACAACGAGCCAACAGCCCATTGCAACGATATAGGTGTTTTGATTGCAAAAAGTTTCATACGCCGCTCCAGCCGTCAACAAGGGTCTTTGCCGGAGTATAGGGGATGTCAAAAAAACTAGCAATATCAAACGCTTGCAGCGACTTGTTAATTGATCGGTCGAAAAGATGCTACTTTTGGCATCATTTTTCAGCGCCAATTGTTACAAGTCGCTGCAAGTAGTTGATTTTATTGAAGTTACCCTTGTGCAGCGACCCGATCTACCTTGCTCTGCAATTTGTTGAGCGCGCTCAGGTAGGCCTTGGCCGAGGCCACAACGATGTCTGGATCTGCGCCCACACCGTTGACAATGCGCCCACTGTGCTGCAAACGCACGGTGACTTCGCCCTGACTTTCGGTCGAACCGCTCGTGATCGCATTGACCGAATACAACATCATTTCCGCACCACTCTTGACGTGGGCTTCAATGGCCTTGAGCGAAGCGTCAACGGGACCATTGCCTTCGGCCGCCGATTGGTACTCTTTGCCGGCAATGGTGAACACCACTTCAGCGTGCGGGCGCTCGCCAGTCTCCGAGCGCTGTGAGAGCGAGACCAGGCCATATTGCTCCTTCTCCGCCGTGACGCTTTCGTCGCTGCACAGGGCCAGGATGTCCTCATCAAAGATCTCGCTCTTTCGATCGGCCAGTTCCTTAAACGCGGCGAAAGCGGTGTTGATTTCGCTTTCTGACTCCATCTCGACCCCAAGATCCTGCAAGCGCTGCTTGAACGCATTGCGTCCACTCAACTTGCCCAAGACGATTTTGTTGGCAGACCAACCCACGTCTTCGGCCCGCATGATTTCGTAGGTGTCGCGGGCCTTGAGCACGCCGTCCTGGTGAATACCGCTGGCGTGCGCAAACGCATTCGCACCAACAACCGCCTTGTTGGGCTGCACCACGAAACCGGTGGTCTGGCTGACCATGCGGCTGGCCGGTACGATTTGCGTGGCGTCCACACCGATGTCGAGCTGGAAATAATCGCGCCGTGTGCGAACCGCCATCACGATCTCTTCCAGTGCGCAGTTGCCTGCCCGCTCACCCAGGCCGTTAATGGTGCATTCCACCTGGCGCGCGCCGCCAATCTTCACGCCGGCAAGGGAGTTGGCCACGGCCATGCCCAGATCGTTGTGGCAATGCACCGACCAGATGGCCTTGTCGGAATTGGGAATGCGCTCACGCAAGGTGCGGATGAAGTCGCCGTACAACTCGGGGATGGCGTAGCCCACAGTGTCGGGAATGTTCAGCGTGGTCGCGCCTTCCTTGATCACCGCTTCGAGCACGCGACAGAGGAAATCCATGTCGCTGCGATAACCATCTTCCGGGCTGAACTCGATATCGTCAACCAGGTTGCGGGCAAAGCGCACCGACTGTTTGGCCTGCTCGAACACCTCATCAGGCGTCATGCGCAGCTTCTTCTCCATGTGCAGCGGGCTGGTGGCGATGAAGGTGTGAATGCGCGCGCGGTTGGCGCCTTTGAGTGCCTCGGCTGCGCGCGAAATGTCGCGGTCGTTGGCCCGGGCCAGACCGCAGACGGTGGAGTCCTTGATCGCGTTGGCAATCGCCTGAACGCATTCAAAGTCGCCATTCGAGCTGGCAGGAAAACCCGCCTCGATCACGTCCACCCGCATGCGCTCCAGCTGGCGCGCGATGCGCAGCTTCTCGTCTTTGGTCATGGAGGCGCCGGGCGATTGCTCGCCGTCACGCAAGGTGGTGTCAAAAATGATGAGTTTGTCGGTCATTAAAAAGCTCCTTATTCTGTGCAGTCAGCCGATTCCAGGGCGACCACCGATTTTGCACGCTGCACGCCCGACACAATCGCTTTCAGTGAAGCGGTCACGATACTGGCGTCCATGCCCACGCCAAAGACCGTCCGGTCATCGACGCGCAACTCGAAATAGGCCACGGCGCGCGCATCGGCGCCCGACCCCAAAGCATGTTCATGGTAATCAAGCACCCGAATGGCGCAGTCCATCGCGGTGTTCAGCCCTTGAACAAAAGCGTCGATGGGCCCATCGCCCTCGCCCGCAATCGCCACGCGCCGACCCTTGACCTGGAAATCGGCCTCGATCCGCGTGGTTTTGTCTTCACCCGTCTGGATGTTCTGGGCCAAAGCTTCGATGCTGCCCAGGCCGTATTCGCGTTCAAACAAGGTCCAAAGCAACGGAGCGGTCAACTCTTTGCCTTCGGTGTCCATCACGCGTTGAACCACCTGGCTGAACTCGATTTGCAAGCGCCGAGGCAACTCCAGACCGTACTCGCTCTCCAGCAGATACGAAATACCGCCCTTGCCCGACTGGCTGTTCACGCGGATCACCGCTTCGTAATTGCACCCCAGGTCTTTGGGGTCGAGGGGCAGGTAAGGAATGCGCCAGGCATCACCTTCCTGGCGCGCCGCAAAACCCTTCTTGATGGCATCCTGGTGCGAACCCGAAAACGAGGTGTAAACCAGATCGCCCGCGTAAGGATGCCGAGGGTGCACCGGCAACTGGTTGCAATGCTCCACCTCGGTCCGAATGGCATCGATGTCGGAGAAGTCCAAACCCGGCGACACGCCCTGCACATAGAGGTTGAGCGCAACGTTGACCAAATCAAGATTGCCGGTGCGTTCGCCGTTGCCGAAGAGGCAGCCCTCGACCCGGTGGGCACCCGCCATCAGCGCCAACTCGGCACTGGCCGTTCCCGTGCCGCGGTCGTTGTGAGGGTGTACCGAAAGCACCACCTCTGGCCGATCCTTGAAACGGCGAACCATCCATTCGATCTGGTCCGCAAACACATTGGGGGTCGCATTCTCGACCGTCGTCGGCAAGTTCAAAATGATGGTCCTGCCCACCCCCCAGGCGGCGATCGCCGTCTCGCAAGCTTGCAAGGAAACCTCCAGCTCCGCCATCGAAAAGGTCTCTGGCGAATACTGCAGGGTCCACTCGGTCCCCGGTTGTGCATCGGTCAGGCGTTGGACCTGCTGCACGCTGCGCTGCACCAAAGCCATCACCTCGGGCACGGACATGCCAAACACCACCTCGCGCCACACCGGCGCCACCGCGTTGTACACGTGCACGATGGCGCGAGGCGCGCCGCGCAGGGCTTCAATGGTGCGCTCGATCAGTTCTTCGCGCGCTGGCGTCATGACCTGAATCGTCACGTCATCGGGAATCCGGTTTTCATCGATCAGCTTGCGCACGAAGTCGTATTCCACCTGCGAGGCGGCCGGAAAGCCCACTTCGATTTGCTTGAAACCGATGCGCACCAACAGGTCAAACATGCGCAGCTTGCGTTGCGCGTCCATGGGTTCGATCAAGGCCTGGTTGCCATCGCGCAGATCGGTGCTCAGCCAGACAGGCGCACGCGCCAGGATCGCATCGGGCCAGGTGCGGTCGGTGAGCCCAACGGGTTTGAAAGGGGGGTATTTGAGAGCCGGTCGAATCAACATGGAGGACACCCTGTAGGTTTCAGAAAACCTGCAGCGCAAAACAAAACGGCCCGCTGCAAGTGCAAACGGGCCGTTGTGGAAATGCGCTCGCGCGTTACCAAGTCTGCCCGTGAAGGACACCCAGTAGTAGCGAGAACGGCATTTGTTTCATGGAAAGCAATGTATCACAAAGGTCATGGGACAACGATGCAAGGCATCAATGGCTGTGATGTGCTGGCGCTATTCGTGCAGCCCGCGCTCTTCGGGCTCGTCGGTGGAGGTGCTGATCAGGCTCGATGGGCGGCCCTTGGCCTTGCGCCAGATGAGCACTGCGTAGCCCGACAAACCGTACAGGATGAACAGGCCAAACAACACAGTCGGCGGATCGATGTTGATGGCGGCAATGCCCAAGGCCACCAACACGATGGTCGCAAACGGTACGCTGCGTTTCAGGCTCAGGTCCTTGAAGCTGTAAAAAGGCACGTTGGTCACCATGGTCAAGCCGGCGAACAGTGTGATGCCAAACATCACCCAGCGCATCGAAGCGGGTGACAAGCCGGCATCGGTAGCCAACCAGATGAAGCCCGCCACAATGGCCGCAGCCGCCGGCGAAGGCAAGCCCTGAAAGTAACGCTTGTCCACCACACCGGTGTTGACGTTGAAGCGGGCCAGGCGCAGCGCAGCGCAGGCGCAATACACGAAGGCCGCGATCCAGCCCCAACGCCCCAGACCATTGAGCGTCCAGATATACGCCACCAATGCAGGCGCCGCACCAAACGAAACCATGTCAGAGAGCGAATCCATCTGCTCGCCAAACGCGCTTTGCGTATTGGTCATGCGCGCCACACGGCCGTCCAGACTGTCGAGCACCATGGCCACGAAAATGGCCACCGTGGCCAATTCGAAACGCCCATTCATTGCCATCACGATGGCGTAAAAGCCACCGAACAGCGCGGCCAGCGTGATCATGTTGGGCACCATATAGATGCCCTTGCGGCGCTTGCGCGCTTCGGGAGCGGTTGAATTCAGGGAATCGTCTTCTTGCATGCAGGGTTCTCTAGAGTAGGCCGCGCCAAGCTGCGACCAATGTCGCGTTCAGACATTTTTACATTGGTTTCAGTGTAAGTCACCGAAACGTCTCGCCTCCAAAAACAAAGGCCACCGAAGTGGCCTTTGACATCTCCAGCCTGGGCACCGCCGCAGTTGCGGCAACCCCCAGATGGCAACATCAGTTGCGGGTCTGGTCAACCAGCTTGTTCTTGGCGATCCAGGGCATCATGGCGCGCAATTTGCCACCCACGACTTCGATCTGGTGATCGGCGGTATTGCGGCGGCGGGCGGTCATGCTTGGGTAGTTCAGCTGACCTTCCTGAATGAACATCTTGGCGTAATCGCCGTTCTGGATGCGCTTCAGAGCGTTGCGCATGGCTTCACGGCTTTCGGCGTTGATCACTTCTGGCCCGGTCACGTACTCACCGAACTCGGCGTTGTTCGAAATCGAGTAGTTCATGTTGGCGATGCCGCCTTCATAGATCAGGTCAACGATCAGCTTCAACTCGTGCAGGCACTCGAAGTAAGCCATCTCGGGCGCATAGCCAGCTTCCACCAGCGTCTCGAAGCCCATTTTCACCAGTTCCACGGCGCCACCGCACAACACGGCCTGCTCACCGAACAAGTCGGTTTCGGTCTCTTCTTTGAAGTTGGTTTCGATGATGCCGGCCTTGCCGCCACCGTTGGCCATGGCGTAGCTCAGGGCCAATTCGCGGGCTTTGCCGCTCTTGTCCTGGTGCACAGCCACGAGGTGGGGCACGCCGCCGCCTTGGGCGTAGGTGTTGCGCACGGTGTGGCCTGGTGCCTTTGGAGCGACCATCCACACATCCAGATCGGCGCGTGGCACGACCTGGTTGTAATGCACGTTGAAGCCGTGAGCGAAGGCCAGCGAGGCGCCTTGCTTGATGTTTGGCGCCACGTTGTTGTTGTAGACCGAAGCGATGTTCTCGTCGGGCAACAGGATCATGACCACGTCAGCGGCTTTCACGGCCTCGTCAACTTCCATCACGGTCAGGCCGGCCTTGCCGACCTTGTCCCAGGAGGCACCACCTTTGCGCAGACCGACCACGACTTTCACGCCGCTGTCGTTCAGGTTTTGCGCGTGGGCGTGGCCTTGCGAGCCATAGCCGAGGATGGCCACGGTCTTGCCCTTGATCAGGCTCAGGTCACAGTCTTTGTCGTAGAAAACTTTCATGGGGTACTCCAATAAATAAAGGTGGTTGTGTCATCCCGTTCATCCTGAGCCTGTCGAAGGACTTCAGGTGCCGGCTGCGTGAACAGCCGGGCTTCGACAGGCTCAGCCCGAACGGGCAAAAGGGCTGAGCCTTGAAAAAAATCAAACGCGAAGGATTCTCTCACCTCGGCCGATGCCACAGGAACCGGTGCGAACCGTTTCCAGAATGGCGGCACGGTCAATGGCCTCCAGAAAGGCATCGTTCTTCCCCTGGTCACCAGTGAGTTCGATGGTGTAGCTCTTGTCGGTCACGTCAATGACACGCCCGCGGAAGATGTCGGCCATGCGCTTCATTTCTTCGCGCTCCTTGCCTACCGCGCGCACCTTGACCAGCATGAGCTCGCGCTCGGTGTAGGCCCCTTCGGTCAAGTCCACCACCTTCACGACTTCAATCAGACGGTTCAGGTGTTTGGTGATCTGTTCGATGGTTTCGTCGGAGCCCGCCGTGTGGATCGTCATGCGCGAAAGCGATGGATCTTCGGTGGGCGCCACGGTAAGCGACTCGATGTTGTAGCCACGGGCCGAGAACAGGCCCACAACGCGCGAGAGTGCCCCCGCTTCGTTTTCGAGCAAGACGGCAATGATGTGTTTCATGATGAGGATTCCTCTTTTCTGAGCCCTCCCCCGCGCACGGTAATGCGCAGGCTCGGCTGCAAATAGATTCGTCTAAAGGGATACCCGCGGCGCGTCAGCGCCGCGGGCGAAGAGATGAAAGGGTGGTGAGGATCAGAGGTCTTCGGAACTCAAAATCATTTCATTGATACCCTTGCCCGCCTTGACCATCGGGAACACGTTTTCGGTGGGGTCGGTGCGGAAGTCCATGAACACAGTGCGGTCCTTCAACTTGCGCGCCTCACGTAAAGCGGGCTCCACGTCTTCGGGGCGCTCGATCAGCATGCCAACGTGGCCATAAGCCTCGGCCAGCTTCACGAAGTTCGGCAGCGCGTCCATGTAGCTGTGGCTGTAGCGGCCTTCGTAATCGATCTCTTGCCACTGCCGCACCATGCCGAGGTAGCGGTTGTTCAGCGCCATGATCTTGATCGGCGTGTTGTACTGCAGACAGGTGGACAGTTCCTGGATGCACATCTGCACCGAGCCTTCGCCGGTCACACAGAACACTTCGCTCTCCGGCTTGGCCAGCTTGATGCCCATGGCATAGGGAATGCCAACGCCCATGGTGCCGAGACCGCCAGAGTTGATCCAGCGGCGCGGCTCTTCAAAGCCATAGTACTGCGCGGCCCACATCTGGTGCTGACCCACATCGGAGGTGACGTAGGCGTCTGCGCCCTTGGTCATCTCGCACAGCGTCTGAATCACCTTTTGCGGCTTGATCACGCTGCCGTCGCCCAGATCGAAGTCCAGGCACTTGGTTGCGCGCCAGCCTTCGATGGTGTCCCACCAACTGGCCAAAGCCGCTGGCTCTACGCGGGTAGTGGTTTCGCGCACCATGTTGATCAACTCGGTCAACACATCTTTCACGTCGCCGACGATCGGGATGTCGACCTTCACGCGTTTGGAGATGCTGGAAGGATCGATGTCGATGTGGATGATCTTGCGCTCGTTTTGCGCAAAGTGCTTGGGGTTGCCAATCACGCGGTCGTCAAAGCGCGCGCCCACGGCGAGCAACACGTCGCAGTTTTGCATCGCGTTGTTGGCCTCTACCGTGCCGTGCATGCCCAGCATGCCGAGGAATTTTTTGTCGGAAGCGGGTGTGGCGCCCAAACCCATCAGCGTGTTGGTAACGGGGTAACCGAGCATGTCAGTCAGCGTGCGCAGCTCTTGCACCGCGTTGCCCAGCAACACACCGCCGCCGGTGTAGATGTAAGGGCGCTTGGCCGTCAACAGCAATTGCAACGCCTTGCGAATCTGGCCGCCATGGCCCTTCTTCACAGGGTTGTACGAACGCAGGTGCACCGCCTCGGGGTAACCGGTGTAAGGAACCTTGTTGAAAGACACGTCTTTCGGGATGTCCACCACCACAGGGCCTGGACGGCCGCTGCGCGCGATGTGAAAAGCCTTTTTCATCACCATGGCCATGTCGGCCGCATCCTTGACCAGGAAGTTGTGCTTGACGATGGGGCGGGTGATGCCGACGGTGTCGCATTCCTGGAAAGCATCAAGACCGATGGCCGCCGTGGGCACCTGGCCACAGACGATCACCATGGGGATGCTGTCCATGTAGGCGGTAGCGATGCCGGTGATGGCGTTGGTCACGCCGGGACCGGAGGTGACCAGGGCCACGCCCACTTCGCCCGTGGCGCGGGCGTAGCCATCGGCGGCGTGCACGGCCGCCTGCTCGTGGCGCACCAGCACGTGCTGAATCGTTTCTTGTTTGTAGAACGCGTCGTAGATGTGCAGAACCGCACCGCCAGGGTAACCCCAGATGTACTTGACCCCTTCAGCCTGCAAAGACTTGATGAGGATTTCTGCTCCGCGGAGTTCTTGGGGGGCTGCGCCGGAAGCGGCAGCCGCTGCTGAGGCCAGTTCGGCCTTGTTGATTTCCATGATGAACCTTTCGAGAATTTCTCTGACGAAATACCTTGGGTGCCTCTACGCCAGCTCTCGTGAAGCGGTGTTGAGACTTAAGGCCAGAAGCCATGAGCGGACACATACCCCGCCGGACTTAGACCCGTTTGCCTGTTGAATTGCAACGCGCATTATCGCACTGCAACATAGATTCCCGAAATGCCATGCCCGTATTTCTCAGGCTTTCACCGGTTTTCAGTCCGTTTTGAGCCGGATTTGCTGCAATGCGACAATCTCGCCAGCCATTGCCCTTGCTTCATGACCACCCAAACCCCCTCGCCCACCCTCGCCCCCAGCCTGACGGCACCCCCTTTGACCCGCCGCATGGCTTGCTGGCTCTACGAAGGCATGCTGATGTTTGGTGTGGTGTTCATCTCGGGCTGGTTGTTTTCAACGCTGACGCAAACCCGCAACGCGCTGGACAACCGGCATTGGCAGCAGGCCTTTTTGTTTATCGTTTTCGGCATCTACTTCGCCTGGTTCTGGTCCAAAGGCCAGACCCTGGCCATGAAAACCTGGCACATCAGGGTGGTCGACGCGCAAGGGCGCGCGGTCACCCAGGGCCGAGCGCTCTTTCGCTACGTATTGAGCTGGCTGTGGTTCTTGCCGCCGCTGGCTGCCGGCGCCGTCTTTCACCTCAGCGGCGGAGAGATCGGCGTCATCAGTTTGGGCTGGATCGCCATCTGGGCGCTGCTTTCCCGCTTTCATGCATTGGGTCAATTCCCCCACGATGCACTTGCTGGCACCCGCCTGGTGCACCACGAAACACCCGCCAGACCCCGCAAACCCTTGTTCAATCGTTCATGAGCGCACACGAAGCCACAGATGCGCAAAAACAGCGCACCGGTCTTAGCCGTATGACCCACGCCTTTGGCTACTCCATGGCCGGCCTGCGCGCCGGCTGGGGCGAAACCGCCTTCCGCCAGGAAGCCCTGGCCGCCATCGTGATGGTGCCGCTGGCGTTCTGGCTGGGCAATGGCTGGGTGGAAGTTGCCCTGCTCGCCGGCAGTGCTGTCTTGGTGATGGTCGTCGAACTGCTCAACACCGGCATCGAGTCCACCATCGACCGCTTTGGCCCCGAATGGCACGAACTGTCCAAGCGCGCCAAGGACATGGGCAGCGCCGCCGTGTTGCTGAGCCTCATGACTTGCAGCGGCATCTGGATCGCAGCCCTCTGGGCGCGCTTGGCCTGAATACTTTGATCACCATGAGCACAACTCCCAACTTTTCGCTCTGCGTCTATTGCGGTTCCCGCCCCGGCAACAACCCAGCCTTCACCGAAGCGGCCGTTCAGGTCGGCCGCTGGATCGGCGAACACGGCGGCCAGCTCGTTTATGGCGGCGGTTGCAACGGACTCATGGGCACCGTCGCACAGTCCACGCTGGACGCCGGTGGCCGCGTGGTTGGCATCATCCCCAAGGCCCTGGTGGAAAAGGAATGGGCAAACCACAACTGCAGTGAGCTCATCGTGGTCGACACCATGCACGAGCGCAAACGCCTGATGGCCGAGCATTCCAACGCCTTCCTCGCCCTGCCCGGCGGCATCGGCACTTTCGAAGAATTTTTTGAAGTCTGGACCTGGCGCCAGCTCGGCTACCACGACAAACCCGTGGGCCTGCTCAACATTGAGGGCTACTATGACGGACTGATGGTCTTTTTACAGAACAGCGTCCGGCAGGAATTCATGGGCGACTGGCAGATGGGATTGATGCAAGTGGGTAGCGAGATCAAGCGCTTGTTGCCTGCACTCGTTCAGGAGGCCGGATTGGCACCCAAAGACCACTTGGACGCAGTCTGAGCGCATCAAAACAAAACGCCACCGGCTCCAGGAGCCGGTGGCGTTTTGCTTTTAGGAACTCAATACGGAATCAAACGGCCGACTCGTCCTCTTCCCCCGTGCGGATCCGCACCACGCGCTCGACAGAGGTCACAAAAATCTTTCCGTCTCCGATCTTGCCGGTATGGGCCGCCTTGACGATGGCATCCACACACATATCCACCTGCTCCGACTTCACCACCACCTCCAGTTTCACTTTCGGCAAAAAATCGACCACGTACTCAGCACCTCGGTAGAGTTCTGTATGGCCTTTTTGGCGGCCAAAGCCCTTGACGTCGATAACCGTCAAACCGGTCACACCCTGTTCGGCCAATGCTTCACGCACCTCTTCCAGCTTGAATGGTTTGATGATGGCGGTGATCTGCTTCATGCGCGGTGCTCCAAATGGGCGTAATGAAAGACAAAACTTTATCACGGGCGCATCACGGTCGCGTCTGATGACTGAAGATATCCACCCTGTGGTGCAATCACGGGCATGACTCAATCCGCCCTGCCCCGCCACACCCCCATTGCCGCCACCTTCCGGGGCGGCCACCCGGAAAACATCCACTACGGCTCGTTCGCTGTGGTCAATGCACAGGGCAAAGTGCTGGCCAGTGCTGGTGACATCGGCTCGCCGATGTTCACCCGCTCCTCGCTGAAACCCTTTCAGGCCATGCCCTTGATCGCCAAGTCGGCAGACGCATTGAAGCTGACAGACGAAGACATTGCACTGCTCTGCGCCAGCCACAGTGGCGAGCCCATGCACACCGGGCGCGCCGCCGCCCTGCTGGCCAAGATCGGCGCCAGCGAGCGCGATCTGGCCTGCGGTTGCCACACGCCCTACTTTTACGCAGCCACCGGTCAGACACCCCCGCCGGGCGGCAGCTACACCCGCCTGCAACACAACTGCTCGGGCAAACACACGGGTATGCTGCTGCTGGCCCATGCGCTGGCGCAGCCGCTGGACGGCTACCTCAACATCGACCATCCGGTGCAAGCGGAAATTGTCCAGAGCGTGAGCCATTTCTGCGGCGTGCCGGTGGCGCAACTTGTGCGCGGTATCGACGGTTGCAGCGCGCCCAACTACGCCGTGCCGCTGACCGCTCTGGCCCAAGGCTTCGCCAAACTCACCCTGACCGAGCCCGATCCGGTCTACGGCAGCGCGCCCCACCGCGTGGCCCGCGCCATGAGCCGCCACCCCGAGCTGGTCAGCGGCCGGGGGCGCAACGATCTGGCGCTGATGACCGCCGGGCGCGGTGACTGGGTGAGCAAGGTCGGGGCCGATGGCGTGCAGGCCATCGCAAGCTTCAGCCGGGGCGTGGCGATTGCAGCCAAATGCAGCGACGGCTCGCTGGTGCCCTTGATGGTGGCGTTGGTGGATGCACTGGATCAATTGGGCTGGACCGACGCGGAGAGCCGCGCCGTGCTGGCCTCCTTGTTGCCGCCGCCGATGAAAAACGCCGCCGGCATCGAGGTGGGCGAGATGCGCAGCGTCTTGCGGCTCAGCACAACCGCCGCCAACTGAATCTCGGCGCGGGCGCTTTTGAGCCCAAAAAGGCGAGTACCTGCACTTTCTGAAAAAAGTTTCCAGAATCTGCATCCAGTTGGCGATCTGCTGCGTAGTGAAACCAGTGCCCCTCGGTTTTTGCACGGGGCACCCTCTGAAATCACGAAACAGGAGATCACACCATGGCACTCAAACAACAACTTTGCGCTATCGCCGGCTCGGGCCTGATCGGTCTTGCCGTCTGGGCGCCCGCTGCCCACGCCGGCCACTTGAACCCGGTGCTGGAAACCAGCCTCGTTGGCGTGGAAGAAGTCGCCAGCGATGCCAGCAAGAGAGGCATGGTGGCCGGCGATGCCAACGCCCGTGGTCGCGCCACCGTTTTCGGCATCGACGGCGAAGCCAACGCCAACACCCTTTGCTACGCCATCGTTGTCGAAGGCAAGCTCGCAGAATTGACCCAGGCGCCCGGCAACGGCCGTGCCGCCCACATCCACGAAGGCGCACGCGGCAGCAATGGCCCCGTGGTCGCCAACCTCGCCTGGCCACAAAACGGCCAAGCCGGCGACTGCATCAGCGAAGCCACCGACGGCAAGTTCCCCTCCAAAGAAGCCGGCATCGTTCAGCGCATCCTGAAAAATCCGCAGAACTTCTACATCAACCTGCACAACACCGAGTTCCCAGCGGGCGCCATTCGTGGCCAGTTGGCAGAAACGGCTCACGTTCACTGATCGTCAACGCCAAAAACTGTAAGCGCCGCCAAAGACAGCAGGGATGTGATCGTTGGCGGCGCTTCATCTTGATGGCAGCCAAATGCAGCAAAGGCAGCCTCAAGCCTTTATTGCTGGCGATGGTGCACGCGTTGGAGCGGTTGGGCGGGGTGAGATGCGGTGTCTGTTGCAGGATCTGGTCTTGTGATGCCAACGGACCAACAATTAGGGCGATAGTCAGGTGTCAAAAGAAGTATGCACAAGCGATGTGTTTTCGAAGTGGCACGTGTAGATGAACCCCGAATCATCGGTAAGGCATTCAAATGCCAGTTCCCATGGAAGGCCTATCTTTCCTTGGATGGGCACGTCAAAACCCGCAAATCGAAAGGTTTTCCTCCAATCTGCTTCTACCGGCTTGCGATGCATGCCGAGATGCTGGATATCCATTTCTGAAGAAACCGAGTCGTAGATCGACGCAAGGTTCTCTGTTACCCACACACGAAATTCCACCTGTTCATCGCTCGGCGGCGCTACATCTACGGTATCGATCGATACTGTGATGTCGTCGTCTTGAAATGCTTCGCTCAGCCAATACGATCCGTTTTTACCCTGCTCCAATTGCAACTCACCAAGAATCGGATGATCGATCCCAATTCTCAGCTCTGATTTAAGCAGACCCCGAAACATTTTCAGAACTCCATCGTCTCCGATTTGCGTCGAGACTGGCTGCGGGGAAATCGATCAAGCCCGGTATTTGCTCGTAATCGGATACCGCCAATCCCGTCCAAACCCACGATGGGTCACCCGAATCCCCACAGGCGACTGCCGCCGCTTGTATTCGTTGATGCGGATCAGGCGCACCACCTTGTCCACATCAGCTTTCTCGTAGCCATCGGCCACGATCTGGGCAGGGCTTTCGTCGTTTTCCATGTAGCGCGAAATGATGGCGTCGAGCACGTCGTAGTCGGGCAGGCTGTCCTGGTCTTTCTGGTCGGCGCGCAGCTCGGCGCTGGGCGGGCGCGTGATGATGCGTTCGGGAATCGGGTTGGCACCGGTGCGGTAGGGGTCGTGTTCATTGCGCCATTGGGCCAGGCGGAACACCAGTGTTTTTGCCACGTCCTTGATCACGGCGAAGCCGCCCGCCATGTCGCCATACAAGGTGCAATAGCCGGTGGCCATTTCGCTCTTGTTGCCGGTGGTGAGCACGATGCCGCCGAACTTGTTGGACAGGGCCATCAGCAGCGTGCCGCGGATGCGGGCCTGCAGGTTTTCTTCGGTGGTGTCTTCGGGCAGGCCGGCGAACTCGCTGGCGAGGCTGGTTTTGAAGGCTTCAAAGTGGGGCTTGATGTCGATTTCGTCATAGCGCACGCCCAGCCGATCGGCCATGTCGCGCGCATCGATCCAGGAGATATCGGCCGTGTAGGGGGACGGCATCATCACCGTTCGCACCCGGTCTTTGCCCAGCGCATCGACCGCAATCGCCAGCACCAGTGCCGAGTCGATGCCACCCGAGAGGCCGAGCAACACGGATGGAAAACCGTTTTTGCCGATGTAGTCGCGCACGCCCAACACCAGCGCATGCCACAAATCGGCTTCCTGGCTGTGCGGGCGGTCCATCAAGGCTTCCACCTGCCAACCTTGAGGTGATCGCATGAGCGCCACATCAAACTGGGTTTCTTCAAAGCTGATCGCCCTGCCCAGCAGCTCACCGTCAGCCCCCAGAACAAAGCTGCGGCCTTCAAAAACGATTTCATCCTGACCGCCCACCATGTGGGCGTAGACCATCGGAAGCCCGACGGCCAGCACGCGCTCGCGCATGGTGGCTTCGCGCTCACCGCCTTTGCCGGTGTGGAACGGCGAAGCGTTGATCACGGCCAGAACCTCAGCCCCTGCGGCCTTCAGTTCAGCGGCCGGCGCATTGAACCAGGCGTCTTCACAAATCAAAAGACCCACGCGCACCGGGCGGCCATCGGTGTCGGGCACTTCGAATACGCATGCCGCCTCGCCGGGCAAGAAATAGCGCCGCTCATCGAATACCTGGTAGTTGGGCAACTCGCGCTTCGCATAGGTGTGTGTCACCTGCCCATCGACCACCACGCTGGCCGCATTGAACAGGGCTGAGACAGAAACACTGCGCTCCCGCCGCGCCGTGCCTTCTGCGTGGCGTGCTGGATGTCCCACCACGATCGTCAGGCCTTTGAGCGCGGCGGTCTCGGTGCAAACCGTTTTCAGGGCATCATCACAGGCCTCAATGAATGCAGGGCGCAAGAACAGGTCTTCGGCCGCATAGCCACAGAGGGCCAATTCCGGTGTCAGCAACAACTGGGCGCCATCGGCATGGGCTTTTTGTGCCGCTGTGATGATTCGACGGGCATTGCCCGCCATGTCGCCCACCACAAAATTGAACTGGGCCACACTAACTTTGAGCGTCATGAATTCGGAAGGTTTGAGTGGAATGGGTGATACAAGAGCTGCGCGGTTTCAACGGGCAATGCCATTGGCTGGTTCAAGCATGGCAGAAGCACGAGGGGCGATAGCGTGAGTGCGCCGAATTATGTCATCCGGGTGTTGAATGCCCCGGACAAGGTGGGCGCAGATGAGTGGAACGCCCTGCTCGCTTTCGAGTCCGACCCCAGCCCGTTCATGCGCCACGAATACCTGGCCGCCATGCACGCTTCTGGCGCTGCGGTGTCAGAAACCGGCTGGCAAGCCCAGTTCTTGACGCTGTGGCAAGGTGCTGAACTGATGGCAGCCTGCCCGATGTACCTCAAGCGGCACTCTTACGGTGAATACGTGTTCGACTGGGCATGGGCAAACGCCTTTGAGCAGCATGGACTCAGCTACTACCCCAAGGCTTTGGTGGCTGTGCCGTTCACACCCGTTCCCGGCGCACGCTTGCTTGCCCGCAACAGCGTTTGGCGCCAGCGGCTGGTGGAGGCGCTGGTTGAACACGCAAAAGCTGAGGATCTGTCGTCACTGCACCTCCTGTTTGCCCAACCTCAGGACATCGTCGCCTGCGAGGCCAACGGATTGATGTTGCGCCACACCGTGCAGTTCCATTGGTCAGGGCTTGATTCAACACATCAGCCATACCGGGACTTCGACCACTTCCTAGCCAGCCTGCAACAGGAAAAGCGCAAGAAAATCCGGCAGGAACGGCGCAAGGTAGCCAGCGCAGGCGTATCGTTCCGCTGGGCGCAGGGCCCAGACATTGGCTCACAAGACTGGGCTTTTTTCTATCGGTGCTACGAACGCACCTACCTCGAGCATGGCAACGCGCCCTACCTGAGCCCCGCCTTCTTCGAACGCATGGCGACCGACATGCCCGAGAACTGGCTGCTTTTCATTGCCGAACGCAATGGCCAGCCCATGGCCTGCAGCCTGATCGGCCTCGACACCGAACGGGGCGTGGCCTACGGCCGCTATTGGGGCGCGCTGGAGCGAGTGGACTGCCTGCACTTTGAAGCCTGCTATTACCAGCCACTCGAGTGGTGTATCGCGCATGGGTTTCAACGGTTCGAAGGAGGCGCCCAGGGTGAACACAAAATGGCACGGGCCTTGATGCCGGTAAAAACCACGAGTGCCCACTGGCTGGCTCACCCTGCATTTGCAGATGCGGTGGAACGTTTTCTGCAACGCGAAGGGGAAGGCATCGGCAACTACCTTGAACACCTCAATGAGCGCAACCCCATGCGTCAGTTGGCGGTTGCAGACCCGTCCGAAGGGCTCCATCACAATGGAGGCGCAACCTGAATGGCGTCTCCGTGCCCGACCAGTCCCAGCAAAAGCATGTCGTACTGGTATGAAATAGCATTGGACAGACAAGGCTGGACGGATTGTCATGCACCGCCTGCCTCAGATGACCGGCCAAAAAGTGGCGTATTTCACGCACAAACATGCTTCTGATCGAATCAGTTTGTATTCATTAGTTACATAATTGTTACAATCCGCCTCCATGGACGCCACCGACGCCTTCTTTACTCAAACCATTGTGGGCGCTCCGCTCACTGTGCTGATGGGCCGACGGCTTCGCGCAGAGAACAGCGGTCTTCAAGGGCTGGAAGTGGACCTGCCCACCGGCCAAAACCGACTGACGCGCGTGTGGCACGACTGGTTCGTCCTCAATCACACAGACGACGCCCCGGGAAGCACGCGAAAGCGCCCTGGCGTCTTGCGCCGCAAACTGGAGCGTCATGCCTTGTGGGTGGCTGTCTTTGGTTTGTTGTCGCTGGCCATGACCGCCATTTACTGGGGGGTTGTGCAGTGGAAATAAACACGCCACAAGACACGCTTACGCTTGATCCGATCGCAATGAACGTGGTCAACCGCGTTGCGGCTGGCAGCAAGCTCACTGGAGAGCATTTCTTTGAAGGTGGCTTGTTGGTTCAAGGCGAAATATCAGGCCAGCTTCGGGTCAATGGCCGGCTGATCATCTGGACTGGAGGCGTGGTGCGAGGCCGAATCCGGGTCATGGGTGACCTCTACCTGTTCGGTCGCTTGGGCGATGCAGGTGGCGGCCCTCAAGACACCAGCCTCGAATGCACGGGAATGGCCTATGTGTCCAAAACCGGCATTTCTACCGGCACCCTGATGGCCAGGCGGTTGCAACTCTACGAAGGCGCAGACTTGCAGGGCCCATTCAAGACACTCAAACTCGTGGACAACCTGCCGGTACTGCATGATGTGCATACCGAATCCCGTTGAACCCACATATTGAGTGAAAAAGTCCATGAAAGCCCATCGCCACCACAACACTCACCGATCTTCCGACAAAAAACCAGAGAACCCATCGATGGAGTCCCAAGACAACAACCCGAGCCCGGACCAATTCAATGCCCCCCTCGGGGACAACGGATTTGTCAATGACAACAACACCGACGGCAGCAACCAGGCGCTGGAAGTCGACGTGGGCAAACCCATGCCGACCACCCAGGCCGCTCACATGCCCTTGCTTCAGGCGAACTCGGGCAGTGAGGCACCCGTGGAGTTGCCTGAAGGCAGTCCGTTGCGCAGCATGGTGGCCGAAGGCATGCACTTTGTCGGGAACGCTCAGCTGAGCGGCCCATGCAGCGTGGCGGGCCAGGTTGAAGGCAATCTGACCCAGGCCACCGGGGCGGTTGTGGCGGTGGTTGTGACCGAGACCGGGCGCGTCAAAGGTGATATCACGGCTCGAAAGATCTCTGTCATGGGGCATACCGATGGCATCCTCGATTCTGGAGAAGGTGAGGTCGCCTTGCACGACACGGCCAGTGTCCATGGACTTGTGCGCTACGGGCGCATTCAGGTCAACGGTGCAGATTTGAACGCGACCCTTGAGCGCGTCAACGTGAAAAAGCCCGGGGTCTGACCGCTTTCCATGCCGTGGCAAAGCGTTGCCCAACCTCAACAACCTCGCTCGGCCGCTCCCGTGCCGGTGGGGGAAAGCGTGCGTCTGGCCGCTTTGCAAGCCGCCTGGAAGCGCGATCGTCAGGTCGGTCGACGCCGTCTCTGGTGGCGCTGGGCTGTCTGGGGCGCGCAGCGCTACGTCTTGCCGGCAGCGGCTGGTTTGGGCTTGTGCGCCGGCCTGTGGTTTGCCGCCAAAGCCACCCTGGGTTGGCTCGATTTGCCAACACCCGCAGAACCGGCAGTGGCCACAGCGCCAGCGACGGCTTCACCGGCACCAACCAACACGGAAAACCAAATCGACCCGGTCTTACCATCGCCATCCATCACAGTGGTCACGTCTTCTGGCATGGCCCTGGCGTTCGAGAGCAGGTTACCCGACCCGACAGCTCGCCCCAACCGACCCGCCCAAACCCCTGTATCCTCCGCAGCGTTGCCTGACGTTGCCAAGATCCCGAATCCTCAACTGATATCTGAAAACTGGTTGCACAGCAAGGAGCCTTGACCCCATGAGCCAAAACCCGACCTCTACCCGACTCGTCCCCGCCGAGCGCCTCTCCGCCGTCACCAGCCTGATCGCTGAAGGCGCCGTCTTCGAAGGCAACTTTCACACCACCCGCGATCAAGGTATCAAGGTCGATGGCCTGCTGAAAGGCAACATCACCTTTGAAACTGGCGGCACTTTGCACGTTGGCGCCACAGGTGTCGTCGAAAACACCCGGCTGGAAGCCGACTATGTGTTCATCGAAGGCAAGGTCACCGGCACGGTGATTGCCCGCAAGGCACTGGAGATCACCGGCTCGGCGACGCTGTTGGGAGACGCCAGCTACGACGAACTCATCGACATGCACCCACGCGCCCGCGTTCGCGGCAAGATCGAGTACCGCGGCGACATCGACGCTGTACAAAACTGATTTCCCCGCTCGACTGCGCTCTCACAAAACAAAACGCCTGCGTGGTCAACCACGCAGGCGTTTTGTTTTGCTTGTAGGCGGCGCACCAAAGCACGCCGCAGGAAACCAGAATGATCAGGCGTTCTTGGCCTTGTCTGCGTTGTAGGCAGCAATGCCGTCGGTGATTTCCTTGATGGCAGCGTCTTTGCCTTCCCAACCCAGAATCTTCACCCACTTGCCTGGCTCCAGGTCTTTGTAGTGCTCAAAGAAATGCTGAATCGTATTCAGACGCATGGGATTCAGGTCTTCGGGTTTCTGCCACTGCGTGTAGATCGACAGAATTTTGTCGATGGGCACAGCCAGAACTTTGCCGTCCATACCGGCTTCGTCTTCCATCATCAAGATACCAATGGCGCGGCAGGGCACCACCACGCCAGGAATCAGCGGAACAGGCGTGATCACCAAGACATCCACAGGATCGCCATCGCCCGACAGCGTCTGCGGCACATAGCCGTAGTTGGTCGGGTAGTGCATGGCGGTGCTCATGAAACGGTCGACAAAAATCGCGCCTGTTTCTTTGTCCACTTCGTATTTGATTGGATCGGCGTTCATCGGAATTTCGATGATCACGTTGAAGGCTTCGGGCGCGTTCTTGCCGGGGGTGACGTTGTCAAGAGACATGGGCTTTTCTGAGAGTTGATTGAAAAAAAGCAGTCCAGACCAGCAGCCAAAGGCACTGGGGACCATCTGACACGGCGCAACCGGACGATGCGCGTGCTGGGATTTACCCTGATTTTACTGATTCCTGCCTTACTTCCCTTCACCTGGGGCTGCCCAAAGGCAGCAATAACGGCTAAATTGGCGTTGTTGGCCAATCGCCCTACATCGACGCGCACTCCACGCAGCGGTTCGGGACTCGAGGAAGCAACGCAGCGGGGGCAGCCTCAAAGCGTTGCCCCCTCCAAGTCAAAAAAATGTAGGAGAACTTTTTATGGTTGGACAATCTGCGCTGATTTTTGCGCTTGTATGTGGACTGGTGGCCGTCGGCTATGGCTTCTGGTCTCGAAGCTGGATTCTTGCCCAAGACCCCGGCAACGCCCGCATGCAGGAAATTGCTGGCGCCATTCAGACCGGTGCCGCCGCCTACCTGGCTCGGCAGTACAAAACCATCGGCATCGTGGGTGTTGTGCTGGCCATCCTGATAGCCGTGTTTCTTGACCTGCAAACGGGCGTTGGCTTCGTGCTCGGCGCTGTGCTCTCGGGTGCTTGCGGATTCATTGGCATGAACGTTTCTGTGCGCGCCAACGTGCGAACCGCCCAAGCTGCGACGAAAGGCATCGGGCCTGCACTGGACGTTGCCTTCCGCGGCGGTGCCATCACCGGCATGCTGGTGGTCGGCCTGGGCCTGCTGGGTGTGACCGCTTTTTTCTGGTACCTGCTGGGCACAGGCCCTTCAGGCACTGGCGCTGAAATGGCCAAACTGCTCAACCCGCTGATCGGGTTCGCTTTTGGCTCTTCGCTGATCTCCATTTTTGCCCGACTGGGCGGCGGCATATTCACCAAAGGCGCCGATGTGGGGGCCGATCTGGTGGGCAAGGTCGAAGCCGGTATTCCGGAAGATGACCCTCGCAACCCGGCTGTGATCGCCGACAACGTGGGCGACAACGTGGGCGACTGTGCCGGTATGGCAGCCGACCTCTTTGAGACCTATGCCGTGACGCTGATTGCCACCATGGTACTGGGCGCCTTGATGGTGCATGCGGCCACCATGCAGGCGGCGATCTACCCCTTGGTGCTCGGCGGGGTGTCCATCATTGCGTCGATCGTGGGTTGCTACTTTGTCAAAGCGACCCCAGGCATGAAAAACGTGATGCCTGCGCTGTACAAGGGCCTGGCCATCGCCGGGGTGTTGTCGCTGATTGCGTTCTACTTCGTTACCGTCGCGGTCATGCCCGACAACGCCATCACCGAAACCGGCAGCCACATGCGCCTCTTCGGCGCCTGCGCCGTGGGCCTGATCCTCACGGCCGCACTGGTGTGGATCACCGAGTTCTACACGGGCACGCAGTACTCACCCGTGCAACACATTGCACAGGCATCCACCACGGGCCACGGCACCAACATCATCGCTGGCCTGGGTGTCTCGATGCGCTCCACCGCCTGGCCGGTGATTTGTGTCTGCATCGCCATCATGGCCGCCTACTCGCTCGCCGGCCTCTACGGCATCGCCATCGCGGCGACGTCCATGCTGAGCATGGCCGGCATCGTGGTTGCACTCGATGCCTACGGCCCAATCACCGACAACGCTGGCGGCATCGCCGAGATGGCAGAGCTGCCCAGCAGCGTGCGTGACATCACCGATCCGTTGGACGCAGTGGGCAACACGACCAAAGCGGTGACCAAGGGCTACGCCATCGGCTCGGCCGGCTTGGCCGCGTTGGTGCTGTTCGCCGACTACACCCACAAACTGGAAACCTATGGCCACAAGGTGAGTTTTGACCTGAGCGATCCCATGGTGATCGTGGGACTGTTCATCGGCGGGCTGATTCCCTACCTGTTCGGCGCGATGGCCATGGAAGCCGTCGGCCGGGCTGCAGGTGCCGTGGTGGTTGAAGTTCGCCGCCAGTTCAAGGAGATTCCCGGCATCATGGAAGGCACAGCCAAACCGGAATATGGCCGCGCTGTCGACATGCTGACTTCGGCTGCCATCAAGGAAATGGTGATCCCCAGCCTGTTGCCCGTGGTGGTGCCGATTCTGGTCGGCTTGTTCCTCGGGCCTCAAGCGTTGGGCGGCATGCTGATGGGAACCATCGTGACCGGCCTGTTCGTGGCCATTTCCATGTGCACCGGCGGCGGTGCCTGGGACAACGCCAAGAAGTACATTGAAGATGGTCACCACGGCGGCAAAGGCTCTGAAGCCCACAAAGCGGCTGTGACCGGCGACACCGTGGGCGATCCCTACAAGGACACGGCAGGTCCAGCAGTCAACCCGTTGATCAAAATCATCAACATTGTGGCTTTGCTCATCGTGCCATTGCTGCCAATGGCCGGCTGACCCCTCTCGCGCCGGACCACAATTGGCGCCACCCGATGCCCCGCGATGCCCTTGGCGTCGCGGGGCATTTTTTATGGTTCGGCGCCTGCGCTGCCGCGCACTGGTGCCTGCATCAACAGGTAAACCAGCTGGCTGGCTGTTGCTGTCAAATCAGCCAGTTTTGCCACCTGATCGGTCTCTATCGCCATCAGCAGCCATTCGTTGATGCCCCCCACGGCCGCCATGGCCAGTTCGGGTGAGAGGGTCGCTCGTGCTGTGGCGTCGCTGGGCAGGTCGTTGACCGTGTCCAGCATGAAGGCTGCGAGGGCCTGCATCACATCGCGCCGCGCCTGCGCACCAGGTTCACCGAGGTAGTGAATATCGATGAACAAAGCCCGCAACAAGCCAGCGCCGGCAGCAAGGTGAGAGAAGTAGGCTTGAAATCCCTGCTCAACCCGGCTCTGCCAAGGCTGGTCGGGCACAACCGCTTCACGCAGGGTGCGCAAAGCCGAAGCGCTTGCCGCACGGTACAGCGCAAGGAAACAGGCCTCTTTGCTGTCAAAGTGTTCGTAAAAACTGCGTTTGGAAACGCCTGCCATCTGCACGATATCGGCAATGGTGATCGCAGCATAGGCCTTTTGCTGCACCACTTCCGCCATCCCCTGCAGCAGACGGGACAAGTGCGGATGTGGCACATCAGAGGGCTGAGGGGAGATCGTGGCGTCGAGCATGGCCACCTATCTTAGGGCCAGTTTGCGGATTTGCTGAGTTGGCTTTTCCGAACCTGGCTTGACACAGCATGCGACGGCAGGCAACATCCAGAAGCCGGTACCAACAAGTACCAACTGGAGTTTTTTTGACATGACAGCCTTGACCGTTCGCCGTTTGCTCATCGACCTCGAACAACCCATCGCCCGACACTGGTGCGGTGGCGATGCCTTTCTGACCGCCTGGTTCAACGCCCTCTCCATGAGCTTTCCGATAGGCGAGCAGTTTTTCATCGACTCGGTTCGAAAGGGCTTCAAGGCCTTGTCTCCCGAGAAGCAAGCTGAACTGCAAGAGGAGGTACAGGGTTTTGTGGGGCAAGAGGCGACCCACCGCCGCATCCATGGGCTGTTCAACAAACACCTGAAAGACCAAGGGCTGGACAACGCCTGGGAACGCCGGGCCGAAAAGCGGCTGGCGATGATGGGCGACGTGGATCCGCGCCACCCTCTGGGCGTGACCGCTGCCAACGAACACTTCACAGCCCTTTTCGCCGAATGGCTGCTCGCCCGACCTGAATTGCTGAGTGGCTGCGAACCGCGCCTGAAAGCCATGTGGCTGTGGCACAGCGCCGAGGAAGCCGAACACAAGAGCACGGCCTTCGACCTGTACCAGGCGCTGGGCGGCACCCTTGAATGGCGTTCGCGCTGGATGAAGCGCGTGACCTGGATCTTCCTGATCGATACACTGCGCCAGACGGCCAACAACCTGCAACGCGACGGCACGCTGTGGCGACGGTCAACCTGGGCCAGCGCCTGGCGTCACTTGCTGGGCAAGCAAGGCCTGCTCCGCCAGAGCCACGGCGCATGGCGCCAGTATTTTCAAGCCAATTTCCACCCCAATCAACAGACCAGCGGGCTCTCCGAACAATGGCTGGCCGAGAACCGCGATCTCTACAAACCAGTGGGCGCTGCAGCCTAAAGCCCTTGCGCCTTCGGCGACAAACCCGGTCAACCAGCGGCGCTCCACCATAATCAGGCCATGTCCGAACGCGTCATTCCCCTGGTTGATCAACGCACCGCCTCGCGCGCAGTGAAATTGCCTGCCAAGGCAATCCCCGCCACGGGTCAGCTCACCGACACCTTGCGCCGACCGCTGCGCGACCTGCGCATCAGCGTGACCGACCGCTGCAACTTCCGCTGCAGCTATTGCATGCCCAAGGAAGTGTTCGACAAGAACTACCCATACCTGCCCCACAGTGCCCTGCTCAGCTTCGAAGAAATCACACGCTTGGCCAGGCAGTTCGCCGCGCATGGTGTGCAAAAAATTCGCCTAACCGGCGGCGAACCATTGCTGCGCAAAAACGTTGAAGTCCTGATCGCGCAACTCGCAGCGCTTCGCACGGTTGAAGGCCAGCCGATGGACCTCACACTTACCACCAACGGCTCCTTGCTGGCGCGCAAGGCTCAAGCACTGAAAGACGCAGGCCTGCAGCGTGTCACCGTCAGCCTCGATGGCCTGGATGACGCCATTTTCCGCTCCATGAACGATGTGGACTTTCCGGTGGCCGATGTGCTGCGAGGCATCGACGCAGCCTTGAAGGCGGGCCTGGGCCCGATCAAAGTCAATATGGTGGTCAAGCGCGGCACCAATGAGCAAGAGATACTGCCCATGGCGCGCCATTTCAAAGGCTCCGGCATTGTGCTGCGCTTCATCGAATACATGGATGTGGGGGCCACCAACGGCTGGCGCATGAACGAAGTGATGCCCAGCGCCGAAGTGATTCAACTGCTTCAAAGCGAGCTGCCGCTGGTGCAGCTCGACCCGTCGGCGCCCGGTGAAACCGCGGAGCGCTGGGGCTATGCCGATGGCTCAGGAGAAATTGGCGTCATCAGCAGCGTCACGCAGGCTTTCTGCCGCGATTGCAACCGCGCCCGCCTATCCACCGAAGGCCAGCTCTACCTTTGCCTCTTCGCCAACCAGGGCCACGACTTGCGCCCGCTCGTGCGAGGCAGCGCCAGCGACGAAGAGCTCGCCAGCGCCATCGCAGGCATCTGGCAAGGCCGCAGCGACCGCTATTCAGAGCTTCGTGCCAGCCTTCCCGCCGATGCCGGCCCGGCCTCGGGCAAGCGGGTGGAGATGAGTTACATCGGAGGGTAGTTTTGGTCCCCCCCCGCGCCGCTTTGCGTCACCCCCCCAGGGGGACATCACGTGTGGCCCGGCCAAGCCGGTTCCACCGTGATCGCTGGGTGGAGACACCTCGCGCCGGAGGTTGCCTACCCATTCCCCGTGCCTTCGATACCGGGTCATCGTCTCAATCGCTGACTCTTCGCTCTGTCAAAGCCTGCGCCGGCAGTGCGGAAGGTTTCAGGCCTCTGGTGCGCGATGAGGTTCTGACTTGAGGCAGATACAGCGCGGAGACATCACCGCTCTGGTGCTTGCGGGCGGTCAGGCCACGCGCATGGGTGGCGTTGACAAAGGTCTGCAAACGCTCAGTGGCGTGCCGCTTGCGCTGCATGCGTTGTCGAGACTGCAAAGCGCCAAGAACCCGTTGATTGCCGCATACGCGGTCAACGCCAACCGCCATCTAGACGTTTACGAAGCTTGGGGGCAGCCGGTTTGGCCGGATACGCTGCCCGACCAGCCGGGACCGCTGGCGGGCATGTTGACCGGCCTTCGGCAATGCACCACGCGCTACCTGATGACAGTGCCTTGCGACGCCCCCCGTTTTCCGGTCGACATCGTCGAGCGTTTGGCCCAGGCCTTTCAAGAAGCGGCTGAAGCCGAGATTGCCTTGGCCACCGCGCCCGACGAGCGGGGCATCTTGCGGCGCCAACCTGTGTTCGCGCTGATGCAGGTCAAGCTCGCTGACCACCTGGAGCAGTACATTCGCAGCGGCGGTCGCAAGGTCGGCCAATGGATGGGGCTGCATCGCACCGTCGAAGCGTCTTTCAACCGCCCAAGCGATGATCCCGCCGCCTTCGCCAACATCAATACCCTGGAAAGCCTGCGCGCCATTGAGGCCCGCAGCGGCCACGTTAGCCCATGACTGCCCCAAACCCTTCGCCGCCGGCCGACCTCAGCGTCGAGCAAGTGCAACAGCGGTTGCGCCAACAGCTTTCGCCCATCGGCGATACCGAACACATCGACCTTCGACAGGCTCGGGACCGCGTATTGGCGCAGGACGTGGTCTCTCCTATCAGCGTGCCACCTCACGACAATTCGGCCATGGACGGCTACGCGTTTGATGGCGCTTGCCTGGCCAGTGGCGGGCCAGTTGCCCTGAAAGTGGTCGGTACCGCGCTGGCCGGCAAAGCCTGGACCCAGGCTTTGCAGCTCGGCGAATGCGTGAAGATCATGACGGGTGCGATCATGCCCACGGGCCTGGACACCGTGGTGCCGCTGGAACTCACCACTTCAGGTGCTGACACAGTGCAGTTCGACGCCAGCCAGCTCAAAACCGGCGCCAACCGGCGCCGCAAAGGCGAAGACCTCATGGCCGGCCAGCCTGCCTTGCGCGCCGGGCAACGAGTCACCCCCGCCGCCCTCGGCCTGCTGGCGAGTCTCGGCCTACAAACCTTGACTGTCTACCGGCCGCTTCGTGTCGCCTATTTTTCAACCGGCGACGAGATCCTGAGCCTGGGCCAGGCCCCGCGCGAAGGTGCGGTGTACGACAGCAACCGCTACACACTGACCGGCCTGCTCGCCCGCATGGGCGTTGAAGTGATCGACATGGGCGTGGTGCCCGACCAGCCCGCGGCCATGCATGCAGCGTTCGACACCGCCACACGAGAGGCCGACGCCATCGTGACCAGCGGCGGCGTCAGCATGGGTGACGCCGACCACACCCGCGCCATCATGGCGCAGATGGGCGACGTCAACTTCTGGCGTGTCGCCATGCGCCCGGGCCGACCCATGGCCTTTGGGCAACTGCGCTCAGCAGCGGACAAAAAGGCGTGGTTGTTCGGCCTGCCGGGCAACCCCGTGGCGGCCATGGTGACGTTTCTCATCTTTGTGCGGCCGGCGCTGCAACGGCTGATGGGTTATGAAGCGCCTGCGCCTGTGCTGCTCCAGGCCCGTTGCACCGAGCCGATCCGCAAGCGACCTGGCCGCACCGAATACCCACGCGGCATTGTGGAGCGCGACACACAGGGTCAGCTCAGCGTGCGCACCACAGGTCCCCAGGGCTCAGGCCTGCTCAACTCCATGGTGCAAGCCAACGGCCTGATGGTGTTGAACCATGAACAAGGCGATATCGCTGTGGGCGACAGGGTCGAAGTGATGCTGTTTGACGGCGTGATCTAGGCCGAGGCTCAGCGCGCAACGCGCCCATTGGCCATGACCTTCCCGATGGACTGGGCTCCGCGCGCATAGGTCACCATGCCCCAACCGAGTCCGGTCAGAAACACCGCTGTCGCCACAAAGGGCCTGACGGTGTGCCGGAAAACACCCCGAAGCCAGTGGCGACGCTCCTGGTGCTTCACCCGGCGGTACAAGGCATAGGAAATGGCGCCGTCCACCACAACCTCCGCAAGCAACACCGGGGCCACATAGACCACGTAAAGCGACGCCAGCGGAATGGCCAGTTCGTCGGCATCCACACCGATATCCAGCGAGCCCAAGGCTTCACCCGCCGCTTCGCCAGTGCCGGGCACTTCAAACGAAGCCGTCGCGCATCAGTTCATCTCGACCGCGGTCAATGTTCTTCGAACGGTTGCGACCAAACCAGCGTTGGCCAAAAGGACTGCGTGGTTTCGCAGAACAGGCAGACTTCATGGGCGAATCCATACCGCTGCAGCCATTCTCCACCGCAGCGAACTCACATCGGCACACCGCGGTTCGCCAGCGCATCGGCACGCTCGTTGCCCGGATCGCCGGCATGGCCCTTCACCCAGTGCCACTCGATCTTGTGGATGCCACCATGCACGAGTGCATCCAGCTGTTTCCACAAATCGGCGTTCTTCACGGGTTGTTTGGCCGCCGTCTTCCAGCCCTTGGCCTTCCAGCCATGGATCCACTCGGTGATGCCTTTGCGCACGTATTCACTGTCGAGGTACAAGGCCACCTGGCAAGGCCGCTTGAGCGCGGCCAATGCCTCAATCACAGCGGTGAGTTCCATTCGGTTGTTGGTGGTTTCACGCTCGCCACCCCACAGTTCTTTTTCATGGCCGCCAGCCTTCAGATAAACGCCCCAGCCACCAGGGCCCGGGTTGCCCTTGCAAGCGCCATCGGTGTAGATCACCACAGGATTCAAAACAAATACTCCATCAAATATCCAACCCGCATCCGCCTTCTTTACTGGCGGTTCGTTACCGATGCGGGAACAGCAGCCTGTGATCGGCGCGGCTTCCATGCCGGGCCCAGCAATCGCATGCCGCGCACCCGCTTCACCGCCACCACGAAATAGACCGAACCCACAACGGGCCACCAGCGTCGCCCGGCGCGGTCCATCCAGGCCATGCGCTGCAGCCATTTTTCGGTTTTCACCGCCGGCCGATAGCAGCCAAAGCGCTCCGACTCTACTTCAAAGCTCAAGAGCCGCAGCCAGTCTTTCAAGCGCCCGGTCGCGATGAAGTCGCCCGCTTCAGGCAAATACAGCCGCGAGACCCCTAGCCCACCCAATCCAATCCGCGAGGCCCACCGAGCCCGGGCCTGGCGCAGGCCCCAAAGGCTGTATGGGTTGAAGCCAGAAATCACCACCCGGCCTTCGGGAACCAGCACGCGCTCCACCTCACGCAAAACGTGATGAGGATCGGCGCTGAGCTCCAGGGTATGTGGCAACACCAATAGATCTAGGCTGGCCTCAGGAAACGGCAAGGCAGCGGCATTCGTGACCAATGCCACTCGGGCCGCAAGGCCTGCCCGACCGTGTTGCGCGGAACCAGGCGAGCCTGCCCCTCCTCGCGCGCCTCCAAACAACACCTTCTCACTGCTTTCTGGCACCAAACTCACCAGTTCTTCCGGCAACGCCAGCCAGCGATGAGGCATTCGGTTGGTTTCCAGCGTTGGCAATTCCGGCAGCCCAAGTTGCAACGCGTTGTAACCAAACAGGTTGGCCACCGACTGGTCAAACTGAGTCCGTTCCCATTCGAGCAAATAGCGCCCGGGCGGGGTTTGAAACCATTCGGTCAAACTTATAATTGCAGAGCTCATGGAGCGTTGGGAAAGCGGAGGGCTGAACAGGCAGATCGCGCCAGACTGGCGAATCCTTCGCGTACTCTACACGTCCTTACTTCCCGCGCCATCGGATTCATCCCCATGACACCTTTCCCGATACCCGCTTTTTCCGACAACTACATATGGGCCATGCACGATGGCCAGCGCGCCGTCGTGGTCGACCCGGGTGAGCCTGCCGGTGTGCTGGCGTGGCTAGCCTCTGAAGCTGTCTCGCTCGACACCATCCTCATCACCCACCACCATCCCGATCACACCGGTGGTGTTGCCGAGTTGCGGGAGCGCACGGGTGCGCGGGTGATCGGCCCTGTGCGCGAGACCATGCCAGAACCCTTGCAACGGGTAGATGATGGCGAGAACGTGACCGTTCTGGGTCACAACTTCACCGTGATTGCGGTGCCAGGCCACACACTGGGCCACATCGCCTATTTCTGCCCCGATGTCTCGGGAGAACCGCTGCTCTTTTGCGGCGACACGCTGTTTTCTGCTGGCTGCGGGCGCCTTTTTGAAGGCACCCCGGCCCAGATGCACGCCTCACTTTCTCGCCTTGCAGCGCTGCCTGACAACACCTGGGTGTGCTGCACCCATGAATACACCCTGGCCAATCTGCGTTTTGCGCAGGCGGTGGAACCCAACAACCAGGCATTGCAGGCCCACGCCCGAAAGTGCGCGGATCTGCGATCACTGGGCAAACCCACCTTGCCCAGCAATCTGGGACTTGAAAAATCCATCAATCCATTTCTGCGTTGCACCGAGCCCGATGTGGTTCGCGCCGCGACCATTCGCGCGCCAGAAGTCAACCATCCCGATGCGCAGGCCGTGTTTGCCACCCTGCGCGAATGGAAAAACCAGTTTTAGAGCCCATATGTCTGCCACGCCTTTACACAAAAAGCCCACCCGGGCCAGGTCATCAACCACCCGGCTTGCCGCCTTCCTCGCATTGAGCCTGGGCGTGTTTCTCGCCGGTTGCGTGGGCGTGGTCGATCCACGCAAAGCCGCTGCGGTCAAGCCAGCACCCACCTCGACCGGGTCGTCAACGGTGAATGCGCCAGAAGTGGTGAGGCCGGCGCCCGCTGTCGCCAATGCTCCCAAAGCGGTGTACAGCGCGCCGCTCAGTCCCATCACAGCTTCGACGGTCAGCAGCCGATCGGTGGCCTCACTGGCCGCACCCAACGACATCTGGGATCGCATTCGGCGCGGGTTTGCCATGACCGACCTCAACAGCGATCTGGTACGCGACAAAGAGCAGTGGTATGCCAGCCGCCCCGATTACCTGCAACGCATGACGGACCGCTCGAACCGGTACCTGTTTCACATCGTTGAAGAAATCGAGCGCCGTGGCATGCCGTCCGAACTGGCTTTGCTGCCCTTCATCGAGAGCGCGTTCAACCCCCAGGCCGTCTCCAGTGCCCGCGCCGCCGGGATGTGGCAATTCATGCCCGCAACGGGCGAATCGTTTGACCTGAAGCAGAACGTGTTCCGCGATGATCGCCGCGATGTGCTGGCGTCGACACAGGCCGCACTCGACTACCTTCAACAGCTCCACGACCGCTTTGGTGACTGGCACCTGGCGCTGGCCGCCTACAACTGGGGCCAGGGCAACGTCAACCGAGCGATCACCCGCAACCAGCAGGCCGGTCTGCCCACCGACTACAACAGCCTGGACATGCCCACGGAAACACGTCAGTACGTGCCAAAACTTCAGGCCGTGAAAAACATCGTGGCCTTCCCGGAGACGTTCAACGCCCAGCTGCCCGACATTGGCAACCACCCGTTCTTTGATGCCATTTCCATCTCCCAGGATATTGATGTGGCGCTGGTCATTCGGCTGGCCGAGATCAACGAAGCCGATTTCCGCGCCCTCAACCCTTCGCTGAAGCAGCCTGTCGTCATGTCTGCCGGTACGCCTCAGATTCTTTTGCCATGGGACAACGCCAACGTATTCGAACGCCGGCTCGCCGAGCACAAGGGCCCGCTGGCCTCCTGGACAGTGTGGGTGGTTCCCAGCACCCTTTCTGTCAGTGAGGCAGCCAGGCGCGTGGGCATGAGCGAATCCGAACTGCGCAGCGTCAACAACATCCCGCCACGCATGCAGGTTCGGGCTGGTTCCAGCCTGCTGGTGGCGCGCAGCTCGCAACGCGACAACGACGTGAGCGAGTATGTCGCGGACAACGCCCGCCTGAGCCTGCAACCAGAAGCGGTTGCCCGGCGCGCGAGCGTCAGAGTGCGGTCTGGCGACACCTTGAGCGGTATTGCCCGGCGCTACGGCATGAGCACGGCCGATCTCGCCAAGCTCAACAACCTGTCGGCCCGTGCCCGGCTGCGCACCGGTCAGCGCCTGGCTGTGGCAGGATCGTCCAGCCAAAGTGCCAAGGTGGTTGTGATCCGGGAAAGCCAACTGGCGGCCAAGCGCTCGTCGAGTTCGAGCAAGACGAGCAAATCATCCAGGGTGAAGATCAAAGTCAAGCGGGCCTCCGCGACGCGCAGCAGCAAGAACAGCCGAACCTCAAAAGCACAAAGCAGCTCGGCCAAGAAGTCCCCGGCCAAATCATCGCCAGCCAAGAAGAAAAAGCGCTCCTGACCCATCCACCGTTTGGCTGACCCTCAGGCCCGAAAGCGGGTCTTGGCTTTCAGCGCAAACTGATTGGTAAAGGTGCTGCTCAGGCGCTTGTCATCCAACTCGGGGATTTCACTGAAGCGCCTCAGCATATTGGCAACCGTCTGCGGCCCTGATTCAGGCATGACCCCGTCAGAAGCCCACGCTTCGCGGGCGCGTTCAAACGCAGCCAGATACAAGCTTCGGTCGCCTTGAAAATAGGCCTCCGGAACCGCCTTGTTGATATCGGACGGGCCAGCCGTTCGCAACCATTTCAAAGCGCGCACCATTGCGTTGGCAGAAGCCTGACACATGACTGGATTGGCAGCCATCCATTCCGTGGTGACAGCCAGGCAGGCAGCCGGCAAAGGCCCACCAAACAGCTCTTTGGTTCCACGCACCGTCCGGGTATCGAGCAAAACCCGCAGCTCTCCCGATTGCTCCAGGCGCGTGATCAGTGGGTCGGGGTGGCAAAGTGCATCAATCTCACCCCCGCGAAAGGCCGCCAACATATCGACGGGGCTGCTGAGCGGAACAAAGCGCACATCCTGCGGTCGTATCCCGGCCCGGTTCAAGGCCAGACTTGCAATGCGATGGCTTGCCGAACCCAGTGCCGTGACACCAATGCGCCGCCCCCTCAGGTCGCGCGCACTCCGAAAGCTCTGCATGGTCCGGTGGGAGGCCCCCAGCACGATTTGAGGGGCCAGCGCCTGCATCAGGATAGCGGAGAGGTACTCGTCATGAGCACGCATCATCTGGGTTGTGGAATAGGAGCCTGAAAGCATCTGGGCCGAGCCATCCAGCAAAGCCCGGACTGCCGCAGAGGCATCGGCATATTCCCTCACCTCCAGCGCCAGGCCTTCGGCGGCGAAGTACCCCAGACGTTCGGCGATGGTCAGTGGCAGATAACAAAACGCAGCCTTGTTGGCCACGGCCACAACGAGGCGCTGCGAACCACCAGCCAGGCTTGCAGCAGAAGCCGCTTGCACGCCAGCAGCGCCGCTGACCAACACGGTCGCTGCGCACCACTGACCCCAATCACGGCGATTCAACATTCCTACCCTTTATCTGATGCACCAAATGATCAGCAGAAACAAGAATAGTGACGCTCGCCAAATGGCGCATCGGGAGCAATCCCAAGCGGGTTTACACCGAGCCGAATTGCAAGCAAAAGTTAAGCAGCGCCGGGCCCGTTTTCCATCGCCTCGCCGTCCACGGCCTCAGGCCGCGATCACACAAACAACAGCGCAATATTGGCTGCCAGTGCCATCGCCCATACAACGCTGCGGGCACTTGCTTGATTGGCCACATACAACAAGATGTAAACCATGCGCAGCAGCACAAAGGCCAATGCCAGCAAGTCCACCCGAACCTGCAAGGCATTCATTTGGTGCGCAATGATCACCGCGCCTATAAAAAACGGCAAAGCCTCAAAGCTGTTGGCCTGCGCTGCGTTGGCCCGCGCCCTCCAGTCTTTCTGGCTGGCCAGCCATGTGCGCGGCAGGTGGTTGTCGTACCCCCCATCGCGCCTGGCCTTGCCAAACATGCCCCATTTCGCCAGGCCTGCGCAAACGATGGGCAACATGGACGCGACAAAAACACACCAATAGGCCAGGGTCAAACCAGTGGAAACAATCATCTCAATTCCTTAGCAAACGATGAATGCCTGCTCGAACGGGCTGCTCCAGTGAGGCCCGTGGCAGCGAGCCAGACAGATGGGCTGCCAAGTCGCAGCTGAAAACCGCGAGAGCATCGGGCCGCGGCCACCCTTATCGCCGGTCCACAAGCGCATGAGCGATGGTGCCCAGATCGACATACTCGAGCTCACTGCCGACCGGCACGCCGCGCGCCAGGCGGGTCACGTTCACGCCCCGCGCCTTGAGCGCTTGAGCAATCACATGCGCCGTGGTTTCGCCTTCTGCGGTGAAATTGGTGGCAAGAATCACTTCGCGCACCTCACGTTCGCCATCCACGATCACGTCAACACGGTCAAACAACTTTTGCAAACCAATGTCTTTAGGGCCCACGTCATCCAGCGGACTGAGCTTGCCCATGAGTACGAAGAACAAGCCCTTGTAGGCACCGGTGCGTTCCAAAGCGGCCTGATCGGCAGGGTTTTCCACCACACACAGCTGACTGCGATCGCGGCGCACATCGAGACAGGTGTGGCATACCGCAGCCTCGGTAAACGTGTGGCACAGCTCGCAATGCCGCACCTGAGCACACGCGTGCTGAAGCGCCTGCGCCAGATGCACAGCCCCTTCGCGGTCATGCTGCAACAGATGGAAGGCCATTCGTTGAGCCGACTTGACGCCGACCCCCGGCAAGCGCTTGAGCGCTTGAACCAGCAGTTCAAGGGAATGGTTGTCGGCCATGGCACTTCATTGGAGAGAGGCGCCTGGAGGCGCGATCAGCGGACAGGAAATCAAGCGGAGGTCAAAAAACCACTGCCGCAGATATCGAACCCTCGCTGTCAAAAAGAGAGCCAGATTCAGGCGTCTCAGAACGGGAGCTTCATGCCGCCCGGCAGGCCAGGCATGCCGGCTGTGAGCTTGCCCATTTTCTCGTTGCTGGTTTCTTCTGCCTTGCGCACCGCGGCATTGAACGCTGCCGCCACCAGGTCTTCCAGCATGTCTTTGTCTTCAGCCAGCAAGCTGGGGTCAATGGTCACGCGCTTCACATCGTGCTTGCACGTCATGAGCACCGTCACCAGGCCAGCGCCGGCTTCACCAGTCACTTCCACGAAAGCCAGTTCGTCCTGTGCCTTCTTCAGGTTGTCTTGCATCGCCTGCGCCTGTTTCATCAAGCCGGCGAGTTGTCCTTTGTTGAACATGGTTTTCCTTGTAGATCGAAAAAAATAAATTGCCAAACCCGCACAGCGGGCTCAACCGGTTGCTTTCAGTGTGCCTGGCACGATTTTGCCGCCAAAGTCGCGCACCACCGACTGGACGAACGCATCGCCCATGATGATGGCCTCGGCTTCACGCTGTTTTTGCGCCGCGAGCGCGGCCAGCCTGAGCGCAGGTGAGTCGTTGACGGTACCAATTTCCACCACCACCTGGGCCCTGTGTTCAAGGGTCGCCAATGCCGAGGCCAGTCGATCGGGTGCATTGGACTGGCTGAGTGATTCCCGCTCCACGCGCAGCAGCCAACGTTCGCCATCGCGCGCCACCAGCTGCGATTGCAGCGCCAGTTCGCGCACCAGGGCGGTGACCGCTTCTGCCTGAATCAGGGCCTGAACCAAGCCCATCCAGAAGTCTCCCTCGGGCGTGCTTTGCAGCTCTCTGGCCGAAGCTTTTTCTTCAGGCTCACGCCGTTGATCCAGCCGCGTGGACACACCGGCTTCGCGAACCGGAATGGACCTCATCGACCGAGCCACCACCGCAGGTTCGGGCCGCTCAGTGGACAGAGACTCCCAAGGTGGTGCGTCATCTTCGGACTCAGCCCCACCCTCATCCTCGGCGTTGAAGGCGGATGCCGGTTGTGCAGTCTGGCCAGATCCGGCCAGTGGCGCCGCTATGGGCATCGCTGCAGGCCCTGGGGGGGTTGTCGAGCGGGTTGCATGGACCGGCACGGCGGTCAAAACCGGCCTTGCCGCAGCTGGCGCAGCCTTGAGTGGCGCGACCTGGGGTGGGGAATCAGGGCGCCCAAGCGCTTCTGGCCCGTCTGGCGTTCCCTGAGACTTTGACTCTGGCCGCGCCTCAGGCGCCGATTTCAGAGTTTTTTTTTCCACTGAAGCGCCGGCGGGTTTGAAAGCCAGCAAACGCAGCAGCACCATGGTCAGGGCCGCGTACTCATCAGGTGCCAGCCCCAGCTCTGCGCGACCGTGCAAACACAGGCTGTAGAGCAGCTGGGTTTCGTCTGCGGGCATGCTGTGTGCCAGTCGCTCGATTTCCACCGCATCGGGGTCGTCAAGTGCAGACGCCACATTGGCGTGGTCGGGCACCGCCTGAACCACCGCCATGCGTTGCAAGACCGTGGTCATTTCTTCAAGCGTGGAAGCCGCATTCAGGCCATTCACGCGCAACCCGTCGATGGTATTCACCACGGTGGCACCATCCCCTTGCCCGAGCGCATCAATCAACTGAAACACATGGGTTCGATCAACCGCGCCCAGCATCTGGCGCACCACGGCCTCGGGCAACTCGCCAGCGCCAAAGCTCAGGGCCTGATCGGTCAACGACAAAGCATCGCGCATCGAGCCACGCGCCGCACGGGCAATCAGGCGCAGCGCGTTGGGCTCGGCGCTCACGCCTTCTGCCTGCAACACATGCTGCAGGTGTTCCTGCACCGTCTGCGGCGCCATGGGCCGCAAATTGAACTGCAGGCAACGAGACAGCACCGTCACAGGCACTTTTTGCGGATCGGTCGTGGCCAGAACGAACTTCAAATACTCGGGTGGCTCTTCAAGCGTCTTGAGCATGGCGTTGAAGGCATGCCCGGTCAGCATGTGTACCTCGTCGATCATGAAGACCTTGAAGCGTCCCTGGACGGGTTTGTAGACCGACTGCTCCAGCAACGTCTGCATCTCGCCGACGCTCCGGTTCGAGGCGGCATCCAGCTCGGTGTAGTCAACAAACCGGCCCGCATCGATATCGGTGCATGACTGGCACACGCCGCAAGGCTCGGCGGTGATGCCGCCCTGCCCGTCTGCGCCCAGGCAGTTGAGCGATTTGGCCAAAATACGCGACACGGTGGTCTTGCCCACGCCCCGGGTGCCTGTGAACAAATAGGCATGGTGCAGCCGTTGCGACGTCAGCGCGTTGCTCAGCGCCTGCACAACGTGCGACTGCCCCACCATCTCGGCGAAATTGCGCGGACGGTATTTGCGGGCCAGGACAACATATGACGACATGGGGAGATTCTAAGGTGCGGCGGAAAATAGCCACGCTCAACCCACGGCCTTGCTCATCGCCTACAATTGACCCCGACGGGCCTTCCCGCATGGTGAAGCGGCCAACCGGGTCAGATGGGGAACCAAGCAGCCCTAACTGTGGAGTCAGTGCCGGGGTCAAGGCTCGTCACCTTATTCAGCAGACCCTCCAAAGGGTCAAAACAGCCAGCCACATCAAGGGCTTGCATGCCTTTCGGACGCCCGCTTCTGCCTGAGGTGCGGGCCTCCCCCCATGAGGGTCAGCGGGCCACCATGGCAAAGGCCTCGACGCGCCCAAGCCTGAAGCGTGCGACTGGGCCGATCGATCCCTTCGGCGTCACCCGGCTATGCGGCGGTCGTCTGAAACACCCGCCCTTTGATGCATCAAACAGACCCGCAGCACGCGGTGTGATATTGCCGCCATGCTGCGGCCCGGAATGGGTGCAGTGGCTTCAAACGCCTGTGTTTTATGGGATCTCTGTCCCGACAAAGCTCAAACTGTCCCACCGGAACCGCTTACAAAATCCGTTCGTTTTCAAATCAAGTCGCACATCCCGGATCTTGGCGATGCTCGCTTCGGGTAAAGGCACCATGCTGCGTTCGCCAACATGCAAAAACCGCTGTGCATGGTCGCGATCAAATCCGGCGGCCGAGGAAGGCTTCCAAAACGCCTGCACAGGAAGGGAGGCCGATTTGTCCAAACAGGTCATGGCCAACAAAAATGCACCACCACCCATTGCATCGATGTCGGCGGGGGCACTCAGCATCATCGAAGGAGCGTCCGAAACCACCTCGAACACCCCTTCTTCATCGCCCTTGGCCAGTCCTTTCACGGAGCGCATGGCCAGAGGAATTGCGGTCAGGTGATCAAACGAAGGTTCTGTCGCGGGAAAGGGCGCGTATTGCAGAAAGGTCTCAAACTTGATGCCATGAAGCGAACGCTCGGCCACGGTGACGAAAACGAAATCTGGATTCCATTCGCGGACCATTCTCACCAACATGCCTCCATCCTCATAAGCTCGGTCCCAATGCACCCTGACAACATCGGAAAAGGTGGTACTCATCGGGTCGGCCAGGTGCGCGCCAAACGAGTCCGAAAGCCACAAAACACGCGAACGGTTCAACGCATGCGCATTCTTTGTCACGATTGGGCGGGTCAGTGACACCCTGGCTCCGGCAACGCCAACAGGGTCGATAACCTGGCCGCTTCCATACCCATGGCGTGCAAACGTCGGTGCAAGACGGTTCATCTCGAGAATCGGGAGTTTTTCACTCATCGACCCCAGCCTCAAAAACTCGGCCAGATCGCCTCGGTCGGTGGAAACCAGGTCGAATACCTGATAGCTCGAAGCATCCGGCCATTTCAACTCGGGATCCAGCAGTTTCATGCGCTTGGCAAATGCTTGAAACGCATACGACGCCCCAACCATGTTCCAGTGGGTATCGAATTTAAAAAACAGCCGCTCAGGTTCATGGGATTTCGCAGCCAGCAATGGCACTCGCAAATCCTCAAATACCGATGTTCCCAAGCCTTGAAAAATGGCATCGGTCACGCCATGCCGGGGCGGGTGAACCCAATTGGGCAGAAACTCAGGATAAATGCTCTCTTTGCTCGGGGCCACCATGATCTGGAAAGACCGGACACCCTGCGATTGAAAAAAGGCCGACCAGCGAGCAGCGCCCCGGGCGAATGCCTGCCCCTTCGCCACGTGATCTGGTCGTCCGGGCAGCCGGGCTTGCGACAATGAACCCTCATACCCATCTCCCAAATACAACCAGTCCGATTTTCCAATAACCGATCGATCTGGGGCAATGCTCACGCCAACGCGAAAGAGCCCGGCGCTCACCCACCCAAGCAATGCATCCACATTGAACAAAGATGCGCGACTGCAGCAAGGCAACGCATCTGGTGTTCGCCAAGCCGTCAAATTTGCGACAGGCAGCAACAGCACGAGCAAGGCGGACGCGCCCAGCACACGAATCGATTTTCTCTTCATCATGATCAAAAGTTGAAATAGAGAAAAACCGCACTCGTGCTGATCAAGGCCAAGCACACAGACAACGCAAGAAAAACCACGGTAATGGACATTTTCAATGTGTTCATTTCACCGACTGCAAGCTCCATTGTGTTTTTTCGACACAACAGGAAAAAGCCAAACACCAACATCAGTCCAGCTGGAAGTTGGGCCACGAGATGTGAGGGAAACAACCACAGCAGGTGGTCTGCCATCCAGCCTGTTCTGGCCAGACCTGTTGACGGTATGTTTTCAACAGGGATAAAGCCCATCGATTTCCAGTTGATCATGCCATCAAGCATGCGCCGTGCACTTGTTCCGTCCTTTGCGCGAAAGAAGACCCAGGAAAAATTGACAAAAAGAAAAGTCAGCAACCAGGCCATCCACACAGGGATCTTGACACGTGTTGTTTGCCAGACCCTGTGCACCACCAGGGCCGAGCCATGCAACAAACCCCAAATCACAAACATCCAGGACGCACCGTGCCAAAGCCCACCCAAAGCAAACGTGATCATCAAGTTGACCGCGGTGAAGCCTGCCCCATTTCGGTTTCCACCCAATGGAATATAGAGAAAATTTCTTAAAAAATTGCTCAGGGTGATATGCCACCTGCGCCAAAAGTCCTGGATATTCAATGCCTTGTAGGGTGAGTTGAAATTGATTGGCAGAACAATATTGAAAAGCAAAGAGATGCCGATCGCCATATCACAATAACCACTGAAGTCGAAATACAGTTGAAGCGTATAGGAAAGGCTGCTGATCCACGCGCTGTAGAAATCCAAATCGCCACGCCCATCAAAACCGGCATCTGCCCACACTGCAAAGGTATCGGCGATTACCAGCTTCTTCACCAGGCCAATGGAAAATATGAACAGCCCCTTCAAAATATTTGACTCTCTTGGCACCCAAGTCCACCGAGACGAAAACTGCGGCATGATTTGACTGTGCTGCACAATGGGTCCGGCAATAAGGTGCGGGAAAAAGGTAACAAACAAGGAATAATTCAGAAGATCATATTGACTGGTTTCACCTCGAAAACTGTCCACCAGATAGACAATCTGGGTAAACGTAAAGAAGCTTACAGCCAGCGGCAATGCAATCTCATTCAATCCGATCTCGAGGCCGTTTATCAGGTTCAGATTGGCCACGAAAAAATTGGCGTATTTGTAATAGGCCAACATGGCCAAATTGGTCGAAATCCCAAAAACCAGCATCGCCCGCCGATAACGGATGCCTGCACCGGACCCATTTACAACCGCCTGGCTGGACGCTCTTGACAGGTGTGAGCCAATGGCAAAGTTGAACCCGATCGATAAAAGTATCAATGGCAGGTGAGTCCAATTCCAGTAAGCGTAAAAAAACAGGCTTGCCAAGACCAGCCAAAGCTTGCCGCCAAGCAAGCATCTTTTGCGATTAAGGGCGAAATAAATGCCAAATGTAACTGGCAAAAACAACAGAATAAATTGCCAGCTGCTAAAAATCATAAGACACAGAAAATGGAAGCCAGCATTGATTGGGCCCAGTGAAGCGACGGAGTCTCAAAGGGCGCATCTTGAAGACAAAAAACTCACCCATGCCCCGGCCGCAGACTGCGATAAATGTGAACAATTTACCGACACCTACAGGCCTTGCATGCAAACGAATGGGAGATAGCATCTCGGCATGCATTGAAACCGAAGATTCGTGGCAAGCGTGGCTCGACAAGAGACCGCCAGTTTGTTCGCTTTTTTGTGTTCAGGCTGGGAATAGGCCACGATTGGCGGCCGGTCAATTGGAGCCATATCATAAGGGGCAACCTTCATGAGATGGCCCTGATAGCGGATCGCAAATTGCGCACGGACTCTGTCCTGTTTTGTGCTGCGCGGTGCCAGTCCGACAAATTTGCTGACCACTTCGTCACCGGAGGAATGCATTCACCTCAAAGATCTTCTGCGCCCACCAGGAACTGCCAGCAGCAGCCAGAACTGCCCTGGTTGGTAAACCGTGCGCCAAGCCACGCCAGCGTTTCAATACCTGTTGCAAGAATTTCCAGGCCCCGCGAGGGTGATCGCACGCCTGCTCCTGGCCTGGAGCTCAGTTGGGCTCAACGCCCTTTCCATGGGTAGCTGAAGCCCGGCAGGTTCAAACCCCGGAGTCCGCGCGGCGTCGCTCCAACCAATTAAGGAGCAAGGTATTGAATGCCTCGGGCTGCTGGCGCATGACCCAGTGCCCTGTCTCCAGCCCATGTGCAGCGCAACCCGGTTTTTTCGCCAGATTGAGGACCCATTGCCTGGAGTGAAACATGAATGGTTTGCGTTGCCCGTAAATGAACAGGGTGGGCACTTCATCGCCCAGAAATTTCCCAACCCGGGCAACACCTCTCAAGCCACCCAAACTACCGAACCACTGCATGGCGTAGGGGTAGTTCATCTGCCATGCAATGGTTTCGGATGGCGTACGGCAGCCGATCGCCCGGGCCATGTAGCGCGTCATGCGGCTGGCCATGCCAGGCCACAACGGGCCCAGCTTCCAGGCCACAGCCAACCACAGTTGGTAACCAGCGATCAGCAGCTTTTCTTTCAGGGTCAGTTGGCTCAAATATGCCCCCGAGTTCGTATCACCAATGTCCACCCCCACCACGGCCTCAACCCGCTTGCGGTGGCGGGCCGCAAATTCGTAGCCAAAGAAGCAGCCCCAGTCGTGCAGCACCAAGGTCACGGGCTCGGTGGGACTCACTTCGTCGACCACCTCAGCCAACAAACCGCACATGGCGTCCACAGACACCGGGCGGGGAGGCTTCTTCAGATCAAAGCCCGGCAGCGTGACACGCACACACCGGTAGCGAGCCTTGAGCGCGGTCACAGCGGGTTCCCACAACGCTGGCCCATCAGGCCAGCCGTGCACGAACACGAGAGTGGGGCCGGCACCATCCACTAAAACGGTGAGGTCATTGATTTCCAGGCTTGTTTGCATGCGCGTTTCTTTCGGGCTGATTGGCACCCAATCACCGCGGATTGGGCCAGGTGGTGGTGTTCAAAACGCCCGCAGTGCGCGGCGCGGCTTTTGCGGCATGAGACACGAGTCGCAAACCACGGCCCGCAAGGGTTAGGCGGAGAACGCGCATCATGGAAATTTTGAACACCATCCTCATGCGCCAGTCTGGCTGAAAACACCGCCCGGCGCTGTCACCTTTGCCTTGTCAGGGAACAGACCCTTGAATGGGCGATACTGCCGACCCTATGCAACGCACCATCTTCACGACGCCTCTGGTCAGCACCGCGTTCAGGGCCTTTTCCCTGACCTACCTGAAGCTTGCCGGCTGGACCATTGAAGGCAAACTGGGGGCGGATGCGCGAAAAAGTGTGTTGATCGCGGCGCCCCACACCAGCAACTGGGATCTGCCCATGACGCTCATGGTGGCGTTTTCGCTCAAGTTGCACCCGCGCTGGATGGGCAAAGCGAGCATTTTTCGTGCGCCCTTTGGCGGACTGATGCGTTGGCTGGGAGGCATTCCGGTCGACCGAAGCCAGTCGACCAACCTGGTCGAATCCAGTGCCCAGGCCATTCGTGATGCCGAACAGCCCCTGCAACTGATCGTGCCGCCTGAAGGCACACGCAGCAAGACCCGGCATTGGAAAACCGGCTTCTACCACATCGCACTGAGCGCGCAGGTGCCGATCGTGATGGCATTTATGGACTATGCGCACAAGCGCAGCGGGCTCGGCCCCTTGTTTGAGCCCAGTGGCGATATCGATGCCGACATGGCTGCTATCAAGGCGTTCTACAAGCCCTTCAAAGGCAAGAACGCCGACCAGTTCGAGTTCGACCCGCCCGCCTGAACAAGCGCACCAGGCTTCTGGCGGCACTCAGTGCAGTGGGGGACGCCCCGTCTGGCGCTCTTCGAAATGAAAGAAAAGCTTGGCCGCCAGGTCGTGCAATTCGTCGTCCTTCAAAGTGAAGGCCGACATCAGTTGCTGCACCGCATAGCGACGATCGCACATCATCATGTTGCGGCTGATCCGCATTCCATGGATGGCCATGCGCAGGCCAAATGCCTCCAGCAGAGTCTCAGGCCAATCCATGGCCACATCGGTCTCGCGCTGCTTGACCAACTTTTCCGCCCAGACGGCATCACCCTGCGCCCAGATTGAGACGTTGGGGGCAGCTGGTTGCGGATCAATCGCGACGGTTGTGGTGGGTCCCATGGGGCACTCCTAGAACGGAACATCAGCGCAGAGACGGCCTCCGCGCTATCAATTTATAGGGCTCTAGCGTAGCGAGGGGTGACCCGCCCCATTGCGTCGAACAAGACGACCGAAAGCCTTCAAAATCGGGCTTTGTCAACATCGAGACCCTGTCAAGCCCCGTTTGCACATCCCGTCAACAGGGGCAGGAACCCATTCAGAAACATGCCATTGCCCACAAAAACCCGACTCATCAAGCTGGTTGCCCTGCCCGCTGGCGAGCCAGAAACCGATCACCCTCGCCCAGATCGATTGATCAAAGGCAACCCTGTTCGCGAAACCTGGAACCGGGTCAACGAGCCCATGCCAAGGGGCGAAACGTTTTGTGGCGTGTGGCGGTGTGAACCTGGCCATTGGCGAATCGCCATGGGCCCGACCGAACGCGAGCTGTTCACGGTGTTGAGTGGACGTTGCCGGGTCCACGATGCCTCAGGTGGCCATGAAGAAGTGGGAGTCGGCGAAGGGCTCTACATTCCGCCAGGGTTTGAAGGCTCGTTCGAGGTCATGGAAACCCTGACAAAAACCTACATGATCTGTGAATGACTCACAGCGCAAGCCCGAACCGCCGTGTTCATGCCGTGAGTGCAATTGCCGATTTGTAGACCCCGCAGCCCACATACCACTGTTCGACCTTCATCACATACGACATCTTGGTCTGGATTCTGGTGGTCACAGGGTTCACGATGTCGTACTCGACCCATCCACCGCCCGCCTCGGCCTGCGCAACAATGGCATCCAGCAGCGCCTGTCCATCAACACCGGGAATGTCCTGCACGCGCGTACCGACCTTTTTCGAGTTGCCACCAAACGCCAGGTAGCTTCCCAGGCTGTCCAGTGCAAAGACATACATGTCGCGGTCGTGGTAGCCGTTTGAAGGGTCGGTGATGTCGCGAAGGAATGCGTCTTTGCTCGATGCCGCCCGATGTGCCATGGCCTTTTCGACCAGCTCGATGGCCTCCTCTGCGGTGCCTTGCTGCAGCAGGAAAGACGAAACGGCACTTGCAAGCTGCGATGCCCTGCCTTCGAGCTGATTGGCCTGCTGTACGGCTTTCTCAACCATTTGGGCATTGCGCTGGGTGATCTCGTCGAGCTGGCTGACCGCTGAAGAGATTTCAATCAGGCCGGAGCTTTGCTCTGCGCTCGCCGCTGAAATGAGCGACATGTTGGCGGCCACGCCGCGCACGCCCTTTACGATCTGGGTCATGTTGCCCTCGGCTGCGCGAATCTGGGTGACGCTGCTCGCCACTTGGGACGAAGACGCTTCGATCAGCTGGCGAATTTCTTTCGACGAGGCTGCAGATCGCTGCGCCAGCGAACGAACCTCGTTGGCCACCACCGCGAACCCGCGTCCCTGCTCGCCCGCCCTGGCGGCCTCAACGGCCGCATTCAACGCCAGAATATTGGTCTGAAAGGCCAGACTGTCGATCACGCCAATGATTTCATTCATTTGCTGCGCGCTCTTCTGTACCGTCTCAACCGACTGCACCGCAGCGCCCATCGACTGCGCTCCCGATTCGGCCACATCGCGCACCTGTGTCGCCTGCGTGTCGGAATCGCCCGCCGTCTCGGCGTTCTGATGCACGGTGCTGGACAACTGCTGCACGCTGGCGGCCGTCTGCTCCAGGTTGGCCGCCTGCTGCTCCGTGCGATCGGCCAACTCGCGATTGCCCACTGCCAGGCTCTTGCCCGAATGCGCGACCAGGGCGGAGTTGCTGCGCACCTCGGCCACCATCGCCGAGAGGTTCGAATTCATGCGCTCCAGCAGGTTGCCCAGCTCGGCGAGTTCGTCGCTCCCGCGCAAGCGCACATGCGCCCTGAGGTTGCCTGATGAAGTCTCCCGCATGACATCAACAACGTGGCGAAAATCAATCACGAAGCTGAGGAAGAAACTGATCATCAGGTAGGCCACCAGCGCGATACCCAGGCTGGCGCCCGCAACCGTCAGGGCGCGAAGTTCCCGATCCGACTGCAGTCGATCGGTGAGCAATACATTGAGCCTTTGCTGAAGCGCCGACTGGTAGTCCTGGATGGCTTTCAGCGCCAGAGAGCCAGCCGCGAAATAGTCGTTCGCCCCCATCGCGCCCGCGGGACCCAGGGCCTTGTCCGCCTGGGTCAAATACGACTCAACCGCCTGAATTGTTTCCGCATTCTTCAGCTCCACCTGTCCATACCGGGTCAGGAACACCTGTTGACTGCCCAGGTCCCTGGTTTTGTCGCGCGCTTCCCGCACCAGCAGCAACGCCTCACCGAGTTGGCCCGAATCGCGTTGCGCCTTGGCCAGCTCACCCGCACCGATGCCGCGCACCTTGGCAATTCGCTCACCCCAGATCGGCAGTTCGCTCACCATGATGTCCATCAGGAAGTAGGTGCTGGGAACAGGATCGAACAGCAGGCTGGAACGCTCACCCGCCGTGTAAATGAGGCGCCTGAGTTCCTGGATCAAGTCGCTGTGTTCAGCAAAGGCCTGAGACGGTGACCGCCATTGCGCTGACTGGGCCGCAGACAGCTTCTTGCTCAACGATTGCCATTCAGGCGCCAGGCCAAAATCTGGACGTTGCGCCATTTCTTGCTGCACCACCGCCATTGCCTGGTTCAGTGCTTCGCGGGCCGGCGCCACAGAAGAGGAATCCGCTGTTCCCCGCGAAAGCAGGACATGGGTTTGCCCGCGATGGACCTGCGTCGCTTGAATCACCTCGGTCAGGGCCACCACCAACGCCACGCCGTCCACCTCATCGGTGGATACGCGAATGGATTCACTCAGGCGATTGATGAGGAAATAGCTGACCACCAGCAGAGGAATCAGTAAGACCAGGGCCAGAACACCTAGCTTCGTCGGCAACCGCAGGGAGCGCATCAGAGCGACACCGGGCGAAAAGGGCTTGAAGGCAATCATGGTTGTTCGTGTGTGGGTTCTATTTGAAGGACGTCAATGACTCATCGGCGCTTTTCGCCGCTTCTTGACGCTGGGCGGGACGAGGCACATCAATGCGGATGGCCTGACAGGCCCGATTGCCGGGCCTTGAACCAGCAAAAAAGCTCATCGGCAATGAGGGCAAGCGCGCGATCTCCCATGTCTTGGGCGTCGTGCAATTGCTGCAATGCGTACTGCGTGTCGCAGCGCATGTCGATGCGGCTGATCGACATGCCGTGGCTAGACATGCGCAGGCTGAACAGCGTCAACAAGTCGTCGGGCCAAAGCAGCATGGCGTGCTGATCACCCCTCCGCGATGCGTCGCGCATGACGGGTGCGGAAAGACGGGTAGACGAGGGGTGAGCGAAATGGGCCATGCCGGACTCCGGTTGGGGTGTGCCAAGCTGATACCCAGGTGGGAACAATGGCTGACCACAACTTTAGACAAGCATGGGGGACGTCTGCGACGGCAAAAAAGGGGCAATTACCGCCCAGAACAGGGGTTAACTTTCAAGGTAAACCCCCTCTTCAGATCAGCGCAACTGGGGGATGGCTCCGGATCAAGCCGGGATCTCATGGCCTTTGCGCTAGCCCATCAATAGCAACTCGAATTCGGCGAGCTGCTGCTCACGCATACAGGCATCACCTCATCGGGCATCTCAGCCAGGCTGGTGAGCCAGACGCGCAAAAGCGTTCACCACCTCCAAGGGGGCTTGAACCAGCTCAATCAACACGCCCTCTCCAGCGATCGGAAACTCTTCGCTGGCTTTGGGGTGCAAAAAAGTGATGTCGAAACCAGCCGCACCCTTGCGGATGCCCCCCGGCGCAAACCGAACGCCATTGGCCGTGAGCCATTGCACTGCCAATGGCAGGTCATCAATCCACAGACCAATGTGGTTCAACGGCGTGGTGTGCACCGCCGGTTTCTTCTCGGGATCGATGGGTTGCATCAGATCGACTTCCACCTTGAACGGGCCACGGCCAATGGCGCAGATGTCTTCGTCCACGTTTTCCCGCTCACTCTGGAAACTGCCGGTAACCTCCAGGCCCAGCATGTCGACCCAGAGTTTTTGAAGGCGCTTCTTGTCTGGTCCTCCAATGGCGATCTGCTGGATGCCCAGCACTTTGAAGGGGCGGGTGGAAATCGTGTTCATGTGCAGCCTCAGGAAGGAAAGGCCATATCGGCCTGGGTGGTGCTGACGGCGCGGGCCTTGAGGCCCAGCTTCTTGAGCAGGCTCAGGTCGGCATCGGCATCGGGATTGCCTGTGATGAGCAACTTGTCGCCATAAAAAATCGAGTTCGCCCCGGCCAGAAAACACAGCGCCTGCACCGCCTCGCCCAACTGCTGGCGACCGGCCGACAAGCGCACCCGCGCCTTGGGCATGGTGATGCGCGACACCGCAATCACACGCACAAAGTCCAATGGATCGATGGGGGGCGCATCGGCCAGTGGCGTGCCAGGCACGCGCACCAGACTGTTGATGGGCACCGACTCGGGATGGGGGTTCAGGTTGGCCAACTGGGCGATGAGTCCTGCGCGGTCAACCGGGCTTTCGCCCATGCCCACGATGCCGCCGCAACACACACTGATGCCGGCCTTGCGAACGCTGGCAAGGGTATCGAGGCGGTCTTGATAGGTACGGGTGTCCACCACCTGACCGTAGTACGCCGACGACGTGTCCAGGTTGTGGTTGTAGTAGTCCAGCCCCGCATCTTTCAACTGCTCGGCATGGTGGGGTTCAAGCATGCCCAGGGTGGCACAGGTTTGCAGACCCAAACCTTTCACGGCCTCCACCAGCTTGGCCACCTTGATCACGTCGCGATCCTTGGGTGCACGCCAGGCGGCACCCATGCAAAAGCGGGTGGCACCCGCGTCTTTGGCCGCCTGAGCAGCCTGCACAACCTCGTCAACCTCCATCAGCTTTTGCGCGGTCACACCGGTGTCGTATTGCGCCGCTTGCGGGCAATAACCGCAGTTTTCCGGGCAGCCGCCGGTTTTCACCGACAACAAGGTGGCCAGCTCGATATCGGCGTCGGGGAAGTGCTCGCGGTGCACCGTCTGTGCGCGGTGCATCAGTTCATTGAATGGCAGATCCAGCAAGGCCTGAACGTCTGCCAAGCGCCATGCGCCTTCCGGCCCAGGGGCCGGGGAATGGTGCAGCACGACGGGTTGAACAGCCACTGAAGAAGCAGAAACGACAAGACTCACACAAACTCCAGAATGATCTGGTCGACCGTCAGGGACGCCCCCTTCTCAGCCGTGATGGATTTCACCACGCCGTCCTGTGCGGCAAACAACACGTTCTCCATCTTCATTGCCTCGATCACGGCGACACGTTCACCCGCTTGCACCTTCTGCCCCACCTCCACGCTCACATCGGCCAAAAGCCCGGGCATTGGGGACAGCACAAAGCGGCTCATATCGGGTGGTGCCTTGAACGGCATGAGCTTGTGCAGCTCGGCCATGCGTGGCGAGACCACCATCGCTTCCACCTTTGTGCCGTTGTTCTGCACCACCAGGGCCAATGGGTTGCGGGGCGTGCCGCGCTCCACCTGAGCGGTGAATGGCTCGCCATTGCACACCCCCGTGATGCACACATCGTTCAACCGCGAAGGGCTGGAGATCGCATAGCGCTTGCCGTCCACTGTGACCATGGCCACGCCAATCTGACCCACCTCTTCAACCACGTTCACCTGGCTGTAGCCATGCTCACCTGTGGCGTTGAGCGTGACCACTCCAAAATCGTGGCCCACCTTCACGCCGTAGCCTGGCAACTGCCCGGAAATGCCTGCCGCGCGCTCGCGCGATTTGCGCCGCACAAAGGCCGCCAACGCAACGAGAAAGTTCGGATCGTCGTGTGGCACATCTTCCGCATGGAACCCGTCAGCGTAATTTTCAGCAATGAAGCCCGTGTTGAAATCGCCCGAGACAAACTTCGGGTGGGCCAGCAACGCGGCCTGGAACGGAATGTTGGAGCTGACGCCGCGAATCACGAAACCGTTGAGCGCTTCGCGCATCTTGGCAATCGCATCATTGCGGTCTTTGCCGTGCACGATGAGCTTGGCGATCATCGAATCGTAGAACATCGGAATTTCACCGCCATCGACCACACCCGTGTCCACACGAACGCCATACAGCGCTTCGGTGTTGCCCTGGAACATGGTTTGCTCAGGGGGGGCAAAACGCACCAGGCGCCCGGTGGACGGCAGGAAGTTGCGGAACGGGTCTTCGGCGTTGATGCGGCATTCAATGGCCCAGCCATCACGCTTCACCTGCGCTTGTGTCAGTGGCAGCTTCTCGCCAGCGGCCACGCGAATCATCAGTTCCACCAGGTCGAGCCCGGTGATGCATTCCGTGACCGGGTGCTCCACCTGCAATCGGGTGTTCATTTCAAGGAAGTAAAAATCCTGGTCTTTGCCGACCACGAACTCCACCGTGCCTGCGCTCTGGTACTGCACCGCCTTGGCCAGCGCCACCGCCTGCTCGCCCATGGCCTTGCGCGTCGCTTCGGAAATGAAGGCCGAAGGCGCCTCTTCGATCACCTTCTGGTGACGCCGCTGAATCGAGCACTCGCGCTCGTTCAGGTAGACCACGTTGCCCTGCGAATCGCCCACCACCTGGATTTCGATGTGGCGCGGCTGCTCGACAAATTTCTCGATGAAGATGCGGTCGTCGCCGAAGCTGTTGCGCGCTTCGTTCTGGCAAGCGGTGAAGCCTTCCAGGGCCTCCTTGTCGTTGAACGCCACCCGCAGGCCTTTGCCGCCGCCGCCAGCCGATGCCTTGATCATCACGGGGTAACCAATGTCTTTGGCTATTTCCACCGCGCGCTCGGCCGATTCGATGGCATCGTTCCAGCCCGGAATCGTATTTACCTTCGCCGCCAGCGCCAGCTTCTTGGACGCGATCTTGTCGCCCATCGCCGCGATGGAATGCGCCTTGGGACCGATAAAGGCAATGCCCTCGTCTTCACAGCGCTTGGCAAACGCCTCGTTCTCGCTCAGGAACCCGTAGCCCGGGTGAATCGCCTGGGCGCCGGTTTTCTTGGCCGCCTCGATGATCTTGTCAGCCACGAGGTAGGACTCGCGCGACGGCGCAGGTCCGAGCAAAACCGACTCATCGGCCAGCTGCACGTGCCGCGCTTCTTTGTCAGCCTCGGAATACACCGCCACGGTGGCGATGCCCATTTTTTTTGCGGTGGCAATGACACGGCAGGCGATTTCGCCGCGGTTGGCTATGAGAATTTTTGTGAACATGATGATGTCCTTCTATCGAATGGTGATGTGCCGGTGTTTTATCCAAGGGCACCGCGGAACCGACTTTGCCGGACCGCCAGTGCCGCCCCTTGAGGGGGTGACGCGCGAAGCGCGGCGCGGGGGTGTTCAAAGAGGAATATTGCCGTGCTTGCGCCAGGGGTTTTCAACCTTCTTGTCTTTCAACATCACCAGCGAACGGCAAATGCGCTTGCGCGTTTCGTGCGGCAGGATCACGTCGTCCACATAACCGCGCGCGCCCGCCACAAACGGGTTCGCAAAGCGGGCCTTGTATTCGGCTTCCTTGGCTGCCAGCTTCTCGGGATTGTTCTTGTCTTCGCGGAAGATGATCTCCACCGCACCCTTGGCACCCATCACCGCGATCTCGGCATTGGGCCAGGCGAAATTCACATCGCCTCGCAGGTGCTTGGAGGCCATCACGTCGTAGGCACCACCGTAGGCCTTGCGGGTGATCACCGTGATCTTGGGTACGGTGCATTCGGCGTAGGCATACAGCAACTTGGCGCCGTGCTTGATGATGCCGCCGAACTCCTGGCTGGTACCCGGCATGAAGCCTGGCACGTCCACAAAGGTCACCACCGGGATGTTGAACGCATCGCAAAAGCGCACAAAGCGCGCGGCCTTGATGGAACTCTTGATGTCCAGGCAACCGGCCAGCACCAGCGGCTGGTTGGCAACGATGCCCACCGTCTGGCCATCCATGCGGGCGAAACCGATCAGGATATTTTTCGCGTACTCGGGCTGAAGCTCGAAGAAGTCGCCGTCATCCACCGTTTTGACAATGAGCTCTTTCATGTCGTACGGCTTGTTCGGGTTCTCGGGCACCAGGGTGTCCAGGCTGCGCTCCATGCGATCGATCGGGTCACCGCTGGGGCGCACCGGCGCTTTCTCGCGGTTCGACAGTGGCAAATAGTTGTAGAGCCGGCGCAGCATCAACAGCGCCTCCACATCGTTCTCGAATGCCAGGTCGGCCACGCCACTCTTGGTCGTGTGCGTCACCGCACCGCCCAGTTCCTCGGCGGTCACGCTCTCGTGCGTCACGGTCTTCACCACCTCGGGACCGGTGACAAACATGTAGCTGGAGTCTTTCACCATGAAGATGAAATCGGTCATGGCGGGCGAGTACACCGCACCACCGGCCGAGGGACCCATGATCATGCTGATCTGAGGCACCACGCCGCTGGCCATGACGTTGCGCTGGAACACCTCGGCGTAGCCGCCGAGCGATGCCACGCCTTCCTGAATCCGCGCACCACCCGAATCGTTGAGGCCGATCACCGGCGCACCGACCTTCATGGCCTGGTCCATCACCTTGCAAATCTTTTCTGCATGGGCTTCGGACAATGCCCCGCCGAACACGGTGAAATCCTGGCTGTAAACGAACACCAGACGGCCATTGATCATGCCGTAACCGGTCACCACGCCGTCGCCCGGGATTTTGTTTTCGGCCATGCCGAAGTCGGTGCAGCGGTGCTCGACAAACATGTCCCACTCTTCGAAGGTACCCTCGTCGAGCAGCACTTCCAGCCGCTCACGAGCGGTCAGTTTGCCCTTGGCGTGTTGTGCGTCAATGCGCTTTTGTCCACCACCCAGACGGGCTGCAGCGCGCTTCTCTTCCAGTTGTTCAAGGATGTCTTGCATGGGTTTCTCCAGATGAATCTGTGGCGTCTTCAAAATCAATCAAACAGGTCCAGCAGCGCACGCGCCGCCGTCGAAGCGGGCAACCCGCCTGCCAGCACTTGCTGGGTCGTCTCGGCAAGCGCCGTGCGAACGTTGGGGTGCTCGCGAAAACGCTGTTTCAATCCTGCGTCAATGCGCTCCCACATCCAGGACTTGGCCTGCTGTTGGCGACGGGCTTTCATGCAGCCATTGCCGGACTGCAAGCCACGGTATTCCGACACCGAGGCCCAGAATCTGTCCACGCCCTCGCCCTTCAAGGCGCTGAGCTGGATCACCTGTGGATGCCAGATGGCTTGATCATGGTGCATGTTCTCGGGGTTGCCGTGCAGACCCAGCAGACGCAGGCTGGACATGATCTGGGCGCGGGCCCGCGTGGCGGCATCGGGATCGATATCGGCCTTGTTGATCACCACCAGGTCGGCCAGCTCCATCACGCCTTTCTTGATCGCCTGCAAATCGTCACCCGCGTTGGGCAGCTGCATGAGGACAAACATGTCGGTCATGTTGGCCACCGCCGTCTCCGACTGGCCCACGCCCACGGTTTCAACAATCACGATGTCGTAACCTGCGGCTTCGCAAACCAGCATGGCCTCACGCGTTTTTTCGGCCACGCCGCCCAGCGTGCCGCTGCTCGGACTGGGGCGGATGTAGGCCTTCTCGTGCACGCTCAGGTGTTCCATGCGGGTCTTGTCACCCAGGATGGAGCCGCCCGAAACGGTGCTGGATGGATCGATGGTCAACACCGCCACTCGGTGGCCCTTGTCGATCAGATACAGACCCAATGCTTCAATGAAGGTGCTCTTGCCCACGCCGGGCACACCGCTGATGCCCAGGCGAAAACTCTTGCCCGTGTGCGGCAACAGCGAAGTCAGCAGCCCGTCACCCTGCGCGCGGTGATCGGCGCGGGTGGATTCGAGCAGCGTGATGGCTTTGGCCATGGCGCGCCGCTGCACCAGCGCCGCCCCCTGAACGATGCCCGCATACAAATCCACAGAGGTCACCCCTGGGCTTTCTTGATCTGTTCGAGCACGTCTTTCGCGCTCGCGGGGATGGGCGTGCCAGGGCCGTAAATACCTTTGACGCCCGCTTCATAGAGCATCTCGTAATCCTGACGCGGAATCACGCCGCCCACGAACACGATGATGTCGTCAGCGCCCTGCTTCTTCAGCTCGGCAATGATGGCCGGCACCAGCGTCTTGTGGCCCGCAGCCAGCGTGGACACACCGACAGCGTGCACATCGTTTTCAATCGCCTGGCGAGCACACTCTTCGGGTGTCTGGAACAGCGGCCCCATGTCCACGTCAAAGCCCAGATCGGCAAAAGCAGTGGCCACCACTTTGGCGCCTCGGTCGTGGCCGTCTTGCCCGAGCTTGCTGACCATCACGCGAGGGCGGCGGCCTTCTTTCTCGGCGAACTCGTTGATCTCGGCCTTCAGGGCATCCCAGCCCTCGGCGGAATCGTAGGCAGCAGCGTACACACCGGTCACCTTTTGTGTATCGGCGCGGTGGCGCCCGTAGATTTTTTCCAATGCGTCCGACACCTCGCCACCGGTGGCGCGCAGGCGCATGGCCTGGATGCTGAGATCGAGCAGGTTGCCCTGGCCCGATTCAGCCGCAGCGGTGAGCGCCTGCAAGGCCGCTTGCACCTTGGCCTCGTCGCGGCTGGCGCGAATGGCTTTGAGGCGCGCGATCTGGCCTTCGCGCACGGCCACGTTGTCGATGTCGCGCGCTTCGATCGGGTCTTCGTCTTTCAGCTTGTATTTGTTGACGCCAACGATCACGTCTTTGCCCGAATCGATGCGCGCCTGCTTCTCGGCCGCTGCCGCTTCGATCTTGAGCTTGGCCCAGCCACTGTCCACGGCCTTGGTCATGCCGCCCATGGCTTCGACCTCCTCAATGATGGCCCAGGCCTTGTCGGCCATTTCCTGCGTCAGGCTCTCCATCATGTAGCTGCCGGCCCATGGGTCGACCACGTTGGTGATATGCGTCTCTTCCTGGATGATCAGCTGGGTGTTGCGGGCGATGCGGGCGCTGAATTCGGTGGGCAGCGCAATGGCCTCGTCGAACGAATTGGTGTGCAGCGACTGGGTGCCACCGAACACCGCCGCCATGGCTTCGACCGTGGTGCGCACCACGTTGTTGTAGGGGTCCTGCTCGGTGAGCGACCAGCCCGAGGTCTGGCAATGGGTGCGCAGCATCAGGCTCTTGGGTTTCTGGGCGCCCACGCCTTTCATGATGCGGGTCCAGAGCAGGCGGGCCGCGCGCATCTTGGCGATTTCCAGGTAGAAGTTCATGCCGATCGCCCAGAAGAAGCTCAGGCGGGGGGCGAAATCGTCCACATCCATGCCCTTGGCCATGGCCGTCTTCACATACTCCTTGCCATCGGCCAGGGTAAAGGCCAGCTCAAGCGCCTGGTTGGCGCCGGCTTCCTGCATGTGGTAACCCGAGATCGAGATCGAATTGAACTTCGGCATGTTTTGCGCCGTGTACTCGATGATGTCGCCGATGATCTTCATCGACGGCTCGGGCGGGTAGATGTAGGTGTTGCGCACCATGAACTCTTTCAGAATGTCGTTCTGAATCGTTCCGGAAAGCTTGTCCTGCGACACGCCCTGCTCTTCGGCGGCGACCACATAGCCAGCCAGAACCGGCAACACCGCACCATTCATGGTCATGGAGACCGATACCTTGTCCAGCGGGATCTGGTCAAACAGAATCTTCATGTCTTCGACCGAATCGATCGCGACACCCGCCTTGCCCACATCGCCCGTCACGCGCGGGTGGTCGGAGTCGTAGCCACGGTGGGTGGCCAGGTCGAAGGCCACCGACACCCCTTGGCCGCCCGCCGCCAGTGCCTTGCGGTAAAAGGCGTTGGACTCTTCAGCGGTCGAAAAGCCGGCGTATTGCCGGATCGTCCAGGGGCGCACGGCGTACATCGTGGCCTGCGGGCCACGAATGAAGGGCTCAAACCCCGGCAGGCTGTTGGTGTAGGGCAGGTTCGCGGTGTCTTCGGCCGTGTACAGCGGCTTGACACTGATGCCGTCTGGCGTCACCCAGTTCAGCGCATGCACATCCCCGCCCGGGGCAGATTTCTGGGCGGCTTGGCCCCAGGCTTCCAGAGAGGCGGCTTTGAATTCGGGATCTTTTTGGGTCATGGCAAGGCGTGGGTGTTTGGCGACAAAATCGAAGCAGATTTTATATCATTCATAATTATTGATGCAAAATATTCCCTACAACTTACAATCCTGATCCACGCCGCCGAACCGCCAAACACCACATGTCCGCCCTTTCCCTCGCCCCCCGCGCCCTGTACGAAGAAGTCGCCGAACTGCTTCGCCAGCGCATCTTCAGCCGTGAGCTGGAGCCGGGCAGCTGGATCGACGAGCTCAAGATCGCCGAGGAATACGGCATCAGTCGCACGCCCCTGCGTGAGGCGCTTAAGGTGCTGGCCGCTGAAGGCCTGGTGACCATGAAGGTGCGCCGCGGCGCTTACGTGACCGAAGTGTCCGACAAAGACCTGGCCGACGTCTACCATCTGCTCGCTTTGCTCGAATCCGACGCGGCGGGTGTGGTGGCAGAGCGCGGGACCGATGGCCAGTTGGCCGAATTGAAGGCGCTTCATCAAGAACTCAAGGCCGCCGTCAAAAAGCGTGAAACGTTTTTCGCCCTCAACGAGCAGTTCCATATGCGGATTCTGGAGATCGCCGACAACCGCTGGCGACAACAAATGGTGGCCGACCTGCGCAAAGTGATGAAGCTCAACCGGCACAACTCCTTGCTCAAAACAGGGCGCATCGGCGATTCGCTGGCCGAGCATCAGGCGGTGATGGACGCACTGCTGGCCCGGGACCCCGCGTTGACCCGGGCGCGCATGCATGCCCACTTTTTAAACGGTCTCGAAGCGGCCACCTGATTCGGCCGCGCTTGACAAAAGCCATGATGCCTGCCGCTTTGGGCTGTTAGATTCCTGATCAACCGGTTGCACGGCCGCAACCGCTTTGCCCATCAGGAGTTACCCATGTCCCTCGCCCACCTCGCCCAGCCCGGTATTCTCGAAGCCATCCCGCCCCAGGCCCGCTATCTCTTTTGCCAGCTTCGCCTGGGTGCGTTGCCCCAAACCACCTTGCAAACCCTTGCCAAAGTGACCGATGGTCAAAGCACGGTGGTGGGCATAGGCGCATCGCTGGCGCGCGCCCTCCAGACTCCGGTAAGTGGCCTGACAACCTTCAAAGGCATTGAGGGTGCGCTGGTCAAATTGCCATCAACCCCGGTTGACCTTCTGGTTTGGCTGCGTGGCCATGACCGCGGTGCTTTGCTCGCCCACAGCCGGGCCATCGAAGCCATTCTGGCCCCCGCGTTCACCATCGAAGACATCACCGACGCCTTCAACCACGATGGCGGCAAAGACCTCACCGGCTACGAAGATGGCACCGAAAACCCCACAGGGGACGAGGCGCTGACCGCAGCACTCGTGCCACACAGCAATGGCGCACCCGCGGGCAGCAGCTTTTTGGCGCTGCAACGCTGGCACCACCAGTTCGACAGGTTCGAAGCCATGCCACGCGCGCAACAAGACCACACCTTTGGCCGTGAGCGCGTCAGCAATGAGGAAATGGACGACGCGCCCGAGTCCGCCCACGTCAAACGCACCGCGCAGGAAGACTTCAGCCCCGAGGCGTTTGTGCTGCGGCGCTCCATGCCTTGGGCCCAGGACAACCAGGGCGGCCTGGTCTTCACGGCATTTGGGCATTCGTTTGATGCATTCGAAGCCCTGTTGCGCCGCATGTCGGGCGCAGAAGACGGCATCATTGATGCCCTTTTCTCATTCACAGAACCCCAAACAGGGGCCTATTTCTGGTGCCCGCCAATGCACCAGGGTCGACTCGATTTGAGATTGCTGGGTTTGTAGCTTCAGCAGTTTCCCGAGCCAGGTTGCCGGCCAAGTCGCCTGCGAAGTATCGGAAATACCATGCAGGCAAGGGCATGTATGACGCCTCTATTGACGGATATCAAGGAATATAAGCAAATTCGGATGCATGCTGATCAGAGCATCCTTGCACAACCCTTGATGGAGACAACGCCATGGCAAACATAGTGATACTGGGCGCAGGCATCGGCGGCATGCCCATGGCCTACGAAATGAAGGAACTGGCGCGCAGCGGAGACACCGTCACGGTGATCAGCGATGCGCCCAAGTTCCACTTCGTGCCGTCGAACCCCTGGGTGGCCGTGGACTGGCGCAAGCGGGCCGAGATCGAGATCGACATTGCCCCAGCCTTGGCCAAAAAAGGCATCGAATCCATCATCCAGGCCGCCAAGCGGGTGCATCCCGAAGACAATCAGGTGGAACTGATGGACGGGACCCGGGTGGACTACGACTACCTGGTCATCGCCACCGGCCCCAAGCTCGCGTTTGATGAAGTTGAAGGCCTTGGCCCTCACGGTGGTCACACACAGTCGATTTGCCATGTGAGCCACGCCGAGACCAGCAAAAATGCGTGGGAACAGTTCGTGCAAGACCCGGGTCCCATCGTGGTTGGCGCCGTGCAAGGGGCCTCCTGCTTCGGTCCGGCTTACGAATTCGCGATGATCATGGACACCGACCTGCGCAAACGCAAGATCCGTGACAAGGTGCCCATGACCTACGTGACGCCAGAGCCCTATATCGGCCACCTCGGGCTCGGCGGCGTCGGCGACTCCAAAGGCATGCTGGAAGCGGCCATGCGACAACGCCACATCAAGTGGATCTGCAACGCAAAGACCACCAAGATCGAAGACGGTCAGATGTTCGTCACCGAGCACAACGACCAAGGTCAACCGATCAAGGAACACGTCTTGCCCTTCAAACACAGCATGATGTTGCCCGCCTTCAAAGGCATCGATGCTGTCTTCGGCATCGAGGGTCTGACCAATCCGCGCGGCTTCATCACGGTCGATGAACACCAGCGCAACGCCAAGTTCAAGAACATCTTCAGCATCGGCGTTTGCATCGCCATCCCGCCAGTGGAAGCCACGCCCATCCCTTGCGGTACACCAAAAACCGGGTTCATGATCGAGTCCATGGTCACCGCCACGGCTCACAACATCCGCGAAATCATGGATGGAAAGGAACCCTCCCACAACGCCACATGGAACACCATCTGCCTGGCCGATTTCGGCGATACCGGCGCCTGCTTTGTGGCCCTGCCGCAGATCCCGCCGCGCAATGTGAGCTGGTTCGCCGAAGGCAAGTGGGTGCATCTGGCCAAGGTGGCGTTCGAGAAGTACTTCATGAACAAGATGCGCAAAGGCACCTCTGAGCCGATCTACGAAAAAATCATCATGAATTTCATTGGCATCACCAAACTCAAGGAAAAGTCAGGCAAGTAGGCCTCGATCCAGTGGATACAAAAGAAGCCCTGAGAGCGCAAAGCTCTCAGGGCTTTTTTTCGGGTGCATCAGACCGACCTCAGCGGCCGCTGATACCCAGCAACTCGACCTCGAACACCAGGGTCGCGTTGGGTGGAATCACACCGCCGGCACCACGCTCGCCGTAAGCGATGGCACTGGGGCAGGTCAACTTGGCTTTGCCACCGATTTTCATGCGCTGCACGCCTTCGGTCCAGCAGGGAATCACCCGCCCCAGCGGGAACTCGATCGGCGTCCCGCGCTTGTAGGAGCTGTCAAATTCCTTGCCATCGGGGAAAGTGCCTTTGTAATGCACCTTGACCGTGTCGGCAGCCGCCGGATTGGCGCCCGTGCCATCTTTCATCGATCGGTACACCAGGCCAGTGGATGTCACCACGGCGCCGGCTTCTTTGGCGGCAGCGGTCAATGTGGCATCTTGGGCCATGGCTGGAGCGGCCAATGCCGCGGTGGCACACAAGACCAGGGAGAGAGCAAAACGTTTCATGTTCAAAGGGTGGGTTGGAGAATTGAGGGGCCAGACAGGCAGCTGAAGCATTGTGCCCCAAGCCTGCTCAAGAGAGCTCTGATTCGGCCAGTTCGGCATGACCAACATGCTCCTGCGCCATCGCCCAGACCTCGCGTGCGGGCAGCGGTTTGAGCTTGTGGTTGCTCCACACCTGGCGCCATTTGCGGGCACCGTGCTCGCCATGGCGCAAACCCAGCATGTGGCTGGCTATCGAATACCAGGGAGCGCCATCATCGTCCTGCGCACGTTCCATGTAGTCAACCATGGCGAGTTCCACCGCTTCGCGGGTCAGCGGCTCGACTGGTGGCGCTGCACCGTAAAAGGTCTGGTCCCATTCGGTCATCAACCAGGGGTTGTGGTACGCCTCCCGACCGATCATGGCGCCATCCACATGAGCCAGTTGCTCTGCAATCTGGGCGTTGGTTTTGATGCCGCCATTCACCGCAATCACGAGACCTGGAAAATCGCGCTTGAGCCGGTGCACCAATTCGTAGCGGAGCGGTGGAATCTCTCTATTCTCTTTGGGCGAAAGGCCTTGCAGCCAGGCATTGCGCGCGTGCACCAGAAACACCTTGCAGCCCGCCTCACTCACGGTCCCCACAAAATCCCGCACGAAGTCGTAGCTCTCAATCTTGTCGATGCCAATGCGGTGCTTCACTGTCACCGGAATGGCCACAGCATCCACCATGGCCTTCACGCCATCGGCCACCAACCTCGCATCGCCCATCAGGCAAGCGCCAAACGCGCCCTTGAGCACCCGCTCGCTGGGGCAGCCGCAATTCAGATTGATTTCGTCGTAGCCCCGCGCCTCGCCCAACCTGGCACAAACGGCCAGGTCCACCGGCTCGCTGCCACCGAGCTGCAAGGCCACCGGGTGTTCCTCTTCATTGAAATGCAGATGCTGCGCCGCATTGCCATGGATGAGCGCGCCAGTGGTCACCATCTCGGTGTAGAGCAAGGTGCGCCGGGTCAGCAATCGGTGAAAAAACCGGCAATGCCGGTCCGTCCAGCCCATCATGGGAGCGACAGACAAACGCCAAAAAGAAGGATCGGGGAACGCAACAGACATGCCCCAATTATCCCCGAGCCAAAGAAAAACCCCGCCGAAGCGAGGTTTCTCGAGAGAAATGACTTCAACCCGGAACGCCGCCGGTCCGGCTTTGCCGGTCGGCCAGCGTTGCCCCCTTGAGGGGGTGACGCACTGAAGGTGCGGCGCGGGGGTGGGTCGTGTTCACCCCATATGCAGGCCACCGTTGACCGAGAAGTCAGCGCCGGTCGCGTAGCCGCCCTCTTCCGAGGCCAGCCAGGCGATGATGGATGCGATCTCGCTGGGCTTGCCCAGGCGTTTGACGGGCACGGTAGCCACGATCTTTTCCAGCACATCGGGGCGAATGGCATTGACCATGTCGGTCCCGATGTAGCCAGGGCTCACGGTGTTGACCGTCACGCCCTTGGTCGCCATTTCCTGCGCCAGAGCCATGGAGAAACCATGCATACCGGCTTTTGCGGCAGAGTAGTTGGTTTGACCGGCCTGGCCTTTTTCACCGTTGACCGACGAAATGTTGATGATGCGGCCCCAGCCTTTTTCCACCATGTCCGCAACCACCTGTTTGGTCACGTTGAACATGGAGTCCAGATTGGTGTTCATCACCGCGCTCCAATCTTCACGAGACATCTTCAGGAACATGCGGTCCTTGGTGATGCCGGCGTTGTTCACCAGAACGTCGATGCTGCCGTGCTCGGCCTTGGCTTTGGTGAATGCTTCCACAGTGGAATCCCAGTCACCCACATTGCCTACGGATGCATAGAAGGTGTAACCCTCGGCCTTTTGCTCGTCGAGCCACTTCTTGAAATCGCGTGTTGGACCGCAGCCGGCAACGACTGTGAAGCCTTCTTTGTGAAGGCGCTGGCAAATGGCGGTTCCGATGCCGCCCATACCGCCGGTGACGTACGCTACTTTTTGACTCATGTTATTTGCTCCTCTGGGTGGTGCCTGATGGCATTAAAAAACGGGTTGTGAAGCGTGACTTCGATCTGTCAGGATGCGGTGGAACCGGCTTTGCCGCTCCACCTGCACCGCCCCCTTTGAAGGGGTGACACCGAAGGCGTTGCAGGGGTGGTTGAGCTTCAGCGTTCCACGGCCAAAGACACACCCATGCCGCCACCGATGCACAGCGCGGCCAAGCCCTTCTTGGCATCGCGGCGCTGCATTTCATGCAACAGCGTCACCAGAATACGGCAACCGGACGCACCGATGGGGTGACCAATGGCAATCGCGCCGCCGTTCACGTTGACCTTTGTCGTGTCGATATCCAGCGCCTTGTTCACCGCGCAAGCCTGTGCGGCAAACGCCTCGTTCAGCTCGAACAGGTCCACATCTGCCACAGTCCAACCAGCGCGCTCCAAGGCCTTCTTGGACGCAGGCACCGGGCCCATGCCCATGGTGGCGGGATCGAGTCCGCTGGTACCGAAGGCAGCAATGCGGGCCATTGGCGTCAAACCCAGTTCAGCAGCCTTCTTTGCGGTCATAACCATCACCGCGGCAGCGCCGTCGTTGATGCCCGAGGCGTTACCAGCGGTCACACTGCCGGCTTTGTCGAACGCCGGGCGCAAGCCGCTCAGTGCATCGGCGTTGCTCTTCTTGTTGATGAATTCGTCGGTGTTGAACACCACAGGATCGCCCTTGCGCTGGGGAATCACCACATCGACGATTTCGTCCTTGAACTTGCCTTCTTCCTGGGCCTTGGCGGCTTTTTGCTGGCTGCCCAGCGCCAAAGCGTCTTGCATTTCGCGGGTGATGTTGTGGTCCTTGGCCACGTTCTCTGCGGTGATGCCCATGTGGTACTGGTTGTACACATCCCACAGGCCGTCCACGATCATGGTGTCGGTCATCTTCCAGTCACCCATGCGTTGTCCATCGCGGCTGCCATTCAAGACATGCGGGCTGGCACTCATGTTTTCCTGACCACCGGCGATCACGATTTCACTGTCGCCCCAGGCCACAGCCTGGGCAGCCAGCATCACGGCCTTAAGGCCGGAACCGCAAACGGCATTGATGGTGAGCGCAGGCGTCTCCTTGGCCACACCAGCCTTCATCATGGCCTGGCGGGCCGGGTTCTGGCCCACGCCAGCCGCCAGTACCTGACCCATGATCACCTCGCCTATGGCATCTGCCTTCACGCCAGTGCGCTCCAGCAGTGCCTTGATGACAATGGCGCCCAACTCGGTTGCAGGCACTTTCGCCAACGAACCACCAAACTTGCCCACGGCGGTACGGGCCGCTGCGACGATGACAATATCTTCCATGGAGTTGTTCCTTCTTGAATTGAAATAGGGGTTAGAGAAATCACACAGGCGTCAAGCGCTCATGCAAGCTCCCAGGCAGACTCAGGCGCGAACGCAAAAAAGCCTGCCCACGGCCAACATCATGCCTTGGCTTTGACGTATCGCCCGGGTGCCGGCTCGATTGCGACGTAGGATTTACCCTTGCCGTAGGTTTTGGGTGCAGCAATTTGCTTGCCTCCCAGCGGCTTGAGCCAGGCGGCCCAGTCGGTCCACCAGCTGCCTTTGTGTTCGGTGGCAGACTCGATCCACTCGTTGACATCGGCCGGAAACTTGTTCGCCGGACCAATCCAATGGCTGCGCTTGTTCGCAGCAGGTGGGTTGATCACGCCTGCGATGTGGCCAGAGGCACCCATCACGAAGCGCTTCTTGCCGGGGAACACCTGGGTGCTGGCATACGCGCCGCCAATGGGAACAATGTGGTCTTCGCGGGAACCGTAAAGGTACACCGGGATCTTGACCTTGCGGAAATCGATCTTTTCGCCACAAACCACGGCTTTGCCCGGTTTGACCAGCTTGTTTTCCAGGTAGGTTTCGCGCAGGTACCAGGCGCAATAAGGGCCGGGCAGATTGGTGGCGTCCGAATTCCAGTAGAGCAAATCAAACGGCGGAGGCGACTCACCCTTGAGGTAGTTGCCCACCACATAATTCCAGACCAGATCGTTGGGCCGCAAAAAGCTGAAAGTGGTGGCCAGATCGCGTCCGGGCATCAAGCCACCTTTGGCGTACTGCCTCTCGCGCATCTTGACGAAGTTCTCGTCGATGAACACATCCAGAATGCCGGTATCGGTGAAATCGATCAGCGTGGTCAGGAAGGTGGCGCTATTGACAGGCTCCTCGCCTCTTGCGGCCAACACGGCCAGGGCATTGCTGAGCATGGTGCCGCCGACGCAGAAACCCAATGCGTTGATGGTTTTGGCGCCGGTGATGTCGCGGGTCACGCCAATGGCCTCGATGACCGCATCTTCGATGTAATCGTCCCAGGTTTTGTCGCCCATGGACTCATCCGGGTTGCGCCAGCTGACCACAAATGTGCGGTGGCCCTGCTCCGCGCAATAGCGAATCAGGGAGTTTGCTGGCTGCAGGTCAAGGATGTAAAACTTGTTGATGCAAGGGGGTACCAACAGGAAAGGCCGCTCATACACCTTGGCTGTCAACGGCTTGTATTCGATGAGCTGGAACAGCTCGTTTTCGAAGACCACGGCACCCTCGGTGGTGGCCACGTTTTTGCCCACCTCGAACACGCTCTCGTCCGTCATGGACACATGGCCTTGTTTCATGTCGTGCAGCATGTTGGCCACACCTTTGGCAATGCTCTCGCCCTGGCTATCGATGGCCTTCTTCTGGGCATCGGCATTAAAAGCCAGAAAATTGCTGGGCGAGCTGGCGTCTATCCATTGCTGAACAGCGAAACGCACACGGGTGCGCTGCTTGGCATCGCCCTCCACCGCTTCAGCCATGGCCATCAGCGTGCGGGCGTTGAGCAAATACGATGCGGCTGAAAACGAGGCCATGGGGTTGCTGGCCCAGGCTTCGCCGGCAAACCGGCGGTCACCGGTCGGTTTGGCGTCAAGCCCCTGGCTCATCAACTGGGTAGCCTCGGTGAAATAGGTGTTTTGAATTTCCAGCAACTTGGCCGGGTCAAACTTCACCTGCTCACCCGCAGCCTGGTTGAACAGATCGTTGATGCCGGGCAAGCCAGCGCCCATGTCGGGCATGCCGAACGCGCCAGGGCCACCCGTACCCTTGGGCAAGAAAGCCCGCATGGCCGCAAATGGGTCCACAGCGTCTTTGCCTGGCATGGTTGCAGCGCCGGGAAACGATTTCGCTGCCTGGCTCCATTGGTGAATCAGGTTTTGCTGGAACTGCTGTGCAGCCTCCAGCCAGGGGGCTTGGGGATTTTTCCCAGATGTCATGCTTGTCTCCAGTGGTATTACCAGCGGCTTATTATCGAGGTCGCTGGGATGCAACTCCGTGTTTTCCCTAGTATCGAAGATCCGACTTCCGTCAAGCTGACAGGCTGCGGCGATCAGGCCTCAAATTGAAAGGATAACCGTGTATCTGGTGGTGATTGCGTGGATGTATGTGGTGTTGATGATGTCGGCGGCCGAAGCCACCGCGGTGAATGGCACTGTCCTCGGTGCCATTGTGACCTTTGTTTTGTACGGATTGCTACCCATGGGCATAGTGGTTTACATCATGTCGACGCCTGCCCGCAAACGCAAGATCAAGGCACGGGAAGCCGCTGAAATGGCTGCTGCGAAGACGCTGCAACCGTCATCCATCGATCCAGATGCAGGCGGCCATGCGACCGGTGCTGCCGAGAACGGCAGCGTCCCGCCTGTGGGAAAAGAACCTTGATGGCTGCGAAACGGTGCACCATGGCGGACTGCCATCGTTGCCTTGCAAGTTATTCAAACCCAGGCGTTTCAAGCGCAGGCTGGCGAGCGCGCTGAGGTTGGCCAGGTGCTTCCCTTCGACACCCGCCACGGACTCAAAACAGGTTTCTGCCTCCGCGCTGTGCTGAACAAAAGCCTGCTTGACCTCTGGCCCGACCTCAAAGGTTTGTGGCCCGATGCAGGGGCCCAGCCAGACCCAGGTATTGGCCGCAACCTCTGAGCGTGGCGTACCTGGAACCGCCCGTTGAACGGTTTCTGCGTAGGCCTCAAAGCACCGCTCCAGCACGCCCGCAGCCAAACCACGCCATCCCGCATGCGCACCAGCCACCACATGACCTGAAGCGTGCGCAAACAACACCGGCAGACAATCAGCAACCATGATGGTGCACGCCAGACCACGCTGATCGCTCACACAGGCATCGGCCTCAAACCCGTCGGGCGTTTCGTGACTCAGCAAGGCCACGTTGGTGCCATGCACCTGTTGCAGGAAAACCGGTTTTGCACCCGACAAACGGCTCAACACGGCCCGGTTGCCGGCCACGGCGGCCGGATCGTCGCGCACATGATCACCCAGGTTAAGGCTGTCGAAAGGTGCCATGGAAACACCGCCATCGCGGCTGGTGAATACCACGCGAACCCCCGCAGGCAAACCCGCCTGCGGACACAGCCATGTCTCAGGAAATGCCGCGGCCATCAAGGCGCTGCATCCGGGCAGGCTGACGGTTGAGCCGCCTGAAATGCGGGCAATGCCATGCAGGCTTCGTATGCGGCCATGGTGCGCGGCAAGCCCTGCAGTGGGGTGTCAAAACGCTCGGCGTTGTAGATCTGGGGCACCAGGCAGCAATCAGCCAAAGACGGTGCATCGCCCCAGCAGAACGTCGAAGCTGGCTGCTGCGCCAGTTGGCGTTCGAAGGCCTCAAGGCCTGTGCGCACCCAATGGCGGTACCAGGTGTTCTTGGCTTCTTCTTCGGCCTTCATTTCGTGCACAAGGTATTTCAGGACCCGCAAATTGTTCAGCGGGTGAATCTCGCAAGCAATGGATTGCGCCAGCGCGCGAACCCGCGAACGCGACAGCGCATCGGCCGGAAGCAATGCCGATGCGGGGTGCTGTTCATCCAGGTACTCCATGATGGCCAGCGATTGCGACAGGCGCGTGCCATCGGGCAACTCGAGCAGGGGCACCAGTCCATCGGCGGACAGCGCGGCGTATTCGGCCTGCCGGTGTTCGCCCTTGGCCAGATGAACCGACACATACTCATACGGCAACCCCTTGAGAGCGAGCGCGATGCGCACCCGGTAAGAGGCCGAAGATCGGAAGTAGTTATAGAGCTTCATGCCCCTGAGCATAAACCTGCGATTGCAGGTGTGACCTCAATGCGCCTGGCGCCTGAAAAACAGGCACCCTCTGGATCGCCAGGCCCGTCGCCACCTGCGCGAGTTATCCCTGAACTTGTGCACAAGCTTGGGCACAGTCTGCGTGCACAACTGCGGAGGTGATCAACTGGCCTTGCCCGCCAGCGCCACCAGGGACTGCGCCAAGGCTGGCACCATGCTCACCGCGTTGCTCGAGTGGGTGATGCAGTCGGTGCTCCAGACTTCGTCCACGCCAGATTCCCTGACCAGCGCCAACGCACCTTCGGCAAACAAGGCGTGCGTCACCGCCACATCCACCGACGCGGCACCCGCAGCCCGCAACTTCCGCGCGGCCTGTGCCAGCGTATGGCCCGAACTGGCCACGTCATCCATCAAGACCACCGACCGGCCCTTGACTGGCAGCGCAGGCAGCTCGATGGACACGGCGCGATCACCGTGGCGCTGCTTGAAACACACAGCGTGGTCCCAGCCATGCCGCGCAGCCGCCTGGGCCACCCATTGCAGCGATTCTTCGTCGGGTCCGATCAACACCGCATCGGGGCGCTGTTGATGCACATGGTCAGCCAGTACGGGTGCGCCGCTGAGCACGATGGCGTCCGCCACGGGCACCGCCTCTTGCAGTGTGCTCACGCGATGCAGATGGGGATCCACAGTGATCACCGCATCGAACAACCCCGCCAGAAACTTGCCCACCACGCGCTGGCTCACGACCTCACCGGGGTTGAATGCAATGTCTTGCCGCATGTAGGCCAGGTAAGGCGCGACCAGCGTCAGATGCTGCGCGCCGAGCAACCGCGCCGTCTGTGCGACGAGCAACAATTCAACCAGCTTCTCATTGGGATCGTTCAGCGTGCGCCAGACCACCGCCCGTGGCGAAACGACCTCGGGCAAACGCAGGCGCAACTCGCCATCCGGAAATCGGTGGCGTTCAACGGCACAGGGTTTCAAACCCGCAGCGGCAGCCGCGCGGCCCGCAATCTCGGCATCTTCAGGAAAATGCAAAAGGCAGCTTGTGGCTGCAGCGTCAACAAGCGTCATCAGAACTCCACAAAAACCTGAGGCAATTGATCAACCGTGCCGATGCGGTAGGCGTTTTCACGCTCGCATGCATCGCGGGCAAAGGCCAGATCGGCTGCATAGCTGGCATGTATGCGGTACAGCACTTCACCCTGTACCACCGCATCACCCAAACGCTTCAACAAATCCACGCCTGCCTGCGGCACCTTGGGCGCACCGGCCAGACGCGCAATGCGCGCCAGTTGCAGGTTGTCAATCCCCACCACCACACCCGCTGAGGGCGCCGCCACATCGAGCGTCAAGCTGCCCAGCGCCGGATGGTGGTGGTCAAAACCCTTCGCGCCCTGGGCCGCGATGATGGCCTGCATCTTGGCCAGCGCCCGGCCCGAATCAAGAATATCGCGGGCGATGCGGTAACCGTCGCCGCCGCGCACATCGGGGCTGCACTCGATCAGACGGCCAGCCAGCCGGAGCGATTTTTCGCGCAGATCGTCGGGCGCATCCGGGTGGTTCTCAAGCACCCGCATCACATCGCGCGCCTCCAGCACCGGGCCGACACCACGCCCAATCGGCTGGCGTCCATCGGTCACGACCACGTCGAGCGACAAACCCAGCCGGTCGGCCACGTATTCAAACAAGCGGCGCAGCTTTTGCGCCTCGGGCATGGAGCGCACCTTGGCGGTCGGTCCGATGGGAATATCGAGCACCAGGTGCGTCGCACCCGCTGCGACCTTTTTGGACAAAATGGAAGCCACCATCTGTCCTGGCGAATCGATGTTCAACGGGCGCTCCACAGAGATCAACACATCGTCGGCCGGCGACAGGTCGGCCGTACCGCCCCAGGCAAGACAGCCATGGTGCTGGTGCACGATCTGGGTGAGCTGTTCAAACGGCATTTCCACGGTAGCCAAGACCTCCATGGTGTCGGCGGTGCCCGCCGGCGATGTGATCGCACGCGACGAGGTTTTCGGAAACACCAGGCCATAAGCCGCCACGATGGGCACCACCAGCATCGAGGTTCGGTTGCCGGGAATGCCGCCGATGCAGTGCTTGTCCACCACCAGGCGTTCATGCCAGTCGAGACGGCGCCCGGTGGCGACCATCGCTTCGGTCAGGAAATACACCTCTTCGCGATCCAGTTCGCTGCGGTTGCAGGCCACTACGAAGGCGGTGAGTTCGATCTTGGAATAGCGGTGTTGCGCGATGTCGCGCACGATGGCTTCAAAGTCTTCACGCCCCAGACGCTCACCATTGATCTTGCGAAACAGCGCCGGAATCGAGGCGGCGGGTTCGGCCTGGGACACCGCTGCCGGGTGCCCGTTGGGCACAGCCAGTTGTGCAAAAGCATCTTCGGAAACGCCGAGCTCGCCGCAGCCAACAATGGCTGTGTCATCCACCACGTTGAGTGTGGCGAGAATGCGTTTGCCATTGGCGCGCACCTCTACCTTTGACAGCGCCTGAAAGCCTTCTGCACGGTACACCGCGCATTCGCGGTGCAGGTAGGCCACGTTCTCGTGGTAGGTGTCGATGGCCACCCGCCGCAGGACCAATCCGGAGGGGGGCGCAGCACGATCAGGTGAAGAATCAGGGTTTTTTGTTGAGACCATTTCCTCACAATACACCAGAGCCTGCGGCCCCTGCCATCACCCCACCACCAGGCGCATGGCAGGCATGACCTGCACGCTTTCGCTGCGTCGCTCCAGAGCCAGGCGCATGTTCATCTGGGCCACCTCGGTGTGCTCGGAAGCCAGCGCCTGGGCCCGTGCGCTCTGACCATCGCGCATGGCGGCGAACAGCAAGTGGTGCTGCCGATGGGCGTACAACATCCAGTCCCGGTCCAGTGCCACCGTGCCTTGCATGGGCAGCATCGCCGACGCCGGTGCGAACGGCAACTTGTCGTTGAGTTCGACGGCCCGCTGCAAAGCGCGGTTACCGCAGGCCTGAAGAATCAGCGCGTGGAAACGGTCGTTCATGGTCGCATAGGCGGCGTAGCTGGCCAGGGTGAGCGGATCGGCTTTCAACAGGCGATCCCCCTCATCCAGGCATGCCTGCAATTCGCCCTGCAGCTGTCTCGAAATGCCATGCTCCGCAACGAGGCGCGCGGCCATGCCCTCAAGGTGGCCGCGAACAGCAATGGCATCGATCACCTCTTGCGCCGTGAACTGGCGCACCATGAACTTGCCGGTTTCATTGGTCTCGACCAAACCCTCTTGCTCCAGCGTTACCAAAGCGGTGCGAACCGGCGTGCGTGAAGCCCCCAGCCGTTCGGCGAGTTGCTGTTCGGCGAGGCGGTGGCCAGGCGAAAACTCACCGCTGAGGATGAGGTCTCTCAATTGCATCAATACGGTGTCTTGCAGCGTCATGCGGCAAACTGTACACTGAAACATAAAAACGGTATACCGTTTAATTTTCACGTTGTTGGAGCCCCATGAAAGCAGAACTGAATGAGCGCATCACGCGCGTTGGCCCCGGAACGCCCGCCGGCGAATTGTTGCGCCGCTACTGGCAACCCGTTGCCTTGCTTGACGAATTCGACCCAGCCCTTGACCCCTCCATGGCCACCCGCCCGGTGAAAGCTGTTCGCGTGCTGGGGCAAGACTTTGTGCTGTTTCGCAATACCCATGGCGGATTTGGCTTGCTCGATCGCGCCTGCCCACACCGCGGCGCCGACCTCGCTTTTGGCCGCAACGAAGGCGACGGGCTGCGCTGCCCCTTTCATGGCTGGAAATTCGACGCCACAGGCCAGTGCATTGAGACGCCCGGCGAACCCGCCGGCAGTCAGCTGTGCAGCCGCATCCAGCAGCGCAGCTATCCCCTGGAAACCCGGGCGGGCGTTCTGTTTGGCTGGTTTGGTCCCGAAGACCAGCCCCCTCCGCCAATGCCCGCCCTTGACTGCTTTGTGGCGCCAGCCAGCCACAGCTTTGCCTTCAAAGGGTTGTGGCAATGCAACTGGCTGCAGGCCTTTGAAGTGGGCATCGATCCGGCCCACGCCTCTTACCTGCACCGCTTCTTCAACGATGCCTCGCTGGAAGACAGCTACGGCAAACAGTTTCGCGGTGCCAGCGCGGGTGATGTGGGTGGCGAGCGCTGGCCCATGACCCGCGTCATGCGCGAATTTGGTCAACCCGAGATTTCCTTCACCGCAGAGCCTTATGGATTTCAGCTCACTGCTTTGCGCAAGATGACCGAGGCGCTCGCCCATGTGCGGGTCACCAACGCCGTGTTCCCGCAAACCTTCGTGATCCCCTTGTCTGAGACCATGACGATCACGCAGATGCACGTGCCCGTGGACGACACCCACAACCACTGGTACGCCTTTTTCACCAGCTTCGACGGACCGGTCAACAAAGAGACCATGCGCAACCAGCGCCTGGACGCCGTCACCCTGCCCGACTACATCCCCAAATCGGGTCGCCACAACAACTGGGGTTTCAACGCCGAGGAGCAGCAAAACCGAACCTACCTCGGCATGGGCGAGGACGACATCAACGTGCACGACCAATGGGCCTGCGAGAGCATGGGGGCCATTCAAGACCGCACCCGCGAACACCTGGGCACCACCGACAAGGTCATCATGGCCAACCGCCGCCTGCTGCTGCAGGCCATCGACACCGTGGCCAACGGCGGTATACCGCCGGGCATCGCAGACCCCGCACTGCACAGTGCCATCGCGGGCCCCGACACGGTCGATGGCATCGCCCCAGCCAACGAATGGCAAACCTGGTGGAAAGCCGCCGTGACAGCCAAACGCGCGGCCGCGCCCTGGGCCCGACCAACGGAGAGAAATGCAGTTTCCGCAGACCTGGAGACCCGGCAACCGTGAGCAACCCCATCCCACCCTGTTTCGCCGAGCGCTGCGCAGTTCATGACAGCCAGCGACAAGCCGATTGCGAAAATGCCATCAGCGCCATCGAAGCCTCGGGCGTTCACAGCATCCGCCTCGGCTGGTGTGACACCCACGGCCAGCTGCGCAGCAAAACCCTCGCCGTTCGCGCCGCCATTCGCGCCCTGTACGACGGTGTCGGCATGGTCAGCACACTCATGCTCAAAGACACCGGGGACCGCACCGCCTGGTCAATCTTTGAACCCAGCGGAACACAGGACATCCCTGGCTTTGCGGGCGCGACCAACCTGATTCTTTTGCCCGACCCCATGAGCTTCATTCGGCTTCCCTGGGCCGAAGGCGTGGGCTGGATGCGCTGCCAGCCCTGGTTCACCAACGGCACACCGGTCAAGCTCGATACGCGCAGGGTTTTGCAAAATGCGCTGGAACGCCTCGCCGCTTCGGGCCACGGCTTGCGAACCGGGCTGGAGGTGGAGTTTCACATCTACCGCATCACCGACACCACCCCACAGCTCGACCCCAACCGAGCCGCCTGGCCCGGTGAGCCACCCGCCGTGGAAATGGTGCACCCCGGCTACAACCTGCATTCGGAAGCCATGGCCGACATGGCCCACGAACCGCTGGAGATCGTTCGCCAAACCGCCCAGGCGCTCGACCTGCCGCTGCAATCGCTGGAGATCGAACTTGGCCCCAGCCAGATTGAGGCCGTTTTTGACGCCACCGACGCGCTCACCGCCGCCGATCACATGGTGCTGTTCCGCAACGGGGTGCGCCAGGCCCTGCGCCGCGCGGGTTACCACGCCAGCTTCATGTGCCGCCCACCGTTTCCCAACGTGATGTCCAGCGGCTGGCATTTGCACCAATCGTTGGTCCACCTCAAGTCGGGCCACAACGCCTTCATGCGCGACACCCCCGAACCAGGCAGCCACCCGGGCATGGCCCACCACACACTGACACTGGCCGGCTCTCAGTGGCTCGGCGGCCTGTTGACCCATGCCCCGGCCATCACCGCACTGTGCACACCCACCATCAATGGCTATGGCCGCTTCCAGCCCAACGCCTTGGCGCCGCAGTCGATCTGCTGGGGGCGGGACAACCGGGGGGCCATGCTGCGTGTCATCGGCGGCGCGGGCGACCCAGGCACCCGAATCGAGAACCGCATCGGGGAACCCGCCGCCAATCCCTATCTCACCATGGCGGCACAAATCCATGCCGGGCTTGACGGGCTGCGCCGCGGTCTGCAACCGCCCCAGGCTTGCGAATCGCCCTACGGCGAGGCCCACGAACCGGTGCCATCCTCCCTGCCCCAGGCGCTAGACGCCCTGTTGGCCGACACCGCGCTCAACGCCAGCCTGGGCGCCAGTTTCGTCAACTACTTCGAGCGCATCAAGCGCAGCGAAATAGAGCGTCACGCGAAGGCGCAAAATCCCACCGAATTTGAGCGCCGCGAATACTTCGGGCGCACCTGAACAACGAAGACATGATCACCATTCACTTCATCGCCGCAGACGGCAGCGAACAAACCGTTCCAGGCAAGCCTGGCCAAAGCCTGATGCAAGCGGCCGAGAAGGCCAGGCACCCCGGCATCGCCGCCGACTGCGGTGGGTCACTGACCTGCGCCACCTGCCATGTCAAAGTGGCGCCCGAGTGGGCCTCGCGCCTGCCCGAGGCCAGCAACGATGAAATGGCGATGCTTGAATTCACCGCCAGCCCCCGAGAGGCCACCAGCCGACTGAGTTGCCAGATCGAGCTGACCGCCGAACTCGACGGCCTGGTGGTGCACCTGCCCACTGCGCAGTACTGACGTCCCTGATACCGAAACTGCAACAGAACAACGCCGCTGTCCCATTCACCCAACGAAGGTCGCCCATGAACCACGTATTTCCACCATCTCCCACCGTTTCCGTGCCTGTCGAAGGCCGTGCCGAGCGCTTTCCCGTGCACCGCATTTACTGCGTGGGCCGCAACTACGAAGAACACGCCAAAGAAATGGGCTTCACCGGCCGTGAACCACCCTTCTTTTTCCAGAAGCCCGCCGACGCCGTGCTGGTGGCCGAACCTGGTGTCACGGCCGACTGCCCCTACCCCAGCCAAACCAGCAACCTGCACCACGAAATCGAACTTGTCGTGGCCATAGGCAAGGGTGGTCGCAACATCGCAGCGGCTGACGCAGCCAGCCACATTTTTGGCTACGCTGTCGGCCTGGACATGACGCGCCGTGACCTTCAGAACGACATGAAGAAACAAGGTCGCCCCTGGTGCATTGGCAAAGCATTTGACCAGTCGGCACCCATCGGAGCCATCACGCCGGTGGATCAAACCAGCCACATCGAAGACGCCGCCATCTGGCTCGAGGTCAATGGCAACGAGCGCCAGCGCAGCCAGATCAGCATGCTGATCTGGAACATCGGCGAAATCATTGAGCACCTGTCTGCCGCCTGGGAACTGCAGCCTGGCGACCTCATCTACACCGGTACGCCCGCAGGCGTGGCAGCCGTGAGCAAGGGCGACGTGATGAAAGGTGGCGTCGAGGGCCTTCAGGCGCTCAATATCCGCATAACCTGAGCCATTGCGCCCCATTATTGGAGCAGATAGAATTCACCATTGGTGAATAACTTTACCTAAACGAAATTGCTGCAGGCCGAATAACGTGCGCATCCGGGTTTGACCTCTGCCTCTGGCAAACGCCATTTGTTAAGGTCACAGCCATTCCAAGCAAACCGCTTTCCTTCCGACTCCACAGGAGAAACCTCCAAATGATCCAACGCAGAAAACTGATTCAATCTGGTGCAGCCATGGCCTTTGGCGCGCCTGCACTGGTGGGCTTTGCCCAGCAAAGCGTCACGCTCAAATTCCACACCTTCATGTCGCCGCAGTCCAACGTCTGGATCAACATGCACAAGGCGTGGATGGACAAAGTCACCGCCGACTCCAACGGCCGCATCAAGTTTGAAGCCTACCCGGCCATGCAGTTGGGTGGTTCTCCTGTACAGCTGTACGACCAGGCCAAAGATGGCGTGGTCGATGTCGTCTGGACGCTGCCTGGCAACACCCCCGGCCGCTTCCCGCGCATCGAAGCCTTCGAACTGCCGTTCATGATGAACAACGCCGAAGCCACCTCGCGCGCCTACTGGGAATACGTGCAAACGGTCGCCAAAGACGAGTTCCGCGACGTGCACCCCATTGCCCTGCAGGTGCATGGCCCTGGCGTCATCCACATGCGCGACAAACAAGTCAAGACGGCCGCCGATCTGGTCGGATCCAAAGTGCGCGGCCCAACCCGCCAGATCACCAAGATGCTGGGCTACCTGGGTGCCACACCCGTGGGCATGCCGCTTCCGGCCATCACCGACTCACTGTCCAAAGGCGTGATCGACGGTTGCGTGATTCCCTGGGAAGTCGTGCCTGCCGTCAAGGTCCAGGAACTGGCCAAATTCCACAGCGAATTCGACCCGGCTGGTGGTGCGCTGTACACCACCACCTTCGTGATGGCCATGAACAAAGCCAAGTACGCTTCGCTGCCGCCAGATTTGAAGGCCGTGATCGACAAGAACTCGGGTATCGAAACGTCCGGCTGGCTGGGCAAAGTTCAACAAGGCGGCGACATCGCTGGGCGGGAGTCTGCCGTCAAGCTCGGCAACTCCATCTACACCGTGCCACCAGCAGAAGCCCAGGAGTTCAAGCGCAAGGCGCGCCTGGTCGAAGTCGAGTGGATGCAAGACATGGACAAACGCGGCTTCGACGGCAAACAACTGCTCGATACCGCCCGCAGCCTGATCGCCAAACACGGCAAGTTGGTCAAAGGCTGATCGAGCCAGGGCGCCATGCCAGAAAGGGCTTCTTCGGAAGCCCTTTTTTTCGCCCTGTCATTTCAGCCCGATACACTGTGACGCATGCACCGCCGCCCTATTCAACACTGCCGCGAATGTGGCCAACCCGCCACCTACCGCCTGCCCGATGACGGCGACACCAAGCCGCGCGCCATCTGTACGGTCTGCCACACAGTCCACTACGAGAACCCGCTCAACGTTGTGGGTACGGTGCCAGTTTGGGGCCCCACCGGCGAGCAGGTCTTGCTCTGCCTGCGCAACATCGAACCGCGCAAAGGCAAGTGGACGCTCCCCGCAGGCTTCATGGAGCTCCAGGAAACCACCGCCCAGGGCGCGCTGCGCGAAACCATCGAAGAAGCCGGTGCGCAAATCGAAATGGGGGAGCTGTTCACGCTTATGAGCGTGCCCCGTGTCGGGCAGGTGCACATGTATTACCGCGCCCGCCTGCTCAACAAGAACTTCGACCCCGGGCATGAAACCATCGAGGCCAGGCTGTTCACCGAAGACCAGATTCCCTGGGATGAGATTGCCTTTCGCACCGTGCGCGAGACATTGGAATGCTACTTTGCCGACCGGCGAACGGGCCACTTTGGCTTCCACACGATGGACATCGACTGAAGATACCGTGCGTGATGGCCCCCACGCTCCGCCGCTGCGCGGGTCGCTGCCCCCCAAGGGGGCTGATTCCGCTTGGGGCGGCCCTGCGCTGAATCGCTGACCCCCACGCTCCGCCGCGGCGCGGGTCGCTGCCCCCCAAGGGGGCTGATTCCACTTGGGGCGGCCCTGCGCTGAATCGCTGACCCCCACGCTCCGCCGCGGCGCGGGTCGCTGCCCCCCAAGGGGGATGATTCCGCTTGGGGCGGCCCTGCGCTGAATCGATGGCCCCCACGCTGCGCCGCTGCGCGGGTCGCGGGCCCAGCAACGGGAAGGGGCCCGGTGATTTACCGGGTCCGCGGGGCTTGAGTCTGCCCTGTGGAGAACCCCTTCGCCATGGTTCAGAGCGAAGCCGCGAGGCGTGCGATGCCTTCTTCGATCTTGTCGATGCCCACGGTCGCAAAACTCAGGCGCAGGGTTGCGACATCGGGATTGCTGGCATAAAACGGCGCGCCAGGAACGAAAGCCACGTTGTTTTCAATGGCCCGCTTGGCCAGCTCTGCGCCGTCGGCCAGCTTGCCATTGGCGCCGGTGAGCCTTGCCCAGATGAACAGGCCGCCCTGCGGTTGCACAAACTCAATGCCATCGCCCAGTTCCCGCCGCAGAGCATCGCCCATGGCCGCTGCGCGCTCGGCGTAGACCTTGCGCACCTTTGCCAGTGTCCCCGGCATGCGCCCGGCGAGCAGGTATTGCGCCGCGGTGGCCTGCGCGAAGGTAGAGGTATGGGCATCGCTGAACTGTTTGCACATGGTCGCCTTGCCCAGCAACTCGGCCGGCCCCACCATCCAGCCCACGCGCAGGCCAGGGCTCAGCACCTTGCTCAACGAACCACAATGCACCAGCAGCTCGCGGCTGCCCGGTACCTGTGCGCTGAGCGCCAACAGACTCAACGGTGGTGGCGTCTCGCCAAAGTACAAATCGCCATACGGGTCGTCTTCAACCACCAGCGTCTGGTGTTTCACGGCCATCGCCAGCACGGCGCGGCGCCGCTCTTCGTTCAGCAAGGCTCCGCTGGGATTACCAAAGGTGGGAATCAGGTAAACGAATTTGGGGCGGTGTTCCTCGATCAGGCGCTCCAGTTCGTCGGTCTTGACCCCTTCGCCATCCACCGGCGCCGAAATCAGTTCGGCGCCGTAGAGGCGGAAACATTGAATGGTGGCCAGAAAGGTGGGGCCCTCCACGATCACCTTGTCGCCGGGCGAAATCATGGTCTTGCCCAGCAGATCAAGCGCCTGCTGGCTGCCCGTGGTCACGATGAGCTGTTCGGGGGTCAAATCCTGTGCGCCCTTGTTGCGCATGAAGCTGGCAATTTGCTCGCGCAACGGGCCATAGCCCTCGGTGGCACCATATTGCAATGCGGCGCCCGGTTCGTTGGTCAACGCGGCGTTGGCGGCGATGCGGATGCCGTCCACATCAAACATCGCGCTATCGGGAAAGCCGCCCGCAAAGCTGATGATGCCCGGCTTGCCCAACAGCTTGAACAGCTCCCGGATTGCAGAGGTTTCAACGTTGTTCAGGCGGTCGGCAAAATTCAATGGCATGGTGTTCTCGCAGTCTGAAAAGGATCTCCTGAAGATAGCAGAGCCCACCCGGTGGTCAAGCTCATCCACCCAATTGGCCGGTATTTGCTGCCAATTTCAGTGGATGGCAGGTGGCTGGCCTGGCAACAATGGTTCAGAACCGCCATTGCCACTCACCCCCTCAATAAAGAAGGAGATCACCCATGTCCGCCGCGAGCACGTTTACCCAGTCCATCAACCTCCCCACCATGCCCGAAGTGGCGCATGAACTCATCCAGAGCCTGAACGACGAAGACGTGCCCGTGGCCCCCGTGCGCAACGCCATCGCCAAAGACCCGGCACTCACCGTCAAGCTGCTTCGCCTGGCCAACAGCGCGCGCTACGGTGTTTCCAAAGAAGTCTCCTCGGTGGACGACGCCATGATGGTGGTGGGCATGTCGCAAGTTCGAACGCTCGCGTTGTCCTCCTGTCTGAGCGACGCCTTTCCTGTGGTGGCGGGGCTGAACAGCAAAGACTTCTGGAGCGAAAGCCAGGCCTGTGCCGGCTACGCGCAATGGCTGGCCACCCGCGTGGGTTCTGATCCGCAGCAAGCCTGGTTGACCGGTTTCATGGTTCGCCTGGGTGAACTGGTGATCGTCGACAAAGCGCCCGAAGCCTTGCCCGAAATCGAACGCACACCCCATTTCCCCGGCGCCCGCTGGCAGCGCGAGGCAGCCCACCTCGGCTTCACCGAAGGCCAGATCACCGCCGAAATGGCCCGTCGCTGGAACTTCCCCGCCGTCATCAGCGACGCCCTCGAGTCTTCTGCCGACCCTCTGGCAAAGCGCCCTTTCTGCCGCCTGGGCGCTGTGTTGCATCTGGCCGAACTGATGTGTCTGCTCAAAGAGGAAGACAACCCGGATCTCAAGGAAGTGCCCCAAGAGCTGTTGACAGCGCTGCACATCGAGCGCGAGTGGCTGCGCGAACAGCTGCCCAAGGCGCGCGAATTTGCCCAGGCCGCCGTGCTGCACTGAACCCGGCGGGGCCCCTGGTGATGCCCCTACACTTCCGTGCATGAACCGCGCCCAAATCGAAGCCTTTTTCGCCACACTCAAAGCCGCCAACCCGCACCCGAAAACCGAACTGGAATACACCAGCAACTTTGAGCTGCTGGCGGCGGTTTTGCTCTCGGCCCAGGCCACCGACGTGGGCGTCAACAAGGCCACGCGCAAACTCTATCCCGTGGCCAACACACCGCAACAGATCCTGGATCTGGGCCTGGAGGGGCTGGAAAGCCACATCAAGACCATCGGGCTGTACCACAGCAAAGCCAAGCATCTGATGGCAGCCTGCCGCATCCTGGTGGATCAGCATGGCGGCGAAGTGCCCGGCAACCGCGAGGCCCTCGAAGCCCTGCCCGGTGTGGGTCGGAAAACCGCCAATGTAGTGCTCAACGTGGCGTTCGGCCAACCCACCATGGCTGTGGACACCCATATCTTTCGCCTGGGCAACCGCACCGGCCTGGCCAAAGGCAAGACGCCGCTTGCCGTTGAGATGAAGCTGATGAAACGCATACCCGCCGAATATGCCGTGGACGCCCACCATTGGCTGATCCTGCATGGGCGCTACGTATGCCAGGCACGCAAGCCGCTGTGTTACCAGTGTGCGGTAGCCGATTGTTGTGATTTCAAGCCAAAGACCAAGGCGCCGGCCTAGGGCCTGCCCGAAGTGCCTTTGAGCAAAGAGGAGGTGCAAGCGCCTCAAGCCAGGGACCGCTTGCCGACATCGGTGAAACGACCAGCAGATGACGGGGAGCCGAAAGGCCCGACCCGAGGCCGAGTGGCAACGGCTTCAACCTCGAACAGCATGTCGGGCATGGCGAAGCCGGTCACTCCGATCAGGGTCTGGGTAGGAAGCGACTCACCACACCCGGATTGCACGGCCTGACCGATGATCCCGAGCTTGTCGAAATCAGACCCGCCACATAGATTCCGAGCTGCACCACATGGCCGGGATCGAGCCCATGGGCGGCAAGGGCAACTCCCAGGTTGTGGAACGCCTGCTTCACCTGTCCGGCGAAATCGGGCGACACCACGGTGCCCTCCAGATTCGACCCTTATTGCCCCGCAACGAACACCTGCGTGGAGCCAGCCGGCACGCTGGCGGTGTGGCTGTAGCCAAACGGCACCGGGTTGTGCAGACCTTCGGGATTGGTCGTGGTGTGCGGCATGGGGTTCCTCTTTCAAACAGGTTGTGAAACCACAGACTCTGCCTGGCCACTCCTGACAACATGGTGTCAGGCGCTGGATCCGGGTGCTTTTGGACGAGGCTGACGAGGCTTGCTCGTTTGCGCTGGTTTCAGAGCGCTGCCGCCTTTGTCAGCCGCGAGTCTGGGTGGCCTGCGCGCCGCAACGGCGGCTTGCATGGCCAAAGCAGCCCAAGGCTGCATCGCTGGTCGTGACTCAAGCGCGCCTTCGGGAGCCGTGTGGTACCGCATGCGCCTCGTTACCCCTTTGGCCGTGTGCTCGAACACCTGGCAACCTGCCGCAACAAACTGCGGCAGCGCCCCGGCATTGGTTTTGAGAAAGAGCGTGTCCCAGGCGATCACGGCCACCGTGAGCCCCTCAACACTCAAACCCCAGCCGAGAAACATGCGCCTGGCCTGAACGGTACCCAGACTCCCCATCAGCTCGCAACAGTGGTCAGCGAAGTCCGCACCCGGCGAACGGGGTTTGGCCAGGGTGAGTTCAGAGGGCGTGTTGCGTGGCATGGCTGTTCCAGCGTTAACAGAGCCTTCAGCTCACAGAACAAAAGTGCATGGTATCTGCACCGCGCCACCGGGCCGGGCATTCGGTCTGCCCCAGCCTGTTCGCCAATCGAGCGCATCCGCTGGCTTGAAGCGACGAGCCCTTCCGAAATGAAAGCGAACAAATAGCCAAGGTTGGGAGCAGACGCCAGAGGCACCACCCAGCCGGGGCGGCTATGGATTGACGGATGAAACCTCTTCTGTCTTGAAGTCGCCGGGCAGCACGACCTCAAAAAGCTCAACATTGTCACTGTGTCCAAGCTCCTGATGGCGAATGCCCGGTGGCTGATAGACACACGAACCGGCCTCCAGCCGAACAACACCCTGCCCTTCGTATTCGAACTCGATCCAGCCTTTCAGTACGTAGACCAGCTGGAACGCTGTCCGATGCAGGTGTGGCTGACTCAAAAACGCCGCGCCACCGGCGGCACGAATCACGTGGGCGGCTACACGGCCCTGTGTGGCCTCATGGATGCCCAGGTCGCGGTACTCAAAGAAGGAGCGAAGCCCGCGTTCGAACCGGGCGTCTTTGGCGTGTGATGCGACAAAACCTTGAGTCGTCATTGCTGGTGTCCCCTTTGACCGGGCGCGGATCGCGCTGTCGGCGTCAGCTTTTGCTCCAAGGGCCCGCAGATCGAATCCGGTGACAGCAGCTTTGCGGAGCCCGGAAAGGACTGAGAAAACTGCGCCGGGGCATTTCCAGGTTGCTCCAGGCAGGCTCAAATCAATCACCGACTCCGCTGCCTGGCTTTTCTGGTATCACACCGTCTCACCCGTTTGATCCCCTGGTCCACTTGACATCATGGCGGCAGCGCCCGATTTGAACAAGTCCATTTTTCCATGAACGCCGTTTCGTACCCGGGCTGTGAGCAAATGGGCCAGGCGTAACCCCACCCGCCAGAAAGCGGTGACGGGTTTCGAAACAGCACCAACACCGGCTGCTACCGAGGCCGAGCCAGCGGTCAACGGGTGTCCTCACAACGGTTCAGACGGTTGTGCCAAGGAGCGCTTTTCCGCGCCCTGCGTCTGGCGAAAGCCCCCCGTCAACATCAAGGATGTGTTCCCCAGGGCGCCGCCAGCAACAATTGCACATGCTGGTTTTTAACCAGCGGTCTGAGCTGTTTTGCAAACGCCATGAAGTCGGCATCCTGGAAGAGCCTTTTCCAGAACGCGCGGCGATCATCATCGCTTTCAAAGCGCCAAAGGTGAACCAGTTGGTGTAGATCGCCGGTGTCACTGATGAAGTAGCCAATGCAATGGTGGCTGAATCCACCGGCCTCAAGCGCGGGCCAGCCCAGGCTGGAGTACAACCGCGCCACCTCGGCCATTTGGCCAACCGTGACGTCGTAGGTGCGCTTCTCGTAGATCGTTGGCATGCTTTGCTCTCTTCACAGGTTTGGGCGTTTCGTGGTGAGCCGCCCCGGATTGGGCAGACGCCAGTTGACGCGAATAGAGCCACAGCCTTTGGGCGTCGAGTGGCGCCGTGCAGGCCCACTTCCTGTTGCTATTGGCCCTCTTGATCTGGATGGCCGGGAGCGACGCGCTCGTACCACATGCCGACCCAAAAGATGCGGTCCGTTCGCCCATCGTACTGCGCACGAACAGGCCGGTCTGACGGGTTTCCAACAGGGGACGTGATCGAACCATCCGCGCCCACTTCGTAGCGGGCCTTCTCGACCACATCCGAGTGGCGCCAGCTGACGAGCCCTCCACGAAACGCCAACGTCCAGTGGCCCATGGCCACACCCTTGGGGCCCAAACCCACCTCGCGCAACTCAACTGAACGGTACGCCGCGCCTTGCTGGCCCGGTTGGAAAACGTTCTGCACAGCCGTCTCTCGGTGGCCACCGGTTGAATCAAGACCCTGAAGAGGCGCAGTGGTGGCGCCTACCGGGCTGGAATGCTGACTTGACGCAGGTGCGCAAGCAACGGAAAGAACTGCCGCGGCAAGGATCGCCGCGCTATAGGGGCTGCTCATGTTGTTTCCTCTGCATCAGGGTTGGGCGAAGGCCAAGGCGCCGAATTCACCACCGGTCGAATGCGCCGCTCAAGCCTCAACTTATCACGTTGAACTGCGAGAAATGGTTGGCCAGGTGCATGGCGTGCGCAAGCTCATACTGCGCTTTGTCGAGGTCTCCGTAAGCAAAATGAGGCTGCAGCGGCTTCGTCCACTGCTGAAAGCCTGCAATCGCGTTCTGCAGTCTTTCCAGCGCAACAACACCCTCATCGCCAGCAGCCAGCAGCGGCGCGCCCGGAATCGGTTCCGCCAAGTCGTGCGTCATTCGGCCTCGCCAGGCGAACACCCCAAATGCCGCGGATCCAACGGTGCTCTGAAAGAGTTTCGACTTGGGCTCAGGAAAGCCTTGCATTGAGAACTCAATGCTCTGGGCACAATGCGCCAGGGTCTGATCCCAGTTCCAGACTGTCCCTGAAGTCAACCCTTTGGCGGCAGCAAGCCTTTGCAACTCTTGCTCTGCAGCGGCAAGCGAAGAAAAGACCAGCTGTCGATCGAGCGACGAGTTACCCTGACACCCGGCCATGCCGCCGATCGAAAACGTTGCAGGCAACGCAAGCGCACCAACCACGATAGAGCGCCGGGTAGGGAGGGTTTGGGTTTTCATGGCGTGCACTGGAGAAAGGTTGCGCCAGCAATGTCGAACATTGGGTTAGGTTGGCGACAGCTGCACGGATTGTCAAGGTCGCTGTAACCCAGTGGGGTGCCACAGCCTGGGCAAAACATGTGGCAACTTTTGCAGGGATCGGTTCGCCCTGTGGAAGCAAAGAGATAGCCCACTGGGCTGACAACAAGACCCGCCGCCAGGGCGCATCGCGTAGGCCATCAGCAGCGGAGCCACACACCCTGGGGGAAAAAATCACGGGCGTTTTCCCGCTGTGAAAAAACCAGTGGCCCTCGACTGCTTTTGGCGGCAACCGACCAAAGAAGGCCAGGCATCTTGAGGAACGAACAACAGCCAGAAGCCGACAACCAACGGTCCTTTTCGAAGAAACTTGTCAGGCTTCTGCGATCTCAAAGACGCCCTCAACCTCTACCGCAACATTGTAGGGAAGCGCGCTGACACCGACCGCCATCCGGGTGTGCTTTCCGCGCTCGCCAAACACCTCCATAAACAAATCTGACGCGCCGTTCATGACCTGGGACTGGCCATAAAACTCCGGGTTGCTGTTTACGTAGCCGGCCAGTCGAATCGTTTTCACAACCCGGTCCAGATCGCCATTCAGCGCCACTTTCAGCTGTGAAATCAGGTTCAGCCCACACATGCGAGCAGCCTGTTGCCCTTCATTGACATCAAACGCCTGCCCAAGTTTTCCCACAAAACGCCTCTCGCCATTCCAATGGCACAAACACCAACAATTGAACATAACAAATGGCGAGCGCCGTTATAACCACGGCATTAGCGCCTAGCAGCAATTGTTTCCTCATGCGCATGATTGCCTAACGTAATGTATCCCGCTGACCTTGCGAGAAAAACTGGACTGAGCGAGCTGTTCTGGTCACAACGCTTTCCTCAAAACATCGATAGATCATAGGTTTACACGCTTGATACTGTTGTTATATACAAGTGTCAAGCAACCATGAAACCCGGCACACCTGTTTTTCGCTCCACGCGCTTGCTTGACCAAGTTCGGGAGCGAATTCGGTATCTCCACTAAAGCCTTCAGTCCGCAAAGGCTTACCGCCATTAGGGGCGATTCGCAATATTGGCGTGGTGTTGTGAATAGATGGATTCAGACTCAAACCCATTTAAATCAAAGCCCCATCGCCGCCTGCAACCAAGGCCAAGCCAGCGCCCATTGCGTCAGCGCATGCAACACCAGCCCCACCAGGGCACCCACCAGCGTGCCGTTGATGCGAATGAACTGCAGGTCGCGGCCAATGTGCTGCTCCAGAACGCCGCTCATTTCTGCGGCGTCCCAGGCCTGAACGCGCTTGGTCACGAATGCCAGCAGCAGCGGGCGGTTGCGCTCCAGCAGGCGCAGCAACATGGGCACGGCCTGGGCCTGAATCGCCTGCCGCAGGGCTGGGTCGGCCAGTACCCGCTCACCCAGGCTTTGCACGGCCGAGGTCACGCGGTCGCGCAAGGCTTCATTGGGCGCGTGGGCCAGCGATTGCAGCTTCTCCAGCAGCTCGCCCACCCAGCTTTCAATCTGCGCGTCCATGCCGGGCTGGGCCAGCCATTCGTCGCGCCAGGCACTGATCTGGCCTTGCCATTCCGGATCGCTTTGCAGCCGCTCCAGGGTATCAACCATCCATTGGTCAAAACGCTGGCGCAGCTCATGGTTCGGGTCGTCGGCCACGTCGCTGAGCGTGCGGCTCAGCGCGGTCACGAGCTTGTGGGTCGCGAGCCGGGCGGCCACCTGGTCGAGTCGCAGGTATTTCAGCTCTTTGAGTTCGCGGGCGATGGCTTCGGTCAAGCCGTCTTGCACGTTGTCTTGCCCGGCCCATTCGGCGATCTGTTTCAGCAGGCCATTGAGCCATTGCTGGTGATGACCGTGTTCCGTCAGGGCGGTAAGCGTCTGGCCGGTCAGTGTCGCGAAGTTCGCCTGGGCAAGCAGGCGCTGTGCCAGGCGGGCGGCGGCACTGCGGATGGGCGCATGGTCGAGCCCGGTGATCAGTGTTGGGGCGGCTTGCAACACCCAGTCGCCCACGCGCTGGGCCGATTTGCGGTCGGCCAGCCAGCGCCCCACATGTTCGGCCACATCCCAGCGCTGCAAGGCGGCGTTCACCTGCTCTTTCGCCAGAAAATGCGTGCCCAGAAAGCGCGCGAGCGCTTCGCCGAGGCGGTCTTTGTGGGCCGCGATGATGGCGGTGTGGGGAATGGGCAGACCCAGCGGGTGGCGAAACAGCGCCACCACGGCAAACCAGTCGGCCAGCGCGCCGATCATGGCCGCCTCGGCAGCGGCGGCCACATAGCCCCATGCCACGTGGCTCGGGCCCATGAAGGTGGCGCCGGCGTAAACCAGCGCCGCGAACAGCAACAGGCCGAGTGCCAGCGCTTTCATGCGGGCAAGGCTGTAAGGCGAGGGAAGGGTTGAACGCATGGGGGTTGTGGCGCCCTGAGCGGGTGTTTCAATAACTCAGAGCGTGATCTGAATATAGCCGCCAGGCGCTGGGGCCTCGCGCGGCCATTGCTCAACCGAAACAATCGGAGCACTGCCGTTGGTCGCGAGGTACAAGACAGCTCGAATCACGCCCGCGTGGCAAATCCAGACAGCCTCTTCTAAGCCCTTCCCGGTCAATTCGCCCAGGGCCGAGGCCACGCGGTTGACAACCATTTGTGTGCTCTCTTCGCCACCAAACCGGTGGTCGGCAAAGTTGGCCATCCATTCGTCGAACGCAACACGTGGAATGGCATCCCACCGCTGCAATTCCCATTGACCAAAGTCCATTTCATTGAGCCGTGTTTCGGCCGTGGGTTGACCCAGATCGGGTCGCAGGCTTTGCAGGGTTTCGCCGAGTTGCCGGGTTCGGCCAAGGGCAGAAGTCCAGACCGGCAAACCCCGGGGCAAAAAAGCTGCTGCCCGCTCTGCCGCCTCCAGGGTCAGCGCGCCATCGGCGGCCACATCGCTGGCGCCATAACAAAGACCCGCCTCCAGCACCACCTGCGCATGCCGCAGCAGCCAGAGCTTCATGCGGACAAGCTCATCACGAGGCCAAGGTAAAACGCCACTTCACAAACCTGTTGCGTGGCGCCCAGGCCATCACCGGTGAAGCCTTGCAACCGGCGGTTCAACAAGCGCCACATCCACACACAACCCACCACTGCACCCAGCACAGCGGCCATCCAGCCCATGCCAGGTTGCACAACGCCGGCGATCAACATGGCCAGGGCCCACCAAGCCAAACCGGTGAGCATCCCCGCGCCACTGATCGATTCGGCCAGTGGTTTTGACTTGGAAGCAGCGGTATCGCCCACGTGGGTCAAGGTTCGGATGATGAAGAGCGGCATCAGCCGCGAAGTTACATGGGCCGCAAACAGGCCCACAGCCGCCAAGGGCCAGCCGCCCGCTTGCGCCAGCAGCGCGAGCAAGGCCGTTTTGCTCACGATCGCCAAGACCAGCGCCAACGCGCCGTAGGTGCCCACGCGAGAGTCTTTCATGATGTCGAGCGCGCGCTCGCGGTTCGGGCTGCCGCCCAGGCCATCGGCCAGATCGGCCAGGCCGTCTTCATGGAATGCGCCGGTGAGCAAAACGCTGAACACGGTGCTCATCACCGCAGCCACCCATGGCGCAGCAGGCAGCGCGGGCAACACCCCCACCAAGGCGGCAAACACCAAGGCCGTGCAGCCGCCCACTACCCAGCCCACGCCAGGAAAGTGCGCCGCACTGGCCCGCAGCATGGCCGGGCTGAAGCCCACCCAATCGGCCAAGCGCCCTGTGACCGGAATGCGGGTGAAAAATTGCAGGGCCAACAAGAATTCGCGCACCACCCCCCTGCGCCGGGATTCGCTTTCTCTGTTCATCTGGGTCCCTGCTCAATTGGCCGAAGTGGCGTTGACCGGCGCTGCTTCTTGTCGCGACACACCCGCCGCCTCAAAGCTCGCCATCTCGCGCAACAAGGCGCAGGCCGATACCAGCACCGGCCAAACCAGCGCCGCGCCCGAACCTTCGCCAAGCCGCAGGCCCATGTCGAGCAAAGGCTCGGCCTTGAGCCTGGCGAGCATCAGCGCATGGCCGCGCTCGCCTGAGCGATGGGCGAACACGCAACGCTGCAAAACGTTGGGCTGCAGCTGGCTGGCCACCAGCACCGCCGCCGAGGTGATGAAGCCATCAACCACGATCACACGCCGCTCGGCCGCGGCCTGCAACACAGCGCCCACCATCGCCGCGATCTCGAAACCGCCAAACGCAGCCAGCGCATCCAGGGGCTCAATGGCAGAGGCGTGCAGCGCCAAAACCTGACCCAGGATGTCGATCTTGCGCTGCACCGCCTCATGGTCCAGCCCGGTGCCCGCACCAGTGCAATCAGCGATCGCCATCGAACACAGGCGCGACATCAACAGGGCCGCTGCCGAGGTGTTGCCAATGCCCATCTCGCCCAGCAGCAAGGCATTGCCGGGCAGTTGTTTGACCAGGGCTGCGCCGCTGGCCACCGCCACGCGGCATTGCGCCGCCGACATCGCCGGGCCGGAAAGCGAATCCGCCGTACCCGCAGCCACCTTGTTGATCACAAGCCCCGCCTGTGGCGTGAATTCGTGGGCCACACCGCAGTCCACGACCGTGAGGCCAATGCCATGCTGCCTCGCCAGCACACTCACCGCCGCGCCACCGGCGAGGAAGTTCTGCACCATCTGCCAGGTCACATCACTCGGGTATGCCGACACGCCGCGTGCCGCCAGCCCGTGGTCGCCCGCAAACACCACCAGTTGAGGCGACACCAGCTCAGGTGACTCATTGCCCAGCACCTGGCCAATGCGCAGGGCCAGCGTTTCCAGCGCGCCCAATGAGCCCACCGGCTTGGTTTTGTTGTCGAGTTTGTGTTGCAGGCGCGCGGTCAATTCGGGTTGATCGATGGCGTCGATATCGGGCAAGGTGGGGTTCATGTCAGTTCTTTCTTGATGTGTCAACGAGGCGGTCCAGCAAGCCCGCCTCACAATGTTGTTCGATGAAATCGGCCAGTCCGTCAAACACGGTTTCCAGCGTGGGCACGGCCGCGCCAAACAGCGCCTGCAACACCCGCGGGTCTTCAAACAGGCCATGCAGATAAATGCCGAGCACGTTGCCCGCCTTGTTTTGCCACGCCAGGCTGGCCATCGCTTCCCGAGCCACATCGCCTGCTCTGGCCATGGCCGGGTGCTGGGCAGTCTGGCCATGGTGGATTTCGTAACCCGTCACCGCCACGCCCGAAAGCGCGGCCCAGCCGCCCACCAGCTCGCCAAACTGTCCTTCGGTCTGCCGGACTGTTTTCTGGGCCTCAAAAGAAGTCACCAGAGGCAACAAGCCCAGACCTGGCGCATTGCCCAAACCCATGGGCTCCACCCCCCGGTGTCGATCAGCGCTTCGCCAAGCATCTGCAGTCCACCGCAAACACCGAGCACACAGCCGCCCTGCCCCGCGTGCGCAGCCACTGCGCGGTCCAGCCCCTGCTCACGCAGCCAGGCCAGGTCTGCGCTGGTGGATTTGGAGCCTGGAAGAATGATCCAGTCGGCGTTCAGGCAATCGGCCGGCGTGCGTGTCCACACAAGCCGAACACCGGGTACGTTCTTGAGCGGCTGGAATTCATCCAGATTGCTGATGCGCGGGTAAGCAATCACCGCGATGGTTTTCGAAACCACGCCGTTGGCCCGCGACCGGTCGTCAAAAACACCGTCCTCCTCGGGCAACCCATGCTGCCACCACATGGGCAACGTCGCCACGATCGGCACGCCAGTCAGGTCGTGCAGCATTTGCGGGCCGGGCGCGAGCAAAGCCGCATCGCCGCGAAATTTGTTCAGCACAAACCCTTGGATCAAGGCCTGTTCCTCGGGGGGCAACAAGGCCCAGGTGCCATACAGGTGGGCGAATGCGCCGCCCCGGTCGATATCGGTGACCAGCAGGCAGCGGGCATGGGCATGGCGGGCGATGCGCATGTTGACGATGTCGCTGGCGTGCAGGTTGATCTCGGCCGGGGAGCCCGCGCCTTCGATCACGACCACATCGTTTTCTTCGCGCAAGGCATCCAGCGCGGCAGTGATCTGGGGCCATGCTTTTTCACTGCGCCCGCGCCAGGGCATGGCGGAGAGCTCAGCGCTTACCTGCCCCATGATGACCACCTGGCTGCGCGTATCGGCCTCGGGCTTGAGCAGCAACGGGTTCATGCGCACCTCGGGCGTTGCACGGGCTGCAAGCGATTGGAAGTACTGCGCAGAACCGATCTCGCCCAATCTGCCGTCCGGGCCGGCCACCACCCGGGCGTTGTTGCTCATGTTCTGCGCTTTGAACGGTGCGACCTTGAGCCCTTGGCGGGCATAGTGGCGGCACAGAGCGGTGGTAAGCCAGCTTTTACCCGCTCCGCTGGTGGTGCCAAGCACCATCACACAAACTGCTGTCACAACGTGGTTTCCTTGGTGTTAGTCAAAGCGGCCCGCAACGCTGCCTGCGCATCGGGCGGTCGCACGCCCAAGCGCCAGTGATCAGCCAGCCCGAGCGACGTGGTTTCACGAAGCTTGACCCCCACTGCCCGCAAGGCCGAAGCATCCAGCTCAACCGGGGGTTGAGCACAAAAATAGTTGGCCTCGCTGGGCAAACAGTCCCACCCCAAGGCTTTCAGCAGCGCAATCTGCGCACATTTCCAGAGCCCAAGTTGCTCGCGGCTCTGGACGACCCACAGCTGCACATCGGCCTGCGTCCAGGCCAGCAGCATGGCCACCGCGTGGCTTCCCAGCGGCCAGGAAGGGGCCATTGCAGTCAACTGGCCGGCCATCGCCAACCCCTGCAAAGGCGCGATGGCATAGGCCCCACGCACACCCGTCATGCCCAAGGCCTTGTTCGGCGACCAGAGCTGCCACACGCGGTCCAGTGCATCGGCGTCAAGGCTGCAGCGACCCGACAAACGCAAAGGCTCATAGGCCCGGTCCAGCACCACTACACCATCCATTGAAGCCACATCCTTCGCCAATGCCTCGGCGGCACCCACCGGGCTGGCGGGTTCACACAACCACAGCAAATCGGCAGCCTCGGGTTGGTCTGCCCGGAGCAATCCCCAGGCCTCGGCGGCGCGTCCGTAGTCACCATAGGCCAGCCGAGGCAACCAAACACTGCGCCCACCGGCTCCCCGCACGCCACCGGTCAAGCGGACGATGAATTCGCTCGCGCTTCCCGCCAGCACGATGCGCTCTGCCGCCACGCCATGGAACCCGGCCAGCGTTGCCCGCAGGTCGGCATAGGACGGGTCGGGGTAATGGCGCGGGTCGGCCCGCCGAACGGCCTCCATCGCAACCGGGCAAGGACCACAGGCGTTGGCATTGGTGGAGAAATCCCACTGCGGGACACCAAGCGCATCGGTCCCGCCATGATGGTGGTTCATTCGAAGGCCCTCCCCAGCCCGGGCAGCAGGCACAGGATCGCGATGGCAGCCACCGCCAACACGGCACGCGAGGCCAACTGCAAAGCCTGACCGAGATGGGCCGAAGTTGCCAGTCGCCCAGCGGGATTCAAGACATACACCCCGGGCTTGCCCAGGCGCACACCCAACACCAGCGCCATCGCCGCCATCGGCCAGCCGCTGTTGGGCGAAGGCGTTTGCCGGGCTTGTTCCGGCAGCAACTTCCACGCGTCCGCGCCTCCTTGCAGCGCCAGCAAGACCGCGGTGATACGGGCCGGCACCCAGGACAACACATCGTCGGCCCGCGCCGCCCACTTGCCAGCCCAGGTCCAGTCACGTCCCTGGCGATCACCCCGGTAACCCCACATGGCATCGGCGGTGTTGGCAAAACGGTAGAGTGCGGCGCCTGGCAAACCGGCAACGGCAAACCAGAACAACGGTGCCACCACCGAATCGTTGAGGTTCTCCGCCAAGGTTTCGATGGCGCTTTCGCGCACCTGTCCGGCGTCCAGCGCCGCGACATCACGACTCACCAACCGGGCCAGCCGCAACCGGCCGGCCGGCAGCGAACGCCCCAATGCGGACTCCACTTCCGAGACTTCGTCGTGCAACATGCGCCACGCCAGCATGGGCTTGAGCAAACACCCCAGAACCAGAGCCTGCCCCCAGCCAGGCAGCAGGCAAACAGCCCACGCCAGGGCCACACTCAAGCCGCCCGTGACAAGCGCCCCACAACACCAGGCCAAAGCGCCTTTCGCGAATGCCACTCCGTGCCGGGTATCGTGCTGGCCCCCTTGCGGCGCAGCCCACCGGCCCGCCCAGCCGAGAAAGGCACCCATGCCCACCACCGGATGCCAGCGCACGGGCGGCTCGCCCCATACCCGATCAATCAGCAGCGCAATCAGCACCGCCAACGCCCAGTTGGCACTGGGCGTCAGGGCTTGGGCCAGGTCGGTCGACATCGTCATCGGAGCAGGCACGGCACAACGTGCGGTCTACAGGTGATCGCGGGCGGTCCCCAGCGCGGGCAAGCGGCCAAGAATGCCATTGCGCAAACGCTCGGGGCGGTCTTTGCGTTCGAGCGTGCCGTCGGCGCTGCACTGGTGCAGACGGGCACAGGCCAGCACGTGGGCAGCCGTTTCGGCGTCACATGACAGATCACCAAAATAGTAGGTTTGCTTGCCGGCCGCCTGAAACGCCAGCGTGCAGGCACGGTTGCAGCCGCTCAAACACGCCTGCCCACGCACCCGGACACCCACGCCAGTTTCAGCCTCACCCTCGGCCTCCAGCAAAGCCTCTTGAACAGTCTCAAGAAGGTTCAGGCCATCGGCGGTGTGTTCGCGCGGCGTGCCAGCCATGCGGCAAGTGGTGCAAATGACGATTTCAGTGAGCGCCAGGTTGTTCATCGGCAGGTTCACTGGTTCAGTCCTCAATGCCACGCTGCGCCGGAACACCGGCCTTGAACGCATGCTTGACCATCTGCATCTCGGTCACGGTGTCGGCCAGCGCCATGAGCTCAGGCGGGCAGCGGCGACCGGTCAACACCACATGCACCTGGCTGGGGCGGGACTTCAGCGTTTGCAACACGTCGTCCAGCGGCAGCCAGCCGTAGATCAGCGGGTAAGTGATTTCGTCCAACGTGACCATGAAAAACTCACCGCCCATGATGGATGCCCTGGCCTTCTCCCAGCCATCGCGCGCGAGTTGGGCGGAGCGTTCCAGATCCTGGCTTTTCCAGCTGAAGCCGTCGCCCAATCCTTCAATCGGAATGCCCAGCTGCTCGAACATACGGTGCTCCCCAAAACGGGCCGAAGGCACCTTCATGAATTGGTAAATTTTCACAGCCTTGCCACGACCATGGGCCCGCAGCGCCAGGCCGAAGGCGGCGGTGCTCTTGCCTTTGCCGTCGCCAGTGTTGACGATCACGATGCCTCTGCGTTCGCCCTCGGCTTTGTCGTAAGGCTTGTCGGTGGGCGGGGTTTCAATTTGCATGGAACGGGTCTTCTGGTTCAAGTGGTTTGAGATTTCTGGGGCAGCGCCACCCATTGGCCTTGTAGCGCATGCACTGCTACGCGGTGGTCAAACACAGCCTCCAGCGCCCGATGGGTGGCCGGATCGACGCAAGCACCTTGGTGGGCGATACGGCCATCGGCCACGACCACCAGCTCATCGGCCTGCAGAGCCATGCCCAGTTCGTGCAAGACGCTCACCACCGTTTTGCCTTCGCTCACCAAAGCCCGAACCATATCCAGCCAGTCGGACTGGTGCGGCGGATCGAGGTTGGCAAGGGGTTCGTCCATCAGCAACACATCGGCCTGCACCGCCAGCGCCCGGGCCAGCAATACGCGCTGGCGCTCGCCGCCGGAAAGATGGCCCAAAGGGCGGCTGCGCCAATCCCAGGCCTGCGTGGTTCGCAACGCCTGCTCCACCGCTGCGCGGTCGGCATCCGACGGGGCGGCCAGCCAGGCCTGGTGCGGCAAGCGGCCGAGCATGGTGACGTCGTAGGCGGTCAACTCATCGGCGCCCCCTTCGTTTTGTCCCAGCCAGGCCATTTGTTGCGCCCGGTCGCGACCGGGAACCGAGGCAAGCGAACGGCCCAGCAAAAACACGTCGCCCGAGTGCGGCAACAAACCCGCCATGGCTTTCAACAGGGTCGATTTGCCCGCGCCATTGGGACCAACCACGCTGGTCCAGCGGCCCGATTGAAACCCCAGATCGATACCGTGCAACACGGGCGAACCACCCAGTGAGACTTTCAGATGGCACACCTGGATGGCCGAGTCAGGCCCGGGCATAGGGACCAGAGGCGTATTCACAGGAATCCCCCCCGCGCCGAGCGCCGGTGCATCAGCCACAACAGGTAACTCCCCCCCAGCACCGAGGTGAGCACGCCAACCGGCAGCTCTTGCGGCGCGATCAACCAGCGCGCCAGCACATCGGCCACCATCAACAACAAGCCGCCCATCGCTGCGCTCAGCGCAATCAATCGTCCATGCGTGGTCTTGACGATCGAGCGCACCAGGTGCGGTGCGGCCAGGCCCACAAAGGCAATCAAGCCGGTTTGCGCCACGGCCGCGCCGGTGGCCAGCGCCAACACCGCCACCAACGCCGCACGCATCGGCGCCAGCGGCAAACCCAGGCTGTGCGCGGTGGCTTCGCCCAGCGTCAAACCATCCAACACCTGGCTCAAGGCCCAGGCCACCGCCATTGCGGGCACCAGGGTAGCGGCCATGACACCGCAGGCCGTCCAGCCCACGAATCCCGTGCTGCCCAACATGAAGGCCTGCATGGCTTGCAAGATATCGGGCACTGCGATGGTAATCAGGTCTTTCACCGCGCCCAGTACCACGCCCACGATCACCCCGGCCAGCAGCAGTCGAAGGGTGTGGTGCACGCCTTTGGCCAGGGTCAGCGTGAGCAAAACACCCCCCACGGCGCCCACGAAGGCCGCACCCGTCAAGCCCAGTCGCACCAGCCATTCGGTCGCATACGGCGAAACGCCAAACGAAGCCAGTGCCACCGCCACACCCAGTGAAGCGCCCGAGGCACTGCCCAGCAAAAACGGGTCGGCAAGCGGGTTGCGAAACAGGCCCTGCGCCACCGCACCGGCCAACCCCAGCAAAGCGCCAGCCAGCCAGGCGCCCAGTGTGCGTGGCAACCGGATGTCCCAGATGATTTGCCAGGCAACGGGATCGCTTGAGGCGTTCAGAACGCTCTCAAATCCTGTGCTGCCGACGCCTGCGCCAAGCAATAAAGCCAGCGCGGCACCCAGCAGCAGCAAGGCACCGAGCCATCGGGCAAGGCGGTGTTGATCGGGCATCGCTTATCGGGCCTGCTTTTCGATGCATTGCGCCATCAGGCGCGCCGCATGGGCCATGCGGGGGCCGGGGCGCACCAGCACATCGGACTCTTCCGGACTGAACACGCAGATGCGCTTTTCGCGAATGGCGCGCAAGGCCGTCCAGCCTGGCCGCTGGGTCAGATTGTCCGCGTTGCGCGCGCCGATCATGATCAGGTCGGGGTTGGCGCGCACCACGTACTCGGGATTGATTTTCGGGAACGGACCAAGCTCTGCCGTGATGATGTTTTGCACACCCAGGCGGCTCAGGGTTTCACCAATGAACGACGTCTGCCCAGCGGCATACGGCCCCTGGTTCACCTCGAAGTAGACCCGCATGGATCTTGCTCTGGGTGGCAGCGATTGCGCCGCCGCTTGCACGCCCGCATCGATCACGCGCCACACCCGCTGGGCATCGCTGGCCTCCAGCATCTGTCCCACCACACCCAGCACGCGCTGAACATCGGCTGCATTCTTCGGCTCCAGCGCCACCACTTTCAGACCCAGCGATTCCAGGCGCTCAATGGCGCGCGACGACACCGCCATCAACACCACATCGGGTCGAAGCGCCACGATGGCTTCCACGTTCGGATCGATGCCGCCGCCCACCTTGGGAAGACTGCGCACCGAGGCCGGGAAATTGGAATAGCGGTCAACCCCCACGAGTCGCTGGCAAGCGCCCAGCTCGCACACGGTTTCGGTCAAAGATGGCAAAGTGCTCACGATGCGCTGCGGCGCGTTCGGCAAATGCACTGTCACCCCGCGGTCATCGCGCACCTGAACTGCCCAGGCCGGCAAGACCACGCAAACCAGCGCGACAGCGATCAGTTTCTTCATCAAGGCGCTCACGGTGTTCCTTTCAAGGGCAATGGCAGACCGGCGGCCATCAAGGTGACGCGGCCACACACGCGGGCCACCTGTTGGTTCAAACGGCCCAGCGCGTCCACATAGGCGCGCACCTCGCGCCCCATGGGAATCACACCCAGGCCCACTTCGTTGCTCACCAGAACCACTGGTCCTGCGGCACGGTCGATGGCCAGACACAAGGCCTCGCCAGCGGCCAGCACCGCCACCCCGTCCACGGCTTGGGCAGGATTCAATGGCATCATCAAATTGGTGAGCCACAGGGTGAGACAGTCGATCACGATCAATGTCTCTGGCGCGCTGTGCTGCTGCAGGTTTTCGGCCAAAGCACGAGGCTCTTCCACCGTGGCCATGCTGGGCAAGCTCAACGCGCGGTCCTGCCGGTGGCGCCGAATGCGCTCGCGCATTTCGTCGTCCCACGGCTGGCCTGTGGCGATCATCACTGCGCGTCGTTCAGGCGCGGCATCAAGCCAGGCGCCTGCCAATGCTTCCGCCCGGCGCGACTTGCCGCTGCGCTGCCCGCCCAGAATCAACTCATGACGGTTGGCTTCAACCATGGAGGGCCATCCAATCCAGCACGATGCGGTGCATTTGCTCCACCCCGTCGGTGAGCGCAGCGGGACCGGGCTGCAAAATGTCTGCTGATTTGATTTCGAACAATTGCCCGTTTTTCACCGCGCTCACACTCTGCCAACCCGAGCGTGCAGCAACCTTCTCAGGCCGAAATTTTTTGCCACACCATGATCCCATAATGATGTCCGGGTTGCGGCGCACAATCTCGGCGCCGTCAGCGATGATGCGGTTTTTGCCCAGCGACTCATTGGCCAGCTCGGGGAAAGCATCGTCCCCTCCGGCAATCCCCAGCAACTCCGAAACCCACCGGATACCGCTGATGTGCGGCTCGTCCCACTCCTCAAAGAATACCTTTGGCCGCCGCTTGCCATCGACTTGCCGAAGCAACACATCCGCCCGGATTTCGGCCAGGCGGCGCTCCATCGCAACAATGCGCCGCATGCCCTCTTCGGCGCAACCCACCATTGCAGCCACCTGGTACAGCACACCAAAGACTTCGTCCACGCTGCGCTGATTGAATACCGTCACCTGCACCCCTGCGCGAATCAGTTCGGCAGCGATGTCGGCCTGCAAGTCGGAAAAACCAAAAACACAGTCGGGTTTCAGCGCCAGAATCTTGTCGATCTTGGCACTGAGAAAAGCACTGACCTTGGGCTTCTCCTCGCGCGCCCGCCGGGGGCGAACGGTGTAGCCCGAAATGCCGACGATGCGCGCCTCCTGCCCTAGCAGGTACAGCCATTCCGTGGTTTCTTCGGTCAGGCAAACGATGCGCTGTGGCCCTGGTTTCATGACAAATCCTCATTGAGAAACAGGGCCGCCGTGGCGGACGGGCTGGATGGCATCCAGGCGTGAAAATAGCTGGCCCTCAGCGCGCCGCGCTGGTGCAGCGCTTCGCCAGCGGCCACCGCGCCACCGCGCATGGCATCCGTGTGCAATGCAACAGGCATCGGCGTCTCGCAGATCGAATAGTGAAAGGTATGGCCGCGCAATTCGCCAGCGCTCAGCATCAGGCGCTGCGGGCCCAGAGCCGCCAACCGGGCTTGCATGCTGATTCTGCCCCTCAGCAACCCCCACATCGCGTGTGGGTTGCCAGCCCTGTCCACCAGCTCGTCAAACAGCACCATCATGCCGCCGCACTCGGCCCACACGGGTCGCCCTGCTTCCACATGCTCGGCCAGACTGTCCCGGGTGGTGTGGTTGGCCGCCAGTGTTGGTGCATGCAACTCAGGGTATCCGCCTGGCAACCAGACCGCATCGCATGGGGGCACACGCACATTGGCCAATGGCGAGAAGAAGGTCAACCGCGCACCCAAGGCACGCAAGGTGTCCAGGTTGGCGGCATACACAAAAGAAAAAGCGGCATCGCGCGCGATGGCCACCGTTTTGCCCGCGAGCAATGGGGGCACAGCCGCCGCTTGCGATGGCGGCTCAAATGCCACCGTCCATGACGCCAGGGCGGCCAGATCCATCTGACCCAGCGGCGTCGCACTCAGGGCATCGGCGGCAGCGTCCAGCCGAGCCAGCGCATCGGGCAACTCATGCGCAGCCTGCAATCCCAGGTGGCGCTCAGGCAGCGCCATTTTTGGCTCACGCATCAGCGCACCCAACCAAACAGAGGGCGTAACAGCTTCATCACCGGCCACCGCGCTTTGCAACATGTCGGCATGGCGCTCGCTGGCCACCCGGTTGGCCAACACGCCCGCCCAGGGCAGGCCTGGACGGTAGTGTTGCAACCCAAAAGCCAATGCCCCGAAGGTACCGGCCATGGCCGAGGCGTCGATCACGGCCAATACGTGGAGGCCGAATCGGCGCGCCAGATCGGCGGCGCTCGGTTCGCCGTCAAACAAGCCCATCACCCCTTCCACAATGATCAGGTCGGCCGACTGCGCCGCGTCATGCAAACGCGCCTGCGCATCGGTTTCTCCGGTCATCCAGAGGTCAAGGTTGTGGGCGGGGTGGCCGGTGGCCAGCTCGAGCCAGAAAGGGTCCAGAAAGTCCGGCCCCGACTTGAACGCTCGAACCCGCCTGCCCGCCCGCACATGTAGGCGGGCGAGTGCAGCGGTGACGGTGGTCTTGCCCTGGCCCGAAGCGGGCGCGGCCACCAGGATGGCCGGACAGCCGGAAACAGCGTTCACGCCGACCTCTCTCAGCTCAGTTCGGCGCCCATTTCAGGCCCACGTAAAACGTGCGCCCGGCGGTGGCGTAGCCCTTGGCTGTCTCGTAGTCGGTGTCGGCGATGTTGTCAACGCGACCCAGCAGGGTCCAGTCTTTGGCCACCGGTGTGCTGACCGAAAAATTGACCAGTGTGTAGCCATCCAGACGCTCGTTGTTGCGTGCGTCGTTGAAACGCTTGCCGACGTATTCGGTTTCAGCGCCAAGGTTCCAGCCTGCGACACCTGTTGAGACCGCCAGTTTTGCCGCCTGCTTGGCTCGACGGGCAAGTTGTTTTCCTGTGCTCGCGTCTTTCGGATTCTGCAAATCCAGCGAACCACTGAATGCCAGCATGCCCACACGCTGTGCGCCCGCCAGCGTCAAGCCGCTGTATTGGGCTTTGGCCGTGTTGCCATAACAACCCGCATAGTCGCCCGTGCCGTTGGCACACGTTCCGGGGCCGGCCACATAGGTGATCAGATCCGACACCTTGTTGCGGTAGACGATCGCACTGAAGCTCGTCGCGCCCTGGTCGTATTTCACACCGGTCTCGATGTTGTTCGAGGTTTCGGGCCTCAAGCTGGCCACACCGTAGCGGCTGAAGCGCTGGAACAGCGTGGGCGCACGGAATGCATTGCCCATGGAAACCAGCGCGCGCCAGTTGGGCATGAAACCGAAGGCGTAGGCAGCGCTGCCGGTGGATTGGCCGCCAAACTCACTGTCGTCATCGCGTCGGGCGTTCAGTTGCAAAGTATGCGCGCCGCTGCGCAAGGCATAGCCCAAAGCCAGGGCGTTTTGCGAACGCTCGGTGATCACGGGCGAAGTGCTGGCATTGTCCAGCCGGTCTTCGCGCCGCTCCAGCGCCGCCGTCAACTGGCTGTCGCCCAACTTCCAGTTGTTTTGCCACAGGTAGCTTGTCACGGAGGTGTCGGTCAGGTACGGCGAAGGCGAGGTGGCGTAGCGGTCTCGGCCACGTGTGACAGCCAGTTTGGTGGAGTAACTGTCGCTCCATTCAGCGGACCAGTTCACCCCCAAGGTTTGCAGGTCACTCTGGCCACGGTCATCATTGCCCGGCGAGAAGCCGTCGTACTGCGCATCGAGATCGCTATCCAGCAGGTTCACATCGATGCGGTTCGCAGCGTTGAATTGCCAACCCAGGCTGCCGGAAAAGGCGGTATTGCGGTAGCCATCGCGATCGGGATTGCTCTCGGGCTGGGCATTGAAGCCGTCGCTGGTTTCCCGCGAGACGCCCAGAGCGTAATCCACGACGCCCTGCTGGCCACTGATCGAGGCGGCCACCTTGCGGGTGCCATAGCTGCCAACGCCGACTTCGACGCTTGGTGAGAACCCGGCTTCGCCTTTGCGTGTGAAGATCTGAATCACACCGCCCATCGCGTCTGAACCGTACACGGCTGCAGCCGGGCCGCGCACCAGCTCGATGCGATCGACTTGCGACAAAGGAATGGCGTTCCAGCTGGCCCCGCCAGTGGACTGGGAGTCGATCCGGACGCCATCGACAAAAACCGCTGTAAAGCGGGTCTCGGCACCTCGCACGTACACACTGGTGGTCGCGCCAAGTCCCCCGTTGCGTGCCAACGACACACCGGGCAAACGACCCAGCACATCGGCCAAACCAGTGGCGCCGCTGCGCTCGATTGCGGCACGGTCAACGATCGTGACATCAGCGACGACATCCGTGATCGGCTGCGCCACGCGGGTGGCGGTCACCACCGTGGTGGGAAGCGAGGGAACGGGTGCGGTTTGGGCGTGAGAAAACGCCGCGAGCAATGCCAGCGGCAGCGCTGCCAAAGGGGCGCGCAAAGAAGAATTCAACATGATGAGGAAACTGAAACAAGTGCTCTCACCGTCTTCCCCGACGGCCCTCAAGCGTTATGGTGATGCGCTCTGACGAACGCACCACCGCCTTGTTGGCCGGTATCCGGGCTGGCAGAGCGACCTTCATCACCTTCCCAGGCGCCTTGCGACACCCAGTGGTTGAGAAATGAAAGCGGAACACGGCACCAAAAAAATGGCACACAGTTCGTCTGCTTACCGTTGCGGGGGCAGCGCAGGTTAGGTCGGTTCTGTGTGAACTTGTCCCTCCTGCTTCCCGTTGAACTGCGGTGTGTGAACCACACCGCGAGCACCAACATGAGGCATTGTAAGACCCAGGAACTTTCAGGAACCCTACAATGGCTCAACAACTTCCCCGACACCATGGCTGAACCCACCCCCTTTGACCAGATATCCGAGCGCGTCGAGCGCTTGCTGCTGCGCCACGAGGAACTGCAGCGCACCAATGCGCTTTTGCTGGATCAGGTGCAATCCCTTCAGGTCGAACGCGATTCGCTCAAGTCGCGCCTGAATGCAGCGCGTGCCCGCATTGACGCCCTGCTCGACCGTTTGCCCAATACCGACAGCGCGCCCTCAGCGGGCCAGGAAGGCACGGAATGAACAAATCGGCGATCAAACAGATTGAAGTGCAGATCATGGGCCAGAGCTACTTGCTGGCTTGCCCGCCTGGTGGTGAAACGGCCCTGCTCGACGCAGTGGGCAAAGTGGATACAGCCATGTGCCGTATCCGCGATGCAGGCAAGGTCAAAGCGCGCGATCGCATTGCCGTGCTGGCCTCACTCAATCTGGCATTCGAACTCTCGCAAAGGGAGTCGGAGTTGCTCGCGCAAACATCGTTTGCCAACAGCGAGCCCGCTCCACTGGGCGACATGGGTGCAGCCGTACAGGCCAGCGTGAACGATCCGGCCGCGCAGAACCGCGCCGAAGAGCTCATTCGCCGTCTCGACCAAACGCTGGGCAGTGACGGACAACTGATTTGAGGCGGGGCAAAAAGCCTCACAAAAGTTGCACCCCGGCCCGGGGCAGGGGCGCGATGGCGTCAGACATGCCCTCTCCAGCGAAGAGGCGCTAGCCGTCGATCGTTGAGCTGCGTCGGCAAACGCAAAGCAACACAGTCAAGTAAGCCCAATTCATCTCGTCACCACCTCATTTGGGGCCTACAATCCACAGTGTCTACAGCGCATGCCGGGCTTTATATTTCCTTGAACCAATGCTCATTGAGCACGGGCCTGGAACATTTCCTGATTGGTGTGAGCATCTCGCGTCAGATGAACCCGACGTCAGGCTGACCTAGCCCACCTGAACCCCCGGTTCAGGATGACGGTCCGGTGGCACTGTAGACACCTTATTCTGACCACCCCCCTGCGCCGCTTCGCGTCTTCCCCCCTCTCCTGCGGGATGGGGGACGCAGCCTGTGGCCCGGCGAAGCCGGTTCCACGGCTACCCTGAACCAGGCACTTGCGCTCGACCACCTCCCCTCATGATTCTTGAGCCGCTACTGATCGTCGAGTTGGCCGCACTTGGCCTGTGCACCGGGTTCCTTGCCGGTTTGCTGGGTATTGGCGGGGGCATGATCATGGTGCCGTTCATCACGGTCATTCTCAGCGGGCGCGGTGTTTCGCCTGATCTCGCCGTGAAGATGGCGATCGCCACTTCCATGGCCACTATCATCTTTACTTCCGTCTCCAGCGTGCGCGCCCATCACAAACGCGGCGCAGTTCGCTGGGACATCGTCAAACTGCTGGCCCCTGGCATCGTGATAGGCGCAGCCCTCGCCAGCCTCGGCGTGTTTGCGCTGCTCAAAGGATCATGGCTCGCGCTGCTGTTCTCCGCTTTTGTGGCCTTTTCGGCCACGCAAATGCTGCTTAACAAAAAACCGCATGCAGCGCGCACGCTGCCCGGCCCTGCCGGCTTGCTTGGCGCCGGCAGCGCGATCGGATTCCTTTCGGGTCTGGTGGGCGCCGGCGGCGGTTTCGTCAGCGTGCCCTTCATGACCCGGTGCAACGTGGCCATTCACAATGCCGTGGCCACCAGCGCTGGTCTGGGCTTTCCGATCGCCCTGGCCAATGCGGTGGGCTACGTGGTGTCGGGTCAAGGCGCGGCCAACTTGCCCGCCGGGTCTATGGGCTACGTGTACCTGCCGGCCCTGCTGGTGATCGCCATCGCCAGTGTTTTGATGGCGCCCATGGGCGTGAAGGCGGCACACGCTCTGCCAGTGGCGTCGCTCAAGCGCGTGTTTGCCACCATCCTCTACGGCCTCGCCGCCTACATGCTCTACAAGGGCCTCAGCGCCTGATCAGCGGGCAGCGAAGTGGACTGCGTGCATCAGCCGCCGTGCAGCGGTTTGGCCGAAACCACGATGCCGTCTTCGTCGGCATACAGCCAGTCCCCGGGGCGAACCCAGACCCCCTGAATCTGAACCGCCACCCCTGCCTGGCCCTCACCGCGTTTTTCGGTCGGCAGCGGAATACAGGCCAAGGCACGGATGCCCACTTCGCAGGCGTGCAGCTCAGCCACATCGCGCACACAACCGTCGATCACCACGCCGGCCCAACCGTTGCTCGCCGCCGCCGCGCCGAGATTACCTCCGAGCAAGGCGCGGCGAAGGGATGCACCGCCATCAACAACCAGCACCCGCCCCAGCCCTTCGCTACCCACAGCGGCCCTTACCAGACTGTTGTCCTCAAAGCATTTCACGGTCACCACTTCGCCGCCAAAACGGCGGACGGCACCAAAATCGCGAAACACTGGAGGCAACACCCGAAAGGCACCAGAGTCATCGGTTTTATGGGTATCGCAAAGATCGCAAGTGGGGACAAAAGATGTGATTGGCATGGCAGGCTTTCCGGAATGAAACAAACAAAATACAGCAAAGGGAAATGATGTGATGTGCCTCTGACAGTGCGCTTTCGCGCATTCATGAGCGAAGTGTTGTTTTCTACACCCAGAAAAGCTGCTCATAGGCCGCAAACCCGCAAAAAACCTGAGCATGGCGCTTGGTTTGGGACCTCAACTCAATTAGCATCCAAAACACCAGCGAGAAAGCGCGTTTTCCGTTGGTGATTCATTCCACTTCTAGAAGGATATCCAACCATGGCAACTGCAAAAAAAGCTCCTGCGAAGAAGGCCGCTCCGGCCAAAAAAGCAGCTCCCGCTAAGAAAGCCGCCGCGCCTGTGAAGAAAGCCGCTCCAGCCAAAAAGGCAGCTCCTGCCAAGAAGGCCGCTCCAGCCAAAAAAGCAGCTCCTGCGAAAAAAGCAGCGCCTGCCAAGAAGGCCGCTCCAGCCAAAAAGGCAGCCCCTGCCAAAAAGGCAGCTGCGAAAAAAGCAGCTCCTGCCAAGAAGCGCACCCCCAACGCTGCTTTCATGAAGGCCATGACGCCAAGCGCCGCTTTGGCCGCCATCGTTGGTTCAAAACCGCTGCCACGCACCGAAGTGACCAAGCAGGTCTGGGTGTACATCAAGAAGCACAAGCTGCAAGATGAGCTGAACCGTCGCATGATCAATGCCGATGCCAAATTGAAGGAAATCTTCAAGAAGGCGCAAGCGTCGATGTTCGAAATGACCAAGATGATCAACGAACACCTGAAGTGATCCCCGACGCGCGGCCCAGTGCCGCCAGCGCATAGAGCCCGGCCAGTCGCCGGGCTTTTTTTTGCCCCTCAAGGCATCAAAACGCGCTGATCCGCGTACGCGAACCAAGCCTACTTTGGCATTCAAATGTGAGAAACTGACAAAATCCATCCCCCAAAGAAGGTATGACACGCTCCGCTCCCACCCCTACGATGATCCCCGGAGAGTCTGAATCGACTTCTCTCGATTCTTTGTTGCCACCTTTGCAATCCAACAGGGTGGTGCTGGTTGTCGACCTGGTGGAGTCCGTGCGCCTCATGTCTGTCAATGAAACCGCCGTGGTCGGCCAATGGCACAACTTTGTGCAACACGCACTCACCCAGGTGCTGCCTGCCCACGGTGGTCGCCTGGTCAAGAGCCTCGGCGATGGCATGCTCGCCGAGTTTGAAGTCTGTTCCCAGGCAATTCAGGCCACGCTCAAGCTGCAGCGCTACTTCGACCGTTTCAACGCCACCGCTGAAGCCGAGAGCCAGATGCACCTTCGCGCCGGCCTTCACGTCACCCACCTCTACCGCGATGAACAAGATGTGTACGGCCATGGCGTCAACCTGGCTGCCCGTATTGCCTCGCTGGCTGAGCCCGGCGAAACCGTGGTCACCTCAGCCGTGCGCGATGCCATGGTTGATGGCATCGATGGTGACGTTGAAGACATGGGCGAGAGCTATCTCAAGCATTGGCCCGAGCCTGTGCGCACCTGGCGCATACAACCCGTCAGCACGACAGCCTTCAATTGGCGACCCGAGCGGCGCGAAGCCCCTGCCACCGATTTCAGACCCTCGATCGCTGTGATTCCGTTCGAAGCGCGCACGCCTTCGCCAGAGCATTTTGTGATCGGAGAGCTCATTGCCGATGGCGTGATCGCCCAGCTCGCGCGCAGCCAGAACGTCCGTGTGATTTCACGCATGAGCACCACCGCTTTTCGCGGCCGGGGTGCCACCTCTGGAGAAATCAACGACAAGCTCGATGCGCCCTTCGTTCTCAGCGGTGGCTACGCGGCTTTAGGCGACAAAGTGATGATCACTGCCGAGCTGGCCGACACACGGCGCGGAGAAGTGGTGTGGGCCGACCGGCTGAGTGGCGACACCATGGACCTGATGCAGGTGGAGAGCGAGCTCATCAACAAACTGAGCTCGGCCTGCGCCCACGCCATGCTCAATGCCGAGGTGCAGCGCACGCTGGTGCAGCCGCTGCCCAAGCTTGACAGCAATGCGCTCATGCTCGGGGGCATCACACTCATGCACCGCTCCACACCACGCGACCTGCAACGCAGCCAGCAACTGCTCGAAGCCGTGGCGGAGCGCCACAAACGCGTGGCCGCGCCCTGGGCCTGGCTGGCCAAGTGGCACATCATTCAAGTGGTACAAGGCCTGTCCAGTGATCCGGCCAACGCTTTTCGTCGGGCCATCAGCATCGCTGACCGGGCACTCGACATGGAGCCCAACAGCGCACTGGCCATGGCCATCAAAGGCCACGCACTGTGCCATCTGGGCAGCGATGTCGATGGCTCACGCCAGTTGCTGCAGGAGGCAACCCAAAGCAATCCAAATGATCCGATGGCGTGGCTCTATTCGTGCGTATGGTCTGCCATGTGGGGACGTCCGCATGATTCAGTGACGGAAGCCGAAAACGCGCTGAACCTCTCCCCACTTGATCCGCAACGCTACTATTTCGAAATGATGTTGGCGACAAGCTACCTGGTGGTCGGTGAGTATGAAAAAACGGCCAAACTGTGTCAATCGTCTCTCCAGAAGAACCGATACCACCTTCCGACAATACGCACCCTGGTCGCCGCTCAGTATGAGTTGGGACAAGTTGAGGACGCGCAAGACACGTTTCAAACCCTGATGCGCCTTCAACCAAGCCTGACATTGGCTGCGTACCTCGAAACAGGGGGTGTCAGTCCGACAAGGCAAAAGGTAGCCCATGCACTATCCGCACTGGGGCTGAGGTAAATCAATATCAACAAGAGGAAGAACAAATGAGCGCAAACAGTGGTGGCTTCAGTGGTGGCTTCAGTGGTGGATTCAGTGGTGGATTCAGCGGCGGCTTCAGTGGTGGTTTTGGGGCCAATGAAAACGTGGGTGCTGGCGCCCTGCTTCTCAATCGAGCAGCACTTGTCGGGCCCTACACTGGCCCCTCGCTGCACGTCAGGGAGCCCGCATTTGACGACCCCGCCAATTTGGCTCTGTGGGCCGATGGCCCAAGGGTCACAGCGTGTTTCACCGAACTGATTGAGGGACTGCTGTTTAAAACGAACAACACGGCCAAACAGGCGAAGCTGGAATACGCCAACCTTCAGGCGGCCACCTTGCAGCGCAAACCGCTGGTCACGCTGCGTGCACCGCGCAAAGCCCAGTTCGAGAAACAGCTCGATCTGGTGGCGGCCTACGCCGATCTGCGACCCGACCGCGCGAGCGAAATTTTGGCCCAACTGCCATTCCCACTGCCTTTCTGGGCTTCGGTGATCGGGCTGCACGAACACCGCCACAAAAAGACGCTGCAACTGCTGGATCTCGCCTTTGGTCTGGCCGTTCACGTAGAGATGCGTTTCAAACACATTTTTGCCGTTCCGCGGGCTGAGGCATTTTCACCGCAGATCCAGCCCATGATTCCCTCACCAGGCCACGGCAGCTGGCCCAGCGGTCATGCCACCGAAGCCTTTCTGACGGCCACCTTGATCGAAACACTGCTGGACGCGGCCTCGCCTCCCGGCAGTCACAACGGTGCAGACAGCCGTGAACAATTGCAGCGCCTTGCCGCCCGAATCGCTGTGAACCGCACCGTGGCCGGGCTGCACTACCCGGTAGACAGCGCGGTCGGGCGACTGCTGGGCACGGCGCTGGCCGAATTCGTTGTGGCACGGGCCACAGGGGGCAAGGTACACGAACGCGGTTTTGATGGTCGCCAGTACGAACACGCGGGCGGCGCACCACTGGATTTCAGCCTGCACCAGTCGCTTGAACACGGCCACGGCTACTCCCGCGAAGCGCGTCCCACATCGATCGGTCAGGCGCCGCTGGTGGCCTGGCTGTGGAAAGAAGCCGTCAAGGAATGGGCATGAGCACCGCCGGACCGCTCCAAGGTGCCCTGGCCCCCTCGGGGGCCACGACGCGCAAAGCGGCGGAGCATGGGGGCAAAAGCTCACCGCCGGACCGCTCCAAGGTGCTCGGGGTCCCTCTATGGGCCGCGCCTTTCACGCAGTGACAAGCGCGGGGGCCAACCAATGAACGGCAACGGTCTGCGCTGGAAGCCGCTGCCCACGGGCAGCTTCACGGGCACGCGCTGGAACCGGCCGGGCGAGATTGATGGCCAAGACCCCTATCTGGTCTGGGCCGAGGCTGATGCTTTTGCAGGTTATGGCCATCACCATGGCAGCGACCCGTTGAAGTGGCTGCCCATCGTGATCGAAATTGCCCCTGGCGCGGACGTGGCGGAACTGGTCAGGGCATCCAGCCACCATTGGCTGCAAATCCCCCGTGCCTACCTGAACCTGCCCGGGCTGCGTTATTGCAGCGCCAGGGTGAGTGCCCATTTTTTCGAGGCGTTGCGGCAGCAACCGGTGCTTCGCGCTTTGGTCGTGCGTTACGAACTGGGCCTGCCTGTTGGGCCACATACCCATGCGCTGCACGATCCCTGCACGGTTGCGCATGCGAACGCCGCGCCCCTTAAAGGGCCCCGGCCAGCAAAAACAAGCCGTCGAGAAAAAGGGCTGAAGGGTCCGGTCATCGGCTTGATCGATGGCGGGCTGGCGCTGGTCAACCAGGCATTTCTGAATCCGCGCGGCCCAAGCAGGGTTCAGCATTTCTGGCGGCAGGACAGTTGCTACCAAGGCCCATGGCCCAATCAGAACACCCATGGCAGCGGCGATACACCCCTGGACCCACAGCGCGCCGGCCCGACACCTGCCGACATGGGCTATGGCCACGAACTCACGGCCTCAAACATTCGAAGCGCCATGGCCCGCTTCACGCCATCAGGGGGCTCACTGGACGAAGCAGCGTTATACCGGCATTTCCAGCTGTGGGACCTTGCCCGCCCCGTCAACCACGGCACCCATGTCATGAGCCTGGCTGCCGGCTCCGGCATTCCCCATATGCCAGTGGACGACGCTGCCAGCCGTTGCGATCTGGTGGCCGTGCAGCTGGACTGGTCGAATATTCAGGACACGTCTGGCGGCGCAATGAACGTGAGCGTGCTCGACGGTCTGATGTACATCGTGTCACGCTGCGCACCCTCTGCCGAGGTGGTGATCAACATCAGCTGGGGCACGCTTGCCGGTCCGCACGATGGCAGCTCCATTCTGGAGGCGGCTATGGATCAATTGATCGAACTGCTGGGTAAGCAACTGCAAATCACCGTGCCGGCTGGCAACGGCTACCAGAGCCGCACCCACGCCAACGACACACTCGCTCCGGGCACCAGCTGCCCATTGCACTGGCGCGTGCTGCCCGACGACCACACGCAGAGTTTTCTCGAGATATGGCTGCCCGATGGCGCAGACCAGGTGACCATCGAACTGACCCCTCCGGGCGCAAGTGCGCCGCTGCCTGCACTGAGACCTGGGCAGGCTGGCATCTGGAAAGGAAACTCGAATAGCCAGGCAAGGCATCCCCTGTGTGCGCTCATTTATCCGCAACGTTCGGCCCTTGGCGCCAACGGTACCTGCGCATTGATCGCCCTGGCGCCCACGTTCGGTCTTGAAAAACATGTGGCCACAGCACCCTTTGGTGTCTGGGAGGTCAGGTTGCGCAACGAGGGCAATGAGCATGTGACGTTTGACGCTTACATCGAACGCGACGACGTGGCACTGGGCCAGCACACCGGCGCGCGGCAGTCGTATTTCGAAGATGCCCGTTACGACACCAGCGGCAACCTGGGCTCTTTCACCGACCATGCGAACAACCCCACACCCATTCGCCGCAGCGGCACCTTCAACAGCCTGTCCACCGGACAACGCACCGTGAGTGTGGGCGGCACGCGCCGCCAAGCCGATGCGTGGAACCGTTTTGCGCGTTACTCACCACAAAAACCGGATCCAGACGCGACACGCCCGCAGCGCCCTGGCGTGAAAAAGGTGCCCGATACCCTGCAACCCAGTGACGACAACCCGGCGTTGTGGGGCGTTCTGGGCGCGGCCAGCTTGAGCGGCAGCATGGCGCGGCTGGCGGGCACGAGTTCGTCTTCTCCGCAGCAAGCGAGGGACATCATCAATCAAAGGACCCTGCCAGGGGGCGGTTCATCTACCGCAGGCAGCGCTACCAGCGGGCCGGCAAGGGCTTGAGCAACCAGATCCAGCGGTCGCGCACTTCGATGAAGCCGCCGGTTTCAAGGTCTTTCAAAAGCCGGCTGACCATCTCGCGCGAACAGGCGAGGTGTTGCGAGATCTGTTGATGGGTCATGCGCTGCAACAACCTGCGTTGGCTGTTCGGGTCTGCGTCAGGGTCGGTTGTCGCATTGAGCAAAAGCACCAAGCGGCCATACACATCGATCAACGCCACGCTGCGCGCGCTCTCGGTTGCCAGCCGAGCACGCCGAATCAATCGACCCATGATTTCAAACGCAAAATCAGGATGCTCGGCGATATACCGCTGCAAAATTTCGCGCGACACAACAGCGCAAAGCGACGTCTCAACGGCCTCCACATGGGCCGAACGGGGCCCGCCATCAAGCGACATTTCGCCCACATACTCCAGCGGCCCGTAGACACCGAGAGTGAGCTCTTTGCCGCTTTCGTCACCCAAAAAGGCCCTCAAGCGGCCTTCCAGAACGATGTAGATGGAATCCCCCGTGTCGCCCTCCTGAATCAAGAGAGCGCCGCGACGGTAGCGGCGCTGGACACCCAGGCGGCCAAGTGCTGCGATATGGGTTGAAGAGGCGTCAGGGTTCGGCAGAAGTCGGGCAGGCATGGCAGTTGGCGGGGCGCTCCCACCAACCAGCGCCGAGCAAGGCGGCGCGAAAAAAGCAGAGCACCCTCAAATCAAACAAGAGCCATGTCATTGTGCTCCATTGGAACAATGGCTCGCAGAGCAGAGACCATGGGAGGCAAACTGTTCACGCGCAGCATGAGCATGCGGATGCTGTGGCAGCCCGTTTTGTTGCGCAGCGCCTTGACCTGTGTGCGAACAGTGGATGGCGCGACATGGTGGGATTCCGCGATCTCAGGAATCGTGTTGCCCTTGCACAGCGAGATCAGAACCTGCTCTTCGCTGGGGCTGAGCTGGTGGGTTCTGGCATACATCCGAACCGCCAGGTTTTCACAGGCATTCTGGCGTGACAGCAAAACAAGCACCGAAGGGGTATCGGTTTCCAGCGCGTGGCTTAGCGGCACGAAGGCGAGCGTGAGTTCGCACTCGGGTTCCTTGAGCGCCACCAACTGGCGGTGACCCTTGAGGGCGTGCTTCAGCGCATGGTCAATTTGCTGGGTGAACTCGACCGAGCTGCCCATCAGAGTCTGGCCGTGGCAAACGATAAACCGTGAGGTGGCCAGGGCATGCCGGGCCAGGTGATTGGCATGGCGCAGCCGGGACTGATCGTCAATCACCAGCATGCCGTGATCGATCTCGTCCATCATGCGCATGAGCAGCCCGGCGTCCATGCCGGCAAAGCGCCCGGCGCTGGTGCTGGTGCTGGTACCTGGGTTAAAACTTGTCTTGAATGCGAGGTCTTGGGATGTCCACATGGCCGTCTCCTGATGAAAACCGAAAGGTGATCGAATAGGAGGTAGCGTAGGTTCGAGGGCAGGTAAACAAAAGGTGCTGCTTCACCGGCGTTTTGTGATCTATTACCCAAACCGGCAGAAATACGGAAAATTCGTGTTTAGGACATGGCCCGGTTGCGTATGGCCGACAGCGTTCCACGGGTGGTGATCACCTCCGGATCCAGCATCACCTCGATCAACGTTCCCCTCGGGTTCGCCAGGGCGCGTTGCAGCGCTGGTTCAAATTCGCTGGTCCGGGTAAGCCGCTCGGCGGCATAACCATAGGCCTCTGCCAGTCGGCAGAAGTCGGGGTTGTTCAGGTCAGAACCACTCACATGGGCTGGGTACTCGCGCTCCTGGTGCATGCGAATCGTGCCGTAGGTGCCATTGTTGAGCAGCAGCACGATGGTCTTGCCGCCATGCTGGACAGCGGTAGCGAGCTCCTGCCCGTTCATGAGGAAGTCACCGTCGCCTGCGATGGTAAGCACGGTGCGGCCAGTCAAGATAGAGGCGGCAACTCCCGCGGGCACGCCATAACCCATGGCGCCGTTGGTGGGGGCTAGCTGGGTTTTGGCGCCGCTGGCCCAACCGGTGTAGCGGTAGAAGCGGTGCAGCCAGCTCGCAAAGTTGCCGGCACCATTGGTGAGCACCGCATCGGCCGGCAAGTGTTTCTGCAACGTGTGGATCAAGGCGGGCATGTCGATGCTGCCTGGAAAAACAACGCCTCCATTGGCCGGATCGACGTTGGCCAGGTAATCGTCCTGGCAGGCCTTGACCCAGCCAGCCCACGGCACGTTCGCAGGTGGCTCCAGCGCCTTCAGCGCGCGCGTTGCGGCGCCCATCGAAGCGCAGACACCAACCACCGGCTGATACACCCGCCCAAGCTCCTCGGCGCTGACATGGATGTGGAGCAGCTTTTGCAGAGGCACGGGCGCCTCGACAAGCACATAGCCTCCATTGGTGGCCTCGCCCAGTCGAGGGCCCACGGCGAGGATCACATCGCTGTCTTTGATGCGCTGAGCCAGCGCCGGATTGATACCCAGCCCCATGTCGCCAGCGTAGAGGGCATGGTGGTTGTCGAAGCAATCCTGAAAACGAAAGGCATTGACCACGGGCAACTGCCATTGCTCGGCAAACCGCTGCAGATCGATGGCCGCCTGTGGGCTCCAGCCACTTCCACCGGCAATCACCAAAGGACGCTGAGCATTCAGCAGATGCCTGTGCAAACGTGTCATCGCTTCTGGATCGGGAGCCATCTGCACGGCTTCGACCCTGGGCAACGGCTCGGCCTGAACCATCTCGGTCAACATGTCTTCAGGCAACACCAGCACCACCGGGCCAGGCCGCCCGTTCATGGCAGTGGCGAAAGCGCGGGCCACGTATTCGGGAATGCGGCGTGGATCATCGATACGCTCAACCCGCTTGGCCATGCCCTTGGTGCTCGGCCCAAAGAAGCTGGCGAAGTCCACCTCCTGAAACGCCTCGCGATCACGCGCATCGCTGGCCACATCACCCACGAACAGAATCATGGGCGTGCTGTCTTGAAACGCGGTGTGCAGCCCAATGGATGCATTGGTGGCACCGGGGCCACGGGTCACAAAGCAAATACCGGGGCGCCCGGTGAGCTTGCCCTGGGCTTCTGCCATGAAGGATGCACCGCCCTCCTGGCGATTCACCACCAGGCGGATGCGATCGGCGTGGGCATGAAATCCGTCAAGCACGGCGAGATAACTTTCGCCAGGAACGCCAAAGGCGTGGGTGACGCCCTGGGCGATCAGGCATTCGACCAACAAGTGGCCTGCAATTCGAGGAGTGTTCATAAGCGGCATTGTGCCGCGAGATCAGGCCACCCGCGTTCGGCGTCCCACGCCCAGTGCGGCGTATACCGCCAATGCGAGCGATACCGCCGCGCCCACCAGCGTCAGGGCGTACCAGCCACGGTCCATGAACTGACCAAAGATGAGCGGCGACAGCGCAAAGCCCACATCCAGTCCCGAGTAGACAGTGCCGTACACCCGGCCAGTGGCACCCTTGGGCGTCGCCTTCTTGATCATCATGTCCCGGCTTGGCCCGCCGATGCCCACGGCAAACCCTGTCACCGACAGCGCCACCATGGTGCCCGTACCGCCCATCCACCCCATGGCACACAGCAGCAGCAGCAGCGCGCCAGCCGACATGCTCAAGGCCACGACCCGATCGCTGGAGAAAGCGCCATGCTGCTGCCCGAATGCCGCAACAAACCCGCCCACGAGCATGCCCAATGCCCCACACAACATATACGCGGAGATGGTCAGCGTGGCTTGCTCCATGCCCACACCATGAAGGTTTTGCAGAATCGAAGGTGCAAAGCTCTGTACCACGGCCAGGGTCATGGTCGAGAGCAGGAAAAATGCAAAACACCACCACACCACCGGTAGCTTCAAATAGGCCAGCGCACCTTCGCCTGCATCATTGGCTGCACGTTGTGGCACCACAGGGGTGAGCAGCTTGTCGCGGTGCCAGAACAAAACCGTCAAGACCACCACATACATCACGGCTGCGGCCAGGTAGGCAGTGCGCCAATTGGCCAGAGAGGTGATGCCCACCAGCATCGCTGGCGCCAGGGCCCAACCCAGGTTTCCGGTCAGGCCATGGGCGCTGAACGCGTGGCCCAGGCGCGCCGCCGAGACGCGGTGGTTCAGTATCGTGAAATCGGCCGGGTGAAACGGCGCGTTGCCCAAACCCGCCAGAGCGGCCACCACCATCAGACCTCGGTACCCCGTGACCTGAGAGGCCACCAAAGCCGCTACCAGAAAACAGCTGATGGCAGCGAACAGCACCGGCCGGGCGCCCACGCGGTCGACCAGGAAGCCCGACAGCGCCTGCCCCACGCCGGAGATCACGAAAAAGAGACTGACCAGCAGTCCCACATCGGAGTAGCTCAAGCCGAACTCCCGGATGAATACCGGGAACAGGGGGGCCAGCAACAGATGGGAGAAATGGGAGGTGGCGTGGGCCATGCCCACCAGACCTATGACGGACGCATCCTGTCGGAGGGGAACGGGCTGGGCAAGGGACATGTTGTAAACCTGAACGGGGAGTCCCGCTATGGTAATGGCCTTGGCTGCACATCAAGTGCACGGGCAAAACCAGAAAGGCCTGTCCTCCAGGGTTTCCCCAGATGAACAGGCCCCGATCGACCGCACAACGGTCGGCAGAGGGTTTGCCGCGGTATCGGGTTGCGCCCTGAGAGCGCTGCCTGCCGATCTCAGAATGGTTTACGCCTCGGTATGCACACCCACGAACTGGACTTCGTAGACACCGGTATCGAGCACTCCATTGACATCGGACACACTGAAAGTAAAGTGCTCGGTGATCGACGCACCCTCAGCCAGTTGCTCAATGATCGAGGCGTTTCCAACATAGTCAAACTTCCCCGTTCCGGTGTTGAGGTGGAGGTATCCTGCTTGCCCGGCGACACTCAGATTGCCACCATCGTCGCCTACCCCCCCCTGCAGTCCAAAGGTGAGCCCATCGTAGGAAGAGATCAGCGTATCGATGTCGCTCACGTTCAAGAACCCGGTGCGGCCGTAGTTGGTCTGAATAAAGCCATCGCCGTCAATATAGGTCGCGGCCGGAGGGGCCTGATCAACAGCCATGACCAGCCCGTCGTCGGCTCCATGGACCTCGAAGGAAACGGCCACGCGATCGGTCAGCCCCCCTCCGTCGATGACCGAAACATGGAAGCTCTCGACAACCGAATCGCCCGAGTTCAACAGCTGGGTCGCTTCCAGGGCGTTGTTCAGTGTGTAGGTCACCTGACCGGTTGTCAGATCCAGTTGAACCGAGCCATACAGGGCTTCGTGCGACATGAAAGAGGTATCGGGTATCAGCACCCACCCGTCACTTTCGAGCGCGGAGGTATTCAGCCCAACGCTGCCTTCCGCATCGCTCATCAACACCCCAATTTGTGCAACCTCCTTGCCGGCCACCGCGTTGTCGGCACCACTGGCCTCCACGAGGGTGGCGCCCTGTCCGTCGAGCGAGATCACGGGCGCATCGTTGCTGCCCGTCACACTGAAAGAGAACGAGCCCGACGTCACGTCGCCAGCAACGCCTGTTGCATTGAACGTGAACGTGTCGATGCCCGTTTCACCCTCGCCCAATGCATCGATGGTGTTGACATTCGGGTTATAAGAGTAGACACCGGTTTGCGGATTCAGATTCAAGTTTCCGAACTGCCCAATGGCGGTCAGGTTGCCACCATCGTCAGAGAACGACGGCCCATCCACGGCAAAGCCAAGGCCAGACAAGTCACCCAGCGACGCGCCGTTGGCCAGACTCAGCGTGCCGGTGAGGCTGCCACCGCTGTCCGTCCAGCCTTTGCCGACACCATTTTCCACAATCGCATAAACGGGTTGAGCGACCGTCACCACGGGTGCGTTATCGAGAATGCTGGCGATGGGTGCGGGGCCCGAAGCGGTTCCCACATACAGGGAATAGCTGCCTCGCTCAAGAGTGCCCGTTGTGGTGGCATGAACGATGTCACCCGCCTGGTAGGTCCAGCTGAGGTAAGCGTCTTCGCTGTTGTCGCCGTCGCCGCTGTTGTCATTCTGGGTCAGCACAAAGCCACCACGGATGATCTGAATGCGGTCGTCCAGGGTTGATGAGTTGCCCATGTAGACCGACACCACCGTGCCATCGGCAATGTTGCTGAGAGCGAAACGATCGGTGTTGATGCCCGTGAGCATGGAGCTGACCAGGTCATGGTCCAGATCGGCATTGCTGATGGATCCATCGATGCGCAGCTGGAAATCGGCGCCATTAAAAACGTAAGGTGAAGTGGTCAGGCCCGCTGGCAACGCGCTGTCGGCGCCCAGGCTGGACTGGAATGCACTGTCGTCCAGAGTCACTGCTTCAATGCTGCCTGTTTCGTATTCCAGCACCGCGTCACCGCCCTGCGCCGCTGGACCCGTGGTGTCGTTCGAAGCAGCCACATCGGCGCCGGTCGCAACCGCCAGCGCATCCACAAATGCAACCCCCGCTTCGCCCTGCGCCACATCGCAACCGTAAAGCAGGAAATCCCCGTCGGGTGACAGGGACGCACCCAATGCAGCCAACGCCGCGCTGTGATCACCCAGGTTGGCAGAACTCAGCGACAAGGTACCCAGATCAAGCACCCCCGCATCACCGTGCGAGATCAGGTGAATGGCATCCAGGCCGGTTCGCCCATCCAGCAACGCCACCATTTGCGCCAGCGCATCACCATCGGCACTGAGTATGTGAACCTCGAAGTTGGCATTCAAACCGTCCGCTGTGTTCTGGTAGTCGGTGACGTTGTCCAGAATGAAAACAATCGGTTGGCCTGCTGTGCTTTCGGTGGTGCTCATGGCGATCTTCCTGATGTATGTGATTTGGCTCTGTCGAACAGCCACCTCGCTCCGGAAAAACCATCAACTCGAAGAATGGGGGGTTTTATGCCCTGTTTTCAAGTCTCAGCTTTCAGCCAGAAGGTCGAAGATCTCCTGGTGAGAATACGGACGAGGTGTTCGTTGTTCCACCTGAGGCTTCGACGCAAGTGATGGCAACTTGAGTCAAACGGGCCCCCATACCGACAGACGGCAAGCCACGGCAAAGCGCTTGCGACCGGGCCAACGTCGCACCCATAGCCCGAACGTTTTAGGCCATCGATTGATCGCCGCCTATCGGCCGAACAGACGCATACCAGAGCACTCAAAGCGGCGCAGCCTGGCCCAGGGTGTTTCATTTGAAGAAAGGCGCAAGCCTGACGACAGGCGGTAAAGCCGGAGCGCCTGCATGCGGCCGACGGCGCCTCATTCAAGAGGTTTCACAGGGCTGACACATCCGGGCCATATCGTCAGCCTGTACTGAAAATCAACCTCTCTGATCGATTGTTTCCATGCTGTACAACAAAACACCCAAAGCCTGGGCAACCCTGGCCCAGCCCTCACACGTGGGGCGGCTCGCCCATACGCTGGTGCTCATGGCGAATGGACGGCGCAGCCTTCGCGAGCTGTCGCTGCTCACCGGCACCGACATCACAGAGGAAGCGGCCTTGCTGCAAAAGGCCGGTTACCTGATGGTGCAGGAACCCGCCAAGGCCCAGCCAGCGGACTGAATGGACCAGACCGCCCCTGAACCGGGGTGCGCAGGTCGCCAAGGTGTCGCCTGCGTGGCCTGGAGGTGGTCAGGGCCTGTTCACACCACGTGTTCAGGATGCGAACGAGGGGAAGCAAACGCCAATCCGGGCGCACGCCTGGAAAAAGCAATGCGAGGAGGCCCTAGTCGGCAGGATCCATCAACCCCAGCGGATCCTCCATGTTGCCCTCGGTCACAAGGCGCCCCTGTTTGAAAATGCCGCTGACCCGCATTGCCGGCTGCCCATCGGCCAACACCAGTGCCTGGCCAAACAACATGTTGCGGGTGGTCCTCAGCACCTCACCTTCGCCCTGCACCCATGCCCCCAGCGGCGCGGCGCCCATGTAGTCCACCTGCAGACTGATGGTCGGCAGAAACCGGCGCTCTTCCCCGGGGCGGTACATCGCGGCGCACGGAATCAACATATCGGCCATGGTGGCGAGCATGCCGCCGTGACAAATGCCCAAAGGGTTGGTGTGGCGCGCCTCCACCCGGAAACCCAGCTGCAACCGGCCCTCGACCAGACGGGCAAACAAGGGCCCGTTGTGGGCAATGAAGTTGCCACCGACGCGCACTGCGCGAAAGCCCGCTGGCGGAGACTGTGACGCGTTGATCAGAGTAGAGGTGTCCATGCCGCGATGGTATGCGGCCCTTCAGGCCCGGGCGGTCGGCGAGGCGACAGCAAACGCCTGGATCACCGCCCCTGCGTGGTGCCGGCGGGCAGGCTGGCGCGCTCGGCACTTGCCGCCTGCTCCGGGCCCGCCAGGCTGATGAAGTCGTTGAAGCGCTGGCCCTGAATCAGCACGTGCTCGCGCGCGGCATGCGCTGCGGCCTCGGGGTCGCCCGCCTCCAGCGCCCGAACAATCTCTCGGTGCTCGGCGAGCGACTGCTGGATGCGGTTGCGCATGCGCAATTGCAGACGCCGATAGGGTTTGAGCCGGTTCTTGAGCGCCAATGTTTGCTGCACCAGAAACGGGTTCCCGCAAGCCTGGTAAATCAGGCTGTGGAATAGCTCATTGGCATAGTAATAGGCGTTGGCGTCATCCGATGCGGTCTCATGCTCACACGCCTCCAGGGCCCCGCGTATGCCGTCCAGGGTCGCCGTTGGTGCGCGCCGCGCCGCCAACCGTGCGCACATCGCCTCCAGCTCGGCCATCACCTCGAACATATGGATCAGCTCCGGGATACCCACCCTGGCGACAAAAGTGCCACGCTTGGGCAACACCTCGACCAGCCCACTGATCTCCAGTTGCTGCAGGGCTTCGCGCACCGGTGTGCGCGAGACCGCAAATCGAACCATCAGGGGCTCGATCTGCACCTGCTCGCCGGGGCGCATGCGTCCGTTGACGATGTCATCTTCCAGTTGGTCGCGCACTTGCTGAACGCGGGAGCGGCTGTTGGGCGGGGGACTCATGGTCGATGGAGGGTGGTTGTTTAAACGGGCACAGGGATGCTTCATTGACAGGCCGCTTGGGGTTAGCCCTAGGAAGGCCGGCTTTCTGTTGCATATAACATCCTCGATGATTTATACAACAAAGCCGCGTTCCAACCCATAGGAGACAACCATGACGATTCGCCTTTCACGCCACCTGTCCACCCTCGCTCTCGCTGCGCTCACAGCCCTGGGGGCCGCTGCAGCCCACGCCGAAGTCACCCTCAAAGCCTCGCACCAGTTTCCTGGCGGCAAAGGCGATGTGCGCGACGAGATGGTACAGATGATTGCCCGCGATGTGGCCGCAGCCAACGTGGACATGACAATCAAGGTGTTCCCTGGCTCCAGTCTGGTGAAAGCACAAGAGCAATGGAAAGCCATGCTCAGCGGCCAGATCGACATGACCTCGCTGCCGCTGGACTACGCCTCGGGCTTTCACCCCCAGTTTGGCGCCACACTGATGCCCGGCCTGGTCAAGAGCCACGCTCACGCGCGCCGCATCAACGACTCCGAGTTTCTGAAAGAAATCAAGGGCATCATCGAAAAGGGCGGCGTCAAGGTATTGGCCGATGCCTGGCTGGCAGGCGCCTTCGCCGGCAAGGACAAGTGCATCAAGAAGCCTGAAGACGTGGTCGGTCTGAAGATGCGCTCTGCTGGCGCCACCTTCTCGCAAATGTGGGCGGGTGCTGGCGCATCCATCGTGTCGATCCCGTCCAGCGAGGTCTACAGCGCCCTGCAACAAGGCGTGGCCACGGCAACCGACACATCCTCGGGCAGCTTTGTTTCCTTCCGCCTCTATGAGCAAGTCAAGTGCATCACAGCGCCTGGCGACAACGCCCTGTGGTTCATGTATGAGCCCGTGCTGATTTCCATGAAAAGCTGGGACAAGCTCAACGACGCGCAAAAGAAGGCGCTGATGGCTGCATCAAAAAAGGCCGAAGACTACTTTGAAGCCGAGTCCAAAAAACTGGACGACAAAATGGTCGAAACCTACAAGGCGAACAAGGTGGAGGTCGTCACGCTGACCGACGCTGAAGCCGAAGCCTGGCGCGCCGTGGCACAAAAGACCTCATACAAGGAGTTCGCTGAAAAAGTGCCCGGCGGCAAGGAGCTGATCGAAAAGGCGTTGAGTGTCAAGTAAAGCCGCTCCCATCTGGATCACCGGGGTACAGGCCCTCTCACGCGCTCTTGGCGTGGTGGCGGCCCTGATGATCCTGGTATCCATTGGCGTGGTTTGCCAGATGGTGTTCGTGCGAGCGGTGCTCGGCGAGTCCTCCATCTGGCAGACCGAGTTCGTCATGTACTCGCTGGTGGCGGCCACGTTCATTGGTGCACCGTACATTCTGCTCACCCGCGGTCATGTGGCGGTGGATGTGCTCCCCTTGATGGTTCGCCCGCCGGCCCGGCGCGCCCTCCATCTGCTCGGCAGCCTGATTGCACTGGCCTTCTGCGGCCTGTTCCTCTACGCCTCCATTCCCTGGTGGTGGGACGCCTATCAGAACGGCCACACCACTTCGTCGATCTGGCGAGCCCGCCTCTGGATTCCTTACCTGGCGGTGCCGGTGGGACTGGGCCTGCTTTGCCTGCAGTACCTGGCCGAGATCTGGCTTGTCTTGACGCAGCGCGAACACCCGTTCGGCCTGTCGCCTGAAGACAAGCTCTGAGCGTTCAATCTCCTTTCTGATTTTTTGGAATTCCCATGAGCGCCTTGGCCATTGGCTCGCTGATTTTTGTTGCCACCGTACTGGTGCTGGCCACCGGCCTGCCCATCGCCTTTGGCCTGGGTGCCGTGGCGCTGCTGTTCATGGTCATCTTTGATGGCTGGAACAGCGTGCACTTCATCCCCGAAACCGTTTTTGCCGGGCTGAGCGATTTCACCCTGGTGTCGCTGCCCATGTTCGTGATCATGGGCGCAGCCGTCGCAAGTTCACGCGCCGGCAGCGATTTGTATGAAGCCCTGGCCCGCTGGTTGCACCGTGTGCCGGGTTCGCTGGTGATTTCCAACATCGGCGCCTGTGCCCTCTTCTCGGCCCTGACCGGTTCCTCGCCAGCGACCTGCGCAGCCATCGGCAAGATGGGCATTCCCGAAATGCGCAAACGCGGCTACGACGCCGATCTGGCCACCGGCGCAATCGCCGCCGGCGGCACGCTGGGCATTTTGATTCCACCCAGCATCACCATGATTCTGTATGGCATCGCCTCGGAGACCTCGATCGGCCGCCTGTTCCTGGCCGGCGTGTTGCCCGGGCTCTTGCTGACCGGCCTGTTCATGGCCTGGGCCCTGTTCATCAGCTGGAAACGTGGCACGGTGCTGGTCGATGCAGACCGCATTTACAGCATGAAGGAAAAGCTGGAGCTGCTGCCCAGGCTGCTGCCGTTCATGGCTGTGATCGTGGGCGTGGTCTACGCGCTCTACGGTGGAATTGCCACGCCCTCAGAGGCGGCCGGCGTGGGCGCAGCGCTGTGCCTGGTCATGGTGATCCTGATCTACAAGGTGTGGAAACCCATGGACCTGTGGGCGATTCTGCGCGACGGCCTGCGCGAGTCCGGCATGCTGCTCCTGATCATCGGCACCTCGATTCTGTTTGGCTACATGATGTCTTCGCTGCAAGTCACGCAGTCCGTGGCCGAAGCGATTGGCGAGATGCAGGTCAACAAGTGGGTGATTCTTGCGGCCATCAACCTGTTGCTGCTCGTGGCCGGTATGTTTCTGCCCCCCGCAGCGATCATCTTGATGACCACACCCATTCTCATGCCGGTGATCACGGCGGCCGGTTTCGACCCGATCTGGTTTGGCGTCATCCTCACCATCAACATGGAACTGGGCCTGATCACACCCCCTGTCGGTCTGAACCTTTTTGTGATCAACGGCATCACGCCCGATGTGCGCTTGCCTACCATTCTCAAAGGCGCCTTCCCTTTCATGATGTGCATGGTTGTTGCCATCGTGCTGCTCTGCATCTTTCCCGAAATTGCCACCTGGCTGCCGCAAGCCTTGATGGGTTGAGCGCCACTCCTGCCTGTGTATATGCTTGAAAAACTGCTTCGTCTGACCCGTAAAGCCCGAGGTGACCGCACCCTGGAACCCCTGCTGGAATCCTGCCGGCTGCTGATATCCGAACGCGGTCAGGCCAATGTGTATGCCTTGGCTGTCCGTGTGATCGAAGGCTATCGGCAGGTATCCGCGGCGCGCCGCGAAGCGTTTTTCGCGGCGCTGGCGACAGAGTTTTCACCCGACCCGGAGGCGGTGCTGAACGCTGCCACGCAGTATGCGCAAGCACCCACCGCGCAACACCTGGCGGTGTTGACCCAGGCCGTGGAGTCGCCCCGACAGGAACTGATTCGCCGCATCAACCGTGCCCCGGGTGGCACCAGCATGTTGCTCGCCATGCGGGTGGACCTGCTGGGTCTGCGCAAAGGCAACCCCGAGCTCGCCGCCGTGGACGCCGACTTCCTGCACCTGCTCACTTCCTGGTTCAACCCCGGCTTTCTGCGACTGGAGCGGGTTGACTGGCAATCCAGTGCAGCCCTGCTTGAAAAAATCATTCACCATGAAGCGGTGCACGAAATCAGCGGCTGGAATGATTTGCGCCGCCGCCTGCAACCCGACCGCCGCTGCTACGCTTTCTTTCACCCCCAGCTGCGCGACGAGCCCCTGATTTTTGTCGAGGTCGCCCTGGTCGACGAGATGGCCGATGCGGTCGCACCGTTGATTGAATCAACACCCGACGCACCCGACGCCAATGGCGCCAAGACAGCCGTTTTTTACTCAATCAGCAACTGCCAACCCGGGTTGCGCGGCGTATCCCTGGGCAACTTCCTGATCAAGAAAGTGGCCGCCCAGCTCAAAACCGAATTGCCCCAGCTCAAAACGTTCTGCACGCTGTCGCCCATTCCCGGCTTCGTTCGCTGGCTCGACAAGGCCTCCACCGAAGAGACCGGCGAATGGGCTGGCCCCTTGCAGCGCGTGGCCGCTTGGCGCCAGCGCCATCCCGTTCTGGCCGAAGAAAACATCACCCACATGCCCAAACCCCTGCGGCAAGACCTGATCAGTTTGGGGGCGCGCTTTCTCGTCAAGCAGTCGCACGAAGCCCTGGGTGATCCAGTGGCCCGTTTCCACCTGGACAACGGCGCCCGGCTGGAACGCATCAACTTCGCCGCCGACCTGTCCAAAAAGGGCCTCAAACAGGCGCTGGGCCTGATGGTGAACTACCAGTACGACCTCAGCGAGGTTGAGCTGCGTCACCAGGAATTCGTCAATCAGAAGGTCAGCCATTCAACGGCGGTTCGCCGCCTGCTCAAACCTCAAGCCTAGTCACACCGGCCCAGGGCCATGAAATCCATGTCATACAACCTCTACGCTCAATTTCACGCCGCATTCGGCAGCCATTTGTCCGATACAGCCATCGAAACCGATGATGATCGCCGCTGGACCTTCGGTGATCTGCACGGCCAGTCGGCCCAGATGGCCAACTGGCTGCAATCGCTGGGTCTGAAGCCCGGTGACAGGGTCATGGTGCAGGTCGAAAAATCGGTACCTGCTCTGGTTTTTTACCTGGCCTGCCTGCGCGCCGGTGTGGTGTATGTGCCGCTCAACACGGCCTACCAATCGGCCGAACTGGCCTACTTCATGGAGAACGCCGAACCCAGCGTTTTCGTGGCCGATCCGTCCAAGGCCGACAGCCTGCGTGAACTGACCACGCGCATCGGGGTGCCCCATCTGGTCACACTCGGCGCCGATGGCCAGGGCAGCCTGATCGAGGCCACCCGGCAACTCCCAACCGAGCACGCCATTTTCGAGGCGACCCAGAATGATCTGGCCGCCATCCTCTACACCAGCGGCACCACCGGACGCAGCAAGGGCGCTCAGCTGACCCACAACAACCTGGCATCCAACGCCCTCACGCTGCACAAACTGTGGGGCTGGAAACCCGGTGACGTGCTGGTGCATGCCCTGCCGATCTTCCATGTGCACGGCCTGTTTGTCGCCTGCCATTGCGCGCTGCTCAACGCCAGCAAGATGCTCTGGATGGGCAAGTTCACACCCCGGCAAATGCTGGCCTGGCTGCCGCAAGCCACGGTGTTCATGGGTGTGCCCACGCTGTATGTGCGTTTGCTGCAGGAGGCCGCCCTCACACCTGAGAGCTGCGCACACATGCGCCTGTTCATCAGCGGCTCGGCCCCCCTGCTCACCGAAACCTTCCGGGAATGGCAGGACCGCACCGGCCACACCATTCTTGAGCGCTACGGCATGAGCGAAACCGCCATGATCACGTCCAACCCCTACCGCGCCGAAGACGGCCCCCGCCTGGGCGGCACGGTCGGACGGCCCTTGCCCGGCGTCGAACTGCGTTGCATGAGCGAACAAGGCCAGCCCTGCCCCACCGGTGATATTGGCGGCATCGAAGTGCGCGGGCCCAACGTGTTTCCTGGCTATTGGCGCATGCCGGAAGCCAACGCCAAAGAGTTCACCGCCGACGGCTGGTTCAAGACCGGCGATGTGGGCCACATCAACGCCGAGGGCTACGTGACCATCGTGGGCCGCAGCAAAGACCTCATCATCACCGGCGGCTACAACGTGTACCCGGCCGAAGTCGAGGGCTACATCAACGACCTGCCCGGCGTGGCCGAATCGGCCGTGATCGGATGTCCGCACGCAGACTTCGGCGAGGGCGTGGTCGCGGTGGTGGTGGCGCAGGCTGGCGCCAAGCTCGACGCCGCCGAACTCACCCAGGCCATCAAGTCACAGATTGCAGGCTTCAAGGTGCCCAAACACCTGTTCATCGTCGACGAGTTGCCGCGCAATGTGATGGGCAAGGTGCAAAAGAAGGCGCTGCGCGAAACCTACGCCAAGGTATTTGCCAACTGATGTGATGGAGCGCTGACGGATGGCGTCAGGCGGGTGTCGCCAGCCGGCGCCGCTTGCGCTTTCCCTTGGTCGGCGCCGTCGCGGTCAAGGCCTGAACGGCGTTTTCAACCACGGCGTGGGTCTCCACCAGGCGCAGCCAGTGGTTTCCAATCAGTTTTTCACAACTGCGACGCGTCATGGAATGCGCGCGCCCGCCCGCGCTGCTGAACATGAACAGGGTGCCCCGCGCGCTCGCCCAGATCAGCTCGGCTCGAATCCACGCCCCCTGCGAGTACATGTCAACCAGACACCCTGCGCGCAAGCGGGCCAGCACAGCCCGATCTGCAGGCTGGTCTTCCACCACAGCCGGGGCGACGGCCTCTTGCGCCTCGACAAAAGGAACGGGATCGTTCAGGTGAAGCTCCACCGAGGGTTCCGCCACCTGATCCGCTTGTTCAACCGGTGGCAATGGGTCAGCCTCATCCTGGGGATCCAGCTCGGTGTCCTGGAACCCCGCATCCGCCCACTCACCCGTGGCCATCCATGGCTGCGCGGTGACAAACACACGAGGGGCGACAGACAGGTCGCGCTTGACGGGCTCGTCAAGCTCACCGTCGGTCCCGGGCAAGGCCTGATCACCCTTGACACGCACCCTGCGCAAACTCAGCAAGGGCTGGTGCAGGCGCATCAGTGCATCAAAAAACGGTTGACGTTCCGACTTCGACATCCCCAAGGCGTCCAGCCCCGAGTGCAGACACTGCAACAGCCCAGGCAGGGACTCGAACACGGCTTTGGACTGCCGCATCGTTTCGGGCCGCACGCTCCACAGAAGCGTACCCACCGCCGAGCGGCATGCCTGGATATCGGGCGCGCCCTCTACCGGGCGCAACTGCGCCGTGGCCATCACCAGTGACCAGGTGCCATAGAAAAAATCGAGCACCAGCTCTGGCGCATTGAACACATCGGGTCGGAGGCTGATTTCCCAGGCCATCTGATCGGCCAGTTGTTGGCGCGCTTCGGCAAACCGCACCGAGCTCAACTGCGCTTCCCGCGCGGCCGTCTCAACCGCATCGGCTTGCTGCCAGCGCTTGCGCAGCCCGCCCAGGGCGTCTGCAAAGGGCCTGGGCTTCTCGGACTCAAGCGCGTTCAGCGCATTGAAAGCGGCACAGACGGGCTCCAGGTAAGCCAGAAAATCGTCGGCGAATTCATCGTTGTAGCGAAAGCTGCGCTGTGCCACTTCCTCAACCAGCAAGCGCGCTGGGTGATCGCTTTCACCAAAATAGCGGGGGTTGGCCAACGCCAGCCGCAGCAAGGCCGGCTCAAGGGCCACGACCGCCTCACGCACAGGCGCCAGCAACAGGGGATCCCGCGCCACCTGATTGACCAGCTTGCGCACCAGATCAAGCCCGATGGCCTGCGCTGCATCTTCAGCGCGCGCCTTGAGCTCCAGCAAGACCCGGGTTCGCTCATGGGCCAACCCGTAGTGCCCCCAGCGGTCAGCGGCCAGCGTGGTGTCCACGGAAACCTGGCGGCCAGGACGGTCAACCACCGGTGTGGCACGGTACCGGCTCAGCGCCTCGCCGGAAAGCGCTTCTGACGCAACCGGCATGGCCGACAGCGCATCCACCTCGCCGAGTTCCCGGCGCACCTGCTCGTAATAGCCTTCATCAAGGGGCTGCACACCACCGCCGGAACCACCAGCCAGAAAGTCCTGAAACACCGCGTTGCCAAGCTCGGAACGCGACCGTCCCAAAGCCGCCGGCTCGAGATCGGCGCTGTCGTCGCCGCCGCCGTCCCGGCCACCGCCATCGGCATCCCCCATGGACAGCATGTCCAGCGTGACCACATCCGGCGCACTGGCCGCACGGCTGGCCTCGGGGTCTTCAACCAGGCGAATGCGGTAGCCAGCCTCTTGCACATTGGCCTGCTGCAGCATCAGGGCCAGGGCTTCGTAAAGCTGCCCCAGTTCGCGTCCGAGCACATGGGCAATGTGTTGCAACCACACGACCCGAATGCCCCCCTCTTCCTCTACCTCGGCCATCAGGTCACGCAGCACGCGCGCAAAGACGGAAGGCCGCATGGGGTTCTTCTCGACCTCGATCGAGTCAAGCCCGATCAGCGAGCTCATGCGGGCATCAAGAATGGGCAGGCTGTGCTCAACCAGTGGCAGCAAGTTCTGCAACAAGCGAACCGACTCCAGTGATTCGTTCATCGCGGAATCGTCGACCAGTTGCATGAGTGACGAGTCGAACAGCCCGGCCAGGGTGGAGGCCGAAGGATCGTCAACCTGTTGCTCGAAGGCTTCGCGCAACCGCACCGGGAAGGTCTCGGCCAGAGCCCCTCGGCACTGCGCAATGCTCCAGGTCGCCCGGGCAAACAGCTGCCGTTGTGCGTTGTGCAAACTGGCCCCTTCGGCCAACTGCAAGGAGTTCATCACGGCATCGATACAGCGCTTGAGCATGGCGGGCGTGCGCCGCTCTGCCTCATCAAAGCACTGGTTCAACAACGTGGCACGGTCCCTGGTCATGAATTTTTTCGCAGCTGCACTCGTCGCGTGCGGCCATCAATCGTCGAAAGCGGTTCAGCGGTTCAATACATCCTGAAGAGCCACGCACAGAACACAGGTGCGGCTCCTGCCAATCTTCTAGCTTACATCGGTCCGTCGGGAAATCGCGCCGCCCCCAGCTTGTTTAACCCCCAGGCGTGAAGATTTCGACCTCTGGACGAATCAAAAACAAACAGCCCCCAAAGGCCAAACCTTTGGGGGCTGCTGGTTGAACGGGGCAAGCTCAGTCCATCATGCCGCCAGGCTCGAACTCGAACACGCCCGGGTTGCGCACGGGGTCCACCCCTACAGCGATCACCGACTTAGGCGGGTACTTGCCTTCCAGCAACAGCTTGGACAGCGGGTTTTCGATGCGCTGCTGAATGGCGCGCTTCAAAGGCCGCGCACCAAACACCGGGTCGAAGCCCACCTTGGCCAGCTCGGCCAGAGCGGCGGGCGACACTTCGAGGCGCAGATCCATCTTCTGCAAACGGGCCTGCAACACCTTGAGCTGAATGCCCGCGATCTCGGCGATGTGCTGCGCATCCAGCGCGTGGAACACCACCGTTTCGTCGATGCGGTTCAAAAACTCGGGGCGGAAATGTTCCTTGAGCTCGCCCCACACCGCTTCTTTCACATCGTCGTAAGGCTGGCCCACCATGGCCTGGATCAGGTGCGATCCGATGTTGCTCGTCATCACGATCACCGTGTTCTTGAAGTCCACCGTGCGCCCCTGGCCGTCGGTCAGGCGACCGTCGTCGAGCACCTGCAGCAACACGTTGAACACATCCGGATGGGCCTTCTCGACCTCGTCGAGCAGCAACACGCTGTAGGGCTTGCGGCGCACCGCTTCGGTCAGGTAGCCGCCCTCTTCGTAGCCCACATAACCGGGCGGCGCACCAATCAGGCGGGCCACGGAATGTTTCTCCATGAACTCGCTCATGTCGACGCGGATCAGGTGTTCCTCGCTGTCAAACAGGAAACCGGCCAGCGCCTTGCACAGCTCGGTCTTGCCGACCCCGGTCGGGCCGAGGAACAGGAACGAGCCCGTGGGGCGGTTGGGGTCAGACAGGCCCGAGCGCGAACGGCGGATGGCGTTGGCCACGGCGCCGATGGCTTCGTCCTGGCCGACCACGCGGCTGTGCAGCTTGTCTTCCATGACCAGCAGCTTGTCGCGCTCACCCTGCATCAGTTTGGCCACCGGAATACCGGTGGCACGCGCCACAACTTCGGCGATTTCTTCAGCGCCCACCTGGGTGCGCAGCAACTGGTGACGGCCCTTGCCCTCTTTGTCGGCGGCCTTGCCCGCTTCCACCGCCTGAGCGTCTTTCAGCCGCTTCTCCAACTCGGGCAGCTTGCCGTATTGCAGCTCGGCCACTTTGTTGAAATCACCCTTTTCGGTGTAGCTCTTGATCTGTGAACGGATGCGATCGATCTCTTCCATCACATCCTTGGAACCCAGCGCCTGTGCTTTCTCGGCCTTCCAGATCTCGTCCATGTCGGCGATCTCTTTTTCCAGCCGCGCGATTTCTTCCTCGATCAGGCCAAAGCGCTTTTGCGACGCCTCGTCTTTCTCGCGGCGCACGGCTTCGCGCTCGATCTGCAACTGGATCAAGCGGCGGTCCAGCTTGTCCATCACTTCGGGCTTGGAGTCGAGCTCGATCTTCACCTTCGAAGCGGCTTCGTCGATCAGGTCGATCGCCTTGTCGGGCAGGAAACGGTCGGTGATGTAGCGGTGGCTCAACTCGGCCGCGGCCACGATGGCCGGGTCGGTGATCTGCACACCGTGGTGCACTTCGTACTTTTCCTGCAAGCCGCGCAGAATCGCAATCGTGGCCTCCACGGTCGGTTCGCCCACCAGAATCTTCTGGAAACGGCGCTCCAGCGCGGCGTCTTTCTCGATGTACTTGCGGTATTCGTCCAGCGTGGTCGCGCCCACACAATGCAGCTCGCCGCGCGCCAGGGCGGGCTTGAGCATGTTGCCGGCGTCCATGGCGCCCTCGCCCTTGCCGGCGCCGACCATGGTGTGCAACTCGTCAATGAACACAATGGTCTGGCCTTCGTCTTTAGCCAGTTCGTTGAGCACCGTTTTCAGCCGTTCCTCGAACTCGCCGCGGAACTTCGCGCCCGCCAGCAAAGCCGCCATGTCCAGCGACAACACGCGCTTGCCCTTGAGCGAATCGGGCACTTCGCCCGCCACGATGCGCTGCGCCAGGCCTTCAACGATGGCCGTCTTGCCCACCCCGGGCTCGCCGATCAAGACCGGGTTGTTCTTGGTGCGCCGCTGCAAGACCTGAATCGCACGGCGAATCTCGTCGTCGCGACCGATCACCGGATCGAGCTTGCCCATGCGGGCACGCTCGGTCAGGTCCATGGTGTATTTTTTCAGCGCCTCGCGCTGGCCTTCGGCTTCCGGGCTGTCCATGCTCTGGCCGCCGCGCACCGCCTCGATTGCCGATTCCAAACTCTTGCGGTTGAGGCCACTCTCGTTCGCCATGCGCCCCAGATCGCCTTTGCTGTCGGCCACGGCGAGCAAAAACAGCTCGCTGGCAATGAACTGGTCGCCGCGCTTGATGGCCTCTTTTTCGGTCGCCTGCAACAGCTTGCCCAAGTCGGGCCCGACCTGAACCTGGTCTTGCCCCTGAACACTGGGCAGCTTCTTGACGGCCACTTCGGTGGCCTTGGCCAGGGCTTGTACGTTAACCCCCGCGCGCTGCAGCAGCGATTGCGGACCATCGGCCTGGCGCAGCAAAGCCAGCAGCAGGTGCGCCGGTTCGATATAGGCGTTGTCGGCGCCCAGGGCCAAGGTTTGGGCTTCGCCCAGGGCTTCTTGAAATTTGGTGGTGAGTTTGTCGATTCGCATGGTGTGAAGTCACTCCGTATTGGGTCTGTTGCTGAACATGTGGCATTGATCCACCCGTTTTCAAGCCTTCAACCCATTGGGCGACCCGCTCGAAGCCTGCGCTTTGATCCAGATCAACAGCGCCCCGGGCGACCCGTCAACGGATGCGGTGAACCCCTGCGGGCTCGGCAGGCAGCGCCGCCTCGCGCGCTTGCCGCACCGCCATGATCTGCGGCATCGCGCACTCAATCCAGTCCGCCAGCGCCTGCACCCGCTCGCCGACCTCGCGCCCCAGCGGCGTCAGGCGGTACTCCACATGCGGCGGCACCGTGGCCTTCACATCGCGCAACACGAAGCCGTCCGCCTCCAGCCAGCGCAGCGTTTGCGCCAGCATTTTTTCGCTCACGCCGCCCACCTTGCGCCGCAAATCGCTGAAGCGGTGGCTGCCACCCATGAGCGCCACCAACAGCAACACGCCCCAGCGGCTGGTCACATGCTGAAGCACCTCGCGCGAGGGGCAATCCACCGCGAACAGCGCGCCGCGCTGCATGTGTTCTGAAAGGCTCAGGGGGCCTGCGGGCGCCTTGGCCGATTGGTTCGTTGCAGATGGATGGGGGGGCATACCACTTACCTCAAGGTAGGTACTTACAAAAAGTTAGCGAGAACCCTAGTATCGCGGCTCCTCTTCAAATCCACAACAAGGAATGTTCCATGATCGTCATCACCGGTGCCACTGGCCAACTCGGCCGCCTCGTCATCCAGAACCTGCTGAAAACCACGCCAGCCGCGCACATCGTTGCCGCCGTGCGCAGCCCTGAAAAAGCCCGGGACCTCGCCGCCCAGGGCGTGGTGGTTCGCCAGGCCGACTACACCCAACCCGCGTCCCTCGTGGCCGCGTTTCAGGGTGCAGAAAAGGTGCTGCTCATTTCTTCCAGCGAAGTCGGCCAGCGCTTGCCACAACACCAGGCGGTGATTGAAGCGGCCGCCAAGGCAGGCGTGAAACTGGTGGCCTACACCAGCATCCTGCATGCCGACACCTCGCCCCTTGGCCTGGCCGACGAACACAAGGCCACCGAAGCCCTGCTCACCAAATCGGGCCTGCCTCATGTGTTGCTGCGCAACGGCTGGTACACCGAAAACTACGTCGGCAGCGCACCCGCCGCCGCCGCCCATGGTGCCGTGCTTGGTGCCGCCAAAGACGGCCGCATCGCCTCTGCAGCCCGGGCCGATTACGCCGCTGCCGCCGCAGCCGTGCTCGTGGCCCAGGACCAGGCAGGCAAGGTGTACGAACTCGCCGGTGACACCAGCTACACCCTCACCGAACTCGCCACCGAAATCGCCCGCCAGTCCGGCAAACCCGTGGCCTACCAGGACATGCCGCAAGCAGCCTCTGCAGAAGCGCTGGCGTCCATGGGCTTGCCTGCCGGACTGGCGCAGATGCTGGCCGAATCCGATGTGGGCGCCTCAAAAGGCGGCTTGTTTGATGACAGCAAACAACTGAGCCAGCTCATCGGCCGGCCCACCACACCGCTGGCCGAGAGCGTGAAACAGGCTTTGGCTGGCTGAAGGTTGCGGCCCCTTGGGCCGCCCCATTGGCACGTCTTTGCCCTGGCGAGGCAACGGTTCAAGAACTGCCTCCATCCCGTTCGTTCGCACATGGACCCTCAGGCGACGCACGCCAGGCTGCAACGGGTTGATGGACAGGGTGGTCTGCATTGACCCTGGACGTGTTTCAGCGTGACACCGGTCCCTTCTAAAACCCGGGGATGACAAACAGTTTGGGCTCCGGTATCGTGAACCGTTCGCCCTCGCTGCTTCCCCTTGCTTCCCGTCACGGCCCCTTCCATGTCGATCCAATCGCTTGTTCGTTCTCGCTGGGTACCTTGGTGTGCATCGGCAGCCTTGTCGTGGGCACTGGTGGCTTGCGGAGGCGCCGGTGGCGAAGGTGCAGCCCTGTCCCCGGCGGCCGCTGCGCCCGCCATGGAAGCACCCTGGAGCCAAGAGGCGACTCGGAAAGCCCTGGTCGAGGGCGCGCGGCTCAACGCGCAAGAGCTGGCCGAAGAGCAGGCCACCACGGGTTTCAGTGCCCAAACCAAGGCTGTTGCAACGGTGCCGGTCTACCGGTTTTACAACCGCGATACCGGCGCACATTTCTACACCGTGAGTTCGAGTGAGCGCGATGCGGTGCGAGCAACGCTGGCGAACATGCTTTATGAAGGCGCGGCGTTTGAAGCCGGCGCGCAAGCCGCGACAGGTCTGAGCCCCGTCTACCGGTTCCTCAACCGCCTGACCGGGGTGCATTTCTACACCATCAGCGAGACCGAGCGGGACCACATTCAGGCCACGCTGGCTCAGTTCAACTACGAGGGCGTGGCGTATTTCGCCAGCAAAGTCACCGGCGCCGGGCTTCGTCCGCTGAGCCGCTTCTTTCTGGCCGGCAAGGGCTTCCATTTCTATTCGGTCAACCCTTCCGAGGTGGCCTTGTTGCCGCAATATGCACCAGAAGGTGTGGCCTATTTCGTGATTGGAGAGGCGCCATCGACGCCCGGCCGTGTTCGCTCTTATGGACACTGCGCGGGTGCCGATCTGGGTGTCGGAGCGGCGCTCAATGGCTGTATCCCCTTTCCTGCGGACAACGCCTGGAACCAGGACGTTTCAGCGCTACCGCGCGATCCCGACTCCGACACCCTGATCGCCAGCATCGGGTTGAGCACGGGCCTGCACCCCGACTTCGGCGCTGGTTTGTACGCGGGGGCTCCGATCGGTATTCCTTACGTGGTGGTGTCTGGCTCGCAGCCACGCGTGAACATCGCCTGGACGGCCTATGGCGATGAAAGCGATCCCGGCCCCTACCCAGTGCCAACCGGGGCTCCGATCGAGGGAGGGCCCAACAGCACCGGAGACCGCCACGTGCTGGTCATCGACCGCGACAACAACCGGCTGTACGAACTTGGGCGCGCTTTTCCCGCCAGTGGAGGCAACTGGAATGCCAACGTGGGCGCCGTCTTTCACATCGACAGCAACCTGGTCAGACCGGGCGGGCAGCCCGGCTGGACCAGCGCCGATGCCGCCGGACTGCCCATTTTTCCGGGGCTGGCGCGGTACGACGAAGCCGCTCTCGGGCCAGGCGGCATCGCGCACGCGCTGCGCTTCACCGTGCAGCGCAGCCGCAAAGCCTATGTACCGCCCGCCACCCACTGGGCATCGGCCAACACCAGCGCCAACTTGCCGCCCATGGGGATGCGCGTGCGCCTCAAGGCCAGCTACGTGATTCCGGCGACTTTCAGCACAGAAACCCGGGCCCTGCTCACCGCCATGAAGACGCACGGGATGATGGTTGCCGACAACGGCAGCAACTGGTACGTGAGCGGTGCGCCCGACCCGCGCTGGAACAACGACACCTTGAACCGGGAGCTGGGGCAGGTGCTGGGCCGCGATTTCGAAGTGGTGCGCATGGACGGAATGGTTCAACCCTGAGCCAGCGCCAGTCGGGCGCAGCCCAGAACCGTCGACGGCAATGGCCCTTCCGGCGCCCTGCTGGAACGGACCACAACATGCCCCGCCCCAGATGCCTGCGCGTCAACGGCAAACGTTGCCCCAACAGCCAAAACATCGGTCAATTGCCTGCCTTTGAGGGGCATCCCTGTATAGGCTCTCAGGCGGTGCCCGCTTGGCCATAACGGCGGTGGAGTTCAGCCACTGAACCGACCACGGGTTGCTCCAGAACGGCTTGATCAAGATCGGCGAGCCGTTTGAAGTACAGGCAGCCCTTGCCCATCTTGTGCGAACCCAGCGCCACCAACAGCCCGGTGGCGCCATTCCAATAGGGGGCAAGGTAGATCACGATCTCTCGCCCGCGAATCGCAAACCCCGTGAGGCATGTGGTTCCTGTTCGCCCTGACGCATAGGTGTAGTCATACGAGCCATAACCAACAATGCTCGCCCCCCACATCATTGGCCCCTTTTTCGTGACCTTTTTGAGCAGCACCATCAGCGCCAGGCAGTCAACGCGCTGCCCGTCGGTCGCGCGGGATGCCAGGTAGTCCTCGACGCTTGCGCCGGTGGGCTGGGTCTTTGTTTCGGCCATGGAGGGAAGTCCAATGGGTGGGCATTGCAACCGCTAACGAATCAATAGGACTTCCCCTTCCCGAGCGATCCACCCGCCGAAAGGTTTGCGGATAACGGCGTCTGATTGACAGGATGGGAGAGTCAAACAGTTCATTGTGCAGAGGACGCTGGCAAGCCCACATTGACGCGACCGAGTGAACGGGACAAAGCTCAAGTCTTGTCTTTTGACATGAACAGCTCCCGTAGGTAAAAGCAAGACCTGACTCTGATTTCCCCGATTCTCTCCAGGGCCGCTCACACCTTGACACCACTTGAGGCTGTTCAACTGCGCAGTTTTGTAGTTCACTCGGGCCTTGATCGGGCTGTGTGTTGCCACCTTTGGTCAACGACAGCGAGCGATCAGATCGGGGGACCAGGATGAACCATCGGACTTCGCCCAAACAGCCTGAGCGGTTGGATGAGCCTCTGGATATCGACGAAGAGACCTTGGACAGCGCGCTGATGGATCTGGTGACCAGCGATTGGCAGTCGCTGGACGACGGCGATTCTTCAGACGATGGCAATGCCGAACGGCAGTCGCCACCCGCGCAGGCACCGTCCCACTAAAGCTTCACCTCGCGGTGCCCGGGTCGGCTCAAGGCATGACGCAGTTGCGGGGCTTCGCAGACTTGCCTTTTGCCCACCTGGAACTGCTTTCTGCGCGGGACAAGACCGCCAATACCCATCAAATCAAGCCGTCCCCCACCCCATGCGCGGAAACAGCGCGAGCCCGGAAGCACCTCTGCCGTGCACCTTCAAATAGGCGCGCTCGATACCCCACGCGCGGGCCTCCGGCGCCATGGTCTGCAACACCCAGCAAGCCAGCCCTTCCCCGCTCCACCGACCGGGCGGAGTTCGATGCGCCATGCCGATGCCTGGGGTCAGATACCGTGCGCCAGCGATGCAAAGACTCCTACGGCCTGCCCGTCGGCGGCCAATAGCGCTCCGAACAACTGTGCATGGTGAGCGAGATCGAAACCTCGCGCAACGAAAAGACACTCGGTAGTGCGCAGAACCCATTCCATTGGAGTCTGACCCCAGTTCCTTCTTGCTGTTCAATGTGCTGGTGACAAGGGCAAGCTCGCATGGATTTGCCCCTTTCAGCGAGCGAAACAAAGGTCAGAGACGATGCGTGCCTTTCGCCACCGGCTATAGCGCCGAGCCGGTATGCAGACGAGAGGTGTCCAGGATCACGGTTTCGGGAAACTCGGCGTGGAGAAAAAGCCGGTAGCGGTTGATGCGGCCATCCACCAGATCAAATAAGCTGAACACCGTGCCCCGGATGGCATTGCCCGTGGGTTGCCGCTCCAGCCAGGGCCCTGCGTGAAGCCCGGCAAAAGACCACCAGGCCATCACGGCATCGTCAGCGGCCACGATGCGGTCGACCGTGACTTGCAGCTCTCCAACCGCGCGCCGAAAGCCTTTGACGTGGGCCATAAGACCAGCCCGACCCGGTGGGCCGCCAAACGCCTGATTGGCCTCGTCCACCATATCGGGCTGCGACATCGCCTCGACCAGCTCCAGCCGCCCTTGGGCGACCACCTCTTCTAGGTAGGTTTGCATCAACAAGTCTGGCTTCATCTCGACTCCATTTTTCATATTGTGAAAACCAGTCCACAGTGATTGCACTTGAAATGGATGCCTTCGTATGCGGTAGGCGCCCCAACATAGAGAGGCTTACGTTGCCTGGCTTCCGACCTTTTTTCGACGTAGCGAGGATCGTCGAGGACACTTGCTTCACCACAATGCGGTTTAGCATTGACGTAGTTCGTGTCTCACCTGATACCCACAGCAGCCACGAAATACCATGGCGCCAAAAATCTGAAGATCTTGTTTGCATTCACAAAGTTACGTCGATCCACTGGATTTATGTACAAGCACAACAGATCTGACAAATTTCGAGACGGCGTTGGCGAGCCATTGGGAGCCCACAACTGAATGGCGTTACACACATCCATACAACCAGTATCAGTACCAAGCGTGCAGCCTGAAGCGCAATAAACAGGCGACTGGTACACCCATCCAAATCTGATTGCTACGCCGATCCAGACCGCCAATACCTGTAACCCCAAGCCGTCTCCAGCCCAACCCGGCGATACAGCGCCAGCGCTGAGGTGCTGCTGTCGTGCACCTGCAAGTACATACGCTCCATGCCTTGCGCCCGAGCTTCCTGCGCCATGGTCAGCAACACTTTCCCGGCCAGCCCTCTCCCGCGTTGCCGCGCTTCGGTGCGCAAACCATGCAGACCCAGCCAACCATGGCCGAACGACGCGGCGGCGCAGGCCAGTGTTGTATGGCTGTTTTGACTTTCTCCTTCCCGCAGGCTCACGTAGCGCGTGCCCTGCGCGCGGGCCAGCGAGGCGGCGCGGCTGGCGCCGTCCACCGGGTCGAAGCCTTCGCCCAGAAACATGGCTGTCCAGGCGGCGTCGGGGCGCTCGTCGAGCGATACGCCTTCGGTGCCCAGGTGGCTGAGCGCCGCGATCACGTTTTCGATACGGCCCACCTGGGTCAGCGTGGGCTGGTCGTGGGTGAAACCCAGCGTCTCCAGGCGCGCTCGCAAGGCGTCGAATGCCGGCAGGTCGGGCACGCGGAGCACGGGCTGAAAGCCCTTGGCGCGGTAGGCCTGCGCAATGCGGTCGGCGTCTGCCGGGTCCACGCCCTCGCGCACCAGGGGCACGGCACTTTTGGCCCTGCCCACTGTGCCGCTGTCCATGGGCAGCAGCCAGCCGGGTATTGCATGCACCTGCTCGGGCGCCACGGCCTGCAGGGTGGCGCGCTCCAGCGATTCGATGTCGGCGGGGGTCAGCTGCAGCATGGCGTTGTGCGCTGACCGGGCTCAGGCGTTGGCCGCCTTGATGCCCCATTTGGCCAGGGCCGCGTCGTCGCTCACGCGGGCGTCCACCCATCGGGCGCCATTCGGTGTCTCTTCCTTCTTCCAGAACGGCGCCTGGGTCTTGAGGTAGTCCATCAGGAACTCGCAGGCCTGGAAGCTCTCGCCCCGGTGCGCCGAGGTCACGGCCACGAACACGATCTGGTCCATGGGCTGCAGCAGGCCCACGCGGTGAATCACGCGGGCGGCAAAGATGTCGAAGCGCGCCATGGCTTCGTCGATCATGGCTTCGATGCTTTTTTCGGTCATGCCGGGGTAGTGTTCCAGCTCCATGGTGCTGACCTCATCGCCTTCGTTGCGATCACGCACCGTACCGAGGAATGAACACACTGCGCCTACCCGCGCATCGACCAGGCGCAAAGCAGCCGTTTCGACCGCCACATCAAAATCTTCGGTTTGAATACTGACGCGGTTGTTCATGTTCAGCCTCCGGTGACGGGCGGGAAGAAACCAACCTCGGCGCCTTCACTCAACGGAGCGCTTTCATCGCTCATGGTCTGGTTCAAGGCCGCGCGCACCACGCGGTCGCGGCCCAGGGCTTCGGCATGGGCGCCACCTCGGGCGATCAACTCATCGCGCAAAGCACCCAAGGTCGCGGCGTTGGTGTCCACCGTTTCGCTGCCCACGCCAACGGTTTCGCGCAGCGATGCGAAGTAACGCAGGTTCACTTTCATGCCAACAGCTCCGAAAAAGAAATGAAAGGCAGCAAATCGCCATGGGCGATGGTTCGCCCGGCCGGGTTGTCCACCAGGCCATCGCCCCACACGGCAGAGGTCAACACACCCGAACTCTGGTTGGGAAACAGATCGAGCCCGCCATTGGCGTTGCGGCGCACGCGCAGAAACTCGCGGCGCTTGTCGGCGCGCGGCACCACAAAATGGGCCGGCAACATCACCGGCTGGGGCATGGCCGCTTCAGCGCCTTGCAGCTTGAGCAGGAACGGGCGCACCAGCAACACAAAGGTCACGAAGCTCGACACCGGGTTGCCCGGCAAGCCAATGAAATGGCAGGCGCTGCTCGCAGCATCGCCCGCGCCCGCATCGCGCCGAACGGTGCCGTAGGCAAACGGCTTGCCCGGCTTCATCGCGATTTGCCACAGGTCGAGGCTGCCCAATTGCTGAACGGCGGGTTTGACGTGGTCTTCTTCACCGACCGAGACGCCACCGCTGGTCAAGATCAGATCATGGTGATCGGCGGCCGATTTCAATGCGGCCAGGGTTTTCTCGCGGCTGTCGGGCACGATGCCCAGATCGCTCACTTCACAGCCCAGGCGCTGCAACATCGCGCGCAGGAAAAACCGGTTGGAGTTGTAGATGGCGCCGGGCTTCATGTCGGCCGGGGCCACATCGCCAGGCATCACCAATTCGTCGCCAGTCGAAAACAGAGCCACCTTGGGACGCGCAAACACCGAAAGTTTTGCCAACCCCAGGCTGGCAGCCAGCCCCAGCCCGGCAGGCGACAAACGTTGCCCGCGAGCCAGCACCGTGGCGCCACGGGTCACGTCTTCTCCACTGCGGCGCACCCACTGACCGAGAACGGGAACAGCATCGACGTGCACCGCATGCATGTCGCCGCCTACATCGCGCGTGTCTTCCTGCATCACCACCGCGTCTGCGCCCTCGGGCATGGTTGCGCCAGTGAAGATGCGCGCGCAGGTGCCAGGGCGCAAAGGCCCGGCCGCATGGCCCGCCGCGATGCGCTGCGAAACGGGCAGAACCACCCTGGCCTCTTTCACATCGGCCACGCGCACGGCATAGCCGTCCATCGAAGAGTTGTCTTGCGGCGGCACCTGCAAGGCCGACACCAGGTTTTCGGCCAGCACCCGCCCATCGGCCTCGAAAGTGGGAATCGACTCGGCCGCCGCATCCGGCAACGCATGCGACAGCAAGGTGGCGCGCGCCTCGTCAAGCGGCATCAGAGGGCGGCGAACGGGCGCAGGCGTCGAAGGGGAAGCAGGTGAAGTCATGAAACGGTATTCAGGAAAGCCATGACCCGGCACAGGGGTCAATCGGTGTACAGATCGGGGTCGTAATCAAAACGATCCCCATTGTCGACCAACCACTGCGCCACAGCAGCGGCATCGTTCAATGGCAGCACATCGCGCTGGGTCGGCACTGGCAGCCGGGTCGCATCATCGCTGGCGATGGCGGCCACAAACGGGTCATCGGGGTATTGAACGGCCGTTGCCTCTGCATCGCGAACCACTTCAATCTTGAGCAAATCGCTGTGCCGAAAGCCCTCGACCAGCACCCAGTCCACGCCCTCGTAGAGCTCGGCAATCATCTGGTGCACGGAGACCTTGGCTTCCTGCTCAAACTCGCGCATCAAGACCAGGCGCTGCGGCGAGGCCGCCACCACCTCGAACGCGCCTGCGGCTCTGTGGCGGTAGGTGTCTTTGCCGGGGTGGTCGATTTCCAGCGCGTGGTGGGCATGCTTCACCACCGAAACGCGCAGGCCAAGCTGTTTCAGCGCCGGAATCAGCTGCTCAACCAGGGTGGTTTTCCCCACACCCGAACGGCCCGCAAAACACACCACTTTCATACAGGCCTTCTGGTTGCGCTCAGGCGCAGTGTTCGGTCACGTAGCGTTGCACCAGGGCGGTGTCTGCCGGCATCACCTTGACCCGCTTGGGCAAGGCCTCGATGCCGTCAAACTTCGCAGGGCGATCGGGTTCCCGGCCCAGCGCCTCGACGATGGTTTCGGCGAACTTGATCGGCAGCGCGGTCTCGAGCACGATCATGGGCAGCTTGCGGTTCCAGACCTCGCGCGCCACCTTGACGCCATCGGCCGTGTGGGTGTCGATCACCACACCATGCTCTGCATCGGTGGCCTTGATGGTAGCCAGGCGGTCGGCGTGGGTGCTCTTGCCGCTGATGAAGCCGTAGCGCGCTGCGGCGTCGGCGAAGGCCGGGTCGCTGCCCAGGTCAAAACGCCCTGCTTTGCTCAGCGCTTCGCCGAACAGCGCTTTCACACGCGCGCCGTCGCGGCCCAGCAGGTCGAACACGAAGCGCTCGAAGTTGCTGGCCTTGGAGATGTCCATCGAAGGGCTGGAGGTTTCATGCGTATCGGCACTGGCGCGCACACGGTAAACGCCGGTGCGAAAGAACTCATCGAGCACATCGTTTTCATTCGTCGCGACCACCAGTTGCTCGATCGGCAGGCCCATCTGGCGCGCCACATGGCCCGCGCAGACGTTGCCGAAATTGCCGCTGGGCACGGTGAAGCTCACCTTCTGCGAATCCTTGGCCGTCGCCTGGAAGTAGCCTGCAAAGTAGTAAACAACCTGAGCCAGCAAACGGGCCCAGTTGATCGAGTTCACGGTGCCAATCTTGTGGCTGCGCTTGAATGCCAGATCGTTGGACACGTTCTTCACGATGTCCTGACAGTCGTCGAACACGCCTTCGATGGCGATGTTGTGGATGTTCTCGTCCATCAGGCTGAACATTTGGGCCTGCTGAAACGGGCTCATGCGGCCATGGGGGCTGAGCATGAAAACGCGCACGCCCTTTTTGCCGCGCATGGCGTATTCGGCCGCGCTGCCGGTGTCGCCACTGGTGGCGCCCAGGATGTTGAGTTCTTCGCCGCGCCGGCCCAGCTCGTATTCAAACAGGTTGCCCAGCAACTGCATGGCCATGTCTTTGAACGCCAGCGTGGGGCCGTTGGACAAAGCCTCCAGATAGAAGCCGTCGTCGAGCTGCTTGAGCGGCACGATGGCGGCGTTGCCGTACACCGCCTCGGTGTAGGTTTTGTCGCACAGGGCTTTCAAATCGGCGGCGGGAATGTCGTCGATGTAGAGCGACAAAACCTCAAACGCCAGCGCGGCATAACCGCCCGGTTTGCCTTCGTTGAACACGGCGCGCCATTGGGCCAGCATGGCCGCATCCACCTGCGGGTAGCTTTCGGGCAGATACAAACCGCCATCGGGGGCCAGGCCCTCCAGCAGGATTTCACAAAAGCGCTTGCGATCGGGATGGCCGCGGGTGCTGAGGTATTGCATGAGGAAAGATCGTCAAAAAAGTAAAAATCAGGCGCGGTTGGCCGCAGCGATATCGGGTGTGTCCACGTGCACATCACCACATTGCGCGCGGTGCAGCAGTGCGTGGTCCATCACCACCAGCGCCAGCAGCGCTTCCATGATGGGTGCGGCCCGAATGCCCACGCAGGGGTCGTGGCGGCCTTTGGTGATGACTTCGGTGGGCGCTCCACTCACGTCGATCGAGTCGCGCGGGATCAGGATGGAGCTGGTGGGCTTGATGGCGATAGACACATCCAGGTCTTGCCCGGTGCTGATACCGCCGAGCACGCCGCCCGATTTGTTGCCCTGGAAGCCGCCAGGCGTCAACGAATCGCCATGGGTACTGCCCCTGTCGCTCACGCTGGCGAAACCGGCGCCGATCTCCACGCCCTTGACGGCGTTCAGGCCCATCATGGCGTAGGCGATATCGGCATCGAGCTTGTCGTAGAGCGGCTGGCCCAGGCCCACCGGCATGTTTTGGGCGACCACGCGCAGGCGCGCGCCGCAAGAATCGCCGCTTTTGCGCAGCTCGTTCATGAACGTTTCCAGCGCCGACACATCGGCCACCGGCGCGAAAAACGGGTTGTTGGGCACATGTTCCCAGCTCTCGAAGGGAATCACCACATCGCCGATCTGCGCCATGCAGGCGTGAAACGTGGTGCCGAATTTCGCCTTCAACCACTTCTTGGCCACGGCGCCGGCGGCCACGGTGGGCGCGGTCAAGCGGGCCGAAGAACGGCCACCGCCACGCGGGTCGCGGATGCCGAATTTTTGCCAGTAGGTGTAGTCGGCATGGCCCGGGCGGAAGGTCTGCAGGATGTTGCCGTAGTCCTTGCTGCGCTGGTCGGTGTTGCGGATCAGCAGGGCAATCGGCGTACCGGTGGTCTTGCCTTCGTAAACGCCCGACAGGATTTCCACCGCATCGGGCTCATTGCGCTGGGTGACGAACTTGCTGGTGCCGGGGCGGCGGCGATCGAGGTCGGCCTGGATGTCGGCCTCGCTCAGGGCCATGCCGGGCGGGCAGCCGTCGATCACGCAGCCAATGGCCGGGCCGTGGGATTCACCGAAGTTGGTGACTGCAAATAGGGTGCCGAAGGTGTTGCCGCTCATATCGTTCGGATTATCCCAGAGGCGCCTTGTGCGCAAGCAAACCTTTGCCGCATGTCGCGCCAGAGCAGCCGGTCACGTCATTGGGGGCAGCTCTTGCGCCGGGAACGAGGGAGAATGTCAGTTTGCAGTCAGAATTTTTCAACCCTTGAGCATGCACCCCATGCCCCTGCGGATCTTCCGCCTGCGAGAGCAAACGCCCTGCAGCGCAGGCCCTACGACTTCACTGGCCCAACGACTTTCCTATGCAACGCCGACACTTTCTTGCAAGCGCGACTGCGCTGACCCTTCCCACCGCTTTCGGAACAAGCTTCGCCCAAGCACCCACCACCCCTCCAGGCAATGCCTTGATCATCGGGTGTTCGGCGGCCCTGACCGGCCCGCTGGGAGACCTTGGGAAAGGCATTCAGCGCGGCGTGAATGCCGCCTTTGCCGAAGTCAACGAGAAGGGTGGCATCAATGGTCGACCGCTGTTTTATTCCCTGATCGATGACGCCTACAAAGCGGAAAGCAGCGTCGACAACGTCAAACAGTTGCTGTCCAACAGCAAGGTGATGGCACTCATGGGTTGTATGGGAACCCCCAACAACACCGCCTTCACGCCATTGATCGAAGCCAGTGACATCGTGCACCTGGGGCCACTGACCGGAGCGGCCAGCCTGCGCAAGCCCTCCATCAAGAACGTCTTTCACGTGCGGGCGAGCTACACCGACGAAGTCAAGCGCCTGGTCGACAACCTGGTGTCCATGAACCTGCGCGATCTGACCATTGCCTACCTGGACAACGGCTTCGGCAAAGAACTGCTGCAGGTCAGCCTGGACGCTCTGTCCGAAAAAGGCATCAAGGCATTGGCCCAGGTGGCTGTGGCCACCGATGGCAAGAACGTTGACAGCGCAGTGAGCGAAATTCTGGCCTCCAAACCATCGGCCCTGCTGCTCTTCACGGCGGGTAACGTGTCGGGCGTTCTGACCGCCGCGGCCCGCAAGGTATCGCCAGGACTGCCCATCGCAGGTTTGAGCGTCACATACACCGCGGCAAGCATCACACAACTGGGTGATACCGCTTCCGGGATTGCCCTCACGATGATCTTGCCCGACGCGATGTCTGCCAAACACGTCATCGTTCGCCGCTACCAAAAAGCCATGCGGGCGCTGGATCAGACCGAATTCGATCCCGGCAGCCTGGAAGGTTATGTCAATGCGCAACTGATGATCGAAGCCCTGACCAAAGCGGGCGCCAACCCCAGCCGAAGCAAGATCCGCGACGCCATTGGAGACATCCGCAACCTGGATCTCGGCGGATTCCGGGTGGACTTTTCGTCCCCTTCGACCCACGTCGGTTCCAACTATGTGAACCTGGGCGTCCTGTCCCGAAACGGTCGTTTCATCGGTTGATTCGTCAGGTGTCTCCGAGACACCCCTCTTTGCCAGCGAGTCGCTTTTTGCCCGGTGCGTGAACAGCGCGCCTGGCAAACGCCCACAACAGAAGCACCAGAAGCAGGGGCACAGCGCCCCTCCCCCGCTTCTCTGGACTCTGTGTTCGCTACACGCGATTGGCAGCCCTTCAACGTGCTCAAAAAGATAGCGCACTGGTGCGTTTTGTCTTATGCTGCATTGCAGCAATGTGCTGTAACTGCCCACAGGAGTGCCTTATGTCGGAATTCGCCCCCACCGATTTTTCCCTCGTGAAACCCGCGGACACCGCCTTCAAACCCGGTGGTTTGCGCGATTTTTTCCTCTACCGTGACCTGGGAATCGCTGAAGCCACCCATGGCAAGGTCATTGCCCATCTGGTCAAAGCCAACTCTCCACCAGACAGCGGCACCGGCTGGCACCGCCACGAAGCCGATTTTCAGATTGTGATCATGACCAAAGGGTGGGCCAAGTTCATGTACGAAGACCAGGTCACCTTGGTCGAGGCCGGCGATGTTGTCCAGCAGCGCCCAGGCATTCGCCACTTTCTCTTCGACTATTCGCCCGACATGGAGTACCTCGAAATCGTCTCACCGGCCGACTTCAAGACCGTCGACGTTGAAGCCCCCGCCTGTGTTGTTCCCGAGCCAACGCCCTGGAAATAAGAAGGCGATATAACACCGTAACCCCGTGCCGACCACCTGGTTGGCGCGGGGGTTCAGATGAAGCCAAGGGGGGTGCATCCGACATGGCCACGCCATCCGTTTTTATCAAGAAAACCCTGCAAACACCCCGAAAAAGGGCCGTTCAGAATTCGGCTTCGAGTTCGTTTATCGCGTCAGGCTCGGCTTCGGCGCCTGCCACCCACTCCTGCATGGCAGGCAAAGCCATGATCACCTCACAATACGCCACGCAGGCTGGATCCAAGGGTACGTCGTAGGTGATGAAGCGTGTCACCACCGGGGCAAACATCGCGTCGGCCATGCACGGCGTGGTACCAAACAAGAACGGCCCGCCATAGCTGGCCAGGCATTCGCCCCAGATGGCTTCGATGCGTTCGATGTCCACTTGGGCGCGCGACCAGACCTTGAACCCCGGAAAGTGCGCCTTGATGTTCATGGGCAGCGAAGCCCGCAGCGAAGAAAATCCGGAGTGCATCTCTCCGCAAATGGCCCGGCAATGTGCCCGCGCGATGCGGTCCGCCGGCAGCAGCCCGGCTTTGGGTTTGATTTCGTTGAGGTATTCGCCGATGGCCAGCGTGTCCCAGACCTGCACGCCATCGTGATCCAGCGAAGGAACGCGCATGGAGGCCGAGAGCAACAGCATCTCGGCTTTCATGGAGGGATCGTCGGGCGAGATGATGTGCTCCTCGAACGCCAGCTTGGCCAGGCGCGCCATCAACCAGCCTCGCAAAGCCCATGCGCCATAGTTTTTGCTGCTGATCGTCAATACCGCTGTGGCCATCAATATCTCCTTGTGATCGCGGCTACGCAGCAAGCCTCGTGCCACCCATTTTGAGGACATTTGCACGAAGTCGGTGCATCCGGGCTTGGCCTGTTCCTTGCGAGCACCATGGGCACTGAACAACGGAGACAACCATGCTTTATCAGGCTTACCAACTGCAGTCCGACCTGATGTCGCCGTTTCGGCTCCTGGCACAACAGGTCAGCCAATCGCCGTGGAATGACAAAGGCGAGCACCAGGTTTTGCGCAAAGTGACCGCCGCCTGCGACGTGTTCTCGCGCATGCGCCTGACCCATTCCCGCCCGGCCTACAACATCCTGAGCGTTGTTTCGGAGGGCCGAGAAGTGCCCATCGTGGAAGAAAACGTGCTCACCCTGCCCTTCGGCAGCTTGCTGCGTTTCCGCAAAGACGATCGCTCGCTGCCCACCCAGCCGCCGGTTTTGCTGGTCGCGCCACTCTCGGGCCACTTCGCGACATTGCTGCGCGAAACCGCGCGCACCCTGCTGCAAGACCACGATGTGTACATCACAGACTGGCACAACGCCCGCGATGTGTCACTGATCCACGGCGGCTTCAGTCTCGATGACTACATCACCTACATGGTGCGTTTTGCCGAAGCCATCGGACCGGGCGTGCACATGGTTGCCGTGTGCCAGCCTTGTGTGGCCGCGCTGGCCGCCACCGCCATCATGGCCGAAGACGACAACCCGGCCCAGCCCAGCAGTCTCACGCTCATGGCCGGCCCGGTGGACTGTCGCGTCAACCCCACCGGGGTCAACGAGCTCGCCATCAGCAAGCCCATCGAATGGTTCGAGAAGAACCTGATCAGCCGCGTGCCGTTTCCACACAAAGGTTTCACGCGCCGTGTCTACCCCGGCTTCGTGCAGCTCAGCGCGTTCATGAGCATGAACCCGGAGCGCCACAAACAGTCGTTTCGCAACATCTACGAGCACCTTGAGAACGGCCGCACCGAGGAAGCGGCGACGATTCAGAACTTTTACGAGGAATACCTCGCCGTCAACGACTTGCCCGCTGAGTTCTATCTGGAGACGGTAGAGAAGGTATTTCAAACCTACGACCTGCCACGCGGCGTCTTGCAATACCAAGGGCGCACCGTGAACCCCGCGGCCATCCGCCGAACCGCGCTTATGACCGTGGAAGGCGAGCGCGACGACATCTGCTCGGTGGGTCAAACCGTTGCCGCACAAGACCTGTGCAGCAGCGTGCGCCCCTATCGAAAAAACCACCACGTGCAACCCGGGGTCGGTCATTACGGCGTGTTCAGCGGAAGCCGTTGGAACCAGCAGATCTACCCCCGCGTGCGCGACATGATCCACGCGAACATGCGCTGAAATCAGACAGGGCTAACGGGGCCTGCCTCGATATGGTCTTGACAGCCCCCAAAAAAGCCGAAACCTGTCTGGGAGGTGGTGTCGTTATGCCCGCAGGCCATTGCGGCAAGTCACCAACAGAATTGCCCCTCGCAAGGGGCAATTCTGTTGGTGGGTTCCGCTTTGCTCAGGGAAAGTTGGACCCACTCTTGCCGTCTGAGGTTTCTTCTTCAGGCCAGTCACGAATATAGGCCTTGAGCATCTTGTTCTCGAAATTCTGGCTGTCAACCACGGCGCGGGCCACGTCGTAAAAGCTGATCACGCCCATCAGCATCTTGGCGTCCATCACGGGCATGTAGCGTGTGTGGCGCTCCAGCATCAGAGGTCGAACCTGTTCCAGTGCCGTCTCGGGTGTACACGTCATCGGGTGGTCGTCCATCACCGCGCGCACCGATTTGTTGTTCACGCTGCCACCGTTGTTCGACAGCGTGTGGATCAATTCGCGAAAGGTCAACATGCCCACCAGTTCGCCGTGCTCCATCACGGCAAGTGAGCCGATATCGCGATCGGCCATGTCGGCCACCGCTTTGGACAAGGCATCGTCTGGATGGCAGGTATAAAGCGTGCCGCCTTTGACCCGAAGAATGTCGCTGACTTTCATGGCTGTTTTCCTTGGTGATGGGCTGTCGCCAGCTAAGCTGTACTGCTTGGGAATATAGCCCACAATAAGCCCGAATTTCCCTACACACAAGCCCCAAGTGGCTTGAGCCCACAACACAGGAGACACCTGAATGCCCGGTTATTCCGATCCCGGTTTCGATACCTTGGCCCTGCACGCAGGCGCCACGCCAGACGCCACCGGCGCACGCGCCGTTCCGATTCACCTGTCGACCTCGTTCGTTTTTGAATCCAGCGACCATGCCGCCGCGCTGTTCAACCTCGAACGACCAGGCCACGTCTACAGCCGCATCAGCAACCCGACCAATGCGGTTTTTGAGCAACGCATGGCCGCGCTTGAAGGCGGTATTGGCGCCATCAGCACCGCCTCGGGTCAGGCGGCGTTGCATCTGGCGGTGGCCACACTCATGGGTGCCGGCTCGCACATCGTGGCCTCGACCGCGCTCTACGGTGGCAGCCAGAACCTGCTGCACTACACCTTGAGCCGCTTCGGCATCGAGACCACCTTCGTGAAACCGGGTGACATCGACGGCTGGCGCCATGCCGTGCGCCCCAACACCAAGCTGTTCTTCGGCGAAACCGTGGGCAACCCTGGGCTGGATGTGCTCGACATCCCGACGGTGTCGCAAATTGCGCACGAAGCCAAGGTGCCGCTGCTGGTCGACTCCACCCTCACCACGCCCTACCTGATCAAGCCCTTCGACTTTGGAGCCGACATCGTTTACCACTCGGCCACCAAGTTCCTGAGCGGCCACGGCACGGTGATCGGCGGGGTGCTGGTGGACAGCGGCAGTTTCGACTGGGAAAAATCTGGCAAATTCCCCGAACTCACGGAGGCCTACGAGGGTTTCCACAACATGGTGTTCAGCGAAGAAAGCACCGTCGGCGCCTTCTTGCTGCGTGCCCGCCGTGAAGGCCTGCGCGATTTTGGCGCCTGCCTCTCGCCCCACAGCGCCTGGCTCATCCTGCAAGGCATCGAAACACTCTCGCTGCGCATGAACCGCCACATGGGCAACACCGAGAAGGTTGTGCAGTTCCTGGCCAGCCACCCACTCGTCAGCCGCGTGGGCCATCCGCTGCTGGAGAGCCACCCCAGCCACGCGCTGGCCAACAAGCTGTTGCGCTTTGGCGCCAAGGGCGCCGGCTCGGTGTTCAGCTTCGACATCAAGGCCTCTCGCGAGCAAGGCAAGGCCTTCATCGAAGCGCTCAAGATTTTCAGCCACCTGGCCAACGTGGGCGACTGCCGCTCACTGGTCATCCACCCCGCCAGCACCACCCATTTCCGCATGAGCGACGACGCGCTGGCTGCGGCGGGCATCGGCCCTGGCACGATCCGCCTGTCCATCGGACTGGAAGAGGCGGATGACCTGATCGACGATTTGAAACGCGCGCTCAAGGCCGCCGAGAAAGCAGGAAACAAATGAACCTCCACGCTCATCAATTCGTGAAATCGCTGCCCCCCGAGGGGGCTCTGCCCTCCCTTGGGGCGGCCCTGCGGGAGGCATGACCATGTACCTCACCGTCAACAACGCCCCCACCTATTGCTACACCGGCGGCAAGCCCTTCAACCCCGCCCAGCCAACCGTGGTGTTCATCCACGGCGTGCTCAACGACCACAGCGTGTGGATTCTGCAAAGCCGCTACCTCGCCCACCACGGCTGGAATGTGCTCGCGGTCGACCTGCCAGGCCACTGCAAAAGCGAAGGCGAAGCGCCTTCATCGGTCGAACAGGCGGCTGACTTCATCGGTGCGCTGCTGGATGCCGCAGGCGTCGAGAAAGCCGCACTTGTCGGCCACAGCTGGGGTTCTTTGATCGCGCTTGAAGCGGCCTCGCGACTCAAAGACCGGGTGAGCCACCTGGCCCTGGTCGGTACCGCCTACCCCATGAAGGTCTCTCCGGCACTGATCGATGCCTCGCTGAACGACCCGGTCAAAGCCATGACCATGGTCAACGTATTTTCGCGATCCACGCTCTGCGCCCCGCCTTCTGCCCTGGGACCGGGCACCTGGGTCTACGGCGCAGGCATGGCACTGGGCCGCCGTGTACTCGCCAGCAACGCCGACGTCAACGTGTTTCACCGCGGCTTTGTGGCCTGCGATACCTATGCGGGCGGCGATGCCGCCATGCAAACGCTGACCTGCCCCGTGTTGTTTCTGCTCGGTGCGGTCGACCAGATGACCACGCCCAAGGCCGCACAGGGCCTGATCAAGGCCGCCCAGGCAGCAGGCAAGAAGCACACGGTGGTTTATGTGCCAGTGGGTCACCATCAAATGACCGAGGCGCCCGACGCCACGCTGTTCGCCTTGCGCGATTTTTTGCGAACTTGAGTCACGGGGTCGCTGTGCGGCGTGGTGCAAACCCGGGTTTGCCGCTCGCACGGGCCAACCACTTGAGGAGACCGCTCGCGAGCAGTGCCTGACGCAACAAAGGTGGCGCGGCGGGCGCAGCGCATGGGTGGACTTCGTAGGCACTGAACCCCGCCGACTCCGACGCGCCCTGCCGGGGGCTGGCATCGGCCTCGACCAGAACCCAGTCCTGCAACAGGTCAACCGCCTCCCCTGGCCCCAGGAACAGATCTTGCGCAGCGCCGGGCTGGGTCAACCACAGGCGCCCTGTGACCACGCGAATGCGCAAGCCCTCGCTGGCATGGATCAGCCGGGTCTGGCGCGGCAACAGACGGGTCGTGGGTGCGGGGATGTGCATTGGGGGCCTCCTGATGATGAGACTCCACTGTCGCGAAATCGCCTTGCTGGCGACAGACACACAGCGCCATCAATGCACCCGGTCGAGAGCCATTCGCCTGGGCTCGGTGTGCCCTTTTTGAAGCCCATCTGTACTGCCTTTCCTGCCGCAGCGGCGCTTTCAAGACAGGAGCGCTCGGTTAGCATGGAATGCCATGTCCGCCCTGCCCCCACCCTTGGTGCTGCGCACCCATCACGAAGCCGCCGGCGAGCGGGCGCCGCCGCTGTACCAGCGGGTGGCACAAACCCTGGCCCAGCTCATCCACAGCGGCACCTTCAAGGCCGGGCAACGGTTGCCTTCGGTGCGCGAAACGGCGCTGGCGCAGGGTGTGTCCATCTCCACCACCCTGCAGGCCTACCGCCAGCTGGAAGAACAAGGACTGGCACAGGCCAAACCCAAAGCAGGCTATTTCGTGCGCGCTGCGGTGCGCACCGCCTTGCGCATTCCTCAGCCCAGCCCCAGCGCACCACCCCAACGCAGTTTTTCGCTGGAACGCCACAGCCGCTCCGAATCATTCGCCTTGCTCTACCAACCGGGCGATCGAGCCAGCTTTGGTGGCTTCACCCCACAGAGCAGCGGGTTGTTTGACGAACAGCGCCTGCGCGTGGCGGTGGGCCGCGCCGCGCGCGTACACAGGCGCAGCCTCACCGAATACAACAAAGCCGATACCGGCCGCCTGTCCCTGCGCCAGGCCGTGGCCCGGCGCGCGCTGCACATGGGATGCGCGCTGGACGCAGACGACATCGTGATCACCGCCAGTTGCACCCAGGCGGTCAGCCTGTGTTTGCGCGCCGTGACGTCGCCGGGCGATGTGGTGGCGCTCGAATCACCCACATTCTTTGGCTACCTCGATCTGCTCGAATCGCAAGGTCTGCGGGCCTTGGAAATCCCTTCGCATCCGCGCACCGGCATGTCGCTGCCGGCCCTTGAACTGGCGCTCGACACCCAGCCCATCAAGGCCGTGCTGACCACCCCCACACTGTCCAACCCGCTCGGGGCCGTGATGCCGCTGGCGGCCAAACAGCGCCTGGTTCGCCTTTTGGCGGAACGCGGTGTACCGCTGATTGAAGACGTGGTGTTCAACGACCTGCTGGCCGGCGACGAGCGGCGCAAAGCGGCCAAATCGTTCGACTCCGGGCGCGGCGTCATGGTTTGCGGTTCGTTCGCCAAAACGCTGGTGCCCGGCATGCGTCTGGGCTGGGTAGAAGGCGGCCGGTGGCGCGACACAATTGCGATTCACAAGCGCCTGCAAGGCGCCGCCACCAATGTGGTGCTGGAAGAGGCCCTGGCTGATTTGTTGACTCAAGGCAGCTATGAGGCCCATGTGCGCCGCCTGACCGCGCAACAAGCTGTGCGGCGCGCCGAAGCGCGCCAGATCATCGCCCGCCATTTCCCAAAAGGCATCCGCGTCAGCAATCCGCCCTCGGGTGACACCCTGTGGCTGGAGCTCGACCCCGCCATGGACAGCATGGCGCTGTTCCACCAATGCGCGGCCGAAGGCATCACATTCGGTCCCGGCCAGCTCTTCACCGCTACCGACCGCTATCGCCATTGCCTGCGCCTGAGCTTCTCGGGCCCATGGGACAACAACGCCCAGGGCGCGCTGGCGCGCATCGGCGAACTCGCCTGCGCCCTGACGGGCGGCCCCGCCCTGCGCCTTGCTGCTGCCACCCCCCAGCACGACTGACGCGCCTGCCTGCTGCCTGAGAGACGCCCCAAAAGCCCCTCACGCGGCCACAATGGCAACATCATGCAAGCCAGCGACATCACCCCACCCATGAGCGCCGAGAGTGCGCGCGATACAGCCACCCACTTCGATCTGCGTGCACTGCGCGGCGATTTTCTGGCCAATCCCTATCCGGTCTACGCTGCGTTGCGCGAAAACGAACCGGTCAAGCAGATGCCCGATGGATCGGTCTTTCTCACCCGCTACGAAGACCTGGTCGCCGTCTACCGCGACGCCGCCAGCTTCAGCTCCGACAAACACGTGGAGTTCGCGCCCAAATACGGAGCAGGGTCGCCACTTTTTGAGCACCACACCACCAGCCTCGTTTTCAACGATCCGCCGCTGCACACCCGCGTGCGCAAGCTCATCATGGGCGCACTCACCCGACGCGCCATCGCCGACATGGAGCCTGGCCTGATCACGCTGGTCGACAGCTTGCTCGACCACATCGAATCGCAAGGTGGTGGCGACCTGATAGAAGATTTTGCGTCAGCGATCCCTGTGGAAATCATCGGCAACCTGCTCGGCGTGCCACACGGCGACCGCGGCCCCCTGCGCGACTGGTCGCTGGCGATTCTGGGTGCGCTGGAGCCCGCAATCACACCCGCGCAGCAAAAGCTCGGTGACAGCAGCGTGACCGAGATGCTGGCCTACCTCAAAGGGCTGGTCGCCGAGCGCAGAAAACAGCCCGGGGACCCCGAGCGCGATGTGCTCACACGGCTGATCCAGGGCGAAGTGAATGGCGAGCGACTGAGCGAGGTGGAGCTGCTGCAAAACTGCATCTTCCTGCTCAACGCCGGCCATGAAACCACCACCAACCTGATTGGGAACGGACTGATCCTGCTGCAAGAGTTTCCCCAAGCCCGGCGTTCGTTGCTGGGCGACATGGGCGCGACGGTCAACGATGCCGCCGGACTGGAGGCTGTGCTCACGCTTGCGGTGGACGAGTTTCTGCGCTTCGAGTCGTCCAACCAGTTGGGCAATCGCCGAGTGGTCAAGGCGGGCCAGGTGGGCGGTGTGGATTTGCCTGTGGGACGCCTCATCACGCTGTGCATCGGTGCGGCCAACCGCGACCCCGCGCAATTCGACCAGCCCGAAGTGCTGAACCTGCGCCGCACGCCCAACAAACACCTGGCCTTTGGTTTCGGCATTCACCAGTGCGCCGGTCTGAGTCTGGCCAGGCTCGAAGGCCGGATTGCCATCGGGCGTTTTTTGCAGCGCTTTCCCGACTTCAAGTTAAGCAGCCCTCCCACCCGGGGTGGGCGAGCGCGCTTTCGGGGGTTCTTGCACGCACCGTTCACCACAGCCTGAGCGGGGCACCGACAAAAAGGAAGCAGACCGTCATGAACGACACAACCACGCCGCCACCAGCGCAGCAGTTCAAGAGCTTCGCCGAGTTCTACCCGTTCTATCTGAGCGAACACAGCGACCGTGCCTGCCGCCGAATGCACTTTCTGGGCAGTTCGCTGGGGGTCCTTTGCCTGGGCTTGCTGGCCTGGACGGGCGAACCACAATACCTGTTGTATGGGCTGCTGGCGGGCTATGCCTGCGCCTGGATCGGACACTTCGTGTTCGAAAAAAACAAGCCGGCCAGCTTCAAGCGCCCGCTCTACAGCTTCATGGGCGACTGGGTCATGTACAAAGACATGTGGCTGGGCAAGGTGTCGCTCTGAGCCTGCGGGAGCGGTTCACAACGGAGCCGCTCAGCGAGGGCACCTCAGCGAACCGCTGAAGTGTCGAAGTGGGGGTTCTGGATCAGCCCCAGGCGGTTGCCAAAGGGGTCCTCCACTGACGCCACCCGGATACCCCCACCCACCTCGGCAATCGGCTCCAGCGGTTTGGCCCCCAGCGCCAACACATGCTGAACGGCCACTTCGATATCCGCCACACCCCACAACGCCTGCGGCCCAGCGGTCGACGGCGTTGCGTTGGGCAACAAACCGAGCTCAAACCCGCCCACCTGGAACCCCACGTAAAACGCCTCGTCAAAATAGGGCTCTGCGCCCAACACCTGGCTGTACCAGCGCTTGGCGGCCGCCAGATCGGGTGCGGGGTAAATGGCGGTTCGAAGTCCGAGCAACACGTTTGTTTCCTTCAAAAGCAGCCAACAAAGGCCGGTTCAGGCAGCCAAGGCATCGGCATTGGGGCCTGGGTTTGAGCCAAGGGCGTCTGCAACCGTCATGTGGTGCCAACCGCTGGCGGTCCAGAAGAGCTGGGTACTGGCCTCGCGACCCAGCAGCAAACGCCCGGCCAGATCGGCCATGGGCATGTGCTCCAGATCGAGCAGCAGCACATAACGCTCCTCTTCCTCATTGAGGCGCGCGAGCCAGTCGAGCGCCACCATGTGGCCAGCAGGCCCCTCCAGGTTCAGCGGATCCACCCGCAGTGCCTGGGCGATGGCCTCCAGGCTCATGCCCCTTTGATCCCCTGTTCGGGCTCGACGCAAGAGCTGCAGCATTTCCAGCGCGAGCATGAAGCTCCAGCCCGGCGTATCGGCCCGGCGCGCGATGCCCGAAAGCAGACTCGGCAGGTAGGCCGTGACCACTGCACCCAGCAGCACGATCACCCAGGCCAGGTAGATCCAGACCAGCAAAATCGGCACGCTGGCGAAGGTACCGTAGACCATGGAGTAAGTAGGCACGGTGGAGAGGTACCAGGACAGCAGCTTTTTGGCCACTTCCAGCCCGGTCGCGACAAAAAAGCCCCCCACCAGCGCATGACTCCAGCGCACCCGCGTGTTGGGCACATAGCGGTACAGCGCAGCCATCCCCACACTCATCAAGACAAACTGCAAGGCGGTGAGCAGAAACTTCAGCGCCCCGGGCATGGTGGCCACCAAGCCCTTGGAGGCGGACAGCGCATAAGAAGTCAGACTCAGACTGCCGGCAAGCAGCAGCGGCCCGAGCGTGAGCACCGCCCAATACACCAGCACCCGCTGCGTGAACGGCCGGCTCTCACGCACCCGCCAGATATCGTTGAGCTTGCGGTCGATGGTCAATATCAGCGCCAGCGCGGTGACCAGCAACGCCAAAGCCCCCGCCCAGCCCATTTCCCCTGCCTTGGCCGCGAACTGGTTGAGGTAGCTCAACACCTGTTTGGCGATGTCGTTGGGCACCAGGCTCTGGATCAGCCACCGCTGCAGGCTCTCCTGCATGCGCGCAAACATCGGGAACGCGCTGAAGACGGCCAGCGCCACGGTGAACAGGGGAACCAGGGAGATCGTGGTCGTGAACGTCAGGCTGCTGGCCGTCACGCCCAGCCGGTCTTCACCGAAGCGCTCGCGCAGCGTCATGGCGGTGTTGCGCCAAGGGAAATTCAGCGTGTCGCGCCACAGGGTTTGCAGCAGGGTTTCCAGCTGTTGCCAGCGTTCGTCTAGGGTCATCCCGGTATCATGCCACCTGCCCTGCGAAAGCCTCTTCGCTCCTTGCCGTCTCTACCCCCTCTCCTCATGCCAGATACCCCCAGCGCTCCCGTGACCGATGTCGCGTCCTCCTCACGCTCCGTAGCCATTTCACGCGCGCTGGCCGTGGGCAGCCTGGTGGGGCTGATCGTGCTGGGGCTGTTGTGGGAAATGTGGCTGGCGCCCTTGCGCCCCGGTGGTTCCTGGCTGGTGCTCAAGGTGTTGCCGCTGACCCTGCCTCTGACCGGTTTGCTGAAAAACCGCATGTACACCTACCGCTGGATGAGCCTGGTGGTCTGGCTGTATTTCACCGAAGGCGTGGTGCGCGCCTGGAGCGACAAGGGGCTTTCGGCCGCGTTGGCGGGCATCGAAGTCTTTCTCTGTCTCACGCTGTTTGTCGCCGTGACGATGCATATTCGAACCCGCCTCAAAGCCGCCGGGCAGGAAGCCGTTGACGCCGACAAGCTGCGCCACGCCGCCGCCATCGGCGCCGCCTCCGACCCCATACCACCCTCAAAACCATGAACACCGAATTGACGAGCTTGTTGCGCGCTGCCGTCGGCGACGCCCATGTGCTGACACATGAAGACCCTTCGGCCGATCTGAGTGCCTGGGAAAACGATTGGCGCAAACGAGCCCAGGGCCGCGCGCTTGCAGTTGTTCGCCCGGGCAACGCCAAGGAAGTGGCGGCGGTGGTGAAGGCCTGTGCCGCGGCTGGCGCCAGCATCGTGCCCCAGGGTGGCAACACGGGTCTGGTTGTGGGTTCGGTGCCCGATGACAGCGGCACACAGGTGGTTCTGAGTCTGGGCCGCATGCAAGCCGTGCGCGCGATCGACGCAGCCAACCTCACGGTCACCGTGGAGGCCGGCTGCATTCTGCAAAACCTGCAAACCACGGTCGATGAAGCCGGGTTCCTGTTTCCCCTCAGCCTGGCCGCCGAAGGCAGCTGCACCATTGGCGGCAACCTCGCCACCAACGCCGGCGGGACCCAGGTTCTGCGCTACGGCAATGCCCGCGAGCTCTGTCTCGGCCTGGAAGTGGTCACCGCGCAAGGCGAGATCTGGCATGGCCTGACCGGCCTGCGCAAAGACAACACCGGCTACGACCTGCGCGACCTGTTCATCGGCAGCGAAGGCACGCTGGGCGTCATCACCGCCGCCACCTTGAAGCTTTACCCCCAACCCGCCGCCCAACTCACCGCCTGGGCGGCCGTGCCTTCGCTGGAGGCCGCCGTTTCGCTGCTGGGCCTGGCGCACCAGCGCCTGAGCGCCGGGCTCACTGGCTTTGAAGTCATGGGCCAGTTTGCGCTGAGCCTGGTGAACAAACACTTCCCGGCATTGCGCGTACCGCTCTGGGCGGAGTCGCCCTGGTGCGTCTTGCTGGAAAACAGCGACAGCGAGTCGGAGACCCACGCCCGCGGCCAACTGGAGAGCCTGCTGGAAACCGCTTTCGAGCAAGGCATCGTGAGCGACGCCGTGGTGGCCGAGAGCCTGGCCCAGGCCAACGGCCTGTGGCACATCCGCGAGAGCATCCCGCTGGCCCAGGCCGAAGAAGGCCTGAACATCAAGCACGACATCAGCATCCCGGTATCCCGCATACCGGCGTTCTGCACCGAGACCGATGCACTGCTGCAGCGGGAGATTCCCGGCGTTCGCCTGGTGAACTTCGGCCACCTCGGCGATGGCAACCTGCACTACAACGTACAGGCACCTGCGGAAATGGACGCCCGTGCCTTCCTCCAAACAGAGGAAGAGAGGGTCAATACGCTGGTATTTGACATGGTGGCGCGCTACGATGGCTCCATCAGCGCAGAGCACGGCGTGGGCAGCCTGAAAGCGGCCAAGTTGCCGCACTACAAAGACCCGGTTGCGCTCTCCCTGATGCGCGCCGTCAAGCTGGCGCTGGACCCTGACAACCTCATGAACCCTGGACGCGTGCTGACACCATGACCCCCCGCCCCATGCCGATGCTGCTGGCCACCGCCGCTGTGGTGGCCTGTGCAACGGCATCGGTGCACGCCAGCAACCTTGGTGTGACGGCCGCACAGGCAGCAAGCTGGCGTGAAGAGGCCCTTGCGCTGGAACACGGCGAAGGCGTGGTCAAGGACCAAAGCGTCGCCATTGATTTGTATTGCAAGGCCGCCCGGGCCGGAGACACCGTGGCGCGCTACAACCTGGGCTGGATGTATGCCAACGGGCGCGGCACGCCGCGCAACGACGCATTCGCAGCCTACTTTTTCCAGCTCGCAGCCGAACAGGGCGACGAGCCCTCCCGAAACATGTTGGCGGTGATGGGGCAACAAACCTCGAAACCGCCCTGTGTGGAGCAGGCGGAGGCCGAAGAGGCCAGCCGCCTGGCCGCCGAACGTGCCGAGGCCGCCGCTCAGGCTGCCGCAGCCGCGGCTCTGGACAAGGCCACCAACCAATACAAACGCCTGATCGACACCGAGCAGGAACGGCGCATCATGGGCATCGTGCAACGCCTCGCCCCCCTGTATGGCATTCATCCGGGACTGGTCTATGCCGTCATTCGTGCCGAGTCCAACTTCAACCCGCTGGCTGTGTCCGAGAAAAATGCGCAAGGCCTGATGCAGCTGATTCCCGCCACGGCAGCCCGGTTTCGCGTGCAAAAGCCATTGGACCCCGAGCAGAACATCCGTGGCGGCCTGTCGTACCTGCGATGGCTGCTGGCGTATTTCAAGGGCGACGTGCCGCTCGTGGTGGCCGCCTACAACGCCGGTGAAGGGGCGGTGGAGCGCTACAAGGGCGTGCCGCCCTATCCTGAAACGCAGGGCTACGTGCGACGCATACAAGAGGTGTTCAGCCTGCCCAACCACCCCTTTGACGCCAGCGTCACAGCCCCCTCACCCGGGCTGGCACAATTTGTGATCAAACCCGGCTCCTGAAGGCCGCGAACGGTTTTTTGCCGTTCTGCGCGGGCCCGCTGTTCGCAGCACACACCCCCAAGACCCTCGAATTGACCCACCTGTTCCTGCTCGGCATCGTCTACCTGTCGTTCATCAGCCTGGGTCTGCCCGATGCGGTGATCGGCGTGGCCTGGCCTGCCATCCGGCAAGACATGAACCAACCGCTGGCGGCGGTTGGCATTCTCACCATCACCATCACGCTGTGTGCCGCCGCCAGCAGCTGGCTGTCCAGCCGCCTGATTGAACGCGTGGGCACGGGTCTCATCACCGCGGCAAGCTGCCTGATGACGGCTCTGGCCTTGCTCGGTTTTTCGTTCGCGCCGTCGTTTGGCTGGCTGGTGGCAATGGTCATTCCCCTGGGCCTGGGCGCTGGAGCGGTCGACGCCAGCCTGAACCAGTTCGTCGCCGCTCACTACACATCACGCCACATGAACTGGCTGCATGGCTTCTGGGGTGTGGGCGCAGCCACGGGACCCATCATCATGGGCCTGGCTCTGGCCGGGGAAGGCGGATGGGCCGGCGGCGCACGCCACATCGGCCTTGCCCAGCTGGCGTTGGCGGTGGTGCTGTGGGCGACCTTGGCCTTGTGGCGCCACAGCCCGCAAAAGCCGATCACCAGCCATGAAGCCGCAGGCGAATCTCCCCTGGTTTTTAAACCCGTGGCCACACAGGCACTCTGGCTATCGCCGCTGGCGTTCCTGCTCTACGTGGCCGCCGAAATGGGGACCTACCTGTGGGCCGCCAGCATCCTGGTCACCAACCGCGGGGTCACGTTGCCCGAGGCCGGCGTGTGGGTGTCGGTGTATTTCGGCTCGATCACGGTGGGCCGGTTCAGTGCCGGACTGTTTTCCAATCGCCTGGGCAACCGCCAAATCGTCACGCTGGGGATTTCGCTGGCGGCCATCGGAGCCACGCTGTTTGCCATGCCCGCTTTGCCGAATGCGATCAACCTTGTGGGCCTGGTCTTGATGGGTCTGGGTTGCGCTCCGGTGTTCCCTTCGCTCATGCACGAAACCGCACGCCGCTTTCCCGCCGGTACGGCGCGCAAGGTGATCGGCTGGCAAATGATGGCCGCCTACGCCGGGGGCTCGGTGATCCCGGCGGCCTTTGGTCTGCTGGCCACCTGGGTCGGGCTGGGCGCGGTCATGCCCACCGTCGTGCTCACCCTGGCTGTTCTGTGCTTAACCGTGCGCCGGCTCAACCACCTCACCTGAGCCCCCCGGACTCAGCCCTGTGCCTTCATTTGCGCTTCGTTGAGTTCGTTGGCCCGCAGTGCAGCCGGGCGGCTTTGCACCCGCTGCGCATAGGCTTCAAACACAGGGCGCTTTTCGATGCTTCCAAACATCAGACCCCAGCCCAGACTGGAACCCACGTACACATCGGCTGCGGTGAAACGCTCGCCACACACATAGGGCGCCCCGTTCAAGGCAAGCTCCAGCGCATTCAAGGTGTCGTCATAGCTGCCAAACCCGACCATGGCACTGCGGCCTTCAGGCACAGCCCAACCCAACGACCGCGCCACCACCGCCTGCTCCAACGGCCCCGCTGCAAAAAACAGCCAGCGGTGGTAGGCCGCGCTTTCGGGTGTACCCGGCGCGGGTTTCAAGCCCTGCTCGGGAAAGGCATCGGCCACATACGCGCAGATCGCTGCGACCTCTGTGATCACCGCATTGCCATGGCGCAAGGCGGGTACTTTGCCCATGGAGTTGATCGCCAGAAAATCGGGCGCCTTCATGGTGGTGCCGTAGTCCAGCCAATGGGTCTGGTAAGGCTGACCGAGCTCTTCCATCATCCAGTGAGCGATGCGTCCACGGGACTGGGGGTTGGTGTACAGATGCAATTCAGACATGGCATTCCTTTTCAGAAACAGGCGGCAAACCAACAAACCTCGACGGGTCTCTTCAGGCACGCCTAAGCCAAGTTTACCAGCATGGTTCGGAGCACGTTACCTCAAGCTCAAGCTCAAGCTCAAGCGCCACCGCATCCACAACCCCCCGCATGCCCCAGACCATCGCTGCCTGCCTGTTGCTGCTCATCATGAGTACCCTGCTGCACTTCGAAATACTTGGTTATCTGAACCAGCGATTGCCCCGCTGGCCCCTGCCAGACCGCTACAAGGTCGTCGTGGTCATCCTCGGCGCATTTGTCGCCCATGCCATCGAGGTGGCCCTGTATGGGGGATCACTCTACGCGCTGGTTACCTGGCTGGGTGCTGGTCACCTGAGCGGCAGCACAGGGCCCTCCTGGCTGTCATGCCTGTACTTTTCCGCCGAAACCTACACCTCACTCGGTTTTGGTGACCTCACGCCGGTCGGGCCGGTTCGCTTGCTGGCCGGCACCGAGGCCTTGAACGGTCTGTTGCTCGTGGCCTGGTCGGCTTCGTTCACCTACCTGTCCATGGAACGGTTCTGGCAACCCGACAAAGGCTGAATACCCTGCACCAAGGCCTTTCCTGACCGCTGAAGGCACAATTGAGGTTTGACCTGCTTCAACCTGACTGCTGCCATGACCGACTCCGCCGACTCACGCCCTGTTCGTTCGCAATACGAAGACTTCATGCGCCATGTGTTTACACAGGGTGTGCAAAAAGGCGACCGCACCGGCACCGGTACCACCAGCATTTTTGGTCACCAGATGCGGTTTGACCTCAACGAAGGGTTCCCGCTGGTGACCACCAAAAAGGTGTTCCTGAAGGCCATCATCGTCGAGCTGTTGTGGTTTCTGCGCGGTGACAGCAATGTGAAATGGCTGCAAGAGCGCGGCTGCACGATCTGGGACGAATGGGCGCGTGAAGACGGCAGCCTGGGCCCGGTCTATGGCGTGCAATGGCGCAGCTGGCCCACGCCCGACGGCGGCCACATCGACCAGATTGCCGATGTCATTCAAACCCTCAAGAGCAACCCCGATTCGCGCCGCATCATCGTGAGCGCCTGGAACGTCGCCGAGTTGTCCCAAATGGCACTGATGCCCTGCCACGCATTTTTCCAGTTCTATGTGGCACCAGCCACCGAGCCCGGCGGCCGAGGCAAACTGAGCTGCCAGCTCTACCAGCGCAGCGCCGACATTTTCCTCGGCGTGCCATTCAACATCGCCAGCTACGCCCTGCTGACCCATATGGTCGCCCAGCAGTGCGACCTCGATGTGGGCGACTTTATCTGGACCGGCGGCGACTGCCATATCTACAGCAACCACCATGAACAGGTCGAGCTGCAACTGAGCCGCGCACCCATGGCGTACCCCACGCTCAACATCAAGCGCCGCCCAGACTCCATCTTTGACTATGCCTATGAAGACTTTGAGGTGCTCGGCTACGAATGCCACCCGGCCATCAAGGCCCCAGTGGCGGTATGAGGCTGCCAGAGGGTTGGCTCGCGCAAGCACAAGCCCTATGGGAAACCGGTCAGGGCGATGCGGCCATTCAGGCCGCTCTGGGCGCCATCAACGCCCTGGAAAAGCGCCATGCATCTTCGGCCAGGCTGTACGAACAGGCCGGGTTTTACCTGTCGAACCGCGGCAATCTGGCCGATGCACGGCGATTGCTCAAGCGTGCCCATGCAATCGACCCGAACCACATCGAAACACTGCGCAATCTGAGCGTCTTGAGTGGGCGCCTGCATCAACACGCCAGCGCCGTGACCTGGGCCCAGAAGGCCTTGGCGCTCGCGCCCGACGACTATGTCAGCCTGGACATGCTGGCCTGCAGCCTTCGCTTCCTGAACCGGTTCAACGAAGCCCGCGCAGCGGGCACGCGCGCCCTGGCCCTGAAAGACCAAGCCGCCCAGTTGAGCGCGCCTGCCCGCCCTGACTGGCATCTGCAGTCGCCCCGCCCAAGTGCCGGGCAACGCCGCATCGGCAAGCGACCCAATGTGATCGCCTTCAGCCTGTGGGGTGAACAACCACGTTACCTGCGCGGCGCGCTGCGCAACGTTCTGGAAGCGCCCACGGTGCTGCCAGGCTGGTCGCTGCGCTTTTACGTCGACGCCACCGTGCCTGCCGCATTTCTGGACCTGCTGCGCGAAAACGGTGCCGAAGTGGTCTTGCACCAAGGGGCAAAACCCGCCTCGCTGCGCCAGCGGCTGGCCTGGCGGTTTCTGGTTGCCAACGATGCCAGCGTTGGTTACTTCCTTTGCCGCGACACCGACGCGGTGATCAGCGCACGCGAGGCCCGGGCGGTGAACGCCTGGCTCGATGGCACCGCGCATTTCCATGTCATTCGCGATTGGTGGACCCACACCGATCTCATGCTCGCCGGCCTGTGGGGCGGCGTGGCGGGTGTGCTGCCATCCATACGCGTCATGCTTCTGAGGTACCAGAGCGCGGCGCTTGAAACGGGCAACATCGATCAGTGGTTTTTGCGCGACCGGGTATGGCCGCTGGTGCGGGAGTCGGTTTGCGTGCACGACCGCCTGTTCACCATGCCTGGTGCGCAGACACTCCCCGGCCCGCTGCCACCACCTCACAGCGACGAACACATCGGCCAAAACGAACACGCCGTGCGGACCGAGGCGCAGGCCGTTGCGCTGGCGCCCTGGCTTGCCCGCCACCCCTGGCTCTGAACGTCACACCATGCTCAACCGCAAACAAATCTGGGCCCTGCTGGCGCTCACGCTCATGTGGGGCGTGAACTGGCCCATGATGAAACTCTCGCTGCAAGAGACCACACCGCTCATGTTCCGCGCCAGCACCATGCTGCTGGGCGCCAGCTGGCTGTTCTTTTATGTGGCGCGCAAAGGCGAGCGGATGAAGCCCACGCCGAGCGAGTGGGCCGCGATCGGGCTGCTCGCCCTGCCCAACGTATTGGGCTGGCACACACTCTCAATCTTTGGCGTGCAAGAACTGGCCTCGGGTCGCGCGGCCATTCTGGGCTTCACCATGCCCATCTTCACCGTCTTGCTGGGCGCGGCCTTCTTTGGCGAGCGCATCACCCCCAGGGTACGCTTGGCCGTTGCCTGTGCGGGCATGGCCATTGGGCTGTTGCTGTGGCACGAGGTGGCCCGCCTGAGTGGTCGTCCAGCCGGCATTGCCTGGATGCTGAGCGCGGCGCTTTGCTGGGCGCTGGGCACGCTGTTGTTTCGCCGCTCCAAGCTCACCCTCGCCCCCCTTGTCATCACCGTATGGATGCTGCTGCTGGGCAGCGTGGTTGTGGCCGCATTGGCTTTCGCCCTGGAACCCCTGCCGCAGCCCCAGAAGTTCTCGATGGCCATGTGGATCAGCCTGGCCTACGGTGTGGTCATCAACTACGGCTTTGCCCAACTGATCTGGTTCGGCATGGCGCGCAGCCTGCCGCCCGCCACCAGCGCCATGAGCATCATGGCCATCCCGCTGGTCGGCACGCTCAGCGCCACGGTGATCGTGGGCGAAATGCCCCATTGGCAAGATTGGCTGGCCATGGGCTTTGTCATGGCGGCCATCGCCAGCGTGCTCTGGCCGGTGCGGCGCGTCACCCCACTCGCGGCACAATAAGCCCATGCCTGAGAACGCCCACACACCCCCACGACTCCATTTGATCTATGCCCGCGCCTCCAATGGCGTGATCGGCAAAGACAACGGCCTGCCCTGGCACCTGCCTGAAGATCTGGCCCACTTCAAACGCACCACACTGGGTTGCCCCGTGATCATGGGCCGCAAAACCTGGGACTCACTTCCGCCCCAGTTCCGCCCTCTGCCCGGCCGCAGCAATATCGTGATTTCCCGCGATGGAGAATGGTCAGCAGAAGGCGCGAAACATGCCACCTCCGTTCAAGGCGCGATGGCGCTGTGTGAGCCAGGCAGCGATGCCTGGGTGATCGGCGGCGCACAAATCTATTCACTGGCACTGCCGCTGGCCAGCAGCGTGGTGGTCACCGAAATCGCCCGCCCTTATGAGGGCGATGCCTTTGCGCCCGAACTCGGCCCCGAGTGGGTTGAAACCCGCCGTGAGCCCCACTCAGCCTTGAACGGTTTGCTGTTCGCTTTTGTCACCTACACCCGCGCGGCCTGAAGCCACTGATTTTTCATGCAGCGCGCCATCTGGATGTCGAAAGCTGTCTAGAGAAGCAGGTCAAGTCCACCTTAGTGCGGTAATTCTTGTTCAAGCGTTCAACGTATGCGCTTTGGATGGGTTGTCCGGGTTGGATGTGCTTGGTACGGGCGGGGCCGCTACAACAGTTCCGCGTTCTTGAGGTTCGCGCCGATGACATAGCTCATGTTAAAAAGCGGATAGGTGACTTCGCGTGAGAGACCCATCTGGTCGGAAACGATGATCTTGTTGGCGCTGGAACCATAGGCGCGGAAGATCAGTGAGTGACCGAATTCGCTGGTCCCACCCACGTCGCGGACGCGCAGGTAGGTGTCCTTGTCATCCCAAAGCTGCAGGAACGCCCCGGGGACGAGGCCCGCGGGCCAGCCGGTGGAGGATGTTTTGTAGTCGCGCCCTTCGACGAGGTCGGCGAACAGGAGCGCTCCGGGGGCGCCCGCGCCTCGACATTTCTTGGGCAAGGACAACCAATGGGCGATGTCCGAGCGCGTGAACCACAGATAGAAAAAACTGTCGAGCGGGATCTGCGCGCCGGTGGCGCCGCCGATAAGAGGCACTTCAACCGAACCGAAGAGCAGTTTGGTGTCGGCCCCCGCCAGTTTGGCTGCGTTCGTGAAATTGGCGAGCGATACGGCCACGCAAGCGCCGTCCTCGCTATCGCTCAGGCTGTCGAGGTGCGTGATAACAGTGGCGGCGAGGTCGACAGGGCCGGTGTCCTTGGCCCGCAGCAGGGTTGGCGTGGCTTGAAGTTCCGACATGTCCGCAGGAGCCTGACCAGCGACGCTGCCAAGCGCGGAGCCGAGGCCATAGGGCATGTATCCAGCGCCGGAGACCAAAGTTCCGACGCCTTCGCGCGCCAGCGAATGAGTGCTGCCATCAGCGTAGATTTCGGGTGCGGGCAGGTTGGTGGTGCTTTGCGGCGTGCCGCGCCCGGAAGGCGCGGGCGTGGCGGATTCGCTGTCCGACTGGGTCGTGGGGCCGGATGGTCGGGCCGCGCCGCCGGATTTGGTAGCGGCGTCGCTCTTTTTCGCCTCGTTCAGGATTGCCCCCGCGGTGGAGGGATTCTGACCGGCGATGTTCTTTCCCGAGGGAGCGAGAGCGCCGAACCCGGTGGTAGCGATGGTCTTGGACAGGCCGTCGAACATGGTCAGGATCTTGTCTATGGCCTTGGACTGCATCTCCATGCCCTTGGCGAGATTGGAGGCCGATTGCTGGCCCACGGCGGTGGCCCCGGCCTGCGCCTGTCGCACCGCTTCGGCGGCGAGTTCACGGGTGGCGGTGATGCCGCTCATGTCGCGGAACAGGTCGGCGGTCATGACGTTCTGCGCGACCTGAAGGCCGGTTGGGTTCGGAAGCGCTTGCGGGGTCTGGTTGGCGACGATGGGCGCGTCCATCTGGCCGGGGCGCAGGTCGCTGCCCTGAACGCGCGAGCCTGCGGCGATGGCGGCGATTTCGGGAGCGTTCAGGGGAATCGGTGAATCCTGCCAGTTCCAGAACCGGGTGAGGTCGAGCTTCTCAGCGGAGTTGGCGCGGCCCTGCACCGCCTCTGCAAAGACGCCCCCGGTGGGCATGGGCACCATTTCGATCTTGGAGGCGGGTTCATCCAGACCGTGGGCGGCCAGCCACTTATCCCAGTCCTTTGCGTGATTGTGGTAAGTGAACACGAGGTATTGACCGCTGATCGCCGCCGGTTTACGGTCGATCTGGTCGACGATCGGGCGGCCCTCGTAGGTGTAATCCGACAGCAGCAGCGAGATGTCGCTTTCGTCTACGGAGCGCCAGACCGCGCGGGAGTAATGCTTGTTGAACATCCTGAGGTGATCCGAGAGCCAGTCAGCGTCGGGGGTGTTGTCGAAGGTGGCGACAGGCAACGTGAGGGCGCGGCTGTCGGCGGGATAGACATCGAGGCCCAGCGCCAGCGGTGTGACCGACATGAAATCGGTGCCGCGATAGGACAGGCGCAGCACGACATCCAGAAGCATAGGTTCCGCCGTTGCCGGATCGTCGGAGCGGGCGGGCAATTGCCATTCCAGACGCGGCACGTCGCTGAGCGGCAGGCCGATGGCATCGGGGGTGGCCAACTGGCCGTAGGCTTCGAATTCCTGAAACATGCTGGTGATGGAATTGGAGCGCATGTAGCGCCCGACGCGCAGGTCTTCGATGATGACCCCGCGCGGCAGGGTCCACGGGTCGAGCGGCGTGATAGCGACCGCTTGGCCCGTCGCGTCCTTGGCAAAACGCAAGCCCCAGTTTGGTTCGTTCTGAAGCAGGAAATTGTTGCGGATCGTGGCATCGGCGGTGGCGAGCATCGGGAACTGCAGGATCGTGGTTTCAGCGGGCAGCAGAAGGGATTCGAGCAGGCGTCGGTCGAGCGCGTGGCGCAAGAGCACCGACCGGTAGCGCTGGATATTCTCCGGCGACCAGCGGATTTCAGCGAGCGGGATGTAGAGTGCGCGCTGCACCTCGCGCACGCCGGTGCGGACGCGGTACATCTGCACCACCTCGAAATACTGGACCGTCAGGGCGTGCATGTGGTTGTAGTTGCTGACTGCGCGGGTGGTGATCTGTTCGGATTCGGATTGCCAGACTTCCTGCACGATGGTGGCGCGGCGATTTCGTGTGGCGCTGGAATGCTGCTGCGTGCGGTCGGTGATGTTCTGGGCCATGGAGGCCGCGAAGTCCCGCTGTCCGGTCGAGCTTGTGGTGGTGACAACCTCTGTCAGGGAATTTGCGCTGTTATTTTGCGTCGATCCGAAATCGGCCGCGCCGAGGAAGCCTGCGGCACCGCCGCCTGCAACGCCAATCAGCCCCCCGGCCCCGCCGCCGATCAGCGCACCGGCAATCGCGCCGGGTACCGCGCCGATGCCCGCTGCGGCCGAACCGGCGACAAGGCCGATCCCTGCTCCGCCCGCTGCACCCGCAGCTGCCGCCGCGACACCGCCGGCCAGTGCGCCGCCCCCTGCTGCGGCCAGAGCCACCTCGGCGTTTTGCAGGCCAAAGCCGGAACTGGCGGTATTGGACACAGTTGAATTAGCGTTAGTCTGCGACATGCCCGATTGGGTTTCGTTGGCGACGGCGCGGGTGACTTCGCTGACCGCGCGGGTGTGCATCGTCGCGTTGCTGAGGCTTTCGGCCTGAGTGATGTCTTCGCTGGTGCGCACGCCCTGCCGACGGCTCCAGTCAATCATGGCGATGCGCGTCGTCTCACCGGGGGCGAGAGCGAGGGAGTGCATCAGATCGCCCAGCGCCAGGCCCACTGGTTTCCACGCCTGTTCAAAGCGCACGATCGCGCCAGTGCGTACACGCAGGTTCTGGGATTTCTTTTCCAATTCGGCCAGGTCGATCGCACCGGTCAGGGGTGTGAGGTTTTTCTGATCCGGCCCAGGGTCCATCATGAAGATGGAGTAGAAAACCTTATCGGTTGAATACTCGTTGAAGCGCGGCACCAGTTCCGTCGGAATTTCTGGATCGACGAAGCTTTCGCCCGCCGTCGCCTCGCCCAGAAAGCCGCGCGCGGCGCGGTAGGGCAGCCAATGCGCCATGTCGTAAAGTGTTTCTATTCCCGTCGCTTCGGTCAGACGGCGCGCGCCGGTGGCGCTAATCCCGCGCAAGGTGGAGATCTTGAGGGTCGGCATGTCCGCAATCGACCCGCCGCCGTCACTTGCGTCAAGCCACTGGGAGGGAACTTGGCCGAACCGCCCCACCGGGCCGGCGGCGCCGCGCGCCGCCGCCGTGAGGTCCCGCGCAGCGGCGAAATAGTCCGACGAACCAAGGTCGAAAATGGTTTCGATGTTCAGCAGCTGCAACACTTCGCGCGCCTGCTCAGTCACGCCTAAAAGTGCTGTGACCGGCTGGCGGACGATGTCATCGAGGGCGAGCTCGGAACGGTCGAACCGCAGATATTCGTAGTACCAATCAGCATGTTGCAAAACAAATCCCTCCTTTGTGGCTTTCTAAAACAGGTTCGCCGTCGAAAGTAGAACTACTGGGTATTGGTAAGGAATGCGGGAAAGCGTCCCCAAAACCGCCAGTGGATCAAGAATGTCCGCTCGTTTCTTGGGATGCGCCGGTCTTCCGCGTACCGGCGGCAGCACCTGAGCACAAAATTTCGCGAGGTACCCGCGCCAACCAATAGAGCGCTGAAGGCGGTGTTACTCAAGGCCATGAAGCTCCTTAGAAGTTCGTCCAACCTCTGGGGGCCGGTTCAAAAAACTGGAGCTGAGCGCATCGACACGAACTCGATCCGCACCTCGAGAACAGCACTCGCGCATCAAGAGAGGAAGAGAGGACCGGCCTGAGATGGCCGATCTCTCGGTGCAGGTTGTTTCTATTCCTTCGAACGAGGAATTGAGTTTTTGGAAGCCTGCCTTCAGATCACTTTAGCGGGCCTGCATGGACCACACAACCCTTCAATTGGGGAAATCCGTAGAGAGAGTGTTGCAGATTTCGTAACGATTGAAACAATTACACCTCCGCTGGTTCGGTGCCATGTGGACTTCAGCTGAAGCCACCTCGAAAACTTGTACCAGTCGGGAGTAGAGAATTCCAACCAACGGAGTCTCTACATGAAGAAATCAAAATTCAGTGAAAGCCAGATCGTGGCGATCCTCAAAGAAGTCGAGCTGGGCGCCAAGGTCGATCAGTCGCGCGACTGGAAAAGTGCCGCCAACGCCGATGACTCGGGAGCTACAGATCAACCTTGAGTTGAGCAGTCGTTCGCAGGAGCTGGAATGGCCGGCCTCGTCCGAGCGGTCACTTGAGGCACTCGCGAACGTTCAGGCTGCAACTTCGAATATCTGGACCCAACCTCAAGCAGTCCTACAGACAAATTAGACCAGCCTACACTCGGCGACAACGATCACATGTATGTCGCCATACGACGACAACACGTCCAGAGCGCTGTGCATCCAATGGACACCGGCCCAAAATGTGTAGCCATGTGAGTAGCTAGAACTGCGATTCACTATTCATAGAATTGATTTACAAGGATTTTTTACCGCCATGAGATTCGCCACCTGGAACGTCAACTCCCTCAACGTACGCCTGCCCCAGGTGCTCGACTGGCTGGCGGCCAACCCGGTGGACGTGCTGGCCTTGCAAGAGCTCAAGATCACCGACGACAAATTCCCTACGATGGCGTTTGGCGAAGCCGGCTACCAGTCGCAATGGTTTGGTCAGAAAACTTACAACGGCGTGGCCCTGCTGAGCAAAAAGCCCGCAGCCGATGTGATCAAGAACATCCCTGGTTTTCCCGATGAGCAATCGCGCGTGTTGTGCGCAACGATCGAAGGCGTGCGCGTTATCGGTGCCTATTTCCCCAACGGCCAGGCGCCCGACAGCGACAAGTTCGTCTACAAGATGCGCTGGCTCGATGCCATGCACGAATGGGTCAAAGCGGAGATGGCCGCGCACCCCAAGCTGGTGCTCATGGGCGACTACAACATCACCTTCGACGACGCCGATGTGTGGGACCCGGAAGGCATGCGTGAGTCGATTCACTGCACCACCGAAGAGCGCAACCACCTGCAAGCGCTGATTGACCTGGGCCTGACCGACGCCGTGCGCCTCTTCCCCCAACCCGACAAGAACTACAGTTGGTGGGATTACCGCAACGGCGGGTTCCGCCGCAACCAGGGCTTGCGCATCGACCACATTCTGGTCACTGAGGCGCTGAAAGCCCAGGCCACGGCTTGCGCCGTCGATAAAGTGCCGCGCAAAAACGAACGCCCCAGCGACCACGCGCCTGTGGTGCTGACCATCGCCTAAAAGCCTGCGCGGCAGAAGGCGTCGAAGCGAAACCCGCGAGAACAATGAATCAGGAGGCAATACCTTGCGAGGCCGGTTTCTCGCAGATTGCAGCCGATGTTCTTTCGGCCACGCAGGCGCCTAGGGCTTGGCACGCGCAGCCAGCGCGCGCAACCACAGCGCCGTTTCGTGGCTCAACACGCTGGCGTCGCGCACCAGTTGATCAAAGTGGCGCGTCAGGGTTTGTACATGCTCTGGCGTGTTGAACACGAAATACGAACTGCCCACATAAATCACGGCCCGGCGCTGCCCGAAGACCGTGATGGGCGCACTGTAGTGGCGGAGTTGGTCGTAGAGGTGCAGGCGCGTGCTGGGGTACAGCTCTTCACACAGATCCGCCATGTGCGTGAGTTGCTCATGTACCTGTTCGGCCGTGAGAGCGGTCCAGATGCTGGCGCGTCGGGCAAAGTCTTCCAGGCGCTGGCGAGGCAAGGCCATCTCGGTATCGCGCCCGGGCAGGCGGTTGATCATGAGCCTGGCCTGGGTTTCGGCCAGGGCTTGCTGCGGTGACTTGCTGGCGTAATCGGCATATTCCAGTGTCATCACCGCCTCGGTTTTCATGAATTCCGGGAGCGAGGCAGGCACGTTGCGTACCTTGGCATCCGCCGCCTCATTGAGCCAGCGCTCGATGTTCGCATCGCCATGACCAGGCACGCGCTCGGCCACCTCCAGCGATTCACGCAGGATTTCACCGGGTGCGCGGGTGGTGGTGGTCAAACCCAGGAGCCAGTCGGCCGTGACCTTGAGCGCCGCCGCCAGCTCGGCCACCACATGACCTGATGGCAGCCGAACCTGTTGCTCCGAAAGCAGCAAGGAGATGGTTGACCGGTCAACCCCCGCCCGTTCGGCCAAGGTCGAACGGTTGAGCCATTGCGCCTGCATGGCTTCGTTCAACCGCTCTCGAAACTGACGTGCGCGCTCGCTGCGTGTGGGGCGTGGGGGTTCTTCATTCATGGTGACCATTATCACCAACTGCTGCATATTGGTTTGAATCGCAACATTGATTCACGCCCACCCCATCCGCACACTCTCATGCATGGAAAACAAAAAACGCACCTGGACCAAAGCCCTCACCTGGCAAACCCTTGGCTTGCTGGTCATGACCTTCGTGAACTACCTCTACCTGGGCAACCTCAACCAGGGCATCGGCCTGTCGCTGCTGCTGAGCGGCCTGGGTTTGCTCACCTATGTGGTTCACGAACGCCTATGGGCGCGGGTGCGCTGGGGCATGGGCAACCCCAGCGCCCCAGCAGATTCCCGCTGAACGCTGTGCTCAGGTCTCGTCCAGCCCCAGCTCCTGAATCTTGCGCGTGATGGTGTTGCGGCCAATGCCCAGTTTTTGGGCTGCTTCGATTCGACGGCCTTTGGTGTGGGCCAGCGCGGCTTCAATCAGCCGCCCTTCAAATCGCTGGGTCAAGGCGTCCCATACATCGTTTCGACCGGCAGCCAGCATGGCTGCCGCCTCCGCATACAGGTCGGGCTCCCAGCCAGCCAGCCCGGCCGCCTGTTCCGGGGCAGCGTCAACGCCTGCATCAACCAGCGGTTGAGCGGCAGCAGATGCTGGTGGTGCGCTGGCGGCGGGGACCGATGCGATCGCTTCTACCGCCGCGGCCGGTGTCGATGAAGCAGCACCGATCTGGGCGGCCAACACTTCGGGCGGCAGATCTTTCACCTCGACCACCTGAGAGGGCGCCATCACGGTCAACCAGTGGCACAGGTTCTCCAGCTGACGCACGTTGCCGGGGAAGTCGAACCGACCCAACAAGGCCAATGCCGCTTCGGTGATGCGCTTGGGCTCCCCGCCCAGCTGCTTGGCACTTTGCTGCAGAAAGAAGCGCGTCAGCATGGGCACGTCTTCGCGCCGCTCCCGCAAAGCGGGCAGCCGCAGCCGGATCACGTTGAGCCGGTGAAACAGGTCTTCCCGGAAAGAGCCCTCTTTGACCCGCTGCTCCAGGTTCTGGTGGGTCGCCGCAATCACCCGTACCTGTGCACGCACGGCGCTGTGGCCGCCCACGCGGTAGAAGCTGCCATCAGACAACACCCGCAACAAGCGGGTTTGCAAATCAAACGGCATGTCGCCAATTTCGTCAAGAAACAGCGTACCGCCATCGGCTTGTTCGAAGCGGCCACGGCGCATCGCTTGCGCGCCAGTGAAAGCGCCCCGCTCATGGCCAAACAACTCGCTTTCCAGCAGGTCTTTGGGTATGGCCGCGGTGTTGATGGCCACAAACGGGCCATTGGCACGGGGCGAGTGCTTATGCAGGGCGCGGGCCACAAGCTCTTTGCCCGAACCCGACTCGCCCGTGATCAACACCGTAACCTGGCTTTGGCTCAGGCGTCCGATGGCTCGAAAAACGTCTTGCATCGCTGGCGCCTGCCCCAGCATCTCAGGGGCGGCCACCATGCGTTCTTCAACCACCTCTTCGCGGCGACTCTCTTCGACCGCGCGGTTGATCAACTCCACCGCCTTGGGCAAGTCGAACGGTTTGGGAAGGTATTCGAATGCGCCGCCCTGGAAAGCAGAAACCGCACTGTCCAGATCAGAGAAGGCGGTCATGATGATCACCGGCAAGCCTGGCAGCTTTTCTTTGACCTTCTCGAGCAGATCAAGGCCGGAGCCACCAGGCATGCGGATGTCGCTCACCAGAATCTGCGGCCCCTCGGCATCAGGCCCTTCACTCAGCGCTTTCAAAACGTCTTGAGCGTTGGTGAAACTCCGCGTGGGCAGGTTTTCCCGCTGCAACGCTTTTTCCAACACGAAGCGAATCGACTGGTCATCGTCCACTATCCAAATAGGCTTCATGAGTGCAGTTCCCTTTGCCAGCTTCAATGCCGGCGTTTGATCGGTTTAAGGCAACGGAATCAAGATCTTGAAATCCGTCTGGCCGGGCGTGCTTTCGCACTCGATCAAGCCATGGTGTTGCTGTACAAAGGTTTGTGCCAATGTGAGTCCCAAACCCGAACCGCCATCGCGCCCTGAGACCAGGGGGTAGAAGATGCGGTCCTTGATCGCGTCGGGCACGCCTGGCCCGTTGTCGATCACATGCAATTCCAGTGCCAACCGATAACGTTGCTTGCCAAAAGTCACCTGGCGGCCCACACGGGTTCGGAAAGTGATTTGCGCATCGCCAGCAGCCACGCGCTCCGACAGTGCCTGAGCCGCGTTGTGAGCAATGTTGAGCACCGCCTGAATCAGTTGCTCCCGGTCCCCCCGAAACTCCGGAATCGAGGCGTCGTAATCGCGAACCACACGCAGCCCCTTGGGAAACTCGGCCAGAATCAGCGAGCGAACCCGCTCACATACCTCATGAATGTTCACGTCGCCCACCACATGAGGGCTGCGATGCGGCGCCAACAGCCGATCCACCAGCAATTGGAGGCGATCGGCTTCGTGAATGATCACCTGGGTGTATTCGATCAACGCCTTGGAAACCAGATCCATCTGCAGCAGCTGCGCTGCACCGCGGATACCGCCCAAGGGGTTTTTGATTTCATGGGCCAGATTGCGGATCAGCTCCTTGTTCACCTGTGCCTGATCCATCAAGCGCTCTTCCCGGTCCTGCCGGGCCTGCTGCTCCAGCGGGAGCAGCTCAACGATGACTTCCTCGACCGTATCGGTCTGCGCAACAACCACATGAACAGGCAGGCCTTCATGCCCCTGGCGCTTGAGCCACGCGTCGTAGCGCAAGGCCGCGAACTCGTTCTCGGCAATGCCACGCAGTGCGTTCTGCAGATGAAGTGGCTCGGTAAACAGGTCGGGAAGGCAGGAACCCGTGATGTTGCGGCGCGAGATGCCCAGTGCGTCTTCAAGAGCCGCGTTGGCAAAAACCACCGTGCCGTCAGGCGCCAAAACCGCCACCAATGTGGCCAGCAGATCCAGCGTTTGAAACCGCTGATTGGTGGACTGGTCAGGCGCGCGGCGCCCTTTGGCAGCCGCTCGCTTGGGCGCTCTGCTGCGTGGGGCAGGCTCGGCTGGTGGTTTGATGGCTGGCTTGTTCAAGCCCGCTATTGTGCGGCATTCGACCCGCTGCTCGCAGGCCCCAGGCGGTCCAGTTCGCGGCTGATGCTGCTGACATCCACCTCAGCGCGTTCCTTGGCTGCTTTCAGTTCGGCAACACGGTCCAGGTAACGCTGGTGATTGCGCCCTTCAATGCCTTCCTTTTCGGGTGCACCACCCGCATAGGCTTTGGACGCTTGCGCCAGCCGCTCTTTGGCTTTGTCCAGTTCGGCTTGCAAAATCGCACGGGCATCGCTGTCGCGCGCACGCTGATCAGCCGTGTCAATGCGCGAACCGCTGCTGCGGGCGCTGCCAGAACTGGACTTTGGTGCACTCTTGGGGGTTTCAACGCTGCTCGGGCGGGTACCCTGGATGATGGTGATGTTGCCACCCTCCATGGTCTTGCAGCCGCGGCGCTTGGCCACAGCCGCATCGTTGATGTATTCGTTGCCACAGCGAAAAATCGTGTCTTGCGCGAAGGCATGCTGAGCCGCGCCCAGGCAAAGGCCCATCGCCAGCAAAGGTTGGGTCAACGATATTGAAAGGGACTTGGGGGACAGCTGCACGTTTTCTCCGGGCGCCGCAGCGCAGTTCATTCACTTTTCAGTATGACCGAAAAGCCGCAAAAAAGTGCCAGCCGAATGGGCAAGGGTTGTGAATTTGCCTCACTCCATGCAAAAAGGGACAGCTTCCGCTGTCCCTTTTGGTGCTTATCGCAAGCCCGGCCAAGCCGGGCGAGGCATCACAGGCTGAAGTACATATCGTATTCGACTGGCGCCACTTCAACGCGGGTACGGTTCACTTCGCCCATCTTCAGATCAATGTAGGCATCGAGCATGGAGTCGGTGAACACGCCGCCTTTGGTCAGGAAGGCACGGTCTTTGTCCAGATGCTCCAAGGCCATATCCAGGCTGTGGCAAACGGTCGGGATCAACTTGTCTTCTTCCGGTGGCAGGTGGTAGAGGTCCTTGGTGGCGGCTTCGCCCGGGTGGATCTTGTTTTCCACGCCATCCAGACCGGCCATCAACAGAGCGGCAAAACCCAGGTAAGGGTTCATCAGTGGATCGGGAAAGCGGGCTTCCACGCGACGGCCTTTGGGGTTTGCCACATAAGGAATGCGGATCGAAGCCGAGCGGTTTTTGGCAGAGTAAGCCAGCTTCACCGGGGCTTCGAAGTGAGGTACCAAGCGGCGGTAGCTGTTCGTACCCGGGTTGGTGATGGCGTTGAGCGCACGGGCGTGCTTGATGATGCCGCCCACGTAGTACAAGGCGAAATCGCTCAAACCGGCATAGCCGTCACCGGCAAACAGGTTTTTGCCGTCTTTCCAGACCGACTGGTGCACGTGCATGCCGGAACCGTTGTCGCCGGCGTAAGGCTTGGGCATGAAGGTCGCGGTCTTGCCGTAGGCATTGGCCACGTTGTGCACCACGTACTTTTGCAGAATCGTCCAGTCGGCGCGCTGCACCAGGGTACTGAAACGGGTACCGATCTCGTTTTGCCCAGCGCCAGCCACTTCGTGGTGGAACACTTCAACGGGGATGCCCAGCGATTCAAGAACCAAGGACATTTCGGCGCGCATGTCTTGCGTGCTGTCAACGGGCGGTACGGGGAAGTAGCCGCCTTTGACTGTGGGGCGGTGACCGCGGTTGCCGCCTTCAAGTTTCACGCCATTGTTCCAGGGCGCTTCGTACTCTTCGATTTCATAAAATGTGTGACCTGGCGCGGTGCTGTATCGCACACTGTCAAACAGGAAAAATTCTGGCTCTGGTCCAAAAAAGGCCGTATCACCCAGGCCAGAAGCCTTCAAATAGGCTTCTGCGCGCTTGGCGATGGAGCGGGGATCGCGGTCATAGGACTTGCCATCGGTCGGCTCGATCACATCACAGGTGAGGATCAGCGTGGTCTCTTCATAGAAGGGATCGATGTTGGCCGTGTTCGGATCGGGCACCAGTTGCATGTCGGAGGCTTCAATGCCTTTCCAGCCGGCAATGGACGAACCATCAAAGGCATGACCGGAACTGAACTTCTCTTCATCAAAGTGCGACACGGGCACAGTGGTGTGCTGCTGCGCACCACGGGTATCGGTAAAACGGAAATCAACGAACTTGACGTCGTTGTCTTTCACCATTTGCATCACGTCTGCGACGGTCTTGGCCATCAAATACTCCTGTTTCTGGATGTGGGATTTCGAATTGCGACGCTCAGTGAAAAGCAGTTTTTATGCCAGCACACAATTTTGAGTCGAAGTAAGAAGAACGGCGCCTTCGCCCCGCTGTTGCGATTATGGCGCAACTAATTACGCAAAAGCGTCAAAACGAGCGCCCGGAGATGCACCAAAAAAGAGCCCATAACCAAGAACGCACCAAATAAGGGAACTCATTCAGCGCACCAATTCGGGGCCTATTTCTGCTCCAAAGCCCTGAAGCCCGAGCCTTAGCTGCTCGAACGCCGGGCCGACAGCCGCTGGCTGGCCTTTCACGCCCAGTTCGATGTGGCGCCCATATTGAGGGTGGTCAACGCTGGGCAAGCTGAATACCTTGACCGCATGCTCCCGTTCAATTTGCTCCATCAGCGGCGTCAGTGTCGCTTCCATCGAACCCATCACAATCAGTGAACGCTCCTGCCAGGTGTTGACCCGGTGCCAAGCTTTGTAATCTGTATCGAGCACACCCTCAATCATCGGCCAGGCCATCACAGGAAAGCCGGGCACGAAGTGAACCGCACCACCTGCTGCACCATCACAGGTAAAACCGGGAATCTTGTTGTATGGGTTTTCAATGATGCGCGCACCTTCCGGGAACACGCCCATGTTGAACCGGTGCACGTTGTCGGGCCGTTCCAGGTCAAACGCTTCGCCCTTCTCTTTCGCCATGTCGCGCATGCGCTGCTCGATCAGCACCTGGGCCGCGGGGTGAAGTACCAGATGGCGACCCAATGCAGCTGCTGCACATTGGCGCGTGTGGTCATCGGGCGTGGCCCCAATGCCGCCGCAAGAAAAAACCACGTCGCCCGAAGCAAACGCATCGCGCAGCGTTGCGGTGATGCGCGAACGCTCATCCCCCACACACAGTGCCCAAGCCAGGGACAGGCCACGGGCCTGCAGCAACTCAATAACCTTTGGAAGGTGCTTGTCGGCTCGCCGACCCGAAAGAATCTCGTCACCGATGATGATGAGGCCAAAGGATGGCGCGATGGGGGTGCTGGGGTTGGTCATGGTAGAGGCGGTTTTTTGGTGGCTTCTGGTTCGACTGCTTCCGGTGGCGCCTCGACTGCAACCACATATGGCAGTTCCTGAACGCCGCTCTGGGGGGCTTCGGCCTCCAGCACGTCCACCTCTGGCGTGCCGCGCATCACAGCCAGGGCCGCCAGCGCGTAGTGCGAGAACCAGAGTGACGCAAACGCGAACACCAATGTGTAGATCCAGATTGCAGCGGGCACCAGCAACGGCGCCAGTGGTATTGCCATTGCCCCCGAGGCCCAAAGCAAGCTGGGCGCGGCGCCCATGTAACCCGTGACAATGCCCATCAACAGAAGACTGCCACGGTACTTTCGCAGCAAGGTTTTTCGCTCTTGCGCACTGGCATGGGCCGCCAATACATCAAACGCGAAAACACGGTAGGTTAACCAGCCCCAGATCAGCGGCGGCAACAGCAAAACCAAAGGTGGGATCAGCCACAACGGCATTGACACGACCAACGCCAATCCGGCCATCAGGGTCGATCCCAGTGACCAGAAGGCACTCACAAGCAACGACCCTCCCCGCTTCAGCTCCAGCCGAGGAAAACGCCGGCGTCCGACCATGGCCACCATCGAAGGCGTCATAAACAACGCCACCAGCAACAGGCACAACACCACAATGGCTGGCGTGGCCAGAACCAGCACCAGCAGCGGTGCAAACACGGCACTGAAGCCACCCAGCCCGGCACCTTCCAGCCACCCCAATACCTTCTGGATCAGGGCATAGCTCTCAAGCCAGGCAGCCATCCCGGCCACGGCAGACTCCCAGAAAAAGTAGGCCAGCCCGAATGACAAAGCCACCATCAGCACCAGTGGCAAGAAAGAAAGTGCGATCACACGCGGATGAACACAATACGCGGCCGCCCGCCAGAAAGAATCCAACAACTGTTTCATGCCACGGAGAATACCGTCTTTCGTCCACATCTACCGACACACCACGCCTCGGTCATCCCGGTACGATCCACCCATGAGCCACATCAACGTTCGAGGCGTGAACCTTGAAACAACCTACCTGCCCGGACCAACCGGGCCCTCGCCACTGGTGTTCCTGCATGAGGGGTTGGGCAGCGTCAGCATGTGGAGCCAACGGGGTCGACATTGGCCAGCCGAACTGTGCGCGGCCACTGGCAGGGCCGGATGGCTTTATTCGCGCAGGGGCTATGGCCAGTCAGACCCTGTACCTGATGTCCGGGGCCCATCGGCGCGCAGCGGTGCGTGGTCGGTCGGTCGCCACTTGCCAGACTATATGCACCGGGAGGCTTTTGAGGTGCTGCCTGCATGGTTGGCTGCGACAGGCATTCAACGGCCTGTTCTGATCGGCCACTCCGACGGTGCAACCATCGCGTTGTTGCATGCCAGCCGCTACCCGGTCTCCGCTTGCGTGGCCATGGCGCCCCATGTATTCGTCGAGAGCAAGGCTCTGGCTGCCATCGAACAAGCCAGACAGCTCTACTCTGCCAACGACGGTGGTTTCCGCCAACGCCTGTCGCGTCACCACAAGGACCCCGACAACGCATTCTGGCAATGGAATGATGTATGGCTAAGCGAGCCGTTCAGATCGTTCGATATTCAGGCCGACTGCGCACCCATTGCATCGCCCCTTTTGTGCGTTCAAGGCCTGGACGACGAATACGGCACACTGGGCCAACTGGATGCCATACAGGCAGTTGTTCCTCGATGCCGTCGGCTTGAAATTGCTCAATGCGGCCACAGCCCACACCGGGATCAACCCGAACAACTCAGCACAGCAATCGCCGATTTCCTGAAGACCTGCGACTGACCCCCCTCGAACCCGTGGCGACAACCCGAACTCGCCGGGTAGGCAGACTTGGCACCATGCTCAATTAGACACACTACTTTAGTTGTCTGCGCTACCCCCTGTAGGGGATGCGCTCATCGAAGGTCTACCAGACAATTCTTGGCGCTGTCACACCCCGCGCCGCCACCGGCAGCGCAGGATCATTTCCTTTTTCTCCGGCTACCCCGGGCCCGACTTGGTGGAAGTGCGCCTTTTAGTGCGTAAGGCCACAGCAAGCTCCGCGAAAGAGCCTCGCCCTCTCCGCAACTTTCGCCCAGATCCGCACACCAAACAAGAAAGATGTCACGAAAAGCGTGCAATTGCATTCCGTCAATGGCACTTGAGCCGCGACAATCTCCTCCTCTGATACAAATTTTACATTTTCGATTCGAGCACACCTGATGACGACCTGGAATTCCCCTTGGCTGTTGGCCGCGTTGGCGCCAGTGCTGCTCGCACTCGGCGCCTTTGCGCACCGGCTCTGGGCCGCCAGACGCGAAAAGGGCCGTCGACGCATTCCAAACCACTGGCCCCTCACCCCGAGGGCGATCGTGAACAGTGAAGAGGCGCGGGTGTGGCATTGGTTGTGTCGCGCGTTTTACGACCACCAGATCATGATCAAGCTGCCGGTGACGCGTTTCACCGTTCCGCGCGACTTGGAAAAGGGCATGACGTGGTACCGCTTGCTGAACGGCGTTTACTGCACCTTCACCGTCTGTACGCCCGACGGTCGGGTCGTCGGATGCCTCGATGTGCCCGGCAAAAGTGCCCTGCCAAGGTCCACCCGGTTGCTGAAACACTCATTGCTGACCCAATGCGAACTCCCTTACTGGGTGGTGCGCTCCAGCAGCCTTCCCACTGTGTCGGAAATTCGCGCAGAGTTCCTGGGCGAGACGCCCACGCCTCAGACGCTTCGCGAACGCGAAATGGAAGAACGGGCACTCATCGCTGCACAGTCCAACTTGCGATCCGCACTCAATCGCCAAAGAGGCAGCCGCACCACCGATTTCAGCCCCTTGTCAAAATGGCCCACCAGTGCTACTGGTGACTCCACCATTGACGTAGCGGGATCCCAATGGCAGGACAACTCTTTCCTGGTCCCTCTCGACAGCAGGAAAGGCGACTTGCTCTAGCCAGCATTTCAATGCCTTGGCGTTCACGACCCGCCAAAGCCTCTTTTCCCGGAGCGAAGCATCTGGCTCACTTTTTCGTCAGCGCAGACACCTCGTCCGCTGTCAACCACCGCCATTGCCCCTCGGGCAGGCCTCCATCCAGAGACAAGCCTCCAATCGCCGAGCGGTGCAACCCCTCCACACGATTGCCCACCGCAGCCACCATGCGCTTCACTTGGTGGTACTTCCCTTCGGTCAGCGTCAGCCGCAAATGGTGCTCAGAAACGGCCTGGCAAGCTTGAGCGCGTACGGGCTTGGGGTCGTCATCCAACACCACGCCATCCAGCAACCGCTGCACCTGTTCAGGTGTCAAAGGGTGTTTGACTTGCGCCTCATAGACCTTGGGCACGTGGTGCCGCGGCGAAGACATTCGATGGATGAATTTGCCATCGTCAGACATCAAGAGCAAGCCCGTGGTGTCTTGGTCCAGCCGCCCCACGGACTGAACGCCAGCAGCAGCGCCCCCGCCACGTTCGCGCAGCGGTCCGGGCAACAAAGTGTAAACACTGGGGTAGGTACTGGGCTTCTGGGAGCATTCGTACCCCGCCGGTTTGTGCAGCAACAGATAGGCCAGGCGTTGATACACCCAGCGTTGGCCCTGCACCCAGAAAACGAACCCCGTTTCGTCAAACGGCTCCAACGGGTCATTGCAACGAACGCGCGCCTCCCCGACCTCAACCCAGCCTTGCTGTACCAACCCCGTGCACACCCGGCGCGTACCAAAGCCTTGGGAAAAGAGGATGTCCTGAAGGGCTAGCATGTGATCGGGGGCTGATAGGAACCAGAAGGTCGAGCTATCTCTGGAGCGCCATCATTCGGACGGCGCCAAAGACAGGCGAAAAACGCAATTCTAGGTGAGCCCCAAAACCTCACCGCGCCCTATTCAAACCAATGTGTTGACTTGGGTGCCCAGGGAGCCATCTGCAGCCAAAGGCAGATCACCTGTCGCGGCGCTGATCAGTGCCTGCGAAGCCGATTCCTGCATATTCATGGCTTTCTTCATCAATGCCAGTTGAGCAGTTTGACTGGACTGACCCTGCTCCACCTGGAGCACGCGGTCAACGAGCAATGCGGGAGAAACATCCATAACAACTCCTTAAGTGTGTGCACCCTCTATCGGTCACAACCAGGAAAAACTTAAGTTCTCATGCCCGGAGAAGCATACCCACGGCGCTAGCTGTCAATGTACGTCTCCAGACGCCATTGCAGGCTAAGCCGTTGATTTTCCAAAGAAAAAGGCCGCTAAGGATACGTCCTTAGCGGCCTTTAAACAGAGGTATGGGCTGGGGTCTACTGAATGAACGCCCACAGACCGCATAAACACTAGACTTTTGAATGATCCAATTCAAATTGCACCCCCATTTGCACCCCCACAGTGGGCGGGCTACCCGTTGAACGCACAGGTAAAAGTCGCTAGCCAGCGAAATCGTAACGCAGAGCGATTGCGCCAACAGTGCGAATACTAGAGGGCATCGAAGCAAACACAGGAGCAAAGATGCAAGCGAGCAAATCCAAGAATTCCACCAAAGCCGAGCGCTTGGAACAGATCAAAGATGCGAAGGGCATAGAACACGCACGAAAAATGCGCGACAAGCTGGGCTGGCGATGGACCCGCTCCGGACTCTGGTGGACGATCTGCAATCACTGGGTACCTTGGGCGGCTGCGTTGTTTGGCGCGATTGCTTTTGTCTCTTACCTGACCAACATTTTCGGCTGAAGGCGCTCAGTCACCAAAGCAATGCCGGTCAAAGAGCGCTGCAAGCCAACGCTATCGCACCCTCTGCTCGATGATCTGATCAGGTTCGCGCACTAGCGGCTGCGCCACGCCGCCGGGGGCCACACACCTGAATTGAAGTTCTGTTGAGCCAAGCTGGCCCGGCCTTGAAGGAATAGTGGTCGTCTGCAAGGTTTTCACTTCCAGACCCTTTGCCCGGCAAAACTGGTTAGCTTCCTTGTACACCTCTGCTTTGTTGCTCAGAGAGACACCAAGGCCCGGCGAACCATCCTTTTTGCCGATCATGTAAGAGTCCTGATCCATGGGAATCACGCCCGTGCTGGCGCACCCGACCAAAAACAGAAAAGGCAAGACAACCACTATTGAGGGGTTTCGCATCGTTTGGACCCTGTGAACGGAATCCCGACATCGTAGATCAATGGAGTCTGTGGCTTTTCCCGCTTCGATCCTGGCCCGCGTTTCGCGTTTGAATTCTCCCGAAAAGGGCCGTTTTTTTCCGCATGAGAAACAGAGCGGTTCACACCCGCCAACAGGCCCGGACTTTTACCCCGCCCCCCACCCCCTTGCGCTAGAGGGGAAAGCACCCCAGCCGCAGGGCATAGGCACACAGCGCCGCTTCCCGCCGTTCTTCGCAGTCCAGCAAGGCCGTGAACAGCCGTTCATAGGTGCGAAGCCTCATGCCCTTGGGTCGCCGCCAATTCGGGTCTAGGCGCGTTTCCAGCTTCGATTGCTTGCGCCATGCCCTGCCCATGGCATCTTCGGACTGCGAGCCATAGGCGACACGCTGGCAAGCCCGACAGGCAAACCGGCCCCATCGCAGGTACAACACCAGCCCACGAGCGCCACAGCATGGACACCGGAACCATTGCCGCTCACCGCCAAAGGCACAAGGGGTCGCGCAAAGCCCCACAAACAGCGAAACCGCTTCCCGCTGCCCACCACTGGAATGCGTGTAGGTCAGGGTAACGCCCTGCCCGTTTTCCACGTTGACATTGATCGAGCCCGCCGGATTGCCGCCCCGGCTCCACGACCATGAAAACAGCCGGTTGCCCGACAACAGCCCGCGCCGCGCCCAAAGCCTCAAATCGATGCGCTGCACCTGATCAGCCCTCACCCGCGTGGTAGGCCTGCCAGCGCCGAAACGCCAACCGCCCCGGCTCACAGGGCTTTCCCCACAGAATACGAAATCAATAGGCTAAGTGGCCTTTTCGGTTGACCCAAAGTTGACCGACCTTGACCAGCGCCCGCCCTGCCCACGGCTTGATAGCAGTGCAGAGATGAAACAGAGCATGGCTTCTCTATAAAGGTGTCCACCTGTGAAACCATGGGAGAGGGCCAAAGCAGCCCCACAAGTCCACCTGTGAAACGCGCAAGGGCTTGGGCATGGCCCCATGGTTGCAGCCGTGGACTTGCAGGGGCTTTGATGGTTTCAGCCATGGGCGTCACCTTGCGTTTTGCTAACAGGCAAGCGACCGCCGCCGGGCAATGTCCAATCCCGTTTGGCCGGGATGTTGGGCATCGCCAAAGGCGTTTTGGCCCGATAGGCTTTCGCCTCGAAACAGGCCAGCGCTTCCGGGTCGAACTTGGGCGACACATCCAAGGGAAACCATGTCAACGCCAACAGGTCGCAGGTCGATGGCATGTGCCCCTTGCGGGTGAGGTAAACAAACCCAGCCCTGATCAGCTCCCCTTTGCATCGCCAAACGGTTTGACGCGAACGCCAGCCGCGCTTGCTCAGGATCGACATTGCAACGGTCAAATTGCCGTTGTTGTCGCCTTTGTATTGGCTCATCAACTCAAGCAACAGCTTGCAGGCATGAGGGCTCAAAGCGGTGAACGCTGGGGCTTCAAACACACTGCGTTTGAGCGCCACAAACGGCTCATCAATCTTCGACCCTTTGAACCTGGCCCTACTCCCCGCCATTGCCATTCCCCAGCAAGCCGCCAAGGTAAACCCGCGCCGCCTCAAGGTCTGGCAGTGGCTTTGCGCCGTGGCTCCAATGCATGGCGATGTACAGCGCCTGCCCGTCTATCGGGGAGTCGGCTTTGACCAGCCCAACCCCCAGCAAGGCAAACTGAGCGGCCAAGGTCGCAAAGTCTTTGAACGACCGTTGCCCGGTCGCCGTGTCCAGATCGTTTGTCGGGTTCATGGCTGGCCCTCCAACACATACAAACCCACGCGATGCAATGCACCGGATTCTGTTACGGTTGTTTGCCAATGTGTTGTGATTCGATGCCCGCGTTTTCTCAATTGAAGAATGCGTGCCGGGCAGTGGTACACATCCAAATAGCGCATGGCTTCAAAGGTACTGATTGGAAAACGCGAAAGCGCTTCCAATAGCCGCGCCGCTTGTGAACGGCTGGCCGTGCCTTTAAAATTAATGCGGATCGTTTCAAGAGCTGCCTTCTTTTCCGGGGAGGTGGCTTTTTCTTTGTTCATGCCTTGCCCCTCAAACCGTTGCCATGTCTGCGCGCTTCGCGTGCAAACGGTTAACGAGTTCCCGAATATCGGCTTCGGACTTGCCCGCTATGCGGGCTGCATTGATCGCTTGGACCTCATTGCAAGGCCAGCCCACAGCGCGCTCCCCAATGGGCACCGGCTTCGTAAAAAGCCCCGCTTTGATCGCGTTGTAAATGCTTGCATGTGAACGGTGCCCCGTTTCAGCCTTGACGGCTGGCATTCTCAATATAGACATTACTGCCCCTTTGTAAATGTCTTTAGCAGGATTGCTATTGACTAGGGGCAGTGTGAAAAAAGATAGGCGAGGCGTCACCGCAGTTGCAGCGCAAGCGACCGCAACTGCGGCACTCAGCCCTCAAGGTCGTTCATAAGATTGTTTTTCGCCTCCGGAAGTACGACCTCTAGGTTTCGCTTGCTGACTCCTTGCGCTTGGCCGTAGTTTTGTACTAATTCGCGAATGAGACCTGCATCTTTTTCTCGCCCCTCTCGAGGCGACCGTGCCAACTCGACCAAAGCGCCAATGATATTTAGAAGGCTCCGTCGCTCTCTTTTTCCCATCGGCTTCTCCTCCACCGTTGGAGCTTCGGGCTCAGGGACTAAAAATCCACGAGATTGAACATCTTGCAACCAAGGTATTTCAATATTTTTCTTCTTTGCCCACTCCAAAAACACCTTTGGTTCAGCCCTGTCCGGATTATCCGGATTTGACTTCCACAATCTATTAAGGGTAGAAATACGAAATATCCTATCATCCTTCTCCCCTTCATCATTATGAAGAAGCCTCAAATCCGTTGTGAAATATCCCATTCCTTCATAAATTTCACTCGGAATAACACCGGCAATTAGAAACATCGCGCCTTCGTAATTCCAGGTATCTAAGACTAGCCACTGCTCGAACTCTTCTCTTGCGTCAAAGTTTGGCCCAGACTGATTTGCAACCTCCACGCCATTACTCTCTTCACCTCCGTCTAGCAGGGTTTCTTTGTCACATTTTTCAAATTGGTATATTGAAGGCAGCTCCACTGCGTTCAACCACCTAACCACCTCAGTCCTAGAGAAAAACTGCGTCTCAAATGTCTCCGGACCCATCACATCTTCAAAATCAGACAGCGCAAATTCGTTACAACTCTCTCTAACCCACTCCATATGTTCCGAATGAAGATGCTGAGGATCAATTGGAAACAATTCTAAAACTTCCTTTGTATCACCCTCAGTTGCAGCAGCCTTTCTGAGCAATGCTTCTGCGCGCAAATATGCTCTATTCATTCGGCGAATAACAGGCGTTATTCTTACAACATGAATTGCTTCCTCTCCCATTACCCCAAAAAGATTAGTATTACTTTCCGGAAGAATCCCACAAATTAATTCCGCCACTTCCTTCGCTTTAAAATGATCAGCGTAATCCCAATGAGATAGGTCATTCATACTTCTAGGCCCCTGCCGCCCCCCCGAGAAGAAGCCAGCGCCGCCGGGTCAGGGAAACCCGGTTTTCACCATCGGGGATCAGCCGAAGGCTAGGCGTGGCTGAAAACGATCTGCTAGTCGGACTGCTTGTCCAAGAACTCTCGATATGCCGGTCCGTCTTGTTCAAAAGCCACTCGAGCAACACCTAGTTTTTTCTTGTGCTCCCACATACATACAAAATAGACCGAGATCGCAACTGGCAAAATTAGCCACAAATAGCCCCTTAGGTATGTCGCATAGCTCGCTATTGCGGAGGCATACCAAGCAATGGGTCGCGCAGCATCATAAGCAGCGGTCGCCATGTCAAATTGTCTTTGCCCGTTTCCATAATCCTCTGGAAGATTCGGCCAAGTCATAAAAACCTCCCTTTTTTCTATTGCGTAATTGTCAATTTACAACAGGTGCAGACACCTCATCAAGGTAGTCGGCCCATCGCTGCATCATCGCCGCCCTCTGTTTGATGTACTGCGTCCGGTTGTAGGCCCGCCCGTTGGCATCTTTGACCGAGTGGGCCAATTGGGCTTCGATCACCAGCGGGTCACATTCCAGCCGCTCCGCCAACATGGTGCGCGCCGTGGCCCGGAAGCCATGCCACGTTTGAATCTCAGGCGTGTAACCCATGGTGATCAAGGCTGTACGCACCGAGTTTTCAGAGATGGGCCGTTCGTGGCTGCGCTCACCGGGAAACACGTTCACGCCATGGCCTGTATAGCCATGCAAGCCCCGCAGAATCTCCACCGCCTGCCGTGGCAAGGGCACCAGATGCGGGTCGCCGTTTTCTTTGCCGTCTTTGTTGCGCTTCATGCGCGCCGCCGGAATGGTCCAAAGGGCTGCGTCAAGGTCAATCTCTGCCCATGTGGCCCCGCGCAGCTCACCGGGCCGCTGAAACAGCATGGGGGCCAATTGCAGCGCCGCCCGAACGATAGGCCCGCCCTTGTATGACCGAATGGCCAGGATCAGCGCCCCCAGCTTGGCCGGGTCTGTGATCGCGGCAAAGTGGGTGCCCCGGTAAGGGGATAGCGCGCCCTTCAGGTCGCCAGTTATGTCCCGCCCTACCCGCCCAGTTGCCACGCCGTAGCGCCATATCTGCCGCGCCAGCATCAAGCCCCGGTCTGCCGTTTCCACCGCGCCGCGTTGCTCCACCTTGCGAAGCGTTGCCAACAGTTCCACCGGCTCTATCTCGACCAGCCGCCGCTCCCCGATCCATGGGAACAGATCGCGTTCTAGCTGGCGTTTGGATCGCTTGGCATGGGCTTCGCTCCATTCGCCCGCTTGTTTGTCGAACCATTCCAAGGCCACGACCTTGAAGGTATCGCCCGCCGGGTTGGTCGCTTTGAGCTGTTTCACCATGCGCGCCTGCACAGGGTCCACACCTTCAGCCCTTTGGAGCTTCACCGCGTCACGCGCCCTTCGCGCCGCCGTCAAACCGACTGCCGGGTACTTGCCCAAGGCCAACTGCTTTTCTTTGCCTGCTATCCGGTATTTGAGAAACCACCGCTTGGAACCATTGGGGTTCACCTGAAGGTACATCCCCCCAGAGTCAGTGAGTCGCACATGCCGCTTTTCTGGCGGGCAAGTGGCGTTTCGGCATTGGGCATCGGTCAACATGGCACAGCCTCCCTTGGGGGTACAGCGAAGCGCCGGGGCCACAGGTCCGGGGGTGCAACAGCCCCTCAAAATACAGCTTGCACCCCCACCAGAGGCTCCCAAGTGGGTTTGCGCCCCCACTTGCACCCCCGCTTCACATTGGCTGTCAGTATATCCCCCTGTACGCCAATGCAAGGTAAGCCGTTGATTTTCCAAAGAAAAAGGCCGCTAGGTGTATGTTCCTAGCGGCCTTTGTCACAGGGTATGGTGGAGCTGGGGGGATTTGAACCCCCGTCCGCAAGCCTTTTTCGTACAGTTCTACATGTGTAGTCGTCTGATTTGAATCTCACTTCCCAAGCCGCGCAGCGACACGCTGCAAGGAAAGCCAGCAACCTTGAATCTCACCGCACGCCAAGTTACCCGACGCACAGCCAGCCTATTAAATTATCTTTGCAGCCTGGACTCTAGCGGCTTGCGCCATTCGAACCCTTGCCCAGCCCATAGGCATGCTGTTGCAAAGCTCACCGGCAATTAAGCGGCGAGTGCGAAACGTTCGTCGTTTGCAGTTAGTTTTTTTTCTGCGGTTTTACGAGGTAACAGAACCTCGACATGCCCTGCCACGCGTCCGAACCCACGTCGAAACCAGTGCAGCCCCTGAACCCATAGTTTAAGGCAGTTCCAGCAATTTCAAGAGGTCGGCTGGCGAATGAATTCCCGCATCGGCTTTCCAGGAGTCCACGTCGGCATCTGGACCCAGGTAACCGTAACAGGCCGCGACGGTGGGCATGCCTGCCGCTTGGCCCGCCTGGATATCGCGCAAGTCATCGCCGACGTACAGACATTGCCCAGGCAAGACCCCTACCCGCCTCGCGGCCTCAAACAAAGGAGCCGGATGTGGTTTGGCATGGGGCGTGGTATCGCCACTCACAATCGCTGAGGCGCTGTTGAACAAAGGCATGGCCGCAGTCAACGGCAATGAGAAACGCTCGGCCTTGTTGGTGACAACGCCCCAGGCCAACCCAGCCGAAAGCAAACGATCCACCAAGGATTGAACACCCGCAAAAGCGACCGTGCGAGCCGTCAAACAGGCTTCGTACTCATCAAAAAACGTTCGTTTCCGAGCGTCGAAGCTGGCGTCTTCCGGGCCAATGCCAAATGCCACACGCAGCATGCCCCGTGCGCCAGAGCCCGCATGGGAACGGTATTCACTCAACGGCAGCGATGGCAATCCGCTCTTCACTCGCATCGCATCGGCAGCGGCGGCAAGATCGGGAGCGCTATCGATCAGGGTGCCGTCCAGGTCAAACAACACGGCGCGAACACCCGCGAAACGCTTGGCTGGCGTTGCCATCAGATCTTGCGGGTCGCGAAAAGATAGTTGACCTGGGTGTTCCCACTCAACCAGTAGCGCTTGGTCAGCGGGTTGTATTCCATCCCCTTGGTATGGGCCAGCTCCAGTTCTGCCTCACGACAATAGCCCGCCAGCTCGCTGGGCCGGATCATCTTGGCGTATTCGTGAGTGCCTCTGGGCAACAGGTTCAGCACATACTCGGCGCCCACAATGGCAAACAAGAACGATTGGGCATTCCTGTTGAGTGTCGAAAAGAAGACCCAGCCACCCGGTTTGACAAGCGTCGCGCAGGCACGCACCACCGAGGCGGGGTCGGGCACGTGTTCCAGCATTTCCATGCAGGTCACCACATCAAACGAGGCTGGTTGCTCAGCCGCCAACCCTTCGGCGCTGATTTCCCGGTAACTCACGCCTTTGGTCGAAGCCTCCAGCGCGTGCAACTGCGCTACCTGAAGTGCTTTTGTAGACAGGTCGATGCCTGTCACCTGCGCGCCCTTGCGGGCCATCGAGTCGGCCAAGATACCGCCACCACAGCCTACATCGAGCACGCTCTTTCCAGCCAGCGGCGCATAGCCATCAATCCACGCCAGGCGCAAGGGGTTGATTTGATGCAAGGGCCGGAATTCACTCTCAGGATCCCACCAGCGATGGGCAAGCTCGGAGAATTTGGCAATTTCGGCGGGGTCGGAGTTGACCGTTTGAGTGGCATTCATGTTTGAATTTTCCCATGCATTCAGGGTGGGATGCCATGCTGAGCGGCAAAATCCGATCTGGCCTTGCGCACGTCACCGCGCGTCACGCATGCCCTGGGCAAACCGGCCCCCTGGCTTGCCATGTGCTGGCGGTAGTCCCGGTTCTGAAAAGGATCGGCGACCACGTAGCCAGCCTGTACTTTGCATGCGCCTTCGGGGCCACAGGTTTGCCAGGTGGCGCCGAACACAATACGACCATCGGCGGTGATTCCCGGAAACGCACTCGCAAGCACGCGGGTTTTCAGGTCTTCTACCTGGAATGCCTGCCCTTTGGCCTCGTCCCGCCGGTCAACGAAGTAGACGCTGCCGTTGTGGGTGTATGCCAGCATGGCGGGGCGGCCTGATTCGGAGAATCCAAAAACGGCCTTACCCGGCGTGGCCTGCAAATCGGCGCGCAGATCACAAGGGTGTTGCGTTGCCAACGCCTGCCCGCCAAGCCCATACACCCGCATGCTGGGTGCACCCTGCGCGGGGCTGATGGGAATGGCGGAGAACTCCAGACCGTCAACCGAGATCATGGGCAACGTGTAGACATTGCCATCGCTCACGTTGCGCGCGCCACAAATGAACTGAGCACCGGTATCCCTGACCACTTCGACCTGACCGCCTGAATCGCGCAATCCAAGTGTGCGCACCTGCAGCGGCCCTGTGCCCTGCCCTTGCCGTCCGCCTTGTGGCCAACTCATGGAGCGTATCCAGATCAACGGCCCATCTGAACCTGGGATCTGGCTCTTCAACTCTGACGCAGCCGCATAGAACCCGCTCATCCCTCCCTTGAACGCAGGCTGCGCCGCCAGTTGCAGTTGAAGCATTTCAGCCAGTCGAAAATGCCGCCCATCCACGTCAACAAGGTAGCGCCAACTGCCTTGAACGGGAAACGCCTCGTTTCTCAGCGGCGTCTTGTAGAACCGCATGGGTTGATGCTGTTCAAGTGGTAGCTCGATCAGGGCCACCTCACCCAGCTTGCGCCCAGAAAAAGACCGCAATACGAAGCGCCCGTCCGGGCTGACACGCTCATAGGTGCCCAACGCCGGAACCCCCTGACTGTCCTGACCGACCTGCGACGCATCAAGAGGCCAATAACTCACCGCATCGATACAGACGCTGTCAGCGGCACCACCGGGCGCCGCGCTCGCCGCCAAATTGAAGCACGCCCACATCGAGAGCATGACCCAGAACAAAAAAGGTCCGTGCCCGCCAAGGCTCATGCGACAGGGAGAGCAGTAAGGCTCCAGTTTCTTCATAAGGAAGGCGACACAGCGGTCTTTAGCGTATCGAGGCGGTCACCAAGCACGGCCTGCCACGCCTCGCCGGGCATCACCCCCCAGATTGGCCAAGCATGCAAATGCTTTCCGAGAAACACGCGCACATAAGGAAAATGATTGATTGCCGACCACCCCGTCAGGCACCCCGCCGGCGGCCGGTAGGGCCGCTGGACTTGCCAGTCTTGCATGGGTGGGCTTGCCAATACCGCCAGCCACTCCGCATCAGGCGTCCGGGAATCCAGCCAGGCCTGCACCCGGAACCCACTATCTGATGCCTCGCGCTGCATGCGCGGCCACTCCAGCAAGCTGTTTGCCATACGAGGACTCAGGACCACAACCAACAAAGGGCGCTGGTCGGCAGTCGAGTCGCCGTGTTGAGTGATGCAATGTTCGAACCAGCCATCGTCCAGCACTTCGACCGGTGACAAAACGCGTTGAGCGGCCCCTGTTTCAAAGGAGGCGCAGCCAGACAGCACGATGCTTGTCAGCAAGACGAGAGGCAACAGGCTGCGAACAACAGGAAGCATCATTCGACAAAAAAAAGGCCCCAGCGCTTGCACGCCGGGGCCTTTTCATTCAACGCTAGGTTGAGGATTACTTGCGGGTACCCACAACTTCCACTTCCACGCGGCGGTTCTTGGCACGGCCTTCGCGGGTGGCGTTGTCAGCCACTGGCTGGGTCAAGCCCTTGCCTTCGGTGTACACGCGGTTGCTTTCAATGCCCTTGCTCACCAGGAAAGCCTTCACAGCTTCAGCGCGGCGAACGGACAGCGCCTGGTTGTAGCCAGCAGAGCCAACGGAGTCGGTGTGACCCACGGCAATCACCACTTCCAGGTTCACGCCACCGACTTTGTCAGCCAGATCGGCCAATTTGGCTTTGCCTTCTGGCTTGAGCACGGCTTTGTCGAAGTCAAAAAACGCATCAGCTGCGTAGGTAACTTTGGCAGGTGCTGCGGCTGCGGCAGGTGCTGCGGCTGGTGCAGCAGCGGGAGCAGGTGCAGGAGCGGGTGCTGCTGCAGGCGCTGGGGCTGGTGCTGGTTCTGCGGGAACGATCGCTCCATCGCAGCCCTTCGCGGCGGTAGCAGGCGTCCAGCCAGCATCACGCCAGCACAGAGAGCCATCACCGTTCTTCCACTGCAGATTGCCATGGGCACTGCGCCAGTTGTCGTTGGTGTCGGTGCCGCCCGATGGTGCAGCCAAAACAGCCGTAGCCAAGGTGGCGGACGCAAACAGAATTGCCACTTTGTTCAGATTTTTCATGGATTTCCTCTTGGTGTAAGCCGCATAACGGCTGGTTCTCAACATTGACGCTTGAAGTGACCACCACTAGAAACGCTGAATTTATTGTGCCACAAGCCCGCTATTCACCGCTTAACAGCCGTCGCTGATAGGTCAGCCGAAGTTACGGTTTCCAAGGCTCGTTGCTCGACAGCAACAAAAGCGCCCTGAGAGCCTTTTTCGCTACCAGCCTAAAATAGGCGGTTGCCTTCGGGCTTTTGCTGCCAACTTACACCACCGCCCATGACTCAGTTCGCCAAAGAAACACTGCCTATCAGCCTGGAAGAGGAGATGCGCCGCAGCTACCTCGACTACGCCATGAGCGTGATCGTGGGCAGGGCACTGCCCGATGCCCGAGACGGTTTGAAGCCGGTACACCGACGGGTGCTGTTCGCCATGCACGAACTCAACAACGACTGGAACCGGCCCTATAAAAAGTCCGCCCGTATCGTGGGTGACGTGATCGGTAAATACCACCCACATGGTGACAGCGCTGTGTACGACACCATCGTTCGCATGGCGCAAGACTTTTCCTTGCGCCACATGTTGGTCGACGGTCAGGGCAACTTCGGTTCGGTGGACGGCGACAATGCCGCTGCCATGCGGTACACCGAAATTCGCATGTCCAAGATTGCGCACGAATTGCTGGCCGATCTCGACAAGGAAACCGTGAATTTTGGGCCCAACTACGACGGTTCGGAAAAAGAGCCGCTGGTGATGCCCGCCCGCTTTCCCAACTTGTTGGTCAACGGCTCTGGTGGCATCGCGGTGGGCATGGCGACCAACATCCCGCCCCACAACCTGAACGAGGCCATCCACGCCTGTTTGCACCTGCTCAAAAACCCGGAGGCATCCATCGACGAATTGATGGAAATCATTCCGGCACCCGACTTCCCAACGGCCGGCATCATTTACGGCATGAACGGCGTGAAAGACGGCTACCGCACGGGCCGTGGCCGCGTGGTGATGCGCGCCAAGTGCCACTTTGAGGACATCGACAAGGGGCAACGTCAGTCCATCATCGTTGACGAGCTGCCCTACCAGGTCAACAAGAAGACCCTGCAAGAGCGCATCGCCGAGCTGGTGCACGAAAAGAAAATCGAAGGCATCAGCCACATCCAGGACGAGTCCGACAAATCGGGCATGCGTCTGGTGATCGAGCTCAAGCGCGGCGAAGTGCCAGAGGTGATTCTCAACAATCTCTACAAGCAAACCCAGCTGCAAGACACCTTCGGTATCAACATGGTGGCCCTGATCGACGGCCAGCCCAAGTTGTGCAACCTGAAGGACCTGATTCAGGTGTTCCTGGAACACCGCCGCGAAGTGGTCACCCGCCGCACGGTGTTCAACCTGCGCAAAGCCCGCGAGCGCGGCCATGTGCTGGAAGGTCTGGCTGTTGCCCTGGCCAACATCGATGACTTCATCAAGATCATCCGCGAGTCGCCCACGCCGCCAGTTGCCAAGGCCGAGCTGATGACCCGCAGCTGGGACAGTGCCCTGGTGCGGGAAATGCTCACCCGCGCCAAGGCCGACGGCGGCACCATCAACGCCGACGACTACCGCCCGGATGGCCTTGAACGCGAATTCGGCATGGGCAGTGACGGCCTGTACCGCCTTTCCGAAACGCAGGCGCAGGAAATTCTGCAAATGCGTCTGCAGCGCCTGACCGGTCTCGAGCAAGACAAAATCGTCGCCGAGTACAAGGAAGTCATGAGCGTGATCGACGATCTGCTCGACATCCTGTCCAAGCCCGAGCGTGTGTCCACCATCATTGGCGAAGAACTGGTTGAGGTGAAGACCGAATTCGGTCAGACCAAGCTCGGCGCCCGCCGCAGCGAAATCGAACACAGTGCCCAGGACCTGTCCACCGAAGACCTGATCACGCCCACCGACATGGTGGTCACGCTCAGCCACAGCGGCTACATCAAGAGCCAGCCACTCTCCGAATACCGCTCGCAAAAGCGCGGCGGTCGCGGCAAGCAGGCCACGGCGACCAAAGAAGACGACTGGATCGACCAGCTCTTCATTGCGAACACACACGACTACATCCTGTGCTTCTCCAACCGCGGTCGCCTGTACTGGCTCAAAGTCTGGGAGGTGCCGGCAGGTTCGCGCGGATCGCGCGGCCGCCCCATCGTCAACATGTTCCCACTGGATGAAGGCGAAAAGATCAACGTGGTCCTGGCGCTGACCGGTGAAGCGCGCAAGTTCCCCGAAGACCAGTATGTGTTCATGGCCACAAGCATGGGCACGGTGAAGAAGACCCCTCTCTCCGACTTCAGCAATCCGCGCAAGGCCGGCATCATTGCCGTGGGCCTTGATGAGGGCGATTTCCTGATCGGGGCAGCCCTCACCGACGGCCAGCACGATGTGATGCTGTTCAGCGACGGTGGCAAAGCGGTGCGCTTCGATGAAAACGATGTGCGCCCCATGGGCCGCAATGCACGCGGCGTGCGTGGCATGGCCATCGACGACACCCAAAGCGTGATCGCCATGCTGGTGGCCGAAGACGAAGAGCAAAGCGTGCTCACCGCGACCATCAACGGCTACGGCAAGCGCACACCCATCAGCGAATACACCCGCCATGGCCGCGGCACCAAAGGCATGATCGCGATCCAGCAAAGCGAGCGCAACGGCAAGGTTGTTGCCGCAACACTGGCCCGCAGCGAAGACCAGATCATGCTGATTACCGACACGGGCGTTTTGGTGCGTACACGGGTCAGTGAAATCCGCGAAATGGGCCGTGCGACCCAAGGCGTCACACTGATCGCTCTGGACGATGGATCTGAGCTCTCCGGTTTGCAGCGCATTGTGGAAAACGACGCAAACATGCAAGAAGCCCCCGAGGAGGCGGACGCCGAAGGAACCTTGCCAGATGGCGAGGATATTGAGGGCAATGAAGGCACGGATGCCGCATGACGCGGCCGTATAACTTCTCAGCAGGCCCTGCCGCGATGCCGGAATCGGTGTTGCGGTTGGCCGCCGTGGAAATGCTCGACTGGCAAGGCAGCGGCATGAGCGTGATGGAAATGAGCCACCGTGGCAAAGCCTTCATGTCGATCTGCGAAACCGCCGAACGCGATTTGCGCGAATTGCTGGCGGTACCCAGCCAGTTCCGGATCCTGTTCATGCAGGGCGGAGGGTTGGCAGAAAATGCCATCGTGCCGTTGAACCTCTCCCGAGGGGGTGCAGTGGATTTTGTGGTGACGGGCGGCTGGAGCCAGAAATCGGCCAAGGAAGCCAACAAGTACGCCACCGCTCGAATCGCGGCCAGCAACGAAGCCGATGGGCACACCTCATTGCCCACCCCCGCCAGCTGGAAGCTGGGTAAAGACGCGCAATACGTGCACCTGTGCAGCAACGAAACCATCCATGGCGTGGAGTTTCACGAGCTGCCGGACCTCAAGGCCCTGGGCTGCGACGCGCCATTGGTCATCGACTTTTCCTCCCATGTGGCCTCGCGCCCGGTGGACTGGTCCCGCGTAGGCCTGGCGTTCGGCGGCGCCCAGAAAAACCTGGGGCCAGCCGGTTTGACCCTGGTGGTGGTTCGCGAAGACCTGCTCGGCCATGCGCTGGCGGTCTGCCCCAGCGCGTTCGACTACAAAACAGTGGCCGACAACGGTTCGATGTACAACACGCCACCCACCTACGCCATCTACATGGCAGGCCTGACGTTCCAATGGCTCAAACGCCAGACAGCGGGTGGCTTGAGCGGCGTGGCGGCCATCGAACAACAGAACAAAGCCAAGGCGGAGCTTCTGTACAGCTTCATCGACAACTCGCAGTTCTACCAAAACAAGGTGGCCAAAGACTGCCGCTCACGCATGAACATACCCTTCTTTTTGCGCGATGAAGCACGCAATGAGGCTTTTCTCAGCGGTGCGCAGGCAGCGGGTCTGTTGCAGCTCAAAGGCCACAAATCTGTTGGAGGCATGCGCGCCAGTATTTACAACGCCATGCCCCTGGAAGGCGTTCAAGCATTGGTGAGCTACATGCGTGAATTTGAAATGACGCAGGCCTGAGACCATGACGAAACCGACCCAATCTGATGCCCTGGCCGAGTTGCGGGTGCAAATCGACTCACTGGACCAGCAAGTACTTTCCCTGCTGAATCAGCGTGCCCGCGTAGCGGAACAAGTCGGCGAGATCAAACGCGCAGAGGGCTCACCATTCTTCCGCCCCGACCGGGTGGCGCAGGTCATTGAAAAGATCCAGGCAAACAACCAGGGGCCGCTGCTGAACCAGCACGTGGCTTCCGTATGGCGTGAAATCATGTCGGCCTGCCTGGCACTGGAAGCACCCCAACGCGTGGCGGTGCTGGGACCCGCCGGTACATTCTGCGAACAGGCGGCTGTGGAGTTCTTCGGTGGCGCAGCCAATCTCATTTACTGCGCCAACTTCGACGAAGTGTTCCACGCGACCGCCGCGGGCACCGCCCAATACGGCGTGGTCGGCATGGAAAACTCCACCGAAGGGGTTGTCGCTCGCTCACTGGACCTGTTCCTGCGCTCGCCGGTTCATGTTGTAGGCGAGGTCAGCCTGCTGATTCGCCACAACCTGCTGCGCCAAGTGAACTCGCTGGAAGGTGTGGAGGTGGTGATGGCCCATCCGCAGGCACTGGCCCAGTGCCAGAACTGGCTCACGCAACACCTGCCCAACGCCGAGCGCCGCGCCGTATCGAGCAATGCCGAAGGCGCACGCCTGGCGGCCACGAACCCGGCATGGGCGGCGCTGGCCAGCGAGCGCGCGGCCGGTCAATTTGCGTTGCACATCGTGTCGCACGCTGTGCAGGATGAGGCTTACAACCGCACACGTTTCGCCGTCATCAGCCTGCCGCAAACCATGGCCATGCCACCGGCCTCCGGCAACGACTGCACCAGCCTGGTTGTTTCCGTACCCAACCGGCCAGGCGCAGTGCACGATTTGCTCGTGCCGCTGAAGAACAATGGCGTGTCCATGACGCGATTTGAATCTCGCCCAGCCAAATCGGGTCAATGGGAATACTATTTCTACATCGATTTGAATGGTCATCCCAACCAGCCCAATGTGGCCGCGGCCCTCAAGGAGCTGCAAGGTCTCTGCGCTTTTTACAAAGTGCTCGGGGCCTATCCAGTGAACGAATGACCTTGCACATACTGAAACCAACCTCCTGGAAAAATGCCCATGTTTGAGCAACTCGGCTTGATCGGCTGCGGCCTGATGGGCGGCTCTTTTGCCTTGGCACTCAAGCGGGCCGGCCTGGTCAAACGCGTGGTGGGTTACAGCAAATCGCCCTCCACCACCGAGCGCGCGCGACAGATGGGGGTCATCGATGTCGAGGCCCCATCGGCACTGTTGGCCGTCTCCGGCGCCGACCTGGTGTTGCTGGCGGTGCCCGTTTCGGCCACCGAAGCCACGTTCAAAGCCATTCGCCACCTCATCACCAAAGACACCCTGGTGATGGATGTGGGTTCAACCAAGCGCGACGTGGTGGATACCGCCCGGCGCGTGTTGAAAGACCATGTCGGCATCTTCGTGCCTGCCCACCCCATCGCTGGCAAAGAACTCTCTGGCGTGGAACATGCTGATGTGAATCTGTATGTGGGCCGCCAGGTCATCCTCACACCCATCGAGCGCACGCTGACCACCCAGCTTGAGAAGGCCAAGAAACTCTGGACGGCCCTGGACTGCGAGGTCAAGCTGATGTCGCCCGAAGCACACGATGCCGCCTACGCGGCCGTCAGCCACCTACCCCACCTGATCGCTTTCGCCTTGATGAACGCCATCAAGGGACAGCAGGCGTCAGAGGACTTCCTTTCACTGGCAGGCCCCGGTTTTCGCGACTTTTCCCGCATTGCTGCGAGCGACCCCCAGGTTTGGCGCGACATTCTCTTGTCAAACAGAGAAGAGCTGATGGCCCAGTCCAGGCACTTTCAGCGTGCGCTCCACGCACTGGAATTGGCGCTCACCAACACCGATGCCGACAAGCTGGAGTCCCTCATCGGTGAGGCCAGCAAAGCGCGCTCCCGTTGGCGCATAGGCAGCAAGCTCAAGGGCTGATTTCACCGCATTCGTCGCGGGCTTCACCCGCGCTCAAAGCCGCATGTACACCACCGAATTTCTCGATATTCCACCCCTGACCGGTGCCAGTGGAACGGTTCACCTGCCCGGTTCCAAAAGTATTTCCAATCGCGTGCTTCTGCTGGCAGCCCTGAGCGAGGGCGTCACCACGATTTCCGACTTGCTTGACTCAGATGACACACGGGTCATGCTGCAGGCGCTGCGCCAACTGGACTGTGGCGTAGAACCACTGGCCAATGGGCAGCTGCGCATACAGGGCCTGGGCGGACAGCTCAGAATCAAACAGACAGACCTTTTCCTGGGCAATGCGGGCACGGCCATGCGCCCGCTTTCGGCCGCGCTGGGCCTCTTGGCCTCGACGCAGGGTGCACAGTTTGAACTGAGCGGCGTGCCACGCATGCACGAGCGCCCTATCGGCGACCTGGTGGAAGCCCTGCGACAACTCGGCTGCCCCGTGTCGTACTTGGGCAACGATGGTTTCCCGCCACTGCGGCTGGGCGATGGCCTGATTCACCCGCTGATGCTGGATGCACCCATCCGCGTTCGAGGCGATGTATCCAGCCAGTTCCTGACCGCCCTTTTGCTCGCATTGCCTCTGGTGGCGACGGAGCAAGACGTGGTCATTGAAGTTGTGGGAGAGCTCATATCGCGCCCCTACATCGACATCACCCTCAAACTGCTCGGCAAGTTCGGCCTGCACATCCGTGAAGAAGGCGCTTCGCGCTTCGTGATTCCCGCTGGCAGCCGCTACCGCTCGCCTGGTGAAATCGCCGTGGAGGGCGACGCCTCGTCGGCCAGCTACTTTATCGCCCTGGGTGCCTTGGCGCCACCCACAGCCATCGCCAACGGCATCACCATCGAGGGCGTGGGGCTGGCCTCGATTCAGGGTGACATACGGTTCGTGGAAGCCGCGCGCCTGATGGGCGCCGAGATCACAGGCGAGGCCAACCGGCTGCACATTCGGCGTGGCGCCTGGCCACTCAAGGCCGTGGATCTTGACTGCAACCACATACCCGATGCGGCCATGACCCTGGCGGTAATGGCACTGTATGCCGACGGCACCACAACGCTGCGCAATATCGCCAGCTGGCGCGTCAAGGAAACCGACCGCATTGCGGCCATGGCCAACGAGGGCCGCAAGCTTGGCGCAACGATCGAAGAAGGCCCAGATTTCATCCGGATCACGCCCCCGCCCAACCCGGAGAGCTGGCGGGCGGCCTCGATTCACACCTATGACGACCACCGCGTCGCCATGTGTTTTTCCCTCGCCGCATTCAACCCGGCGGGCTTGCCGGTTCGAATCGAAGACCCCAAATGCGTTGCAAAGACGTTTCCCGACTACTTTGAAGCACTCTTTCAGGTTTGTGAAACCGCCCCGCAACGGATTCCCGTGATTTGCGTGGATGGCCCCACCGCCTCAGGCAAAGGCACACTGGCCAGCGAAATCGCCGATCGCCTGGGCTACCACCTGCTCGATTCGGGCGCGCTGTACAGGCTGGTCGGACTTGCCGCCGATAAGAAAGGGTTGTCAACCGACGATCAGACCCTGAAAGAGCCCGCCCAAGCCCGCCGCCTGGGCGAGCTCGCCGCCGCCATGAATGTGCGTTTCGAAGGCCATCAAACCTATCTTGACGGTCAAGACGTGAGCGATGCCCTGCGCACCGAGTCGGCCGGCATGGCGGCTTCGCGGGTCTCGGCAATCCCACAAGTCAGAGCGGCCCTGCTGCAACTGCAACACGGCTTTCGGCGCTTGCCGGGCCTGGTCGCCGATGGGCGGGACATGGGAACCGTGATTTTTCCGGGAGCCCCACTCAAGGTATTTCTCACCGCCAGTGCCGAACAAAGGGCCCAAAGACGTTATAAGCAATTGATTTCAAAGGGAAATGCTGCTAATATCGACAGTCTTTTGGCGGATCTGGTTGCCCGTGACTTACGAGACTCATCTCGAACGCATGCGCCACTCAAACCTGCTGAAGATGCTTTGCAACTGGACAATTCTGCACTTGACGTCGAGCAATCGGTCAAGCAAGTCTTGGGTTGGTGGCAAAGCCAATCGGCGTTTCCTGGCAACTGATTTCGGCAACGAAGTCAGGCGACAGAAGCGCCACTTTTGATGGCCCCGAAGGCACAGCCGGGTGTTCTCGACCCGCAGGCCGGAAGGTTCTTTTCACTTAACCCCGTGGTGCTTCGCACCGCAACGTCAACACCGTTTTCTCCGTCGTTTCCCTCGTGCTGAGCTCTTTGAGAGCCGGTCCGTCCCGACGCGAAGATGGTTTAGGAAACTCAATGTCTGAATCTTTTGCCGCCCTCTTTGAAGAGTCCCTGAAACGCGCTGAAATGCGCTCGGGCGAAGTCATCACTGCTGAAGTCGTTCGTATCGAACACAGCCACGTGGTGGTCAACGCCGGTCTGAAGTCGGAAGCCTACGTGCCTCTGGCTGAATTCAAGAACGACCAGGGTGAACTCGAAGTTCAAGTGGGCGATTTCGTCTCTGTGGCCATCGACTCCGTTGAAAACGGCTTTGGTGACACGCTGCTGTCGCGCGACAAGGCCAAACGCCTCGCATCGTGGATGGCTCTGGAAAAAGCTCTGGAATCCGGCGATTTCGTCACCGGTACGACCTCCAACAAGGTCAAGGGCGGCCTGAAGGTCATGGTCAACGGCATCAGCGCATTCTTGCCTGGTTCGCTGGTGGACAGCCGTCCTACCAAAGACCTCTCTCCCTACGAGAACAAGACCCTGGAATTCAAGGTCATCAAGCTCGATCGCAAGCGCAACAACGTGGTGTTGAGCCGCCGTGCCGTGGTGGAAGCCTCGATGGGCGAAGAGCGCGCCAAGCTGATGGAAACCCTGAAAGAAGGCGCCATCGTCAACGGCGTGGTCAAGAACATCACCGAATACGGTGCGTTCGTGGACTTGGGCGGTATTGACGGTCTGCTGCACATCACGGACATGGCATGGCGCCGCGTGCGCCACCCATCTGAAGTGGTGACCGCCGGCCAGGAAATCACCGCCAAAATCCTGAAATTCGACACCGAGAAGCACCGCGTTTCTCTGGGTCTGAAGCAAATGGGTGACGATCCTTGGATGGGTGTGGCCCGCCGCTACCCACAGAGCACGCGCATGTTCGGCAAGATCACCAACATCGCCGACTACGGTGCATTCGTTGAACTCGAGCCAGGTATCGAAGGTTTGGTGCACGTCTCCGAAATGGACTGGACCAACAAGAACGTTGCACCTTCCAAGCTCGTGTCGCTGGGTGACGAAGTCGAAGTCATGGTGTTGGACATCGACGAAGACAAGCGCCGCATCTCCCTGGGCATGAAGCAGTGCCGTGCCAATCCATGGCACGAGTTCGCCGAGCAGACCAAGCGCGGTGATCGCGTCAAGGGCCCGATCAAGTCGATTACAGACTTCGGCGTGTTCGTGGGTCTGGCTGCCGGTATCGACGGCCTGGTGCACCTGTCTGACCTGTCCTGGAATGAGCCCGGCGAAGCCGCTGTGCGCAACTTCAAGAAGGGCCAGGAAGTGGATGCCATCGTGTTGGCGATCGACGTCGAGCGCGAGCGCATCTCCCTGGGCATCAAGCAGCTGGATGGCGACCCGTTCACCACCTTCGTGTCGATTCACGACAAGGGTTCTGTGGTGACCGGCAAGGTCAAGACCGTGGACGCCAAGGGCGCCGAGATCGATCTGGGCGAAGAAGTGCTGGGTTACCTGCGCGCCTCCGAAATCAGCCAGGACCGCGTGGAAGATGCGCGCAATGTGCTGAAAGAAGGCGACGAAGTCACCACCGTGGTGATGAACGTGGACCGCAAGACCCGCAACATCCAGTTGTCGATCAAGGCCAAAGACGCTGTGGACCAGCAAGAAGCCATGTCGACCCTGAGCCAGCAGTCTTCGCGTGAAAACGCCGGCACCACCAGCCTGGGCGCATTGCTGCGCGCCAAGTTGGACAACAACAACTGATCCATCAGCGGGCTTTGCCGCAGGGCGGCCCAAAGACGCGTTCAAGCGTCTTTGGGTTGCCCGGCGGCAATTTCATTGGCTCCTCCAGTTTTCAACGACAACGATGACCCGTTCCGATCTCGTCGAGGCCCTTGCGGCCCGATTCAGCCAACTCACCCAACGCGATGCCGAGTTTGCCGTCAAGGCTATTCTCGACGCCATGGGCGATGCGTTGGTCAAGGGGCACCGCATCGAAATCCGTGGATTTGGCAGCTTCTCTGTCAATCACCGCGCTCCTCGCATGGGGCGCAACCCACGTTCTGGCGAAAGTGTGATGATTCCGGAAAAGCGTGTGCCACATTTCAAGCCGGGCAAGGCCTTGCGCGAGCAGGTAGATGCCAGGACGGCCGAGATTCTCAAACGTGAAACTCTGCAGTCAGCGTCAACGCCTTGAATGAATGCTGGTGATCGCTACAATCGATCCACCACAGAGGGAATGACGTGAAATATCTGATGTGGCTGCTCAACGCAGCCATTTTTTTTGTACTGTTTGCTTTCGCACTGAACAACCAGTCAGCAATCACCGTGCACCTGTTCTTCGGCGCGCAATGGCAAGTGCCTCTCGTGCTGGCCTTGTTCATCGCATTGCTGCTGGGTGTCTGCCTGGGGGTCTTTGTGATGCTGCCGCTCTGGCTGCGCGCACGAAAGTCTCGAGCGGCCGCGACCAAGACCGTCGCCCAAGCTTCCGAAAGTCCAAACACTGCGCTGGACACTTCCGTGGCCTCTTCGCCAACACTTTGACCCGGGCCTAGCCATGGATATCGACTTCACATGGCTGCTTTGGGGCTTGCCGCTGGCCTTCGCCCTGGGCTGGGTGGCCTCAAGACTTGACTTGCGCCAATGGCGCATGGAGAGCCGGCAAACGCCCAAGGCCTATTTTCGAGGCTTGAACCACCTGCTCAACGAGCAACAGGACCAAGCAATCGATGCCTTCATCGAGGCCGTACAAGGCGACCCGGACACCGCCGAACTGCATTTCGCGCTGGGCAACCTGTTTCGCCGTCGCGGCGACTACGATCGCGCAGTCCGCGTACACGAACACCTGCTCGCCCGCGCCGACATCAACCAGAAAGACCGCGACCGTGCCCAGCATGCGCTGGCCATGGACTTTCTCAAGGCCGGCCTGCTCGACCGGGCTGAGGCCGCACTGAGCAAACTTGATGGATCGGCTTTTGAAGGCGAGGCCCTTCTGGCCTTGCTGTCGATCTATGAGCGATCCCGCGACTGGCCGCGTGCGCAAGCGGTGGCCCAAAAACTGGAAGACGCCCAACAAGGGAGCTTCACCCCGCGCCTGGCCCACTACCTTTGCGAAGAGTCAGACCTTGCGCGCGCCAGCGGCGACACCGTCAGGGCCATGGCGCTGTTGGCAGAGGCTGTCAGCAAGGCGCCTCAACTGGCCCGCCCCTGGTTGGCCACAGCCTCCTTGAAGGCACAGACAGGCGACCCCGCCGGCGCCTACAAGGCGCTGCAGCAACTGGTCGACAAGGCGCCTCAAGGCCTGCCGCTGGCCGCGGCCTCCATGGTCGAGCTTGCCAAACATCTGCACAAGGAAAGTGAAGCAGCGGCCTTGTTGCAAGCGGCCCACGAGCATGCGCCTTCGCTGGACATCACCGAAGCCCTGGCAAAGCTCGCCCCCGACGCTGCCACCGCGCGGGCACGCTACTTGTCCCACCTCGACCGAGAACCGTCTCTGGTGATCGCCACACAGTGGCTCAGCGGTGAAACCCTGTCCAACCCGGATGCACAGGCGAAGGTGATCAAGGCCCTGGAGCATGCCAGCAACCCGCTCAAGCGCTACCGATGCGCGGCCTGTGGCTTCGAAGCCCGTCAGCACTTCTGGCAATGCCCCGGTTGCCAGAGTTGGGACAGCTATCCGGCGCGACGGGTGGAGGAATTGTGACCCCCCGCGTCGCCTTCGGCGCCCCCCAGGGGGCGGCACTGGCGGCCTGGCGGTATACATTCAAAACCCAACGCTGGGTTGCATCTCAACGGACGCTTCGGTCCTACCTGACGCCGTCACCGCTTAGCGTGGCCGGCTCCCACGATCCCGGCTGACTGCAAGCATTGAAGGCCGCACAGGTGACCACACGCCACCTCATGGCCGCGATAGCAGACCATGTGAGCAAACACCCCTTCTGATCCTCTAAGATCGACCGATTGCACTTCATTGGAAAGTGCCCTGGCAAGCCATCAAAGGAAATCTGTGTTCAAGAATGTGACCGTCTACCGCATCGCGCCCGGCTGGGCCCCGACGCTGGAGGCCATGGAAGCCGCGCTCGACGCGCAACGTTTTGTGCCCTGCGGGGCCTCTCAAGACAAATCGGTGGGCTGGGTCGAGCCCCGCGGCGAAGCCCACGGCCCCTTGGTCGAGTCGGTGGCAGGTCAGCGCATCCTGAAATTCGTGATGGAAACCAAGGCCGTGCCAGGTGACATCGTGCGCGAAAAAGCGCAGGAAGAAGCCGACCACATCGAATCCACCACTGGCCGCAAACCTGGCAAAAAAGAAACCAAGGAACTGCGCGAAGACGCGCTGATGGCCTTGCTGCCCATGGCCTTCCCGCGCCGCGGCAGCGTGTGGGTATGGATTGACCAGGCCAACAACCTGCTCATCACCGACGCCAGCAGCCAGAGCAAGGTCGACGAAATCGTGACCTCGCTGGTCGCCGCCTTCAACGACCTGAGCATCACCCTGCTGCAGACCGCCGTGACGCCGCAAACGTCCATGACCAACTGGTTGTCGGCAGAATCGCCAGACGAATGGCCCAAGGGCTTCAATGTGGAGCGCGAATGCGAGCTGAAATCGGGTGACGAAGAAAAAAGTGTCGTCAAATTCACCCGCCACAACCTCGCCACCGACGAGGTGCGCAAACACATCACCGAGGGCAAGCTGCCCACCAAGCTGGCCATGAGCTGGGAAGGCCGCATCGGCTTCATGCTCACCGAGTCCATGCAACTGAAAAAGATCGCCTTCCTGGAAGGCGTGTTCGACGACCGCGCTGTGGACGACGAAAGCGGCTTCGACACCGACGTGGCGCTGAGCACCGGCGAACTGCAAAAGCTCATCCCCGAACTGATCGAGGCACTCGGCGGCGAGATTGCATTCGGCGAAATGCCGATTGGGACTGTCGGCCCCTCAAACGGCGAATCCGGCAGCACCGGCCGCCCCCACGGTGAATCCGTCACCGCCGTAGGCGAAGGCGAAGCGCCCTTTTGATGGCTTGACGCTATAAGGCCCAGCCAACATGCCCGCAGCCATCGCCATCTGTCTCGGCGCCTCGATAGGTGCCCTGGCGCGCTGGCGGCTGGCCCTGTGGTTCAACCACGGTCACGCCCTGCTCCCCTGGGGCACGCTGATCGCCAACTGGGTCGGCGCCTACATCATCGGCGCGGCGGTGGTCTATTTCCAGAACCAGACCCAGATCGACCCCGCCTGGCGCCTCGCCATCGTCACCGGCTTCCTGGGCGCTTTGACCACCTTCTCCACCTTCTCTGTGGAAGTGGTCAGCATGCTGCAGCATGGACGGTGGTTGCTGGCGGCAGGCACGGCCAGCCTGCATGTGTTCGGCTCGCTGCTGCTGACCGGGCTGGGGATGCAGACGGTGAAGGTGTGGACGGCTTCAGCCTGAATTCAAGCTGAGGCTCTCCAAAATGGTCAGCGACTCGACCAAATGGATTCTCCTCCTAGCCATGATGGCGTTCGGAGCAACCGCACAGTTGGCCTACATTCTTGCCCAACGCCATGTCAGGTTCGGAGCGCCAGATTTGTGGGAACGGTTTTTTACGGCCTACAACACTGAAATGATCGCTGGGTGGAAGTTCCGCTGAGCGACATCGCTTTGTTGATCCATATGAAATGGAAACAGCCGATCACCCCTTGATCACCACCCCTGCCCCATCCTGCACCTGCACGTTGATCGCGATGCCCTCGCGCACACTCATCGACACGGTGCAAAACGCCTCGAACTGATCCAGCACCCGGTCCAGGTGCTCCAGAGCAGCAGCCGGCTGCCCCAGTGCCAGTTTCACGTTGATGGCCTCGATGCGCAGGCGCTTGTCGGCGTTCCGCCCCATGACAGGCGTGGCCGTGGCCACCAGAGTGCCGGGGTCTTGTTTGAATTTCTGCAAGGCAAACAACAGGCTGGCGCTCAGGCAGTTGGCGACGGCGGCGAGCAGCATGTGGTCCGGCGCCGGGCCGGTGCCTTCGCCCAACGGCGCGGGCTCATCGGCCAAGAGCGGCACCAGATCGTGCCCAAAATCGACCAGAAACTGGTAACCCGACTGGCGGGTGATGGTGACGCTGGCGTTTTCGCTCATGGGACGGGCTCCTGAAATAGCGGGAATACCCATAGCCTATCGCTCACCAGCGCGTCATGGGTTGACCTGTCGCAAGGACTCTGCAAGCGGCCAGCGATACTGTCACAGACTTGCCTGAAAATAGCCGTCTACAGCTGAAGAGCCGACGCAGGTACAAAACCACGGTACCCACGCGTCTATGGGGGTCATCCCTGCCCCCTCAGCGGTTAAGCTTGGCATGACGTTATTGGAAACTCAAGACACATGAAGAGACAACTGGACGACTACCGCATGCGCATGGGCGCCCATGAACTGGTGCCGATCATGATCGGCGGCATGGGCGTGGACATTTCATCGACCGACCTGGCCTTGGTCGCGGCGCGGCTGGGTGGCGTGGGCCACATCAGCGATGCCATGGTGAAAACCGTGACCGACCGCCGCTACAAGACGAAGTTCGTCAAGGCCAAGCAGAAGCAATACCAGTACAACGTGGCGTCCGAAGACAAGTCGGCGGTGAAGTTTGATCTGGAGCATCTGGCCGAAGCCACGCGCATGCACGTGGAAAAGACCATGGCGCGCAAGACGGGCAACGGCCTGATCTTCATCAACTGCATGGAAAAGCTGACCATGAACGCGCCCAAGGAGACCCTGAAGGTGCGCATGTCTTCCGCTCTTGATGCGGGCATTGACGGCATCACGCTGGCCGCCGGCCTGCATCTGGGCTCGATGACTCTGATTGCCGACCACCCTCGTTTTCGCGAGGCCAAGATCGGCATCATCGTCTCGTCGGTCCGGGCCCTGCAGCTCTTCCTGAAGAAAAACAGCCGTCTGGACCGCAACCCCGACTACGTGGTGGTCGAAGGCCCGTTGGCCGGGGGCCACCTGGGCTTCGGCATGGACTGGGCCGAATACGACCTGGCGACCATCGTGAGCGAAATCGTGGCCTGGATGAAGGCCGAGGGGCTGGACATTCCGGTGATCGCTGCCGGCGGTATTTTCACCGGTTCCGACGCCGTGCGCTTCATGGAGCTCGGCGCCTCAGGCGTTCAGGTGGCCACGCGCTTCACCGTGACGAAAGAGTGTGGCCTGCCCGACGACATCAAGCAGGAATACTTCAAGGCCAACGAAGACGACCTCGAAGTCAACGAGATCTCGCCCACGGGGTACCCGATGCGCATGATCAAGGCCAGCCCCGGTATTGGCGACGGCATTCGCCCCAATTGCGAAGCTTACGGCTACCTGCTGGACGCGAACGGCAAGTGCGCCTATGTGACCTCCTACAACCGGGAGCTGGCGCTGCACCCCGGCGAGAAGCGGATTTCGGTGAAAGACAAAACCTGTCTGTGCACCCACATGCGCAACTTCGATGTCTGGACCGTCGGCCAGAATGGATGGCGCCTCAAAGACACCTCGCGCCGCTACCCCGACGGCACTTACCAGCTGCTCACGGCCGAACACGTGTTCAAGGACTACCAGTTCTCCACCGACGACACGGTGGCCCTGCCAGAGCCTGAGCCAGAACCCGAGACGGCCTGAAATGGGCCCGCGCTCAGGCGCCGCCCAGAAACCGCTGCACCAGCGACAGTTGCTCAGATACGTTGAGGGCTGGCGCATGGCCGCAACCTTCCATGGTGACCACCAGCGCGCGCGGCCCGCGGTCGCGCATGGCCTCGGCCGTTTCCACCAACAACAAGTCTGAGTCTGCCCCGCGCAGACAGAGCACGGGCACGTCGATGCGGTCGTAGTCATCCCACAGCGCGTAGTCATCGGGATGCTGGGTGAACTGCATCACCATGGCGGGGTCGTAGTGAGGCGTGACCCAACCGTTGGGCAGGCGGCGCGTGGAGCTTTCGGTGAGCAGCGTCCATTGCGCGTCGGTCAGATGGCCATAGGGCTTGTAAACCGTGCGGAAGTACTGTTCGAGTTCCCCCACCGTGGCGAACGACGCCGGGTTGCCCGCATAGGAACGGATGCGCTCGATCGCTGGCGCGGCCAACTGGGGGCCGATGTCGTTGAGCACCAGGCGCTGAATGCGGCCCTTGAGTGGCCCTGCGGCGCAAACCATGCCGATGGCGCCCCCCATGGAAGTGCCTACCCAGTGAAACTGCGCCAGCTGGAGCTGGGTCACCAGGTCGACCGCGATGCGGGCGTAAAAGGCCAGGCAGTATTCGGTTTCAGGCTCAGGGCTCCATTGCGACAAGCCGCGCCCGATTGTGTCGGGGCAAATCACGCGGTGGCCCAGCGCGCTGAGGTGGGCGGCGAGCGCGTCCATGTCGCGCCCGGTGCGCGCCAGGCCGTGCCAGGCGATCACCGTGGGCGCCTCGGGCACACCGGGCGCCGGCGCCCAGTCCATGAAATGGATCTCGCGGCCTGCGCACTGCAGATAGCGTGACACAGGCGTGCTCGACAACTTGTTCAATGGCGTGTTCATGGCGCAGCCCCTTTCAGTCTTTTCAATCGTGCCAAGACCGCGCGCTCGCGCAGCTTGCCCACGATCCCGGCGGGAAAGTAATACACCGAGAGCACAAACAACACGCCCAGCCAGAGCAGCCAGCGGTCGGGCGTGAGCAACGCCGACAACAGCGGAATGCCCTCGGTGGCGTTGCCCGCAGCGCGCAGCAGGTCTTGCAGGTAACTCTGCGCCAGCACGAACAACACACTGCCGATCAAAGCGCCGTACACCGTGCCCATGCCGCCGATCACCACGATGAGCAACACGTCGATCATGATCTCGAAGGACAGCGAGGTATCCGGCCCGTTGTAGCGGATCCAGAGCGCGAGCAGGCAGCCCGCCAGCGTGGCGAACAGCGCCGAAAGCACGTTGGACAGCGTTCGGTAAATGACGGTGCGGTAACCGAGCGCCTCAGCCCGGAAGTCGTTCTCGCGAATCGCCAGCAGCACACGGCCGAACGGCGAGTTCACGATGCGAAGAATGGTCAGGAAAATCGCCGTCACCGCGCCGAACAGCAGGTAGTAGCTGATCAGTTTGCCGTCCAGGTAGACCTCGCCCAAGGGCGTTTCGATGGGGTCTTCGGCGAGTTCAAAGGAAGGCGACAGCAACTCGGGCACCGAGAAGCTCAAACCATCCTCACCGCCGGTGAACGCCGAGAGCTGAGAGGCCAGTGTGAGAAAAGCGGAGGCCACGGCGAGCGTGATCATGGCAAAAAAGATCGCCTTGACCCTCAGCGAAAAGAGGCCGATCACCAACGACAGCAGCAAAGACACCAGCAAGGCCGCGCCCACGCCCAGCGCCAGCGCGCCCCAGGTAGGCTCTTCGACCGACGACATGGCAATCGCCACGCCATAGGCACCGATGCCGAAGAACATGGTGTGCGCAAAGCTCACGATGCCGGTGTAGCCCAGCAACAAGTCGAAGCTCGCCACCAGCGCGACAAAAATCAGCACCTTGGCCGCCACGTTGAGCGCCTTGACGCCCGGGAACAGGAACGGCGCGAAAGCCAGGCCCAGAAAAAGAACCACCAGCAAGGCGGCAAGCCATCGGCTGCGCGGCAGGTCGTTGGAAAGGAGTCGTCGGATCATGGTGCGCTCCTGTTCATCGAGACGTGACTGGATAGACGCCCTGCGGGCGCCAGAGCAGGATCGCCACCATCAGCGCGATGTTGGAGAACATCGCCACCTTGGGCACCAGGAAGCCGGTGTAGTTCGCCATCAGCCCCACCAGCAAGGCGCCGATCAGCGCGCCCAGCGTGGAGCCCAGGCCGCCGATGATGATGACAATGAAGATCAACACGTTGACCTGCGCGCCCATCTGCGGGATCACGCTTTGCTGGTACAAGCCCCACATCACGCCGCCCAGACCCGCCAGCCCGCTGCCCACCACGAACACGCCCACAAACAGGCGCCTGATGCGGTAACCCAGCGACTCGACCATTTCCCGGTCTTGCACGCCGGCGCGAATCAACAGGCCAACCTTGGTGCTGTTCAGTGTCCAGACCATGGCGGCGAACACCGCTGTGCCCACCAGCACCGCCAGGATGCGGTACTTCTCCACCGCTGCATCGCCAAAGATCAGCGAGCCGCGCAGTGCTTCGGGCAGCGGCAGCGGAATCTGCTGCGGGCCCCAGATCACCTTGATCAGCTCTTCGCCGATGATCATGCCGCCCATGGTGATCAGGATCTGCTTCAGATGCATGCCGTAGACCGGACGAATGATCACCCGCTCGAACACCAGCCCCACCGCACCCGCCACCGCCATCGCGGCCAGCATTGCGGGGAACAGCGCCATCAGGTTCAGCCACAGGCTGTCGGCCGTCGTGTAGCTGCCCATGCTGGCCAGTACCGTTGTGGCCACGAAGGCACCCAGCGCGATGAACACGCCATGGCCAAAGTTCAGCACATCCATCAAGCCAAACACCAGCGTCAGGCCCGAGGCGATGATGAAGATGATCATGCCCATGGCCAGGCCCGCTACGGTGAGCGTGAGCCAGGTCGAGGCGCTGCCGGTGAGCGGCAAGGCGATCAGCGCCAGCACCGGCACCAAGGCCATGGGCTTCCAGTCGAGTTCTTTAAGGTTGGTCATAGATGGTCCTCCCGCCGGGCCGCCCCAAGGGAGGCCAGCCCCTCCCGGAGGGGCAGCGAATTCACGAAGTTATGAGCGTGGGGAGTCATTGATGCGCTCCAAGTGAAAGGCCCAACAATTTCGATTGCAGCGATTCGTCCGCCGCCAGTTCGGCCATGCTGCCGCTGTGCACCACGCGCCCGTCGTCCATCACGGCCACCGAGTCGCCCAGCTGTTTGGCGAAGTTGAAGTTCTGCTCCACCAGCAAGATCGTGGTCTGTGCCGCCTTGAGCTGGCGAAAGGCTTCAATCATGTTTTGAATGATGGCGGGTGCCAGCCCTTTGCTGGGCTCGTCGATCAGCAGCAATTGGCGAGGTTCAACAATGGCGCGGGACACTGCCAGCATCTGTTTTTGCCCACCGCTGAGCTTGCCTGCAGGGTGGTTCCAGAATTTCTTGATGGCCGGAAACAGGCCGAAAATCCACTCCAGCCGCGCCGTGTCGATGTCGTCCAGCGTGCGCGCGCCGCGGGCGGCCAGCAGCATGTTTTCTTTCACCGACAGGTCGGAAAAAATGCCCATGCTCTCGGGCACGTAGGCCACACCGCTGTGGGCAATATCGGGCGTGGGGCGCTGCGTGATGTCCTGTCCGTCGAGCACCACCCTGCCCTGGCTCGCATGCCACAAGCCCATGATGGTGCGCAGCGTCGTGCTCTTTCCGGCGCCATTGCGGCCGAGCAACATGGTGAGCTCGCTCTTGGGTACGGTGAGGTTCACGCCGTGCAGGATGTGATACGCGCCGATGTGGGTATGCACCCCTTCCAGCGTGAGCAACGGGGCCGTCATGCGTCCACCTCTTCTTCCGGGTTGATGCCCAGGTAGGCTTGCTGTACCACCGGCGAGGCAATCACCGCAGCGGGCTCGCCGTCGGCCACGAGTTCGCCGTTGTGCAGCACGATGATGCGGTCCGACAGTTCGCGCACCACGTCCATCTTGTGCTCCACCAGCAGAATGGTTTTGGTCTTGTCCGCCTTGAGGTTGCGGATCAGGTTCAGGATCACCGGCGCTTCGTCCACGCTCATGCCCGCCGTGGGCTCGTCAAACATGAACACCTGCGGCTCCAGCGCCATCAGAATGCCGACCTCCAGCTTGCGCTGATCGCCATGCGGCAGGCTGGACGCGAGCTGGTCGCCCTTGTCGGCCAAGGCCACGGCTTCCAGCACCTCATCGGCCCGCACCACCAGGTCGCGCCGGTCGCTCCAGATGCGCCACAGGTTGAGCCCCGCGCCCGCTCTCGCCTGCACCGCCAGGCGCACGTTTTCGCGCACCGTCAAATTGGGAAACAGGTTGGTCAGCTGAAAAGCCCGGCCCAGGCCGGCCTGCGCCCGCGCCGGCGCGCCCAGCGAAGACATATCCACCCCGTTGAGCTTCACCCGTCCCGCCGATGCCTTGATCTGGCCCGAAATGAGGTTGAAGTAGGTGGTCTTGCCCGCCCCGTTGGGGCCGACGATGGCCGTCAGCGTGCCCGGCTGAAAAGCACATGACACAGCATTCACCGCCACATGCCCGCCAAAGCGGACCGTGAGATCTGAAGTTTCAAGCATGAAGTCTCCGAGCGCCACACCACCAACGGCGCAGCGCAAGTGCGCGAGCAGTCGTCGCAGCGCGACGACAACCGAGAACACCGCGGAACCGGCTTCGCCGGACCGCAGGTGTTGCCCCCTTGAGGGGGTGACGCGCCGCAGGCGCGGCGCGGGGGTGGGTCAGTTTCAGCGCTTGTTGTTGATCGGCACGTTCATCTCGGACGGCTTGATCTCGCGCACCAGCTCCGGCACACCCCAGGCGAAGGCCGGGTCCACCTTGATCTTGAAGTGGTACATGCTCTGCATGGCCTGGTGGTCTTCCTTGCGGAAGGTCATCGTGCCCTTGGGGGTCTCGAAGCTCATGCCCTCCATGGTCTTGATCAGCTTGTTGGTGCTGGTGTCACCGTTGGTTTTCTTCAGCGCCGTGACCACCGCCATCGCGGCCGAGAAGCCGCCGGCCGTGAAGAAGTCGGGCGGGCTCTTGAACTCTTTGTAATGGGCCGCCACCATGGCGTCGTTCACCGGGTTCTTCGGGATGCCGAAGTAGTAATACGCCGCGCCTTCCATGCCGGGGAAGCTCTTGTAGGCGGCCATGGCCGGCAGGATGTTACCGCCGGTGGCGATCTCGATGCCGTAGCGCTTCAGGTCCAGATCGGCGATCTTGAACGGATTGCCCGCGCCAGCCCAGATGATGAAGATCACCTTGCGGCCTGGCTGGTCCTTGAGCTTGTCGATCAGACGCTGGGCGCCGGCGGTGAAGTCGGTGGTGCCGGTGGGCAGGTATTCCTCGTGAACCAGCTTGGCGGTCTTGAGTGCGGACTTGAAGGCCGAGACGCCATCGCGACCGAAAGCGTAATCTTGCGCCAGCGTGGCGATGCTCACGCCAGCCTTGTCCAGCGCCACCGCGTTAGAGATCGCGTCCTGCGAGCTGTTGCGGCCGGTGCGGAAGATGTACTTGTTCCACTTCTCGCCCGTGATCGAATCGGCCACCGCGGGCTCGACCACCAGAATCTTTTTGTATTCCTCTGCGACCGGCAGCATGGCCAGCGCCACGCCGGAAGACGTTGGGCCCACAGCAATGTCGGCCTTGTCGTCGGCGTAGGCCGTGGCCAGCAAGCTGCGGCCCAGATCGGGCTTGCCCTGGTCATCTTTCTCAATCACCACCAGCTTTTTGCCGGCGACCATCATCGTGCCGCCGGTGGCGTATTCCAGACCCATCTGGAAACCGGTGGTCGTTTGCTTGCCGTAGGCCTCCAGCGGGCCGGTCAGGCTGTGCACATGGGCAATGCGGATTTCGCCGCCGGACTGGGCCAGGGCGACGGAGGAAGCGAGGGATGCCGAGCAGGCGAGCGCGATCACCGCAAAGCGGCGGGTGGTGAGTGTCATGTCTTGTCTCCTGTTGGAATGGTCACAGCGCCATGCGCCGCGGGTCAGACCATGCAGGCTTCGTGCCAGCCCGCAGAGGCCTTGATTCCAAAAGCGTTTTCGGAAATCGGCCTATCAATCGCCTGATATTCAGACGTTTTGTACCGCCTGAATATCAGACGATGGTCTGTTTTTCAGACAATTCGCCCATGGTTTCCAGCCGGTCATAAAGACTGGCGCGGGAAATGCCGAGCAGGCGGGCGGCCGCGGTGCGGTTGCCCGCCGTGTGCACCAGCGCTTCGGCAATGGCGCTGTGCTCCAGCTCGGCCACCCGCTCGGCCAGCGGGCGAATGGCCGCCGGCGCCACTGAAGGACTGGCAAAGCCGGCACCAGGCCGAACCGCCAGCGCGGGCAACGGCGCCTGCCCGCCCGCCTCCAGCACGGCGCGCAACTCCGACGCTTCGATCTGCGGCGAATCGCTGCGCAAGGCCAATTGCTCCAGCACATTGCGCAACTCCCGGATGTTGCCGCGCCAGGGCTGCGCAGCCAACAGCGCCTGGGCCTCCAGGCTGAGCTCCATGTGGTGCCCGCCGCCGCGCATGGCGATGTCTTCGCACAGCGTTTCGGTCAGCAAGGCGATATCGGCCTGGCGCTCGCGCAGCGGCGGCACCCGGATCGGCAAGACATTGAGCCGGTAAAACAGGTCTTCCCGAAACCCGCCATCGCGCACCATTTGCTGCAAATCGCGCGACGTCGCTGCGACCACCCGCACGTCGAACTGCACCAGCTTGTTCGACCCCAGCGGCTCGATCTCACCCTCCTGCAAGGCGCGCAACAACTTGACCTGCACCGAGGGCGGCATGTCGCCCAGTTCGTCCAGAAACAGGGTGCCGCCATCGGCGAGCTTGAATTTACCGTCGCGCCCCTTTTTGTCGGCCCCGGTATAAGCCCCCGGCGCCACACCAAAAAACTCCGCCTCGAGCAGCGCCTCGGGCACCGCTGCCATGTTCACACTCACAAACGGCTGCCCGGCGCGTGGGGACGCCGCGTGAATGGCATGGGCCAGCAACTCCTTGCCGGTGCCGGTCTCGCCCAGCAGCAGCACCGGACTGGTCGATTGCGCCGCACGGCGCGCCTGGCGCTTGACCTCCAGCGCGCCGGCCGAGGTGCCGACAAAACTGGCGAAGGTGTATTTGCTGCGGCGCTGGCTGGCGAGCTCGCGGCGCGCATCGTTGAGGTCTTGCTCCAGCCGGGCAAACTTGGCAATCAGCGGCTGCAGCGTGGTCTCCGGGTGATCGAACAGCACAATGCCCAGCACCCCGATGACTTCGCCCGCGTCATCGCGCAACGGGATGCGGCTGACCACGAAAGTGCCCGCCTTGTTGGTCAACAGATCGATGAGGATGGGCTTGCCGGTGGCGAGCACCTGGTGCATCTGCGTGTTCTGGACCACGTTGGAGACCGGGTGGCCGACAAAATCTTCCTCGCGGTCGAAGCCGAGCGCCGGGAGGTAGCGGCGGTACAGGTCGTTGATCCAGACCACGCGCGCATTGCGATCGACCAGCAACATGCCTTCGCTGGCGTTGGCGAACAGATCGAACATCGACCTCGCGGCGAGTTCGAGAATGCTTTGTGCATCGCGTGGCAGGCGGTCATCTCGGATCATGTCGGCATGGTACAGCGCGCGGGTCTGTGCACACCCTTCCCAGCCATGCACAATTGAGGCGCCCGCACCTTTCATTTCATCAAACCGCCCCACCAATGACCGCGCCCAACCAACCGTCCACCAAAGTCCGCATGGACAAATGGCTCTGGGCGGCGCGCTTCTACAAGACACGTGGCCTGAGCAGCGAAGCCATCGACAAGGGGCGGATACTGGTCAATGGCCAGTCCACCAAGCCCTCCAAAGAGGTCAAGCTGGGCGACACCATCGAGATTCGCAACGGACCCATGGTGCGTACCGTGGTGGTGCGCGGTCTGTCTGGCGTGCGCGGCCCGGCACCGGCAGCCGCACTGCTGTACGAAGAAACCCCCGAGTCCATCCGCCAGCGACTGGCATCGACCGAATCGCGCCGACTGGCCCCAGAGCCGGCCCTGGCCTTGCAACAGGGTCGCCCGACCAAACGGGACCGCCGCGATATGCAGGCGCTGCGGGGTGAGCCAACGACAGGCAGCGATTGGGGCGACCGCTGGAGTGCCTCGCTGGACGGCGACTGACCATGGATCGCAAACAATTCCTGCAACTCGCAGCAGCCGCTTCGCTGAACGCCCTGGGCCTGCCAGCGAAGGCCGCAGACAACGCTGCGCCACAACTCCAGTACCGCATTCTGATTCCGGCCAACGCCGGTGGCGGCTGGGACCTCACCGGACGCGCCATCGGCCAGGCGTTGGTGGGCAGCGGCGCGGCGGCCGAGGTGAGCTACGAAAACCGGGGTGGCGCTGCAGGCACGATGGGCCTGGCCCAATTCGCCAAGGGTTACCGCCACAATCCCCACGCGCTGATGGTCATGGGCTCGGTGATGCTGGGCGGCATCATCACCGGCAACCCGCCGGTGAGCCTGGACCAGGTGCGACCGCTGGCGCGCTTGACCAACGAATTCAATGTGTTTGTATTGCCCCCCAATTCACCTTACAAAGACATGGCCGAGGTGTTGCGCCAGTTCCGCAACGACCCCGGCAGCATCAAATGGGGCGGTGGCTCGCGCGGTTCCACAGAGCACATTGCCGTGCACATGATCGCCAAAGCCACAGGCGTGCCCCATGGCCGCATCAACTATGTGCCTTTTCGCGGCGGAGGCGAGGCGGCGGCGGCGGTGATGGCGGGCTATATCTCGGTGGGCGGCAGTGGATTCAGCGAGTTTTTGCCCCATATCGCGGGCCAGCGCATGCGAGCCGTGGCGGTGACCGCCGGCCAACGCTTGCCGGGCACCGATGCGCCCACGCTGCGCGAACTGGGCGTGGACGTGGTAATCGGAAATTGGCGCGGGGTGTGTGCGCCTGCGGGTCTGACACCCCTGGAATTCACGGCACTCACCGAGACGATACAAACCGCGATGCAATCGGCCGATTGGCAGCGTTCGCTGCAGCGCCATCAGTGGCTGGCCGACCCTCTGGTGGGCGCGCCGTTCGAGGCTTTTGTGGCGCAGGAGTTTGAAAGCCTGCGCGACGTGTTGCTCAAGGCCGGTCTGACCTGACGGGGTCCACCGACCCCTGTCGCAACGGCAGCCACACCCTCGCCTCCACCCCCGCAGGTTGGCCCCTGTGGGCTGGCACATTGACGAGCTCAATGCGCCCATCCAGCGCCTCCACAATGCTGTGGCAAATCGCCAGTCCCAACCCGGCACCCTGCTGCCCCCCCGTGGCGGCAAAAGGCTGAAACAAACGCTCTATCTGGCTGGGTGACAGGCTGGCCCCCTCGTTGCGCACCCGCAGCAAAGCCTGCTCGCCTGGCGAGGGCGCCACTTCTACCCGCAACTGGCCGTGCGCCTGGGTGTGTTTTACAGCGTTGTGCAGCAGGTTGCGAAACAGTTCGTTGAGCATCCACCCGTGCGCCTGTACCGTCACCGGCTGGGTCTTGAGATCAAAATCAATGTCTTTGTCGGCCACCAGCGGCGCAAGATCCAGCGCCACATTGCGCACGCTTTCATCCAGCCGGCTGGGCAGGGCCAGTGCCTGCTCGCGCAGCTGCTCCACTTTGGCCAGAGCCAGCATCTGGTTGGCCATGTGGGTAGCCCGGTCCACCGTTTGCTCGATCTCACCAAAAGCGGTATCGGGCGGCTGATCACCGCGTTTGGCCGACTGCACCTGCGCCTTGAGCACGGCCAGCGGCGTGCGCAACTGATGCGAGGTGTCGCGCACGAAGCGGCGTTGGTGATCCAGCAATTGGGTCAGTCGACCCATGAGCTGGTTGGTGGCTTTGACCAGCGGCCAGAGCTCGCGCGGCAAACCTTCAGATGGCAACGGCGTGAAGTCGTTTTCAACACGGCGCTGCAATTGCTCCGACAAGGTACGCACAGGCTTGGTCGCCCGCTGCACGACCCAGACCACCACCAAGGCGATCACCAACAGCAACAGGCCCTGGCGCCACAGGGTCCCGATCAACATGTCGCGCGCCAGGGCCTCGCGCAGCTCCAGCGTTTCAGCCACCTGCACCACCGCGATACCGCGCCCGCGCGCACTCGCCACCGGTTGCACCAGCGCCGCCACCCGCACCGGGCTGTCTCGGTAGCGGTCGTCGTAAAAATCCACCAGCGCCGCGTAGGCCGGTCGCAATGGCACTTTGCCGGTCCACTGGGGGAGGTCTTCGTAGCCCGACACCAGTTCGCCATCCAGGGTCGAGACCTTGTAGAACAGCCGACTCTGGTTGTCGGCCTCAAAAGCTTCCAGCGCCGCATAAGGCACGCGGGCGGTGAACACCGCTTGTTCGTCGAATCCGCTCACATCGAGCTGCTCGCTGATGGTTTTGGCGGAGGCCAGGAGCGTGCGATCGTACGCGGTGGTGGCGGTGTCCAGCGCCTCCCGGTAAAGGCTCAAGGTGTTCAATGCCACGAGGCCCAAGACCGGCAGCAAAATGCCCAGCAGCAGCGTGCGCCGCAACGACATCGGGCGCCCCTGCACCTCACTCATTCGTCGGCCTTGAGCAGGTAGCCAAGCCCGCGCAAGGTCACCAGTTTCACGCCGGTCCCCGTCAACCGTTTGCGCAGCCGATAGGCCACCACTTCGATCGCTTCGTACTGCACATCCAGTGCACCGGGAAACACCCAGTCAAACAGCTTTTCCTTGGCAATGGCCCGGCCTGGCCTGGAAAGCAGCGCCTGCAACAGCGCCAATTCGCGTGGCGGCAAATCCAGAACCTGATCGCCCTGGTAGGCGGCACCGCTTTCAGCATCGAGCCGCAGCGAACCCAATGCGGAGACATGGGAAAGCGAGCTGTCACTGGCCAGCGCCGCACCAACCGGCAACCGCCTGCGGCTCAAGGCCTTCAGGCGCGCTTCCAGCTCGTCCAGATCAAAGGGTTTGGCCAGGTAGTCGTCGGCCCCTGTGTTGAGCCCGATCACGCGGTCGCCCACGGTCCCCCGTGCTGTCAAGATCAACACGGGTGTGGACCAGCCGCGCTGGCGGGCGGTGGTCAGCAGTTGCAGGCCATCCACGTGGGGCAATGTCAAATCCAGCGCCACCACGTCGGGTTGTACCGCCTCCCATTGCTGCAGCGCCAAGGCGCCGTCCGCACAGGTCGCCACCTCCCAGCCTCGCCGGCCCAGGGTGCGCACCAGTGTGGCCTGCAAGGATGGATCGTCTTCGATCAACAGCAACTTCATCGGTCAGCGTGCCAGGTAGCTAGGGAAAACCCCAAAGTAAGGACAGGTGGTTGACAGTTTGGCTGTCGAACATAGCCCTGTGCATGGCGACATGCCATTACAAAGCCGGGAACTGGCATTTTGCTGTCAATTCCCGGGCCCTGAAGTACCTTTCCGTCGCCAGACGGATTCATTGCATTGGAGACTCTCATGACCCCAACCACATCCATCGCCCGCTGGGCTGCCCCACTGGGTATCGCTCTGGCCGCCGCATCCATGCCAGCCAGCGCCTTTGAACCCAGCGGCACCGAGTGCATCGCACCGGCAGGCGCCGGCGGCGGCTGGGACATGACCTGCCGCATGGTGGGCAAAACCATGCAAGACCTCAAGCTCCTGCCGGGCACCATGCAGGTGACCAACAAGGCCGGCGGCGGCGGCGGCGTGGCATTTGCCGAAGTGGTGAACAAGCGCAACGACGAAAACAACCTGATCGTGGCCGCTTCTTCTGCCACCTCCACCCGTCTGGCTCAGGGCGCTTACCCTGGCAACACCATGGACCAGGTGCGCTGGATCGCAGCCGTGGGCGCTGACTACGGCATGATCGCCGTCGCAGCCGACTCCCCGCTCAAAACCCTGCCTGAGTTGCTCGCCAAGGTAAAGGCCGATGCGTCTTCAGTGGCCTTTGCGGGTGGTTCTGCCGTGGGCGGCTGGGACCACCTCAAGGTGTTGATCGCTGCGCGCAAAGCCGGTATCACCAACGTGCGATCGGTGAAATACGTGGCGTTTGACGGCGGCGGCGAAGCCGTGACGCAGTTGCTGGCAGGCAAAGTACAGGCCTTCACCGGCGACATCTCCGAAGTCAAAGGCTTTGTGGACGCCGGCAAGATCAAGGTGTTGGCCGTGATGGCGCCCGAGCGTCTGGAAGGCGATTTCGCCAAATACCCCACAGCCAAGGAGCAAGGTCTTGATGTGGTTGGCGCCAACTGGCGCGGTTTCTATGCACCCGGCAAGATGAGCGACGACGCCTACAACTACTGGGTCAAGAGCCTGGGCGCCACCTACGACTCGAAAGAGTGGAAAGCCATCATGGCCAGCAACGGCATGGCGCCGCTGAACCTGCGCGGTCCAGCCTTCCAGAAGTTCGTGAAAGAGTCCGTGGATGAGATCCACGAGCTGTCGCTGGAAATCGGCATCGTCAAGAAGTAAGCCATGAAACCAAAGGGTCTGTGCCAATTGCGCATGGACCCTTTTTTTTTCGCGCATCCCTGTCACCTTCCATCCTTACAAGGCGAACTGCCATGAGTGACCGAATTTTTGGCGCCGCGACGATTGTGTTGTCGCTGCTGATGGTGTGGGCCACTGGCCTCATCGAAGAAAGCTTTATTCAGGATCCGCTGGGCCCCAAGGCCTTTCCGCTGGTGATCGCAGGCGTGATGGGCATCTCCGGCCTGGTCATGATCTTCAAACCCGACGCGGAGCCCCATTGGCCGGGCGCGGTGAAGCTCGCCGAACTGGTGGCCACTGTGGGCGTGTTCATCGCCTATGCCCAAACATTGCCGATCGCCGGCTTCGTGCTCAGCACCGCTGTCGCCTCGGCCTTTCTGGTCTGGCGCCTGGGCGGCACCACCCGCCAGTCGCTGATCGGCGGCGTCGTGATTTCCGTTGGCATTTACGCCCTCTTCCAGCACGTTCTGGGTCTCAACCTGGCCAAAGGCCCCTGGGGTTTCTGACCCCCACAAGGACATCACACCCATGGACTCCTTAAACGCACTGGCCAATGGCTTTGCCATTGCCCTCACCTGGCAAAACCTGATGCTGGCCCTGATCGGCTGCCTGCTGGGCACCCTGATCGGCGCCCTGCCCGGCCTCGGCCCATCCAACGGCGTGGCCATTCTGATTCCGGTCGTCTTCAGCCTGGGATTGCCGGCCACGCCAGCGCTCATCCTGCTCACCAGCGTCTACTACGGCGCCATGTACGGCGGCCGCATTTCATCGATTCTGCTCAACATCCCGGGCGATGAACCCGCGCTCATGACCACGCTCGATGGCTACCCCATGGCCCGGGCGGGCCAAGCGGGCGAAGCATTGGCGATTTCAGGCATCTCCTCGTTCGTCGGCGCCTTCTTCGCCACCTGGGGCCTGGTGTTCCTCGCCCCACAGCTGGTGGATCTGGCCTTGCTGTTTGGCCCGGCCGAGTACTTCGCCATGTTCACCCTGGCCTTCGCCACGCTGGGCGGCGTGACCAGTGCCAACCAGGCAAAGGCCGCCTTCGCCGCCGCCATCGGCCTGGCGCTGGCCTTCGTGGGCGTGGACGGGCAGACCGGCGTGCCGCGCTTCTCGTTTGGCAATGTGCACTTCTACGACGGCATCGATTTCCTGATCGCCATCGTCGGCATGTTTGCGCTGTCGGAGGTCCTGGTGTTCATTGAAGAGCGCGGCAACGCCAACAGCACCTCGACCCAGCCAGTGACCTCCATTGGTCGCGCCATTCCACCGTGGTCCATGATCAAGCAGACCAGCGGCTCCATGACCCGCGGCACCATCCTGGGCTTCATCGCCGGTGTGCTGCCTGGCGCAGGCGCTTCGCTGGGCTCCTTCCTGGCCTACACGGTGGAAAAGAAGGTGGTCGGCAAGAAGGGCTTCTTTGGCAAGGGCGATCCACGCGGTGTGGCCGCGCCCGAGGCGGGCAACAACGCCGCTGCCGGCGGGGCGCTCATCCCCATGCTGGCGCTGGGCGTGCCCGGCTCGGGCACCACCGCCGTGCTGCTGGCCATGCTGCTGTCGCTCAACATCACGCCGGGCCCCCTGCTGTTCACCAACAATCCGGATGTCGTCTGGGGCCTGATCGCGGCGCTGTTCATCGCCAACGTGATGCTGCTGCTGTTGAACGTGCCGATGGTGGGTGTGTTTGCCCGGGTGCTGCGCATCCCGTCGTACTACCTGATGCCTGCGGTGGCAATGATCTCCTTCATCGGTATCTACGCGCTGACCAACTCCACGTTTGACCTGATGCTGATGATAGGTTTCGGCGTGTTCGGCTGGCTGATGCGCAAGCTCAACATCCCGATGGTGCCGGTGATTCTGGGCATCTTGCTGGGCGAACTGATGGAGAAGAACCTGCGCCGCGCGCTGACCATCTCGGATGGCGATCTGTCGATTTTGTACGGCTCGCCGCTGGCCGTGACCTTCCTTGGCATGGCTGTGGCAGGTTTTGTGCTGCCCATCTTCATCGCCAAGTTCGTGACACCCAAACGCGCCGTTGCAGAAAGCCACAACGACGGCACTTCGGACTGACCTCCCCAAGAGGCATGCTCCCAACGGCGGCCCTTGTGCCGCCGTTTTTTTTTGCGGGACCGGGACGCCAGCCCACCCCTGATCGCCCTGGTTTTTTTGGGCGTTGGCGACTGCTGCTTGACCGGTCTGGCACAGGCGCGGCTTGCCCAACAGCCCGGTTGCGGGTGCCGGCATACCGATGGAGGCTCACGTTCCGGCGCGGGTCGGCAACGCAGGGTTGGCTCACCTGGCTGCCATGGCTGCGGGACAGAATGCGAAGACCGCTGAACGGTCCGGGCAATCGGTGCCCGGGCTGATTGATAGGGAAAATACCGTGTATTTCGATCTTGTATAACGATACACTTCGCCTTAACAATCGCCAAACAGCGCAAAAAGCAGGGCCTATGCGCTTGCGCTGAACCTCTTCCAAAGATTGCCACGCGCGACGAACTTGCAAACCTCATGAAAAAATCGGCACCCACCATCGAAGATGTCGCGCGGCATGCCCGCGTGTCGATCAGCACGGTGTCCAATGTGCTCAATGGTCGCGAATCCCGCATGCGTGCTGAAACGCTGGAGCGGGTTCAGCGCGCCATCGCCGAGTTGGCGTTTCGACCCAACCAATCAGCACGCAACCTGAAGACCGGACACCTGGCCATGATCGGCCTGTTGGTGCCGTCCATTGCCAACCCATTTTTCGGCTCCCTTGCCCGCCAGATTGAGGCGGTGGCCAACGAACGCGGTTACGGCGTGATGCTGTGCAACACCCAGCGCGAAGCCGATCGCGAACTCGCTTACGCGCAGGCCCTCATGGCCCAGGGTGTGCGCGGCATGGTGATCGGATCTGCGCTGCAAGCCCAAGAGCATCTGGCACCACTCATCCAGCGTGGGCTGGCCGTGGTGAGTTTTGACCGCACCGCCCAGGAAGCCACCTGGAACATGGACTACGTCAGTGTCGACAACCACCGATGCGGCGAACTCGCGGCCGAACACCTGCTGACGCTGGGCCATCGTGATCTGGTTTATGTCACAGCGCCCTTGCGTGCGCTCAGCCGCGTGGCCCGCCTGGACGGCGTGCGCAAAGCGTGCTCGGCCGCTGGTGCCCGGCTGCATGTGCACATGAGCGATGTCCCGAACGGCCAGATCGAAATGGAAATGGCGGCGCTTGGACACAACTCGGCAATGGAGCTGCAAGCCGCCCAGTCCACGGCCACTGGCTACATCGCCATGAACGACATGGTGGCGGTGGGACTGCTCTCTGGCCTGCGGCAGTGCCACAAACGGGTGCCACAGGATGTCTCCGTCATGGGCATCGACGACCTGTTCCTTGACAGCTACCTGAGCCCCGCGCTGAGTTCGGTGCGGCAACCCATGCCCGAGATCGCGCTGGCCGCATTCGAGCGGGTACTGGCCCGCATGAACGATCCCGGCGAATCGGCGCACGAACTCGTGTTCGCCCCCGAGCTCGTTCAGCGCGAGTCCACGGCACCCCCCTCGTCTCTTTCAACCCACTCACCATCCGGGACCACAGCAACATGACCACAAACAATGCGCAATCAACCGCCGCGACCACCTTTATCACCGGGGGTGCCTCGGGCATTGGCGCTGCGATCGTCCGGGCCCATGTCGCGCGGGGCGACCGCGTTGCTTTCACCTACTGGTCCAGCGCTGACGAAGCCAGGGCCCTGGAGAGCGAACTCGGCGACCGCGTGCTCGCAATCAAGTCCGATGTCACCGACGAAACCGAAGTGGCCAAGGCCTTCGCGCAAGCGGTCGCCCAATTTGGTCAGGTTGACCATGCGGTGGCCAATGCGGGCGGCTTGCTGGAACGCGTGAAGTGTGTGGACATGTCTCTGGCGTTCTGGAACAAGGCCACAAACCTGAACCTCACCAGTGCCTTCCTCACCTGCCGGGAAGCGTTGCGACACATGGTGCCGCGCGGCTCGGGCAGCGTGGTCATCATGTCTTCTCTGGCCGGACACGACGGCGGTGGCCCGGGTGCTACCCACTATGGCGCAGCCAAGGGCGCCTTGCTCAGCTACACCCGCGGACTGGCCAAGGAGGTGGGTCCACAGGGCATTCGGGTCAACGCCATCGCTCCGGGTCTCATTGCCACCCGTTTTCACGAGGTCTTCAACACGCCACAGGGCCGCGCGGCCGGCGTGGAAAAGACCCCGCTGCGCCGCGAAGGCCAGCCCGGGGATGTGGCGAACGCCGTGGCCTACCTGACGTCCGAAGCCTCGTCGTTCATCACCGGCGAAGTGATCGAAGTCAATGGCGGCATGGCCATGTTTTGACCGGCAACGGGCCTCGTCTGTCGACCCAAACCACCTGCGGGCACTCATACCCGGTGCACGCAGTTGCACATCCATTCCGTTTTAAGCTTTCCGCATGCAAAAGCCTATCGATCTGATCGCCCTCGGCGAGCCCATGGTGGAATTCAACCAGACCCGTCCGGGCGAACCCGTCTACCTTCAAGGTTTTGGCGGTGACACCAGCAATGCGGCCATTGCAGCCGCCAGAGCGGGCGCTCGCGCGGCCTATCTGACGCGCCTGGGCGCAGACCACTTTGGCGACACATTGATGGCGCTGTGGGAGACCGAAGGCGTGGACAGCCGGGCGATTGAACGAGACCCCAATGCCGCAACCGGCATCTACTTTGTTCACCATGGCAAAACCGGTCATGGCTTCAGCTACATGCGCGCAGGCTCCGCCGCCAGCCTCATGGCACCCGCCGATTTGACCGCGCTGGGCTGGACCAAGGCCATCGCCAGCGCAAAGATTCTGCATGTCTCCGGTATCTCGCTGGCCATCTCCCCTTCGGCCTGTGAAACCTCGTTGCAAGCCATGCGCGAAGCGCGCGCCGCACAGACCCTGGTGTCGTTTGACTCCAACCTGCGACTGAAGCTCTGGAGCCTTGAGCAAGCCCGGGCGGGCATCGCGCAGGCCGTGGCCTTGTGCGATCTGTTCCTGCCCAGCCTGGAAGACATGGCCGTCTTGACCGGCATCACGGCCCCCGATGCCGTGGTTGACTGGGGCCACCGGCAAGGTGCCAAACAGGTGGTGCTGAAACTCGGCGAACACGGTGCGCTGGTCAGCGACGGCGTTCAACGCCAAAAGGTTGAAGGTCTGCCGGTCAAGCTTGTCGATGCGACCGGCGCCGGTGACTGTTTTTGCGGCAACTTGCTGGCCCGCCTGGCGCAGGGGGACGAACTGGTTGCGGCCACCCGCTACGCCAATCAAGCGGCGGCCCTGTCGGTGCAAGGCTTCGGTGCCGTGGGGCCTTTGCCCACTGCCGGACAAGTCAATGCGCTGCTCTGAAACGCAGCATTGGCTCCTCCCTGTGGGGAATATCGGTTCCACGCGCATGACCGCGCGTCTTCTCGCCCATTGGGCACTAGACACGCAACAACGGGTACAGCGGCATGTTGGCGCGCCCTGGCCTTGATATGCCCACCAGCGTCGTGGGCGAATTCAATAAGGGCGAGACATGAATACAACGGACCACCCGCACTTGCGCAACTGGCTTCTGGAGCACCTGTGTCCCTACTGGAGCAAGCGCATCGTGGATCCCGTCGGCGGCTACTTTGAAGGCCTCGATGCGCACGGCCACGCTCTGCCCTCACCCGCCCGCACCCTGCTCAACCAAGCCCGCCTGACCTTTGCGTTCAGTCTGGCCACGGTGCTCGGCGGCGATCACCACTTGCGCGCCGCGGCAGACCACGGTTTTGCATTCCTGAAAGAAATCGCCCAGCCCAACGGCCCAGGCATCACATGGCCACGCAAAATCGACGCGCATGGTCGGGTGCTCGACCCATCACTGGACGCTTACGACCTTTCTTTTGTGATTCTCGCCATGGCCTGGTACCACCGGGCCACCGGCTCACCGGAGGCGCTGGAACTGGGCGAGCAGGCCTATGGCTGCGTGCAACACCACTTGGCCGACCCCAAGCACGGCGGCTTCTTTGAAGAGCACCCTCTGGTGGGCAAACTGCCCCGGCGCCAGAACCCCCACATGCACCTGCTGGAAGCCACACTGGCCATGCACGGGGCCACACAGGCGCCCGCCTGGCTGGAGCGCGCGAGCGCCTTGGTCGAACTGTTTCAACGCGCCTTCCTGGATGCCGAAACAGGCTCACTGGGCGAGTACTTCGACGCACAATGGCAACCCACACCAGGCGCCGAGGGCGCGCTGCGCGAACCGGGGCACCAGTTCGAATGGGTGTGGTTGCTGCAACAGTTCATGCAAGCCACGGGCCGCACCGACCTGACCGAAACCGTGCAGCGCCTGTTCCAGTTTGGTGTGCTGCACGGCATCAACACGACCGGCGTCATGAAAGGAGCCGTTTTGGACCTGGTCGACAAGAGCGGCGTCGCACAAGCAAGCAGCATGCTCATGTGGCCACAAACCGAATACGTCAAAGCCTGCGTGGCGCGCTTCGATGCCACACAAGACCCGATCTACAAAATCAAGGCTCTGGCTCACTGGGATTTGGTGCGCACACACTTCTTTCGGGATGACGGCGCCAACTGGATCAACCAGGTTGGCCCCGATGGCCAACCGCTGGTGGAGACCACGCTCAGCCGCGTTTTCTACCACGTGGTCCACGCCGCCTCGGAGCTCGCACGGCTGGAAACCACCTGATGCCAACGCCCATCCATCCACAGCTCAACTCAACCCAGTTGCCTTCGCTGGCGCAGAAGGGTATCCGTCTTCCGACCTATGCACGGAGCGCGCTGGCGCCAGGGGTCGTTCACCTCGGCTTGGGCGCATTTCAACGCGCCCACCAGGCACTGGTGTTCGACGACCTGCTGCAGGCCGGCGATGAACGCTGGGGCGTACTGGGCGTGGCCAGCCGGTCATGGGATCTGGCCGATGCACTGTCCAGGCAAAACGGTCTGTACAGCGTCAGGATTCAAAGCGCCACCAGCAAGGAATGGCGTGTGATCGGTTCGGTTCTGCAAACCTGTGCTGCCACCCGGGAACGCGAGCAGGTGCTCAACGCCATCGCACACCCAGGCACCCGCTGGATCACCCTCACGGTCACAGAAAAAGGCTACGGCTCCACGCTTGCCTCGCTGCTGGTCGCCGGGCTGCAACGGCGTCAGGAAGCCGGCCTGGGTGGACTCACCATCGCCAGCTGCGACAACCTGCGCAGCAATGGCGACAACCTCAAGGCCCTGTGCCTTCAACACGCCGGCAACACCGCCTTGCAAGACTGGATGTCGCGCACCTGCGCTTTTCCCAACAGCATGGTCGACCGCATCGTGCCCGCCTCCACAGAAGAAGACCGCTCCGATGCCGCAAAAAAAATGGGCGTGTCCGATCAAGCCGCGTTGCGCACCGAGACGTTTTGGCAATGGGTGCTTGAAGACCGGCTGGTCGACCCGTCCGATGCTGAAACCCTTAAACGTGTCGGGGTCAACGTTGTGGCAGACGTTCAGCCCCACGAAGATGCAAAGCTTCGCATGATCAACGGCACCAACTCCTTGCTGGCCACGCTGGGACTTTTACTGGACCTGCCCACGGTGGGTCAATGTGTGGTGAAACCCATGGTTCATGCCTTTGCGCACCGCCTCATGAGTCTAGAGGTCATGCCACATCTGGTCTTGCCCCAGCTATCCGGCTACCGCGACGCGCTCCTGGCCCGCTTTGGCAACCCGACGCTTCACCATGCGGTACATCAGGTCGCTACAGACGGTTCAAAAAAGATTGGTGAGCGCTGGGTGCCTTCGGTTCAAGCCCAGCTGAACCTGGGTCGCACCATCGAGCACCATGCCTTGGCCACGGCCTTGTGGATCTGGTCGTGCCGCGGTGAAAGTGATCAAGGCAAGGTGTATGCCCTGAACGATCCGCAGGGCGAGCAGCTGCACAGCCTGGCGCGCCATCACCAGGGTTCTCCATCCGACCTGATGCACGCCTTCCTCCAGCTGGAATCCATCTGGGGTCCAAACCTGCAGCACGACAAGCGCTGGCGATCGGCTGTGGAACGCTGGTTGCACGTGGTGTCGACCCAAGGCACGAATGGCGCACTGGCGCTGCTGCTGGCCACTCCAGCCGAAGCCAACACCTGAACTCCAGCGATAAAGCCAGGGACGCCCGGTCGCCGGGCACCCAAGCGTTTCAAACTCCGCAAGCCTCTCAACCCCATGAAAACAGCCCCGTGTCGGAGTCCGCCGTGGGGCTGCTGCTTTCTTTCAAACGATGCGGCGCCTCTGGCCGCGATCACTCGCTCTCAAGCGTGTTTCAGGCCTGCGGCACAGCACAACACCGACACCGACACCGGACCATAAGCCACCGCGATCACATGAACTGTGGAGCGATCCAGCGTGGCAGGGCCAACACGATCTCCGGAAACCAGCACAGCGCCAACAAAATGCCAACCATGGGAATCAGGATGACAAACACATCTTTGAGCACCTGGTGAATAGGCATTTCACCGATGCGCGCAGCGATGAGCAGGCACATGCCGTAGGGCGGCGTTACCAGGCCGAAGGCAAGGGCCACCACACCGACGATGGAAAAATGGACCGGGTGGATGCCCGCGGCCTGGGCCAGGGGGTACAGGATGCCACCCATGATGATGATGGCCGGGATGGCATCGATGAACAGTCCCACGATCAGGAACACCAACGCGATGATCAGAATAATGCCGTTGGGACCGAGTCCAAAGCTCTGGATCAGATCGACCAATGCTTGGGGTACGCGGTAAAAGGCCAGGAGCCAGCTGAACACCGAGGCGGTCCCCACACAGAACAGCGTGACACCGACCAGCCTGGCGGAATCGCTCAGGTGGTGGGCAAACGTGCGGAAGTCCAGCGTGCGGTACGCGATACCGATCAATATCGAATACACCACCGCAATCGCGGAGGCTTCGGTGGGCGTGAAGAACCCGAAGGAAATGCCGACCAGAATGATGAGCGGTGTCACCAAGCCGGGAACAGCCCCCACAAAGGCTTTGACGAAGTGGGAAAGACTGGCCTTTTCGTGGCGCGGGTAGTTGTATTTGATGGCGTAGAAATACACCGTGACCATCATCGACAGACCGAGCAACAAGCCAGGAATGATGCCGGCCAGAAACAGCGCACCCACCGAGATCGACATCGTGCCGCCCCAGATCAGCATCAGGATGCTGGGCGGAATGATCACACCCATGACCGATGAGCATGCGGTGACCGCGATGGTGAAACTGCGGTCGTAGCCCTGTTTGAGCATGGCCGGGATCAACACCTTGCCAATGCCCGCCGCATCGGCAGTCGAAGAGCCTGAAACCCCTGCAAACAGCATGCTGACGAAAACGTTGATGTGGCCCAGGCCTCCCGGGAGATGCCCCACCGTGGCTGTGGCGAGATCGATCAACCGTTTGGTCACGCCTGTCGCATTCATCAAATTGGCAGCCAGCAGGAAAAAAGGCACCGACAGCAACAGAAACGAATTGAAGGAGTTGTAGGTGCGATCGATGATGGCGAAGAAAGAAACATCTTCGGTGAGCAAGATCACCGGAACACATGCAAGGCCAAGCGCAAAGGCGACCGGCACGCGCAGAAACACCAAACCGATGAAGAGTCCGAACAGAACGAGAGCGGCGACCAGAGGATCCATGACTAGCGTGCTCCCTTGAGGGTTTTGTTGTAAATCAGCTCGGCCAGGAAAAGCAAAGAGAGACCGCCAAAAACGGGAATGGCGGCACCGACCCACAGCATGGAAATCTGGGCAATGTCGGAGACGTCCCAGCGCAGCACTTCGGCGTAGGAGTACCCACGGAAGAAGAAGATGGCGCAGAAAGCCACTTCCAAAGCAATGATGAAGGCTTGCCAGATCTGGTTCACCAACCGTGATCGGGTGTCGCCTAGAATTTCGAGAATGAAGTGGGTGCGCTCACGCACCCCGATGGCAGCGCCCAGAAAAATGACCCAGACCAGCAGAAATCGAGAAATCTCTTCGGTCCACAATGCCCGTGGAATGAACGAAATCCAGCGGGCACAGATCTGGTAAACGACCAGCGCCAGCAAGACGCCGAGAAGGCCCGCCTGGATGGAGGCCACACCCTTGTGCAGCACATCGATCGTTTTTTCAAACAGTTTCATGGGTGACGCCCCTCTTGGCAGGGACTGGCGCAATGCCAGTTCAATCAGGTGTAAAGGAATGGCCTCCGCCAAAGCGGAGGTAGCCCTGGAGCCGTGTGGCGCTTACTTGACGGCCTGCATCTTGTTGTAGACCTCTTCCAGCTTCGCGTCTTTCACGTACTGAAGCAGGGCCGGCGTGGCGAGCTCGCGGAATTTGGCTTTGTCGGCATCGGCGAACGCGTGAACCGTGACCAGCTTCTTGCCCACTTGCTCATCCAGCGCTTTGCCCTCCATGGCCAGCTCAACTTCTGAGCCAAACTTGCCGGCTTCGGCACCGGCTTTCAGAATCGCGGCCTGCACTTTGGGGGAGAACTTGCCAAAGGCCTTTTCGGACAAAAACAGCGGACGAACAGTCAAGGAGTGTTCGGTCAGGGTGTAGTGGGGAGCCACTTCATAGAAGCGTTGCTGGGTGTAGCCGAAGCGCTCGTTTTCCAGTCCCTGGACCACACCGGTCTGAACCGCAGAATAGACCTCATCGTAGGCAATGACCGAAGGCACCGCACCAACGGCAGTGAACACCTTGGCCCAGATGGGGGCACCCTGAACGCGCAGGCGGAAGCCCTTCAGCTCGTTCATGTTGTTGATGGGGTAATTGGAAATCAGGTTGCGGCTCACACCACCCGCGTAGCCAATCGCCCGGATGTTGGCGCGCTTGATCACGTCGGCTTCAATGCCTTTGAAGGCGTCGCTGGCCAGCACGCGGTTGCGGTGGGCCAGGTCTTTGAACATCAGAGGCATGTCAACAATGGCAATGTCTGGCACGCGCTGTGCCAGGTTGCCCGGCGCAATGATGGCCATATCGACAGACTCACCCTGGCTCATGAAGCGCAGGAAGTCCGGCTCGATGCCCATGGCTTTGTTGAGACTGATCTTGACGTCGATATTCACCTCGTCCTGGTACTTGTTCACCAACTCGCCGAACTTGGCATAGGTCTGGGTGAACGGATGGTCTTTGTCGAACATCGAAGCCGCGTTGATGGTCACGGTTTTTTTGTCCGCTGCCACACTGGGAAACGCGGTCAGCATGGCGACAACACCCAGCACAAGAGCACTCTTCTTGAAGGAAAACGACATGTGAAATCTCCGGAATAGGTTGAAAACAGGTTCAGTGTCGCTGTTTTAGTGCATCGTTACACTAGAAAAAACCCGTAGACCAGCCAAGTTTCTCAAAATGCCTGAACACGTCTCTGGAATGGGCTTGGGCGGCTCCCTGTTGCCACACAACTCCACCCGGCAGGAAACCCCAAAACACGTGGCAATGGGCGTCGCGAAAGGGATCTGGCGTTGGCCGCTCACCGGCGCATTGCCCAAACGACGGCCTTGTTGGCGCTGGGCTTCCTGGCTACCGGCGCCGCAGTCCCAGCCACATGACCGTGGCCACCACAAGCAAGCCGCCGGCCACCTGCACAAGTGCAATGGTCTGCCCCAGCACAGCCCAGGCCAATACCAGCGCAAACACCGGCTCCACATTCATGATGGCCGAATTGCCCACCACGCCCAGGCGAGGCAGGACGGTGAACATGATGGTGAACGCCGTGCCATATAACGCGGTCAAGCCCAGCAACCCCACCCAGCCCATCGGGGCCTGGGGCAGATGAAAGCCCCCTTGCGTTCCCACACCAATGAGCGCCAGCACCGCCACCATGCCCATGGTGGTCGCTGTTCGCAACCGCCCATCCACATCAGCCGCCTCATGCTGCGTCAACACCAGGGCGAGGCCAAATGTGGCGGCAGCAGCCAGGGCAAAGCCCACGCCCACACCAATCTCAGCCCATTGCGATGAAGCACCCAGACCAGAAGCCGCACCAAACACATCGAGAGCCAGGGCCAGGCCAATCAACATCACCGGCATCGCACGCAGCACCCGGGGCTCAGGCCGGTGGGCGTAGATCACACGGGCCCACAGCGCCGTCCACAAAGGGTAGGTATTGAAAGCCAGCAACGCCAGCGCCACAGGCAATCGGGCAACGGATGAATAGAGACACAGACTCTGCACAGCCACCAGCACACCAATCATGGGCAAAACCCTGCGGTGGCGCGCGGTCAGTTGAACGCCGACCCTGTGGTAGCGAACCAGCAAACCCACCACCAAAGCGGTTACGCCACTTCGAAAAGCCACAGCCGTCGCCACATCGACGCCATGGTCGAACGCCAACCGCGCAGCCACATGGTTGGCCCCCATCATGAAAGCGATCAGCAACAGCGTGGCAAACGCATAGCCGGTGAGTGCAACGGGGGAATTCGACGTAGACGACATGGCGACATTGTCCACGCCGAACGATCCGGCTGAGTCGCTTCTGCGCCATCCCGAACACCCAAAAGAAAACCCGCCGGCATCCTGGATGCTGGCGGGTTGTCAATTGAGTTGGAGGAGCGAGAGGGATTCGAACCCTCGATGGGATTTAAAGCCCATACTCCCTTAGCAGGGGAGCACCTTCGGCCACTCGGTCATCGCTCCGAAGCCTCATATTATGCCTCAGATCGGCGCCCTGTTTGCGCACCGATCTGCGAACTTCATTCGGCGATCGTGTCCACAGGTTGATCGAGTTCGAACTCCCGGTGCAGCGAGCGCACGGCCAGTTCCATGTACTTCTCGTCAATGACCACCGAGGTCTTGATTTCAGAGGTCGAGATCATCTGGATGTTAATGCCTTCGTCACTCATGCACTTGAACATACGGCTGGCCACACCCACGTGGCTGCGCATACCGATGCCCACAATGCTCACCTTGCAAATGCGCGCATCGCCCACCACTTCGGATGCGCCCAACTTGGGCAAAACTTCTGTCTTGAGCAGGTCCAAGGCCTTCTGAAAGTCGTTGCGATGCACTGTGAAGCTGAAGTCGGTTTTGCCTTCTTTGCCCACGTTTTGAATGATCACATCGACTTCAATATTGGCATCGGCCACGACGCCCAGAATCTGGTAAGCGATGCCCGGTGTGTCGGGCACACCCAGCACAGCAATTTTGGCTTCATCGCGATTGAAAGCAATACCCGAAACAACGGCGCGTTCCATATCTTCGTCTTCCTCAAAAGTAATCAATGTGCCGGAAGCGGCTTCTTCAGTCAGATCAATGTCCCAAGGCGTGAAGCTGGACAGCACGCGCAGAGGCACTTTGTATTTGCCAGCAAACTCCACCGAACGGATTTGCAATACCTTGCTGCCCAAGCTGGCCATTTCCAGCATTTCCTCAAAGCTCACAAGCGGCAGGCGGCGCGCTTCAGGCACAACACGTGGGTCGGTGGTGTACACACCATCCACATCGGTGTAAATCAGACACTCGGCCGCCTTCAGCGCGGCCGCTACGGCGACGGCAGAGGTGTCGCTACCGCCACGTCCGAGGGTGGTGATGTGGCCATCGGGATCGATACCCTGAAAACCGGTCACGATCACCACTTTGCCGGCGTTCAGTTCAGCACGCACACGCTCATCATCAATCGATTCGATGCGGGCCTTGGTGAATGCGCTGTTGGTTTTGATCGGCACTTGCCAACCCGCAAAACTCACCGCATCCACGCCTTCGGCCTGCAAGGCAATGGCCAGCAAAGCAGAAGAGGCCTGCTCACCGGTTGCCGCCAGCATATCGAGCTCGCGCCCGTAGGCATTGCCCATGCTCGATGGTGCCAACTCTTTGGCCAAACCCAGCAGTCGGTTGGTTTCGCCGCTCATGGCGCTGGGCACCACCACCATCTGGTGACCCGCACGGTGCCACTTGGCCACGCGCTTGGCCACGTTGCTGATGCGCTCGGTCGACCCCATGGAGGTGCCGCCGTACTTGTGAACTATCAATGCCATTGAAGAAGTAACGGTTTGATGAAAAAAGGCTTTTCAACCAGGAGGCTCGAAAGCTCGGCTGAAAGCGGCCCGGAGCAGCCATGCTGCATCAGGGCAAACCCTAGAATTATAGAGGTGGCCGAAATGCCAAATGTGCACCCTCACGCTCAACGTGGCCATGAGCTACCTTGATGTGGATGTGATGACCCCGCGTGCGGCAAGCGTCAATCTGGCTGAGCAACTCCTGCATCTGGGCGTCACTGGCAACCACGTGTGCCGTGTTCTTCAGCCAGCGCCGCAAGGCATTGCTTTGGCGCTCAGGTGGCAAGGTTTGCAGTTGGGCAATGCGAGGAGGCCTTCCTATGGCGTCCAGATCAATGTCTGCCAAGTCACCCAGCAAGGACTGCGCCTGTGCCGCATGGCGCGCGGTGCGGGCGATTGCTTCACGAAACCCTGGGAACGTATCGGCCCAGGCAGGCAACAGCCGGGCTCGAATACGGTTGCGCGTGAACCGCTGATCGGTGTTGCTCGGATCCTCAACAAAGGCTTGCCCCACGCTGGCCACACTGTCGCGCAATGTCTGGGTCGAAAGGCCCAGAAAAGGCCTCCCGAAAAACACACCATGGCGGGTGAACCCTGCTCCCATGGCCGACAGACCCGGCAAGCCCGCACCGCGTCCAAGCGCAATAAAAAACGTTTCGACCTGATCATCCGCGTGCTGCCCCAGCAAAACGCAACCGGCTTTGACTTCAAGCGCCATCTCGGCCAGAGCCAGGTAGCGCGCCCGTCGGGCCGCATCTTCGGGACTCTCACCCTTCGAATGATCGGCCTTGATCCTCACAACCTTCAACTCAACGCCCAAGCCATCACAGGTGGACTGCGCTTGTGCCACAAAATGATCGGCTGCTGCTTGCAAACCATGATGCACATGCAGCGCGACCACACGGCCCGGCCAACGCGAAGCCGCCGCCATGAGCAGCGCCGTTGAATCGGCCCCCGCACTGAAAGCCACGCCAACACGAACGCGGGCGTCAACCAGGTCCAGCGGCCACCGCTGGCTCCATTGGGCCAACGCCCTGTCACAAGGGTTGTTGGCCGGGGCGCTCACCTCAGCGTTTGTCCGATTTGCTGTCGGCTTTGGTGTCGGTGAATCGACCGTAACTGTTGAGGCGCGCATAGCGGCGGTCCACCAGCTCTTTAACCTTGAGGTCGGACAGCTGGCGCCACGCATCGGCCAGGGCCCGCTTGAGGAAAGCCGCCATTTGCTGATGATCACGGTGAGCGCCGCCGACGGGCTCGTTGACGATTTTGTCGACCAGCCCCAGCGCTTTCAAACGGTGGGCCGTGATGCCCAGGGCATCTGCCGCATCGCTGGCTCGGTCGCTGGTTTTCCAGAGAATGGATGCACAGCCTTCCGGACTGATCACCGAGTAAACCGAATACTGCAGCATCAAAACCTGATCCGCCACCGAGATGGCCAAGGCGCCGCCAGAACCACCTTCACCAATGATGGTAGAGATGATGGGCACTTCCAGTTGTGCCATTTCGAAGATGTTTCGCCCAATGGCTTCAGACTGTCCACGCTCTTCCGCATCGATGCCCGGGTAGGCACCCGGTGTATCCACAAAGGTGAACACCGGCAGCTTGAACTTTTCGGCCAGCTTCATCAGGCGCAAGGCTTTCCGGTAGCCCTCGGGCTTGGTCATGCCGAAATTGCGCAAGCCACGCTCTTTTGTGTCGCGCCCCTTCTGATGGCCCAACACCATGCAGGGCTGACCGTTGAAACGAGCCAGGCCACCCACGATGCTCAAATCATCAGAAAAATGACGGTCGCCATGCAACTCCTGGAAATGCGTGAAGATGTCTCGCACATAGTCCAGCGTATAGGGGCGGTCGGCATGGCGCGCGATCTTGGTGATCTGCCAGGGCGTGAGATTGCTGTAGATGTCTTTGGTCAGTTGAAGGCTCTTGCCCGACAACTGCTCAATTTCTGCCGAAATATCCACCGCAGATTCGGTTTGAACGTAGCGCAACTCTTCAATTTTGCCTTCGAGCTCGGCAATGGGTTGCTCAAAATCTAGAAAATTCTTTTTGGCCAAGGGGCGACTCCAAATTCTTGGTCTTGCATGGACTGGCTGCACAACGATTTCGCCCTCTTGGGCTGCAGCGACTTTGTCCCTGGGAGTGATTGCCGCGCGATGCGGTGAGTTGGCAGCGCTTCTGGCGCCACCGCTCAATAAGCCACAGGGGCTGGATCCAGCGAGCGCCAAATATACCAAGTTGCCACGCTGCTGTATGGCGCCCAAGATGCCGCTATCTCACGAATTTCACTGCGGCTCACAGGCTCCCCAGAGAAATAACAGCGACTGATGCCATTTTGCAGGCCGTTATCGTCCAACGGCAACACGTTGGGCCGCATCAGGTGGAAGATCAGGAACATTTCTGCGGTCCAGCGGCCAATACCCCGGATCGCAATCAATTCGGCAATGATGGCTTCGTCTTCCATCTCGGCCCAGGCATCCACGTGGACCTGGTTGTTGGCAAAGTTCAGTGCCAGATCCACGAGGTATTCCACCTTGCGCGCCGACAAGCCGGCACCACGCATGTCGTCTACCTTGAGTTTGAGCACCTGCGCTGGCACCATCTTTTTCGGCAACACGACGAAACGATCCCAAACCAACTGGGCCGATTTGACAGAAACCTGTTGGCCCACGATGCTTCGGGCCAAGGTCACAAAGGCATCCCCACGCGACTGCAAGCTCACACCACTGTGTTTGGGTATGAGCTTCTTCATTACCCTGTCGCGCTTCATCAGGTGGCGACAGGCATCGGCCCAGTACAAAGGCGCATCAGCGCCAAATGCCGGGAGAGCAGCAGGACTCGCCATCAGTTGCGCTCCCAGGTCGTGCCGCTCAGGCCATCCTTGAGCACCACCCCTTGCGCCAACAGGTTTTGCCGAATGCGGTCAGCTTCGGCAAAGTCCTTTGCACGCTTGGCAGTTGCCCGCGCCTCAATCTGAGCGGCAATCGCTGTTTCATCAGGTCCCGATGCGGCTTGGCCACCCTGCAGATAGCTGGTGGGCTCGCTCTGCAACAGGCCCAAAGTGCCACCCAGAGCGCGCAACAAACCAGCCATCAGTGCATCTCCACTGCGGTTGATCTCGCTGGCCAGATCAAACAACACAGACACGGCTTCGGGCGTCCCAAAGTCTTCGTCCATGGCCGTCCGAAACCGGCTGGCAAATGGCTGCTGCCAATCAATGGCTTCGATGGGCGCTGCGGGAACGCTCGCAAGAGCGGTGTAAAGGCGCTTCAGCGCGCCGCGGGCGTCATCCAAATGGGCGTCGCTGTAATTCAGAGGGCTGCGGTAGTGGGTGCGAACGATAAAAAACCGCACCGTCTCGGCATCGTATTTTTCCAGCACCTCGCGGATCGTGAAAAAATTCCCCAAGCTCTTGGACATCTTTTCGTTGTCCACACGAACAAACCCGTTGTGTACCCAGAAGCGCGCCAAAGGCTTGCCATTTGCCCCTTCAGACTGGGCGATTTCGTTTTCATGGTGTGGAAACTGCAAATCGGCGCCGCCGCCGTGGATATCGAAGGTTTCGCCCAGCAATGCGCCACACATGGCGGAACACTCAATATGCCAGCCTGGCCGCCCTTTGCCGAAAGGGCTCTCCCACTGGGCCTCGGCAGGTTCACTGGGCTTGGCTGCCTTCCACAGCACAAAATCCAGTGGATCTTCTTTTTCACTGGCAACTGCGACGCGCTCGCCTGCACGCAGATCGTCCAGCGACTTGCCCGACAACTTGCCGTAACCCGGAAACTTGCGAACCGAAAAATTCATGTCCCCGTCGCCAGCCTGATAGGCGAGACCCTTTTGCTGCAAGACCTCAATCAGGGACAGCATCTGCGGAACGTACTCGGTCGCCCGCGGTTCCACGCTGGGCGGTTCAATGAACAACGCAGCGATATCCTGATGCATCGCAGCGGTCATTTCATCGGTCAGCGTCTTGATTGAAATCCCCCTGGCGACCGCACGCTGGATGATTTTGTCGTCGATATCGGTGATATTGCGGACATAGGTCACGCGGTAACCGCTCTGCTTGAGCCAGCGCTGAACAACGTCAAACGCCATCATCATGCGCGCATGGCCGATGTGGCAGAGGTCGTAAATGGTCATGCCGCACACATACATGCGAACGTGGCCAGGCTCCAGGGACTCAAAAACCTCTGCTCGACGAGACAGCGTGTTGAAAATTCGAAGGGTCATGAAGATGGGAACAAGGCGCAAAAACCACGCTGTTGCACAAAAAGCACAATTTGGTCAACGCTCAGGCGAAACAATGGGCGATCAGGGCGGTCCTTGGACTTACCCCCTCAGATACAATCCATCAGTATAGCCAGCCACTGCCTGAGCTCGTTCGCGCTTTTACGCGCTATATTTCTGTTTTATGCCGCATCCGAGTTGCTCGGACGATCCGCTTTTCGCCATATTGAGGTCCCATGTTCCAACCAGCACAATCCCTCTCCGCCCTGCCTGAAAACCTCCGTGGCGGCGCCAGAACTGCGGTCAGCAACCCGCTGCGCCTGCTGGCTCTGTCGGTGGCAATCGCGGCAGCGATGGGCACCTCCATGGTCATGGCTCAGAGCGATGACTACGCAGAAGTCAACCGCCTCATGCGAGCAGGACAAATGACCGACGCGCTGACCAAAGTTGATACCTATCTGGCGGGCAAGCCTCGAGATCCTCAGATGCGCTTCCTCAAGGGCGTCATCCAGTCTGAAGGCGGCAAGCCCAGCGACGCCATTGCCACCTTCTCCAAGCTCACGGAAGACTTCCCCGAACTGCCGGAGCCTTACAACAACCTGGCTGTGCTGTATGCAGGCCAGAGTCAGTTTGACAAAGCCCGCGCCGCCCTTGAGATGGCCATCCGAACCAACCCCAGCTACGCCACCGCCCACGAGAACCTGGGTGATGTGTATGCCAAGCTGGCCAGCCAAGCCTATAGCAAAGCCTTGCAGCTCGACGCAACCAATACCGCAGTCGCCCCAAAACTGAGCCTGATCCGCAACCTGTTTGTCGCAGATGCCAAAGGCGCACGCCCCACGGCTGCTGCACCAGCTGCGGCTCCCGCCCCTGCCCCGGCTCCCGTGGCCGCAACCAAGGCGCCGGCACCGGCACCCGCCGCTGCAGCCACACAACCCGCCGGCGATGCCACGGCCGATGTGGAATCCGCTGTGACAGCCTGGGCCAGCGCATGGTCTTCGCGCAACATGTCTTCCTATCTGGGCGCCTACGCACCCAACTTCACGCCCAACGACGGTCAATCGCGCAAAAGCTGGGAAGCCGAGCGCAAAGCCCGCATCGTGCCGCGTTCACGCATTGAAGTGGGTATCAGCGATATGACGGTAACCATCAATGGTGACCGCGCCACGGCTCAATTCCGGCAAGACTACGCCTCTGACACATTCAATGTGACCAGCCGCAAGACTCTTGACATGGTCAAGAGCGGCGGCCGCTGGTTGATCGTTCGTGAGGCCACAGGATCCTGATGGTCGGTCGGCGGTTCTTTCAAAAAGGCCACGCCAGCATATCGACCTATTCCTCGGTGGCTGGCGTATCGCCACGTCGCCTGGCCCTGGTTCTGGCTGGATTGGCGGCGTCTGGCGTCGTCCTGTTTCTCTTCACTTCGTGCTTCGGCCGCACCTCGTCCGAATCCTCTCTCGACGCCATGGCGTCTGCCTCGGCGGCTTCGAATCCGGTTTCTTCCGCCGCGTCCATGGTTATGAACACCGTTTTACCCGAGCTGGAAGACGGTACGACAAGCTCGGGACTGGTGCACCGATCGCTGTCCAGCGCTGCTCTGGAACAATCGCTGCCGCTGCTCGGACAAGCGGAAGCGCGCCTGATTCGTATCTACCAATTGATCAGCCAGGCCGAACGCCATGAGGCGCTCAAAGAAGCCGAATCGCTGGTCAGTGACTACCCCAACTTTCACCTGGCCAACCTCGTTCTCGGAGATTTGCTGAGCGTCTATACGCGCCCTGTTCGCCAGTTGGGTGATGTGCCAGATACCAAGGCCATCGCTGCGACCGAGCAGCTCGAAGTGTTGCGTGAACAATCGCGTCGCCGGTTGCTGGCATTGACGGAGCGCCCGCCGGAAAACAGTGTTCCATCCCAGTTCCTGGGTTTGTCGACCCAAAGCAGGCATGCGATTGCTGTCGATGCTTCGCGCTCTCGCCTCTATCTCTTCGAGAACACCCGAGGGGATGGGAAGTCCACAGCCTCCCAAATGAAGCTGGTCGGTGACTACTACATCTCCGTAGGCCAGTCAGGCGTCGACAAAACGTCGGAAGGCGATTTGCGCACACCGGTTGGCGTCTACTACATCACCAGCAGCCTGGATGCCGCCAAGCTGCCCGATCTGTACGGTTCAGGCGCTTTGCCGATCAACTACCCCAACGCGCTTGATTTGCAGCGCGGTAAAACCGGTAGTGGGATATGGCTCCATGGCTCGCCATCGGAACAGTTTGCACGCTCCCCTCAGGCCTCCGAAGGCTGTGTGGTGCTGTCCAACCAAGATCTGGAAACGCTGCTGGGCAAAGTCAAGATTCGAACCACCCCAGTGGTGATCGCCACCGAACTGCGCTGGGTCGCTCCTGAGGCTCTGACGGCTGAGCGTGACAAATTTGAGAAGACGCTGGAAGCCTGGCGCACCTTGAAGAGTCAGGGCAATCTGGACCAGCTCAAAACGTTCTACTCGTCCCGCTTTGACAACCAAGGTCAGAAGCTGGCCGAATGGTGGCCACAGATCGAGGGGGAGGTGCGCACACTGGGATCACGAGACCTCGAACTCAAAGACCTCTCGGTCCTGAACTGGCGCGACAAGGACGACACCATGGTCGTGACGTTTGGTGAAGTTCCCGTGGGCAAAACCCGTGGCATGACCAAGCGCCAATACTGGATGCTGGAAGGCAACGAATGGAAAATTTTCAACGAAGGAACGGTTTGATGCCCAAAACCCTTGCAAAACAAGCCCCGATAGGCTCGCTCGTGCGCCGCCACCTTGGTGCCGTGCTGCTCGCCGGTTTGACAGCCTGCGCCCTGCCGTTTGCGGCCCAAGCCGCCGACAGCGCAACCCAGCCCAGGGTGCGCCTGACCACGTCAATGGGCGATATCGTGCTCGAACTCGACGCGACCAAAGCACCCAAGTCAGTAGAAAATTTTGTCCAATATGTACAAGACAAACACTACGACGGCACGGTATTCCATCGGGTGATAAACAACTTCATGATCCAGGGTGGCGGTTTTGACGCTGACATGAAGCAAAAAGCGACCCGAGGCCCCATTCCTCTGGAAGCCAGCAATGGCCTGAAGAACAACAAAGGCACCGTTGCCATGGCCCGGACCGCCAACCCCAACTCGGCTACCGCCCAGTTCTTTATCAATGTAGTCGACAACGATGCGCTCAACGCACCGAGTCCTGATGGCCACGGCTACGCCGTATTCGGCAAGGTGGTTGATGGCATGGGCGTGGTCGACAAAATCAAAACCGTTCCAGTCGCTAACAAAGGCATGAATCAAAACGTGCCCATGCAACCCGTCACCATCCTCAAAGCCACTCTGGAGAAATAACACCATGGCCAACCCAAAAGTTGAACTGCACATCGCCAACCATGGCGTCATCACCCTCGAACTCGACGCAGAAAAAGCACCTCTGTCGGCCGCCAACTTCCTGTCGTATGTCAACAAGGGACACTACAACAACACCGTTTTCCACCGCGTGATACCTGGCTTCATGGCGCAAGGCGGCGGATTCGAGCCGGGCATGAATCAAAAGCCCACCGATCCCCCGATTCAAAACGAAGCCAACAACGGCCTGAAGAACGATCTCTACACTGTGGCCATGGCCCGAACGAGTGACCCCCACTCGGCCAGTGCCCAGTTTTTCATCAACGTCGCAAACAATGGCTTTCTGAACCACACCGCCACCAACGCTCAGGGCTGGGGCTACGCCGTGTTCGGCAAGGTCGTGGACGGGACCGACATTGTCAAGAAGATCGAAGGCGTCGCCACGGGCCGCAAAGGCTTCCATGACGACGTGCCGATGGAAGACGTCGTTATCGAAAAAGCCGTCGCGATCTGAGCTTGGGGTCATCGACCCCGAACGCATGACCGATACCGCAGTCGACCGCTTGACTCCCTGGCGCGCACCCGCCCCGTGGCAAGCGGTCGATTTCATTTCCGACCTTCATTTGCAGAGCGCCGAACCCGCGACCTTTGAGCGCTGGCGTGCCTTCATGCAGCGTCCGCTGACCGCCCACGCCGATGCATTGGTCATCCTTGGTGATTTTTTTGAGGTATGGGCTGGCGATGATCTGCTTCAAGCTGAAGCGCCCTCTGAAGCCCGTGATTTCGCCCAAACTTGCGTTGATCTGCTGAAGACTCACAGCACCCATCGACCCATCTTTTTCATGCATGGCAACCGGGACTTCCTGCTTGGATCTGATGCCATGTCTGCCGCTGGCATGTCCGAGTTGGCCGATCCCACGCTGCTTGAAATGCATGGCAAGCGCTGCCTGCTCACCCATGGCGACGCGCTGTGCCTGGATGACACCGAATACCAGTCCTTTCGGTCGATGGTCCGCAGCCCCGAATGGCAAGCCCGGTTTCTCTCGCGACCGCTGAAAGAGCGTCTGGCCATCACACGACAGTTGCGTGAACAAAGCGAAGCAAAAAAAATGGCCAGCGGGCAAGACACCGCTACATGGGCCGACGTCGATTCCACGGCCGCCCGCCAATGGCTCAATGCAGTCAATGCCACGGTCTTGATTCACGGTCATACCCACCGCCCTGACGTCCACGACCTTGGCTCTGGATTGGAGCGAATGGTTCTCAGCGACTGGGATGCCTCCGCAACCCCCCCCCGTGCGGAGGTGCTGCGCTGGGATTTGCAAGGGCTTCGCCGCATCGCCATTTGAAAACCGGCGCACCATGAACCTATTGCAGCAATGGCTGCCGCGTGGCTGGCGGCGTATGCCCGCGTTACCTGAGCCCGTGTGGCGGGCCACGGTCGAAGCCCAGCCGTTCTTGCGCAACCTGTCGATGCCCGAACTCAAACGGCTTGAGCGCCTCTGTCGCCACTTCCTGCTGGAGAAAGCCTTCTACGGTGCACACAACCTGGTTGTCACCGATGCCATGGCGCTGAGCATCGCCGCTCAGGCCTGCCTGCCACTGTTGCACCTGCCCGGCCCCGGGCAACCCGACCTTCAAAGCAAACCATGGCATTCGCTCGATTGGTATGACGACTTTGTCGGCATCGTCGTGCAACCCGACGCTGCCGTTGCCAAGCGCAAAGTAACCGATGCCAGCGGCGTGGTGCACCACTACCGCGAAACCCTTGCCGGCGAAGCCATGCAAGGCGGGCCGGTGATGCTGAGTTGGGCCGAAGTCGCGCGCGCGCCATGGGCGGCCGAGGCTGGCAGCAACGTGGTCATTCATGAGTTTGTCCACAAAATGGACATGCGCGGCACGACCCGGGGCCAAACAGCAGATGGAGCCCCCGACTGGAGCAATGCGTGCCTGGGGTCTCTGAAAGGCGCGCCAGCAAGAGCCCACTGGCAGGCAACCATGAACACCGCCTTTGAGGCCTTCAAAGAGGCTTTGAACATGTCGGAGCGCTTTGGGGCGGACAAACCGTGGCTCGATGCCTATGGCGCGACTCAGCCAGGTGAGTTTTTCGCGGTGACCTGCGAGGCATACTTCGTCAACAGGCAGCGCTTTGAACAGGAGTTTCCCTCGCTCCTTGCGCTTTATGACAGCTTCTTCAAACCCGAAGCCCTGAACAGGTGAAGTCCAGGGCCACTTCGCATGAGGCGCTCAACGCTTCAGCAACACCTTCAACACGGTTTGCAAACGCCTGGCCACTGCCGCGTCATACCCACCAGCCAACACCTTGGCCACGTCTTGTGACCAGGTTTCAGCCGGCGCGGGATCGTTGCGACGGGTGAGCAATTGCAGTTGCAACATGCGCCGCTCACTCAGGAACTCGGCAGGCGTGGGCGTTTCGGCGGCCATTTCCAGGCGCAACAAGGTCTCCGGCGAGGCCTTGCCAGGGGCGACTGACAGGCTTTGACTCCAGGCGCCACGCGTTGCTGCATTCACCCGTGAACCCAAAGCCTGCGCCGTTGGCAACTGCTCAACATCACGCTCTTCCCAGGCCTTGAACAGCTGGGTCAAGACTTCGCCGTGGGCCTGCGCTGCCAGCTTGCGCAGCGCCGCTTCGGCGTGCTCCACAGCATTGCGTTGAGCCCGAAAAGCCGTATCCCCCAGACGGGGAGCCATGGGACCACGGGACTCCCGGTCCGGCCGGTCACCCCAACGCCCACTTTCGGCGCCACCACGGCCAGGGCCACCGCGCCCAGCGCCAGGCCCATTGCGCGCATCGCGGCCACTGCCCCGACGATCATCGCGACCCGCAGGCTCGGCCTTCTTCATACCCGGACGGTCGTCGCCACGCACGGCAACCACTTTTTTGACCGGGGCTGGCTTGGGCGCTGGCGGGGCTTCAGGCGAAGCTGTCACAACGCCCTCGGCAGGCCCTTCAACAGGTGCGTCAGCCGTATCGCCTTGAGGCTCACTTTGCAGTTCGCCGGGTGCATCCGGCTGTGTGCCATCGGAGGCAGCTGCTGGCACTGCCGCGGGAACGGGAGCAGGAGCCGGTGTCGCGGCACGGGCTTCGGCCTGACCACGCAGTGCGCTGTCCAGTGCATCCATGGCCGCTCGAATAGCTTGGGCATCTTCGGTTGCAGTGGCAGCATCCAGGGCTTTCGAAGCCACCAACACCCGCTGATCGTGCTCATTGAGTTCCGTGGCGGCACGCTCGCGTTCACTGCTCTTGCGAGAAAACGCTTCATCAATGGGCTGGCGGAATGCTTCCCAAAGCTTTTGCTCTTGTTTGCGATCCAGCGGTACGGCATGCGCTTCCGCTTGCCAACGCTGCTGCAGAGCCTTGACGGCATCGATGCGCAACTGAGGTGCAGCGCCCATGACGGTTGCCTCTTCAATCAGCGCGCGGCGCCGCTCAACACTTTGCTTCTGGGCCGTCTCAAGCCCCGAATGTGCGGCAGACATGGCCGTTTTCCAGAGTGGCTGCAATTCGGCAAACGCCTTTTCGCTCAAATGGCCCGCACCACGCCAACGCTCAGAGAACGCATGCAACTCGCGAACCTGGGATTTCCAGTCGGTATTGTCCGCATGGGCTTGGGTCCAGGCCTTGAGTTCGTCAATGATCGCCATGCGCTGCGCTTTGTGCTCATCCGCCTGCTGACGCACCTGAACGAGCCAGGTTTCAACCAGCTTGTGAGCCGCCGTGCAGGCCTCATCGAAGCGCTTCCACAGGGCGTGATTGGGCAATCCGCCCTGGTCGGTGGTCTTCCACTGGTCGCGCAGGTTTCGCAACGTTTCCTGCATTTTTCGACCGCCCAGGCGCTGGCCTTCCGGCGCTTGCAGCAAACCCTCAGCCTTTGCCACCAGCTCTTCACGCAATTGGTCGGCGCGCCAGCGTTGCCAGTCGCCAAGGTCGCCCGCCTCCTTGAGTGCCGCGTGTGCACGGGCCTCTTGCTCGGGGCCAATCAAGCGGCTGTGGGTTTTGACCACATTGCGCACATCGGCCGCAGCCTTGGGCGTGGCCTTGCCATGGCCTTCGGCCACTTCCCGCTCCAGCACCACGATCGCTCGCTCGAATTCGGCCATAACCTGGGCCCGGTGCTCTTGGGAAGCCTTGCCATCGCGCTCGGATTTTTGCGCCAGGGCTGCAGCAGGCTCGCCGCGTGCAACACGCAATTCATCGGCCCAAACAGGGACCGCCGGCAACGGCGCCTGAGGATCGCTTTCCGCCGCCACGGCTTGCGCCAACGCTGCTTCAAATGCGTCCCAGACAACCTGAAGCTGGCTGCGCGACCCTTCCAGCATGGGTGGGAACTTGGGTTCGACGCTGGCCCATTGGGGGTCGTCACTCAGTGTGCTGGCCTGCAACTGCCAGGCGGCCACATCCTCTCCCAAAGCGGGGGCAGACTTCTGTGCATCCCGCCAGGGTTTGGTCGACATCACCTCGATACGTTGTGCCATCAACACCGCCGACTCGCGCTCCACCTGCACACGGTGCTGCAAATCTTCAATGGCTTTAACCCGCTCAACCAGGGACGCCTTCAGGCTCGACAGCGGCTCGCGAGACAGAGGCGCGCCTGCCCGAGCAGCATCACGCTGCCAAGCCATGGCATCCGCCAAATTGAGGCGCGGGTGATCGAGCAGGCCCTGGGCTTTGGCAGCCCAGTCGGCCGCAATGGCCTCTTGTGCTTTCAGGCGTTTGTGCTCGTCCAACTTCTCCTTCAATGGTTTGGCAGCCCCACGGTCGCGCTGTGACAACTCCTTGAACACCTCGCTCATTTCCTCGTGGCTGGGTTCTTTGGCCAACCAGTCGCGCACCCGCGCGGCCCTCTCACCAGAGGTAGGCGCCGAAAACGCGCCGCCCGTGAGTTCATCCAGCGGATGGTTGGTGGCAAGGTTGGACTTGGGAGAAACAGGCGTATTCACAACAGATTCCGTGACTGGGGCTGGGGGGTGGCTTTGCGATTAAAAATCAGCGACGTGCCAATAACAAGGGCAACAGTGAGGTCAGGCGCAGCGTTTGCTGCAACGGCCAACCCGCATATTGTCGCCGCTGTTGGCCCACACAGGCAAAGCGCACGACAAAGAAGAAGCCCCGGCGAAACCAAAGGCTTGCCGGGGCTGACGGCGGGCATAAAACCCTTGCCGTAGCTTGGGATGGCAAGAGAGATTCGTCTCGCCAACCCGGGAGCAAAAGATTGCTCCTATGGTGCGCCATCGTCAGTGAGACACTGCTTTTGGCTCATGCCAGTCTGGAACCGGCAGCCCGAGCTTACGCCAGCATCCCGAAGGGCTCAAGCGAAATCCCTCCTCAACGAATAGGGTTTGTCAATCACATAAGGCATACGATTGATACACGCTACACCCTTCAGGTAAAGGTGGCCAGCTCCATCGCATCCGATCAACGGCACCCCAATTATGGTGATGGCCTTTCGCTCAATGCAGGGTTCAACTCGCCGCTAGCAAAGTCAAAGCACTCCCTTCATTCGAAAATTCTTAGATCAAAAAGTTGTTAAAGATTCATCTTTTACAATTGACTAGGCATGTAACAGCCCATACGATCCGGCCAGTTCGTTCTGATTGCGGGTTAACCCGAGGTATCTTGCGCAAAGGCAGACACCCGACCACCGCGATTTCTCCGGCCCCATTTGCCGAGTGACACAGAACCAAGAGACACACCCCTTTGCACTGAACCGCTCGATATGAGTGGCCCTTTGTACGTCAGGAGAAACGCATGAGTCCCAAATTGAACAGCGCCAGCAGGAGCGCCCCCAAGTCCCCGTTGCGCATGGCATTGAGTGATATGTACAACGGCTTCGTCGGTTTTACCCACAATGGCATGGCCATGACCGGCATGCTGCTGGCCATGGTGGTGATTGCTTTGAGCGCGCGGCCAGACCTGCGCCAGGAAACCGAACGCCAGTTGTTGACCTGGTTGCAAGACCGGCAGGACTCCGAAATGGTGGCCTCGCAAGAACCCGTCATCACGGCCGAGCCCGATGCGGCCGAGCGCGCCACAGCCCTTCATCCCACCAACCTCCCCAAGCAACAGGCCAACGTCGCTTACTGGCTGAGCCGGAAATACCGCGTGGCGCCCGAACCGCTTGGTGTTCTGGTGGCGGAAGCCTTCGAAGTGGGCGAGCGGGTTCGACTCGACCCCACGTTGCTCTTGGCCGTGATGGCGATCGAATCGCGCTTCAACCCGTTCGCACAAAGCCCTGTGGGCGCCCAAGGGCTGATGCAAGTCCTCACCCGGGTACATACCGACAAATACGAAGACTTCGGCGGCCGGCTGGCCGCCTTTGACCCCGTGTCAAACCTGCGCGTAGGCGCCCGCGTCCTGCATGATTGTGTCAAGCGCGCCGGATCGATCGAAGGCGGCTTGCGCTTGTACGTGGGTGCTGTGACGACCGATGGCAGCGGGTATATCAACAAGGTCATGGCGGAGCATCTGCGCATCCAGAGCGTTGCCTTGGGCAAACCCATGCCAAGGGTGTTTCCCATTTACCGCCCTGCACCGGTGATCGAAGCGCCAGCAGCGCCATCCATGGATACGGCCGCGTTGACAGAACCCAGCGCCGAAGCCATCGAAACCCTCACGACGCCCAAGCCCATCATCAACGTCGACACCGTGGTCAAACCCAAGAGCGATACCGAGACCGTCGCGCTGGTTCGCTCCTGAAGCGCATCCGAGGCTCAAGCTCGGATAAACTCAGCACGGTACGCAACTGGCGATAGGTGCGCTCAACACGACGGTCTCTGGCCTCGTCGGAGCGCAACCGACGTGGCCCCTGGAACCGGCGTTGACCGCCCTACCCTCCAGATCACCACGGGGAAGCGTACCGCCTCCGGATCATTGGACCCGAAGGTGTTCAGCCGTTCGCCTGGGCAGCCCTTGTCAACATGCACAGGGATTTTCGTCTTCACAGGACTGCCACCATGTACGACCGCAACATCCTCATCGAGCAAACCGACCCCGAGTTGTTTGCAGCCATCCAGGCCGAAAACGCGCGCCAGGAACACCATATCGAGCTGATCGCCAGCGAAAACTACGCCTCGCCCGCCGTCATGGCCGCGCAGGGCACCCAGCTCACCAACAAATACGCCGAGGGCTACCCAGGCCGCCGCTACTACGGCGGTTGTGAGCATGTTGACGTGGCCGAGCAACTCGCCATCGATCGTGTGAAGCAACTGTTCGGGGCCGATGCCGCCAACGTGCAAGCCCACTGCGGCGCCTCGGCCAACGAAGCCGTGTTCCTCGCCTTTCTGAAGCCCGGCGACACCATCATGGGCATGAGCCTGGCCGAAGGTGGTCACCTGACCCACGGCATGGCCCTGAACATGAGCGGCAAATGGTTCAACGTGGTCAGCTACGGCCTCGACGCCAACGAAGCCATCGACTACGACGCCATGGAGCGCAAGGCCCACGAATCCAAGCCCAAGCTCATCATCGCCGGCGCCTCGGCATACAGCCTGCGCATCGATTTCGAGCGTTTTGCCAAAGTGGCCAAAGACGTGGGCGCGATCTTCATGGTCGACATGGCCCACTATGCCGGCCTGATCGCAGCCGGCATCTACCCCAACCCCGTGCCCCACGCCGATGTCGTGACCTCCACCACGCACAAAAGCCTGCGTGGCCCGCGCGGCGGCCTGATTCTGATGAAGGCCGAACACGAAAAGGTCATCAACAGCGCCATCTTCCCCGGCCTGCAAGGCGGCCCGTTGATGCATGTCATCGCTGCCAAGGCCGTGGCATTCAAGGAAGCGCTCCAGCCTGAGTTCAAGGTCTACCAGCAGCAAGTGCTGAAAAACGCCCAGATTGTGGCCGACACCCTGACCGAACGCGGCCTGCGCATCATCAGCGGCCGCACCGAGAGCCACGTCATGCTGGTCGACCTGCGCGCCAAGGGCATCACCGGCAAAGAAGCCGAAGCCGTGCTGGGCAGCGCCCACATGACGATCAACAAGAATGCCATCCCCAACGACCCCGAAAAGCCCATGGTCACCAGCGGCGTGCGCATCGGCACCCCCGCCATGACCACCCGCGGCTTCAAGGACGAAGAAGCCCGCGCCACCGCCCACCTGATCGCCGACGTGCTGGACAACCCGCGCGATCCGGCCAACATCGAGGCCGTGCGCGCCAAGGTCAACGCCCTGACTGCCCGCTTCCCGGTGTACAAGTGATCCGTGGTGGTTGCGGGCAAACACCCGCGCCACCCACCGGCCGCCCGACTGCGCCCAGGCCATCGGGCGGCTTTTTTTCCACTGCGTTCAGAATGGCCATCCCATGAAATGCCCTTTTTGCGGACACCTGGAAACCCAAGTCGTCGAGACCCGGATCTCGGAAGATGCCGACTTTATCCGCCGCCGCCGCCAGTGCGGTCACTGCGAGAAGCGGTTCACCACCTACGAGCGCCCTGAGGTCAACTTTCCCACCGTGGTGAAAAAAGACGGGCGCCGCGTCGAGTTTCTCCCTGCCAAGCTACATGCCTCGTTCGCGTTGGCGTTGCGCAAACGGCCAGTCAGCATGGAGCAGGTTGACGCAGCCATCGAGCGCATAGAAGAAAAGCTGCTGAACCTTGGCGCGCGTGAGATTCAGGCCAACAAAATTGGTGAAATGGTGATGCGGGAACTAAAAAAACTCGACAAAGTGGCCTATATCCGCTTTGCCAGCGTCTACCGAAGCTTTGAAGACATCGATGATTTCCGGGCTCTGGTGGATGAAGTGCGGCGCTGAAAAGCGATGTCCATGCGGCAACATGGCTGCCGTTATTTACATACCCACAATTGAGTAGGTATTAAGAGTCCATACCAACCATTATTAGTAAACTTAAAGTTTACACAATGGAGGTATGGGATGCTGAAATACAACCAAAAAGCCTGCACACGTTCACCGTTACGCGGCTTCACGCTTGTCGAGCTGCTCATCACCATGGCCGTATTGGCCATACTCTTGGGCTTGGCGGTGCCCACATTGGGCGGCATGCTGGCAAAGTGGCACCGGGATAGCGCAACGCGAGCCATCGTCAGCCACTTGCAACTGGCCAGGGCCGCCGCAATCAAATCAACGCGGCGCGTCATCATGTGCAACAGCATCGATGGAACACAGTGTGCAGAGGCCTCTCAAAGGGAGTGGTCAAGCGGGTGGCTGGTTTTTCAAGACGACAACACCAACAAGGTGCTCGACGCCGATGACACCGTGATTGCCGTCACAGGTCCATTGGCTGGCATCGCCAGCCTGAGGTCTTCAAACGGGGTTCGACAATTTGTTTTCATGCCAAGTGGCCTCATGGCTTCCGGCATGAGCAGCCTGGTTGTCGTGCCTCGCACAGGCCATCCGATGCGTATCATCATCAACCGTATCGGACGGCTTCGGCTCAGCGAAGACCAAACCTAAAGGCAAAAAAGGAATACCTTTTACCGCTCAGACATTCGAAAGCAACCGCACGTCAGCGCACCTCAAAAACGGCCTGAATGACCGATACATTGCAGTACGGAGCTGCAAATTGAAAATCTCACACCACCTTCCATCGACGCGGCCAAGCTTGGTCAAAGGCTTCACGCTGATCGAGTTGATGATCACGATTGCGATCGTTGCCATTTTGGGTACATTGGCCTACCCCAACTACAGCGAGTTTGTTCGGAACTGGCGAAGAGACAGTGCGTCCCGCGCGCTGACCGCAGATTTGCAACTCGCCCGCACCGAATCGATCAAAACGTCAAGGCAGGTTGTTGCCTGCCCAACCATCAACGGGACGGCCTGTGCAGGCACCAGCGAGTGGAACACGGGATGGATTCTGTATGTCGACCTCAATGCAGACCAAGCCATCGACGCGGACGATCGCGTTCTGAAAGTCAACGGAGCCGTGTCTGGCACCGCTTCCATGACGGGAGACGGCGGCATCACCAGCCTGATTTTCCTGCCCAGCGGTCTGCTCGGTTCGGCCGCAACGACGATCACCGTGACGCCCTATGGCGCACTCACCACGACCAAAGTCAACCGGGTTGCCATCAGCCGCACGGGTCGCGCAACCACTTCAACAGGACCCATCTGATCCATGACCAACGCACCCGTTAAGGCCCGTTCGCCATCGGCTTCTGCCCCGCAGGCATCTTTGCGTCAATCAGGCTCCAGCCTGATTGAAGTGCTGGTGGCCATCTTGTTGGTTTCGGTTGGTCTGCTGGGCATCGCTGGCCTGTCCGGCGCCACCTTCAGCTACAACAAAACGTCCCAACTGCGCCTGACTGGCTTGGCACTGGTCAACGATTACGCCGACCGGGCCAGGGTCAACGTGTATGGCTACGACCTAGGGAACTACAACATCGCCCTGTCGGCCACCGCACCCACTGGAACACCCAGCTACCTGCCCAACGTAGCCACAGACACAGACGCGGCCGCGGCCGCGGCCGCGGCCAATGTGGCGCAGTTTGACCGTCAGGACTTCCTCAACGCCGTCGCGAGCCGCCTGCCCGGCGGCGATGCGGTTGTGGTCAGCAGCCCCACCGCTGCAGCCCGGGACATGGACGTCTGGATTCTCTGGACGGACCCACAAGCAACCGCCGGCGTCGGGTTCGCGGGCTCTTTGTTCGAGGCCGGGCAAGGCAACTGCCCGTCAACGCTGACAACCGCTGAGCAGGCCATTTACAGCTGCATGTATTTCAAGGTGGACCTGTGAAAAAATCTACTGCCATGCTGCTTCAGCAGCGCACTCGAATTCACCAGGCTGGCGTCAGCCTGGTGGAACTGATGGTTGCCATGACCATCGGCCTGTTTCTCATGGGTGCTGTTGGCATCATCTACGTCAACACATCCTCCACATCTCGCTCCAGCACGCTGGAGTCCCAGATGAATGAAGATGCTTCGCTGGCACTGGAGATCCTGCAGCAACAAATTCGGCTGGCAGGCTACTCCACCATAGGCGCCACCGGAGCAAGGAATTTTTCAGGCTCAGCGGTTCGAGGCTGTGACGGCGGCTTTGGTACTGCCGGCGCCAACAACGGCGGCACCCTTGCATTCAGCGCGCTGACATGTGACAGCGGCACCGGACCCGACGCACTTGCGGTTCGGTACGAAGGCACCGTGCTCAACAGCCAGTTGGCCGACGACTCCAGCGCCCCACCCGTAAAGAGACCCGCCAATTGCAGCCACAACGGCATAAACAATTGGGTCGCCGGTGCCGCCGAAGGCAGCGCCCTGCCCATCGCCCTGGCCGACAACCGCTACTACATCGCCAACGATGCCAACAACGTGCCTTCCTTGTTCTGCAAAGGTCGCGATGGCAGCGCAGGCACCGGGTTCAGTGCCGCAGCAGCCTTGATACCCAATATCGAAGACATGCAGATCCGCTACGGCATCACCAACGCATTTGGCGCCACAGGCACCAATGTTCCGCATCAAATAACCGCTTACGTGGATGCAGGAGACGCTGAGCTGGGCAACACAGTGGCCGACATACCCAACTGGGCTCGCGTCACGGCGATTCGAATCTGCCTCTTGGCCCGCACCGCCAACCCCGTTCCACCGGGCAGCAACGATTTCGCCGATCTTGGCCAATACACCGACTGCAGCGGTACCGTGCAAACCAACACCGACCGTTTTCTGCGGCGCGCCTACGTGACCACCATCAATCTGCGCAACATGCGTCCAAGGATACCGGCTTCCTACGAGCCTGGCCGAAACCCATTCAGCGACGATTCGTAGACACAGCCCACTCCCGCTTCAAAGACACAACGCCATGCGACCACTTCGCCCATATTCCAGACAACGCCAACGCGCATCGGGCATCGTCTTGCCCGTCGCATTGATCATGCTGGTGATCGTCTCCTTTGCGGGACTCATTGCTGCGCGCAATTCGGCCACATACGAGCAGTTTTCCAACAATTTGCGAACCAACCAGTTTGCCCGCCAGACAGCCGAGGCCGCCCTGCACTACTGCGAACGTGTCGCCATCAGCACGGTCGACACCGTGGGGCCGCAATTTCCCCTCGTCACGCCAAAAATCTTTACCACGGCTGTGGCCTCTGATGATCCAACGGTTGTGCAAACAGCCGAATGGAACACCAAGAGTCGGTGGGCGGCCACCGAGCCCAACCTGATCACGGTGACCTTGAACAACAGCAGCGGCGTACAGGCATCAGCCCAGACCAAGAACAACCCCTCCTGCATTGTTCAGCAGATGGCGGGCGACCGATTTCTCATCACCTCGCGAGGGCTCTCAAACGACGCCGTTGTCGCGGCCGATGGCAGCCTCAGCTCGGGCTCTGAAGTCTGGCTGCAGTCTGTGCTGACCCCTGGCATACCGACGGTCACAGCCGCTCACGGCGTAGAGCAACCGCTTTGATCCGAATTTGAAAGAGAAGAGAGTCACAGATGAACACCTCATTCCACCGTATTCCCAGCCTGGTTGTCTTTGCCTCGGCGTTGCTTGGCAGTTTGCTTTCGACACAGGTAGCCGCTCAACCGGCTCAAAAACCCCTGCTGACCAACCAGTCGGGTGCGCTTCCCAACCTGATGGTTGCACTGGACAACTCCGGCTCCATGGCATTTCCATACCATGAGGCCTACTACATCCTGTTCAACGACAACAACCCCCATAACCTGTCATATTGCACCGGGGGAAACCAGGCGCTTGAGCCCACTGGCTCCTGGGTGGTCAATGGCATGGTCGACTTCACCCGCCCGGTCAACCAGCGCTGCGCAAACTCGACCAGAACGTTCTGGACAACCGACAACGGCACGCCCTTCGCTGCAACCCCGGTGATTCAAAATGCGTGGACTGCTCAACGCTCTGCCGATCTGAATCCGGTTTACTACGACCCCCGAACCACCTATGCACCAAGGGTTGGACCTGACTACGCCCCCCTGACGCGCGACGCCTCCGTTCAGTTTGTATCCAACCAGGGTGGTTACACCAATGCAGCCGGCTTTTTTTACCGGGTGTACCGCAATCCTCTCAATGGAGATTTGTACACCACGAACGTGCAAAAACCCAATGGCATGCTCTACAGGGCCGACAACGACCTGACCCAGGCGAAAACGTCCATACAGGCTGCGCCCTTCTGGGCGAACGCCCTGAATGACGTGTACTCGCTCTCAGTGCAAACCCCGTTTCCGACCCATCTGGAACACAACGCGACCACTGCCGCCACGCCCTCTTTCCAGTATGCGTTCTGTCGTGACGCGCTCGGCGCCTCCACGGTACAAAAAGACCGCAACAACATGGACGTTGGCTGCTCCAGCGTGCGGAATCCGCCGTATGCGACATCGGCAGCAGGAAGCCTGACCACGGTGCTCGCACCAGGAAACCCGGCCGCGGCAACAAACATCATCACCCTGCCGCCTGACAACAGCCGAACCGACTGCGGAACCGCTCCCGCGACCCAATGCACCAATGCCCAGGAAGTCAACAACATTCTGAACTGGTACCACTGGTACAGCACCCGCGTGCTGGCGACCAGCACGGCCATTGGCCAGTCCCTGGCCGCGGACAATATTCAGAACAAGATTCGCATCGGCTACATGCCGATCAACGACCTCACGCGCAATACCACCAGCAGTGACATTCGCATGGCCCAGACGCCCGGAACGGTCACCAACATACCTGATCTGGTTCGCGGCGTTCGCACGCTCGCCACCGACACCACAACCCCAACGGTGGACAGTCAACGCCTGTACCGATTCCTCAACAGCACAGTGGCACGCGGGGGCACCCCGCTGCACAACGCAGTCACCCAGGTTGCGACCTACTACGGCGTACCCAGCGGTACCGCGGAAAACCCTTGGTCCACCAACCCGGCCCAGCCCGCCAGCACGGGCAACCCCGAAATGACCTGCCGCAGGTCTTTCAACCTGCTGTTTTCAGACGGCAGCTGGACCCAGAGCTATGCCCCTGCGGCAGGCTCCGACTACGACAACATCAATGGCCCCACTTTCAGCCAGTTGCAGCCCGACGGCAGCAACAAGACGTATCGCTACCTGCGCCTGGGCGACGATACCGTTACCGGGCGGGCGAAATACATACCGTACCCAAGCACCTCCAGAGGTGGTCTGGCCGACCTGACGGCGCAGTACTTCTGGCACACCGACCTGCGGCCCGGGCTGGACAACTTCATCAAGACCCGCCAAGGCCAGCCCACCTTCTGGCAAAACATGACCACCTACACGGTCGGCTACTTCGTGCAACCCACGGCTGAAGTCACCGGTGGGGCGGGCCTCTCATTCCAGCGCATCAACCAATACCAGACCCAATACACAACGTCCGGCTATGCATCCGCGGTGAAGCCCGTATGGCCAACGGGCAACCTCGTCACCGGCGGCACAACCCAGGAGCTGGTTGACGACTTCATTCAGGCGGGCTACACCGGTGGTGGACGCGCGTTCAGCGCCAAATCTTCTGATGACGTTCGGCGAATTTTTGACACCATCGTGGCTGAAATTCTCAGCTCTTCCGGCACCGATGCCGGTGTGTCCGTCAGTGGTGGCGCCAACAACTCCACCCTGTCAGCCAGCGGCAAATACACCGTCTCGTACCAAACCCTGGACAACTCCGGTGAAGTCAGTCTGCTGGAACTGGATCCCGCGACCGGCAATGAGACAGGCACGGTTGTCTGGAGGGCATCGGCCTTGATTCCATTGCCTGGTGCACGCCGCATCTTCTCCATGACGGGCAACAACACCTCGGTGCCCTTCAGCGGGCGGTTCGACGCCCTTCCAACGGATATCCGGAGCGCGATCAGACAAGGTCCCTATGCGGCGCGCGTGCCTAACGACGCCTCTTTCGTCAACTACCTGCGCGGCGACAATTTTGCGACGGACACCGCTGGCACCCTGTTTCGCCAACGAACCTCCTTGATTGCAGCCATGGTCAACCCACCCTCCGTCTACATGGGTGATGGCCTTGACTATGTCTACGATGGTGATGCCAGCGGCGGTGTGGAAGGCCGTGGCAGCTATGGCAACTATGTGGGGCGCAAAAAAGCCACCACCGCCGTGGCCCCATTGACCACCGCCTACCACCCATCGCTCTTCATCGCCACCAACGGTGGCATGGTGCATGCTCTCGACGCCCGCAACGCCAACCCTGCCACTACGACGGCAGGCCACGAGCAGGCCGCGTTCATGCCTCGCCGCAGTCTTTCACACATGCTGAACTTCGCAAACGAGCCCTACAGCTTCGAGTATGTTCTGGATGGCCCCATCTCGGAAAACGACGTGTTTGATAGAACGATCGCGCCCGCTGCTGTTGCCGATGAATGGACAGCCTGGCGCCATATGGGTATCGGCACCGGCGGTCGAGGTTCCAAGTTGATCTATGCGCTCCGGTCGCCCATCCACCCGGGCAGCAACCCCAACCGCATCCCGAACCAGGAAGACTTCATGTGGGAAACCGGCGCTGACCGCATAGACACGTTCAACGATGGCGACGGCGAAGACGTCACACTGGGTTACATCGCGAACTCGGCACGAACGGGCCAGACGGAAGACCAGGGCAGCAGCAGCGAGATTCGCGGCAAGTGGATCGTCGCCGTCAACAATGGCCACTACAACGGTGAGCCCAACGGTGAAAAGACGGGGCTGGTGGTGCTTGACGCGCTGACAGGCGAAGTCATTCGCACCATTCCGATTCCCGTGGTCGCTGGACAACCACCCAACCGGGGCCTCAGCGGTGTGACGCTGCTGAGGGACTACACCACCAACACCCGGGTGACCGCGGCCTACGCTGGCGACGCCAACGGCAACCTTTGGCGCTTCACCCTTCTGGGCGACCCCAGCACCTGGAGACTCACCTACAACGAGCCCTTGTTCACCGTGCCAGGCAACCGGCCGATCTTCGGGCATCCAGCTTGGCAACCATGGTCCGACAGTTCGGTCAACGAAGGTTTCATGGTCGTCTTCGCCACCGGCATGGCCCTGGAAGAAAGCGACATTGAAGACCTTGGAGCACAATCGATTTACGCCATCTGGGACAAAACGGATGTGTATGGCCAACGCATAGGAACAGCCCCCTTCCCTCCGGTTACCGCGCAGGAAAGCGACCTGCAAGAGCAAAACGGACTGGCTTCCGATTGCACAACCAGTCTTGGTGAAACTTTCTGCCGGATCACAGACAACCCGATCAACTGGAGCACCCAGCGTGGCTGGCGCCTGCCTCTGGGCTGGTACAACGGGCAAGCTGCCGGCGAGCGCAGCATCGCTGACGTGCAAAACGTGGGGCGCAAAGTGCTCATCACGACCACAGAATTGCACCCTGCAGCAAGCGGCGAAATGTGCTCCATTTCCGATTTGCCTGGCAACTTCATCTATGTGTTGGACGTGCTGACGGGCTCGCGCAGCAGCAGCCGCTCCTTTGATGTGTCGGCCCCGAGGGATGGCTCGCTGGAAGATTACGCGGTGGCTTACAAACCTGCTGGCGGTTTTTCACGTGGCGTCAGCGTGACATTGCGCAGGACAACACTGGACGGCACCTTGCTCCCGACAGAGACACCCACAACCTCCACGGACGCAGGGGACCCCTACGTTGCAGTCTCTTCAGAACGCACAGGCGTCGGTTTTGAGGCCCATGGTGAGTCGGCGATTGCTTCGAAGAACGCCACCAAGTGTCAAAACACCCGCGGCACCATTCTGGGCACGGCAACCGGATCGGTTCAGTTTGGTACCGAATGCCCAACCACCGCCTGGACCCGCACCCAGTTCCAGCTCGGATCACCTCCATCGAATTGAATGGCGCCGTTATGAAAATGTCCGATAAATACATGCCGATTCAGAGCCTCAGGGCAGAACGAGGCTTCACCCTGATCGAGTTGATGATCGTGGTTGCGATCATTGGCGTTCTGGCTGCGCTCGCCTTCCCGTCGTACAAGGAGTCGGTGGCCAAGTCGCGACGGGCTGACGCACAACGCGCATTGATGGAAGCGGACCAATACATGCGTCGCTACTTCAGTTCGAGAGACACCTTCGAGGGAGCAAACATCACGGACGCCGGTCTTGGGGTTTCGCCCCGTCTTGGGTCCGACGGTTCGAGCACGCCCGCCTACAACATCGAGCTGCTGGAGGCCGGGGCTGTCGTCGCGACCACAACAGCCGCCTCCACGACCACCTACACCTTGCGAGCCACACGCACAGGCAGCATGGCGGAAGACCGCTGCGGTGACTTGACGGTCACGAACACCGGCGCCAAGACCATCAGCAACAACGCCACCGGTACCACCATCGCGGACTGTTTCAAGGCTTCGTGATCACCCAACCGGAGACTGTTGGCTCGCACCATGCAGCGGCGCCTCACAACCTCCTGAGGTCGGCGCTCGACCTTGCGCGAGACGCCTTGCTGCTTTCGAACCCCAACCCCAGGGTGGGCTGCGTTCTGAGCGAGGCATCCGGCAAGGTCATCGGCTCAGGCCATACCCAGCAAGCTGGCGGCCCTCACGCCGAGGTCATGGCGTTGCGCCATGCCAGGATGGAAGGCTTCAACACGCGGGGCTGCACCGCGTTCGTCACGCTGGAGCCCTGCTCCCACCATGGCCGAACCCCTCCCTGTTGCGACGCGCTGATTGAAGCGGGTGTCGCCCGCGTGGTGATCGCCACGCTGGATCCCAACCCCCTCGTGGCCGGGAAAGGGGTCGAACGCCTTCGCGCGACAGGCATGGACGTCGAAGTGTTGCCTGCCGACAGCCCCGAAGCCGTGCAAGCGCGCGAGCTCAACATCGGTTTTTTCAGCCGCATGGTCCGCGGCACGCCCTGGGTTCGTCTGAAGTCCGCGATGTCGCTGGATGGCACCACCGCGCTGAACAACGGCGCAAGCCAATGGATCACTGGCGAGGCGGCCCGGACCGATGGCCATGCCTGGCGGGCGCGTGCCTGCGCGGTCTTGACGGGCATCGGCACCGTGCGCGAAGACGATCCCATGCTGGATGTGCGGTTGGTCGAGACGCCGCGCCAGCCCCATCTGGTGATCGTGGACAGCCGCCTGGAAACGCTGCCCACTGCCCGCCTGTTTGGAAAAACCACCCCGCAACGCCGCATATTCATCTACTGTGCGGTGGACAACGCCGAGCGCCGGGCGGCGCTGGAAGCACGGGGGGCGGTGGTTGTTCACATGCCTGGAACACCAACGACCACCGAGAGCAAGGTGGATCTGGCGGCCATGTTGAGCGACCTTGGGCGACGCGAGGTCAACGAACTGCATGTGGAAGCCGGCCATGGGCTGCATGGATCGCTGATTCGAGAAGGCCTGGTTGATGAGTTTCTGGTGTATCTGGCACCTCAACTGCTTGGGCCTGGCAAGGGCATGGCCAATCTGGCCCCTTTGAGCCAGCTCCAGGACGGCGTTCAACTGGCATTTGGCCCTGTGAGCCAGGTGGGCAACGACCTGCGCATACCCGCCCGCGTCGCCGGGCGGGATGCCTTCCTGCGCGCTTGAGCACCCTTTGAGGCCCGTCCGAGCGCGCCAATCAGCTATTTCTGCAACGCTGCGGCCCCACAAGCCAAAAGGCGGTCGAAACCCTGCGAAAATAGCCGGATGTTTACCGGAATCATCACCGGCGTGGGGCGCATCGCCGCCCTCCACGACCTGGGCAGCTCTTTGGACCATGGCAAGCGACTCACGATTGAGGCGCCGCCAGGCTACCTCGACGACGCCGGCCTGGGCGACAGCATCGCGCTCAACGGCGCTTGCATGACCGTCACCTCGCTGGATCTGCCCCAGCACCGTTTCACCATCGACATTTCTGTCGAATCGCTGGCCCGCACCAGCGGGCTGGCCGAAACCGGCAACCGCATCAATCTGGAAAAAGCCCTGCGCGCCAATGATCGTCTGGGCGGCCACATCGTGTCTGGTCATGTGGATGGCATCGGCAAGGTGACCCGTTTTGCGCAAATCGGCGAGAGCTGGGAACTGCGCGTGATGGCACCGGCCGAGCTGGGCAAGTTCCTGGCCTTCAAGGGCTCGATCACCATCAACGGGGTCAGCCTCACCGTGAACCGCGTGGCCGACAGCGCCGAGGGCTGCGAATTCAGCATCAACCTCATTCCCCACACGGTTGAAAGCACGGCTTTGGGTCAGCTCAAAGCCGGCAGCCGCGTCAATCTCGAAATCGACACCGTGGCCCGCTACGTTGAGCGCATGCTCAGCACCGGCCAACTCAACATCCCACAAGCTTCCGCATGACCACGACCCCCGCCACCGTTCAGATTTCACCCATCGAAGACATCGTCGCCGACATGCGCGCTGGCCGCATGGTCATTCTGGTCGACGAAGAAGACCGCGAAAACGAAGGCGACCTCGTGCTCGCCGCCGATCAGGTCACACCCGAAGCCATCAACTTCATGGCCCGTTACGGGCGCGGCCTGATTTGCCTCACGCTCACCCGTGAACGCTGCGAACGCTTGCAATTGCCGCCCATGGTGGCGCGCAATGGCGACAAAAAGGGCACGGCGTTCACCGTGTCCATCGAGGCCGCCGAAGGCGTGACCACCGGTATCTCGGCCGCCGATCGCTCGCGCACCATCGAAGCTGCGGTCGCCCCCGGTGCCGTCGCCACCGACCTGGTGCAGCCCGGCCACATATTCCCGCTGCAGGCCGTCGAAGGCGGTGTGCTCATGCGCGCCGGCCATACCGAAGCCGGTTGCGATCTGGCCACCATGGCCGGCTGTTCGCCCGCCTCGGTGATCTGCGAGATCATGAAAGACGATGGCACCATGGCGCGCCTGCCCGATCTGCAAATCTTCGCGGCCGAACACGGCCTGAAGATCGGCACCATCGCCGACCTGATCGAACACCGCAGCCGCACCGAATCGCTGGTTCAGAAGATCTCCAGCCGCACCATGGAAACCGCTTTCGGCACCTTCACCGCCACCGCCTTTCGCGATCAGCCAAGCGGTGCCCTGCACTTTGCCCTGATCAAAGGCAACTGGAAGCCTGAGCAGAGCGTGGCCGTGCGGGTGCACGAACCGCTGTCCATCCTCGATGCGCTCGAGGTTGGCCGCTCCATGCACAGCTGGAGTCTGGAAAACAGCCTGCGCCACATCAGCGAAGCGGGCGCTGGCGTCGCTGTGTTGCTCAATTGCGGCGAAACAGCCGACCAGTTGCTGACCCAGTTTGACGGCACCGCGCGCTCTGCCCATGCCCCTGCGCGAGGGCGCATGGACTTGCGCACCTATGGCGTGGGCGCGCAGATTTTGCGTGAGTGCGGCGTGCAAAAGATGCAGCTGATGGGCAACCCCCGCCGCATGCCCAGCATGGCCGGCTACGGCCTCGAAATCACGGGCTATCTGACGCCCAACGCCTGAACAACCACTCGAACGAAACGGAACACAAGACATGTTTGGAGCAGACAAAGGCACCCCCAATTTGCTCGAGGGCAAGAAGCTGTCCATCGGCATCGTTCAAGCACGCTTCAATGAGGGCATCACCGATGCGCTCTACGCGGCTTGCCACGGCGAGTTGCTCAAGCTCGGCGTTGTGGAAAAGCACATCGTTCACGTCAAGGTGCCCGGGGCACTCGAAGTGCCGGTGGCCTTGCAAGCCATGGCTGAGCGCGACGACTTCGATGCCCTCATTGCCCTGGGTTGCATCATTCGCGGTGAAACCTACCACTTTGAATTGGTGGCCAACGAGTCGGGCTCCGCCGTGACCCGACTGGCGCTGGATTACCAGGTGCCGATTGCCAACGCCATTCTCACGGTTGAAAACCAGGAGCAGGCCGTGGCCCGGCAGGAAGTCAATGGCCGCGAAGCGGCGCGCGTTGCGGTCGAGATGGCGCACGTGATCGAAAACATCGGATAAATGTGAACACCCCCGTCGCTTGCCTTCTGCGCAGGGCCACTCCGCCCCTCAAAGTGGCATCACCAGCAGACCGGCAAAGCCGGATTTGCGGTGTTCTGGCTTGAACTGGCGACCCGCCACCCACCCCTGAATTGTGCCCATGACGCCCGATACCTCCGCTCCAACCAGTCCAGCCCCCAAGGCCCGCAAAGCCGCAGACAAATCCGCGCGCACCCGCTCGCGCGAGTTTGCCTTGCAAGCGCTTTACCAATTCCTCGTGGGCCGCAACGACGCGGGCGATATCGACGCCTTCACGCGCGACCTCGCCGGGTTCCACAAGGCCGACAGCGTTCACTACGACGCCCTGCTCCACGGTTGCGTGGCCCAGGCCGATGCACTCGACGCGCTCATCGTGCCCAAACTCGATCGCCCCATGGCCGAGGTGTCGCCTATCGAACGGGCGGTAATGTGGATCGGTGCCTACGAGTTTCAACACTGCCTCGACGTGCCCTGGCGCGTGGTGCTCAACGAATGCATCGAACTGGCCAAGTCGTTTGGCGGTACCGATGGCCACAAATACGTCAATGGCGTGATGCACAAACTCGCCGAGCAATTGCGCCCTGCCGAAGTTGCCGCCAACGCGCAGCAACCGCGAGGCGCCCGCAAGCGTCCAGAGGACGACCCGGCTTGAACGCGCGATTGCCCACCCCTCCCATGCGCATCACCCAGCGCGCCCAGCGCGTCGAACCTTTCTACGTGATGGAGCTGGCCAAAGCTGCGGCCGAAATGGCCTCTCGCGGCGCTGTTGGCCAGCGCGAGATGATTTACCTCAACATCGGCGAGCCGGATTTCACCGCACCACCGCTGGTGCAGGCCGCTGCAGAGCGCGCCATTCGCGATGGCCGCAGCCAATACACCCAGGCCACCGGCCTGCCCCGCTTGCGCGAAGCCATCAGTGGCTGGTACGCCAGCCGATTTGGACTGGACATCGACCCCCAGCGCATCGTTGTCACGGCCGGCGCCTCTGCAGCCCTGCAACTGGCTTGCCTCGCCCTGATCGAAGCTGGCGACGAAGTCTTGATGCCCGATCCGAGCTACCCCTGCAACCGCCAGTTTGTGCAAGCTGCCGACGGCCGCCCGGTTCTGGTGCCCAGCGGGCCTGACCAGCGTTTCCAGTTAAGCGCAGAGCAGGTAGAAGCGGCCTGGAAGCCCGCCACCCGGGGCGTGCTGCTGGCCTCACCATCGAACCCCACGGGAACCTCCATCGCCCGCGAAGAGCTGGAGAAGATCACACGCTTCGTGCGCGGCCAGGGCGGCGTAACCATGGTGGACGAGATCTACCTCGGTTTGAGCTTTGAAGATGCCTACGGCCACAGCGCCCTCGGCCTGCCCGATGGCCTTGGCAACGACGTGATCAGCATCAACAGCTTCTCGAAGTACTTCAACATGACCGGCTGGCGTCTGGGCTGGCTGGTGCTGCCACCCGCATTGGTGCCCGTGGTTGAACGCCTGGCGCAAAACCTGTTTATCTGCCCCAGCACCATTTCACAACACGCCGCGCTGGCCTGCTTTGAACCCGCCAGCCTCGTCGAATACGAGCGCCGCCGTGCGGAGTTCAAAGCCCGTCGCGACTACTTCATTCCCGAACTCAACCGCCTGGGCCTGGCTGTTCCAGTCATGCCCGATGGCGCGTTTTATGGCTGGGCCGATGTGAGTGGGCTATGCCACCAGTGGAACCTGCCTGCCGCCGATACCGGGCAGCCCGAGGGCGGCAGCTGGGCTTTGGCGTTCGAGCTCATGAAGCGCTGTCAACTGGCCACCACGCCAGGCCGCGATTTTGGTCAGGCCGAACCAGGCCGGTATCTGCGTTTTTCCTACGCCAATTCGATGGCTCAATTGCACGAAGCGATCAAACGGCTGGAGACAGCCCTGTGAACGCCCCACAGATGGACAAGCGAGTCCCGCCACCGGGCCGCCCCAAGGCAGGGTCAGCGCCTTCGGAGAGCGTCGAACCTCACGCAGCGGGGAACGAGGGAGCGGCTTTCCAGTGGCCTGTGCGGGTGTACTGGGAAGACACCGACGCCGGCGGCATTGTTTTTTACGCCAACTACCTGAAGTTCTTCGAGCGCGCGCGCACCGAATGGCTGCGTGGCCTGGGCCTTGGGCAACAGCATCTGCGCGAAACACTCGACGGCATGTTCGTGGTGACCGACACACAGCTTCGTTATTTGCGTCCGGCCCGCCTCGATGATTTACTGAGTGTCACCGCCCAGGTGCGCGAAACCGGCCGTGCATCGCTCACAATCGAACAAGCAGCCTGGTTGCAGTCCCCCCAGGGCCACAAAGAAGAGCCTGCGCTGCTTTGCGAAGGCACGGTGCGCATCGGCTGGGTCGACAGCCAAAAGATGCGTCCCATGCGCATTCCCCAAGACATCCTTGCCCTGTTACAGCCTCACACAGTCACCCCCTGAACCTTTCACCTCCTCAAGGCTCTCACACCGCTATGACCCAAGATTTCTCCATCGTCCAGTTGATGCTCCACGCCAGTTGGGTCGTGCAAGCCGTTGTGGCTCTGCTGCTGTTGGTTTCGGTCATCAGCTGGGCCGCCATCTTTCGCAAAGTGTTCGCGCTCAAACGCGTCGCCTCACACAACGAAGACTTTGACAGGGAGTTCTGGTCGGGCGCCAATCTCAACGACCTGTATTCGGCGGCTGCCCAAAGCGCGCGCCACGGTGGCCCGATGGAACGCATTTTCGCCAGCGGCATGCGCGAATTCCACAAACTGCGCGAACGCCGCATCACCGACAGCGGAACCCTGCTCGATGGCGCGCGCCGCGCCATGCGGGCGAGCTTCCAGCGCGAACTCGATGTGCTGGAAACCAACCTCTCTTTTCTGGGCACGGTCGGATCGGTTGCGCCCTATGTTGGCCTGTTTGGCACCGTCTGGGGCATCATGCACGCCTTTACCGGTCTGGCCGCGCTCGCCCAGGTGACGCTGGCCACCGTGGCCCCTGGCATTGCAGAAGCACTGGTGGCCACCGCCATTGGCCTGTTCGCCGCGATTCCTGCGGTGGTGGCCTACAACCGCTTCACCACCGACATCGACCGCATCGCCAACCGGATGGAAACCTTCACTGAAGAGTTCTCCAACATCCTGCAGCGCAACCTGGGCACGACCGTGCCAGCCAACGCCAACGCGACTGCGTCGGGCCACTGACATGGCGGGCTCCTTATCCGGACGGCGCACGCGCCGCACCAAGAACGAAATCAACATGGTGCCTTTCATCGATGTGATGCTGGTGCTTCTGATCATTTTCATGGTGACCGCACCATTGATCACACCGAGTCAGATCGATGTACCCACCGTCGGTCAGGGCAGCGAACAACCCAAAACATACATCAGCGTGAGCATCTCCAAAGACGAAGAGATCACCGTCAGTGACAGCACGGCCAAAGGCGAAGGCACCAGCGTCAAACTGGCGAGCCTGGCCGATGAAGTGCGCAAGCTGCAATCCGTGATCGCCACAGGCGAAGAAGCGCCCAAAGTGCCGGTGGTCATCAGCGCCGACAAATCCATCAAATATGAAACCGTGGTGAATACCATGGACAAACTGCAGCGCGCAGGCGTGGCACGCATCGGCCTGTCGGTGCAAACCAGCCCTTGATACCAGAGCCGATGCAAGCAACCCCTGATCAGACCGACCTCAAACCACCGCGCACAGGCCGGTGGTCCGCACCACTGGTATTGGCCCTGCTGGCCCACCTGTTGCTGGTGGCCGCGCTCACATGGGGTGTGAACTGGAAACAAGACACCCAGCCCGCGGCGTTTGAAGCCGAACTGTGGTCGAGCGTGGTGCAACAAGCCGCGCCGCGCGAAGTCAAGCCGCCACCGCCGACACCGCGCCCCGAGCCCAAGGTGGAGCCGAAAGTCGAGCCCAAGCCAAAGCCCACGCCGCCAAAGCCTGAACCCAAGGCCGAGCCTGAGCCACCCGATACGCGTGAAGCGGACATCGCCATCGAGAAGGCCAAGAAAAAGAAAGAAGAAGAGGCGAAGAAGCGCGAAATCGAAAAGAAAGAAGCGGCCAAAAAGAAGGCCGAGGAGCAGGCGCGTGCAGAAGAGGCCGCCAAAAAGAAGAAGGCCGAAGAGGCCAAGCGCAGGGACGATCAGAAAAAGCTTGATGAAAAAATCAAGCAACTCGCGAAAGAAAAAGCGCGCAAGCTGGAAGAACAACGAGAAGCCGCTTCGGCCAAAGCGCGCGATGACCAGATGCGCCGCATCCTGGGCCAGGCCGGTGCCACAGGCGGCGAAAGCGCCAAGGGCACGGCACAGCGCGCCAGCGGACCGTCCAACAGCTACGGTGGACGGGTCAATGCGGCTGTCCGGCCCAATGTGCTGTTGACAGAAGACATCCCTGGCAACCCAAAAGCTGAAATTGAAGTGCGCAGCGCACCCGATGGCACGATCATCTCGCGGCGCCTGGCTCGCAGCAGTGGCAATGCCGCATGGGACAAAGCCGCACTGGATGCGATTGACCGGACGGGCAAGATGCCACGCGATGTGGACGGGCGGGTGCCTTCACCGCTGATCATCGAAATGCGGCCTCGCGACTAGGCGCTGTTCGCAGCATTGTTCCGGGACCGAACGGGGCCAGACCGGGCCCTGGACCACACAGCGCCGAATGCACTTCGGCGCTGTGCGTCAAACGCCGCTCAACGCAGCAGCAAGGTCGGTACACCCACCGAAGCCAGCAGACCGTTGGTCCGGCTGGGTTTGAACAGATTGCGCAAGGGCGAGTGGGTGTAAGCCCCCATCAGCAACCAGTCGGCCTGCTCGCGCACCACAGCGGCCTGAATCGCGGCCAGGGCCTCGCCTGAGACGACCTCGCCATCGGCATCGATACCGCCGGCCATCAACAGGTCGGTGGCCCAGCGCATCTGGGCCGCCGCGTCCGATCGGCTGTCGCCGGCCATCACCAGCTTCACGCTCATGCCGCGAAACAAAGGACTGGCGGCCACCATTTCAACGCCCCTGCGCGTGGCCTTTCCACCATCGAAAGCCATCAGCAAGCGCTCAGGCACCTTGAAAGCGCCGTCGGTCACGGCGAGGATGGGCCGCTCCAGCGCACGCACCACGCGCTCCACATTGCCGCCCAGCGCACTGGCCTCTTTTTCAGCCGCCGCGCCCTTGCGGCCCATGACCACCAGCCGCGCTTCGGCCTGCACTTCGTGCAAGGTTTCGTCCAGGTGGCCGAGCCGCTGACGCATATCAACCACCGGCACCCCCGCCCCCAGCGCGCGCTCGCGCAAGCGGTTGAGAAACAGGCGGCCCTGCTCGCGTGCGGCGCGAACCATGGCTTCATCGGCGCTGCTGAGCTCGGTGAGCAGCGACTGCTGGGCGTCGGGGCCGATGGCGCCACTGTGGTCGGCGCTCCTGGCTGTCTCGGGATGGCGGTCGATCACATGCAGCAATTCCAGCGGTGCGCCCAGGCGTTTGGCGGCCCAGGCGGCGTGGTCGGTCACGGCATCGGCATAGGCTGACTGATCGACGCAGGCGATCACACGTTGTTCTGTTTTCATTTGGTGTTCCTCTGTACGGTGTTCAGTGGCCAGTGATCATGTCGTCGGCACCTTCTTTGTCGTGCACCGCGAACTTGTCCACCATCGTGGCGCTGGCTTCGTTGAGCCCGATCACCTCCACCTCAGCGCCTTCGCGCCGGAACTTCATCACCACCTTGTCGAGCGCACTGACGGCGGTGATGTCCCAAAAATGCGCGCGGCTCACGTCGATGCTCACGCGGTCGATCACTTCCTTGAAATCAAACGCATTGCTGAAGCGCTCGGCCGAGGCGAAAAACACCTGGCCGCTGATGCGGTAGTTGCGCTGGTGGCCCTCGTCTTCGGCCAGGGAACTCACCCGCAGGATCTGACCGACCTTGTGGGCAAAGAAAAACCCGGAGAGCAGCACGCCGGTCAACACGCCCTTGGCCAGATCGTGTGTGGCCACGGTCACGATCACCGTCGCGATCATCACCGCGCTGGAGCTCTTGGGGTGCTCGCTCAAATTGCGGAAAGAACCCCAGTTGAAGGTGCCGATCGACACCATGATCATCACCGCCACCAGCGCTGCCATCGGGATCTGCCGGACCCATTCGCCCAAAAACACCACCAGAATCAACAACACCACGCCGGCAATCAGCGTGGACAAACGGCCGCGGCCGCCAGACTTCACGTTGATCACGCTTTGGCCAATCATGGCGCAACCGGCCATGCCGCCAATGAATCCGGTGGCCATGTTGGCCACGCCCTGCCCCACGCATTCGCGGTTCTTGTCGCTCTTGGTGTCGGTCAGATCATCGACGATGGTGGCCGTCATCAGCGATTCGAGCAGACCCACCACCATCAGCGTGAGCGAATACGGGAAGATGATCTTGAAAGTCTCGAAAGTGAACGGCACATCGGGAATCAGAAAGCTCGGCAGGCTGTCGGGCAGGTCGCCCATGTCGCCCACGGTGCGAATGTCCAGCCCCATGGCCATCGAAACCGCCGTCAACACCACGATGGTCACCAGCGGCGAAGGCACGGCCTTGGTGATGTAGGGCAGACCGTAGATGATGCCCAGGCCCGCAGCGGTCATGGCGTAAACATGCCAGCTCACATTGGTCAGCTCAGGCAACTGCGCCATGAAAATCAGGATGGCCAGCGCATTCACGAAACCCGTGACCACCGAGCGCGACACGAAACGCATCAACACGCCCAGCTTCAACCAGCCCGAGATCACCTGCAACACACCGGTCAACACCGTGGCGGCGAGCAAATAGTCCAGCCCATGAGATTTCACCAGGCTCACCATCACCAGCGCCATGGCGCCAGTGGCCGCCGAAATCATGCCCGGGCGACCGCCCATGAAAGCGATGATGGTGGCGATCGAGAAGGAAGCGTAAAGCCCCACCTTGGGATCCACGCCGGCGATGATCGAAAAGGCAATCGCCTCGGGGATCAGCGCCAGGGCCACCACCAGGCCAGCCAACACATCGTTGCGAACGTTGGACAACCAGTCCTGACGGAAATTTTGAAACAAACCAGACTCTCCGGAGCGAGGACATGCGCGCGGGCGCGCCCTCAAAAACAGCAATAGAAACCCGACCCAAGCCCCGCGCAAAGCAACGGCGGCCTGAATCCTCTAAAAGATCGGGAAGAAAAGAAAAAGCGGGCCATCGGCGCGACCGCTGGCCGCTGGGCTCGGGTCAGCCCGAACGCTGTGAGCAGGTCCTGGCCAAAGAAACGCCAGCCCTCCGCAGCACGACCAGGCACTCATACCCGACAACCGCGGCGGCAAAACCGCAGCTTGACACCCCGCTGACAGCGTCGATTTTAACGTTGGTGCACCGCAACAGCACCGAGCCCTGGCCGAAAACTTGGGCTGGCGCTCAACCCGTGAACGCCACAGCGTCTTTCAACACCTCGTTCAGCTGGTCCGCGTCCACCGGCTTGTGCAGCACGGCCGCGAAGTCGGTCTGGGTCAAATGCGCCGCATCCTCAATGCTCACGTTGCCACTCATCAACACGATGGGTGGCGGCGAGCGGGTGGCGCGGATGCGCTGGGCCAGACCGATGCCATCGAGCTTGGGCATGGACAGATCGGTCAACACCAGATCCCATGGGTGCTGGCTTTGCTGGAACAAACTCCAGCCCTCTTCGCCATCGCGGGCGCGGGTCACGACCCAGCCCAGGCGCTCCAGCAGGGCGCCCCAGGCGTGGCGCACCAGCTGGTCATCGTCAACGAACAGCAGGCGAAGCACATTGCCCGACTTGCCAGTGCTGTCACCAGCCGCGCCTGCCGCCATGGCGGGTGCGAGGCATTCGGGGAGGTACAGGTGCATCGAAGTGCCCGAACCCAGCCTGCTGCTCACCCCGATCGCGCCGTTGTGGCGGGCCATGATGCCGTGGGCCACCGACAAACCCAGCCCAGTGCCTTTGCCCACTGTCTTGGTCGTGAAGAACGGATCGAACACGCGATTGATGTGCTCGGGTGCAATGCCCGGCCCTTCGTCGGTTACGGTCATGCACACATAACGCCCAGGCATCAGCGCTGCTGCGCCCTCTGGCACCACCTCGTCGGCCCCCAACGGGAAGGTGCGCTGCTCGACCGACAGCCGGATCTTGCCGGCGCCACCCATGGCATCCGATGCGTTCATCATCAGGTTCACCAGCACCTGCTGCATCTGCGTCATGTCGGCACGCACCCACACGACCGACTCGGGGCAGGTCACAACCATTTCGCAGGTTTGCAGCAGACCCGAAGCCAGCAGCATGCGGGTCTCCTCGATCAGGTGGCACACCCGCAGGTCCTCCAGTCGCGGCGCCGATTGCCGGCTGAAAGCCAGCAACTGGCGCATCAGGCCGTTGGCGTAGCGGGTGGCTTTCAAAGCCTGTTGCAGCGCCTCGTGGCTGGGGTGGTCCTTGTCGAGGTCTTCATCGGCCAGGCGCATCCAGCCGCCGATGGCGGCCAGGGAGTTGTTGAAGTCGTGTGCGATGCCACTGGTAAAGCGCCCCAGTGCCTCGGTCTTCTGGCTCTGCATCAGTTGCATATGCAAGGCCTCCTGGCGATCGTGCAGTGCTATTTGCTCGGCGGCATCTGAGCGCACGCGCTCCAGCAGGCGATTGAGGCCCTGCGCCAGCGCGGTGAGTTCGTCTTTGCCAACCACATGCACCAAACCCGAGCCACTGGCACCCTGATCGGTAATGAGCTTCAAGTCGTCGTGCATGGTCTGCAAACGCCGCAGCAGAAACTTGTCCAGCAACCAGACCAGCAAAGCGCCCATCAGCAGACCTGTCGCCGCCACCGCCCAAGCCGCTGCGCGGGCCATCGACTGGCCCTGCTGATGCAGATCCCGATCAAGGCTCACAATCAGCTCCGCCACCGGCACCCCCAACTGGTCCATGATCACTGCGTGGCCCTTGGCACTCGCATCATCCTCCAGCACCAGGTAAGAGGTGGTGTCGGCATGGTGATGGGCTTCCAGCGTCAATTCCACCGGGTGCATCAGTACCCGGCTGAAAGCCACCAGTTCCTTTTCGTCAAACTTGCGAACCATGGCCATGGCGCCTTGGGGTGCGGTGCCCGTTTTTGCATCAGCCCGCACCGCGGCGATCGCAATCAAATACAAGGCGCCGCTTTCGGCATGGTAGGTCCGCACCACGGTATCACCCGAGGCATCATCAAGAACCGGCTGGGACAAGCTCGCCAACAGTTGGGCACGGGCTTCGTGCATCGGAACCAGGTCATCCGCTTCATTCAACCGAACTCCCGCCTTGGCAGCACCTTGCAAATCGACCAGCAAGACCTCCGAAATGCGAAGGGTTGCCATGTTGTCGGTGGTGAAGTTTTCCTTGACGTAGCCATCGTTCTGGCCGGCCAGGAAGGCCACGGTGTCGGACCAATAGGCATAGTCTTTCGCGTTGGCGGTAAACACCTCCCTTTGCTGGTCCAGCACGCGCCGGGCCCGCTCGCTCTCGATGGCTGCGCGGTTTTGCTCCATTTCTGAAAAGGTCGCGGAAACGGACTGCCCCGACACCCAGATCGCGATCAGGGTGAGCAATCCGACGGTGGCGAGGACAAGTCCCCACGCCTTGTGTTGAAGCTTCATGGTGACGGAACTATCGGCAGAAAGCGCACCATCTGAAGTGAGAGGTTGGGCTCAAGTCAGGCTCAAACGTGCGGAACTTGGTGCGCGGGCCGACTACTGGCGCGAGGTGCACGAAAGTCGCCCCAACGCAGAGGCGGCGCTGTGCCCGGCATCACCGGTTCGGCCCCTTCCGAATTCAGCAGCCTGGCGCCCATGCGGCGTCTCTGCGCGAATCAAGCTTTTGAATCGATCTCGGCCAACACCGGCGCCTGCAACGACGGCCCTGTGCCCCGCAGCAGATGAAGGTGGGCACGCTGTGTTTGTCCATGGCAACGCGTGTCAGGCCTCAAAGGACACCGCATCAGCGCCACTGCCCCGTTCCGGCTGCAACCGCCCAGCGCCCAACCGGCGCAAGAGGCCCTGTCTGTTGCGTCAGTCGAAAACGATTTCGGCACGCCGGTCCGGCGCTTGCGCCATCCAGCTGGCCAGGGCCGCATCAGAGGGGAAAAACAGGGAGCGGTCGTCCAGCTGGATTTCGCACTGCGCGCCATCCCGAACCACCGCCAGTCGAACCGGCAAGCCGCGCACCAACTCACCCTGCTCAGTCACATCCCGCCGCGGCGGAAACTCCCGCACCATTTGAGCCAGCGCCGGGTTCTGGCCGTTGACCGCCACGCGCAGGTACTTGCCAAAGCGGCAACGCGCCGACGCCAGGTCCCAGATCTGCTGGATCTTCAGGCGCAGGCCACCTGAAAAGCGGTCCGGCTGTGCCACCGCCTGCACCACGATCAGCTCATCGTCTTTCAGCAAGTTGCGGTGCAGGTTGATCAGGTTTTCGTCGGCGCTGATTTCCAGTACAGCCGTTTTGTCATCCAGTTTGAACAAGGCGAGGCGACCGCGCTGGCCGTTGATGACCCGGAAGTCGGTGACGATGCCGCAAAGTATCACGGGGTCACGGCTTTCTTTCACATCTTCCAGCGCCGTGCGCGCAAAGCGGCGCACTTCGCGCCGCACTTCGTCAAACAAATGGCCAGAGAAGTAAAAGCCCATGGCGGTCTTTTCGAGCGTGAGGCGCTCCTTCACGCCCCATGGAGTGGTTTCCACCAGGTCGGGCTCTTGCGTGCTTGATCCGTGATCGTCGTCGCCGCCCATCATGTCGAACAGGCCACCCTGATTGACGTTGGCCTGCTGGGCCGCAGCAAACTCAAATGCACGCTCCACCGAAGCCAGGACTTCGGCGCGATTCAAATGCAAGGCGTCAAACGCGCCGGCCTTGATCAGGGCCTCCACCGTGCGTTTGTTCAACCGGCTGCGGTCCACCCGGCGACAGAAGTCAAACAGGCTCTTGAACGGGCCGACCTCATCGCCGCTGGGGCCATCGCCCCGGCCTTCGCGCGCGGCCACGATGGCCTCAATCGCCAACTGCCCCGTGCCCTTGATGGCACCCAGACCGTAACGAATCGATTTGTCGGTGATGGGCTCGAAGCGGTAAAACCCCCGGTTCACATCAGGCGCCTCAAAGGTGAGGCCCATCTTGTGGGCATCGTCCACCAGCACTTTGAGCTTGTCGGTGTCGTCCATCTCCACCGTCATGTTGGCGCAGAAGAACTCGGCCGTGTAATGCACCTTGAGCCAGCCCGTGTGGTAGGCCAGCAAGGAGTAGGCAGCGGCATGCGATTTGTTGAAACCGTAGCCGGCGAATTTCTCCATCAGGTCGAAGATTTCGTCGGCCTTTTTTTCATCGATGTCGTTTTTGGCAGCGCCAGCCCGGAAGATGCTGCGGTGTTCCGCCATCTCCTCGACCTTTTTCTTGCCCATGGCCCGGCGCAGCATGTCAGCACCACCCAGCGAGTAACCACCCAGGATCTGCGCGGTCTGCATCACCTGTTCCTGGTAGACCATGATCCCGTAGGTCTCGCTCAGCATCTCGGCCACCAAAGGATGCGGATATTCGATCACTTCGCGACCGTGCTTGCGCGCGACAAAGCTGGGAATCAGGTCCATAGGCCCCGGGCGGTACAAAGCGTTCAGCGCAATCAGGTCCTCCAGACGGGATGGCTTGGCGTCTTTGAGCATGCCCTGCATGCCCCGGCTTTCAAACTGGAACACCGATTCGGTCTGTCCTCTGGAAAACAAGGCATAGGTTTTAGCGTCGTCCAGCGGCACATTCTCGAAGCAGAAATCTTCTTGCCCCTTGTGCCGTTTGGCGATGAATTCACGCGCGATTTCCAGAATGGTCAGCGTGGCCAGACCCAGAAAGTCGAACTTCACCAGGCCCACGGCCTCAACGTCGTCTTTGTCGTACTGGCTCACCGCCGAATCACTGCCGGGTTGGGCATAGAGCGGGCAAAAATCGGTGAGCTTGCCTGGCGCGATCAACACGCCACCGGCGTGCATACCGATATTGCGCGTCATGCCTTCGAGTTTTTGCGCCAGCTCGATCAGGGTCTTGACATCGTCTTCCTTGGCGATGCGCTCGGCCAGCATGGGCTCGGCCAGGATGGCGTACTTTTCTTTTTCGTCTTCGCTCAAACCCTCGGGCGGATATTGAATGGTGACCGGCTTGCCGGGCTTGTTGGGAATCAGCTTGGAAATGCCGTCGCAAAAACCGTAAGAAAAGTCGAGCACACGGCCCACATCTCGGATGGCGGCGCGCGCCGCCATGGTGCCGAACGTGGCGATCTGGCTCACGGCATTCTTGCCGTATTTGTCTTTGACGTAGTCGATTACCCGATCGCGGTTGCTTTGACAGAAATCGATATCGAAGTCGGGCATGGAGACCCGCTCCGGATTCAGGAAACGCTCGAACAGCAGGTTGTATTGCAGCGGATCCAGGTCGGTGATCTTCAAAGCGTAGGCCACCAAAGAGCCAGCGCCCGAGCCTCGGCCCGGCCCCACAGGGCAGCCGTTTTTCTTGGCCCAGTTGATGAAGTCCCCCACGATCAGAAAGTAACCGGGAAAGCCCATGTTCAGAATCGTTTTGATTTCGAACTCCAGCCGTGCCACATAACGAGGCCGTTCGGCATCTCGCCTGGCCGTATCGGGGTACAGGTGAAGCAGCCGTTGTTCGAGTCCTTCAAACGACGACTCACGGAAGAAGTCTTCCATCGGCATCGGAACACCATTGATCAGCGGTGTCGGGAAATCAGGCAGTTGCGGCTTGCCCAGGACCAGTATGAGGCTGCAACGTTTGGCAATTTCGACCGTGTTTGCGACCGCCGAAGGCAGGTCCGCAAACAGCGCTTCCATTTGCTCGGCACTTTTGAAATACTGCTCATGTGTGAAGCGGCGAACACGGCGGCGGTTGCCCAGAATCTCGCCATCGGAGATACACACGCGGGCCTCATGCGCCTCGTAGTCGTCTGGCTCAAGAAACTGCACCGGATGCGTGGCGACCACCGGCAGGTGCAGGCGCGCGGCCAGCTTCACCGCAGCGGTCACATGGCGCTCGTCATCCACCCGCCCGGCGCGTTGCAGCTCGATGTAAAAGCGGTGGGTGAAGAGGCTGGAGAGTTGCAATGCCAGGTCGGTGGCACGCTCGGTATCGCCCTGCATCAGGGCCTGACCCACAGGGCCTGCCTGAGCGCCAGCGAGCATCAGCAGCCCCCCATTCAGCTCTTCCAGCCACTCGCGGCGTATCACGGCCGGGCCACGGCCGTCGTTGCGCGTCCAGGCACGGGCGAGCAGTTCGCTCAGGTTCAGATAGCCCTGCTTGTCCTGCACAAGCAGGATCACGCGTGGCGCGGGTGGCTGGTGGCTGCCCGGCATGGCGTTGGCGGTCTGCTCGGTAAATCCTTGCAGCATCACCTCGGCGCCCATCAGGGGTTTGACCCCTTTTCCGCGGGCTTCTTTGTAAAACTTGACCCCGCCGAACAGGTTGTTCAGATCGGTGATGGCCAATGCGGGCTGGCCATCTTTGGCCGCCGCCGCCACCACCTCGTCGATGCGGTTGGTGCCATCGACAACAGAAAATTCGGTGTGTAAGCGCAGGTGTATGAACATAAGCCAATGATGCCATTGAAGAACGGCTTTTCGATCCCTTGGCTCACCCTGGCGAGGGCATCACATGCAATTCACTGCTCGTCTTCGGAGCGCTGAACGCGCCAGGCCTGCACGGTTTCTTTCAGGGAGGCACGCGCCTCATCGGGCAATACCCGTCGACGCACCAGTACTTCACCAACAAACATCACAGCGATCAGGGGCCCACCCAGCAAGGTTGCAAACGCCGACCACGCTGGCAGTGGCGCCCAGAGAAACAAACCCACGGAAACCACCACCATGCCCGCAAAGAAGACGCTCCAGGCCAGCGTGACCTGACGGGTGTAGCGCTGCTGGTTCTCACTTAAAACGCCACCATGCACGCGCCGCGCCATTTGCGTCACCAATGACTCGCCAGGCCCGACGAGGGTTCGCGCAAAAAACACCGCCAACAGCGAGTAAACGCCCATGTGCTCCAAAAAATACAGCACGGCTATGCGCTGACTCAGCAACGGCCACAACAAGGCCAGCAGCCCGACCAAACCCAGGGTGAGGCCGGCAGCCAGCCAGCGCGGCCTCATGCGCCACAAGCCCAGCCCCACCACCAGGCTCAGAGGAGCCAATGCCAAAGCAGCACCCCAACCTGACGCCTGACCACTGGCGCTGTTGAAATAAGACGCGATGGCCCACGCCACCGCCAACAAGCCGGCGCCCACGGCGCGCAACACCGGCCACATCGACACGCTCAGACCGTGCGGTGGTTGGCGATGTGCGCCGTCAACGAGCGCAATGAGGAAAAGGTGGCCTCGTTGTTCGCATCATCGGCTTGCATCTGGAACCCGTAGCGCTTGGAGACCACCAAAGCCACCTCCAGCACATCGATCGAGTCAAGATCCAGGCCATCTCCGAAAAGGGATGCATCCGGGTCGATTTCGGCGGCAGCCACGTCAAGGTTCAAGGCCTCCACGACCAAGGCAGACACTTCGGGCAGCAACGCCGAAACAGCGGGAGAAGACAGATCGTGAGGCATAAGGGTCCAGATTGAGCGCCCGCTCGAAACACGATAGAACGCATTTCGGGGCAAAGAACTAAGCCGGCCATTTTACCGGGCGCCTTCGGCGCACTTTGCCTGTTTCTGACAGACATCGGCCACGGGCACCCAATCACGCAGAGCCCCTGCCGTCTCCACCCCGCTTCAGGGGCGATGACCACAAAAAGGCTGGCTGCAGCGTCAAGTGGTTGCGCGACGAAAGACCGTTACACCTTTCTCCGGACCCGCAGCATCCTCCGATGCATGGCCGAAACCGGGCATTTGGCCTGCGCAGGCCCTCGTCGGTCCTGTGCAAACAGCGATACTTGAGGGATGCAAAACAATATCAGTACCCATGATGTGGTGGTGCTCGGCGGTGGTCTGGCTGGCTTGACCCTCGCTTTGCAACTCAAACTCAGGGATCCCGCGATCAACGTGCTCGTCCTGGAGCGCCGGGCGACCCCTGCGCCCGAAGCCACACACAAGGTAGGGGAATCCAGCGTCGAAATTGGCGCCCACTATTTCGGCGAGGTACTGGGGCTCAAACACCACCTGCAAAAGCAGCAACTGCGCAAGTTTGGTTTTCGTTTTTTCTTCTCCGAAGGACGCCGGGATCTCGAACAGGTCACTGAAGTGGGTCCCAGCCGGCATTTGACGATGCCCAGCTACCAGATCGACCGCGGCATTTTCGAGAATTACCTGGCCGAAGAAGCCCAAGCCCGCGGCATTCAGCTCATCACCGGCGCCACAGTGCGCCAACTCACGCTCACAGAGGCGGGTCAGGGCCCGCAGGCGCCGCACGAGGTGGCCTACACCCAGGCAGACCAGACCCATACCGCCCGGGCAAGGTGGGTGGTTGACGCGTGTGGACGCGCCGGCCTGATCAAACGCAAGCTCGATCTGGCCGAACCCAACGGCCACGCCTGCCATGCCGTGTGGTTTCGCATCAAAGACCGCATCACCCTGGACGAATGGAGCGATGACCCCGCATGGCGTGAGCGCTGCACGCCTCAGACGCGCTGGCTGTCCACCAACCACCTGATGGGCGCTGGCTACTGGGTCTGGTTGATCCCCCTGTCTTCCGGTTCCCATTCCATCGGCATCGTGGCCGATCCGGCGATCCACCCCATGGACCGCATGAACACCTTTGACAAAGCCATGGAATGGCTTGCCGAGTTCCAGCCTTTGCTGTTCGATGCGCTCGAACCCCGACGGGAGCTGCTGCAGGATTTCGCCTTTTTCAAACGGTTTTCCTATGGTTGCAAGCAGGTGTTCTCGGCAGACCGATGGGCCCTGACTGGCGAAGCAGGGCTATTCATCGATCCGTTCTATTCGCCCGGCAGCGATTTCATCGCCATCAGCAACACCTACATCACCGAACTGGTTGCCCTGGATCGACAGGGACAGCGCCTGGGTGCGCGCGCCTCGGCCTTTGATCAGATATTCCACTCTTTCTACGAAGGCACTCTGGCGCTGTACCAGGGGCAATACCCCATTTTTGGCGATCCCGAGGTGTTGCCCGTCAAGGTGGTCTGGGATTACACCTACTACTGGGGCGTGCTGGCGCAGTTTTTCTTCCACAACCGCCTGACCGACCTGTCCAGCCTGGCCGCATTGCGCAGCGAGTTGAACCATTGCCAGCAACTCAACCTGTCCGTACAGACGTTTCTGCGCGCCTGGTCAGAGGTCAGTGAAAAACGCAACCCTGCGGTGATGCTCGACCAGGTGCAGATGCCCTGGTTCGCCGAACTCAACAGAAGCCTGGGCGACACACTGGATGCACCCAGCTTTGTCCAGCGCATCCGCGATGCCAACGCACGACTCAGCCGGCTGGCGGCAGAAATCGTTCAACGCGCCCAGGCAGACCACCCAGATCTGCCCGCCTTTGACCTCACACCGCTGCGCCGATCAACAGAAGCCACACGCAGCGCAGCGAACCTGTCGCCCGAAGGTGATTTCGAAGCCATGCTGCCCAGCGCCATGGCCGAGACCTGATCAGGCGGGCAAGCAGACAGCCTGGCGAATTATCATCCTCACGCGCGGCGCACACAGCCGCGCCGTCAAGGGACACGACACTTTAAATCCGCATGACCCCAGCCTCAGAAACTCCCACGGTCAGCACCTGTGATGTGCTGGTGATTGGCGCCGGACCCGCCGGCTCAACGATCTCCGCTTTTTTGGCCGAGCAAGGACACCAGGTGGTCTTGCTTGAAAAGGCCCACCACCCCCGCTTCCACATTGGTGAGTCCCTGCTGCCCGCCAACTTGCCGCTGTTCGAACAGATGGGCATCGCCGAAGAAGTCAAAGCCATTGGCATGTACAAGCACGGCGCCGAGTTTGTATCGCCCGACCACGGTTGGATTCAACGATTCGGCTTTGACGAGGCCTGGGACAAATCGATGCCCCACGCCTACCAGGTTCCCCGGGCCGAGTTTGACCACATCCTGATCAAGAACGCTGCCAACAAAGGTGCCGAAGTGCGCGAAGGCCACAAGGTGACCGGTGTGGCTTTTCATGACGACAACGACGGTGCAACGGTCACGGCCCGCTGCGACGATGGACTTGAGCACCAATGGCGGGCCCGCTTTGTGGTCGATGCCTCAGGCCGGGATACCTTCCTGGCCAACCGCTTCAGAATCAAGGAGCGCAACCCCCGCCACAACAGCTCTGCTGTGTATGGCCACTTCCGGCACGCGGTGCGAAACGAAGGCGCCATCGAGGGCAACATCGCAGTTCATTGGTTCGAGCATGGCTGGTTCTGGTTCATTCCACTGGCCAATGGGCTGACCAGCATCGGCATGGTCACCTGGCCTTACCATATGAAAACACGCGGCCAGCGAAGCCTGGAGCAGTTTTTCCTCGACAACATAGCCCAGTCGCCCGCACTGCATGCGCGGCTGGCCCAGGCTGAGCTGGTCAACAAGGTCGAGGCGACCGGCAATTTCTCATACTTGTCGAAGCGCTGCCATGGCCCCAACTACCTGATGCTGGGCGACGCGTTCGCCTTTGTTGATCCCGTGTTTTCGTCGGGCGTCTGGCTGGCCATGCACAGCGGCGTGGTCGGTGCACAAACCATTGACACCTGCCTGCGAGAGCCGCAGAAAGCCAAGGCGGCCCTCAGACGGTTTGACCGCGTCATGCGCCATGGGCCCAGGGCCTTTTCCTGGGTCATTTACCGAATGACCAATCCCATCATGCGCGACCTCTTGATGGGTCCACGCAACATTTTCCGTGTCAAGGAAGCGCTGCTTTCCGTGCTGGCCGGCGACATTTTTGGCAAAACGCCCATCTGGCCATCGGTTTTCGCATTCAAAACCATCTATTACGTTGGCAACATCATCCAGCCTCGCCGTTCTTACGCTGCCTGGAAGCGCCGTCGTGTCAACATCCGCCCTGTGGAAGATCCTTCCCTGTACAACGCCTGATCCTTATGCACGTCATTGACCGACCCTCCTTTCCCCGCAAGCTTTTTGCGACCGCCGGCATTGTTGCCGGTGGCCTGTTCGGCGTGGCCGCACATGCGGCCGACGAAAAGCCCTTGTGGGAGGCCGGGCTGGGTGTGGCGACCGTGAGCTTTCCCGCTTACCGCGGGTCGGACCAGCGCAGCCAGTTCGTTTTGCCCTCACCCTATTTCATCTACCGCGGTGAATTTCTCAAGGCCGACCGGGAAGGCATGCGTGCCGAGTTGTTTGAATCTGACCGACTGGAGCTCACCGTCTCGGGCGCCCTGTCGCCCCCGGCGTCCAGTGACGACATCCTGGTCAGGGCCAACATGCCCGACCTGGATGCCAACATCGAGTTCGGACCACAGCTCAACGTCAAACTCTGGCAGGCGGAGCATGGCGCGCGTCAACTCAAACTGCTCCTGCCACTGAGGGCTGCTTTTACGCTCAACAGCCAGCCCAAGAGCATTGGCTGGGTATTTCATCCCAAGCTGAACCTGGATGTGGGCAGCCTGCCAGCCCTCCCGGGCTGGAATATCGGGCTGCAAGCCGGCGCCCTGTTTGGTGACCGCCGTCAACACCAGTACTTTTACGGCGTCGACGCCCCATACGCCACGGCCGATCGCCCAGCCTATGCCGCCCGCGGAGGTTTTGCGGGCATGCAGTACCTGGTGGGCGTGTCCAAGCGCTATGACAGCCACTGGGTGGGGGCCTTTGTCCGTTATGACAACCTGAGTGGTGCGAGCTTCGCCAACAGCCCCCTGGTGCGCACCAAGAATTACGTCGCCGCCGGCGTGGCCATTTCCTGGATCTTGGGCGAGTCCTCAACCCGCGTCTTGGCCGATGAATGAGCAAAGACCGTTCGCCGGGGCTTTGTGGACCGTCTACGAACACGTCGCCATGGTGGTGGGGCTCGGCAGCCTGGGACTGCTCTGCCTGATCTGGCTGCCCTTTGCCATGGTGCTGCATTGGCTTTTGCCACGCCGTCTGGGCCAGCGCATTGGCCGCTTCATGGTCTCCTTTGGGTTTCGCCTGTACCTGCGCATCCTCACCACGTTCTGCGCCTGCCGCCTTGATTTGTCCGAACTGGACCGGCTCCGCGGCAACGGCCCCCTGATCCTGGCGGCCAACCACCCTTCCCTGCTGGACGCGGTGCTCATCGTTTCGCGCCTGCCCAATGCGATTTGCATCATGAAGGCCAGCCTGATGGACAACCCCTTGCTGGGTGCCGCCGCCCGTCTGGCCCGTTATGTGCGCAACGACGGTGCCCTGCCCATGATTGCCCACAGCCGCGATGCGCTGGCAGAAGGCGCTCAGCTTGTGATGTTTCCTGAGGGGTCGCGCACCCAGCGCTTCCCGCTCGACCCGTTCACACCCAGCGTCGGTCTCATTGCCCGCCGCTCGGGCGTTGCGGTTCAAGCCGTTTTTCTGGAGTTTTCCACCCCCTACCTCGGCAAACACTGGCCGCTGTTTCGTCACCCCAGGCTCCCCCTGCACTGCCGCGCCCGTCTGGGACGCCGGTTCGAGGCCACACACGACCACAGCGCCATGACCCAGGAGCTGGAGGCTTACTTCCGGCGCGAGGCGAAGCCCATCTGGACCCCGTCCACCGACCACCCATGACCGAACACCCGAGCCCACCCCCTTCCAACTCGACCCATCTTGTCCTGATTCCGAGCTACAACCCGGGCGCACAAGTCCTGGAAACCGTGCAACAAGCGCGCGCCCACTGGAACCCTGTTTGGGTGATGGTCGACGGCAGCACCGATGGCACCGGCGCACAACTGGAGGCCCTTGCAGCGCAGGATGAAGGCTTGAAGGTCATCGTCCTGCCCCGCAACCGGGGCAAGGGTGCAGCGGTGCTGGAAGGCATCACCCGCGCTGCCGAGGCGGGGTACACCCATGCCCTCACCATGGACAGCGACGGTCAGCATCCGGCCAACCTCATCCCCCACTTCATGGCGACCTCTCTGGCCAAGCGCGGGGCCATGGTTCTGGGCAAACCGGTGTTCGGCCCCGAAGCACCTGCCTTGCGGGTCAACGGGCGCAAGGTGTCCAACGGCTGGGCCAATCTGGAGACGCTGTGGATGGGCGTGGGCGACTCGTTGTATGGGTTTCGCGTGTACCCGATAGCCCCACTGGCCAAGATCATGCGCAACAACGCCTTCATGCGCCGCTTCGACTTCGACCCGGAAGCCGTGGTGCGCCTGTGCTGGGCGGGTGTGCAGCCCATCAACCTGGATGCCCCGGTGCGCTACCTCACGGCCGACGAAGGCGGTGTCTCGCATTTCAAATACCTGCGTGACAACGCCCTGCTCACCTGGATGCACACCCGCCTGTTTCTCGGTTTTTTGCTGCGCCTGCCGCTGCTGATCGCCCGCCGGCTAAGCCACCGTTTTTCCTGACAGCCTGCGAGCCCGATCACTCCCATGAGCACCACCGAGGTCTTTCTGCTGGCCATGCTGCTGATCTTCAGCCTGCCCTGGCTTGTTTGGCGCCTGGGTCGGACCGATCACCTGGCCCCACTCGTGGTGGTGCAGATCCTGGCGGGCATCTTGCTGGGCCCGGGCGTGCTGGGCCGCTGGTTTCCCGACGCCTATGGCTTCGTCTTCACGCCCCAGGTCGTGCAATCTCTCAACGGCATTGCCTGGTGGGCCGTGATGCTGTTTGTGATGATCGCGGGCATCGAACTTGATCTCAAGGCCACCTGGGCACACCGCCGCGAAAGTGGCATCACCGCCGGCCTGGCATTGGGTGTGCCATTGGTCCTGGGCTGTCTGGCAGCGATGTTGATGCTGGCTTTTCCGGGCTGGAAAGGTGGTGGTGCACACCACTGGCAATTTGTCGTCGGCATCGGCATGGCCTGCGCCGTCACCGCGTTGCCCATATTGATTCTGCTGATGGAGAAACTCGACATCCTTCGCCAGCCAATGGGCCAGCGCATCTTGCGTTATGCAAGCCTGGACGACATCTTGATCTGGGGCGTTCTGGCGCTCATCCTGATGGACTGGACCCGGGTGGGCAAGCAACTGGGTTTTCTGCTCGGCTTCGCTGTCGTGACCTTCGCCTTTCGCCGACTAATGGCCAGGCTGCCCGAGACCGACCGTTGGTACCTTGCATTGGTGTGGCTGGCGCTGTGCAGCCTGGGAGCGGACTGGGCGGGCCTGCATTTCATGGTCGGGGCCTTCCTGGCCGGCGCCGTGATGGACGCCCACTGGTTCAACCAGGAACGCATGGACTCGCTGCGCCACCACGTGTTGCTGGTGATCATGCCGGTTTTTTTCCTCTCCACTGGCCTGCGTACCAACTGGAGCATGGGCGGTGGCGAGGTCATTGCCGCTGCTGCACTGCTGCTGGTGGCATCGGTCGGTGGCAAGTTGCTCGGCGTTCATGCCGCTGGCCGCATGCTTGGATGGGCCCCGGGTGAATCTCGTGTGATCGGCTGGCTGCTGCAAACCAAGGCGCTGATCATGATCATTTTTGCCAACATCCTGCTCGACAAGCGGATCATCACCGACGCGAGCTTTACCGCACTTTTGTTGATGGCCGTGGTGAGCACCATGCTGACCCTGCCCATGGTGACGCGCCGGCTTTTTGGCCAACCCGAAAGACCATCAGAGCCTTCGGCCGCTCGCCATTCCTAGCGACAAGCTCAGTTGCAGCCGGTTCGCTCTACCTGAACAGACCCCATCACCACCTTCGCCGAGCGGTCACTGTCTGTACCCCAGGTGGTGGTGCCGCCTGAGCCTGCTGCCAAACGCGCGCGGCAGTGCAATTGAATGCGCAAGGCCCCCAGGAGGTGGTCGGGGGCCCGCAGGCAATACCACCCATTGGGGTTCATCAGCGCGATGCTTGCATCGCCCGTTGCATTGACCAGGGGGTCGACAAGAATCAAGCTGGGATGGTTGGTGACGGATCGATCGCTGGTGGCAGGGCCCGCGCCCGAGAACTTCACCGATGTACTCAAGGTGGTGTAGCGCAGGTGGCTGCCAAAAGGATGGCTGCCCCAGGCAGCCAGGCAGGCATTCAAGGCAAAGGCATCGTCCACGGCCCGTTCACCCGTTTGAGCCTGTGTGAAGCCGACGGTGAGTGCCAGCGACGAAAAAACAGCCAAACGAACAAGGGAGCGGGCGAAGGTCGTGTGGTTCATGTGCGTGGGCTTTCTGGCGGCGATTCGCCCAAACTGGCGCCTGAAACCTTGGCACCATGGATCGCGATCGCATGCCCCTGAATATAGCCCGGCCCTTCGCAGGAAAGAAGCACCACCCGATCATCTGTCCCGATCGGATTCACCCGTTCTCGCCAACCCCCTCAATGGGCCACTTCGGCACGGCGCGGCTTCAGACTTCAGAGCAGGTATGGAACAAAGCGTTTGGTGGTTTTCATGTAGTCACCATAGGCCTCGCCAAAATAGGCCATGCATTCGGCCTCGTCACGCCTGGCTGTGAACCACATCGCCAGACTGGCCAGCACCACCAGGACCGTGGTCCAGGGGTTCACACCTTTCAGGTAGATGCCCCAGGCCAGAAGAATCAAAGCCGAATACATGGGATGGCGAATGAAACCAAAGATACTGGTGGTCACCAGGCGCCCGGTTCTTTCAAATCCAAACAAGGCGTCGTCCTGCCGCAGCTCACTGGTCTTCCCCACCGCCTGCAACGCGCGCAAACCCGAAATGGCGACCACCGGCGACGTGAACAGCAGTGCCCATGAAGCAAGTTGCCGGATGGAAAACATGTTGTCGTGCCACACCGGTGCATTCCACACCAGCAAAGCCAGAATGGCCTCCCAGGCAAAGAACCGGGTGAACCCGTGAGATGTCCGGCTGCGCAGCGATTTTCTTGACAGGAAGGTCAAAACGCCCGACATCAGAATGAAAACCGAGATTTGAAGTGGGAGCCAATTCATCATGTTGTGCAAGGCCTCAGGCCATCCATTGCCACTGACTCCTGGGAACGGGCCCCAGATCAACCCGGCCCACCAGCATGCCGTCAAATGGCTGTTGAGCCAGTTCGGCGCGCTGCCGCAGAACCGCAGCTTCAACAGGCATCTGCGCCATCATCGGACCCCATCCCTCCCATGCGACAAAAGAAGCGTCACCCCGCCATTGCAGATACTGACTCAGCGCGGCCAGCATCTGGCTGGGCTGGCTCTGCAAAAAATCAAATGGCATGGGCAACAACCCCTCCTCACAGGAGCTGCCCACCAATGCCATGGCCCCGACTGGGCCGTGTGTACTGCTCAATCGCAAAACAGCGTGAGGAGACAGGCGATCAATGCCGTTCGCATCGAGGCATTGGCGTGCACCGAACAGCGCCAGTTCAGCCCAAAGGCCGATGCGCCGTGGCCGCTTTCCCAACCGCGCCACAAGGCGATCTTGCCAGTCTGCCGGCAACGAAACGTCGCCGGATTCATCGCCGGGGCAGAATGCCGAAAGGTGGTCGGTCATGGCAGATGCCGCTTCAGAATCAACACGCTGTGCCCCCCGCCAAAGCCAAGGCCAACCAGCAGCACGGTTTGAACCCCGTCGGCGATCAGGGGGCGGGATGAAGACACCACCACCCCGGCCAGGTCAGGCTCCAGCACATAGTCAAGCTGTGGCCAGACACCGCTTTCCAGGCAGGCCAGCAACAGCGCCGTTTCTGCTGCGCATGAGGCCCCCAGCGTGTGCCCCAAAACAGACTTCAACGACACGCACGGCGGCAAGCATTCAAACACGCGGCGCAATGCCGAGATTTCCACCGCATCGTTGACCGGGCTGCCCGCCGCCTGCAACTTCACCAGGTCGATCTCGCTTGCCTGCAAACCGCTTTCGCGCAATGCCGATTGGCAGGCCTCGACCAAGGTGCCTTCGGTGGCGCCTGTGGGGTTGGTGCCATCGACCAAATTGGCATAGGCCAATACGCGCCACACACCCAGTGCACGCTCAAAATCGGCATCGGAAGGCTTGCTCGTGACACGCAGGGCGGCAACCGCCTCACCCAGCACCATCCCTTGTCGGGCCTTGCCCAGTGGTTCCGAGCGTTCGGGTGCCAGCAGCTGCATGGACTCAAAGCCATACAGCGCAAAGGGATTGAAGGTCTCAACACCCACAATCAGGGCTTCGCTGAGTTGCCCCGCCGCGATCTGGCACCGGGCCAGATGCAACGCATTGAAGGCAGAGGTGCAAGCGGTGTTCACGACCACAGGTCGCTCGGACCATCCCTCTGCCCTTGCCAGCCGATGGGCAAAGTCACACAGAGGCAGCCCCTGGTCTGACCCCTGACATGCGCCCCCTCTGTCAAATGAGGAAGATCCGATGAACACGGCCCCACCCTCAGCAGCAGAAGAGCGCGCCCCCTGGCACTCGCCGATCACCGCATGCACCGCATCCATGGCGCGGGCTCGCCAGTCTGAATCGCCAATTCCATTCAAGGCCGCTGCCACCCCTCCCGCCATCAGGTAGTAGGGTCGGCTTTGATCATCTGGCAGCCCCACCCTGTGCGGCTCGGCGACCTTGTGCGCGATGGCCAGAACAGACGCAGCAAGACCGTCCCCCAGGCAAGACCGCAATCCCGCACCGCAGATGAACACATCATTCATGAAACGGCTGTAGCACCGGGGTTTTCCTGGCCCGTCTGTTTTTGCAGGTGAGCGGCCAAATGGGCAATGGTCTCCATGGCCCGGCGCGTCTCTTTGCTGTCGTTCATTCGAACGCCGTAGCGCTTCTGAATGGCCATTGAAATTTGCAGAGCATCGAGCGAGTCGAAATCCACGCGGGCCTTCGAACCAAACAGTGGCTCATCGTCCAGCAATCCGCCAGGCGGCTCCGGCTTCTCGGCGGCTTCCAGCACCAGCGCTTTCAGCGCAGAAAAAAAGGGTTCGTTACGCATTTTTCAAACGGCTGCCTCGCAACAGCAACAAAGCCAAAACAAAGGTCACACCAGCAAACCACAAAAGCCTGGAGGCATAAGGCAACACGGCGCCGACATCTCCCGCACGAAGCAGCACCGTCAGCAAGCCCTCCAGGCCCCAGTTCATGGGGGAGAGTTCGGCCAGTCGTTGCATGAACGATGGCATCACAAACTTGGGCACCATGATGCCGCCAATCGCCGCCATCAGGACGTTGACGATTGGCACAACCGCGCCAGCCTGTGCCGGCGTGCGCACCAAACAGGCCACCAGAATGGCGAGCCCCACCGCTGCGGCGCTGATCGACGCCAGCACCAGCAGCAAGGCGGACCAATGGATGCCGCCCAGCTGCAGCGCGTCGGCACCGAGCAAGGGCATGAGCCAGACGCCGACCGACAGCATCAAGGCCGCTTGCAGCGCGTTGACGCCCAGGTAAGGCAGTACCTTGGACAAAAGTATCGCGTGGCTGGGTACCCCAAAGCTGCGCAATCGCGCCATGACGCCGTTGTCTCGCTCCACCAGCCAAAGCCCCGACACTGCCGACATCACGAAAAACATGCCGAACACCAGCCATGCGGGCACGTTCTGCTGCACCGATGTGGGCTTGATCTGCAAACTTCCTGTGCGCTTCACTTCGACCAGGGGTGTGTTGCTGCCTGACGCACCGGGCGATTGAGCAGCACCCAAGGCCGCTGCATTGCCCGACATGGCCTCAAGCACCACACTGAGTGTGCGCACCTGCACAGCAGACACCAGGCCCGTCAACTGCCCCTGCAATCCGGACAGCAAAGCCTTGTCCATCGTCGGTTCCACCAGCAGGCGAATGGGCGGCGCAACGGTTTCTGCCCCTCTGGCCGCGGAAGCTGAAGGCATCAAGCGCTCCGAGGTATCGGCATCCAGCTGGATCACATATTTCAACTCCCCGGTGAGCAGCGCCTGGCTCCAGTCTGTGGGCAATGCCTGGGCAGCACCGTGCTCCTTGGCCCAGTTATCCAGCAGGATGGGTGCCAACGTACCCGCATCTTGCGAATCCACTGCATAAGGCAACACCTGAATCGGCGGGTTGTAAACATCTTTCAACGCCAGCGACATGATGACGATGAACAGCACCGGCATCAGCAGCAGCGCGGCCAGGCCATGCAGATCGCGCAGCAAGGCGAGCATTTCCTTTTTGATCAGGGCCAGCAGCATGGACATCACTGGTCCCTCAATTGGCGGTCGGTCAAAGCGAGAAATATGTTTTCCAGGGTGGCCCTGCCCACCTGCAGATCGCTCACATCCACATCGCTGCTTTCAAGCAGGGAAATGAGCGCGCTGAGCCTGGCACCGGCATGCAACCGGATCTCAACGGCCTGCCCGGATTGGGCAATCTCTCCAAACGCTGCAAGGGCCGCATGGGTCTGCGAAGGCAAGGCTTCATTCACCGAGAAGCGCACCTCCAGCGCTCCGGCCTGCAACAAACTGGACAGGCTGTCGTAACGCAGAACCCGCCCACCATCCAGAATGGCCACATGGTCGGCGACGGCCTCGATCTCTTCCATGTAGTGTGAGGTGTAGATCACGGCCGTACCTTGCCGCGCCAGCGCCTTGATCGCGTCCAGGATGAAAGCGCGCGACTGCGGATCCACGCCCACGGTGGGTTCGTCGAACACATACAGATCGGGTTTGGGCAACACCGCAATGGCGAGATTCAGACGGCGCTTCAAACCCCCCGAGAGGTTTTTTGCCTGGGTGCCCTGAAACTGGTTCAACTGGGCAAAGTCGAGACTCTCTTGCACCCGCTGGCGCCTTTGCACCGAAGCGAGACCGCAGGCGGCTGAAAAACACCGCAGATTTTCGAGCACCGTGAGCATGGGGTAAAACGCATACTCCTGAGGTGCCACGGATATCCGGGTGGGATTGGCTCTGTGCACCTGAGCAAAGGGTTGACCGTCGATGGTGATGGACCCGGTTTGCACTGGCAAACCAGCCGACAAGTGCGAAATGAGCGTGGTTTTGCCGGCACCATTGGGCCCCAGCAGACCCAGGATCTCACCCCGACTGGCCGTCAGCGACACATCGGTGAGCGCAGCTCTGGAGGTGCCGGGGTATTGAAACCCCAGATGGGAAATCTCCAACAAGGGACGCGTAGTCACAGCCATCGATTTTCGCCAAGCTCAGGCCGTGGTCTTGACGAGCGAACGAAAGAATGCCTCTTCCGCATCCGCCTGCCGTCTGAGCATTTGGGCCAGCTTCCGGGTATCCATCGGGTCGCGCGCCCTGATCATGCGTGCGATGGCCAATGCCAGCGCGCGCCAGCCGTCTCCAATTTCAATCAGTTGATCAGCCGACGCCGCCCAGGCCTTGTTGCCCGCCAGCTCGGCCGCTTCCTGCAAAAAAGCCGCGTAGATGAACCGAAAGCCCGCTCCACCGGTACCGATCTCCTCTTGCATCCGCACCATGTGGCCAACGAAGTCGGCGGTGGTGGCCTCGGTATCCGACAGCTTTTCGAACCTGCGCGCCAGCGAGCGCATGCCCTTCACACCCGCAATCGGCACAGGTGCCAACATGCCGCGGCAGGTTTTCTTGATGGCTTTGCGCAATGCTTCGGGACTGATCTCTGATTGCACTGGCGGTCGATCCATCACATACAGAAGTCCCTTGGGCGCCAGCACGCCTTTGGCAAAGCGTGAACGGTTCAGGTCTTCCACCTTGCAGCGCACAGGGGCCTCGAACACAGGGTCGCTGATCAGGTACTCATCACCCTCTTTTCCGTACACCAGCAGGTTGTGTGCGTTGAAGTGAAAGCGCATCTCTGGCGGGAAATAGGGCAGCCAGTAGACCGATGTCTGCAGTCCCACCACCTTGCCCTGGGCCAGCAGCTGATCCAGTCGTGCCTGCCCACGCTCGGGAGATGAAAAGGTCTCAAATGAGAAATCAACACCCAGGGGTTTGCGCAAACCTTTGATCAGCGATTTGGGCTGGGTCCGGTAGGCGATCAGGGGCAGTCCCGAAAGCTTCACAAAAGGCAGGTACACGAATGCCAAACCAGAGGACAGGCCAAAGGCCATGCTCTCGGACATGTCAAAACCGCTGTGCCGCATCAACGCCGACGCCACACCACTCTCGCAATGTCCGGCGTGTTGATGGGAGAACTCCGCATTGGAGCGCGGGCGTGTTGGGGTCAACATAGATCGGTGTGAAGGGTTTTGGCGCCAGCGCAATCAGGCTGGAACCGTTTTTAAGGTGGCAACCGACAGGCCAAGCGCTTGTGCGTAGCGCTCCAGGTCGGTGGCGCCCAGATTGGCGAAGTGCTGTGGCTTCAGGTGGCGGCGAACGCGCCAGCGCCAGAATCCGGTGCTCTGTGCCAGCAGCGCTTCATCCATGCGCCGTTCATGCATCCAGTAGGCCAATGAAGAAGCCTGACCAAGCCGCACTTGCTCCAGCGCGCTGGTTGCAAGATTTTGCAAACTGGTCAGCGCCTGGGTGGTGACAATTTCTTCAACTTCCCAGCCTTCACTGGCGGCGATGCGCAAGCGTCCCTGTGCATCTTTGGCATACACCACCTTGCGTTGACCACCCAGCGTCGTGTTGCGCTCCTGGGGCACCTCTTTGAGTTCCATCAGCACGCCTCCATGAAAACAAAACCACTGGAAAACCGCCCGCTCTCGGGGATGAACATCAGGACTTTATGGCCTGGCTGGATGCGACCCGACTGAAACAGCTCGTCGAGCATGATGTAGGGGGCGGCCGAACCGGTGTTGCCCTTGCGGGTCAGGTTGGTGAACCAACGTTCCCGGGGAATCGGCAAGCCAATGTCTGCCAGCGCCTGCATCACCGGTTCGTAAAAATACATGGACGAGATGTGGGGCAGGAACCAATCGATGTCTTCTGCCTTCAGCCCATGCTTTTTCACCAGCGCTTGCAGCGGCTCCGCCAGCGTGGCGCGAACGATGTTCGCGTTGAGCAGCTTCACATCCTGCTTGATGGCAAAAACCGAACGTTCCTGCTGCTGCTGCGGCGTGAAAGTCAACCAGCCTTGCAAAGTGTCTGTGCCAGGTTCTTTGTCAGCGCCCGCGTACATGCAGGTGGACAACTCATGGGCCGCAGAAGACAGCGAAATCCAGTCGATGCGCAAAGACAGGGTTTCGCCAGGCGCGTTCTGCAGCATCAGGGCGGCAGCACCGTCGGAGAGCATCCAGCGCAAAAAATCCTTCTCAAAGGCAAGTTCCGGGCGCTGCTCGAGCGCCTGCAGTTTGTGTTGTACCTCTGCCTCAAACCGGTGACCCCGCATCATGGGCGACACCAGCTCCGAGGCACAGGCCACTGCTTTGCTGGCGCTCCCGGTAGCGATCGACATCCAGGCGTGCTTCAAGGCAGCAATGCCGGACAGGCAGATGCCCGCACAGGCCACAGCCTCCAGGCGGGGCCAACCCAGCTCGCCGTGCACCATCACCGCATGGTTGGGCAGCAACTGATCCGGCGTGGACGTTCCGGTGGCCAGCACCTCCACGCCCGCCGGGTCGCCCAGGGCACGGATGGCGTGGGCCGTGAGCTGCGCGTTGCTCATGGCCGTCTCGCCCGTGGCACGGTCAATGGCGTAATGGCGCGAGGTAATGCCGTTGCTGCGCAGCACCAGCGCACGGGCCCGGGACGGCCGCTCGCTCACCATGCCCAGCACCGACTCCATTTCGTCGTTGCCCACGGGGGCGAAGGGCATGTACGCGGCGGTGCGCGTGATGTAAACGGGGCTGGTCATACCGACTGGCTCGCAAGCTGCTGCAGTCGGGCCTCGAACTCGGCCTCTGCGGCATCGCTGAACATGGCCATGCGTTCACCGGAACTGCCTGATGGCAGCTCGAATTCGGTCTTGAGCTTTGCAAAGCGCTTGCTCATGAAAGGCCGGAGCAGCGCTTGCACCGTCAAACTGATCGGGACCACCGTCACGATCAGCAGAATCAGGAATGCTGTGTAGGTGGCCAGCAAGGGTTTGCGCTGCGGTGCACCAGGGGCCCCAAGGGAGCGGATCCAGCCGCCCCAGATGCGAAAGCTGGCCGTTCCGGCGCGCTCACTCACCAGCAAATGGGGATTGGCTTGCGCGGCCTCCAACCCCGCCAACATCGGCGCTCCCGTTTTCTCGTCGTCGTTGTGCAAGGCCTCACGCAGTGCCCTTCCGAAGCGGCGCGAGCCCGATACCTGAGCGGCAGTCAAGCCTGCAGGAGGCAGCCCCCAGAACCCGTTCTTCTTGCCGAACCACAACCAGCGCGGTGTGGTGATGAGCGTGGCCAGCGTCGGACTGAGATCCGTCAAGGCCACGTTGTCGACCAGCTTCGCACCCACGTCCTGGAGCAAGCCCTTGACCTTTTCCTGGGCCATCAACCACATGTTGCGGCAGGCAATCACGGTCACCACTGGCTTGCCCTTGAGCAAACGCGCGCCTTGTTCGCTCTTCAGGAACGACATCACCGGCAGCGAAGGGGCCAGGTACCAGACCTGGTAAGGCAGGATCACCAGGTCGAAGGCCTCGTCTGGGTCAATGTCCAGCGGCTGCATGGGGCAAGGCTGCATCAGGGCCGACTCCGGGAAGGCGTCCATGAATGGAAAGAATGGCCAGGGGTAGGGAAACGGTTTGACCGGGCGCAGCGCGTGCACGCTCACCTCTATGGCTGGATCGGCCTCCAGAGGGGCGAGAATTTGTTCGACAACGTCTGAGAGCTGCCCTGTTTGCGAATAGAGCAGAACCAGCACACGTTTTTTGGAGATCATGTCAGGCAGGCATAAAGAAAGCGCCGTCATCGACCTCGTGGGATGACAGAATGGAAATGCATGGGCTGGTGGAATACACGACCACCCGGCGCCGAGCGCAACCCACTATTGTCAACCAGTTTCCGAACAGGCCCCTCGGGGGAGCCGCCACCCAGCCCACACCAGGCGAGACGCGGTGTTTGCAGCCAGGGGCCCGAGGGGCAAACCCGAACGCCGTCCGGGCGGCTGCCGCCAGTTCACAACAACACGTATTGCCCGCAAACCCACGGCAGGCAAGGCTTCAGATCATGGCGCCGTTGATCGAAATCACCTGCCCGGAGATGTAACCCGCCCGATCCGATGCGAGAAACGCCACCAGGTCGGCCACTTCGCTGGCCCGCCCCGCCCGCTGCATGGGCACCATTTTTTTGATCATGTCGCCATCAAACTGGCCCTCGGCCATGCCACTGTCGATGATGCCGGGCGCCACCACGTTGACCGTGATGTTGCGGCTCGCCAGCTCCAGCGCCAGAGACTTGCTGGCCGCATGCAGCGCACCTTTGGCCGCGGCATAGTTCACCTGGCCCCGGTTGCCTGCCACAGCAGCCACCGAGGAGATGTTGATGATGCGGCCCCAGCGGGTACGCAACATGGGCATGGTGAGGGGTTGTGTGACGTTGAAAAAACCGTTCAACGACACATCGAGCACCCGATCCCACTGCTCGCCGCTCATGCCGGGAAATACCGCATCGTCGTGGATGCCGGCGTTGTTCACCAACACCTGAATCGACCCGGCTTCGGCCAGTGTGTCCAGCGCCTCGGCGGTGGCCACGCGGTTGGTCACGTCAAAACTCACCGCCTCGGCACTGCCACCGCTGGCCACAATGGCGTCCACCAGTGTCTGAGCCTTGGCCAGGCCCCGGTTGGCGTGCACGATCACATGCAGCCCATCGGCGGCCAGCTGGCGGCAAATGGCTTCGCCAAGACCACCGCTGCCGCCGGTGACCAAGGCCCGTTTCATGGCTTTTACTTCGTTCATAGGGTTTGGGCATCGAGCACCACCGACGCGCGCCCATCCAGCAGGCAGCGGTCACCATGGTGTATTTGAAATTGATAAAGAATGAGACGGGCATCACCGGACAGCCGCTCGGCGGTCACACGCAAAGGGCCCGTCACATCATCGAGGCGCGTGGTGTGCAAATTCAAACCCCGCACGCTGGTCAGGTAGCCCTGCGTGGGCTCGCCGCCCTCGGGAGCCAGCAGGCCCCCGTGAACCGCCATGGCCTGGGCTGCGTATTCAACACCCGACGCCGCGCCCAGGCGCCCCTCGGCACGCAAGGGGTTGTCGGGCAGGGTGTGGCTCAGTGCTTCGCAAACGATGCGGGATTCATCCCATTCCAGCACGGCATTGAGCAGGCACATCGTGCCCTGGTGGGGGATGTGGGCTGCGATCCAGGCCCGGTCTAACACGGTGTCACGTCCAGTTCGATCTGTTGCGGTGCCAGGTAGTCCAGGACCACCGAACCGCTCTCGCCACGCGCGAGACGCTGCAAAAATGGCAACGCGCGCATGGCCGGCACCTGCTGGCGCAGTTGCTCAAGGGCCGGGTCGGCCATGGTGGCTGCGCGCGCGCGCGTGGTGTGCAACTGAATCCGGGCTTTGGCGTTCGGGCCGGGCCGGGCGCTCAACACCAGGGCCACACCGGCGCAATCGGGGGTGTCGCGCTTGGCGAACAAGGGCTGCGGGTACTCGCTGTCATAGGCCACCAGCAAGACCGACTCCCCGGTGCAAGCCACCTGGGCCATCGCGTCCAGCAAGCCAGCGCCCAGACTGGCGTCAAACGCACCCACCACCTGGCACGGGGCCATGCAGCGCGTGGCAATGCCCCAATAACCGGCGGCCGCGTTGTGCACCGAATTGTGAAAACGCGTGGGCGAGAGCTGCCGATCGTCTGTGGCCAGCTGTTCGCACAGGGCGTGGCAGTTGTGGCCATCGGCACCCGATGCGCTGAACACCGTGGCGAGCGTGCCCGCATCGGCCCCGGCGTGGGCCACCGCTTCCAGCCCCAACCCCAGGCTGAGCTTGATCACACGGCTGGCACGGCGGCGTTCCGCCGAGGGCAGCAGCGTGGGGACCGGCAATACCGAGGAGGCAGACACATAAGGCTGCTCGCCGCGCAGCACCGCGCTGGCCACAGCCCAATCCGGCATGCCGGGCGCGATGAAGCCGATGCCGTCGATCCAGGCCTGCATCTTGAGAGCCGGCTGTGCGCTCATGCTTGCACCCCCAGAATCATGCTGCAGTTGCTGCCGCCGAAGCCAAACGAGTTGGACAAGGCGCGCTTCAAGGGGGCATCGCTGCCGTGTTGTGCGTAGTTCAAATCCAGCCCAGGGTCGAGTTGCTGCGTACCAGGGCTGCCCGGCAGGCGGCCATCGATCAGTGCCATGGCACATATCACCGCTTCAATCGCGCCGGCGGCTCCCAGCGTGTGGCCGGTGGCGCCCTTGGTGGAATTACAAGGCACGCGGCGGCCGAATTCGGCGGCAACGGCCAAGCCTTCGGCGGCATCGTTGGCCGGCGTCGCGGTGCCGTGCAGGTTGATGTAGTCGATGTCAGCGGCGACCAGACCCGCCGCCTTGAGCGCAGCGGCCATGGCCATGCGTGCGCCCAGGCCTTCCGGGTGGGGGGCTGACATGTGGTGCGCGTCGCTGGACTCGCCCACACCCAGCAGCATCACCGAGCCAGGTGCAGCGCCCTCGGCCCGCTCCAGCAAGGCAAAGCCCGCGCCTTCGCCGATGGACAAACCGTCGCGGCTGGGGTCGTATGGCCGGCAAGGCTGGGTCGAGGTCAATTGCAGAGAAGCAAATCCATACAGGGTGGTCAGGCACAGGGAGTCCACACCCCCGACCACGGCAGCATCGATGGTGCCCAACGCGATCTGGCGCGCGGCAGCGGCATACACCTTGGCGCTCGATGAACAAGCCGTGGAGATCGCCATGGCCATGCCTTCCAGGCCGAGGTATTCACGCGCAAAGGCCGCCAGTGAAAACGCGTTGTGCGAGCCACCGTAATCAAAATCGGCCGGCAATGCACCGGTTTCAGGGTCGCGCCGGCGGTAAGCCAGTTCGGTTTGCAAGATGCCGGCGGTGCTGGTGCCGAGAAACACACCCACGCGGTCGGCCCCGTAGCGCTGCGTGGCGCGCTTGACCTGCTCGGCAAAACCATCGGCTTGCAAGCCCATTTGCACCAGGCGGTTGTTGCGGCAGTCAAACCGGCTCAGATGCGCGGGCAATTGAACGGCGTCAACGCCATCAACGGCACCGATCCACGTTTCCAGCGCCACCGACTCGAAATCGCAAGGCTTCAGACCCGATCGCTCTGCGCGAAGGGCCTCCCGGTTGGCCTGCACGCCCTGACCTAGGCAAGTCGTCAGGGTGAAGGCGGAAAGTTGTAATGGGTACACAGGGCGGTTCAATCGGTCAAAGAAAGGATCTTAGAGGATGGGCCAGACCGGCAGTCGGTACTTTTGGTGCGTGGCGCGGTCCTCGGCGGTCACCGTTCGGCTTCCTGCAAGGTGACGGGGTTCAGGTCGGCCTGCTTCAAACGCTGCAACAAACGGGGCAAGGTGCTGAGAATCACAGGCTCGCCAGAAGCGGTGTGTGCGGCGTGGCCATCGTGCATGAGCAGAATATCGCCGGGGCCCAGGTCGCGGGTCAGGCGCTGCAACACACGCTCGGGGTCGGCATTGACCGTGTCAAACGGGCGCCGGGTCCAGGCGGCCAGTTGCAAATCCAGCTCCGCCAGCACCGGCTCCAGCAAGGGATTGCGCAAGCCCGCCGTGGCGCGGAAAAAGCGCGGCGCCTGGCCGGTGAGATCGGCCAGCGTGGCCTGGGCGGCGGCGATGTCGGCACGCATGCGCTTGGGACCGAACAGTGAAAACGCATTGGAATGCGAATCCCCATGGTTTTCGACGCCGTGGCCCCGGGCCACGATTTCGCGGCACAAGGCGGGCGCCTGGCGGGCGCGCCAGCCAATGCAAAAGAACGTGGCGCGAACACCGGCCTCGTCCAGCAGATCCAGCACCTGCGGCGTGACCTCCGGATCGGGCCCGTCATCGATCGTGAGGGCCACCTCCCGCCGAGCCGCCGACGCGCTGGGCAGCGAGACCCAGTTGGGCCCCAGCCAGGTGGACCGTGGCAACAAGCCCGAGACCGTCAAAGCCGCGTGGTTCACCACCAGTGCGCCCAGCGCCCAGGGCCAGGCCCCGGGAACCACCGCCGCACCCACGGCCGCAGCCCCATGCAAGGCAACCGAGGCCTTCAAAAAGGGCGCGGGTCTCCAGGGTCGGCTCATGGCGTCCCCCCTTTTTCAACGGCATCACCAGCGCGCGGGTCAAAGTGGCCCGCATCCAGAAACCGGGTCCACAGCGGCATCCAGGCAGCCCAGTCGTGTTCGCCCGCCACCTCGGCGAAAACGGCATGAGGAAGCTGCTTGACCAGCAACCGCATGCCATCGGCAAAGCGGTCTTGAGCGCCATAGCCGAGAAACATGGGATTTTGAAAATCGGGGCGCTGCAACCAATGCCACATGCGGAACTCCGCATCCTTCAACTCTGCTTCACTGGGTTCCCAGGCATCGAGTCCCCCTGCCCTGCGGATGTGGTTGATGGTTAAACGGTTGCCCGGATAAGGCGCCAGCAAACAAACGCCGTCCACTGGAACGGCATGCTCGGCCAGGCAGGACAGCGTGAGCTGCCCGCCGCGCGAAATGCCTGTGAGCCACACGTGCTCGTACTGCGCCCGGGCCGGTGTCACCACGTCGTCAGCCAACACCCGCAGCGCCTCACTGTTGCTGTCGCCCAGGGCATGCAGGTTCACCGCGAGCAAGTCGAGGTTCAAGCCCCGCTCGCGCACCGCGCTGAACATGCCCGCGTCCACCATGTGCTGAGGGGTCATCAGGGCGCCCGGCAAAAGCACCATCAACGACGGTGCGCACTGGCAGTCGGTGATTGCGCTCAGGGCCTGGAGGACGGTCATCGGCGTTGTGGGGGGTAGACGAAGACGGCCGCGAGCAAAAGTGCCAGGAGTGCGCCGGGCCCGACGGTGGTGCCAATGGCGTTCAACACCGGTACACGGGACGCCGCCAGTGTGCCAAAGCCAATGGCGGTGGTCAGGGTCGCCACGCAGAGAGACATGAGCGTGGCCGCATCCAGGGGCTCGCCTCCCGCCGCACGGTCAAAGAACAGCGCGTAGTTCGACCCCACCGCCACAATGAGCAACATGCCCACGAGGTGCAGCAAATGCAGTTTTTCGCCCGACGCATGCAGCCCGGCAATCACCACCGCCACCGTGAGCACCAGGGTGACCAGCACCCGCATCAACCGGACGGGCGAGCGCAGCGTAAACGCCAGCAAGAGCACGATCAAGGCGCAACCCGCCAAAGACAGGCGCACGGCTTCGCTTACATAACCGCCATACAACGTGTCGAATTCGCCCTTCATGTCGACAAACACCGCACCGCTGCCGGCCAGGGCCGATTCGAGACGGTCCACGGGCATGTCGCCTTCGTCAGAAGGCAGGCGCAAGGGCAGCATCACGTTCCAGCCCCCGGCACTCTGGGTCAGCATGGCGTCGACCGCGAGCGCCATCGCAGTGCCGTCGAGGTCTTTGCGCTGGAGCGGGCCGGCAGATCGCGCCGACGCCACGCCTTCGACGAACGGGCCCAGCTTGCTGGCCGACAAGGGTGAATCCACGAGCGCCGCTGCCAGGCGAGCCTGCAGCACAGCAGGCTCGGGCAAAGCCGCCAGACGCCGGTTTTGCCGCTCTGCACTGGGCAGAAACCGCACCGGGGTGTCGTATCCACCGATCACACCTTCACCCACCAGACCATTCAGCAGGTCTCCGACCTGCTCTGCCGCCTGAAGTGCGGCCTCCTGGCTGGCGCCTGTCACCAAGACAAGGTAGCGCGCATCGGGCGCGGCCAGATCGGCGCGCAAACGCCCGTCGTTGGCGCCCTCGGCCTCGGTCACGGTGGACAAGGCCGACAAATTGGCCCCCCACAAATTGCCACGTTCCAGCCACAGGTAAGAGCCCGCTGCCATGGCCAGGGCCAGCACCCCGATGCGCAGGCGGTAGGCCTGCCCCAGCAGCGTCAACACGCTGTGCACCCAGCGCCCGGGCTCGGGCACGCTGTGCACTTGCCCGGCCAGAATGGGCAGAACAAACCGCGTCACCAAGGCCGCAGTGACAACGCCCGACAGCGCATACAGACCCAGTTGGGCAAGGCCCGGAAAACCCGAGAAAAGCAGCGCCCCGAAACCCAGAGCCGACGTCATCACGCCCAGGCGAATGGTGGGCCAGAAGGAGCGCCGCCAGTGCGTCAGGCCGAGGCGGCCCGATTGCACAAAAAAGTAAATGGCGTAGTCCACGGCCTCGCCGATCAACGCAGAGCCAAAACCCACCGTGATGCCGAAGACGGTGCCGTACACCAGGCTCACAACCACCGCACCGGCCAGTGCACCGCTCAGCATCGGCAACAAGCCCAGCGCCAGCAAGCGGGGCGAACGGTAGGCCCACAACAAGACGCCGACGATGCCCAGGGTGCTGATCAGCAGCAGCTTGGACACTTCCGCCTTGATGGATTCACGCGACTGCACAGCAAACAGGCCCGGCCCCGACAATTGCATGGACAGGTCTGCCCCGCCACCGCTAGCCAGGCCGGCTTTGGCGGTGTCGAACGCTTCGCGAACCCGCTCGATGGCCTGGGCCTGGCCATCGATGTCGGAGCCTTGCGCACGCGTTTCGAGCAACATCATGGCGCGCTCGCCATCGCGCGATGCCCAGACGCCGGCCCGCATCTCGGGCTGCGCCCCGGGGTTGAGCTGCTCCAGCACCGCAAGCAGCTCGCCCGTGGGGTCTTGCGCCAGGAAAGGCTTGATCAACAACCCCATCGGCGAGGCGAGCGACTGGATCGTGTCGCCCACGGCCTCGCGCAAACCGGCTTCGGAGAAACGCTGCTCGTTGACAGCCGGGCTGAGCTGGTAGCGGTAGCGCAAAAAGAAATCGCGCTCACCATCGGTGGCGGCGGCTTCGCCGTTTTGCACCGACACAAATTGCCCGCCCGCCAGCAAGCCTTTGCGCATGGCGCGGGAGGCCTGCGCGCGCTGGGACTCGCTGCCGCCCTCGACCGCCAGCATCAACAGACGCGACACCGAGCCATCTTGCAACTGATTCACCAGAACCTGCTGCTCCGGGGTGGGTCGCGAAGGCAGGAAGAAGGAAATATCGGTCGAGAAGCGGCTGTTGGCCACCACCGCCACGCCGCCACACATCAGCAGCACCCACAGCAGAAAAACGCGCAAGCGCGATGACATCATGGTTCGAGAACCTCGATGGTCAGCTCCGAGCGGTCACCATCGACCTGCAGGTACTCGATGCGTTGCACCTGCTTGTGGCTGCCACTGACGGTGACACGCTGCAGCAGCGCAGCGATCTCCGGCTCGGTGGGCAGCAAGGTCAGTGTCCAGCCAGTGCGCTCGCCCTCGAGTTCCAGTCGGTAATGCGCTTCCAGGGCCTGCCGGTTGCCAGACAGCGTGCTGCGGATGCTCTCGACGAATGCCTGTGCCTCGGGCCGGCTCGACACATTGATCGACATGCGCCGCTTGTCGCGCTCCATGCTGAGCGTGTCTTTGTCGAGCACCATGCTCTCGGGCTTGGGCAGCAAGGTGTGCTTTTCCAGACGGTGTGGCGGGGTGTAGAGCATTTCGCCCGACGCCACCACCGGCTTGTCTAGCAAGGCCACAAAACGCTTCTCGACAAAGCGCGCCCGGCCACCCTTGTTCTGGGCGAGGTCGGCCATCAGCTGGTCCACGCTGTAGGCCGCATGCGCCAACGAAGCCACCAGACCCAGCCCCAGAATTGCCCATCGAACAAATCGCTTCATTTGGTCCGCCAAAAATTGAAAAAATTGAACCAGTTGTAGGGCTGGCGCCTGCAGTAGCGCTCCATGCAACTGACGTAACGCGCCATGGCCTGCTCAATCGCCGCCTGGCGATCGGCGCGTTCCACTTGAGAAAAATCGGCCAGCTGCTCAAAGTGCAGCTCATAGCGGTTGCCGCCCATGTAGAGGCCGGCCATGAAAAAAACGGGGCGTTTCAGCATCGCAGCCAGACGCCAGGGCCCGACCGGGAACGGTGCCGGGTGTCCCAGGAACTCGATCATTTCCATGGCGTCATCACCGAGCGTGCGGTCTGCCAGCATGCCCACCATGTAGCCATTCTGCAGCTTGTCGCGCACTTCCAGCATCGACTCGACCCGGCCCAGCGGGATGATATCTTGCATGGCCCTGGGATTGATGGCCGCCAGGGTGTCGTTGAGCTTGCGGGCATTGTCCTTGTACATCAGCATGGCCACCTTCAACCCGCCGGCACCCCAGCCCACAGCACGCAGGGCCTCAAAGCTGCCCAGGTGCCCGCCCACCAGAAATGCGCCCTCTCCATCTTTCAGGCTGCCGCGCACCGCCTGCACACCCTGGACCTGGATATCAAAATCGCTGAACCGGTCGTTGAGCAGGTAGATGCGGTCGTGGATGGTGCTGGCAAAACTCAATACGTGGCGGTAGCCATCGCGCCAGCCCGCGGGTCTTCCCAGCGCACGTTCCAGGTATTGACGGCTCGCACGGCGCGCTGTGGGTGCGAACAAAACAAAGTAGGCGGTGATGCCATGCAGCACCACACGCCCCAGTCGCCGCCCAAAAGTGAGCGACAGCCAGACCATGAAACGCAGCACCAGGGCGTGGCTGCGTTCCTCCTGCTGCATCCAGTCGGCTTGTCCGTCTTCGGTCATGCCTGCTGCGCGGTCAAACTGCCCGAGGCCACAGCGCGCCCGTCGGCGCCTTGAACGTTGAACCGCCAGCCACCGCGGGCGTCCGGCGTGAGGGCGAAGCCGAGTTCTTCGCCCGGCCCCACAGGGCTCAGGAATTTGCTTTGAGACACGGTCCAGCCAGCCCCGGCAAGCGTGCCTTCGCCGGCGTCCATCGCAGCCTGGGCACAAAGAAGGGCTCGGTCCAGCAGCACCACGCCCGGCAAGATCGGGTTTCCGGGGAAGTGCCCTGCAAAGGCCGGGTGCGTCAACGGCACCTGCCAGGTGAAACGCTGCTCGGTCATGCTGATGCTTTCTTGCTGTTTTGCCCGTAGAGCGACTGCAGAGCCGAGCGCGGCAGCTTGCCCATGGGGTTGCGCGGCAGGGCCTCGACCCACACCAGCGGTCGCGGCATGAAAATGGGATCCACGCGCACCCGCAAGGCTGCCATCAACACCGAACGTGTCAACCGGGGCGCCACCACGAATGCGGCCAGCCGCACAACCTGCTGCCCGGCACCCTCTGCGGGCTCGTCGGGCATGAAAAAGGCCCCGTCATCCACGCCGTCAATGGCGAGCAACTGGTGGTTGAGGTAAGCCAGCGAGGTGCGCTTGCCCGCGATGTTGATCAAATCGGCATGGCGGCCGTGCAGCAGGAACCGCCGGTCGGCCTGCAGTTCGATCAGGTCCGACAAAGGCACACGGCCACCCACATGGCCGCCGTCGGCACAGGTTTCGTCCCCGCTTTGCAGCAGTTGCACACCCGGCAACAAGCGCCAGGCGAGCCCTGCGGTGGTTCTGCGCCAGGCCAGTTGCGACGACTCGGTGGATCCGTAGATCTCGAACACCGGTGCACCGCTGCGCGCCTCAACCTGCGCGGCCAGCTGTGCATCCAGTGGCGCCGTGGCCGACAGCCAGGCATCCACCGCAGGCCAGACCACGTCCGATGCCAGCATGTTGCCCAAATGAAACGGCGTGGTCACCACCATGCGTGGACGGGGCACCGCCTGCACGGATTCCGCCACGTCTTGCGGGTAAAACGGCCGACCGCTCCAGAACGCACAGCCCCCGTGCAAGGCCATCAAAAATGTGGACTCGAATCCGTAGCTGTGTTGAACCGGCACCGTGCCCACCAGGGCGGTGTGGCTGCCCAGCAAGCCCAATCCTTCGGCCTCTGCGCGGCCATTGGCCACCAGCATGGCCCAGGTTTTGCCGTGCGCCTGCGGCAAGCCGGTTGAGCCCGAGGTGAACAGCACCGCCACCACCCGCTCGCCGGCAATCACCGGTATGCCGTCCACCGGCTCGGTTTCACCGGCCTGGAGGTCGACAAAAACCACCCGCGGCAAAGGCAACTGGTCGAACCCGGTGTCGGTGACCGCGAATGCGCCGGCATGGTCCCGGGCCAGTTGCCCCAGCGTCTGGATGGAATGGGAGGCAGGCTGAAGGCTGGTCTTGCCGGTCAACAGACAGGCCGCGAACACCACGGCAAAGTGGTACCGGTCTTCACAAAGATTGACCACCCAGCCGGACGAAGGCAGGGCTTTGGCCGCTCGCTGGGCATCGGCCAGGAATGTGCGCACAGGCACCGCCCCTTCAGGGCGCCATGCGATGACATCATCCAGCGCAGCACTGCTCACCAGTGGCAGTTCAGCACCCGTCACCCCATCGCTCCCCGAAACAGGCGAAAAGAGAACGGGTTCATTTTGTGCGGTGTTGGGCGATGTGGGCACACAGAGTGCGCAGCGAAGCAAAGATCAACTGGTTCTGTTCGCCATCCGAACGCAGCTGAAACCCGTAGTGCCTGGACACCGACAACGACAGCTCCAGCATATCGATTGAATCGAGTCCCAGGGTATCGCCATACAAGGCCCCATCGGGTTCGATGTCGCCCGCCGCCACGTCCAGGTTCAGGGCTTCAACGATCAAGGCGGCCACTTCGGGTATCAGTTGATCGATATCGGCTACTGCATTCGATTCGGTCAAGATTTGCCTCCATGGGGTGCGTTTCCGGCGCTGCGAAACGCCAACACCGCATTGCTGCCACCAAAGGCAAAAGAATTGGACAGCGCTGCGTGAAATGGCACCTGGCGCCGCCCTTCAAAAACATGGTCGACACCACCACAGGCCGGGTCCAACCGGCCGGCCAGATTCGCCGTTGGCGCAATGGCCTGATGACAAAGACTCATCACCGTTGTCACGGCTTCAATCGCTCCGCCTGCCCCCATCAGATGACCGTGCATCGATTTGGTGGCACTCACGGGCAGGGCCTGGGCCCGATCGCCAAAGACCACCTTCAACGCCGCCACCTCGGTCGGGTCACCTTCAAGTGTTGCCGTACCGTGGGCATTCACATAGCCAATGTCTTCGGGATTCAATTGGCCGTCTTTCAACGCGGCACGGATGGCCCGAACCTGGCCTTCAGCTTCCGGGCGCACCAGATGGCTGCGATCACAACTGGCGCCATAACCGACCATTTCAGCGTGAATGCGCGCACCGCGCTGTACCGCGTGCTCCCAATCCTCAAGGACCAGTGCCGCTGCGCCCTCGCCCAGCACCAAGCCTCGGCGGTCCGATGCAAAAGGCCGGCAGGCGGCAGGTGCAGTGAGCTCGTCGCCGGGCGAAACAAGCCGCATTGCGTCCCAGGCGCGCGCCACGCCATAGGTTTGCGTTGCGTCAGAGCCTCCAGTGATGGCGACAGTGGCCTCCCCCGAACGCACACGCCGAAAAGCCTCGCCTATCGCCACCGAAGAAGAGGCGCACGCGACCGTGTAGGTCTGACTGGCTCCGCCCAGACCGAGTTGAATCGACAGGTGGGCGTTAACCGCGTTGTTCATCCCCATCACGACAGACAGCGGTGACAAGCGCTCGCGGCCCTTCTGCCACATATCGCGATAGCCTTTTTCAAAAGCCATCACGCCACCCAGCGCGGTACCCCAAAGGCAATCCCAGTCATCACGCAGTTCCGGTGCATCGGCCTCGCGCTGCAGCCCGGCGTCGGCCCAGGCCTCAAACGCCGCGGCCACGCCCAATTGGGAAAACCGCTCCATCATGCTGGCCAGCGGTTTGCCCAAGGCGGCGCCAGGATCGAAACCCTGACACATCACAAACGGCATCGCCAACGGGCGCGGCACGTCATCGGTCTGCAAAAAGCGAACCGCAGAACGGCCGTTGAGCAAGTTTTCGAAGAATGCGTCGATGCCTGCTTCTTCATAGGGGCTCACGAGCCCCAGGCCCGTCACCGCAACGCGACGCCCGCTCATGAGGAAGAAGCTTTTGCCGCCAGCAAACCGTCAAGCAGCGTCACCATCTCGCCGACCGTCTTCGGGATTTCCACGTCGGAATCGATGGAGATGCCCAGGTTGTCTTCAGCCTCAAACATCAACTCGGCGAGCATCAGGGAGTCAACGCCAAGGTCGACCAACACGGCAGACTCAACAACCTGTTCGCGTTCTGCCCCCAAACGGTCATTAAGGAACTTGGCTATCAATTCGATGGATTGCATGACATACATTTAAGCTAATGCGAGCTTCACACCCACCGCCTGGATGGGCAAGGCAACCACCCAGTGGTGGCAACCGAACTGAAAACTCGCGAAAGGACTGGACGGGAAAAGGCCCGAACAGGCCATCTTTGCGTACTTTTTGAGCATTTGATTGTACCCGCAGCCACCCAAGAACCCGCCCGCCGAACACACGGCTTGTTTCGCTTGCTCATGACACTTTTCAGCGCCCCGCACTCCCAATTCACACCCGTGGCACATCCGGGCTCACCGGAGGGCTCCGCATGATCGCGCCCTGGGCCCGGGCGCTGGGTCAACGGTTCACCGTGCTCTGGTGGCTCAAGGGGGTGGGCACCACGGTATTCATGACCCTCTTTTTCTGGGCCTACTTCACCATTCTCGAGAACCCGGCCAACCCACCCATCGAAGTACCCACGTTGGTCATCGATCGCTGGATCCCACTCACCCCATGGGCCTACTCGATCTACATCTCACTCTGGGTGTACGTGTCGCTTCCACCGGCTTTTTTGCTCAATTTTCGCGCGCTGCTGCATTTTGGTCTGTGGGTATCGGCCATGTGCGTCGCTTGCCTTCTCGTTTTCTGGTGGATCCCCACACAAACGCCCACCTTTGACATCGACTGGAGCCTTTACCCTGGGCTCTCGCTTATCAAAGGGGTAGACGCACCGGGCAATGCCTGCCCCTCCTTGCATGTAGCCTCGGCCGTCTTCACCGCATTCTGGCTGCAACGCATATTGTCCAAAGTGGGCGCACCCCAGTGGCTGCACTGGGTGAATGCCTTGCATTGTGTGGCCATCGCGTGGTCAACCATGGCCACGCTGCAACACGTTGCACTGGATGTCATTGCCGGTGCTGGTGTCGGCGCGGTGTTCGCATGGGGCTCACTGCGCGCGCTCGACCGCCGCAGCGAACTGCTGGAAATATAGGCCGTATCTGCCCCTCGACCCAGCAGCCTATTCAGCGCAACCACCAGACCCCAAACCTGTCACCCAACAGCCTCTCCGCGCCAAGCTCGCGATGGCCTTCACTCAAAGGGACCCCATGTCCAGCGAAGTATCCCAAACCCTTGGCCCCATCGTCACCCTGCTCGGGGCCGCAGTGGTCGCTGTGCCCCTGTTTCGAAAGCTGGGACTGGGTTCGGTGCTGGCCTACTTCGCGGCCGGCTTGCTGGTCGGGCCTTCGGGTGTGGCTTTGTTCACCGACCCGCAAGCCATTCTTCATGTGTCCGAACTCGGGGTGGTGATGTTCCTGTTCATCATCGGGCTGGAGATGCGGCCGCAGCGGCTTTGGAGCCTGAGACAGGACATTTTTGGCCTGGGACTGGCGCAGGTCTTGTTGTGCACCGCGTTGCTCAGCGGACTGGGGCTGTTGCTGGGTCTGTCGGCGCTCGTCGCCTTTGTGGGTGCGGCGGGATTCGTGCTGTCTTCCACTGCGGTCGTGGCCCAGGTGCTCAACGAACGCGGTGAAACCCATACCGTGGCCGGGCAGCAAGCCGTTTCCATCTTGCTTCTGGAAGACCTGGCCGTGGTACCGCTGCTGATCCTGGTGGCCTTTCTCGCGCCCGACCATACGGCCACCTCGAGCAACGGCTGGCAGTCGGTGGGCGTGGCGCTGGCGGCCGTGGCCTTGTTGTACGCGGCGGGGCGCTGGGTGATCAACCCGGTGTTTGCCTTGCTGGCCGCTTCCCGGGCACGCGAGGTATTGACGGCGGGTGCCTTGCTGGTGGTGTTGGGCGCGGCCTTGCTGATGGAAGCCGCCGGTCTCTCCATGGCCATGGGCGCATTCATGGCGGGCGTGTTGCTCTCGGGTTCGAGCTACCGCCACCAGATCGAGGTGGACATAGAACCCTTCAAAGGCATTCTGCTGGGTCTCTTCTTTCTGGCCGTGGGCATGTCGCTCGATCTCGCCCTGGTGATCCAGCAATGGATGTTCATCGGCGTGGTGTTGCTGGGCTACATGGCGGTCAAGGCGGTGGGCATTTACACCGTGGCGCGCCTCTTCGGCAGCAACCGGAGAACAGCGGTTTCGCGCATGACCCTGTTTGCCCAAGGGGGCGAATTTGCTTTCGTTTTGTTTGCCGCGGCTCAAACGCAGGGCCTGATCGACGCACCGACGCAAGCGCTCCTGTCGGCCGTGATCATTCTGTCGATGGCGTTGACCCCGCTGGTGCTGATCCTGGCCAAACACCTGATTCCAGCTGAGTCGCCTTCCATGCACGACACCGAAGCCGCGCTGGACCTCAAAGGAAAAGTTCTGTTGATCGGCTTCGGCCGATTCGGCCAGATCGCCAGCCAGGGCTTGCTGGCACAGGGTTTCGAGGTGTCCACCATCGACAACAATCCTGACCGCATCCGCGATGCGGCGCGTTTTGGCTACAAGGTCTACTACGGCGATGGGGCACGGCTCGACATACTTCACGCCTCGGGCGCGCAGCACGCACAAGTCATCATGGTCTGCGTAGACGATCGCGATGCCTGCATGCACATCGTGACCCTGGTCAAAAGCGAATTCCCGCAGGCTGCGGTACTGGCCCGGGCCTATGACCGACTGCACGCCATCGAACTCATACAGGCCGGGGCAGACGTACAACAGCGCGAAACACTGGAGTCGGCGCTTTCGCTGGGGTGCTCAGCTTTGGAGCGGCTTGGGCTCGACAGCGCCGAAGCGCGGGAAGTCATCGACAACATACGCCTGCGCGACCAGGAGCGGCTCACGATCCAGGTCTGCGAAGGCATCAAACCCGACCCGACTTACGCCAGCCAGATGCTGGCGCCCGAGCCGTTGAGCCCGGTGCGCACCACCAGCAGCCCGGGGCAATGATCAGCCCTTGAATTTGGCAGCGATGCCCGCCACGCGTTCACCGAAGAGGCGCGCGGTTTCCAGATCGCCTGGCAACATTTCGTTGGCACCTGCATCGGAAGGGCTTTGCGCAATGGCGCCGCTGTATGACACCAGGTAGTTCACATCGTTGCGTTGCGCCCCCTTGGTGTTGCTGGGCATCAGGCCCTGGCTGACCCAGATCATGCCGTGCTGCATGGCCAGGGTGAACAAGGTGTTCAGTGTGGACAGCTTGTCACCGTTCATGCCTGCGGAGTTTGTGAAGCCGGCCGCGATTTTGTCTTTCCAGGCCTGAGAAAACCAGGGTTTGCTGGACGCATCGGCGAATTTCTTGAATTGCCAGCTCACCGAACCCATGTAGGTGGGGCTGCCCATGATGATGGCGTCGGCCTCGTTGAGCAACTCCCAGCCGCCCTCTGGCAAATTGCCGTCGGCGTCAATGGCCAGCAATTCGGCTTGGGCACCATCAGCCACCGACTGTGCCATGCGATGGGTGTGGCCGTATCCCGAATGAAAAACCACGACAACTTTGGACATGAGAAGACCTCTTGAAAGGTGCGCAGCCAGACCATCCGGCCACGCGGGTTGGGGAAATGAACGATCCGGCTCAGGCTTGGCGACGGGCGTCAAGGCTGAAGGCCCCGGCGCCATGGGCCGCGAAAGCCAGCAAACCACCGACCACGCCGATGTTCTTGAAGAACATCAGTTGCTGCATCATTTGCTGGTCTGCAGGCAAAGCCCAGTAGCCATGGAAGAAGTAGCTGGCCACAAGGGTGAAGAAGGCCAGCGCCAGCGCGGCATAACGGGTCTGAAAACCCACCAGCAAAGCCAGACCACCCAGGATTTCTACCACCAGCGCGATCGCCACGCCCACCTGCGGCAACGGCAGACCCATGGCCGTTGCGTAGCCCACGGTGCCGGCGAAACCGGCGATCTTGCCGAAGCCGGCGGGCACAAAAAACACGGCCAGCAAAACACGGCCCAACAAGGCCAGGGGGTTCTTCAACGCGTTCATGAAAGCTCCAGAAAAGTGAAACAGGGGAAAGAAGAAAGAGCGGGTCGACTTGCGTCAACCCGGCAACGCAACAAACGATCAGGGGGCCAGATCGAACACCAGAACTTCGGCGTCCTGACCCGCGCCCAAAGTGACTTTGGACTCCCCGGCCAAGGCCACGGCATCACCCGCCTGCAGCCGCTCACCATTGACCTCCAGCGAGCCGCGCACCAGATGCACATACGCCATGCGCAGGGGATCGAGCGCCAGCTCGGCCTCGTCCGCCCCATCGAACAGTCCTGCGTACATGGCCGCATCGGCATGCATGCTCACCGAACCACTGGCACCGTCGGGCGAGGCCACCAGCTTCAACTGCCCGCGTTTCTCGCTCGCGGGGAAAGTCTTTTGCTCATAGCCGGGCTCGATACCCCGCACATTCGGCTCGATCCAGATCTGCAAAAAATGGGTCGTCTGATTGGGCGCGTGGTTGAACTCGCTGTGGCGCACGCCGGAGCCCGCGCTCATGCGCTGGACATCGCCAGGCGGAATGCCTTTGACATTGCCCATGCTGTCTTTGTGGGCCAGGTTGCCTTCCAGCACGTAGCTGATGATCTCCATATCGCGGTGACCGTGGGTACCAAAACCGGTGCCGGGGGCGATGCGGTCTTCGTTGATGACCCGCAGGTTGCCCCAGCCCATCCAGCGCGGATCGTGGAATTCGGCAAATGAGAACGAATGCTGGCTTTTCAGCCAACCGTGGTCGGCTTGACCACGGGCGTTGGAGCGTCGAACTTGCATCATGGTGGCTATCCTTTGTTTGCCGCCTGGTCCGGAATGGCTTCGGGGCATGAGGGGTATTGTGGAATCCCCACCCTCCCGAGCGTCGGCATGGCATTGATGGCATCATTCAAATTTTCTGAACATTTCAAGCCCCAACCATGTCCAAAACAACGCCCCGTGCCGCCTTGTCGCCCGAAAACCTGGGGTTGATCGAGGCCGTGCACCGGCTGGGCAGCATGGCTGCCGCTGCCCGGGAGCTGGGCATGGTGCCCAGCGCGCTGACCTACCGCGTACGCCAGGTCGAAGACTCGCTGGATGTGCTGCTGTTTGACCGCAGCGCACGCCGCGCCCAGCTCACGCCCGCAGGGGCCGAGTTGCTGCGCGCGGGGCAAACGCTGCTGCAAGAGCTCGACGCTGTGGCCGAGCGCGTCAAACGCGTGGCCACCGGCTGGGAGCCCCAGTTCACCATCGCGGCCGATGCCATCATTGCCCGCGCCACGTTGTTTGAACTCTGCGAAGCTTTCTACGCGCAAGGTGGCCCCACCCGGATCAAGATTCGCGCAGAAACCCTCTCGGGCACGCTGGAAGCACTGCAAAGCGGTCAGGCAGATCTGGCGCTGGGCGTGACCAGCGAGGTGAGCTTGCCCGATATCCAGAGCGCCCGGCTGGGCGCGATGCAGTTTGTCTATGTGGTTGCACCCCACCACCCTTTGGCTCCGCTCACGCATGCGCTCTGCGACGACGAGCTGCGCGCACACCGCGCCGTGGCCGTGGCCGATTCCACCCAGCGCGGCAGCGGCATCACCTTTGGACTGGCAGCGGGCCAAGACGTGCTCACGGTTCCCACCATGCAACACAAACTTGAAGCCCAGCTGCGGGGTCTGGGGGCAGGCTACATGCCGCAGGCGCTCGCACAACCGTATATCGACAGCGGTCGGCTCATCGTCAAGGCGCTGGAGCAACCCCGGGCCCCGTTCGCCCTCAACTACGCCTGGCGAAGACCACGGAGCACCCCGGAAACCGGGCGTGCCCTGCGCTGGTGGCTAGAGCGGCTGGAACACGCCACCACCCGCGAAGCTTTGCTGCACAACCACCACCAGATCTGACCTCCGTAAACACCCCAAGCAATCTTGTTCCGCCGCAGGCCCACACGCGCACAGGGGCTGCTACAGTCGGACGCATATTGGCCAACCGAAGAGGCGACATGAAAAAAAGCAAAACCCCCACAGCCCCGTCCAGACCAGCGCGCGCCCCAGCGGCGGTGCGCAAAAAACCGCCTGCAACCAAGACCCAGGCACTGCACATCGCGGTGGTGGGTGGCGGCATGGCCGGCGTGGTCTGCGCACGAACGCTGCTGCAGGCGGGCCATCAAGTCACCCTGATCGAAAAGAGCCAGGGCTTTGGCGGCCGCATGGCCACCCGCCGCACCGAGTTCGGCGGTTTCGACCACGGCGCTCAATATTTCACCGTGCGCGACAAGCGCTTCGCCCAAGTGCTGCTCACCGCGCAGGATCAGGTCAAGGCATGGAGCGTGAGCACGGTGCGCGTGCTCGACGAACTGGGTCACGTGCTCGCCAGCGCCCCGCCACCAAGCGAACCCCATTTTGTGGCCATGCCAGGCATGAGCGGCCTGGTAAGCCACTGGGCCCAGCCGCTGGCTCATCCGGAGCGCCACAACGTGAGTGGCGCGCGCACGGTCATGGAGACCCGCGTCACCCACCTTGAACGCGACGCGCTCAACGCCGAACAATGGCAATTGCGCGCCGAAGACACAGAGGGTGGTCAGCATGTGTACGGCGGCTTTGACCGCGTGGTGCTGGCACTGCCCCATTTGCAAACCCACGACTTGCTGATGGCCTCAGGCCATTCGCCAGAACTGCGCCAGCAACTCAACAAAGTCACCGTGGCCCCTTGCTGGACACTCATGGTGGCCTTCCCCAACGCCATGCAGCCCAACCTGCCGCACATTGGGCCCCAATGGAACGCGGCCCGCAGCACCCACCACCGCATCAGTTGGCTGGCCCGCGAAAACAGCAAGCCCGGCCGCGAACGCATCGAGCGCTGGACGGTTCAGGCCAGCCCCGCCTGGTCGAGCAAGCACCTGGAAGACAGCGAGGATCGCGTCAAGGGAAAAATGCTCAAGGGCTTCGCCGAAATCACCGGGATTCGCGCCACCCCGGCCCACGCCGTGGTGCACCGCTGGCGCTTTGCCCAGACGCAAGTGCCACTGGGGAAGTCACACATTTTCGACAAGTCCCTCGGCATTGGTCTGTGTGGCGACTGGTGCCTGGGCCACCGCGTCGAAGACGCGTTTGTCTCCGGCCTGGATCTGGCGCTGGCGATAGCGTGAATCCGTCGGTGGCGAACAACTTCGCCGCCGGGCCGCCCCAAGGCGAGGCAGCCCCCTCGGGAGGCAGCGACCCGCGACAGCGGCGGAGCGTGGGGGCAATTGCTTACAGAGGACGCTTTGCGCCCTCACCCACGGGCCCGCTGCATGCGGGCTCACTTGTAGCTGCCTTGGCCAGCTGGCTTGACGCCAAAGCCCAGGGAGGCACCTGGCTGGTACGCATCGAAGATGTAGACACACCGCGCTGCATACCCGGCGCAGATCAAACCATTCTTCAGCAGCTCGCTGCCTGCGGCCTGATCAGTGACGAACCCGTCATCTGGCAATCGCAGCGTTCGGCGTTGTACCAGTCGGCGCTTGATCATCTGATTGAAGGCGGGCAGGTCTACCCCTGCGCCTGCTCCCGCAAAGACATCGAAGCCGCGCTGAGCGCACAAGGTGTGCAAACCGAACGCCACCAGGCAGCGGTGTACCCAGGCACCTGCCGCCCCGGGCGCGGTGGACTGCAAGGCCGGCCTGCAAGGGCCTGGCGCTTCGCCGTCCCGTCGCCTTCCGAGGTGATTTGGCAGGACCAGCAGCTGGGCGAACAACGGCAACACGTGGCCGACGAGGTCGGCGACTTTGTACTGAAACGCGCTGACGGGCTATGGGCCTACCAATTGGCCGTGGTGGTCGACGACGCCGCACAAGGCATCACCCATGTGGTTCGCGGCCAGGACCTGGCCGACAACACGCCGCGCCAGATCCTGCTGCAACAAGCGCTGGCCTTGCCCACCCCCGCCTACCGCCACACGCCTTTGGTCTTGGGCCACAACGGCGAAAAGCTCAGCAAGCAAAACCAGGCCACGCCTCTGGATACCACTCAGCCATTGCAAAGCCTCAACCAGGCAGCCAGATTGCTGAATTTGCCCAAGTGCACAGGCACGGTTTCAGCCGCTTTAACCCGTTGGGTGCAGGCTTGGCGGCGTGCGCTGCAAGCCCACGAAGGTAGCGTTCAGGGTTGACGTTCAAGCGCTCTTTCGATCCCGCGTGCGTTCGCTTTTTTGGGTACCCCATTGGCCGAGTTTCACCCGTACCCGTATAACTCTGTTACAAGTGGCTGGCTGGGTATTTCCAGAAAATCCGGAATGCTGAGATCGCCGGCAAAACCACCGCCACCGCAGGGACGTAAGAAGATGCCACCAGAGCATCCCTGAAACAACCGTTCAGAATGACCCAACAACCCCCTGCCCTGGCCACGCCACCACGAAACAACCATGCCGAATACCTGCTGCTGCTTCCCGGCCTGCTGGCCTTCGTCTCCTTCACCGCCCGCGACTTCCCACTGACCACCACGGCGCTCGTCGTCGCATCGGTGTTGCTGTTCGTGGCATGCCTGTGGGCCGCCCAACAGTTGCTTGGCCGCTGGCCGGCTTTGGTGTTTGCCCTCCTGGCCGCCGCTGTTGGCTGGTTCGCAGAGCAAATGGGCTCTTCCCACGGCTGGTTTTTTGGCCAATATGCCTATACCGATGTGCTGGGTATACGAATGGGCGACGTGCCGCTGGTCATCCCCATCATGTGGTTCGCTTTGTGCCTCATCGGGTATGTCATGGCTTGCTTTTTACTGTGGCGTCAGCCGGTGCTGGCCAGCCGCAACAAGGGCGCGATGCTGCTGACTTCTTTTCTCGCGGCCATGATCGTGACCGCGTTTGACCTGGGTGCAGACCCATATTTTGTCTTCGTGCTCAAGGCTTGGATCATGGCCAAGACCGACGGCGGATGGTTTGGTGAAACCTTGCAGGGGTTTGCAGGCTGGATGTTCATTTCCTTTGTGATCGTGCTCGGCTACCAGTGGTGCTGTGCACCCTGCGCCCCAGTTCAACCGACAACCCATACCCGACGCGCCGCACTGATTGCGCTGCTCATCTATGCCAGTGGCATGGCTTTTCAAATGGCACTGGGACACCCCATCGAAACGCGCGCCATCGCCTTCTTCGCCATGGGCACGCCATTGCTGGTCGCAACGGCCACCTGGTGGCAATGGAAACAGCCCGGGAAGGAGCACCTGAATTGATGGACCCGAAACAGCTCCGGACATGGGAAGGCTCAGCAGACCCGCTGGCCGATCGCACCGTCGCTTCCTGGCTCGAGCCAGGCCAACTGCTCGACAGCGCCAGCATCGCCCAGGCCAGCCGCATGATGAACGACTGGACGAACAACGGCGTGTTGGCGCAATGGGCGCCCGCAACCGACGCCGATGGCGCCAACAACAGGGTCGGGCCAGCATTGCAGCGGTACTTGTCCGAAGGCGTGGCATTGCCCAATTGGGCCGACCCGGCAAAGCTCACCCGAGGAGAGAAGCTCTTCATGGATCACGGCCCTTTGGCGTGCACCCTGCTGTTCTGCTCCAGCCTGCCTGAGTGCTACGTGCTGCCCAACCTGGCAGAGGTATTGCAAATCGCAGGCCAATTGGAGACAAACACCGAGCACCGGATCCGCCAGACCGCGGCGATGGTATTCCCCGTCATGATGCGCGGTGGGCTTACGAGCCCTCACGGGGCCGGGGTGGCGCAAGTGCTCAAGGTTCGACTGATTCACGCGACCATCCGCCACCTGATTCTGCGTGGCACACCGGGTACCGGTGTAGGTGGCCAGCCGATCGTTCTCGAAGCGGAACAACCCGTGAAACTCCACCAGGCCCTGGAGGCACACGGGTGGGACGTCTCAACCCAGGGCCAACCCTGCAACCAGGTGGAACTGGCATACACCCTGCTCACCTTCGGCTATTGTTTTCTGCGCGCCATGCGCAAGCTCAACCAACGGCTTGCCCGCGAAGACGAGGAGGCCTTCCTGCACACATGGAATGTCATGGGCCATGTGCTGGGCATTCAACATGAACTGATGGCTCACACCATGGACGACGCCGAGGTGTTGTTTGACCTGATTCGCGAACAAGCCCGCCACCAGCAGCCCCATCCCGACCCCAGGCCAGCCCTGGGGCAAGCACTGTCCAAAACCATGGCCCAAGCCATCGCGGTCCCGGTCATTCGCCACCTTCCAGTGCCTCTCACCCAGTGGCTCATGGGTCCCAAAGCCGCGCGCCTTGTCGGTATCGGCGAACACGTGCCGTGGTTGACGCGACTCACGTTTCGAACAGGGCTGCTTCTGACCCAGTGCGTTGATGGCATAGTGCGGCTATGGGCTCCTCATTTTTCGCTGTCGCGCTTGTTCACCCGCGTGCTTGGGTACCATCTCTTGACCCAATTCCTGTTGAGTCAGACCCGCCCCCTCAATCTGCCCGATCAATTGATTGATGCCATGCACCAGACCGTCGCAACCTGGGGCGATGATGCATACGCCCCCTCCATGCTTAACCGATTGGAAGACCGCATGACCACTCAGGGGCCATGGACGGTCAACCGACACCCTCCCAGGCAAGCAACATGAGTGTCATCTCGCAAGCGTCAATGCCGCAGCCTCGGTGGGACCGCCACCAAACCGACAGGCTTGGCACATCAATCAAGCCCTGGGTTCGTTGTCTGCTGAGCATTGTTTTGCTTTTCTTCGCCTGGGCGGGCAACGCCCAATCTGCATCCCCCAGCCCGCAAGACATCACCGCACAAGCTCGCTTCTGGATAGACACCACAGGTCAAGCAACGATTGAGACGGTGTCCGCTCAAGGGGAAGACACATTTGAACCTCTGGGCAAGCCTCGCTCCTTCAAGCTTCAGGGTGCCGTCTTGTGGCTGCTTATCGATGTGCCCAAGCTGGACGCCCGTGAGCGCATGTACCTCACACTGGAAGCCTCCGCCTTTACCGACCGGGTCGACCTGTACCAGGCCAGCACCGATGGCGGTTGGAAGCGGCAGCAAGCTGGCGATCACATTCCCGTCGCCCAATGGGCCCTTCAAGACCGCGCGCCCACCTTCGCGCTGGAAGACTCGGCGAGCCCTGGACCTGTCTGGTTGCGCATGGAAAACCGCCCAACACCTCTTAGCGCAAGGGTGTACCTGATCTCCGAAAGCGAGCTCCAGAAAAACCGCCACTGGGCCTACCTGATGATTGGCGGCTACCTTGGTTTTGGCCTGCTCGTGATGTTTCTCGGGTGGGTCCATGCGCGCCTCTATGCCGATCGCGCGTTTGTGGCCTACGTGGTGTACGTGGCCTGCATGCTGGGCTTTCAGGTTTCGTTCACTGGGCTGGGAGGCTTGTTCTTCTGGAGTGAATGGGCCTGGTGGAACAATGCCGCACCGGCTCTGTTCATGTTGTGGCTCACAGCCTCTGGCATCTGGTTCGTGCGGGAGGTCTGTGCCATTTCTCGCCACCACAGAGGTATTGATCGGTTTGTTGTTGGCTGGTCGATTTTTGGGTTGCTGTTCTCGTTGGTCTACACGCTGAACTCAACCGAAACCGCATTCGCGGTTCTGAGCTTGTATGGGCTCTTGTCGGTGATTCTGAGCATCGCGCTGTGTTTCTGGGCCTGGCGCCAGGGCGAACGCTATGCAGGCTGGCTCTTGCTGGGTTTTCTGCCTGTGCACCTGGCTTACCCCTTCCCTGCGCTGCGCAGCGCAGGCATGCTGCCCGACAGCTGGGCTACCCAATATGCAGTGCTGATCGGCTCCGCAATCGAGATCCCGCTGTTGCTGTATATCCTGCATCGGCGGGCCAAACACTTCAACGAAAACCGCACCCGCATGCGGGCACTCGACAGCACCGACCCTTTGACCGGACTAACGGTCACGCCTGTTCTGCGCTTGCGCCTGCGAGACGCCATCAAACGCGCTCGGCGGTATGGTCACCGCTGTGCCGTGCTGATGGTGGAGTTGGCCAACCACAGCGAATTTGTGGCGCTCGACGGACGGGAAGCTGGTGACCGGGCCCTGGTGATCGCTGCGGCCAAACTCTCACGGGTGGTGCGCGATGTGGACACCGTGTGCCGCGTGGCCGACACCCGGTTTGCCATCCTGGTCGAAGGCCCGATGCGCAGCGACCAGATCAAGCTGCTGGCCCAGCACATGGTGGCCAAGGGTCTGGAACAGACATCGACCTTGCCAGGCGAAACTTCGCTTCGGTTCCGGGTGGTTTCTGCCATGCCTCCGATGAACCCCGGCACCCAGGAGGAAGCCGAGGAGCTTGAGGGCTCGCAGGAAGGCGAAGAGCGTTCCATCCTTCGCCATCTGAGCAAAAAACTGGATGAACTGGCCAACGACCCTCGCAAAATGGTGCTGCATCTGGAGCAACAACGCTGAGACAGCGCTGCACCGGCTGGTGGGAAGGGGGCGTTGACGCGAGGCTCAGGCTCATCGCAAGTACAGGCAACCGCGCCTGGTCAAAAGAACTGCGCGCAATCCCCACCTCTACAATTCGACTCCAGCCTTTCTTGCATGTCATGACCACAGAACACCCCACCGCCCTACCCGCCGCCAAACCGAATGGCGAGGCAATGGCCGAATCAACCAGCCCCGCCGTTCCATTCAGGCGGGTGATCAAAAGTTATGTGCTGCGCGCCGGGCGCACCGGCCCCGGCCAGGCCCGGGCCTACGACCAGTTTGGCCCCAAATACCTGCTGAACTACCAGGCTGAATCCCTGGATGTGCCAGCCGCATTCGGCCGCAGCGCGCCACTCATCATGGAAATCGGCTTTGGTATGGGCGGCGCCACGGCCCACATTGCCCAGGTGCGCCCAGAAGACAACTTCATTTGCTGCGAGGTTCACGAGCCCGGCGTGGGCTCTTTGCTCAAACTCATCGGCGAAGGCGGTATCGAGAACATCCGCATCTTCCGACACGACGCGGTCGAGGTGCTGGACCACATGTTGGGAGAGCAAAGCCTGGACGGCGTGCACATCTTTTTCCCGGACCCCTGGCACAAGAGCCGCCACCACAAGCGCCGCCTGATCCAGGGCCCGTTTGTGAACCGCCTGGCGCGCCACATCAAACCCGGCGGTTACCTGCACCTGGCCACCGACTGGGAGCCTTACGCCGAGCAAATGCACACCGTGTTGAGTGCAGAGACGATGCTGGTCAACACAGCCACCGAACCCGGCCCACACGGCTGTGCTCCCAAGCCCGAATACCGGCCGCTCACCAAATTCGAAAACCGCGGCATCAAGCTGGGCCACGGTGTCTGGGATCTGGTGTACCGCCGGGTCTGAGCCCCTTGCCGGCCTGAGGGCTGGCGCCAAGCCTGAATCCCATGTCCCGCAGCCCCGGCAACGCCAAAATCCCAACCCACCTTGGCGTGGCCGCCAGCTGTATATCGCTGCCGACCCTGAAGCCCCCGCCCTGGCCCACCGTTCTGGCGTTCCTCGCGCAACGCATGCCAGCGGTATCGTCACGCGAATGGACACAGCGTTTTGCCGATGGCCTGGTGCTGTCCGAAGACGGTCAGGGGCTGGCGCTGGATACGCCGTACCAAGGCGGCGCGCGCATTTATTACTACCGCGAACTGGCCAATGAGCAGGAGGTGCCGTTCGAAGAATCGGTGCTGTACCAAGACGACCACCTCGTGGTCGCCGACAAACCACACTTCCTGCCCGTGACACCCGGCGGCCGCTATGTGCAGCAATGTTTGCTGGTGCGCCTGCAGCGCAAACTGAACATGCCCCAGCTGGCGCCGCTGCACCGCATCGACCGCGAAACCGCTGGGCTGGTCTTGTTCGCAGTGAACCCCGCCGAACGTGGGGCTTACCACGCGCTGTTCAGTGGGCGCGAAATGCACAAAACCTACGAAGCCATCGCGCCCGCGAACTCGGCGTTGAGCTGGCCACACACCCGCCGCAGCCGACTCGTGGAGCACCCAACCGAGTTCTACCGCATGGTGGAGGCTGAAGTCGGGTCTGCATCCAACAGCGAAACGGTCATCAGGGTGCTGGAACAACGCGGTCCGTGGGCACGCTACGAACTGAGCCCCATCAGCGGCAAGCGACACCAGTTGCGGGTGCACATGAACGCACTGGGTCTGCCCATCGTCGGCGACCAGCTCTACCCGACCGTGTTGCACGGCCCCGATGAAACCGAAGACTTCGCGGAACCCTTGCGGCTGCTGGCCAAAGCCATCGCATTCACCGACCCGGTCAGCGGACAAGCCAGGCGGTTCGAGAGCACACGCCAACTGGAGTGGCCAGCGCAAAGCTGAACATCACCCGGTGCGGCCGTACCCCAGAACAGCACCGGTCTGAATCACCACCGACGCAGCGGTATCGACGAAGCCACCAAGGCACAGCCCGAGGTGAGCACGGACGCCGAGGCCCGCGCCCGACTCTGGGCGCCGCGCCGCAGCAGCGCAGCCATCGAGCGGGCCGCTGGTGTGGGTCCCAGGGAGCTTCCCGACGCGACGGGGCGAATCAAACCCGCTCAGCCACCCAGGCCTGCACCGATGCCAGCGCCTTGGGCAGACCGCTGGCATCGGTGCCACCGGCCATGGCCATATCGGGCTTGCCGCCGCCCTTGCCACCCACTTGCTGGGCCACAAAGTTCACCAGCTCACCGGCCTTGACTTTGCCAATGCTGTCGGCGGTCACGCCCGCGGCGATCTGCACCTTGTCGCCGTCCACAGCCGCCAGCACGATGGCAGCGGTTTTCAGCTTGTCCTTGAGCTTGTCCATGGTTTCGCGCAGTCCCTTGGCATCGGCGCCCGGCAATACCACGGCCAGCACCTTGATGCCGTTGACGTCCACCGCCTGACCCACCAGTTCGTCGCCCTGCGCCGAAGCCAGGCGGCTCTTGATCGCACCCATCTCTTTTTCCAGATCGCGCATCTGTTCCATCAAGGCGACCACGCGCGCGGGCACTTCATGGGGCGTCACCTTCAACGTGCCGGCCACGCCACCCAGAGTGGTTTCCATGCCCTGCACGTAGTTCAGGGCATTCATGCCTGTCACCGCTTCCACGCGGCGCACGCCGGCGGCCACGCCGCCCTCGGCCGTGATCGTGAAAAAGCCGATGTCACCGGTGCGCGCCACGTGGGTGCCACCGCACAGCTCACGGCTGGTGCCGATGTCGAGCACGCGCACGGTCTCGCCGTACTTTTCGCCAAACAACATGGTGGCGCCGGTCTTCTGCGCCGATTCGATGTCCATCACGCGCGCCTGCGTCGCGGCGTTGGCCACGATTTCGGCGTTCACGCGCTGCTCAATCTCGCGAATCTGGTCGTCGGTCACGGGCGCGTTGTGCGTGAAGTCAAAACGGGTCTTGTCGGCATCGACCAGCGAGCCTTTTTGCGTCACGTGATCGCCCAGCACCTCGCGCAAGGCCTTGTGCATCAGGTGGGTCACCGAATGGTTGCGCATCGTCGCAGCCCGCTGCGCGGTGTCGACTTGCGCGGTCACGCTGTCACCCACGGCCAGGGTGCCCTGATCCAGCGTGCCGTGGTGACCGAACACATCGGCCTTGATCTTCTGCGTGTCGCCCACGGCGAACTTCGCCGAGCCGCTCACGATGGCGCCTTCATCGCCCACCTGGCCACCGCTCTCGGCATAGAAAGGCGTGGTGTCCAGCACGACCACACCGTTTTGCCCCGCCTTGAGTTCGGCCACGGCCGTGCCCTCAAGGTACAGCGCCACGACCTTGGCTTGCGCCTCGAGCTTCTCGTAGCCAACGAACTCGTTGCCCGCCCCGGCATACTCCAGCGCCTTGTCCATCTTGAACTTGCCGGCCGCGCGGCCTGCGGCCTTTTGCTTGGCCATGGCCGCATGGAAGCCCGCTTCGTCCACCGAGAGATCACGCTCGCGACACACGTCGGCGCTCAGATCGAGCGGAAACCCATACGTGTCGTGCAGCTTGAAGGCCACCTCGCCCGGCAGTTGCTTGACGCCACCGGCCAGGGCGCTGTCCAGAATCTCCATGCCCGTGGCCAGCGTTTCAAAGAAGCGCTCTTCTTCCGTTTTCAGCACATCGGTGATGCGCTGCTCCTGATTGGCCAGGCTCGGGTACGCCGCGCCCATGAGCTTGACCAGATCGGCCACCAGCTTGTGGAAAAACGGCGTCTTTTTGCCCAGTTTGTAGCCGTGGCGAATCGCGCGGCGGATGATGCGGCGCTGCACATAGCCCCGACCTTCGTTGCTGGGGATCACACCGTCGCTGACCAAAAATGCGGTGGCGCGGATATGGTCTGCGATCACTTTGAGCGAGGGGTTCGACAGATCGTCAACACCCGTCTCGCGGGCGGCGGCCTCGATCAGCTGGTCAAAGATGTCGATTTCGTAGTTGCTGTGCACGTGTTGCAGGATCGCCGCCAGACGTTCCAGACCCATGCCGGTGTCCACGCAGGGTGCGGGCAGCGGCTTGACCGAGCCGTCTTCGGCCATGTCGAACTGCATGAACACGTTGTTCCAGATTTCGATGAAACGGTCGCCGTCTTCATCGGGGCTACCGGGGGGGCCGCCAGCAATGTGGTCGCCGTGGTCGTAGAAAATCTCCGAGCACGGGCCGCAAGGCCCGGTGTCGGCCATCATCCAGAAGTTGTCGCTCTTGTAGCGACCACCCTTGTTGTCGCCGATGCGGATCACGCGCTCCGGCGGCAGGCCGATTTCTTTGGTCCAGATGTCGTAGGCCTCGTCGTCCTCTTCGTACACCGTGGCCAGCAGCCGGTCGGCGGGCAGCTTGTAGACCTCGGTCAGCAGCTCCCAGGCCCACTTCAGCGATTCGCGCTTGAAGTAGTCGCCAAAGCTCCAGTTGCCCAGCATCTCGAAGAAGGTGTGGTGGCGCGCGGTGTAGCCCACGTTTTCCAGATCGTTGTGTTTGCCGCCGGCGCGCAGGCAGGCCTGCACCGAGGTGGCACGCGTGTAGGGGCGCTTGTCCGTGCCCAGAAACACGTCCTTGAACTGCACCATGCCCGAGTTGGTGAACATGAGCGTGGGGTCGTTGCCGGGCACCAAGCCGCTGGAGGGCACGATGGTGTGGCCTTTGGAGGCAAAAAAGTCCAGGAAGGTCTTGCGGATATCGGCAACGGAAGCGGGGCTGGTCATGGTGGCCTTGATGAGGTTCTGACGGGAATTGAGAATGGGCGTTGAACGCACCAAACCGTGTATTTTCGCAAACTGGCGAGACCCTGTGCGGCGTTCCTCACCAGATAGCCCAAAAACGGGTCTCAGTTGAGGCTTTGGTGGTCCTTCAAGAAGGCCAATACCTTGGGCTCATCGGTGAAAGCAACGTTGAAGCGGAACCATGGGCTGGGCTGCAATTGCGGGTCGAACAAGTGGCCAGGGCCCAGCAGAATGTCCTGCTCGGCGGCTTTGTAGGCCAGCTCGGCGGCGTTTTGAATGTCGGGGTGGCGCGCCCAGATGAACAGGCCGGCCTTGGGTTCGGAAAAAAGCTCAAAGCCTTCGCCCTCCAAGGCCTGGGCCACCCGCTGGTGCGCCGCGGCCAGACGCTCACGCAAGCCGCGCAAATGTTTGCGCCAGCGCCCGTCCACCAGGGCACCGTACACCAACCGCTCGCTGAACTCGGACGATGTCAGCCCGGAAATCATCTTCAGTTGGGCGAAGTCTTCCAGCAAGTCGGGCGGTGCGGCCATGTAGCCCACCCGCAGATTCGGAGAAATGGTTTTGGAAAAACTGCTGATGTAGACGACCCGCTGCAGCTGGTCCAGACTGGCCAGCGAGGGACGCGGCTCGGGATCGAGGTCGGCGTATATGTCGTTCTCCACCACCGTGAAATGGTGTTGCTCCGCCAGTTGCACCACGCGGTGCAAATGGGCCAAAGAAGCCACCGAGCCAGTCGGGCTTTGCAGGCGCGGCTGGGTGAAAAAGGCCTTGGGCTTGTGCTCGATCACCAGCGCCTCCAGCGCCGCCAGATCGTATCCATTGGGCGTGCGCGGCACACCGATCAGACGCGCGCCCAGAAAGCGCAGCGAAAACAGCAGGTTGGGGTAACCGGGATCGTCCACCAGCACCGCGTCACCGGCGCGCACCAGGCAGCGGGCCACCAGATCCAGGCCCTGACTGGAGCCGTGCGTGAGCAACACCTGCTCGCAACCCACCGCGATTTCCTGCTCGGCCAGCAGGTCGCGCACCAGGTGGCGCAATGGCGCAAAACCCTTGGGTTCACCGTAACCGCCCAGTTCGGCGTTTTCAGCCGCCAAAGTACGCAGGCTGCGGCGCAAGCCGTCCTGGAACAACCAGTCGCCAGGAATCCAGCCGCAACCGGGCTTCATGCGCAGCGCCCGGTTTTCAAACACCCGTCGCAGGTACCACATGGAATCGAAATTGTGGTTGGCCGCTTCGGCCGGTTCCGCATCATGGCTCAGGCGCGCCAGGCTTTCGCGCTGGCGAACAAAAAACCCGGAATGGGGGCGTGAAGCGAAATAGCCGAGAGCGACCAGACGGTCATAGGCGTCCACCACGGTGTACACGCTGACACCGTGCGCATGGGCCAGTTGCCGTATCGATGGTGCTTTGGCGCCCGGGCGCAGGTTGCCACTGAGGATGGCGTCGCGAAATCCCTCCACGATCTGCACCACCAAGGGCGCCGTGGCTTTCGGGTCAAGGGTAAACATGGGGGAAACCTAGGGTTTGTCTGTATCGGTCGCGCGGGCTGCACAGTGCATTGGCACCAATGGGCTGTCTGTATATGGTACCGACCGCATCTTCTGCATAGAGTATCGCCAGTCAGTCGAACCCACTTCCACCCTTTGCGGAGAATCTCCATGCAACGCGAACCCCAAGCCACCAACGCCATGCTCATGGCCCGCCGCAACGCCGCTGTGCCGCGCGGCGTGGGTCACAGCCACCAAATCTTCATTGCCAAGGGCGAAAATGCCGAAATCTGGGACGTTGAAGGCCGCCGTTACATCGACTTTGCCGGTGGTATTGCCGTGCTCAACACCGGCCACCGCAACCCCGCCATCATCGAAGCGGTCAAAGCCCAGCTCGACCAGTACACCCACACCTGCTTCCAGGTGCTGGCCTACGAACCCTATGTGGAACTCGCCGAGCGCCTCAATGCCAAGGCCCCTGGTGATTTCGCCAAGAAAACCCTGTTCCTCACCACCGGCGCCGAGGCCGTGGAAAACGCCATCAAAATCGCCCGCGCCCACACCGGCCGCTCGGGCATCATCGCCTTCACCGGTGGCTACCATGGCCGCACCCTGCTCACCCTGGGCATGACGGGCAAAGTCGCACCGTACAAGCTCGGCTTTGGCCCCTTCCCCAACGAGATCTTCCACGCCCGTTTCCCCAACGCCCTGCACGGCGTGAGCGTGGACGACGCCATGGCCTCGATCGAGCAGATCTTCAAGAACGACATCGAAGCCAGCCGGGTGGCGGCCATCATCCTGGAGCCGGTGCAAGGCGAAGGCGGCTTCAACGTGGCCCCGCCCGAGCTGTTCCAGCGCCTGCGCGCCCTGTGCGACCTGCATGGCATCCTGCTGATCGCCGACGAAGTGCAGACCGGCGCTGGCCGCACCGGGACCTGGTTCGCCGTGGAACAAGCTGGCGTGGCGCCCGATCTGATCACCATGGCCAAGTCCATGGCCGGCGGCTTCCCGATCTCTGCCGTGATCGGCCGCGCCGACGTGATGGACGCGCCCGCCGCCGGCGGCCTGGGTGGGACCTACGCCGGAAGCCCGCTGGCTTGCGCGGCCGCGCTGGCGGTGCTCGACGAGTTCGAAAAGCACAGCCTGCTGCAACGCAGCCAGGAAGTCGGCCAGCGCATCACCGCCAGCCTGCAAGCCTTGGCGAAAAAACACACCTGCATTGCCGAAGTACGCGGCCTGGGCGCGATGGTGGCCATGGAACTGTGCAAAAACGGCGATCCACACCAGCCCGATGCCGACCTGACCAAGGCGCTGGCCGCCGAAGCCACCAGGCGCGGTCTGATCATCCTGACCTGCGGCACCTACGGCAACGTGGTGCGTATCCTGGTGCCACTGACAGTCAGCGACGCCGTGCTCGACGAAGGCCTGGCCATTGTTGAGGCGTCGCTCGACGCGCTGCAGGGCTGATGGCGCCCCACGCTCCACCGCCCAGCCCGCTGGCTGGCGTGCGGGTGCTGGATCTGTCACGCGTGCTTGCGGGCCCGTGGGCGGGCCAATTGCTGGCTGACTACGGCGCCGACGTACTCAAGGTCGAGCGTCCGGGCACAGGTGATGACACCCGAAGCTGGGGCCCCCCCTGGTGGGGTGAAGGCGAATCGCGGGTCGCTGCCTATTTCATATGTGCCAACCGCGGAAAGCGGTCCGTGGCCATTGACCTGGCGAGCCAGGACGGCTTGCAACAGGTGCGCGAACTCGCCCGCGAAGCCGATGTATTGATCGAAAACTACAAAGTTGGTCAACTTGCGAAGTACGGGCTGGATGCGGCAAGCCTGCAAGCCATCAATCCGCGCCTGATCTATTGCTCGATCACAGGTTACGGCCAGACTGGCCCGCTTTCGCACAAAGCGGGCTATGACTTCGCCATCCAGGCCGAAGGCGGGCTGATGAGCATCACAGGCGAGCCCGACGGTGAGCCCCAAAAGGTGGGGGTGGCCGTCACCGACTTGATGACCGGCGTTTACGCCACCACAGCGATCCTTGCCGCCCTGGTCGAACGCCAGACCACCGGGCGCGGGCGGGAAATAGACGCTTCGCTTTTTGACGTTCAAGTGGCCATGCTCGCCAACCAGGGCGCCAACCAGTTGATCGGCGGAAAGACACCCACCCGCATGGGCAACGCACATCCCAACATCGTGCCCTACCAGGTATTCCCCACCCGCGATGGCCACATGGTGCTGGCCGTGGGCAACGACGGGCAATTCACCCGCCTGTGCGACGCCGCAGGCCAGTCCGCCATTTCGCGCAACGCGCTGTACAGCACCAACCCCGCCAGAGTCGAAAACCGCCAGACCCTGGTGCCGTTGATCACGGGCTGGACGCTGCAGCGCGATACCAGTGACTGGATGTCACTGCTCGATCAGGCTGGTGTGCCCTGCTCTCCGATTCTGGACGTTGCCCATGTCATGGAACACCCCCATGTCGCTGCGCGTGGTTTGCGACTACAACCATCGGACACGCGCACACCACCCATGATCGCCAACCCCATGCTGTTCGACGGACAGCGCCCGATGGCCGATTTGCCACCGCCTCCGCTCGACGCCCACCTGGCACGGTGGTTGCAAGCATCGTCCTGAATCCGCATCGACTTTCCTTCCAGACCGAGACCTGCCTACCCACATGACCACCAGCACCGCACTCGTCACCTTCACCGGTGTGCAAAAGACCTACGACGGCCGCATCCTGGTGGTGCGCGATCTGAACCTTGAGATCCAGAAAGGTGAATTCCTGTCTCTGCTTGGCCCATCGGGCTCAGGCAAAACCACCACGCTGATGATGCTGGCCGGCTTCGAGTCGCCCACCGCCGGTGAAATCAGCCTCGATGGTGTACCAATCACCCGAACACCACCGCACAAACGCAACTTCGGCATGGTGTTCCAAAATTACGCACTGTTCCCGCACATGACCGTGGCCGACAACATCGGCTACCCGCTCACCGTGCGAAAGCTCGGCAAATCGGAGCGCGAAGACAAGGTCAAGCGCGCGCTCGATATGGTGCAGATGGGCCACATGGGCGATCGCTATCCAGGCCAGCTCTCGGGTGGCCAGCAGCAGCGGGTGGCTTTGGCTCGCGCTCTGGTGTTCGACCCCCAACTGGTGCTGATGGACGAGCCACTGGGCGCATTGGACAAGCAATTGCGAGAACACATGCAACTCGAACTCAAGGCACTGCACCGCCGCCTGGGCGTGACCTTCGTCTATGTGACCCACGACCAGTCCGAGGCGCTCACCATGTCCGACAGGGTGGCCGTGTTCAGTGAAGGTGTGATACAGCAGATCGATCCTGTCGACCGCCTGTATGAGACACCCGTGAACCGTTTTGTTGCCAGCTTTGTAGGCGACAACTCGGTGCTCGACGGCAAGGTCACCCAAGCCAGCGGCGATCAATGCGAAGTCACGCTGACCGATGGCACGCGCCTGACCGGCATCAATGTAAACAAGGCCAACACCGGCGACAGCGTGCAATGCAGCGTGCGCCCTGAGCGGATTGGCCTGGCAGCCAGCGGTGGCGCAACCAACCACCTGTCGGCCAAAGTGACCGATGTGATCTATTTCGGCGACCACTTGCGCCTGCGCTGCCAGACCAGCGACCAGCCCGAACTCAGTGTGAAGTTGCCCTTGCAATACGCGGGCCAATTGCGCGAGGGTGCCACGGTGAACCTGCACGTTCCGACCGAGCACCTTCGTATCTACCGCTGAACCCTGGTATTTATTCGGTTTCCGTTCCCTGTTCTTCAATCCAAAGGAGTAATTCTCATGAAACTCAAACCTGTGTTGCTGGCCGTTTCGGCCCTACTGGCACTTCCCGCCATGGCAGACAACCTCACCGTGGTGAACTTCGGCGGTGCCAACGGTGCCGCCCAGAAAGTCGCCTACATGGCGCCTTTCGAAAAGGCGGGCGGCAAGGTCACCGCCGTGGAATACAACGGCGAACAAGCCAAGATCAAGGCCATGGTCGAAGCCAAGAACGTCACCTGGGACGTGGTCGAAGTCGAGAGCCCCGACCTGAGCCGCGGTTGCGATGAAGGCCTGTTCGAAACCATCGACTGGAGCAAGATCGGCAACAAGGCCGACTTCCAGAAAGCCGCTGTGCACGAGTGCGGCGTGGGCACCTTCGTCTGGTCCACCGTGATGGCCTATGACGGCGACAAGCTCAAGACCGCGCCCACCACCTGGGCCGATTTCTGGGACGTGAAGAAATTCCCAGGCAAACGTGGCCTTCGCAAGGGCGCCCGCTACAACCTGGAATTCGCGCTCATGGCCGATGGTGTCAAGCCCGCCGACGTCTATAAAGTGCTGGCCACCAAAGAGGGTGCCGAGCGCGCCTTCAAAAAGCTGGGTGACCTCAAGCCAAACATCCAGTGGTGGGAAGCCGGTGCCCAGCCGCCCCAGTTCCTGGTTGCCGGTGACGTGAGCATGACCACCGCCTACAACGGCCGCATCGATGCCGCCCAGCGCGAAGGAAAGAACCTGAAAATCACCTGGACTGGCGGCATCTACGATCTGGACTACTGGGTCATGCCCAAAGGCACGCCCAACAAAGACGCGGCGTTGAAGTTCATTGCCCTGGCCAGCTCGCCCGATGCACAGGCCGAGTACGCCAAAAACATCAGCTACGGCCCAACCAACAACAAGGCACTGGCCAAACTCGATGCCAAGGTGCTCGACATGTTGCCCACGGCGCCTGCCAACAGCAAGGAAGCGCTGCAATTCAGCGTCCGTTTCTGGGCCGATCAAGGTGAAGCTCTGGAGAAGCGCTTCTCCGCCTGGGCAGCAAAATGAGCTTGGCCGGCGGAACCACAATGAACCCCTCTCAGACGATCTCCGACGGCAGCCTCGCGGCCCAACTGGGGCGTGCCGAACGCCGCAAGAAGCTGCGTGCGCTCACGCTCACGCTGCCTTTGCTGGCGTTTCTGGTGGTGTTTTTTCTGGTACCGCTGGCATCCCTGCTCATTCGGGCGGTGGAAAACCCGGAAGTGGCCGACGCCCTGCCCCGTACGGGTCAGGCGCTGGCTGGCTGGGACCGCAAAAGCGAGCCACCATTGGCCGCCTACGCGGCCCTGCTCAAAGACTTCACCGCCTTTGAAGAAACCGCTGAAGCCGGCGCCCTGGCGCGCCGGCTCAACAGCGAAGTGGCCGGCGCACGCTCGCTGGTCATGGGCACTTACCGCGCACTGCCGCTGGGCGAAAACCTCAGCCCCGAACAAGCCCGGGAAAAACTGCTCGAACACGACGAACGCTGGGCCGAACTGCCCTACTGGCAGACCATCGCCAAAAACAGCTCCCGCTGGACGCCGGACTACCTGCTGGCCTCGATCGATTTAAAACGCGATGCCCAGGGCAACGTGGTCAAGGTGGGCCCCAACGCGGCAGCCTTCAGCGACATCCTGCTGCGCACCTTCAAGATCAGCGCCATCGTGACGCTGTCGGCCCTGCTGCTGGGTTACCCGCTTGCTTACTGGTTGAGCACGCTGGGCGAGCGCAAGGCCAATATCCTGCTCATCCTGGTGCTGCTGCCTTTCTGGACTTCGGTGCTGGTGCGCATTGCCGCCTGGATCGTGCTCCTGCAGAACAATGGCCTGATCAACCGGTTCCTCATGTGGATCGGGGTCACCGACGCCCCCATCCCGCTGCTCTTCAACCGGTTGGGTGTGACCATCGCCATGGTCCACATCCTGCTGCCCTTCATGATCCTTCCGCTCTACAGTGTCATGAAGTCCGTCCCCACAAATTACCTGCGCGCGGCCATCTCTCTGGGCAGCTCGCCACTGGGTGCCTTCTTCCGCGTGTACCTGCCGCAGACCTACCCAGGCGTGGCCGCTGGAGGCCTGCTGGTGTTCATCACCTGCATCGGCTACTACGTCACGCCCGCGCTGCTGGGTGGCCCGGCCGACCAGATGCTGAGCTACTACGTGGCGCAATACACCAACGTCGAGGTCAACTGGGGCATGGCCTGCGCGCTGGGCTCGGTATTGCTGTTTTGCACACTGGTGCTGTATGCGCTCTACCGCAAGCTGGGCAAGGCCGAGCTGAGTCTGGGGTGAAAGGATGACTCCCCTGCGCCGCGTCGCGTCTTCCCCCTGCAAGGGGGAGCCTCACCATTGGTCCGGCAGAGCCGGTCCCACGGTGAGTGCCCGGAAAGACATACCAGACCCGTTTCCACTGCGATAAGCCATTGAGCAAACCATCCATGTTCTCAGCCATCTTCCCCACCTTTCCCGCTTATTACACCTTGCTCGACAAGATCGGCTGGTATGCGCTGCGCCTGGGCAGCATCGGCGTGCTGGTGTTTCTGCTGCTGCCGGTGGTGGTCATCATTCCGCTTTCGTTCAGTGACAGCTCGTTTCTGGCCTACCCCATCGAAGGCTGGTCCATGCGTTGGTACGAAGAGATGTGGCACGCCGACGAATGGATTCGAGCGGCCAAGAACAGCTTCATCGTCGCTCCACTGGCCACGCTGCTGGCGACCACACTGGGCACCCTCGCAGCCATGGGCCTGGCCCGCACCCAGTTTTTCGGTAAAGGCTTCATCACGGGCCTGCTGATCGCCCCCATGGTGGTGCCGGTTGTGGTGGTCGGTGTCAGCAGCTACCTGTACTTCGCCAAACTCGGCCTGAACGACAGCTACCTCGGTCTGGTCCTGGTGCACGCCGCGCTCGGCGCACCTTTTGTGGTCACGACTGTGCTGGCAACCCTGCAGAGTTTCAACCACAACCTGGTAAAGGCCAGTCAGAGCCTGGGGGCAAGCCCGCTGGAATCCTTTTTCCGCGTGACGCTGCCGGTGATCGCTCCGGGCGTGATCTCGGGCGCGTTGTTTGCCTTCGCCACCTCGTTCGACGAAGTGGTGGTCACGCTCTTCCTGGCTGGCCCTGACCAGGTGACCTTGCCGCGCCAGATGTTCACAGGCATTCGTGAAAATATTTCACCCACCATCGCCGCCGTAGCAACGCTGCTGATCCTGTTCACCACCACTTTGATGCTCACGCTGGAGTGGTTGCGCGGCCGCAGGAAATAGGCAAGACGTCTCACCTATGACGCTTCATTCCTATTCAGGTAAAGCAAGGGCTTTTCGAACACTGCATGAGTCCAGTGGGTGCTTTCTGATGCCCAACGCCTGGGACGCGGGCAGTGCCCGCATGCTGTCGGCCGCGGGCTTTTTGGCCTTGGGCACGACGAGCGCGGGTATCGCATACGCCCTTGGCCGCCCCGACGGCTGTGGCCGTGTCAGCCGTGAGGAAATGATGGACGCCGTGCACCTGATTGCCGGCGCTGTCTCCATCCCGGTCAGCGCCGATCTGGAGTCAGGATTGGCCGACGATGCGCAAGGCGTCGCGACAACCATCCGCCTGGCCAGGGACGCCGGCGTGGTGGGCGCCAACATTGAAGACGCAACCGGGGACTCGAGCAAACCGTTTTTGTACGACCTACCGGAAGCCGCAGACCGAATACGCGCAGCGGTTGAAGCAGGCGGACCCGATTTCACGCTGACGGCGCGCAGCGACGCCTGCATGTTGGGTGGATCCGAGGCGCTGTCCGAGGCTGTCCAGCGGTGTGCTGCGTACTTTGAAGCGGGTGCAAGCTGCGTCTTTGTGCCGGGCTTGCGTGGCGCCGGGGATATCGCGCGGCTGGTACGAGAATCACCAGGTCCCGTCAGCGTGGTCATGGGACTGTCCGGTTCACCGATGACGCAGACCGAATTGCGCCACTTGGGCGTGAGAAGAGTCAGCACGGGCGGCAGTCTTGCTCGCGCTGCTTTGGGCATGGTTCAGCGCGCCGCCATCAAAATGATGACCGAGGGCAGCTTCGATTACGCGGCCGGTCAAATCCCGGACGCCGAGTTGTGCCAACTGTTTGCATCCAGTGACGATCAGGTACGCCACAGGATTGCGGTTCACCACCACCTGTGATCCACCCGCCCTGTCTTTTTGTTTCGAAATACCCTGGCACAAAGCAACTTCCCGCACAGCAACAACCATCGCCCCCACCAGCATGACTTTCACGACCGATACGCACTTGTCTGGCCAACACGCCAGCCTCGTCCCGCTGACCCAGGACCACCACGATGACCTCGTGGAAGCAGTCAAAGACGGCGAACTCTGGCGTCTTTGGTACACAGCCATCCCCGCGCCAGAAGCCATGGCGGCCGAGATTGAACGCCGCCAGGGTCTGCAAAAGGCTGGCAGCATGCTGCCTTTTGCGGTGCTTGATACCGGTGGTCGCGCTGTGGGCATGACCACCTTCATGAACATCGACGCAGGCAACCGCCGCGTTGAAATTGGCTCCACCTGGTATCGCCGGGCGGTGCAGCGCAGCCCGCTGAACACCGAATGCAAGCGCATGCTGCTGACACACGCATTCGAGCGACTCGGCTGCATCGCGGTGGAATTCCGCACCCACTTTTTCAACCACGCCAGCCGCGAAGGCATCGAGCGGCTGGGGGCCAAACTCGACGGTGTGCTGAGAAGCCACCAGCTCAACCGCCACCCCGATGCGCCCGACACCCTGCGCGACACCTGTGTCTACAGCATCGTTGCCAGCGAATGGCCCACGGTGCGCGCCCACCTCGATCACCAATTGCGCAAGCCCCGCCCATGAACGAACAAACCTTCAACCAGCCGCAAGGCGGCAACGAGATGCCGCGTTTCGGTGGGCTGGCCACCATGATGCGGCTGCCAGCAGTGGCAAGCCCGGCCGGTATCAACGCAGGCTTCATCGGTGTGCCGCTGGACATCGGTACCAGCCACCGGCCTGGCGCCCGCTTTGGCCCGCGCCAGATACGCGCCGAATCCTGCCTGATCCGCCCCTACAACATGGCCACCGGCGCCGCGCCGTTCGATGCACTGCAAGTGGCCGACCTGGGCGACGTGGCGATCAACACCTTCAATCTGCAAAAGTCGGTCGACATCATTGAAGCCCACTACCGGCCCATCATCGAAGCCGGCTGCATCCCCCTCACCCTGGGCGGAGATCACACCATTGCCCTGCCCATCCTTCGTGCCCTCAAAGCCCGGCACGGCCCGGTGGCAATGGTCCATGTCGACGCCCACGCCGACGTGAACCCAGACATGTTCGGTGAACGTATCGCGCACGGCACGCCCTTCCGCCGTGCGGTGGAAGAAGGCCTCCTCATAGGCAACAAGGTTTGGCAGATCGGTTTGCGCGGCAGCGGCTATTCGGCCGAAGATTTCGACTGGCCACGCCAGCAAGGCTTCACTGTCGTGCCCGCCCACGAAGTCTGGTGGCAATCACTTGCGCCCTTGATGACCCAGATCCGTGATGCGATCGGACCCGATACGCCGACCTATCTCAGCTTTGACATTGACGGCATTGATCCTGCCTACGCAGGCGGCACGGGCACACCGGAAGTTGGCGGCCTCTCGGTGCCCCAGGCCCTGGAGATCGTGCGCGGCTGCAGAGGCCTCAATCTGGTGGGCTGTGACCTGGTGGAAGTGGCTCCCGCCTATGACGCCAGTGGCAACACAGCCCTGCTGGGTGCCAACCTGCTGTTTGAAATGCTGTGCGTGCTGCCCGGCGTGGCCTACCGTTAACCATTGGATATCCCTGAAATGACCCGACCCCAAGCCATACCCACGGTGCAGATTTCCAATGAACGCGTTATCGTCACGGAATGGCGATTCCCGCCCGGCGCCGAAACCGGCTGGCACACCCATGGCCATGACTACGTGGTCGTGCCCATGACGGGCGGCGAGTTGTTGCTGGAAACCCCCGAAGGCAACCGGACCGCCCCGCTCACACCAGGGCAGTCCTACACCCGCAACGAGGGTGTCGAACACAACGTCATCAACCCGACCGACCACGAAGTCGTGTTCGTTGAAATTGAGATACGCTGAAGCATTGAAACCACATCCAACCCTTTGAAGAGACACACCATGGACATGAAGACATCCCCCCTCGCCTTGCTCAAAGACCCCAGCCTGCTCAAGACCGATGCCCTGATCAATGGCGAATGGGTCAAGGGCAGCAGCCGCTTTGATGTGAACGACCCGGCCACCGGCCTCAAACTGGCCGACGTGGCCAACCTCGGCCCGACAGAAGCCGAGGCCGCCATTGCTGCTGCCAACGCCGCCTGGCCAGCCTGGCGCGCCCAGACCGCCAAGCAGCGCAGCATCATCCTGCGCAAGTGGTTTGACCTGCTGATGGCCAACCAGGAAGACCTCGGCCGCATCATGACCGCCGAGCAAGGCAAGCCGTTTGCCGAAGCCAAAGGTGAAGTCGCCTATGGCGCCAGCTTTGTCGAGTGGTTCGCCGAAGAGGCCAAGCGCATCAATGGCGAAACGCTGCCCACCTTCGACAACAACCGCCGCCTGATGGTGCTGAAACAGCCCATCGGCGTTTGCGCCGCCATCACGCCCTGGAATTTCCCCCTGGCCATGATCACGCGCAAGGTCGCGCCAGCGCTGGCCGCGGGCTGCACTGTCATCATCAAGCCCGCCGAGCTCACGCCGCTGACCGCACTGGCCGCCGCCGAGCTGGCCATTCGCGCCGGTATCCCTGCCGGTGTGCTGAACATGCTCACCGCTGATGCCGACCAGTCCATTGCCGTGGGCAAGGTCATTTGCGCCAGCGATGTGGTCCGTCACATTTCCTTCACAGGTTCCACCGAAGTGGGCCGCATCCTGATGGCGCAAAGCGCACCCACGGTCAAGAAAATGTCGCTGGAGCTGGGCGGCAACGCGCCTTTCATCATCTTCAACGATGCCGACATCGACAGCGCGGTCGAAGGCGCCTTTGCCAGCAAATACCGCAACGCCGGCCAGACCTGCGTCTGCTCCAACCGCTTTTACGTGCAAAGCGGTGTGTACGATGAATTCGTCGAGAAGTTCGCCACCAAGGTGAAATCGGCCAAGGTCGGTAACGGTTTTGAAGACGGCGTGAACCAGGGCCCTCTGATCGAAGAAGCGGCTCTTGAAAAGGTGCAGCGCCATGTGGACGATGCCGTGTCCAAGGGTGCCCGCATCATGGCTGGCGGCAAGCGCCTGCCCGGCCAGTTCTTCGAACCCACACTGGTGGCCGACGCCACCAACGACATGCTCTGCGCCAAAGAAGAAACCTTCGGTCCGTTCGCGCCGGTGTTCAAGTTCGAAAATGAGCAAGAAGCCATCGACGCAGCCAATGACACCGAATTCGGTCTGGCCAGCTACTTCTACAGCCGCGACGTGGGTCGCATCTTCCGCGTGGCCGAAGCGCTGGAGTACGGCATGGTGGGCATCAACGTCGGTATTCTCGCAACCGAACATGTGCCGTTTGGCGGCGTGAAGCAGTCGGGTCTGGGTCGCGAAGGCTCACACCACGGCATGGACGACTACGTCGAAATCAAATACCTGTGTGTGGGTGACATCCTGAGCTGAATCCGGGCGAGCAGGTCTTGAACCCTGCTCGCAGCGGAGAACAGGGACGGCAACCGGCTCAGTTCATGATCTTCCAGCTGCCATCGGGCTGTCGGCAAGCGGTTCCATAGACGTCGTCCGGGCGTCCGCCGATCACCGCCTTCATCGTGTACTCACGGCAAGGCGCTCCTGCAGACTCGTAGGTTCGCGTCGGCGTCACCTCGAACTGGTTGCGGGTATCCGGGTTGACCCACTGGGTGGGCTGCCCGGTTGGTGCCGCTTCAAACACCTGCGCTGTGCGAGCGCGGTCATTGCCATCCATCGACCTGCCCACATTCGCCCCGATATTGGCTCCAATCAGCGCGCCGATCACGGTTGCCACCGTGCGCCCGCTCCCACCACCCACCTGAGACCCCAGCGCGCCCCCCAGCACGCCACCGACGATCGTGCCGCCCGTCTCGTTCGGGCCACCCGGTGCGGCGCAACCCGCCAGACCCAGTGCGATCACCGAAGCGGCCAATACATGTGTTCCAAATTTCATCAAGTTCTCCTCCAGACAATGGCGCATGACAACAATGGATTTGCTGATGCGAGACCAGCTTGAGATCAGATCGGCGCGAAACAGTTCACGCGTGAAACAAAGCGTTGCGAACCCCGACACAGGCGCACAGCACCGCAACGGATGGGCGCATCCGGTTGCGTCAAGGTCTACCCTTTCACCGCCAACGAGCGGAAGTACACGATCTCACCGTCATTTCCTTCGAAAAGTCGGCAAACGGTTGCAAAATGCAACGCAAGGTACAATGACCCCTTACCCAAGCTTCCATCAGACGCCTGTTTGATGTGAAGCCAGTCACACATCACCCGTCGCTTCTTGACGATTTTCGATCTGGATGGATCTGTCCATCCTGTGACCAGGTCGGTGCTTTGGTCGCTGCATGCGCCAGGTTCACCGGCCGCTTTGAGCCGACACCCCTGTCTGCTGCGAGTCCCGCATCCATCGGTTTGAAACCGTCGCCAGCACAAGCTGAAGCGAAGTCTTCTTACCTTGCTTTGACGAGACGTTTGTTGCCCTGACCCATTGGCGCGTTCGACGCGCCAGATACGGTCGTTTTTTAAGGAACCCCTGATGAATATGTCCCGATCGCTACTGATTGCCGCCTCCGTCTGCGCCCCCATGCTGGTCCACGCCGCAGAACCCGCCACCTGCAAAAACGTGCGCTTCGCCGATGTCGGCTGGACCGACATCACCGTGACCACGGCCGTCACCAGCAAGATCCTGAATTCCATCGGCTACAAGACCAAGACCAGCCTGATCTCTGTGCCCGTGACCTACAAGTCACTGGAAAACAAGGACATCGACGTGTTCCTGGGCAACTGGATGCCCACCATGGAAGCCGACATCGCCCCCTACCGCGAAAAAGGCAGCGTGGAAACCGTGCGGGCCAACCTCGAAGGTGCCAAGTACACGCTGGCCGTGTCCGAAGCCGCCTACGAAGCCGGCCTGAAGTCGTTCGCCGACATCGCCAAGTTCAAGAAAGAGCTCGGCGGCAAGATCTACGGCATCGAGCCCGGCAACGACGGCAACCGCCTGATCCAAGGCATGATCGACGAGAACAAGTTCGACCTGGGCGAGTTCAAGATTGTCGAGTCCAGCGAAGCCGGCATGATGTCGCAGGTCTCGCGCGCTGAGCGCCGCAACAAGTGGGTGGTGTTCCTCGGCTGGGAACCGCATCCCATGAACAGCCAGGTCAAGATGAAGTACCTCGAAGGTGGTGACGATGTGTTCGGCCCCAACCTCGGCGGCGCCACCATCTACACCAACGTGCGCAAGGGTTATGTTGAAGAGTGCGCCAACGTGGGCAAGCTGCTCAACAACCTCGAGTTCAGCCTGAAAATGGAAAATGACCTGATGGGCGCTGTCCTGAACGACAAGAAGAAGCCCCGTGCCGCTGCCACCGCCTGGCTCAAGGCCAACCAGTCTGTGCTGGAAGCCTGGCTCGACGGCGTGACCACCTTTGACGGCAAGAAGCCGGCGCTCGACGTGGTGAAAGCCGCGCTGGCCAAGTAAGCCCCCTTTGAGCCCTTGGTGGCCACAAGCCGCCAAGGGCTCAAATGCTCTCACCCGCATCCTTGGGTGAGCCCGCCCTCGTGGCGACCTTTTCTTGCTCCATGGACATCCAAAAAATTCCCCTCGGCAACTACATTGCCGACTTCATCGACTGGCTCACGCTGCACGGCGCTGATTACTTCGATGCCTTCGCCGACACCCTGGGCGCTGCCATCAATGGCTCCACCCAATCTTTGCTGTGGTTCCACCCGCTTGCGCTGATCGCCATCTTTGGCTTGATCGCCCAAGGCATCCAGCGCAAATGGATGTTGACCCTTTTCACCGTGGCTTCATTTTTGCTGATCCTGAACCTGGGTTACTGGCAAGAGACCATCGAGACGCTGGCCCAGGTGCTGTTCGCCACCGTGGTGTGCGTGATCATCGGCGTGCCGCTCGGCATTTACGCCGCCCACAAGCCCCGCTTCTACATGGCCATGCAACCGGTGCTCGACCTGATGCAGACGGTGCCGACCTTTGTTTACCTGATCCCCACCCTGACGCTCTTCGGTCTGGGTGTGGTGCCCGGCCTGATTTCCACCGTGGTATTTGCACTGGCCGCGCCCATTCGCCTCACCTACCTGGGCATTCACGATGTGCCCACCGACCTGATGGACGCCGGCAAAGCCTTTGGCTGCTCGCGCACCCAGTTGCTTACCCGCATTGAACTGCCCCACGCCATGCCCAGCATTTCCGCCGGCATCACGCAGTGCATCATGCTGTCGCTCTCCATGGTCGTCGTGGCCGCCCTGGTAGGCGCCGACGGCCTGGGCAAACCAGTGGTTCGCGCCTTGAACACGGCCGACATCGCCGTGGGCTTCGAAGCCGGCCTGGCGATTGTGTTGCTGGCCATCATCCTGGACCGCGTCTGCAAGCAGCGCTCCCCATCGAAGGGCGGTGCCGCATGAGCCTGATTGAAATTCAAGACCTCGACGTTGTTTTCTCCAATTCGCCCAAGCCTGCGCTTGACCTGCTCGACCAGGGCTTTTCGCGCGACGAGATCTTCAAACAAACCGGCCTGATCGTCGGCGTTGAAAAAGCCAACCTGACCGTGGAGCGCGGCGAAATCTGCGTGCTGATGGGCTTGTCGGGCTCGGGCAAATCCAGCCTGCTGCGCTGCATCAACGGCCTCAACACCGTGAGCCGTGGCAAGCTGCTGATCGAGCACGAAGGTGCTCAAGTGGACATTGCCAACTGCTCGGCCGCCCAGATGAAGGCCATGCGCACGCAGCGCATTGCCATGGTGTTCCAGAAGTTCGCACTCATGCCGTGGTTGACCGTGGCGGAGAACGTGAGCCTGGGCCTGGAAATGCAAGGCCTGCCCAGCGGCGAGCGCAAAAAACGCATCGACGACAAGCTGGAACTCGTGGGCTTGAGCCAGTGGCGCGACAAGCGGCCTGACGCGCTTTCCGGCGGCATGCAGCAGCGCGTGGGCCTGGCCCGAGCGCTGGCCATGGACGCCGACATCCTGCTCATGGACGAGCCGTTTTCGGCACTCGACCCGCTGATCCGCCAGGGCCTGCAAGACGAGCTGCTCGACCTGCAGCGCCAGCTGAACATGACCATCGTGTTCGTGAGCCATGATCTGGATGAAGCCCTGAAGCTGGGCAACAACATCGTGATCATGAAGGGCGGCCTGATTGTTCAACACAGCAAGCCCGAAGACATCGTGCTGAAACCCGCCAACGACTACGTGCGCGCCTTCGTGGCACACACCAATCCGTTGAACGTGCTGAGTGGCTACAGCCTGATGCGCCCCCTGTCGGAATGCGATCAGCGCGATGGCGAGCTCTGCCTCGACAACGTGGCCGACATCTGGCTCAAAGTAGACGAGCAAGGCACGTTGCGCAGCGCACGCCGCGGCACCGATCCCCTCAACCTGCAGCAATGGGCTGCCGGCGACAGCATCGAAGCGTTGATCACCCAACAACCCACGGTCGTCAGCGCCAAAATCGGCATGCGCGACGCACTGCACATCCGGTACCAGACCGGCCAGAAGCTGCTGCTGAGCGATGGCGACAAGCTGGTCGGCATCCTGGGTGACCGCGAGCTCTACCATGCCCTGCTGGGCAAAGCCATGGGCTGACACCTGCGTGTGTCTGCCTGGCGAACCGGCCCTTCGTGGGCCGTTCGTTTTTTGAAGCAACTTGATTTAGGAGGCCTTCATGCCTGCCATTCCCCTGCAACAGCTCTATATCGGCGGCGCCCGCGTGGACGCCACCAGCGGTGACACCTTCGACACCATCAACCCGGCCAATGGCGAAGTGCTCGCCACGGTGCAAAGCGCATCCAAACAAGACGTGGACGCCGCTGTGACCAGCGCCCAAGCGGGTCAACGTATCTGGGCCGGCTACACCGCGATGCAGCGTTCGCGCATCTTGCGCAAAGCGGTCGACATCCTGCGCGAGCGCAACGACGAACTCGCCCAACTCGAAACGCTGGACACCGGCAAGCCGCTGTCCGAAACGGTGTACGTTGACATCGTCACCGGCGCCGACGTGCTGGAGTACTACGCCGGTCTGGCCACCGCCATCGAAGGCATGCAAGTGCCTTTGCGCGACAGCGCGTTTGTGTACACGCGCCGCGAACCCATCGGCGTGGTCGCCGGCATCGGCGCGTGGAACTACCCCATCCAGATTGCGCTGTGGAAGTCCGCACCCGCATTGGCCGCCGGCAATGCCATGATTTTCAAGGCGAGCGAGGTCACACCGTTGACCACCTTGAAACTGGCAGAGATTTACACCGAGGCCGGTTTGCCCGATGGTGTGTTCAACGTGGTCAATGGCGGCGCAGCGGTGGGCACCTGGCTCACCGAGCACCCGGGTATCGAAAAGATTTCGTTCACCGGCGGCACCGTGACGGGCAAAAAGGTCATGGCCAGCGCTTCGGGCTCAACGCTCAAGGATGTGACCATGGAGCTGGGCGGCAAGTCGCCCCTCCTCGTGTTCGCCGACGCCGATCTCGACCGCGCCGCCGACATCGCCATGATGGCCAACTTCTACAGCTCGGGTCAGGTCTGCACCAACGGCACCCGCGTGTTCGTGCACCAATCGGTCAAGGCCGCATTCGAGGCCAAAGTGGTTGAACGCGTGAAGCGCATCCGTTTGGGCGACCCACAAGATGAGACCACCAACTTCGGTCCGCTGGTGAGCACCGCACACATGGAGAAGGTGTTGGGCTACATCGCGTCGGGCAAAGCCGAAGGCGCCACGTTGCTGGTGGGCGGCGAACGGGTCACCGAGGGCACATTGGCCCAGGGCGCCTACGTGCAGGCCACGGTGTTCACCAACTGCACAGACACCATGAAGATCGCGCAAGATGAAATCTTTGGTCCGGTCATGGCCATCTTCGGCTTTGCCGACGAAGCCGAAGTGGTGCAGCGCGCCAACAACACCAGCTTCGGTCTGGCCGCGGGCCTGGTCACCCAAGACCTCAACACCGCGCACCGCGTGATTCACCAGTTGCAAGCCGGCATTTGCTGGATCAACACCTGGGGTGAGTCCGCGGCCGAAATGCCGGTGGGCGGCTACAAACAATCCGGCGTGGGCCGCGAGAACGGCATTGAAACCCTCAAGGCCTACACCCGCAACAAGTCCATCCAGGTCGAACTCGGCGCCTACGCGTCGGTGTTCTGATCCCGCAAGGAGAACCCATCCCCCATGGCCAACCAAGAATTTGACTACATCATCGTCGGCGCCGGTTCGGCGGGCAACGTGCTCGCCACGCGCCTGACCGAAGACGCCGACGTCAGCGTCCTGCTGCTGGAAGCCGGCGGTCCCGACTACCGTCTCGACTTCCGCACCCAGATGCCCGCTGCCCTCGCCTTCCCGCTGCAAGGCCGCCGCTACAACTGGGCCTACGAAACCGAGCCCGAGCCCCACATGGACAACCGCCGCATGGAGTGCGGGCGCGGCAAGGGCCTGGGTGGCTCGTCGCTGATCAACGGCATGTGCTACATCCGCGGCAACGCCATGGACTACGACGGCTGGGCCCAACGCGAGGGCCTGGAAGACTGGACCTACCTCGACTGCCTGCCCTACTTCCGCAAGGCCGAGACCCGCGACATCGGGGCCAACGATTACCACGGCGACAGCGGCCCCCTGAGCGTGACCACGCCCAAGCCCGACCACAGCCCGCTGTTCGAGGCCATGGTCAATGCCGGCGTCGAAGCCGGCTATCCGCGCACCGATGACTTGAATGGTTATCAGCAAGAGGGCTTCGGCCCCATGGACCGCACCACCACCCCCAAAGGCCGCCGCGCCAGTACGGCCCGTGGCTACCTGGACCAGGCCCGAAAGCGCCCCAACCTCACCATCGTCACCCACGCGCTGACCGACCGCATCCTGTTCTCAGGCAAGCGCGCCATCGGCGTGGCCTACCTGCTCAAGGATCAGACCGTGACCGCCCACGCCAAACGCGAAGTGCTGTTGTGCTCGGGCGCCATTGCGTCGCCCCAGATCCTGCAGCGCTCGGGCGTCGGTCCGTCGCCCCTGCTGAAGTCGCTGGACATTCCGGTGGTGCACGACCTGCCCGGTGTGGGTGCCAACCTGCAAGACCACCTCGAGATCTACCAGCAATACGAATGCCTGCAGCCCGTGTCGATGGTGGGTGCGCTGAAATGGTGGAACCAGCCCGCCATCGGCGCAGAGTGGCTGTTCCTCAACCGCGGCATCGGTGCCACCAACCACTTTGAGGCGGGCGGGTTCATCCGCACCTCGGACGCGTTCGACTGGCCCAACATCCAGTACCACTTCCTGCCCGTGGCCATCAACTACAACGGCAGCAACCCGATCAAGATCCACGGCTTCCAGGCCCACATGGGCTCCATGCGCTCGCCCAGCCGCGGCCGCGTGCACCTGCGCTCCAAAGACCCGCACCAGCACCCCAGCATCCTGTTCAACTACATGTCCACCGAGCAGGATTGGGCGGAATTCCGCGCCGGCATCCGCATCACGCGCGAAATCATGCGCCAGCCTGCGCTCAAGCCCTACGCGGGCCGAGAAATCACGCCGGGAGAACCTGCGCAAAGCGATGCAGAGCTTGACGCTTACGTGCGCCAGCACGCCGAAACCGCCTACCATCCCTGCGGCACCAACGCCATGGGCATGGGCGAGATGGCGGTGGTCGACAGCGAAGGCCGGGTGCACGGCATGGAAGGCTTGCGGGTCGTGGACGCGTCCATCATGCCGGAGATCACCACCGGCAACCTCAATGCGCCAACGACCATGATGGCGGAAAAGATCGCCGACAAAATACGTGGCCGCACGCCACTGGCGCGCTCGACCGCGCCCTACTTTGTCGCTGGCGACACGCCCGCCAGACGCACCATTCAGCGGACAACCTGAGAACGCCCGGCATCAGGGGAAACACCGCTACACGGTGTTGACCGACAAGTCCAAAATATAAGCAGACATCGATTTAAAGATGCACTGATACAGAAAACGCGGTCCACCCTGTCCATCCTAGGAAACACCATGAACACAGCCCACTTATTGCGCTCCAGCCTGCTGGCCATCTTCATCACGGCATTTGCAGGTTGCGCCATGCACGGCCCGGACGGACAACACGCCCGCCACCACAGCCCGCGACCCGCCCTGGTGCTCCAGGTCAGCGACAACGATCCAGGCAAATGGAACCTGACGCTGAACAACGCCCGGAATGCCCAGTCCGAGTTGGGTGCCGACAAGGTTGATATCGAAATCGTCGTCTATGGCCCCGGGATCCACATGCTCAAGGCCGACAGCGTGACCAGCAACCGCGTCGCTGAGGCCGTAAAGGCCGGCGTCAAGGTAGTCGCATGCCAAAACACCATGGAGGTCCTCAAGCTCACCAAAGCCGATATGCAAGCCAGTGTCAGTTACGTGCCAGCCGGTGTGGTGGAACTCATGAAGCTGCAAACAGCGGGTTGGAGCTACGTCCGCCCTTGAGCCACCTCCCTAGAGCAAGGCGCCGGGCATCCGTCCGGCGGCCATGCCGGCCTTATTGGGAGGCCATCCGCGCCACAACACCCAACCTCTCGCCGATCGCCAGCCAGGTACGTCGGGTCCGCAGAAATTGCCTTGATGGTTGCGCCTCTGCATTCAGCCGCTACAGTTCGGACTGAAGAACGGTCCCGCTCGACAGCTCATAAGGGCCCGGGCGCAGTCGACAACGCGCGCCGATTGCGCCGTGACCTTGAGGCAGCAGACTGGGCGCTGTCGAACTTGCCCGAGGTTTTGACCAACTGAAGCCACAGGGCGGTGGACTGAGCGCAGTCAAAAAAACCTTGCGGCCGATCGCTTAAACTCTCTCTATCGCGGGTGTAGCTCAATGGCAGAGCTGTTGCTTCCCAAGCAACTGACGAGGGTTCGATTCCCTTCACCCGCTCCAAGCATCTCCAAGCAATGGCCCTCGACGGGCCATTTTTTTCGGCCGTGCCGGTACAGACCCACTGTCCAAACAGGCACAGCCTCGGAAATGTGCGACTTTGGTCCGCTCAAAGCGTCCCCTGGCCCCTCCCTTCTGGGACCCTCAGCCGGCAATGCCCGTACACTTTCGGTTGATCACTTTGTATCGACCTGTTACATAAACCCGCATCCGCCCGCCCATGTCAGCCCAAAACCGCCCATCTGAGCGCCTGTTTCGCACAGAGGCCATCGAAAGCCAGCGAACCCAGTTGTTGGGCCAGATTATTTTGACGCCGCGCATCTCCACCCTGTGGATGAGTTTTGGCGCTGCGTTCATGGCTTTGGCTCTGGTGGCTTTTCTGTTTTTGGGAAGCTATACGCGCCGTGTCACGGTGAGCGGCCTTTTGATGCCGGCCGGTGGTTTGATCCGGGTGCACACCCCCCAGACGGGTGTGGTGCTGGAAAAACACATAACCAACGGGCAGACCGTGAAGAAGGGGCAACTGCTGTACGTGCTCAACAGCGATCGCCCAGGTGACGGCGCCCAAAACCTGCAGGCCGATATCGCCCGGCAGACATCGGAACGGCGCGCTTCGCTGGAGCTGGAGGTGGGCCGGTCGCGGCTGATGCAAGCTGAAGAGACGGCCGGGTTGCGTCGACGGGGTGACACGCTGAAGGCTGAGGCGCGCGCCATTGCCGCCCAGATCGACCAGCAGAAAACGCGCATTCAATACGCCGAAGACGCCCGCAAACGCTATCAAACCTTGGCCGATCAAGACTACATCGCCCGGGATGAATTGCGACAGAAAGAAATCGATCTGTCCGAAGCCCGTTCGCGCTTGCAGGCCTTGCAGCGCGATGCATTGACCGCACAGCGCGAACTGCAACAGCTCCAGCAGGAGATCGACGGCAGCCAGTTGCGTTACGACAACCAGGTGGCGCAGCTGGAGCGCGAAATCTCCAACACCGATCAGCAACTCACAGAAGTTGAAAGCCGCAGGCGTGTGGTCATCACCGCGCCACAAGATGGCCAGGCCACCCTGGTCAGCGCCGAGGTCGGGCAGACCATTGACAGCAGCCAAGCCTTGCTGACCCTGGTACCCGCCGGGAGCGAATTGCAGGCTCGCCTGTACGCCCCAAGCAGCAGCATCGGCTTCGTTCAAACGGGCGACCCCGTGATGTTGCGCTACCAACCCTTTCCATACCAAAAGTTTGGTCAACACCCTGGCGTGGTCACAACCGTATCAACATCCACGGTTTCTCCTTCGGAACTCGCCAGCTTGTCCCTTGGTGGCCTGACGCCCCAAGGCGCCAGCGGAACGGGTGAACCGGTTTTTTCCATCCAGGTGAAGCTGGATGACACCACCATTGAAGCCAACGGACAGACCCGTGCCTTGCAAGCCGGCATGCAACTGGAAGCCGACATCCTTCAGGAGCGCCGAAAACTGTACGAATGGGTGTTGGAGCCGCTCTACAGCGTGACCAAACGCCTCGCCTCATGACGATCAATCGCGCCCGGAGAATCTTGTGACTTGGACCGATCGCCTCTCTTTTGGGCTGGGTCAAACCCTGCCCGTGATTTTGCAGACCGAGGCTGCGGAATGTGGTCTCGCCTGCCTGGCCATGGTGCTGAACCACCATGGCGTGGCCACCGATCTGGCTGCACTGCGTTCCCGCCACACCGTTGCCATGACCGGCGTCACGCTGGCCACACTGACCGACATTGCCCAGAAGGAACAACTGGGCACCCGTGGCCTGCGACTGGAACTCAATGAACTGGCACAACTTCGTTTGCCGGCCATCCTGCACTGGGATCTGAACCATTTTGTGGTGCTCAAGTCGGTCAGCCGCGACCAGGTGGTGGTGCACGACCCGGCCTTTGGCGAGCGCCGTTTGACGTTCGCAGAGGTATCGAGACACTTCACAGGCGTGGCACTCGAACTCTGGCCCAACCCCGGTTTTGCCAGGCGCGAGGAAAAAACACGCGTCAAGCTCTCGCAACTCATCGGACAGGTCAGCGGTTTCTGGACCACGCTGGGTCAGGTGCTGATGCTCTCTCTCGCTCTGGAAATCTTTGGCCTGGCCTCACCCTTGTTCATGCAATGGGTGCTGGACGATGTGGTCGTCTCGCGCGACACCCAGCTGCTCACCACGCTGGCGCTGGGCTTTGGCCTGCTGATGATCGTGCAACAGGCCACCAATCTGATCCGGTCATGGTTGCTGATGGTGATCAACACCTCCATCGGCCTGCAATGGAAATCCAATGTGTTTGCACACATGACCCGCTTGCCGCTGTCGTATTTTCAGAACCGCCACCTGGGAGACATCGTCTCGCGCGCCGGATCGGTGGATGAAATCCAGAGCACGCTCACCTCGGCGTTTGTCGAAGCCCTGTTTGATGGTCTGCTGGTGATTCTCACGCTGGTGCTGATGTTTGTTTACAGCCCCCCACTGGCCTGGGTGGCCGTGATTGCCGTGCTGCTGTACCTCTTGATGCGACTCGTGTGGTACCGCCCCCTGTACGCTGCCTTTGAGGAAACCCTGGTGCGCGACGCCTCGCAATCGAGCCACTTTCTGGAGTCGATTCGCGGCATGCGGGCGATCCAGTTGTTTGGCCGGCAGAACCAGCGCCAGGGCGCCTGGCAAACCCTGATGGTGAGCGCCACCAACGCCCGGCTCAAGGTCCAGAAACTGCAGATCATTTACGGCGTGGTGCGCGGACTTCTCAGTGGTGGCATGGCCTTGCTCATCGTCTGGCTGGGTGCCCAGCAGATCATTGCAACCGAACTGACCGTGGGTATGTTGACCGCTTTCATGGCCTACCGCGGTCAATTCGAGCAGCGGGTGATCGCCTTGATTGACAAGGCCATCGATCTGAAAATGCTGCGGCTGCACGCCGAGCGCCTGGCGGATCTGGTTCTCACCCCGGCAAGCGATCAAACCGAACGCCTGGGCGCCAACGATCTCATTGCCCGCGGATCAGGCCTGGCATTGACCCATCAAGAAAGCCCCACCATCGCGTTTGAAGCCGTGCGCTACCGCTACAGCGATCAAGGGCCCTGGGTGCTCGACGGACTGAACCTGAGCATTCCGCCCGGGCAGGTCTTGGCGATCACCGGCCGGTCGGGCTGCGGCAAGACCACCCTGATCAACCTGCTTCTGGGGACCTACGCCCCCATCGAGGGAAGCATCAAGGCCGATGACTTGCCACTGGCCCAGATCGGCATCAACCGCTGGCGCCAAGGCGTGGCCACCGTGATGCAAGACGACACACTGTTTGCGGGCTCCATCAGCGACAACATCGGTTTCTTTGACGAGCGCCCCGACTTCGAATGGATGACCACCTGCGCGCGCATGGCGGCACTTCACGACGACATCGAACTCATGCCGATGGCCTACCAGACGCTGGTGGGCGACATGGGCACAGTGCTTTCGGGTGGTCAGAAGCAGCGATTGCTGCTGGCCCGGGCCCTCTACAAGCGCCCACACGTTCTGGTGCTCGACGAAGCCACCAGCCATCTGGATGTGGAGTCCGAGGCCAAGGTCAACGCTGCGATTGCTTCCCTGAACATCACCCGAATCGTCGTGGCCCACCGTCCGGAAACCATTCGCTCGGCACAGCGTGTGGTGGTTTTGAACCAAGGGCGGGTTCAGTTCGATGGCGAGCCATCAGATTATTTTGAAAGCCTGGGTTTGCCTGCGCTGACGCAACGATGAGCCAAATGCACCTGCGCGCGGTCCTGCGCCCCACGCTCGCGGGGCTGGCACTGCTTCACATGGGTTGGGCACATGGCCTCGAAACGGGGCTTCACCTCCAACTCAGCCGCTCACTGACTCTGGTACCCATGTGGCATGCCCGGGCCGGCGCCGAAGCCACACCACCCAGGGCGGCGCCCGTGGTGCTGGCTTCATCGGCCAGCCTCGCCAGCCGCACGCCCGTTCAACCGGTCAGCGCCACAACCACCATGGTGCACTGGGCCAGCCAGGCCCCGCAGTGGATTCCTGGTCAGGGGCCATGCGCCCAGGTGGCCTCGCCCGCCTGGGATCAACTCAGCCTGAGCGAGGCATTGGCAGTGAGCCTGTGCAAAAGCCCAAGCCTTCGTCAGGCCCTGGCGAGCGTGGCCGAGCAAAGCGCCGGGGTGACCCTCGCTGAGACCGCCAAGCGGCCAAGCTGGAGCGCCAGCGTCGGAGGCAGCGCCGCACGCAATTTCATTGATGGCGCCACCAACACCCGATCGGTGGACGCCAGCTTGAATCTCGGCTGGGTGCTGTTCGACTTTGGGCGCTCGGATGCCGATCTCAAACAGGCGCGCCAGACGCTCGCGGCGGCTTTGGCCACGCAGAGCAATACCCTGCTCGACTCGGTGCGCGATCTGTTGCAGCTGTATGGCGAGGCGGTGGTCGCCGACGCAGCCATGAGCGCGGCCATCGAGGCCGAAGCCACCGCCACATTGACCGCTGCGGCGGCACAAGCCCGCTACGACGCCGAGGTCGGCACCCAAATCGATCGCCTGCAAGCCCAGACCGCTCTGGCCCAGGCCACGCTGGCCAAGGTGCGCGCTGAAAGCGATTGGGAAAACGCCCGCGGCAAGCTGGCGCTCGCCCTGGGCGCCGACATCGCCCAACCCATCCGTCTGGCCAACTGGGAGCCCTGGAGCCGCACCCAAAGTGCACCGCCCGACCTGACTGCCTTGCGGGAAGAGGCGCGCTTGCAGCACCCCAGATTGCGTGCCACACGGGCCGAAATCGAAGCACTCGATGCCCAGCTGGCCTCGGTCAAAGCATCGGGGCGGGGCAACCTGGCTTTTTCGGCCAACGCAGGCCACTCCAGCAACTGGGGCAACAATGGCACCACAACCACCGTGAGCAACGTGCCCAGCACAGGAGTCTCTCTCACAGCCACTTTCCCGCTGTTCAATGAACGCGAATCCAGCGCCCAACAAGCCCGGGTGGTGGCTCAATCGACCGCCAAGCAAGCCGAACTCGAAACGGTTCAGCGCGATGTCGACACCCTGCTCTGGCAAGCCCATCGCGCTGTGATCACCAGCGGCAAAAGCGTCGAGGCCAGCGAGCGCCTGCTGATCGCAGCCAAAAGCACCCTTGAAGTGGCCCAGGGTCGCTACAAGGCGGGCGTGGGTTCGATGGTGGATTTGCTCACCGCCCAATCGGCGCTGGCCGATGCACGCCGCCAACAGGTCGCGGCACTGGTGGACAAGCTCACCGCCCAGACGCAGCTCAGCTTGGCTGCGGGGCGCATTGGCTTTTGAACGGCATCAGCGTCGCTGACACCTGACCTGCCCCGATCACACTGGGCCAATCACCCGCCGGGCCAAACAAAAAAAAGGCGCCAGATGGCGCCTTTTTGTTGCCGATTGCACCCGCCTGCCGGGTGCTCTCCAACAGCACACCAGCCTGGTGATCACACCAGAGGCACACCCGTTTTCGACTGCAGGAATTCGCGCGTGACCTCAGGCGCCAACTCCACCACCTTCAAGCCCTCAGGCGTCACATCCATCACAGCCAGGTCGGTGATGATGCGGTTGACCACACCCACACCCGTCAGTGGCAAGGTGCACTCGGGGATGATTTTCAGATCTTCGGTGCCGTCTTTTTTCTTGGCCACGTGCTCCATCAAGATGATCACGCGCTTCACGCCCGCCACCAGATCCATCGCACCGCCCATGCCTTTGACCATCTTGCCAGGGATCATCCAGTTGGCCAGATCGCCTTTGGCGCTGACCTGCATGGCACCGAGGATGGAGAGGTTGATCTTGCCGCCACGGATCATCGCAAACGACTGATCGCTGCCAAAAATGGCCGAGCCCTTCATGGTGGTCACGGTCTGCTTGCCGGCGTTGATCAGATCGGCATCCACCTCGTCGTCGTACGGAAACGGGCCGATGCCCAGCATGCCGTTCTCGCTTTGCAGCCACACCTCGACATGGTCGGGCACGTGGTTGGCCACCAGCGTCGGGATGCCGATACCGAGGTTCACGTAAAAGCCGTCTTGCAATTCTTGTGCCGCACGCGCGGCCATTTGGTCTTGGGTCCAAGGCATTTCTGTTCTCCTTATTTGCGGTCGCGGACAGTGCGCTTTTCAATGCGTTTCTCGGGCGAGGCATTGAGCACGATGCGGTGCACATAAATGCCAGGCAGGTGCACATCGTCGGGCTCGATATCGCCAGTTGGCACGATGCGTTCGACTTCCACGATACAAATCTTGCCGGCGGTCGCTGCAGCGGGGTTGAAGTTGCGGGCCGTCTTGTTGAAGCGCAGGTTGCCTGACATATCGGCCACATCGGCCTTGATCAGGGACACCTCGGGCATCAGCGAGCGCTCCATCACATAGGTTTCCCCATCGAACTCGCGCAACTCCTTGCCTTCCGCCACCAGCGTGCCCACACCGGTCTTGGTGAAAAAGGCCGGAATGCCGGCGCCGCCAGCCCGCAGCTTTTCGGCCAGCGTGCCCTGGGGCGTGAATTCGAGTTCGAGTTCACCGGCCAGGTACTGACGTTCAAATTCCTTGTTCTCACCCACGTAGCTGGAAATCATTTTCTTGATCTGGCGCGTCTGCAGCAGCTTGCCAAGACCAAAGTCGTCCACACCCGCGTTGTTGGAGATCGCGGTCAGGTTCTTCACACCCGAATCGCGCAGCGCGTCGATCAGGGCTTCAGGGATGCCACACAGGCCAAAACCGCCCACGGCGATCAGTTGGCCATCAGCCACCACGCCTTTGAGGGCTTCGGCAGCGCTGGGGTAAATCTTGTTCACTTCGTTTGCTCCAAGGGTTGAACACGAGAGGATGCTCGGCAAAACGCTACGATACTACGTAACCACATACGTAGTTTGACCTAGTGACTAACCCTCATATCGCGGGCGACACGCCCGAAAGAGAAATTGACTACCGCCTGGCCTTTGACCTGGCGCCTCTGGGCATGGCGTTGTCACGCCACCGGATCATGGTCGACTGCAACCAGGCTTTGTGCGAGATGTTTGGCGCCACGCGCGACCAGCTCATTGGCCAGAGCTTTCAGGTTCTTTACCCCAGTGCGGCCGAGTACGAGCGAACCGGCGCACGCATCGAGCCGATTCTGGGGCGCAATGGCACCTACGCCGATGATCGCGTCATGAAACGGCTCGATGGCCGGTTCAAGGGCGAAACCTTCTGGTGCCATGTGACCGGCAGGGCATTGCAACGCGAATCACCACACGAGTCGGGCATCTGGAGCTTTGAAGACCTGCGCTTGCGGCGAGCGGTCAAGGCCGACCTCACAGGCCGCGAACGCGAGGTGGCTGCGCTGCTGATGGATGGGCTCACCAGCAAGGAAATTGGCAAGGCGCTGGGCATCAGTCACCGCACGGTGGAGATTCACCGTGCCCGCCTGATTCGAAAGTATGAAGCCCACAGCACACCCGACCTGGTGCACCGGCTGGTCGCTGGCTGAGAGCCGGTCAGGGCGCTGCTGGAATGCGCCCCAGCACGAGTTCAACCGCCATGCCCAGCGACAGAAGCCGCTTGTCGCTGCCCGGCAGCCCGTCCATCTCCAGGCCCACCGGCAAGCCACTGCTGGCACCCATGCCCATCGGCAGTTGAAGGCCGGGCAAACCGGCATTGCTCCCCGGGTCGGTGTTCTGAATGAAAAGACCAAACACCTCCAGGGCACTGCTTTGAGGCCCGGCCGAAGGGGCAACCTGTGGCACCGTGGGAAACACGAGGGCATCGAGGCGCAGCTGTACGAATGTGTCGGTGTACCAGCGCTGCATGGCCGGCCGGTGCACATCGATCGCGGCCCGGTAAATCGGCTCAGCGTCCACCAGTTTGCCCGGCGTCGGCGCTGGCAGCTTTCTGGGCACCACGAGGGCGTCATAAGTGCCCTTCACATCCGGGCTGGATATGCCCGCAACCAGCTGCGCCACGCTCACGCCCGTGCCCCGCTCATGCAGGTACTTCACCATGTCGTCATAGGCCTCATAGAGGGCCACTGGAAATCCCACCGCCGCATTGAGCTCGACCAACCGGGTGGCGTCGACGGGCACCACGGTGACGCCAGCAGTGCGCAGGCGGTCAAGCGCCGTATCAAATGCCGCGCGCGTGTCTGCATCCAGATTGGCCTGGAACGACGCTGCCAATCCCAGACGAACACCTTTGAGGTCGGCCGCGCGAACCGGCTCGCCGCCCGCAATCACCCCGTCCAGCAGCGCCACATCCGCCACCGACACCCCCATGGGACCAGCGGTGTCACGGGTGTGGGAAATCGGCACGATACCCGTTTGGGCATAGCGGCCCATGGTTGGACGCAAGGCGGCGCAGCCATTGAGGGAACAGGGAATGCGCATGGACCCACCGGTGTCGGTGCCGAGCCCCATCGGTGCCATGCGTGCGCCCACCGCAACCGCACTGCCTGCCGAAGAGCCTCCGGCCATTTTGGTGGCGTCGTATGCGTTTCGAACACCGGGTTCGGGGCCCGTGTTGAAGTTGGCATTGAAACCCGAGATGCCAAAGGCCAGCTCGTGCAGCTGGGTCTTGCCCAGCAGAATGGCACCAGCATCACGCATTTTTTTCACCACCGGCGCATCCACTTTGGGGACGAATCCGCTCAATGCCGCTGTACCGGCGGTGGTGGGCAACCCTGCCACTTCGATATTGTCTTTCACCACATACGGCACGCCCTGCAAGGGCAGACAGGGCTGACCCGCAGCCAGCCGCTGATCGGCACGGCGTGCGGCGGCGATCGCCCCATCTGCGTCCAGTGTGACAAAGGCATTGAGATGGGCTCTTGCCTGGGCACGCTCAAGGTAGGCACGGGTCAACCGCTCGCTGCTCACCCTGCTGGAGCAGACCGCCTCGACAGCTTCGGACGCCGACAGCCTGGTCAGGTCTGGCGACCCTTGCGCGGGCGGCGAGGCGCAGCCACCGAGGCCAATGGCGGCAAGGGTCAGTGATGTGAGAACGAACCGGGGCATGAGCAACTCCTTTGAATCATTGAACGACCAACCCGAATCAGTATGCGCATCGCTGGCCATGCTGTCTGTCGTCAAAAGCGACGACAACGCCCTTCGCGTTCGCCATAGGAAACCCTGAATTGACCCGGTGCAACGCATGCGATACCGTCCGGGAAACCGACGTACGGCCTTGGTCATTCCGAGCAACCGAGCCCATGCACCTATCTGATCTGGAACAACGCCAACTCGCGGCCTGCTTTGCGCTCCTGACCCAGGGTCTGGGCGAGCGGGACATCCGCATGCGCCTGGGTGAAGAGCTCCTGCGACTGTTCCGAGCCGACCATTTCGCCTCCTACATCTGGAATCCACAGACAAACCGCTTCGATCACGGTTTTTCAATCAACATGGATGAGGCCAACCTGCAGCGCTATGAAGACTGGTTCCAGTACCGCGATCCCATCACCTTCAAATTGCAACAGCGCCGTTGCGCCACTTTGGTAAGCGAGGTCATGCCGCGGCAAGCATTCATCCGCTCGGAGTTTTTCAACGATTTTCTCGCCCGGGACGGGCTGCACTGGGGCATCAATTTGCATGCCTATGACCAAACACGGGCCATGGGCGATCTGCGTATATGGCGCGGAAAACACCGCAACGACTTTTCTGCGCACGACCGCTCCATCCTGGAGTTCATTGAGCCGGCTCTGGTGGCCGCGCTCAAAAGGGCAGGCGCTGCCACCGTGGACAATGGGCTTCCACGCCAGCCGGACCCATCACCTGCTGCGGTTGCCCTCAGCCCGCGCGAGCTGGCCGTTGCGCGCTGCGTTGCCCGGGGCATGACAGACAAGGAGATTGCTCAGGCGTTGAAAATTGGCGTGCCCAGCGTGCGCACCTATTTGCGCCGTGCCCTCGACAAACGTGGGCTCAGGCGGCGCAGCGCCTTGGCTGGCGCCATGCAGAACCCGACCGTGGAATCCAGGTCTCTGCCCTCACAGCACCCGGAACAGGAGCGGCCCGTCGTTCGACCCGCTCAATGACCAAGGCGTTTCGAGTCGCGGGGGGTCGACTTGTGCGGCGCATGATGCGGTCGTATCTGTCGCGAACCCTTCGGGAAACCTGCGGCATGCGATTCAAAGGTCAGGGAAAACGCTGCACAACCCCAGCGATGCGCACGAGCCGGTGGTTTTGCAGAGCATCCCTAGGCGCCGTCAATCACCTCGGCCGCCGTACGAAAGGCATCCACCGAAGCTGGAATGCCGCAATAGACCGCCGCGTGCAACAGCACTTCTTGCAGCTCTTGCACCGTGGCCCCGTTGTTCAGCGCGCCACGCAAATGCCCCTTGAGTTCATGTTGTTTGCCCAAGGCGGTGAGCATGGCTACCGTGACCAGGCTGCGCGTCTTGCGGTCCAGCCCCTCACGCTGCCAAACGTCTCCCCATGCGTTGCGAGAGATATGGTCTTGGATGGGTTGGGTAAAGGGCGTTGTGCCTGCCAGGGCGCGATCCACAAACGCATCACCCATGACCTCGCGACGGGTGCTCAAACCTTGCTGGTATTGCTCATCTTGCATGCTGTGCTCCAAGTGTCAGAAGTTGAAATCGGCCAAGGATAAACTTTGACTTGATTCGAGCAACGCCATCAACACCATTCAACGGAGACAGACCCATGCGCACTGACCGCTTCCCGGCCCCCGACCTCAACACCTTGCCGGATGACATCAAAGCCAAGGTATTGGAAGTGCAGGAAAAGGCCGGGTTCATTCCCAACGTCTTCCTTGGGTTCGCTCGCCGCCCGGCCGAGTGGCGCGCTTTCTTCGCTTACCACGATGCCCTGATGCTCAAGGAAGACTCGGGGCTCACCAAGGGCGACCGTGAAATGATCGTCACCACCACCAGCGCGGCCAACAACTGCCTGTATTGCGTGGTGGCCCACGGCGCCATTTTGCGCATCTATGAAAAGAAACCCATGGTGGCCGACCAGGTCGCAGTGAACCACCGCAAGGCAGACATCTCAGATCGCCAACGCGCCATGCTCGACTTCGCCATGAAGGTCTGCAACAACGCGCACGAAATCGAAGACGCCGATTTCGACGCGCTGCACGCCCAGGGCTTCAGCGACGAAGACGCCTGGGACATCGCCGCCATCACCGCCTTCTTCGGCCTCTCGAACCGCATGGCCAACGTCACCGGCATGATGCCCAACCCCGAGTTCTATCTGATGGGTCGGGTGCCGAAAGCGAAGTAGAGGACGTCGGGTTTTCATGGTACAGGCAAGGCCACCAAAGCACCGATCACCTTGCGGCACTCTGGAGCCGTCGGCCGCCTTTTCCAATCGATGCCCAATTTGCCAGTGAGCTTGGCCTGCATTGCCGACTTCTCTGCGCGCATGGACTGCTCAAATGCGGCATCCTTTTTACCCCTCGCGGCCATCACCAAAGCCTGTGAGGCCTGTTCGCGGACTTTGGCATGGCGGCTCTCCCAGCTTTGCATTTGAGCTTCCATGTCCGGGCGGATATCGCCATACATGCCGCCGCAGGCTCGAACTGTTTGCTGCATAAACGCTTAGCGCGCAAGCAAACTCAAAAGCACCGAATCCGTGGGCTTGTCGGACGCTGAGTGCACCGAAGGCTTGGGCTTCACCAACTCTACGCGCCGGTTCTTGGCCCTGCCTTCTTCGGTTCGGTTGTCAGCCACAGGTGTTTCCGAACCAAACCCTTTGGCAACAAGGCGGTCTTTGGCTACCCCAGCATTCACCAGATAGGCCACGATGGCTTCGGCACGCTGCTGTGAAAGTTGTTTGTTTGCAGCCGCATTGCCTTCGTTGTCGGTATGCCCATCGACAGACAGCCTCAAGTCTGGACTCAACGCCAACAGGGAAACCACTTGATCCAGCGTGGGCTTGTCACTGTCGAGAACCACCGATTTGTTGGTGTCGAAATTGACGTTGAGCGCGACATAACCCTGCGTTTCAAGCTGTGATTTGAACTCGCCCGCAGTGAGTATGTCGGGCAAGGCCGTTTCAGTGATCACGCTCAAATTCAGCAGTGTGTATTGAGACCGGGTGTCTACAAAGACCCACTTTTTTTGGTCTTTGCGTTCGATCAAATGGACCTGCCTCATCTGGCCCGTTTTTTCACTTTGACCCAACATCACTGCGACCAGCCGTCCGCCCATTTGTTTGATCACGCGCTCATAGGTTCTTTGCAGCTGCAAACCAGACACATCTTTGCTATCGGCTCGCCCATACGCAACGCTCTCCACCTTTCCTTCGGCCTTGAGCTGCCCATTTTTGTCGAAGGGACCATCCTTCTCCGTGCAACTCTTGCTTGTGGACGTGCAAACGAAAGTCGCGTTCGGCCCCACCTGGGCAAAGTCCTCGACCTGAGATCGTTTGATCACATGATCTTGAGGCGTGTTGAAACCATCTGGATTCCGCAACTCACCAGCCGCAACATGGGCGGTCAAACCCAAAACCAACATGGCCCCACACAAATACGTCCCTGCTTTCATATTTTCCTGGTTTCAATCGAATTCAAAGAATCATCTGTCGATGACAATGAACGGAATGCCTCCAGCGAGATGTCCGCGACAGTTTCGAGAAAAAATCAACTTGCCGTCAAGCGCGGTGCACTGCCCGAGCCCTCAATCAGTGCCCTCGCCCCTTCAGACATCGGAATGGATTTCTGTTTCGGAAAATCCACCCACACCACCGTTGCGCCACCGCTGGCGCACACCGTGTCCGGATCGTCTGTGCGCAGCAGCTCGTGGTAAGTGTCAAACGAAGCCCTGCCCATTTCGCCCACATAGGTGCGCACCAGCACATCCCCCGGGAATTCCAGCTGTTTGATGAAGTTGCAAAACGCGTTCACGATCACCGGGCCCTCACCCTTGGGATCGGCCGGCAAACCCATGCCAAAGAACCAGTCGAGCCGGGCCATTTCCATGTAGCGGAAATAGATGGTGTTGTTCACATGGCCCATGGCGTCCATATCGCCCCAGCGGATATTGGCCACCATGCTGTGAACCAAACGCTTGTCTTCCGGCAACTCGAGTTTCAAACCTGACTCCTTATCGATGGGCCTGGATCGAAGCCAGGACACCCGCTACAAACAACACGCACGCCAGCCACTGCATTGAAGCCGGCCAGTGCGCATTCCAGAGAAAACCGTAGAGCAGGCCAAACACCGTCTCGCTCACGATGAGCTGCCCCGCAAGGCTGGCACTCAGGCGCCGGCTGGCCATGTTCCACAAGACCGACGCCACCCATGCCGCGCCAATCCCCGTGATCGCGCACACAGCGAGATACATGCCAAATCCAGGGCGTTCCACCATGCCCTGCAAGGGGCTGCCCGCCCACAACCACATCGGCAACGCGCCCAGGCCAGCAGCCACGCCCATCCAGTTGGCCCACATGGTGGAGTTCACTTCAGGGTGCTTGTGAAGCCAGCGCTTGTTGAGCAGTCCAAACAACACCCATGAGGCGGCGGCCAAACCTGCGTAAAAAACACCGAGCCACATCTGGCCACCCACGTTCACCGCGCCCAGGCCACGCGCCGTGGCCTGCATCATCAAGGCCATGCCCATCACGGTCAGGAGGAGCCCGGGAACCAACCTGCGCCAAAGCAGCCCCTCGGGTTTCCCCAGCAACATCATCCACAAAGGAATCGTGCCTATGACCAGCACCGGCAGTGTGGCGCCCGTGGTCTGAATCGCCAGCGACAGCAGCAGGTAGTAGCCCGTATAGCCCAGCACGCTCAACCAGAGAGCCGCACCGGCTTGCCGCCAGGTGGGCCAGATGCGCTGACCACGCAAACCCGACCACGCCATCAGCAACATCGACACCAGCGCGCAGGCAAGGTACCGCCCCACCGTGATGTCCACAGAGCTGAAGTTCGGCGCCATCAAAGGCGCCACAAAAGCCATGCCCCAGAAGGCGCCCGCACCGAGGCCTGCCAGAACGCCGGTGACCATGCCGGGCGGAAATCCTGGCGTTACCGAAGTCGCTGTCGAACTCAAATTATTTCAATCAAGAAAGGGGAAGCAAAACCCAGGATGCCGCGAAACCGGCTCCGCCGGGCCGCCAGCATCGCCCCCTGGGGGGTGACGCCTCAGGCGGCGCAGGGGGGAACAAATTCAGGCTCCAAATCCATCGTCTGCGGCGATCACCGCGCCATTGACAAAATGGCTTTCGGCCGCGCACAGCATCACCAGCACAGCGTCGAGATCCGAGGGCTTCCCGATGCGTTTGCGCGGCAGCATCTGGATCAGCTTCTGGCCCTGCTCGGTTTCCCAGTGGTGGTGGTTGATTTCGGTGTCGATGTAGCCCGGGCAAATCGCATTCACGTTGATGCCGTAGCGACCCCACTCCACAGCCATCGCCTTGGTCATTTGCACCACAGCCGCCTTGCTCATGCAATAGATGCCGATCTGCGGCAATACCTTCAGACCGGCCATTGAAGCGATGTTGATGATGCGTCCGCCCACATAACTGCCCGGTGCCGAACCCTTGGCGCGGGCCAGCATGCGCTTGGCGACCTCCTGAGCCACGAAAAAGGCACCCTTGGTATTGGTGTTCAAGACAAAGTCGTAGTCTTCTTCGGTCACGTCCTGCAGACGCTGCGTGGTGCTCACGCCCGAGTTGTTGATCAGGATGTCAATCGGCCCGACCTCGGTCTCGGCGTGGGCAATGGCTGCTTTGATGGACGCCAGATCGGTGACATCCAGCGCCACCACATGGGCATCCCCACCCAACGATTCGATCTCGGCGCGCAAGGCCATCAGACGGTCGGTGCGGCGACTGGCCAACACCACCGCTGCGCCCGCTTTGGCCAGTGTTTTGGCAAACTGCTCGCCCAGCCCGCCCGACGCACCCGTAACCAAAGCCACGCGACCCGACAAATCCAAGGTGTAAGACATGCAAATTCCTTCTGAAAAGCCCAAAACAGCCACGCCAGAGCCAACGCGGCACATGCGACACCGATTGTGCGCGTTTGACCTCTAAAATCGGTCGCAGGCAAGACAATGGGTGTCTGGCTCGCAACAACTGAAGCGAACCTTTCTGACCCCATTGTCCACATCTATTTCTGACAGCGAGACAAGCACCCATGAGCCCTCAAGACATCCTCAGCACCTACGGCCCCCGCGAAGCCATGGAATACGACGTGGTGGTCGTCGGCGGCGGTCCCGCAGGCCTCTCCACCGCCATCCGCTTGAAGCAGCTCGCGGCAGAAAAGGGCAGCGAGATCAATGTGTGCGTCCTGGAAAAGGGCTCCGAGCCGGGTGCCCACATCCTGAGCGGCGCCGTGATGGACCCCAAGGCTTTTACCGAGTTGTTTCCCAACTGGAAAGAACTCGGCGCGCCGCTGAACCAACCCGTCACCGGTGACGATCTGTTGATCTTGAGCGAATCCGGCGCCAAGCGCACGCCAGACTTCCTGATGCCGCGCAACTTTGACAACCACGGTTGTTATGTCATCAGTCTGGGCGCCGTCACCAAATGGATGGGCGAACAGGCTGAAGCGCTGGGCGTTGAAATCTTCCCCGGCTTCACCGGCGCCGAAGTGCTCTACAACGACGACGGTTCGGTCAAAGGCGTGGCCACCGGCAATCAGGGCGTGGGCAAGGACGGCGAGCCCATGGACAGCTTCCAGATTGGCATGGAGCTGCACGCGAAATACACGGTGTTCGCCGAGGGCGCGCGCGGCCATCTAGGCAAGCAGCTCATTGCGAAGTACAAGCTCGACCAAGGCACCGATGCGCAAACCTTCGCCATCGGCATCAAGGAACTGTGGGAAGTGCCGGCCGACAAGGCCAAGCCAGGCCTGGTCGTGCACACCGCTGGCTGGCCATTGAACGACGACGCTTTTGGTGGCGGTTTCCTGTACCACCTGGAAGGCAACAAGGTCACGCTGGGTTACGTCATCGGGCTGGACTATGAAAACCCCTGGATGTCGCCTTTTGAAGAAATGCAGCGCTGGAAAACCCATCCTTCCATCAAGGCCCACATCGAAGGCGGCAAGCGCATCTCTTATGGCGCACGCGCCCTGAACAACGGCACGCCACAAGCCCTGCCCAAACTCGTGTTCCCCGGCGGTGCCATGGTCGGTTGCAACGCAGGCTTCCTGAACGCAGCCCGCATCAAGGGCAGCCATGCGGCCATCAAGAGCGGCATGCTCTGCGCCGAAGCCGCGTTTGAAGCCGTCGCTGCCGGCCGCCAGGGCGACGAACTTGCGGCCTTCACCGAAGGCTTCAAAAAGAGCTGGCTGTTTGATGAACTCTGGACCTACCGCAACTTCAAGAACTGGTTCAAGAAGAGTCCACTCATGGGCAAACTGATGACCGGTGTGGAGCACTGGTTCCTGCCCAAAGTGGGCGTGGCCACCCCACCCTGGACACTGCACAACACCGTCAAGGACCACACCAAGCTGCGTCCCGCAGCCGAGATGCCCCAGATCAGCTACCCCAAGCCCGACGGCAAGCTGACCTTCGACCGTCTTTCCAGCGTGTTCGTCTCCAACACCAACCACGAAGAGCAGCAGCCAGCCCACCTGACGCTGAAAGACGCCAGCGTGCCGGTCAACATCAACCTGGCCAAATACGCAGGCCCTGAGAGCCGCTACTGTCCGGCCGGCGTCTACGAGTTCGTGAAAACCGACGACGGCAAAGACCGCCTTCAGATCAACGCACAGAACTGCGTGCACTGCAAGACCTGCGACATCAAGGATCCGACGCAAAACATCGTCTGGGTCACCCCTGAGGGCGGCGGCGGTCCGAACTACGCAGGCATGTGAAACACGGCCCCGACCGTTGAACAAGAAGCCGCCCCTGGGCGGCTTTTTCGTCGCCGTCACCCGAGCAGCGCCCTCAGCGCGCCGCAAACAACCCGAGTTTGAATGCCCCCCCAACCCATGTCAGTCGCCGCCAAACACCCCGCAACCCCGCTCAGTCCCGATATCCAGGAGCGACTGGCAATGCTCGCCAGCGGCCCGCGCCGCCTGCTGGGCATCGTCGGCCCACCAGGCTCGGGCAAATCCACCCTGGCCGCCGCACTTGCCGAACACCTCGGCCCGCGCGCCCAGGCGGTACCCATGGACGGCTTTCACCTCGCCCAGGTTGAGCTCGAGAGGCTGGGGCGTGCCCAGCGCAAAGGCGCGCCCGACACCTTCGACGCCGCCGGTTATGCCGCCCTGCTCGGGCGCCTGCGCGCCCAGGCCGATGGCGAAGTGGTCTACGCGCCCGATTTCCGACGGGCAATCGAAGAGCCGGTGGCGGGTGCGCTGCCGGTCTTTCCCGAAACCCCGCTGGTCATCACCGAAGGCAACTACCTGCTGCTCGACGAGCCCGCATGGCGTGCGGCAGCAGCGCACCTTGACGAAGTCTGGTACCTGCAAGTCGAGACCGGCTTGCGCCTGGAGCGGCTGGCGCAAAGGCACCAGCAATTTGGCCGCAGCCGTGCCGAAGCCCTGGCCTGGATCGCCCAGACCGATGAACCCAACGCGCGCCGCATCGAAGCCTGCCGCACCCGCGCGCACCGCCAGCTTGTCTGGGACACCGCCCATGGTGGCTATGCGTTGATGCGCTGACAGCCCAGCCGGTCGACCGGTTTTTCACACGGTCGACACAATGGCGCGGCAGAGTGATGGTTTCGTCGTTGGAACCCAAGAACATGCTGAACAAGACCGATAAAGGCCGGCAAGAACTCAGCCCAGGCAAGCGCACGCTGGGCCAGCGAGAAAGGGCCATCCTGCTCATGGCCGACGGCAAAAAACCGGACGCCCTGCTGGCCCAGTTGTTTGGCGGTCAGGGGCGCCAGCTCATCCAGGCCCTGCTTCAGAGCGGCCACCTGCACCACCCGGCCCCACCAGCGTCCCAGATCCCAAACCACAACAAAGAGCCCGCGCCGGCGGCCCCCTCCAAGCCCGACCCGCGCGCGACTGCGGCCAAAACCCATGGTGAACCGTTCACCGGCCAACGGTCCCTCGCCACCGCCCGGATGTTTCTCTTCGACCTGAGCGAGCGGCTCTTCGCCCCCCGCGACCCCTCCTTGGCGCACCACTACCGCAATGCCCTGCGGGAAGCACGCGATGGTGAGGCCATGCTCAAGGTCGGGCGCGACATCATCAGCAAGGTCGAAACGCTGGCGGGCAGCGAACGGGCGGATGGCATCAGCGAGCGCCTCGCCAAGCTGCTGCCCGAAGGGCTGCTCGCCCAGCCGGCCTGAATCACGCCAGCCGGGGAACAATCGGGCGGGTCACAAACGATGTCCTGTGCCAAGACAGGTCATCGGCGCCAAAGCGCAAGCGCCCGCCCAATTAGCCCCCCGGAAAACACAATGTGATACTGACCGCCGACGCGGCCGACTGTTTCGCCGCGCGATTTCAGGAGCCACATGACCGCCAAGCGCCCCAACATTCTCTTCATCATGGCCGACCAGATGGCCGCACCCATCCTGCCGCTGCACCAGGCAGATTCGCCGATCCGGATGCCCCATCTGAGCGCGCTGGCCGCCGCCGGCACCGTGTTCGAATCGGCCTACTGCAACAGCCCGCTCTGCGCTCCCTCGCGCTTCAGCCTGGTCACCGGCCAGCTCCCTTCCAAAATCGGCGCCTATGACAACGCCGCCGATCTTGCCGCCGACACCCCCACCTACGCGCACCACCTGCGCATCCTCGGCTACCGCACCGCCTTGTCCGGCAAGATGCACTTTTGCGGGCCCGACCAGCTGCACGGCTATGAAGACCGGCTCACCAGCGACATCTACCCCGCCGACTACGGCTGGTCGGTCAACTGGGACGCGCCCGATGTGCGTCCCACCTGGTACCACAACATGGCCTCGGTGTTGCAGGCCGGTCCCAGCGTGCGCAGCAACCAGCTCGACTTCGATGAAGACGTGGTGTTCCGCGCCCGCCAATACCTGTACGACCACGTGCGCAACACACCCGGGCAGCCGTTTTGCCTCACGGTGTCGATGACGCACCCACACGACCCGTACACCATCCCGGCCGAGTACTTCGACCGCTACACCGACGAAGACGTGCAGATGCCGCGCGTCAACATCGATCAGGACCAGCTCGATCCGCATTCACAGCGCGTGGCCAAGGTCATCGACATCTGGGGCCAGTCCATGCCCGAAGAAGCCGTGCGCCAGGCTCGCCGCGCCTACTACGGCGCCTGCAGCTACATCGACGACAACATCGGCAAGCTCGTCAAAACGCTGGGCGAATGCGGCCTGGCCGACGACACCATCATCGTGTTCTCCGGCGACCACGGCGACATGCTCGGCGAGCGTGGCCTCTGGTACAAGATGCACTGGTTCGAAATGTCGGCCCGGGTGCCCATGGTCGTGCACGCGCCTGGCCGCTTTACCCCGGGCAAGGTGGGCGCGTCGGTCTCGACCATCGACCTGTTGCCCACTTTCGTCGAAATGGCCGGTGGCCAGGTGGACACCCGGCTCGCGCTCGACGGCCGCTCCCTGATGCCCCACCTCAGGGGTGAAGGCGGACACGACGAAGTGATTGGCGAATACATGGGCGAAGGCACCAATGCGCCGCTGGTGATGATCCGCCGGGGTGATTTCAAGTTCATCTTTTCCGAGCAAGACCCCTGCCTGCTGTTCAACGTGGCCCAAGACCCCGATGAACTCAAGAATCTGGCCGATGCGCCTGAACACGCGGAGCGCCGCAACGCCTTTCTGACCGAGGTCAGGCAGCGCTGGGATTTGCCCGCCATTCATGCGCAGGTCCTGGCCAGCCAGCGCCGCCGCCGCTTGATTGCCGAAGCCATGACCAGGGGCCGACTCACCAGTTGGGACCACCAACCCATGGTCGACGCCAGCCAGCAATACATGCGCAACCACATCAATCTGGACGATTTGGAGCGACGGGCCCGCTTTCCGGTGGTCTGACGCTGCCGGCTGAGGGTAAAATTCTGCGTGTCAGGAGAGAAATCTGGTTCAGGACATGGCCAGATTCGCCGAAGGCGCAGAGAATGACAGCGGGCTGCTCGGTTCGCCCGCTTCTTGAACGCTCAGGCAAAAGGACTGGCAACCACCGCCCTGACCGGCGGTGTCCCCCACTGGAGAGAGGCGCTCACCAAGAGCGCCCACCGAAGGAGCAAATGCGGCATCGCCCGCGTGAATCTCTCAGGTAAAGCGGACAGTGAGGCAGCCCACGGATGAACCGTGGCCGCCCAATTTTGGGCATGCCTCCATTTCAATGTCTGAAAGTCCGCCATGTCCGACACCTCCGAACTGCTCCACACACCCCTGCACGCCCTGCACCTCGAACTCGGTGCCCGAATGGTGCCCTTCGCCGGCTACAGCATGCCGGTGCAATACCCCATGGGCCTGATGCAGGAACACCTGCACACCCGCAACGCTGCCGGCCTGTTTGATGTTTCCCACATGGGCCAGTTGCGCCTCGTCGGCGAAGACGCTGCCGCCGCATTCGAAACCCTGATGCCGGTGGATGTGGTCGGCCTGGGTATCAACAAGCAGCGATACGGCCTGCTGCTCAACGAAGAGGGCGGCATCATCGACGACCTGATGTTCGTCAACCGGGGTGAGGATATTTTTGTCATCGTCAACGGCGCCTGCAAACACAGCGATCTGGCCCACATCAAGGCCAGCATCGGCAGCCTGTGCCACATCGACGCCCAATTTGATCGCGCCCTGCTTGCGCTGCAGGGCCCACAAGCCGTGACCGCCTTGCAGCGCCTCTTGCCCGGCGTTGAAAATTCCGTCTTCATGACCGGCGCGGCCTTCGAATGGGCCGGCGGCGACCTTTACGTCACCCGCAGTGGCTACACCGGTGAAGACGGTTTCGAAATCTCCCTGCCCGCCAACATCGCCACCGATTTCGCCCGTGCCTTGCTGGCCCAGCCCGAAGTCAAACCCGTGGGCCTGGGCGCGCGCAACTCGCTGCGCCTGGAAGCGGGCCTGTGCCTGTATGGCCAGGACATCGATACCACCACCACGCCCGTGCAGGCCGGCCTCAACTGGGCCATGCAAAAGGTGCGCCGCACTGGCGGCGCGCGCGCCGGCGGATTCCCTGGCGCCGAGCGCGTGCTGGCGCAGCTCGATGGCACCGATCCCCTGATGAAGAAACGCGTGGGCCTGATCGCGCAGGAGCGCATCCCCGTGCGCGAACACGTCGAGCTGCAATCGCTGGACGGCACCGTCATCGGCGAAGTGACCAGCGGCCTGCTCGGCCCCAACATCGACAAGCCGGTGGCCATGGGCTATGTAAGCCCCGAGCACGCCACCATGGGCACCCGCATCAACGCCATCGTGCGAGGCAAAACTGTGCCCATGGAAATCAGCGCCATGCCATTCGTGCCCAACCGCTATTTCCGAGGCTGAGCGTGCAGATTCGCCCTGCGCTGGCCGGCGACGCTTCAAGCATCAGTGCCCTGATGCTGGGTGAAGCGCGCCACATCACGCTGCAGCCTGACGGCCAGGGCGCTGAATCGATCCTGGATTCCATGCGCGAGCCCGCTGTCGCCGCCAATGTGGCATCGGACAGGTTCGCCTATTGGGTCGCCGTGCAAGACAGTCGGGTGCAAGGGGTCATCAGCCTGCGAGATGGCAGCCACCTCTATCAGATGTTCGTGCCTTCAGACCTGCACGGACAGGGCATTGGCCGACAGCTCTGGCAACACCTGCTCACCACGCTGGCCGACAAGCCACACACAGAGGCCATCACGGTCAAGGCCAGCACCGGCGCCGTTCCGGTTTACCAGCGCTTCGGCTTTGCCGCGACCGGTGTTCGCACCGAATCGAATGGCGTCGCCTACGTGCCGATGATTTTCAATTTTTCCACTTCCACACAACAGGAGCCCTGACATGACCACCAAGTACACCGAAGACCACGAATGGATCACCGTGGACGGCGACATCGCCACCGTGGGCATCACCGTCCACGCGCAAGACGCTTTGGGCGATGTGGTGTTTGTTGATTTGCCCGAAGTGGGCAAGTCGTTTGAACAAAAAGACATCGCTGGCGTGGTCGAGTCCGTGAAGGCAGCGGCCGACGTATACATGCCCATCAGCGGCGAGATCACCGAAGTCAACGAAGCCCTGCGCGCCGATCCTTCCCTGGCCAACAGCGATCCGATGAACGCAGGCTGGTTCTTCAAAGTCAAGCTGTCGGCGCCTGCGCAGGTCGATGCCTTGCTCGACGAAACCGCATACGCCGCATTCGCGGCCTGAATTTGGTCCACCCCTGCCGCGCTGCGCGCGACCCCCTCAAGGGGGCGGCGCTGGCGGCCCGGCGAAGCCGGTTCCGCGGCGCCCTGGATTGGCGTTGTAGCGCGCGAGCTGGGTCGCGTTTGACCCTGCACATTTTTCTTCAATTGCCCCCTTGCCACAAGGTAACGCCATGACGACGTCCTCCGCCCACGCTCTGCGCGATCTCGAAAATCCTTCCGAATTCATTGCCCGCCACATCGGCGTGAGCAGTGCCGAGGAAGCCCACATGCTGTCCGTGATCGGTGAGGCTTCGCGCCGCGCCCTGATCGACAGCATCGTGCCGCGCTCGATTGCGCGCAGCACGGGCATGGACCTGCCACCGGTTGCGGGGGAGGCGGCGGCGCTGGCAGAGCTCAAGGCCATTGCGCAAAAGAACCAGTTGCTCAAGAGCTTTATCGGCCAGGGCTACTACGGCACCCATACGCCAGGTGTGATCCTGCGCAACGTGCTGGAAAACCCCGCCTGGTACACGGCCTACACGCCCTACCAGGCCGAAATTTCGCAAGGCCGCATGGAGGCCCTGGTGAACTTCCAGACCATGGTGACCGACCTCACCGGCATGGACATCGCCAACGCCTCCATGCTCGACGAAGCCACGGCTGCAGCCGAGGCCATGACGCTGGCGATGCGCTCGGTGAAGTCCAAAGGCATGACCTTCGTGGTGGCCGGCGACGCCCACCCGCAAACCATCGAGGTCATCCAGACCCGCGCGGCGCCACTGGGCGTCACGGTCAAGCTGGCCAACTCGGCAGAAGAGTGGCTCGCCGCCCTGGACGGTGACGACTACTTCGCCGTGCTGGCGCAGTACCCCAGCACCAGCGGCCGCATTGACGATCTGCGCGCCGATGTGACCAAAGTGCATGGCAAAAACGCCGCCTTCGTCGTGGCCGCCGATCTGCTCGCGCTGACCCTGCTCGTGCCCCCGGGTGAATTCGATGCCGACATCGTGGTCGGCACCACCCAGCGTTTCGGCATGCCCATGGGTGCGGGTGGCCCACACGCTGCCTACATGGCCTGCCGCGATGCCTTCAAGCGCTCATTGCCCGGCCGCCTGGTGGGGGTGAGCATCGACGCCCACGGCCAGCCCACCTACCGCCTGGCGCTGCAAACGCGCGAGCAACACATCCGCCGCGAAAAGGCCACGTCGAACATCTGCACGGCGCAGGTTTTGCCCGCCGTGGTCGCCAGCATGTACGCCGTGTACCACGGCCCCCAGGGCCTGACCCGCATCGCACAGCGCGTGGCCTCATACACCGCCATCCTGGCCAAAGGCCTGGAGCAATTGGGCTGGACCGCCACGTCCACCTCGTCTTTCGACACCCTGACCTACAAGTGTGGCGAGCAGGCCCAGCCTCTGATGGCCAAGGCGCGCGGTGCCGGCGTCAACCTGCGTCTGTCCTGGAACGAATACGTCAGCATCTCGCTCGACGAAACCACCACCCGCGAAGACATCGCCTTGTTGTGGAACGTGTTCGCCGCCCACGGCCAGGCCCTGCCCAACTTCGTGGAATTTGAAAACGGCATCGAGCCGCGCATTCCTGCCGCCCTGCGGCGCACCAGCGCCTTCCTGACGCACCCGGTTTTCGACAGCCACCACTCCGAAACCGGCATGCTGCGCTACATCCGCGCGCTGAGCGACAAAGACCTCGCGCTCGACCGCAGCATGATCCCGCTGGGCAGCTGCACCATGAAGCTCAACGCCACCAGCGAGATGATCCCCATCACCTGGCCCGAGTTCGCCAACGTGCATCCGTTTGCGCCCGCCGATCAGCAGTTGGGCTACGCCGAGCTCGACGAGCAATTGCGCGCCTGGCTCTGCCAGGCCACGGGTTACGCGGGCATCAGCCTGCAGCCCAACGCAGGCTCACAGGGTGAATACGCCGGCCTGCTGGCCATCCGCGCCTTCCACGCATCCAAAGGCGAAAGCCACCGCAACATCTGCCTGATCCCCTCCAGCGCCCACGGCACCAACCCTGCCAGCGCCCAGATGGTGGGCCTGACCGTGGTGGTGACCAAGTGCGACGAGAACGGCAACGTGGACATGGCCGACCTGAAGGCCAAGTGCGAACAGCACAGCGCCAACCTCGCCGCCGCGATGATCACCTACCCGTCCACCCATGGCGTGTTCGAGACCACGGTCAAAGAACTGTGTGCCCTGGTGCATCAGCACGGCGGCCGTGTGTATGTGGACGGCGCCAACATGAATGCGCTGGTGGGCGTGGCCGCACCGGGCGAATTCGGCGGCGATGTGAGCCACCTCAACCTGCACAAAACCTTCTGCATCCCCCACGGCGGTGGCGGCCCCGGCGTGGGCCCGGTGTGTGTGGTGGAAGACCTTGTGCCTTTCCTGCCCGGTCATGCAACCAGCGGTTTGAAAAGCGGCGTGGGCGCGGTGAGCGCAGCGCCCTTGGGCAATGCCGCCGTGTTGCCCATCAGCTGGATGTACATCCGCATGATGGGCGCCGAGGGCTTGAAGCACGCCACGGAGACGGCCATCCTGAGCGCCAACTACATCAGCAAGCGCCTCAAAGACCACTACCCCACACTGTACGCATCGGCCAACGGCCACGTCGCCCACGAGTGCATTCTCGACCTGCGCCAGTTAAAGGAAACCAGCGGCGTGATGGCCGAAGACGTGGCCAAGCGGCTGATGGACTACGGTTTCCATGCGCCCACGCTGAGCTTCCCCGTGGCCAACACCTTGATGGTCGAGCCCACCGAAAGCGAAACACTGGAAGAGCTGGACCGCTTCATAGCCGCCATGATCGCGATCCGCAACGAAATCCGCCAGGTCGAAGCGGGCGAATGGCCGCAAGACGACAACCCGCTGAAAAACGCGCCGCACACCGCCGCGAGCCTGCTGACCAGTGAATGGGCCCACCCCTATTCGCGCGAAGTCGGCGCGGCCAGCACGTCCACCCGGGCCAACCAGAAGTACTGGCCACCCGTGGGCCGTGTCGACAACGTGTATGGCGACCGCAACCTGTTCTGCAGCTGCGTGCCGATCAGCGAACTGGCTTGACCCAAGAAGGGGCTTTGCGCTTTGCAAGGCCCCATCTACAATCCCCCATCGATCGGGAGAGACTGGACGGCCAAGCCGCACCAGCGCCGAAGGAGCAACCGCCCCGGAAACTCTCAGGCAAAAGGACCGATTGATCATTTTCCATCTCTGAAGAGCAACCAGGTTCGTCGCCCGGTTCACCGCAGGAGCAAGCAGCGCATCAACGTGCTGTGAATCTCTCAGGTTCCAAACAGAGGGGGCGTGTGCCGCGCATGTTGCGAGGCACACCCAACCCTTCTGACGTCTGGAGCTTTTCACATGAAATCAATCGCCGTCATTGGCGGTGGCATCACCGGTGTCACCACAGCCTACGCACTCGCCAAGCGCGGATTCCAGGTCACCCTGTTTGAACAACATCGTTATGCCGCGATGGAAACCTCGTTCGCCAACGGTGGCCAGCTCTCGGCCTCCAACGCCGAGGTGTGGAACCACACATCCACCATCCTCAAGGGCCTGAAGTGGATGCTGAAGAGCGACGCCCCTTTGCTGGTCAACCCCAAGCCCAGCTGGCACAAGATGTCGTGGTTTGCCGAGTTCATCGCCAACATCCCGAACTACCGCACCAACACCATTGAGACAACCAAGCTCGCGATCGCCGCGCGCGACCACCTCTTCGCCTGGGCCGAGGCCGAGGGCATTGACTTCGATCTGAAGCGCCAGGGCATCCTGCACATCTACCGCGACAAAAAGGGCTTCGACCACGCGGCCGAGGTATCCAAGATGCTCGCTCTCGGCGGCCTGCCCCGCCGCGCGGTCACGCCGGAAGAAATGCGCGCCATCGAGCCCGCTCTGGCTGGCACCTACTTTGGCGGCTTCTATACCGAGAGCGATGCCACCGGCGATATCCACAAGTTCACGGTCGGTCTGGCCGCCGCCGCCGAGCGCCTGGGGGTGAAGTGCCTCTACGGTCAAGATGTGACCGACCTGCACAGCGATGGCGCTCAAGCCACGGTCACCGCCCACGATGCCGAAGGCGCACACACCCGGACCTTCGATGGCCTGGTGGTTTGCGCCGGCGTTGGCAGCCGTGACTTCGCGGCCCAGCTCGGCGACCGCGTCAACGTGTACCCGGTCAAGGGCTATTCCATCACCGTGAGCCTGCCCGACGCCGCCAGCCAGCAAGCCGCCCCCACCGTGAGCCTGCTTGATGACGAAACCAAACTCGTCACCAGCCGCCTGGGTCTGGACCGCTTTCGCGTCGCCGGCACCGCCGAGTTCAATGGCGCCAACCGCGACATCCGCGCCGACCGCATCCGCCCGCTCACCGAGTGGGTCAACCAGTGCTTCCCCGGCATCAACACCCGCCAGGTCGTGCCCTGGGCGGGTTTGCGCCCGATGTTGCCCAACATGATGCCGCGCGTGGGCGCCGGCCAGCGCGCCAATGTGTTCTACAACACCGGCCACGGGCATCTGGGCTGGACGCTGTCGGCCGTCACTGCGGATATGGTGGCCGAGCAGGTGCACCAGGCCAGCCGCCTGCGCTCGCCCGTCGCCGCGCCCGGTATGCTCACTGCCTGACACAACCATTCCTGGAGCCCGCATGGCCATCTCCTCCTTTGATCTGTTCAAGATCGGCATTGGCCCCAGCAGTTCTCACACCGTGGGGCCCATGCGCGCCGCGCGGCTCTTCGTCGGCGGCCTGCAGGCCAGCGGCCAGCTCGATCAAACAGCGCGTGTGGTGTGTTCGCTGTACGGATCCCTGGGTGCCACCGGCAAAGGACACGGATCAGACACGGCCGTGATGCTGGGCTTGGCAGGGCACGAGCCCGACACGGTGGATGTCGGCCTCGTGCCCGCCTTGCTGGCCCGGGTGCGCGAGACCAGCCGCATCCTGCTCGCAGGCACGCACGACATCGCCTTCAAAGATCGGGACGACCTGCTGTTTTTCCGCCGCGAAACCCTGCCCTTCCACACCAACGGCCTGCGCCTGCAAGCCTTTGATGCGACCGGGGCGGAACTGGTGAACCGGGTGTTTTACTCGGTGGGCGGCGGGTTCGTGGTGAGCGAAGAGGTCGCGGCCGACGGCAGCAAGATGAAAGCCATCGCGCCCGACGCCACCGTCTTGCCTCTGCCCTTTCGCAGCGGCGAAGACCTGCTGGTGCTCACCCGGCAACACCGATGCAGCATCGCCGATGTGATGCGCACCAATGAGCGCCATTGGCGCACCGACGAAGAGATCGACAGCGGTTTGCTCAACATCTGGCGCGTGATGCAGGAATGTGTGGTCCGGGGCTGCAACACGCCCGGTATTCTGCCCGGTGGCTTCAAAGTCAAGCGCCGTGCGCCCCAGCTGTACGCCGATTTGTGCAGCCACCCGGAAGCGGCTTTGCGCGATCCCTTGCAGGTGCTCGACTGGGTCAACCTCTATGCGCTGGCCGTCAACGAAGAGAATGCTGCGGGTGGCCGCGTGGTCACCGCGCCCACCAACGGCGCCGCCGGCATCGTGCCCGCTGTCTTGCATTACTACACGCGCTTCGTGCCTGGTGCCAGCAACAAGGGCGTGATCGACTTTCTGCTCACCGCTGCGGCCATTGGCATTCTGTACAAAGAAAACGCCAGCATCAGCGGCGCTGAAGTGGGTTGCCAGGGCGAAGTGGGCGTGGCCTGCTCCATGGCAGCGGGCGCGCTCTGCGCCGTGATGGGTGGCACGCCAGAACAGGCCGAAAACGCCGCCGAAATCGGCATGGAGCACCACCTCGGCATGACTTGCGATCCAGTGGGCGGCCTGGTGCAAATTCCCTGCATCGAGCGCAACGCCATCGCCTCGGTCAAGGCCATCAACGCCGCCCGCATGGCTCTGCGCGGCGACGGCGTCCACCATGTCAGCCTCGACAAAGTCATCAAGACCATGCGCGAGACCGGCGCCGACATGAAGACCAAATACAAGGAAACCGCACGCGGTGGTCTGGCCGTCAACATCGTGGAGTGCTGAAGCGCCGTCGCGACACCCCGACCGGGGTGCCTGAACGGCCAAACTTGCCAGCCCACTCAGAGGGGCCGACCGCCCTTCACTGCCCGTTCGATGACCGCCCGGAGGCCCTCCATCGCGCCCAGCTTGGAAACAATTTCCTGCACTCCGGCCTCAGCGTACTGCAACTGCAAAGTCTCGTCGGCGAAGCCTGAAGCGATCGCCACCGGCAGGTTCTTTCGGATCTCGCGCACCTCGCGCGCCACATCGAGTCCAGACATGCTTGGCATGTTGTAGTCCGTGATGACCACGTCAAATGCCTGCGGATCAGCGCGAAGCACCTCGAGGGCCTGAAGGGGGTCGGAGTAACCGGTGACCCGATAACCGTGCGGCTCCAGCAAGCGCTTGGCCAGAACCACCAAGGATTCCTCGTCATCGATATAGAGCACCCTCTTGTTGGCGCCTCCCGCTGACACAGGTGCCTTCGCCTCCTCTTGCTCCTCCACCTGCGCCGGTTGTTTCAGGGCCATTGGCAGGTAAAGCGTAAACACCGTGCCCTGACCGAGCTGGCTTGCAACCTCGATGGTGCCGCCGTGCGACTGAGTGATGCCGTGCACCACGGAAAGCCCCAAACCCGTGCCACTGCCGACAGGCTTGGTGGTGAAGAAAGGCTCGAAAATCCGATCTTTCGTGGCGGCATCCATGCCAGGTCCCGTGTCGGACACCGCGAGCCGAACGGTACGTCCAGGGCGCTTGGCGTGCAGGGCCAGCAGAGACGGATGGCGCTTGGCATACGAGGCATCGAGCTCCACGCAGTCAAGGCGAATTTCAATGCGCCCTTTTTGTTCACCGATAGCCTGCAGCGCATTGGTGCTCAGGTTGATCAGGATCTGCTCGATCTGCCCGGCATCGGCCATCACAGCCGGCACATCGGGATCGCAGTCCACAAAAATCGACAGGCGCGCTGGCAGCGCCGCCGAAAGCAGCCGAACGCTCTCCCGAACCACCGGTGCCAAATCGATCGGCACATACTGGGTCGCCTGGCGGCGGCTGAAAGACAGAATCTGCTGCACCAGATTGCGCGCCCGGGTGCTCGCCTTTTGAATCTCCGCCAGACTTTGTTGGGCCAGCTCATTGGCGCCAACGTCCTCCAGCGCGAGTTGCGTGTTGCCCTGAATCACAGCGAGCGCGTTGTTGAAATCGTGTGCGATGCCTCCCGCCAGCGTACCGATGGCTTCAATCTTTTGGGATTGGCGCAACTGCTCTTCGATCGCTGACTTTTCCTGCTCTGTCCGGAGGCGTTCGGTGATGTCGCGCAAGACCACCGTGAACAACTGTGCGTCGCCCACCTTGCCATGCGAGATCGAGGCCTCGAGGGGAAACTCCTGGCCATCTGCCCGAACGCCCATGACCGGGCGGCCCCCCATCGTGGGCTTTGCCCGGGCCTTGTCACCCGCAAAACCGGCCATGTGCCGGCGGTGATCGACGCGAAACCGGTCGGGAATGAAGCGCTCCAGTGGCAGGCCCAAGGCCTCGCTCCGCGACAATCGGAAGATCGCCTCGGCCGCCGGGTTAAAAACGACAATTTTCTGCGTGGCATCCACGGTGATGATGGCGTCCAGCGCCATGTCAACAATGCCCGCCAAACGCATTTCGCTTTCCAGCAGTTTCTCCTCAGCCTGCCTGCGGTCCTGGACCACCAAGGCACTGGGCACCAGATGGCTCACCTGACCCGACCCATCCAGAACGGGTTGCAAAGAGAAGTCGACCCAGGTGAGGGTTCGTTCGTCCTCCCCGCAAATCTGCATGTCAAACCGGCTCGGTATGCCCTGGGAGGCAAGTTTCACCGCTTGCCGCATCTGCTGTTTCGTCAGTTCGGAGTGCCTGAACCAGGGAGCCAGTTCGATTGGCTGATTGGCCACCTCACTCCAGCGCACATGCCCTACCGCCATGGCAGATTGATTGACCATGAGCACCCGCCCATCGGGGGTCAGCAAGCCAACAAACACGTTGGGCCCAAACCCGTCCACCACCCGGCGCACCATCGCATCGCTCTCAGGAACTTCATGCACCACCTGTTCGTGACTGGCGGCATCCCAACGGTAGCCAGGCTTTCTCGAGGCGATACCCAGATCGCCAAGCTCAATCCTGGCTGGGTTCGCAGGTGCTTCGGCTGGGATCAGTGTGAGTTGCAAAGCCCACTCGCTATTTGAACCCACAGCGACCGCCATCCTCAACTGCACCACAAACGGCGAACCGCTTTTGTGCATCATTCTCAACTCACAACCAGTCGCCTCCGAATGAACCACCTGCGGGCTTTCAACACCAGCTTCCTGCAACACCGATTGAGTCAATTGGAGGAACGCACCCTCGTCTTCGCCGACGATGAACTGGGAAAACGGTCTATTGAGAAGCAAGCTGCGCTCCAGTCCCAGTATGGAGGCCGCCATGGCATTGCATTCCAGAACAAGCCCTGCCGCATTGACTGTGCAATAGCCTAGGGGCGCCATGTCATACAAAAAGGCATGCCGGGCTGTCAAAGCTTCTTGTGATCGGAGCAGTTCATGATTCTGCCGATCAAGTTCGATCTGGTGAACAGCCAAATCAATTAGCAATGCCTTGATCGACACGGCATTCCCTGCCTCTGGCGTCTCTGCGTCCATGGCTTTCAACGCAGCCTCCACCCGCAGACGAAGCTGGGCAGAAGAATCAAATTTGTTCATTAAAAACATCCATTGGCTGACTTCTTTGATGGCGAGGGGGGCGAAAGTCCCGTTTGCTTTCCTGACTCCATCGAGCCTAGACTGGGTTCGCCTGTCCATTGCGAGCAAAAGCAGTCGGCTGGCCAGCCGCCTCGGTCAGAAAGGTGGCGAAATCAGGGCCTCGATGATCTCACTTTGTCGGCAGATTCTCGGTGAAATGGAGGACATCAGCTTTACCGCGTGGCCCATGCTTGCCACGGCTTTTCGAGCGCACACAATGCCTGCTTCTAAAGCATTCGATCGCACAACCCATACACCAACGCATAGGTAAAAAGACCTCAAATCTGGGCAAGCGCACCCTGCATCAGGTCAAGTACATAGAGTTGGATATGTACCGTTCGAAAGGCTCCGCACTGAGGGTAGTCAAACGATTCCTGTCCCAGCCACGCCAACGCACAAGGTGCCCTAAGATCGGCTCGTGCCGCACACTCAACAACAACCCTCAGGGAACCCGATCCCCACCCGCGTTCTGAGCCTCATCCCCCCGATGACGCAGCTCAACACGCCCTACCCCTCCACCGCCTACCTCACCGGCTTCCTGCGTTCGCGCGGAATCGACGCCGTGCAGGCCGATCTGGCGCTGGCGCTGGTGTTGCGGTTGTTCACGCCCCAGGGGCTGGACGAAGTGCATGCCTGTGCAAAAGCCCGGCCCGAGGCCGACCGCTCGGGCAGCGTGCATGCGTTCATGGACCAGTTCGCCGCTTACCGCGCCACCATTGGCCCGGTGATCCGCTTCCTGCAAGGCAGCGACTCCACGCTGGCCCACCGCATCGCCGCGCGCGGCCTGCTGCCCGAAGGCCCGCGCTTTGCCGCGCTCGATGTGTACGACGACGTGGAACTGGGCGAAGAAGGCGGCGGCGACCCGCTGGCCTGGGCCTTCGGCGCCCTGGGTGTGCAAGACAAAGCCCGCCACCTCGCCACGCTGTTCCTCAACGACCTGGCCGATGTTTTGCGCGATGCGGTCGACGAGCGCTTCGAGTTCGTGCGCTACGCCGAATCACTCGCCAGCAGCCAGCCCAGCTTCGACCCGCTCGCCACCGCGCTCGCCGCGCCCACCACGCTGATCGACGACCTGCTGACCGAGCTCACGCTGGCCGAGGTGGCCAGGCACCAACCTACGCTGGTGCTGCTGTCGGTGCCCTTCCCCGGCTCGGTCTATGCCGCCCTGCGCATGGGGCAAGCCATCAAGGCGGCGCACCCCAAGGTCAAGATTGCGCTCGGCGGTGGCTATGTGAACACCGAGCTGCGCGAACTCAAAGACCCGCGCGTGTTTGACTTCGTCGATTTCGTGACGCTCGATTCCGGCGAGCGCCCGGTGCTCTCTTTGATCGAACACCTGAATGGCCAACGCGGCCCGCAGCGCCTGCAGCGTTGCTTCATCCGCAACAGCGAAGGCCAGGTGCAATACATCAACCTCGCCGAGCCCGACATCCCCTTTGAAGACGTGGGCACCCCCACCTGGGATGGTTTGCCGCTGCACAGCTACCTGAGCCTGCTCGACATGCTCAACCCCATGCACCGCCTGTGGAGCGACGGCCGCTGGAACAAGCTCACCGTGGCCCACGGCTGCTACTGGAAAAAATGCAGCTTCTGCGATGTGAGCCTGGACTACATCGGCCGGTACGAGACCGCCACTGCGGTGAAGCTGGCCGACCGCATCCAGCAGATCGTCGAAGAAACCGGCCAGACCGGCTTTCACTTCGTGGACGAAGCCGCGCCCCCCAAAGCCCTCAAGGCCCTGGCGCAAGAACTCATCCGGCGCGACCTCCACATCAGCTGGTGGGGCAACATCCGGTTTGAAAAGACCTTCACACCCGAGCTGGCCGAGTTGCTGGCCCAGAGCGGCTGCATTGCCATGAGCGGCGGCCTGGAAGTGGCCAGCGACCGGCTGCTGACACTGATGAAAAAAGGCGTGAGCGTGGAGCAGGTGGCGCGGGTCACCAAAGGTTTCTCGGACGCCGGCATCCTGGTGCACGCTTACCTGATGTACGGCTTTCCCACACAGACCGTGCAAGACACCGTGGACGCGCTGGAGTACGTGCGCCAGTTGTTTGAAAACGGTTGCATCCAGAGCGGTTTCTTTCACCGCTTCAGCTGCACCGTGCACTCCCCCGTGGGCATGGACCCGGCCGCTTACGGCATCGAGCTGATTCCGCTGCCGCCTGTGACTTTTGCCAAAAACGACATCGGCTTCACCGACCCCACCGGCGTCGACCACGACGCCCTGGGCGCCGGCCTGCGAAAGGCCATCTACAACTACATGCATGGCCTGTGTGTGGAAGACGATGTGCGGCGGTGGTTTGAGCACATGCCCATGCAAGTGCCAAGATCCACGGTCAAGCGCGGACGGCTTGGCAAGGCGCTGGCTCAGCACGCCTGACTGAACGCCGGGATGCGAAACGGCGCTCTTGCCGAGGAAAAATCTTTCGGCTGGAAGAAGGTGAATGCCGGTCTGAAAAAGGGCAGCCCACCTTCGGCCGGAATCGGCCACCAGGAGGCGTCCGTGATCTCCGCTGCAAAACGGGCATTGTGTCCGCGGACTTCTCGTCCGCGGTCATTCGCGGCAGCAGGGCAGCGCCCACTCCTGACCATCGCTTGTACCGCAGACACCGACGGCCTCAAACACCCACCCTGAGGCAATCTACAGCACGGTGCCCCTGCATTCGTGTGTTCTGCCAAGTCTCGCCCGGTGTACCAGCAGACGGCCTGTGGCGGCAGCTGAATGCGAGCATTCGGTGCCAGTTGCGTTACGCTTCGCGCAGACCAGCGCCCATTCCGACTGGCAAGGAGACTGTTGATGGAAGCCGAGGTCGCGAACAAATCGCCACTGTATTTGCTGGAGAAATTCGAGGTCGGTGTGATTCACCTGGACGCCAAGCGCACCGTCTTGGCGATGAATGACTTTGCCCGAAAGGTATTGCCCGTGGGTGAGAAACAACCTTTCGACAAACTGGTCAGCTCGTTTCACCCCGCGCGCTCAAAGCCCAAGGTCGATTTTCTGCTCGACCAGGCATCCAGCTGTCCCATGGTCAGCGCCGTACCCATGACGATGATCATCAACATCCCTGAACAAGTGCTGCTGATCAAGGTGACCCGTCTCGCTGACCACATGGGAAAAACCACCGGCTTTGTGCTGGTTTTCTACGACGTGACCCAGGTGGTCAGTCAGGAAGTCGCCGCTTCCGAGCCCCCATCGACCAGCGTCCGATTGACACGCATTCCCATGGTCGCCAACCACAAGGTGGCTTTCGTTGACACGCAGGATGTGTTGTGTCTTGAGTCTCAGGCCCACTCAACCCGCATCCTCACGCGCGACGGATTTCATTTTTGCAATCTGAGCATTGGCGACCTGGAATCGCGCCTGGATCCGGAGCAGTTCATGCGGATTCACCGGTGTTTTATCGTCAACCTGCAGGGCGTGGCCGAGCTGGGCCGCGAAGGCAGCAAGACACACGTGGTACTCAAAGGCAAGAACAAGGAGCCTGTTCCTGTCGCGCGAGGGGATGTGCTGCGCCTGCGCAAGGCATTGGGCCTGTTGAGCAGGCATTGACCAAAAAAGTCTGCTAGGGATATACCCGCATTGCCAACGCCAAGACTGCTGATCAATGCGTTTCGTGCGGGTCAAGCACCGTTTCGTGCACAGGAGGCCACGTTTGGCGCCAGTTCATCGGTAAACCCGCACATTAGGGTGGAAAGCAGATCATGCCTACACTGGTTTGTAATTGACAAAAGTCAATGACCACAACCAGATCATAGGAGCCAAACATGATTCCACCGCGTTTCGAGTACCACTCTCCCCGCTCCCTGAGCGAGGCCGTCGCCCTGCTGGGCAAGCTGGGGTCGGAGGCGAAACTGCTGGCCGGCGGCCACAGTTTGCTGCCCATGATGAAGCTGCGTTTCGCCCAGCCCGAACATCTGATAGACATCAACCGCATTCCCGAACTGCGCGGCATCCGGGAAGACGGCGGCACCGTCGTGATCGGCGCCATGACGTCCGAAAGCGAACTGATCAATTCACCCATCGTGCAGGCCAGGCTGCCGCTTCTGGCCGAGGCAGCCAAGATGATTGCCGACCCCCAGGTGCGCAACCGCGGCACCATTGGTGGCGATATTGCCCACGGCGACCCGGGCAACGATCACCCGGCATTGTCCATCGCCATAGAGGCTTCATTCGTTTTGGAAGGCCCGAAAGGGCGCCGCACCGTGGCGGCCGATGGCTTCTTCCTCGGCACCTATATGACCTTGCTCCAGGAAGACGAAGTCATGTGCGAAATCCATGCCCCCGCTTTCGTGCAGGGCACGGGCTGGGCCTACGAAAAGCTCAAGCGCAAGACCGGCGACTGGGCCACGGCCGGCTGCGCCGTGGTGATGCGCAAGAGCGGCGACGCCGTGAGCCATGTGCGCATCGCGCTGACCAACGTGGCGCCGTCCGCGCTGCGCGTGGAAGCTGCCGAAGCCGCCCTGCTCAACCAGCCGTTCAATGCCGCCACGGTGCAGGCCGCGGCCGACGCAGCCGCCGCTGCCTGCGACCCTGCTGAAGACCTTCGGGGGACATCGAATACAAAACCGCCATGGCTGGCGAGATGGTCAAACGCGCCCTCAACAAAGCATGGGCACTTTGCTCTTAACCCGCAGGAGACACCCCATGGCAAAAAAACTCATCACCGTCAACGTCAACGGCAAAGCCGAAGAAAAAGCGGTCGAGCCGCGCACCCTGCTGATCCACTTCCTGCGCGAAGAGCTCAACCTCACCGGCGCCCACATCGGTTGTGAAACCAGCCACTGCGGCGCCTGCACGGTGGATATCGATGGTCAGTCCGTCAAGTCCTGCACCCACCTGGCGGTGCAGTGCGATGGCGGCGAAGTGCTCACCGTCGAAGGCCTGGCCAACAAGGGCGTGCTGCACGCCGTTCAGGAAGGTTTCTACAAGGAGCACGGTCTGCAATGCGGCTTCTGCACCCCCGGCATGCTGATGCGCGCCTACCGCTTCCTGCAGGAGAACCCCAACCCCAGCGAAGAGGAAATTCGCCACGGCATGGCCGGCAACCTGTGCCGCTGCACGGGCTACCAGAACATCGTCAAGGCCGTGCAGTACGCGGCCAAGAAGTTGCAAGAACCTGTCGCGGCCTGAAGCCCCAACCCTAGGAGAACCCCACATGAACGCACCGGTACCAAACGCCGAAGCCCGTGAACTCGCCCTGGCGGGCATGGGCGCCTCGCGCCTGCGCAAAGAAGACGCCCGCTTTATTCAAGGCAAAGGCAATTACGTCGACGACATCAAGATGGCCGGCATGCTGCACATGGACATCGTGCGCTCGCCGATCGCCCATGGCCGCATCGTCAAGATCAACAAGGAAGCCGCGCTCGCCATCCCTGGCGTGCACGCCGTGCTCACCGCCGACGACCTCAAGCCCTTGAAGCTGCACTGGATGCCCACGCTGGCGGGCGATGTCGCTGCCGTGCTGGCCGACCAGAAGGTGCACTTCCAGATGCAGGAAGTCGCCATCGTCATCGCCGACGACCGCTACATCGCGGCCGACGCGGTCGAAGCGGTGGAAGTGGAATACGAAGAACTGCCCGTGGTGCTGGACCCCTATGCGGCGTTGGCGCCCGACGCGCCCGTGTTGCGCGAAGACCTGGCCGGCAAGACCGAAGGCGCCCACGGCAAACGCGAGCACCACAACCACATCTTCACCTGGGACGCCGGTGACAAGAGTGCAGCCGACGCCGCCTTTGACAACGCCGAAGTCAAGGTGTCGCAGCACATGCACTACCCCCGCGTGCACCCCTGCCCGCTGGAGACCTGCGGCTGCGTGGCCAGCTTCGACCCCATCAAGGGCGAGCTCACCACCTTCATCACCTCGCAGGCGCCCCACGTTGTGCGCACCGTGGTGTCCATGCTCTCGGGCATCCCCGAATCCAAGGTGCGCATCGTCAGCCCCGACATCGGCGGCGGCTTCGGCAACAAGGTCGGTATCTACCCCGGCTACGTCTGCGCCATCGTGGCCTCCATCGTGCTGGGCCGCCCGGTGAAGTGGGTCGAAGACCGCATCGAAAACATCTCTTCCACCGCCTTTGCCCGCGACTACCACATGGACGGCGAAATCGCCGCCACGGCCGACGGCAAGATCACCGGCCTGCGCGTCAACGTGGTGGCCGACCATGGCGCGTTCGACGCCTGCGCCGACCCGACCAAGTTCCCCGCCGGCCTGTTCCACATCTGCTCGGGCAGCTACGACATTCCGGCGGCCTACGCCAGCGTGAAAGGCGTCTACACCAACAAGGCACCCGGTGGCGTGGCCTACCGCTGCAGCTTTCGCGTGACCGAGGCCGTGTACCTGGTGGAGCGCATGGTCGACGTGCTGGCGCAGAAGCTGGGCATGGACAAGGCCGAGATCCGGGAGAAGAACTTCATCAAGAAAGAACAGTTCCCCTACACCAGCGCTTTCGGTTTCGAGTACGACTCGGGCGACTACCACACGGCCCTGAAGAAGGTGCTCGATGCGGTGGACTACCCGGCCTTGCGCGCCGAGCAGGCCGCCAAGCGCGCCGACCCCAACAGCCCCACGCTGATGGGCATTGGCCTGGTCACGTTCACCGAAGTGGTGGGTGCGGGCCCGAGCAAGATCTGCGACATCCTTGGCGTGGGCATGTTCGACTCCTGCGAAATCCGCATCCATCCCACCGGCTCGGCGCTCGCCCGCATGGGCACGATCACGCAGGGACAGGGTCACCAGACCACCTACGCGCAGATCATTGCCACCGAGCTGGGCATTCCATCCGAAGTGATCCAGGTGGAAGAAGGCGACACCTCGACCGCGCCTTACGGCCTGGGCACCTACGGCTCGCGCTCCACGCCCGTGGCCGGTGCGGCCATCGCCATGGCAGCTCGAAAAATCCACGCAAAGGCCAGGAAAATCGCGGCCCACATGCTGGAAGTGAACGAGAACGATCTCGACTGGGAAGTGGACCGCTTCAAAGTCAAAGGCGATGACAGCAAGTTCAAGACCATGACCGAAGTGGCCTGGCAGGCCTACCACCAGGCCCCTCCCGGCATGGAGCCCGGCCTGGAAGCCGTGCACTACTACGACCCACCGAACTTCACCTTCCCCTTCGGCATCTACCTCTGCGTGGTCGACATCGATCGCGGCACCGGCGAGACAAAGATTCGCCGTTTCTACGCACTGGACGATTGCGGCACCCGCATCAACCCGATGATCATCGAAGGCCAGATCCACGGTGGTCTGACCGAAGGCTTCGCCGTGGCCATGGGGCAGCAGATGCCGTTCGATGCACAGGGCAACCTGCTGGGCAACACGCTGATGGACTACTTCCTGCCGACCTTTGTGGAAACCCCACACTGGGAAACCGATCACACCGTGACTCCGTCGCCACACCATCCGATTGGCGCCAAGGGCGTGGCCGAGTCGCCTCACGTGGGCTCCATCCCCACCTTCACCTCGGCCATGGTGGACGCATTCGCCCACCTGGGCATGACCCACATGGACATGCCACACAACGCCTTCCGGGTCTGGAAGCAGCTCAAGGCACACGGCATGAACTTGTGACCCACCCCTGCCGCGCTGCGCGCGACCCCCTCAAGGGGACGCCGCTGGCGGGCCGGCGAAGCCGGACCCGCGGCGCCCTGGGTGGGAAACCGCTCATGCACGCCGGCGAGGCCACTCGCTGATTCATGCTTCAAAAAAGGTACATACATGGAAGTCAAAATCGACAAACGTTACCCGCTGGATGTGGACCCGGCGCGGGCCTGGGCCATCCTGGGTGACCTGAAAACCGTTGCGGGCTGCATGCCTGGCGCCGCACTCACCGAGCAGCTGTCAGACACCTCGTACAAAGGTGGGGTGAAGGTCAAGGTCGGCCCGGCGGTGGCGCAATTCGGCGGCACCGTGGACGTGCTGGAAAAAGACGAAGCCGATCGCAAGATGGTGCTGCGTGGCAAGGGCGCGGACAAGGGCGGTTCATCCGCCTCGATGGACATGAACGCCCAGATTGAAGCCGACCCGGCCAACCCGCAACACAGCGTGCTGCACGGCGATGCTGCGGTCATCGTGAACGGCAAATTCGCCCAGTTTGGCGGCCGCATGATGGTGCAGGTGTCCGACATGCTGCTGGAGCAATTCGTCGAGAATTTCCGCCAGACCGCCCATGCACTGCCAGCCCCTGCGGGCGCGACGCCTGCTGCCACGACCGATGCCGCTACGGCAACCCCCCTGGAAACCAGCGCAACAACGGCAGCCCCAACGCAGCAGGCGTCTGCACCACCGGCTGCGCCACCCAAAGTCGCGAAAGAAATCAATGGCCTGGCCATCGCCTGGATGTTGATCAAGAACTGGTTCGCCAGCCTGTTCGGCAAAAAGAGTTGAACATGACAAGCCCCCGCCCCGCTCCCGCAGACCACGCCTTGCGCGAATCCCTGCATCGGGTGGGCTACCTGGCCGACGCCGACCTGGCCACGACCGTGTGGCTGGCCGGCGAGCTGCAGCGCCCGCTCCTGATCGAAGGCGATGCCGGCGTGGGCAAAACCGCGCTGGCCACCGCGCTGGCCCAGTCGCTCGACGCTCAGCTGGTGCGGCTGCAGTGTTTCGAAGGCCTGGACATGGCCCAGGCCGCCTATGAATGGAACTATGGGCGCCAGCTCATGGCCATTCGGCTGCACGAAGGCGATGGCCAAGGCGTGAAGGAGTCCGACGTTTTCAGCCGCGATTTTCTTTTGGAGCGACCCTTGCTCAAAGCCATCAGCCAGGATGGCCCTTGCGTGTTGCTGATCGACGAGATCGACCGCGCTGACGAAGCTTTTGAGGCGTTCCTGCTGGAGGTGCTGGCGGAATACCAGATCACCGTGCCCGAAATCGGCACCATCCGCGCGCGCCACATTCCGCGCGTGATTCTCACCAGCAACGGCACACGCGAACTATCAGACGCCTTGCGCCGCCGTTGCCTGTACCACCACCTGGACTACCCCTCACTTGCACGCGAGATGGCGATCGTGAAAAGCGCCCTGCCCGAGGCCGACACGCAACTGGTGGAAGAAGCCGTGCAGTTTGTGCAACGCCTGCGCAAGGAAGACCTGATCAAAATTCCGGGCATCGCCGAAACGCTCGACTGGGTGTCCGCGCTGCATCGAATGAACCACAACCTCTTGCCCGAAGACATGACGGTGCTGCTCACCACGCTGGGCTGCCTGCTCAAAACCCGTGAAGACCGCTTTGCCCTGGGTGCCGACCGGGCGCGCCAGCTCATCGAAGGACGCCGCACCGTGGGCGTGGCCGAAAAATCCCCCGACAACACGTCGGCCCAGGCCAGCAGCCCATGAAAACCACGCCGGCCACGGCACCCAGCGAAACCTTGGCCGGCTTCGCCGCCTTGCTGCGCGAGCATGGCCTCTCGGTCGGCATCGCCGAACAACAGGCCATGCTCAGCGCCGCCCTGACGCTGGGCGCGGTGAGCGAGCAACGCCTGCAAGCCGCCTGGCGAGCCATCGCTTGCCACAACGCGCGCGAGTGGCGACTGTGGCCCGATCTCTTTGGCCGTTACTGGCATGCCCACCGCATGAAAGGCGGCGTGCGCGTGAGCGGCCAAACACGCCCTTCGCGCGACTTGCGCCAAGCGGTGCAACAAATGCACGAGCAGCTCGACAGTGCCCAACAGCCACCAAACCAGGGTAAACCTGCGCCGCAGACCGCCAGCGACGCGCCGGGCGCCAGCCAGCAGGATCAGGAAGCCAGCGCCACGCCGCGCGCCCAGGGCGGTGCCAGCCGCACCGAGCCGCTGCAACAGCGCGATGGCCAGATGTGGCTGCCGCAAGAGCTCGGCGCGCTGCAGCGCCTCGCCAGGCAAATCACCGCACGCCTGCGCCCACTGCCCACCCGCCGCTGGCGCAGCGCCCAGCCCGGGCACCGTCTCGACCTGCGCAAAACACTGCGTTCGAGCGTGGCCTGGGGCGGTGAGCCCATGGCCCCAGCCTGGCAGATCAAGCGCACCGAGCCCCCGCGCCTGTTCATCCTCGCCGATGTGAGCCGCTCCATGGAATCGCACGCACCGCTGTTCTTGCGCATCGCTCGGGCCTTCGCGGTTGAAGCGCAGGCCCGGGTGTTTGTCTTTCACACGCGGCTGGCAGAAGTCACCCCCTTGATGCAACGCGACTCTTCAGCGGTGCAAGAGAAGGTGAACGCTGTGACCGCTGGTTTTGGCGCGGGTACCCGCATCGCCAGCAGCCTCAATGAATTCGCACGCGTGCATGCCCGTGCGCAGCTCAACCGCGGCGCCCGCGTGTGGGTCATGTCCGACGGCTTTGACACAGACGAGCCCGAACACCTGGCCACCGCGCTCGCGGCGCTGCGCGCCCATGGCGCCCGCATCACCTGGTTTCACCCCACCCGCGAGGTGCCCGCAGCGGCCGCGCTGCGAGGGGCCCGCGCCCATATCGACCGATTCATCCCGCTGGCCAGCGTTGCCGACCTGGCCGCAGCCCGTCTGGTTTTGCACTGATTTTTGAAGGAGAACACCATGAACCAAAACGACTGGATCACCCAAGCGGGCCGCCTGCAAGCGGCCCGGAAGGCCTTTGCCCTGGTGACCGTTTTGCGCGCCCAAGCCCCGACATCGGCCAAGCCGGGCGACAAGGCACTCGTCACCGCCGATGGCCAGATCCACGGCTGGATCGGCGGCGGCTGCGCGCAGCCTGCGGTGGTGAAAACCGTGCGCCAGGCGCTGGCCGACGGCCACCCGCAGACCATCCGCATCGCGCCCACCGACGCCACCGCCGAGCGCACGCTGGGCGACGTACTGGAGTTCGGCATGGCCTGCCACTCGGGCGGCACATTGGAGCTGTTCATTGACCCGGTGCTGCCGGCGACCCAACTCACGGTATTCGGCGACTCGCCCGTGGCCCGCGCGCTGGTGGGCCTGGCGCCACGGGTGGGCTTGCGAGTGGCGCTGGTCGCTGAAGGCGCCCTAGCCAGCGACCACCCCGACGCCGCGACCGTGATCAACAACGACGATGCCACACGCGTGCGCGAACAACTCGGCAGCAACGGCTACGTCGTGGTCGCCACCCAGGGCCGACGCGACCTGCAAGGCCTGAAAGCGGCACTGGCCATGGCGCCCGGCCAGCTCTGGTTTGTTGCCAGCGAACGCAAAGCGGGGGTGCTGCGCGACAGCCTGCTGGCGGCCGGCGAAGACCCCGACAGCGTGGCCCGCATCATCGCGCCTGCGGGCGAATCCATCGGCGCCCAAACACCCGAAGAAATCGCCCTCTCGGTGCTCGCGGCCGTGGTGGCGGCGCGCCGAGGCCGTACAACAGCGCAAACACAGGTTCCGGCCTCCTCGACCGTGAGCGCAAGCGCGCCGGTTTTGGCGGAGACGGTCGCGGAAGTCCCCACCGCCGGCAGTTGCTGCGCTGGCAAAAAGAAGGATGAGGCGGCCGCAGAATCAGCGGCCACGACAACAGCAGCGGCGACGCCCGCCACACCCGTGGCGATCGAACCCGCCTCCGTCAAAAAAACGTGCTGCGGAAACTGACATGGGCTGCATTCTCAAAGGTGGTGGTGGCTTGTACAGCCGGTTGGCGGTGGGCGCGGTGTTGCTCGCCGCAGGGTCAGGCTCCCGCATGGGCAACCGGCCCAAGTGTTTGCTGGAGCTCGGTGGCGTGCCGCTGATACGGCGCCAGTTGATCGCGCTCTCGGGAGCGGGCGTTGACGAACTGGTGGTGGTGCTCGGTCATTACGCCGAGCAGATCGAACCGGCCGTCAAGGATTTCCCGGTCACGCTGGTGCGCAACCTCGACCCCGATGCCGGACAAGTGTCATCGCTGCGCCTGGGTCTGCAAGCGCTCTCGTCCAGGATCGACACCGTCTTGGTGGCGCTGGCCGATCAACCCTTGATCAACTCGCAAGACATCAACGACCTGATAGGTGCTTACAAGAAACGCCCAGAAGGCGCACAGGTGGTGCAACCCACGGTGGACGGCCAACCCGCCAACCCCGTGATGTTTTCCGGCGATGTGCGCGAGCAGATTCTGGCGGGAGAAGCGCGCGTAGGCTGCAAGCAATGGCAAGCGGCCCATGCCGAAGCGGTATTCCGCTGGGAAACCGCCAACCAGCGCTACCGCACCGATGTCGACAGCTTGGAAGACATCGAAGCCCTGGCCAAGCGAACCGGCCACCGCCTTCGCTGGCCTCCACATCTGACCGAAGCGGTCTGAATCCCGACCCGCTGAACATGACGCCATCTCCATTGATGCAACCATGGTCAACCCCGATGGGGGTGCACCACTGGCCACAGGCCGAGGCGGTGAACCCGCTGCTGGTGCGCGTGTTCCAGTCTATGCGCGCGACCGACCCGGATGCGAAAGCGGGAGCCGCGTTCTACGCCAGCCGCGACGATCTTTTGCAACGCGTGCGCCTCACCGAGTGGGATCAGCTCATTGCATTCATTGTGGACAGCATTCGCCAAACCGTGGTGTTGGCCAACCAGACTGCCTGGCCCGAGGCCAAACCTGGCCTGCAGATCGCCTTGCGCGGCATCTGGTTCCAGATCGCCAACCAGGGCAGCCACCACGATGTGCACACCCATGGCAATTGCTCGTGGTCGGGCGTGTACTGCGTTCAGGTGGATGATCAAGCCCGGCGCGAAGCCCAGGAAGCCCTCGGTCCGGCCAACGGCGCCACCCGTTTTTATGGCCCGCATTTCAACCACCTCGGCGGCGCCTACATGGACTTCGGCAACGCCTACCTGCAAGCGGCCCACCTCGATATGGCGCCCCTGCCAGGCCAGTTGGTGGTGTTCCCTTCCTGGTTGCCGCACCAGGCCATGCCTTACCAGGGCGAGGCCGATCGCATCATCGTCTCGTTCAACGCCAGCGTGCACGCTGCTTCCGGCTCGGACCAGCTGCACCCTTACGCCCATGTCTGAACCGCTGCGCCCCCGCGTGACCGACCTGCGGGCGCCGGCCTTGGCGCTGGCTCGATGGATCGCACTGCTCATGGGCTGGGTCTGGCTCGGCGAACAGGGGCAACGCCTGGGCTGGTCGCTGGCCAGCGGCGTGCTCGCCGTGGCGCTGTGGTGGGCCCTGCGCCTGGTCTTGGCGCAACGCATGTGGCGTGAAGCGCCAGCGCGCCGAACGACCTTGTCCCTGGGCGTGCTCGCTGCCGCCGGTGCGGGCTTTGTCGCGCGGTCCGATGCCGGACCCGCTTCGTTCTGGATGCTGATGGCGCTGGCTGCGCTGTGGGCAGCGTGGTCGGCCGCGCTCGATGCCACAGCCGCCACCGCCAACCGTTGCCGGCGCCCCTGGGCCGGCTGGCCGCCGGTGCTCGCAGCGTTGATCAGCGGGTCGGTGCTGGTGATGCCTGTCGCCCAACCATTGACTGGCTTGCCCGTATCGCTGGTGCTGCTCGGTGGCGCTCTGCTCGCCAGCGCCACGTTGCCCGCTTCGCCTTGCCGCTCCCCCGCGCCGTTGACGGCCACGGGCAGCCTGCCCCAGACCGCCATGGGCCTGATGATGGGATCACTCTGGCTGGGCAGCGCCTGGTGTGCCAACGCTGGCTGGTCCACGCCGACAGTGGTCGGGCTGCATCTGCTGCTCATGGCCCTGTTGCCGGGTCTGGTGCGCCTGGAACTGGTTCCACATCAATTGCCACCCATGGCGCGACGGGCTCTGCCGTTGGCGCTGGTGCTGGCAGGCGGATTGCTGCTGTGGATGGAACAGACGCCGGCCAACGGCATGGTGGGCATGGTCTTGCTCGCGCTGGCCTGGGCGCTGCCGGTACCCGCCCATGCCCCCGTGCAGACAGGTCTCGTCCGGCAACAGGCTGTGCGCTGGGCGCCGCTGGGCGGCCCGGCACTGCTGATCACCGTCGGCGCGTGGAGCCCGACCATGGGCCCACAGGCCCTGGCACTGGCCTATGGCGGACTCAGTGCGCTGGCCGGGCTCACCCTGCTGGCGGTGCTGGCACGGGAAACCGCTCAACACCTCTTCCGGTCGACCCCACCCACGACGCCCCGAACAGGAAGCGCCTCATCGTGAACAGCATCGACATCGACATCGACGTCCTCCGCACCGCGCTCGACTGGCTGGGACGCGGTCACCGCGTGGTCATGGGCACCGTGGTGCACACCTGAGGCTCGGCCCCGCAGATCGAAGCGGCTTCCCCGCTTGTCGAACTCAGCCCGACAACGGTTGCATCGCCTGCCAGAGGCGCGCCGGGCTCAGCGGCATCTGCAGGTGGGGTGTTCGCGCCGCCAGTCCGTTGCGCGCGAAGGCGTCGGCCACCGCGTTGACGATGGCTGGCGTGGCGCCGATGGTGCCGAGTTCGCCGACGCCTTTCACACCCAGCGGGTTGTTTTTGCAAGGAGTCGATTCGTCCATTTCCATGCGGAACATCGAAGTGAGCACATCGGCGCGGGGCGCGGCGTAGTCCATCAGACTGCCGGTGATCGGTTGGCCGGTTTCCACGTCGTACACCATGTGTTCATACAGCGCCTGGCCGATGCCTTGAACGGCCCCGCCTTCGAGCTGGCCGCGCACGATCATCGGATTGACCACGCGCCCCACGTCGTTGACCGAGCTGTAGGCCACCACGGCCACCTCGCCCGTTGCCGGGTCGATTTCAACTTCGCAGATGTGGCAGCCGTTGGGCCAGGAGGGGCCTGCGACGGCGCTGGTCGATTCCATGAAAATTTCGCTCTCGGGCTGCTTGCCGGCCAGCGCGAAAAGGTCGAGCGTGAGGTCGGTACCGGCGACGGTAAAGACGCCGTTGGCATACACCACATCGTCGGCGGCGGCTTCAAATTCTTTGGCCGCGAGTTGCCGGGCTTTATCAATGGTTCGCTCGGCGCCAATGCGCACGGCCGAGCCACCGGTGAACAGCGAGCGCGATCCTGCGCTGCCGAAGCCATCGCCACGGTCGGTGTCGCCCAATACGATGCGCACCCGCTCGATTGGCACGCCAAACGCATCGACCGCGAGTTGCGCCAGCGAGGTGGCAATACCCTGCCCCATCGCGTTGACGGCGGAGAAGACTTCGATGATGCCGTCGTCTTCGGGCGTTGCGCCCGCCTTGATGGCCACGGTGACGCGCTCTTCGAACACGTTGCCGCCGGTCCACTCCAGGAAGGTTGCGATGCCCAGGCCGCGCTGCTTGCCTAATTTCGCCGAAGTGGCGGCGCGGGCGTCGAAGCCGCTCCAGTCGGCCAGCGCCAGACCCTGGTCCATGATGGACTCAAAGGCGCCCGTGTCGTAAACCTGCCCCATGGCGATGGTGTAGGGCATCTGCTCTGGCTGGATGAAGTTGCGGCGGCGCAGTTCGACGCGGTCGATACCGGTCTGGCGCGCGGCTTCGTCCATCAGGCGCTCGATGGTGAAGATGGCTTCGGGCCGGCCGGCGCCGCGGTAAGCCCCGGTGGGTGCCGTGTTGGTCAGCACGGCCTTCAGATGGAAGTCGATGGTCTGGATGTCGTAGACGCTGGTTTGCACCCAGGGCCCGAGCAGCAACTGGATCGCCACGCCGGTGCCCGTGGCATAAGCCCCCACGTTGGCGTGGGAATGAACCCGCAGGCCGAGAATCTTTCCGCTGGCGTCGAACGCCAGTTCGGCGTGCGACTCAACGTCGCGACCATGGGAGGAAGAAACGAATTCTTCGCTGCGATCGGCCACCCATTTCACGGAGCGCTGCAAGGCATGAGCGGCATAAGCAACCGCGATGTCTTCGGGGTAGGCACCGGTTTTCATGCCGAAGCCACCGCCCACATCGCCCACCACCACGCGCACGCTTTCCTTCGCCAGGCCGATGGCGTTGCAGACCGCATCGCGCACGCCCGAGGGCATTTGCGTGCTCATCCGAATCAAGAGACGCCCGGTGGTGGCGTCATGGTCGACGGACACCGTGCGCGGCTCGATGGTCAGCGCAACCACGCGCTGGTTGGTGATGTCCAGCTTGACCACGTGGCTGGCCTGGGCGAAAGCGGCGGCCGTGGCGTCTGCGCTGCCGTAGCGAATTTCGGCGGCAATGTTGCCGGTGCCCTCATCGCACAGCAGCGGCGCGCCTTCGGCTGTGGCGCCCTTGAGATCGACCACCATGGGCAGGTCGTCGTAATCGACCATCACGGCCTCAGCGGCATCCCGGGCCTGTTGAAGCGTCTCGGCAACCACAGCCGCCACCGGCTCACCAACGAAGCGGGCGCGCTCATACGCAAGGGCTCGCCGGGGCGGCGTTGCGCAATCGGCGCCGTCGGCACGCTTGAAGGCGGCAGCGCCGGGCATCGGCTTGACGCCTGCGGCCACCAGATCGGCTCCGGAGAACACGCGCAGCACGCCAGGCATGGCCGCTGCCGCATCGGTGTCAACGGAGCGAATGGCCGCATGGGGGTACGGCGAACGAACGAAGACGAGATGGGCCTGGCCCGGCAAGCTCTGGTCATCGGCGTAACGGCCAGCGCCAGCCAGCAGGCTTTCGTCTTCAAGGCGGCGAACGGCCTGGCCGCTGCCAAAACGGGTGGGGTTGGGTTCAGTGCTCAAGATGGGCTTCTATAGGTTGACGGGAAGGGGGGGAACGGTCGGGCGCACTTTCAACAGCGACACCCACATGCCCCACTGCGTCCAGCTTCAAAAAAGCAATGCCCTCGATCCTCAGCATCGCGGGCCTCCCGACACAGAGGCTGGACCGGTTCAGACGGGGAACTCGCAATGCATCCCCGTGACAGAAGGCAATCCAGCGGCCTGGCCAGACATGAGGGCGCTGTCAGGCTTCGGCAGCAATCTGCCGCAACGCCTGCTCAAACACCTCGGCCGGTTGCCCACCCGAGATCAGGTGTTTGTCGTTGATGATGATGGCGGGCACCGAGCGGATGCCGGCGCGGGCGTAAAACTGCTGGCGCTCGCGCACTTGCGCCGCAAACTCGTCGCTGGCCAGAATCGCCTCAGCGCGCTCGCGGTCCAGGCCGACGGATTCGGCCACATCGGCCAGGATCGCGTGCGACGACATGTTTTCTGCGCGGCCGTGGCAGGCCTTGAGCAAGGCTTTCTTCAGCGCAGGCTGCTGACCAGCAGCGCCCTCTACTTCAGCCCACTGCAGCAAGCGGTGGGCGTCAAAAGTGTTCCACACGCGGCCACGGCCTTCGGCCTTGAATTCAAAACCCACTTCTGCACCACGCTGGCGGATGGATTCGCGGATCTGGGCTTGCTGCTCGGGCGTGGAGCCGTATTTTTCGGTCAGGTGTTCGCTGGCGTCTTGCCCCTCGGCGCCCATGTGGGGGTTGAGTTCAAAGGGCTGAAAGTGGATGTCGGCCGAAACTTCGGCTCTGAGCTTGGCCAGCGCCTGCTCCAGGGCGCCCAGGCCCACGGCACACCACGGGCAGGTGACATCGGACACGAAATCGATTTTGAGTGAAGTAGTCATGCCCCGATGGTAAGACCGACCGGCAGTGGCATGCCACTGGCATTCCGACAAGACCCAATCCCAGCGTGGTCATTGGGGGCCTTGGGCGACAATGACAACCGCCCGTCCACTTCTCCTTCATGCACCCATGACCGACCGCTATGCCGTTTTCGGCAATCCCATTGTTCAGAGCAAGTCGCCGCTGATTCACAGCCTGTTTGCACAGGCAACGAAACAGGACATTGCATACACCGCGATCGAAGCCCCGCTCGAAAGCTTCACTGCAACGCTCGCACGGTTTCGCGCCGAAGGTGGCCTGGGCGCCAATGTCACCATGCCCTTCAAGCTGCAGGCATTTGAACTCGCCACCGATCCGGCCGACAGCGCACTGTTGGCCGGTGCGGCCAACGCCTTGAAGTTTGAAGGCGATCGCATCTGGGCGGAGAACTTCGATGGCGTGGGCCTGGTCAACGATATCCAGCGCAACCTGGGCACAGCGCTGGCAGGCAAACGGGTATTGATTTGTGGCGCGGGCGGCGCCACCCGGGGCGCGATTCTGCCCATTGCCCTGCAGCGCCCGGCCCTGCTCGCAATCGCCAACCGCACCGCTGAAACCGCCCACCAACTGGCCCGCGTTTTTGACGGCCACGCTGTGCTGCAAACCGGGGGGTACGAGGCACTGGCGGGGGAGTCGTTTGACGTGGTGATCAACGCCACATCCACTGGTTTATCGCAAGCCAGCCTGCCGCTGCCCGCTGGGGTTTTTGCGCCCAACGCCCTGGCCTACGAAATGGTCTACGGCAAAGGTCTCACGCCGTTTTTGAAACAGGCCCGGGCGGCTGGCGTTGGCCGCATCGCCGATGGCGTGGGCATGCTGGTGGAGCAAGCGGCCGAGGCGTTTGCCTGGTGGCGCGGCGTTCGCCCCGACACCCAAACCGTGATCCAGCGCCTCACTGTGCCACTCACCTGAACCGGCTCCCTCCGATGATCCACTGCACACCCATCACGTTCCAAGGCGCAGAAGCCATTCGTTTGCACAGCCCTGAGGCGGGCAGCGCGGTCATCTTGCTGCAAGGCGGGCAAGTGGTTTCATGGATCGACCCTGCCGGGCAAGAGCGCCTCTACCTCAGCCCGCTGTCGCCTTTGGGTGGGGAACAGCCCGTGCGCGGCGGCGTGCCCGTGGTGTTTCCGCAATTTTCCTTGCGCGGGCCGCTGGTGCGTCACGGCTTCGCAAGAACCCAGCCCTGGCGTTGTGTCGCCCCGCAAGACGGGCAGGAGGCAGCAACGATGGCCACACTGGCGTTGAGCGAATCCGATGCCACTCTTGCACTATGGCCACACCTTTTCCATTGCACCTTGCAGGTCACATTGACCCCATGGCAGCTCGAAATGCGGTTCACCGCCAACAACACCGGCACCGTGCCCTGGCATTTCTGTGCCGCTTTGCACACCTACCTTGCAGCGGGGCCTTTGAACTCCGTTGAACTGGACGGCCTGCAAAACCTGGCTTACGAAGACACGCTTCAAGCTGGCCTTTTGGTACACGGAACGAATGCCACGGTTCAACCCAGGGATGCGATCGATCGCATCTACTTCAACGCCAGGCAGCCGTTGACACTCACCACTGCAATGGGCGAAATGGCGTTGACTCAACACGGCTGGCCCGACACGGTGGTCTGGAATCCAGGCCCGGATGGCGCCAGCGCCATGGTCGATCTGCCCGATACCGACCATGACCGTTTCATGTGCGTGGAGGCCGCGCTCATAGGCGAGCCACACCTCCTTGCGCCCGGCGCCCTGTGGCAAGGCACGCAGACCTTGCGCGCCCTGCACGTGCCAACAACCTGACGCTGTCGAAGCTTCATTCGGATAAGCTAAGCGCCAAACCTTCTGTTCGGACCCGACATGAAAACCATTCTGCTGCTCAACGGCCCCAACCTCAACCTGCTAGGCACGCGAGAGCCCGCCGTGTATGGCGCGACCACACTGGCCGATGTAGAGGCCCAGTTCGCCGAAGGAGCGCAAGCCCTGGGCTACAAGGCCGAGTGTTTTCAAAGCAACCACGAAGGCGCCTTGATCGACCAGATCCACGCCGCAGGCCAGCGCTTCGCCGCGGGCGACTTGATCGGTGCCGTGTTCAACCCCGGCGCGTTCACCCACACCTCGGTGGCCTTGTTCGATGCCATCCAGGGCGTCAAGCCGCTGCCGGTGATCGAGGTACACATCTCCAACGTGCACGCCCGCGAAGCCTTCCGCCACCACTCCTACATTTCGCCAGCTGCCGCTGGCATCGTGGTGGGCTTTGGCACCGACGGCTACCGCATGGCCCTGGAAGCGCTGGTGCGCAAGGCCGCATCGAAAACGGCCTGATCAACCGCCCACTGGCTGGTCGTGCCGGCTTTGTCTGTTGCGCGGATGTCGCTGCAGGCGCCGCAACCGGCACGTGCACCCCAACGCCACCATTGCCACGACCGCCGATAGCCAGAACACGCTGCCCAGTCCAAAATTTGAGCTGAGCACCCCGCCGCCCAGGCCACCGATGACCCCTGGCAGGCCATAGCCCACCACGGTGTACAGCGCCTGCCCCCGTCCACGCAAGCGCCCCGGGAAGTGCTGGGAGAGCATGGCAATACACACCGTATGGTGGGTCGAAAAAGTGATGGCGTGCATGGCCTGCGCCAACAACAACAGGGGCCATACCAGCGGCAACCCCGCCGTGAGCCCCATGCGCACCACCATCAAGGCAGAAGCCAGGACCAGCCAGGCCGTGAGCGGGAGCTTTGACAACCAGCGCCCTTGCGTAAAAAAGCAGCCGATCTCGATCAGCACCGACACCGCCCACAACAGGCCGATCACCGATTTTTCGTAGCCCAGCGAGTCGAGGTACAGGGAGAAAAAAATGAATACAAAGATGTGCGACAGCACATGGAAAAACACCGCAGAAAAAAACCAGCGCACAACCGGCTGACGCAGCACCGGCCAGATATCGGGGTGGGTTTTTACACTGTGATCGGGGTCCTTCTGGTCTGGCAGAAGCCACGCGCTGAACACCACAGCGACAAGGGTAGCGCCGACCCATGCAGGGAAGTGCGACATGCCAAAACGCTGAAACCACCAGCCAGCGCCCATCACCGCCATCAAGAATCCGAGCGAACCACACAACCTCACCCGGCCATAGCGCCCGGCATCAAATGCGCCACCCTGACTGACCAGATTCGCCAATGCGCCCTCGATCATCGGCATCATGGCGCTGGTATGGGCAAACATCAGCAACAACACGGTGAACATGCCGACACCACCCAGCGGAAACCACAGCGCCACCGAGAGCACCAGCGCAGCGGTGGCGCCATAGCGCAAGAGCTTGACGCATTCTCCCGTGCGGTCGCTCAGAATGCCCCAGGCGTAAGGCGCGAAAAGGCGGGTGGCCGACTGCACCGACGAGAGCAGGCTGATCGCAATCAGGCTGAAACCCAGTTCCTGAAGCCACAGAGGCAGGTAGGGGTTAAAAAATCCGATGTGGGCGAAATAGCCAGCTGACAGCCCGGCAAACTGCAGCAATGGCGCGCGCCTGTCAGGCGTCTGCACTGGGGTTGCCGGGCGCGCGACCTCGCCTCCCTCGCGCAGCGAGGTGTTCGACCTGAGCATCGACGCCAAAGCCTCGGCCTCACTCATCACGCACTCCCCCACCTGCATCAGAACCGGCGAACCACAACCGGCTTCTCGCTTTGACACCGACTCCGAATGCGCTGAAAACCGATGACTGTCCGAGGACAGGCAGATCGCCCAGCCAGCTTCGGCGCGCACGGAAGGGAACAACGCGGCGCATGGTCACCACCCCGGATCGGCAAGCCGCCACCGGATGGGCAGGACGGGCCGTTCAAGCGGCCCCCACAGGTCACCGCACTGGAAGACCCAACAGGCAGAAACCCGCCTGACCAAGGCTTGCGGGTCCCATGCGCTCAAGGCCATCCGGTGTTCTGCGTGGCTCATCAAGGTAACTGTCCGCATGGCACCCGCCTCCTTCATTCGATGGGACAAGCGTATGGCGGTCAGAAAAAATGCGCTGTGAAACACGGCCCCATGAAACCGTGACTTATTCACAGTTTTTGTGGTGAGACCGCTTCACAAGTCGCCTGTTGTGTGCCATTTGCCTCCCCCCTCCCCCCGCCAACGGCCTGGGCCGTTGCAAAAAACGGGACTTCCAGCGGCAGTGAGTCAAGGCCAATGCAGGCACGAACAGCGGCTACCCGAAGCGTGTGTGCAAACATTTCGATACGGCAGAAACCAGGCCAGGCCGAGCACAATATGGACCCGCTTCCCTGTGGCTTGAAAGCAGCCCGATCGCCCATCCCCTTGACACCATGCACACGTCCGCCATGCTTGCCCGCCTCGCGCGAGCCTCTTCCTCTGCCGTTCTTGCTTTGTGGCTGGCAGCCTGCGCCAGCACCCCGCCATCGGCAGATGGAAAGCCTGATGAACTGACCCGGGAAGACCCTCAGCCAGCGCTGCGCCCGATGGCCATTGACGGCACGGCATGGCAGACGAGCAACCACATTGAAGGAGCCGGACCCGCAGCGCAGTGGCAACACCAGTTGTTTGTGAAGCGCCGCCCCACGCTGTATCAAGCAATGGAATACGAGGGCCGCCCAGCGATCAAGGCATTGGCCGAGGGCTCCAACAGCACGCTGAGTCTGGCCCTGAATCCCCAGCCGGGCGAACTGGCGCAACGTTTTCGCTTTTCCTGGTTCGTGCCTGCCTTGAATACCGGCTTTGACCTGAGCAAGAAAGGCACTGATGACGCGGTCGCACGACTGGTATTGAGTTTTTCTGGCGACCGCTTCAATGGCAAGTGGGCCGCACGCGACCACCTCGTGTCCGAGCTCTCAAGTCTGATTGCGGGCAAACCGCTGCCGTACGCGTCGATCATGTATGTGTGGGACAGCCGCTACCCGGCAGGCAGTGTGATTCCCAACCCCTACACCGACCGCATCCGCCAGATCGTGGTCGAGTCGGGGCCGCAGCGGCTGAACCAGTGGGTGGATTTCGAGCGCGACGTTGAGGCCGACTTCCGCATGGCTTTCGGCGAAGAGCCGGGCGCCATGGTTGGGCTGAGTCTGATGACCGACTCGAACAACTCGGGCGCATCGGTCACGGCCTGGTACGGCCCCATTGACCTGACCCTGTCGACACCCAGCCACTAGGGCTTTTTCACACAGGTTGTCCATGGTGCGTTGCGCATCAAAAAAGCCACTGAAAATGGTGGCCCAACAGGCCTTGATGCACCGTTCGTCGGTATGCAGGCCATTGTGTTTCAGTTGCCAGGTGATCGGTCGATAGCCAGTTGAGCCCCCGCTCTTTCATTGCCATCGCATCCATCGCCTGATCTGACCATGTCCATTTCCTCCACCGGCCTGAGCGGCATGCGCGCCGCACAAATGCAGCTGGACACCACGGCACACAACGTGGCCAACGCCCGGACGCCCGGCTTTCAACGCCAGACCGTGACACAAACGGCGCAGGCGGGATCGGGCGGCGTCATGGTGCAGATCGCTCAAGAGCCGCAAACCGCCGCTGCGAACGGCGCTGATTTCGGTCGCTTGGCCGAAGACATGGTGACGCAGCACATGAGCGTCTACAACTTTGCGGCGAACCTTCGCTCGGTTGAAGCAGAAGACCGCATGCTCGGCGCACTGCTCGACACCCAGGCCTGAAGCCTTGCGAAGAGACCACTCGCGGCTTCCCGGCAAGCGGCGCCAGAGGCGTTCAGGCCTTTTTCAGCTGCTCCGCGTCGAATGGCAGGCTGCGCAAACGTTTGCCGGTCGCAGCAAACAGGGCGTTGGCCACAGCCGGTGCGATGGGCGGCGTGCCCGGCTCGCCGATGCCCCCGGGTTTTTCTGTGCTGGGCACAATGTGCACTTCAACCCCGGGCATCTCGTTGCTGCGCAGAACGGGGTAATCATGAAAGTTGCCCTGCTCGACGCGACCGTCTTTCAAAGTGATCTTGCCGTAGAGCGCGGCACTCAATCCAAACACGATCGCACCTTCGATTTGGCGCTCGATGATGGTGGGGTTGACCGTCATGCCGCAGTCCACAGCGGCCACCACACGGTGCACCCGCGGCCGGCCATCGGCATTCACCGACACCTCCGCCACTTCCGCCACATAGCTGCCAAAGCTCTGCGCCACGGCAATACCGCGGAACACGCCGGCCGGCAAGGGCGAGCCCCAACCCGCTTTATCCGCAGCGACTTCCAGCACCTTTTTGTAGCGAGGCTGCTTGTCGAGCATGGCCCGGCGGAATTCAAACGGATCCTTGCCTGCTGCTGCGGCCAACTCGTCGACAAAGCTCTCCATGAAGAAGATATTTTGCGAATGGCCCACCGAGCGCCAGAACCACACGTTGGGCCCTGGTTCCTTGCGACCAAACGCGATGCGCTGGTTGGCCACGTCGTATGGGTGATCGGCAATACCCTCCATGGCAAAACTGTCCACGCCGTTGTCGGGAATCTTCATGAAGCCCGAAGCAGCCATGATCGAAGGCGTTCCCACACCGACCTTCAGCACGGTGACCTTGCCCGCTGCATCCAGCCCGCCGGTGAATTTCGCCACCGAGGCGGGCCGGTAGAAGCCTGCGGCCATGTCGTCTTCACGGCTGTAGATCAATTTCACAGGCGAGCCACTCATTTTTGAGAGCAGCGTCGCGTCGATCACAAAATCGGGCGCAAAACGGCGACCGAAACCGCCACCCAGCATCATCGTGTTGACCTTGACACTGCCGGCATCCACCGCGGCCACCTGGCTCAGGATGCCCTGCACCGGCCCCTGGCTCTGTGTCCCCGCCCAAACCTCCACGCTACCGGGCTTCACCCAGGCGGTGCAGTTCATGGGCTCCATGCAGGCGTGGGCCAGGTAAGGCGCTTCATAGGTGGCTTCCACCAAGCGCTCGGCTTTGGCCGCTTCATCACCTTCCTTTTTGGCCACAGCGCCCGGGGCCGATGCGCCCTCCGTCAGCATCGCGGTGACCTTGGCAGAGGACAGCCCGGTGCCAGCCCCCAGATCCCAGTCGACCTTCAACGCATCGCGCCCCTTCTTCGCGGCCCAGTAGCCCGAAGCCAAAACGGCCACGCCGCTGGGCAGGGTGATCACCTGTTTCACGCCCTTGACCGCTTTGGCCAGACTGTCGTCGACCTTCACCACTTTGGCACCCGGCAGCGGCGCTCGTGCCATCACAGCCACCAACATCCCCGGCAGGCTCACATCGATACCGTACCGGGCTGACCCATCGGTCTTGCCCACGGTATCGAGACGCTTCTTGCGCTGGCCGATGATCTTGAAATCTTTCGGGTCTTTCAGCGCCACCTTTTCGGGCGGTTTCTGGCGGCTGGCCGCTTCCGCGAGAGCGCCATAGGTCAGCTTCTTGCCGCTGCCGTGAATCACCTCACCCAATGCCGTGCGGCACTCTGCAACCGGCACCTTCCATTGCTCTGCAGCCGCGGCAACCAGCATGGCTCGGGCTGTTGCGCCAGCGTTGCGCATCACATCCCAATGTCCGCGAATGGTGGTGGAACCGCCGGTCGCCTGCATGCCAAAAGCCGGGTTGTTGAACGCCGCACTCACCGGCGCCTGCTCCACGGTGACCGCGCTCCAGTCGGCGTCGAGCTCCTCGGCCATGAGCTGGGGAATCGCGGTGAGCACGCCCTGGCCCATTTCCGAAGAACCGCAAATCACCGTGATGCGGTTGTCGGGCGTGATGCGCAACCAGGCATTGGGCGCAAAAGGCGTGTCGGAAGCGGCCAGCGCCCGACCGCTGCGCGGCAGCGTAAAGCCGACCACGAGTGCTGCGCCTGCGCTGGCCAGAAGGCCGCGCCTCGTCAGGCCAGCTGGCTTGTCGATATCGGGTGCATCAAATGTGTTCATGATCAGGCCCCCGCTTTCAAGGCAACCGCAGCATCTTTGATGGCCGCCTTGATCTGGTTGTAGGTTCCGCAGCGGCAGATGTTGCCGCTCATGGCCGAATCGATCTCGGCGTCACTGGGCTTGCCATTGCCGGCGAGCAGCGCCGTGGCGCTCATGATCTGGCCCGACTGGCAATAACCACATTGCGGCACATCGTGTTTCACCCATGCCGCCTGCACGGCCTTGCCTGCAGGGGTGGTTCCCATGAACTCGATGGTGGTCACCTTCTTGCCAGCCGCAGCGGACACCGGCGTGGTGCAGGAGCGCACGGCTTGCCCGTCGATGTGCACCGTACAGGCCCCGCACAGCGCCATGCCACAACCGAATTTGGTCCCGGTGAGTTGCAGGTCTTCCCGAATCGCCCAGAGCAGGGGCATGTCGGGATCGGCATCGACCGACGCGGCTTGACCGTTGACAGTCAAATTCAGCATGGGGTGTCTCCTGTTGATCGCTGGAGTGACGGCGGCATGCCGGCGCTTCCCGCCAAAAGGTTAATGTCCGTTTTGCCTCCCCTGCATTGGGCCCCGTTCTTAACCCCGACCGAAGTGGGGGTTTGGCACATCAAGCGAGCCGAACGGGGCCGAACCGTCAGGCTGGAGTGGCAACATGTGCCAGCCGCCGCAATCGCCATGCGCAACCGCCGGCGACCACGGCGCACCCGGCCGACAACCAGAACACACTGGACAAGCCCAGCGCCGAGCTCAGCAGCCCGCCTCCCAGCCCACCGATCAGCCCCGGCAATCCGTAGCCAACCACGGCGTACAGCGCCTGTCCACGCCCGCGCAAGCGTCCCGGGAAATGGTGCGACAGCAAAGCAATGCACACCGTGTGGTGAGCGGCGAAGGTGATCGCATGCATCGCCTGGGCCAGCAGCAACAAAGGCCACACCAGCGGCAAACCAGCGGTCAAGACCATGCGCAGGGCCATCAGGGCCGAGGCCAGCACCAGCCAGCCGGTCAGCGACAGCCTGGGGAGCCAACGGCCCTGGGTGAAGAACCAGCCGATTTCGATCACCACCGACACCGCCCACAGCAATCCGATCACCGCCTTGCTGTAGCCCAGCGAGTCCAGATAGAGAGAAAAGAAAACGTAGATAAAGATGTGGGCCAGCACATGGAAGAACACCGAGGCGAAGAACCAGCGCACCGCAGGCAGGCGCAACACCGGGCGAATATCGGGATGGGATTCGGCGGAATGTGTGGGTTCTTTGGTATCCGGCAACAGCCAGACACTGACCACCACAGCTGCGAGCGTCACCCCCGTCCACGCCGGGAAATCTTCCATGCCAAAGCGCTCGAACCACCAGCCGGCCAGCACCACGGTCACAAGAAAGCCCATCGAGCCCCAAAGCCTCACCCGGCCATAGCGGCGGGCGTCGAACACCCCACCCTGGCTCACCAGATGCGCCAGTGCGGCCTCACTCATGGGCATCATCGCACTGGTATGGGTGAACATCAGCAACAACACCGCGAACATGGCCAGGCCACTCAGCGGAAACCACAGCGCGGCGGAGAAAACCAGGGCCGCTGTGGCCCCATAGCGAAGCAGCTTCACACGCTCCCCGGTGCGGTCGCTCAGCGTGCCCCAGGCATAGGGCGCAAACAGGCGTGTGGCCGATTGCACCGAGGTCAGCAGGCTGATGGCAATCAGCCCAAATCCCAGCTCCTTGAGCCACAGCGGCAGGTACGGGTTGAAGAACCCGATGTGGGCGAAATAGCTCGCCGACAGGCCCGCAAATGGCAGCAATGGCGGGCGCGTGCTCACTGGCCAGCGCCCCGCATACCGCTCAGTTGAGCTCTTCTTTGCGGATGCGCGTGATCGGCGCCAGCACGGAAGGCAGGGCCTGCATTTGAGCGATCACTTCGTTCATTGCACCCTCTTTGACATCGTGCGTCAGGATGATGAGATCGGTCGACGTGGCACCCTCCCCACCCACCTGATCGGCCTCGCGCTGCAACACCGCATCGATGCTGATGCCACCCGCCGCGAGCAAGCCGGTGACCTTGGTCAGCACACCCGCCTCATCGGCCACCCGCAACCGCAGGTAAAAGCTGGTGACCACCTCGCTCATCGGCAGCACGGCCAAGTCGCTCATGGCATCGGGCTGAAAAGCAAGGTGTGGCACACGGTTTTGCGGATCGGCGGTGTGAAGGCGGGTGATGTCCACCAGATCGGCGATCACGGCGCTGGCGGTCGGCTCGCTGCCGGCGCCTTTGCCGTAGTACAGGGTGGTGCCCACCGCATCGGCTTGCACCAACACGGCATTCATGGGGCCTTCCACATTGGCAATCAGCCGCTTGCTTGGTACCAGGCAAGGGTGCACCCGCAATTCGATGCCTGCGCTTGTGCGCTTGGTGACGCCCAGCAGCTTGATGCGGTAGCCCAGTTGCTCGGCATACCGTATGTCGATCGAGCTCAACTGGGTGATGCCCTCGGTATAGGCCTTTCCAAACTGAACCGGAATACCAAAGGCAATCGAGCTCATCAGCGTGAGCTTGTGTGCGGCGTCCACCCCTTCGATGTCAAACGTCGGATCGGCTTCTGCATAACCCAGACGCTGGGCCTCTTTCAGCACAACACCAAAGTCCAATCCCTTGTCTCGCATCTCAGAGAGGATGAAGTTGGTCGTGCCATTGATGATGCCGGCGATCCACTCGATGCGGTTGGCCGTGAGGCCCTCGCGCAGCGCCTTGATGATGGGAATGCCCCCGGCAACGGCCGCTTCAAAGGCCACCATCACGCCTTTGGCATGTGCTGCGGCAAAAATCTCGGTCCCGTGCATCGCCAGCAACGCCTTGTTCGCGGTCACCACATGCTTGCCAGCCGCAATGGCTTCCAGCACGAGTTCCCGGGCCAGGTCGTAGCCGCCGATGAGTTCAACGACGATATCGATATCCGGGTTGGCAATCACGGCCCGCGGGTCGGCAACGACCTGCGCGGTATGCCCCACCATGGCCCTGGCTTTGGCCACATCGCGGCGCGACACCATGGCGACCTCAATGCCACGACCGGCACGCCGTTGAATCTCTTCCTGGTTGCGGCGCAGCACTTCGTACACGCCACCGCCCACATTGCCCAAGCCCAACAGGCCTACTTGGATGGGTTTCATAAATCGGTCACTCTCTTTGATCAACGATGGCGCCAACAGGCGCCTGGGGGAAACGATGTGCAAGGGTATGGGTGCTCACGCCTGACCTGGATGTTCAAGACGGCGCCCATTCATGCGGCTCAGCTGCTGCGGCGCTTGCGCCAGCCTTCAAGAAACTTCGCCACGCGACCGATGGCTTCGCGCAAGTCGTCTTCGTGCGGCAAGAACACGATGCGGAAATGCTGGTTGTCCGGGTAATTGAAGCCCGAACCCTGCACCAGCATCACGCGCGTCTCTTTCAACAGCTCCATGAAAAACTGCCGGTCATCCGCAATCGGATACACGGCAGGGTCCAGCTTGGGGAACATATAGAGCGCCGCATCGGGTTTGACGCAGCTCACGCCCGGAATCGCGGTGATCAACTGGTAGGCCAGATCACGCTGACGGCGCAGACGACCGCCTTCGCAAACCAGGTCCTTGATGCTCTGGTATCCGCCCAAAGCGGTCTGGATCGCCCACTGACCGGGCACGTTGGAGCCCAGCTTGATGTTGGCCAGCATGTTCAGGCCTTCGATGTAGTCGGCCGCCGCTTCCTTGTTGCCCGAGACCACCATCCAGCCAGCACGGTAGCCGCACGAACGGTAAGCCTTGCTCAACGAATTGAAGGTCAGTATGAGCAAATCGGTGCTCAGGCTGGCGATAGGGGTGTGCTTGACGTCGTCGTAAAGCACTTTGTCGTAGACCTCATCGGCAAAGATCACCAGCCCATGTTCGCGGGCAATCTCGACAATGCCCATCAAGATGGCATCCGGGTACAACGCGCCCGTCGGGTTGTTGGGATTGATCACCACAATGCCCTTGGTGCGGTCGGTGATCTTGCTGCGCATGTCGTCAAGGTTGGGGGTCCAGCCTTTCGACTCATCGCATTGGTAATGAACGGGTTGCCCGCCAGACAGGCTTGTCGCAGCCGTCCACAACGGGTAGTCAGGCGCTGGAACCAGCAGTTCATCACCTTCATCGAGCAAGGCGTTGGTGGCGGTCACGATCAAATCGCTCGCCCCATTGCCCAGATAGATGTCATCCAGCGTCACGCCGGCAATGCCCTGGCGCTGCGTTTCATGCATCACCGCCTTGCGCGCCGCAAAAATGCCTTTGCTGTCCGAATACCCGGCCGAGTCGGGCAGGTTGCGGATCATGTCCTGCTGAATCTCTTCAGGCGCGTCAAAACCGAACACCGCGAGGTTGCCGATATTGAGCTTGATGATCTTCTGCCCTTCGTCCTCCATTTTTTTCGCGGCGTCCACAATCGGACCACGAACGTCGTAGAGCACATTGGCCAGCTTGGCGGATTTCTGAATGGGTTTCAATTGCCCTCCAGGGAGCGGTAAAAATGACATTGACGACCGATTTGACACAGGAGCGCTATATTTGAAGCTGCCTGCGCGCAAACCTGCTTTCAATTTGACCACAGTTCAAACGGTGCCCCGCCTCAGCGGCAGCCCCACTTTTCCCCATGAAGTTCCACGCCGACAAGCCCGACTCGCTCAGCATCACCGCCCTCGGCGAGGGCTGGGTGGCCATCAATGGCGAGCGCCATGAAAACAGCCTGGTGCTGACATCAGCAGGCCAGGTACAGCCGTGGGACTGCGCCGCCTTCGAAGCGCTCACGGCATCGCATTTCGAGCGCCTGATCGGCGCCATGCCCGAACCACCCGAACTGGTGATTTTCGGCAGTGGAAAACGCTTGCGTTTTGCCCAGCCAGCCTTGATGCGCACCCTCATCGAGCGCCGTATTGGCGTTGAAACCATGGACACGGCTGCTGCATGCCGCACGTTCAACATACTGGTTGCCGAGGGACGCCGGGTGGTCAGCGCACTGATCATTGGCGACTGAACCCTCCCCGACATGGGGGGAAGCGGGCATGTACTGGCTAGAACAACCGCTTCAGGTTAAAATACCGGATTGTTCCCGCCACAGGCCTTCGGCTGACACTGTCAGTCAAAGGAATTCATTTGGATTCAAATGAGCCAGGCGTGAGGGCAACGAACTTTCAACAACTTACGTCAGGGGTCCACGCAGTATGGCAGTCGTTGTCAATAAACCCATCCCGGAATTCGAGTCGATGGCCACCGGTGGCATCAAGGTCAGCAACCAGACTCACCTGGGACAGACCATCGTCTTGTATTTTTACCCAAAAGACAATACGCCCGGATGCACCACGGAAGCAATGCAATTCCGTGACAAATACAAGGATTTTGTCAAAGCTGGCTCCGAAGTTTTCGGTGTTTCACGCGACAACATGACTTCGCACGACAGCTTCAAGGCCAAGCTCGAACTCCCGTTCGAGCTGATCGCCGATACCGAAGAAAAAATGTGTCACATGTTTGGCGTGGTCAAAAACAAGATCATGTATGGCAAAAAAGTCAAAGGCATCGAGCGCAGCACTTTCCTGATTGGCCCCGATGGGGTTCTGGCAGCCGAGTGGCGTGGCCTGAAGGTTCCGGGCCACGTTGAAGATGTGCTGAAGGCCGTCAAAACGCTGAACAAGACAGTGGCTTGATTTGGACCGGGTTGTGCAGGAATTGCACAATCAGCCAGCGGATCGGGAAAGCTGCCACATGACTCATGCATAATGATTTCATGACACCAGGCAGCTACCCAGCGCCCTCCTTTTCTCCCGCCTTCTGCAGCAGCTCATGCTGCCCGTCAAGCCGCCCGGTTTTCCCGGCGGCTTTTTCTTTTGCAGCGCCTCGCTGATTCACCAGAGCTCACATGCCACTGCCACCCGCCCCCAACAAACGCGCCGCACTCCTGTCGTCTGAGGCATTCAACCTCAAAGCCTCAAGTGAATTCCTCAAAAGTGATGAAGTCGCCGTGGCCCAAACGGCACCACCGCAACGCAGCGCCCGGCCGGTCCAGACCGAATCACGCCCCGGCCCTCGCAACAGCAAGGCCAAGCCCAAAAATACCGACAGCGCTGCCAGCATCGCCAGCAAGGCCGCACCACAGCAACTGCCACGCGGCAGTGCGCCGGCCGGCCAGCCGGTACCGCCACCCGTGGCCCAACCGGTTTCGCAGGCCAAACCACCTGCAGCGCGACCAGTTCAAGCGCAGGCAAGGCCGGTCAAGAGTGCCAGCCGGACCACCCGAAAAACCGCGACAAATGGGGCTGCACGCTTGTTTGTTCTCGACACCAATGTGCTTTTGCACGATCCCACCAGCCTGTTCCGCTTCGAAGAACACGACATCTTTTTGCCCATGATCGTGCTCGAAGAGCTCGACGGCCACAAAAAAGGCATGACCGAAGTGGCGCGCAACGGGCGCCAAACCAGCCGCACCCTCGATGCCCTGGTCGCCCAGCAAGGCGGCGACATGGCCAAGGGGCTGAAACTCGCGGTCACGGGCCACCAGGCCGCGCGCGGCATGCTCTATTTCCAGACCGAGCCGCTGAACAGCCAATTGCCGAGCAGCTTGCCGCAAGGCAAAGCAGACAACCAGATTCTGGGTGTTGTGCAGGCGCTGAGCGACAAATTCCCCAAGCGGGAAGTGATCCTGGTGTCGAAAGACATCAATATGCGCGTCAAGGCCCGCGCCCTGGGGCTGGCGGCCGAAGATTACGAAAACGACAAGACCCTGGAAGACGGCGAGTTGCTGTACTCCGGTGCCTTGGCCCTGCCGCAGGACTTCTGGACGCGCCAGAGCAAGACCATCGAGAGTTGGCAAAGCGGCAGCCACACCTTCTACCGGGTCAGTGGCCCTGCTGTGAACCAGTTTTACATCAACCAGTTTGTGTACTTCGAGGCGCCAGGTGAGCCTTCGCTGTACGCCCGCGTGACCGAAATCCGCGACAAAACGGCGGTATTGAAAACGCTGAAAGACTTCACCCATCTGAAAAATGCGGTGTGGGGTGTTTCCAGCCGCAACCGCGAACAGAATTTCGCGCTCAACCTGCTGCTGGATCCAGAAGTCGATTTTGTGACCCTGACCGGTACCGCCGGCACCGGCAAAACGCTGATGGCTCTGGCCAGTGGCCTCACCCAGGTGCTCGACGAGCGCCGGTACACCGAAATCATCATGACCCGCGCCACGGTGAGCGTGGGCGAAGACATCGGTTTCCTGCCCGGTACCGAAGAAGAAAAAATGGGCCCGTGGATGGGCGCGCTCGACGACAACCTGGAGTTTCTGGCCAAAGGCGATGGCGGCAACGCCGGTGAATGGGGGCGCGCGGCGACCAATGAGCTGGTGCGCAGCCGCATCAAGGTCAAGAGCATGAACTTCATGCGTGGACGCACTTTCCTGAACAAGTACGTGATCATCGATGAGGCGCAAAACCTGACGCCCAAGCAAATGAAAACGCTGATCACCCGCGCCGGACCGGGCACCAAGATCATCTGCATGGGCAACCTGGCCCAGATTGACACCCCGTACCTGACCGAAGGCTCTTCTGGCCTGACCTACGCGGTGGACAAGTTCAAAGGCTGGCCACACGGCGGACACATCACGCTCGCGCGCGGTGAACGCTCCAGGCTGGCCGACTTTGCCAGCGAAGTGCTGTAGCGGGGAAACAGGTTTGTGTCGCCAGAGGTCACCGCGCTCTCCTCTGCACCTGGCGACACACCTGAACCGGCACAAGCACATCGCAGATTCCTCCGGATGGCTGCCAGGACCTGATCGCCTGGCAACGGCCTCGGCGTGTGGCCAAACCCCGCGTGGACGCAGGCCGCGAGCGTCCGGCATTCGGTGCTTCGCAGGTGAACCACCTCCTGGTTGACTTGCGGCATCATCGGTCGATGCCAAATCCTTCCATCGACGACTTGCGGCGCTACGCCGTGGCGCGAAGCCTCTCTGCGCAGACAACGTTGCCACGGGCGTTGCAACGCCTGGGTTTTGTTCAGGCCGACCCGATCCGCTCGCCGGCCCGGGCGCAAGACCTCACGCTGCGCCACCGGGTCAAGGGCTACCGGGCAGGCGATCTGGAGCGCCACTACCCGCGCCTGGATATCGAGGAAGACTTCTTCGTCAACTACGGTTTCGTGACGCCCGGGGTTCAAGCGCTGCTGCATCCGCGCACATCCCGCCATGCATGGACAACCGAGCGATGGGGCCAGGCGGGAGAGGTGTGGCACTTTCTTCAGGAACATGGCGCGGTTCACCCCAAGGCTGTTGACGCACACTTTGCCCACGGTCACACCACCAATGGCTTCGGCGGGCGCTCCAAAGCCAGCACCCATCTGCTCGACGACATGCACTACCGCGGCCTGCTGCGCGTCGCCTCGCGTGACAACGGCACCCGGCTGTACGCGATTCGCCATCCTGAACCTGAACAAGCCAGCGCCGAGGCCACGCTCGATGCCATGGTCGACGTATTGCTGGCGCTCTACGCCCCGCTGCCCACGCCCGGCCTGCGCCAGCTCGTGGGTTTTCTGAAACACGCTGCGCCCCAATGGCAACCCCTGCTGAATGCAGCGTTTCGGCGTGCCCGCGCCCGCCTGCCTCAGATCGCGATCGATGGTGTTGCCTGGCACTGGCCCGAATCAGAAGATCCGTGCGCCAGCAAATGGCGGGTGACCGACCGGGTTCGGCTGCTGGCACCCTTTGATCCGGTGGTGTGGGACCGCGATCGTTTCGAACGCCTGTGGGGATGGGCCTACCGCTTTGAAGCCTACACACCCGCGGCCAAACGGGTGCGCGGCTACTACGCCATGCCGCTGCTGTGGCGTGATCAGGTGATCGGCTGGGGCAACCTGTCGGCCACCGAAGGCCGGTTGCATGCAGAGATGGGCTACGTCAAGGGCGAGGCACCAACGGACGCTGGCTATGCAGCTGCACTGGCCCATGAGCTCGGCGACATGGCCCGCTTTCTCACGCTACCACTGGGCAGAGTGAGCGGGCAGCAGGCCTGAAAAGCGCAGAAAAAAGCCTGCGTTCAACGCAGGCTTTTTCGGCTCAACCAGGTGCCCCGCTATTTGGCTGCAGCACCCGTGCGCTCGATGACCTCGGTCATGGTTGCCGTGTCTTTGCGAATGCGATTGGCCAGGCCTTCAGGGGACGTTCCGGCCACCTGCCAGCCCTGCGCGACAATGCGTTCCCGCACTTCCGGGCGGCGCACGATGTCGGTCAGCAACTTTGACAGCTTGGCCACATGGGCTTTGGACAGGCTGTTCGGTGCGGCCACCGCGTTCCAGATCTCCAGCTCCAGGCCCTTCACCCCAGCCTCGCTCAGCGAAGGCACTTCAGGCACCACGCTGCTGCGCCCGGCCGAGGTCACGCCCACCGCGCGCAACTTGCCCGCATTCACCTGCGCCATCGCCAAACCAGGCGGCAACAGCGCCATCTGCACCTGGTTGCCCAACATGCCTGCGATCACGGCCGGGTTGCCCTTGTAGGGCACATGCATGGGCGACATGCCCGTGAGCGACTTGATCAGTTCCATGCCCAGGTGGGCCACCGTACCCACGCCGGGTGAGCCGTAGTTCCACTTGTCACCCGATGCCTTGGCGGCGGCCAGGAAAGCCGCCCCGCCATCAGGCGCGCTGACGGGCGCCGTCAACACCAGTGGCGCCACCGCAATCAGCGACACCGGCGAAAGGTCTTTCAGCGGGTCATAGGGTGTGGCCGGGTTGAGAATCTTGGCAATCGTCATGTTGCCGTTGATCATCAGGCCCAGGGTGTGGTCATCGGTGGCCCGCGCCACCTGTGCCGCGGCGATGTTGCCACCAGCGCCCGGCCGGTTGTCTACCAGCACGGGCTGGCCCAATGCCTGGGACAAGGGTTCGGCCAGGGTGCGGGCCATCAGGTCGGGCGATGAGCCCGCCGGAAAACCCACCACCAGCTTCACTGGCTGGGTCGGCCATGCGGCCGACTGGGCCATCGCCAACGGCGCAGCCATGCCCAAAGCACCCACGACCGCAGCGGCCATCCAGTGGCGACGGCCTGGCGTCCAGACAGCAGCAGATGCCGCAAAATTTTTCTTCAACAACATGGAAGTCCTTTCAAAAAGCAAAGCCACCCACTGGCTCCGCAAGAAACGGTTGACGGGCATTCAAGAGCCGCAGATTACCAGCCCCGTCAGCCACCGATGTCGCAGCCGCGCCAGGCGCCTGGCGCCAGGCCCTCGATGGCATACGGCCCGACCGCCGAGCGGATCAGCCTCAAGGTGGGAAAACCCACGGCAGCCGTCATTCGGCGCACCTGCCGGTTGCGCCCCTCGGTGATGACCAACTCCAGCCAGCTGGTGGGAATCGACTGGCGGTACCGCACGGGGGGGTCCCGCTCCCACAGCCCCTCTGGCGGCGCAATGGAGCGCACTGCCGCGGGTCGGGTAGGACCATCGTTGAGCAACACGCCGCGGCGCAAGTTCGCCAAGGCCGCTTCATCGGGCAGGCCTTCAACCTGCACCCAATAGGTCTTTTCCATTTTGTGGCGCGGGTGGCTGATGCGCGCCTGCAGCTTGCCGTCGCTGGTCAACAGCAGCAAGCCTTCGCTGTCCGCATCGAGCCTGCCCGCCACATAGACACCGGGCACATCGATAAAGTCTTTCAAACCGCGCCAGCGCCCCTCGGGTGTGAACTGGCTCAACACGCCATAAGGCTTGTTGAAGCAGATCAGACGGGGGACAGGGGGCACCAGATGCATGGCGCGCAGCTTAGCACCGGGTTCTACCCGTCACCGCCGTCGGCCGGCCACCAACCTGCCGCCCCCGCTCATTGATCGCTGAGCAGGTCGATTCATCGGAGCCGCCCGATTCTGCAGGCCAGACCATGCGAACACCTGGGGAATCAAAAAGAAAATGCCGGCCACCGAGGCACCCGGTGACAGTCCGGCGCCGGGGCAAGACCCCGAACTAGGCGGCATGTTCAAGCGCGTCGCCGGCGTGCCCGGCTTTGGCGTGCGCCAACATGCGCTCGAACATGTCGAGCAGCAGCACCTGTTCCTCGGGGTTCAGGCAACTGGTCAGGGCCTGATTGCGTTGTTCCATCAAGACCATCAGCTTGCGCCACACGGGCTTGCCAGAAGGGGTCAGCGCCAGGATGACGCTGCGGCCATCGGTCAGGCTGTTGGCCTTGACCACCAGGCCTTTGTCCACCAGCGACTGGGCCGACCGGCTGGCCTGGCCCTTGTCGAGGTTGGCTTCGAAGGCCAACCGGTTCACGGTGATATGGGGAAACGACCCGATGGATGCCAGCACCCGGGATTCAGCCAGCGACAAACCGCCTTTGTCGAGGTAGAGGCTGTGGCTGGCCAGATCGTTGAGCTTGGCGAGGGTATTGAGGCGGTAGGTGAAGTACCGATCCAGCCGGGGTGAGGTGTCGCTGTTCATGGGGCTCCGGTTGTCGCGGCCCTGGTTGGCACGCCCCTGCCGAAACAGGCGGCGGGCCCGCCTGCTGCAACGCAATCCGCCCTTCGTGTTGAACCGCAGCCGCCAGGATCACCGATCGGTGAGCGCTGTGCCTGAGCGGCCGAGAAAGCAGGGAATGGTTTCATGGCGGTGTGACGGTCTGGCGAAGTGGTCGGTGCGCCAACCTCTGACCAAATTAGATGTTTACACAATCAATTTGATTTGAAGAATATCATTTTTTGGGACTTGCACCCATTCAATTTCGGAATGTTTCAAGGAAACATCTGGTTTACAGGAACATTTTCCAGGTGCATGAAGAATCAGTCACCCCGTCAAATTTAGTTGCGAACACAACCAAATACCACTAGACTTCATTTTCGACATGAAACAGGTGTTCATGTCGCCCACCCGCGGCTGTCACCGCCCTCTTCGCTTCTGAGCGCCAAGGCTCCGCCGGCTGACAGATCACGGCCGCATCCGCTTGCGAGTTCCACAGGCCCCACCCCATGCACCAGCCCACCACCGACCCCCGCCCTTCCATCTACTACAGCTACAAGGTGTTCCAGCCCTGGCTGCCGTCGGCGAACCCTGCGCAGCAGAAGCAGCCCGTGGTCATTGCCGGGTCTGGCCCTGCTGGCATGGTCACCGCGCTGGAGCTGGCGCGCCATGGGGTGGCCAGCGTGGTGCTCACGCCCGAGCTGCAGTTTTCACAGGGCAGCCGCGCGATCTGCTTCACCCGGCGATCCATGGAAATCCTGCAGCAGGTGGGCGTGGCCGACCGCATGACCGAGGGCGGTCTTCCCTGGCGTTTTGGCAACTCCTTCTACCGCGGCCAGCGCGTGTTCCGCATGGAAGCGCCACACGACGCAGACGACCGTTTCTTCCCCATCATCAACGTGCAGCAGCAGTTCATGGAGGAATACCTGTTTGACGCCTGCGCCGCAAGCCCGCTGATCGACTTCCGCTGGGGCAACAAGGTGACACAGGTAACGCAGAAAAACGGTTTCGCCGAGGTGCAGGTCGATACGCCCGAAGGCGAGTACACACTGCAAGCCGACTGGCTGGTGGCCGCAGACGGTGGCAGATCGCCCATTCGAACCGCCCTCGACCTGAAGCTGGAGGGCGCCTCTTACGAAGGCTTTTTCGTCATCGCCGACATCAAGATCGACCTGCCGCTGCCCACCGAGCGGCTGGCCTATTTCGACCCCGAATGGAACCCCGGCAACACCATCCTCATGCACCGCGAGCCCCACGGCATCTGGCGCGTGGACTACCAGTTGCCCGAAGGCGAAACGCCGGAAGAAGCGCTCCAACCCGAGTCCATGAAAACGCGCATCAACGCGCAGCTGAAAATGATCGGCCATGAAGGTACCCCGTGGCAGATGGACTGGAGCTCGGTGTACTCGGCGCGCACGCTGACGCTGCCCGACTACGTGCACGGCAACGTGATCTTCACCGGCGACGCGGCCCACCTGCTGCCGATCTTCGGCGTGCGCGGCGCCAACACCGCTTTTCAAGATGCGCAGTCGCTGGGCTGGCATCTGGCCTTCCTGCTCAAAGGTCTGGCGGGCCCCAAGCTGCTGGCCAACCACAGCACCGAGCGTGTGGGCGCAGCGCGCGAGATCATCGACGAGGCAGGCAAGAGCACCCGTTTCATGGCCCCGCCCAGCCGCGGCTTCCGGCTGTTGCGCGACGCCGTCCTGTCGCTCTCGCTCAGCCAGGCCTTCGTGCGCCCGCTCTACCACTGGCGCACCTCCCGCCCCCACGAATATGCCGGGTCGATGCTCAACAGCGCCGGCGACGACAACGCCCTTTTCCGCGCCGGTCCCGCCCACGGCGCACCGCCGCAGAACATCCGCCTCTCGGCCGATGACTTCCTGCTCGACCATCTTGGCGGCGCCTTCGACCTGCTCTATTTCACCGAAGCGGCCGCCATTCCCGAGCCACTGCAAGCGGTTGTGGCCGCGACCCGCCAACGCGGCATTCCGCTGCGTGTGGTGGCCGTGGGCGCCGCCCACCCGGTGACGGGCGCCGACCTGACCCTGGCCGACGCCGACGGCCACTTCCGCCACCGCTACGGCGTGCAGGCCAGCGGCGCAGGCTACCTGCTGCGGCCCGACCAGCACGTTTGCGCTCGCTGGCTGACGCTCGACGCGAACCGCCTGCAGGCGGCCCTCAACACCGCCCTGCCCCAATAAGGAGAGACCCATGACCGCGACCCACAAAGCCCTGAGCCTTCCCGGCCTGGAAACCGCCTACGACGCGCTGGCCACCGCCATCGACGAAGTCGGCGCCGGGAAGACCGAACTGTTTCTCGTCAAACTGGCGCTGCTCAACGCCAACGCCCTGGGCGACCCCGAACAGTTCCAGCAGCACCTGCAAGCCGCCCTGAAAGACCTGTGAGATCCCTGAGACAAAGGCCGGCGGCGACGCCATAGGCGTGCATGGATCGCTTGCGCTGCAAGGCCTGCCCAGCGCTGGGTGAACAGTTCCGGCCAGGCAGCGCCATTGCAATACCATTCAGCTGACAGATCGAGATGGATGCAAAGGAACCGAGACCATGAAACAAGCACCAAACAACCCCGACGGCCCAGCGTTGCGCTACCTCAGCGGCTTTGGCAACGAACACACCAGCGAAGCCCTGGCCGGCGCACTGCCAACGGAACAGAACTCCCCCCAGAAGTGTCCCTACGGCCTCTACGCCGAACAGCTGTCAGGCACCGCATTCACCGCCCCGCGCCATCAGAACCGCCGCTCGTGGCTCTACCGCATCCGGCCTTCCGCGATGCACCAGCCGTTCAGGCGCATCAGCAACGGCCTGTTGGTCAGCGATTTCAGCAGCGTTGACGCACCGCCCGACCAGTTCCGCTGGAACCCTTTGCCGCTGCCCGGCGAACCGACCGACTTTGTGCAAGGCCTGGTCTCCATGGCCGGCAACACCGATTGCGGCGTGCACCTCTATGCCGCCAACCGTTCGATGGAACGGCGCGTGTTCTACAACGCCGATGCCGAGATGCTGATCGTGCCGCAGCAGGGGCGCCTGCGCGTGGCCACCGAATTCGGCCTGCTCGATGCCGAGCCTCAAGAGGTGGTGCTGATTCCGCGCGGCATCCGTTTCCGGGTGGAGCTGCCCGACGGCACCGCCAGTGGCTACGTGTGCGAGAACTACGGTGAGGGCCTGCGCCTGCCCGACATGGGCGTGATCGGATCCAACGGCCTGGCCCATGCGCGCCACTTCGAGGTGCCGGTTGCCTGGTATGAAGACATCGAAGGCGACTTCGAACTGGTCGCCAAGTTCGCCGGCAACCTCTGGGCCGCCGCCATGGACCACTCGCCACTGGATGTGGTCGCCTGGTCGGGCAACCATGTGCCCTGCAAGTACGACCTGCGCCGTTTCAATGCGATCGGCTCGATCAGCTTCGACCACCCCGATCCGTCGATCTTCCTGGTGTTGCAGGCGCCATCCACCGTGCCCGGCGTCGACACGCTCGATTTCGTGATCTTCCCGCCGCGCGTTCTGGCGATGCAGCACACCTTCCGACCACCCTGGTTCCACCGCAACATCGCCAGCGAATTCATGGGCTTGATTCACGGGGTGTACGACGCCAAGGCCGAAGGCTTTTCGCCCGGCGGCTCCAGCCTGCACAACAGCTTCACCGGCCACGGTCCCGACGCTGAAACCTTCGAGAAAGCCTCGAACCGGGCGTCGGAGGAACCCGACCACGTGAAGGACACCATGGCCTTCATGTTCGAAACCCGCCAACCACTGCGCCCCACGCAACATGCGCTCGAGTCACCGCAGTTGCAGCGCCAGTACGCCCAATGCTGGCATGGTCTGAAGAAACATTTCAACCCGAATGCCCAGTAGCCGCCAGCCAGCCCTATACAACGAGATCCAGACGATGAACCCACTGAACGAAACCCACGCACCTGCGCTGCGCAGCTGGGTTGTTTCGGCCAACGCCGCCGATACCGACTTCCCCATCCAGAACCTGCCGCTGGGGGTGTTCCGGCGGCGCGGTCGCAACGAGCCCTTCCGGTGCGGCGTGGCCATCGGCGATCAGATTGTCGATCTGGCCGCGGCCTCCGAACGAGGCGTTTTCAGCGGCGATGCGGCCCGCGCAGTTCAGGCTGCCGCTGGAGATTCGCTCAACGCCTTCATGGCCCTTGGCCCGGCGGCGTGGTCGGCGCTGCGCCTGGCGCTGTCGCGCGCGCTGCGCGAAGGTGCGGCCGCGCAAAAGCTGCTGGAACCCTGCCTGAGCGCGCAGGCCAGCGCCGAATACACATTGCCCGCCCGCATCGGCGACTACACCGATTTCTACACCGGCATTCACCACGCCACCACGGTGGGCAAGCTGTTTCGCCCCGACAACCCGCTGCTGCCCAACTACAAATGGGTGCCTATTGGCTACCATGGCCGCACGTCGTCCATCGTGGTCAGCGGCACCCCGGTGCGCCGCCCGCTGGGCCAGACCAAGGGCAGCGACGACACACCGCTGTTCGGCCCCAGCCAGCGTTTGGACTACGAGCTCGAACTCGGCTTTTTGATCGGCCCCGGCAATGCGCTGGGCGAGCCCATTGACATCGAACAGGCCGAACAACACCTGTTCGGCGTGACGCTGTTCAACGACTGGTCGGCGCGCGACATCCAGCCCTGGGAATACCAGCCACTCGGCCCCTTTCTCTCAAAAAATTTCGGCAGCACGCTGTCGCCATGGGTGGTCACGATGGAGGCGCTGGCGCCGTTCCGTGCACCGCTCGTGCGGCCCGCGGGCGACCCCGAGCCGTTGCCGTATCTGAACGGTGCCGAAGACCGCGCCCGCGGCGCACTCGATATCAACCTGGAAGTCTGGCTGCAAACCGCCACCATGCGTGAGGCCGGGCAGCCCGCCGTGCGGCTGACCCGCGGCAATGCCAAGGAGGCCGCCTACTGGACGCCAGCGCAACTGATTGCCCACCACAGCTCGGGCGGCTGCAACCTGCAGCCCGGCGACCTGTTCGGCTCGGGCACGCTGTCGGGGTCAGGCCCCGATCAGGCTGGCTCGATGCTGGAACTGAGCCAGGGCGGCAAGCAACCGATCACGCTGCCCAATGGCGAAACCCGCAGCTTCCTGGCCGATGGCGACACGCTCACCCTGCGCGGCATGTGCGAACGCGAAGACGCCCGCCGCATCGGCTTTGGCCTGTGCAGCGCCACGGTGATGCCCGCGCCAGCCGTTCGGGCGTGAAGGCGACCTGACCCTGCCGCCAGGGTGGCACCCCTCGCGGTGCTTCGCCCGGTTCAGCTCAAGCGCCAGACGGGCGCGCGGCGTTCGGTTGCCGTGAAAACGGGCTGCTGGCGGGGCGCCAGGCTCCATGCCTTCATGGGCCGCACCGAATGCACAGCTGCGGCCCACGGCCTGCCGCGCGCGGGTGCGTCGGTTTGACACCCACAGCGTTCCGGTGCAAATTGAAGACCCGTGATCGGTATGCGGCCCGCCTGGGCACATCCCGATGCATTGCGCATTGACGAAAAAGCACCGGGCAAGACGCGGCCTCTTCGATGCGTCAGGAGGACATCAGCATGGAACCAGGCTCCCACACCGCACCAACCGACCGGTATTGCGACCTGGTGATGAAGGGCGGCATCACCAGCGGCATCGTCTACCCCCCGCTGGTGGCCCAGCTGGCCCAGCACTACCGGTTCAAAAACATCGGCGGCACCTCAGCAGGTGCCATCGCCGCCGCAGTCACAGCGGCCGCAGAATTCGACCGCCGTCGTACCGGCAGCGCGGCTGCGTTCGAGACGCTGAAAGACCTGCCCGCGGAATTGGGGGAGAAGCTCTCTGAAGGCGGGAAAACAAAGCTCTTCAGCCTTTTTCAGCCTTCGCCCGGTTGCCACCGCCTGTTCCGCGTGCTGACCAACTCGCTCAACGCCAAGGGCACCTGGCATCGCATCGGCGCAGTCGTCTTCGGATTGCTGCTCGGCTATTGGCTGGCCACCCTGGCAGCCGTGGTGGTCGGGATTTACGTGTGGGCTGTTTACGGGTTGCACGCGGGTTGGCTGACCGGTGTGGCCGTCGCCATGCTGCTCATCGGTTGTGGCCTTGCCTGGGACGTTTTCAAAGAGCTGCCGAAAAACTGGTACGGCATGTGCAGCGGCATGCAAGGCCCGCCATCCGCGACGGAAACATGGCTTTCCAAGCTGCCTGTGCCATGGCAACCCCAGGCGCCAACCGAAGCGCTGACGCCCTGGCTCCATGGTCAGATTCAAGACCTCGCGGGTCTGCCAGTCGATGGCCCACCCCTCACCTTTGGGCAGCTCTGGAGCGTGGAGGGTTTTCCGCCACCCTGGTTGAAGCCCCCACCCGACACCACCATCCGCAGCATCGACCTGCGCATGTTCACCACCAACCTGTCGACCGGTCGCCCGTTCATCTTTCCGCTGACCGGTGAGACCTGCCGGCTTTTTTACCTCCCGGAAGAGCTGGAGCCGCTTCTCCCCGAGCCGGTCTACAACTGGCTGGTGGCGCATTCGAAAGACTACTTGCCCGACCCGGACCGCCCGGGCAGCGATCCGCCGCCGGAGCGCGCGCCCAAGGGCTTGAAAGAACTGCCTGAAGCCAGAGACTTCCCGATCTTGCTGGCCGCCCGGATGAGCCTCAGTTTTCCGCTTCTGTTCTCGGCGGTGCCACTGTGGGCCATCGACTACGACCCGAAGCAGCCAGACCGCACGTTTGAGCGCTGCATGTTGTCCGACGGGGGCATTTCGTCGAATTTTCCGGTGCACATGTTTGATGGCTTGCTGCCGCTGTGGCCCACCTTTGGCGTCCAGCTGGAGCCCAAGGTATCCACCCGCAACAACATGGTCTACCTGCCCAGGGAGTACATGAAGGGCTACGGCGAACGGTGGGACCGTTTTGCCAGCAAGGCTGGGGGCGCCTCCCGCATGGGCGGGTTCATCGCTGCGATCGTTTCGACCATGCAGAACTGGAACGACAACACCTCGTCGCGCATGCCCGGGGTACGCGACCGGGTGGTTCGGGTTCGGCTCGGGGAAAAGGATGGCGGCATGAACCTCAACATGGAACCCGACACGATTGAAAAGGTGGCGGCCAGAGGCAAACAGGCCGCACAGGAACTGATCGATCGCTATGTTGGCTCGCCAAATGAGCCAGGCCCGTCTCAAGGGTGGAACGACCAGCGCTGGATCCGTTTTGCCACCTCGCTCAGCATGCTGGAGAAACGCTTCTTCGGCGTCGAACTGGCGCTGGGCGATGGCCATCCCCATGGACAAGACTATCTGGCGATCATCGAGGGCGGCGCGGATCGGGTGCTCCCTGGCGAGAAAGCGGTGCTCACCCCCGAACAAATCGCTGCGCTGAAAGAATGCATCGCCGCCATGCGGGCATTCAACACCTCGATGCGCGATGCCTACCGACACATCGATTTTGAAGCCATCCCGGAAACAGACCTGCGCATCCGACCCTCGCTGTAGCGCCGGCCACCCCGCCGGGATGCCGGCTTGAGAAGCCCGTGCGTTGCCGCCCGGCCCTGCGCGGTGTCCAACGGTCAGGCGACCGCAACGCGGGCCTCAAAGAGGTAGGCCGCCAGCGTCTTCGTGATGGCGGGCAGCGTGGCCTCGGCGGTGACCGGCACAGTCACGGTGACGATCAAACCCCTGGGCCCGCCGGCGCTGACCTGCACCTGTGCGTCGGGCAATTGATGCTGCTCGCGCAACACCGAACCGACCAGGCGCGCGGCAGCATCGCAGCGCAGCTCGGGCTTGAAGATCTTGCCCACCGACGTCACGGGAATGGCTTCGATGATGTGGAAATGTTTCGGCCAGGCGGGCCGCTCGCCGATGCGCTGCTGGGCATGGGCATGCAGTTCTTCATCGCTCACCTCTGCGCCGGGGCGCAGGGTCACGAAACACACCGGCAGCTCGCCCGCATACGCATCGGGCATGCCCACGGCAGCGGCCAGGGCAACCGCCGGGTGTTCGGCCATGGCGTTTTCGATCATCACCGGGTCGATGTTGTGGCCGCTGCGAATGATCAGGTCTTTGCTGCGCCCGGCGATGTAGAGGCGACCCTGTTCGTCGGTGTAGCCGAGGTCACCGGTGTTGAGCATGCCGTTGTCAAAGATGCCCGCGTTGTGTGCCGGGTTGCGGTAGCCGGGCGACACATGCGCCCCGCGCACGCTGATCACACCCACCTCACCCGCTTCGCACTCCTCGCCCAGTTGCCCGTCGGCCCCGAGCCGGCGCACCTCCACCTTCGTGTAGGGCAGCGCCCAGCCCACCGACCCCGCAGCGCCCGCGCCGGCAAACGGGTCGTAAGCGATCAGGCCCGAAGCCTCGGTCATGCCGTAAACCTCATACAGGTTGCATCCCGTCACCTGGCGAAAGCGCTCGCTCACCGCGGGCGGCAGCAAGGCCGCGCCGGTGATGCCCGCGCGCACCGCGCTGATGTCGGCCCCGTCCAGCGGCACCTCCAGCACAGCCCCCATCGAGGTCGGCACACCGCCCACCAGCGTGGCCTTGTATTGCCCCACCAGCCGCCAGAAACCCTGCACCATCGCCGGCGTGCGCAGGCCGCCCGGCGACATCACCAGCAACTCCATGCCGGCCAGGAAAGCCGCCAGGCCGCAGGCAATCGTGCCCGCCACGTGAAAGAGGGGAAAGGTACCGGTGAGCACGTCATCGGCGCGGTAGTCGCCAATCGCCGCGCCGCCGAATGCGGCGGTCAGCTGCCCCCGGTGGGTGTGGGCCACCAGCTTGGGTGTGCCGGTGGTGCCGCCGGTGTGAAAGTAGGCCGCAACGTCGTCGTCCTTGCCGGGCTCGCCGAAGATCAGATGGTCTTCCGGCTGTGCCGCCATCGCCGCGTGAAAATCGATCACACCCTGTTCGGCCGGCGCCGTCGGGGGCGCCACGCGAACCAGCGTCAGGCCCGGTACGCGCTCGCGCACCGCCAGGGCCTTTTGCCAGATATCGAGCACCGGGTGCGGGCCCAGCGCCACCAGAATGCGCGCACCCGATGCTTCGAGCAGCGCCGCGATGTGTTCCACCTGCAGCAGAAAATTGATCGGCACCGCGTAACCCACCGTCTCGGCGCCCCACAGCGTGGCGTGGGTTTCGATCAGGCTCGGCAGCATGTAGGCCACCCCGGGGCGCGGCCCGCCCAGGCTGTGAAACAGGTTGGCCGAGCGCCGCACCATGCCCAGCAGCTCGGCGTAGTTGACGCGGCGGGGTTGTTCATCTGGCGCGCCGGTCATCAACATGGTCATGGCTGTGCGCTCGGGCTGGCGCGCGGCGGCGCCAATGAACACATCGAGCACGCTGCGTTCGGTCAAACGCTGTTCCAGAGTCCGTTCGGATTCGAACCGCTTCAGGTCGTCCAGCGTGCGGATCGGATGTTCACTGAAGATGGCCATGGGAAAGCTCCTGAAGAATGAGCCGCCCATGATGCGGTCCATGATCGCCCCGGCCAACAGGGAAACCCTTGGTCAGCAGAAGCGATGGGGCCCGATCAACCGCACAGTTGTCGCACCCGTGACCCAGCTGGGGCCCTCGCTTCAGGCCGATGGGGTTTCGTCGTCGCGCAGGGCTTCGCTCAACTGGTCAACCGGCTCGGCCCAGTCCGAATCCTGTAGCAGGGCTTCCTTCAGGAAGGTGGCCTGAGCGGTTGACCAGAAGGGTGCATCGGGCAGCCGCACATCGCCCGCGAGGGGTCGGTGGCGGGCGAGAAATTGCGCGATGCTCTTGGGGTCGTCCGGCAGACCCAGCTGGGCGAAGAGATCGCTGAAATGGTGGTGGGCTTCTTGCATGGTTTGGCCTTTCTTCTGTCGGTTGGAACGTGGACACCACAGGGGTGCTCTGGCCCGAAAAACGAGCCGGTTGGTTCATTCTAGGAAGCGCAGCGCCAGTCTGGGGTAGTCCGGCTCCTACGCTGCGCGACCACGGTGGCAGCGGCTGCTCCTGGTGGTTGACCCATCCATGATGCGACGCCTGATCGCCGGGGCCAACAGGGAAACCCCAGTTCGAACCGCGTTGACGAAAAGGTGTTCACACGACACCATCTGGTCCATATGAGCACCAGCACCGACACCCCCACCGCACGCGCCGAGCTGAACGCACCGCTGAACCTGCAACGCAAGGCCGCCATCGCGCGCGGCGGCGCGTTTGATCACGCAGGCCGGCTACAGGTGGAGCGCATGGCCAACTTCGACATGGGCCGCACGATCTTCGGCGGCCTTGAGGGCATTGCCCGCAAGGTCATGGATGAGAAGCTGGCAAAAGAATCGGTGTGGGACCGCGTGGCCGCAGCCGATATCGAGGCCGCTTACGCCAAGGCCACATCGGCCCAGCCAGCGCCAGCGATCGACCAACGGCTGATCGACTTCATGGTCAACGAGTGCGACTTCAGCATGGAGCACGCCGATGGCACCTTCCTCGAACACCTCGTGTTCTGCCACCACTATGCCGCCCGGTATTACCCCGGGCATTCGCCGAACGTCGCCCTGCTCCACTCGATACTGGGCACCGCAACCAACACCTTCGCCATGGAAGCGCGCAAGCTGCCCCAGCTCAAGGCGCTGCTCACCGATTTTGAAGCGCTGCACGTTGAGGCCTTTCCGTCGATCCTGCGCCTGCTCTACAACGACGACCTGCTCGAAGAACTCGAACAGAACATGCACCGCCTGGGCGAACTCAAGTCGCTGCGCTTGCACCGGGTGATCGACAACGAACCGCTCACAATCGATGCAGACAACCTCTGGATCAACCTGAACTACCACCTGATGCACTTCGTCGACTTCATGCCTTCCGCCAACTGGTCGACGCACCGGGCCGATCCGTTGCTCCAGATGTTTGAAAGGCTCTCGAGCCTGCTGGACCGCGCCGGCCAGCGGCAGGCCCGGGTCGAGGTCGAATTCCCCGAAACAAAGGCCGCCCCGGTCGGCGAAAACCGCAGCCTCTTCGGCCGCTTCAGCGACGGGATTCCCCCTGCGGTCAAGCTCACGCTGGCCCGCAAAGCCATCCGGAAATACTCCGAACTGGCCGGTCACGACCTCTCGTTCCAGCTCGAGTGGAAGGGCTGAGCCCTTCGCCCCAAGCCTGCTCAGGCGGCAAGGCAAAGGCGGCGCCAAGGTCGGCGATCTGTCAGGCTCGGTCGTGGTGCTGGAAAGACCCGTTCACGCCGCCACGCCAAGCCCCCCGCCAAAGGCTGACTTGAGCCGAAAAATGGGTTGTTGACGCTTGGCGGCGAAGGCGTACAGTGCAGGCGAAGGCAGCGCTTGCTGCCCAGTCCCGGAGAGACCGCCATACACAGACCCGGACCCATTGCAACTCACGCGGTGAGCGGCGTCACACACGGGCTTTCATCGAAGAAGCAGGAACAGGTGTTCGGCGGCGCGGCAATAGACCTCCGCGCCTTTGTTCAAGCGGATGATTCCAGGCGGTCATACAGAGCGATGCCAGCGCCGCGGCGATGAAACACGGTGGTGTCAAGCCGGCAACCCTGGTTGTTTTCATCGAGAAGTGAGGCCGGCAAACGTTGAGCCTCTCCCGGTTTTTCAATGAGGCAGGTGGATCCAGCTCAGGTGATTCACCAGAAGCGGTTCAGGCGGTTTGCCGCCACGGCTGGCCATTGAGGCAACCGGCAAAAGCCACCCGGTGTTCCCGCAAGGGGGCCGCATGCATTTTTAGCCAACGCAAGAGGAACACACCATGGCCAATCCCGTTCGCGCGAGCGATACACCCTTCCCCGTCAACGTTGAAGCCGGCAAAGACTACTGGTGGTGCGCCTGTGGTCAAAGCAAGAGCCAGCCGTTCTGCGATGGCTCGCACAAGGCCGCAGGTGAATTCACGCCAGTCAAATACAGCGCCACGGAAACCAGGACCGCCTATTTTTGCGGATGCAAAGGAACCGGCACGGCGCCGCTTTGCGACGGTACGCACAAGAAAGCACCCTGACCGCTACGGTGGGATCAAACCCGCGCTGACCGCGGTATTCGACAAAACCACCCGGTCAGACGGGAAGGCAGCGGTGGCTGCGCCCCTACGGCAAGCCTCACGGGATTTTTTCAGTGATGGCCCCGATTTTTTTCAGCGTCGCCTTGAGGCGGCGCGGCGTTTTCCTGGTGCGAATCCTGCATGATGTGGGTTGACGCCAACCAAGAGGACCCCCATGCAGCCGAACCCGATCCGCTCGATCCTGATCGCCAACCGTTCTGAAATCGCCATCCGCGTGATGCGCGCCGCCAACGAGATGCGCATCCGCACCGTGGCCATTTACTCGCAGCAAGACCGGCAATCGCTGCACCGCTTCAAGGCCGACGAGAGCTACCTCGTGGGCGAAGGCAAGAAGCCGCTGGCGGCTTACCTCGATGGCGAAGACATTCTGCGCATCGCGCGCGAAGCCGGCGTTGACGCCATCCACCCCGGCTACGGCTTCCTCTCAGAAAACCCCGACTTCGCCGACGCCGTGGTGGCCGCCGGCTTCCGCTGGATCGGCCCCAGCGGCGACGTGATGCGCACCCTGGGCAACAAGGTGGCGGCGCGCCACGCGGCGGTGGCCGCGGGCGTGCCGGTGATGCCGGCCACGCCGCCGTTGCCGCTCGATCTGGCCGAGTGCCAGCGCCTGGCCGAAGGCATTGGCTTCCCGGTGATGCTGAAGGCCAGCTGGGGCGGTGGTGGGCGCGGCATGCGCGTGATCGAATCGGCGGCTGAGCTGGAAGGTTCGCTGGAAGCCTCGCGCCGCGAAGCGCTGGCCGCCTTTGGCAACGACGAGGTGTATTTCGAAAAGCTCATCCGCCGCGCGCGCCATGTGGAAGTGCAAATTTTGGGCGACCTGCACGGCAACATCGTGCACCTGCACGAGCGCGATTGCACGGTGCAGCGGCGCAACCAGAAAGTGGTGGAGCGCGCCCCCGCGCCTTACCTCGATGCCGCGGCACGCGCCGCGCTGTGCGAAAGCGCGCTGGCGCTGATGCGCTCGGTGAACTACACCCACGCTGGCACGGTTGAGTTCCTGATGGATGCCGACGACAACCAGTGTTATTTCATCGAGGTGAACCCCCGCATCCAGGTGGAGCACACCGTGACCGAACTGGTCACCGGGGTCGACATCGTGCGCGCCCAGATCCGCATCAGCGAAGGCGGCTTCATTGGCGTCAACCAGGAAACCAAAGACGGCCGCCACCCCACGGGCGTGCCGCTGCAGGCCGACATTCCGCTGCGCGGCCACGCGCTGCAATGCCGCGTGACCACCGAAGACCCGGAAAACGGCTTCTTGCCCGATTACGGCCGCCTCACCGCCTACCGCAGCGCGGCCGGCTTCGGCATTCGGCTCGATGGTGGCACGGCCTACACCGGCGCCGTGATCACCCCGTATTACGACTCGCTGCTGGTGAAGGTGACCGCCTGGGCGCCCACGGCCATCGAGACCAGCCAGCGCATGGACCGCGCCCTGCGCGAGTTCCGCATCCGCGGCGTGGCCACCAACCTGCAGTTCCTGGAAAACGTCATCAATCACCCCGATTTCGCCGCCGGCGAAGTCACCACGCGCTTCATCGAAGAAACGCCCGAGCTGCTCGAATTCACGGTGCGCCGCGACCGCGCCACCAAGCTGCTGCGCTTCCTGGCCGAAACCGCCGTGCACGGCAACCCCGAAGTGGCCGGACGCACCTTGCCCGCCTTGCCGCTGCCCAAGCCCGTGTTGCCCAAGGTCGACCGCAGCAGCCCCGTGCCCGATGGCACAAAGCAGCGCCTGGAAAAGCTGGGCGCCAAAGGCTTCGCGCAATGGATGCTCGATCAAAAGCAGGTGCTGGTGACCGACACCACCCTGCGCGACGCCCACCAATCTTTGCTGGCCACGCGCATGCGCACCGCCGACATGCTGCCCATCGTTCCTTATGTGGCGCGCGAGCTGCCGCAGCTGTTTTCGCTGGAATGCTGGGGCGGCGCCACCTTTGATGTGGCCTTGCGCTTTTTGAAAGAAGACCCCTGGGCGCGGCTGGCCGCCATCCGCGAGCGCGCGCCCAACATCCTGCTGCAAATGCTGCTGCGCGGCTCCAACGCCGTGGGCTACACCAACTACGCCGACAACGTGGTGCGCCATTTTGTGCAGCAGGCCGCAGACGGCGGCATCGATCTGTTCCGCGTGTTCGATTCGCTCAACTGGGTGCAAAACATGCGCGTGGCGATCGACGCCGTGCTGGCCACCGGCAAGCTCTGCGAAGGCGCCATCTGCTACACCGGCGACCTGTTTGACACGGCGCGCCCCAAGTACAACCTGGCCTATTACGTGGGCATCGCCAAAGAGCTGAAAGAAGCCGGGGTGCACATCATCGGCATCAAAGACATGGCCGGCATCTGCCGCCCCCGCGCTGCTGCAGCGCTGGTGAAAGCCATCAAAGAAGAAACCGGCCTGCCGGTGCACTTCCACACGCATGACACCAGCGGTGCATCCGCCGCCTCGGTGCTGGCGGCCATTGAAGCCGGTTGCGACGCGGTGGACGGTGCTATCGATTCCATGAGCGGCCTCACCTCGCAGCCCAACCTCTCGGCCATTGCCGCCGCGCTGTCGGGCACCGAGCGCGACCCCGGCCTGTCGCAAGACGCCTTGCACGCCACCGCCATGTATTGGGAAGGCGTGCGCCGCTTCTACTCACCCTTTGAGGCCGACATCCGCAGCGGCACCGCCGATGTCTACCGCCACGAAATGCCTGGCGGCCAATACACCAACCTGCGCGAGCAAGCCCGCTCGCTGGGCCTGGCCCACCGCTGGACCGAAGTGTCCCAGGCCTATGCCGACGTCAACCAGTTGTTCGGCGACATCGTGAAGGTCACGCCGTCTTCCAAGGTGGTGGGCGACATGGCGCTCATGCTCGTTTCCAGCGACATGACCACCTCCGACGTGCTCGACCCCGCGCGCGAGGTGGCCTTCCCCGCCTCGGTGGTGTCGCTGTTCAAAGGCGAGCTGGGCTTCCCGCCCGATGGTTTCCCGGAAGCCGTGAGCCGCAAGGTGCTGAAACTCGCCGAAGGCGATTCACCACCAGCCCCTTACCGCCCCGGCGACAACATGCCCGATGTCGACCTGGCCGCTGCGCGCCTTGAGGCTGAAGCCGAATGCGGCCTGCCGCTCAACGAGCAACAGCTCGCCTCGTACCTGATGTACCCCAAGGTCATGCGCGACTACTGCGCCCATGTGCTGGAAAACGGCGACACCTCGGTGCTGCCCACGCCCGTGTTTTTCTACGGCCCGCAGCTGCAGCAAGAGTTGGCGCTGGAGATCGACCCAGGCAAGACCCTGCTGGTGGCCCTGCAAAGCATCGCAGACGACGGCGAAACCGCCCACAAGGTGCAGTTTGAGCTCAACGGCCAGTCGCGCACCGTGCGCGTGGCCGCCGCCAACGCCGCGGCGGCGGAGGGTGCCCGCCCGCTGGCCGAGCCCGGCAACCCCTGGCATGTGGCCGCGCCCATGCCCGGCGCCATCGTCAACGTGGCCGTGACCGCGGGCCAGCGCGTCAACGCCGGCAGCACGCTGCTTTCGCTGGAAGCCATGAAGATGGAAACCCACGTGGCTGCGGATCGCGATGCCGAGGTGGATGCTGTTTATGTGGTGTCTGGGGATCGGGTGCAGGCGAAGGAGTTGCTGGTGGTGTTGCGGGCGGTGGGGGGTGGGGCTGAGGGGGCTGCAGGTTGAAGAAAGCTGGCCCCTGGAGTTCGGATGACCTCTGGCGGTCAAATCAAGGCCTTAGAAGTGCATCCGGAGAAAAAAAGGCAGGGCCTGACCCCGATGTCCTTCAAAGAATGGCCTGATTTATCCTTGCGGCCGGAGAGAGAAATTGTTGCGAAAAAGCTTCCAAGCATCCTTTGAACTCAGTTTTGTGTAAAAATATTGCAAAAATGCACCTAGGAATGATAAATGCTACTCCGGTTTGGCGTCGAAAATCATGGCTCGATCGAGTCCTACCAAGAGCTACAGCTCACTGCAACTTCGCTCAAGGACGATGAGTCAGGCCTCATTCCTGTGGCATCCGAAACAGCAGCAGGAATTGAAAAGGCGTTAAAGGTTGTACCCGTTTTAGGAATCTATGGCGCAAATGCCTCTGGCAAATCGACATTGCTTTCTGCAATGGAATTCTTTGGGGATGGGATCGTTTCATCTCATACTGGGCGCGCAAGTAGCTCCGGAACACCCTACTATCCGTTTCTTCTCAATGAATCATCAAAGGAGAAACCTTCGCGATACGATGCCGATATCGTTTTAGACGGTTATAGGTATCACTACGGATATTCGCTTGATGGGAAAAAGATTGTTCAAGAGTGGCTGTATTCTTTTGATCTATCTGCCCCACGACAAGTTCGATCTGTATTATTCGCGCGAGAAACCAATAGCGACCTAAATATTGAATTTAAGTTTGGCAAGGCGTTGAAGGGAGAGAATAAACAAATTGCAAAGCTTGTCCGCCCAAACAGCCTTTTTCTGTCTGCTGCGGCTCAAAATTCTCATCCACAAATTACCCCAATATTCGAATTCTTCTTTTCAAAAGTTGTGCATCGACTTGACTCCAAAATTAATGAGGCAAGTATTGCAGAGCAAATCACCGCCTATTTCGGAGCAGATGAAGGTAGGCAAAAAATGGCGATAGAGTTTTTGAAAGCTGCAGATATTGGAGTCAATGGAATTGATTTCTCGAAATCTCCTCCGGACAAGAGGACTGCGGAGCTTCTTCAGGACTTCGAGCAGGTCCTAAAAAAGCATCTTCCACAAAACGAGGAGAATTTTGAATTTCCGAAAAATGTAGATCGCCCAAAGGTAGAACTCTTACATATTGGCAAAGATAGAGGTAAATATCCAATCAAACTAAAGCGTGAAAGCACCGGAACATTGGCATTGCTCCAGCTGTTGGGCCCAGCGTTCGCACGGCTTAATGAGGGAGGTCTACTTATTGTTGATGAATTAAATACGGCGTTGCACCCGCTGGTATCAAGAGAGCTGATCAAACTATTCTCCAGCCCGGACACCAATATTGGAAAATCGCAGCTAATATTTTCAACGCATGATACTAATCTTTTAAGTGGCGGACTGTTGCGAAGAGATCAACTTTGGTTTACCGAAAAGGATTTGGGCGGGGCAACTCACGTGTATGCCTTGAGTGACATAAAGGTTCGAGCGACGGATAATTTTGAACAGGGTTACCTAGAGGGTCGATTTGGAGCCACACCTTTTATGGGTTGTAGCCTGAAGGACTTTGTTCGAACGCTTCACGCATCAACTGCGGAAGATTGAAATGCAGCGAATACCATCAGCACCTTCTATTAGTAGAAGGTCGAAAATTATAGCGCCAAAAGTAGAAATTGTTGTTGCATGCGAAGGAAAAGTAACCGAACGAGAGTATCTCGAAAGCTGCAAGCAAGAGTATGGATCCGGTTTGGTAGCCCTTAGATTTCTTCCAATCACAGGTGTACCCATAACTGTGGTGAATGCAGCTATAGAAGAAAGGGAAAGACTTTTATTGGAGCAAAGACGGTCGAGGAATAGTTTTGATGTTTTCCGAGTGTGGGCGGTTTTTGATCGAGATGAGCATCCCCGAGTGAATGAAGCGATTGAGCTTGCTAAAAGCAATCGAATCGATATAGCCTTCTCCAATCCCTGCTTCGAAATATGGCCACTACTTCATCTAATAAACTATGGCGGACAAGATGATAGGCATAGAATTCAGCGACGTTTAAGAGCGCTTATGCCGCAGTATGATCATGAAAATGGGGCTGTGATTGATTTTGATCTAGTGAAGGACAAGGTAGACGATGCATTCAATCGATCTAAATCCCTTCTATTGCAGCGAGAAACTGAAGGGATTCCCTTGGGCTGCCCTTCAACAACAGTTGGTATCCTAGTAAGGAAGATCATTGAGAACGGTAGGGGGCGGTTCTCAAGGCACAACAATAACTCTTGAGGGTCAGTACCATCTTGAAAGTCAAGCCGATTTCCAAGGGTTTCAGAGGTTTCAGGGTTAGGTCTTGCCTTTTGCCTCTTCCAACTTGTGCAGGCAAAAGCCAAGACCCCAAACTCCGTCAAAGCCCGCCGTCTGCGCCACGGTGAACGCCGGTTCCAGGGTCAGGTCTTGCCTTTTGCCTTTGCCAGTCTATCCAAGCAAAATACAAGACCTCGTATCTTCTCCCGAGTGCGGGTGGTAGGTGCGAAGACGCACCATAGAACTATGGAGAGAAAAATGAAAAGTTTTGTGCTTATTGCAATCTTAGGGTTTGCGAATTTTGCTTTTGGTGCCCAAAGCAATCTTCCTCTGGACCAAGCTGCAAGAGAGGGCCAACTTTTGGAGGTCAAACGGCTTCTCGCCAATGGCGCAGACCCTAACGAAATCAATAAATGGGGGACCACCGCGTTGACTGGGGCTAGCACCTATAAGTCTGATTCACAGAACCATGTGCAAATTGTTCGGTACTTGCTGTCTCACGGCGCGGCCGTCAACAAACAAGTGGCAGATGGGACCACCGCTCTGCATGAAGCTGCGTTCTGGGGCCACTTGGGGACCGCAACGATCTTGCTAGAGGCTGGAGCCGACGCGAACCTTTCAAAGGAGAACGGCTTCACCCCGCTTATTTCTGCTGCAAGTCAAGGGCATGAAGGTATCGTCAAGCTGCTACTGAAATCGGGAGCACGCGCGAACGAACAAACGCGATCAGGAAATACTGCACTTCACGTAGCTTCAGGCGGAGGCCACGAATCCATTGTGAAGTTACTTATTGCGGCAGGCGCCAAGCGCGATTTGAAAAACAAAAATGGAGCTATTTCCGTCGACGTTCGAGATCAATCAAAGTCCCTAAATCTTAAGTAGCGCATTGTGGTCGCACAGAACCCGATATGAGGTCTTGCATTTTGCCTCTTCCAACTGATGCAGGCAAAAGACAAGATCCCAAAGACTTGCAAAGACTATTTCTTGATGCGGTGAATCGACCCAACGCCCACCGCCCAAGGCTTCCGGTCGGGCCCGACCTTTTTCATGGGCCGATGCCTCATGCGTTGTTACAGCCCCAGGCGTTTCAGCGTCAACCCGAGTTCGATGGTCTGTTGTTGAATGGCGGGTTCGGGGTTGGTGTCCCGGCCCATCATGGGCAGCAGTCGGTTGAGGTCTCCCGAATTCCCTTCGCGCCAGTACCCGGCAACCCACTGGCGGTATAGGGGTTTGAGGGCGGGCACGGTGTTGTAATCGGTGCCCGGTGGGCCGTCTCGGCCGGGCAGCAGGCGGCGCTCACCGAGGTAGCCGGCGAAGGCATAAAACGCGTCATCTGGTGGCAGAAAACCAAGTCGGTAATCGGCCATGCGTGCGGGCTCGGTGATGTCTGCGGAAGAGCGCAGGGTGCCAGGCCTCAAGCCCATCAGGTAGGGCAAGGTCTGCGCGCTGACGAAATCGACAGCCGGCCGAACTTGGCGACCCGGGCGGTGGGGGTACAGCTCGTTGGAGCGAATCGCCACATCGATGGCCAGGCGCCCGTCGACCGAGGGTGCCAGCTGCCAGTCGCCCACGGTTTCTCCCACCACATAGGTGTGCATGCCGTTGTGTTGCTGCAGCATGAGTGCAACGGGTTGCTCGGTCTCGTTGATGACGATGGTGGCGGCGGTGTAGTGGTCCAACTGGTGCCAGTCGTTCAAATCGCCCACCAAGCCCATGCCCAGCGATTGCCACCACGACAGGCCAGCGACCAGCCCGGAATGGCGGAACACAAAGTGGTAGGTGAGAAAACGCCATGGGCGAGGGGCTTCGCCGGCAGCCATGGACAGCTCCACCGTGTCGACCCGGCCCAGCGCGCGCGCTGGCCCACAGGCCGGGCTGGCCGCATCGGGCTGGTGCGTGAACACCGCTTGGGGATCGTTTGTGAATTGGTTGAGCAGCGCCTGGGTGACCGGGCGTGGCTGCTGCTGGCCACCTTGGGTGACCAAGCTGCCTTGGGCGATGTAGTCGCAGTAGAAGTCGATCGGCCCGGCGTGCCCGGCGGGTAACCACAGCTGGGGTCGGTGCCGCTCCAGCAGCGCTTGTTCGTCTGCGGTGGCTGCGCTGGCGCGGCGAGGGTTGGATTCGAAGTGGCTGGCAAAACCGGGGTGTTGAGAGAAGTTGCCGCCGCTCAAGGCGCAACCGCTGAGCGCCACACACAGCAACGGCAGCAGGAAAAGCCGCTGCCGAAACAAGCTCGAAAGTCCGCGCGAATCACCCCGCGCTGCCCGGAATTCAAGCTCTGATCGATGCGCCGCCGCCTCGACCGCAGCGAGCAAGCGTGGCGCCGCTCGCTCTGGCGGCGAGGGGCTGGCGAACAGGCCCTTTGGTGATTCTTTGTGCCCCACAATGGCGGTCCTTTGAACGGGGATATGGTGTGTGGGCATCGGGGTCAGGTCTCGCAATGCAACATCCCCCCGACTAGAGTCCGCCGACGGCACGACCTTTGCGCATGGAATTCCCCGGTGGCTTGTTTCATGTCACCTCATGAATGGCAACGACAGGGGCGCAAAAGCGTCAGCGGTCTGAGGCCATCAGGGCAGACATCAGTTCCCGCTGTCACCCCAAACCAGCGCTTCCATGTGGGCCATGTTGATTTGGTGGCTGGAGTAGTTGAGACGCGCAAACACCTCGGAAAATGCCAGTTCGTCGTCCGACTCGCAGGCCACCACCAAGGACAACATATCGCCAAACTTGCCGCTTCGTTGAAGCAGTGCAGCGGTGACTTCAGGCTCCAGATCCAGGCCCTCCAGCAAGGTTTCCATGGGCGCGCCAAGCATGCGGTCCAGCTGCGACAGCAGGCCGACCAGAAATGCAGCGCCCGCTTCACCGTCTGACAAGTTGATCTGGGCCAACAACTCCATCATGCGTCCGCGCACCACGGCCGACGCCCCCACCAGACTGGTGCTGCTCTGGTTGGCAAATGTCATCAGCATCGCCGACCAACGGCCCAGCTTCTGATAGCCCATCAACTGCACCGCTTGACGCAAAGACGTCACGGGCTGCTTCAAGCCCATGGCAGCAGAGTTGATGATGCGCAGCAGACTCACGCCGAGCGCAGCATCCTTTTTGAGCGTGAGTTCCACCGCATCCAGCGAGGCCCCCTGGCTCACCATGTTGAACAGTTTCATCGCTGTCATTTCACCGGGCGACAACGCACGCGGCTGCACCACTTCGGGCGCCGAAAACAACGACCCCTGGAACCGCTCCACGCCCAGGGACTGGGTCAGTTCAAACTGCTCTGCGTGTTCAATGTTGTGCGCCACGATGGCCGCGCCTGTGCGGGCCTTGATGGCGGCAACCAGCGCCTGGAGATTGGGCTGGGTCGCCTCTGACAACCCCACCTGTACAAAGTCGGCCAAGGTCTGCCAGGGCTTGTAAACCTGCGCAATGACATTGTGGCCAAACGACAGTCTGAAACCCTGTGCCCGCAATCGCTCAAGCAAGGTGGCCACCTCGGCAATCTGCTCAGGCACATGGCCGGGAACCATGGGGACTTCAATCACCGTCGTGGCGGGGTCTATGAATTCCCAATGGGGGCCTTCCAGCGCTGGGTGCTCGCTGGGAATGAACAGATCGCATTGCGATGTGGAAAACGGTGCACCGCCTTCGGCCAAAGCATGCAGCGTGGAAACCACGTTGTTGGACAGCGGTTCGCCTGTGGCCGACAGAGATCGATTGAACAGCTCATACGCGACCACATTGCGGTGGGCATCGACGATGGGATGACGCGCAATGGCCATCTGCCCCGTCAATGCAGATGGCTCGCCAGGATGGTTGGTTTGCATGGGCTGATGGGTACAAAAGAACGGGTCACACGGATACGCAATGCCATGCGGGCCGTATCAAGAGCCGGTCACCCGCAGGTTCGGTTCGTTATCCGCAACGAGCTTTGGACAGCAAGCACCCCCAAGAAAAAGCCTGCGTTTGGGGCTGTTGAAACTGTCCAATAGTGACTTCGAGTATTGCACAGGCATCAGGCGCATCGCCTCTGGGCCCTTGCGTTCGTGAGCGGCAAGGCCAAGGGTCTCGGGCTCCAGCGAGCGCCAGGTCAGGTCTTTTGACGTTGCGAGGTGATGCGGGCAAAGCACTAGACCGGCAGCGCCCTTTTCGCCCTTGGCCCAGTTTTCCCGGCGGGTGCTGCGATGCCGCAGTTGCGGGCCAGTAGACTCACGAAATTCAAGGAGGAAGGCTGTGTTTGCTGTGTCCAGTTGGTGCGCGTCTGTTCTGTGTGTGGTGCTTGTTTTGTCTGGCTGCGGTGATGCTCGCGGCGCAGAGAACACAGGCAATGACCCAACCGGTGGTTCTTCCACGAATGGGCCAGCGGCGGCGGCCCTGAGCAAGTACCTGGGCACATGGCGGAGTGTCTGTGACAAAGTGAACAGCAAAGAAAGTGAACAAGCCACCATCACCATTTCTGCGGCCGGCGCAGGCATGAGCCAGCTTCGCTTTACCAACCGCATGGCGGTTTACGAGGGCACCGCGTGTTCCGGTACGCCTGTGGTCGGAACCGCCTCGGGCACCTTCACCTTCATGGGGAAAAAGCAGGTGGGCAAAGCGGCGGTGGACAAGGTGGTGGTGCGTCTGGCCGGGGTTGATGCCCCGAACGCCTCTGTTGTGCCGAGGGAATCCAAGGATCTGCTGGCCATCATCAACAGCAGGCTCTACACGGGCAGCGTCGAAGTGTCTGCGCCTCGTGACGGGGCCGGTTATCCCGTGGACCTCTGGATGGACTTCCCCTCAACCAAGCAGTGACCTTTGCACCCGAATTCAGGGGCAAGCCTTGCCTTTCGCCTTTGAGGCCGCCTTGCTGGTCACCGATGGGCTGGGTTTCGGGGTCATACCTGCCTGTCCGCGGGGCCTTGAGCCCGGTTTTTCGGAAAACCGCCTTGCGTCTGGTCGCTGCTGGCCGGTGGTGCGTTGGGCCACAGGGAAGCCACGCTGTGTGGGGCACACGCTGAACACGTTCCGCGCGGTGTCCAAAAGCCAGGCTGGCTTCTGAGCCCCTTGCTTCCGTCCACCGGCGGGCCTTGGTCTGGCCCGGCAAGCCTTCAAGCAGCTGGTCCATCTCGGTCCGGGCAACTTGCACGGAAGTCAGGGCCTCGTGCCTGATGCGACCCACGTTCATGCGCAAGCCCTGCGCCCGCTGGTTGAAAAGGCAACCCAAGCCGCTGCCGACCGCGTGGCAGAGGCAGAGCGATACCCATGAGATGCTGGCGCGCCGCTCGCAGGGCGTTTGCCCTATGCTGGCCCCATGAACGAACGCATCAATGAGATTCTGGAGCAGATGGCCGCGCTGGAGGCCGATCTGCGCACCGCTGTGCACGATCAGGAAAGCCGCATGTTTTTTCAGATCAAGGGCAAGCGCGTGGAGTTCGAGAGTTCGGTCAAGCAAGCCCACCGCAAGCTCAAAACCAACTTCTTTCGCTGGCTGGTGACCAACCGCCCGCAGAACCTGATCACGGGGCCGATCATCTACGCCATGGTGATTCCCCTGCTGATGCTCGACTTTTTCGTGACGCTTTACCAGTGGACCTGCTTCCCGATTTATGGCATCGCCAGGGTTCGCCGCTCCGACTACCTGGTGTACGACCGGCGCCATCTGGGCTACCTCAACTTCATCGAGAAGTTTCACTGCACCTACTGCGAGTACGGCAACGGCCTGATGAGCTACATGGCTGAGATCCTGGCCCGCACCGAGCAGTACTTCTGCCCCATCAAACACGCCCACAAGATCCTGGGCACCCATGCCCGCTACAACCGCTTCCTGGACTACGGCGAGGCGGAGGCCTACGAGGCCAAGCTGGAAGCCTTCAGGGTGGCGCTCGGCAAGGAAAATCGGGGCGGGTGACAGGGCTGTGCGTTTCAGCAGAGACCCGCAACTGGCCTTGCTTTTGGCTTCAGGGCCCGTGCGTTGAGCTGCTGGGCCGCTGAGCTTGCCCGGTTCAGCACCGGACGCGGTGCGGCTGGGGGTAAGGTTGGGCCTCATGCGCGCCCTTTTGACCGGCTGAGAGCAAAAAGCAAGGCGCGGCCCCATTGATGGCCAGCGGTTGAACCTGGCGCCGGGCTCTTTGAGCCTGCGCGCTTGTGGCCAACCGCGCAAACCTTCACAAAGAACGACTGGATGACGACTACAACAACACCACCCACCCAGGTGAACTGGGACCACAGGCTGCAGGGCGCGCTGGCCGATCTCTGGATCGACGCGCGCAGCCAGGCGAGCGGCCTGGGACCTGCGGCGATCGCTTCGCTGCAGCAATACGGCTTCGCGCTGGTGCGGGGTCTGGGCCCGGCCGATGCCGACCGCGCAGCGATGGTGCCGCCTCTCAACCGCTTCGGCGCCGAGCTGGGCACCATCGTGCCGCAAAACAAGGCGGGCTCGCTGCTGGAAGACATTCGCGACTTCTCCGACACCGACGCCTTCGACAACCGCGGCTACCGCTCGCCGGGCGAACTGTCGCTGCACACCGATCCGCCCACCCTGCTCGTCCTACATTGCCTGGCGCCGGCGCGCTCGGGAGGCGAGAACCAGCTGGTCAACATTGAAGCGATTCACAACCACATCGCGGCGCAGCGCCCAGAGCTGCTGCCGGTGCTGCAGCGTGGCTTTCGCTTTTGGGAGCCATCGGAAACCGAGCCCGGCGCAGGTGAAGCCTCCGGCTGGACCCGGCCGATCCTGATGCAGCACGACGGCTGCGTCAGTTGCGTCTACTACCGCCCCTTTATCGAAGCCGCAGCCCAGGCGGCAGGCGAACCCCTGTCTGCGCTTGACGTGCAGGCACTCGACCATTTCGACGCACTGGCCAATTCGCCCCAGTTCCAGATTCGCCTGACGTTGGCCGCCGGCGACAGCCTGGTGCTGCACAACCGCGCCGTCATGCATGCCCGCGCGGCTTACGAAGACTGGCCCGACGCGCACAGGCGCCGCCACCTGCTCAGGTTGTGGATCGATGCGCCTGCCATACGGCCATCGGCAACGGAACACGAATTGGGCGACTTTTTCGCGGGGGCTTAGGTCGATCGGGACGCGCGAGGCCAACGGCATCGGCGGCTGGGCGCACGGCGTGTTCCAGATTCCAGGGTCACACACCGATTGGCTTGCTTCAACGGGAAAAGGCAAAAGACAAGGCTTGCTCCTGGTGTTCGTGGCCGCGGCCAACGCCATTGCAGGCGAAGGTGCAAAATTCGTTGCATCAAAACTGAACTCGGATGGGGTGCGTTGTTTATGTCAAATTCGGTCGCCTGGATCGCGCTTCCGGTTGGAATCTGGTTTCTTTTGATCGCCCTTTTGGGGGTGGTCAGGGGGTATCTGCCCACGCAAGCCAGCGTGCTGGTCAGGAGCCGAACCGTGTACCGAGATGACGAGCCGTTTGTTTTCTGGAGCAATTTGGCACTTGTTGCGGCCGCTGGCGCAGCCCTTTGCTTCATCGCCATTGGCTTCCTGACCAGGTAAACCCGTGTGAAGGCCCGCAAGGCTTGGCGGTCACCCGCCACGGGCTGTTTTGCGCTGCAGCAGAGCAACGCCGTTCCCCAACCTTTTATCAACCCCCACAGAGAGGAAACCACCCCATGCTTTCAGGCGTATGCGTTGGCACGAACAACATGGCCGCTGCCGGTATTTTTTACGATGCCGTGTTGGCCACCCTTGGCATGCGCTGTGTGGCCGCTGATGCGCAAGAGCGGGCCTACGCTGGCCAAAACGGCAAGGCCAGCTTCTTTGTGCTCCAGCCGTTCAACGGGCAAAAGGCGACTTTTGGCAATGGCACGCAGGTGATGTTTGCCGCCCCGGATGCCGAAGCGGTCAAGGCTTTTCACGCCGCCGTTCTGCGCTGCGGTGGCTCCGACGAGGGCCTGCCAGGGCCGCGCAACTACAGCCCTGATTACTACGGCGCATACGGCCGCGATCTCGATGGCAACAAGCTGAACGTTTCGGTCAGCACCCGTCAATAACGCGGGCGCTGCCGGGTTTCAGATCGGCGCGTAGCGGCCGGTACCACCCGGCCAGGCGGTCAACACGTCGTAACCCTCGGGCGTGACCGCCACCATGTGTTCCCACTGGGCCGAGAGCGAGCGGTCTTTGGTCACCACCGTCCAGCCGTCGGGCAGGTGGCGGATGTCGCGCTTGCCGGCGTTGAGCATGGGCTCGATGGTGAACACCATGCCAGCCTGCAGCTTGAGCCCTTCGCCGCGCTGGCCGTAGTGCAAGACGTTGGGGTCGTCGTGGTAGACCTGCCCAATGCCGTGGCCGCAGAACTCGCGCACCACGCTGAAATGTTCGCGGTGGGCCACGCTTTGAATGGCGTGGCCAATGTCGCCCAGCGTGGCGCCGGGCTTCACGGCTTTGATGCCGGCCCGCATGGCTTCATAGGTGGTTTCCACCAGGCGCCGGGCCAGTACGCTGGGCGCGCCCACGAAGAACATGCGGCTGGTGTCACCGAACCAGCCATCTTTGATCACGGCCACATCGATGTTCACGATGTCGCCCTTTTTCAGAATCTTCTCGGGCGAGGGAATGCCGTGGCAAATCACCTGGTTGACCGAGGTGAGGATGGTTTTGGGAAACCCCTGGTAGCCCACGTTGGCGGGAATCACGCCCTGCACGTTCACGATGTGGTCGTGGCAAATCTGGTCGAGCCGGTCGGTGCTCACGCCGGGCACCACAAAGGGCTCGATCATGCTGAGCACTTCGGCGGCCAGTTGGGCCGCCACCCGAGACTTCTCGATGTCTTCGGGTGATTTGATGGAAACGCCGTTGCGCGCCATCAGTGTTTCCCGGTTGCCGTTGCAGTTGCAGCTGGGTTTGCGCCGGGTTTGTTGAGCGCGCCTTTGGCGGCCATGGCGATGTCCAGGCCCCCTGCGAGTTCGGCACGAATCAGCATCTGGCTGATTTCCCGGTGGTTCAGCTCGGGGTGCATTTCGGTCAGCATGCCGACCCGCATCCAGTGCTCTGCCTGTGCATTGATGGACCTGCTGAGCGCGCTGCCTGCGACCCGCAGGTTTTCGTGCATCACATCTGAAATTTTGACGATACCCATATTGGCTCTCTGTATAAAACGTATATGAATTGTATATGTTTCATATATTTCTTGCGAGGGAAGGTCAATTTGAATGAAGGGGTTCGATGCGGTTTGCAACGCTGCTGTGGTTCAACAGGTGGCGAGCGCATGTCAGCGGTGGCTCAAAGAAAGAAGCCCGAACTGTTGCCGGGTTGGGCTTTTCATCTCTTTGCTGCGCGGTTGGCCGCGAAGGACTGGCGCTCGGATCTGACGGGGGGCGTGAGGTATTCGCGGCTCTGCTGCATTTCCCGTTGCAGTGTCTCGCGACGTTTGAGCCGCAAACGTTTGAATTCATCGCGCTGGGCGGGGGACAAGACCTGGTTCATCGGGGTCCAACTACTTCGAGTGGATCGGGGTGGCGCTGCGTTGTGTTGCACGTTACCGCGGGGCACCCCTTCGCTTCCATGCCTGCCCCTACCTGCGGGTGAAACAAGGGCAAATCCACAACCCACGGTATGAGGGCCTAGTATGGGGAGGAGCGCTTGAGGGTGCCCACGAAGCCATGGATGAAAAATGCGCGGTTTCAGGTACCCGGCAGCGTGCAACACCTCGTCAACCCCAACCCACAGGAGAACCCTATGAAGATTCAAGTGAACACCGGTGCCCATGTCGACGGCCATGATCGGTTGGCCGCCCACGTCAGCGCAACGGTTGAACAGGCGCTGGGGCATTTCAGGGACCACATCACCCGGGTGGAGGTCCATCTGAGCGACGAAAACGGCGACAAGAGCGGCTTGCATGACCATCGCTGCATGCTGGAAGCCCGCCTCGAAAACCGACAGCCTGTTGCGGTCACCGAACATGCCGCAACGCAAGACCAGGCGGTGCATGGCGCTGCGAAAAAATTGGCGCACCTGCTGGACAGCACGTTTGGGCGTGAGCAGACAGCCCGCAAGAAGGGGCCCGATGCGCCGACGTTGGCGACGGATCTCGACCAGGCCTGATTGCCCCAATGGGAGCCCGGTGAAGCCGGCGCCAGGTCCGCTCTCCTGGCTTGCCTGTCAGCCGCAGGCTTGAATCAAACCCTGGTTCTCCTGTTTTTTGCCCTCAAACTGGCCCTGCAGCGGCCCGATCGGCTGAGTTTGCGTTTCATGCCCTCAGTTTCATGCCCTCAAACAGGGCCTTGAAACACCGCATCTTGTGTATCCGCCTTGGGTCTGTACACTGCTTGTCGGTGGTGATTTTCACCACATGGCAACCTCGTCGTTCAGGGCATCGCCGGACGGGTTCCGCACAGCGCCCGCGCTGCGCTTTGTGGCATATGGGTGGCTTTTTGCCCCTTGTTTGTGATGCAGTCCAATCTTCAAATTGGTACGATCAACAACATGATTACAGGCAACATGGCTCATTCCCACCTGCTTGGGAAGGCCCAGCGGCGGCGGCATTGGGCTCACCGGTGCGGGTGAGACCCGTGCGCACTTCGCCCCGACCGCCCCCGCCTTGCTCCACCATGACGATGGCGTTCACTTCACATAAATCACCGCCATGAATCCTGACCCCGCACAGGATCATCACGATCAGTCGTCAGGCACAGCGACCGAAACGCAGCCGCTCGATGGGCTTGGGCACAAGAGCGAGCTGGAGATACAGAACGAGGCCTTGCGAAAGGCGCTGATGGCGCTGACCGAATCGCGAGACCGGTATGTCGATTTGTACGAATGTGCTCCCGTTGGCTATTTCGTTCTTGATGCCGAGGGCAGGATTGAGGATGTGAATCTCACCGCGGTCTCGCTGCTGGGAATCGAGCGAAATGCGTTGCTGCAATTGCCATTTGCGTCGCTGATCGATGCGGACGATCAAGGTCGCTGGTCCGCGCTTGTTTTGGCCATCCAGCATGTCGGCGAGCAAAGCAATGTGACGCTGCCTTTTCGACGCCGCGAAGGTGCGGTGTTTCAGGCGCGACTCGAATGCATGCCAGCCCAAGGCGAATTCGAAAAGACCGATGGCACCGGCCTTCGGCTTCGCATCACCATGAGCGATGTCACCGAGCAGGTGGAAGCAGAACGCGCGGTGCGCCTTGAACGCAGTCGCATGAAAACCGTTCTGGACGCGACCAACGATCCGATATTCGTCAAGGACAACGAGCACCGCGTCATACTCGCCAACCACGCCTTTTACGAGCTGTTCGACCTGGATGAGAGCGCCGTGATGGGCAAGTCGCTGGCAGAGCAAGTTCCGGATACCGAGCGTGACCATTTTTTGGCCGTCGACCGGCAGGTTCTCGACACCGGCAGGCCCGATGTGCGCGAAGAGTCGCTCACGCTGAACGGCTTTGAGCGAACCATCGTGACCAGCAAGACGCGTTTCGTTGAAGAAACCGGCGACAGATTCCTGGTGGGCACCATCTTTGACGTCACGGAACGCAAGCATGCCGCGTTGCGACAAACCGCGCTCGAAGCACAGCTGCGCGAGTCGCAAAAGATGGAAGCAATGGGCACGCTGGCTGGCGGCATTGCGCACGACTTCAACAACATCGTCGCGACCATCCTGGGCAACGCAGAGCTGGCGCGGCAAGATGCTGAAGGCAACGCGGCGGCTCTGGAAAGCGTAGAAGAAATTCGAAAAGCCGCTTCGCGGGCACGCGAACTTGTGCAGCAAATTCTTTCATTCAGCCGCCGTCAGCCAACGTCGCTCAAAGCCACAGTCCTCGGCAACGTGGTCGATGAAACCATGAGCTTGTTGCGTGCCACCTTGCCGGCGCGCATTGAACTGGAATCCCGCTGCGAAACAGATGTACCACTGGTCTTGGCCGATGCCAACCAGATCGAGCAGGTGCTGATCAACCTGGTCACCAATGCCATGCAGGCGATGGCCGAGCGTTCGGGCCGCATCGAAATTGGCCTTGAAGTCACCACAACATCCGAAACCGTGTTGGGGCGGTGGCCTGATACGCCGATGCGGCTGCACGCAACGCAACCGCCACGCCTGGTCAAGCTGACGGTAAAGGATGACGGACCGGGCATGGATGGCCCCACGCTTGAGCGTATTTTTGAGCCCTTCTTCACCACCAAGCCGGTGGGCAAAGGCACGGGGCTGGGCTTGTCTGTCGCCCACGGCATCGTGCAAAAACACGATGGCACGATCCAGGTACACAGCCGCCCCGGCCACGGCACGACCTTCACGGTGTGCCTGCCGGTCTTCGAAGGCCAGGCAGAAGCGCCGATCGATGAAAGAGGTCAAGAGCCGGTCGACTCGGGGCCGGAGCTTGCGCGAGGCAAAAGAATCCTCTATGTCGACGACGATGAATCGCTGGTGCGCCTGATGACGAAGCTGTTGAAAAGGCAAGGGTTTCAAGTGACCGGTTTCACCGGTCACGCAGAAGCGCTTCAGGCGTTGCGCGCCGATCCAGCCGCGTTCGATCTGGTTCTGACCGACTACAACATGCCTGGCAAGTCGGGGCTGGATGTGGCGCGCGAAGTGCGGGCGCTCAACCCCAACTTGCCCGTGGCGGTGATCTCGGGGTTCATTGACCAGCCGCTTCTGACGCAGGCCGCCGACGCCGGGGTCTGCGAACTGATCTTCAAAGCGCAAGATGTGGCGGTGGTGTGCGAGTCGGTGCTGAAGGTTTGGCAGAAAGCGGTTTGAGCCAGCCCCTCCCCGGGGCCAGCGAAACGAACCGTGTTTTCCTCGTGGCCGGTTTCAAAAACCGGTTGCTCGTGAAACCGCCTGGCGTCCGGGCGCCGCGAATCGGTGGTGAGCGGCCATTCCGCAACAGCCTTGTTGCCACCGGCATCCGTGGCCACCACGGGTTGGTTGTTCGGGCCCAGCATGGGCCGTGCACTTGCCCTACCCTGCCCCGCCCTGTGCCAGCGCCTGCTGCATGCCGGGCACATAGTCGGTCGCTATCCACTGCGCAATCACTTCGGGCGTCATGCTGTCGGGGTGGCCGGCTTCTTCACTCACGCGCGCCACTTCTTCGGCCCCGGTGAGCGTGCCCACAAACATCTGCAACACCGCCTGCAAACCACCTTGCACCAGCGCCGCGTCGCCCAGCGTTTTCAGTGCCTCCCAGGCCTGGGCTTCGGAGGCGGCGGGGGTCGAGAGATCAGGGGTGGTGGACATGGCGTGTGTATGGGGAAACGGGGGTGCGGCAAGTCTATCGCGGGGCACACAGGTATATTGAAAGCCAACAGTGCCAACCCTTTTGGAGCCCTCTCTTGAATTCTCAGCTGCGTATCCCCCTGCACGACGGCAAGTCCATTCCACAAGTGGGTCTGGGCGTCTGGCAGACACCGCCCGATGTGGCCGTCTCCGCCGTGAAAGCGGCCATCGAGGCGGGTTATCGCCACATCGACACCGCGGCCATCTACGAGAACGAAGCCGGTGTTGGCGAAGGTGTGCGCGCCTCTGGCGCTGCCCGTGACGACCTGTTCATCACAACCAAGGTCTGGAACGCCGATCAGGGTTTTGATGCGACAGTGAAGGCGGCCACAGCGAGCCTGAAGCGGCTCGGCCTCGACCATGTTGACCTCTACCTGATCCACTGGCCCGCGCCCAACAAGGGGCTTTTTGTGGAATCGTGGCGCGCACTGATCCGGCTTCAAGAGGAAGGCAAGGTTCGCTCGATCGGGGTTTCGAATTTCGAGACCGAACACCTTGATCGCATCATCGGTGAAACCGGCGTCACACCGGTGATCAACCAGATCGAGTTGCACCCGCGCTTTCAGCAGACCGCGTTGCGCCGGGCGCACGCGGCGCGCGGTATCGCGACACAGTCCTGGAGCCCGCTGGGGCAAGGAACGCTGCTGGCCAACCCGGCGATCGAACGGGTAGCGGCCAAGCATGGCCGCACGCCGGCCCAGGTCATCATCCGGTGGCACATCGACAACGGCTTGATCGCCATTCCCAAGTCGGTCACCGCCAGCCGCATTGTTCAGAACTTCGATGTTTTTGGTTTTGCACTTGACGCCGAAGACCTCGCCACGATTGCCCTGCTCGACGCCGCCGATGGCCGCATCGGGCCCAACCCGATGACGGCTGGTTTCTAGGTTGCCCCTGCGCTGTGTTCGCATGAACCCGGCGCGCAGGAAACCCTGCCGCAGGACCAACTGGTGAGCGCTTCGCGCCCTGCAGGCGTGACCGCCACCGGGCAGACAGAGACCCGTGTCCCTGGGCTCCACGCTTCACGACCAGCAGCGCCCTGATTTCACTGGTGTTCATGCAGATGGAATCCGACGTCGCCGACGAACGATTGCAGCCGGAGCAACTGCGGGCCAAAGAGCATGGCCCGAGATGCCGGGTGTCTCTCATTTCAACGAGTGAGTGGCACCGCATGCACCGCGGCGCTCCAAAAAGGCGATGCGTTTGCCTTGACCGGCACCCCGCCAATTCCTTTTTTTCGCAATTGGTTTGGAAGGGTGAGGCCCTGGGTGCAGGCGTTGCATGCGCCGCTGTGGTCAGGCGCCCGGGTTTCGCCGCCCCGATCACGGTGACCGCGCGAAAAAAAACTGGGCGAAATTGCTCGGCTTCGGGATGACGGAACAGACACAAAAATGCGCGAAACATTGCTCAAGGTTTTTCCGCAATTTGTCGATGTACTCGCAGAGATCTTTTTGCTCTCTGAAAGTCCATCAACCTCTGTTCCATTTCACAAGCTTTTGCTTTTAGGAAAACATCCATGTCGTTCAAGTCCCTCGGCTTTGGTTCAACGTTCGTTCGCTTCAAGTTGCTGATTTCGATTGCCAGCCTTGCCCTTCTGACGGCCTGTGGCGGAGGCGACCCGGACATCCCCAATATCGGTGGCGGCAGCAGTGGCGGCAAATGGGGTGTGAATTTCCGGAGTTTCAGCGCAGGCTTCAGCGCACTCGCTGCGCCAACAAGCAGCTCGCCGCAGTCCTTTACGGTGAGCTGGAAGGCCGATCGCACGGGTGGCAACCCGGCCTACCTGTTGTATGCCTACCTTGTTCCTGCATCCATGGGCAATGCCAGCCCGCCCGACAACCTGTTGTTCCTGGGCGCGACCTGCGGCCCCAACATCACCGGTTGTGATGCCAGCGGCGCCCAGCAGTGCGCCTACCTTGCCGACTCATCCGGTGGTGGCCGAACCATCGACTGTGGCTCTCCGCGCAGCGCCGGAACCCGCCTGAGCCGTCAGCCCGGCTCCTATCTCGTCATAGCAAAGGCTTGCTACATCTCAGAGACCCTGGACGAGATCTGCCAGAGCAAACCGGGCATTCCTGTCACCTTGAACTGACCTCTGACCGTTGGGGGGGTCAAACGCTGACCGGTATGACCCCGCCACCCAAAAACCTGCCTTGGCGGGCGGCCGGTTCAACACACACCGCAGCCGGCGGCAACGCTGGGTGAGTGGCAGTCTTGCCGCTTCGGCATGCCGATCGCGATTGCAAACATGCTGGCCGGACTGGCTGGGGCCATTGCGGCTGGTGCAAAAGCACGCGTCACCCGGCACCTGAAAACAGAAACAGGGCGCACACCTTTGAACCTTTGTGCCAATGGGCTGGTTAACATGGCGGCCAGCCGGTGAATTGCCGGATCACAAGCAGACTCCGCCCAAGGCGGGAGGAACGAAGTAGCCATGCACGAAATCATCTGTCCCCACTGCAAGAAGGCCTTCAAGGTTGACGAGGCCGGCTACGCAGACATTCTGAAGCAGGTTCGCGACGGCAAGTTCGAGCAGGAGCTGCACGACCGGCTGGCGCTGGCCGAGCAAGACAAACTCAATGCCGTTGAGCTCGCCAGGTCACAACTGGCCAGCGAGTCGCAAAGGTCGGCCGCGGGCAAAGATGCCGAAATCCAGAGCCTGAAGGCCAAACTCGATGCCGGCGAAACCGCCCGCAAGCTCGCCGTGGCCGAGGCCCTGAGCGCGGTGGAGAAGCAGCGCGACGCGCTCGCCAACGAGCTTGAGCAGGCGAAGCGCGACAAACAGGCCGCCACCGAGCTGGCCGACGCCAAGCTGGTGAACGGCCTGCAAACGGCTGCCGCGGCCAAGGACGCTGAGATCCAGGGTCTCAAGGCCAGGCTCGACGCCATCGCCGTTGCACAGAAGCTCGCCATCACCGAAGCGGTAAGCCAGGTTGAAAGGGAGCGGGACGAATTGAAGAGCGGTCTTTCGCGGGCCGAGCTGGAAAAACAGCTCGCCGAGAAGTCGCTGAAAGACAAATACGAAACCCAGATCAAGGACCGCGATGAGGCGATCGAACGCCTGCGCGACATGAAAGTGCGTTTGTCGACCAAGATGGTGGGCGAAACCCTGGAACAGCACTGCGAAACCGAGTTCAACCGCATTCGGGCCACGGCGTTTCCCAGAGCCTATTTCGAAAAGGACAACGACGCGCGCTCGGGCAGCAAGGGTGACTACATCTTTCGCGATACAGATGAAGCAGGCACCGAAATCGTCTCCATCATGTTCGAGATGAAGAACGAGAGCGACCGCACCGCGACGAAAAACAAGAACGAGGATTTCCTGAAAGAGCTCGACAAGGACCGCGCCGAAAAGGGTTGCGAATACGCGGTGCTGGTGTCACTGCTGGAGCCTGACAGCGAGCTCTACAACACGGGCATCGTCGATGTGTTCCACCGCTTCCCGAAGATGTATGTGGTGCGCCCGCAGTTCTTTCTTCCCATGATCACGCTGCTGCGCAACGCGGCCATGAATTCGCTCAAATACAAATCGGAGCTGGCGCTGGTGAAGGCACAGAGCATCGACATCACCAACTTCGAAGCCGATCTCGACACCTTCAAAAATGCCTTCGCCAAAAACTACGACCTGGCCTCCAGGCGTTTCCAGACGGCGATCGACGAGATCGACAAGTCCATTGACCACCTGCAGAAAACCAAGGAAGCCCTGCTCGGCACCGACCGGAACCTTCGGCTGGCGAACGACAAGGCACAGGAAGTGACGATCAAAAAACTGACCCGGGGCAACCCGACCATGGCGGGCAAGTTTGCCGACCTCAAGGACGAAGCGCCATAAGCCCCTAGCCCAGACCCAGAACCAGGCCTGAGCCTGAGCCTATTGACGCCTGGAACCGATCACGGGATATGCCGCACAAGTTTGCGGATCACCAGCCTGTCTCGACCATCAGTGGGCAGCGTGTCGGTTTCGACGCTGAAGCTGCACCGCTCGCCCGCGGGCGTGACGATGGCGAGGCTGTTGGCATCGGCTGCTGACACCATGCGGTGTCTGGCATAAGCCGGTCCTTGTTTGCGTGGTGGCAATCGGGTCGTGATGAGCGCCGCAATACCATCGGCACCTTGAATCTCACCGAAGGGCGATGCCGTTGACCACGATGCGTCTGGGTGCAGCAGCGCAGCGGCGCCAGGGCCATCGCGCCTGTCCACGCAATCGAGAAACCGCATCAAGAGCGACCTTGTGGAGTGGCGTGGGGCAAAGCTGGTGTGCAGCAAAGCATGCGCCTGTGGGGAATTCGGGTGTTTCAACTGCGTTGAATACAGTTTTTGAACGTCCTGGTTTTCATGGGCGCGTCGCTTGGGCGCCTGTCTGTCGATGGCGTAGATGGCCTTCATGCGTTTTTCGAGAATCAGCGGATCCATGGACTTGGGTTCACCGCCACCGCCCAGGCAGCCACCGACGCAGGCCATGACCTCGATGGCAACAAACGTTTGCCGCCAGCTTTCGTCTTCCAGCAGTTCTTGTGCAGCGGCTATGCCATTGCAGATGGCAACCCTGCCCAGCCCGGGAACATCGGCCGTCTTCACCACCTTGTCCACGCCCCGCAGCTGGTGCCATTCCAGCGGCAGCGAGTCTTCTTCGCCGAGGAAGTGTGCTGCGGTGCGCACCATCGCCTCCATGACACCACCCGACGCGCCGAAGATCTGCCCGGCACCGGTGCTTTCGCCGAGGGGGTTGTCGAAGGTGCCGTCGTCCGGCAATGCGCCAAAGGCAATGCCGCGCGCCCTGATCATTTTGGCCAGTTCGCGCGTGGTCACCACGTGGTCCACGTCGCCGGCCATGTCGGGCCGCCGGGCTTCGTCTTTCTTGGCCGTGCAGGGCATCACGCTGACCACATAGGGCTCGGCTTCTCCGCTCGCAAAAGCAGGGCCCAGCATGCTCGCAAAGACGCCGCGCTTGGTCATGGCGCCATGCATTTGTTGCGGCGATTTTGTGGTGCTCAGGTGCGGCAGCAGATCGGGCCGGTTGATTTCGACCCAGTTCACCCAGCCCGGGCAACACGACGTGAAGAGGGGCAACTTTTGCCCGTCTTTGAGCCGCGTCATCAACTCCGTGCCTTCTTCCATGATGGTCAGATCGGCCGCAAAATTGGTATCAAAGACATAGTCAAACCCCACTTGCCGCAACGCGTTGATCATTCGGCCGGTGCTCACGGTGCCGGGCTCCATGCCGAATTCTTCGCTGATCGCCACACGCGTTGCTGGCGCGACCTGCACCGCAGAGACCCGCCTGTGTGCATCGAGGGTATGGAGCACATCGTGCCAGTCGGGGGCTTCGATCAGTGCGCCCACCGGGCACACCAGCGTGCACTGACCGCAGGAAATGCAGTTGGTGTCGGCCAGCGATTGGTCAAAAACCGTCACGGGCAGACGGTCTGAGCCATGCCCCGCAAAACCGATCACGTGCTGGCGTTGCCCCGCATCACCACAGGCATCGGCACACAGGCCACATTCAACGCACTTCGACAAGTCGCGCCAGATGCTGGGTGAGGTGTGATCGGTCAGGTGGCGTTCGGGATGTTCGGGCGATCCTCTGGGCACAAACTCGAACGCGTTCACCACCTGGTAGTCGCTGGCAAGGCCTTGCAACTGGCAGGATCCGTTGGCTTCGCATCGCATGCAGTCGTTCGGATGCCGTGCCAGCAACCATTGCATATTGGTGTTGCGGAAGCTCTCCAGCGCGGCAGAGTCGGTGGTGACACGGCTCGCCTGTTTGGCCGGCGTCACGCACGCCGGTTGCGGGCGTGACTCACCGTCGACCTCGACGAGGCACATTCGGCACACGGCACGGGATGGCAGCCGGGGATGGTGGCAAAGCGTCGGAACATGGACGCCAGCCTTCCTGGCGGCGTCGAGCAGGGTCGAACCTTCGTCGACCTCGATAGACCGCCCGTTCACAGTGAGATGGATCATTGCTTGCTGGTGGTGCATGGCTGATGAGCGTGGTCTGAACGTTGAAGTGGACGTTGAAATCGACACCTGCCATCCCTCGCTTCCTGATAAATCATAGGCCGAAAGGAGCCATTGATCCAGCGCTTCAATCTGCTTGATCAGGATCAATTTCGATTCGCCTTCCGCATGGAAAATGATCGAATCAAGGATGCCGGGGGCCGGGCGATGGTGTCCAAGCGTTGCCTCGCCTCATCAAGACTGACCACATTGTTTTGGGGGGCGGAAATGCGCAAGCTGGCGAACAGAAAAATGTCGACTGCGGTACCTTCGGTCCTGGGTGAAGAGCCCTATTCCATACGGGTCGTAGACCATTTTCTGGTGAGCGGCGATCGCATCGAACCGTGGGAGAGCCTGCGTTGAAAACCGTCGTCCTGGGTATCAGTGTGGCGAGCCTTTTGTTCGCAACCGTAGGGGTGGGCTGGCGCTTTCGGCACGACCTGGAACTGGCGGGTGCAAGTGCTTCGGTGGGTAGCCGAGTGGTGTCCACACCATGCGGCCCGATCGAAGTCCAGCAGGCAGGGCAAGGCATTCCTCTCTTGATGATCCACGGCAGCGGTGGTGGCCATGACCAGGGGATGGCCTGGGCTCGACCGCTCACGAAACAGGGCGTGCAGGTGATTGCCATGTCTCGTTTCGGTTACCTGCGCACGCCGCGGCCGACAGACGCATCACCCGAAGCGCAGGCCGATGCCCATGTGTGTCTGCTCGACGCGCTGGGCATCGAGAAAGCGGCGGTCATGGGTGTCTCTGCGGGTGGCCCTTCGGCCATGCAGACGGCCATTCGGCATCCGGACCGTGTCAGCGCCCTGGTACTCTTGGTGCCGATCGCTTTCAAACCAGGGGATGTCAACCATTCCGCGCCACCAGTATCCGACAAGAAAGACGCCCTGCTGTTGCGACTGCTTGCCTCCGACTTCCTGTTTTGGAGCGCACTCCATGTGGCGCGCGATTCCCTCATGCGGCACGTGCTGGCTACACCGCCCTAGCAGGTGGCCGTTGCCAGTAAAGCGGAACAGGCTCGCGTGAACGACCTGGCCGACCGGATCCTGCCGGTGTCTGCGCGTGCTGCGGGCTTGATTGACGACACGCGGCTGGGCAAAAGCCTTGGCCCCTACGCATTGGAAACCATCCTGGTGCCGACGCTCGTGGTCAGCGCACGCGACGACGGCTTTGGCACCTACGCCGGCGCGCAGTACACCGCATCACAAATCAGGAATGCGAAGTTTCTCGGTTTCGAGCAGGGCGGCCATTTGCTGGTGGGACACGACGCCGCCGTGCAGGCGGAGATTGCCAGGCTCCTCATTTCGGTAAGCCGGCCATGAAGGTAGCGCCACCGTCCGTCACGGTCATGGAACAGGCAAAGAAAGTGGACATTTTCTGGAGTGCTTGGGTGCGTACCCGGTGGTGTTGGACCGATCGTCATTCAAACGAACCATGAGAACGCCACACGACGCCGAAGAAGAGAAAAAGAAGAAAGGGCCTGAAAGAATGGAATTCATGAAGACCAGTTTTATCGTTGTGGTCGTTGCCGCGCTCGCTTTTCTTTCGATCACCGCGTTGGGTCGTTGGCGGTGGCAAGGCATGACCCAGGGCCTGGTGGACCGAGTCGAGGCGGGCAGAACGCCAATGGGGACCACACGATTTGATGCGGTCGAGCTCGATGGCCTTCCGCCCGTGGTGCAGCGCTACTTCCGTACCGTGCTGCCAGAGGGCACGCCCATCATCACCGGCGCATCGGTCGAACACAAGGGTGGCTTCAATATGGGGGAGGCAGGCGACAACTGGAAACCGTTCACCTCCCGCCAACGCGTCGTCATGCGGCGACCGGGCTTCGTATGGGACGCTCGAATTGCCATGCTGCCGGGTTTGACCGTGAACGTTCACGACGCGTATGTGGAGGGCGAAGGCATTCTCCACCCGGCCATCCTCGGTCTTTTCTCGCTGATGGAATTGCGCGGTACTGGCGAGATGGCCCAAGGGGAGTTGATGCGTTTTTTTGCAGAGGCGGCGTGGTACCCCACTGCCCTGTTGCCCAGCCAGGGCGTTCAATGGACGGGCCTGGACGAGCACTCGGCCACCGCCACGATGAGCGATGGCCCGCTGACTCTCAGTCTGACCTTCACCTTCAGCGCTGACGGGCTGATTGACGTGGTGCGCGCGGAGGCCAGAGGCCGCACCGTCGGTGGTCAAATCGTCATGCGGCCATGGGAAGGCCGCTGGTCCAACTACCAGATGCGCGACGGCATGCGCATTCCGGTGACTGGTGAGGTGGCCTGGCTGCTGCCGCCAGAAGAAGGTGGGCGCAAGCCTTACTGGCGAGGCACCATTGCAGACCTGACCTACGATTTCGCCACCACAGCCACTGGCAAATAGTTTGCTGGTGATGCTGGCCCTTGCTGCAATCTCCGTTTGAAATGGCCACGAAAAGAACGGCGAGAAGTTGCAGCTTTTTTTGTCGCACTGGGCGATTGAAGACCGACATTTGACGAATTCAACACGCTCTCGGGCTCACTCTGCTGCGGTACCGCGTCTTTCATCTCGGGAAACACCGCAGCAAGTAGCCAACCAACCGGCCCATGAAAAAAGCCCGAACCGCTGGCGGTTCGAGCTTCCTTTTTTCCTGCGTCTTTCGCCGCGAAAGGGCCCTGTACTGGCCAGGGCAGTATTCAGACTTGGCCTGAAACTTTTTCCCAGCTTCCTTTGCAGGCCACACAATGCTCGGTCTGCGGCTCGACCTGCAGCCGCTCGAAAGGAATGTCACAGCCGCATGCACTGCATTGCCCGTAGCTGCCGTCTGCCATGGCCTTGAGCGCACGGTCGATGCGCGTGATGTCGGCCGAATCGAGGTCGGTCAAGGTCTGGTCCACTTCGCGGGCCACGTTGCGCTGCACCATGCCGCCCTCATCGCTGGTGGGAGGCGTCAGGTTTTTCCGGTTCTGCTGCATTTCCAGCTGCAGTTCCTCGCGGCGTTTGAGCAGCAAGGCTTTGAGTTCATCGCGCTGGGCGGGTGTCAGGGGCTGGCTCATGGAGTACCTCTTGGAAATGGATGGGAATGGAGATGACAATACGTCGCACTGCGGACAAGCGCGGTGCACACGTTCGATGACAAGCCTACCAGCTTCATCGCCAGAGAATCGGGAATCGCGTGCACCGGGCGGCGGGTCGGGCTGAACGGCGGCGGGACATGCCACTTCAGCCCGCCTCCACCCCGTTTGCCGACCCTCGCATCATTTGGACTCAGCGTCGCGTGCGGCGCGCAATTTGCTGGCCCAGCTCTCGCGCATGGCGGAGGGCATCTTCATGACCGTGTCCACGGTGCCGCTGGACATTTCCGAGCGCATGGGCTCGGGCATGGTGTGGAACATCCAGGCGGCGAGCGACGCGACTTCATCCCGGGTGACGCTCTCCCCTTCGCCTTTCGGGCAGGCAGCGTAGAGCGAGTCCATCAACTTGAGGCAATCGGGGCTGGCCTTGCCCTCGCGCATGGCCTTGCAGTCCATCGGGCAGATCTCGTCCACCTGGCTCGCGCTGTTCGACGACGGTTTGCTTTGCCGGGACGCATTGCGCCGCCCCATCTTGGCGCCTATTTCCGCCGGGTCTTTGCCCATCGCGGTGTACATCTGTATCAGGTCGCTGGAGACATAGTCGAGAGGGTCCGCAAGGGGCATCCGCTGGTTGGTGGTGGCGCGCCAGACGGTGAAGCTGCCGCTCAACTGGCCATTGACGGTGTCAGACGGGGCCTTGAACCTCGCGACGAAACTGCCACGCACGAAAGCCGGATTGGCCAACGTGATGTTGATATCGACGTCTTTGGTTCGCGCATCAACATGTTGGTCACCCCGTTTGCCGAGCCCCGGGTCTTCCCACGTGGCGATGACCTGGCCGCCGCGAACAGGGCCCGAGTGGCCGTCAGGCACGGCGGGCAGCACAAGTTTCACGTCGGGTTGGCGCACCGGATTCAGGCTTTTGCGCGTGGCATTGGTCGCCACATCGAGGCAGATCGACATGAGGTTCGACGCCCCACCCGCGTCGGTGCCCAACGCCACCACGCCGGCTGACTTTGCCGTTGCATTCAGGCAGTCGTCCTTGCCTGCGATGGGCGACGGCACGACGGCCATGGTGAGGGTGCGTCCATCGGGCACCGCGATGACCTGGCCGGGCATCACATGGCGGCGCGGTGAGACCCGCGCGCTCGATGCAGGCCGCCCACCCCGTTCGGCCGGTTTGTCGAGCTGACCGGATGTGTCGGAGCGGCCCACGCCCAGGTAAATGTCGTAGGTTCGCCGCTTGGCGTACAGCGGATCGAGCGGGACATTGCTGAAGGTGATGACGGTTTCGCCATCGGTGCTGGCCGGCTTGCGCGGGTCCAGCGTGAGGCCGCTCCAGCCGAGGCTGAGCAACTTTGAGGCCGGGTCCAGGTACGGGTCGGACTTGCCGAGGCTGGTGCCATGCATGCCCAGATGAAAGTCTTGCAGCGCGGCGTCACCACCGCCGTCTGCCGATACGACCACCAGGGCCATCGCCGGCCAGCCGCTCTTGCCAACGGGTGTGCCGGTCCACTTCACACGCGCGCAGGCGCCAGCCAGTTCGCGCATCGCCACTTTGATCGTGGCCGTGGGGTGCGCGTCGTCCAGCTCATAAAGCGGACAACCGTCAACGAAGGCATGTTTCAGCCAGCGGGTGTGCGCGAATTCACCCTTGCGGCTGTGCATCACATCATCGGGGTAAGCCACCCACCAGGGCAGGAAGGCCGGCAAGGCGTCGTAGAGGCCGCGCTTCCAGGCCGGGTGGTTTTCTTTCAGGCTGCGGTCGGTCCACGCCAGGCTGTCTTCGCGCACGCTCGACGTGCCGCGCCGCGGCGTGCGAAGCATCAGGGCGTGCCGCATGGGCTTCCATTCGCTGCCTTTGGGCATGCTCTGCTGCCAGGCGTAGCCCCAGAATGAGTTGGTCATGTACGACGCCATCTCACGCATATCGTCTTCTGTGCTTCCTGCAGGGAAGATGGGCATGCTTGGCGGTGGCGTGCGCAGATCAAGGGGGTAGTCGTAGGGCCGCATGCCCAGGACCTTGCCAAAGCGCCGGCTTCCGCTGGCGAAGCGCTGTTGTGGGTCGAAGGGGGAGTTGCCCATGAACGACAGCCCCTCGATGGCCCAAAGGCCAATCGCATCGGGCAAAGCTTCGGTGACCCACTTTTCTTCGTGCAGTTGGCTGTTGTCGTGACCGCTCCAGTTTGCGTAGCTGTCCTGCACGGCGTGGAAAAGTTCGTGTGCTACCGAGACGGCAACTTTTTCCGGATAGATGCCCTGGTCCTTTCCGAATCCATCGGCTTCGCCGACGATCATCACCCGGTCCCATTCGTTTTTCTGGTACCGGAGCGCCTCGATCACGCCAAACTCGCCATAGCCATAGCCGTACTGGGCTGCGGCGCTGCCAAGATCGCGCACAAAGTAGAGGGGGTAGACGCCGTCCCGGCGGGTGAGCCTGGGGGCGCGCAGTCCGACGGATGCAAAACGCGTCGCGGCGTGAGAGGCGGCCTTCTCCAGTGCGGCCAGACGCTGGGGAGTCGAAGCCAGCGGCGCAAGCAGCCATGGCACCCCACCCAGCCGCTTTTCCATTGCGGCGCCCGGGCTTGTTGGCGCAACGACCTCTTGGGCATAGGCTTTGAAAGGCGGTGGTTGCCGACGCCACAGTTCCTCGCTGGTTGGCTCCTGCGCCATCGCAAATGGCGAAAGGCCGAGCAGCAGCGGGAGCCACAACAAAGACCCCCGCCGGAGACGGGTCACGCGACCGGCCTCTGCGGTCCATCTGCCAGAAGATGGGTGCTGACGGGGGTGGCTGAGTGTCATCGCAAAGGCCTCAAGCGAAAGGTCGTGGCCAAGAAAGCGTGTGGGGCCTTCAGGGGACCAAAGGGGGAGAAAAATCACCAGCATAGGTCTTGCGACCCAGCGCCTGAATATACATACCCCGCCTGGAAGGCAGTTACACGGCCAAGCAGGCGTTGGTATCGGGGATGTCGCACGCCGCGAAGCGCCCTGCGCCAGGGTGGGTGATGAACGTTTTGCGCACGGCGCGGGTTCTGAACACCACCTCCAGCTTCAAGCCGACACGGAAAGCCTGGATTGATCACACACGGCGCGGACTCCCTGCAACCGGGAACCCTGCCTCGCGGAACGTGTTGCGCCTCGCGTCGGAGCCCGCCTGTCCGCAATCAACGCCTCCTCCTGCTCGGTCTCGCGCGAGATGGCTACTTTGAGACCGCCCTCGAGGCCTCTGGCTGAGCACGGCCCTTCAACCTGTCTTTTGGCGACCTCGAACCACCTTCCGGCGCCTCGATCGCTTTTTGGCCAGCAGGCGCCTGTGCTTTTCTCGAACCAGTGGATACGCGGTCACGCGACATGCAGTCGGACGTAGAACCATAGGCGTTCTTGCAGGTGTTCACTTCACTTGATTTGCACAACGCTGAATTGGTGGTGCCACTGGAATAGGTGTCATCACAGTCGTCATTGGCATCCGAGACACAGCTGTCCATCTTTGATTTGCACCAGTCCGATCTGGCCTGTGACTGGGGCGTGCCTTTTTGCGCCGCGTGCACCTGTGATCCCGCCAGAAAGGCAAAAGTCAGGATGCAAACCAATTTGAGGTGGTGATTTTTTCGGTTGCTGTTCATCTGCGGAATCTCCATTGGTCAGAATGGCCTGTTGTTGGCCGAGTACCGCAGGGTGACGTTCGGGGCTTGCCACCGGCCGTGGCCCGGGCCTTGCGTCGCCGCTGCCCCCTCAGGTCAGGCGGCGGCCTTGCGCTCGCCGCACTGCGCCTGCGCTCAACGCTTGATGTCAATCTCCACAGTTGGCACCGAACCAACGGCCCAACGCAATGCTTTCACGACATCGTTGGTGACGACCCGATTGCCAATCGACTTGACAGTTTGCAGGCCCCACTTCTGGCTGTCAGGCCAGCCGATATGGCCACCAACCGAGCGGTCGAAATAGATCAACGGCGCGTTGTGTCGCAGGTTGTAGATGACCAGCCAGTCTTCTCCGCTTTTGACCGGCGTTTGCGGCTCACCACCGAGCAGGGTCCATTCGTAGACGGGGCGCTTTGACCAGTCGAGGTTGATGCCCACCTTGCGCTTGCTGTACCTGATGAAGGGTTGCTTGCCATCGCCCCATCCGATGGCCACGGATTCACCGTAAAGAATGGGCCCATTGGCGCCGGGTTTTCTCGAAAAATGCCAACGGGAACTCTTGGTGGCCGTTTTCGCACTGGCATTGTCGGTCCAGCCGATATTGATGCCCCGACCTGCGCCCTGCTTTTCATACTGCAGAAATTTCTTGGGCACCGCGCCCTTCAGGTTGAAGTTGCTGCGGTGGTCTCGCTCGGAATGCGGTATCACCGGGCCTGAGCCGTTGGCACCGATCATCCATTGCTTGTACTCGGCCACGATGCTGCTGGCATCGTGGAAATTCAGCGGTTCTGAAGCCTGGGCACTTGGCAACATCAGCCATGTCGTCAATGCCAGGGTCAACCAGTGTGTTGCTTTGTACATGGGGTGGGTTCCTTTGTTTAACGGCAGGCCGTTAGCTGAAAAGGTTTTCAGCGTGTCCAGCGTCGGGTCAGGGCTCGCTTCGTGTGACACCCGACCGGGCAGCAGGCGAGACCGCGCTGCTCCTGCCAGACGGCTTGGCGGCAGGCGCGCCTGCGGCCGTCTCGGGAGCCCGGGCTTTGGGGCGCAAACGCTCACTCAGGGACTTTGCGCCGCCGGGAGTCTGTTTCACCATCACGCAAAAGAATTTGCCCTTGTCTTCCGGCGATGCGGTCGAGAAAATGTCGTCGATGTCTTTGCAGTTGCGTCGCATCGCTTTGCAGTCGGCGCCGTCTTTGCTGCCTTCGCATTCGCAGAGCCCGGCGTCGGCGCTACAGGTGAAGTTCGCTCCGCCCGAACCGGTGTTTGTGGCCGCGGTGGCGCTTGAGATAGCGAACAGGCCTGCGAAGACCGCCAGCAGAAACGCCGGTGTCATTGTTTGCAAAAATCTGAGCATGGGCTCGGTTCCCGGTGGCTGTGTGTGGAATGCCCGACAGCCCACTTCGAATGGCGTCGGCAGGCAGTTCAATACCTGCCTGATGCGGGGAAACGGACCCCTTTATTTAAACTACGCCGCCAGCCAAGGCATGTCAAGTTGCCTGTCGTCGCGTTCAGGTGTTGTCTTCCGTCTCTTGACGTTGGCAGTGCACGGCGCCTCAAACCATCGCCTCGCCGGGTTTCTTGCCGCTGTTTGTGAGCCGCGCTGCGATCGAAACGCACCAACGTTCCTGCTGCTCCTGGGGTGTTCGGGCCACAACCGATTTGACTTTGAACCACCGAGAAGCCCGCGTTTGCTGGCGCTTGGCACCGCTTTACGGTCTGGGCAGAGGTTGAAGATAAGGCGGTGTCTTGACTGAGCGACCAGAGGCATACGGGGCCCGCAGCAGTGGGCACGGGCCCTGGTAAAAACAGGTTGCCGCTCTTTACCGGGGCATGCACATGACATCCCAAAACGACCCGGCACCCCATCAGTTGTGCTTTGCGTCACTGCTTCCTCAAGGCGAGAGCGTCTCGGTACCTTGCGACACCGATGGCGAAGTGGACCTGAACGGCCTGTCCGAGCGACTGAGGAACGCCTACCTTGGCGCCCGCGCGCTTGTCGGGTGGGAATACGCGCGACCGACCGTCGAAGAGGTGCATTGAGCTTTCGCCCGTACACGTGAAGTCGGGCCTGGCTTTCTGCGCGTCGCCAGGCCTGCGACCTGACGGTGGGCTATCGACCTGCGCACGGTTCAGGTCGCGCTGCCGGATCAGCCACGCTGCCGCAAGATGCCCGCGAAATACGCCGCCAGCTGATCGCGGGCAGACAGCGGGAGGATGTGGCCTACGTACTGGTCGGGACGCACGACAACCAGACACCCTTCGGCCCGGTTGATGCCACGCATCTCGAAGATGTCCTGGGCCCGCTTCAGGTCAGGACAGAACACCTTTTCGTAATCGCACAACCCGTAGCGGCCCACTGTCGGGCGCAGCAAAGAAGGCATGGCGGCGTGGTTCAGCGCGTGGGCTTCCTGCTGGAAGACGGCCCTTGTGTCGATCACGGCATCGGTGTCTTCGCCTGCTGCGGTGTGGCGGCGCACGGGCGATGCGGGATCGGTTTCCAGCCAGTCGCACAGCGCTGCCACAGCGCCGCCGGTGGTGCCGTCGTCGCCCGCAGGGGCAAAGATGAACAACCGGAAACGGGCATCGGCGTCAATGGTGTGGCCGAGTTGCATGGGCTTGGCGTCGGCCAGTCGAATCACAGGGGCCGAATGGAAACGCTTGCCGATATCAAAACCGGTGGCCAGCGGTTGGCAGCTGGCGTCACCGACCAGGATGCCAGGTTGGTACTGGATGGTGAGGCCGCAGGTGAAAGGCAGGTTGTTGACGAACTCGCGCGCCACCCGGGGCAGGCCATCGGCAGCGGCAATTTCTTCATCGCGGGCGCCCACGACACGCGCCCACTTGTGGTCGAACTCCACCAGGCCTTTGGCAGCGGCCCGCCGTTCGCCGGAGTAGCTGTGCAACAGCGAAGGGTCGGCGCGGCCGGTCAGTACCGAGATCAGCTTCCAGCCCAGGTTGAAGGTGTCGCCCATGGACACGTTCATGCCCTGCCCGGCCTTGGGACTGTGGGTGTGACAGGCGTCGCCGGCCAGCATCACGCGGGGGAATCGGCTGGCCATTTCGGCTTCGGGCACATCGTCGAACTTGTCGGTCAGGCGGTGCCCGATCTCGTAGATCGACCACCACACCACCTCCTTCACGTCCAGCGTGAAAGGGCTGAAGATGCGTCGGGCCTTGGCGATGATGTCGTCAGCATTCATGCCACGGTCGGCCGCACGTTCGTCTTCACCCAGGTTGTCGAGCTCGACATACAGGCGCACCAGGTGTCCGCCCTCGCGCGGCAACACCATCAGGATCCCGTCGTCTTGAGAGCGCACGAACGATTTCATGCGCCAGTCGGGGAAGTCGGTGGTGGCCAGCAGGTCGATCACACCCCATGCCTGGTGCGCCGCATCGCCCTGCAACTGGCCGCCGATGGCGCGGCGCACGTTGGAGCGGGCACCGTCGCAGCCCACCACGTAGTTCGCCCGCACGGTGGTTGTCTGGCCCTCGCACTCGGGTGTGGTGTTCTCCAGAATGACGGTGACCGGGTATTCGGTGGCATTCGTGTCGACCGACAGGTCGGCGACCTTCCAGCCGTGGTCGGGCACCAGACGGCTGGGCGCGTTGCGCATGATGTCAAGAAACAGCTCGTGCACCCGCGCCTGGTTGATCAACACATGGGGCATCTCGGACGTGCCTTCAGGCACGTCTTGCACGCGTGCCACCCGCTCGATGTGTTGTGCCTGGCCCTGCGCCCAGAAAGTGGTCTCGTTGATCCAGACCGACTCGCGCAACACCTTCTCGCCAAATCCGAAAGCCTGGAACATCTCCATGGAGCGCACATTGATGCCATCGGCCTGGCCCTTTTCCATGGGCGCAAGTTTGGGTTCGACGAGCATGGTGCTGATGCCCTGCACCCCGGCAAGCTGGGCGGCAAGACACAGGCCCGCCGGCCCCGAGCCCGCGATCAACACGTCAACCGTTTTCGGCATGGGATCGCCTGGTTGCCGATGGCCGGGAGCGGCCGGGCTGACATCGGGATCGCCCGGTTTGAAGCCGTTGAGGTGGTATTGCATGCGGTCTCCTTCAGGCGGTTTGCCCACGGTTTACGATAAGTAAACATATGATATGTATACTTATCATATGCGTCAAGAGGGAAACCGCGTCCGTATGATCGGAAGCAATTCAAAAAGCAGGGCTGCACATATGGACAGAAGCGAGATGGCCGGGCACCTGATCCGGCGGCTGCACCAGCAATCGACCCAGATCTACCAGGCACAGACCCAGGCCGCAGGCCTGGACCTGACCTCGGTGCAGTTCGCAGCGCTTGACGCGATCAACCAGCAACCCGATACCGATCAAGCCACGCTGGCCGCCAACATCAGCTTTGACCGCGCCACGATCGGCGGGGTGATCGACAGGCTGGAGCAAAAGGGTCTCGTGCAGCGCGTGGTCAGCGAACAAGACCGCCGGGCGCGCCAGTTGCGCCTCACCACCGAAGGCGAGCACCTGCTGGCCGCCAGCCGACCGGTGGTGGAAGCCCTGCAGGCCGATATCCTGGCGGCACTGTCGCCCACCGAACGGGCCAGCTTCCTGGCGCTGGCGCACAAGGCACTGGGTCTGGACTGACAGCCCGGGCGCGGGATGAATGAAATAAGCCGGCCAGATGCGCCCAAAGTCCCACGCAGGCGGCAGGCTGTGGACCCAGCCACTGCTTCGCAGCAGAGACACGGCCATGGCAATAGCGCCCTACCTGATTAGGTATTTTATTCATATAAAACAGGCACTTACGGCGAGATTTTCATGTCGGAAAGAGCCAAGGTCGCAGAAAAGGGGGCAAAACTCGGCGCGGCCCTTCACCGTCAAAGCCCCGAACTGACCCATAGGGACATGGAACCTTCTCCTTAGCACTCGATCACATAGAGTGCTAACATAAATGCATACCTGACCTAAGGAGGGTTTTCCACATGTCTGCTGCACTTGCCACCAACACGTTCCCCGCCGCCACCTTGGCCGTGACGAACCCGTGGGCGAGCCGTTCGCTCACCTTGCCGTCGCTGGGCAACCTCGACGCCTATATTTCTGCGGTCAACCGCATGCCCATGCTCACGCTCGAAGAAGAGCAAAGCGCGGGCCGCCGCCTGCGTGACGACAACGATATCGATGCCGCTGGCCAGTTGGTGATGTCCCACCTGCGCCTGGTGGTCTCGATTGCCCGCCAGTACCTGGGTTATGGCCTGCCCCACGGCGACCTGATTCAGGAAGGCAATGTGGGCCTGATGAAGGCCGTCAAACGTTTCGACCCGGAACAGGGTGTGCGCCTGGTGAGCTATGCCATGCACTGGATCAAGGCCGAGATTCACGAATACGTGCTGAAGAACTGGCGCATGGTGAAGATGGCCACGACCAAGGCCCAGCGCAAGCTGTTTTTCAACCTGCGCTCCAAGAAGCAGGGTTTCCGCTCGGAGGCCTTGGACGGCGACACCCACCGCGAAGCGTTTTCGGATGGCGAGGTCGAGATCGTCGCGCGCGAGCTGAAGGTCAAGCCGGAAGAAGTGCGCGAGATGGAAACCCGCATGTCGGGCGGCGATGTGGTGCTTGATCCCAGCCCCAGCGACGATGGCGAAGAGCGCTTCGGCCCGATCGCCTTCCTGGCTGATGCAACCCACGAGCCTTCAGCGATGATCGAGTCGGCTCAGCGCGATGTGTTGGCCACTGAAGGCATAGCCAACGCCATGGGCGAACTGGATGACCGCTCGCGCCGCATCGTGACCGAGCGCTGGCTCAAGGTGAACGACGATGGTTCCGGCGGCATGACGCTGCACGAACTTGCCGCCGAATACGGCGTGAGCGCCGAACGTGTGCGCCAGATCGAAGTGGCCGCGATGAAAAAGATGCGCAAGGCACTGGCTGAATTTGCCTGACGCCTGAAGCCCTGGAGAAAAAGCCTGCGAATTCCGCAGGCTTTTTTTGGTTTCATGGTTGGGCGCCTGTTACCGGATCGCCTTCAAAGTGAAGCCGGGCGGGAGACCACGGACGGTGCCGAACAGCGGCAAAGGCGAACAACGCCGCTCTCGCCCTGAAGGCCAACCGGAATCAGCCCTGCCAGCGCGCCAGCGTGAGCAGCACCAACAACAGCATCCACAGCACCACGCTGCGCCACACCAGCCCCACCGCGCTGGCCAGATGGGAAATCTGCGGCTCGGTGCGGGCCGCTCCGTCAAAAACACCGCCTTCCACGCTGCTGTCGGCATCGTCAGCTGCCACGGTCTGACTCAGACGAACGCCCAGCGCGCCGGAAGTCGCGGCCAGCAACACGCCATCGTTACCGGGCGCAAAGCGCTCGGCTTCGCCACGCCAGGTGGCCACGGACTCTTCGAAGTTGCCCACGATGGCAAAACCCAGCGCCGTGACCCGCGCGGGAACAAAGTCGACAACGTTCCAGCCTTGTTTGGCCGCTTTCTGCATGGCGGTGCTTGGCGTGCCATCAGGGCGCTCACGCCAATTGCGCGCCAGGTATTCGACCATGCGGTAAAAAATCGCGCCAAAGGGGCCCAGGCCCAAGACCCAAAACACACCAAAGCAGGTCAAAACCCCAAACACGTGGCGGTGTGCCGCCAGGACCGCTTGCTCGATCACCTGGCGCAACAACTCGGCGCGCGGCAGGCTTGCGGCGTCAACGCGCAACCACGTCGCCAGCTTTTCACGCGCGCCGCGCTCGTCGCCGGCCTCCAGCGCCTGGCGAATATCGGTGAAGTGGTGGCTGAACTGGCGAAATCCCACCGTCACGTACAACACCGCGACCAGCCAGACGAAGGCCAGGACGGTGCTGAAGCGCCACAGCCCCCAGTAAACCAGTGCCGACAACACAGCCGGCATGCCTGCGGCCAGCAGCCAGGCCAACCAGCCCTGGGCAGGCTCTCCGGCGTCCAGGTTGCGGCGCACCCAGCGAGCCCACGAGCGCAAGGCGCCATGCACCGGGTTGTCAAAGGCCAATGGCCGGGTTTGCTCCAGAAGCAAGGCAATCAAAATAGCAAAAAAACTCATGGGGCAATCATATAGCGCGCGTTTGCCGCGATCAGGCGGTCAGAAGCCGATAGAAGTTGCGCAACATACCCGCGGTCGCCCCCCAGATGAAGCGCTCCTGCCCTGCTTCCTGGTAAGGCATGGAATACCACTCCCGCACGGTGCCCTCCCAATCCCAGGCGTGGCGTCGGTGGTTGGCTGGATCCATCAGAAATTCGAGCGGCACTTCGAAAACGTCGTCCACCTCGCCGGGGTTGGGTCGCAGCTCAAAACCGGGGGTGACCAGACCGACCACCGGCGTGATGACGAATGAGGTGCCTGTCACGTACTCAGGCATGGTGCCCAGCACTTCGATGTGCTCGGGCCCAATACCGATTTCTTCGTGGGTCTCACGCAGGGCGGCGGCCACGGCGTTGGCATCGGTGGCATCGAGTTTGCCGCCGGGCAAGGCGATCTGCCCGGCATGGCTGGCCAGATGGGCTGAGCGCAGGGTCAGCAGCAGCGTCAGGCGCTCGCGCATCACCACAGGCAACAACACCGCGGCACGCACGGGCACCCGCTCACCAAAGCGCTTCTCGCGCAGCAGCTCGGGGGCCCACTGGGGTGGCTCGGCAAACAAGCGGCGCAGGCCGGGGGCCGTCAGGCGCTCCGGGTGGGCGGGCATCAGGCCTTCGCCGAACAGCGCAGGCAACACCGGCACCGCTCGTGGATCAAAATGAGGCAAAGGTCTGGACATGGTTCGAGCTTACGTGACATCGAACCGCCGCGCTGCCGAACGTGCGACTTGGGCGGCGGCCGCTTCCGCGCGATGCCGGTGGATGGCGCTGTGAATGCAAAAAAGCCGCTCGGATGAGCGGCTTTTTTGATGAAAACGGAGGCCGGAGCCCCTGCTTCTTGCGCAGGCTGGGCGCTTAACGGGCCTTGACGCCCAACTTTTCCTTGATACGTGCCGACTTGCCGCTGCGCTCGCGCAGGTAGTACAACTTGGCGCGACGAACCGCACCACGGCGCTTCACTTCGATACCGGCGATACGCGGGCTGTACAGCGGGAAGGTGCGCTCGACGCCTTCGCCGTTGGAGATTTTGCGCACGATGAAGCTGGAGTTCAGGCCACGGTTGCGACGGGCAATCACCACGCCTTCGTATGCCTGGGTACGCTTGCGCGTGCCCTCAACCACGTTCACGCTCACGACCACGGTGTCGCCAGGGGCGAACACGGGGATCTCTTTGTTCAAGCGAGCAATTTCTTCTTGCTCAAGGGTTTGGATCAGGTTCATGTTTTCCACTAATTACGATCATGCCCGCGCTGCACTAAAGGCCACGAATCCGGCAGGGCCCCTGTCCTGGACGCACCCCCAAGGAGGGTTCATACAGCGGAGTGGCCCGGTCGTGACGGCCGGTCAGAGGATCGAAAAGCCTTGCATTATAGCTTTTTTAGGGTGCGCAGAAAAGTCTCATCGGCTTTACTCAACTGCCCGGCTGCGCGGGCCTGGTCAACCAGTTCAGGCCTGAGCGCCTGAGAAAGCGTCAAGCTCTGATCGCGCCGGTAACGGCCAATGCGTTCATGGTGCCCGCCCAGCAAAGCGGCTGGCACGCCAACAGGGCCATCTGGCCCTTCCCACACCTCAGGCCGCGTGTGGTGGGGGCTGTCCAGCAAGCCACTCAGCGCAGGATTGAAACTGTCTTGCTGGTGGCTGCCCTCATCGCTCAATACGCCCGGCATCAAGCGCGCCACCGAATCGAGCAAGGCAATGGCAGCGATCTCGCCGCCGGACAGCACGAAGTCGCCCAGACTGACTTGCCGATCCACGCAAGCGTCAATGAAACGCTGGTCAATGCCCTCGTATCGGCCGCACAGCAGCACAGCGCCTGCGCTCTCTGACCAAGCCGTGGCCATCGCGTGGTCCAGCTTCTGACCGATGGGTGAAAACAGCACGACCGGCGCACACGCCAGTTCCGGCTCGGCACGATCAACTCGAATCGCCTGCAAGCAGCGCCACAAAGGTTCGGCCATCATCACCATGCCCGGCCCGCCACCAAACGGCCGGTCGTCAACACGGCGGTAATTGCCCTGCGCGTGGTCACGCGGGTTCCACAAACGCACATCCACCTGCCGGGATTCAAACGCACGCCGCGTGATGCCGCTCTTGAAAAACGGCTCGAACAATTCGGGAAAAAGGGTGATGACGTCAAAACGCATGTGGGTATTGTCACCCCCCGCGCCGCCTTCGGCGTCACCCCTCCAGGGAGGGGTCAGTAATCCAGACCCCAGTCGACTGTGATCAGGCGCGCGGCCTGATCCACCTTGTCAACATAGGCATCGACGAACGGAATCATGCGTTCGGAAAGCTGCTCTTTGCCATCGGCGTTGATGTCGGTGTACTCAAGAACGAGCACCGAGTTGGGCCCGGTGGGCATGAGATCGCGCACGACGCCCATCTCAACGCCTTCGCGGTTCACCACGCGCAAGCCGATCAGGTCAACCCAATAAAACTCGCCCTCAGGCGTGACCGGAAAAGCGCTGCGAGGTACGCTGATGCGCACCCCTTTGAGCCCTTCGGCGCCGGTGCGATCGTCCAGGCCATCGATACGGGCGACGATGCCATCGGCATGGGCCTTGATTTCACCCACTTTGACAGACACGACGCCGGTAAAAGCGGAAAAACCACGCGCGAACTTGGGTTCGGGTGGTTGCAGATGCCACTCAGTTGCGGCGAACAGCGCCTCGGTGTCGGCGCTGTGGGGGTGGATGCGCACCCACCCCTTGATGCCAAACGCCTCCTGAATCCGACCCAGTTCAATGGCGTCGTCCGGCATGGACGATGCTTTGAAGTAGCCAGAGGTCATGAGGCGTTCGCGTGTTGTTGGCCAAGCCTTAGGGGCTCAGCCGGCAACATCAATCAAGCAGCTGGGGTAGCGGCTTTGGCGGCTTGCTTGACCAAGCGTGCCACGGTGTCCGATGGCTCAGCGCCAACGCCGGTCCAGTAGGTCAGGCGGTCAACGGCGAGACGCAAAGGCTCTTCAGCACCGCGGGCCATTGGGTTGTAAAAACCAATGCGCTCGATGAAACGGCCATCGCGACGGTTGCGCTTGTCGGCAACCACGATGTTGTAGAAAGGACGGGCTTTGGAGCCGCCGCGAGAAAGTCGAATGACGACCATAATTAATCCTTCGGGTGGAGAGACAACACAATTGATGTCTCACCGGGCTGGAAACAGACAATTTCTTGCCCGATAACAACCCGTTTCATTGCAGCGCTTGAGACACACGACTGACCACCCGGCCAGCGAAACGCCACAAAACCCGCGATTATAGCCCCCTGGTCAATTCTTGCGACCCGATTCGGAGAGAATCGGCGCCAAGCCCTTCTCTTCACCCTTGTTCAACGCGCCCATGCCCACCATCCGCCCCAGCCTAGACAGCGACCTGCCCGCCATCACCCGCATCTACGGCCACCATGTGTTGACCGGCACCGGCACCTTCGAAACCACGCCACCGTCCGAAGCCGACATGACCACGCGTCGCGCAGACGTGCTCGCCAAGGGCCTGCCCTGGCTGGTGCTGGAAGAAGGTGGCCAGATTCTGGGTTTTGCCTACGCCAACTGGTTCAAACCTCGCCCGGCGTACCGCTTTTCTTGTGAAGACTCGATCTACATGGCTCCCGAATCGGCGGGCAAAGGTCTGGGTCGTGCCTTGTTGGCCGAACTCATGGCTTGCCTGGAACGCGCCGGGGTGCGCAAGGTCATGGCGGTGATCGGCGACTCGGCCAACGCCGGCTCGATTGGTATTCACAAAGCGCTGGGCTTTGAGCCTGCCGGCGTGATCAACAACTGCGGCTGGAAATTCGAACGCTGGCTGGACATCGTCTTGATGCAAAAAACGCTGGGAGTGGGCGCATCCACTCCACCCGAAGACAACACACCCGAGCAACCATCCGCATGACCCAACGCAACAAAAACAAAACGCTCGCCACCTGGCTGGCCGTGCTCCTGGGCAGCATGGGCATGCACCGCTTTTATCTGCGCGGCCTGGGCGACTGGATTGGCTGGCTCCACCCGATTGCCGCCGCACTGGGCTGGTGGGGCGTGGAGCGTGTTCAGCTGTATGGGCAGGACGATCAGCTGTCATGGATATTGATTCCATTCCTGGGGATCAGCATCGCTGCGGCCTGTCTGGCTGCCATCGTGTACGCCCTGAGCGACCGCCCCAAGTGGAACCGCTGGTTCAACCCCGGCTCCGACGATGAGGCCCCATCGGGCGCGACCAACTGGCTCACCATTGCCGCCCTGGTATTGGCCCTGCTCGTCGGCACCATCGCCTTCATGGGCAGCCTGGCATTTGGCGTGCAGCGTTACTTCGAATACCAGGTCGAAGAGGCCCGCAAGATCAGTCAGTAGGTGGCCCCCCCCGCGCCGGCTGCGCCGTCACCGCCCCAGGGGGCGATGCGAGCGGCCCGGCAAAGCCGGTTCCACCGCATCCTGGGCGAAGGCAACTCTCGCCGGACCGTGATTGGTTTGCACAAACAGGAGGTTCAACCCAGGGCACTGCGGAACTGGCTTTGCCAGGCCGCCAGTGCCGCCCCCTGGGGGGAGTGACGGCGCAGCCGGCGCGGGGGGACTTAATTGATCCAGGACATCACCAGCATCACCAGGGTCAAAGTGAACAAGGCCAAGCCGGTTGACATCACCATGCTGGCCGTGGTGAGCTCCTGTGCCACTTCGTAGCGCTGGGCAAACATGAAGACATTTGCGCCCATGGGCATGGCAGCGGCCACCACCATCACGGTCAATGGCAAGCCCGTGATGCCGAATGCCCAGGCGCTGATGCCGACCATCAACGGCAGCAACAGGTTCTTGGACGCGGTGATCCACAGGGCCGACTGCAAATGGCCTCTCAACTGCGTGGTGGCCATGGTCACACCCACGAGCACCAGCGCGATCGGGCCAAAAGCACTGCCCAGCAGCATCAAGGGTTTGTCGACCACCATGGGCAAGCTCCAGCCGGTCTGGGCAAACAGCAGGCCGGTGACGATCGGCAAGGGAATGGGGTGTATCAGCGCGCTCTTGAAGGCCATCCACGTCGTGGTGAGCAGGTGGGGTGCCTCCATGCCATTGGCGCGGTTTTCACTGGCCACCGCCATCTCCAGCACCACGGTGGTGACCGTGAGCAAGATGATCGCGTGCACCGAAACGATGGTCAGCAGTGTGACCAGCGCGGGCTTGCCGTAGGCCAGCTGCACCACGGTGATACCGATCATGACCAGGTTGGAAAACACCCCGCCCAGCGCCATGACCACGCTCTTGCGGTCAAATCCGCGCCAGAAAATGGAGCCGCCCAACAGCAGCAACGCTGCCAGGAAATAGGCCAGCAGCGGGCGCAAATCCAGCGCCTCAACATGCACGGTGCTCATGGTGCGAAACAGCAGCGCCGGAATCAGCAGCAAAAAGACAAGGTTGGACAAGTCCTTGACCGCGGATTCACGGATCCATTTCAAGCGGCCGGCCAGGTAGCCGAGCGCGATCAGGATAAAGACGGGCGTCAGTGACGCAACAACGGGGTGGTCGGTAATATTCACGGGGTGGATGGTAGCGCCCCTGCCCCCCCAGTGCCCTGCGGCGGCTGCTATTTCACCGTGCGCGCCCCGGTCATCCGGTAATAAAGCCCCTGGGGATCATCGGTCAAAACCTGGAGTCGCCCCTGCAAAACGACGGCGTTCTGGGTGTATTTCACTGGCTTGAGCGTGCGCACTTCCACCATGCTCTCCGGCCCGCCCGGCACACAGAACGGACAGGTCGGCGGCACCGATACCAGCAAAAAATGGCGGTGAGCGGTGCCCGCCTCCAGTGGCGTCATGTAGCCCTCGACTTTCACCAGGCTGCCGTTCAGCTTTTTCACGGCGGGCGAATACGTGGTGATGATTTTGGGCTTCTGGAACTTGACCGACACGCCGCTCAATACCGACCAGGCCACCACATCGGGACGGGGCACCAACGGCGGGAAGGCGCTCTGCGGGCTGTGGTAGCCCGGCCCCTGCCCGGCCACCGGGCCGCCCGGTCCCATGGGCGAGCTCAAAACCTGCGCACCCACCCTGGGAGCGAGCCCTGCGAGGGCAACAGACAGCAGTGCAACCCACCCCGACAGCTTGCGATTGCTCTTCATGAAAAAGCCTTTCCCGACGCGTTCAATGGGCGTGCTTCATGCCGCAGTACCTGCCAATGGCCAAGCCTTTGCAAGCCGCCTGCAACTCCGCCATACACAGCTTTTCCGCCTTGCCCGACTCGACACACCTGGCCGCCGCCTCGTGGGCCGCCGCCATCGCGCGGTGACGCGCAGCGTCTTCCTTGCGTTCCGTGTCGTTGTGCTGGGCCACGGCGGCCCCGCCGAGCAGACACAACACCCCACCCATTGCCCACATTTTTGGATTCATTCGATTCACCTTGAAGTCAACAATTCGGCCACATCGGCCCTGTACGCGCTGATCACCGGCACCGCGGCCGCGATCAACGCAACAAGCAAGGCAGCCCCCGGGACAGCCCACATGTTTGGTGGCCAGACCGAGCCGGCAACCGCCCAGCCCGTATCGGCCATCCACCAGCCCGCCATCACAGCGGTCATTCCTTGCGCCAGCGCCACGCCGAGCACTCCCGCCAGCAGCGCCAGCCACAGCGCCTCGCAAAGCACCACAGCGCCCACGCGGCGGGGCGGTGCACCCAGCAGCCGCAGCAAGGCCATATCGGCCCGGCGCTCGCGCACCGCGTTCCACAACGCAATGAACACCGACAGCGCGGCCACCAGCAGCAACACCGCGCCCAGCCCCTGCACCAGTCGCGTGCCCATGCCCACCAGTTCCAGCACGCGCGCCACCTCCAGGGCCGGCGAAGCCGCCTGCATCGCCGTCCGGGTATTCACATGGCGCGGAAAGCGGGTCGCCGCCAAGGGCGAGGCGTAGCGGATCAAAGCCAGCGTCACCTCGCGATCGGCTTCAATGGCTTCGCGGTCTTCGGCCGACAGCGACTCGAACTCACCCGGGCGAAGCCCTTCGTGCACCTGCCAGACCGACGCCAGATCCGTCAAAACCAGGCGGTCCAGCACGCAGCCGCAGGCCTCCAGGCGACCCACCATGGTGTAGGGCGTGTCGCCGTGTTCACTGCCCCCAAGGCCGAGGCCGTGCGCGCCACTGAAGTGCTGGCCCACCGACAGACCCGTGGTCTGCGCCACCGAAGCACCCAACACCGCCTCCATGGGCGCAGTCCACCACCGGCCTTGCGCGAGTTGGGCGCCGTAATGCGCGGCGTAGGCCGGCGTGGAGCCCACGATGCGTGAACCCTTCAGGTTGTCGCCCAAGCTCATGGGAATGACCTGGGCGATCTGGGGCTGCGCGGCCAGGGCACGCACATCGGCCAGCGCCACATTGCCGGTTGGCGTATCGATGTGAAACACGCCCGACAAAATCAACTGCATCGGGCTGCCCTTGGCGCCCACCACGGCATCGATGCCCGCCAGATCGCGGTCAAACGCGTGCTCAATGCGGTCTTGCGCCAGCAACACCAGCCCCATGGCCGCCAGCCCCAGGGCGAGCAACACCAGGTTCAGCGCTGCGGTCAAAGGGCGCGACCACAGGTAGCGCCAGGCCAGTGTCAACACGTTCATCGCGTGTCCTTGTCCAGCGACAACACCTGGGCGTCGGGCAGGGCCTGGGCCACGCGCGCATCGTGGGTGGCAATCACCAGTGAAGTGCGCCCCTCGCGGGCTTGGTTCTGCAACAGCGCCAGCACACCGTCGCAAGCCGTGTCGTCCAGGCTGGCGGTGGGCTCATCGGCCAGGATCACCCTGGGACGCAGCAACAGCGCCCGCGCCAGCGCCACCCGTTGCAATTCGCCCCCCGACAACCGCGCCGGCTTGCGCCGGGCCAGACCGGCCACGCCCAGTGCGCTCAGCGCCTGGTGCACAGCGGGAGCGTTTGCTGGCCGCCCTGCCGCAAAAAACACCAGCATCAGGTTGTCTTGCACGCTCAGCGCTTCACTGAGGTGCAGCCGCTGCGGCAAAAACCCCACCGAACCCGCCCGCCAGGCGTCGCGCGCGGCAGGCTTCAGCTCCGACGGCGCCTGGCCGGCCACCACCATCGCACCCTGAGACGGCGCGCGCAAGCCACCAGCCAGCGCCAGCCACGTCGACTTGCCGCTGCCCGAAGGCCCGCGCAACAACAGCGTGCCGCCCTGCGGCAGCGCCACATCGGCAAAGCGCAGTGCGGTGCCATCGGCAAATGCGCAAACCAGCCCCTGCGTTTCGATCACGCGCCGGCCTCCGACCCCGCCTGCGCCAGACAGGTGGCGCAAGTGCCGTGCAACAGCAGGTCGAGCCGCTGGCCCTGGTGCCCCATGCCCGACAGGGTTTGAAACAAGGTGCGCGCCAGTTCGGCAGCTTGTGCACCGGCCTCGGGCAGGCGGAACTGGCTGTGGCAGCCGTCGCACTCGAAACGGGGCGCCCGGCTGTCCTGCCCGGTGTCGGCCAGGCAGAAATACCAGGTGCGGGCGTCGTCATCGGCATGGCGCTGCAACACGCTGCAGGCCACCAGGCGATCGAGCAGGCGGTACAGCGTGACGCGGTTGATGTCCAGCCCTCGCGCCGCCAACGAGGCAAACGCCTGAGCGTGGTTCAGCGAACTCTTGGGGTTGGCCAGAAACAGTCCCAGGACCGCGCGGGTGGCCAGGGTGCGCCGCAGGCCGCCACGCTCCAACCGTTGCTGGATCTCTGCCGGCACAGCCGGCGCTTCTTTGATCGGGCGGGTCGTCTTGGGCATGGCTCTCTTGTTGCAACAAAGTTGCGTTAATATCGATGTTATTGCAATCGAGTTGCAATATAGCAAATTCCAAAGCCCACATGCCCCTCTTCAACGAACCCAACACCGCGCAACCCATTGAGCTGCACAAGCTGACCCTGGGCTACGACAACCAGGCCACCGTGCGCGAGGCGAGTCTGCGCATCGACACCGGTTCGCTGGTGGCGGTGGTCGGGCCCAACGGCGCCGGCAAGTCCACGCTGATCAGGGCACTGGCCGGTGAACTCCAGCCCATCAGCGGCCGTTTGACCGGACTGGCCGGGCAGCGCATCGCCTGCTTGCCGCAACGCGCGGCGCTGGACCGCAGCTTTCCCATCGACCTGCGCGACATGGTGGCCATGGGCTTGTGGCACCGCGTGGGCGCGCTCGGCCGCTTCACAGCGGCACACCGGCTGCTGTGCACCGAGGCGCTGGCCCAGGTGGGTCTTGAGGGGCTTGAGAAGCGCGCGCTTGACACGCTCTCGGGTGGTCAACTGCAACGCGCCTTGTTCGCGCGCCTGATCCTGCAAGACGCCCAGGTGGTGCTGCTCGACGAACCCTTTGCCGCCGTGGACAACCGCACCACCACCGACCTGCTCGCCCTGCTGCACCACTGGCAAGGCGAAGGCAAAACCGTGGTCGCGGCGCTGCACGACCTGTCTCAAGTACACCGCCACTTTCCACTCACCTTGTCGCTCTCCAGAGCCCAGGCCACCTTCGGCCCCACCGACCGGGTTCTGGGCGCCCCGAATCGCACACCCACCCCCTGGCTCGACCATCCCGCCGAAACCGAGGCGGTCTCGGGTGAGGCCTTCGCATGAACGAGAGCCTGGTGGCGTCACCGCTCATGGCCTGGTGGCTGGCCAACCCCGTGGTGGGTCCCTTGCTGGAGTTCGCGTTCATGCGCCGCGCCCTGATTGGCTGCGTGGCGCTGGCGCTGAGCGCGGCACCCGTGGGCGTCTTTTTGATGCTGCGACGCATGAGCCTCACCGGCGACGCCATGGCCCATGCCATCTTGCCCGGCGCAGCCATCGGCTACCTGATCGCCGGCCTGTCGCTCACCGCCATGACCATTGGCGGCACCGTCGCCGGGCTGATCGTGGCCGTGGGCTCGGGCCTGGTCGCGCGCAACACCGTGCTGCGCGAAGACACCAGCCTGGCCGCCTTCTACCTGCTGTCGCTGGCGCTGGGCGTGCTCATCGTGTCGGTGCGCGGCAACAGCGTGGATTTGCTGCACGTTTTGTTTGGCTCCGTGCTGGCGCTCGACGACGCCGCGCTTCAGTTGCTGGGCGGCATCTCTGCGGTCACGCTGGTCGCCCTCACCCTGCTTTTTCGCCCCCTGGTGCTGGACTGTCTTGACCCGGGCTTTCTGCGCAGCGTCAGCCGCTGGAGCCCGGTGGCGCACTACGGTTTTCTGATGCTGGTGGTGATCAACCTCGTGGCCGGGTTTCATGCGCTGGGCACCTTGATGGCCGTGGGCATCATGGTGTTGCCCGCGGCCACCGCGCGCTTCTGGGTGCGCCGCCTGTTGCCCATGCTCTTCACGGCCACAGGTCTGGCCCTGCTCGCGGGCCTGAGCGGCCTGCTCATCTCGTACCACGCCGACTGGCCAACCAGCCCGGTCATCGTGCTCAGTCTGGGCGCGTGTTACCTCGTTTCCCTGCTGCTCGCGCCCCATGGCCTGTTGCGCCACCAGCGCACGGCACCGCCTCAACCGCAACCTTGACCCACCCAGGAAATCCCATGAAACACCCGAACCCATCCTCACACGCCTGGTTTGCAAGCCGCCGCACCGCCCTCGCGGTGGCCGCCCTCTCGCTCGCCGGCGCCAGCCCCGTGTTGTGGGCTCAGTCGACCGCGCCCATCACCGCCGTGGCCAGTTTTTCCATCCTCGGCGACCTGGTACGCCAGGTCGGCGGCGAGCGCGTGGCCGTCAGCGTGCTGGTGGGGCCTGGCGGGGATGCCCATGTGTTCCAGCCCAACCCCTCACAGGCCCGGCAGGTGAGCCAGGCCCGCATCGTGTTCTCCAACGGCCTGGGCTTTGAAGGCTGGATGAGCCGCTTGCTCAACACCGCAGGCTACAAGGGGCAGCATGTGGTTGTCAGCCAAGGCATACAGGCGCAGCGCATGGAGGACGGTGATGACGATCACCACGGCCACAACGCCCACCAGAGCGACCACGAGGAAGCCGAAGCACACAAAGGCGGCGAAGCCACCGACCCCCATGCCTGGCAAAGTGTGTCCAACGCCATGGCCTATGTGCGCAACATCACCCAGGGCCTTTGCAGCGTGGACACCGCCGGTTGCGAGCTCTACCGCCGCAACGCCAACACCTACCTCGCGCAACTCAAGGCGCTTGACACCGACGTGCGGGCGGCCTGGGCCACCATTCCCGAAGCGGAACGCCAGGTCATCACCGCCCACGACGCCTTTGGCTATTACGCGCAAGCCTACCGGGTGCGCTTTCTGGCGCCGCAAGGCGTGAGCACCGACAGCGAAGCCTCGGCCAAAGGCGTGGCACAACTGGTGCGCCAGATCAAAGAATCAAACATCAAGGCCCTGTTTGTGGAGAGCATTTCCGATCCGCGGCTGATTGCCCAGATCGGTCGTGAAACCGGAGTGGAACCCGCAGGCGCGCTGTACGCCGACGCGCTGTCGCCCGCCAGCGGCCCCGCGCCCAGCTACATCGCCATGGTGCGCCACAACACCGAAGCCCTGACGCGAGCCGTTCGCGGGTATTGAGGGTGCGAGCCACGCGGGCAGCATGGCGTGGCTAAACTGGGCCCTCGCCCTTTCCCGACCCCACCTGTCCATCGGAGCCGCATTGCCCATCAAACACCTTCTGCTGGCGCTCGCCGTCGTGTTTGTATGGGGCACCAACTTCGTGGTCATACGCTGGGGACTGGACGGCTTGCCACCCTTTCTGTTCGCCACGCTGCGCTTCGCGTTCTCCGCCCTGCCCTGGCTGCTTTTCATCCCGCGACCCAAGGCGCCCTGGCACAAGATGGCCGCCTTCGGCGTGCTGCTCGGTGTGGGCCAGTTTGGCCTGCTGTTCCTGGCCATCCGCAGCAGCATTTCGCCTGGCCTGGCCTCGCTGGTGGTGCAATTGCAGGTGTTCTTCACCATCGGCCTGTCGCTGTTCTTCATGGGTGAAAAAGTGCGCGGGTACCAGGTTGCGGGCCTGCTGCTGGCCGTGGCTGGCCTGGGCGTGATCGGGGCCAACCTGAACGCCACCGTCACCGCGCTGGGCATCGCCCTGGTGTTGATGGCCGGCTTCTTCTGGGCCTGCGCCAACCTGGTCGTGAAGTCCATCGGGCGCGTGAACATGCTGCATTTTGTGGTCTGGAGCAGCGTCTTCGCCGTGCCACCGCTGTTCGCGCTGTCGTGGTTGCTGGAAGGCCCGCCTTCGGCCATGTGGCAAACGCTGCAACAGGCCAGCACCCTCACCTGGGCCTCGGTCATCTGGCAGGCCGTGGGCAACTCGCTGTTTGGCTTCGGCGTGTGGAACTGGCTGCTCTCCCATCACCCGGCGGCGCAGGTCACGCCCATGGCCCTGCTGGTGCCCGTGTTCGGCATGAGCGCTTCCGCTCTGGCACTGGGCGAGCCGCTGCCGGCCTGGAAACTGGGCGCGGGTGCTCTGGTGATGGCCGGGCTGGCAGTGATCGTGCTCTGGCCTCGTCTGCTGACCTCGATGAAGGCACGCCCCGCCGCCTGAGCGGCTGCTCAGTGCCCCACCTGCTGACGAAAGGCGCGTGGTGACAAGCCCGTGGCACGCGAGAACACGCGGCTGAAATGCGCCGGGTCGGCAAAGCCCAGTGCATAGGCGATGGTGGCCACGCCCAGCGTCGTGTAGGCCAGGTTGCGCCGGGCTTCGCGAATCACCCGCGCACCGATCAGGCTGGAAGCGGGCTCACCGGAGGCCGCGCGGGCGATTCGGCTGAGGTGGGTGGGCGACATGCCCAGCGCCTTGGCGTAGTCGGCGACCCGCCAATGCGCCAGGTAGTGCGCCTCAATCAGCGCTTCGAAGCGGCGCATCTGCGCCGAATCCGCCGCACTTTCCCCGACCGCCAAGCCCTCGTGCGCCATGCGTGCGGCCAGCCCCAGCAGCGTCGCCCCCAGACCTCGCAACACCAGCGCCCGCGCTTCGCCAAGGCCACTGAACTCGGCCCAGATCTGCCGCATCACCGCGTCCACCTGCGGACTCGCCGTGCCCACAAAGCTGCGCGAGAGCACGCGGCGCACATCGCCCACGCCTGCGAACATCGCGTCCAGCATCTCGTCTGCCAGCGTGACCACAAAGCCCTGCGTATCAGGCTCAAAGGAAAATGCGTGCACGTCGCCCGGCGGCACGTTGACCAGACTCCTGGCGGCCAGCGCCACCTTTTGCCCTTCCAGGTGGGCGATGCCCTCGCCTTTTTGCAGCAACAGCAACTGGTGCAACTTCCCATGCCTGTGCGGCGCCAGCTCCCAGCCATGCAGGGCCGAGCGGGCGGCGATGGTCTCGCAGTGCATCACATCCGGCAACTGCGCCGACTCGCCAAACAGGCCGTTGGAAATGAGGATGCCATCGTGTTGTCGCATGTTCGAATCGTACAAGTATTCGACGCAAGCGGCCATTCCGGAATGGACTGGGCATCGGCAAACTGCCTGTCAGCGGAACCCTCCGCAACCACCTTCAGGAGACAACCATGAAAACCAGCGTTTGCATCATCGGCGGCGGCCCCTCGGGGCTCATGCTCTCCCAGCTCTTGCACCTCAAAGGCATCGCCAACATCGTGCTGGAGCGCCAGAGCCGCGAATACGTCTTGAGCCGCATTCGAGCCGGCGTGCTGGAACACGGCTTTGCCGAGCTCATGCGCGAAGCCCAGTGCGGTGAGCGCATGGACCGCGAAGGTGAAATCCATGACGGCTTTTTCATCGCTCACGAAGGCCAGCTTGACCGCGTGGACCTGCACAAACACAGCGGCGGCAACTCGGTGGTGGTCTATGGCCAGACCGAACTCACCCGCGACCTCTATGAAGGGCGCGACCGCATGAAGGGCCAGGTGATTCACAACGCCGAAGACGTGCAGCCGCACGATCTCACCTCCGACAAGCCATATGTCACCTACCGGGATGGCGACGAGATCATCCGCATCGATTGCGACTTTGTGATCGGCGCCGACGGCTTCCACGGTGTGAGCCGCAAGTCCATCCCCAAAGACAAGATCACCGAATACGAAAAGGTGTATCCGTTTGGCTGGCTGGGCGTGCTCTCGCGCACACCGCCGGTCTCACCCGAACTGGTCTACGCCAAACACGAGCGCGGTTTTGCCCTGTGTTCGCTGCGCTCCCAGGTGCTGAGCCGCTACTACATTCAGGTGCCGCTCACCGACAACGTGGAAGACTGGTCCGACGATGCTTTCTGGGCCGAGCTCAAGCGCCGCCTGCCGGCTGAATTGGCCGCCAAACTGGTGACCGGCCCGTCCATCGAAAAATCCATCGCGCCACTGCGCTCCTTCGTGGCCGAACCCATGCGCTATGGCAGGCTCTTTCTCGCCGGCGACGCTGCCCACATCGTGCCGCCCACCGGCGCGCGCGGCCTCAACAGCGCGGCCTCCGACATCTACTACCTGTACCACGCCATGCTTCAGCACTACCAGCAAGGCGACAGCACAGGGCTCGACGGCTACTCGGCCAAGGCCTTGGCAAGGGTCTGGAAAGCCCAGCGCTTCTCATGGTGGATGACCACCATGCTGCACACCTTCCCCGAAGCCATCAGCTACGACCAGAAGCTGCAGCAAACCGATCTGGCATACCTGCTGTCGTCGGAAAAGGCGCTGGGTTCGCTGGCAGAGAACTACGTGGGTCTGCCGTTCTGATCCGTTAAAACCCTGGCGGTGAGCAGGCGAAGCTCCCGCCCGAAACCCGGGGCGCCCCGGTCAGGCGCCGAAGGCCGTCTCACCCGTGTGAATCCTTGATCTTGCGAACCGCAGCCACATCACCGAGAAAGATGCGCAGTGCGTCCTTTTCGGACAGCGAAAGCTCCTTGCTCTCCAGCAGGTGGAGCTTGCCAATGATCACCTCCAGCGCCTCCGCCAGGTGGCCCATCTGCTTGCCGTAGCTGCCCACGGTTTGCAGAGCCTCTTGCTCGATCGCGGCATGGGTCGAAGCGCCCATGTTCACGTTGAACAGGTTGAACGACCAGTTGGGCAAGATCGGCTGGTTCAGATTGGCCGGCGCGATTTGCAACGGCAGATAGACGGTTTCCATGTGTGACCTTTCATGGTTCCTGAGTGAGCGCTTGTAGGGTAGAAGTCAATGGCAGGGTCCCGGAGTGCGCGCCATCAAACGGTACCCCGAAAGGGGGATGCCTGGACCAACGCATTTATCATGCCGCAGTCAATCCCTGGAATCTATGCCTGCTCCAACCGATAGCCCACCGCGAGTTCGGCCGTGTACTCCGCAAACGGCCCTTCGATGGCCAGGCACTCGACCATCTGGTGTTCTTCTTTCATGTACACATGGGCGTGCAGCACCGCGCCCGCTTCGTCGACCGCTTCCAGCTCCACGGCCACGCGCACATAACCGGTGGGCAAGCCGACCTCTTCGAACACGTCCATCGATTGCAAGGTAGGCGCATCCACCTCGAAAACCTGGCCCGACACCTGAACACCCTGCCCCGGTTTGTTCACCAGCCACGGTGCGCGGTCTTCATCGCGCAGCTGTACGACGTAGAACGGCAGCGGATGCCGCGTTCGGTATGTGCCGGGCACGCGGCGGCCGGGGTTGAAATGAAAGTTGGGGAAACCCTCTTTCAGGGTTCCGTAAACGAAAATGAGAAATTGCATATCAAGCGTCTTCCACGTAACCGCGTTCGACCGCCTGCCCTGCGCTCTCGAAAATCGCCATCGCGGTCAACATGCGCCTGAATCCGAACTTTCGATAGAACGGCTCTTTGCCCGGCACAGCATAAAGAATGATTTTCTTGTGTCCCTCAGCAGACGCCACCAACCGTTTGACAATCGCTTTGCCGAGGCCAGTGCCCTGGAACTGAGGCAATACCGCCACGTCGCAAAGGTAAGCGCAATCGACACCGTCGGCGAGGACCCTTCCCGCACCAATTATTCGATCGCCCTCCAGGGCGAAACAGCAAAAGCGGCTGTTGGTGAAGACCGTCTTGAGATCGGCAGCGTTCTTGTTCCCAAGCGGCGCGGCTCTGTAGAGCGCTTCAAGCTCGCTCCAGTCGACGCCGTCGAGCGTGTTTGACCAAGTTGTTTCCAAGCATGCCTCCTCAGATGATGAAAACCCGACGCAAGCCAGGCATACGGTTCAACGAGCATTCAATTCATCACGTCCACATCAAACGCCCCGACATGAAGCGCGCGCTTTTCGTAGGCTCAAGCAAGTTCAAGAGGCCCAAGAAAACACCACGCCACTTATCACTTCGCCAACCGCGCAAACGTCTTGCGAAATTTCGCCACCTTGGGCGCGGCCACGGCCATGCAGTAGCCCTGATTCGGGTTGCGCTCGAAGAAGTCCTGGTGGTATTCCTCGGCGGGGAAGTAGTGCGCCAGCGGCAACAGCTCGGTGACGATGGGCGCGCCAAAGGCGTCGTCTTGGGTGAGCTCGTCGATCAGCGCCTGGGCGGTTTGCTGTTGCTCTGGGCTGGTGAAGTAAATGCCGCTGCGGTATTGGGTGCCGGTGTCGTTGCCCTGCCGGTTGAGCGTGGTGGCGTCGTGCACCACGAAGAAGATTTCCAGGATCTCGCGGGTGCTGATCTGGGCCGGGTCGTATTCGAGTTTCACCACTTCGTTGCAGCCCGTGCGCCCGGTGCACACCATTTCGTAGCTCGGCGCGGTTTCCTGGCCATTGCTGTAGCCCGATTCGACATCGGTCACGCCTTTGACGTTTTTGTAAACGCTTTCGGTGCACCAGAAGCAGCCACCACCCAGAACAAGGGTTTGCGTGTTGTTGTTGGTTGATTCGCTCATGGTTTTTCTCCTTTGAAAGTCAGGGCGCTATGGTGCACCGGTTTGGCCGCACCCCGCACCGTGGCCAGAAATGCCCCCAGCGCCGACTGGTCGCGCTCGGTGCGCCACAGGCAATGGGTGTCGTAAGGCAGGAGCGGACGCGCCAGCGGCACAAAGACCACGCCAGGCAAGCCCGCTTGCTGCAAGGCGGCCGGCACCAGCCCCACGCCCAGCCCCTGCGCGATCACCGACACCACGCTGAGCCAATGGCGCAGCTCGTAACCCAGCGCGGGTTCGAAGCCTACATCGGCGCAGGCCGCGAGAATGCGGTCGTGGTAATCGGGTGAGACGGCGCGCATCACGATGGCAAAGGGATCGTCGCGCAGGCTCTCCAGCGTCAGCGTTTTGCTTTTCGCCCTGGCATGGTTCGCAGGCAAGCAGGCGACAAACGGCTGGCTCGACACCAAAATCTGGGAGAAGCCGGCAGGTACGCGGGTGGTGTGCACAAAGCCCAGGTCGAGCCGGTCGCGCACCAGATCGGCCAGTTGCTCGGCCGAGCTGAGCTCGCGCAACACCAGCCGCAAGCGCGGATGGGCGGCAGCAAAGTCGCGCAGCATCTGCGGCAGGCCCCGGTACAGCACGGTGCCGGCAAAACCGATCTGCAACTGCCCCGCCAGCCCCTCACCCACATCGCGGGCCTCGCGCGCGGCCTGAGCCGCCTGCTCCAGCAAGGCAACGGCTTTGGGCAAAAAGGCCTCCCCCGCTGCCGTGAGGCTCACGCCCCGGCTGTTGCGCTCAAACAGCCGCGCGCCCACCGAAGCCTCCAGCTGCTGGATGTTGAGCGACAGCGGTGGTTGCGTCATGGCGAGGCGCTGGGCGGCGCGGCCGAAGTGCAGCTCTTCGGCCAGGATGGTGAAACAGCGCAGGTGGCGGAATTCCATAGATTCAAATTTTGTATTGATGCATCGGCAATCAATATTAGACAGCTATTCATGAAAACCCGACAATGGCTGCAGATTTTTCTTCAAACACTCTGTCGGAGACACCGCACATGGCCAGTTCATCCAAAGCCAGCTTCAGCTGGGAAGACCCCTTTCACCTCAGCGCCCAGCTCACCGACGACGAGCGCCAGGTGCAGGACGCCGCCCGCGTCTATTGCCAGGAAAAGCTGTTGCCCCGTGTGACCGACGCCTTCCGCAACGAGAAGACCGATGTGGCCATCTTTCGCGAGATGGGCGAACTCGGCCTGCTTGGCCCGACGATTCCTGAGCAATACGGCGGCAGCGGCCTGAACTACGTGTGTTACGGCCTGGTGGCGCGCGAAGTGGAGCGTGTGGACTCGGGCTACCGCTCGATGATGAGCGTGCAGAGTTCGCTGGTCATGGTGCCGATCAACGAATTTGGCTCGGAAGCGCAGAAGCAGAAATACCTGCCCAAGCTCGCCACCGGCGAGTGGATCGGCTGCTTCGGCCTGACCGAACCCAACCACGGCTCCGACCCCGGCTCCATGGTCACCCGCGCCAAGAAGGTGGATGGCGGCTACAGCCTCTCTGGCGCCAAGATGTGGATCACCAACAGCCCGATCGCTGACGTGTTCGTGGTCTGGGCCAAAGACGAAGGCGGCCAGATCCGCGGCTTCATTCTGGACAAAGGCGCCAAGGGGCTGAGCGCTCCCGCCATCCACAGCAAAGTCGGCCTGCGCGCCTCCATCACCGGCGAAATCGTGATGGACGAAGTGTTCTGCCCCGAAGAAAACGCCTTCCCCGATGTGCGCGGCCTCAAGGGCCCGTTCACCTGCCTCAACAGCGCGCGCTACGGCATCGCCTGGGGTGCGTTGGGTGCCGCTGAAGACTGCTACTTCCGCGCCCGCCAATACGTGATGGACCGCCAGCAATTCGGCCGCCCTCTCGCCGCCAACCAGCTGATCCAGAAGAAGCTGGCCGACATGCTGACCGAAATCAGCCTGGGCCTGCAGGGCTGCCTGCGCCTGGGCCGCATGAAAGACGAAGGCACCGCCGCCGTCGAGATCACCAGCATCCTGAAGCGCAACAGCTGCGGCAAGTCGCTGGACATCGCCCGCATGGCGCGCGACATGATGGGCGGCAACGGCATCAGCGACGAGTTCGGCGTGGCGCGCCATCTGGTGAACCTCGAAGTGGTCAACACCTACGAAGGCACGCACGATGTGCACGCGCTGATTCTGGGCCGGGCAATCACGGGCATTGCGGCGTTTTCGAACTGAACGGTCTTGCGACCGCGGACAAGAAGGGCTGCCATGGGCAGCCCTTCTTGATTGACAGGCCCAATCGGCCTTTGAAGCACAGCGCAACCTGAGAACCTCAACCGCGCTCGATGGCCGGTGGTGAAACCCGGCCCCGGACTGTCCCGCCACTCGGGCTTTGCGGAAAGCCGGAAACAGGCCCCTGCTCCCCGAGTCACCGGAACGCCGGCCCGGCTGGCCGGTTCAGTAACGCAAACGCCCCCGGGCATCAATGATCGCCAGCTCGACATAGCTGGAGCCGTTGTGCGACTGAGGCGAATACTGTGCCGTGAAACGGCCGAAGGCAATTTCCCTGGCATTTTCCATGGTCTGAATGAATGAATCGGTGGACAGGTCCCGCCCCGTTCGCCTGAGGCCTTCGACGAGCAGCCGGGCGTGAACAAAACCTTCGAATTGCGAAGCCGAGGGTACCGCCTTGGGCGACCTGGCTTTCAACAACTTGAGGTATTCAACCACCACGGGAATCGTCGTGTTGCGCAGCGACGGCATGATTTGGGCAAGAACGATTCCCCTCGCCTTGTCATTGAGTTCGCGTTTGATGAGGTCGAGACTGGCGACCGAAAATCCGTAGAACACCGGGTGGCTGTTGGTGTCCTGCACCGCCTTGATGAAATTCGTGAACGTCAATCCTGCGGTTCCCACAATGACCGCCTGAGGCTTGGCCTCGGCAATGGCAGCTGCCGCCGCCGCCATGTCTGGCGAGGCGGCGTCGGCCTTGACCTCTGCCACCAGCGGCAGCCCTTCAGCCTCCGACGCCTTTCTGACTTCCGCCAGCAGGGCCTTGCCCAAACCGTCATCCGGATAAAAGATTGCCACACGCTTGACGCCGATTCGCTTGAGCTGAGAGAGCATGTGAGCCGATTCGATGGCGTAACTGGCCCGAACGTGGAACACGTATGGGTTGAAGTTCTCACGCAAACCCGACGCCCCTGTCACAGGGCCAAAGAGGATGGTTCTGGCCTCTTTCAACAGCGGCAGGACGGCGGCAGTCTGTGCGGTCCCTGTGCTGTTGAACATCATGAACACCTTCTGTTCATTCAGCAGTTTGCGCGTGTTTTCCTCGGCTCGTTTCGGATCAAAACCGTCGTCGAGACTGGTGAACGTGATCTTGCGACCGTGAATGCCGCCGGCCGCATTCACCGAGTCAAACAACAATCGGGCACCTTCGCCGTACTGAACCGTCTGCGGCCCCAACGGGCCCGACAAAACCTGCGAGGAGCCCAGTCTGATTTCGGACGGGGTGACGCCTTGATCGCCAGCCTGCGCTGCCGCAACCCACATCAGCAAGCACACAAGAAACCATCTGCAATTCATTTTGAAAACCTTTGTCTCGTTGTTTCGATGTATTTAGTTATTATTAAAAACTAAATCGAACAAAAGGTCTACCGGCAGTGCGGGTGTGCCAATGAGCACAAGGCGTCAGCTGGCGACACCCGGCACGACAGCGGTGGCGCCAGCAAAGGGTTCGGCAGGGTCCGTCAGCCGGTGAACCTGAACGTGGTCAACACCGGCGAAGGCACACTCGGTACACACGCCGCCGTGTTAACCCAATGCACCCCAGTGTGGTGCGGCCCAGACCAGTGCCGCGCAAGGCCAGAACGCGAGAATCAGCAACCACTTCGCCGATGCGGCCAAGCCAGCGGCCAGGAAACACGCGCGCGGCAAACTGCCTGGGACTGCGTCCACATGCCGCTGGTGGAACTGGTTCTCAACGGCATCAAACACTGCGGCACCCGGCAGCAACCAGGGCAACAAGGCGGCGCTGGCCATGCCAGGCACAGCGTTGCCGGAGACCCAGGTGCCGAGACTGGCGCCGAAGACGGCATAGGCGGTCAGGAAGCCGTAGTCGAGCGGGAAATGGGAACTGAATCGCCTCACGCCATCCTGGCCCCAACGTTCGAGCACCCGGCGAAATGCGCCTTCGGTGAATGTGAACTGGAGCAGAACAATGCCCGGCTTCAACAAGCCCAGCCGGCACCGCATCGCGACAAACAGCGAAGCAGATACCAACAGGGAAACCACTGCCAATGCGAGCAGGAGACTCATCTGGCCTTACCCATGCAGATGACTGCCCCGCCCCGAGCCCACAGCCATGGGGAGACCGCCAGCAACGGCACACCGTGGGCGCTGATTTCGTACAGCGCCATCACGAAGTCGGCCTGGCTTACAAACCTCATGTGCTCGTGTTCTGAAAGCGCCTGAACGTTTGATTTCATGGGTGACAGGCGCATGACAGTTGAAATGGCCGGGCCGGTTCGGCGACTACGCGTGCGCTTCAACGTGCTTGGCAAAATTGTTCAGAATCGCCTGCCATCCTTGCCGTTGTTGCTCCACCGGATTTTCGGTTTCTGCATCAAACGTGACGCGCACGGTGACACCTTTTGAACCCGCTCTGAACTCGACCGCGCCGGCCCGGTCGCCGAAGGCATATTCGATCAACTCGTTCGGCACGACCCTGATGTACGTGCCAGCGAAGTCAAAACCGAAGCTGCCATCTTTCGCCTCCATGCGCGATGTGAACGCGCCGCCAGCACGCAAATCGACCGTGGCCCGGGTGGTGTGCCAGTCATCGGATGCAGCGTTCCACTGCTTGATGTCTTCGGGGGTTGTGTAAGCGCGCCAGACGTTTTCGATGGGCGCATTGACCGTGGATTCAACAGAGATTTTCATGGGATCGATTCGGTTGGGCAGGTTGGGCGGGAGTGCCGATATTCGGCGAGACAGACCATCTCGTCGACTTCTGTACGACGATCAGCAGAGGCGGAAATCGACTTCGGACCACGCACCACGCGATTCGCCACCTTGCATGGCAACACCCCCCTAGCCACAAGCGCTTTCTTCGTCAGGATTTTCCCAGTGAGCGCCAGGGCGGTAGTTGCCGAAATACCAGTTGTGGCCTTCAAGGTCACAGGCCGAATACCCTCGCGCGCCGTATGCCTCATCGCACAGGGGCTGCGTGATTTTCGCCCCCGCTGCGGTGGCCACGGCCAGATGTTTGTCGGGATCGGCCACATACACGCTCAAGGTTGCACAGTTGGCCCCTGATGTGCTCGGCGGCGCTCTGCCCGGCCGCGGAGAACTCACCATGACGACGCCCGTGCCCAGCCGTAGCTCCGAGTGGCGAATGGTTCCGTTGTCGCCCGGCACCACCAAACACCTGACAAAGCCAAAGGCGCGACACAGCCACCCGATCGCCTCGGGCGCATTGGCGTAGGTCAGGCAGGGATGGATGTCAGACGGCGTTCTGTATTCGGTCATGTTTGAGTCCTGTTGAGCTTGCGGGCCACGCGCCTACGCCCACGCACATTTCCGAACGGTTTCCAGCGTGCGTGTGGTGATGTTTTTGCCAAAGCAGCGTTCGAGCAGGTTCATAAATAGGGGGCCCTTGGGGTTGGGTACGTAAGCCGACAAAACCTCCGATTCGGTCAGCTTCAAGATGCTCGCGCCTTCGCTCTCGATCGGCAGGTCAAAGCCTGGATCAGCAAAGCTGCCAAGGAAGGTGACCACCGGCTTGGCCATCGGTTCAAGGTCGAACGCCAGAAACGGGTTGGGCTCGATGAGGTGCTGGAGGTGCTCCGTGGGTCGCACAAACACGCTGAAGGTCCGACCGAGTTCCGATTGCATGGCTTCTTCAGCACGGCGCTGCAAGCCGGCAAGGGACTGGGCCCTGGCGTTGAAGACCAGATTGCCACTGGACAACAAGGTGCGCACCTCGGTGAAACCCGCTTTCTCGAAACAATGCCTGAGCGCCGGCATCCTGGCGTTCATGGGGCTGACTCCGCGAAGGAAGGCTGCGTATCGGGCCATGGCGCAAGTGTGGTGTGGTGTGAATGGGCTGTTGAAGGTGGTGGTGAGCGTTTGAGGTCGGTGGCGGGTCAACGCCCGGACCGCAATCGCTCAGGCAATGTATCCCGCAAGTTCTGAGGAATCAACTGGACAGAGCAGGATGGATCGATCATCGGCTGGGCCTGAAACCGTTTCCATCTCCTGGGCTTTAGACCCGTCAATGGCCGCAACACAGCCATGGCGGAAACAGACAATGGCAACCGCTCGCCACCGCTCCCCGTACATCATTCAACCATTGGGTTGACTTTCGATACAGCCATCAATATATTCAACCAGATGGTTGAATCAAATACCCCCGAACTCGACGCCGTGTTCCATGCGCTGGGCGACGCCACGCGCCGGCAGATGCTTCGCGACCTGGCCCAGACAGCGCGCACCGTGGGCGAACTGGCCGCCCCATTTGCCATCTCGCTGGCCGCTGCCTCCAAGCACGTCAAGGCACTGGAAAACGCTGGCTTGATTCGCCGCGAGGTGCGCGGACGAACGCACATTTGCCGCCTCAACCCCGGCCCACTGGCCAGCGCCAACCAATGGCTGCGCTATTACGAAGCCTTCTGGACCGTCCGGCTTGATGTGCTCGACGGGCTGCTTCAGGCCGAACGCCCGCCCCTTGCCTCTTCCGTGACCCCATTGACTTCAGGAGACACCCCATGACCGAACGCATTGCCCCCGAGAGCTACGGCGAAATGTCCGAGCCCGCCACCCTCACAATCCAGCGCCTGCTGCCTGGACCGATCGAGCGCGTGTGGGCCTACCTGACCGAGAATGACCTGCGTCGCCAATGGCTGGCCGCAGGTGAGATGGATCTCAAAACCGGTGCGCCCTTTGAACTCACCTGGCGCAACGACGAGCTGTCCCTTACCCCAAGCCAGCGGCCCGAAGGCTTCCCCGCGGAACAGCGCATGCGATGCCACATCACCGAGCTTGATCCGCCCCACAAGCTCACCTTCACCTGGCAAGGCAGCGGTGACGTGTCGTTCGAACTCCGGGCCCAAGGCAATGATGGGGTGTTGCTCACCATGACCCATCGCCGCCTGCCCGACCGCCACACCACACTCATGGTCAGCGCCGGCTGGCACATGCACCTGCACCTGCTCGTGGCCTCGATAACCGGGCGCGAAAAGGCCCCGTTCTGGGAAGGTTGGGCACGACTCAAACAAGCTTACGAAGAACGCCTTCCATCCTGAAATGCCCAGCGTGAAACGGGGTCGGTCATGGCCTTTTCGAAAGACCGCCCCCACCACTGGGTGAACCGGGAACCGGTCCAGATCGGCGCAGACGATAGCCCTACCTGGCCCAGGTGCACCGGGCCGAAGGCCAGAGACCACGGCCAACGATATCGCCAAGCAACTGCTTGAGCACGGTCTCGAACTCGTTCATTGCGGCGGTTCGTGGCCGAGACCTCAAGGTCGCAACACACCACGAAAAAGTGAGATCCCGCATCAAGGTGTAGGAGAGGTCGTGCTTGCGCACATAACTCTCGACTGCGCTGGTCGGCAACACGGCTATGCCCAGGCCCTTCTCGACGAAACCCAGCAGATTGAGGGAGTTGATCTCAATCAGGGTGTCGCCGGTGATGCGCAGCTTTTCCAGCGCTTTCTCAACCTGCACACGCAGGTGCGTTTCATGCGGAAGCTGGATCAGGGGTTGACCGGCCAGCATGCGAAAGTTGGCCCGCTTTCCGGCGGGGATACCGGCCGACTTGTTGCCCACCAGATAGACGCCTTCGTCGACAAGGCTTTCGAGCTTCACGCCCGCATCTTGCTCGGTGTCGAGTATCACCGCCATCTGCAGTTGGCGCGCGTTCAGCGCGCGTCGCAAATCGGGTGTCGCGCCCTCCATGATCCGCAGTTTCACCTTGGGAAACGCGCGCAGAAATCGCGGCACCAATTCCGCGGTCACCAAGCCGGCCCATGACATGGGCAAGCCCACAGCGAACTCACCAGTGGGTTCACTTGCCCGGGCGCTTAGCTCGTCGCTGAGGGTGGTCATGCGCTCCAGAATTTCTTCTGCCACGTTTCGGAAGTGTTCGCCGGCAGGCGTCAGCCGCACGCCGCGTCCATGGCGCATCAGCAACTCGACGCCGGTGCTCTCCTCCAGCTGTTGCAGGTGGCGACTCAACGCGGGTTGGGTCATGTGCAGTTGCTCGGCGGCACGTGTCACGCTCCCCACTTCGGCGACCTTGACCAGGAACCGCCATGACCTTAGCTCGTGATTCATACCAATTTAAGCATTGCTTTTATCAAAAGAATGACGATTGTTGCATGAATGTATTTTCGCTAAATTGGTGCTCAACCCGGCAAGACCTGAACGCACACGGCGCTCGAAATGCCACAGGGTCGAATCAACCAACAAGGAGACACAAGCCATGGCAGCACGCGAACGAATGAAAAAAATCGAGGGCCGAAGCCCATTGAAGATGCATCCCAGTGCGCCACTGAAGCCCTACGTCGATGCAGAAGTCATGGAGGACACCGCACGCAAAGTCTCCAACTGGAATCGCTGGGGGCCGGACGACGAGATCGGCACGCTCAACTTCGTGACCCCGCAAGACATCGTTCGCGCTTCGGCACTGGTCAGGCACGGCAAAACTTTTTCACTGGCACTGCCTTTCGACCAGAACGGCCCGCAGAACGCCGGCGGCTGGGGCATGCGGTTCAATCCCATTCACACCATGCTGGCCACGGGGTCCGATGCCGCCACTGGCCAGCAAGGTCACAAGGGCGGTGGCTACGCAGACGACATGGTCTCCATGCCATTGCAGTGCGGCACCCAGTGGGACGGACTGGGCCACGTGTTCTATGGCGACAAGATGTGGAACGGCTATGACGCGAAGCTGGTTGACTCGCTTGGCGCGGCCAAGAACGGCATTGAGCACACCAAAAGCAGCATGGTCGGGCGCGGTGTGTTGCTCGACATCGCCCGCTACAAGGGCGCCGACTATCTGGCGCCCGGATATGGCATCTCCAATGACGATCTGGACGGATGTGCGAGAGCGCAAGGCGTGGAAGTGCGTCGCGGGGACTTCCTCATCTGTCGCACCGGCTTCATGGAGCAATGTCTGGCAGAAGCCGACTGGGGCGGCTACGCCGGTGGCGCCTCACCGGGCATGCGTTTTGAAACCGCAGAATGGCTGCATGCCAGGGAAGTGGCCGCCATCGCCACCGACACCTGGGGCTGCGAAGTGATTCCGAACGAATCCAACTACACCTTTCAGCCCTGGCACATGATGGTGATTCCCATGATGGGCATCACCATGGGTGAAATCTTTTACCTGGAGGAGCTCGCCAAGGACTGCGCGGCAGATGGTGTGTACGAGTTCCTTTTCGTGGCGCCCACCCTGCCGATCACCGGCGCCGTGGGCTCCCCCATCAATCCTCAGGCAGTCAAATAGGAGGCCGGGATGGGTATCAATCTGGAAGGAAAAGTTGTTCTGATCACAGGCGCCAGTCGGGGGATTGGCCAGGAGCTGGTGCGGCAGTTTGCACGCAGCGGGGCCAGGGTGGTGTTTTGCGCGCGCCGACCAGGGCCTCTTCAATCGCTGGAAGAAGAGCTCAAGCGCGAGCAATGTGATGTCATGGGCCTGGCCCTCAATGTGACCGAGCCCGGCGACGTTGCACACCTGGTCGACACGGCGCTGGTCCGTTACGGTCGAATCGATGTGCTGATCAACAACGTTGGCGTTGCGGGTCCGACCAAGGCCATTGAAGACACCTCAGTGACGGAATGGAACGACACGCTGGCCGGCAACCTCACCAGCACCTTCCTCTGCCTGCAAGCCGTCGTTCCGGGCATGAGAGCGAACCGCAAGGGATCGGTGATCAACATCGGATCGGCCACGGGCAAACGACCGCTGGCGCACCGCATTGGCTATGCCACGGCAAAAATGGGAATGATAGGACTGACGCGCACAGCCGCCGAAGAGCTTGGGCCGCACAACATACGCGTCAATTGCATCTGCCCGGGCGCTGTTGCCGGAGAGCGTCTGGACGAAATCATGAAGGGCCAGGCCGACCAGCGCGGCATCACGGTCGATCAGTTCAAGCAGGCGATTCAGGGCCTGTCGCCTTTGAAATCGCTGGTCGGGGCCGAAGACGTGGCTGGCCTGGCCTTGTTTCTCGCATCCGATCTCTCACACCACATGACTGGCCAGGACATCAACGTCACCGCAGGCCTGGTCATGTACTGAGCGAACCCACGCAACAACGGCCTGAAAGCGAGGGGCACGCCCATGGGCGAATGGATACCCGGGCACCCGGAGATCCGCACAGATGTGCAGCCCCCTGCCGCCAGTTTCGAAACCCTGTCTGGAACCCCCATGAACACAGAGAAAAATCCGCCTGCAGCCCCTTACGACAACACCGCACAAGGCTCCACGATGACCGGCACCGTGCCCGTCCGATTCGAACTCACCGCGGTCGCAGTGGGAAAGCGGCGCAACGAAGTTCAAACAGGCATGGTGGAGCCTCTTCGCCTGCGCACCTGGGACCTGGCCAGCGATGAGGCGCCGTTCCATGGCGGAGACGAAACCGCACCCAAGCCTTTGTCGATTTTTGCGACCGGCATCCTCACGTGCTTCATGACCCAGGTAAGAAACTTTGCCCGCGCCTGCGGCGTTGAGATCCGTGCACTCAAGGCGAACGCCGGGATGGACTGGACACTGCAGCGCAATGGCACCAAACCGTATGTCGCTTTGCCAGGGCACATGCAGATCGATATTCATCTGGACACGGACGCCACCCTGGAAGCGCAGCAGCACCTGATCAGCACCGCCGCCCAGGCCTGCTTTGCAGAGGCGACCCTGCGCGAACCTCCACTGCACCGCCTGTGGTACGGCGAAAGCTGGGTTGAATGCGATGTGACCCCCCGCTAAATCTTGTACGGCATGGCGAACATGAAAAACACGTTGTCGTCCAGACCGAAGGTCTGGCCCGATGAGGGGGATGGCATGTCGGCATGCGGTCGCCCGGTGCGCACAGCACCGGCGCCTGAATTAAGCGGTGCACTGCCGAACCAGTGCGGTACGGTAGGGAGACTGCACAGACGCAGACAGGTAAGCGCACACCCGCCGCCTCAAACAGACTTCGGAAGCCGATGGCACCGGCCATTGCCTGCATCAATCAACCCGCCCGGATCGGCAAACGCGCAATGGAGCATGCGGTGGCACCTCACCTTGAACCCCCCATGCAGCAGGGCTCTGGCGCTGAAATGCATATCGGGGACAACGCCTCATATCTCTAACCAAGAACGTATTCACATACCCTAGGAGACACACATGATCCACCGCAACTTCCGCCCTGCCACCCTCGCTGCTTCACTGCTGCTGGCCTTCGCCAGCTCGCCGGCAAACGCCCAGCAAACCATCAAGCTCACGGTCGCCGCCGGTCATCCGCTGGTCTTCCTGTGGGTCAGGGCGCTGGACGAGGTTTTCATTCCCGAAGTCGACAAGCGGCTCGCAGCCAACGGGAACAAGTACAAAATTGAATGGACCAAGGCCTGGGGCGGTACGCTGGTGAAGCTCGGCAACGAATCCAAAGGCATGTCCGATGGCGTCGTCGATCTGGGGATTGTCGGCACGGTTTTCGAAGCGGCGCGGTTCCCGCTCCAGAGCATCTCTTACTACACGCCATTCGGCTCGGACCGCATCGACCTGGTCAGCAGCACCATCACCGGCCTGCAGACGACCGTGCCGGCCATGGGTGATGCCTGGAACAAGAACGGGCTGAAGTACCTGGCTGGCGTGTCGCTGGACTCGTATCACATCTGGTCCACGTTTCCGATCACCAAATACGAAGACCTCATCGGCAAGAAGATCAGTGCACCCGGCCCGGCAGCCAACTGGGTCAAAGGCACCGGTGCGGTGGGTGTGGCGGGATCGCTCAACACCTACTACGAAGACGTCAAGTCCGGCGTTTCCGACGGTGCGGTGCTGTTTGCCACGGCAGCCTGGGGCTTGAAGTTTCACGAAGTCGCACCCTATGTGACCAAGGTGAACTTTGGCGCTCAGTTCGGCGGAGGCGTTGCGATCAACAAGCGCCGCTTCGACAAACTTCCACCCGAAGTTCAGACCGCCATCATCGAAGCCGGGAAAAAGTACGACATTGAATACCCCAAGGCACAGGCGGCCCTGGTCGCCAACCGATTCGAGGCCATGGCAGCAGCCGGCGCCAAAATCAGCGAATTCCCCGAATCCGAGCGCAAGCGCTGGGCCGACACACTGTCACCGGTGGCCAAAATATGGGCCGCCGATATGCAAAGCAAAGGCTTGCCCGCCGACCAGGTTCTCAACGGGTACATGAGCGGCTTGATCAAAGGGGGTACAGCGGTCCCACGCGACTGGAGCAAATAAATTGACCCCCTCCGAACAACGGCAGGGTGAAGCCACACCCGCCGCAAGGGCGGCTGCGTCCGACTCCTACGGCGGGCCACTGCCCTTTGGCCTGCACCACCTGGTCAGCGGCATGAACGCACTGGGCACGATCTGGATTCTGGCGCTGATGGTGCTGATCAACCTGGACGTGTTCGGGCGCAACCTGCTGGACGCGCCGGTACGCGGCGTGACCGAGCTGGTCTCGCTCTCCATCGTCGGCATCGTTTTTCTGCAGCTCGGCGACACGCTGCGCACCGGGCGCTTCACCCGCGCCGACATCCTGCTCGACCGGCTCAAGCGCACCCGGCCTGCGCTCGCCGATGCCCTGCACGCGCTCTACCACCTGGTGGGCATGGTGCTCATGCTCATCATCCTGAGCGCGAGCTGGGAACCGCTGATGGACTCGATCCGCATCCGCGAATACGTGGGCGCCATCGGTGACTTCCAGGCCCCCGTCTGGCCGATACGGCTGATCATGCTGCTGGGCCTGTCGGTCACGGCCCTGTGTTTCCTGCTGCTGGCCTGGACAGACCTGCGCCGCATGCGCTCGCGTGGAAAGGCGGTGACACCGTGAGCAACGTCACCATTGCCCTGGGCTCCCTGGCCCTCATGCTGATCTTCATCTACGGTGGCCTTCACGTGGCCATCACCCTGGGCCTGCTCAGTTTCATCGGCGTGTGGCTGATGCGCGGCGACCCCGAAATCGCCGCCAGCCTGCTCGCCCAGGCGGCCAGCGACTCCATTGCCAGCCACATCTTCGGTGTCGTTCCCCTGTTTGTACTGACCGGGTTTCTGGTGGCCTATGCCGACATCGGCAAGGATGCGTTCGAGGTCGCCAACCAGGCGTTCCGGCGCATCCGCGGCGGCCTGGGGGTGGCCACGGTCGCCGCCAACGCCATCTTCGCGGCCATCACCGGCATCTCCATCGCATCGGCCGCCGTGTTCTCCCGCGTGGCCGTGCCGCAGATGCTGCGCTTTGGCTACCAGCCGCGCTTCGCCGTCGGCGTGGTGGCGGGCTCTTCGGTGCTGGGCATGCTGATCCCGCCCAGTCTGCTGATGATCCTTTACGGCTTTCTGTCGGACCAGTCGGTGGGCGACCTGTTCACGGCCGGCATCCTGCCCGGGCTGATCCTGGCGGTGGCGTTTGCGGTGGTCATCATCGGCATGGCCTATTTGCGGCCGACCATGGTGTTTCTCGACGGCAAACCACAAGATGTGGACACCGGCGAGCTGATGCCGCTGAGCGAGATGGCGGCCAAGTTCGTGCCCATCGTGGTGCTGATCGCGTCCATCCTCGGCGGCATCTACGCCGGCTTCTTCACCGCCACCGAGGCCGGCGCGGTGGGGGCCCTGGTGGCGCTGTTGATTGCGGTGCTCAAACGCAAGCTCACGCTGCGCAGCTTCTGGGGCGTGTTGACCGAGACCGGCCATGTCACGGTGTCGGTGAGCTTTCTCATCATCTGCGCCAACATCTACACCCGCATGCTGGCCATGAGCGGCACACCGCAGGCGATGCTGGAGTGGATGTCGATGGCGGGTCTGGGCGTGGTGGCGTTCATGCTGATCTATGTGCTCATCATCATCTTGCTGGGCACCGTGATCGACTCCACCTCGATCCTGCTGATCGTGCTGCCGCTGATGCTGCCGATGGCGCAGCAGTTCGACCTGAACCTGATCTGGTTCGGGGTGATCACCGTGGTGGCCGTGGAGATCGGGCTGCTCACGCCGCCCTTTGGGCTCAGTGCCTACGTGATCAAGAGCACGCTGGGCAATACGCTGGATATCCGGCTGGGCGACATCTTCCGCGGTACCGCGCCGTTCACGCTGACCATGCTGGCGGTGCTGCTGCTGCTGATGGCCTTTCCCCAGATCAGCCTGGTGCTGCTGAAATGACGACCCGCCCACCCACGAACCGACAAGTGCCTGCCTGACGCGCTCAAAGGCAAGCACCCCCATGCGCTGACCGCGAGAAAGCCGCGGCGCAACCCGGCAACGACCCGATACCGCCCATGCAACCCACACACCAAGCTTTCTGGCCCGATCGGCTTCCGCATGCCATTGGGGTTCCCGCGACGTCACTTTGGGACAACCTCGCGATTTCGGTTCGACGCTGGCCCGAGAAGCCGGCGATGGTTTTTTTTGATCGATCGACCACCTACCGCGAACTCGGACAGCAAGTGGATGCCCTGGCCGGTGCACTGAGCGACCTGGGCGTGAAGCGCGGCGATCACGTGCTGGTGGACATGCAAAACACCCCGCAACTGGTGATCGCGCACCTGGCCATCCTGCGCGCCAACGCGGTGGTGGTTCCCGTCAACCCGATGAACCTGGCTGCAGAACTGAAACACTACATCGCTGATTCGGAGGCAAAAATCGCCATCACGACCGGCGACCTCGCGAGAGAGCTGGCCACGGCCAGCAACGCTTTGCCGCCGACCGAGCGGCTGAAACACCTTGTTGTCAGCCCGTTCACCGACTGCCTTGATCCTGCGACCCGGGAGACACCATCCATGGCCCTTGCCTGGCGTGACTGGTTGCTCAAGGTCCACCCGCTGCCCACGCTCGAGGGCGGCGATGTACACAAATGGGCCCACTTGCTGGCCCTCGACATGCCGCCGCCCGAGCACGTGGTTGGCGCAAACGACGTTGCACTGCTGCCCTACACCAGCGGAACGACCGGCCTGCCCAAGGGGTGCGTCCACCACCATTCCAGCGTGATGCACAACGCCCTGGCCAGCAATCTTTGGTTTGGCATGACAGTTGAAACCATTGCGCTGGCGGTGGTTCCCATGTTTCACATCACAGGCATAGTTGCCGTCTTGCATGCGGCGATCGCAGCAGGTGCGACGATGGTCGTCATGCCACGCTGGGACCGCGATGTGGGGGGGCACCTGATATCCCGATGGAAGGTCACGAGCTGGATCAACATTCCGACCATGATCATCGACCTGTTGGCGAGCCCCCACTTCAAGCGCTACGACTTGTCGAGCTTGCGCTGCATCGCCGGAGGTGGTGCGGCCATGCCGCAAGCGGTGGCGCAGCGGCTGCTGGAAGAGTTCAACCTCTCCTACCAGGAGGCCTACGGGTTGACCGAAACGGCTGGCCCGTCTCATGCCAACCCACCGGCACACGCCAAGCAGCAGTGCCTGGGCATCCCATTCCTGAGTGCAGATGCTCGGGTGGTAGACCCGGAAACGCTTCAGGCATTGGCTCCCGGGCAATCGGGCGAGATCGTCATCCACGGCCCCCAGGTATTCCAGGGCTACTGGAAGCGTCGGGACGACACCGAGTCGGCCTTCGTGGAACTGGATGGCAAGCGCTTCTTTCGCTCCGGAGACATGGCCCGCATCGATGACGAGGGTTACTTCTTCATCACGGACCGCCTGAAACGCATGATCAACGCCAGTGGCTTCAAAGTGTGGCCAGCGGAGATTGAATTGATGTTGTTCAAGCATCCGGCCATACAGGAGGCTTGTGTGATTTCAACCCGCGATGCCTACCGCGGCGAATCGGTCAAAGCCGTGCTGGTCTTGCGCCCCACCCACAATGACACGTCGCCCGAAGAGATCCTTGCCTGGTGCCGCCAGAACATGGCCGCCTACAAGGTGCCTCGTCAGGTGCAGTTCATCGAGGCACTGCCCAAGAGTGGCAGCGGAAAAGTGATGTGGCGCCTCTTGCAACAAAAGGAAGACCAGCAACAGTGACCCGTCGGCAGGGTCCGGCCCGTGACCCAAGTGATGGTCAACGCTGCCCGAATCACAAATGATGTGAACCATCCGATGCCGGGCCGCACGACCACAGGGGTTGCCGCTTTTCCGAACCGGTTGGTTGCGCGCTCATCCGGGTTTGCGCGACGGGGGCACAGCGCAGCCCATCGCTATTGCCATTCGCCCGACTCCTCCACCAAGACCTGTGTACCCTCCCGCACCAAGAGTTCACCGGCATCGCTGACGAAGCAGGTCACGGCACCGTTCTCGAACGTGTATCCGAGAAAGCGGCAAGGTGTGATTCCGTCCGCACACAAGCTGTGGCGGGTCGATCCCCTGAGCGTCAGGACCTGTTTTGTTCGCCTGCTTTCGGCTCGGTAGAACACGCGGTCGCAAGTGACCTCGCCTTCGGCGCATGTGACCTCGATGTGAACCGTGAAGCCCGGAGTTTCAAGGGTGCGAACCCGGCCCAGGCCGGCCGATTGCGCTTGCGTCTGGTCGGCTGCGGTCAGCACAACGAGGCTCGCGGCGATCAGGAGCGTTCGGCGGCCGCTGCGTCGAACAAAGCTGGCGAAGCGCAGGGCGTGCGATCCTGCAACTGGCCTCACCAGAGCCTCCCGCAGGCTCAGCCGACCGTTTGAGGCCGGAACAGCGCGCACAGCTTGTTGCCGTCCGGATCGCGCACATACGACAGGTACAGCGCGCCCATGGCACCCTCGCGCAACCCCGGGGCCTCTTCGATGGACGTACCGCCATTCGCCACACCCACGTCATGAAACGCCGTCACCTGCTCGGGCGAGGTGCACTTGAAGCCGATGGTGCCGCCATTGGCGCCACAGGCGGCTTCGCCGTTGATGGGCTCGCTGATGCCAAACGTACCGCCTTCGTGGCGGTAGAAATACCGGACATGGCCGCTACCCGCCACGCTTCGCATCGGCTCGCCAACACCGAGCACCGCGAGCAAGGCGTCGTAAAACCGCTTGGATGCCTCGATATCGCTGGTTCCGACCATGATGTGATTGAACATGTTCTGAATGTCTCCTGAGTTGTTGGGTTCAAAGTGAGGTGCGAAGCTTCGCCAGCTGCCTGAGCAATGGATGGCCAGTTGGCTTGATCGACTAACAGGCGGCCGGTCTTGCGCCGCGCGGTCGAAGATACCTCAGGGTGCCACCACCGCGGGAGCCATGGGTGACTAAGCGCCGCTGAAGGAACCGAACTCTGGAGGAAAGTATGGGGTCTTGCCCCAGCGCTTGAGCATCACTGGTGTGAACCCGTGTCCGAACCCGCCAACGGCGGGCGGATCTTGCGGCAGGAGTTCTTCAAGAAAATCTTGCCATCCCGAAAGGTAAACAGATCGCAGCCATGCACTTCGACGCGCGTGCCGTCCGCCCGAGTTCCCGTGAACGTCCACTCCGAAACGCCCCGGTCACCCTGGACAAAATGGCGCGCATTGCCCCAGTGGGCATCGGGAAAAGTGGCCCAGACCTCGGCGTAGCCCGCTCGCACAGCGGCCGTGCCAACGTAACGAGATCCGCACACCTCCGAGCCCGCGGAAGATTCAAAAACACAGTCGTCGGGCATGAACGACATGAGCGCATCAACGTCATGGCGGTTCCACGCATCGGCAAAGGCCTGCAATACCTCTGCGGTCACCTCTGGAACAGTCGTTTGCGTCATGGCGAACATCCGTACATCAAGTCTCGGCACAAAGTGTCAGTGTATGGATAGGTGACCAAAAGCATCTCGAAAAACCCTGCATGGCTCATCACGCGACAAGGGGAGTCCTTGCGCGTTTTGGCCTGTGACATCGATCGGGATGTGGGAGGCAAAAAGGCAGACCCAACCCTCAGTGCCGATCCCAAAACTCTGCCACCTCTGCCTCGCTGAGCCGCTTAGAACCAGAGAACCATCATTCTGAAAACGGTGCGAAGCAAAGTCATGCCCCGATTCCTTCAGGCGAAATATTGAACCCCATCCTTAACGCGGCGGCGCCCTGTCAAACGACCGGATGCACGCAAATTTTTTGCGGTATGCCGCCGGAGAGAGACCGGTCTTCCGACGGAACAGGCGACGAAAAGACGCAGGATCATCGTAGCCAACGGCCACACCGACGTCGTCGATAGAGGCCACGTCATCCTCAAGCATGCGCTTGGCCTCTTCGACCCGAAGACCCTGCACATAACCAATCGGTGAATGGCCTGTTGCAGCTTGAAATCGGCGCGACAACGTACGGGTATTCAATCCGGCGCGTTCGGCCATGACCCGAACCGGGTTGGGCAAGGCGTAGTTGTCCGCTATCCAGGATTGACACTGCGAAACCACCTTGTCTTCGGCGCCCACCCGGCGGTTCATGGCCGCGAAGGGCAGTTGCCCGTCTTCGTGCCCAGCGAGCAAATGGACTTTGGCTGTTTCGCAGGCCTGCCGATGGCCACAAAAACGCGCAATCAGGTACAACGCCAAATCCTGCCACGAGGTGACACCGCCAGCGGTGACGATTCTGTCGTCGACCTCGCTCAGGCAAAGCACGCTGTCTTTGCGCATTCGGATGTCCGGATAGTGCTCTGCGAAAAGCTCGCCGTAGGCCCAGTGTGCCGCAGCTTCGCGCCCATTCAGCAGCCCGGCTTCCGCCAGCACCAGCGTGCCGGAACACACCGAGCTGATGAGCGCGCCCTGCTTGTGCATGACCTGCAGCCATGTGGTGAATTCCGGATATTGGCCGATCGGCGCCAGGTCAATGGGGTTGTACATGTCGCAGACCACCACCGCGTCCGCGTTGCGAATATCGAAGATGGCGGCATGGGGCTCGACCGCGATGCCGCCAATGCACCGGAAGGGCAGGCCGTCCTTGGAAACGATCTTTACCTCCATGGACTCGGGCCCCGGCTTGCCAACGGTCATGTCCAGGAACACCGCACCCACGGAATACAGCACATCAAACAAGCCATACAGAACGGATGGCGAGGTGCTTTCCGCCGCCAGTAAAACGATGGTCGGGGTGTGCGATGGATTCATCGGAATTGCGCTCTGTTGATACAACTTCCTGAATGCTGGTGTCCGATATGCCTTGATCCTGTCACATCCGCCTCTTACGAGCGCGCCCCTACCACCCTAGTATGAATTGCCTTTCCCAAAGATGCCACCGTCCCCATCACAGGAGCCACATCATGAGCCACGCAACACCAGACGCACCCATCGCGGGCGCGCTCGCGCTCGAATTGGCGGCGCTCAAGACCGGTTTGTCCTGTGAGCTGTTGACACCACAAGATGCAGCGTATGACGGTGCACGCTCGGTCTGGAACGCCATGATCGATCGCCGCCCGTTGGCCATCAGCCGCTGCAGGTCGATTGATGATGTCATCGGCTCCGTCAGGTTCGCGGGTGCACATGGCCTGCCGGTCTCGATTCGGGCCGGTGCCCACAACGTGGCGGGGCATGCGGTGGGTGACAGCGCCCTGATGATCGATCTCTCGCAAATGCGCAACGTCAAAGTGAACCCCGGTGCAAAAATCGTGACCGTGCAGGGCGGCGCGCTTTGGGCCGACGTCGACGCGGCGACCCAAGCCCATGGGCTGGCAACACCCGGAGGGCTCGTTTCCGACACTGGGGTTGCGGGCCTGACGCTAAGCGGTGGCGTTGGCTGGTTGCGCAGCGCGCACGGGCTCTGTATCGACAACCTTCTGGCTGTGGATATCGTCACGGCAGATGGCGCCTTGATTCGCGCCAGCCTGTCGGAAAACCCAGACCTGTTCTGGGCCATCCGGGGCGGTGGCGGCAACTTCGGCGTGGTCGTGAGTTTCGAATTCAAACTGCATCCCGTAGGCCCAGCAGTGATGTTCGCCGCACCGATCTACCCCTTGGCAGCGGGTGCCGGTCCGATCCAGTTCTGGCGCGACTTTCTCGCCGACAAAAACGATGTGGTCGGGTCCATCTGCGAGTTCTCTACCGTCGCCGCCAGCGCAGACTACCCAGAGGCCTTCTGGGGGACACGTTGCTACACGCTGGCCGCTGTTTATGCGGGTGATGCGGTCGAGGGGCAGCGCATTTTGCAACCGCTCAGGGAACTGGGCCCGATGGTCGCCGATTTTTCAGGGCAGATGCCCTATTGCGAAGTCCAGAAGCTGTTCGATGCGTTGTTTCCAGCGGGTGATTTCCGTTGTTACTGGAAGAGCCATCTGATGACGGAGCTGACAGACCTTGCCATTGACGAAGCGATCGAAAACGCCGCTGCATCGCCGTCCGATCATTCCCTCAGTTCGTTCTGGAATTTTGGCGGTGCGACAGCGGCCATCCCGGCCGACGCCACCGCCTTCGGGGACCGCTCATTCGGGTGGATGTACTCGCTCGATTCCGTCTGGCGCAACGCGGCGGATGACGAAAAGGTCATAGGGTGGACACGGTCGGCCTGGAATAGGGCCCGAAAACACGCGCACGAAGGGCGTCTGTACCTCAATTTTGCCGGCCAGGATGCCGACAGCGATGAACTGACCCGCGATGCGTTTGGCAAAAATTACACCCGCCTGGCCCAAATCAAGAAGCGCTTCGATCCGGGCAATGTGTTTCGCTTCAATCAAAACATCCAGCCCGAATAGCGGGCCCATGGCAACTGAGGCTCCAGCGGTCAAATCTCCGCTCCGGCGTCACAGCACCGACTTCCCTCACCTGCGTCCACGCGCCGAGCGGTGCCATCGCGAACCAGCGCGTTATCTTGCGCTTTCGTGATGATGTGGGCCTCGACCCGGAACCCGTCGCACAGGTCTTGCAGAGCTGGAATACCACCTTCAACGCCAACGATCTGGTGACGCCTTATCCGTGAACGCCGAGGGCTGCAAGCTTGATGACGAACGTCACCAGCTCGATGGCGAACAGCGGCTTCGTTGGAGCCTTGATCCAACATGGGCATCGGTCCTTGCCTGTTCACCCGACCATCCACCGGGCCGAGAACAGCAAGGACCGCTGCCTTCCCCCGTTTTCTTCAGTCAGTTCTTCAGCTTGAGAAAGTAGTCAAAGATCTCTGGCACGTTGCCATTGCCCATGCCCGCATCCACAGCGGCCTGGAGGTTGGCGGAGGTGCCTTCGGCGATCTGGGCGCGGGTGCCCAGGTTTTTGACCATTTCAAGGAAGTAGCCGAGATCCTTGTTGGCGTTGGCGATGGAGAAGCCGAGGTTGCTCACGCCGTCCACGGCGTAGTTTTTGCAAAAGCCCATGAAGGGGGAATTGGAAGGGCCGGTGGACATGATGTCGAACAGCTGCTGGCGGTCCACGCCCGCGCGCTCGGCCACGGCAAACGCCTGCGACATGGCGGACACGGTGGTCATGCCCATGAAGTTGTTGATCAGCTTGGTGGTGTGGCCTGCGCCCAGTGCGCCCATGTAAAAGATGTTTTCGCCTTGCTGGTCGAGCACGGGCTTGACTTCGTCGAAGGTGGCTTTGTCGCCGGCGGCCATGATGTTCAACTTGCCTTCTTTGGCGTGGGCTGGCGTGCGGCCCAGCGGCGCGTCGATCATGCCGGCGCCAATGGCGGCGAGGTCTGCGCCGATCTTGCGGGTGGAGGCCGGGATGGAGGTGCCGAAATCGATCACCACCGCGCCTGCCTTGATGCCGGCGAGTATGCCGTTTTCGCCGTAAACCAGCGACTCCACCACTTCAGAAGTCGTGACGCACAGCATGATGATGTCGCAGGCGGCAGCCAGCGCAGCGGGTGATTGGGCTTCGACAGCGCCTCGGGCCAACACGGCGGCGACCGCTTCTTTGTTGCGACCCATCACAACCAGCTTGAAGCCCTTGTTTTGCAGATTTTCGACCATGTTGCTGCCCATCTGGCCGAGGCCGATGAACCCGATGGTGGGCTGTGTCATTTGATACTCCTGGGGAAAGATGGGATGAAAACGGAACCGTGTGGCGATGTTCACAACTGGGGCACCTCAAGTGCGTCGCCAATTGAAACCGGTTTCCAATTTTACCTCGCCACCCCTTAACGCGCCAGCTTCACCGCCTGCCCGTCCCCCACCATGCTGCCCGGGTACAGCACCACGCTCTCCCCTGCTTTCAGGCCGCTTTCAATCCAGGCCTGATCGGCGTTGCGGTCTTTGAGCGTGACCGCCCTCGCCTGCGCCCGCCCGCCTTCGACCACGAACACGCGCCAGGCGGTGCCATCGCGCACCAGCGCGGCGCTGGGGGCAAGCAGCGCGTCGTCTTGCGCTTTCGTGACGATGCGGGCCTCGACCCTGAAACCGTCACCCAGGCCTTGCAGGGCCGTGGCGCCGCCTTCTACGGCCACGATCACGTTGACGCGTTGCTCGTTGATCCCCAGCGCTGACACCTTGGTGAAGGCCACCGGCTCGATGCGCTCCACCTGCCCGACCAGAGGCGCGGCGCCGCCGCCAACCGACAGCGACACGACGGCGCCAGGCTGGATCGCCATGACTTCGCTGGAGAGCACATCGATCACGGCCTCCAGCGCACCCACATCGCCAATTTCCACCAGCGCCTGGCCGGGGTTGACCGGGGCAGCGCTTTCCAGATGCAGCTTGAGCACGCGCCCGTTGACCGGACTTTTGAGCGACCACAAACCAGCGGTGGCCTTCGAATCGGCAGCGGGCTCGGAGCGCGACAGCGCGGCACGGGCCTCGGCCAGAGCGAACTCGGCGGCGCCCAACTCGGCTTTCCCGGCGGCGAGCGCCTGGCGGGCCGCGCGTTGAGCCAACAAGGCCTGGTCGAGCGCAGAGCTTGAAACGAATTTTTCTTTGGCCAGTTGATTGGCGCGGCTGGCTTCGAGATCGGCCTGGGCCAGCGCGGTCTGCAGGCGCTGCGCCTGGGCGCTTGCGGCCTGTCGCACGGCGTTGGCACTGCCCACCCGCTCAACCAGCATCTGGCGGGTGCGCGCGTCGATCATTTGCGGTGAGGCCGGTTGCAACACGGCCACCACGTCGCCCGCGTTCACGGTATCGCCCACCTTGAGCGTGGGCCGCTGCAGCTCGGCCTGGGTCGGCGCGACGATCACATAGCGGTTCTTGAGGCGCAACTGACCGTCTTCTTCAATCACCTGTTCGAAGCGGCCTTCGCCTACGGCAGCCACTTCCACCACCAAGGGCCGTGGCTGGTAAAGCCACCACACCAGAACGACCAGCGCCAGCAGCGCAGCGGTGATGATCAGATAGCGGCCCCAGGGGCAGGATTTGCTCGGGTTGTTCATATTGATTTTGTTCATCGTCTTCATTCGCGTACTTTCAATACAGCCACCAGGTCAAGCCGGTCAATCTTGCGGCGCACCAGCAAGGCGCTGGCCACGGCGGCGGCCAGCACGATGAAGGCCGCCGAGGCATAGGTGCTCGGCTCGATCACCACGGGAAAATCAATTGCGTCTGACGACATGAGCGCCATCATCAGCGTGGCCAGCGCCCAGCCGGCGAAGGCACCTATGGGCAGGGCCAGCAGCAGCTCGGCGCCAAGTTCGGCCAGCAGCAACACCGACACTTCGGCGCGCGTCATGCCCAAGACGCGCAGGCTGGCCAGCTCCCAGGCGCGCTCGGAGAGCGAGATGCGCGCCGAGTTGTAGACAATGCCCACGGCCATGGCGGCGGCGAACAGGGTGAGGATGCCACTGAACACACCCATGTTGCGCGAGGTGGTGCGGTCAAAGCTCTCCATGGAAGAAGCCTTGTCGAACACCGAGTTGATCGTGGGCGCGCTTTTGACCGCGCCCCAGAAGGCGTCCATGTGGAGCGGATCCACCTGCAAGGCGGCATCGGCCACGCCCGCACCATCGCGCGCCAGATCGGTCATGCCGGAAAGCGACATGTAGACCAGTTTGCCGAACATGGTTTGCACAATATCGACCACTTCCACTTCGGTGCGGGTCTGGTTCCACAGCCTGAATTCGACTTGCACGCGGTCGCCCACCCGCGCGCCCAGCTCGCGGGCCAGCATGGCCGAGAGCACCACACCACGCGCAGGCATCGACACCGCGCCGCGCTGCTCATCGACCACGCGAAACAGCCTGGCATCGCTCCGAATGCCCATCATGGCGGTATCCACCGACGCACTTTTGAATCGGATGCGCACCATCCCGGTTCGGTAGGGTTCGGCGTCGATCACGCCGGGCAAGCGCTTGAGATCGCGCGCCACCGAGAGCGGCACCGGGCGGTGGAAGTTCACCAACACATCGCCCTGCTGAACCTGCCGGTATTGCACATCCATGATGTGGGCGATGGCATCAATCCAGAAAGCGCCCGAGATTTGCAGCGCCACGGCGAGCGCCACGCCGACCACGGTGAAGGCCGCGCGCAGCGGGCGCCGCTCCACATTGCGGATCACCATCAGCGCGCCGGTGCTCACGCGGTTGCCCAGGCCAACCCGCTCGATCAGCGTGGCGCGGTAATGGGGTGGCGAAGGTGGCTGCATGGCTTGCGCAGGGCGCAGGCTGACCACGGCGTGGATGGCGGTCCAGGTGCCCAGGGCGGCGGCGAGCGCGGCGATGACCAGCGAAACGACGACCAGCCAGGGCTCGGTGATGTAGTCGAGGCTGTTGAAGCGGAACACCTCGTCGTACAGGCCCAGCATGCCCCGGCCAATGGCCACGCTCATGCCCAGCCCAACCACCACACCCAGCCCCGCGATCAGGAAAGCAAACTGGATGTAGTGCCAGGCGATGGCGCCATCGCTGTAGCCCAGCGCCTTGAGGGCGGCGATCTGGCCGCGCTGCGTGGCCACCTGGCGACTGAGCACCACGTTCAGGATGAACATCGCGACCACCAGAAAAATCGAGGGCAACACGGTGCCCATGACCTTGAGCTGCGTGAGCTCGTCGGAAACGATCTTGCTCGACAGCTGTTTGTCACGCCCCACCGCGCCAATGGCACCATAAGGCTCCAGCAGCCGGTCCACCTTTTCAATCACCCGATCCACCGGCACGCCGGGCGCCACGCCCATGGCCATCTGGTTGAACGCGCCTTGCATGTCAAACGCCGTGGCCATGCGCTCATCGTCGATCCACCAGATACCAAAAAACTCATCGTCGGGCGCGCCGCCCTGGGAGGCGAAAACGTATTCGGGCGTGGCTGCGGTGCCCACGATGTGCACCGTCTCCAGGCGGCCATTGAGGATGGCCCGCACGGTATCGCCGGCCTTGAGCGAACGCGCGGCGGCGAAGCGGTCGCTCACCAGCGCTTCCAGCTCGCCTGCGCGCTCGGGCCAGCGCCCGCTCTTGAGCGAGAGCTTGTTGAGGCTCTGGCGGTCGGCATGCACGCGTGCGAGGGTCAGGCCGATGAAGCGCCCGGTAACCGGGGGCATCACGCCGGGCAGATCGATCTGGGCGTCCATCGCGGTGGTGAACAGCACCTCATTGACGCCATCGATGGCCGCGAGGCGTTCGCGCAAATGCAGCGGCGCGCGCTTGACCCCGGCGAACACATCAGCCAGCCGGTTGTCCTGGTAAAAGGCGTCGCGCGAGGCTTTCAGCGAAGCGTGCACCGAAAACATGCCCACGAAGCCGGCCACACCAATGGCCACGACCATGGCGATGGTGGCCACCTGGGCGCGCAGGCGCAAAAAATCGCGCCAGAGCTTGGTGTGGATGGCTTTCATGGGCGCCTCAGGTCCTCACAACATCCAACAACAAGAACCCACCGTTCGGGCCGAGCCTGTCGACATCCTTCAACCGGCTCAGCCCGAACGGGCATTCAAACGACCGTTGGTACATCGGGATCACCAGCTCAGATCCGAAGCGGGCAACTTGTGGTCGTTGACCTTCGTCTCGACAATGCGCCCGTCGCCCAGGCGCAACACGCGGTCGGCCATGTCGGCAATGGGTGCGTTGTGGGTGATGACCACGGTGGTGGTACCCAGCTCGCGGTTCACCCGCTCTATGGCCTGCAGCACCATGACGCCGGTGGCGCTGTCGAGCGCACCGGTGGGCTCGTCGCACAGCAACACCGCCGGGCGCTTGGCAATGGCCCGGGCAATCGCCACGCGTTGCTGCTCCCCGCCCGAGAGCTGGGAAATGAAATGGTTTACCCGCTGACCCAGGCCCACCAGGGCCAGCGCGGCTTCAGCGTCCATCGGGTCTTCGGCCAGATCGGTCACCAGCGACACGTTTTCACGCGCCGTCAGGCTGGGGATGAGGTTGTAGAACTGAAACACGAAGCCCACGTGTTCCCGGCGGTAGCGGGTGAGCTCTGCATCCCCCGCGCCGATCAGCTCGTGCACCTGCCCCTCATGGGTCCAGACCGCGCTGCCACTGGTGGCCGAATCGAGCCCTCCGAGGATGTTGAGCAGGGTCGATTTGCCGCTGCCCGAGGCGCCGAGCAAGACCACAAACTCGCCACGGGTGATGTCCAGGTCCACCCCTCGCAAGGCGTGCACCGCGGTTTCGCCTTCGCCGTAAACCTTGGTCAGGCCACGGGCGACAAAGACAGGCTCATTGGCCAGGGACGCATCGGTTGGGGGCGCAGCTGATTTCATATGAATCCAGTATTGCGGATGGCCGCGCCCCTGTCCATGCGATGGATCAAAGGCACTGCCTCTGGATGCCTGGCAGCCTCGATCATGGGGCGCTTCCGACGCGAACGTCTGGCCGGAGCCGGCCAACAGTTTCGAGTGCAATCTGCCCTGGTGGTCAGACCGCCGCAGGGTTCGAACAGCGCAGCAACGCCAGACAAGCTGGCTACCGCGCCCAGCCCACTGTCCAGCGCATTGCTGTTCAGCTCTGGCGTCTCTAAAATGAAAGGCCGATTCGATCACAGCAGGCTACCCGTCGAACTGTTTGCATTGAGGACCGGCTCTCGCAACGCCCTGCGCGCTTCAGGGCTGAGACCGGTCCCTCTTCGGCCCCCCTCAGTGCACGTTTACTCGCCTTCGGTGAAGGCCTTGTTTTCTCCGGTCAATTAGGGCCTGTTCAGATGAACCACTCCATCCTTCGACCTGCTTGCAAACCATCTACGTGCACCCGTACGGCGCCTTGGCTTGCCCTGTTTGCATTGGCTTTGAGTGGTTGCGGTGGGGGCAGCAGTGGCAGCGAGGCAAACCTGGCGCAAGGCGTCAATGCGGCCCCCAGTGAAAAGACCCATCAGGCGCTGTCGCCAACCGGCGTTTTGCTTCAGAAGGCCGCTCAACTCAGCACAGCTGAACTGCAGCGGGCCGAATCGGCAGCCGAGCGGCAGCCAAATGGGCGAAGCCCCCTGCCGGCTTCGGACGAAGAGTCGCTTGCCAAGGCAAACAAGTCAACGGCAGATGAGCGCACCAATGTATTTCGCTTCTTCAACGCCAACACATCAGGGCACTTTTTTACCGCAAGCACCACCGAGCGGGATCAGGTTCGCGTATCGATTCAAACCATGCGCTACGAGGGTGCGGCGTTTTCTGCCCACCGGTCCGCAGGTGCCGGGCTCGATGCGGTGCACCGCTTTTACAACCGGACCACGGGCATGCATCTGTACACCATCAGTGCAGACGAAAAGCGGTTTGTGCAAGCGAACCTGCCTGTGTTCACTTACGAAGGGGTGGCTTATTACGCCAGCAAAACCGCTGCGGCAGACCGCTTGCCTTTGCACCGCTTCTATCTGCCCGGCGCGGGATTTCACTTCTACACCGCCTCTGACGCAGAGATGACGAGCATTCGCAACACCCTGCCCCAGTACACCTACGAAGGTGTCGCCTACTACGTGCAGCCAGCGGAAAGCGACGTCGACACCTGGCCCGAGGTTGTGAAGCCCACCATCCCAACCAGCAGCTACACACTGGAGCCTTGGCGATGGGGCGTGGCAAGCAACGCGTCAAATGCCACCGCCACCACCGATGGGATGCAGGCTGCCATCGACTGGGCTTCATCACAGGGCATTGGGCAATTCCGGGTGCCCGCCGGCGAATATTTGCTGGGAAAAATACAGACGTACAACTATGCTGGCGGCATCAAATTGCCGAGCAACATGGCCTTGGTTCTGGAGCCCGGTGCGGTGCTGCGCATGGTCCCCAATGACCGTTGGAATTATTGTGTGGTCACCATCAATGGCAAGAAAAACGTGTCTGTCTCAGGCGGCACCATCGTGGGTGACCGTTACAACCACACCTACACCCCATCCAGCAGCGGAGGCACCGCACACGACGAAGGACACGCCATCTGTATAGAAGGCTCCAGCCAGTACGTGGAGGTTCAAGGGGTGTACATCACCCAGGCCAATGGCGACGGCATTTTGATCGTGGGCAAGGCCCCTTCGACGCCGCAAGACATCACCATCACCGGCAACAATTTCGACACCAACCGACGCCAGGGCATCTCCATCGTGGGTGGCGCGCGGGTGTTGATCGAAGGCAATCAGATTCACCATACCAAAGGCACCAGCCCCCAGTTTGGTATCGATATCGAGCCGCTTGGAGGTTATCTGGTGAGAGACGTGATCATTCGGGGCAACAACTTCCACCACAACCGCGGTGGCGATGTGGTCAACACCCGGGGCTTCAACATCTTGATTGAAGGCAACACCATGCACCAGGGCGAAGCCAGCACCACCGGAGGCGACGACGGCCGTACCTACATCGATGGACCCATCGTGTTCTGGCCTGAAGCCGACCAGACCATCCGCAACAACAACATCACCATGCTGAACGGTTCGTACAACGGCAAGTCGGGGATCATTGGTTACGCCCGCCCTGGCCGCACCCGCAGCAACCCCGACTACAACGTCATTCACAACAATGTGTGCAACGGCTGCGGCATGTATTTGTACAGCAGCGGACGGGCCGATATCCGTGACAACCAGTTCCTCAACGGCTACATCGTGATTCAGAACTTCGAAGACGCCCACATCTTCAACAATGCGGTGACGTATCCCAACCGGTGTTGGGCCTATCGCTTCAGGAACGTCACCGGCCAGGCTGCCGGCAACACCTACAACGCCGCCGCCTTCGATATTCCCTTGTCTGCCGTGCCCTTCAATGGGTGCTGGGTCAATTGAGCGGGGTTGACCCAGTTCGGGCAACAGCTCGAAAAAAAAGGGCTGCTCAATGCAGCCCTTTTCGATTCGATTCACCGAGGAAAACCCCGGCAACGGCGGTCAGATGTTCACTTTGACCGTCTTGGACACGCCGTTCGTTCTGACGCTCGCGATGCCGTTTTCACGGGAGGCTTCCGATGCGTACATCTGGCTGGAGCCGATCACCTGGTGGTTGCCGGCCTTCAGGTTGAAAAAGGCTTTGCCATTGGATGCGGTTTTGCGTTCGAAGCGGGCCTCGTTGGCGCAATTTGCCTGCACCGATGCAATGCCGTTTTCGGCAGACCGCTTCGATTTGTAGAGTTCACTGGTGAGCACGGTTTCGGCGTTGCCCGCCTTGAGTACAAACCGGAACTGTCCATCTTTGCTCTTGCTCATTTCAAACCAACCTGCCATTTGAATGCTCCTTGAGTTGACATACCACCACGCCCACCTTGGGCGTGTTCAAACCGAATCCTAGCTTTTTGGGTTTTGCTGCGCCAGCCTGAGAAACCCCATCGTCAAAACAAAGGCGGAAATGCCCGCAAACCCCCCGCTACAGGCTCCGCATTTCAGCGGGAAAGCCACACGCGGACCGCCATCAGCAGCGCTCGCTCAGATGGCACTAGATCATTTCGGTCTCGCCCATCATCACATCGACCCCGGCCTGGGCGAAGTTGGCCAGATCGGCCGCGGTGGCCTGGCCTTCGGCTGAACCCATTCCAGCGGCAATCGCCGCCATCGAATCGAACGCGAGCACAGCGGTGAGGTAGACAGCATGTTTGCCGCCCATGCCCATGACGTCACCCCGGGTCACCTCATAGCTGCGCAAGCCAGGTATTTTTTTGGCCAGCGGAACATGGGTGTCGAAGTAGTATTTGTCGAAGGCTGCTGGATCGACGGGCTGTTGGTAGATCGCAAAGAGCTTGGCCATGTGTTTCTCCTGGTTGCCGCATCCGAGACGGGAATCACGCGGCTGTGACACGGTATCGGGCCGCCAATGGGGTGTCAATCAATGAATCCTCCATAGGCTGCGCAACCCGCCCGAAAAGGCTTGTTCGGCGGGCAAACAGAGCCCGATGTTGTTCATGGCCCGCTCCACATAAGCCTCTTTTTCTCCCACCGGCGCCACACAGTGCAGCGCGGCGCGGGCAGCCTCAATGCCCTCGGTACGCGCGATGATCCAGGCCGCAAGGTAGGGCGAGGCAAGGCGAGGCAACCGCCCGCCGTAGCCACATTGCCCTCGGCGAAGAATGGCTGGTCCAACACCTTGGCGCCGGCTTCCTGCACCCACGGTTTGGTGGTGAGATCGGTGCAAGCAGGCACGGCGTCCAGCAGGCCCAGTTTGGCCCATACCAGCGTGCCCGAACACTGCGCGCCCACGGGCTGGCGCGCGGCATCGAGCCGCAGCATGGACATGATGGCCGGAGCGTTGACCACCTCACGCGTGAGCATGCCGCTGCCCACCAGCACCGCGTCGGCCGATGCTGCGTCTTCCAGGCGGGACTCGCCTGAACGGTCACGCCATTCACGGAGGTCACCGAAGCCTCGGGGCTACAGAGCGTCACGCGCCAGCCGGGTTTCCTGATGCGGTTGAGAACGCTAGGGGTGATCAGCGAATCGAGTTCGTGAAAGCCCTGAAAGGTGAGCATGGCGATGTGCATGGCGCTAAGGTCAGGCTTCCTTTACGAATTCCGACTTGAGCTGCATCGCACCGAAACCCAGAATCTTGCAATCGATGTTGTGATCGCCTTCGACCAGCCGAATACCCTTCACCCTGGTGCCCGCTTCCACGCCCGACGGAGAGCCTTTGATCTTCAGGTCCTTGATCAAAACCACCTGATCACCACCGGACAGCTGTGCACCGTTGGCGTCTTTCACCACCAAGCCGGTGTCGGATGGGTCTTCTGATGCCTCGGCAGCCGAGGCCGGCCACTCATGGGCGCATTCGGGACACACCAGCAAAGCCCCATCCTCATCGGTGTAGGAAGATCGGCATTTGGGGCACGGGGGCAAAACGCTCATGGGTGTTCTTTCCAATACGATCAACACAGTGCCACCGGAGCGTGGCGCCGATTTCTACTGAGCCCGATCCTGCCCGCCGCCCATTTCACGCTTCCCACCCAACCTGGCACGCTTCCTGATAGCGTCAACGCATGTCTCTCTCGCTCGATTTTCTCGCCCTGCCCCTGCTCGCCGCCGCGTCCCTGATCTTTTTCAGCGTATTGGCGGGCGTTGTCTCGGCGCGCGCCGGTTTTTCTTTCTTGCTGGTTTTTCTGGTGGTGGGCACGCTCGCGGGGGTCGATGGCCCGGGCGGCCTGGTATTTGACGATTTCCGGCTGAGCTTCTGGGTTGGCAACGTGGCGCTGGCTGTGATCTTGCTCGACGGCGGGTTGCGCACCGAGTTCACCACCTTTCGCACCGGGCTGAGACCCGCGCTGTGGCTGGCCACGCTGGGCGTGGTGGTGTGCACCGGGCTCACAGCAGTAGCGGCACATTTTCTGCTCGCGCTGCAATGGCCACTGGCGCTGCTGGTGGGCGCCATCGTGGGCTCCACCGATGCGGCTGCGGTGTTCTCGCTGTTGAAGTCATCGGGGGTGAAACTCAATGAACGGGTGGCCGCCACGCTGGAGATCGAGTCGGGCATGAACGACCCGATGGCTGTTTTTCTGACCCTGAGTCTGATCGGCATCGCCTTGACGGCCGCCGCAGCCCCCATGGCCGGGCCTGACGTCAACTGGGGCGCGCTGCTGATCGCGCTGCTGCATCAAATGGGCTGGGGCGCGGCGCTGGGCCTGATAAGCGGCTTCGGCCTGGCCTGGTTGCTGATTCGGCTGGGGCGCGGCCCTGATGGCGGAGGCGGAATACGCGCCCTGTTGATCGTTTCGGGTGGCCTGGCGGTTTATGCCGGCACCACCGCACTGGGTGGCTCGGGTTTTCTGGCGGTGTACGCCATGGGTGTGATCGCGGGCAACCGGGCGCGCAAACAGGTGCGCCCGGCCCTCTCGGCCATGGACGGCTACGCCTGGCTGTCGCAGGCTGGCATGTTCCTGTTGCTGGGCTTGCTGGTCACCCCGAGCGAGTTGCTGCGCACGCTGTGGCCGGCGCTGGGTGTATCGCTGGTGCTGATGCTGGTCGCCCGGCCGCTGTCGGTCTGGCTGTGCCTCAAGCCGATGCGCTTTGCGAACAACGAAATCGCATTTGTCTCGTGGGTCGGGCTGCGCGGGGCGGTGCCGATTGTATTGGCGGTGTTCCCGGTGATGGCGGGTGTACCGGGCTCCCACACGTTTTTCAATGTGGCTTTTGTCGTGGTGATCACTTCGCTGCTGTTCCAGGGCTCCACCATCGCCTGGAGCGCGCGGCGCCTGGGTGTGACGCTACCCGACCCGTCTGATATGGCGCAGGCACGCCAGGTGTTTGGCGACTTTGTGATCGACGCGAGCACGCCCATGATGGACCTGTGTACCTTTTATGGCCTGCCCGTGCCGAGTGAGTCCGATCAAAGCGCGGGGCGCTGGCTGCGCGAGGAGCTTGATCGCCCTCCGGTGGAGGGCGACAGCGCCACCCTGGGCAAGGCCGAACTCAGCGTGCGCAGCATGGACGGTCAGCGCATCAAGCAGATCGGTATCAAGCTGGGGGATTGAGGGCGCCTGGGCGCACCGGGCCGGGCTGGCGGCAGGCGCGCCAGCCCGGCCCGGTGCTGTGAGCGGCAGATCAGTAGGTACCGGGGTAGGCGCCGCCGTCGGCCAATACGTTTTGACCGGTCATGTAGCCGGCGTGCTGGCTGCAAAGGAAAGCGCAGATGGCACCGAATTCTTCGGGCTGGCCAAAGCGCCTGGCCGGAATCGTCTGGCGCCGCGCGTCCATCAACGATTCAACAGGTTGCCCGGTTTTGGATGCGGCGCCTGCGAAGGTGACTTTCAGGCGGTCGGTATCAAAGGCGCCCGGCAACAGGTTATTGATGGTCACGCCCTGCGCGGCCAGGCCGCTGCGCGACACGCCTGCCACAAAGCCGGTCAGGCCACTGCGTGCGCCATTGGACAAACCCAGAATGTCGATCGGCGCCTTCACGGCGCTGCTGGTGATGTTGACGATGCGGCCAAAGCCGCGCTGCGCCATGCCATCGACCGTGGCTTTGATGAGTTCGATGGGCGTGATCATGTTGGCGTCAAGCGCTTTCAGCCAGGCGTCGCGGTCCCAGCCTCGGAAATCGCCCGGTGGCGGGCCGCCCGCATTGGTGACGACGATGTCAAAACTGCCGCCCGGGCCGCCAGGCGCGTCCAGCGCTTTCGCGCGACCTTCTGGGGTGGTGATATCGGCCACCACAGGAACCACGGTGACGCCCGGGTTCGCAGCGCGCAAGCCCTCCGCCGCGCGCTCGAGCTCGCTCACACCCCGCGCCACGATGACCACGTTGACGCCCTCGGCGCTCAACGCCTGGGCGCAGCCCAGGCCCAGGCCTTTGCTCGCGCCACACACCAACGCCCATTTGCCTTTGATACCCAAATCCATCGTCTTGTCTCCTGTTCAGTTGGAAGGTGTGCGGCCCATCCGCGTCACCAGAAATACCCCGCCCATGACGAGCACGGTGCCCACCACGATCCAGCCGTTGAACGGCTCACCGAGAATCACCACGCCCATCAAGATGGTGGACATGGGCCCGATCATGCCGGTTTGCGCCGCCAGCCCGGCGCCGATGCGCTCTACCGCCATCATCACCATCAAGACGGGCGCAAAGGTGCACAGCACCGAATTCAGAATCGAGAGGTAGATCACTGCCGGCGCCACCGCGAACGCCGTGTCCAGCGGCCGCAACAGGGCAAATTGCAGCAAGACAAGGCCACAGGCCACGCTGGTGGCCAATCCCACCAGCCGCAACGACCCCAGGCGCTTGACCATTTCCCCGCTGTACAGCAGGTAGATGGCATAGCTCACGGCACTGAGAAAAACCAGCAGCGTGCCGAGCGCAGCGTCGGGCCCCTGCAGCCCCACCTCATGGCCAAACACCAGCAGCACGCCCGCGTAGCTCATCGCCATCGCTGCGCCCTGCAAGGCGGTGATGCGGCGCTTGTAGATGATCCAGCCCAACACCAGCACCACGGTCGGGTTGAGATACAGAATGAGGCGCTCCAGGCTGGCGCTGATGTATTCCAGACCCCAGAAATCCAGGTAGCTTGCCAGGTAGTAGCCCGTGAGGCCCAGGCCAAACACGCCCAGCCAGTCGTTGCGAGTCAGTGGTGCCTTTCCTCGGCTGGACCACCAGGCCAGCGCCAGAAACAGCGGCAGGGCAAACAGCATGCGCAGCATGATGAGCGTGACCGCATCCACCCCGTAGCGGTAGGCCAGCTTGACGATGATGGCCTTGCCGCTGAAGGCGATGGAGCCTGCTGCAGCGAGCAAGAGGCCAGAGGCCAGCGATGGATTGGGGAGCGGGGCCGTGGCCGGAGGAGCAGACATTGGCCTTGATTATCGGCGCGCCGATGGCGCCCTCCGAAGCCAGGGGACTCTTGACTGGCCGGTATGGTGGAGCACTGAATCCGGGGGCCAGCAACCGTTGCACGCTCAGGGCCGCTTCACGCCTTTGGCAAGGTCAGGCCCACAGGGTCAATCACGCTGTACACACGGCCGATCTTGTCCAGCGGTTGAATCAGGCCTTCGCGCACGAAGATATTGACCGTGCGGCTCACGGTTTCCAGCTTCAGATCCAGCATGGCGCCCATGTCTTCGCGCGAAAAAAGCGACACCACCGAGGCGTCACCTGTTGAGCGCATTTTCAGAATCAGCCCCGCAACGCGTTGGCGGGCGTTGCCAAAGTTGAGATCGGCGAGCCAGTCGTCGGCCTCTTTCAGGCTGCGGTGCCATTTCTCCAGAAGGCGCTGGTGCAGGCGTGGTGTTTCACGGTTGAGGCGCTGAATGACCTGCAAAGGCAGGCGACAAACCTTGATCGAGGTGAGCGCGATGGCGTCGGAATCGTAGGTGGGGCCCATCAGTGCCTCCAGCCCGACCACATCTCCCGCGCGCAGCACCCGAACGATGCGCTGGCGACCGTCCACCGTGTTGCGCACCAATTTGATCATGCCCGCGCGCAGGGTGTAGAGCGACGTGGCTGTTTCACCCATGCGCACCAGTGGCTGGGCGGCGGCCAACTCCAGATCATCGATGGGCGCATGAATCAGGTTGAAGTCTTCTTCTTGCAAATCGGCAAACAGGACCATGTCTCGAATGCCACAGTGGCGGCAGTCGGAAGTACCGCGCCAGGCCGTTTCGGTTTTGATGGGGATCATGGGGTGGCAATCAGGCGGGCGAACATAGGCGTTGAATATAAGTCCTGAGTTGTTTGCACACCCGTCATGGGGGTACTCAGGTCAGCGGTGGCGTCGTTGCCATCACTTCTTCCATGGTGGTATTGCCTTCGGCCACGCGTGCGGCCCCGGCCAGGCGCAATGGCCGCATGCCATCGCTGACGGCCTGTTTGCGAAGCACTTCCAGGTGGGGTTCGCGCGTGATTTTCTCCTTGAAGGTTTCTGACACGGTGAGCAATTCGTACAGGCCCACACGCCCGCGAAACCCGGTCATGCGGCATTCCACGCACCCCACCGCCTGGTAAGGCTTGTATGTGCCAGTCACTTTCCAGGGTTTGGCCATGTCGGCCAGCGCTTCGCGCGAGATGTCGGTCGTGGCGTCGTCTTCGCGCACCTTGCAGGTCGGGCACAGCGTGCGAACCAGGCGCTGCGCCAAGACGCCCAGCACCGTGGCATTGATCAGATAAGGCGGCACACCCAGCTCCATCAGCCGCATGATGGCCGAAGGTGCGTCGTTGGTGTGCAGTGTGGTGAACACCAGGTGGCCCGTGAGCGCGGCCTGCACGGCCATTTCGGCGGTCGGCAGATCGCGCACCTCGCCGACCATGATGATGTCCGGGTCTTGCCGCATCAAGGCGCGCAGGCCCTGGGCGAAATCGAGATCGAGGTGGGTTTGCACCTGCGTCTGGTTGAAGGCCGGTTCGATCATTTCGATCGGGTCTTCCACGGTGCTCACGTTCACCTCTTCGGTGGCCAGGCGCTTGAGCGTGGCGTAAAGCGTGGTGGTTTTGCCCGAACCGGTGGGGCCGGTCACGAGCACGATGCCGTGGGGTTTCTTCATCAGGCCTTCCCAACGCGTGGCGTCGTGGGGCGTGAACCCGAGCGCGCTCAGGTCTTTCACGGTGGCTTCCGGATCAAAAATCCGCATCACCATTTTTTCGCCAAACGCCGTGGGCAGCGTCGACAAACGCATCTCCACCTCGTCGCTGCGCGTGTCGCCCGGGCCAGGCCGGGTGGTTTTGATGCGGCCATCTTGCGGACGGCGCTTTTCCACCACGTCCATGCGGCCCAGCAGCTTGACGCGCGCAATCATCGCGTTCATCACGCCCATCGGCATCTGGTAGACAGGGTGCAGCACGCCATCGATACGGAAACGGATCACACCCTGCTCGCGCCGAGGCTCCAGATGGATATCGCTGGCACGCTGATCAAAGGCGTACTGCCACAGCCAGTCGACCACCTGCACCACGTGCTGGTCGTTGGCATCGAGCTGCTTGTTGGTTTTGCCCAGCTCCACCAACTGTTCAAAGCTGCCAAACCCGGCCTGGCCACCGCCCAGTTTGTTGGCCGCGCGAACCGACTTGGCGAGTGCAAAGAACTCACCGGTGTAGCGAGAAATCTCCTGCGGGCTTGACACCACCAGGCGCACACTCTTGCGCGTCTGGCGCTCAACCTCGGGCACCCAGTCGCGAATGAACGGCTCGGCCGTGGCCACAACCACTTCGGCCGTACCCACCTGCACCGGCAACACCTTGTGGCGCTCGGCGTAAGCGGCGCTCATCACATCGGCGACCTTGCCCACATCCACCTTGAGCGGATCGATGCGGAAGTATTCGAGGTCGGTGCGCGCCGCGAGCCACTGGGTCAACAACTCAGCGTCGAGCACATGGCCATCCGATGCGCGCGCCATGCCCACCACGGACAGGCGTTGAATCGGGTGCTGCGCACTGTGGGCCGAAGCGCAACGCGCAATCGTGCGCGCCGCTTCGTTGTCGGAAATCACTTCATCTTTCAACAACCAGTCCACCAGCATGCGCCAGTCAAGCGGCCCCTGAAAGTCGCTCTTGACCGCTTTGCCAGAGCCCGAATGTTTGTGGGGTGTTTTCATAAATCGGCTTTTTTCAATTGCTCAGACCACGGGTTTGAATATCCGCAGCCACTTCACGGCGGGCAAACCCCAGCGCGACTGAATTTCTTCGGCTCTCGCCAGCAGGTGCATGCGTGTGGGCCGATCGGCATGGCGCTGGGCCAGCACGATGCTGTTGCCTTCCCGTGTGGGTTTGAAGGCCCAGACCGCATCGTCGCCAAAGGCCGCGCGAATGCTCTGCAAGGAGCGTTCATAGGATGCATCGCGCCCGAACAGGTTCACCGTCATGACGCCGTCATCGGTCAGCACCGAGCGGCAATCGGTATAAAAATCAGGACTGTCGAGCACCGGCGCGGCCGCTTCATGGTCGTACTGGTCAACTTGCAACGAATCGACCTGACCCGTGTGTTCGGCCTTGCGAATCTCTTGCCCTGCATCGGCCAGCAACACCCTCAACCGCGCACTCTCAGGCGGCAGCTTGAACCAGCCGCGACAGGCGGCAAGCACCTGCGGGTTGATTTCGACCGCTGTGGTGTCCATGCGGCATATCTTGAAACAGAATTTGGTCAGCGCCGCCGAGCCCAGGCCCAGCTGCATGGCCCGGCGTTTGGTCACCGTATCTGGGTCGACAAACAACAGCCAGGCCATCATGCGCTGCACGTAGTCGAGCTCGATGGCGAATGGCTCATCGATGATCATGGAGCCCTGAATCCACTCGGTGCCCAGATGGAGAAAGCGCACTTCGCCATCTTCCGACATCGTGACCTCGGGCAGGGTCTGGGGGCCGCTGCGGCGCCGCGCAGCGGCATTGGCGCCAGTCTTCATGCTGCGGCCCAGTCTGGCAACGCGATGGGGTTTCGAAGAAAAGCGAAGGGGGGAAGGTGGACAGCGGTGGGTGGGCTCATGGTCAGTTCAAATGGTCAGCCCGTGGCGAAGAAATACCTCGGACCAAGCCGCCAGTTTACGTTCGAAGCGCCAGCTCGCATGGGCGGGGCTGGTTGAGGGCAGTTTGTAGACGGGTACACCGAGCGCTTCGGTGTGGCGCGCATGTTTGAAGCTTTCGCCGCCGTTGTGGGCAATGGCTTCAAGGTGCGGACATTGCCGTTGCAGCCAGGCGAAATCGTTGAGCTCACCCTGACGGATGCTGGCATCCAGGCTGCCCTCGCGTTCACAGGCGCCGTACACATCCCACAAGCCGACGTGGTGCGCCTGCATCAAAGCCACGCGCTCGCCATAAGGCTTCTCTGGCAATGGCAACGCCCACAGCGCACCCAGAATTTTCCAGAACTGGTTTTGCGGGTGGCCGTAATACTGCTGCGCGGTCAGCGAGGCCACACCTGGAAAGCTGCCCAGTACAACCATGCGCGTGTCTGCATTCACTACCGGGGCAAGACCCTTTAACCGGTTCATGGCAGCGCCGCCAGTCTGGGCAATGCCATCAGCGCGTTGGCGCTCGTGGCGCTGGCCAAGGCGGCCTCCGTCAGGTTTCGCAAGCCAGCCACCACAGCGCCTATGCGCGGCAGCTCGGCGGGCGTGTTCAAGCCTTGGGATTGACCGGCTTCGCGTTGCGCCGCCGTAACGTAAAGCCATTGGGGCGGAATGTCGGGCGAATCGGTCTCCATCACCAGCGCCGACAGCGGCAAACTGGCGGCCAGCGCGCGCAGCTGCTTGGCAGGTTCAAAGGTGCATGCGCCACCAAAACCCAGTTTGAATCCGAGATCGATAAAATGCGTGGCCTGCTGCCCGCTGCCATTGAAGGCATGGGCGATGCCACCGGCCACGCGCTGCTCCCGCAGGTGTTTCAACAACACATCGGCACTGCGCCGCACATGCAAGATCACGGGCAAACCATGTTTTCGCGCCAGTTTGAGCTGGGCCCGATAAAACCCGATCTGCCGTTCCCGCATCGCTGGCTCGCACAGGGCAGGCACAAAAAAGTCAAGACCTATTTCCCCGACGGCCACCAGCCGGGGGTCGCCTTTGTGTTCAGTCAACGCCTGGTCAAGCGCCTCCAGATCGCGGTCCAGCGCCTGCGGCACAAACAAGGGGTGGATGCCCAGCGCGTAGGCGTCACCCAGCCGGTGGGCCAACAGCCGAACGGTGTCAAAGTTGTTCCGCATCACGGCGGGGATCACGCAGCGGCTCACGCCCAGCGCGGCCGCCCGCTCACGGGCGGCCAGGGCCAGCGCATGGTCTGGCCCGAATTCGGGGGCATCAAGATGACAATGGGTATCGATCCACATGGCGGTATAACCACGATTGTGCCGTTCGACGGCTACCGAAAACGCCTTCCCACAAAGAAACCTCCAGGAGAGTCCACTTGGCCACATCCATTCAACGCCTGCTGCACACCCTCACCCGCCGCCCCTCCCTGTGGCTGGCCGCCCCCATCTGGCTGAGCCTGCAGGCCTGCGCCAATTCGGCTGCACCACCGCCAGCCCCCACGGTACCGCTGTGGGGCACGCAATGGCAGCTGGAAGCGCTGGGTTCGCAGCCGGTCATGCCGCAATCCAAAGCCTCGCTGCACTTTCCAGAAGTCGGTCGTGTGGCAGGCCATGGCTCTTGCAACCGTTTTTCCGGCTCGGTGACCGTCAAGGAAGACCGGTTGGCAATTGGTCAGGTGGCGAGCACCAAGATGGCCTGCAGGGGCGGCGCCATGGAACAAGAAAGCAGCTACCTGGCTGCACTGCAAAAAGCGCAGCGCTATGAGCAACAGGGCGACACGCTGTTGATCCATACGCAGGGCATGGACCAACCCCTGCGCTTCGTTCGGTCGAAGTAAACGCCGGAGCGCCCTTACCCTGCCGTCAACACGCCCTTGGTCAGGCGCAGCATGCGGCTGCAGCGGGCAGCAAGCGTTTCGTCGTGGGTCACCACCACAAATGCCGTGCCTTGCTCGCGGGCAAGTTCCATCATGAGTTCAAACACGCCGTCGGCGGTGGAGCGGTCGAGGTTGCCGGTGGGCTCATCGGCCAAAACGCATGCGGGCTGCGTCACCAGCGCTCGCGCAATCGCCACCCGCTGACGTTCGCCCCCAGAGAGTTCGGCCGGGCGGTGGTGCAGCCGCTCACCCATGCCAACGCGACCGAGCACTGCGGCGGCTTGCCGAGCTGCCTCTGTGCGCGGCAAACGGCGAATCCACAACGGCATGGCCACGTTGTCGGCTGCACTGAACTCGGGCAACAAATGGTGAAACTGGTAGACGAAGCCCAGATGCTGGTTGCGCAACACACCCTGTTGCGAAGCGCTCAAACCGGCCATGCCCTGCCCCATCAGCTTCACACTGCCGCCTGTGGGCGCATCCAGCCCCCCCAACAAATGCAGCAAGGTGCTCTTGCCAGAACCAGAAGCGCCGACGATGGCCACGGTTTCTCCCCGGCTCACTGTGAGATCGACGCCTTGCAACACCGTCACATCGAGACGGCCTTCAGAAAAACGTTTGGTCAGGCCCGTGGCCTGGAGAACAATATGGGTCATAAGAAACTATTCGTCGAACAACGTTGCGACGGGACACAAAGTTTCACCATTGGGCCGCCCCCAGGTGAAACGCGCCCCTTCGGTTGACAACGGCCCGCAAAGCGGCGGAGCGTGGGGGCCAGCCGACCGCAGCGCAGGGCCGCCCCAAGCAAGGTCAGCCCCCTTGGGGGGCAGCGACCCGCGAAGCGGTGGAGCGTGGGGGCCAGCCGACCGCAGCGCAGGGCCGCCCCAAACAAGGTCAGCCCCCTGGGGGGCAGCGACCCGCGAAGCGGTGGAGCGTGGGGGCCAGCCGACCGCAGCGCAGGGCCGCCCCAAGCAAGGTCAGCCCCCTTGGGGGGCAGCGACCCGCGAAGCGGCGGAGCGTGGGGGCTGTTCAAGTCACTCATACCGCAGCGCTTCTGCCGGGTTCACCCGACTGGCGTGCCAGCTCGGATAAATCGTGGCCACAAACGACAGCACCAGCGAGATGATCGCGATGGGCAAGATATCGGCCTGCTGCGGATCGCTCGGCATGCGGCTGATGAGGTAAATGTCCTTGGGCAAAAAGCTGGCGCCCAGCGCCCGCTCAATGGCCGGCACGATGGTGTCGATGTTGAACGCCACGCCCAGGCCCAGCAACAGCCCCAGACCGGTACCGATCACGCCGACCATCGCGCCCTGCACCATGAAAATGCCCATGATGCTTCTGGGGCTCGCGCCCAGGGTGCGAAGAATCGCGATATCGGCCCGCTTGTCGGTCACGGTCATCACCAGCGTCGACACCAGGTTGAACGCCGCCACCGCCACGATCAGCGTCAAGATGATGAACATCATGCGTTTTTCGAGCTGCACCGCAGCAAACCAGGTGCGGTTCTGGCGCGTCCAGTCGGTCACGCGCAGGCCCTGGTCCAGACCACCCGCAATGGAAATGGCCACCTCACGCGCCTGTTGCAGATCCTTGATTTTCACGCGCACGCCGGTCGGCCCTTCGACGCGGAAGATGCGCGCCGCATCGTCCATGTGCATCAAGGCCAGCGCCGAGTCGTATTCAAAATGGCCCGAGTTGAAGGTACCCACCACATGCATCTGCCGAATGCGAGGGATCACGCCGGCGGGCGTCACCTGCCCGCTGGGCGCGATCAGGGTCACTGTGTCGCCGGTGATCACGCCCAGACTGCGCGCCAGCTCTTCACCCAGAATCACCCCGTATTCGCCCGGCACCAGTTGCGGCAACAGGGTTTGCGACAGGGATGCGGCCAGATCGGTCACCCTGGGCTCCAGCTTTGGGTCGATCCCGCGCACCAGGGCGCCCTTCATGTCTTCGCCACGCGCAATCAGGGCCTGCGCCCCCACGAACGGCGCAGCACCCACCACTTCAGGATGGCTTTCAATGCTGCTCATGGTGAGTGCCAGATTGGGAATGGCCTGCCCGTATGGCTCAAACACCTCCACATGGGCCAACACGCTCAGCATGCGGTCACGCACCTCCTTTTGAAAGCCGTTCATCACCGACAACACGATGATCAGCGCGGCCACACCCAGCGCGATGCCCAGCATGGACACGCCTGAAATAAAGGAAATAAAGCCGTTGCGACGGGTGGCGCGGCCTGCGCGCGTATAGCGCCAGCCAAGAAGTAGTTCGTAAGGTGTTTGCATGCTTGGCGAGAAAATACCAACGGCGATTGTGGCATCCCTGACAATCAAGCCATGCCTGCTTCCAACCCGATGATGGACTCCCCGTCCCACCTGCTGGTTCCCTTCGCAGCCGCCAGCGCGCCCGAATGCCGGGCCCTGCTGCCCGAAATGCGCCTGCCCAACCTCACCGCGCTGCTGGGTGAGCTGACGCTGGGCACCTCGTTGAACGGAGACGACCACGAGTTCACGCCCCCACATGAACGTGCTCTGGCCCACACCCTGGGGCTGGGCCTGCACGACGACGGCGCCATTCCCTGGGCGGCAGCAGAAGACCCGCACCCAGACCGCCCTCAGGCCTGGTTCACCCCCTGCCACTTCCAGGTGGGCATGGATCAGGTCACGCTGTACAGCGCCGAGTCGCTTGGCCTGAGCGATGACCATGCACGCCCACTTTTTGAAGCGCTGGCCCCCTATTGCCAGGAAGACGGCATCACCCTGCACTATGCAAGTGCCACTCGCTGGCACGCCGAAGGCGAACCGCTTCGCCACCTGATTTGCGCCAGCCTGGACCGGGTGAGTGGCCGATCGGTGGCCGACTGGACGGCTCCAGGCCAGGCCGACAACCCTGGCGCCCAACTGATCAAACGCCTGCAAAGCGAAGCGCAAATGCTCTTCTACACCCACGCGATCAACGATCAGCGCGAAGCCGCACGGTTGCCCATCATCAATGGCTTCTGGGTGCATGGCGCAGGCGCTGTGGGCCATGCGCGGATTGCATCAGGCCCCACACCCATCGTCTGCGACAACCTGCGCCAGTCCGCCATCAATGGCGACTGGGCCACCTGGCGCAAGGCCTGGGAAACACTCGACACTGAACAAATTCCATCGCTGCTGGAAAGCGCGCGAAGCGGTCAGATGGTCATGCTCACCCTGTGTGGTGAACGCCACGCCACCACCTGGAACAACGCCTCGCCCCGCAGCGCGTTCTCGCGACTGGGCCAGGCCATCAAAACCTTGCGCGGAAAAACGCCGGCCTGGAAACAACTCGACACCCTATGATCCCAAAAACCGCAGTTGACCGCGCTTGTCCTGCAAGAGAGCCCCATGGGTGTTGAGCATCTTCGCAACGAAAGAGCTCACCGCTTGGGTATGAGCACTACGCACCCGACTGAGCCGCCCTGGGGCGCACTGGGTGCGTTTCTCCTCCTTGCGGGCATTTGCCCGCTGCCTCGTCACGCCTTCCCAGTCCACCCCATGACGGCCCACTTGGGCACGTCCAACCGCAGTTTCTAGGATGAAAATCACCACCCGCGATGTGCCCCCCCGCGCCGCCTGGGCGCTCGAACAAGGCGGCCTTCACCCACTGCTGGCCCGCCTGTTCGCCTCCCGAGGCATCACCCAAAGTGCCGAACTCGACGACTCGCTTGCCCGCCTGATCCCCCCTTCTGAAATGAAAGGAGCAGCCGAAGCGGCCAGGGCTCTGGCCGACGCCATGGCCGCGAAGCAGCGCATCTGCATCGTGGCCGACTACGACTGCGATGGCGCCACTGCCTGCGCCGTGGGCCTGCGCGGCCTGCGCCTGCTGGGTGCGCCCATGGGTTACGACGGCGCAAGCTACCTGGTGCCCGATCGCGTGACCGACGGCTACGGCCTCACGCCCGCCATCGCCAGGCGGGTCAAAGCCTCCGGTGCCGATGTCCTGGTCACGGTCGACAACGGCATCGCCAGCCTCGACGGCGTGCGCGCCGCACGTGAACTGGGCCTGCAGGTGATCGTGACCGACCACCACTTGCCAGCCCTCAAGGAGGGCGAAATCGTGGTGCCCGACGACTGCATCATCGTCAACCCCAACCAGCCCGGCTGCACATTTGAAAGCAAGTCCATCGCGGGTGTGGGGGTGATGTTTTATGTGTTGCTGGCCTTGCGCGCCGAGCTGCGGGATCGCGGCGTCTTCACTCCACAAACGCAGCCCAAGATAGATGCGCTGCTGCCGCTGGTGGCGCTCGGCACGGTCGCCGACGTGGTCAAGCTTGATGCCAACAACCGCCGCCTCGTGGCGCAAGGCCTGAAGCGCGTGCGCGCAGGCGCCATGCCGCCGGGCATGATGGCGCTGTTCAACGTGGCGGCGCGCAAGTACCCCGTGGCCACCAGCTTCGACTTTGGCTTTGCCCTCGGCCCGCGCCTGAACGCCGCTGGCCGCCTGGCCGACATGACGCTGGGTATTGAATGCCTGGCCACCGACGACGCCCTGCGCGCCGACGAACTCGCCCGCACGCTCGACGGCATCAACCGCGAACGCAAGGCCATCGAAGGCGATATGCGCGACCAGGCGCTGGCCCTGGCCGAAGAGATGTTCGACGAATCCGAAGAGCCGCCACCGGCCCTGATCGTTTTTGACCCCGATTTCCACGAAGGTGTCGTCGGCATCGTGGCCTCGCGCCTCAAAGACAAGATGCACCGCCCCACCTTCGTTTTCGCGGCCAGTGGCGCAGAAGGCAAGGAACACGAGCTCAAAGGCTCAGGTCGCTCGATCCCCGGCTTTCATCTGCGCGATGCGCTCGATCTTGTGGCCAAGCGCCACCCCGGTGTCTTGCTGCGCTTCGGCGGCCACGCCATGGCTGCCGGTTGCACCATCGAAGAAGAGCACCTCGAAACCTTTGAAGGCGCCTTGCAGCTCGTGGCCCACGAATGGCTTGATGCTGCCACGCTGGAACGGCGCATGGAAGCCGACGGTGTGCTCGACAAGCAGTACCGCCGAACCGACCTGGTCGACACCCTGCACAAAGAAGTCTGGGGTCAGGGCTTTGCCCCGCCCGTGTTCTGCGAAGAAGTGCAAATCGTGAGCCAGCGGCTGGTGGGCGAAAAGCACCTGGCGCTGAAGATGAAACACCAGGGCGATCCGGTGGACGGCATCTGGTTCGGCCACACGGAGCCACTGCCTGAGCGGGTCAAACTGGCCTTCAGACTGGACGCTGATGAATGGCAAGGCCAGCGGCGCGTGCGGTTCCTAGTAGAAGCAGCTGAGCTCTAGAAAGATCCCCCCGCTTGGGCGAACAACACGCCCGCGGCCAACTACCGAGAATCCGCCCCTGACGTCCGTCTGACATGAACAAGCCCGTCCAAACAGCAGACATCCCCAGCCTGCCCTACTCAGGGATGGTTGAACACATCCGACTTTCCAGGGTCACCCCAGGGTTGGAGGAGCCGCTGAAGCTTGAACTGGCGCAGCGCAGCCCGACATAAGACTACAAGTGCTTGAAGTGCGGCCACGACAAATGCGAAATGGGCGAAATCAGAACGTCGAGGTCGTTCCTCAGTTCGTTCTTCAACATCCAGAGTGCGCGGTAATCGGCGGTGGTTTGCCGCCGATGCGCGTTCACCGGGTTTTACCAGGGCCAGGTCTCAGCGGGAGAGCAGGCCGTTGATTTCGTCTTCGGTACTTGAAGGTGGCAACCCATGGGGCTGGGCTTCACCACCTCGGCGCTGGCGCCTGGCCGAATTTGCAGTGGGCCTCGCCCGAGTGGCGTTTCGGCCCTTGGTGCCATCCTGCCGACTGCTCATTCATGGCTAAATAAAGCTGTAAATCATTCTGAGGGCAAAGTTCTTTTGCTCTGCCGTTACCGCACCATTTTTCTGAGCCGTTGACAAGTCAAAGAAACCCGGCTCTGCCGCCACAGCATCGCGGGAGAGCCTGCGAAATCCCATGGTCCAGTCGGGAAAACTCCGGGACTCGATTTCACTTTCATCCATGACATAGGGTGCCGCATGCCGAGGGTCAAAAACGATCGATTCAAAATAGACGGCGTCGATATCTGGCTTGTCGCCTTCAAGAACCTGAACAAAAAAATCCTTGCTGTAGATCAACATGCCCGTGATGTTCAAAGACAAATTGCGCGATCTGGCCACCCTCAACAGTTCATCCAGGGCCTGGTCGGACATCGGCGCGCTCGCAGCGCTGAGATAAATGAGTCGATGCACCATGTTCTCCAAAGTGTCGGGTGTGGGATGAACGTCCACGCCCCTTCGTGGCGGCCCGCAGATCTGCCTGCTGCCAACCGAGGGCTGGCTCTTTCACGCAAAATCAGCGTTTGCCTTTCGCGGCCTTGTCGAACTTGCTCCAATAGCCAAATTCGGTTTGATGCACTTCAAAATCCACCTCGGCCACACGGGTCTGGATGTTCGACTGGGCATCGGTCACCCCCCTGTTGTAGGCAACTGGCGCAAGTTCTTCCAGAAAGAACGCCAGCAGCGCACCAGCTTCCAGATTGCCGATTCGTTCATCGCGGTTGACGCGAAAATAGCGCTCGATGGAGGCGATGGCCTGTTCGTGGTCTGGTTTGCTGAGTTCGATGGTCATCTTGGGTCGGGTTGAAACGGTCCGGCGATCCTACCGAAAGGCGTCGTTGATCACCAGAAAGCTCATGAAAATCTGAACCGGCAAGGGAATCGTCGAAGGCAGGTTCACGGAGAGTTCCCGCTTCATGGTGAGCCATTTGGGTTCCTCGATGGTGCCCAAGGTGCGCCCGTCCCGTTCCCAGCAGTAACTCAGGCGGCCCATCGTGCGGTGGCGCACCAGTGTCGCGTTCAAAGGGCTCACAACCTCGATGCGCGGGCGTTGAAGGCGCTGCGGCGGAAACAGGACTTCGCCGATGGCCAACGGCGCACCACCCTGGTGCAGCGTGAAGCGCACATCTTTTCGCCGTTCGCGGTTCAAAAAAACATGGCTGATGCGGTAGTCAGCCGAAGCGGCTCTACCGGGGGCCATGCGAATGTGCAAATCCTCCAGAGGAGATGTTTCGTGGCCCATTTGCGCCAGAGACTTCAGGGAATCGGCGAAATTTGGCCATTCCAGCGCCGCAATCGGCTGGTCTTCAGTGGTCAAAAAATGGTAATGAAACCCATTGAGGGCAGAGCGCTGGCGAACGAGGAACATGAAACCTTCAACCGAGGTGATCCATTGGGGTTGGGTGGGCAGGTGGATGCTGTGGCGGAGCCATTGTGCCCCGACTGAGAAACACATGGCTTGCGCCATGGATGACGAAGGCGGACCAACTAACGTGGCCATCCATGCTGCGCCCGCCCCCAACTGCGCCGCCGGGAACCCCAGGCAACAACGCCGGTCAAGTCATCAGCGCTTCGCGAACCGCAGGCAGTTGCCTGCGCGAGACCGACAGTCGCTCTTCCACGCCGTCGAGCCGCACCATCCAGCCTTCGCCTTCAACCGGATCCACGACCTTTTCAACGGCGCGCACGCGCGCACGCGCCACCAGCGCATTGCGGTGCACGCGCACAAACAGGTGGGCGTATTTCTGTTCCAGATCGCTCAGGGCTCCGTCAAAAATGTGCTCCCGGTCCAGCGTGCGCACGGTGATGTATTTCAATTCGGCTTTCAGGTAAATCACATCGCCCAGCGGCACGCGCTCGCTGCGCCCGCGCTCTTGAATCACCAGGCATTCCACCGCGCTGTTCAGTTCGTTGTTGCCCGACGCCGCCAACAGGCGGTCAACCTTTTGCAGCGCTTGCTGCAAGCGCTCCAGCCGCACCGGTTTGGTGAGGTAGTCCACCGCTTCGAGTTCGAAAGCATGCACGGCATGTTCGGCGTGCGCAGTCACAAAAATGAAATGGGGCGCTGAAGGCAGTTGGCGCAATGCATTGGCAAGGGCCAGACCATCAACGCCAGGCATATGGATATCGAGCAACACCAGATCAAACGCACCGCGTTGAACATGTTCCATGGCCTGCACCGCGTTGGCCGCTTCGCCGATGGCATCCACGCGCGGCTCGACACAATCGCCCAGCAGGGTACGCAGCCTGGAACGGGCCAGCGTCTCGTCGTCAACGATCAAAACCTTCATTCCCATGCATCACTCCCATGGCGTTTGAATCACCATCCCACTTATAACGGTATTTCCAGCCGAACCTGAAATATGTTGTCGACCAAGGCGCTCTGGAACTGGCCTTGCATGTCATGTAAAAGCGCCAGTCGCTGGCGCACATTGTCCAGCGCCAGGCCATTGCCTTTGACCCCGCTGCCAGCAGGGACGGTGTTGGTGACCTTGATCACCACGACCGAGCCACGGCGTTTGGTGCTGATGCGCACCACCGCACCCGTCGGGCTGGGCTCCACCCCGTGTTTCACCGCATTTTCAACCAGTGGCTGCAAGATCAGGGGCGGCAGCATGGCACTTGAGGCGCTTTCATCCAGGCTCCATTCAATCTGCAGCCGGTCGCCGAATCGCACTTTTTCGATGGCCAGGTAGTGGTGAGCGAGGTCCAGTTCCTGATGCAATGGCACGGCTTCGTTGGAGCCCGCCAGCGCGTGGCGAAACAGCTCACTGAGGTCCTCCAGCAGACTCTCCGCCTTGGCGGGTTCTTCGCGCACCAGGGCAATCGCGCTGTTGAGCGTATTGAACAAAAAGTGGGGTCGAATGCGGGCTTGCAACTCCGCCAGCCGCGCTGCCGTACCGGCCGGCTCACGGGCCTTGGCGCGCCAGATGAGCGCGGTCACCAAAACCGCCGCCACCAGCATCCCTGCAACCGAGGCCGCCAGCCAGGGCTCGCTACCGACCAACCCCATCCAGACCAACAAGCCAAAGCCATAGAAGCTGCAAAAACCGCCAAGCAGCACCCCCACCCCTGTCTGCACAGGCATCGACCACCTTGCCATCAGGCGCTTGAGCCCACAAACCGCCAGCAGCCATAAGAGAACCGCGGGCAGGGCCGCACCCGTGAGCAAGGCCACCTGGCCCACCCATCCGAGCAGGCTTTGCACGCCAAACAGCGCCGCCACACACACGATGGCTTCCACAAACAACACCGCTCGCAGCACCACACCCGCCTGGCAGGTGTCAAATACCAGCACCACGTCGGAGGGCAAAGCGGGCATGTCTTGCAGGGGTCGCTTACCCGGCGCCGAGGCCAGATCCTGGAAGGTCGATAAAATTCGTGAGTCTTGCATGGCTCGCACTGTACCCAGTGCGCCGGTGTTGTGCACAAAAAAGGCCACGCGATCAGCGCGTGCCGCCACCCAGGAACTCCCGCTCCCGGCGCCCTGTTCGGCGCCCGGTCCTCATTTTTTTACCCAGCCGCTGGCAAACGCATGTCCTCCAATCAACTCGATAAAAAATCCGAAGCCTGGTCCGCCCTATTCTCCGAGCCCATGAGCGAACTGGTCAAGCGCTATACCGCCAGCGTCTTCTTTGACCAGCGCCTCTGGCTGGCCGACATCACCGGCAGCCTGGCCCACGCCGAGATGCTGGCCGCGCAAGAAATCATCAGCCAGAGCGACCGCGCCGACATCGAGCGCGGCCTGGCGCAGATTCGCACCGAAATCGAAGCGGGTTCGTTCGACTGGAAGCTCGATCTGGAAGATGTGCATTTGAATCTGGAGGCCCGCTTGACCCAGTTGGTGGGCGATGCGGGCAAACGCCTGCACACCGGCCGCTCACGCAACGACCAGGTCGCCACCGACGTGCGCCTGTGGCTGCGCGGCGAGATCGATCTCATCATTGACCTGTTGAACGAACTGCAGACCGCCCTGGTCGATGTGGCGGAAAAAAACGTGGAAGTGATCCTGCCCGGCTTCACCCACCTGCAAGTGGCCCAGCCCGTGAGTTTTGCCCACCATTTGCTGGCCTACGTGGAAATGTTTGCACGCGATGTCGAGCGCATGAGCGATGTGCGCCGCCGCACCAACCGGCTGCCCCTGGGCAGCGCCGCTCTGGCCGGCACCACCTACCCGCTGGACCGCGAGCGCGTCGCCCGCACCCTGGGCATGGTGGATGAAAATGGCGTGCCTCAGGTGTGTCAGAACAGCCTGGACGGCGTAAGCGACCGCGACTTCGCCATCGAATTCAGCGCTGCCTCGGCACTGTGCATGGTGCACATCAGCCGATTCTCGGAAGAGCTGATTCTGTGGATGAGCCAGAACTTCAGCTTTGTGAAGATCGCCGACCGTTTCACCACCGGCTCATCGATCATGCCGCAGAAGAAAAACCCCGATGTGCCCGAGTTGGCGCGCGGCAAAACCGGTCGCGTGGTCGGTCACCTGGTGAGCCTGATCACGCTCATGAAGGGCCAGCCTTTGGCCTACAACAAGGACAACCAGGAAGACAAAGAGCCGCTGTTCGACACGGTCGATACCCTCAAAGACACCTTGCGCATATTTGGCGAAATGGTTGGCGGCCAACCCGATGCCAAAACGGGCAAAAAAGAAGGCGGCATCACCGTCAATGCTCAGGCCATGGAGGACGCGGCCAAAAAGGGCTACGCCACCGCTACCGATCTGGCCGACTACCTGGTCAAAAAGGGCCTGCCCTTCCGCGATGCCCACGAATGCGTGGCCCACGCGGTGAAAGCTGCCGTATCCCACAATTGCGACCTCTCCGAGCTGCCTCTGACCGTTTTGCAAGGCTTCAACACCAGTATCGAAAAAGATGTTTACGAATGTTTGAGCCTGCGCGGCAGCCTCAACGCCCGCAACACCCTGGGCGGCACAGCCCCCACGCAGGTATTGGCCCAGATCGCACGCCACCGGCAGCGTTTGATCTGACCCCGAAAAGGCGGCCAGTTTGGCCGCCTTTTTACTTCAGATAGCGCTCAAGACTGGGCGCAATAAGCCGATTCATAAGGGGAATAAATACCGCGGATTTTTCGCGGACCAACCCTTTGAACGGAGTGCTCACTGTGTCTATCATGATGATTCTGGTTGCTGGCCTGTGTGCTGTGGCCTTGGCCTGGTGGGCCTTTCGTCGTCAGTCTTCCAGCCGCGTGCCATCCGCCCAGGCCACGCTCAGGGCTGCCACACCCATGAGCAAACCTGCGGCGAGTCCCGCTTCGGTGGAGGGCCAGGTTGGTCCAGCCCCAGAAGTGCTCCCTGCCCCACCGGAGCTGGCTGCTTTCCAATGGCTCAAGGTGCAAGACCTCGACGCTCCGCGCCGCGACGCGTTGCTGGAAGCCATCAAGGGTATCCCCCGTCCGCCCCATTCGCTGCAAAAGCTGCTCTCGCCCGAGTTCGTGGCCCGTGCCAGTTCCTCTGAACTGAGCGACCTGGTGATGGGCGAGCCGCTGATCGCCGCCAAGGTGCTGTCCACCGTGAACGCCCCCTTTTACGGCTTGCACAAACCCGTGACGGGTATCGGCCAGGCGGTGACATTCCTGGGCATGAGCACAGTGCGCAACATTTGCGTGCAATACATGCTGGCCGAGGCCTTCAAGCCCCGTCTGGCCACCTCGCAGAAAGCGTTTGACGGCATCTGGCGTGCCAGCGCCATCGCCAGCGAGCTGTGTGTGCGCTTGAGCAAGGCGCTCAACCTGCCCGAGCAGGGCAGCCTGTCCACCCAGGTGGTGCTCGGCTTTGTGGGCCATTTGTCGGCCGCATCACTGATGCCGCCTCAGGCCCTCAACGACTGGCTCTCGCTTGGCCGCCTCGATCGCGCCCAGCGCGAACAAGAGGTGATGGAGCTCAGCGCAGGCGAAGTGGGCGGCTTGCTGATGAACGCCTGGGGCTTGCCCGAGGCGCTGGTCAGCGGCGTGAGAGCCATTGACCGGGTGCTGGTGACCCCGATGACCGCCAACGACAGCATGGAGAACTCACGCAACGCGGTCAGCTACCTGTGTGCCCGCCTGGGCGAACGCCTGGCGCAGGGGCAACTGAAATCGCTGGAAGGCTACAACCCCTTCGACGACGTGTGCGCCGATACCTTCTACCTCAATCAACACTTGCGCAACCCGCTCTTGCGCGCGTTGCCTGCTGCGCTGGCCAGTGTTGATGTGCAAGAGGCCATGCAGCAGATGCTCAGTGGCGGGTCGGTCAAGAAAGGTTGACGGCCGCGGCGCCTCAGTTGGAAAGCAGGGGCGTCGAGCCGAAGGCGTTGTCGCCTTCACTGGGTTGCACAGCCCAGTAGATCAATACGGCCCATCCCAACAGCGGGATCAGGCCCAACAGTTGCCACCAGCCGCTTTTGCCGATGTCATGCAGGCGGCGGGCGCCTACGGCGATGCCGGGCAGCAACACCACCAAAGAAAAAATCGAGCCCAGGCTCTCGCTGAGGTAAGTCAACACGAGCGAGCCCAGAATCACAAACAGCACCCAGTACCAGTATTCAGAACGCGCTGCACGCCCACTGAAACCCACGTAATTGGTGAAGCATTTTTTGACTGCGTCTTGGAAATTCATTTGCGTTCCTCCGGAAGGCTGTTGTCAAGCCAACCGATGATAGGCCAGCCCTTGGCGTGAATCCCGCGCGTTGACGCCAGTCAAACCACGGTACGGTATTTGCCACTACAGTCTGGACCCATGGAAAACGCCACCCCAACCCCAACGCCCACAGCCGCCATCCTCAACTGGACGCCCCAGCTTGAAACCGGCGACGCCCGCATGGACCACACCCACGAAGCGTTCGTGGTCAAGCTCAACCAGTTGCTCGCCACGCCGCAAGACCAGCAACTGCCGCTCTACCGCGAGTTTCTCGACCACACGATCGAACACTTCGCCCAGGAAGAGCGCTGGATGCTGGCCACCGGCTTCTCCGAAGACAACTGCCACGCCTCGCACCACGCCACCATTCTGGAAACCATGCGCGCCGTGATCCCGCATTTTGAGAGCGAAGACCCCGAGATCATCACCCGCCTGGCCGAGGCGCTGGTGGAATGGTTCCCGCAACACGCCGCCTCTATGGATGCAGGCCTCGCTTTGCACTTGAAATCGGTGGGTTTCGACTCCGAAACCGAAACCCTGGCCGATGCCAGCAAGGTCACACCCGCCACCATGTCGGGCTGCGGCAGCGTGACCTGCAGCTGACCTTCCCCCGTGTTCGCGGCCATCAAACCACCCGCAGCACGGCCCTGCGGCGTGGTTTTTTTGCATCCGTGCCGAGCCGGCCAGCGCCAATCCACCGTATAAGTACGCGGTGAACAAACTTTTACTTTCCATCGCCGTTGCTGCTGCGCTCTACTTCGGCCTGGGCCAAACTTTCGCGCCCCCTCCGGAAGCGCCAGCCGCCAACAGCGACGGCAGTGGCCAGAGCCCACTTGGCAACGCCATCGCCGAGCAACGCAGTGGCGTTCAGGTGACCGGTGAAGGCACGGTGTTCAAGCTGCTCAAAGACGACAACCAGGGCAGCCGCCACCAGCGATTCCTGATCGAATTGCCCGAAGGCCAGACGCTGCTCGTGGCCCACAACATCGATCTCGCGCCACGCATCAACAAACTGAACACCGGCGACACCGTGGCCTTTCATGGTGTCTACGAATGGAATGCCCATGGCGGTGTCATTCACTGGACCCACCACGACCCGGCCGGCCGCCACGAGGGCGGGTGGCTGAAGCACAGCGGCAAAACCTACGAATGAACCCGGCGCAGCCCGCGCCACACAACCGCCCTCGCAGCCGCAGCGAGGGCCCCTTATCCGAACCGTTGCACCACCAGTGAGTCAGGTCATCCAAGCTGGTGCATTTTTTGCTTGCATCTGGTGCAATTCGCCACCCAAACCCGGTTTGGGTGGCGTTCCCTCACCAAAATAGACCATCCCAGCACGGAGACCTCGTATGGACGCACTAAAACAGGGCGCAGACGCCCTTTTCATCTTGCTCGGCGGCATCATGGTGCTCGCCATGCACGCCGGCTTTGCCTTCCTTGAACTGGGCACGGTGCGCAAGAAGAACCAGGTCAACGCCCTGGTCAAGATTCTGGTGGACTTCTCTGTCTCCACCATCGCCTACTTCGTGGTCGGCTACGGCGTCGCCTACGGCACCCACTTTTTCATCGGCGCCGAGCAACTTGCCCAGCAAAACGGCTACGAGCTGGTGAAGTTCTTTTTCCTGCTCACCTTTGCCGCAGCCATTCCCGCCATCATCTCGGGCGGCATCGCCGAACGGGCCAAATTCTGGCCCCAACTGATCGCAACCGCCGTCATCGTCGGCTTCGTCTACCCCTTCTTTGAAGGCATCGCCTGGAACGGCCACTTTGGCATCCAGGACTGGATCACCGCCACCACCGGCGTCGCCTTCCACGATTTCGCAGGGTCCGTCGTGGTGCACGCCGTGGGCGGCTGGATTGCCCTGCCCGCCGTCATCCTGCTTGGCGCCCGCGCCAACCGCTACCGCAAAGACGGCGGCATCTCGGCCCACCCGCCGTCCAGCATCCCCTTCCTCGCGCTGGGCGCCTGGATCCTCTGCGTCGGCTGGTTCGGCTTCAACGTCATGAGCGCGCAGCGCCTGGAAAACATCTCGGGCCTGGTCGCCGTCAACTCCCTCATGGCCATGGTCGGCGGCACACTCGCCGCCCTGCTTGCCGGCAAGAACGACCCGGGTTTCGTGCACAACGGCCCACTCGCTGGACTTGTGGCCGTTTGCGCCGGATCCGATGTGATGCACCCACTGGGTGCACTGATCACCGGCGCCATCGCCGGCGGCCTTTTCGTCTGGATGTTCACGCTCACGCAGAACAAATGGAAAATCGATGACGTGCTGGGCGTCTGGCCACTGCACGGCCTGTGTGGCACCTGGGGCGGCCTCGCCGCCGGCATCTTCGGCCAGCAAGCCTTTGGCGGCCTGGGCGGCGTGAGCTTCACTGCCCAACTGATCGGCACCGCCATGGGTGTGGTCTGGGCCGCGTTCGGTGGCTTCGTGGTGTACAGCGCGTTGAAAGCCACCATGGGCATTCGCCTCACCCAGGAGGAGGAATACGAAGGCGCCGACCTCACCGCCCACCGCATCAGCGCCACGCCTGACCGGGAAGTGAGCTGGTGAACCGGGTTTGACCTTCGAGGCTGAACCCTTGCCACGCCAAAGGCGCTCCCCCGAGCGCCTTTTTTATGGTTCGGGCAATCGAGGCGGGCGCTCTAGACGCATGCCGGCTGCGGCACGGCAGGCGAAGATTGAACCGGGCGTTTTTCGGCCGTCACCAGCCAGATGCCCGCACAGACCAGCAGCAGGGCCACACCGTACTTCCACTCAAAGACGTCTTCACCGAGAAAGATCGCCGACAAGGCGACGCCGAAAATGGGGATCAGGAAATTGAAGATCGTCACCCGCCCGACCGGGTTGTGTTTGAGCAGGTTGCTCCAGATACTGAAGGCCAGTGCCGACAGCAGGGCCATGTAGGTCATCAGCGCGGTCGAGGCGGGCGTGAACGCCTCCATCCGCCCGCCGAACAGCCAGCCGCCGGCCAACAGCACCGAACCGCCAATGGCCATCTGCCAGCCCGTCATGACCGCGGGATTCAGGCGCTGCGACAGCTTCTTGCCGTAGATCGTCGCCGCCGACAGCACGAATGCCGCCAGCACAATCGATCCTTCACCGGCCAAGGTGAAATCGGGCTGCAGCAGTGTCGGGCCGTAGTTGGCTGCGGCGACGCCGACAAAACCCACCAGGCAGCCCAGCATGCGCCGACCCGAAAGACGGTCGTTGTGGTAAATGAAATGCGCCAGCAGCACGGAAAAGAAGGTGCCCGTGGCGTTCATGATCGAACTCTTGCTGCCGCTCGCGTTGGCCACGCCAATGTAGAAAAAGATGTACTGCAAGGCCGTCTGGGTCAGGCCCAGCACTGCCACACTGGCCCAGTCTTGCCGTTGGATGCGCAGACCCCAGCCCATCACAGCGCCGGCGAGCAGCAACAACCCCCCGGCTGCGACGAAACGAACGCCGGCAAACACCATCTGGCTGGCCACGTCGTGGCGGGCGATGCCGAACATCGCGTAGCCATACTTGATCGACGGATAGGCGCTGCCCCACAGCAGGCAACAGAAAGTCGCCAGCAGGAACAGTGCCGCAGGGCGGGCAAACAAGGATGGATTCGGGTGGGACATGGTTGTGCGTGGGGGCCGGAGCAGAGGACACGTTGAGGCGCCATTCTGAGCCCGCATCAACATAAGATCAATTGCATAGGTGATACATTTTCGATAAGAAAATTTATATCGATTGGATCGCATTGAACTTTCGACATTTCCGGTATTTTGTGACCACGGCCGAAGAGCTGCACGTTGGCCGAGCCGCACAACGCCTGGGCATCGCCCAGCCGGCGTTGAGCCAGCACATCCGTGCACTGGAGGATCGACTGGGCGTGCAACTGTTTCTGCGCGCCCATCGCCGCATCGCGCTGACCGAAGCCGGCGACGCCTTTCTGGCCGAAGCACGGGCCGCACTGCACCACGCCGACAAAGCCGCCGGCGCGGCACAGCGGGCTGCACGAGGCGAAACCGGCAATGTGGTGATCGGCTTTGTCAGCAGCGCGCTGGCCGAGCAACCCTTTGTGCGCAGCCTGGCGGCCTTCCGTGGCAGCCACCCGGATGTGGTGATCGAGATGCTGCTGCGCCTGGGCGGTACCCTGACCGATGCGGTCCAAAACGGGGACGTCGACCTCTCGGTCACCCGTGGGCCGCTGCCGCCTGCTGTAGACGACTGCGAGTCCTTTGTCTTGTGCCGTCAACCACTGATCGCCGTCTTGCCGGAAAGCCACCGACTGAGCGCGCAGACCAGCATCCCGCTGTCAGCCTTGGCAGAGGACACCCTGCTACAGCCAGATGACCCACCCGGCCTCAGCCTGGGCCACACCTTGCAGCAGTTGCTGGCCAAGACCGGCTTCCGCCCACGACACACGATGGTGGTGAGCGAGATGAGCTCGACCATCGGACTGGTGGCCGCCGGCCTGGGCGTCGCCCTGTTGCCCGCATCGGCCCGGGTCATGAGGCTGCCCGGCGTCGCTTTCTGCGCCTTGCAAGACGTGCAGGCTGTGTCCGAACTGATGGTCGTGCATCGCCGCTTCGAGCGCTCGGCCGCCGTGCGCACACTGCTGGACCGGTTGCGCCTCGCGGCAGAAACCCCGGCCTGAGGCCGCTGCATGAACCCCCTCCCACAAAGTTCTGCGGCCTCACACGGCGTTTTTCACCCCAGGTGGTCAGCAACGATGACGGGTCAGGGCTGGACGTTCATTGCAATGCCGACAGCGGCGCCACACAGCCACCCAAAAATCCAGGCGTGACTGGCCAGACGGCCGCGCGGGCACAAGCACCCGATCCCGACCTCAGAACCTGGCCCAGTCAGTTCAAGCGACGCTTCGCCTTGTCAGGCCGCATCGACTTTGCTCACGGACAAACGGCAGGCCGACTGCACCGGGCTCTGGCGTTTGCGTTTGCGTTTGCCCAGCCCTCAAACCACACAAAGGCCCTTCCTCGGAGCGGTTTTTGCGTGTTGCGCCACAAGAACGGCCTCCCGGAATCAACCTGGTACAAACAGAGGCACAATCGCCTGAAAATCAAGGCCATAAAGGGCGGGTCATGCCAACACATCCAAGCCAGGGCCGCGCCCCTCTCACCCTTCGAATCGACCGCGAACTCACCCACCCGCAAGTGATCGAACTGCTGCGCGAACACCTCGCCGGCATGCACGCCGAGTCGCCGCCCGACAAGGTCCATGCACTGGACCTCGGCGCCCTGCGCCAACCCCGCATCACGTTCCTGACTGCCTGGCGCCAAGGCAACGATGACGGGCAAGCAGACCATCAATTGGTGGCCTTCGGCGCCATCAAAGAGCTCGATCCTTTGCACGGTGAGCTCAAATCCATGCGCACCACCGCGCGTCACCTGCGCCAGGGCGCCGCCCAAGCCATCCTGACCGAACTGCTCGCTATCGCCGCCCGCCGCGGTTATGCAAGGGTGAGTCTGGAAACCGGCTCAACGCACGGGTTTGAGCCGGCAATGGCCATGTACCGACGGTTTGGATTTGTGGAAACTGGGCCGTTTGCGGACTACCCGGTTGATCCGTTCAGCCGGTTCATGACGCTAAAGATGGTGTGAACATGAAGCCCAGGCGACACTGCTGCACCGTTCGCGGGAAAAGCACCGAGGCTCGGTCGCTCGCATCCTGTCCCTCTCCTTGCAAAACCGTGCCGGTTTCGCAAACCAATGTGCAACCCCACCTGGACCGCTGCAATGCTCAATCAAACAGTTAGGGTCCTGGGGATCGCTATGGCTCTGGCACTTGCCGCTTGCGGTGGCGGCAACAGCGACCTCCCGCAGCCTGGGCCCACAGCAAATGCCGCCCAAACGTCGAACAACACATCGACGAAGGCCCTGCTGACCAAAGCCGCCGAGCTGAGTCGGGCCGAATTGCAGCGCGCTGCATCCGAGACCTCGTCAGAGCAGCGAATGGCAGCGCCTGTCCAAAAAGCTGCCCCAGGCACCCTGGTTTCAGTGCATCGCTTCTTCAATACCCTGACAGGAGCCCATTTCTACACCATCAGCGAAACGGAAAAGCAGACCGTACAGAATACGCTGCACCAGTTTCAATATGAAGGCCCCGGGTTTGCGGCAAGCAGTGCGCCCGCAGAAGGTCTCAGTCCTGTGTACCGGTTTTTCAACGTCGACACGGGGGTGCACCTGTACACCATCAGCGAAGATGAAAGGGCTCTGGTTCAGGCCAGATTGCCTCAGTTTGCCTTCGAGGGCGTTGCCTATTTCGCCAGCAAAACCAGCGGCTCGGACCGGGTACCGCTTTACCGGTTTTTCCTGGGCGACAAGGGCTACCACTTTTACAGCAACAGTGCGACGGAACGAGACACCATCGTCAACACCCTGCCGCAATACACGTTTGAGGGCATCGGCTATTTCGTTTTTGCCAGCTCCGCGGTGGTGCCTGCGGCGGTAACCTCATACAAAAACTTCAAGGCAATTGGCCTGGTGCCCCAGGTCCTGCCGTTTGGTGACAACACCATCAGGGCCTATGGGAACTTCAGCGGCAATGGCCACCTGGATTTTTTCAGAGCGGTTGGTACCTATGACGTGAGGCTGCCGGAATCTCAAGCCACGCCAAGTCGATTTGAGTTCTTCGCCCGGCAACCCGACGGAAGCCTGGTTCAAACCTCCACGCTGCTCGCCCAGGCAAATGGTTGCCTGCATCCCCGCAAAGCGTTGGTGGCCGACTTCAACCGCGACAACCGACCCGACATCTTTGTGGTCTGCCACGGATACGACACCCATCCCTTTCCAGGTGAAAGAAACAAACTCGTCGTGAGTCAGGCCAACGGGACATACACCGTTCGCGATGCCTCCAATGATGTCGGCTTCTTCCATGGAGGTACCGCGGCGGACATTGATGGTGATGGCGATGTCGATGTCATCGTGGTGAACAATTTCGAGGCGGATCGCGCCATCACACTGCTCAACGACGGCGCTGGCTTTTTCACGCGAGAAACCCCTTCGCGACTGCCCTCTTCTATCCGCAATGCAGGCAACTACTACAGCATAGAACTGATCGATGTAGACGAAGACGGCTTGCTGGACTTGCTGCTCGCAGGGCACGAGTTTGATGCCGCACCGACGTCCATCTTCCTCAATCCAGGTGCAGGCAATTTTTCGGCGGCCACTGCGTTGCACCTTCCTGCGGTACCCAATGAAGGGGTTGTGCTTGATTTCACAGTCACGGGATCGGGAGCGAACCGAGCTGTGTGGCTGGTTCGGACCTCGGGAGGCGACGGCACCTTTTACCAGAGCAACGTGGTCCAGAAAGTTTCCTTTCCATCGATGGCCTCTTCAATCGTGTTGAACCGGCGGCCCTCCACCTGGATACCCTGGCTCATTCCTGCATACGTGAATGGCGCACACATCGTGACCACCGACAACATTGAAGACAAGCTGTCATTTCCACAATAGCTGTCCTTTGATTTCAGCAAGTGACGGAGGGGATCCGGGCTGGCACTCCTTCTCGGGCCGACATGCGGCACGGGAACCCAGTCTTCGGGGGGTGCCGATTTCGCCCTGATTCCAGCCACCTGCCGCTTCCCATGACCAGCCTTTCGTCGCGGTTTCCATGCCCTGGTTCAGGCTCACGGCGGCGGCCATGCCGGACTTTGTCGCGCAGGTCAGGGCTCGACACCACTCGATCCTTTTTTAGAGCAATTCCGGTTGCGTTTCAAATCCTGGTCTTGCGGGTCACGCGTCTGGCTGGACCCGGTGGTCAGGCTCACCCTTTGCCCATGGCCGCGGCCTGGAGGGTGGTGAAGCTGCAGACTTGTGCCTTTGCAGCAATCGAGATCAGACATTCCCTTCGTCTTTTCCCCGCCGCGGCGCCTGCAGCGACCCTGCCAGCGCCACCGCATCCGCACCAGCCGGCAAGCGCATCGGGCAAGCCGGCTCGGTCACGGCCCGCCACACGGCTTCGGCCACGTCGCTCGACTGCGTGATGGCGGTGGATTTCGCCCATTCGGCAAACACACCTTGCGCCAGCACAGCGTAGGCCTCGGGTATGCCGCCTTGCATGCGGGGTTGGGCGTTTTGACCAAAACGGGTTTCGGGCGCGCGACCGGGCAGCACCAGGCTCACCCTGACGTTGAAAGGCGCCAGTTCCAGGGCGATCGACTCGGTGAAGGCGTTGACCGCGGCTTTGCTGGCGGTGTACACGGCGAGCAGGGGGAACGGTTCAAGCGTGACGCTGGAGGTGACGTTCACGATCACGCCAGCCTTGCGTTGCCTGAACTGGGGCAGCACGGCCTGGGTCATGGCGATGGTGCCCAGGGTGTTGGTCTCGAACACTTCGCGGGCGGTCGCCATGGAAATTCCCTCCAAAGTGCCCATCACGCCAATGCCCGCGTTGTTGACCAAGGCGTCTATCGGTCCGGCCGCATCGATGGCTTGGAGAATGCTCTCAGAGCTGGTGACATCGAGGGCGAGCACGCGCAAGTGTGCTGAAGTGGGCAACGCACTTTCAAGGGGTGTGCGCATGGTGGCAATGACTTTCCAGCCTCGGCTGAGGAAAGTTTGGGCGGCTTCCAGGCCAAAGCCGGAGGAGCAGCCGGTGATCAAAACGGTTTTCATGAAAATTCCAGTAGGGGGTTGAGGGGTTGCCAGAGCCCAGACTGTAGGTCGGTGGCGCCGGACTTACTACAATCAAAGATCTGTTTATCATCATCAGGAGTCCTGCCATGCTGGATCCACTGGCCGAAGTGGTGGCCTTGCTTGAACCGCGTGCGCCCTTTTCAAAACGGGTGGGCGGGGCCGGCGCCTGGCGGGTGCGCCGCGCTGAAACAGGCCAGCCTTTTTACTGCGTGGTGCTGGAAGGGTCTTGCTGGCTCACCGCAGATGGGAACGAACCGGTCGCGCTCGACCAGGGTGACTTCGCCCTGATTCCGGCGGCCTGCGGTTTTGCCATGACCAGCCACCCACCGCAGGCTTCAACCGATGCGCTGGAGACCCCGCCTGTGATGCGGCCCGATGGCGAGGTCAGACTGGGCGTGCCAAGCGGGCCACCCGATGTTCGGATGTTGATCGGCCACTGTGTTTTTGGCTCGCCCGATGCGGCGTTGCTGGTTTCGTTGTTGCCGCAACTCGTGGTGGTGCGCGGCGAGCAGCGACTGGCCACGCTGGTGCAACTGGTGAGGGAAGAGTCGCGCGCGCAACGGCCTGCACGCGATGTGATTCTGGAGCGGCTGCTGGAAGTGTTGCTGATCGAAGCCCTGCGTTCATCGGAAGGCACGGCGGCGCCACCGGGTCTGGTGCGCGCCCTGGCCGATGAACGCCTGGCAAGGGCCATCCGCCACATGCACGAAAACCCGGCCGCTCCATGGACGGTGGCGCAACTGGCGCAAGAGGCCGCGCTGTCGCGCTCGGCGTTCTTCGAGCGCTTCAACCGCGCTGTGGGCGTGCCCCCCATGGAATACCTCATGCGGTGGCGCATGGCGTTGGCCAAGAACCTGTTGCGCGATCACAAAAAGGCCGGCGGCATGGCCGATATTGCCGAGCAGGTGGGCTACGGTTCGGCCAGCGCATTCAGCGTGGCATTCACCCGCCATGTGGGGCTGCCGCCTTCCCAATACACACGGGCACATGCAAACCTGCGCAACGCCTGACACAAGCCCAGGCCGGGGGTATGAACCGGCTCTCGTCAACGGGGTGTTCCGCTCGCCCAACACTGCATCGGTATGGCGCATACGAAACGGGAGCCGCGTCGCATCAGGCAAGCCATGTCAAGACAACCCTTCAACCCTTGACCTGACACCCGCAGCAGGGTTGATGCCCGGGCTCCCGTTTTGAAACACCCCGATCAACGGCGAAGGACTGATCCTGCGCGCACCCTCTTTTGCACAAACCCGGCGGATCACAACAAAGCGGGGACCAGGGCGAAGGCACCCACTTCGCTGTGCCAACGCATCAGGGGAGCGTCCGAGCCAGAGAGGAGCCCCGTGGAACAGGAACCTGACGACCGCTCACCCTGGGCTTTCCGAAGGGCTTCAACAGGCGCTGCCCGAACGGGATGGAATACTTCAATGAACCGAATCAACCAGGACCGTCGGGCAAGGTCCACCAGAAGGTGGTTCCCACGGCGGGTTGGGAATCGGCCCAGATACGGCCCCCATGTCGCTCGATGATCCGCGAAACGATCGCCAGGCCAACGCCCATGCCAGGAATTTTGCTGCCTGCGTGAAGGCGTTGAAACAAGCCAAACAGTTTGTTGGCATGCGCCATGTCAAAACCTATGCCGTTGTCGCGCACAAAATAGGCCCCGCGAGCGGCATCGTGGCCAATCCAGACATTGGCCGAGGCCTGGTCTGCGGAGTATTTCACCGCGTTGTCCACCAGGTTGGAATACACCTGCCGCAACAGGCTTGCATCACCCATGGCCGGAGGCAGGGGCTGCAAGTGGATGGTCACCGGGGACACTTCCTCCGCAAAAGTCCGCACCACGTCCTGGGCTATTTTGCCCATGTCAACGGGCACCAGTTCCAGCTCCACCCTGACCACTTGCAGCAAACTCAGCATGTCGGTGAGCATCTGCCCCATGTTGCGCGACGAACGCACGATGCGCTCGAACATGTCGCGAGTTGAAGGGTCGAGTCCCTCGGTATCGCTCTCGGCAATCACCGCGGCAAACCCATTGACCGCGCGCAACGGCGCACGCAGATCGTGGGCGATCGAATACGAGATGGCCTCCATGTCCTTCAACGTGCGCTCCAGATCAACCGTCCGCTGGTTCACCCTCACCTCCAGGCTGGCGTTGAGCGCACGCACCTCTTCCTGTGCGGTCACCCGCTCGGTGATGTCCACGTGTGTTCCCGACATGAACAGCGCTTTGCCATCGCTGTCGCGGCGGTGAACCCGGCCTCGGGTACTGACCCAGACCCATTGCCCCGTTTTGTGGCGCATGCGCAGATCGCACTCAAAGTAAGGGATCTCCTGGGCGCAGTGGGCACGGTGACGATCCATCGCCAGGGGCAGGTCATCGGGGTGCAGCAAATCGGTCCAGGTCGTGAACCTCACCGGCACCAACTCTTCCAGGTTGTATCCCAGCATGTCTGCCCAACGCGCGTTGATGGTCATGTCGCCTGTGACCAGATCGGTTTCCCAGATCCCGGGGCGGGTTGCCTCAAGCACCCACTCCAGACGCTGCCGCTCCGCGCGCAAAGCCTCCTGTACCGCGATGTAGGAGGTGACATCGGTGCAGGTGCGCACCATGCCTCCGTCGCTCAAGGGATGGGCCTGTAGTTCCAGCGTGCGGCCGTCGCGGGTTCGTCGCAGGTACCGATCGGGTATTTGACCAAGGTTTCCACGGTCCATGGGCGCCCGAATACTTTCGTCGACGTAGGCCAAATCCGGACCGAAATCGCCTCGTTCCCGTTGAAAGCGCAACACCTGTTCGCCGGTCGGCTGGCCCAGCATCAGCGCCTCAGGCAAATCCAGCAGCTCCAGCATGCGCCGGTTGTACATCACGAACCGTCCGCTGGCATCCGACTTGGTCCACCCCTGACTGATGCTCTCCAGAGTGTCTTGCAGCGCCCGGGTTTTTTCACCCAGCAGCGAAGTGGTGGCCTGCAATTGCAGGCGCTCGGCCAGCAGCGCTTCTTGGATCTCTATGAAAGGCGTCACATCGTCATAGGTTCGCACAACGCTGCCGTCAGGCAGCTTCCGAGCGCGAATCTCCAGGCTTCGCCCGCTGCGGGTTTTCCTCAAATACCGAGCGGTGAAATGTTCATGCTGCGACTCGGTATGGGGCCCGCTCACCTGGGCCAGATAACGCTTGCCCTGGCCATCCACCCACTCGAGTTTGTCTCCAAAATCGCCTCGCTCCCGCTGGAAGCGCACCATGTCGCTGAACCTGGGCTGGTTCACCATCAAGTCTTCGGGAATCTCCAGCATGTCAATGCACTGGCGGTTGTACAGCACGATTCGCCCACTGGCATCCACCTTGCTCAGTCCCTGATTGATGCTCTTCAGCGTGTCCTCCAGCGACTGCGAATCCCGCACCGCCTCGGTCACATCGTTGATGAACCCATGCCAGAGAACTGAGCCATCGCCTTCCTGGCGGGGCACCGCCATCATGTTGCACCACCTCAAACCCTTCTCGGGCAATTCAAACCGCACCCTCTCGTGCAGCGTTGACATCTTCTGGTTGGACGCGTTCAAGGCAGACAGGAGCTTGTTGCGATCAGGCGGGTAAATCCGCGCCACAAACACTGAACCGTCGTGCAACAGCTGGGCAGGTTCAAGCTCAAGCAGATCTCGAACCGCATCGTTCACAAACGAGACCTCACTGGTGCCGTCCGGACGGGAACGCCCCTGAAACAAGACCGCTGGCACATGCGCGGTGATGTTTTGCACAAAAGCCAGTTGGGCCTCCAGACGTTCCTTGGCTTCCCGTTCCGCCGTGATGTCCTGAATGATCCCGAAATTGGACACGTCGCTGGTGGCCACATCGGTGCGGCTCATGCGGGTCCTGAACCAGCGTGTTCTCCCGTCGGGATGCAGCCAGCGGAACTCCAGCTCCCGGTTGTCGCTGGCTTCTCTCGCCGCCACCCACGCAGGCAGGTCATCGGGGTGAATCCCGCTGCGGCCTTCGACACGCGAGAGCACCGCCTTCGGCTGCAGGCCGCCGATGGCATAGAGCCCTGCAGACCATTCCACCGTGGCACTCGCATCGGTGTTGGTCCAGTGGCCCATGCGTGCCAGTTTCTCGCTGGCCTCCAGCAACTCCACCCTGTGTTGCAACGCGCGGTTGGCCGCTTCGAGCGCCAGCTCGGTTTCGTGCTCCTTCTTCACATCGCCCATGAAGACCAGCAGGCAAGGCTCCCCGTCGAGATCCAGGACAGTTGAATGGAGCCGCACGCGGTGCACCTGCCCGCCCCTGAAACGGAGCAGGTGGTGGGAATTGGTATTGGGCAATTCGGACAGGTATCTGGCCCGGTCATCGGGATCAGCCCAGAAATCGAACTCGCTGCTCTTGCGGCCAATCACCTGCTCACGCGGCAGCCCGGTCAGCGCCACCCAGGCGTCGTTGACGGCCAGCATCAATCCGTCGCTGTACCGTGCCACGCTGCCAGGCAAGGGCGATGCATCAAAAATCGCCTGATAAGGCAGTGCAACTGCTGGCTTGACGCCTTCCCGAGCCGCCTCGACCTTGTCGGCAGCGGCACGGTGGTCAGAATGGGGAGGAGATGGGGGTAGGTTCATGGGGAATGAGATGATCCAGCGTCTTGAAGACCTGCACCTTCGGAGATTGTCTCTGAATAAGCCATGGGTGATACATCTGAAAACCCGCAAAAGCCCCGCCCTTCTTTTGGCATCCAGCCTTGATGTGCTCCATTGAACCGTTGGCGCAGGGTGCCCGCTGCAGCGCCGAGATGCGCCTCCAGGCTGCGCAACCGGTTCAAGGCGAATGTGTCGCCCCGACCGCCTGACGCTACATTGTGCTGGGTCGGGCCTGCATACCCGCTTTTTCCGCGGCATTCGGCCCGCTCACCCGTCAGACCCACAGGAGTTTCCCCGCCATGAGTTCAGCGCTTCCGCCAGCCAGCATCTGGACGGTGCTCCAGGACAAGCCGTTTCGCGGTATGTGGGGCGCCAGCTTCGGGTACTTCACCGCCAACGCCATGATGGCCATGGCAGCGGCCTGGATGATGGTGGAACTGCAGGCATCCACCTTTGTGGTGGCGCTGGTGCAAACGGCTGTCTTCCTGCCCATGTTTGTATTGGCGCTGCCTGCGGGCGTGGTGGCCGATACGACCGACAGGCGTCGTTTGTTGTTGAGCACCCTCGTGGTGCAGGCGCTGGGCGTGGCGGTGTTGTCGGCGGCGTTGCTGGGTGGCGTGGCGGGCACGGGCACGGTGCTGTTCTTCACCCTGTTGTTCGGTTGCTGCACGGCGGTGTTCTCGCCAGCATGGAACTCGATGGTGGGCGAGATGCGGCCGCGCGAAGAACTGCCCCATGTGATTCTTTCCATGAGCATGGCCTACAACGGCGCGCGGGCACTGGGGCCGGCACTGGCGGGACTCTGGTTTGCCTGGCTGGGCTCGGCCTGGGTATTTGTTTTGGCGTCTGGCGGGGTCATGGGCATGTGGTGGGCGGTGCGGCGCTGGCCACCCAGGGCCCACCCGCTGAGCCGCTTGCCGGCCGAACGGGTCTGGGGCGGCACGCTGGCGGCTTTGCGCTATGCCCGGCATTCCAAACCCATGCTGGCGCAGCTGCTGCGAACCGCCGCGTTTGGCGGCACCGGTTCGGCGCTGTGGGCGCTGCTACCGGTGATCGGTCAGCAAAGGCTGGGGCTGGGCGCCGAGGGCTTTGGTTTGCTGATGGCCTGCCTGGGCACGGGAGCCGTGGGTGTCGGGGTATTTTTTGGGGCATTGCGCCAGCGCCTGGGGCTGGAGCGGCTGGTGGTGGGCGCAGGCGTGCTGTTTGCGCTGGTGATGCTGGTGTCTGCGCTGTCCCACACCCGCTGGCTGGTGTATGCGGCGCTGGTGCTGGGTGGCGCTTGCTGGATGGTCGTGATGACCACCTACAACACGGCCACGCAAGGCAGCGCGCCACCCTGGGTGCGTTCCCGCGCGTCGGCCCTGCACGTCTTGTCGGCCCTGGGGTCCTTTGCGCTTGGTTCGGCCTTGTGGGGTGCGCTGGCCAGCCTCGCCAGTTTGCCCGCTGCACTGTGCCTGGCGGCGGCGGCGATGTTGCTTGGCGCGCTGCTGGGGCCTTTGTTCCCGCTGCGCATGGGAGAGCACAAAGACGTGACCCAGGTGGTTCCTTTTGAGGACTTGATGGTGGCCGACGCCCCCCAGCCCAGTGCTGGCCCGATCGCGGTGGAACTGAGCTACCGCATCGTGCCGGGTCAAGCGACCAATTTTCTCAACGCACTGTCGCTGCTGAAAGCCCCCCGGCGACGGGACGGCGCCACTTTCTGGCGCATCTACCACGACCTGGGCGAATCCAATCGCTACGTGGAGCGGTTCATCGTGTCCAGTTGGGCCGACTATCTGCACCAGCGCGCCCGCACCACGGTGGCCGACAAGGAACTGGAAGCACAGCTCCTGGGCTTCCTCCAGCCCGGCACTTCCGTGGTCTTGCAGCACTACATCGCCGAGCGCTGATGAGCGGGCTGGTCGGCGCCGAAACAGTCAAATCCGCCCCAAAGGGGGCATTGCTACCCTGCCTGCTTGAGACGCCGGGCGAAGGCGCCTGCGCGGCGCACCATGGACTGCAAGCGCCAGCGGAAAAGCCGGGCGAGGGCCGTTGGGCTGACATCTGAAAGCGCGCGCGAACGCTGCTGGCCAGACTGCCCGCTGACATGCCCGCCAATGCCTGCACCCAGTTCTTTCTTCTGCAAAGCACCACATTCAACGTCGATGCCCATTGCGCTCAAACGGGCGACCGCCTCGGGCACCGCAGTGCGCCCCTGGGCGGCCACGTGGGGCTGTCCGCCGGTGAACTGAAGCCACAGCTTCGCCGTGCCGTCATCTGCCTGTCCCTCCACCCAGGCTCGCGCCACGTATTCAGGGAAACGCAAGGCGCGTTGCAGCAACGCACGGCGGGTCTGCCGGATGTCCCACCGGTGAAGCGCCGCATGCCCCCCGAAAAGAACGGTGGCCAGCAAGATGGCAAATTGAAGGTTGTTCACAAAAAATGGTCAGGGTCGATGCGAGGTTTTCCCCGAACGATTCGGGTAAACCCTATATTTTAACCAATTGGCCAAAGCGTCGCACAGGATCGGGCCCTCTGCGGTCAGTCCGCAGGGTGCGGTGACCGTTTTGGCCTCGGCGTTGCGCGGGGCGGTGGCAGCGAAGCTGGCCTGCGTGCTGCCGGGGCCCTTGCTTCCCTCGCGCAGGGGTGAGCACAAAACCCCGGCATGTCGGTGGTCTCGTTGCACCGCATCGCTGAGCGCTGAGAGGGTTGGAGCCGGGACTTGGCGGTCAGGCCGAAGGGATGGCATCCATAGACTGACCAGAACCGGGCTGGACACAGGCGGCCCCCTTGACTGACAGGTCCGGGGCACGTGCTGCGGAAGGGCGCTGGTCAGACCCTGATGCCGGCTGCTTTCAAGCGTTTGACCGCTTTGGCACAGCCCGTGCCTCCCTGAGCAGCCGTCTGGGGAGGTTCCCCGGTGAACTGAAGCCACAGCCTAGGAGACCCGTCACCTTCCAGGCTCTCGACCCAGGCTCGCTCCAGGTTTTCAGGGGCATGGCTTGCGCGCCGCAGCAGCGCACGGCGGGCCATGAGAACACTCCCCCAGTGAAGCGCCGAGTGCCCGCCGAAAAGAAAGACGGCCAGCAAGATCGCAAATAGAAAGATGTTCAAGAGGAACGACCAAGAGAGATGGGTGGCCTGCCTTCGCCGGGGGTTCGACGAAACAAAAGTCTACCAAACAGCCCCGATATCAGTGCATCCATGCCGCCACCGTGGTCAACGCTCAGCCTGCATGGCGTTGGCGCAGGGCGAAGGCCTCTTCAAAGGCTCGGAAGTCTGGGGGTTGTGGTGGGTCAAGCCAACACACCATGACCACAGATTGGTGTCGAATTTGGCCTTTTGCCCATTTCTGAAGCCTAAAAATGAAAAGGGGAACCCTATACTTTCGCGGGCATTCCAGACTACAAAAAGGCCGGTTCAAACCACAAAACAGCCCATGGGCATCGCAACGGTTCGAAGAAGACAGCGATCGTCTCCATTGCGCGAAAGACCTTCACCCATTGACCCATCAGCACCACAATGAAACCCGTCTTCGCACTCGCCGGCTGTTTGATCGCCTTGCCCGCCCTGGCGCAAATCGTTCGGTGTGATTTGCCGGATGGTCGGGTGGCCTACCAAGCGTCGCCTTGCGATACCGGAAAGGCGAGCCCTGTGAGACACGCAGATGCGCCAGCTTCGGACGATGGGCCTGCGTTTCCACCGCTGGCGGGCGGCAAGGATCCACTGATCGTCGGCGATGCCCAGTTTCAAGCGAGGGTTCGCGAAGCGCTGGCACTTTTGAAAACCCGGGATGCGCGCACCTACGTGGTCGTGACCGGGTACGTGGGAAAAATCGAGCAGGCCGCCCACAGCGGGATGGACGCCACCGCGGAGATACCGACCTTCAACATGAGTGACGCCACGGCCATGTATTCCGTGACGTGGGCTGCGGCGAGCATCGCGCATGACGCCTATCACTCCAAGCTCTATCACGACCACAAGGGCGCACACCCCAATAGCCGGGTGCCAGACAACATCTGGACCGGCAATATCGCAGAGTCCAAATGCATCCAGTTCCAGATTGCATCGATGCGCCGGTTCAACGCGCCTCAAAATGAAATCGACAACACCGCAGCCCAATTTCAGGGTTACTACGCCAATCAACCATTGAGCAAACGAAAACACTGAGCCGCTGCCGCTCGTTTTTCTGACGGGGAAATCGAATTCGGCTCGTGTCTTTTCCGCCTTTCAGGGCCTCTGCCATCCCCAGACCGAATTGACACCCCTGCCCGACCTGCCGCGGTCAGCCAAACCAAGAACACACCCACCCACAGATGTTCAAATTCGTCCAGCAACTCTTTGCTTCTTCAACAAAGCCAGGCAACAACCCACAGCCGTCGTCAACACCGCCCATCGACAAACAACCCGATCGACTCGAGGCAGCCGGGGCAGCAGCCATCGACCTGCCCGCCCTGATGCCCGAAGTGAACGGGTTCCCGCTGCCTGACTGGCACACGATCTTGAAATGGATCACCACGATCCCGAGTGAAGCCGATCAGGCCCAGGCCTGGGTCCGGTGCGAGATCGCTTGGCTGCAGCGCTTGCAAAGCGCGCTGGGTGCGGGCTACACGATTCGCACGCTCGACGATGTGGCCCTGCTGTCTTCGCTCGACGATGTGGCGGCGCGGGCCACGCTGTCCCACGTCAGCCGCTCAAGGCAGCGCGTATTGCACACACTCAAAGGCGTCGCTGCCTTGAAAGAATGGGGCTACGACATCCTGGTGGTCTTTGACGATCAGGACAGCTACTACCGCTACGCCAGCAACCACTACCCCGATGAAGGCGAGTTTGCTTTCAGCAGCGGCATGTACCTGAACGCCGGTTGTGGCCACTTCATCGTGGTCAAAAACGAACTGCTGGCCATCGAGCCCACCATCGTTCACGAACTCACCCACGCCTGCCTCACCCACCTGCACATTCCAGCCTGGCTCAACGAGGGACTGGCCGTGAACACCGAACACCGCTTCTACCCCAGGTCCAACGGCTCACACCGGGGCGGCCACGACGCCCAGCTTCTTCACCGCCGCCACCAGGCGTTTTGGGGAGCGCCCGAGATCCAGCAATTCTGGTCGGGTGACTCGTTCACCCGAACCGATGACGGCAATGCGCTGTCCTACGATCTGGCCAGCATTCTGACCACCCAGTTCGCCACGAACTGGCCCCAGTTCACCGCCTTTGCCAATGCGGCCGACCTGGACGACGGTGGTGCGCAGGCTGCACAAAAACACCTGGGTCTGTCATTGGGGCGAGCGGTCTGTGCGTTGCTGGAGCTGAACTACGACGCAGTCTTTGAACCCGACCCGAAACGCTGGCAAACCGAGCCGCAACCGGGGGCGTTTTGAGCAGCGCCGGGATCACACCCTCAGCCGCATCGCAAAGACACCAGATGGCCGTTGCCCTGTTCCTGCAAGGGCGCAAAAATGGCACACCCCGCGAACACAAGCGTTGCAATCAGGTCTTGCCCTTCTCGCCCAAATCGACCTGCTCCCGCAACGCCGTTTTCAACACCTTGCCGTAGTTGTTCTTCGGCAGGGAATCCACAATTTCATAGCGCTTGGGCCTTTTGAAACGGGCAATATGCTCCAGGCAGAAAGCGTCCAGCGCCTGGGCATCCAGCGCCACGGAAAGCCCTGCCTGCGGCACAACAAATGCCACCACGGATTCGCCCCACTCGGCGTCGGGTGTGCCCACCACGGCCACCTCGGCCACCCCGGGCGCCGTGAGCAACACCTCTTCCACTTCGCGCGGGTAGATGTTGGAGCCGCCACTGATGATGAGGTCTTTGCTGCGGTCCTTGAGGGTGAGGAAACCTTCGGCGTCGAGCGCGCCCATGTCGCCGGTCCAGAGCCAGCCGTTTCGAATGGCTGAGGCAGTGGCCTCGGGGTTGCGCCAGTAACCGGCCATCACGCTGTCGCCCTGAATCAAGACCTCGCCCACTTCACCGGGCGGCAGCGCCTGTCCGTCTGGCCCGGCCACGCGGATGCCCACGGGGGTTTGCGCCACGCCCACAGAGGCCAGGTGCTCAGCGTGGCTCGGGTGTGTGGCATTGGCAATCTGAGCGCGGCTGAGCGCGGTGCCGGTCATGGGGCTTTCGCCCTGGCCGTAGATCTGCACGAAGCGCGGGCCCATCACCCGCAAGGCGCGCTGGATGTCGGCGGCGTACATGGGTGCACCGCCATAGACGATGGTCTTGAAGCTGTGGCCGCACTCGGCGGGCGACCGCTGCTCCAACTCGGCTTGCTCCACGATGCGCTTGACGATGGTGGGCGCGGCGAACAACGACAGCGGCCCGATCTCGCGACCCAGCGCGAACAGCTCGGCGGCGTCGAACCCGCCCGAGGCGGGCACCACGTGGCGCGCGCCGGCCATGAGATGGGGAATGGCATAGAGCCCCGCGCCGTGTGACATGGGGGCGGCATAGGCAATGGCGTCCTCCGCGGCGATGGGGTCCACATCGTTGAAATAGGTGAGGCCCATGGTCATCAAGTTGCGGTGCGTGATCATCACACCCTTGGGTCGGCCGGTGGTGCCGCTGGTGTAGAACAGCCAGGCGGTGTCGTCGGGCGAGCGCGCTTCGATGTCGCTCAGCCCTGCGCCTTCGTTCAGCCACGCACCACACTCGCCCGAATCCACATCCATCACACCGTCGAGTCCGGTGACTTCTGCCGGGTTGGGCACGGTGCCGTTCGATACAAACGCCCAGCGGACCTGCGCGTTGTCCACGATCCACTGCAGCTCTTTGACGTGCAGCTTGGCATTCACCGGCACCACCACCAGCCCCGCCCACCAGGCACCGAACAGCAATTCCAGGTAGCGCGGGTGGTTGTGCATGAACAGCACCACGCGGTCGCCGGGCACCAGGCCTTGGGCCTGCAAACGGGCGCCCACACGGGCGGCCCGCTCGGCCCATTCGCCGTGGGTGGCCACACAGTCGGCGCCACTGAAGATCGCGGGGCGGCTCGGGTCGCGCCGGGCTTGTTTGAGCAGCAGGTGGGCCAGGTTCATGGGCGGGCGTCTCCAGGGTGAACAGGTGTGGGGTTTTTTGAATACCAGAGTGGTCGGCCCATTTTTCCACGACAGGCACACTGGAGCGTGCCCCGACCTACAGCGGCGCGCTCGGGAGGCGGGTTGACCGTGGCGCAGGCCTTGCTCAGCGGCCACGAAGCCGCCCCCGATTTTCTGGGCGGCCGACCAAAGGATCACCAGGGTTCGGTGCCGTTCACGCTGAAAAACCCGCCGGTAGGGCCGTCGTCTGGCAAGAGCGCCATACGAACCGAGGCCGCAGCCCCTTGAGCCACCGACTGCCCGCTCCCGCCGGTCAGATCGGTGGCGGTGTAGCCCGGGGCCACCGAATTGACCTTGATGCCTGAGTCGAGCAACTCGGCCGCCAAATGCACGGTCAACATGTTCAACGCCACTTTCGCCGTGTTGTAGCCCGTGGGCTTGAAGGGCGAAAACTCCCACGTTGGGTCGCTTTGCAGTGCGAGAGAACCAAGCGTGCTCGACACATTGACCACGCGCCCCGCCGTGGACTCTTTCAACAGCGGCAGCATTGCCTGTATGACCTCAAGCGTGCCGAAAAAATTGACCTCGAACACGCTGCGAACCGAAGCCACATCGACGCTGCTGACCGGGCCATCGGCCGGGGACGCTGCGCCAGCGTTGTTGACCAGCACGTCCAGCCGGCCGTAGGTGGCCTGAATCTCGCGCGCGGCCGCCACGATGGTGGCCCGCTCGGTCAGGTCGAGCGCCAGGTAGCGGGCATCGATGCCCTCCGCCCTCAAGCTGGCGGCGGCGGCCTCGCCGCGCGATGGATCTCGCGCGCCCAGAAGGACCATATGGCCCTGTTGACCGATCTGCCGCGCCGTTTCAAAACCGAGGCCCTTGTTGCCGCCGGTGATCAGCGCAATGCGCCGGGTATGGTCTGTCATGGAATTTTTTCCTCAGGTTGATCGCTGCGTTCAAAATATATGACGCATCCCTCAGTTTTGGAACTCGCATATGACACGCTCACAACCCAGCAGGCTGAAGCCGCGCAAACAACCGTCTCAGGCGCGTTCCAAGGTGACGGTGGAGGCGGTTTTCGAGGCAAGCATTCAGGTTTTGCTGCACGGTGGCGCTCGCGGCCTGACGACCGGCCGCGTGGCCGAACGGGCCGGGGTTTCGATCGGCACGCTCTACCAATACTTCCCCGGGAAAGAAGCGCTGCTCTATGCCTTGGTGAGCCGGCATCTGGACAAGGCGAACACAGCAGTGGAAACCGCTTGCCAACAACACCGGGGCAAGCCCCTGGCCGACTGCAGCAATGCTTTTGTCAAAGCCTATCTGGATGCCAAGATCGGCCACCCCGAGGCCTCACGCGCCCTCTACTACGCCTCTGCGGATCTGGACTTGAAGGATTTGGCCGATGCCATGATGCGGCGCTTGCACCAAGCCGCGTGCGAGCTCTTGGGCAGCGCAGAAAACACCCGGTTTGACGATCTGGAACCGGTGGTGTTCAGCTGGGTCGCGGTGGTCGTTGGCGGCACGCGCCAGGTATTTGAAGGGGATCAGATCGCCGCGCGCTTGCCCGTGTTTCGCGAACAGCTTGCACGCCTGTCGCTCGCTTATCTCCAAGCAAGCGCCTCGGCATGTCAGAGCCCGCTCACCCCCGCCGCAGTCAAGACACCCCGCTCTCGCAAGCCGATACCCAAAGCCTTGCCGTAATCGGTCAGGGTTTGTAGGTCAGGGGCCGCGACGCCGCGCTGGCACAGCGATTCGGCGCCAGATGCGGGCGAGGTGTTCAAGCCTGCACCAAGTAAGCCTCGTCCTACACGGGCGCGGGCGGCGGACTGACAGCGAAGCGCGCCCCGGCCAGCGACCATGAAGCCAACCCCTGCGTGTGCGGGTTGCGAACGCCCCGCGCCACTGCGGCTTCGGGGGCACGCCACAGGATTCAACATGCCAGATCAGACTCCCCAAACGCACCCGACCCCACCCAGCGCGCCTTCGACCAAGCCCGATCGGACAAAAAATCGCACCAAATCCACCGGACGCAAGGCGTTGATCGTGGGCAGTGTGGTGGTAGGTGCGGTGGCACTGGGCGAGCTGACGGGCTGGCCCTTCTTGCGCGATCCGCTGGAACAACAGATTCAAAGCCGAACGGGTATGGACATCACGCTCGATGGGCGCTATCGCACCCGGCTGCTGGTGAGCCCAATGATGAGCGTCGAGCGGATCACGTTGGGCGCGGGCGGCGGAGTGGTTGTGCCCCACCTGTTGAAGGCCAACAACCTGGCGGTGCAATGGCGCTGGAGCGATGTCTGGCGCGCGAGCAAGGGGGAAACGCTGCGCGTGAAATCGCTGCAGGCCGACCGCATCGACGCACACGCGGTGCGCCTCAAGAGCGGCGCCGCGAGCTGGGACATCCTGCCCGGCGACCCCGAAGAACCCACCCCACCCAAAGCCGAGCCCGCGCCTTTGCCCGAGATCGAACGGCTGGTCTTACGCGAGGGCGAGGTTGAATTTCGCGACGAAATGCTGGACATCGCGTTGAACGCCACCATCCGGCGCAGCAGCGAAGCGGACGACAAATTACCCTGGCAAGCCACGGCCGAAGGCCGCTACCGCGACGCACCGATCGAGCTCCAGGCCCAGGCCAGCGCCGACCTGCCCCTGCTGCTGAAAACCGTCAACAGCGCACCGCTGACCCCGCTGCGGCTCCGCGGGCGCATCGGCAGCACCGAGCTGGCCTTCGATGGCGCAGCAGGCGCACTCTGGACCGGCCAAGGGGTGAAAGGCCAACTCGCCATCAGTGGCGATTCGCTGCAGGCCAGCGCGGCACCGCTGGGAGTCACCTTGCCCGAAACACCGCCTTACCGGCTCAAGGCCCAGGTGGTGCGCCAGGGCTCAACCTGGACGGTGGTGAGCGACGAGGCCACGGTGGGCAGCAGCTCGCTCACCGCCAACCTGAAGTTCCAGACCGATGTGCAGCCGCCACGGCTCACAGGTGCGCTGGGCGGTGCCCGGCTCGCGCTGGCCGACCTGGCCCCCGCCGTGGGTGCCGACAAGCCGCCCCGCCGCTCGGACCGGGTCTTGCCCGACGAGCACTTCGATGTGCCCAGCCTGGGCCAGATGGACGCCGACGTTCAGGTCGACCTGAAGCAGCTGGATTTCGGCACGCCCACGCTGGCACCCGTTCAGGACCTCAAGCTGCACCTGCAGCTGGCCAACAGCCGCTTGGCACTCTCCGACCTCAGCGCACGCGTGGCCGGAGGCGCCTTGTCGGGCTCGACGGCGTTTGAAGTAAAAGGCGAGGTGCCGCAATGGGAAGCGGCGCTGCGTTTCGCCGAAGTGGATCTGGACAGCTGGATCCGCGGCCTGAGCAAAGACGATGCGAAAGACGCCAAGGGCGGGCAGCCCGATGCACGCTCCTACATGAGCGGCACACTGGACGCGTCAGCCCAGCTCAAGGGCCAGGGCCGCAGCGTGGCCGAGATTTTGGGCTCGGCCAACGGCCAGCTCCAGCTGCGGGTCACCGATGGCCAGCTGTCGCAACTGGTCACCGAAGCCGCAGGGCTGGACGCGGCCCAGGCGCTGGGCATGTTGGTCAAGGGCGACGAGCCATTGAAGCTCAACTGCGCAGCGGTGGATGCGGTGGTGCAGGACGGCGTGGTGAAGTCGCGCCATGCGGTGCTGGACAACGCCGACAGCACCTTGCGCATGCAGGGCGGCCTGAGCTTCAAGAGCGAGGCGATCCAGCTGCGCGTGGTCTCGGAACCCAAAGACTTTTCGCCGCTGTCGCTGCGCTCACCGGTCACGGTGGGCGGCCAGCTCAAAGACCCCGCCGTGGGCATCGAGGCCAAAGGCCTGCTGGCCCGCGCGGCCGGTGCGCTGGCCCTGGGCAGCGTGGCGCCGCCAGCGGCCTTGTTGGCATTCATCGATGTGGGCCACAACGCGGACACCATGCCCTGTGCCCCCACGCCCAGATCCGAAGCCCGCAAGGCCTCTGTTCCCGCACCTCGGAAAGCCCCATGAACGACAATCCATCAACCGCCTCTTCGCGAGCGCCTCGCAGCGCCTACCCTGCGACGCCAGGCACGCCGATAAACAGCGAAGGGACCCAGCCGGTGATGCCTGGCGTGCAGCGCTTTGTGTTGTCGGGCGCGGCCATCGCGCTGGGCATCCTGGGTTTGTACGTGGGACAGTCTTTGCTGATTCCGCTGGCGCTGGCAGCGCTATTGGCGTTTGTGCTGGACCCACTGGTCAGTTGGCTGCGCCGCTGGTCAATACCACGCAGTGTGGCGGTGGGCGTGGTCATCACGGTCACCCTGGCACTGATTTCTGGCGCCGCCTTCATGACCGCCCAGCAGGTCGGTGAACTCGGCCGCGAGCTGCCCACACACCGAAAGAACATCCAGAAAAAACTGCGCGATCTGCGCCCGGCGCTGGTGCCCTCGGGTGCAACAAAGGAGGTTTCCCGTTTGATGGGCATGGTCGAAGGCGAGCTGGACGCCGCCAAAGAAGTGCTCAAGATGGGCGACAAAAAACCGGCTGCGCGCGTCACACGGGTGGCGGTGGAGCCCGACAATGCTGGCCCCCTCACCTGGGAGCTGATCACCTCGGTGGGTGTGCAGCTGGGCACGGCCGCGCTGGTGGTGATCTTGCTGGTGTTCATGCTGCTGCAACGGCACGAACTGCGCGACCGTCTCTTGCGTCTGATGGGCGGCGACCAGCATCTGATGGCCGATGCCATGACCGAATCGGCCGAGCGGGTGAGCCGGTATCTGCTGGCCCAGGTCATGGTCAACCTGGGTTACGGCCTGCCCATGGCACTGGGGCTGTGGTGGATCGGGGTGCCTGGCGCGTGGTTGTGGGGCGGCCTGGCGGCGGTGTTGCGCTTTGTGCCTTATCTCGGACCGGCAGTGGGCGCGATTTTCCCCATGGTCATGGCCTTTGCCGTGGATCCGGGCTGGTCGATGGTGTTCTGGACCATCGGACTGATCGCCACCCTGGAGCTGATCAGCAACAACATTGTGGAGCCCCTGGCCTATGGCGGCAGCACCGGGGTTTCGCCGTTGGCGGTGTTGATTTCTGCGGCCTTCTGGGCTTCGCTATGGGGGCCCATGGGGCTGGTACTGGCAACGCCTCTGACGGTGTGCCTGGTGGTCATCGGACGCCACCTGGCACCGCTGCGTTTTCTGGATGTGTTGCTGGGCAGCGAGCCGGTGTTCGACGAACCCACCCAGCTGTACCACCGCCTGATTGCAGGCGACTTCGACGAGGCCGAAGACCTCGCGTTTGAACGCGTGAAACAGGGTTCGCTCGCCCGCTTTTACAGCGACACCGCGCTGCCCATGCTGGCCCTGGCCCACCGCCAGAACGCACAAGGGGCCACGGCGGCCCACCGCCACCGCCTGCTCGCCGGCACGGCGCGTCTGATCGAAGAACTGCGCGCCGACGACGGTACGGCGGCGACCGGTTCTGCCTCGCTACCGACCTTGCTCTGCGTGGGCCTGCGCACCGAGATGGATGCCCTGTCCGCCGATATTTTGGCGCACGCCTTCGTGCAGCAAAAACGCGCCGCGCTGGCGGTGCCCATGGCCGACCTCATGGAGGGGCCATCAGCGCGATCGGCATGGTCCAACGTACAGACGATCCACCTCTGCACCCTCAACGCCACACCGCAGACACAGGCTCGCCAACAATGCCGCCGTCTTCGCCGTCTGTGGCCTCAGGCACAGATCCATCTGGTGGGCTGGTGTGTGCCCGAAGCCATGGCCACCCCCGACCAGGCCCAGACCATGGGGGTGGATGCGGTGTTGACCCAGTTGCAAACGCTGATGGATGAGACCCCGGTCCAGACATCGGGGGACGGCTCTGCCAGCGGTGGCGGGCCAACCAGCGGCTCCAGCCCTCCGGGTCAACCAGAACCCGGCAGCCCGACGGCCGCGCCACTGGAACCACCCGGGCAAGTTCGTCTCGCCCGCGCTGTCCAGCGCACGGCGGAGGTGTTTGGTGTGCCAGTGGCCAGCCTGACCCTGAAAACCCCTGGCCCGGGCGTGCGTTGCCTGTTCGCCGGCATGCCCGGCCAGGCGGGCTGGCGCACCGAATCGACGCCAGAACCCATGTCTCCCTTGGGGCGGGTCTTGTCCAGCGCCGGGGCACTGCGGTTGAACGACTTGCTCAGCGACGCACGCCACCTCGGCGCGTCACACGCGGTGTACCGGCAGCGGGGTTTTTTTGCAGGTGTGCCGCTGCTGGATGCAGCCGGGCAAGTGGTGGGTGTGCTGGCGCTGCACGCGCCCGCCGGCCACACCATGAGTGAGACCGAAAGCCGCTTGCTGGCCGAGCTTGCACAGAACATGGGCGCTGACGCCTTGGCGTTGATCAGCGGCATGGGTGATCCCGCAGGCGCCAACGTTGCGCGGGCCACAAATCCGCCGCCCTGGTCAGCGCTGCCCACCGCCTCGCCCTGAACGCCCTGCGTGCCCTGTCCGGCGCCGCAAGGCGATGGCGGCCAACGGGTCGGGCGCGTTGGGGACATTGAAGCCAGAAAAAGGCCCGTGTCAGGATCCGGCAACGCCACTGACATACAGTGAGCGCCATGAATGACGCGCTTCCGCCCTTGATCACCGCCCTGCTCAACCCGGTGCACTATCCACACGCCGTGGACCAGGTTGATCTGGTGGTAACACATGGTGCCTGGGTGCTTCTGGCGGGCGAATTCGCCTACAAGATCAAAAAACCGGTGCGTTTTCCGTTCATGGATTTCAGCACCCTGGCCCTGCGACAGCGGGCATGCGAGACCGAGATCCGCGTGAACCGGCGCTTTCAGACCCACGACCAACCCGATACCCAGCTCTACATGGGAGTCATTCCCGTTCTGGGCACGCCAGAGGCGCCTCGCTGGGGAGAAGCACATCCCGCCAACGCGTCGAAGGCGATCGAATTCGCCGTGCAGATGCGGCGGTTCAACGAGACAGAGCGGGTTGACCACCTGTGCGAGCGCGGCGAGCTGACCCCCGCGCACATCGCCTCGCTCGCACGTCGCATGGTGAAATTCCAGTCCAGAGCCGCGGTGGCCGATGGAACCCAACCATGGAGTCACCCGGCAGCGGCCATGCGCTGGCCGCGCGAAAACTTCAACCAATTGCGTGCTTTGCTGACCGCGCCTGCCGACCTCGCCCTGGTGCGCGCGCTGAGTGAATGGACGGAACAGTTGTTCGTGGCCATTGAACCCCTGTTGGCGCGACGGCGGCAAAAAGGCCGTGTGCGCGAAGGCCACGGCGATTTGCATCTGGCCAACATGGTGGTGATCAACGGCGAGGTGCTGCCGTTTGACGGCATCGAATTCAACGACGAGCTGCGCTGGACCGATGTGGCCAGCGACATCGCGTTCGCCTGGATGGACCTGTTGAACCACCGCCGGCCGGGTTTGGCCAATGCCCTGCTCAGCGACTGGCTGGATGACAGCGGCGACGTGTCGGCACCCACCGTGTGGAGTTTTTTCGCGAGCTACCGAGCGGGGGTGCGCGCCAAGATTGCGGCGATTCGGCTGGATCAACTGGGTGGCCCTGGCGCTTCTCCAGAAGCCGACGCGAGCCTGGCCGAGGCCCGGCGCTATCTCGCGCTGGCGCAAGACATTGCCTATCCACCCCCCCCTCAACTGGTGATCACCCACGGGCTTTCAGGCAGCGGAAAAACCTGGGCATCAAGCCAATGGCTGCAAGCCGAGACGAGCGGGCGGGCGATCCGGCTGCGCTCGGATGTGGAGCGCAAGCGGCTGCACGGCGTGAGTGCGCTCGCGCCCAGCGGATCGGGCCTGAACGCCGGCCTCTACACGCCGCAAGCCCACACCGACACCTACGCGTCGCTGCTGTCGCGGGCGCGCATGCTGCTCAACGATGGCTGGAGCGTATTGGTTGACGCGGCCTTCCTGCGCCGCTCGGAACGGGATGCCTTTGCCGCGCTGGCCATGGCCGCAGACTGCCCGTTTCACATCCTCGCACCCGAAGCCCCCATCGACGTGCTGCGCGCCCGGATCACGGCGCGGCAAGCCACGGGCACCGATGCCTCGGAGGCCACAGTGGCGGTACTGGAACAGCAACTCGGGTGGCTGGAACCCCTGGCCCCCGAGGAACGCTTGATCACCAAGGCCACGCCTTAGTGCAATGCCGGGGGGGCGTCCCTGCGGTGGGCACTCCCACGCTTCGCACAGGTTGAGGCAGTGGCCCGACATGTGGGCCCTGTCCTACGTCCACCCCTGCTGTTGGCCGACACACCGGCCCACCACGCTTTCCTAAACTGGTTCCAACGCACCAAAAGTTGCTGCGTTGACATCAACCCAAGGCCACGTCACATGACGCCGGCCCCTATCAGGAGAGCACCATGTTGCACTACGCCGTCGTATTTTTTGTCGTTGCATTGATCGCAGCCTTGCTGGGCTTTGGCGGTATCGCCGCGGGTGCTGCCGGAATCGCCAAGATCCTGTTCGTGGTTTTCCTCGTCATGGCCCTGGTTTCGTTTCTCTTCAGCCTGAAGAAGAAGTAGCGACCCGCGCTGTCCCACCGACCAGCGCCATTGCCCTCCCCCCATCGTTCAAATCAGGAGTTACCCATGACCAGCAAAGCCAAAAACGCCGTTGAGACCACCGAAGAGATGGTCGACAACGGTGCCGAACTCGCCGAGAAGACCGTGGCCAAAACCGCCGCCAAGGCCGACAACGCCATCGACAGCGCCCAGCACGCGGTCGCCGACGCCGAAAAATCCATCCAGGCCGGTTTGCGCCAGGTCAAGGAGGCGGTTCCTGTCACCCTGTCGCGTGCAGCCATCCAAGCCGAAGAACTGGCCCGCTCTGGCATTGACAAGGCCCGCGCTGCGGGTTCCACCGTGGCCGTCAAGGCCAACAAAGCCAGTGAACAAACAGCAGACTATGTGCGCAGAGAACCGACCAAAGCCCTGTTGATGGCCGCAGCCGCCGGCGCTGCCGCCACCTTGCTGGTGGGCTGGGCCACCCGCCGTCGCGACAGCAACCGCTATTGATCGAGGAAAAACCGAAGGGGCTCGAGCCCTTCTCGCCTGCCACCGCCGAGGAGGGCATTCGACCCGTCCCCGTTTGCCCCCCACCGTGACCATCACGGTGGCCCGTTGACTACCGCCCAGGACCACCCCCTTGATTCACCCCGCCTTCATCGCCTTCGCCAAGCGGCCCGGCTTGCTGCTGGAACACGCCGACGCCTACACCGATCTCGCATCGGCCGAGCTCGATGAATGGGCTGCCCGCTGGAAACGGCATGCGGTGGTCTGCGTGGCCGCTGCGGTGCTGCTGGCCCTGGGTCTGCTGCTGGCTGGAACAGCAGGATTGCTGCTTGCGGCCCTGCCCTTGCACGCGATGCCCCTGCCCTGGCTGCTCTGGGTGATTCCCGGGGTACCGCTGCTGATCGGTGCGGGTCTGGGCTGCAGCGCTCTGGCCGCAAAGAAGCAAGCGCCCTTCACGGCCCTGCGCCAGCAAGTGTCCCAGGATCTGGCCACACTCAAAGTACTGGATGACGAATGAGCCACGGCCCCACGCCCCACGCCGCCATCCTCTCGCCTGCTGAGCGAAAGGCCCTTGCGCTGCACCGCATAGAAGCATCGCGCACCCAGCTCATCGTTCATGTCTACCCAGAGCCCGTTCGACGCCCACACGCCGGCGACAAATCGTCCACGCAGCCCCCTGTCTGGAATGGCCTGGCCGGCTTGATGGCGCGAGCAGAGCGCAACGGCCTGGTCAATGCCGTCTGGCGCACCACCAGGGCCTTGGGTCGTCGCTGGTGGACGCGCCAGCCCTGGCACGCATCGGTCGATCTCGTCGCCGGTACGCTGGCCCACGAAGCCAAGCCCATCATTCGACAGCACCCCTGGGCCGCGCTCGCCGTGGGCGGCGCTGCAGGCGCAGCTGTGGTGGTGATCCTGCCCTGGATCACCCGGTCGATCAAAGCCCAGGCCGACCCTTGGCGCAACAACCTGGGCGGCATGGTCTGGCAACAGCTCAGCCAGGCCCCGGTACAGCTGGCATTGACCGGGGCCTTGACCGCCTGGATCGCCGACATCAACAAACGCTCGGCCGCCAAGGAGTGCGAGCACCCAGCCTCCGCTGCACCCACCACTGCCGATTCGCCAGAAGCGTCGCCACGCTGAAACGCCCCGGCGCCCCAACACCTTCCTCAATACCCTGGCCCAACACCATCACCAAAAAACCCGGCCTGAATCGCCGGGCTTTCCGCGTGCAGCGACTCGCCACTCGGGCTCTCACTTGAATTGCGCGCCCTTCAAAGCGGCGCCTCATGCAGCTCCAGAGGCCGGCCCCCATGGCCGCGGAACGGCGTGCGGCCGTCGACATCCCTTTTGCTCGCCGAAGGCACCTGGATGCGTTGTACAACCACGCCTGCCGCCGAAGCTGTTTCGATTCGAAGGCCGCATGATCCCGGCGCGGCGCCACCCTGGTTGGCACGGCGTGCCTGCAAAAGCTCTATACAGGCCTGTTCTGCCCGCTGCGTGAACCCCGCGCCTGGGCGTATACCCAGGTGAACTCCGCGCCCAGCAAAAACACCTGCGCCGAGTAATAGACCCACACCAGAACCACCACGATGGACCCTGCGGCGCCGTAAGCCGACGCGATACCGGTGGCGCCCAGATAAAGCCCGATCAGGAACTTGCCCACACTGAACAGCAACGAAGTCACCACCGCACCCACCCAAACATCTTTCCACTGCACATGGGCCCGGGGCATCAGCTTGTAAATCATCGCAAAAATCACCGAAGTGAGCAGGTAGCCCACGCCGAAGTTCAAGCCCTGGGCGACCCATTCCCAGGATCCCAGCGCGCTGCTCCACCAGCGCCCCAGCGCCGTGACCACCGCACCCACAACCAGCGACACCATCAGCAAAAAAGCCAGCCCCAGGATCAAACCGAAAGACAGCACGCGTGCGCGCAACAGCCCCCACAGGCCGGTTCCGGCCGGTCGGTCTGGAGCCTCCCAGATGCGGTCCAATGCGCCCTGCAACTCGGCAAACACCGTGGTCGCACCCACCAGCATCGCGCCCAGGCCCACCACCGTGCCCCACCAGCTTTCTGCTGGTTCGCGGGCACTGGCCACCATGGCCTGGATCGACGCTGCCGCCTGCTGACCAAACAGCCCCACCAGCTCGTCCATCAGGTGGCCCTGCGCCGCCTCGCGGCCCAGCAACAACCCCGCCAACGAAATCACGATCAGCAGCAGGGGCGCCATGGAAAAGAAGGTGTAGTACGACAGTGCAGCCCCCATGCTGGCGGCGCGGTCATCGATCCAGCCTTGCACCGTGGCCTTGCCCATGGACCACCAGCCCCGCTCGCGGCGTGAGGGCAACGGTGAACGGTGAGCTGGATGCGCCGAAGGCATGCCCGGCAAGGCGCCCTCGGAAGCTGCGTGCATGGCGTGGTGGAGGTTCATGGAAACCTATCGTGCGCGGGCACAGCGCTCCCGGGGGTCGGACACCAGAGCCCCGGCCTGTAGGACAGGCACCCGCCTTGCCATGGCTTGACGACAAGCGCAACGCCAGGGCAAGGGTCAGCCCAGCACGCTCCGGTTGCTCAGCCAGAGCGTGGCGTTCAACACCCCGGCGAACGACACCCAGGCCCACAGGGGCAACAACAGCGCGCCAAACAGCGGCCGCACCCGCCAGAAGGAACGGACGGTGAGCGCCAGCAGCAGCCAAAGCACGGTGATGTCCAGCAGCGCCCAGGCCCCCAGATGCCAGTTGAAAAACAGCCAGGACCAGAGCGCATTGGGCAGCAAGGCCAGCGCGTACCAGACCAGGCCGGTGCTGCCCTCAACCGTGTGGCGGTGGCGCCAGACCAGCCACGCCGCCGCGCCCATCAACAGGTACAACAGCCCCCATACCGGGCCAAACACCGAAGGCGGCGGCGCCCAGCCGGGTTGTTGCAGACTGCCATAGAAGCCCGGCGCATTGGCTGAAGCCCAGCCACCCAGGGCAGCCGTCAACAAGGTAAGCCCCCACCACAACAGGGCACCACGCGCGCTGTCTAGCGACAGGGCCGGCACCACCGGCGAGTGGCGCTGTACCGCGTTGCCTGTCAAAAGCGGTGAGACGGATGTGGGTTGCATGAGCGGCTCCTTGCTGTAGGTATCGATCCCGGGCCCGGTCCCGAAACAGCCGGGCACCAAACCTTCAGCTTAAGCGCTGGCCACTGCACCTGCGTGTCAGACAACGCCGGTATCGGCAGCAAGCGCCCCCTCCGATGCGCCAAGGCAATGCAGCCCTGTCGACACCGTGCCTGGCCACGACCCCACACTCGCAGGCCCGGTTCGGAGCGTTTCTGCCGATTCCACGCACCCTTGACTGCTTGTCGCTTCTGGCCATCACGGCAAGCCGGGGTTTGAACCCGTCCACGGCTGCACCCACCAGCCACGAGCTACGTGCCACGTGCGACTCAACGAACCGATGCCGACGCTGGATCTGGAAGAAACCGGGAATGGCAACAGCCAATCGAAGAAGATCGCCGGCCGCGCGACCTGCCCGACGAACAGACGCCATGCGAGCAGCGTCCAGTAGCCAGTAGCCAGTAGCCAGTAGCCAGTCTTCCTGCCACGGGAATCATCACGGCAATGCCCGTCTGGCACCGCTGAGTCCAAAGGATCCACGGCTGCTGAACGGCGGCGCCAAACAACCGTGAAACAGCTCTGAAAACACAGCGAATTCAAAGCTGGCTGCGCAGCAGTCGCGCGCCCTGTTCGAGCAACTTTTCCTGCCAGGGCCGGCTGCGCCACATGGCGAGGGTGATGCGCTCACCCTGTGCCCAATCCGTCTCGAAAACACGGTGCATGCGCGCGGCGAACGAAGTGTCCAGCACGTTGAGGTTGGCCTCGTCGTTGAGCAAGAACGACCGGTTGTCGAAATTCGTCGAACCCACCGAGACAAAGCGCCCGTCCACCACCAGCCCCTTGTTGTGGAACATGGTGGGCTGGTACTCGGCGATCTGCACCCCTGCGCGCAGCAAAGGCCCCCAGCTCGCCCGCGACGCCTTGCGCACGAAGATCGAGTCGATGTGTCCGCTGGGCAGCAACACCCGCACCACCACACCGCGCGCTGCGGCGGCCGTGAGTGTGTGGATGGTGAGCGAATCGGGCACAAAGTAGGAGGCCGACAAATCGATGTGTTGGCGCGCAGCGGTGAGCGCCAGCAGAAACATCAAATGCATGCTTTCGCTGCCACCCGAAGGCGAACTGCTGAACATCTGTGCGGCCTGGTCACCCATGGGCCTTAACACCGGAAAGTAAGACTCGCCGTGCAAGACATGACCGGTGGCGCGCATCCAGTTGTCCAGAAAAACCGCCTGCATCTGGGCCACCACCGGGCCTTCGACGCGAAAGTGCGAATCCCGCCACTCTTCGGGCGAACGCGCATCGCCCTGCCATTGATCTGCGATACCCACGCCGCCGGTGAACCCCACCGCGCCGTCGACCACCAGCAGCTTGCGGTGGGTACGGTTGTTCATGCGGCCCCAGTGGGTCCAGTGGGGCTTGTGAAAGCGATTGATTTCCACGCCGCTTTTCTCCAGCCGGTCCAGCATGGAATCGTCCATCTTCACGCTGCCCACCCAGTCCAGCAGCACATGCACGCTCACCCCCGCACGGGCCCGCTCACACAACGCAGCGACAAAAGCCTCACCCACTTCGCCACTCCAATAGATGAAGGTTTCAAAGGTGATGGTGTTCCGGGCTGCCGCAATGGCGTGAAGCATGGGCGGAAAGATGCGGTCGCCATTGAGCAGAATTTCAACACGGTTGCCTTCCAGCAACTGAGGGCCCAACAAGGCGCTGAGCGAACGCCTGAAAGCCCCTTCGTCTGCGTCGTACAAACGGGGCAGGGTCTTTTCGATGCGCTTTTCGCCGCCCATCAGGTTGATCACCAGCAAGGTGACAAACAGCGTGACCACCACCGCCAGCAGTGCAACGCCTGCGTGTGTTGCGCTCACCGACATGGGTTTGAGGGCATCACTGGATGAGGCCGTTGGTCATCGCGTAATAGGTGAGATCGCTGTTGCTGGACAGCTTGAGCTTTTCCAGCACCCGCGTGCGGTAGGTGCTCACGGTTTTCACGCTCAGGAACATCGCCTCGGCCATGCTGCCCACCGTCTCGCCCTTGGCCAGGCGCAAAAATACCTGAAGTTCGCGCTCCGACAGCAGTTCGTGAGGCGGCCGCTCCAGACCACCAGCGGCCCCTTCCGCCAGCAGCATGGCCACCGACTGGCTGATGTACTTGCGCCCCATGGAGACCGTGCGAATGGCTTTGACGATCTCCTCGGGATCGCATTCCTTGTTGAGGTAGCCGCTGGCGCCCAGGCGAAGCAGGTTGGTCGCGTAATGAGCCTCGGGAAAGCCGCTCAAGATCAGCACAGAAAGATCTGGAAAGCGCGCCTTGATGGCTTTGAGCGCGTCCACGCCACTCTGGTCAGGCATCGAGATATCCATCAGCAACACGTCGATATCACCAGCCCGCACCAGTTCCAGCGCTTGCACACCATTGCACGCCTCGCCAGTGACCCGCACATCCACATGCTCGGACAAGTACTGCTTGAGGCCGGCTCTCACCACGGCATGGTCGTCACAAATTCCCACTCGAATCATTGAAGTCTTTCTACCGGCTGGTAAGCGCCAGTGGCGCGATAGCGCTCACTGTAGCCCCAGATGGCAGGCGTGACTGTCAGACAAGGCCTACACCTGACCGACACGGCCGCGGCCTCCTCTCCTACACAGGCTCAGCCCTCGCACCGACAACGTTCGAACCTGCGCCTGCCTACAGTGGACACACAGCAAAACACATCGCTGCTGTACCCGGGCCAGCACACAGGGCTGGTGCACAAACCACAAAGGAGCAATCACATGAACTGGAACCAAATCGAAGGCAACTGGAAGCAACTCAAAGGCAAGGCCGTGGAGCAGTGGGGCAAGCTCACCGACGACGATCTCGACGTGGTCGCAGGCAAGCGAGAGCAGCTCGCCGGAAAGATTCAGGAGCGCTATGGCATTGCCAAAGAAGAAGCCGAAGCGCAAGTCGCCCAGTGGGAACGCAGCGCCACGGACGACTGGTTCAAAAACTGAGCATGCGGTGGCGGGCACTCGATGTCCGCCCGCCGAACCGGTCACGCACCACCTCTCGCGTGTCTGCCCCCCAACATCGAAGGAGAACCCGACATGAACATCACCCGTCGCACCCAACTCGTTTTGGCCACCACCGCGGCCGCTTTCGCCCTGGCCGCTTGTGGTCAAAAGGAAGACGCCACTGTGGGCCAGAAACTCGACGGCGCCATCGAGCAAACACAAATGGCGGCCACCGAAGCCAGGCAAGACATTCAGGCCGCTGCCTCTGACGTCCGACAAGACATTGAAAGCGCCGCCAAAGACATGAAGCGAGAAGGCGAGCAGGCTGCTCAGACGGTCTCGGACAGCGCCGCAGACCTGGCCATCACCGCCAAAGTCAAAACCGCCCTCGCTGCCGACGACCAGTTGAGCGCGCTGGGCATCAATGTAGACACCAACAACGCCGTCGTTTCGCTGAAAGGCCCGGCGCCCAGCGCCGAAGCCGCCGAGCGTGCCACGGTACTCGCCAAAGCGGTGGATGGCGTCACCGCTGTCAACAACATGCTGGTTGTGCAGCCGACCAAATCCTGAGTCTTAGAGGAGAGCATTCCGTGAAAAAATCCGACCCTTCCAACACCGCCAGACAGGCCAAAACCAGTCGATCCGCCAAAGGAATGAGGCTGGATGAAGCCGGCCTGAGGGCCGCGCGAACCAACCTCAAGGCTGGCGCCCACACCCCCGCGTACGGTCCATGGAGAGACGACGTGGTGCGACTGCTCAACGACGCATTGGCCACCGAACTGACCTGTGTGCTGCGCTACCGTCGGCACCACTTCACCGCCGACGGTCTGGCCTCGCCCAAGATTGCCGAGGAGTTTCTGGTGCACGCCAACGAAGAGATGGCCCACGCCGACCGCCTCGCCCAGCGCATCGTCCAACTGGGTGGCGAGCCCGACTTCAACCCCTCCAGCCTGAGCGGCCGAAGCCACGCCGATTACGACGCCTCCAAAAGCCTCAAGGACATGATTAAGGCGAACCTGGTGGCCGAGCGCGTTGCCGTGGAAAGCTACCGCCAGATGATCGACCTCATCGGAACCAAAGATGCCACAACGCGCCGCATGCTTGAGGACATCCTGGCCGACGAAGAGGAGCACGCCGACGAGCTTTCCGACTGGCTGCAGCCCTGAACGTCCGGGCGAACGCCCTGCAAACCTGCGGCAACCTCAACACCTGTTTCCCCGATCAAAACCAAGGAGCCTCTATGTTCAAAAATATCGCTATCGCGTCGGCCCTGGCCATCAGCGCCCTGACCATCACCGGATGTGCCGTCTCCCGGGACCAGCAGTCGGTCGGCGCCTACATCGATGACGCCACCGCCACCACCCAGGTCAAAGCCCGCTTCGCAGACCACCCCGTGGTCAGTGCCATGGCCATCAAAGTGGAAACGCTCAACGGCGTGGTCCAGTTGTCGGGCTTCGCCAAATCGCCCGATGAACGCCAGATCGCAGAAACCATTGCACGGGGCGCGTCGGGCGTAAAAGATGTCATCAACGGTATCGTTGTCCGCCCCTAACACCCTCCACCCATGACCCAGTACGCCGCAGGCTCTTCCGGACAGGCCTGCGGCGTACTTCAGCTTCTGCCGGGCACGTGGCGTCCACCCGCTCCACGTGGGATAAGTCCTACAAAAGGGAACCACGTTTTCATTTATCGTTTCACCAATTGCCCGTGACAGACCCAGCGCACCGAATTGCCTCTTCCGGCTCCCTGATTTCGGCCAAACAGCCCATGCCCACTTTTAAAGCCCTGATCGTCGAAGACAACCCCGTCATCCTTGCCAACCTCGTGGCCACGCTGGAAGAGCTGACTGAGATCAGGGTGGTCGCGACGGTGGACAACGAGGCGGATGCGGTGCGCGAACTGGTGCAAAGGGCTTCGGAGCTGGATCTGGTGATCGTCGACCTGTTTCTCACCTCGGGCAGCGGCCTGGGGGTTTTGAAACGTGCCAAGGAAATGACGCTGCCCGCACGCCGCATTGTGCTCACCAACTACGCCACCGACGACATCCGGCACCGATGCACCAACCTGGGCGCCGACCATGTGTTCGACAAGTCAAGAGAACTGGACAGCTTCCTCGACTACTGTGAGCAACTGACCTCGGCGTGAACCCGCTCTGGCGCCCACTGATGCGCCACCCATTCGCTCACCTCAACCGCCCCCAGATACACATCCATCAGACGGCCGCATGTCCCTAGAAAAAACAAAAACGAATCCGTTGCGCAGCTCCCTGGAGTCGGTGGCCAGAGGGCGCTACCTGATGCCCGTGGTGCTGGCGCTGGGCATCTCTGCCATGGCGGTCAATGAAAGCACTTTCCGGCATTCGCATTCGACGCTCTCGGCCGGCATCGCGCTCACCGATGCCAGGATTCAGGCCGCGAAAACACTTCAGCTGATCACCGCCGCGAGCCTGTACGCCCATGCCTACATCCTTTCAGGCTCACCAGACGAAGCGGTCCACTACCGGGAAGAAGTCAAACAGATTCACGAGGTCAAGCAAAAAGCATTCGACCTGGTGGCCCAGGTCGATACCGAACGCACCATTTCTGTGGCGTCGGTAGAGGCTCTGGTCAACGAAGAGATTCGCGACACCGACGAATGGGTGAACCTCGTCGCGCGGGGCCAGCCGACGGCAGCGCGATCCGACGCCGTCAGCAAGCGAAGCCGTGAGCGAAGGGACCAGCTCCGGCAGGAGTTCTCAACCATGCTGATGAAGGCCGCAGAAATTCAACAGGTTGCGCGCTTCTCGCTCTACAACGCGCTGTCGATCAGCCGCATGGCGGTTCACCTTCTCGCTCTGGCGGCGGTGCTCAGCATGTTCATGTTCCAGCGGCAGTTGCGCGAAAGCGATCGGCTGCTGATCGAAGAGCGGGCGCTCCTGGCCGACCGCGTCAAAGAGCGCACCGCCGAGTTGACCGAAATGGCCGCCCATCTGGTGCACGCCCGCGAAGACGAGCGCGCTCGCCTGGCCCGGGAGCTGCACGATGAGATGGGCGGCTTACACACCTCGATGAAACTGGAGTTTGCCCGCCTGCGGCGCGTGCCCAACATGCCCGACAAGGCGCCCGCACATCTGGCATCGATCGAGGCACGGCTGAACGAAGGCATCACGCTGAAGCGCCGAATCATCGAAAATCTGCGGCCCTCGGCCCTGGACCAGCTCGGCCTGATGCCGGCCCTGGAAATCTTGTGCCGCGACATGGAAAGCGTGCTGGAACAACCCGTTCAAACTGAGCTGGAACCCGTTGCATCAAACAAAAATGCCGATCTCACGCTCTACCGGATTGCACAGGAAGCCTTGACCAACATCGGGAAATACGCCGGCAGCACATCGGTGCAGCTGCATTTGGCCCAAACGGGTTCCGAGATCAGGCTCACCGTGCGCGACGACGGCAAAGGCTTTATCCCGACAGCCGTGGGTCACGGCCGGCATGGTCTGGTGGGCATGCGCATGCGCCTCGAATCCCATGGCGGGAAGCTCGCCATCCTGAGCGCGCCCGGACAAGGCACCACCATTGTCGCCACCCTGCCCGCCCAGGCAGCCTCAGCCGCAGCCTGATCCGGCAGCAACACGCTGGAGTCCCGTTGTGGCGTGTGCCCAATGGGCCCCCTGCGACGCCGAAATCATGGGTTTTCAAGAAATTTCAATCTGGAAAAGTGGCTTTCACAAGCCTTTTACAGAGGGGCTCGCTACCATCTGGGTAACAAAAGCCAACCTCTGGAGACAAACCATGCCCGTGATCACCACCATCGAAGACCTGCGCGTACTCGCCAAAAAGCGCGTGCCACGCATGTTCTACGACTACGCCGACTCGGGCTCCTGGACGGAGAGTACCTACCGCGCCAACTCCGAAGACTTCCAGAAAATCAAGCTGCGCCAGCGCGTGGCGGTGAACATGGAAAACCGCAGCACGGCCACGAAAATGGTGGGGCAAACGGTGAAGATGCCGGTCTGCATCGCGCCCGTAGGATTGACCGGGATGCAAAGCGCCGATGGCGAAATCAAGGCCGCCAAGGCTGCTGAAAAATTCGGCATTCCGTTCACGCTGTCGACCATGAGCATTTGCTCCATTGAAGACATCGCAGAACACACCACAGCGCCCTTCTGGTTTCAGCTCTACATGATGCGCGATCGCGAAGCCATGGCCCGCATGATCGGGCGCTGCAAGGTAGCCAAGTGCAGCGCCCTCGTTTTGACGCTGGACTTGCAGGTGATCGGGCAGCGCCACAAAGACCTGAAAAACAAGATGCGGGCCTCGGTGATTCCCACCCTGGGCAACATCCTGAACATCGCCACCAAACCGGGCTGGGTCTTGGGCATGATGGGCACACGCCGCCACACCTTCCGCAACCTGGTCGGCCATGTGAAGGGGGTGAGCGACGTGTCGTCACTCGCCTCATGGACCAACGAACAGTTCGACCCCACACTGAACTGGGACGACGTGGCCTGGGTCAAGGCGCAATGGGGCGGCAAGCTGATCCTGAAAGGCATCATGGATGTGGAAGACGCCAAACTGGCTGTGGCCAGCGGTGCCGATGCCATTGTGGTCAGCAACCATGGCGGGCGCCAGCTCGATGGTGCCCCCTCCAGCATCGAAGCGCTACCGGCCATCGTGGCCGCGGTAGGCGATCAAATTGAAGTCTGGATGGATGGCGGCATCCGCAGCGGGCAGGATGTGTTGAAGGCCTGGGCGCTGGGCGCACGCGGCACCATGATCGGTCGCGCCATGGTTTACGGTCTCGGCGCGATGGGCGAAGAAGGTGTGTCGAAAGTGCTGGAGATCATTCACAAAGAACTGGATGTGACCATGGCATTTTGCGGCCACACGCAATTGACCGGCGTTGACCGAAGCATCTTGCTGCCGGGCACCTACCCGACTTGATTCAACCTTGAAACAGCGGCTGGACGCGTCCGACCGGACTGCCGGAGCGTGGGCCGGAAAGGCGTGGGAACGCAGCGGGCTGTTGCACGCAGGACCGGACAACGCAACCAGAGGGGCTCAAGCGAATGCGCAGCGCGCCCACACGGCAGGTGGGCGCGCTGCGTCGAAAAATGGCATCAATGATGATGCACTTGTCCAGCGCAAGACCAGCGCTCGCCCCCCCATTTCCGGTTCAATTCAGGCGCGTCAACACAGGCTCTACCGCCTGCCACAACTCGGTCTTGTCGGGCCTGGCACTCGGGGAGATGGCCGCCATCCACGGCATGCCCTGGCGCTCCACGAGTCGCTGGATGTCGGCAGAAACCTGTTCGCCCCCACCCAGCCCCACGATCAGCGGGCTGTGGTGTACCTGGCGGCAGGCCACGAGCACCCGCTCTGTCAGGCGCAAGTTGCGCCCCGCACTGCCATCGAGCATCAGCACCACCGCCGCGAATTCGGGCAAAAACGCATGCGTCATGCCCATGGCCAGACCCTTTCGCGCGTTGGCCACAAGGCGCACTCCGCGCGGGCCGTAGCCGGGAAAATCCGCATAGTCGCTTTCGACATCGGGCGCATCGTCGGCGCTGCCCGCAAAACGCCGTCTCACCAGCGTTCTCTGGTCATTCAATGCCAGCCACTCCAGAAGGTTGAACGCCTGCGCGCCCTGGGCCGAAAGCAGCATCACGCGAGGATTTCGCCCCAGAGGGCGCGGCATGTCCGGCGCTGGTGGCGCACTCAAGCGCAACCAGACGGCGGTGGGCTCAACCATTTCGCCCTGGTTGAAACGTTCGAACTGCGCGTGCACCCGCAAATCGAATTGCCGATCACTCTCGGGGGTTTGAACAATGGCGCCAATCCACGGGCGAAACAGGCGCGGGCGCCCCTGGCTTCGGTGAATCACCATCAGGCCATGGTGCCGCCTGTCTCTGCCCACACGGGCCAGCAACAGATCAACGCCATCTTGCGGCCCTTCGATCCATTGCAGAAACCAGCCGTTCATGTTCAAGAGCGCCACACGGATACCGTAAGGGCGGTTGTTCAGCACGGCATGGTCGCGAATGCGGCGCATCTCATTGAGCACCGCCCCGCGCACCTCGCTGCGACTCACGTAAATGACGCGCACAACCGGACCCGTTGGCACTTCGGCCTCACCGTCGGGCCAAAAGGTCAAGGCTCTTTCTGATTCGTTGGTTGACATAGGTCGGGGAAAGCATAACTGCCCCATGGGACAATGACTTTGTTGGTGATCAGTTGCTGTCGCAACGCGCCATAACGTTCAAATTTCTTGCAATACCGCCTTTGAGGACGCAAAAGGCGGAACCACCCACTCCTCCCTATGACTTCGACCGATTCCCCTGCTTCTAAAGACCGAAAAGTCTCACCCTGGTGGCGTGCAGCCACCATTTTTCTGGTCCTGGCAGGCCTGCTGGCATGGGCTGCCAGCACCAGCATGATCGAACAACTCAAGAGCCAGGTGCAGCACACCCAGGCCAAATTGAACGAAGTGCCGCAAGTGCGTTATGTGTCGGTTCTGACGGACGACCAACAGTTGCCGGCCTTGCTCGTGACACTCGATCCCAAGCAGGGCAACCTGCAGGTGCAACGCCTGAACGAGGTCAAAGAAGGCCGCGAAGACACGATGCAGCTTTGGGCCGTCAACGGCGACAAGCCTCCTCGCTCACTGGGCGTGATCACCAGCAAATTCAAGACCCTTCAGATGCCAACCCAGGAAGCCGCCTTGACCGGTGCCGCCGAACTGGCCATCAGCGTAGAGGCCAAAGGCGGCGTATCAGAAAGCCAGGGCCCCCGGTTGCCCTACCTGTTCAAGGGTTGGCTGGTTCAGAAGTCCATCTGAGGCGGCGCCAGGCAAGCAACTTGCTGCACAAAGCGCCTTCACCCGCCGGGCGATCCAGCCTCGCTTGCATCAGCCTCGGGCGCGCGCATCCACCATTGCGGCATCGGCTGCCAAAACCTGTGGCGCCGCATCGCTGGCCAGACGCTGATCTGCGGCAACCAGCGCCTGCATCGATTCGGCTTCGGGTGTGTTGGCCGCGGTCTTGGCATCGATGAAGCCCTCCCGCAATGTTCCTCCGTCAGTTTGCACGAACCGTATGCTGCCCTCCGCATCAACTTTCAGCAGAGAAATACCCGACAAACCGCTGTTTTTCGCATGCATCGCCACGGCGGCCACCGTGTTGTGCATCCCCTGATCCCACGCCAGCCCCCGCTCTTGTGCCAGGCCACGAACGGCGCGCTCCGAATCACCCATCAGTTGGCGGCTGTCCGGCGACAAAGCACCTGCAAGACGCGTAGGTTCTTCACCCAACCCAGGTTGAAGCGCACCCCATCGCTCGCCAAGTACTTCACGAGCGGCCCCGGTGCGCATGATCTCAACCATGCGTGGCCCGCGGTCACCCACCTGGTGAAACCAGTTGGAGTTTTCCATTTCATTGGCGGCGCCTTGCCAGTCGCCTCTTTCAACGGCGCGCCGCATTTTTGAAAAATCCATCAGTTTGTTTTCGCCCATGTTGAAACACATGTCGACGAGAACAGCCTGGCGGGAAAAAGACAACTGATCAAAGTTGTCGACAACACGACCGGCTCCATCAATGGCTGTGTTCAAGTCGGCACGCAACAAGGCGCTCGCCTGCGCTTCGGTCAGTGACTGCGCTCCCGCCCTCACCCGGTCGTAATCAAGCCCTTGCGCTTCGATCGCGGTCCGGGCGCCGTAACGATCCAGATTGAAGCCGATGCCTACCGTCGGATGACCTTCGGAGTCCTGATAGACCGTCAGTTTCTTCCCTTCATTCAAGATCAACATCCGCTCGAGCGCGGCCAATTGTTGTGGTGTCATTTTTGAGTTCCTGTTGAATGCAGTTGTTGATGGCGCCGTTACGGGCAGATCACGCGGCGTGCCATGGCCAGCGGCGATGGCAAGCCCTCGGCGGGAACATAGGGCAATTCGGCCACCAGACTGAGAGCGACTTCGTCAGACCAGGCTGGCTCGCGTTTGGGGTTGCGCGACGACAGGGTTCGCCAGCCCCTTTCCTCGCGCACCACCAGGACCGATCGGCCCACAAACGTGTTTTCGAGCGACCGATTCACCACTTCGTAGTAACGATTCCCACATGCATCCGAAGACGCCAGTGTGTACTGATGCAGATAACCGCTGATCACAACAGTTGCTTTCACGCCATCCCGCTCTACCTTGGTTTCTGCTGCAGCGTTGCTGTCCGCGCAGCCGTTGCGGCCCAGACGAACCGCCTGCACCATCCGGTCACCATTCAACTCCGACTGCAGCATGTGCAGGCAATACGGATGATCAGCCTCGCCTTGAACAAGCCTGGAAGGTTCAGCGCTGGACACCTGTCCGGAAGCACAACCTCCCACAAGGAGAACCAGCAGGAGGCCAAATCCTGCGGTGAATCTGAATGCCATGTTTAACCCTTTGAGAAACATCCGGGCCTGTTCACACAGGCAAAAGGTAAAACAATGGTACTCGAATCAATCACCTTCCCGGTCAAAAAGACCACAACATCATCAATGTCTGTCGGTGGTCCGAATGGGAGTGCCCGGTGTCCACAGCGCCCACCCAAGGCGGCCTCAGATCTTGAGGGCAGATGCCCCACACCGCCAACAACACACCCGCAGGCCGCTCATCGAAGTTCGTATTCGAAGGTGCTCACCACCCTCAGCCGCTTGCCTCGTGAACTGCCGTCATCAAAATCGGAACCATCGTCACCCGTGATTCGGATCACACCCTGGTTGGCGCTCTTCAGCGACCCCAGCCTGGCCCCGGCTTGCGCCGCAAACTTCTCAGCCTGTTCACGGGCGTTGCGTGTGGCCAGGGCCAGCAGCGGTGCTTTGGCATCGTTGAAGCCCCGCAGTTGGTAGCGCGGACCGCCGGCTGGACCTTCGTTGTCCAGCTGAACACCAGCCTGTATCAAAGGGTCCAGCGCCAGGGCGGCCTTTTCCACCACCTCCACACGGGCCGTTTTCACCAATACCTGGCCGGTGCCGTTGAAACGAAACGGCACGTTGCCTTGCGCATACTCGCGCGCCAGCAAGTCTTGCACCTGCAGAGGCCTGACCTGCAGCTCCTCGACTGAAAAGCCCCGCTCCTTCAGAAACGCCAACACGCTCACCCGGTCCGCCACGAGCGCCTGTTGTACTCCGTTGAAATCTGCACCAGCGCGGCGAAAGGCGAGCGTCCAGACGGCGAAATCACTCTCCACATCTTTTTCGGCCAGTCCCTTGACGGTTACCGACCGGTCCGACATGCGAAAGCGCTCCAGGCCATTGCCCACAAAAAAGCCCGCCGCCGCCACCCCTGCGGCGATCATGGCCGCCGCAATCAAACGCAATACAGGATTCATGACAGCCTCACCCTCTTCTCAAATTGCTCACCATTGACTACCCCGAATCAAAGTTCCTCACTGTGGCCCGCAAGCGGTCAGCGGCCGATTTTCGCTCTCCCGTGGCCGGTTGCAACCGGCCCGCACATCCCAGTCCAAATGGTGGCATGTTGGTGTACACATTTTCGTATTGCCCCGGCTTGATTGCGTAGGTTTCGTGCCAGATGCCCACCGAGCCGTCGTTTTCGGCGGCTTTGTTGAAGGCTTGCCAGGCGGGCAAGTGGGCGGAATCCCGGGCTTTGGCATAGGCCAGCAACTGCTCCATTGAACGCCAATACTGCACCATGATGGTCGTGCGCCCGCCCCACGACTCCGCGTGCAGGAACCCCAGTTCGGGCTTTTCTTGCAGTTCCTTCACCATGCGTGGCATGGCCTGTGCTACTGGCCACCATTTGTGCACCTTCCAAAGGTGGTTCAAACGCATGCCAATCAGAAAGACCACGTAGTCGCCCTCCAGGCTCGCTGTGTACCGATCGGTTTGAATCATCTGCCTATCTCCCGTTCTGGCCGGCATCGTGCCGATGCCGCCTCGATGCAGCAAAGCACTCTCAAGCCCCACACGATAATCAACAAACGTGATCGGCGCACACATACAGGGATGAGGCATGGCGAATACCGCTGGGAAATTGAAGCGAATCGGGAAGTGGATCGGCATCGCCCTGGTGGTGGTGTTCCTGGGTATTCCAGTGATCTTCGCCCTGACGTTCCTGGGTATTCAAGAGGCCACAGAACGCCAGTGGCTGGGCAAGGCGCCACACCATGAGGCCATTGCCGCGCGTTCCACTCAGCCCCATCAGGTGGCGCTGCTTGACGTGGGATTTGACTCTCTGGCCGAGCGCTTGCGTTTGATCGAATCGGCGAAAGAGTCCATTGAGCTCGAGTTTTTCATCTACGAGATAGACACGGCCAGCCGCCTCATCACCCAGGCCCTGGCGCGCAAAGCGCAAGAGGGTGTGAGGGTGCGCATTCTGGTGGACTTCGCGATGCCGGTATTCAAGCTCGCGCCGGCGTATGTCAAGACGCTGGAGGCCGCAGGTGTGGAGGTTCGCTACTACAACACCGCCGGCATTCAGCGCATCTTTGCGGCGCAACACCGCACCCACCGCAAGCTGCTCGCCGTGGACCGCAAACGAGCCATCGTTGGCGGCCGCAACATTGGAGACGACTACTTTGATCTCTCCCACCACTACAACTTCCTCGACAGCGACCTCATGATCGAAGGCCCGATCGCTGACGCCATCACCAACAGTTTCGAGCTGTACTGGGCCTCCGAATGGGTCAGCAAACCCAGTGAGATCAACGCCGAGGTGCAGCAAGCCCCGCTGGTCGACGACCTTTTGGGCACGCTCTCGACCAAGGAGATGGCGCTGACCACCGAGCTGCGGCAGCACGCTTCAGAACACACCACGTCCACATGCAACGACATGCAGTTTGTGACCGACTATCCCGGCTCAGGCGTGGAGCGGCGCAAGGTGTTTCTGGCCATCAGTGAACTGGCGCATGAAGCCAAACGCGAAATCACGGTCGAAAGCCCCTACCTGGTCTTGCGCGATGATGGCATCGCAGTGGTGAAAAGCGTGGTGGGCAAAGGCGTTCACGTGCGCTTCCTGACCAACAGCCTGAATTCGACCGATGCCTTCTATACCGTGGCCAGCCTGGCCAGCAGTCTGGCGCCTTTGCGCATGCCCAACCTGGAGATATGGGCCTACGAAGGTCAGCCGCCGGCCCACGCCAGCCGCACGCCGGCCTCGTCTCGATGGGGTGTACACGCCAAGCGGGCCGTTTTCGACGACGACACCGTCGCGGTGGGCACCTACAACATCGATCCCCGCTCGGCCAACCTGAATTCCGAACTGATCGTGATTTGCCGCGGCAACCCTGCGCTGGCGCTGGACATGAAAACCAGCATGCGTTCGCGCCTGGCGCAATCAAAGCCGATTGTGGGCACGCCACAGGCTGGCGGAGAGCAGGCACTGATTCAGGGCGCCGACGGCGATGCGGTGTTTCGCATGCGGGCCATCGCGCCGATTGCCCGCTTTCTCGACTTCCTGATGTAAGAGCAAGCGGCCCCAGCCCCGTCAACCTGGCGGCACTGGGCGCCACCCTTCACCGCTTCATCAAGACATGCCTTTGTAATCGTCTTCGACCCCTTCCACACGGGTTTTGCCCTTGTTCCAGTCGTTGACTTTGTGCAACCGGTAGGCAAAGGTGGTGCCTTTTGACAGCACGATGGACTGCGAACCGCGTGTGCCACCACTCACGGTCAGTTGCGCGTCGCCCTTGACCGCCTTGATCTCCACCCCGGCACTGCTGCTGCCATAGGTTTTGAAATGTTCGGCCAACTCGGCCTCCACCACCACCCAGACTTCGGAGACGATGCGTGCGTCTTTGCCCTCATCGGCCATCTGATTGCGGGCGGGCCGGTCGGCATTGATCATGGCGATCAGCGGGCCCTCATCAATGCTCAGGCTGATGAGTTCGAGTTTGGCCGACTTCGCGTGGGCGTGGCTGAAGCTCTTGGCGCCGTTGAAATTGATGCCGTAGTACGTCAGAGCCCCACCCGTTTGAAGCTCCACACTGGAGACTTCATTCCAGTCGATCCGGGTCCGGGTGTTGACCTTGACACGCCCCTTCATATGCACTGGCTTGATCTTGTCGTGGGGCGCAAGCCAGGCTTTGGCGCCAATCGGATCCTTCTTCTGCCCGTAATGACCCAACTCAAGTTCGTGGGCACTGCCGCGGAAGTACTTGTGGATTCCGAATTTGAAATAGTGGTTGGTAATCTTGGTTGACATGCATTGCTCCTGTTTGACCGCTGTCTTGCTGAGGCAGAACGCCCCCGGACACGGACCCTATCCGCGTCCCCGGACCGCTGTGACAACTGCCTGCGATCCGAGCCTTCAGGTTAAGCACGCAGCCGCAGCGGCACATCCCCCTGCAGTGGGGGATGTGCTGACAAAGCCGAATCCAGAAGCGACACCAGCTCACGCTGGCTGTTGATCTCCAGACGCAGGTAGATCGCCTTGAAGTGGTCTTTCAACGTGTGAGGGCTCATCCCCAGGTGTGAGGCGATCTCGCTGTTGGACAGCCCTCGGGCGCAATGCATGGCGATCTCTTTCTGACGGGGCGACAGATCGAGACCATTGACCCGCTCCAGCAACTTCACCTCCACGGGTACCGACTGCTCGATCAGGATCCCGATACGCCCGCCGCTGGACGTGGCCCGGCCACTGAGGTGGTAACCACGGAAAACAAATGCACCCCACCCGTTGCGCAACTCCACCTGTGGCATGGGTCCGTCGCAGTCGGCGCACGCAAGTCGACGACCCAGTTCCTGGGCCACAGCCACGAGACCATCGCGCATCCGCTCAAAATCGCCTCGCCCAATTTTTTCATCACAGTTGATCTCTTCGAGCATGGCAAAAGCGGCCAGGCGGTGCGCCTTCTCAGACCATTCGATCGCCTCCCCCGCCGCGTCACACACCAGCATGGCCGACTGCCCCGTGGGCACAAACAAGGCCGGTACGCCCGCATCCCCGCGTATGGCGTGCACAAGATAGGGCAGAACACGCGCCAGCAGGTCTTCTTCAGCGACGCTGAAATCCGGATCATCGTGACGCCGGATCAACGCCACGCAACCATACGGTCGTTGGGCGTCACGCACCACGCCATCAAGAAACCACTTGTAGCCATAGGGCTTGAAAGCCGCTTGAAAAGTGGTGCTGTGCTCAAAGCCCGCATCCCACCAACGGCGCGCATTGCCAGTGGGTTTTCCGAACAACACCAGGTCACGAAAATTGGTGCCCACATCGGCTTCATAGCGCGCACGGTGAAGAATGATCCAGGCGGTGCGGCGGGGCAGAAAAGTGTCTGACCAGAAATTTGCCAGTCGCCCGTCTTTGGAAGACCAGGTGAATTGCACACAGGTTGAAGGGATCAGCGCCTTGAGCTCGCGCATCACGACAGGCATGACGCTGCGGCTCGGCAACCCCATCATGCAAGCCTGCCGAATGCGCTGCAAAGCCGCCGTGTGTTTGATTTCCATTCCCTGTCCCCTTGTCTGTCCCGATGGCAAATGCCTTACCCGCAAACCCTTCACACTGTCGAACGGTGAGCAAAAAATGCCTGCGCCACGGTGCCTGCAGCCCGAAAGTCAAATCAAACGGGCCCGTCGAATGCACTTTACTGGCAAAGGGCAGTCAAAGAGGTTACGAAATCCATCGACGGAATGCGCGCACAATCTCCACCTATCCACGCAATCTCTCAATGCGCGACCCCATCGCCACCCAAGCGCCCCACGAATGACCGCCTCCGACACCACCGCCCAAGCCCCCGGCCCCAAACCCCTTTGTGACGCCTGCCAAGGCATTCAGCGCAACTGGCGCAAAGCACCCGGCCACCCCGAACTGGCCCAGGGCCTGAACCGCAAAGAACCACGCCGACATGGCCAGGTGACCATCACCGAATACCAGTGCGAACGTTGCGGCACCCATTGGGATCTTGAAAACGACAAGAACAACCTGCACGCGGGTTGGTCGGTGGTGGCGCGTTGAGACCGGCGGTGAACGCCACCGGCCACAACATGGCAACGGCATGAAAGCGCCTCCCCGCCTGCAAACACTGGTCGACGAAGGCCTGATCGACACCGTGGTCCGCCAGCTCATGAGCGGCAAAGAGGCCATGGTCTATGTGGTGCGCTGCGGTGACGAAACGCGCTGCGCGAAGATCTACAAGGAAGCCAACAACCGCAGCTTTCGCCAGGCGGTGGACTACACCGAAAACCGCAAGGTCAAAAACTCGCGCCAGGCGCGGGCGATGGCCAAGGGCAGCAAATTTGGCCGCCAGGCGCAGGAAGCGGCCTGGCAAAGCGCCGAGGTGGACGCGCTCTACCGACTGGCCGCAGCGGGCGTTCGCGTGCCGCAGCCCTACAACTTCTTCGACGGCGTGTTGCTGATGGAACTGGTGACCGACGCCGATGGCGATGCGGCGCCGCGCCTCAACGACGTGGCCTTCACCCCCGAGCAAGCCAAGGCCCACCACGCCACGCTGATTGGCGAAGTGGTGCGCATGCTGTGTGCGGGCGTGGTGCACGGCGACTTGTCCGAATTCAACATCTTGCTGGCCCATTCAGGCGAAGATGGCAGCGAAGCGTTCCCTGTGATCATCGATTTGCCCCAGGCGGTGGACGCGGCGGGCAACAACCACGCGCAACGCATGCTGATGCGCGATGTGGCCAACCTGCGCGACTTCTTTGGCCAGTTTGCGCCAGCGCTGAAACGAACCGCCTACGGACCCGAGATCTGGAGCCTGTACCAGGCCGGTTTGCTGGATATCGACACCCCCTTGACCGGCCAATACACCCCTGCACCGGGTGCCGTGGATCTGGCCAGCGTCATGCGCGAGATCGACGACGCACGCGATGAAGACGCCGCTCGCCGCGAGCGCATGGCCCAATAGCCGACCGATCAGCCATTCAACCGCTCAGGCAGGCTCGGCCAGGGTGCCGCATCGCCTGGCCATGCAGATGGTGGGCTGAAGCTCAACCGTTGTCGAGCTTCCGGGCAGGGAACGCCTTGTCACCGGCCACCCCGGGTTGGCGTTTCAGATAAGAGGGAGCAGGTGGCCGGCAACGCATGGGTGCTCAACCGCAAGTCCGCGAAGTTGTTCCTGTTCGTCGAAGTGACCTTGCACCGCTTGCAACGCCAATGACCCTGAAGGCCTTTGGCGCACACGCCGGATTCCCGACGCCTGGACACAACAGATTCTTCGCCGCAAAGTGCCTGATCGATTCCGATCTGAGCGATGACACGCTGACCTAGAAGCCCATCGCTTTGCAGTGACCATCCTTCATCCCCTGGGATGGTGTTGGGCGACGATGCTTTTCAGGCGTTCACGGGCCACATGGGTGTAGATGGTCGTGGTGGAAATATCGGTGTGTCCAAGCAGCATCTGAACGGCGCGCAAGTCGGCACCATGGTTGAGCAAATGGGTGGCAAACGCGTGGCGCAGCGTATGGGGCGAAAGCGGAGAAGTGATGCCCGCATGCTGGGCGTATTTTTTCACCAGGTTCCAGAACATCACCCGGCTCATGGCTTCTCCCGCTCTGGAGCCGCGCGCGGTGATGAACAGATCTTCGCTTTGCCGTCCGGCAAGCAACTCGCGCCGACCTTCGTTCAGCCAGGTCTGCAGCCATTGGCCCGCCACCATGCCAAATGGCACCAACCGCTCTTTGTTGCCTTTACCCGTGATGCGCAAGACATGTTCGTTGTGCCCCACATGGAAGGTTTTGAGCGAAACCAGTTCACTTACACGCAGGCCGCTGGCATACATCAGCTCAAGCATGGCACGGTCGCGCTGACCAAGCGGCGTGGCGGTGTCGGGCGCATTGAGCAGCCTTTCAACCTGGGCCTCACTCAGCGTTTTCGGCACCCTCATCGGCTGGCGCGCAGCCATCAACCGCAGGGTCGGGTCGGTTGCGACCAAGCGCTCGCGCAATGCCCAGCGGAAGTAGCGCTTGAACACGGTCAGGCGCCGGTTGGCGGTGGTTGCGCGGGTCGACGCATGGCGATCGGCAAAGTAGCCGTTGATGTCGCCCTCCCCAGCGGCGTTGAGACTCCGGCTCCGGGCAGCAAGCCAGTCAGCAAACAGCACCAGGTCTCGCCTGTAGGCATCGAGCGTGTTGCGTGAAAGCCCTTCTTCCAGCCACAGCGCGTCGGCAAACGATTCAGCTTGCGCCCGCCCAGCCGCGGCCAGCACGGGGTCGGGTGGCACGGCAGGAGGTGAGGACCTGGGGGATTGCTTCACTGGCGCGACTCAAAAACGGTCATGAAAAAGGCCGCTGCCTGGAGCGCAGCCACCCGGGAAAACCCGCCTGAGAAACCAGCACTTGGCTCTGGGGCATTGGATCAACATGCTGTATTCTGACGCTTTGATTTTTCACCCTGATCTGGAGACCCTTCTCATGCGATTGATTCACAAAATTGGCCTCACTGTCAGCCTAGGCGCCGCGCTCGCCACAGGTGCCGCAGTGGCCCAGCAACAGCAATTCATCAACATCTTGACGGGCGGCCAGAGCGGCGTTTACTACCCCATGGGTGTGGCCTTGTCGCAGATCTACGCCAAAACCATTCCCAACGTTCGCGCCACCGCACAGGTAACCAAGGCATCGGCCGAGAACCTCAACCTGCTGCAAGCCGGTCGCGGTGAACTGGCATTGGCCCTGGGCGATGCGGTGTCCAATGCCTGGAAAGGCGAAGCCGAAGCCGGTTTCCCCAAGAAACTCGACAAGTTGCGCGGTCTCTCGGGCACCTACAACAACTACATCCAGATCGTCGCCAATGCCGACTCCGGCATCAAGACGCTGGCCGACCTGAAAGGCAAGCGCATCTCCGTAGGCGCAGCCAAGTCCGGCACCGAGCTCAACGCACGCGCCATCTTCAAAGCCGCTGGCATCGCCTACTCCGATCTGTCCAAGGTTGAGTACCTGCCTTTTGGCGAGTCGGTGGAGTTGATGAAAAACCGCCAGCTTGACGCCACGCTGCAGTCCGCAGGCCTCGGTGTTTCCTCGATCCGTGATCTGGCCACTTCCGTGCAGATCGTGGTGATTCCCGTGCCTGCCGACGTGATTGCCAAAGTCGGTGACGATGCTTATCAAGTGTCTGTGATTCCGGCCAACACCTACACAGGCCAGACCGCCGATGTGGCCACCGCCGCCATCCCCAACTTCCTGGTGACGCATTCGGGCGTGTCCGATGAAGTGGCTTACGAAATGGCCAAGCAGATGTATGAGAACATCGATACCCTCTATGCCGCCCACAATGCTGCCAAGGTCATCAAGCGCGAAAACGCCATCAAGGGCATGCCCGTGCCGCTGCACCCAGGTGCCGCAAAGTACTACAAAGAAGTGGGCCTGCTGAAGTAATTCAGCACCAAGGTTGTGGTCGCGCATACCCTGCCTGACCACGCATATCGAAGCGGCCCCAAAGCGGGGCCGCTTCTTTTTTGATGGAGCCTACCCGGCCCAAGCTACCCCATGACCGACACCCAAGACTCCCCCAAAACCAGCGTCACCGGCTTGCTGTTCTGGATTGCCATTGCGTTCTCCAGCTTTCAGCTCGTCACTGCGGCATTCAGTCCGATCTCGAGCCAGGTGGTGCGCGCCATTCACGTTGGCTTTGTCCTGCTGATGGTGTTCGTGCTGTACCCGCCCATGGGCGGGCGCAACGCTTTCTGGCGTGGTTTGGGCTGGGCGCTCGGGCTGACCGGCTTTGCCTTCAGCTTCTACCATTGGTATTTTGAGGCTGACCTCACCCTCCGAGCAGGCGAACTGATCGAGCCAGACTGGGTGATCGGCGTGGTCACCGTGGCGCTGGTTTTTGAAGCCGCGCGCCGCGCCATGGGTTGGGGCTTGCCGTTGATCTGTGGCACCTTCCTCGCCTATGGCCTGTTCGGCCAACACCTGCCCGGCATGCTGGCGCACCGCGGTTTCGGCCTCGACCAGATCGTCAGCACCCTTGCATTCGGCACCGAAGGCATCTACGGCACACCCACCTATGTGTCGTCCACCTACATATTCTTGTTCATTCTGTTCGGCGCCTTTTTGGAGCAGGCTGGCATGATCAACCTGTTCAACGATTTCGCCATGGGCACGGTGGGCCACACGCGCGGTGGTCCGGCCAAGGTCTCGGTGATCTCTTCGGGCTTGATGGGCACCATCAACGGTTCGGGTGTGGCCAATGTGGTCACCACCGGGCAGTTCACCATCCCCCTCATGAAGCGCTTCGGCTACAGCCCGGCTTTCGCCGGCGGTGTAGAAGCAACATCGAGCATGGGCGGCCAGATCATGCCGCCAGTCATGGGCGCGGTCGCCTTCATCATGGCCGAAACCATCAACGTCCCCTACCTTGACATCGTCAAGGCCGCGTTGATTCCAGCCATTCTCTATTTCGCCACCGCTTTCTGGATGGTTCACCTGGAAGCCGGCCGCAAGAATCTGGTCGGTTTGCCCAAAGAAGAATGCCCTGACCCGCTGGCCGCCGTGCGCGAGCGCTGGTACCTGCTGTTGCCATTGGCCGGCTTGGTTGGCCTGCTGTTCTCGGGTTACACGCCGCTGTTTTCAGGCACGGTTGGCCTTGGCCTCACCGTGATCCTGATCTTTGGCGCAGCCGTGATTTCTGGCGTGAAGGGGTTGGCGCTGCGCTCACTGTTCTGGGCCCTGCTCGGTCTGGCCAGTGCCGGGTTCTACGAGTTTGGTGTGGGGACCTTTTTTGTGCTGGCGGCCGTGCTGGTGGCCCTGACGTTCATCCGCCGCGTCGGAGGCGACGCACGCAAGCTTGCAGTGAAAGCACTGGTGGAAGGGGCTCGCCATGCCGTGCCTGTGGCCATTGCCTGCGCGCTGGTTGGCGTGATCATCGGCATCATCAACCTCACAGGCGTGGCCGCTGAGATGGGCGGTCACATCATTGCCATTGGTCGCGAAAGCCTGTTCCTGGCGCTTCTGCTCACCATGGTCACCTGCCTGGTTCTGGGCATGGGCATCCCTACGATCCCGAACTACATCATCACCAGCTCGCTGGCAGCACCCGTGTTGCTCGAACTGGGAGTGCCGCTGATCGTTTCGCACATGTTCGTCTTCTACTTCGGCATCATGGCCGACCTCACCCCACCCGTGGCGCTGGCCGCATTTGCTGCGGCTCCCATTGCGAGAGAAAGCGGGCTGAAAATCAGCATGCAAGCCATCCGGGTGGCCATTGCAGGTTTTGTGGTGCCCTACATGGCGGTGTACAGCCCTGCCCTGATGCTGCAAGGCGATGGCGGCTGGATGGCCACCGCCTGGGTGGTCTTCAAGGCGCTGGTCGCCATTGGCATGTGGGGTGCAGCGGCCATCGGCTACCTGATAGGACCCCTCAACTGGCTCGAACGCATCGCCGCCTTCATGGCAGCCAGTCTGTTGGTGGTGGCCTTGCCTCTGACCGACGAACTGGGCTTGGGCGCGGTGGTGCTGTTCGTGATCTGGCACGTTTGGAGCGAGCGACGCAATGGCGCCATAAGCGCCAACAACGCCTGACATGGGGGCACTCGGCGTCTGCCTGATTCTGCTGGCAAGTGGTCCACGGGCACAGCCGGTGTTCGTGCCGACCGAACACTTCACACTGGCCTGGACGCACTCCATCGAAAAAGTGCGGTGGGAAGAAGACTATGCGGTGGAGTGGTCAACAGCTTCACCCCGCCAACCTGTGCTAAGGGCCAAAGGCGCGCGCGTGCGTGGCTCGGCCGCCGGCATGGAACCGCCCGAAGATGCCGTGTTGCGCGACGGCTGGTACGAATACCAACCCGCAACGTGGTCACCCCAAGGGCTGCGGCTAACCCGGTCGGCCTATACCGCCGACTACGAATGGTGCGCCAACGGGCGCTGCGATCCACTTGCTCGTTGGTTGCCATCTGACGGGGATATCACCTTGTTGACACCCTGCAAAACACCAAGCGAAGCACAACCCAGATAATGGGGCCCTTTCGCCCGCGCCCGCCTTGTGAACTTCGCCCAACTGCTTTTCCCCGACTTCTCGCTGATCCTGATTGGCTACCTACTGTGCCGTTTCACCGCGCTTAACCGCAAGGTATGGGAACCCACCGAGAGCCTGGTGTATTACTTCCTGTTCCCGGTTTTGCTCTTTCAGGCCATCGTCAAAACACCGCTGGAAGTTGGAACCGCATCCAGTCTGATGGGCGCCGGGCTAACGCTAGGGGTTTCGGGCATATTGCTGTCGTACTCGCTGCCTTACTGGCCCTGGATCGGGCGCCAGATCGACCCCCGCATGCACGCGGCCAGCGCTCAGGTTGGCTTTCGCTTCAATTCCTTCATTGCATTGGCGCTGGCCAGCAAAGTAGCCGGCCCGCAGGGCCTTCAATTCATCGCGGTGTTGATCGGCGTGTGCGTACCGCTGTTCAACGTGGGTGCGGTCTGGCCCATGGCCCGCCATGCGAAAAAGCACTTTGGCGGCGAGCTCTTGCGCAACCCGCTTATTCTGGCAACGCTCTCGGGCCTGGTCGCCAATCTGATGGGCATGCACATACCTTTCTGGCTGGAGCCAACTGTTACCCGCATCGGACAAGCCTCCCTGGCACTCGGTCTGATGGCTGCCGGTGCAGGCATGCAGTTTGCCTCGCTCCGGTCGGCAAAAACCCTCGGCATAGCGGTATTGACCGTCAAACATGTCGGTCTGCCCATTCTTGCGCTGGGCATCGCCATGTTGTTTCGCCTGGACCCGACGCAGAGCACCGTATTGCTGATGTTTTCAGCGGTGCCGACCGCATCCAGCTGCTACGTGCTGGCAGCACGCATGGGTTACGACGGACCTTACGTCGCGGGCCTGGTGACCCTGTCTACCCTGCTGGGTATTGCCAGCCTTCCATTCGCGCTGGGCGTACTGGCCGCTATCAGGTGATCACACCAGGCTCAATAACTGCATTGGAGTGGAAGTGAAAAAATCTGCCAAACCAACGCAGCAGAAATTGCTCGACAGCATCTGGCGTTTCTCCTGTACCGACCGCCTGATCTTGCGATACAACCGCAGGGCGGCAGTGTCTGCCAAAGCCACATGCTCGAAACGCACAACTTCGCCGGGCTCGACATCGCGGATCACTTTTGTGTTTTTCAGAAGACAGATAGGGACAGCATCGGGGTGATCCTCCATGTGCACAGCCTGACCGCGCACATCAAAACCACCCGCACCCTTCTTGATCACGGTTCCGACCTTCATTGGATTCTTGGCAACTGCCCCAACCCCGATTCGGGGCGCAGATGAGTTGTTCAGCAATTCCGGTTCGCCCAGAGCGACTTTGCGAATTGTGTTCAGTGCCTCAAGGTGGCACAGATGAAAGGGGCGCAACAAAACAAACCCACTGCCTTCAGTGGTCAACAGACGCGAGAACGGCAAATACCCTGGGCGACGGTCGGCCTCAGGGTTCCGGGCCACGATCAACACCCCCGGAGGAGCGCCTTTGCACAGGGCGTAATCGCTCACAGGCATGTCTGCCCGGTTCGAGGCGTCAACCAGATAATCCAGATCGCTGAGACTGTCGACCGTTGATCCGATCATGCCTTCACAAGCAATTGTCGCGCCCAGCCCGTTGGCGACCAAGGCCTGCTCAATTTGCAGTTTGGTGCCATCGGTAAACGACACCACTTGATCCAGGGCAAGCTCCTGCTTCTCTGACCAATAGGTCATGTCGCGGTGCGTGGGGTTTGGATTCAAAAAACCTTTCAGATTCACATACGCCTGAGGCTCAAACCCCATTCCCTCGATTTCCAGCTTCAACCGCGCCAGGCAGCCTGGCTGATCGCCATCGGCTTCGGTGACATAGTCACCGCGTTGCGCAAAAAACGATCCGGTGGTGACATGAAATTCGGAATTGATGGTCACCACCCGTTTGCCGGCCTCGGTGGCACACAGAACCACATCTGTCGCGTGAATCGCGTCGCCAGAGCATTCGAAAACGATGTCGGATCCCTCCACCATCTCGGCGATGGAGTTGGTCAGGTAGCAGGATGCGATGCTGTCCACGGAGCCCAGCGGGCGGCGCGTCAGAACTTTGGAAATCAAGAAATCAGGGCTTCGTTCAAGCAGATGAACAAGGCCCGTAGCAATAAAGCCTGTTCCTGAAACGCCGATTTTTGGGGGGTGCATATGGGGACAAAATATTGGGTGCGCAGCCAAGGCGGAACAATATCCGCCTGAAGGCGCACAAGACTGTAAAGCCGCGACTCAATGGCAACAGTCCATCATCAAGCAGGAGCCGGGGGTGCGGGAAGCACAGCCAGATGGACTCAGCAACGAGGGCAAAGTTCAAGTGATCTGGGGCAAGCGGTGCCCAAGGACCCGGAAATCTGAAACAAAGAGTGGAGTAGTGTCTCACACACCTCTCCTTTGCACCTGCCTTTGCGTCCGAATCCATCAAGCCCTGCGCATTGCGTCACGCAAAGAAACCTGCCGGGTGATGGACTTCCCTTCCATGAGAGGTTTGACCACCACTGCCCACGAGCCAATATGGCAAAATCAAGGGTTAACACCAAAGTCGCATGGGCGCTTCGCATACGCCTGTCTCAAACGCCTGCTTGTTGAACTGATCATGGTTTGATTTGGCACTTGAGCGGCATGTTCACAGAATACAAACGCGCTTCGCCCACACTTCGGCGCTACCCAGATCTTGAAGGCACACATGAAAATTGCAGTCGCAGGTACAGGCTATGTCGGGCTGTCGAATGCCATACTTTTGGCTCAAAACCATGAAGTTGTGGCCCTCGACATCCTGGCAACCAAAGTTGATCAGATCAACCGCCGCGAGAGCCCGATTGAAGACTCGGAGATCGAAGCCTATCTGAAGGAAAAAGCACTGAATCTGCGCGCAACCCTGAACAAGGAAGAGGCTTACGCGGGCGCCGATTTTGTGATCATTGCCACACCCACCGACTACGACAGCAAAACCAACTACTTCAACACCCAGTCGGTTGAGGCCGTTATTCGCGACGTGATGGCCATCAACCCCGAGGCGGTGATGGTGATCAAATCCACCGTCCCGGTCGGCTATACCGCACGCATTTGTGAAGAGCTTGGCAGTACAAACATCATGTTCTCGCCAGAGTTTCTGCGCGAAGGCAAGGCCCTGTACGACAACCTGAATCCTTCGCGCATCATCGTCGGGGAACGATCCGAGCGCGCAAGAACTTTTGCCAGGTTGCTGCAAGAAGGCGCGCAAAAGCCGGACGTTCCGGTGCTGTTCGTGGATTCAACCGAAGCCGAAGCCGTCAAGCTGTTCTCGAACACCTATCTGGCCATGCGCGTGGCCTTCTTTAACGAGCTGGACACCTACGCAGCGGCCCATGATCTGAACTCCCGCCAGATCATCGAAGGCGTTGGTCTGGACCCACGCATTGGAAGCCACTACAACAACCCTTCATTTGGCTACGGTGGCTACTGCCTTCCCAAAGACACCAAGCAGATGCTGGCCAACTACCAGGCCGTGCCCCAGAACCTGATTCAGGCCATTGTTCAATCCAACACCACCCGCAAAGACTTCATTGCTGAAAGCATTCTGCGCAAGAATCCCAAAACGGTCGGTGTGTACCGGCTGATCATGAAAGCGGGTTCTGATAACTTCCGTTCGTCCAGCATCCAGGGAATCATGAAACGCATCAAGGCCAAAGGGGTCAGCGTGATCATTTATGAACCCGCGTTGTCAGATCCCGAGTTCTTCCACTCCCCCGTTGTCAACGACCTGGCTGCCTTCAAAGCGCAGGCCGATGTCATCATCACCAATCGCCGAACAGCGCACCTAGACGACGTTCAAGACAAAGTCTTTACCCGAGACTTGTTCGGTAGCGATTGATCCGCTGCCCAGACACAATCACGCCTGCTGGCCCGCTACCAACACCATTCAAGCAAGTCCTGCCATGAACCACACCACCACTTTTGCGCTTACCACCCTGGCCGCAGCCCTGCTCACGGGCTGCGCAAGCAGCGGAGGGTCGGGGGTTTCTGCTGTATCGAGCCCGTTCAGCAGTGATGGCGGCAGCGCACTGGGTTCGGTGCACGTCAACACAATGCGCGTATTTGGCGACAGCTATTCAGATCCGTCCTTCACCGGCTCCCTTGGCACCATCAACTGGTCCCAGCAATTGCAAGCCAGGGGCCTCGTACAGGAAAACGACAACTTTGCCATTGGTGGCGCTCGTGCCTCCTCGGGAGAGGTTCGCGCTTTTGACCAACAAATCAACAAGGCGTTGAGCCGCAACAAGCCGATAGCAGACGGCGACCTCACGGTCGTTTACCTGGGCCACAACGACATCGGTCGAACAGGAAGCCCTGACGGACTCGTCAAGGCAACCGCGGGCTACCAAACAGGTATTGCCCGGCTGGTGGCTGCAGGTGCGGCAGAAGACAACCGCCGTATTTTTGTGACCCAGCTCTCGAACTGGGGCAGGAGCCCTGGCGTGTCTGACGGGACAGACGGCCAGGTCCGTATGTGGAATTCCGTGCTGGAAGGCATTGCGAACGGCAACAAGAACATCATCGCTGTCGATATGTATACGCCGTTCGAGCGTGTGTTTGCCGACCCCAAGGCATACGGATTCACCAACGTGACGACGGCTTCGCCCTCAAGAGCTGCCATCGATGCGCTCTACCAGGACGAGATCCATTTCGGAAGCCGTGGACAGGAAATCATCACGCGGGTCTACCAGCACTACCTCACCCGAGGCTGGGATTGGGCCAACAGCATCACGGCGGGAGCACAGGCATCGGAGCAAATCAACAAAGACATTGACGACGGCACGCTCGTGCTGGGTCTGGCAGGGCAGCACAACTTGAAATATGGGTTCCGCTTGCTGCCACTGGGCATGAGCGAATCGAATGCGCTGACACTGCGCCCCCAGACGAGCACCGTATTCCGCCCATTTGCTTCCTCTACCGCCTTTGAACAGTCTGGTCCCAGTGGACTTGCACTCGATACCGGGCTGGGATCGGAAGCGAAACCAGACGGCGGACGCATCGGGGTTGCGGTGTACCAGTACCAGCAGACCAACGGGCTGGACGCGGCTCAAGAGCGGTATGGCAGAACCTACACGGCCAACGCACTGTCCCTTTTCTGGCATCAACCCATCAACGATCTGAGCTTCAGCAGCAAACTGTCGCACTTGAATCTGCAGTTTGACAGTCAGGCGCGGGATGACATGGTCAACCTGAGCCTGCAGAACCGCAGCACGGGCGACACGTGGTCCCTGGAGAACACGCTGCGCTATCCGCTCACCTCAACAGGCTGGGATTTCACCCCTTGGGTTTCTTTCACGGGCCAAACCCACAACCTCAATTCGGCGAACGTCAAATCGCTGTACACGACAGACGTGCGCTATGGCTCCAATCAAATGCGTGAACTGCTGACGGGTCTGGGCATTGATGTGCAATCCAAGCCCATCTACCTCAGCGGTGGGAAAACGTTGCGGTGGGGAGGCAGCCTGAACCACGTCACCAGTTTGTACCGGGATGCCATCCGGGTGTCGATGGAAGAACTGGGAACGCCGGGGCTCGTGCAAACCGAAGAATTTGCGTCGCCGCACATCAACCGCACGCAACTCGCCTTGCAGGCAACACTCGACGTCGCCAAGCAAGTGCAACTCCGCGCCACCTACGGCACTCAGTTGCAAAACACAAAAGACACCTCCAATGTGATGCTGCTGGCCAGTTTCCGCTACTGACCCGACGGCGCCCGTTCATGAAAATTCTGTATGTTGCAGGCCGTGAAGAGGCCTATTCGCGCACGCGCATCGTGCTGGCCTCTCTTCGCAAGCAGGGCTTCGAGGTTGTGACCTGCCTGCCACCTGACAAGTCATTCAAGCACTACCCGGGCCTGCTGCTCAATACCATCATGAAAGCCCCTGGCTGTGATGCCATCGTCGTGGGTTTTTATGGGCAGCTATTGATGCCATTTATCCGTCTGTTGACCTGGAAGCCCATCCTGTTCGATATGTACATTTCCACGTACGACACCATGGTGTACGACCGGGAAAAAGCGTTGCCGGGAACGTTCAAGGCACGCATCTTTGCGCTGAGTGACTGGCTTTCCTACCAGACCAGCACCCTCTCCATTCTCGACAGCCACCACATGATTCGCCACTTCGGCGAGTCAATTGGAACCAGCGTCACCAAGTTTCGCCGGCAGTTCTTTGCCGTTGACGATTCGGTCATTCGTCCTGGCCCGATGCGACCCGCGGATGGCGATTTCTTGGTGCATTTCCATGGTGAGTACATTCCCTTTCACGGCGTCCGCCACATTCTGAATGCAGCGAAGCTGCTTGAAGACAAAGGCGTGAAGTTTCAGATCGTCGGCAAAGGCATCACCTACGATGCCGACATGCAGCTGGTCAAAGAACTTCAGTTGAACAACGTGACTTTCCACGACCCGGTTCCCTATGCCAAGCTCGCCGATTTCATGGCCCGGGCGGATGTATGTCTGGGTATTTTTGGCGACAACGCCAGAGCCGATTTGGTTCTGACCAACAAGGTCATCGAAGCCATTGGCATGGGCAAGCCCCTGATCACCCGCCGCAACGCACCCGTGCAGGAGCTGTTGACGCACGGGGAAAGCGTCTATCTGGTGGATGCGGCCAATCCCCAAGCCTTGGCAGACGGCATCCTGGCGCTGAAGAACGACCCCGAGCTTCGGCAAAAAATTGCCACCAACGGACATCGCCTGTTTCAGGAACACTGCACAACCCAGGTATTCAGCGAACACCTCAAGGGCTTCGTTGAAGAAGTCGTTGGCCGGCCCATGGACACGCCTTGAGATGGCGACCACTCCACTTTGAATGTTGTAGCCAATGGTCCTGAACGGCCTTGGCGCGCAGCCCACGATGTCCAGCAACCATGGTCCTCTGATCCACATCCTCATGGCCACCTATGAGGGGGCAGCCTACCTGCGCGAACAACTCGACTCCATTGCAGCCCAGCATCACACCAACTGGGCGCTGTGGATCAGCGACGATGGCTCCAGGGACAACACGCTGGCCATCTGCGAGGCTTTTGCCAGGCAACATCCTTCGCACCGGATTCACCTCTTGACGGGCCCGTCAAAGGGCCCAACCGCCAATTTTTTTCACTTGCTGCAGTCGGTTCAGCCTGAACAGGCATCCGACTTTCTGGCCTTTGCCGATCAAGACGATGTGTGGCTACCGGAAAAACTCAGCCGGGCAATTGCTGCATTGGGTGACATGCGCCCTGCCCCGCAAACGCCGGCACTCTACGGCGCGCTGACCCGCCTGGTCAACGACCGGCTGCAACCGGCCGGACTCAGCCAGCGCCCGACCCAGCCGCTGGGATTCGGCAACGCGTTGCTGCAGAACGTGATCAGTGGCAACACGATGGTCTTCAATGTGGCATTGCTGGAGCGACTGCGACACATCCAGCCCGAGCACGCGGTTTGGCACGATTGGTCTGCCTACCAAACCGTGACAGGCTGTGGGGGGCGCATCCACTTTGACACCACGCCGTGCCTGCTCTACCGCCAACATGGCGGCAATCTCGTTGGTTCGCAGGGGCGGTCTTGGGACAAAGTGCTGCGTCTGGGCATGCTGTTTCGAGGCCAATACCGCAGTTGGGGCAACAAGACCGAATCGGCCATGAGCGACCTGGGCCCATTGCTTGACAAGGCCGCACTTGAAACCTTGCAGGTATTCAAGCAAATGCGCAGCCATGCAAACCCTTTCGAGCGGTTGCGCCTTGCCCGCTCGGGCCACTTGTGGCGGCAAACGGCATCGGGTCGGGCTTCGTTGTGGCTCGGCCTGCTGCTCAAACAGATCTGAACGTTTTTCCTTCATGCCCGTCACCAACATCCCCCCAAATACCGACCACGCCGGGCCGATCGCCCACGTGTTGGTTTTGATGCCAACCTACAACGGCGCCAAATTTCTGGCCGAGCAGATCCACTCGATCCTGACCCAAACCGGCGTTCAAGTGTCCATGCTGTGCAGGGACGATGGATCGACCGATGCTTCGCCCGACATCCTGCGGGACTTCGAGACCCGTTTCCCCGGTCAAATCGAGGTCATCCGCGACGACTTGGGTAATCTGGGAGCCAGCGGCAGCTTCTCCCACCTCATGAATGGCGCGCTGAGCAAACACCGCGACAACCATCGCGCAGCCTATATCGCCTTGTCTGATCAGGACGATATCTGGCACAACGACAAACTGTCGAACTGCGTCGCAGAGATGCAGAAGCTGGAAAGCTTGAACCCCGGCCGCCCGGCCCTGGTTCACAGCGACCTGAGAGTCATTTCCGAAGAAGGCGTGGAACTGGCCCCGAGCATGGCGCGTTACCAAGGCCTGCAGACGGCCCGAAGCAGCCTGGCGGCCCAGGTGCTGAGCAACACCTTGACCGGCTGCACCAGTCTGATGAACCGGGCATTGCTCGAGACCGGTTTACCCGTTTCCCCCGATGCCATCATGCACGACTGGTGGTTGTCCATGGTCGCAAGCGCCTTGGGCACCCGCAGCTACCTGGATCAGGCGCTGATCGACTACCGCCAACACGCCAGCAATGCCATCGGTGCCAAGGAAAAAGACCAGCCGGTGGTGTTTCGCAGCTACTTCCACCGGCTGTTCGACGACCGCCACAGTGAGATATTTCGCTTGAATGCCCAGCAAGCCAACGCCTTCCTGGCGGTATACCAGGATCGCCTGGGCATGAGGCAACGGTTGATCTTGCGCATGGCAAAGGCCCTGGCCTGGCCGTTTCCACCTCTTCAGAGGCTGATGTACCGTATTTTGCGCAAACTGTGAACACCGCCTCCAACCACGGCATCCGCCTTTCGGTGGTCAGCCACCGTCAAAACCATCTGGCCAACCTCTTCCTGTCCGACCTGGATCGGGTAAAGGGCATCGACGAGCTCATTTTCACGGAGAACCTCGCGGAAGGCGGAATCCAGATGCCCGCCCACATTCCCAGCCGGCTTATCACCAACCCAAGCCCGCTGGGGTTTGCCGGCAACCACAACCAAGCCTTCACCGGCAACACCCATCCCTATTTTTGTGTTGCCAACCCCGATCTGCGCTTGCTGTCAGACCCGTTGCCGCGCTTGCTGGCCTGTTTTGACGATCCACAAGTGGGGGTTGTTGCGCCTCTGGTTTTGAGTCCGGCGGGCCTTCCCGAAGACAATGCACGCCATTTCCCCACCCCCTGGAGCCTGGGGAAAAAGCTTGTCGGAATGGACGATGGCCGCTACCACTTTCAACCAACCGCCCAAAGTGTGCCCCATCCCATCGAATGGGCGGCAGGCATGTTCCTCCTGTTTCGCTCCGAGGCTTTTCGGGATGTGGGAGGTTTTGATGCTAAATTCCACCTCTATTACGAAGATGTAGATATCTGCGCCCGGCTATGGCGGACTGGCTGGAAAGTGGTGTGCGAAACCGGTGTCACTGTGATTCACGAAGCTCAACGGGCCAGTCGCCACGACCCCTTGTACATGCGGTGGCATGCGGCGAGCATGGCGCGGTACTTTGGAAAACATTTGGGGCGCCTCGAACGCCCCAAATAGGTCAAACCAGCACGCCGTGCGTCTTCATTTCACTATTCGGGCAACAACTTGCGTCACTGCACAAGCTTGAGCATGCCTCACAAAACGGAGTTCTAAATGATTTTGGTAACAGGCGCCGCTGGTTTTATTGGCGCCAATTTTGTGCTGGACTGGCTTGCGCAATCGGAAGAGCCGGTGGTCAACCTCGACAAGCTGACCTACGCGGGCAACCCGGAAAACTTGTCCAGCCTGCGTGACAACCAAGCTCACCGGTTCGTGCAAGGCGACATTGGCGACCGCGCGCTTGTCGACCAGTTGCTTCGTGAGCACCAACCCCGGGCCGTCGTCAATTTCGCCGCAGAAAGCCACGTGGATCGCTCCATTCATGGGCCAGAAGACTTCATCCAGACCAATGTGGTTGGCACCTTTCATTTGCTCGAGTCGGTGCGGGCCCACTGGAGTGGCCTTGAAAGCGACGCCAAAACTGGCTTCCGCTTTCTCCATGTATCGACCGACGAGGTCTACGGAACGCTCGGCCCCAATGACGCGCCATTCACCGAGACCACTCCCTACACACCCAACAGCCCCTATTCGGCGAGCAAAGCGGCCAGCGACCACCTGGTGCGCGCCTACCACCACACCTACGGTCTGCCCGTTCTCACCACAAACTGCTCGAACAACTACGGGCCGTACCACTTCCCCGAAAAACTCATTCCACTGCTGATCGTCAACGCGCTGGCTGGCAAAGCCCTGCCCGTGTATGGCGACGGGATGCAGGTGCGCGACTGGCTCTATGTGAAAGACCATTGCAGCGCCATTCGCCGCGTACTGGAAGCTGGCCGCCTGGGTGAAACCTACAACGTCGGCGGATGGAACGAGAAGCCGAATATCGACATTGTCAAAACAGTCTGTGGGTTGCTCGATGAATTGCGGCCCAAATCAGGTGGCGGCCACTATTTCGATCAGGTGACCTACGTCAAGGACCGCCCAGGACATGACCGCCGCTATGCCATCGACGCCAGCAAGATCCACAAGGAACTGGGCTGGAAACCCGCGGAGACGTTTGATACCGGCATCCGGAAAACCGTGCAGTGGTACCTCGACAACCCTGAGTGGGTCGCCCATGTTCAAAGTGGTGACTACCGCAACTGGATGGGACAGCAGTATGGAGCCAGTGCATGAGAATGCTGCTGACCGGCAAAAATGGCCAGGTCGGATTTGAGCTTCAGAGAGCCTTGACCCCATTGGGTGATGTGCATGCGGTGGACTCCAACGACTGCGATCTGGCCGATCCGCAGGCGCTGCGCGCGCTGATCCGGCGCATACAGCCCCACGTCATCATCAACCCTGCGGCCTATACCGCTGTTGACAAGGCCGAAGAACAAATCGACCTCGCCATGGCCGTCAATGGCCATGCGCCGGGCATCATGGGTGAAGAAGCCGCCAGGCTGGGTGCCTGCGTCGTTCACTACTCAACCGACTACGTGTTCGATGGCAGCAAAGCCGAACCGTATGTCGAGGATGATGTGCCTGCGCCGCTTGGAACCTACGGTCAAAGCAAGCTGGCCGGCGAAATCGCATTGCAGCGTGCAACAGACCGCCACATCATCCTGCGCACCAGTTGGGTGGTCGGGGCCCATGGCAACAACTTCGCAAAAACAGTGTTGCGACTGGCAGCTGATCGCGACCGTCTGAGTATCGTCAACGATCAGCACGGTGCGCCCACGTCGGCGGCCCTGTTGGCGGAAGTGACAGCGAAGCTGATCGGTCAGCTACAAGAAGGCAACACCAAACCCTTTCCTTTCGGGCTCTACCATTTGTGCGCATCGGGCGACACCACTTGGTTCGACTACGCACGATTCGTGCTCGACTATGCGGAGAAATCGGACCGCGCCGCGGCGTCTGTGCTCAAAATCAAAGCCTGCGATGTGACCGCCATCCCCAGCTCGCAATACCCCACCCTGGCCCGGCGCCCGAGCAACTCCCGCCTGAATACCGAAAAGTTTCGGCAAACGTTTGGACTTCCTTTGCCTACGTGGCAAGAGGGCCTTAAACCCATACTGGACCACATCCTATGACGACAACTCAACGCAAAGGCATCATTCTGGCTGGGGGCTCTGGCACGCGCCTGTACCCTGTGACCAAGGCGGTAAGCAAGCAACTCATGCCTGTTTACGACAAGCCGATGATTTACTACCCGCTCAGCACCCTGATGCTGGCTGGCATTCGAGACATTCTGATCATCTCGACGCCCCACGACACGCCACGCTTTGAAGAACTGCTGGGTGACGGCCGCCAATGGGGATTGAACCTGCAATACGCGGTGCAGCCCAGCCCGGACGGCCTTGCCCAAGCCTTCATCATTGGCGAAGACTTTATCGGCGACAGCCCTTCAGCGCTGGTACTCGGCGACAACATTTTTTATGGTCACGATTTCGCCAGCCTGCTGCACAGCGCCGACCAGCGCACGGAAGGCGCGACGGTTTTTGCCTACCACGTGAACGATCCCCATCGCTATGGCGTTGCCGAGTTTTCGCCAAGCGGACAGGTGCTGAGCCTGGAAGAAAAGCCGGCCAAACCCAAAAGCAATTTTGCGGTGACCGGTTTGTACTTCTATGACAACAGCGTCGTCGAGCGAGCCAAAGGCCTCAAACCCTCTCCAAGAGGCGAGCTGGAAATCACGGATCTGAACTCGCTTTTTCTGAAGGACCAGAAACTTCACGTTGAACTGATGGGCCGCGGCTACGCCTGGCTCGACACGGGCACCCACGACAGCCTGCTCGAAGCGGGCCAGTTCATCGCCACACTCGAAAAACGGCAGGGTCTCAAGGTTGCGTGTCCAGAAGAAATTGCTTACCGGGCTGGATGGATCGGTCAGACCGAGCTGGAGAAGCTGATTGCGCCACTGGCCAAAAATGGCTACGGCCAATACCTGCAACACCTCCTTAAATCGGAAGGGCTCACTGCATGAAAGCCACGAAGCAATCCATCCCCGAAGTCATCCTCTTTGAGCCCAAGGTATTTGGCGACGAGCGGGGGTTTTTCTTCGAAAGTTTCAATCACAAAGCGTTTGTCGAAGCCGTTGGTCATGAGGTTTCGTTTGTGCAGGACAACCACTCAAAATCCGGCAAAGGGGTTCTGCGTGGCCTCCACTATCAAATCCAGCAACCACAGGGCAAGCTGGTTCGGGTGGTACAGGGCGAGGTGTTTGACGTCGCGGCCGATATCCGCCGATCCTCACCGACCTTTGGTCAGTGGGTTGGGGTCGTACTGAATGAAACGAACAAGCACCAGCTCTGGGTTCCGCCTGGATTCGCGCACGGGTTTGTCGTGCTCAGTGAAACAGCCGAGTTTCTCTACAAGACGACCGACTACTACGCTCCCGAACACGAGCGAAGCATTGCCTGGAACGACAAAGACCTGGCCATCGAATGGCCCATCACTGCCCAGCCCAACCTGTCGGCCAAAGACCTCGCGGGGAAAGCGCTGGCAACCGCCGAGGTGTTTGAGTGAACCCTCATGCGCTACACCCAGCGTCACCCAAGGCCCTCCTACTGACACTATGGCGTCAGAAGAACCTCATTTTTGCGCTGACCAAACGCGAAATTGAGGGGCGCTACAAGGGCTCCCTTTTCGGCATTTTCTGGTCGGTGCTGACACCATTGATGATGGTGTCGGTGTTCACCTTCGTTTTCGGTGAAATATTCCAGTCCAAATGGGCAGGCGCCAAAAGCGCCAACCACCTGGACTTTGCCGCAGCCTTGTTTTCGGGTCTGCTGGTCTACAACCTCTTTGCCGAATGCATTGGCAAGGCCCCCTATCTCATCACCTCCAACCCCAACTACGTCAAAAAGATCATCTTTCCGCTGGAAGTGCTCAGCATCGTCACGGTCCTTGCCGCCCTGTTCCACTTCCTCGTCGCCTACGCCGTCGTGATCGTGCTGGTGCTGTTCTCAGGCTGGGATCTGACCTGGACCGTGCTCTACACGCCAGTGATCGTCTTCCCGCTCCTCATGCTGGTCATGGGTCTGACATGGCTGATCTCGGCACTCGGGGTCTTCTTGCGAGACATCGGGCAGATCATTGCCCCCGTCCTCACCGCCCTGATGTTCCTCAGCCCAATTTTTTACCCGCTGTCTTCGGTCAACCCCAAGCTGCAATGGATTTACCACATCAACCCAATCACATTTGTTGTCGAAACATTGAGAGCAGCCCTTTTACACAATCAACGCCCCGGCGGACAGGCATGGCTGGCCTACACAGCTGTCTGCGCCTTGGTCATGGTGGTCGGATTCCTGTTCTTCCAAAGGACCAGAAAAGGATTCGCAGATGTCATCTGACGTAGCCATCAAGGTCAGCGCCCTGGACAAGTGTTATCACGTCTATGACAAACCACAGGACCGCCTGAAGCAGTCGCTGCTGCCGCGGATCCACCGCCTCCTCGGAAGGCAAGAAAAGCTCTATCACCGGGATTTCTGGGCAGTGAGGAATGTTTCCTTTGAAATTCCAAAAGGAAAGACCATTGGCATCATTGGCCAAAATGGCAGTGGCAAATCCACGCTGCTTCAGATGATCTGCGGCACCCTCACGCCCAGCAGCGGCACAATCGAAACAAAGGGCCGTGTGGCCGCTCTTTTAGAACTGGGCTCCGGCTTCAACCCTGATTTCAGTGGACGAGATAACGTCTACATGAATGCAGCCCTGCTCGGCCTGGAAAAGAGTGAAATTGACGCGCGCTTTGATCAGATCATTCAATTCGCAGATATTGGAAAATTCATCGACGAGCCCATCAAAAGCTATTCAAGTGGCATGATGGTTCGATTGGCCTTTTCTGTTCAGGCTCAAATCGACCCTGACATACTCATAGTCGATGAAGCCCTCTCCGTAGGCGACGCAAAATTTCAAGCAAAGTGCTTTGAGCGCCTTCGCCAGCTCAAAGAGAATGGCACCAGCATATTGCTGGTCACCCATTCGTCAGAACAAATAGTCACTCATTGCGACAGCGCCATTTTGCTCGAGCGGGGCGAGGTTCTGGAACAGGGTGACCCCAAGATGGTGGTCAACCGCTACTACGATGTGCTTTTCGGTAAAGATCAGCATGCCATTGCTGTGCCAACCAGCGCGCCGACAAAATCGTCTACACCCAAATCAAATACCCATCATCTGTCGGTCGATAGCGATCTGTTCTCAGCCCGCCAGGGATACAACCCCTACGAATACCGCTGGGGTGACAAATCAGCCGAAATTCTGGATTTCCATACCGAATGCGATGGTATCGAATACCCCCTATCGGTCAAAACCGGGAAAACGATCACCCTTCAGCTCACCGTCAAGTTTTTCAAAAAACTCATCAATCCTATTTTTGGCCTTACGGTCAAGACCAAGGAAGGCGTGACCTTGTATGGATCCAATTCAGAGTTGCTCAACATAGGCAGCATGCGAGAGATAGGAGAGATCAACAGCACAGTCATGCTGTCGGCAAACATCCAAGCAAACCTCGCACCCGGCGACTATTTCGTCTCCCTTGGCATCGCCACGCGAGACGGTGAAACCATCACCCCCCACGACAGACGATACGATTCAATACACTTTGCCGTCGAACCACCTGAACCATTTTTCGGCCTGGTTCAAATGAATTTGTCTATTGAGCATGTTGTGCGTTTAGACCAATGAAAAACCAAATCCAAACCTACACCCAGAATGAAAACAATGGGGTGTGGCAACGACCCGGTCATGTTGCGTTTTCCTACAGCGACGGCGACGATGTAGAGAACAGAATCAGTGCAATCATAGGTGCAGCCACTGACTTGTCCGTGCTCTCGACCGAACTGAGAACCCAAATCACCGACTGGCCGTCCAACTACCATCTGTCCTCTCAACGCGCAAACCTGCTAAGGCCCCTAACGCAATACCTTTCAGGGACGGTACTTGAAATTGGATCCGGTTGCGGTGCCATCACACGATTTCTGGGCGAAACTTCAGATTCGGTTGTAGCCCTGGAAGGGAGCCAAAGGCGCGCACAGATCAGTCGCTCCAGAACACGCGACCTGAAAAACGTTGCCGTCTATTGCGACGAGTTTTCAGCCTTTGAAACCGAAAAGCAATTTGACGCAGTGACCCTGATAGGGGTGCTTGAATATGCCAATTTGTTTGTTGGTGGACAAGAGCCCGCTCTCAACATGCTCAGAAAAGCCAAGGACCACCTGAAGGAACAGGGCTCCCTCGTGATCGCCATCGAAAACCAGCTGGGCTTGAAGTACTTCGCTGGCGCTCCTGAAGACCATCTGGGCAAAGCGATGCTGGGGCTCGAAGACAAGTATGTGTCCGGAGGGGTTCGAACCTATGGAAAACAGGCGCTCACCCAACTTCTGCAGCGTGCAGGTTTTGAATCGGTTGATTTTCTGTACCCCTTCCCCGACTACAAAATGCCGGCGAGCGTGCTCTCCCAGGCGGGTATTGAACATGCGCAATTCGATACCACGCCTTTTCTGGTCTCAACAGCAGGCAAGGACCCGCAACTGGCACTGGAACCCAACTTCTGCCTGGAACGGGCATGGCCAGTCATTGCATCCAATGGTTTAACGTCTGATGTATCAAATTCTTTTCTGGTTGTCGCACACCGAAAAGAGAAGAAAACGCCTAAAAGCGATACCCTTGCCTGGCATTACAGCACGCAAAGAAAAAAAGAGTTCTGCAAAGAAACCATCTTCATCAGTTCATCAGACCTGTCACCCGTCAAAATTGTCCGCAATAAGCTCTCATCTTCAATCGAACAACAGGTGGGAATCAGCGGGTTCCGACACACCATCGATAACGAAGCGCCATATTCACCAAACGCCCTGCTCAGCGCCTCATTGATCGATCTGATCACCCGTCCCAATTGGACCAGCGAGCAAGTTGCCGGGTTTTTGCGCACCTATGCAATGCATTTGGGCCAAATCGGGAACATCCCTTTGCTGGTGAATGGTCAGATTGACTGGGAGCAGGCCATACCCAAAGAGCTGTTTGACTGCATACCACAAAACATCTGCATTCATCGCGATGGAAGCGCAAGCGCATTCGATCTGGAATGGCACAGCAACAACCCACTTTCTTTCGCCCAAATGGTTTTCCGAAGCTTGTGGGGAACGGTTGGAGAGCTAACGACGATTGGTGCGCAAAGTAACCTGTCAAGCATATCGCTTCTGGAGCTGGTTCAAGGGGCCATGAAACTGGCAGGTAAAAACCTGGATTCGAGCGACGCCCGTGAATTCATGGACACTGAACTTCAGTTTCAACATGCGGTGACAGGGAAGGCGTTTGACTCGGAAAGCATCTGGATTTGGTTGAAAGAAGGAAAACTCAGGCAACTGAACAGCCAGGAGTCATTGAAAGAATCAGAAACAACCGTGGCCAAGCTGAGTGCTCAGCTGAATATTGACATGGACCAAATTGCACAATACAAACAGCATTGTGCAAACCTCGATGCAAAGATTCTGCACATAGAGCAAGAGCGCGAATCCATCCGATCCGTGCTCAATAGACAGGAAGATGACCTCGACAAAACACGCCAGCAGTCTGCACTCGAGCAGTTGCGAAGCAGCCAGGCTATCCGCAGACTCACGCAGCTGTCATCCGCTCAGTACATCCAGCGGCGATCGCTCAAGAATCTGGTCAAACAGGTGCGGGACTATCAAAATGTCCAACGGAAAAGCCCGCTTCTGGGACAGCCAAGTCCGCTGAAAAAGGCACTCTTTTTGCCTTCAATTGCGCTGGACTATTGGACGAAATCGACAGAACTTGCTGTTTGCACATTGGTGGGAAGCCGCGATCAAGCGACGCACATGCTGCAGCAGTCATGTCACTGGCCAATTCCGTTTGACTGGCATTTCACGGCCGTTGATGCATCCATTTTGGAGTCCGCAGCCAGCACCTCAACCGAGTTGAATATTGCCTGCCACACGACCCTTCACACCCGCATCGACAACGATCTGCTGATCAAGGTTTCTGAAATCAACCAGGCAAACAGACTCGTTGCAATTCCAAAAATGGTAACCCCCGACATTGACCGCACCACCAATGAATGGGCAATGCCAGATGCCGAATTGATCCGGCAGGCCTATATGGCCATGCATTGTGACCATAGAATTTCTGCCATGTATGTCGGAATCCAGGTTGCGCGTGCAGACGAGGGCAAAAACACGCATCGGGCAGTGCTTTGCATCATTCGGGCTTCAGCACTGGACCGCTTCACTCAAGATCCCGAGCTTTCTTGTCAACGCACGACGTTGGAAGGGCTCAACCTCGAAGTCGAGAGGACTCAACGCAGGGCGGCAGATTCTGGAAAAATCTGCATAACCCTATAGCGATCATTCTGCATTCTCACCAACCGTTCCCGGTGAATTCAAACCTTCAGTGATTCGGAACAGGTTGAACAAAAAATTGCCCCAAATGGGCCATCCAATGGATGAGTCACTTCATGTCGTCACCACAACCCATGTCAATGCTAAGACGCATCTTGCGTCACTTGCCTTTTTCCCAGCAAATTGACTTGTCAGATTTGCCGATGGATTTTGACGCCCAAGCTTATTTGGCCATCAATCAAGATCTGTCAAGTGCAAACATCAATCCGTATCAGCATTACCTTCAACAAGGCCGGCAAGAAGGCCGACAATACAAAACGACTGGGGCAGTGGGTACCGGACTTCACGTCTCCAGTTTGCCCAATGATTTTGACCCGGAAGAGTACCGAAGTCTTCATCCAGATCTCAGAGAGTTCGACGGAGACCTCTCATCCCACTATCTGCACCACGGTATCCCCGAGTTCAGACGCTACAAAGAAAATGTCAAACCCGTCATTCCCAGGTCGGAACGCTACGCAAAGCTACCAGCAGATTTTGACCCGGATATCTATCTCGAGCTGAACCCGGATGTCGTCAATCCACAAATCATCCCGCATGACCATTATGTCGACCTCGGACGCCATGAAGGACGCCAATACAAGTATGCGAATGTCATAGCAAGCATTGGGAGAGCTTCCGATCCAGCAAAACCAACAATTTTGTTGGTGAGTCACGAGGCCACGCGCACAGGCGCACCTGTATTAACCTGGAACATTCTTCGGAACCTCAATGGTTCCTACAATACAGTACTGCTCTTGCTGGGCCAAGGCGGACTGCTCGCAAACTTCCAGTTCGAAGCCAATGAAACCTATCTGATACCCGGCGCAAAGCACAATCAAAAGACAGCCCAGTTTGTTGTTGATGAATTGGCTCAAAGGCACCCTATTCAGTTCGCAATTCTTAACAGCATAGAGACCGGTGCACTCTGCCGCCCTCTCACTCTGGCAGGCATTCCAAGCACCCTGCTCATCCATGAGTTTGCGGCCAACACCATGCCTCGAGAAAAGTTTCTCGAAAGCCAGGCATGGGCTTCTGTCGCGGTATTTTCCACCCGGCTGACAAAAGATGACGCGGTGCAATGCTTTCCGGGCGGTGTGTTCGAAGATGCCCTCGTGCTTCCACAAGGTCGCTGCCAAATCCCACAGACAATTGACCTCCCCACGGGCCTCAGCTTTCATGCAGGTGAGGAAACAGCAGGTGCGCTCGAAATGCCGCTGGGTGGACGAAAATTGGTGGTTGGCATCGGCAGTGTCTGCCTGAGAAAAGGAGTCGATCTGTTTATCGAGGTCGCCTCCCAGATCAAGGCGCATGCTGGGGAAGGGGTTCTGGAATTCCTCTGGGTGGGCAGCGGCTATCCGGATTACGATCCCGAATACTCGGCCTTTCTTACCGATCATATGAAACGGGCCGGACTGACAGGCGATATCCGGATCGTCTCCGATACCGACGATCTGGAAAGCCTCTATGACCGCGCCTCATTGCTGTTGTTAACGTCGAGGCTAGACCCACTGCCCAACATCGCCATTGATGCCATCTGCAAGGGCCTGCCTTTGGTCTGCTTTGCCAAGGCCAGTGGCATTGCCGACATCCTCGAAGACAATCAGTTGAAAGCTGAATGCGTAGCAGACTATCTAAATACGTCAGACATGGCATCAAAAGCCATTCTACTGCTAGAGGAAACGACGCACATCCGTGTCCACAAGGAATTTCAATCGATTGGGGAACGCGCCTTTTCGATGGAGACCTATTGCAAGCAACTCATTGAATTGCAAGGTGATGCAAGGCACACCCTTGATCAAAGCACTGAGAATGTTGCGGCCTTGCTCGAATGCGGCCAGTTTGATGTCACCTATTATAGGGGAACCTCGTTCCCGGCCCGGCATTTCCGAAAGGTCGAGAGAGAGAGTTGCTGGGAATATGTCGTGCATACCCGAACAGCAACAGTGATCAGAAAACCCGTGGCGGGATTTAATCCGTTGGTCTATCGAGAGCGTATTGGCCTAAACCGGAATACCGACCCCTTGCTCCACCACATTCGGAATCCTGATATTTCTCGAGATGTGTTACCCGTCCTGCTCACCCCGACCGGCACCTCTGCAACAATAGAAACTCAGACCAAGTCTGTCGCCCTTCACATTCACGCCTATTACCCTGAACTTCTTGCCGACATTCTTGAGAGATTGAATAGAAACGAAACCACAATCTCGCTTTTTGTCACGGTCGACTCAATCGAAAAGCAAGCCGGTGTCGAGAAAATTCTGAGCGAGAAAGGATTTCCGCTTGCCACGGTTTCAATCCACTCCAATCGGGGACGAGACGTCTTTCCTTTTTTGGATATTTGCAAGTCCATCAAGGGCAGGTTTGACATCATTGGACACATCCATACAAAGAAAAGCCCACATGTCATGGATGGAAGCGATCTGGTTGCAAGATGGCGCGATCTCCTGCTTGGAAACTTGATTGGAAGCGATCATTGTGAAAACATGATGGATCGCATCATTTTCCACATGGATACCCATGCAAATATTCAGTTGGTATTTCCGGATGATCCCCACGTAATCAGCTGGGGGAAAAACTTGCGCTTTGCAGAAGTGCTGACCTCTGATCTGGAATTTTCTCAATTGCCCAAGTATTTTGAGTTTCCTGTCGGGACGATGTTCTGGGCAACCTCGGCCTACCTGGATGGATTTGTGAAGATGGGAATGCCTGACCGATTTTCTCCTAAGGAGCCGCTGCCCATCGACGGCACCATTTTGCATGCGTGGGAACGTCTGCTCGGTGCAAAGGTGGGAACCAGACCACCCGGGTATGCAATGACATTTGTGCCCGGACTGACCCGATGATCGTGACCGTCTTCGGAGGGTCCGGATTTATCGGATCCAGACTCATTGCCCGCCTCTTGGACAGCGGGCACACCCTGCGTGTCTTTGACCGTTCCTTCTCGATCGACCGGTACCCGGGTGTTGAAGGAAGGCTCAAGCATTACCCCGGAGATTTTTCGAACCAAACTGATTTTTCCGAGATCGTTGAAGGCAGTGATATTGTCTTTCACCTGATATCCACAACCCTGCCCAGCGGCTCGAACAACAATCCCGTCGCTGACATACAGGGCAATCTGGTTCCCACGATTCGCTTGCTTGAGAGCATGAAGCAGTGTGGCGTTTCTCGCTTGGTTTTCCCCTCATCTGGCGGAACTGTTTACGGTGAGGCTCAATACCTTCCCATCGATGAACGACACCCTACTCAACCAATCGTATCGTATGGGGCGACCAAACTGGCCATAGAGAAGTATCTGGCTATCTATCGCAATGCGTTTGACTTTCACCCCATCAGCCTCCGGATCTCAAATCCATACGGTCCAGGATTCCGACTCGGGTCCTCACAAGGTGCTGTAGGCGCTTTTTTACTCAAGGCAATGACCAAAAAGCCCATCGATATTTGGGGCACGGGCGAAATACGAAGAGACTATATATACATCGAAGATCTTATTGATGCAATGGAGGCATCCATGACCTTCAAAGGAAGTGAGATGGTATTCAATATCTCGACGGGTATAGGAACCTCCCTGCTTGAGTTAATCGATCTGATCCAGAAAGTTACTGGCGAGGAGATGAGCGTAAATCATTTCCACAACCGTTCTTTTGACGTACAAACCAATATCCTTGACCGCAGCCTTGCCTCCAGCCAGTTAGGCTGGCAACCCGCGACATCCCTTCTTCAAGGAGTTGAAATGACGTGGGCGTGGTTGCAGAAGAACTCAAACAGCGCCCTAGAAAAGACATAATCGCACCTGGCATTGCGATACCCCTTCAATTTCGGACATGCCTGGTAAAACCTTTCGAGGAAACCGGACCTGAACTAGACGTCAATCCAATCAAAGCTTGGATTCCCGGCTCCAACGTGTTCGGGTAATCAAATATATTGGCGAACGCAAAGCATTATCGAAATGTACCCGATGCCGAAAACCTTAAAGAGTGGCGCCAGCTTTGCACCACTTGCACTTCTTACCCTTGGAGTGGTCGCTTTTATCCTTAAAAGCTACCCCATGATGCGGCCAGGCTTCGATGTTTGGTGGCATCTGGGAATGATCGAAGCCCCCCAATTGGCGAACCCCGGTGCCTTTCCGACCAGCCGAATCCTGTGGCATCATTTTTGGCATCATGTTCTAGACGCATTGGCAATCGCAGATATTTTCGACCGGGCGTTGTTCATACACCGTTCTCAGTTGTTTGCCACTGTAGCGTTGGTCACGCTCTCTGCTTACCTCACGCTCAGATCTGTATTGCACAGGTTCGAACTCCCAAAAACCGATATTCTGCTTTCTGCCTTATTGGCTACCGTTGCCTGGTTTCTAATGAGTGGTACTGCGTCCACTGCGAGAGACGGCGGGCCTGATGCATTCTTCGTGCAGTCCTGGTCGGTATGGTACTCGCTTAACTACCAAATAAGTCTTCCATTTTACTTGGCGGGTACGGCATGCATTCTTTACGCAATTACTGCCGCTGACACCCGGTTCTGGAAAGTTACGGCCGCCGCAAACGGTGGCGCATTTATAGTGACTTGCACGCTTGCCCATGCAGCCGAGACCGCCTATTTTCTCGTATGCATCCTCTTGATGGGGCTCATTTTTATTCGGGGGAAATCTGCCATTCGATTTTTGACCATTTTGCTTCCGGCACTCATTTTTTCCGTTTGGGCATCTCTTCAACAATCGTATGTCAGGCCGGAAATAATTGATCTTGCTTTTTCTGGCGACTGGGCATCTCTTCATGAAAAGATTGACTATTTTGGTTCGATTCTGGTCAATGATAAATTGAATCGAATCGATACTGGCTGGACTGCCATGCACAGCCTTTGCTTCATATCATTGACAACAATATTTCTGTTTTCCGTGTTTCGGAAAACTGGGCCCTATCCAGCACCTAACCTAGATCGGCGTGCTCTGGTTTTTGTAACCGCAACGTCGCTCATGCCGCTGGCGCTTTTTTTCTCTCTGAGCGCCGGCCTGCTCGCCATGACGACCCATCTCTATATTGCCTGGCGGTTTTCCCTGGCCAGTTTTCTGTTCGTAGGATTATCTCTTCCTGTCTTGCTATATGTTCATCAATCGGGTATTCGCTCCGTGGCAATCAGGCAATGGACAATAGCGACGATGACACTGGCGTTAATATTTTCAGGTGTTGCACTCTCCTACCAAATAGACAGGCTTCAACCATCTTATCGGTATCTTTCTTCTCTCAAATCCAGTTTGGACGAAGAAAAGTCCTATTTCGGGCTGCGACCAAAGCAACAAGAAGAACTGTCTGCATTGGCCGAGAGCTTGCGACAGCACAATACCTCAGCGCCCTTGTGCACCGACATATTTACGGCTTACTACCTGTTTTTTGTTGAACGCTACCACCATGTAGCCTTGCCACAGGCACTTGAGTACCTTCCCGGCTATGAAGTTGACACAATGGGTTGCAACTTCGCTCCGACACGTACTTCGATCCAAGGCCTGCGCGAGCCCGTCCAACATTGAGTCCATACATTCAATGCCTTTGAAACTGGCCTCAACTTCAATAGTGGATAATCGAACGTTTGACCCAATCGCAGGCCCGTCCTAGCGCTTCTGACACATAGCACATGACTCAAAATCTAGAAAAAATTGCAGTGATTGGACTTGGTTACGTTGGTCTGCCACTTGCTGTTGAACTGGGCCTGCATAGAGATGTACTCGGTTTTGACATCAACCTTGGGCGCATCAAGGAACTTCAAGCTTGCAAAGACGGGACACTTGAGGTCACGCCCGAGCAGCTTTCAGCTGCAAGCAAACTGGAATTCACTGCAGACCTGGACCGGCTCAAAGAGTGTGCGATTTTCATCGTGACCGTGCCAACGCCGGTCGACAAGGCGAACCGCCCGGACATGACGCCCTTGATCAGAGCCAGTCAGACAGTTGGAGGAGCGCTCAAGCAAGGGGATCTCGTGATCTACGAGTCGACCGTCTACCCAGGGGCCACTGAAGAGGTGTGCGTTCCTGTGCTTGAGAAGGTCAGCGGACTCAAGTTCAACGTCGACTTCGTTTGCGGGTACAGCCCCGAGCGCATCAATCCCGGTGACAAAGTCAACACACTCACCACGATCCGAAAGATCACCAGCGGCAGCACACCTGAAGCCGCCGACAAGGTCGACGCGCTGTACAGCAGCATCATCAAGGCGGGCACCTGGAAGGCCAGCAGCCTGAAAGTGGCCGAAGCGGCGAAGGTCATTGAAAACAGCCAGCGGGACCTGAACATTGCGTTCGTCAACGAACTCTCCGTGATCTTTGAACGGATGGGCATAGACACGCTTGAGGTGCTGGAAGCGGCCGGGAGCAAGTGGAACTTTCTCCCCTTCCGCCCAGGCATGGTCGGAGGTCACTGCATTGGTGTGGACCCCTACTACCTCACCCACAAAGCGGAAGAAATGGGTTACCACCCACAGGTGATATTGGCAGGCCGCCGGATCAATGACGACATGGCGCGATACGCCGCGCGCAGCATCATCAAGCGCATGCTGCAAAACGGCATCGACGTCGCCCGCAGCACGGTCGGCATCATGGGAGTCACCTTCAAGGAGAACTGCCCCGACATCCGCAACAGCAAAGTCGCAGACCTGATCAAGGAGCTTCGGGCCTGGAACGTCACCGTGGTCGTGACCGATCCCTGGGCCAACTCAGCAGAAGTCGAACATGAGTACGGCATCAAACTCGCACAAATCGGCCCTGAAAATCCTGTGGACAGTTTGGTGGTCGCCGTGGGCCACACAGAGTTCAGAGAACTCCCCCCCGCAGCGCTCCTGGCTTGCTGCCACCAGACACATCGGCCCGTCATTGGTGACCTGAAAAGCCTTTACGATCGCCATGCGCTTGAAGCCACTGGCTTTACCGTCTTTCGTTTCTGACAACGCCCCTCCATCACATGAAAAATTTCGCCCTCATCGGCGCTGCCGGCTACATTGCACCGCGCCACATGCGTGCCATCAAAGACACCGGCAACCACCTCGCTGCAGCCTACGACACCAATGATTCGGTTGGCATCATCGACAGCATCTCTCCTCAAAGTGAGTTCTTTACCGAATTCGAGCGCTTCCAGGAACACGCACAGCAACTCAAAAGAACACCGGGTGGCGCGCTGGACTACGTAGCCATTTGCAGCCCCAACTACCTTCATCACCCCCACATCGCCGCAGGTCTTCGACTGGGCTGTGACGTGATTTGTGAGAAGCCGCTTGTTCCGACCCCGGAACTGCTGGACGAGCTGGCTCTGGTTGAAAGTGAAACCGGGAAAAGGGTCTTTAACATCCTGCAGCTGCGGCATCACGATGCCATCGTCAAACTGAGGGAGAAAGTCGCAGCAGCGCCGACCGACAAAAAGTTTGACGTCGAACTCACCTACATTACCTCCCGCGGCAAATGGTATCTGGAGAGCTGGAAAGGCGATGACCGCAAGTCATTTGGTATTGCCACCAACATCGGCGTGCACTTCTACGACATGCTGCACTTCATCTTTGGAAAACTGCAGCGCAATGTGGTGCATTACAGCGGTGTCACCAAAGCTGCCGGCTACCTGGAATATGAACGCGCGCGCGTTCGCTGGTTCCTGTCTATCGATGCCAACGATTTGCCCGACCAGGTGAAAGGTAAGAAACCCACCTACCGCAATATCGACATCAGCGGCGAGCAACTGGAATTCTCGGAAGGGTTCACCGACCTCCATACGACCAGCTACCAGGAAATTCTTGCGGGCCGAGGGTATGGCCTCGAAGATGCGCGCCACTGTATCGAAACCGTGAATGTGATTCGAACAGCCACGCCAGTGGTCACCACGGGCAGCGAAGTGCACCCCTTTGTCGCGGCCTTGCGATGAACTACAGCGTTCACTCCAGCGCCATTGTTGATGAGGGCGCCCAGATTGGAGAGGGCTCACGTGTCTGGCACTTCGTCCACATATGTGGTGGAGCAGTCATTGGCAGGGGCGTCTCTCTGGGTCAGAACGTTTTCGTTGGCAACAAGGTCGTGATTGGTGACCACTGCAAGATCCAGAACAACGTCAGCGTTTACGACAACGTGACGCTCGAAGAAGGCGTTTTCTGCGGCCCCAGCATGGTGTTCACCAACGTATACAACCCCCGATCGTTGATTGAACGCAAAAACGAGTACCGCGACACGCTGGTCAGGCGGGGCGCCACACTGGGCGCCAACTGCACCATCGTGTGCGGCGCCACCATTGGCGAGTTTGCTTTTGTTGGCGCTGGCGCCGTGGTCAACAAAGACGTGCCCGCCTACGCACTGATGGTGGGCGTGCCAGCCAGGCAGATCGGCTGGATGAGCGAGCACGGCGACCAGCTCGACCTTCCCACCAGCGGTGAGGCAGAAGCCATTTGCCAGCATTCCGGAGCCCGCTACACGCTGCGCGGCACCGTCGTCCAGAAAACACCCTCTCTCTGAAGCTATGGAATTCATCGACCTTAAGAGTCAATACCAACGACTCAAAGCAGACATTGATGCCGGCATACAGCGGGTGCTGGACCACGGCCAGTACATCCTCGGACCAGAAGTGCATGAGCTGGAGGAAAAGCTGGCCAGCTACACCGGCTCCAAGTACTGCATCACCGTAGCCAACGGCACCGACGCCCTCCAGATCGCCCAGATGGCACTCGGCATTGGCCCCGGAGATGAAGTCATCACGCCCGGCTTTACCTACATCGCCACGGCTGAAACCGTCGCACTGCTGGGCGCCAAACCTGTCTACGTTGATGTAAACCCCAAAACCTACAACCTTGACCCGTCGCTCTTGGAAGCCGCGATCACCCCAAAAACCAAAGCCATCATTCCGGTCAGTCTGTATGGCCAATGCGCCGACTTCGACGCCATCAACGCCATTGCCGCCAAACACGGCGTTCCCGTGATCGAAGACGCGGCCCAAAGCTTTGGCGCCTCCTACAAAGGTCGGAAAAGCTGCAATCTGAGCACCATCGCCTGCGCCAGCTTTTTCCCCAGCAAACCCTTGGGTTGTTATGGCGATGGCGGCGCCCTCTTCACCAACGATGATGAACTCGCAAAGGTCATGCGCCAAATTGCGCGCCACGGCCAGGACCGACGCTACCACCACATACGGGTTGGCGTAAACAGCCGGCTGGACACTTTGCAAGCAGCCATTTTGTTGCCCAAGCTTGCCGTGCTTGATGAAGAAATGCAGCAGCGCCAAACCGTCGCCGAACGCTATGGCCAGTTGCTGAAAGCAGCCAACATCAACGGCACACCCTTCGTCGAAACCCACAACATCAGCGCCTGGGCCCAATACACCGTTCGCGTACCTGAACGCGAACGCGTGCAAGAGGCGCTGAAACTCGCCGGCGTACCGACGGCGGTGCACTACCCCATACCGCTGAACAAACAACCGGCCGTAGCCGATGCCATGGCCCACCTTCCCGTGGGCGATCGCGTCGCAGCCGAGGTGATGAGTCTTCCAATGAGTCCTGGCCTTTCCAGGGCGGATCAGGCACTCGTCGTCGACGCGCTAAGCGCAACCCAATCACAGAGCACCACATGAAGATTGCAACCGTCTTGGGTGCACGCCCACAATTCATCAAAGCGGCGGCCGTTTCACGCGCTGTTCGCTCTGAATTTTCAGATCAAATCGAAGAGTTCATCGTTCACACTGGGCAGCACTTCGACGACAACATGTCTCAGGTGTTTTTTGATGAGCTGGAAATTCCAAGACCCAAGCACCACTTTGCGCTTTCTGGCGGCACCCATGGTCAGATGACCGGGAAGATGCTGGAAGCAATCGAATCTGTGCTTATCGAAGAAAAACCTGACTGGGTCCTCATCTATGGCGACACCAACTCAACGCTTGCCGGTGCACTTGCGGCGGCCAAGCTTCATATTCCTGTTGCTCACGTTGAAGCGGGCCTTCGCTCTTTCAACATGCGCATGCCCGAAGAGGTGAACCGCATCGTTGCCGACCGCCTGTCGACCTTGCTGTTTTGCCCAACCCGGACAGCGGTTGACAATCTGGCGGCTGAAGCACTGAAAAAGGGGGTACATGACGTTGGTGACGTTATGTACGATGTGGCGCTTCACTACCGCGACAAAGCACAAACAAAAAGCGGCGCGCTACAGCAGTTGGGTCTGGAACCCAAGAGATTTGCTCTCGCCACTGTGCACCGTGCAGAAAACACCGACGACGCCAACAGGCTTAATGCGATTCTCACCGCACTCGATCAAGTCGCATTGACGATGAAGGTGGTATTCCCGCTCCACCCAAGAACGCGAAAACTGATTCAAACCTACGGATTCGGCCATCTGCTGAATCGGCTTGTCGTCACAGATCCTCTGCCATTCCTCGATATGGTGGCACTGGAACAGAGCGCCTCTCTGATCCTCACAGATTCTGGCGGCGTTCAAAAGGAAGCCTTTTTCTATGGGGTGCCCTGCATCACCATGCGAGACGAAACGGAGTGGGTAGAAACGGTGCACTCGGGTTGGAACAAACTCACCGGTGCCGATATAGAGCGAATTGAAAGCGCATTTCAGGAGCATCTTCGAACGCCGCCACCCTTATTGACCAAAAAACCGTACGGCGAGGGTAATGCCGCCGAAAAGCTTCTAAGAATAATGTTGGAGAAGGAAAAAAATGAAAATAGCTAATGACATTGCTCTGAGCATCCAAAGATGGCCAGTATGGTTTCGTCTTGGGTTTTCGGATACAGCCTCAAAGTACCGAAGAAGCGTTCTGGGGCCGCTCTGGCTCACACTAGGACTAGCTATTACAGTTGCAGGACTAGGTACATTTTGGTCACTTATATGGAAAGTAGACCTATCTACCTTCTTTCCATATTTGACTGCCGGACTAATTGTATGGAACCTTTTGGTAGGAGCACTAATCGAAGGCAGCCATTGCTTTTCTCAACAGGCATCAGTAATTAGAGTCTCACCAATGCCTCTATTCTTATATCCTCTGAGATTATCAATGAAGCTATTGATAGCATTTTTGCACAATATATTGGTTTTTGTACTAGTAGCGATAGTATTTGATGTATCCATCAAATTTACTACCTTTCTTGTAATTCCTGCACTAATAGTGCTCTTCACATTTTCGACCAGCACATCACTTCTACTCGGCATACTTGGAGCTAGATACCGAGATTTCCCTCCAATTGTAGAATCTGTTGTCCCATTGATGTTCTTTTTGACTCCTGTGCTTTGGTTTAAAGAAGCACTTGGAAAACGAGGGATTGTTGCCGAACTGAATCCCCTCACACACTTAATCGCAATCGTTAGAGAACCAATGCTAGGCAAAATCCCGACATTTACAAACTATGCTGTAGCGGTGGGAGTAACCCTTGCAATACTAGGATTGGGATTAATAGCATTCTCAAAAACCCGAAACAAAATATCACTTTGGGTCTAAAATGGCATCAATAAAACTGACCCAAGTAAATCTAGAATTTCCGATATTCAACGCTCGCTCTAATTCCATCCGACAAAAACTTCTCAATATAGGAACGGGTGGACGTATAGGCTCAACATCAGGGCACAGGGTCGTAAGAGCTTTATCCGACATCACCATATCGATTGAGGATGGCGAGCGCATTGGTCTAATAGGCCACAACGGATCTGGAAAAAGTACACTGATGCGCCTAATTGGTGGAGTATACCACCCTACAAACGGAACATCTAACGTTGTTGGGCGTGTATCGACCATATTTGAGCTTGGAATCGGAGCAGACTCCGATCTATCAGGAATTGAGAATATTCTACGCGTTGGCGTAATGATGGGAATTCCCCATAAAAAGGTTAAATCGATGGTACCGGACATTGCTGAGTTTACTGAGCTTGGAGAGTTTCTGGAATTTCCAGTACGGACGTACTCAGCGGGAATGGCAATGCGACTATATTTCGCAATGGCACTATTCTCTGAACCAGAAATACTCCTCATTGATGAAGTATTTGGAGCCGGTGATGCCGCATTTCAGAATCGAGCGCTGGAACGACTAAAGAAGCAAATATTTGAATCCCATATCTTTCTATTTGCCTCTCATTCCGGCGATCTGATTCGTCAATTTTGCAGCAAGTGTATTGTAATGTCCCATGGAAAAATCGTCTACATAGGACAAACCGAAGAAGCACTTTCGGAATACGACAGAATCTCAAAGGAAGCGTAAGTTTAATAGCCATGAAAATACTTCGAGTTGTTGGGGCCCGCCCTCAATTTATGCAGGTCGCCCCAATTAGAAATGAACTCGTAAATCGAGGGCATGAACACATATTGCTACATACAGGTCAGCATTATGATGATGCGATGAGTGCAGTATTCTTTCGAGAGCTCAACATTCCGGAGGCGGATATAAATCTTGGAGTTCATGGCCTTGGACACGGGGCTATGACCGGCAGAATGATGGAAGGAATTGAACAAGCTATAGAAAACATCACCCCTGACATAGTACTAGTGGATGGTGATACGAATTCCACAATGGCAGCTGCTTTGGCTGCAGCAAAGCTTCATATTCCGCTGGTTCATATTGAAGCTGGGTTGAGGGACTTCGACAAAAAAAGACCTGAAGAAATTAATCGAATTGTCACCGATCACGTTGCTAGCTTGAACTGTGCCCCAATACCTCGGGCGCTGAAAAACTTACATTCAGAAGGCTTGTCTAATGTATCAGTCTTAACAGGAGACGTGCTACTGGATTGTTTTCTCAGCAATCTAAAACGTCAATCTCACCGAGTTAGACAAGAATTAGCGCTTTCAGAGAAAGGATATCATCTATCCACTCTCCACAGGCCAGAGAATACCGACGTCAGAAACTTCAGTCGTTTTTGCGACATCATGAATTTTCTCTCTAGTCTCGACAAACCCGTCGTTCTACCAACCCACCCTAGAACTATGGCAATTATTGAGAAATGGAAAAGTGGCGGCGGAAGTCTGGGATCAATCAAACTAATTCCACCGGTCACCTACCTAGAAATGCTCGGATTGCTCTCCGGGGCCGATTGTGTCATATCAGATTCCGGTGGGGTACCAAGAGAAGCAGTTTGGGTCGGCGCAAAATGCGTTATGCTGTTTCGAGAAGACACTTGGCACGATCTGATTCAGAACGGATGGGCCACTATCGGAAAAACAGACAGACCGTCTATTGAAAATGCATTTCATGCATCCAAACGTCCTGATCCCTCAGAAACCATGAAGCACTTTGGAAATGGCGAAGCATCCAAAAACATTGTCAATAGTATTGAAACATTTGAGAGGTAACCAAAATGGCCAAGGAACTTATTTCGAAGCATGCAGTAATTGGAAGAAATGTTCAAATAGGGGACTTCGTACGAATTCATGACAATGTCAAAATCGGCGACAACTCAGTTATTGGTGATTTTTGCGTGATTGGACATCCTGCAGGCGGCGATTTCGCTGGTAGGCCATTAGATATTGGAGCCAATGCAGTAATTCGCTCCCATACTGTTGTGTATGAAGGAAGCACATTTGGGGAAAATCTAAGGGTAGGCCACTCCTCCCTTATTCGCGAGGGAGTTAAAGCAGGACTAAACCTCCAAATTGGGAGCTTCAACGATCTGGAAGGCGATGTAGAAATCGGAAACTGGGTTCGATTTCACAGCAATGTTCACATCGGAAGAGGTGCCATTATTGGAGACCTAGTTTGGATATTTCCCTATGTAGTTTTGACAAATGATCCAATTCCTCCCTCAGGCTTAAAGTATGGTGTGACTCTGGGAGAAGGTAGCGTTGTTTGTACAAGCGCCGTCGTGCTTCCAGGAACAACCATTGGGCGAGGCGCATTTGTTGCTGCTATGGCTCGTCCGCACGGGAATGTCCCTGCTGGGGCCTTGGTCGTAGGAAACCAAGGGAAAATTGCAGGAACTATTAGGAAACTGAAGCACAAGGAAACCGGGAAGCAACACCCTTGGATGAGCCACTTCTCAGACTACTATCCGCCAGAAGCTCAAATGAAGATTGAGGAGCTGCACAAACTTGTTTTATTAGATGTTGAACTATTGGAAACCTTGCTCGCGGGGGAAAATCGTGAATAGTCACAACGCGAAAGCAAAGAATATTTTGATGATCGATCGAAACTCGATGATCGACAGAAGAATTATTCTTGAAGCCAATTTGCTACAAAGATCAAGAAATGTTGTTGCACTTGTGGCCTCCTATGGCGTACTGGGCGACAATGAGAACATCATTGATGGGTTGCCAATTATTCGATTTGACGAAAATCAATCCTCAAAAAGAAGCTTCGACAAAAGGCACAAAGAATTTCACCGCCTGATTGAGCATGAAAACGGAACTGAATCTTCATCAGGCGGGCAAGAACTTCAAACGGCTCGAAAACTCGAAGAAAAGTATGATCAAAAGTCAAAAGAAAACTTCGATTCTATTTACCACATACTCAGTTCTCTTGTTGGCAAGAAACTTGCACTAATTATTGCATCGATATTTTCCCCTCGCTTTGCAATCGCAAGGATATCAAGCGCTCAAAGATTGCCAAAGATCATTCGGGGGGCGTCTGTATTTTTCCTCGGAACCCTCTCGCTAAACCTTAGAGCAGCCGTTTCAGGAATTGCTACTATAGGTAGACGAGACGGATCTAACGTTCTTTCTATTGATTCCCAGATTGCCAAATTGAAGTTTGATCTCAGTTCCCTGCGCGCAAGGAAATCTAAGCTTCCTCAGCTCTTAAAATTGGTGCGATATCCCCGGCATGGACTTAGTGCTCTAAAGCTAAAAAATGGAAGCGGAAAGTTTCCATTTGGCGCAATGCTTTGCTTACTCACATTTGATCCCTACATCATTTCAAGACTGTGGAGCTTTTCTAATGGTGATTTTTCATTTAGCCCGAAAAGCCCCCCCAAAATGGAGGGAGTAAGGCATGAACTTTCAGAATATTTCTCAGACCACCCATTAGACTATTGGGAAACAGAGGTCCTCAGGTTTGCGGAAAACTTGGATAATATTGATATCGTTCATGCCCATGATCTTACTGCCTTGCGTATAGCTGTACTAATTGGAGAAAAGCGAAATATTCCTGTCGTTTACGATGCACACGAGTTGTACAGCTACCAACCAGGTATTTTTGGCCAAAGAAAGCGAGAGTTGTTTGAAACAGAACATACTCTAATCAAGTACTGCAACGAAGTTGTCGTCATAAATAGCGATCAAGCTGGTGTCATGCAGATGGATCACGGGCACGGATCCTACACACCGCTGACGAACGCCACTGTGCGTCCGATTGGGTTTGATGTAACGAAGCGATACGCCTATGCTCGGGAAAAACTGAACCTACCTGATGACGCAAAGTTGGTACTATTTATGGGCGGAATCAATCGGGGTCGGAAGATACATCTGTTAATGGAGGGCGCCGCTAGAGCCAAGACGCCGGTTCATCTTGTGTTTCTTTCCTGGGGTATGGAGGTTCAAGAATTTAAGCTTCTTGCAATAGAATTAGGAATCGCAGACCGCACCCATTTTGTTGATCCGGTCCCATGGAGTGAGGTAGTCTTTTGGGCAGCATCTGTGGATGCAGGGTTTATGCCTTATCAAGCACTTGACTTGAACACGAGAATCTCATCTCCAAACAAAATGTATGAATTCATTGCTGCCGGAACACCCATGATCGGCTCCAGCGAATTAGTAAATGTAAAGAAGATTGTCGAAACAGAAGGATTTGGGGTGCTAATTCCACTTAAAGATGCAAAAGATTATGCATCGGCAATTGACATTATGTTTGATGAAAAGCTGGGTGGATCAGAGCGGTTCAGACAAGCATTAATAGAAAGATCAGATCAGTATCTTTTTGAATCAGAGTCAAGAGAATTTGCAAAAATGTATGACCGCTTGTTGAATATCGATGAAACATTGGAATGCACTGATGAACCCGTTTGAGAATTTGTTTCGCAATGATCCATTTCGATCTTTCTACAATCTGAACGGCACGGATGTGGTCGCACTTACGATGGATATCGATTGGGCACCCGATTATGCCGTAGAAGCAGTTCTCGAGCTGGTATCAAACGCAGGAATGAAGATCACTGCATTTGCGACACATCAGAGTCCATTGTTGATTCAATCTCAAAAATTCGTTGAAATTGGGCTGCACCCGGATAATACAAGACCTCACCCCGTTCACGGATTCAGTCAAAAGATCACTAAGCTTCGGGAAATGTATCCAGACTCAATCGGTCTTCGTTGCCATCGGAACTTTTTTGGGCAAAACATCAGCGATTTTGCTGTGCAAAGTGGCATCGAATACGATGTAAGCAGCTTCTTATGGCAGACGCCCCTTGCTCAAGGCCACATTGATTACAACGGGCTGGTAAAACTTTCCTACATTTGGGAGGACGGAATTCATGTAGATGTTGGCAATCCATTAGATGTAAATAGCTTACCCTTGGACGGACCTGGTCTAAAGATTTTCAATGTTCATCCTATGCTAATTTATCTCAACGCCCCTACAGACGATTTGAGGAAGACTTTGACCCGGGGCATTTCGGATCTAGTTAGCGTCCCTGAGTCCCATTTTTCGGGAAGTCAGTTTGGTGGCTATGGTTTGAAAAACCTATATAGGGACTTCCTTGGGGAACTCACTCGCAGGAATATAAGGACAGTATTTGTAAGAGAAATTGCAGCAGCTGTGTCGAAGACTGGGACTTAATATATGTGTGGAGTATTCGCGTTTATTTCCAAGGCACCCGTCAAGGATGCTGCCACTGTATTGCATACAGGTATTGAAAAGCTCCGACATCGAGGCCCAGATGGTGAGGGCAAATGGATTGCTGAAGATCATTGTATTGGTCTTGCTCATGTACGCCTGTCCGTGATTGATCTTTCGACGCATGCATCTCAGCCGATGAAGGATCCTGCTTCAGGTCTTGTCATTACATTTAATGGCGAGATATACAATCATATTGAATTGAGACGAGAAATTGGCGGCCACTTTCATTCCGAAAGTGACACCGAAGTTATTCTTAGAGCCTATTTAAAGTGGGGTGAAGCTTGCGTAAACAAATTGCGCGGAATGTTTGCGTTCATTATCTGGGATCCAATTAGGAATAAATCATTTGTCGCCAGAGATAGATTCGGAATAAAGCCACTTTATTTCACAACCCAAGGTGGGGTGACATACTTCGCATCAGAAATAAAGGCCTTAGTCCCCTTTATGATTCAACGGACCATCTCTAGCGCGGCCCTCTCTGAATACTTTGCCTTTCAATTTACGATTAGTGGTTCCGCACTAATGGAAGGAGTGCATGAAGTTCCCGCAGCCCATTGTGGAATGGTCTCCGCTGAATCCAATATTGTTTTTCACAGATATTGGGAGGTGCATTATGAACCAGATGCCTATCACACCGAACAATACTTTGTTGAGCGGTTACATGAGCTAATGGCAGAGTCAGTTGAAATGCATATGCGAGCTGATGTCGAGGTAGGTGCATATGTAAGTGGAGGTGTCGATTCAAGCTTACTTGCAATTCTTGCAAGAGAATCAAGGCCTACAGGACAGTTCAAGATTTTCAACGGTCGATTTACTGAAGGCCCTGAATACGATGAATCTCGGTATGCAAGCGATGTAGCAAATCAAAATGGGCTATCTTGTTTCATTCAAGACATCAATGAGAGAGATTTTGTCGACAACTTTCGCAAAATAATTTACCACTTGGATGAGCCAATTGCAGGACCAGGCTCATTCCCCCAGTTCATGGTTTCTCGACTTGCAGCATCTAAACTGAAGGTGGTCTTAGGGGGCCAAGGAGGCGATGAGATTTTTGGTGGCTATGCCAGATACCTGGTTGCATATTTTGAACAATGCATCAAGGGAGCCCTTGAGGGAACCTCACACAATGGACAATTTATCGTCACCTATGAATCCATAATTCCAAACCTAATCACCTTGAAGGAGTATCAGCCACTCCTAAAGGAGTTTTGGTCGTCGGGCCTTTTCGGGCCCAGAGACGAGAGATATTTCCGACTAATTAACCGGTCCAATACTCTTGGCGGAGTTATCACCCCTGATGCTATATCCTTCGATTCTGCTTTCGAGGCATTTCAGAAGATATTTTGGGTTGACAACGTTGGGCCGGAGGCCTACTTCGATCGAATGACTCATTTCGATTTTAAGACCTTGCTCCCTGCTCTGCTTCAAGTTGAAGACCGAATGAGCATGGCACATGGACTTGAATCACGCGTGCCGTTCTTGGACCACCCGGTGGTTGATTTTGCTGCAACAATTCCGCCAAATATTAAGTTCGCCAATGGTGAGTTGAAGAGGCTTTTACGCTTGGCATTTGGGAGTAAACTACCGGAGAGCGTACGCGATCGAAGAGACAAAATGGGATTCCCCGTCCCTCTCAACAAATGGTTGAAAAGCGGTGGCTTGGCTTATCAGTTTGTTCAAGACACTCTTGGATCTAGCCGAGCTAGAAATCGTGCCTATTTGGAGCCAAAACTAGATTTAGCCTCTTTGATCGATACACAGGGTGGTTTCAGCAGAAATTTGTGGGGACTGCTGTCCTTGGAGTTGTGGCAACAAGAGTTCGTAGATTAGAGATCTAGTTGATTCCAACCAAGCCACCTTAGAACCAATAGGATGACCCTGGCGCCTCAGCAGTATCTCCTCGACTGTGATTGTTAGTAGGTTCATTCTGTAACGTTCCGGTGCGGTGCTGTCCCATCTATGCAACACTAATTTATTGTGAAGTATGAGACTGACATGCCATTTAGATACATACGCATCCCCTCTGGCTGGCTGGATCTACTCGCTAATGACGTCCAAAATCAGATTACGATGAAAGCGTCCGCGGGCATTCATATAGGTTTCCATTCTAATGCCTATGGTAGATGTCCGATCGCATCTTGCCATGGCGTTCGCTGCTGATAATATGGGGTTGGCAGCTAGAAATTCTTCGGGGATTCCTTCTACTCCGCGGCTGACCTTGCTAGTCTAGCGCCACAACTCGCGCCATCTAAAGGCACAGTACATGTGCGCCCTGTCAATAACAAGAATAATCTGAGCGTTTTCACGGTCAAATATGACTAGAGATTATTCTGCTATATGCCCCTTTCATGCCAAGGAGATTTTTGTGCAGAATAATGAAGGAGAAATTGGAAAGAGGGGTTTTTCACCCTTTCTTGACCGAATTTTGCTCATATTTTCAGCTATCGGGACAGCATTAATATTGTCAAAAGTCCTGCATTTTGGCAAGTATGGATTCGACTTCACTGATGAGGGCTTCTATTTGAACTGGATCGCCAATCCGTTCATGTACGATGCATCGATTTCACAGTTTGGGTTTCTCTATCATCCTCTGTACATTGCATTCAGTGAAGATGTAGCTAGCTTGCGCCGAGCCAATGTATTGATAACCTTCTTGATTGCATGGTGGCTGGCATTTTCCACTCTTAGATCGCTGAATAAGGGACACTCTGAAGAAGTTTTTTCGCTGCATGTTCTGGCTTCTGGGCTGGCCACCTCATCTCTTATCTATTTCGACAATTGGTTGTTGACTCCCAGCTACAACAGTCTAACACTACAGGCATTGATGATCGCCGCCATTGGACTTATCCTTGTGTGCACGCCTGGTTATTCTGACGGCGTTGTTGGATGGGTACTGATAGGGATTGGAGGTTGCCTTTCGTTTGTCGCAAAACCAAGTACTGCGCTTATTCTCGGACTGTTTCTAGGCATCTATTTTGTCGCAACAAAAAGGTCATCATTTCTAAAGATGGGGGTTTCAGTTTTAGCTGCGATCTTGCTTTTTGGAATTATTTCAGTAGTTATCGATGGATCAATTCCAGCCTTCATTGATCGGCTATATTTGGGATTTGAGCTTTCTCAGTTGCTCGGAAGCGGTCACGGCATTTCCAATCTCTTTCGGCTTGACGACATTAATATTTCAAAAAGAGAATTAGCACATTTTCTCGTCATTACCTTGGCGTCGTTCGCATCCATTCGACTTGGATGCTCAAATAGTGGAAACTGGCGGGCCATTTCCATCATTTTTCTCATCCCTTTTTTGTATACCTCACTGAAACTTGGTTTCGGAGTACCCCCAAAGATTATTGATACCTTGGCGCTTCATGATTTGGTGATATGGAGCATCGTTTTGTCCATAATTTTTTCTGGTGTTGCTGCGTCCGGTAAAGCGATATCTTTTGCTACCTTTTCTTCGCAGTTGGGCATTGCATTTATTTTTTTGACGATGCCTTTTTTTTATGCTTTCGGAACGGGGAATAACTATTGGAGTTCCGGCTCATCTGCGTCCATATTTTGGTTGATAGGCAGCCTTGTATCTCTTGGTTCATTGGCCAAATCTAAACCTGCTTCGAGTTTTCTTCTTCCAGTGGTACTTTCCGTGCAAGCTTTAGTTGCTCTCATGCTCCATCAAGGCATGGAGCGTCCCTATCGGCAAAATCAACCACTTTCTGAAAACCAGTCAGTGACGGAACTTGGCAGATCGAAATCAAAATTGATTCTTTCAAGCGAGTACTCTAATTACATAGAATCTGCGAAGAACTTGGCTCACCAAGGGGGTTTTGAAATCAATACTCCTTTTATTGACCTAACGGGTCAATCGCCGGGAATTTCTTTTGCTTTAGGAGGAGTCAGCTTGGGTCAGGCATGGTTTATCGGCGGTTATCCTGGGAGCGTTGATCTTGCAAACGCTTCGCTAGATCGAGTTCCATGCAGCATGATTGCTGACGCTTGGCTTTTGCTTGAGCCTAACGGACCCAACAGCATCCCCATTGAGGTTGTAAATAGACAGGGCTATCGTTTCCCTGAAGGCTATGTGGAGAAAGGTGCCTTGTTGCCCCCCGGATGGATTGGATCCAGTGCTATCACACGTCATCAGATTCTATATTCACCGGATCCTTTGAGCAAGAGAAACTCCTTGGAAACATGCTTGCTAAAGCGACGAGAGGAGAGGAATTGAAAAAGGTTGCAATTCTACAATCAAACTACATTCCCTGGAAAGGGTATTTTGACTTGATTTCCGCCGTGGACGAATTCATTCTCTACGATGATATGCAATACACCCGCCGCGATTGGCGAAACAGAAATCAAATCAAAACCCCCCAAGGCGTTCAATGGTTGACAATTCCTGTTCAAGTGAAGGGGAAATACCATCAGAAGATCTTTGAAACTGAAATCGACGGCACTGAATGGGCTGCGAATCACTGGAAAGCCTTGTCGCAGAATTACGGGCGAGCACCCTATTTCGACGAAATTTCGGCATGGCTGGAGCCACTCTACCGAAGTTCCAGATTCACACACATTTCCCAGCTCAATCGCTGTTTTATTGAGGCCATTTGCAATTATTTGGAAATCAACACGGTGATTTCCAGCTCGTCAGACTACGCCTTGATCGACGGCAAAACGGAGCGCCTTGCACATTTATGCGCACAAGCTGGGGGCACCGAGTACATCTCGGGCCCTGCGGCCAGGGACTATGTTGAAGAAGCGATTTTCAGCGATCAGGGAATTATGCTCACTTGGTTTGACTACAAAGGGTATCCAGAGTACCCCCAACTTTGGGGCGAGTTTTCACATGGCGTGTCCATTCTTGATCTCCTTTTCAATTGCGGAAAGAACTCGCCGAAATACATGAGGTACGTTCCATGAAGCTCTCTGTCGTAACAACCCTCTACCAGTCGGCGCCTTACATCAATGAGTTTCACGAGCGTGCAAGCTCTGCAGCAAAGCAGCTGGCCGGAGACGATTACGAAATCATTTTTGTAAACGATGGCTCGCCAGACAGCAGTCTGGAGCTTTCAATCCACCTCGCAGAGCAAGATCCCCACCTGGTTGTCATTGATTTGTCGCGCAACTTTGGGCACCACAAAGCTATGATGACTGGCTTGGCGCATGCCAAGGGTGAGCATGTCTTTTTGCTTGACAGCGACCTCGAAGAAGAACCCGAGTGGCTCTTGAAATTCCAGGCACTGATGGAAGGCGGTAGCGCCGACGTGGTGTACGGCGTTCAGGAAAGCAGAAAAGGAGGCTGGTTCGAGCGTTGGAGTGGCCAGTGGTTCTACCGGGTCTTTAAAGCTTTAACGGGACTTACCCTGCCCGAGAACGTTGTAACCGCTCGCCTGATGAGTCGGCGTTATGTTGACGCACTGCTGCGCCACAATGAACGCGAAGTTTTCATGGCCGGCTTGTGGCACATCACCGGGTTCGAACAGCGCGCTTGCACCATCAAAAAACACGGCTCAAGCGAGACCACCTACACGCTTCGTCGGAAGATGTCTTTGCTCGTCAACTCCGTTACCTCGTTCAGCAATGCACCGCTGGTGAGCATTTTCTACATTGGCGTGTCCATTTCCTTGTTTACTTCGGCCTACATCGCCTACCTGGTTATTCATTGGCTTTTTCTTGCAAAGCCGATGAGCGGCTGGACCTCGGTGATGGCTTCTATCTGGCTGTTGGGCGGGATGGTCATCTCATTCATCGGCGTGGTGGGCATCTATCTGTCCAAAATATTCTCAGAGACGAAGCAACGGCCCTATACCATCGTGAGACACATTTATGCGCGACGACCACAACAAGACTGAGTTGCTTGACGAAGTAGCGAGCTACTACACCGAAAAACTTGCGGAACATGGTGTCACGCCTCGGGGTGTTGACTGGAATGGCGAAGAAAGCCAGTTCACCAGATTTGAGCAATTGTGCAAGATCATTGGCCCCGAAGCGTCTGATTTCTCGCTGAATGATCTTGGCTGCGGCTATGGTGCTCTATTTGACTACCTCTCTCCCAAACACCCAAGCTGCTCCTACCTCGGGGTGGACGTTTCGCCGGAGATGACCCAGGCCGCACAAGCGCGGCATGTGGCCTCGCCTAAGGCGCGATTCATTATGGGATCGGAGCCTGATGCAGGCTCCGACTATGGCGTCGCCAGCGGTATTTTTAACGTTCGCATGAAAAGAACTGACGGCGAGTGGTACGACTACCTCCTGGCTACTCTGGATGTACTCGATCGGTCCAGTCGCCTCGGATTTGCGTTCAACTGCCTGACTTCCTACTCAGACGAAGACAAGAAGCGCAACCACCTCTTCTACGCGAATCCTGGCCAATTGTTCGATATTTGCAAGCAGCGGTATTCTCGCCAAGTGGCATTGCTGCACGACTACGGACTGTACGAATTCACCATCTTAGTGAGAAAAATCTAAACCATGTGGGCTCCCTATCTACTTCTGTTAGCCACCTTTCTCGGTTGTGCGATTCTCGCCAAGTTCGTACCTGCAGTGAACCTATCGATGAGCGCTATCGTCAGACGATTTGAGCCGCGCGCCTTTCCGGTTGGCTCGGCGTTTGAACATAACAAGTTTGCATTACTTCGAATAGTGTTCGGGCTAGTATTACTCATGAGGGAACTCAATGTTTACAGCTTGCTACTGAATTCCGAGCGCCTTTCCCCCGTCGGGCTGTGGTCCGGCGCTGCTGTGCTTACTTCGGCTCTGCTAACTGTGGGTTTTGCCTCGCAATGGGCTTTACTGTTTTTGATCGGAGCAATGTGGCAGCATGGCGAAGTGGTCGTCGGAACCTCAACGCTGGGCACTGACGTCGGCGCCATTCTGGCGGTGTTGTTGTTTTTGGTTAACGCAGGAAAACACCTTTCAATCGATGCAATCCTGCTCAAACGAAGGCCTGCCTTTCATATTGCAGGGCTTTACTACAAGGGCGTTCCAAACGCGGATGCCGTCTTCTATGCAAAATTCACAGCATTGGCGAGCTACTGGGCCGTTTGTGTTTACTCCGTTGTCATCCACCTTAACGAACCTGCTTGGATGGATGGCAGCGCGGGCCCGCTGCTGCTCAGCAACAATTTCATGGCTACGTGGCATGAGCAATTCAGCGCGTTGTTCACATTCAGCGAAAATGCTGTGGCGCTGGCTAAGGGTTCTTTGTGGTTGATGATGCTGTGGTATCCCGCCGTTTTGCCTTTTGTGTTGTTGGGTGGTTGGTTTCGCCGCTACGTGATCATTTGGGGTGTGCTCTTTTTTGCGCTTTCCTTATTTGGTTTGCAGCTGGGCTGGCTGGCTGAGATCGAAATTGTGTTGTGGCTCGCGCTGTTTTGGTCCTTCGCAGGCACGGACCAAAGTCATACCTTGGAGGTGCTCTACGATGACCGCTGCAACCTGTGCGACAAGACTGTGCAGGTGATCACGTTATTCGATGTTTTTGGTCGCATTTATTTGAAGCCTCTTTCTAAAAACAGGGCACTTCTCGATGAACTAGGTCTGGACATGAGCGAGGCGTTGACCGATTTGTATGGCGTGCGTACCCAAGATCGTGCTCTGTTTCGAGGCTACGATTTTTACTTTGAATTGACCCGTACGCTGATCCTGCTTTGGCCGCTGCTGCCTTTTTTGTGGCTGGGTCGTGTTCTATGGGTTGGACCTCAGATTTACCGCTTTGTCGCCTTGCGCCGTACGCGCCTGTTCGGTGTGTGCGAGTTGCCACGCCAAAAATTTTCGCATCCTCAAAGCGAACTCAGCACCTCTCGCTTTCCCCAGGTCGTGGCCTTACAGGTGTGCGCGTTGCTTCTGTTCTACTTTGCCGCCATACCCGCACCACATCTGGGCTGGAATGGGATATCCAATCTTGGCGCTCGGGCCGCGCAAATCTACGGCATCACCCCCATCGACGTCTTCAACAAGACTGATCTGCGAATGGCTGAAAACTGGTTTGTGCTTGACTCCATCGATTTTGAAGAGCGCGTCCCAGTGTTTGAATCGGACGGTTCACGATTGTCGATGCATGCGTCGGATCGGATCTACTTCGGCCATACACTACGCTTCCGCCGTCAGGTAATTGGCGATGAGGTGTGTCAATTCCAAGCTTGGCAGCCCATGCTGCAGTATCTAAGCCGTGTCTATTTGCAACAACGCAGCGCGGCTCCGGGTGAATACCACTTCAGCTACACCCAGTTCCATCAACCACTTGTCAATGCAAAAGACATTGCACAGAACCAGTTTAAGCAAGTGAGTAGCCGCTCGCTATGCGAGCTGGACTACTCGGTGGCTTACCTGAAATGAAAAACCAATGAAGAAGCTCGTGATATTCGGATGCGGCGAGATCGCGCAGCTTGCCCATTTCTATTTCAGTACTGATTCAGAATATGAGGTTGCAGCTTTCACTGTGGACGCGAGTTACATCAAAGAATCTGAATTTTGCGGCTTGCCTGTTGTTGCATTTGAAGATATCACCAACAAATATCCGCCAGAAAATTGTGACATTTTTGTAGCATTGAGCTATTCGAAACTTAATGCAGTGCGGAAGGAGAAATTTCTAGCGGCTAAAGAGAAAGGTTATCGGCTTCCCAGCTTCATAAGCTCATACGCAACCATGCTTAACGACGGAAACATCGGAGAAAACTGTTTTATTTTTGAAGACAATACGATTCAACCATTCGTAAAAATTGGCAATAACGTAACTTTGTGGAGCGGCAACCATATTGGCCATCACTCCGTCGTTATGGACCACACCTTCATTGCCTCCCATGTGGTTGTATCTGGCGGCGTAGAAATTGGCGAGCAGTGCTTTATTGGCGTCAACGCCACACTGCGCGACCACATCAAAGTTGGTGACCGGTGTGTCATTGGCGCTGGTGCCTTGCTGCTCGCAGATGCAGCGGCGGAGGGAGTCTATATCGGTGCTGCAACCGAGCGCGCAAGAGTGCCGAGCACCAGATTGAGGGGTATATGACCCAACACTGGAAGAAACTGGGTCGCCTTTATGTTCCCAAGACAAGTGGTCAACATCCCAAGCTGACCTCGCATGCAGCAAACCCTTTGCCCGTCCATTTGGCGGGGGATACGTACCGTGTTTTTTTCAGCGGGCGTGATGAACACAACCGCTCATCGGTTGGCGCGGTTGACATCGACATTGTCCAACGGAAAGTTATCACAGAACATTTCCACCCATTTTTTGAACATGGTCCTGCTGGGAGTTTTTTCGCTGATGGTGTGAGCATTGCCAATTGCTATGAAGCAGACGGGGTACGCTACATGCTATTTATGGGATGGCAGGCCCCTTCAACAGGACATTGGCGAGGTGATATTGGGCGACTGGTTGTTTCCCCCGAACTCCTGTTGACGTTGGACTCTGATGAACCTTTTATGGGAAGCGATTCAACTGATCCGATAAGCCTCTCCTATCCTTGGGTCATCAAAAATTCATCAGGTGGATTCAATATGTGGTATGGATCTACCCAAGCTTGGGATGCGGGGAATGGCGAAATGCTGCATACCATTCAGCACGCATCATCTGAACGCGGTGATCGTTGGAATCGCACTGGCTTGGCGGTACCTTACGTATTGGGAGAGGCTCAAGCCTTTTCTAGACCCACTGTTGTGCTAAGTAGCAGTGGAAAGTTTTGCATGTGGTTTTCATACCGCGGTAACGCCGAGAATAAGTACCGGATCGGCTTCGCTGAAAGCGCCGATGGAGTTAGCTGGAGTCTCGCTTTGGACAAGGCCGGAATTTCTGTTTCTGACACTGGCTGGGATTCAGAGATGGTTGAATACCCTTTTGTGTTCAGTCACAAGGGGCAGACGTATCTGTTGTACAACGGAAATGGTTACGGAAAATCTGGTTTTGGATTGGCTATTTTGGATGATTAAGCCAACTGCAAGCCAACAATGGTCCGCTGTTAAGCATCAGCTTATTAAATTTGCACTTGTCGGAGTTCTAACCAATCTTGTTGGCTATTCCATTTACTATTTTCTCACTCTTTTTTGGGATGCACCAAAATTAACGATGACTGCCCTGTATCTGGTCGGTTCGTTGATTGGTTTTTATTCAAATAAAAACTTTACCTTTCGACATGACGGGCCTGCGGGCAAAGCGGGATTGCGATATATAGCGGTGCAAACTATGGGTTATTTTTTGAATTTTCTCCTGCTTGTGATTTTTGTTGACTTGTTGGGCTATCAGCATCAAATTGTTCAGGCGGTCGCAATTTTCGTGGTGGCCGCATTCTTGTTTTTCCTGTCTCGGGTTTTTGTGTTTGCCCCGGCTTCTATCAAGAACGGAGTGCCGAGACCATGAGAGTCTGCCCTGACTGCAAAGACGTTTACGCCACGGCTGAACGCCTATGCCCTTCGTGCGGGTATGAGCCGGTTCGGCTGGATGGCTTCGACGCCTATGCCGCGGAGTTTGCAAATGGCGGTGGTGGGTTCAAGGCTGAGTATTTTGATGAACTGGCCAGGCTGGAGTCTGCCAACTTCTGGTTTCGAGCACGCAACGAACTCATTCTCTGGGCTTTGCGCGCCTATATGCCAAGCGTTCAGAGCTTTCTCGAGGTTGGCTGTGGAACCGGGTTCGTTCTGTCCGGCATCGCCAAGGCGCACCCAAAAATCGCATTGAGTGGCAGCGAGATATTCCTGGACGGTTTGTCGCATGCCAAGGTGCGGGTGCCTACCGCGCACTTCATGCAAATGGATGCCCGACAAGTGCCGTTTCGGGACGAGTTCGATGCCATAGGCGCCTTCGACGTGCTTGAACACATTGAGGAAGATGAGGCTGTGTTGGCTCAACTGCACTGTGCGCTGAAGCCAGATGGCGTTTTGTTGTTGACGGTACCGCAACACCCCTGGTTGTGGAGCGCTTCCGATACCCATGCCTGCCACGTGCGCCGATACACAGCGCGAGAACTGAATGACAAGCTCGTTGCCGCAGGCTTTCAAATTGAACGAAGCACCTCTTTCGTCAGCCTGTTGCTGCCCGCCATCCTGTTCTCACGCCGCGCGAAGCCTGCAGCAGGCAAAGAATACGACCCCACCGCTGAATTGCGCCTGCCGAGAATGTTGAACAGCTTTCTCTTGCAGGTCATGTTGTTTGAAAAGAAGCTGATCTCTCTCGGGGTGAACTTTCCCCTGGGTGGCTCTCGACTGATCGTTGCCAGAAAGACCGCCGAGTGATGCGCATTCCATTCAACAAACCGTACATGACGGGGAAAGAGATTCTCTACATTGCCGAGGCCCACGCCAACAGCATGTTGGCTGGCGATGGCCCGTTTACAAAGCGCTGCCATGCCTGGCTTGAAGAGCGAGCGGGGTCCAGCAAGGCTTTGTTGACCCATTCCTGTACAGCGGCTCTCGAGATGGCGGCTTTGCTGCTGAACATTCAACCCGGCGACGAAGTGATCATGCCTTCGTTCACCTTCGTTTCTACAGCCAATGCTTTTGTGCTGCGGGGTGGCATCCCGGTGTTTGTCGATATCAGGGAAGATACGCTGAATCTAGACGAGAAGCTGATTGAGGCAGCCATCACACCGCGCACCCGTGCCATCGTTCCGGTGCATTACGCCGGTGTGGCCTGTGAGATGGATGCCATCATTGCCATCGCAAAAAGACATGGCCTGAAGGTGGTTGAAGACGCTGCTCAGGGCGTCATGTCAAGCTACAAGGGGCGTGCGCTGGGCGGCATTGGCGATCTCGGCGCTTACAGCTTTCATGAAACCAAGAACGTGATCTCTGGTGAGGGCGGCGCATTGCTTGTTCGTGATCCTGAACTGGTTGTTCGAGCCGAAACCATTCGAGAAAAAGGAACTGATCGAAGCCGCTTTTTTCGAGGAGAGGTTGATAAATACACCTGGCAAGAAGCAGGCTCTTCCTTCTTGCCTGGTGAGCTCACCGCCGCTTTTCTTTGTGCCCAGTTGGAGGAGGCAGAACGCATTACCCGGGATCGAATGGCTATTTGGTCGCAGTACCACGAGTCTCTCGAATCGCTTGAGCTGGCTGGTCTGTTGCGCAGGCCCATTGTTCCGCTGGAATGTCAGCACAATGCCCATATGTATTACATACTGCTTCCGCCAGAGGTCGATCGGCAAAGGGTGTTGGAAGAACTCAAACGAAATGACGTGGGAGCGGTATTCCATTACGTTCCTTTGCATTCATCTCCAGCGGGCTCACAACTTGGGCGATCGGCGGGGAGTATGGCCGTAACCAATATGCAATCTGAGAGATTGATCAGACTCCCGCTTTGGTTAGGGCTTTCTCATGAGCAGCAGGAAAAAGTTGTTCGGACCATCAAGGATGCCATCTAGTTGAATTTCCAGTGATTTTTCAGCCTGCTGCCAGCTTATACGCAATGGGTTGTCTTGAATGTTCATCTTCGCAATGATTCTGTAGTATTGGAAAATCAGGGATGTGTGGTATCGGTGGTTTTATTTTGAATCCTGGACATTCCGCGTCTCGCGCAAGTGTCCAGGAGATGATTGATTTGGTGGCCCATCGAGGTCCCGACGGACACGGCATTTTTATTGATGGTCCAGTGGCCTTCGGTCATCGCCGGTTGGCCATTATTGACTTGTCTGAGGCTGGCAAACAGCCGATGTCCAGTCTCAGCGGCGATCTGGTGATCACCTACAACGGCGAGATATACAACCACATCGAACTCAGGTTGGAGCTTGAAGCGAAGGGGCGTCAATTTTCCTCATCATCAGATACCGAGGTTATCTTGATGGCGTACGCCCAATGGGGCGAACGTTGCGTTGAGCGTTTCAATGGCATGTGGGCATTTGCGATCTGGGATAAGCGCAAGCGGCAAGTCTTTTGCTCCCGGGATCGGTTTGGGGTCAAGCCGTTTTACTTTACACAAACGCCCCTGGGGTTCGCATTCGGATCGGAAATTCGGCAGTTGTTGCCCCTGATGCCGACAATCAAAGCGCGCGAAGATCTGGTCCTGGACTTCATCCTGACTGGCGCGTCCGACCACACCGACAGCACCTTCTTCGATGGCATCGAGCGCCTGCCGGCGGGACACAACCTGGTTTTAGACGTCAATACCGGCAGAGCCAGGCTGGTTCGTTATTTCCGGGTGGAGCGAACATCCGATTTTGAAGGGCTCAGCCCTGATGAAGCCGTTCGAGCCTATGGGTCCCTGCTTGAAGACGCCGTGCGGTTGCGCCTGCGTTCCGATGTTCCGGTTGGCACCTGTCTGAGCGGCGGCCTGGACAGCTCTGCGGTGGCTGCTTTGGCCGGGCCCATATACAAAGCGCAGTCGGGCAACCCGTTCAGCGCGATCACCGCTGTGAGCGAGCAGGCTGACAACAGCGAAGAAGGCTATGCGGGGGCCGTGGCCAATTCCGTCGGTTTGAATTGGCTAAGGGTGCGACCCGACCGCGACTCCTTTGCCGCCAGTCTGGACGCCGTGGTTCGCACCCAGGAGGAACCCTTCGGCAGCACATCGATTTCGATGCAATACGCCGTCATGCAACAAGCGCGGGCATCTGGCATTCCGGTTTTGCTGGACGGTCAGGGCGGAGACGAGACGCTGCTGGGGTATCCCAAATATCTGGCCGCCTACCTGAGCGCCCAACGGCGCACCGGCGGTTTTGGCGCCATGGTGTCAGCCCTTCGGTCTGCGGGCAAAAACAATGCCGCCTGGTCGCCGACACGCGCGTTGATGTACGCCGTTGGAGGCCGTCAGGCCTCACTGCGCTACCGCTATTACCTCTGGCAACACCGCTACCTGCGCGCTGGCCTGGCTTTGCCTGAGCACCTGCGCGCTTTTTCCGCGGCCTGCTCGGATGATTTTGAACTGCAGCGGCTTGAAATCGAACGCACCAACCTGCCCGTGTTGCTGCGCTATGAAGACAAGAATTCGATGGCCCATTCTGTTGAAACCAGGCTGCCATTTCTGGACTACCGCCTGGTTGGCATGGCGTTGTCGCTGCCAGGCAATCTCAAGATTCGAGATGGCTGGAGCAAATGGGTATTGCGGCGCGCTGTAGAACAGCGCCTCCCCCATGACATCGTCTGGCGGAAAAACAAACTCGGATTCGAGGCGCCGGAGCGGGTTTGGCATCAACACATGGCAGCGCAAATGCGTTCGGACGTGCTTCGTTCGCCTTTGGTCTCTGCTTTGGCCAGACCTTCGCGATTGGCCGCCACCTACGACAAGCTTCCGCTGCGCGCGCAGTGGCGTCTGTTCAGCGTGGCCAGGTGGGCTGATACCTTTGGGGTCAGCGGGATATCGGGCGCTCCGTCACTTTCGCCATCTCAGACGGGTTGGCTTGAAAAGGTGGGCGCGTGAATTCGACCCCTGCTCTTCCAAAGGTTTCGTTGCTGATTGCGGTGCGAAACGAAGGCAAACACCTGGCAAGAACGCTGGAGTCGGTTTGCGCACAAGACTGCCCGCTTCATTGGCTGGATGTACTGGTTCTGGATGGCAACTCCAGCGACGACACGGTGGCCATCGCAGAGGGGTTTGCTACACGCCTCCCCCATCTTCGGGTGGTCAACAACCCGGGCCTGCTCTCGGCCGCAGCATGGAATCTGGGGTTGGGGCTGGCAACGGCTCCTTTGGTCTCGATTCTCAGCGGACATGCTTTGCTGCCTGTCGACTACTTCTCCTTCCTTTTGAAAGAGGCCACTCCCGCCCGCGCAGGGGTGGGCGCAAAGGCTGTACCCCATGGTGATGACGAACGCAGCGCGCTAATTGCATCGGCTTTCTCCGGGCTTCTGGGCAATGGCGGTGCCTCGTTCATGGCCAGCAATCGAAGCGGCCCCGTCGAGTCAATTGCATTTGGCTGTTATTGGCGCCACATTCTTCAAAAGGCGGGCGGGTTCGATGAACGTATCGTTCGGGGTCAGGATTGGGACCTCAATCTGAGATTGCGTGCCCAGGGTTACGAGCTTTGGTATTTTCCACAGCGCGAGATCCAATACTTCACCCGGTCCAATTTCCGAGCACTGTGGCAACGCCAGTATCTGGCCGGCAAATGGAAACGGTATATCCACGAGAAATCCCGAAAACCATTCCTGAAACGGCATTTGCTGCCGGCTTTTTTTGTCGCCGGACTGGGGACATCGGTTCTTGCCGCTCTGGCCTGGCCACCCGCCGGGTTCATCGCTGCTTGTATTGTTCTCACCCATCAAGCGGTTTCAATGTGGCAGTTTCAGAAGACGGGACTGCCGTGGCGCCTGGCGCCCTCCTTTTGGTGGGCGGTTTGGCTAATTCACACAGGGTACGGCGCAGGTATGATCACGGGCTTTGCAGTGCCTATTCGGCAGGCCTCAAAGAATTCGGTTTCAACACGCCAGTAGCTGGCCCGCCCGCTTGGGTACGGCCTTCAGCGAACAAATGGGTTCAAGCCAGCCAGAGCCGCTCCAAATAACAAGAAGCAGAGGTCACTGACTTTGGGCAAAGCCCGATGTCATCGCGCTCATTTCACGTCTGAAAGTCGTTTTGCCGTTACTCCAGCTACCTCACCTTGCGCTCGCAGCGGGCGCTGTGACCACCTTGCTTCTGTGCTGGGCGATCGCGGCCACGCACCTGTGGCATGGCCAGTGGAGCCTGGATCACACCCACGGCGTGCAAAAAATCCACGAAGCGCCCACACCCCGCATTGGCGGACTGGCTGTGCTCGCAGGGGGTTGGGTTGGCTGGTGGCTTGCCCCGGAACTGGTCGACAAGGTTCTGGCCAACATCCTGATTGCAAGTTTGCCCGCCTTTGTCTTTGGGTTCGCAGAGGACCTGACACGCAAAGTGGGCGTCAGGGAGCGCTTGCTCGCGACCATGGCCAGCGGGGTGCTGGCCTGGTGGATGACCGACATCAGCCTGACCCGCATCGATGTGTGGGGTGCAGACGCGCTGTTGGCCTGGGTGCCGATTTCAGTGATTTTTACCGCGTTCGCTGTCGGAGGCATTGCCAATGCGATCAACATCATTGACGGGTTCAATGGACTGGCCGCCGGCGTCGTCTTGATTTGCCTGTCTTCACTGGGGTTCATCGCATTTCTTGCCGGTGACCCGGTGATGGCCAAAGTGTGTTTTGTGTTTGCCGGCGTGACAACTGGTTTTCTGCTCATCAATTTTCCGTTCGGGAAAATCTTCCTGGGTGACGGCGGTGCCTATTTGCTTGGCTTCTGGCTGGCCTGGATCGCTGTCATGATTGCCATGCGCAACCCCCACATCTCCCCCTGGAGCAGCCTGCTCGCATGCGCCTACCCCATCGTCGAGGTGCTCTTCAGCGTCTACCGGCGGCGTCGGCGAAACCACCATCCAGGGCACCCCGACCGCCTCCATCTGCACAGCCTGATCAAAAGCCGCATCACCCGCAAGCGCATGAGCACATCCAGCCTGACCATGCGAAACGCAGCGGTTTCGCCCTATCTATGGTGTCTTGCGGCCGTTCCCGCCCTGCTCGCGCCTTTGCTTCGGAGCCATACAGCATGGCTCATGCTGGCGTTTGTTGGCTTTTTCGCCCTGTATTATTCATGCTACGTGGCGCTGGTCAGATTTGCCATCAAACGATAAATGCCGCGCATTTTGTGCGGGCTGACTCCCATCTCCCGCGCCCGACCCTGCTGAACCCGCGCCACCGCGCCTGTTCAGCTCGGTGAGCACCCGTATTCCCTGAGAACACCAACCGCGAATTCACCTATGAGCTCCAAGTCGACCGATGAAAATTCGGAAACCGTTTCATCGCTTCAAGAGGCCCTCAAAGACCGCGATCAGCAACTCGTTGAGTTGCTGAATGACTACACCGATCGCAACCTGCAACTGGTGTCGGCCTACCAGGTCATCGCCAGCCAGAATCAGGAAATCCTCTCACAACAACTCTCCGTCAAGGCCACGGAGCAGCAGGTCAACGGCATGTACCGCTCCACGAGCTGGCGCGTGACAGCGCCGCTGCGTGCGGCGAGCATACAGGGGCAGAAGCTCAAACACGCGGCCCAGGTTTTCAGAACCGCACTTCACGAGAAAAAGGGCCTGGCTCTGGCCATGAAGCAGGGGCTGCATGCGTATGCGCCCGCTCCAGAAAGTGAAACCCCCAAAGAGGTGGCCGACCACGCGCCCCAGCAGTTGAGCCTGCGCGACTATGCCGAATGGGTACGCCGCTATGACACGCTCACCCCGGCAAATCTCGCAGCCCTGAAAGTCCAGGTTGGCGAACTGCCTTCAACACCCATCATTTCCATCGCCATGCCAACCTACAACGCCAACCAGGCGTGGCTGGCGGAGGTCATCGAATCGGTCAGGCAGCAGGTGTATCCCCACTGGGAACTCTGCATCGCCGATGACGCGTCGACTGACGAGACAATCAAAGCCTACCTGAGCGAAATCGCGAAGTCCGATGAGCGCATCAAACTGGTGTTTCGCGAAACCAATGGCCATATATCAGCCGCCACCAACAGCGCGCTGGAATTGGCGACCGGTGAGTGGGTGGCATTCCTGGATCACGACGACATCATTCCGCCCCATGCGCTGGCCTACATGGCCCTGGCAATTGCCGCGAACCCCGATGCGCAAATGCTCTACTCGGACGAAGACAAGATAGACGAGAACGGCAAGCGAAGCGATCCCTATTTCAAGTCCGACTGGAACCCGGATCTTTTTTACTCGCACAACATGATCACGCACTTGGCGTTGTATCGGCGCGATCTGATTCAGCAAACAGGTGGTCTGCGCGATGAGTACGCTGGCGCGCAAGACTACGACCTCGTGCTCCGGGTGATTGAACACATCAAGCCCGAACAAATCGTGCATGTGCCCTTCATCCTGTACCACTGGCGCGCCCACGCCGGCAGCACGGCAACAGCCGACCTGAACATCAAGCCCTACGCCATGCTGGCGGGGGAACGTGCCCTGAATGCCCATTTCAAACGCAAGGGCATCGCAGCACGTGCCCAGTTCATTGGCCATGGTTACCGCGCACGCTACAAGCTGCCTGATATTCAGCCACTGGTGAGCATCATCATTCCGACGCGCAACGCGGTGGGTCTGGTGAGAACCTGCATTGAAAGCATCAAGGCCCGCACCATCTACAAGAACTACGAAATCGTTCTGATGGACAACGGCTCTGACGATCCAGAGGCCTTGGCTTACTTCGCTGAACTGGCGAAAGAGCCCAACTTCATGCTGATCAGGGACGACTCCCCGTTCTGCTACTCGGCGATCAACAACAAGGCTGCCAGCAAAGCCAATGGGGAAGTCTTCTGCTTTCTGAACAACGACATCGAGGTCATCAACCCGGACTGGCTCAATGAGCTCGTCAGCCACGCTTGCCGACCAGGCATTGGCGCCGTTGGTGCCCGACTGCTGTACCCCACCGGCATGCTGCAGCACGCGGGCATCATCCTGGGTATTGGCGGCTGGGCGGGTCATGCCCACAAGGGTTTTTCCTCGCTTGCCCACGGCTACGTGGGTCGCGCCACCCTGATCAGCTCATTCAGTGCCGTCACCGGTGCCTGTCTGGCGATGCAGCGCAAGCACTTCGAGGCCGTGGGCGGCTTTGACGAAGTCAATCTTCGCGTGGCCTGCAACGACGTTGACCTGTGCCTGAAGCTGACAGAAATCGGTTTGCGCAATGTGTACACACCGTTTGCCTCGCTGTACCACCACGAATCGGCGACCCGAGGCTATGAAGACACGCCCGAGAAGAAGGCTCGCTTCCAGAAAGAAGTTGACTACATGTGGAAGCGCTGGCCCGACATGATGGCCCGCGACCCCGCATACAGCCCCAACCTCACGCTGGACCATGAGGACTTCAGCCTCGCCTGGCCACCCCGTGTTCGCCATTCCAACGCCTAAATGACTGCGCCAACCGCCCCCCAAGCGCACGGGTCGCTCTTCGCTCGAGCCCTGCACGAGACAAGCCATCTCCGCCTGGCGCTGCTGATGGTGTTGTTCCTGGGGCTTCAGGCGCTCACCAGCGTGCTCAATGTGCCGCTGGGCTCGCCCCCCGACGAACTGGCCCACCTTTCCTATATTGGCAACGCCATCCAGTCGCCGGTCTTGCTGCCTGACTACGCCAATGGCACCATCATCGGAGACTCCAAAACCAGCAACTACCTGGCCCACCCACCGCTGTACTACAGCCTGATGGGCGTCGTTGGCAAGGTGATGCACCTGAGTCCGTACCGGGACTATGTGACCTTTCGGCTGGTCAGCTTGATGATGGTGATGGCCGGACTGGTATTTGTGGTCCTCACCGCCAACGAATTGCGCCTCAAGCCGGAGACCACCGCGTTGGCGCTGTTTGCCTGCGCAGGTGTGCCCATGTTCGGGTATCTCGCGGGCAGCGTGTCAAACGACAACTTGCTCTATCTGGGCGTTTCGATGTGCCTCTATGGGGTTGCCACAACCCAGAATCAAAGCGCCAAGTCGATGGGGCTGGCGCCCTGGGTCGCGGTGGCTGGCCTGATCATTGTCTGCCTCACAAAAGCGACCGCAGCCGCTTTCATGGTGTTTTTCTTTGGCTGGTGGGGGCTCCTGCACATTCGCCAGCTCAAACCATTTGAACTGGTACGTCAATGGTGGCCAAAGGCCTTCGTTGTTCTGCTGTTTGTCGGCGGCTACTACCTGATCACCCGTATCAACACGGGGAAAATTTTCCCGGTTCCGAAGCTGCTCTATGTACCCACCGAGGTCGTCGATCCGATTGGGTTTTTGCCATACCTTGATGCGTATGTAAGCACGATGCTGGAGCGACTGCCTCTGGTGTTTTCCCATCTGGGCATCGACCCGTTCATACCCGCCCTGAAACCCGCTTTTTTCGCCTTTGTGGCGCTGCCCGTCGTGGGCTGGTTGATCGTGCGCTTCTCGGCAACCCTGATCGACGCCAAATCGCCGCACATACGGTGGCTGGACGCCATGTTTCTCGCCGCGCTCACCACGGTGGTTCTCCACATCGCATTTGGCTACAAGTACTACCTTGTCAATGGCCACCTTGGAGGCTTCCAGCCACGCTACTACGCCTACCTTTTACCCGCCCTCTGGCTGCCATTCTTCGCGCTGAGCCGAGCAGGCTGGCTGCGCAGCCTGATTGTCCTGATCTTCGCCGTTCTGGCGCTTGGCGCATTCTGGGGGTCTTCTCCCTTCTATTTCGTCAAGCAGGGAGAGACCATCGAAGCCAAACGCCAGACCAAGACCTTCCCACCACCGGAATCCACTCCAACGGCCTCCGTTGAAGTCTCTATGGAAGGGCCGGCCACCGGGCTGGTGGACAGCTTTGACCTGAAAAATGGCTACCTGCAGGTCCGGGGGTGGGCCTTCGATCTGGCCCGTGGACTGCCAGTCGCCCGCGTATGGGTTGTATCCCAAAAGAAGTTCGTGGCATCCTCCAAGATCCACATCCAGCGCGCAGACGTTGCGCAAGCATTTGGAAACCAGGCCGCCAACCTTTCCGGGTTTCATTTTGTTGTCACCCGTGTCCCGGCCGATGCACAAGCTTGCGACTTCGAAGTCCTGGCCGAATACGCCAATGGCACACTTGCAAGAATTCCCAACCCCGCTTGTCCTGCAGCGGGTCAGTAGCCGGACCTGCAGAACCTTCACGGCCAAGCCCTTTTAATCGATCCATATTCGGAGCCCTTCTTGAAGCTCATTATCCAAATCCCTTGTTTTAACGAAGCAGAAACTCTAGGCATTGCCCTTTCGGCTCTGCCGCGCCAGGTGGCAGGCTTCGACTCCGTTGAATGGCTCATCATCGACGACGGCAGCACCGACAACACGGTGGAAGTGGCGCTGCAGCACGGCGTGGACCATGTGGTGAAACACACCCGCAATCAGGGTCTGGCGCGTGGATTCATGAATGGCTTGCAAGCCTGCCTGGAGCGCGGCGCTGACGTGATCGTCAACACCGACGCCGACAACCAGTACCAGGCCGATGACATTCCGCTGCTCACCGCGCCCATCGTCGCCGGCAAAGCCGACATCGTGATCGGCGCACGCCCGATCGAAGCCATCGAACACTTCAGCCCCATCAAAAAACTGCTGCAAAAAATTGGCAGCTGGGTGGTTCGCGTGGCCAGCAAAACCGACATTCCCGACGCCCCCAGTGGGTTTCGCGCCATGAGCCGATCAGCCGCTCGCCGCCTGACCGTCTTCAGCGACTACACCTACACCCTGGAAACCATCATTCAGGCGGGCCAGAAAAACATGGCCATCACCTCGGTTCCCGTGCGCGTGAATGGCGACTTGCGTCCATCCCGCCTGGTCAAGAGCATCTCTTCCTACATTCGGCGCAGTATCGTCACCATCGTCAGGGTGTTCGTTATCTACCGCCCCTTTCGGTTCTTCGGGGCGATCGGTCTCACGCTGTTCACCGTGGGTTTCCTGATTGGTCTGCGGTTTCTCTACAAATGGCTGATGTCGGACTACGGCTATGACGGCCACATCCAGTCATTGATCCTGGCCAGCTCCCTGATGGTGATCGGTTTTCAAACCATCCTCATCGCCTTTGTGGCCGACCTGCTGTCGGCCAACCGCAAGCTGATGGAAGAAGTGCGCACACTGGCGCTTGAAAGCCGTGACCGCTCGCACTGACCCGGGTAAGTTGGTGCCATCCAAGCCTTCGCAGCCACAGCCTTCTGGTTCACCCGCCCGATGGTTGTGGCTTGATGCGGCCAAAGGACTGGGCATTGCGCTCATCGTCTGGGGCCATATCTATTCAATCACCGAGCCCACAGCCTTGCAGGTGTATGTGTACGCGTTCCACGTGCCGCTCTTCTTTTTCATTTCCGGGCTGACTTTCCGGCCGGAAAACAACACGGTCGGGCAGGTCATGCGCAGCAAAGCAAGAACACTGCTGCGGCCCTACTTTGTCTACGCCTTTCTGGGGTTCCTGTTCTATCTCGCAGGGTACAGCTTCGCTCAGGTCATGGGCCTGAAGCTCTCACAATTCGACTATGGGCTGCTGCCTCCGCTGATCGGTGTTTTCTATGGCTCACTGGGCGATGGCCACCTGGTCAACACGCCCATGTGGTTCGTCGCAGCGCTGTTCTGCACCCTCCTCCTCGGTCAGGCTATCAACCAGTTTCTGGCGCCCAAGCCGCTTCGCCTGATTGCGGCCCTGGCCATCGCCACCTTTGGCTACTGGGTGGGAGACCTCGTCAAGTTGCCGTTCAGCCTGGCCCCCGCGATGCTGGGCTTGGTCTTTTTCCAGGCAGGCGTGTTGCTCAAACCCCTGGTGTTTGGTCTCAAAAGCGCCCCCGTCAAACTCTGGCTTGTTCTGTTGATCAGCCTGGCCGTCAGTTTCTTCAGTCAAATCAACGGATTTGTAGCCCAGGCAACCCCCGCAGTGGGCAACCTGGGCTGGTTCTTGCTGTTCGGCTTTGCAGGAACCTTTGCCACCCTGGCATTCGTGCAACTCATCGAGAAACACAGCCAATGGCTGGCCTTTCTCGGGCGGTACAGCATGTCCATCATGGTGATTCACTTCCTGATCATCAAATCGGTCAAGGTGGTTCTAACAACGCTGGCCCACATCGACATGGCCACCATCGACAGCTCAACGTTCTACGGCGGCATCGTGATCGCAGCCACTGTCGCTCTGCTGGTGCCGGCGGTTTATGTCATGGAGCGGTACTTGCCCTGGACGCTGGGAAAGACCCCAGGAATCCCCGCGCGGCAGGCTGCCTGACATGAGAATCGCTGTCACCGGAGCCAACGGATTCGTTGGACGAGCGGTCTGCGAAGCCCTTCGCGCAAAGCAACACACGGTCCGGCCCATCGTTCGCCAAACCGATCCCGGCGAACCCGAATCGGTCGCTGTTGGACCGATTCACGGCGATACCGACTGGGCCCACGCCTTGCGCGATATCGAGTGCATCGTGCATTGCGCCGCACGGGTCCATGTGATGGCCGAAACCGAGACCGACCCGCTCGCCGCCTTCCGCATTGTCAACGTTCAAGGCAGCCAACGGCTGGCTGAGCAAGCGGCTCAGGCCGGCGTCAAGCGCCTTGTTTTCCTGAGCTCACTCAAAGTCCTGGGCGAACAAACCGAACCTGGTCAGCCTTTTCAAGCCGACGCAGTGCCTCAGCCTGATGACCCCTACGGCATTTCAAAGTGGGAAGGTGAGCAGGCGGTTCAGCAAGCCGGGCGCGTCGCGTCCATGGACGTGGTGGTGATTCGCCCCCCGTTGGTCTACGGGCCAGGCGTCAAAGCCAACTTTCAGCGGTTGCTGCGAGCTGTCTCCCGCGGATGGCCACTGCCTTTGGGTGCAATCAACAACAAGCGCTCACTGGTGAATCTGGACAACCTGTGTGACCTCATTGCCGTTTGCGTGCACCATCCTGCTGCCCCAGGGCAGGTTTTTCTGGTATCGGACGGAAAAGACGTGTCCACGCCCGAGCTGATTCAGGCCATGGGAAGGGCCCTGGGTCGCCCGGCCAGGTTGATATCCATTCCGCCAGCCTGCTTGCACCTGATGGGCCGTCTGTCAGGTCGCCTGGCCCAAATCGAGCGCCTGACAGGGTCGCTTCAAGTCGAGATCGGGCATACTAGGGAGGTTCTGGGCTGGACGCCCCGAACCAGCTTGCAGCAGGCATTGCAATCACTGGTGCAGGCAGATTTGAAATGAAGCGCTTATTTGATCTGGGTTGTGCCCTGACGCTAGGCGTCCTTTTGGCCTTGCCCCTGTTGATGCTGGCTTGTCTTGTGCGCCTGACCTCGTCCGGCCCGGCGCTGTACTGGAGCGATCGTGTGGGACAAAACAACCGGATTTTCCGAATGCCCAAATTTCGCAGCATGAGAACCGACACACCGGCGGTAGCGACCCACCTGCTGCCTGACCCCGCCGCCTGTCTTACCCCCATTGGGTCCTTCTTGCGAAAAAGCAGCCTCGATGAACTGCCGCAGCTGTGGAGCATTTTCAAGGGCGACATGAGCCTCGTTGGACCCCGTCCTGCCTTGTTTAACCAGGAAGACCTGATTGCTTTGCGCACCGAGCACGGCGTACACCGCCTGATCCCCGGCATCACCGGCTGGGCACAAATCAACGGCCGGGACGAACTGCCCATTCCCGACAAAGTGGCCCTGGACACGGAATACCTTCGAAATCGGTCATTTTTGTTTGACCTGCGCATCCTTCTGCTCACCGCATGGCGGGTGATCAACCGCCATGGCGTTGCCCACTAGAGTTGCGATGCTGACACGTTTTGCCCTCCCCATTCTCGCCATGCCCCGCCCGGCCAAACGGGTGGTGGTGCTGCTGGTTGACGCGTCCTTGTGCGTACTGGCGGTCTGGCTTTCGTATTACTTGCGACTGGGGGAATGGATCAAACTCTCCGGCGACTCCTATTGGCAGCCCATGTGGGCCGTGGGCGTCTCGCTGGGTCTCGCGCTGCCGATATTTATCGTCAACGGATTCTATCGGGCCATTTTCCGATACTCGGGCTTGTCGGCGCTGACCACCGTTGTAAAGGCCATCGGCGTCTACGGCTTGCTTTTTGCGACGGTATTTGCGGCCATTGGTATGGACGGAGTGCCTCGCACGGTCGGCCTGATCCAGCCCATGCTGCTGTTGCTGACCGTCGGCGCATCGAGGATGTTGGCAAGATTCTGGCTCGGGGGCCTCTACCGCAATCAACTCAAGATGGGCTTGCCCAGGGTACTGATCTATGGCGCGGGCAATGCCGGACGGCAACTCGCTGGCGCGATGGCCAACAGCCATGAAATGGTGGTTGTGGGGTTCATGGATGACGACGACCGCCTGCATGGCCACGTTCTGAACGGACTTGCCATTTACAGCCCAGAAGACCTCGAAGGCTTGGTGGCGTCGCTGGAAGTCACCACCGTTTTGCTGGCCATTCCATCGGCCCGGCGCAACCGGCGCAATGAACTGATTCAGCGCATGCTGAAGGCACATGTGCAGGTTCGAACCTTGCCAGGAGTGAGCGAACTTGCACAAGGCACAGTGAGTATTTCCGACCTGCGTGAGCTTGATATCGATGACCTGCTGGGTCGCGAACCTGTGACCCCCAATCACATACTGATCGGCAAGAACGTCGCGAACAAGGTGGTGCTGGTAACTGGCGCCGGCGGCTCCATTGGCAGCGAGCTGTGCCGACAAATCCTTGCGGCCCGCCCAACGACCCTGGTGTTGATCGATCAAAGTGAATTTTCCCTTTATGAAATTCACCAGGAGTTGACCGACAAGCTGGGCAACAGCGAATCAACAACCATCTTTCCCGTGCTTGCGTCGGTGCGCGACGAATCAAGGTTGCGCGAAGTCCTGGCTTACTGGAAACCTCACACGGTCTATCACGCTGCAGCCTACAAACATGTGCCCCTGGTGGAAGACAACCCGGTTGAAGGGATCCGCAACAACACAATGGGAACCCTGGTTTCTGCCAGGGTCGCCGGCGAGTTGGGCGTAAACGATTTCGTTCTGATCAGTACGGACAAGGCCGTTCGCCCAACCAACATCATGGGTGCCAGCAAACGCCTGGCTGAAATGAGTCTGCAGGCGCTGTCTTCCGTGTACCCCAACACCTGTTACTCCATGGTGCGGTTTGGCAATGTGCTGGGCTCCTCGGGCTCCGTCGTACCCAAGTTCCGCCGCCAGATTCGGGAAGGTGGCCCCATCACCCTGACCCATCTTGAGATGACCCGCTACTTCATGACCATTCCTGAGGCGGCCCAACTGGTCATCCAGGCCGGGGCCATGGCAAAGGGCGGCGACGTTTTTGTATTGGACATGGGCGACCCGGTCAAGATCGTTGATCTGGCCAAGCGCATGGTCGATCTCTCCGGTCTCACGCTGCGGGACGAACTGAATCCCGATGGCGACATTGAAATCGTGGTGACCGGTTTGCGCCCCGGAGAAAAACTGTTTGAAGAACTGCTGATTGGCAACGACCCCAGCCCGACCTCCCACCCCCGCATCATGAAAGCCCACGAGGAGTTTCTGGAGTGGCCGGTGTTGTCGGAACGGATAGAAGAGCTCAATCTACGCCTGAAGTACAACGACACGGCCAGCCTCAAGGCACTCTTGATCGAACTGGTGAGCGGCTACCAGCCCTCCTCAATCCCTCTGGCCCCCACTGGCACAGACAGCACGTTGTAACCCTGCGGTGTTTCGACCTCCGTCAGATTCCTCGCTCACCCGCGCCCTACGCGAAGCACACACGCCATGAATACTTTGAAAAAACCCCAAATCGGACTGGTGGGAACTGGTTTCATCGCCAGCGGATTTGCCCGCTTGATCAACAACCACGCCCCCGACCTCCAGATCAGCTCTGTGCTGACCCGGCGCCCGCTCAATGAAGCAGGCGACTTTCCGCTGACCGACCGTTTGACCCACTCGGTTCAACAGATCATTGACGGGTCTGATGTGATCGTGGAATGCAGTGGCGATGTCTTGCACGCCACCGATGTGATCGACCAGGCGCTGCGCGCGGGCAAGCCCGTGGTCACCATGAACTCCGAGTTCCATGTCACCACGGGCTCTTACTTCGCTGACAAGGGCCTGCTCACCGAGGCCGAAGGCGATCAGCCCGGGTCCATTGCTGCGCTGCGTGAAGAAGCCATCATGATGGGCTTCAAACCACTGGTCTACGGCAACATGAAAGGTTTTCTGAACCACACGCCCACCCCAGAAGAGATGGCCTACTGGGCTGGCAAACAGGGCATCAGCGTGGCCCAGACGACCTCGTTCACCGATGGCACGAAAATCCAGATCGAACAGGCCCTGGTCGCCAATGGATTCGGCGCCACCATCGCCTGCCAGGGCATGCAAGGCCCAAAGACAGCTGACGTCACCAAAGCAGCCATCGATCTGGCCAGGGGCGCAGCAGAGCGCGGCGAAGCCCTTTCAGACTATGTGCTCGCACCGGGCAATGCCGGGGTGTTCGTGGTCGGCACTCACGACAAATCGGAATGGAAAGCCCTCAACTACCTGAAACTGGGCGATGGGCCCTACTACGTGCTGGTGCGTCCTTTCCACCTGTGCCAATACGAGATCATCAAAACCTTGCGCCGCGTTTTGGCTGGCGGCGGGGTGTTACTGAACAACTCCAGCAAGCCGACGATCTCCATTGTCGCCATTGCCAAGACCGAACTGGCACCTGGCACACCCATTGACCGAGCCCTGGGCGGCTTTCAGGTGCGGGGTGAAGCCGCCAAAATCGAGGAGTCCCCCAACCATGTGCCTATCGGATTGATCCAGAACGCCGTCATCCGGCGCAAGATTGCACCTGGCCAAATCATCACGTTCGACGACGTAGACCTGCCCGACACGCTGGCTCTTACGATCGCTCGGCAGCTTTACAGCTGAGTCCCTCGGCACCCGGTCCGTCTGGCCACGCCACCATGGCGTGGCAGCCACGCGATTCGCGTGTTCTTCAAATCTGTTGCGCACCCGCGCAAGCTTCAATCTCATTGAATGGCAGCCCAACCCCACAGCACCCACTACCGCCCCGATATTGACGGCCTGCGAGCCATCGCCGTGGTATCCGTGCTTTTGCACCATGCCTTGCCCGAGAAGTTCAAAGGCGGTTTTGTAGGGGTTGACATCTTTTTTGTCATCTCCGGCTACCTCATCAGCTCCATCATCCTGGCCGGGCTCAACAAGGACCGGTTCAGTTTTGCCGATTTCTATGCCAAACGCGTCAAGCGCATTTTTCCTGCGCTTTCGCTGGTTCTGATCACCACGCTGGTGATGGGCTGGTTTCTTCTCGGTCCGCCCGACTACAAGCTATTGGGTAAACACGTTTTCGCGGGCAGTGCCTTCGTCTCCAATTTCGCCTTCTGGCGCGAAGCAGGTTACTTTGACGCCAATTCGGTCAACAAGCCCCTGCTTCATTTGTGGTCTCTCGCCATCGAAGAGCAGTTCTACCTGCTCTGGCCGGTGACGCTGTTCTTCTTGCACAAATGGCGACGCAACATCATCAGGGTGGTGTTCGTGCTGATTCTGATTTCATTTGCCATCAACCTGGCCTTGGTCAAGGGCCAGCCGACGGCCGCTTTCTACAACCCCTTGGCCCGTTTCTGGGAAATGCTGATCGGGGGACTGCTTGCAGCCATGCAGACCTACCGACTCGGTTGGTCTTCGGTGTTCCGCAAGGGGGTATGGGGACATGGTCCCGATGAACACCACGAGCGGCACCACCTTCGCAGCAACACCTACGCATGGCTGGGTGCATTCATGCTGGTGCTGGTCCTGGTGCGCATCAGCCCGGAACGCACCTTTCCAGGCTGGTGGGCCCTTCTGCCGACGGTGGGGACTGCCCTTCTGATCACGGCAGGCCCTCAGGCCTGGTTCAACCGCCACGTTTTGTCCAGCAAGCCCTTTGTGTGGGTCGGCCTGATCAGCTACCCGCTCTACCTATGGCACTGGCCCTTTTTGTCATTCTCGGCCATCACCCACGTAGAGCCGCCCAGCACCAGCACCCAGCTCGGGTGGCTGGCCCTCAGCGTGGTGTTGGCCTGGTTGACGTATAAACTGATCGAGAAGCCCATCCGTTTTGGGCGCCTCAATCACCGCTCAACGACCGTGTTCCTCAGCGCACTCGTGGCCGTCATCGCCACCGCCGGCTTCACCACCTACAAACAAGATGGCTTCGAATCGAGATTCCCGGACATCGTGCGCGACATGATGAGCAAGGGAGGGCGTTCGGCGGTCGTGGACGGCTGGCGAGAAGGCGACTGCATGCTGGACTACAAATTCCCGGCGTCGGCATACAAAGACTTCTGTGTTGAGAAAAAGCGGCCGCTGATTTTCCTGTGGGGTGACTCACACGCGGGCTCCCTATACCCCGGCTTCAAAGCTCTGCAAGACAGTGGCAAATACGATTTCGGATTGGGAGAGCGCACCGCAGCCATCTGCCCACCCGTGCTCGGAATCGAGCCCCGTCCCCTGTGCAAGAGCCTTAACGACAGTTCCATCGAGGCCATCCGCCAATCAAGGCCCGATGTGGTGATTTTGTATGCTTGGTGGCACAACAAACGCTACGACTTGCGCAACCTTGAAAGCACGGTCGCAGAAATCAAGAAGGCTGGTGTGCCGCGCATCATCATGCTCGGCGCTGTCCCCTACTGGCAAAAGTCATTGCCGTTGATCTTGCTTGAAGAGTGGAAAAAAGGGCCCCCAACCAAACGCCCGCCCTTGCGTCTCAAGGCTGGTCTGGATCCAGCCCTTGATTCGGCCACCGCGACCATGCGCGCACGTGCCGAAAAAATGGGCATCGAGTTCATCTCCGGCTTGCAGTTCTTCTGCAACGAAGACGGGTGCCTGACCCGGGTCACCGATGACGCCAAGCAACCCCTCACCTATGACTACGGTCATCTGTCCACCAGTGCGGTGACCTACTATGTCGATCAGCTCGGCCCCTTGATTTTCAAGAAACCTTAAGGATGCTCCACATCACCCGCGTCGTGCGCGGCGTGGCTTTTTGCAGAATGAGGTGTGACGCGCAAATGCAAGCCAGGAAGGCTTGCCTGAGAATTCGCAACGCAGTGCATAGACCGCAAAAGACAGCCCGCGAGGGTTCGACTGAAAACGGGCGACAGACGAAAAAAAATGCCGGGCAGTTGCCCGGCATTTTTTATGGCCTCACGGCCAGTGAGTCAAGCTCAACGCGGCTGGCGACGCGCGACCGGGCGGCCAGGGCCACCTTCAGGGCGACGCTGGGCAGATTCTCCGCCGCGCATGGCCGCGCGCTCAGAGTTGCCGCGGTCGCTGAAGCGATCGCCCGAGGGGCGCGGATTGGCTGCATTGTCGCCACGGCCAAAGCTGGAAAAACCTGAAGGCTTGGCACCGGCACGGGCTGGAGGACGATCGGCGAAACCACCACGACCTGCCGGACGGCTGTCGCCACCACGGTTGTTGTCAAAACGGTTGTCGGGACGCTGTTGCTCGAATCGGTTGTCCGAGCGCGGCGCGCCACGGTTTTCGAAACGGCCTTCCGAACGCTGTTCAAAACGCCCGCCATCGCCACCGCGGTTGTCATTGCGATTGCCTTCGAAGCGAGGGGCTTCAAAGCGACCTTCGACGCGGGGACCGCGTGCAGGGGCGCCGCGGCGATCACCACCGAAACGGTCGTTGCCACGCGATGCATTGGCGTAGTTGCGGCCTGGCGCGCCACGGCCCATGGGCTCGTTTTGCGGGGCGCGCTGACGCGGCTCCATGCCGGCCACGGTATCTACGGCGATGCGTTGGCGCGTGAAGGCTTCGATGTCGAAGATCTTGCGGCGGTCGCGCATTTCGGCGAACGTGACGGCCAGGCCGTCGCGGCCAGCACGGCCGGTGCGACCAATGCGGTGGGTGTAATCCTCGGCCTTCATTGGAAGACCAAAGTTGAACACGTGGGTGATCGTGGGCACGTCAATGCCGCGAGCGGCCACATCGGTCGCCACCAAGATTTGCACCTGGCCGCTGCGCAGCGCCATCAAACGGCGGTTGCGAATGCCCTGGCTCAACGCGCCATGCAATGCCACGGCCGCGAAGTTGGACTGTTGCAGATCGTTGGCCAAGCCATCACATTCGATTTGCGTGCTGCAAAACACAATCGCCTGGTTGATCGTGGTGTCGCGCAACCAGTGGTCCAGCAACGAGCGCTTGTGCTGGGCGTTGTCGGCCCAGAACAGTTTTTGCGTGATGTTGTTGTGCTGCTCTTGCGGGCTGTCGATCTGAACCTTTTGCACGTGCTTGCCGCCATCGTGCATCACGCGCATGGCGAGTTGCTGAATGCGGGGCGCAAAGGTTGCCGAGAACATCATGGTCTGGCCGCGTTGGCTGGTCAGATCGTTGATGTCGGCCAGATCATCAGAGAAGCCCAGATCCAGCATGCGGTCGGCTTCGTCGACCACCAGGAACTGCACTTTGTCGAGCTTCAATTGCTGCGAGCGCTGCAGGTCGAGCAAACGGCCTGGCGTGGCGACCACGAGGTCGGCGTTTTGCAGCTTGGCAATTTGCAACTGGTAAGGCATGCCGCCCACCACGTTGGCCACGCGCAGGCCGCGGCAATGACGCACCAGATCGATGGCATCGTTGGCCACCTGCTGGGCCAGTTCGCGTGTTGGACACACGATCAACGCACCAGGCGTTGGCGCCTTGAAATTGCGGGGGTTGGTGGGATCTTTGCGCTTGGGGCGCTTGGGAGCGGCTTCGCCATTGGCCAAGGCCTCTGCCGTGGCTTGTTCAAACTCGGCGCGCTCTTGCGCTTCCACAGCCGCACGTTGAGCAAGCAGGGTGTGCAACACGGGCAGCAAGAAAGCAGCGGTTTTGCCGCTACCGGTCTGGCTGGAAACCATCAAGTCTGCAAAACGCTTTTCACCCTCGCCCAGAAAGGCTTTGGGGATCACGTTTTTCTGCACTGCCGTGGGCTGGGTGTAGCCCAGGTCGGTACAGGCTTGCACCAACTCAGGGGCCAGGCCCATGGTCACAAAGCCATTGGGCTCAGCGATCACGGCTTCTTCGGCCACGGCCTCTTCAGCCACAGATGCGGAAACGTCGGCCGATTGCGCGGTGAACGCGGCATCGAGGGTACTGTCAGGGGTATTGTCGGGCGTGAATTCGCCGCGGTCTTCAAAAGAATCGCTCATGTTCGTCCTTGCGCAAACGCGCAATTGATCGAATCCAAAGCTCAGGCTGGAGCCGGCCAATGACATGGCCGGCGCTCCCGGGCGCAGGTTCCGTTCGTGGTTACAAAACATCAACCATCAAACGGATAACGCGCCATGGGTCACAGTTGCTGTCGCGTGACGCCGGGAGCGAAGACCTCATCCAGATCGCCAGCGGTTGAAACCGATGGCAGGTGTGTCGCAAACCACTTTTGAGAGCGCTTTCGACAACCGAATCCGGGAGGCCTGTGTGTGAGAGGCAGATGCACAAATAAGCGCAGTTTCCTGCGCAGCCTTCGATTATCGCAGACTTCGAGGGAAAACCCTAGAATTATTTTCGACAGCCGTTACAAGCCGCGAAACACAGGGGGTGTTCAAAGCGCTCGCGGACTTCAGCCCAGCACCGAAGCCACGATCTGGAACAGCACAGCAGCCAGCACCGCCGTGGCAGGCACGGTAATGATCCAGGCCGCCACAATGCGCATCACTGCTGAGCGCTTCACGATCTCTTTCTTGTAGGCTTTCTTGAACGCCTTGCGCTCGTTTTTCGCAAAGTTGGCGCCTTGCGCCGCTTCGCGAATGTCCTTCTTGCGCTTCATGTCGGCCAGCATGCGCTTCTTTTCGCCCACTTCTGCTGCCTCGAACCGCTGCAGGTAGGCCTCAACCTCTTCCCTGTCTTCCCCTTGGTGGCCGGCGAACACCACCGCCTCCATCTTGGCGTAGTTCACCTTCAGCAATTCGCGCAAGAACCCAACGCCGAACACCGCGCCAATCGAGATATGGGTGGTCGATACCGGCATGCCGAACTGAGAGGCAACGATCACCGTGATCGTTGCTGCCATGGCAATTGAATAAGCCCGCATGTTGTCCAGCTCGGTGATTTCCTTGCCCACCGTGCGGATCAGGCGCGAGCCATAGAGGGCCAGGCCTACGGCCAGACCAACAGCCCCCAGCACCATCACCCACAGCGGAGTGGGTGCCTCGCCTGCGATGGCGCCCGACTTTACAGCTTCGTAAATCGCCGCCAGCGGCCCCACCGCGTTGGCCACATCGTTGGCCCCGTGCGCAAAGCTCAACAAGGCGGCGGAACACACCAGTGGCCATGTAAACAGGCGGTTAACGCCCTCTTTGCTGTTCACCTGGGCCATGGCCATGCGCGCAATCGGCTTGCGGATCAACGCCCAAACAACCACGGCCAATACCGCGCCAACGCCGAGCGCCGCCAAGAAACTGATCTTGTAGATATGTTTAAACCCTTTGAGCATCATGTATGTGCCAAAAGCCCAGACCATCACTGCGATCAGCCATGGAACCGCCTTGCTCGCGGCCACCGTCATTTCGCTTCGGTAGGTGATGCTGCGCTTGATCAGGTAAAGGAAGCCGGCGGCAATCGCACCACCCATCACGGGTGAAATCACCCAGCTCATCACGATCGAACCGACCGTGCCCCAGTTCACCAGACCCCAACCGCCAGCGGCAATACCCGCGCCCATCACAGCCCCGATGATGGAGTGGGTGGTGGACACGGGCGCGCCAATCGCTGTGGCCAGGTTGAGCCACAATGCCCCGGCCAGCAGGGCCGAAAACATCACCCATGCGAACAGGCTGGCGTCGGCGATCTGGGCCGGATCAATGATGCCGCCCTTGATCGTTCCCACAACCTCACCTCCAGCAATGACAGCACCCAGGGCTTCAAACAAGGCCGCGATCAGAATCGCCCAGCCCATGGACATCGCGCCCGAGCCCACCGCTGGACCCATGTTGTTGGCCACATCGTTGGCGCCAATGTTCATCGCCATGTAGCCGCCCACGACGGCCGACACGATCAGCAACCAGACCGATGTGGTGGACAGGCCCAAAACGTTGGCCCCGGTCAATGAGGCATAGAGGCCCACCATCAACAGGAACGCCAGTGAGGCACCCAGCTGAAAAACGTCTTGATGGCGGGCGATCAGGCTGGCGCGGGATTTTTTGGTCATAGAACTCTCATTCGGAAGCCCCGATTTTGACATGGTGCACACCCTTGGGCGTGACCTCCCATGACCCTAACTCATCGCAGCAAGTGGGTGCGGTAGTGCTCCAGCTCATCGATCGACTCGTGCACATCGGCCAGTGCCGTGTGTTTCTGGTGCTTCTTGAAGCTGCTGTACACCTCGGGCTTCCAGCGCTTGGCCAGTTCCTTGAGCGTGCTCACGTCCAGGCAGCGGTAATGAAAATACGCCTCCAGCTTGGGCATGTATTTCACGAGAAAGCGCCGGTCCTGACTGATGGTGTTGCCACACATGGGCGAGCCGTTCTTGGGCACGTACTTGGCAATGAACGCCAACAGCTCGGCCGAAGCCTCTTCTTCGGTAACGGTGCTGGCCCTCACCTTGTCAATCAGGCCGCTTTTACCGTGGGTGCCCTTGTTCCAGGCGTCCATGGCGTTCAGAACCTCATCGCTCTGGTGAATCACGATCACCGGGCCCTCGATGCGGGGGGTGAGGTCAGGCCCCGTGATGACCACGGCGATTTCCAGCAGTTGTTCTTTTTCGGGGTCCAGGCCACTCATTTCGCAGTCGAGCCAGATCAGGTTTTGGTCGCTCTTGGCGAGCGCAGGTGGAGTTTGAGGTGTCGTCATACGGCCATTTTCGCTTATCGGCCAAGGCGACCCTGTGCGCCCCACATGCGCCAGCTTTCGATAGACTCCCCACATGATTTCTCCCGAACTGGCTTTTTCTCTGGTTTTCTGCGGCCTGCTGATCGCAGGCTTGGTGGTGCGCACGGTCTTGGCGAGCCGCCAGATTCGCCATGTGGCACGACACCGTGGCACCGTGCCAGAAGCGTTTGCGCAAACCATCACACCCGAAGCCCACCAAAAAGCCGCTGACTACACCGTCGCCAAAACCCGTTTCGGGCTGGTCGATGGTGCCATTGAAGCCGCTTTGCTGCTGGGCTGGACGCTGCTCGGCGGGTTGCACTGGCTCAACCAGGGGTTGCTGAACCTCATGGGGGGCGGCATGTGGCAGCAACTGGCTTTGGTCGGCTGTTTCGTGCTCATCGGCGGCGCGCTCGGTTTGCCCACCGCCTGGTGGTCCACGTTTCGCATAGAAGCGCGTTTTGGCTTCAACAAGATGAGCCTGGGCCTGTGGATCGCCGATGCGGTCAAAGGCGCGGTCGTCGGTGCGTTGATCGGATTGCCCATCCTGGCGCTTGTGTTGTGGCTCATGGGCGCTGCAGGGCCCGTGTGGTGGTTGTGGGCCTGGGGTGTCTGGATGGGGTTCAACCTGCTGATGCTGGTGTTCTACCCGACGCTGATTGCGCCGCTGTTCAACAAGTTCGAACCCCTGCAAGACGAGACCATCAAAACCCGCGTCAACGCGTTGATGGCGCGCTGCGGCTTCGCGGCCAGCGGTTTTTTCGTGATGGACGGCAGCAAACGCAGTGCCCATGCCAACGCCTACTTCACAGGGTTCGGTGCCGCCAAGCGGGTCGTGTTTTTCGACACCCTGCTCAAACAACTCGCGCCCGGTGAAATCGATGCCGTGCTGGCCCATGAACTGGGTCACTACAAGCGGCGCCACATTGTTCAACGCGTGGTGTTGATGTTTGCCTTGAGCCTGGTCGGCTTCGCGATGCTGGGCTGGCTGTCGACCCAAAGCTGGTTCTACACTGGCCTGGGCGTGATGCCCTCGCTCAGCGAACCCAACAATGCACTGGCGATCCTGCTGTTCATGATGGTGGTGCCATTGATCACCTTCTTTCTCTCGCCGCTCATGGCGCAACTGTCGCGCCGCCACGAGTTCGAAGCCGACGCCTACGCCATGGAAAAAACCGATGGCAATGAACTCGCCAACGCCCTGCTCAAGCTTTACAAGGACAACGCCAGCACGCTCACACCCGATCCGGTGTACGTGCGCTTCTACTATTCCCACCCTCCGGCCAGTGAGCGCATCGCGCGCCTGCAAGGCCTTGCTGTTTGAACCCTATGAACCCGATTCACCAAAACCGCCGCGCGCTCTCCGCCACCGAAATCGTCTCCCAGCTCACCCAGCTCAACGGTGAGGCCGCCCAGGGGTGGAAGCTGATCGATGGTTCCATCGAAAAAACCTTCACATTTGCGAACTACCACGAGACCATGGCCTTCGTGAACGCACTGGCCTGGGTGGCCCACCGCGAAGACCACCACCCCGATCTGGCGGTGAGCTACGGCAAATGCACCGTGCGCTTCAATACCCACGACGTCGACGGAATCTCGGCGAGCGACATGTTCTGCGCCGCCGCCGCCGACACCTTGTTGAAAGACTGATCCCCATGCCAGCCTCCACCGGTTTCTCCGCTTGAGCCGCCCTGCCAAGCCACCGGCCCAACCCGCGGCCGCCAGCCACCTGAAGCCGGGATTGGTCGTTGCCTCTTTTGGACGCCATTGTCTGGTGGAAAGCGCCGACGGCGAACGCCGCATCTGCCATCCGCGCGGTAAGAAAAGCCAGGTGGTAGTGGGTGACCGCGTGCAATGGAGCGCCTCCACCGATGAGGGCAGTGTGGAGCGCGTGGACGAGCGCCGCAACTTGTTTTACCGACAGGACGAACTGCGCACCAAATCGTTCGCGGCCAACCTCGATCAGATTCTGATGCTGGTTGCCGCCGATCCCGAGTTTTCCGAACGCCAACTCGCACGTGCACTGATTGCTGCCGAGGCACAAAACATTCCTGTGATCGTGGTGCTCAACAAGAGCGATCTACAGCCCGCATTCGACCGTTCGTGGGCGCGGTTGGCGCCCTACCGCCACATGGGTGTGGACGTGATGCCGTTGCGCCTGAAGGCAGCCACCGCGGCCAGCAGTGAAGCAGGTGTTGAGGATCTGTTGCAGAAGCTGAACGGAAAATCCACGTTGATACTCGGCCCTTCTGGCGTCGGTAAAAGCACTTTGGTGAACCGGTTGGTGCCCCATGCAGCGGCGCTCACCGGCGAAATCTCACGCGCACTGAATTCCGGTAAACACACCACCACCAGCACCACCTGGTACTGGACCGATGACTCCAAGCAGACCGCGCTGATCGACTCCCCTGGTTTCCAGGAGTTTGGCTTGAACCACATCGAACCCATGCAACTGGCACAGCTCATGCCCGACATGCGCGCCGCCTTGGGCAATTGCCGTTTCTACAACTGCACCCATTTGCATGAACCCGGCTGCTCGGTGCGCGATCAGGTGGCCAAAGCCGACGAGCCCCCCAGCGACACCGCTCCGGCGATCGGGGCCAACCGCTACCAAATCTACGGTGAGCTGTTCGCCGAGTTGTCGGACAAGCGGCGCTACTGAGCCTGGAGCGTTTCAGCGCTTTCGCCGTTTGGCGGGTTTACGGTCCTTTTTCTTCGATTGCCGCTCGGCGTCTGCGCTGTGGCCCGCCTTGAGCCAGACAGCAAATTCCTCTGGCGTCTCCAGTGTCAATCTGCCAATCGCATTGGTGCGGAAATCGCCGATCAAGATTTCGGCACATTTCTGCGGATCAACCCGTCCGCCACTGGTCAACGCACTGCGCTTGCGCCCAACCGCTTCCAGCAGGTCTTCGTCTTTGGTCTCGGCGATCGCCTCAGGCGTCATGCCCAGCTTGTAGCGCGCCTCAAGCTCCACGCCATAGACGCGTTTGATCTTGTCCATCAGCTCCAGCGCCACTTCTTGCTCGTCGTAGGCGTTTTTGCCCACGGCGCCGCTGGCCGCCAGGTTGTATCCACTCTCCGGCACCACGATGCGCGGCCATAGCATGCCGGGCGTGTCGTAAAGGTAAAAATCATCGGCCAGGGCGATGCGCGATTCGGTCCGGGTCACGCCCGCCTCATCGCCCGTTTTTGCCGCCCGCTTGCCTTTCAGCGTGTTGATCAGGGTGGATTTGCCCACGTTGGGAATGCCGCAAATCAACACGCGCATGGGTTTGACCATGCCGCCACGCAAAGGCGCGAGCTCATGACAGGCCGCGATGATGGCGCGCGCGGGTGAGGTTTCGCTGGCATCCAGCGAGATGGCTCGGGTGTTGGGCTGGGCGTTGTAGTGGGCCAACCAGAGCGCTGTGCGCAAGGGGTCGGCCATGTCTTGCTTGTTAACCACCTTCAACGCGGGCCGCGAAGCGGTGAGCTCGGCCAGCAAGGGATTGGCGCTGGAGCCCGGCAAACGGGCGTCCAGCATCTCGATCACCACATCGATTTCCTTGATGCGCTCGGTGATGGCCTTGCGGGTGAGATGCATGTGGCCAGGGAACCATTGGATGCTCATCGTCGTTGATTCTTTTCAAATGTCATGCCCCGATTGTGCGCTGCCCGGCAGACTGCTCCGCCATGTTGTGGACAATGCACCCATGTGCTTCAACTGCTTTCAACGCCGAATTTTCCCCTGGGTGCTCGACACCGCCTGTGGCCAGCCCCTGTTCACACGCATGCGCCAGAAGGTCGTGCCACAGGCGCGCGGCCATGTCCTGGAGGTTGGCATCGGAACCGGCCTGAACATGCCCCATTACGATGCGCAGAAGGTCAGCCGCATCACCGGTCTCGACCCCGCGTTGGCGTTGCAGCCCAAAGCGCGCAAGCGCATTGCGGCCGCTGGCATTCCGGTGGACTTGATCGGATTGTCTGCCGAGACCATTCCCCTGCCCAGCGGGCAAATGGACAGCGCCGTGGTCACCTATGCGCTGTGCACCATCCCCGACGCCGTTGCTGCGCTGAAAGAAGTGCATCGGGTACTGAAGCCAGGTGCCTCTTTGCTTTTTTGCGAGCATGGCCTGTCGCCTGACGCGGGCGTGGCACGGTGGCAAAACCGTATCCAACCCCTTTGGGGCCCGCTCGCCGGTGGTTGCCATTTGAACCGCGACATTCCTGCCCTGCTGCAGGCCGCCGGGTTTCGATTGGTCGAACTGGAGCAGGCCTATGTTTCCGGACCCAAACCCTGGACGTTCCACAGCTGGGGCGAAGCCCAGGCAGCGGAATGATCACGCGGCCAAGTTGTCCCTTGTTTCACTGGACAAGCTTGTGCATAACCCGGGAGAAGTCCTGTACCGACGACGCAAGCTGTTGATCTGATTGGGATTTCAATGAACTGCCCGTTAAAAAGGCAGACAAACAAACCACAGACGATCCATCTGTCAGACGTCGTGATGCACTGGCTCGTAGGCTGCGCGGCCCAACCGGGCCGGAGAGGTGTATTCCTCGCGGTACACATCAAACGGCATGGTGTCGTTCGCCTCGATGGCTCGCTGGTCATCCAGGGATTTCGCCGCCATCGCCTCGTATCGCGCCTGTTGCCCGGAACTCCAGGGCAGGTCGAGCAGATGGTTGTGGGTCTGCAAGGACTGCGCGCGCACAAAGGACACAAACGAATCGCTGTGCTCGTTTCGCACGGCGGCCAACACCCGGGCGGAAGGCAAGGTGTCCGGCGCTGCCAGCGACGCGCCAGCGGCGGCCACCGCCTGCACATGTGCATCACCACCATGGGCCGCATCCATCGCTTGCGCTATGGGCATCAAACCCCCAATGATTTCAGCGCCCCATTGCGTCAGGGTCAGGCTTTCTCCGTGGCGCGTGAGTCGCAAACCAGGCTCACGCCCACGCGAGGCGGTGAGTTGCTGATTCTGGGTGATCTCGTGAATCTCATCGGGTGTGTCTGGCGGGCTTTCGCTGAGCAAGCAATGCATCAGAAACACATCCAGGAAACGCAGTGTTGGCGCAGCGATGCCGATGGTTTCGAAGGGGTTCAAATCGAGCAAACGCACTTCGACATATTCCACGCCGCGCTCCCGCAAGGCATGCAAAGGCCTCTCGCCTGGCTGGATAACCCGCTTGGGCCGGATCGTGCCGTAGAACTCGTTCTCAATTTGCAGCAGCGTGGTGGCCAGCTGGTTGTAGTCACCGCCGGGATTGCGAACGCCGATGGCCTCATAGGCTGGCCATGGACGGGTCAGCGCATCATGCAACGAGGCCGCATAACCCTCCAGGCCGTTGTAGCTGACACCGAGCGTGGCCTGGGCATCGCTTTGATAGCCCAGCCGGCCCATGCGCAGGGTGGTACCGAAGGGTTTGTAAAACGAACCACCATTGCCCAAGGGCTGCAAATCGTGCTCGCGGCCCGCCAGAAAGCTTGAACACACTGCGGGTGAGGCGCCAAACAGCGCCAGCAACAAGAAGGCATGGCGACGGAAATTGCGGATCAGCGCAAAGTAGCCGTCGTTGTCGATGCCTGGCATGGACCAGTTGTAGTGAATACCCGAAATGGTTTGCATGCGCCGACCGTAGCGGTGGCCCAGGCCCATGCGGTACACACTCTTGGCGCGGCCCACGTTGGATGAGCCGTAACGGCCCAGCGGAATGGTTTCGTCTGTGGGCAAGCCGCACGGCATGCTCGATGCCCACATCATTTCGTCGCCACTGCTCTGTCCAGGCTTGTGCAACACGCGGGCCGTGTACTGATGCACCTCGGTCAACTCAGCGAGGCAAGCGTCTACGCTGGCGTGCACACCCGTGATCAGTTCCAGCTGTGACTCGCTGTAATCCGTCGTGATGTGAGGGTGGGTCAGGGCGCTGCCCAAGGCCGCAGGGTGCGGCGTCAGCGCCAGCTTGCCATCGGGCTGCGAGCGCAGGCTCTCTTTTTCAAGTCCGCGCTTTTGGCCAAGCAGGCGATCGCCCGAAATGGCATCCAGCCTTTGTTGCAATGAGGTCATACACAGAGAATCGGAGAAAAGGGGTTAGGGGCCCGGGGGGCGAAAGTTAACACGGGAGCTCCATCTCTGCTGGTGCGGGCACCATGGCCGCAGACGCGTGGGCCCAATTGGGCGGGCCTGCCTGCGCGGTGGCACCATGTGCCAGCAGCCAGGCTTCGATGTGGGCCACCTCGTTGCTCAGACGCAGATCATCAAATGCGGCCTGCCCCTCCGGGTAATGGTTACGCAGGTAATTGAGCCATTGTTTCAATCGGCCAGCTCGGTGGCGGCGCTCGACCCGTTCCACCACATGTTCCCAAAATGCCCCCAGCAAGGGCAACACCTGTGTCCAGCTCACCGCGCCTTGCGCCTTGATGGCCAGCGCCAGTCCCGGATTGGTCACCATGCCGCGCCCGATCATCAAATCGTCGCAGCCTGTGACCTCGCGGCAGCGCAATGCATCGGCCACACTGAATATCTCGCCGTTGGCGACCACCTTCATCGCCGGAAACCCCGACAAGGCCGACTTCACCTCGGCAATACGGTCCCAATACGCGGGCGGCCGGTAGCCATGGGCCTTGGTGCGCGCATGGATCACCAACTCGCTCGCCCCCGCCTGGGCGATTGCCAAGGCGCAGGCCTCAGCGACGCTGTCGTCGTTGAAGCCCAGCCGCATCTTGGCAGAAACCACCACATGCGCCGGCACCGCCTTGCGCACCCGAGACACGATGGTGTGGATCAATTCCGGCTCGTCCAGCAACACGGCGCCGCCCCGGCTCTGGTTCACGCATTTCGCCGGACAACCGAAGTTCAAATCCACCCCATGCGGGCTCAGGCCGGCGAGACGCGCGGCGTTGTCGGCCAGGCAGGCCGGGTCCGACCCCAGCAACTGGACCCGCACCGGCACCCCGGCGCGCGTGAAGCCACCGTTGTGCAACTCTGGCACCACCCGGTAAAACGCGCGCTCGGGCAACAGGGTGTCGGTCACCCGGACGAATTCGCTCACGCAGCGGTCGATGCCGCCCGTGCGGGTGAGCACGTCGCGCAGTGACGCGTCCAGCAGGCCCTCCATGGGCGCGAGCAACAGATTCATAAGGTGGATTGACTGACGCACTCAGGGCCAAAAAGGTGAGCGCTCGCTATCAGTGTGACAAAGATCAGAAGCAGTACAGATTTTATCGGCCCTTGGGCGCCACCGCGCCCGTTCACCTTGCCCCCCCTTCCGACGTCCGGTACCATCGCCGCAAACCAAACCCCCGGGAGTTGTTCCATGCGCACGTTTCTCGCCACTTCGCTGGCTGTTGCCCTGCTCAGTTTTGCTTCTTTCTCCAGCAGCCAATCGGTCTCCGGTGATGCATCACGCGCGGGGACATTCAAACAGATCGAGGGCGAGGCCTGGGTAGGCAATGCCGCCGAGCGGCGCACCGCGGCGTCAGGTGGGGCCGTGCAAGCCAGCCAGCGCATCAGCACCGGGAAAACCGGCGCCGCCGCCATCACCCTGAAAGATGGCACCGTGCTCACCATGGGCCCCAATTCCACCATGGACCTGAGCCGGTTTGAATTCAATTCCACCACCCAGGAAGGCAACCTTCTGCTCGACCTGCTGCAAGGCTCGGTACGGGTGGTCACCGGTTTGCTGGGCAAGGCACATCCTGAGAGTGTCAAAGTGAAAACACCCACCTCCGTCGTCGGCGTGCGCGGCACCGACTTCATTGTTGAAACCCAAGCCGCACAGTAAGGCTGTCCGAACCCATGCAACCCTCTACCCTGACACCATTGCATTTTCCCAAGCGGGCCACCCTTGCAGCGGCGGCCCTCACGACGGCATTGCTCTCAGGCTGCGCACCCGCCACCCGCGTGACCCTGCTCCCTCAGGCCGATGGCCATCCCAGCGCCGTCGAAGTGACCACGAGCAAGGGCTCTCAGCTCGTGGCCCAGCCCTATCAGGTGGCAGAAGTCACCAAAGCCGGAGCCGTTGAAGTCGTCCCCACCACTGCCGAAGAAGTTCGCAAAGCCCATCCACAACTGATTGCGCTGCTACCCGCCGCGCCCGATCGCTTCGTACTGGAGTTCGAGCCTGGAAGTTCCGACCTCACCGCCGCTTCGCAAGCCCGGTTGCCCGAGGTCATCACCAAGGCACAGGCGCGGGCCGGTGGCGAAATCGTGGTCACGGGGCACACCGATCGCCAAGGCACCCTGGAAGCCAATGACGCGCTCTCTCTGAAACGTGCGCAAGCGGTACGGGACCTGCTGATCGGCCAGGGCTTTCAGCCTGAGTTGATCCAGGCCGTGGGCCGAGGTGAACGCGAGCCAACCGTGCCCACAGACGATGAAGTGATCGAGCCTCGCAACCGCCGCGCTGAAGTGGTGGTGCGCTGACCGTTCAGCGAGCCCACGCGTCCATGGCGTCCGAAAACGGGCTGACCCGAGCCCTGAGCGACCTCTTCGCCAGCCAGCGCACCGGCGCCCTGGGCACCTTGAGTTCAGATGGAGACGCATTCGTTTCACGGGTGCCTTTTGCCATCGAAACCGAAACAGCCTCGCTGGTGATCCATGTCAGCGCGCTTGCTTCCCACACCGGCAACCTGCTCAGGCATCCGCGTGCCTCCCTGATGATCAGCCGGGCAGAAACTGCCGGCGAACCTGTGCATGCATTGCCCCGTGTGACGATCGATGTGCAAGCCGAGGCCTTCGATTCCAACAGCGCCGACATCCAGCACTTGCGAAGCAGCTATCTGGCCCGGTTTCCCGAGGCGGAACCCATGACCCAATTGGGCGACTTTCGCTTTATCCGTTTGCGCCCACTGCGCGCGCGGCAGGTTGCTGGCTTTGGTGCTGCACGCAACATCAGCGTTGAAACACTGGCCCAGGCCATGGGGGCGGCCATTTGACGGGCAACCACCCTGGCCTGGAAGTGCTGTTCGCAGACAACCATCTGCTGGTGCTCAACAAACCCGCCGGATTGCTTGCCGTGCCTGGCCGGGGGCCAGACAAACAGGACTGCCTAAGTGCCAGAGCCCAAGCGGCGTGGCCCGATGCACTGGTGGTGCACCGGCTCGACATGGCCACTTCGGGTCTGGTTGTGATGGCACGCGGCATAGATGCCCAGCGAAGCCTCAGCCTGGCCTTCGAGAAGCGGCGTGTCTACAAGCGCTATGTCGCCGTGGTCTGTGGCGCGCTGCTCAACCCCCTGCCCGACAACGACTGGGGCACCATCGATTTGCCTCTGCTGCTCGACTGGCTCAACCGTCCGCGCAGCATCGTGAGCCTCGAGACCGGCAAGCCCAGTCAAACCCGCTGGCGACTCAGTCCCCAGTTGCCAGCAGAAAACCCGCAAGCGCACACGGGCATCGCGACGCGCGTAGAACTGGAACCCATCACAGGCCGCTCCCACCAATTGCGGGTGCACCTTCAGGCGATCGGCCACCCCATCGTGGGGGACACGCTGTATGCGCCACTTGATGCCCCAGCAAAGGCTGACAGGTTGCTTCTGCACGCGCAAGCCATTGAGGTGCCCCATCCGTTCACCGGTGAACGCCTGCTGTTCGAGTCGCCCTGCCCTTTTTAGCTTTGAAGGAACGCCACCATGACCACCACCCCGCAACATCTCACCATCCTCACCGGCGCTTCGCGGGGCATGGGCCTGGCCATGGCCGAGCAGTTGCTGGCACCCAACCGCCTGCTGTTGTGCATTTCCCGAAAATCAAACGACGACCTGACCCGGGCCGCAGCCACGCAGGGCGCTCCGCTCACCCAATGGCAGCAGGACCTGGCAGACAGCCAAGGCGCGGCAGAGCGCTTGCAGGACTGGTTGGCCGCCCAGGCTCCAGAGGGACTGGCCAGCGCCACGCTGATCAACAACGCCGGAGTGATCACCACCATCGGCCCGCTTGAAGCCGCGCCTGCCGAGGGTTTGATCAACGCCTTGCGCGTGGGGCTGGAAGCGCCCATGTTGCTCACCGCAGCGTTTCTGCGGGTGACTGGCGACTGGGTTCACGCGGGCTGGCGGGGGCCACGCAAGGTACTCAACATTTCCTCAGGCCTGGGGCGCCACGCCATGGCCGGCCAGGCATCGTATTGCGCAGCCAAGGCAGGCATGGACCATTTCACGAGGGGCAGCGCCCTCGACGAAGCGGAAAAACCCTTTGGCGCCAAGCTGGTCTCACTGGCGCCCGGCGTGATTGACACCGACATGCAAGCCCAGCTTCGCGCCGGCGACCCTGCCCACTTCCCCGGGTTGAGCCGTTTCATCGAACTCAAAGAAAAAGGCCAGCTCAGCTCGCCCCAGCAAGCCGCGCAACAGGTGCTGGCCTGGCTTGACCGCAAGGACTTTGGTTCACAGCCCGTGGCCGACGTGCGTGACTGACCGGCACAGGGCGCAGACGCTGGACAAACACGACTCCTTGTCCCGCCGTCAGTTTCAAGCCGCAGTGCTCGGGCTCACGCTGGGTTCACCCATCCACGCCCAGGCTCAAAGCGGGACACCTGCGGCCAGCTTCTGGGCGCTGCTGCGTGAAGGTGGCAACCTGCTGCTCATGCGCCATGCTCAAACCGTGTCCGGCACCGGCGACCCAGCCAACTTCCGCATTGGCGACTGCAGCACTCAGCGAAACCTCAGCGAGGCCGGGCGCGAACAGGCCAGGCGTGTGGCCGTTGCCTTCCAGCGCGAAGGCGTGGTGCCCGATGAGGTGCGCTCCAGCGCATGGTGCCGCTGCGTCGACACGGCAGAGCTGGCCTTTGGCCGCCACACCGTCTGGGCGCCCATCAACTCGTTTTTCCAGCAAAACAGCGGCGAGCGACAGACCCGAGAGGCGCTGCAGTCCCTGCAGCAACACAAGGCCCCTCGCAATCTGGTGCTCGTCACCCATCAGGTCAACATCAGCGCCCTCACTGGCAATTTCACGGTCATGGGCGAAATGCTGCTGGCACGACCTGAACATGCTTCCCCTCACCAGCTCGAGGTGCTGGCACGGCAAACATTCTGATGTCGACGCCCATGTGACCCTTGTCAAGCCCTGTGTAAGCCTTCGGCCGTTAATATGAGCCTGAAACCCGCTGCGAACGGGCAGCCCCCAAACCGCAAAACCACCCACAGGAGACAAACATGAGCAGAGAAGTCGTCGTCGTAGCCGCAACCCGCACCGCCATTGGCACCTTTGGCGGCAGCCTGAAAGACTCCCCCCCTACCGAACTGGCCGCGCTGGTGGTCAAAGAAGCGCTGGCCCGAGCCGCCGTGGACGGCAAGGATGTGGGTCATGTGGTGTTTGGCCATGTGGTCAACACCGAGCCCAAAGACATGTACCTTTCGCGCGTGGCGGCCGTCAACGGCGGCTGTGGCGAAGGCACTCCGGCCTTCAACGTCAACCGCCTATGCGGCTCGGGCCTGCAAGCCATCGTCAACGCCAGCCAGAGCATCTTGCTGGGAGACACCGACATCGCCATTGGCGGTGGTGCCGAATGCATGAGCCGAGCACCCTATGCCAGCCTGGCCACCCGTTTTGGTGCCCGCATGGGCGACACCAAAATGATCGACATGATGATCGGCGCGCTGCACGACCCCTTCCACAACATCCACATGGGTGTGACCGCCGAAAACGTCGCCGCCAAATACGGCATCACCCGCGAAATGCAGGATGCGCTGGCGGTCGAAAGCCACAACCGGGCACAACGTGCGACAGAGTCGGGCCGCTTCAAGGACCAGATCGTCCCGGTGATGCTCAAGAGCCGCAAAGGCGAAGTGGCCTGGTCTACCGACGAACATTTCCGCCCCGACTGCAAGCCCGAAGACATGGCCAAGCTGAAGCCTGTTTTCGTCAAGGAAAACGGCACCGTCACCGCTGGCAACGCCTCGGGCATCAACGATGCCGCAGCGGCCGTGGTGTTGATGGAAGCCGGCGTGGCCAAAGCCCGTGGCGCCAAAGCCATGGCGCGTCTGGTGGGTTATGCCCACACCGGTATCGACCCCAAAATCATGGGTGTGGGGCCGATCTCGGCCACGCAAGCCGTTTTGAAGAGAACCGGCCTGACGGTCAACGATCTCGACGTGATCGAAGCCAACGAAGCTTTTGCGGCCCAGGCCTGCGCCGTGACCAAGGAGCTGGGCCTGGATCCGGCCAAGGTCAATCCCAACGGTTCCGGTATCTCCCTTGGTCACCCGATTGGCGCCACCGGCGCGCTGATCACGGTGAAAGCACTGTACGAGCTGGAACGCGTGCAGGGCCGCTACGCGCTGGTCACGATGTGCATCGGTGGCGGTCAAGGCATCGCCGCCATTTTCGAGCGCGTCTGAGCAGCGCCTGGAGAAAGAGGGGCCGCGCCCGGACAGCGCAGCCTTTCTTCATCGCGGCACCAATTTACCAATTTTTGCAAACTTTGACCCGCTGCGCGGGTTCGCGGGGAACCTCACAGGAAGACGGTGGTCACACCATGACCAGTTCGCTTGGATTGGGTGGTGCTCAACAGGAGGTCAAGCCATGTGGAAACGTCTGACAATGGTGTGGATAGCCGTCAAGGGTGACGCCCTGCGGCTTTGGTATGCGCTCGGCCACCCCGACTCGCCTCCCTGGCTCAAAGCAGGCGCGGCGGCCATGGCGCTGTACCTTGTGTCACCCATCGACCTGATTCCCGATGTGTTGCCAGTCATCGGTGTGATGGACGACCTCATTCTCATTCCGCTCGCCCTGCGCTGGTTGCTCTCGCGCCTGCCCGCCCACATTCGCCAGTACGCTGAAGAGCGCTCCCGCGGTGGCAGCGGCACACGGCGGGCCGCGCAGCCAGCCGACGAAGTTCGCAGCAGCAATTCGCGCTTGCGCTAGGAGCCTGTCGGCTTCGACGTGGCGCGATCAGTCACCCTGGAAACCGCCCCGCCGGTAAGTCAAGACCAGCGTGTCCCGCCAACCCATCTCGCCGTCCACCATGGGCTGAATCGGCGTGCTTTCGTGAATCACCCGAGCGTCATCCAGCAACAGCAGCGACCAGGGTTCCCGCAAGGTGAACCGCTGACCATTCGGACCTTCGGCCTCGAAAACCCGGCTCTCCCCACCTTTGATCTGGTGACGCGCCACCATGAACACCGCGACCAGGTCCACGCCATCGCGGTGCGCGCCCTCTGGTGTCGGGCGACCAATGCCATCGGTGGTGTCGATGCGAAAAGGATGTGCCTCGACAAACCATGGTCTGGCACCATGCAAGGCAGTGGCAGCTGCACCCACACCCGCCAGCAAGCGTTTCCACACGGGTGATGCCACCACTCCTTCGTCCATGGGCTCGAACCAGCGCTGCATGCCCCCATGCAGCGCGTTGTATTGCAATGGTTGCCAATGGGCGCGATGCGCCACCTGCGTGACCGCGCCGCCTTCAACTTCAAAACAGCTGTGCCTGCGGCGGCGGTAGCGCCCGCCGTCTTTCATGTAGTCATCGCTGGGCAGGTCGTCCCAGATGGCGTGCAGCCGCGCCAGATCCGCCTCATCGGCACCCAGCCATTGAGCTGTTTCAGCCGCATTCAACAACGCAAATCCCCGCTCTTTGAGCGCATGGTCACGCTCGGTCAAGGGCATATAGGGGGGACGGAATTCGCTGGTGCTCATGGGCGCCCAGTGTAACGACGACCCGCCCGCCCCATGCGTGACGTGGCAGCCACCAGCCACCAATCGCGGCCTTTCTGCGCTGGATCAAAACATCGCGCGCCCAAGCCTGCCAAGCTGCCCGGGAACGAATGGAGTTTGATATGAAGACCCCCACCATTGAATGGACAGACGCGTTGCGGCTGGACTTCGACCCGATGGACAACGCCCACCGAACCTTCGTGACGTTGCTGGCCATCGCGCAAACCGCTGACGATGCCGCTTTAGCGCCCAGTTGGCAGGCAGTGATCAAACACACCCAGCAACACTTCGCCTGTGAGGACCACTGGATGCGAGAGTCGCACTTTGCCAACGCCAGCAACCATGGCCTTCAGCACCGGCTGGTGCTCAACGTGATGCGAGAAGGTCTGGCGATGGCGCAGGCTGGGGACAAACAGGCTTTGCGGGCCATGACCCATGAGCTGGCCAGCTGGTTCGTCAAACACACCCAGTCGCTGGACGCTGCCCTGGCCCTGCACATGCGCCGGTTTCCAGCGCTGGCCGCCGAAGCCTGAAACGCACCCAGCAGGCAAAGAGAGGCTGGTGGACAGGACGGCACGGCTGCAATAACCCTTTCAGCTGTCGGGGAAAACCATGTACCCGAAAGCATTCGCCATTGGTTATATTGTTTCCGATAGCAGGAGACCACCATGGCACAAGCCATCACCGCCCACAACACCGAATCAGACCCACCGACCGAGTCGCCGGAATCACGCACAGAAGTGATGCCTGAGACCCAGGAACCCGAACACTATGGACCCGCTGTATTTGCATTGAAGCTGGCCCAACTCAAACCGTCCGATCCGCTGAACTGGCTGAAACTGGGCTGGGCCGACTTCAAACGCTGCCCACGCATCGGGCTGTTTTATGGGGTGTGTTTTTTCATCATGGGCCATGCCTTGTTGGCCGTGTTCCAAAACGCCCCTGCCTACGTGCTGGCGCTCAGTGCAGGCTTTCTGCTCATGGGGCCGTTTCTCTGTCTGGGCCTGTATGACGCCAGCAAGGCCATGCAGACGCACAGCCACCGCCCATCATTGCGCGCATCCCTGGTCGCCTGGCGCCCCACCAAAGGCACCATGGGAATTTTTGCCGGTGTGCTGCTGATCCTGGAATTGCTTTGGGGCCGGGCCTCGCTGGTCGTTTTCGCGGTCACCTTCAACACCATGCCCACCACCGACCACTTGCTGGCGCAGTTGCTCAACCCCGAAAACCTGAGTTTCCTGATCACCTACACAATCGTAGGCGGCCTCTTTGCGACCCTGATCTTCGTCACCAGCGTGATCTCCATCCCCATGATCATGGACCGGCAAACCGACGCCGTGTCCGCCGGTTTGACCAGCATCCGGGCCAGCTTGCAAAACCCCGGCGTGATGTTCATCTGGGGGGCATTGATCACGCTGCTCATTGGCCTGGCCATGCTGCCGTATTTTCTGGGGCTTTTGATCGTTGGCCCCGTCATTGGTCACGCCACCTGGCACGCCTACCGTCACATCGTGCCCGTGGAGTAGGGAGGAAGAAGTGCCCCCCTGAGGGGGGTTGATTCACCTTGGGGCGGCCCTGCGGTGAAACCATGACCCCCACGCTCCGCCGCTGCGCGGGTCGCTGCCCCCTGAGGGGGGTTGATTCACCTTGGGGCGGCCCTGCGGTGAATCTCTCTTTGCCCAGGCGGATATGGAAGTCAGGCGTTGACGTTGACCACCAAGCGTCCGCGGACCTGACCAGCCAAAATGGCCGGTCCGGCCGTCAGTGCTTCAGCCAGGCTCACTTCCTGGGTAATGGCTTCCAGCTTGCCGCGGTCCAGATCCCGGGCCAGTTGCTGCCAGGCGGATTCGCGCTTGGCCAAGGGCGCCATCACGCTGTCGATGCCGTACAGCGTCACGCCACGCAAAATAAACGGGGCGACCGAAGCTGGGAAATCCATGCCTTGCGCCAGACCACAAGCGGCAACGGCACCGCCATAGCGCGTGCTCGCGCAGGCGTTGGCCAGCGTGTGGCTGCCGACCGAATCGACCACGCCGATCCAGCGTTCTTTCTGCATGGGTTTGCCTGGGGCACTCAGAGCGCTTCGGTCGATCACTTCAGCCGCGCCCAACGACTTGAGGTAATCGCTCTCTTCCAACCGGCCGGTTGATGCCACCACCTTGTGCCCCATGGCCGACAGCAAGGCAATGGCGACCCCGCCCACGCCACCGCCAGCACCGGTGACCAGCACCTCGCCGCTGCCGGCGTCCATGCCAGCCTCAGTCCAATGGCGCTGCAAAGCTTGCACACACAACATGGCGGTGTAGCCCGCCGTACCGATTGCCATGGCATCGCGGGTGCTGAGTGCATCGGGCAAGGCCACCAGCCAATCGCCCTTCACGCGCGCCATCTGAGCCAAACCGCCCCAGTGGCTTTCGCCTACGCCAAAGCCGTTCAACACCACCCGGTCGCCCTTTTTCCAGCGCGGGTGTTCGCTGGCAGTCACCGTACCGGCGAAATCGATGCCAGGCACCAGCGGAAAACTGCGCACGACCGGCGACTTGCCTGTGATGGCCAGGCCGTCCTTGTAATTGATGGTTGACCATTCGACCGCCACCGTCACGTCGCCTTGTCCAGGAATCTGGCTCTCTTCCACTTCGGTCAAGGCACAGGTGTAGCCTGCGTCATCGGTCTTGTTGATCAACAAAGCCTTAAACATGTTTCTTTTCTCCTGAGTTTGTATCGGCGCCTTCGCGCCAAAGAATCAAAAGCAACCACCAGCCTATCAAGGTGTTGGTCAAGGCCAGTAGCGTGACCACCACCAGCAGGGTGCCCGAGGGCTGGGCCAAATGCAACCACCAGGCCAGTCCGGACGACAAGGCGTTGAATGCCAGCATCAGCCAGAACAGGCCCCGCCGTGGCTGCCAGAGGCGCCAAAGCGACCGGCGGAGGAAGTGGTCTTTTAAGGGCATGCCCAATTGTGACGGGCCTGACTACGCGTCGGCTTCCTTTTCCTGAAGCAACCGCCACATCACCTTGCCGCTCCCGCTTTTGGGCAGCGCCTCCACAAACTGCACCACTTTTGGGCACTTGTAGACCGCCATGTTTTCGCGACACCAGTCAACGATGTCTTGCTCGCTCACCTGCCCCCGCGCTTCTGCCCGCAACACCACCACCGCTTTGACGCTTTCACCTCGGTAGTCATCCTGGGTCCCGATCACACAGGCCTCGGCAATGGCCGGGTGGCGGAACATCAGCGCCTCGACCTCCGCGGGCCACACCTTGAACCCGCTGGCATTGATCATGCGTTTCAGGCGGTCGGTGATAAAGAAATAGCCGTCTTCATCCACGCGACCCAAGTCACCCGAGCGGAAGTAGCGCTGCCCTTCAAACTCAACAAAAGCAGCCTCGGTCGCGTCAGGCCGCTTCCAATAGCCCGAAAAAACCGATGGGCCACGCATGATGATTTCGCCCGCTTCGCCCATCGGCATTTCCTTCAGGGTGTCAGGATCAATCACCCGTGAATCCACACCGATGAACGGCACCCCCAAACACTGCTGTTTGGGCGCATCGGGCGGGTTGCTGTGCGAAGGCGCTGCGGTTTCGGTCAAGCCGTAACCTTCGGCAAACTTCAGCCCATAGGCATCTTGAAGCCGCTGAGCGACAGCCTGTGGCATGGCCGCCCCGCCGCCGCCGATATAGGCCAGGCTGGTGAGATCGTATTGGTTGAAGTGGGGGCTGGCCAACAGATCGATCACCATCGTTGGAATATTCGTCCAGCTCGTGACACGCCATGTCGAAATCAATTGCCCCGCCAGATCACGATCCCAGCGAGGCATCAATACCGTGGTGGCACCCAGATAGATCCCGGTATGCATGCCGGTCACCATGCCCGTGATGTGAAACAGCGGCACCACCAGCAACGCCGTGTTTTCGCTGCTGCCATTGCCCCACAAACTGGCCGCCACGGTGTTGTGCATCATGCTGGCGTGGGTATGCATGCAGCCCTTGGGCAAACCGGTGGTGCCACTCGTATAAGGCAATACGCACAGATCTTCAGGCGCCCGGTCGTGTGGCAACAGCGCCTGGGTGCAGGCCATTGCTTCGCTCCAGTCACTGACATCCCCGGCAGACAGCGTGGGCTGTGGGTGGCGGGCCTCAAGCCAGGCCACCCAGGTTGACGGCACCTCGGGTTGCGCGCCGACCGCATCGGTGTAGTGGGTCACCAACAGGTGTTGAAGGCGCTGCGCCTCGGGCAAGGCTTCACTGGCCTTGGCCAACTCGCCTGCCAGGTCAGCAGCGCTGATCGCAACGCGGACATCAGGGTCTGTGATGTAGTGCTTGAGCTCTTCTGCCCGGTTCATCGGATTCACAGGCACCACGACCGCATTTGCACGCAAGATGCCGTAATAGGAAGCGATCCATTGCGGGCAGTTCTGCATCAGCAGAATCACACGGTCACCAGCCTTTACGCCCTTGGCCTGCAGATGCGATGCCACACGCTCTGCCTGGTGTTTCAACTCCGAATAGCTGACACTCTGATCAAAGAAAACCAGCGCCGGTTTATCGGGATACCGCTGTGCGCTCACCTCCAGGTTGAACCACATCGATGTGCGTGGCGTTTGAATGCTGTGAGGCAGCCGCTTGGGCCAAAAACGGTGGTGTGCCCGCTCGGGCACGGCGGGGACCTGTTCGGCATGGTTCATCGAGTGTCTCCATTGTTGTAACGGCTTCGCCAACAAGGATACGAGCGCCCGCGCCCATTCGTGCAGACGCCATGTCGCACCCGGGACGACCAGGCCAGACAGCACTTGGCATGGCAATTGCTACCAAAACCATAGAGGCTCCTTTATGGGCACATCCATGTGCCCATGCATTTTTTGCATGGTGATCTCACGTAAACCCCGATGCATCAAACCCTTGCGCACGCATACAGTACAAGGGCGCTCAAAATGCACACCTACCGGTGAGCGCCAGAGCAGTCAACAACCCGTGCTATACCTATTGGAGTAAGTCGATGAAAAAAATGAAATCCCTGAACCTGTCCCTGGCGTTTGCAGCTGCCGCTGCAACCATGGTGTCCGTCCCGGCTCACGCTGCCAGCAAGACCGTTGATGCGATCAAAGCCCGCGGCGAGTTGGTCTGCGGCGTGAACACCGGTCTGGCAGGCTTCTCTCAAGCCGACAGCAGCGGCAACTGGTCCGGCCTGGATGTGGATTTCTGCAAAGCCGTTGCAGCCGCCGTCTTGAGCGATGCCAGCAAAGTCAAATACGTGCCGCTGAACGCACAGCAGCGTTTCACCGCATTGCAGTCCGGCGAAGTGGACATCCTTTCGCGCAACACCACCGGCACCCTGTCGCGTGATGCATCCCTGGGTCTGCATTTCGTGGGCACCTGGTTCTACGATGGCCAGGGTTTCATGGTCAAAAAAGGCAAGGTCAAGAACGCCAAGCAGCTCAACGGTGCTGCCGTTTGCGTGCAGTCCGGCACGACCACCGAGAAAAACCTGACCGACTTTGCCCGCGCCAACAAAATCAAGATCACGCCCGTGGTGTTCGAAAAAGTTGAAGCCGCTACCGGTGCCTACTTCTCCGGCCGTTGCCAGGCTTACACCACCGACGCGTCTGGCCTCGCATCCACCCGTTCCAAAGAAGCCAAGGTGCCTGCCGATCACGAGATCCTGTCTGACCTGATCTCCAAAGAGCCTCTGGGCCCCATGGTGCGCCGCGGTGATGACGAGTGGTTGGCCATCAACAAATGGGTGCTCAACGGCCTGATCGAAGCCGAAGAATATGGCATCAAGCAGGGCAATGTGGTTGAGATGAAGAAAAGCTCCGACCCACAAGTGGGCCGCATGCTGGGCGTCACTGAAGACTTGGGCAAGCATCTGGGTCTGGACAAAGAGTGGCTGGCACGCTCCATCGCCGCCACCGGCAACTACGGCGAAATTTTCGAGCGCAACGTTGGCCCGAAAACACCGTTGAACCTGCCACGTGGCAAGAACAACCTGTGGAACAACGGTGGTTTGATGTACGCCCCTCCACTGCGTTGATCTGACTCAACCGGCCAGAACTGGCACAAATACCCTCGAAAGATTTCAGGGGTGTTTGTGCCGGTTTTTTTTACGCTCGTGATTCCACTCAAATCGCAAATGGAAGCTTTCCTCCCATGATCGAAGCTCGACCAGTACCCAAAAAGAAATCCCGCTCCATTTCCTGGAACAGCCGCGAAGGCCGCAGCGTCATTTACCAGGTCGTGGCCATCGCCTCGATTGCCGGATTCCTCTGGCTGCTGGTCACCAACACGCTGGAGAACATGCGCCGGCGCGGCATTCAAAGCGGCTACGACTTCATGTCACAGCCCTTCGGTTTCGATGTCAGCGAAACCCTCATCCCGTACGACGTGATGAGCACCTACTGGACCGCCTTTGGCATTGGCCTGGCCAACACACTCAAAGTGGCGATCATCGGCATCGTTCTGGCCACGCTGCTGGGCACGTTGTTGGGCATTGGCCGCTTTTCCACCAACTTCCTGGTGCGCAAGATCTGTTACGTCTATGTTGAGATTTTTCGCAACATCCCCGTCTACCTTCAACTGCTGATCTGGTACATCATCTTCACCGAAACACTCCCTGCATTTGACGATGCCTGGGAGATCGGCAACACTTTTCTGAGCAAGGGCGGCTTCGCATTCCCCTGGCCGGTCTGGAAGCTGGGCCAGTCTCTGGCTCTGATCGGCGTCTTGCTGGGCTTGGCGGGCAGCTACTTTTACGCGCGAAGTGCACAGCGCCACTTTGACAAGACGGGTCAACGCCGACCGGTGCTGCCGGTCACCCTGGCCATCATCATTGGTCTGGCGGTACTGGGCTGGCTGGCCGGTGGAGCCCCCTCGGAATGGAGCTTGCCTGAAAAGGGAATTTTCCAGGTTGAAGGTGGTACCAAGTTCAGTCCGGAATTTCTCTCGCTTCTGGTCGGTCTGGTGCTCTACACCGCTTCGTTCATCGCTGAAATCGTGCGCTCTGGCATTGCCTCGGTATCGCTGGGTCAACATGAAGCAGCCGCTTCGCTTGGTCTGACCAAGTCCATGGCCATGCGCCTGGTCGCATTGCCGCAAGCCTTGCGCGTGATCATTCCGCCATTGACCAGCCAATACCTCAACCTGACCAAAAACTCTTCACTTGCGGTGGCCATTGGTTACCCCGACCTTGTGTCGATTGCCAACACTTCGCTGAACCAGACAGGGCGAGCCATTGAGGCCTTGTCCATCGTGATGGCGGTGTACCTCACCTTGTCCCTGATCACAGCCTTGCTCATGAACTGGTTCAACGCCAGTTCAGCAATCCAGGAACGTTAAGCGTACGAAACCATGCAAGACACTTTTCAATCCATCGCACCACGCCCCGTTCCTGGAAGCAGCAGCGGCGCTGTACTCTGGCTCAAAACCAATTTGTTCTCCAGCCCCATCAACAGCATCGTGACGCTGTTCATGCTGGCCGTTGTGCTGTTTGCCGTGTCGCAAGCAGCGGGCTGGAGCATCACCAACGCCGTGTTTGGCGCCGATCTTGTGGCCTGCAACAAGGCCCGCGGCCTGGGCGCCTGCTGGGGCGTGATTGCCGAAAAAGGCCGCTTGATCCTGTTGGGCCTTTACCCGCAGGAAGAACAATGGCGTCCCATCACGGCAACCAGTCTGATGCTGGGCGTGGTGGCTTTAAGCTGCATGCCCAACTTCTGGAACAAGTCGCTGTTGATCATGTGGCCTGCCATGCTGGCCGTGTACTTCACCCTCATGAAGGGCGGCGTGTTCGGCCTTGTCGCGGTGTCCACCGACCAGTGGGGCGGATTGCCCTTGACCGTGATGCTCACGGTGATCTCCATGACCCTGGCCTTTCCACTGGCCATCATGGTGGCCCTTGGGCGGCGGTCTCAGATGCCAGCGATCCGAACGCTTTGCACCCTCTATGTCGAGCTGATCAGGGGTGTTCCGCTGATCACGATCTTGTTCATGGCTTCGTTCATGTTGCCCTTGTTCATGCCCGCCGGCACCAACATCGATGTGTTGATCCGGGTGGTCGTCGGCATCACGCTGTTCTCTGCCGCCTACATGGCCGAGGTTGTGCGCGGAGGCCTGCAGGCTCTGCCCAAAGGCCAGACCGAAGCGGCCGCCACCTTGGGTATGACCTTCTGGCAAACCCAGGGCAAGATCGTTTTGCCCCAAGCCCTCACCACCGTGGTGCCTTCGTTGATGAACACCTTCATCGGCATGTTCAAAGACACCTCATTGGTGACCATCGTTTCTCTTTACGACCTGACAGGCGCGGTGGGCCTGGCGCTGAATTCCGACGCCGACTGGCGGCCATTCAAAATGGAAGGCCTCTTTTTCATCGCTGCGATTTACTTTGCCTTTTGCTTCGCCATGTCGCGCTACAGCCTGTGGGTTGAAAAGCGCACCGCTGTGAGCAAAAGCCGCTGACCAGTTCGCCAGACCGCAACACAATTCGATTAGAAAGACTCAATTTCATGAGCAACACCGACGCCCCCATCATCCAGTTCGAAAACGTCAACAAGTGGTATCCAAGCAATGGCTACCATGTGCTGCGCGACATCAACCTGAGCTTTGCGAAAGGCGAAAAGGTCGTGATTTGTGGCCCGTCTGGCTCGGGCAAGTCCACCCTGATCCGTTGCATCAACGCGCTCGAGGAGTACCAGGAGGGCAAGATCATTGTGGACGGCACCGTGGTCGGTGACGACGTCAAAGGCGTCGACCGCGTGCGCCGCGAAGTGGGCATGGTGTTCCAGCAGTTCAACCTCTTCCCCCACCTCACGGTGCTGGAAAACCTGATCCTTTCGCCCACCTGGGTGGCCAAGATGCCGCGCAATGAAGCGATTGAAAAAGCCATGGCTCAACTGGAGCGCGTGCGCATCGCCGAGCATGCCGACAAATACCCGCTGCAGCTCTCTGGTGGCCAGCAGCAGCGCGTGGCCATTGCGCGCTCCCTGTGTCTGACGCCCAAGATCATGTTGTTCGACGAGCCCACCTCGGCGCTCGATCCCGAGATGATCAAGGAAGTGCTCGATGTGATGATCGGTCTGACCGATCAGGGCATGACCATGCTCTGTGTGACCCACGAAATGGGTTTCGCCAAGGCCGTGGCCGATCGCGTGATCTTCATGGATCAAGGCCAGGTCGTTGAGCAGAACACGCCCGAAGAGTTCTTCAACAACCCACAGAACGAGCGCAGCCAGGACTTCCTGTCCAAAATCCTGGGGCACTGAACTCTGCGCGGCGAAGGCCGCGCAAGGCTCACCACTGCAAGCCCGGATCGCACCGGCCACCGGAATCACCATCGGCAGTGGCAGGCAGGTGCGTGGCCTGCAATGGCAACAATCGCACCGCTCATTGCATTCTCCACCAGAGGGTTTGACTCTGAAGTGACTACAGGGTTTTCAATACCCGAAGCCCGTCACCGACAAGCCCGCCCCAATGACACCACACACAGAAGCCCTTTCCAGCCCATCCCCCCTGCTCGATTTTGAGCATCCCGAGATTCAACGTCTGATCAGGGACCGGCGGTGGTTGAGCCTGTCTGAACACGAACGCACCGGGCGCATTTACGACTTTGTTCGCAACGAAATCGCGTTCGGCTACAACGAGCGCGACAACCTGCCGGCCTCCCGGGTGCTGGCCGATGGCATGGGGCAATGCAACACCAAAGGCACCTTGCTGATGGCATTGCTCCGGGCAACAGGGATCGCCTGCCGCCTTCATGGGTTCACCATAGACAAGGCGCTGCAAAAAGGAGCGGTCACTGGCATGGCCTACCACCTCGCGCCAGCCGAAATTGTTCACAGCTGGGTAGAGGTTCAGGTCGATGGCCAATGGCTGAACCTTGAAGGGTTCATTCTTGACCAACCCTACCTCCACGCTTTGCAGCAACGCTTTCCGGAAGCAAGGTCGTTCAGTGGCTTTGGCGCGGCCACACCGAATCTTCAATCTCCAGCCGTGGAATGGCGCGGCACGCACACCTACATCCAGAAGGCGGGTATCTGCCAGGATCTGGGCGTTTACGTCAATCCAGACAGCTTCTATGCGCAACAAGGCGGCAACCTGAGCGGTGTGAAAAGCTGGCTGTACAGGCACATCATCCGAAAAGGCATGAACCGCAATGTGGCCCGCATACGCCTGGGAAGCGCCCCGCCGGCCAGGGGCCAGATCTGAGCGAGTCGACCGCCTTTTTTTGGAATCAGACGGCACAAACAGCCCCTCGCCGTTGTAAGAATTTCCCTTCCGTGGCGACCCACGACTCCAGAACAAGGAGACACCCATGAACACACGCCATTCCTGCCGCTCGCTGCGCAGCCGGGGAGCCGCGATGGCCCTTGCCGCCGGATTGCTGCTGGCACCACTGGCACAGGCCGCGGTATGCGAAGCCACGTCGGGCGCCAAGCCCCCGATGGTGGTGGAGCTCTACACGTCAGAGGGCTGCAGTTCCTGCCCACCCGCCGACCTCTGGCTGTCTACCTTGAACGATCAACCCGGCATCCTGCCGTTGGCCTTCCATGTCAACTACTGGAACCACCTGGGCTGGCAAGACCGCTTCGCCACGCCGGCCACCACGCAGCGCCAGCACCAAGTGCGCGCTGTTCAAAAAGGCAAGTACGTCTACACCCCCCAGGTGGTGCTCAATGGACAAGACCACCGCGGCTGGCGCGGCGAAACGCCAGCCACTTTGCTCATGGCTGTGCAGACCAACCAAGCGTCGACTCCATCCTTGAAACTGGTCAGGGAGGGCCGCCGGGTGACGGCCGCTGTGGGCGCCATCGGTGGCGCATCGACGTTGGCAGGGTATTGGGCAGTATTGCAAGATGGCCTTGTCAGCCAGGTCACACGAGGCGAAAACGCCGGTGAAACCCTGACCCATGACCACGTGGTCAGTCTGTACCAGCCCGTATCTGCGTGGACAGCCAGCGAACCCCGGCGGTTGCAGCTCGACCTGCCCGAAGGGCCGCAATTTGACGCCCTGCGCGTGGCCTTCGTGGTCACCCGACCGGGCCTGGTGCAGCCGGTGCAGGGCGTGGTTTTGCAATGCCCTGCTTGATATCCGGCTGCGTTAACGCACACCGAACATGCGCGCTCGAATCAACCACACCCAGACCCCGACCAGCGCGCCGTAGTTGAGCAGCAAGGCGCCTGGCTGGTTCCAGGCCCAGCCGTCGAAGCCCCAATAGGTCAATGGGTACAAAACGGGTGACGGGAAAAACTCGGCCGAATGGGTGAACACATCGATCACGATGTGCAACCACCAACCCAACAAGGGCATCCAAAAAATGCGCCAGCGCCACCACACGAGCACCGTCACCGCAGCAGCGGAAAGGGCGCTGTGCAGGACACAGTGCAAATGGTGCGCCCACAGCCCCACAGCCTCTGGCATAGGCGGCTCTTGACCGGGGGACGCGGTGGCGTACTGCCACCAGTCCGCACTCGAAAGCGTCGCCATTGCCCAGCCAGTCACGGGCAACATGTGACCCAGGTCGGGCAATACCGCAAGGGCAATGCTCCAGATCCAGATCGCGCGAGGCGGCCTGCGGCGTGGCGCGATGGCCATGGCCGCAGCCCCTGCCCACAAACCGTGCGCGAGGATGTCCATGGCGAAAAACCGGCGCCTTTACCTAGCGGGTTGCAGCTCGGTGACCACCATCTTGCCTCCCTCCTCGATCACCACGAAGCGCACCTTGTCGCCCACCTCAACCGCATCCAGCATGGCAGGGTCTTTGGCGACAAACACCATGGTCATGGGTGGCATGTCGAGGTTTTTGATCTCACCATGACGGATGGTGAGCTTGCCAGTGTCTTTGCTGATTTTGCGAATTTCGCCTTCGCTCATATCGGCTGGTGCAGCCATGGTCGTCGGTTCAGCTGCTGCGGCAACAGCCGTCTGGGCAGCGGCGGGCAGTGTGACACCCATAGACACGACCATCAGGGTGGCCAGAGTGCTGGCAACGGGAAGCTTCATGGTGGATTTTCCTTCAGTTCAGTTGTAGCGGCTAAACACAGCAGTGGTGCCATCGCGGTCAACCAGCAATACCTCGAAGGGATCTTTTCGTCCCCCATACGCCGGGCCATCCATACCAGGGGAACCCACCGGCATGCGGGGAACCGAGAGGCCGAGCGCCTTGGGGCGCTCCTTGAGCAGCCGCTGGATATCGCTGGCGGGCACATGCCCTTCGATCACATAGCCATCGATCAGCGCGGTGTGGCAAGAGCCGAGTTGCTGCGGCATGCCCAGGCGCGCCCGCATCGCGGTATTGCCGACATCGAAGGTCTGGCTGCGAAATCCGCCTTTTTCCATGTGCGCAATCCAGTCTTTGCAGCAACCGCAGTTCGGATCCTTCCAGACCTGAACCAGGGGCGATGGGGCTTTCGCAATTGTCTGCGCCCAAGCCCAGCCCGGTAAACAGGTGGCGACCAACAAGGCGCCCAGGTGGCGGCGACGCAGCCCGGGGACAGGCTCTCTTGTGGCGATGGGCTTGTTCATTTTTTGGCTCCATTCGATGGTTTGACAACAATCTTGCCGACCATGCCGGCTTCAAAATGACCAGGCAACAAACACGCAAAGTCAAAATCACCGGGGCGGTTGAAGGTCCAGATGATGTCGCCCGTTTTTCCTGGCGGCACATGGGCCATGTATGGCTCGTCATGCTCCATGTTGGGGAACCGCTTCATCAGCGCAGCATGCTCGTTCAGATCCACCTGTGTGCCCAACACCATCTCGTGCATGACTGCACCTGTGTTGGTCATGGTCAGGCGAACCGTATCGCCTTGTGACACTTCAATGTGGTCCGGGGTGAATCGCATGCTGTCCAGCATCTTGATCTCGATGGTGCGCTTCACATCCTTGGCCTGGCCGCCAATGCCCCAAGGTTTTTGCTCCATCTTCATGGGGACGGCGGCTTTCACATGCGTTTCCTCACCATGGGCCCATGCGGGAACAGCCCCCACAAGTGACAGTGACAACAGCAAAGGAGAGAACTTACGGATCATGGTCATGGGTTTCAGCATTTTGATTGGGGGATTGGCCAGTGGTTCCTGGGCGGTCAATACAGAGCACGCCTCAATGCTTGCCCGGGCCTTTTGGTTTCACCGCAGTGGCGTTGACAGGTGATTGTTTTTCGACTTTGCCAGATAGCGGATTGTTCAGCCCGGGCACAGGCTGTCCACCCGCCTTCACTTCTGACTGAAAACGCGCTGCTTCAGGCAAAACACCGGCGTATTCAAAGGCCGAGGTACCAGGCGGGTGCCTGTAGGCACCCGGGTCGCTGTAATCGCCCTGTTTCTGGTCTTTTCGCACCTTGAACACGTTAAACATACCGCCCATCTCCAGCGCACCGTATTGACCCGTACCGGTCATCATGGGTGCGGTGTTGTCGGGAATCTGCATCTCCATCTCGCCCATGTCCGCCATGCCCCGCTCACCCATCACCATGTAGTCAGGCGCCACCTTGTTGATCTTGGCGACGATGCCGCGGTGGTCGATACCGATCATGGTCGGCACCGCATGTCCCATCGCGTTCATCGTATGGTGGCTCTTGTGGCAGTGCATCGCCCAGTCGCCCTCTTCGTCGGCCAGCAGCTCGATCTGGCGCATCTGACCCACGGCCACATCGGTGGTCACCTCCGGCCAGCGAGAACCCGGCGGGGTGGGGCCACCGTCGGTCCCGGTCACTTCAAATTCGTGGCCGTGCAGGTGGATGGGGTGGTTGGTCATGGTGAGGTTGCCCACGCGGATGCGCACCTTGTCGTTCAACCGAACGTTGAGCGTATCGATATCGGGAAACACGCGGCTGTTCCAGCACCAGATGTTGAAGTCGGTCATGGTGTTGACCATGGGCGTTCGGCTGCCGGGCTCAACGTCAAAGGCGTTCAGCATGAAGCAGAAATCGCGGTCCACCTCGGCGATGTGAGGGTGCTTGGCCTTGGGGTGGGTGACCCACATGCCCATCATGCCCATGGCCATTTGCGTCATCTCATCGGCATGCGGGTGGTACATGAAAGTGCCCGGGCGGCGCGCCACGAATTCGTACACATAGGTTTTGCCCACAGGGATGGCGCGCTGGTTCAAACCCGATACCCCGTCCATTCCGTTGGGCAGACGCTGACCGTGCCAATGCACCGAGGTGTGCTCGGGCAATTTGTTGGTCACGAAGATGCGCACGCGATCGCCCTCGACCACTTCAATGGTCGGTCCCGGGCTCTGGCCGTTGTAGCCCCACATGTTGACTTTGAAGCCTTTGGACACTTCGCGCACCACCGGCTCGGCCACCAGGTGGAATTCCTTGACGTTGTTGTTCATGCGCCAGGGCAATGTCCAGCCATTGAGCGTGACCACCGGGTTATAGGGCCGCCCGGTTTGAGGCACCAACGGCGGCGCCATGCTGCCTGAGGTCTGAATCACCGGTTCGGGCAGACCGGCAAACGCCGAACGGGCCACGGCCAGGCCGGCCACCGAAGCGGCTGCACCGGCAAAAAACTGTCGACGGGAATTGGGTTGGTTCATTGGGATGTTTCCTGAGTCAATGCGCAGCGGGACCGTCGCCATTGGCGCTGCCGCCGCCCAGCGAAACAAAACTGGTGGGGGCACCGCCTTGCAGCGTCCACTGGAAATCGGCCTCCGCCAGCCAGAAATCACGCTGGGCATCGATGGCATCGATCTCGGCGACGGCCTGGTTGCGCACCTCACCAAGCAGATCCCAGACGCTCTTGAGCATGCCGTTGTAATGCAGCACGGTCTCTTCGGCGACAAAACGGCGCAGCTTCAATACCTCATCTCGGTGAATGAGCGCCAACCCATGGCTGGCGCTGTAAAACCCAAATGCCCGTTGTGCGGCCACCCGGTTCCGGGTAGCGGTCACGCCCGGCAGTTGAGCCTGCACCGCATCCAGATGCTGGGTCCATTGGTCTTGTCCCATGGCCTTGGCCGGCAGTTCGGGGAAGTCGCCTGGCAAGCCCAAGACGACCGAATTCCCGCCAAGTTTCAAAAGCTGGCGCAAAGCACCATCAGCTTCAGCTGCGGCCAATCGCGCCCGGATCAGGTCCATGCGGGCTGTGGCGGTGGCCAACTGAAACGGCGTGGCCTGCAAGGGGCTCCAGTTGCCCACGCTGACCATGCGCCGGCCCAGCTCGCTGCCGGCTTCTGCGCTGGTCAAGGCAGCCTCACGGAAGCGCAGCACCTTACGGGCCGCGACGGCTTCAATCCATGTCTTACGGGCATCCACGGCGACTTCCAGCAACTCATCCATGCCCTCGATACGGCGCTGCAGTCCGGGATCCACGGCCTCCAGCCGCCCTTCGGCCACCAGCAGTGTGGCAGCCGCACCAAGCTTGCTTTGCACACCCCTTAAACCAGGGTGGCGCTTCCAGGCTTCGCGCACCGCTTGCGCAGGCGCCTCCAGCATCAGGTCAGCCCTGACATCGGGCGCAGGCGCTTCATTGGGCAAATTGCTGCGCTCCCATTTGAGCAAGTCGATATGACCGCGCTTGAACTGTGCCACCGCCTCATTGGCCGCACGCCAGTCCTGCAACTTCGGCGCTTCGCCCGCGCTCTGCGCCCAAGCGTTGCCTGACGTCAGCAGCAGGCCCAAGGCCAATGGGCGCCATGTCTTGCGACAGGCAAGTGCGACAAAGAAATGCACACGGTGAATCATTTGATTTGGCATGAGCCCATTGTGGTCACGGCCCCCCCACAGGCACCTGTCTGAAAGATGACAAATCTGTCATCTTGCGTTCTGGCCCTCACTCAGCGGGCACACTACGCTTTGTGAACATACTGATTGTTGAAGACGAACCCAAAACGGGCGAATACCTGCGCCAGGGCCTGCGCGAAGCGGGATTCACGGTTGACCTTGCCAACCGTGGCGACGATGGTCTGCACCTTGCACTGGAAGGCCAGCACGACCTGGTGATCCTCGACGTGATGCTGCCCGGGCTCGACGGCTGGCAGGTGCTCAAAAGACTGCGCAGCATGGGTCGTGAGATGCCTGTGCTCTTTCTCACCGCCCGCGATCAGGTCGAAGACCGGGTGCACGGACTGGAGCTCGGCGCGGACGATTACCTGGTCAAGCCCTTTTCCTTTGCCGAGTTGCTGGCGAGGGTTCGCGTGATCCTCAGGCGAGGCCGCATTGGGCTGGAGCCCACCACTTTGCAGCTGGCCGACCTGGCGCTGGATTTGCTGCGCCGCCGTGTCACACGCTCAGGCAAACGCATCGACCTCACGGCCAAGGAGTTCAGCCTGCTGGAGCTCCTGATGAGACGCCAGGGTGAAGTGCTGCCCCGCTCGCTGATCGCCTCACAGGTCTGGGACCTCAACTTCGACAGCGATACCAACGTGATCGACGTGGCGGTGCGGCGCCTGCGCGCCAAGGTGGACGAAGGCTTTGAACCCAAGCTGATCCACACCGTACGGGGTATGGGCTACGTGCTGGAAATACCGGAGCCGTCGACATGAGTCTGCGGCTGACCCTCACCGCCCGTCTCACCCTGCTCTATACCCTGGCTTCGCTGATGGTGCTCTGCGGCCTCGGGTGGCTGGTGATGCGTGCCAACCAGGCCCATTTTGTTGATCTGGACCGCGAGTACCTGGAAGACAAGGTGGCGCTGGTGCGGCAAGTGGTTGCAAGCAGCCGCGATGGCGAAGAGCTGGTGCAGCGCCTGGAAGAGCTGCAGCGCAGCCACACCGGTCTCTACCTGCGCCTGGAGCAAGGCCAGACACCCATTTTTGGCCAGCCAGACAATCCGTTTCCAGCCAGATTGAAGCCATCCACCGGCAGCCTGTTTCCCACCGACTGGGCGTGGCAAGGCAGCGAACTTCGAGGCGCCGCCATGGTCGTCGATTCGGCCAGTTACCTCAGCAACACCAACCTGCGGCCACTGACCCTGTTGCTCGCCATGGACACCCACCACCACACCCATTTCATGGAAGAGCTGCGGCACACGCTCATGGTCTATCTCCTGATCGCAGCCCTGGCCAGTGGCCTGCTTGCCTGGTGGGCAGCCAGGCGCGGCCTGGCGCCCTTGCGCGACATGCGCGAGCGCGCACGCCGCGTCACGGCCCACCAGCTCGACGAACGCATGCCGGAGGCAAGCGTGCCGGTGGAAATGGCCGAACTGGCACACGACCTCAACACCATGCTGGCACGCCTGCAAAGCGATTTTCAGCGCCTGTCCGAATTCTCCAGCGACCTCGCCCATGAATTGCGAACCCCGATCAGCAACCTGTTGACACAAACCCAGGTCACCCTGGCCCAACAACGAGACGCCGCCGCCTACCGCGAGACGCTGGCATCCAACGCCGAGGAGTTCCAGCGCCTGGGGCGCATGGTGTCGGACATGCTGCTGCTGGCCAAGACCGAACATGGTCTGGCTCTGCCGCACCGCGAGCCCGTGCCGTTGCGTGAGCAGGTGCAGGCCCTGTTCGATTTTTACGATGTGGTGGCCGACGAGCGCGGCATCGCCCTGGTCCTGGAAGGCAGCGCCACCGCCCATGGCGACAAGCTGATGCTGCGCCGCGCGATCAGCAACCTGCTTTCCAACGCCATTCGCCATGCGCCCGAACAATCGCGCGTGGTGGTGCGGCTCACCCATGTGCGGGGCGAAGCCTCGCTGTGTGTGGAAAACGCAGGCCCTCCCATTGCGCCGGAACACCTGCCCCGCCTTTTTGACCGTTTTTACAGGGTGGACAAATCGCGTGTGCACCTCTCGTCAGATGGCACCGGCCTCGGCCTGGCCATCACCCAGGCCATCATGGTGGCCCATGGCGGCTCGGTGCGCGTGGATTCCAGCGCCGAAAACACCCGGTTTTGCCTGCGGTTTCCTGGCGCCTGAGCCCCCCGGAAACGTGCTCGCCCCGTGGTAACGTACCGCCCATGTCCACCAGCCTTCGCTACACCCTGCTGTCCCTTCGGGACATGGCCGCTTCTTTCGGCCCGTTCGCGCTGCTCACCGTTTTGCTGCTGGCGCTGGCCTACTGGTGGCTCGATCCCAATCCTCCCAAACACGTCACACTCGCCACCGGACCTGACCAAAGCGCATACGCTGAATTCGGAAAACACTATGCCGAGGCCCTCAAACGCTATGGCATCACGGTTGATTTGCTCCCCTCGCAAGGTTCATCGGAAAACCTGGAGCTCATTCGCAGCGGCAAAGCCGACATCGGGTTTGTACAGGGCGGCAGTGCCGACATTGGTTACGACGATGAAGAATCCATCGCATCGCTGGGCAGCCTTTTTGTGGAACCGCTCTGGTTCTTCTACCGGGAAGAAGCCGCGCAGCGCCTGAACAACGGCGCAACCACTGTCGACAGTCTGACCCAGCTCGATGGCTGGCGGGTCAACGTGGGCACCGCCGGCAGCGGCGTGCCCCGCCTGTTTTCGACCCTGCTCGACGTCAACCGGGTTGATGCACAAAAACTCACACTCAGTCAGATGGAGCAAACGCCCGCCACCGTGGCGTTCCTGGGAGGAGAGGTGGACGCGGTGGTCTTCGCGTCTGCGCCCGAATCGCTGATGGTGCAAATGCTGCTGCAGTCGCCCGGCATCCAGCTGATGGATTTTGCGCAGAGCGAAGCCTATTCGCGCCGGTTTGGCTATCTGACGCCGGTGGTCATGCCCCAAGGCGTGGTCGATCTGTCCAAAAACATTCCGGAGCGCGACATGCGCCTGGTTGCCTCGACCACCAGCTTGCTCGCCAGCGCCAGAACACACCCTGCCATCGTTCAGTTGTTCGCTCAAGCGGCCATGAACCTGCACGGCGGGGCTGGTTGGTTCAATCGCGCGCGGGAATACCCCAGCCTGGAACACAGCGAAGTACCGCTGTCGCCCGAGGCCGTGCGCGCCATCCGCAACGGCCCTCCTTTCTTGCAGCGTTACCTCCCATTCTGGTTGGCCAACCTGGTCGAACGCATGTGGTTGGCCATGGGCCTGATCATCGCGCTGGCGCTGCCGCTCTCGCGCATCGTTCCACCGCTTTACGAGTTCCGTATTCGCTCACGCGTGTTCCGCTGGTATGGCCAGTTGCGCATGATCGAGCAGGAAATCAAGGAACTGGCCCCCGGATCTTCAGCCGACCAGCTGTTGAGCGATCTGGACGCTCTGGAGCACAACGTGGAACAAGTCGTGGTGCCGCTGTCATATACCGACGAACTCTACGCCCTGCGCAACAACATTGGTTTGGTGCGCAAGAAACTGCAGCGCAGAAGCTGAGGCCTCAGGCCAAACTCATGAATGTGTTGGTGGCACCGTTTGGTGCTCTTTATGCAAGGCATCCCGGTCCATCGGGATGGTGTCCAGAAACGCGGGCGGCTCATCGTCGGCCTCATCGTCACGGACCCGGGTACCACAAGCGGCCACCGCACGCCGCTGGAACTGCGATTGCGTCGACGCTAAGTCCGCCTCACGGGTAGTAGCATGGGCCCCGGCAGCGGGCAGAAAACGTTGAAGCGACGCCCGCAAGCGCGTTGGCCACTCGGTATCCACCGATTGCAGCGCGCCCACCACGCGGCCTGTGCGCTCGGCGAATTCGACAAACCCTGAATCCTGCTCGCTGGTGAAAACCAGGCCCTGGCGTGTGATGGCATCCAGCAATTGCTGGGCCGAATTGGATGGGTCGGCAAAGAACCGAGGGTCGTTGCGCGCGAGCTGCATCAATCCAGGACGAAGCCGCTGCACAAGGTCACGCACGGTCCGCAGCAATCGCTTTTCCTCAGCCACCTCGCGCAGCATCAACGCCACCACCTCCGCTGCAAGCGGATAAGCCAGGCCATTGCTCAAACCGGAGCCATCGGCGTGCTCTGCTCCTGAACCATTGAGGTTGCCAGCCAGCAGGGTCTGCAAATGGCGCAGCGTTAACTGAGGCCCATGGCCAGGCATTCCAGAAAGGGGAATGCTGTCCGCGTCGCTGTGCGCTCCGCTATCGTGCTTCACTGCGGGAGCAGGCCTGCCCGAAGCTGTTTTTTGAACCAGCAGATAGCCCGCCGGCTCGATGCCCCGTTGCCGTAAAAACTGGGCAATCTCACCGTAAAACTGCGTCAAAGCCTCACCCAGCGGCACGGCCCCCGCCTGCATCCACACCGATCGAACGCCTTCATCCAGATGCAAGGTGGCCAATGCACGAGCCAAAGCCGAAACAATGGCATCTGGCAAAAACGGATTGACATCTCCCCGCACCACCGCCAGCCCACGAGCGCTCGACAGCATGGCATTGAGGCTGGAGGCAGATTCTTCGGCGGTCATCCTCACCACGTGCTGCGTCCGCGAAAGATCCACCTTCTCCTGGACCTGACCATGGTCCACCAAGGTCAAGTCGTCCAAATTGAAACGCACGGGTTTTCGAGTTCCGGCCTCCGTGGCAGCTTCGGGTTGGGCATCACGAACCAGCAGGTCGATTTCAGCCAGCAACCGAGAGGCCACTTGCTCCCTGTAGGTCGCCAAAACCGTTCGGGCGCGACCAAAGGCCTGCTTCTCTTTGAAACTGCGTGCGCCGCCCTCCTGCTGAAGCAGGGCCGAGCTCAACTGGGTCAGCCAACGAGGCACCCAAGCACGGGCCTGCAAGGCTGCGAACTGCATGCATGCGCCAAAAGCGCCATCTAGGCGATCACTCATGGGGTAAATGGAAGGTTGAAGGGATACTGACTCCCTTCCATTTTCAGTGAGTAGATGGGGCTGATAAGGCCGAAAAACCGGGGGAAACCACCGTCAATCCTGCGACAGGCCCATCTACCGGGCTCGGGAGCCCGCGGCCGTCAGGCAATCAATCAAGCAACCTCTTCCAGCCCTCGGCGCCCAGCTCACGCAGGGTGGCAATATTGCGGTCCACAATCTTTTCGGCGTCACCCGCGTCCGATTCGATCGCCCGCTCAACGCTGTCTTCGCGCAGCAAATGCAGTATCGGAAAAGGCGCGCGGTTCGTGGCATTGGAAATGTCGTCGGCCTCCACGCCTTCGAACTGAAATTGCGGGTGAAAGCTCGCCACCTGAATCACGCCCTCGAGCCCGTGCTCGGCCACCACATCGTCGACCACATTGAGGAAATCGTTGAACACCATGAAGTCGGGGAACAATGAGGGATGCACCAGCAAGGTGGTGTCAACCTCTTCGGCCGGGGTGTCCTTGAGCAAGGTCAGTTCGGCGTCGAGCTCATCCAGAAAAGCATCGAGATGCCGAGCATGGCTCACCACGATGCGCACCTGGTTCTTCACGTACACCGCCCGGGCAAACGGGCACAGGTTGAGCCCGATCACCGCCTTCTCGATCCAGCGGCGGGTATCGGCAAGCACTTGTTCGTCGGTCAGGTTCATGGTGAAAGAAAGAAGTGAGAAACAGGAGCGCCGGAAAAGGAAACCCCCTTCCGGCGCGAAATGCCCCAAGCCAGAACGCCGCGGAACCGGCTTCGCCGGGCCGCCAGCGTTGCCCCCCTGGCAGGGGTGTGGCGCCGCAGGCGACGCTGGGGGTTAAGCCAAACTCTTGAACCGGGCCCGCTTGGGTTTCGCGCCCTCTTCGCCCAGACGTTTCTTCTTGTCGGCTTCGTATTCCTGGTAGTTGCCGTTGAAGAAGGTCCACTGGCTGTCGCCTTCGGCGGCCAGGATGTGGGTGGCGATGCGGTCCAGGAACCAGCGATCATGGCTGATGACCAGCGCGCAACCTGCGAACTCCAGCAAGGCTTCTTCCAGGGCGCGAAGGGTTTCCACGTCCAGGTCGTTCGATGGCTCATCCAGCAGCAACACGTTGCCACCTTCGGCCAGCGTCTTGGCGAGGTGCAAACGGCCGCGTTCACCGCCGGAGAGGCTGCCAACGCGCTTTTGCTGATCACCGCCTGAAAAGTTGAAGCGACCGCAATACGCGCGGCTCGGCATCTGGAACTTGCCCACGGTGATCATGTCCAGACCGCCCGAGATGTCTTGCCAGACGGTCTTTTCGTTCGACAGGTCTTCGCGGCTCTGGTCCACCACGGCCATCTTCACGGTCTGGCCAATCTTCACTTCACCGCTGTCCGGCTGCTCTTTGCCGCTGATCAGCTTGAAGAGCGTCGACTTGCCGGCGCCGTTGGGGCCGATGATGCCGACGATGGCGCCCGCAGGAATCTGGAAACTCAGGTTGTCGATCAGCACACGGTCGCCAAAGCTCTTGCTGACGTTCTTGAACTCGAACACTTCATTGCCCAGGCGTTCGGCCACAGGGATGAAGATCTCGTTGGTTTCGTTGCGCTTTTGGTAGTCGACATCGCTCAACTCTTCAAAGCGCGCCAAGCGCGCCTTGCTCTTGGCCTGACGGCCCTTGGGGTTCTGGCGCACCCACTCCAGTTCTTTCTTCATGGCCTTGGAACGGGCGTCTTCGGTGCGCTGTTCCTGGCCCAGTCGGGCTTCCTTTTGCTCCAGCCAGCTGGAGTAGTTGCCTTTGTAGGGGTGACCGCTGCCGCGATCGAGTTCGAGAATCCACTCGGCCGCGTTGTCGAGGAAGTAACGATCGTGGGTAATCGCCACCACGGTGCCGGGGAAACGGGCCAGGAACTGCTCCAGCCAGTCCACCGATTCGGCGTCCAGGTGGTTGGTCGGTTCGTCGAGCAACAGCATGTCGGGCTTGGAGAGCAGCAAGCAGCACAGCGCCACACGGCGCTTCTCACCACCGGAGAGCAGACCCACTTTCGCATCCCATGGGGGCAGGCGCAACGCATCGGCGGCGATCTCTATCTGGTGTTCGCTATCGGTACCGGCGGTGGAAATGATGGCTTCCAGCTTGGCCTGTTCGGCGGCCAAGGCATCAAAATCAGCGTCTTCTTCAGCGTAAGCGGCGTACACCTCGTCCAGGCGCTTTTGCGCGGAGCGCACTTCGCCCAGGCTCTCTTCAACCGCTTCACGCACGTTTTGCTCGGGGTTCAACTGCGGCTCTTGCGGCAGGTAGCCGATGCGGATACCGGGCATTGGAATGGCCTCGCCTTCGATTTCCTTGTCGATGCCGGCCATGATCTTGAGCAAGGTGGACTTGCCCGAGCCGTTGGTGCCCAAGACGCCGATCTTGGCCCCAGGGAAGAAAGACAACGAGATGTCTTTCAGGATTTGTCGCTTCGGGGGCACGATTTTGCCGACCCGGTTCATGGAAAAGACGTATTGCGCCATGTTTGGTCACCTGAATGAAACGCAGCAGAAACAGGCCTTGAAGACTTCAAGGCCGCTGCTGGGATTGTGGGAAGTGGCTGCCCGCGAACCTTGCCGGCGGGGAGTCAAGCCTTGGATTATCGCAGGCCGGGCCTCACCCGGCTACCCGCCCTCAGGATCTTGCGGCCATGGCTTGTCGATCAGCGCCTGAATGGAGGGCGGCATCAGCCCCGCATCAAGCCATTTTGGCAAAGCCTGCGGCATGCCCCACTGGGCCTGCTTGAGCACCATGGCCAGTCCGCGCAACCACAGATGCATGCCCTTTCGGCTGAGCTGCAGCTCCAGCGGACCGCTCGCCGTGGCAAAAGTCATGGCCATCGACTGGTTGCTGGCCCGCGCGTTGATGCCCGTGCACAAACGGAACTGGGGATCGCTGTCTTCACTGGGTGGCACACGGCCGGCCCGAATCTGCGGCGCCGCCTGGCCAGGCGCCGTTTCATGCAAGGCCAGTTCGTGTTCCAAAGCGGCCCGGGCAGGCGCAGCTGCCCCACCTTGTTGGCCTGGCGTGGCGTTTTCAAAGGCCTGCACCATGGGCCCCAGTATCACCACCACCATGCGCCGGGTCAGCCAGACGGTTTGATCCCGTTCATGAACCCGCATCCAGATGCGGTCTTGCAGGGCGTCGAAGCCAAAAGTGGTGGTCGTCAACCGGTGTTCCTCATGGAGCAGCCTGCTGAATGTCACCCGTGCTGTTGCTGCTGCCATCGTCGACCGGATCGCCGTTGTCGTTCTGTGCATTGCGCAAGGCATGTTGCGCCACGGCGTCCAGCGCGCCCTCCACCACGCCACCACGCGAGACGATCTGCAAGGAGCCGGCTCCCAGCAAACGGTCCAGTGTGCGGCGGGTCATCGAATGGGCCATGCCGCTGGCCGAGATGAACATGAAGAGTCCACCGCGCGGACTGGTCCATGTCAATTGGGCGCGCACCCACTCCCCCTGGGTTTTCAGGTTCACCCAGGCGCCTGCCGAAAGTTCCTGCTCCCTTGGCGTACCCCCTTCCAGCAAAGCCGCAACCGACTCGCCAGCCTCTCCTGCAACAAAACCCGCATCGGCTGCCTCCCGATCGGCCATCCAGAACGTGTCGTTGCCCAATGGTTTCGTGGCTTCCGGGCTGTTCTGGTTGTGAAAGTCACCCTCTTCGCCGGTCAAGGTCGAGCCTATGGCGGGCTCTCCGGGCACCGTTTCCGGCGTGAGTGTTGGCGTCTCAAAAGCCTTTTCGTGCAGATTGACCAAGGCATCAAAAAAATGGCCGATCAACTCCACCGGGTAGTCAATTCGCTGCAGGCCTTGCCGGATCTGGCTCAGCAAACGGGGCACAAGGCGGGCCAGGCGATCCACATCGCGCCGAATCAACACGGCCTGCACGCTCCAGATGAGGTCGTCGGTCACACCCTCGAGAGGCTCGTCTCCCCCCGCCGACTCGGTCAACTGAGCCTCTGCAACCGCCTGAGACCAGGGACCACACACGAAGCGCTGTACAAAGTCGGGCACGGCTTTGTCCTGCATGCGCTGTTGAAAATCAAGCGACAGGCGTTCAGCCAGCAGTTGCCGCTGCTCGGCGTGCAGCAGCGCGCGCGCTGCCTCGGCACGCCGCTGATTCTTGCGGGCATCGTCGTCCTCCCAACGGCGCCGCAAGCGCTTGAGAAGACGGGCGTATTTCTCCTCGGTGGCCTCCACCCTATCGATCGATTTGACCGCCCCTTTCACCGACTTCAGGAAGTCGGCAAACCCTTCGTCGTGATGACCGAGAAAGCCCAGGCTCCGCTGTGTCATGCTTTCAAGCAACTGCCGCGCAGGGTGTTGGCGATCGCTGAAAAAACGCGGCTCGGCCTGTGACAGACGGATCAGTGAAGGCTCAAGCAAGCCAATTTGCTGACGGATCGCGGGCAAAAGCCGCTCGTCCTGCGTGAGGTTTTCCAGCATGAGTCGCACCACCTCCTGACCCAGCAACCGCCCGAGGTTGTGCCCCGAAACCACAGGCAACTCGGCCACAGGAGGCTGATCGGGTGATGGCGACGGGCGCTCGCGCAAGCGCTTCATCAAGGGCTCGATCAAGTCCATGTCTTCCAGAACGGACAACGACGCCGGCACCGTTTGCATGTAGGTCGGCCCACCTGCGACCTGTTCGTTCAGGTCGCCCGCGAGCAGCTGGCGCAGGCGACCCAGCGTCAGCATCGTGCGCCCGACTGCAGACTGTTGCGCCCGATCGGGTTGAAGGCTGTGCGCCTGAGGCTCCAGCGGTTGAACGCCGTTGGCCATCAACCACTGAATCACCTCCCTGTAGACCTGGCGCAGGCTCTCACCGAGAATGCTGGCCACCGGAACCATCAGCAGCTTGCGTTGTTGCGCGTCACTCAAGTGGGCCACAAACACCGCGCGCAGCGCCCTGGCGTAGGCTGCCGGCTTGATCGGATTGAGGTCGGGTTGCACGGTCAGCCAGCCCATCAGGTTGCTGACCTGGGAGTTCAGCCGGGGCAGCAGTTCCACGGTTGCGCCCGCAAGAATTTGCTCAACCATGGCGAACTCGATGCTGGCATCAATTTGGTGATCGTCCAGCAAGCGCAAATCATCAAAGCGCACCACGACGTGCACGTCAACATCGCGCCCTTCACCGTGATAAAAAACCTGCCGCAACTCAGTGGACCAGGTGTGCTTGATGGCATCGGCTTGATCCAGCCAGCGCGCCACCTCTTTCAAATCCACGCCCTTGAGTTCGACGGGTGTGGGCGTCACGCTTTCAGGATCAACCACCAGAGCCAGGCGCTCCAGCATTTCATCGATCATGGAGTCGGCAATGGAGAGTGTGGCCTCCAGACAATGCTGGAGCGTCGGACGTTGCTTGCCCGGATCATTGGCCACACCGGAGCGGATCAATTTGTGTGTATCCATACGGTCCATACGAATTCGAAATCGGTGGGAGGGGCAAACCATGGACAATGGCCGCCGGGAACATCCCTACATTATGAGTAAGGTAGGTTGCAAACAGGCATCAAAGCGATTTGATGCACTTCCATGCGACAATACCCTTCGTTGAGTGCAACAGTCCGGCTCAACACCAGCACACTGCTGGGGAGGTGCCTTGGTATTCAATGCGCCGCCCACCTTTGTGAATCCATCTGCCTCAGACTGACCGGTTGTCATCGTCTCCCCTGGGAGCACAGCAACCGGAGTGGCCGATGCCCCCAGCGCCCCTGGATGGGCGCCTCTCCTTAAATGAACTTTGACGATCTGAACCTGGCCCCGGCCATTGTGCAAGCGGTGCGTGAGCACGGCTACGAAATCCCTACGCCTATTCAAGCCGAAGCGATTCCCGCTGTCTTGGCCGGGCGTGATTTGCTCGGCGGCGCCCAGACGGGCACCGGCAAAACGGCAGCGTTTACGCTGCCCATGCTGCACCGCCTGAGCGTTGGCGAGCGCGCCAAAAACAAATTCGGCGGCGTGGCCATCCGCGCCTTGGTGCTCACGCCCACCCGCGAACTCGCCGCCCAGGTGGAAGAGTCGGCGCGAGTCTATGGCAAGCACCTGTCCCTCACCTCTACCGTGATCTTCGGTGGCGTGGGCATGAATCCGCAAATCAACGCCATGAAACGTGGCGTGGACATTCTGGTTGCCACCCCTGGCCGTCTGCTCGACCTGCAACAGCAAGGTTTCCTCGACCTCTCCGGCGTGCAAATGCTGGTGCTGGACGAGGCCGACCGCATGCTCGACATGGGCTTCATCCACGACGTGAAGAAAATTCTCGCCCTGGTGCCCAAGGAAAAGCAGAGCCTGTTGTTCTCGGCCACCTTCAGCGATGAGATTCGCGATCTGGCCAACAACCTGCTGAAAGACCCGCTGAGCATCCAGGTGACCCCGCGCAACACGACCGTGCAACGCATCACCCAGGTGATCCACCCCGTCGGCCGCGGCAAGAAAAAAGCGTTGCTGGTGCATATCATCAACACGCACAACTGGAGCCAGGTGCTGGTGTTCACGCGCACCAAATTCGGCGCCAACAACGTCGCCGAGTTCTTGACCAAGAACGGCATCCAGGCCATGGCCCTGCACGGCAACAAGAGCCAGGGTGCGCGCACCCAGGCACTGGCCGGCTTCAAGAGCGGTGAGATCCGAGCCCTGGTCGCCACCGACATCGCCGCCCGCGGCATCGACATCGACGAGTTGCCACACGTGGTGAACTACGAAATCCCGAACGTGTCGGAAGACTATGTGCACCGCATTGGCCGCACCGGCCGTGCGGGCAAGAGCGGTGAAGCCGTGAACCTCGTGAGCCTGGACGAAGAAGGCTTCATGATGGACATCGAGCGCTTCACCAAGCAACAGATTCCGGTCGAGATCTTCCAGGAATTCATGCCCGAGCCGGGTGAGAAGGCCGAGCCCATTGCCATGGGCCGCCAGACCATCTGGGGCGGTGCCGGCAAACCACCGAGCCGCGATGTCATGGCCGCAGCGGCCAAGGCCGCACGCACGGAAATGCTGACCCGCGTTCGGGAAAAGAAAGCCAGTGATGGCGGTTCGCCCGGTCGCGGTAACGGCGGCGGTCAACGCCAGCGCCCTGCCCCCAGGGTGAAGGCCAAGGCGAGAGCCGCGGCGAAGGCGGCGGCCGTGGCCGCAATGGCGGCGGCGGTGGTCGCAATGCCCAGGGCCCACGCCCACAACGCGACGGTCAGGGTCAAGGCCAGCCGCGCAACCGCGACAACTTTGGTGGTGGCAACGGTGGCGGACAGGCCCGCAATGCCGACCGCCCCAACCGCGGCCCGCGTGAAGACCGTGGCGGCGAAGGCGGCGATCGCGCCGAGCGTCAGCCCGGACCCAATGCCCACCTGGGCAGCCTGCGCATCCGTGAACCGCGCCACAACGCGCCCGCTCCCGGCGGCCAACCCGATCCGTTGCGCACCAGCATCGACTCCCTGGGTGGTCGCGGTGGCCGAGGCGGCAATGGCGGCGGCGGCGGTGGAAACCGCGGTCGCGGTGGTCCCGGCGGACGCAGCGGTGGTGGTGGTGGTGGTGGCAACGGCCCCAAAGGCGGCGGAGCCGATCCGTTGCGCACCAGCTACGGGCGCATTCGCTGAGCCCAACGGTAAACCCGCTCGACCACTGTTAAGTGGTTGCTAAGTCTTGATCAAGAGAATGCCTGTTGCTGCGGAGGCCATCGCCTCCAAGCAATCATCCAACAGGACTTTTAAATGAACAAGATTGCCATCGCTCTGGTTTCCGCATTCGCCGCACTGGCCGCTCACGCAGCCACGCCAGCAGCAGCTCCTGCAGCTGCCGCCGCACCTGCTGCCGTGACCGCTCCTGCAGCTACTGCTGCAGCGACCGTTGCACCAGCCGCAGCTGCAGCCACTCCAGATGCCAAGAAAGCCGAAGTCAAGTGCGACGTGAAAGTGGACAAAAACTGCAAGCTGATGGCCAAGCCAGCAGCCGCAGACACGACCAAGAAAGTTGAAGAGAAAAAGTCCTGATCGGACTGGGTTCTTCCAAAAAAAAGCGGACTTCGGTCCGCTTTTTTTCGTCCGGTCGAGCGTGGCATTAAGGGGCTTCTAAGTCACTCTGAACACAATGGGACGCGTCACAGGGGCGCCGCCTCCGGACACATTCTTCTCTAGGAACTGACATGAACAAACTCCTGATTGCCCTGGTCTCCACTTTCACCGTACTGGCCGCCAGCGCCGCCACGCCGACACCCGCGACAGCACCCACCGCTGCAGCAACAGCAGCAGCACCTGTCACCGCCACCGAAACGACAGCGGTCACGGCGTCTGCCGCCACCAAAGAAGTGGCCCTTGGCCACGATACGAAGAAGGTGAAGACCGTCAAGCACCCAGCCAAAAAAGTGCTGGCCAAGAAAAAGAAAGCTCAGGAGACAGCGCCCGAAGTCACCAAAGGTTGATGCCACCGAAGGTGGTCGCCAATGCGGGACGAAGCGAAATGGCCTTGTCCCGCATTGGCGACCGGAGAAGACTGCGGGACCACCACGCCGTCTTCTTTCCTGACAACCGCCGTGCCAGCGGTTCACAATAGCAACAACAGCCCTTGCAGCGCGCCGCCACAAGCCGACGGGCTCCTTCCTACTTTTTGACCTCCCATGAGATTGCTGCTTGCCGAAGACGATGCCATGCTGGGTTCGGGCATGGAGAAGGCGCTGTCCCGCGCGGGCTTCATCGTCGACTGGGTAAAACAGGGCTCCCATGCCCGAACCGCCGTCACGGACCAGACTTACGACGTGATCCTGCTCGACCTCGGGCTGCCCGGCACCTCCGGACTCGAGTTGCTCAAGGCCTGGCGCCAGCAACAGCTCACAACCCCGGTGCTGATCGTCACGGCCCGAGATGCGGTGCAAGACCGGGTGGCAGGGCTGAACCTCGGTGCCGATGACTACCTCAGCAAACCCTTCGACCTCGACGAACTGATGGCCCGTATCCATGCGCTGGCGCGCCGCCATTCCGGGCGCAGCCAGCCCTTGCTCCAGCTTGGCAGGCTCAAGGTCGATCCACTGCAGCACCGTGCCCACCTGGGTGAACGTGATCTGGCGCTGTCACCCCGTGAGTTCAAGCTGCTGCAGGCGTTGATGGACAAACCCGGTGCGGTGCTGTCCATCGATCAACTCGAAAACCGGCTCTATGGCTGGGAAGACGAGGTGGCCAGCAATGCGGTGGAGGTGCACCTCCACCATTTGCGGCGCAAACTGGTGGAACCCTGGATCCGCAACGTGCGGGGCGTGGGGTACAAAGTTGTGAACCCGGATTGAATTCCATCCGCTCCCGCCTGCTGATCTGGCAGATTTCCGCGCTGCTGCTGGCCGCAGTGATTGCAGGCGTATTGACGTTTCTCCTCGCGCGCCACGGCTTCGATCAGGTGCGGGACTACGGGCTGCAACAAATCGCCCATTCGGTCTTGCGCCACGACCTGACGCCGATGCCGGGTGCGGCCAACGCCCTCAACTCCCCTATGACGCCCGGCGACGAAGCAACCGCCCCCCCTGCCGCGCTCCCGGCGGACACGGAAGAGGTTGACGCCGACCCCGATGAAGGCCAATTTGTCAGCCAGGTCTGGAGCCCTTCGGGTGAACTGGTTTTCTCCTCGCTCGACGACGATGGCCCGGTTTTGCAACCCGCGGGCTTTCACCAGACCCAGTGGCAAGACCAGACCTGGCGCACCTACACCGTTGCGAGCAACGGGCGCATCGCGCAGGTGGCCGTATCCATTCAAGACCGGGACAGCTCGTTCTACGAACTTTTGCCTGGCATGCTGGTGCCCATGGTGCTGCTGGTGGTGATGCTCACGCTGATGATCCACGAAGCGGTCAAACGGGCGCTGCGCCCATTGGAAAGTCTTCAGCGCCAGATCGGTCAACGCGCCGTTTCGGAGCTGCATGCCCTGGACACCACGGATCTGCCCGTTGAGGTGGCCCCACTGGCGCTCGCGCTCAACCAGTTGCTGAAGCAGCTCGATCAGTTGCTGATCAACCAGCGACAGTTTCTCGCCGACGCTGCACACGAACTCAACACACCGCTGGCTGCCATCAAACTGCAGGCCCAGTTGGCCCGGCGCGCACCCAGCGGCGAACGAGAGACTTCACTCAACGAACTGGACACCGGTATCGAACGCGCGATCCACCTGGCCGCCCAGCTGCTGCAACTGGCCCGCGCCGAACCCGATGCTCGGGCGCTCGAACACAGCACGGTGCACTGGCACGCCGGGGTGCGTCAGGCGGTGATACAGCTCTCCCCTCTGGCCGAGCATCGGGGCATTGACCTGGGTCTGTTGCAATGCCAGACCGCCGACGTTCGCGGCGATGACACGGCCTTGCGGGCCATGCTGGACAACCTGATCGACAACGCCTTGCGCTACTCTCCACCGGGCGCGAGGGTGGACGTGGAATTGACCGCTGTGGACGGCTATGCCCGGCTGGTGGTGTCTGACAACGGGCCGGGCATCCCGAGCGAACAACGTGAGCGCGCGATGCAACGCTTCGTTCGGCTCAACAGCGGCGATGGCACAGGCAGTGGCCTGGGGCTGGCCATCGTGCAGAGCATCGTGCTGGCACATGCGGGCCAGATGGAGCTTCGCGAAACACCCGGCGGCGGTCTCACGGTGGTCGTTCAACTGCCTCTCGCCGGTCCAGGCCCGGTCAGGGACCTTCAGACGAGTTGATCGCGGTGTGCCCTCATGGCTTCGGCGACGATGGGCCGAAGTCCCTCACCGGCAGGTTCATCGAGTTGTGCCAGGAGTTGTTGCCGCATGCGCGGCTCCCAGAACTTCCGGATGTGGTTGCTGATGCCTTCCAGCGCTTCCGTGCGATCGCTGAAAGACTCAAAAAACTGACCAATGCGGTTGGCCATGCTGATCAGGTTGTGGATATCCATGTGTCGGGTCTCGTTGATCGTTGATTCAGGGTGTTTCAAGCCCCAGCCGATGGGCCTGCGTGTAAGCCACACAGTCATCGCCGCGCACGAATCCGGCCAGCGCCAGCCCGCAACGCTGAGCCAGGTTCACCGCCATGGAGGTGGGGGCCGAGACCGCGGCGAGCACGCCCGCGCCTGCCATGGCGGTTTTTTGCACCATCTCGAAACTGGCCCGACTGGTGACCAGGACCCAGCCTTGCAGGGGATCGCAATGGGCCTGGGTCATGGCGCCCACCAGCTTGTCGAGGGCGTTGTGGCGGCCGATATCTTCTCTCAGCATCACGATGCGCCCGTCCAGATCACACCAGGCGGCAGCATGGGCAGCGCCCGTGAGTTGCTGCAGCACCTGCCACTCGCGCAACGCCCTTTGACCGCGGGCCAACGCACCGGATTGCAGTTGAACTTCAGGAGCGGCCGGCACAGCATGGCTCACCTGATCGAGGCTTTCGGTGCCACACAGACCGCAACCCGTGCGCCCGGTCAGGTTGCGCCGGCGCTCTTTCAGGCGCCACTCACAAGCCGCGGCCACCTCGAGCAACACACTGACACCCCGTTCGTCGCGCTCGATGTCCATCCCGTACAGTTCGGCGCGATTCGCCAGCAAGCCCTCGGTCAAACCAAAGCCCAGTGCAAAGTCTTCGAGATCGTTCGGGCTCGCCAGCATCACCGCGTGGGAAATGCCGTTGAACACCAGCGCCACAGGCACTTCCTCGGCCACCCAGTCGGTTTGCACCGACGTCACACCACTGCGCAACGCTGTGACCGTGGTGGTTCGAACACCCTGGGGCATGACCACAGCCTGATCGAACGGCGTCACTTGCCGACCACCTCGGACGCTTGCCCCTGCCGCAGCAAACCCATTTGCTGGCGGTCAAACGCCTCGTAGCCCTTTTGCCAGTCAGAAGGCTGCGTCACCGGCACCACCTGCACCGCGGTCACCTTGTACTCGGGGCAGTTGGTGGCCCAGTCGGAGCTGTCGGTGGTGATCACGTTGGCACCGCTCTCAGGAAAATGGAAGGTGGTGTACACCACGCCCGGCTGCATGCGCTCGCTGATCTGGGCCCGCATCACGGTCTGGCCTGCACGGCTGCTGATGCCCACCCAGTCGCCGGCCTTGACGCCGCGGTCCAGCGCGTCGTGCGGGTGGATCTCCAGCAGGTCTTCGTCGTGCCACTGGTTGTTGGGTGTGCGGCGGGTTTGGGCTCCCACGTTGTACTGGCTGAGAATGCGGCCGGTGGTGAGCAGAAGCGGAAAGCGGCGCGTGATCTTTTCGTCGCTGGGGATGTACTGCGTGTTGAAGAATTTGCCTTTTCCACGCACGAAGTGGTCCACGTGCATGGTGGCCGTTCCTGCGTCTTCGGTCTCTTCATTGCAAGGCCACTGCACACTGCCCAGGCGGTCGATCTTCTCGAAGCTCACACCCTGGAAAGACGGTGTGAGCTCGGCGATCTCCTGCATGATTTCTTCGGGGTGGTTGTAATGCATGGGGTAACCCAGCGCATTCGCCAGCTTCATGGTCACCTCCCAGTCGCCCAGACCGGCCAGGGGCGGCATCACCTGCCGCACGCGGCTGATGCGGCGCTCGGCGTTGGTGAAGGTGCCGTCCTTTTCCAGGAAACTGCTGCCGGGCAGCAACACATGGGCGTACTTGGCGGTCTCGTTCAGGAAGATGTCCTGCACCACGATGCACTCCATCGCCGACAGCGCCGCCGACACGTGCTGCGTGTTCGGATCCGACTGCACGATGTCTTCACCCTGGCAATACAGCCCCAGGAAGCTGCCGCCCAGCGCGGCCTCGAACATGTTGGGAATGCGCAGACCAGGTTCCGGGCTGATCTCCACGCCCCAATGCGCTTCGAACTGCGCGCGCACCGTGGTATCGCCAATGTGGCGGTAACCCGGCAGCTCATGCGGGAAGCTGCCCATGTCGCAACTGCCCTGCACGTTGTTTTGACCGCGCAGAGGGTTCACCCCCACACCTTCGCGACCGACCATGCCACAGGCCATGGCCAGGTTGGCGATGCCAATCACCATGGTGGAGCCTTGTGCGTGTTCGGTCACTCCCAGGCCGTAATAGATCGCAGAATTGGGGCCACTGGCGAAGAGGCGAGCGGCCTTGCGCACTTCGTCTGCCGGCACACCGGTTACCGCCTCGAATGCTTCCGGCGAGTTCTCGGGGCGGCTTACAAAAGCGCGCCATTCGTTGAAGCTCTTCATGTCGCAGCGCTCGGCCACATAGGCCTCATTGACCAGCCCCTCGGTGGCCACCACATGAGCCAGGGCCGTGATCATGGCCACGTTGGTGCCGGGCTTCAAGGCCAGGTGGTGGTCGGCGCGCACATGGGGAGTCTCCACCAGTTCGATGCGGCGCGGGTCCACCACGATGAGCTTGGCGCCTTCGCGCAAGCGGCGCTTCATGCGCGATGCGAACACCGGGTGGGCATCGGTGGGGTTGGCGCCGATCACCATGATCACATCGGCCTGCTCCACCGACTTGAAGGTCTGCGTGCCGGCAGAGGTGCCAAACGTCTGGCCCATACCGTAACCGGTCGGCGAGTGGCAGACGCGGGCACAGGTGTCCACGTTGTTGGTGCCAAAGGCCGCGCGGATCAGTTTTTGAACCAGGTACACCTCTTCGTTGGTGCAACGGCTCGACGTGATGCCGCCCACCGAGTCCTTGCCGTGCTTGGCCTGGATGCGTTTGAACTCGCCGGCGGCATAGCCGATGGCCTCGTCCCAGCTCACTTCGCGCCACGGATCGGTGATCTTGGCACGGATCATGGGTTTGGTGATGCGGTCTTTGTGGGTCGCGTAACCCCAGGCAAAGCGGCCTTTCACGCAAGAGTGGCCCTCGTTGGCCTTGCCGTCTTTCCACGGCACCATGCGCACGACCGTATTGCCTTTCATTTCGGCCTTGAAGCCACAACCCACGCCGCAATAGGCACAGGTGGTAATGGCACTGTGCTCGGGTTGACCGAGTTCGATGATGGATTTTTCCTGCAGCGTGGCGGTCGGGCAGGCTTCAACGCAAGCGCCGCAACTCACACATTCGCTGTCCATGAAGGGCTGATCCTGGCCCGGTGACACCCGGCTCTCGAACCCGCGTCCGGAAATGGTCAGCGCAAAGGTGCCCTGCGTCTCTTCACAGGCCCGCACACAGCGGTTGCAGACGATGCACTTGCTGGCGTCGTAAGTGAAGTAGGGATTGGACTCGTCTTGTTTGGCATCGCAATGGTGGTCCCCCGCCACACCATCCACCACCGCGCCACCCACGCCGTAGCGCACGTTGCGCAGGCCCGTCACGCCGGCCATGTCTTGCAACTCGCAGTTGCCGTTGGCGCTGCAAGTCAGGCAGTCCAGTGGGTGATCGGAAATATAAAGCTCCATCACGCCCTTGCGCAGCTTTTGCAGCTTGGGGGTTTGCGTGTGCACCACCATGCCCGCCTCGACCGGCGTGGTGCAAGAGGCGGGCGTGCCTTTGCGGCCATCGATTTCCACCAGACACAGGCGACAGGAGCCAAAAGGTTCCAGACTGTCTGTGGCACAGAGCTTGGGCACCTGAATACCCGCGTCCGAGGCAGCCCGCATGAGCGATGTCCCTTTCGGCACCTTCACGCGGTTGCCATCAATGGTCAGCTCCACCGTTTCGCTGGAGGTCCGCGCCGGTGTGCCGCGGTCGATTTCAATTGTGATGTGCTTCAACATGGCTTGTCTCCTTCACGCAGCCTGATGGTCGGCGGCGGTCAATCCAAAATCTTCCGGGTAATGGTCCAGCGCGGACAACACCGGCAGCGGCGTCATGCTGCCCATGGCGCACAAGCTGCCGCCCACCATGGTTTCGCAGAGGTCGCGCAGCAAGATCACCTGCTGTTCGCGATTCGCCCCGCCGGCAATGCGATCGATAACCTCGACCCCGCGGGTGGATCCGATGCGGCAGGGTGTGCATTTGCCGCAGCTTTCAATCGCGCAGAATTCCATGGCGTACCGCGCCAGCCCGGCCATGTCGGCCGTGTCGTCGTGCACCACGATGCCACCGTGGCCCAGCACCGCCCCGATGGCCGCGTACGCCTCGTAGTCCAGTGGCACATCCCATTGGGACTCCGGCACATAGGCGCCCAGCGGCCCACCGACCTGCACGGCCTTGATCGGTCGACCGCTGCGCGTGCCCCCTCCAAAACCGTAGAGCAGCTCACGCAAGGTGAGGCCAAACGCTTTCTCGACCAGACCACCCTGCTTCACATTGCCCGCCAGCTGGAACGGCAGCGTGCCATGGGAGCGGCCCATGCCGTAATCGCGGTAAAACTGCGCGCCGCGCGCCAGGATCACCGGCACGCTGGCGAAGGTGATCACGTTGTTGATCACCGTGGGCAGGCCAAACAGACCTTCGATCGCAGGCAGCGGCGGCTTGGCGCGCACGATGCCACGCTTGCCCTCCAGGCTCTCCAGCATCGCCGTTTCTTCGCCACAGACATACGAACCCGCGGCCTTGCGCACGTGCAGATGAAAGATGTGCTCGCTGCCGAGCACGCGGTCGCCCAGGAAGCCGGCCTCGGTGGCCAGCGCAATGGCCCGGGTCATGGTGGCCACCGCGTGCGGATACTCGCTGCGGATGTAGATGTAGCCCTCCGTGGCCCCAACCGTCATGGCGGCGATCGCCATGCCTTCGATCAGCATGAAGGGGTCGCCCTCCAGGGTCATGCGGTCGGAATAGGTGCCCGAATCGCCCTCATCGGCGTTGCACACCACGTACTTCTGGGCCGCCTGAAGTCCGGCCACCGTCTTCCATTTGATACCTGCCGGAAACGCGGCACCCCCGCGCCCGCGCAGACCCGAGTGGGTCACTTCGTGCAGCAGATCGGCGCTGCCCATGCCCACGGCCCGTTTCAATCCTTGCCAGCCATCATGGGCCTCGTAATCGGCCAGGCTCAACGGATCGGTGATGCCCATGCGCCGGAACGTCAGGCGCTCCTGCAAAGCGAGGAAGGGGATCTGCTCGGTGATGCCGTGGCGCAGGGCGTGTTCGCCGCCGTCCAGCAAGCCGGCGTCCAGCAACGACACCACATCTTCAGGCGTGACCGGCCCGTAGGCCACACGGCCCAGGGCGGTGCCCACCTCCACCAAAGGCTCCAGCCAGAACAGGCCCCGCGAGCCGTTGCGCACCAGATCGATCGCCAGCCCCCGCCTTGCGCACTCGTTCAGCAAAGCCGCCGCCACCTCATTGGCCCCCGCCGCCAAAGCCGCCGAATCGCAAGGCACGAAAACTTTCACTGCGCTCATGCCGCCACCTCCACGGCCGACAACACCGCCGGCAAGCGCTCTGGCGTGACCCGGGCAAACAGCCGGTCGTTGACCTGCATGGCGGGCGACTGAGCGCACAGGCCCAGGCAATACACCGGTTCCAGCGACACCGCGCCGTCGGCCCGGGTCTCATGTGCCTTGATCCCCAAGCGTTGCTCCACCTCAGCCATCAGTCCGTCGGACCCACAAGCCTTGCAGGCCTCTGCCCGGCACACCTGCACCACCGTGCGTCCAGGCGGCGTGGTTCGGAAATGGTGGTAATAGCTGATCACCCCATGCACCTCGGCACGCGACAGATTGAAACCTTTGGCAATGGGCTCAACCATTTCAGGCGCGACAAAGCCATAGGCAGCCTGTACGGCATGCAGCAAAGGCATGAGTCCCCCTGCCTCGTTTCGGTGTTGTTGGATCAGGGTATCGAGCGGCTCTGGCATCGCATGGCTCCGGAAGTTTGAAGACAAATCCCGCAGCGTCTCGCCGCGGGATTCGAGGGTGAATTCGGCCTAACCAAAAAACTTGGCAGCGCTGAGCATGGTGCGGTAAACGCCCCAAGCCAGGGGAATGCCCACGGCGGCCCACGCAAGGGCCACTGTGACCGGACTGGTGGCATGAAACGCCTCGTGGCTCTTGCCCACTTCGCCCGCTTTGGCCCGGTCGTGCGCCAGGCGCCGTTCCTCCGCCAATTCGGCATCGGTCATGAAGTGTTTGTCGGCCACAGGGCGCACCAGCAGATTGCAAATCAACCCCACCAGCAACATGCCCACCAGGATGTACATGGTCTGGTTGTACACCTGCTCACGAGGGATGCCAAGGCCGAGCTGGTATTCACGCATGTAGTTCACAACCACGGGCCCGATGATGCCCGCCGTGGCCCAGGCGGTGAGCAGGCGGCCATGGATGGCGCCCACCATCTGGGTACCGAAAAGATCGGCGAGATAAGCTGGCACGGTCGAGAACGACCCACCGTACATGCTAAGGATGATGCAGAAAGCACCCACGAACATCAGCTTGTTGGCCGAGCCTGCGCTGGCGGGAATGCTGAAATACAGAATGCCACCAAGCAAGAAGAACAAGGTGTAGGTCATCTTGCGGCCGAGCTTGTCGGACAGGCTGGCCCAGAAGAACCGGCCCACGATATTGAACAGGCTGAGCAAGGCGGCAAAACCCGCGGCCACACCCGCTATGGCGGTGAGCTGGGTTTTGTCCAGTTCGCTGAACTTGCCGGCCACGCCGATCAGGCTGCCGCCAAACACCTCTTGCAACATCGGGCTGGCCATGCCGATCACGCCGATGCCGGCCGACACATTCATGGTCAACACCAGCCAGACCAGCCAGAACTGGGGAATGCCCCAAACCTTTTTCACATGCACATGGCCGTGGGTGATCATGGCGTTGCTGCCCTGTGCCGCCGGCGGCGTCCAGCCTTCGGGCTTCCATCCACTGGCGGGGATGCGGTAGCCAAACGCGCCGCACAACATCGCCACGATGTAGATCGCGCCCATCACCGCAAACGTCTGCCACACGCCCACTTCGGTCGGCGTTGAGAAAATTTTCATCAGCTCGGCGGCCAGCGGAGAGCCGATCATGGCCCCACCACCAAAGCCCATGATGGCCATGCCGGTCGCCATGCCGCGCTTGTCCGGAAACCACTTGATCAGCGTCGACACCGGCGAGATGTAGCCCAGCCCGAGACCAATGCCACCGATCACGCCCGAGCCCAGCACCATGAGCCAGAACTGGTGCAGATAAATGCCCAGCGCCGAGATCAGCATGCCGCCACCCCAGCACAGAGCGGCGAGCACCCCGACCTTGCGCGGACCGACCCGCTCCAGCCAGCCACCCCAGACCGCTGCAGCCAGTCCGAGGAACACAAAGAACAAGGTGTACATCCAGCCCAGCGTGGCAATTGACCAATCGCAACGGGTGGTGAACAGCTGACCGAAGAACCCCACATCAGGTCCGCACTGCAACGCCTCCTTGATGCCCAGGGCCTTGGACAGCGGTAACCAGAAAACAGAAAACCCATACGCCATGCCAATGCACAGGTGAATCGCCAATGCCGCGGGCGGCACCAGCCACCGGCTGAACCCCGGCGCTGCGATGATGCGTTCTTTGGACAACAGCCCCTCGCCGTTACCCCCAACCAAGGCCCCAGTGGCCACTGCAGATGTCCCCATCGTTGTCTCCTTTTGTGTTTGATCTCACGGAAAGCTCGTGCATCATCGTGGCCTCACGCAGGGCGCGCAATATGAGCGCGCGGGCAACAGCCATAGGCGCTCTGGCTCATAAAGGGTTTCCCCGATGAAGAAAATTTCGATCAAACCGGTATGGACAATTCAAGGCGACGAGAGCGGCACGCTGTCGCCACGGTTGATCGAATTGCTCACCGCCGTGCACACCCAGGGCAGCCTGCTGGCCGCCTGCCAGGTTCTGGGCATGTCCTACCGCCATGCCTGGGATCTGGTGCGTTCGGGCGAGGCCCACTTCAACACCACGCTGCTGCACATGGAGCGCGGCAAAGGTTCTACCCTCTCTCCTTTGGCCGAAAAACTCGTCTGGGCAGATCTGCGCATCATGGCCCGGCTGCAACCCATTCTTGACTCCCTGTCGTCTGAGCTTTCACACGAAATCGCCAAAATTTCAAGCCCGGGAAGCAGTGCCTTTCGCCTGCACGCCAGCTATGGCTTCTCGATCGAAAAGCTCATTGAACAGCTGCTCGAACAAGGCCAGTCCCTCGCGCGCAGCTACGCCTCCAGCACCGCCGCCGCCGCCGCGTTACACGACGGCGACTGCGAAGCCTGCGGCATTCACATTCCCGTCGGTTCACAGCAAACCCGCGCGCTGGCCCACTACACCCAATGGCTGCAGGCACCCGACCTGATGCTCATTGACATCTCCACGCGGCGACAAGGTCTGATGGTTGCGCCCGGCAATCCGAAAAAGATCTACGACCTGGGTGACCTGACTCGCGATAGCGTGCGCTTCATCAACCGCCCCGCCGACTCGGGTACACGCTACTTGCTGGAAGGCTTGCTCGGCGAGCAACGGATCGCCAGCGCCCACATTGCGGGCTTCGAGCAAAGCGAGGCGACCCATGCATCCGTCGCGGCCTTTGTGGCCAGCGGCCTGGCCGATGCAGGGTTTGGTCTGGAGCGCCCGGCGCGCTATTTTCAGCTCGACTTCATCCCCATGGTCAACGAGCGGTATTTCCTGCTCTGCCGGGAAAGCATGCTGCGACACCCGGTGATGCAGAAGACCCTGGCGATCCTCGCCGACCCCGATTTCAAACAATCGGTCAATGCCCTGCCCGGCTACGACTCCGCCAGCTCAGGCACGGTCACGCCATTGCTGGAGGCCTTCCCTGCCCTGAACGAGTTCACACCCGCTGACTGAATTTGGCACCCGACACTCCGTGGCGCTGCGGATGCCCTAGGATGTCCCATGGCCAACCCAAATTCCAACGACGCACCCATCAAGTACGCCACCCTGACCGTGGCCACCTGCAACGTACTCAACCTCGCGCTCCCGGGGCGCGATTTCTACCCGGGTCAAGACCCCTACAGTCAGAGCGAATACGAACGCAAGGTGGACTGGTTGGGCGAACGCATCAAAACGCTCAACGCCGATGTGCTCGCAGTGCAAGAGGTGTGGGACGAAGCTGCTCTACAGGAGGCTGTCAAGCGCAGCGGCCTGCGATACAAATTCGTCAGCGTGCCCGGCGCGGAGAACGGCCCGGGCAAGAGCGGCGCTCAAGGCACCCCTCGCGTCGGCCTGATCACCCGCCTTGCGGTCGAATCGGTCGAATCGCTGGTTGACTTCCCGCCACAAGCCGTGGTCGATGTGCCCGGCATGGGGCCCTACACCCGCTTTGAGCGCCCGCCCCTGCACGCCACGCTGCGTCTGAAAAACGGTCCCTGTCTGCATGTGATCACGGCTCACTTCAAATCCAAGCGTCCCAAGCTCTTGAGCGATGAAGAGGGCAAAACGGTGGAAGAGCGCGACGATCCAACCGTGCAAGCTGTGGGCAGCCTTCGATCGTTGATCATGCGCGGCGCAGAGGCACTCGCTGTTCGCCTCAGGGTGGTCGACATCCTTCACCGCTCGCGCGAACCGCTGGTCATGATGGGTGACCTGAACGACAGTCCCCACAGCGTCACAACCCAGCTCGTGGCCAATACCTCCCAGGTGGCTTACCAGCGCGGCGCCTACGACACCGCGCTGTTCAGTGCCTGGGACGTGCAAGGCGATGGGGCACTGCGCCGCGATGTCGCCTTCTCTCATATCCACCAAGGCTACCCCGAGGTGCTTGACCAGGTACTGGTAAGCGAAGAGTTCACAGCCAGGAGCCGCAGGGCCATTGGTGAAGTGTTGCGGGTCGAAGTGTTCAACGACCACCTCTTCGAAGGACGCAGCCGCGCCAAGAGCGACCACGGCTTTGTTCGGGCGCTGATCCGCTGGGAACAGCAACAACAAGGTTGAACGCTCGGCTCACCGGCCAGCCGTGCGCCAATGCCGACGCCAGACGGGATCGGCCCAGGCCAGCGCCAGTTCGATCATGGCCCGCGACCGCAACGCCCGCTGATCGCGTCGTCCTGCAACGGCCTCCCGCGCCGTTGCCTCATGGCGCACTTGCACCGCCACCAACAGCGGATCACCCAGGCGCATTGACGCCATCAGCTGCTCATCCATTTCAATGACCGGGGCCATGCTCAATCCCCTGCGACGACAGGCGTGTCCGCCGGCTGGGTATCCGAACGCATCACGCCGTACCAGTCCAGCCTGCGGGTCGCCACCATGATGGCTGCGAGCACACCAAACAACAGCAGCGAGCCCATCATCAGTGCGTTGTCTTCCGACACCAGAATGCCGTAGAGCACCCCATACAACGCCACCAGCATGCCACTCATGCCGAGACCCGCGCGCCAGCTGCCCAAAACATGCCGCAGGTAGTGGCTCAACAGCCCGATACAGGCCGCACTCGCTACCCCATAGGCGGCAGCGAATGCCAGGTGTTCAGACAACGACAGCAAGAGCAGAAAAAACAGCACCAGCGCCGCACCGATCATCAGGTACTGCATCGGATGGATGCGCCAGCGTTTGACCATTTCCAGCACGAAGAAGGCCGCGAAGGTGAGCACGATGAACATCATTCCGTATTTGGTGGCACGGTCGCTCAACCGGTACACATCGACCGGGTTCTCCAGCGAAACCGACAGCTGATCAACATGGCCATTGGGCTCTCGACCCTGGGACAGAAACTGCTGCTGCGCCTGTGTGGACAGCGAAGGCACGCTCCAACTGGCCGTGAACCCTGCATCATCGACCACGCGCTCCCGGGGCAAAAAATCGCCACCAAAGCTGGGATGGGGCCAGGCCGAAGTGAGGCTTACCCGGTTGTCTTCAGCCAGGGGGACCCAGGCGATCTGACCCGTTCCGGCAAGATCCACCGCCAAAGTGAAATCGAGCGGTGCACCCTCTTCCAGCAGCTCGACCGCCAGCGGCGCCGCCAGGGGCAAGGGCAGCTTCTGGCTGGCGGGCGACGCGCTCACAGTCAGGGCTTTCCCGCCCAGCCTGAGCAAAGGCGCACTTTGCAAACCCCGCAAATCGCTCACGCCCATCATGATCCTGGGTTGCCCCAGCTTGATTTGCCCACCCACCTCGGTTGGCGCCACGCCAGGCCAGACAAAACGCCCTGCGGTTTCATGGTGGCTGGTGTAGACCGTGACCGGGAAAATGCCCCGCCAGCGGGTCTCGGTAGCGAGCCGGCTGCGCGTGTCCAGGCGCCTGGGAAACACGGTGAGCACCCGCGCCACGACGACCGTGTCTTCGCGCTTCGTGTCCTTGTTGACATCGACCACCACCGTGCGCCTGAACGTCTCGGTGTAGGGCACGTGCAGGACTGGCCCGGTCATGGTTTGTGCCCCGGCGTGGGCGCGGGCAACTTCGCCGGTGGCCTGTGAGCGGTTCACGGTGCGCTCGCGGATCACGCCACTCACCATTTCAAGTGGAATGGCGAGCAGCACCATCAGGAACCCGACGATCAGGGTTTTGCTCAGCAAGGGAAATTTGTTCAAGAGACGCTCCTCGGTTGTGGGATGACGCCATTCTTGAACCCGGGTGTGCGCCCGGAGCGCAGGCTGTGTGAAGCGAAAAAGTGTTTTATGCAGCGGGCGTGAAGGCGCTGAGCCTCAGACCGGCAACCACCAGCGCGCCATGCAACCGCTGGGGTTGCCTACGTTTTCCACATCCACCCGCCCTCCGTGCAGCTCGCTGACCTCATTCACGAAACACAGCCCCAGTCCGGAACTTTTCTCCAGGCCCTCACCGCGTGGCAGCGAATAGAAACGTTCAAAGATGCGCTCACGCGCATAGTCAGGAATGCCTGCCCCCTCATCGCGAACCGACCACGCCACGCCGCGGGCGTCTCGCGCCATCGCCAGCGTCAATGTGCCACCCACTGGCGAAAAATCCACCGCGTTGTCGATCAGGTTTTGCAGGGCCTGCGACACCAGAAAACGGTTGCCTTTCACCAGCACACCGGTTTCGCCCAATCCATCCACCACCTGGATATCTTTCAGCCGCAACCGAGGTTCGGCCGCACGCAGCAACTCGCGCGTGAGCCCGGCCAGGTCAACCGCTTCCACATCGCGCAGTTCGCGCATTTGCTCCACATCGGCCAGACCCAGCAGCTTGTCAATCAGCTGCTGCAATCGCCCGGCCTGCCGTTCGATGTTATGTGCGAAGCGCTGGCGATCGGCCTCGGCCAAAGGCTCCTGCAGCAATTCGGAAGCGCCGCGAATCGCGGCCAGTGGGCTCTTGAGTTCGTGCGTCAGTGTGTGCACATAGTGCTCGACGTAAGCCTTGTCTTCCAGTTTCAGACGCATGCGCTCAACCGCCTGCGCCAGATCGTTGAACTCGGTCTTGCCACTGAATCGCCCCATGCGCGGCAATTCGGCCCGCTCACCACCCGCCACGGCGTTCGCGTAGCCCCGCAAGCGCGACAGCGAACTCGCCATCCACCAGCTGAACAACAAGCCCATCAACAGCGTGAACCCCAGCAACACCCAGGAACCACGCAAGATGCGCTGCCGGCTGCGCTCGATGTAGGGCTCCAGCTTGTTGTTGGGACGGGAAACCGTGAGCGCGCCGATGATGCGGTCGCCATCGCGAATGGGCGCGGCCACATGCATCACCGTGCTTTCGGGGTCTTTGGGGTCTTCGATGCTGGAGCGCGCGCCGTATTCACCACGCAGCGTTCTCACCACGTCGTTCCAGCGCGAGAAGTCTTGCCCTATCGCTTCACCGCGGGTATCAAACACCACCACGCCCAGGGTGTCGACGATGGTGATACGGGTGTCGATCTGATCTTTTGGAAAGCCCCAGAGCACCGCGCCGGGTCGCACATTCTGGTAAGCAGCCATGGCCTGTGCAAAGCCGCCGCTGGCGATGGTGCCGGCCTTCATGTCGGGTTCGGCCAGCTGGGCGTAGGCGAAGGCCGCGTCGATCAGGCTGTCTTCCATGGCCAGCCGTGTGCCCGGTTCGACTTCGCTCATGAATACCCGCAACACCACAAACAGCGCCAACCCCAACACGAGGAAGAACCCCAACATCAATCGCAAGGCTATGCGCATGGCGGCTCAGCGTGTGGCTTGCATGGAATAACCCATGTTGCGGTGCGTCTGGATCAGCTCGGCTTCCAGCCCACAGGCGCGCAATTTGGCGCGCAGCAGCTTGATGTGCGCATCCACGGTCCGTTCAGCCGTATCGGGTGCATCGCCCCACACCAGCGCCATCAGTTCCGAGCGTGAAAAGATGCGTTGCGGCCGTTTCAGCAGCGTGGCCAGCAAACCGTATTCGTAGCGCGTCAACGCCAAAGGTTCGCCACCGCAGCGAATGCGTTGTGCCGCTTCATCGAGCTGCAGCATGGTGCCTGTTCGAGCCGTTGCCGGCGCCCCGGTCATTCCCTTGGTCCCACTGCGCCGCAGTATGGCCTTGACCCGTGCACACACCTCGCGTGGCGAAAACGGCTTGGTCACGTAGTCGTCGGCACCCAGCTCCAGGCCCAGGATGCGGTCGATCTCTTCGCCGCGAGCGGTCAAGAAAACAATGGGCAGATCGCTGCTTTTTCGAATCGCACGGCACACATCAAACCCGTTGCCATCGGGCACCCCCACATCCAGGATCGCGAGATCCGGTGCGCGGCGCTCAAAAACCGCCAAGGCGTCGCTGACCAGAGTCACGTGGATCACTTCAAAGCCCTCACTGCCCAAGGCATAAAGCAGCGTATCGGCTATGGCCGGTTCGTCTTCAAGTAGAAGGATGCGGTGTTGTGGCATGGGCAGCGGATGGGCGGTCGTGGTGGCAATGGTACGAGAAGACCGCCGCCGCGCCGACAAAGACGCCTGTCGGGTGTGTCCACTCCAGCCTGTTCTCAGCGCTCATGATTGACGACAACCCGACTTGCCGCAGCACCCGAAAGTCAGACGGTCCATGCGCAAAGCGCTCACCGGGCCGGGTCAGCGCCAGGCCCAGCCAGAAGCCACAAACACTAGCCCTCGTTCATTGCTTTTGCGGTCGGCGCCGGATCGACCCAGCGCGCCAGCAGGTGAACCAGGATGATGGCGGCACAAATCGGTACCGCCATCCTCACCCAGACCATGGAAAAGCCGAGCGTGTCAGCCGTCAGGCGGGCGGAGCGGCCCATGAAACCCTGGCCCCATACGCCATTCCAGTTGAAGAAACAGAAGTACAGAACCGGCAGCAGGAACACCAGCACAGCCAGCGTTTGCACCACGCGCGACAACCACTCCAGCGAACGGGGCAACACGCTGTCGAGCAACACCGCATCGGCCCGGTTGCGAAACGACATCGTCGCCCCAAGCAAGCCGGCCCAGACCATCATGTAGCGCGCGACCTCTTCGGTCCAGATCGGCGGCGCATTGAAGCCATAGCGGGCCAGTATCTGCACCACCATGGCCAGCAGCATGATCACGATGCAGGCCGAAGCCACCCAGCGCGCCGCGTTGTGCACGCGAAGACTGAGCGCAGAGATCAGCGAACCGGCGCCCATGTCAGCGCGCGGCTTCCGCGGCGTCCACCCAGAACTTGACCGATTCCGGCGACATCAGTCCTGAGTTGTAGGTGGCCCGCGAGAGCTTGCGGAACGGCTCGCGCTCGGCCTTGTTCAGGCGGATCACGGTGACGCCGGCCTTCTCAAGGTCTTTCAGGGACGATTCGGCTTGCGTGGCAACCCAGGCCCGGTTGACCGCGTTGGCCTTCTTCACCGCTTCGTTGACCGTCGCGCGGTCTTTGGCCGACAAGCGGTCATACCATGTCTTGGACGCCATCACCGCCCGCTGTGCCACGATCACGCCTGCATCGGTAAAGTGTTTGACGAAGTCGGTCTGACCAAACAGCACCGGCACGTTGGCGGTGTTCAGGTAGCCATCGATCACCCCGGTTTGCAGGCCGGCGGGCACTTCTTTCCACTGCACGATGGTGCCGGTGCTGCCCCAGGCCTTGTAGAGCTCAATTTGCGCATCGTCCAGTGCGCGCATGCGCAGGTTGGCCATATCGGCCGGCGTGCGCACCGTCTGCTTGGTCGTGATGATGCCGGACTGCGGGCCGATCGGCACCAGCGCCAGCACCATGGAGTCGGTCTTGGCCAGTTGCGCGTTGACCTTCTCGAAGACTTTGCCCTTCTCCAGAACGCGGTCCATGTGCGGCACATCGTCAAAGATGTAAGGCAGGCGCACACCGTAGATCAGCGGGTCGACCTTGCCGATCGACTTCACGTCGGACAGCGCCATTTCCAGCAAGCCGGTCGAGATCTGATCGAACAGCTCTGCCTCTTCGCCCACCGAGCCGCGCGGCAACTCGCGGGTTTTCATGCCATTGGCGTTCAGGTGAGAGGTAAACGCGTTCACCCACGCATAGGAGCCCGACTTGTTGACATCGGGCGGCGTGTCCAGCGCAATCTTCACCTGCGCGCTCGCCAACGACGCTGCCATGCAACCGGCGACCAGCACCGCGCCACGAAAAAACTTGTTTATCACCATCATCTTTGTCTCCTTCATTCAGATTCCATCAACCCACTTGCAAGCCCACCAACCGCGGCAAAAACAGCGTGATGTCGGGCACCAAGACCAACACGATCAACAACACAATCAACAGCACAATGAACGGCAGCGTGGCCCAGGCCAGGCGCCAGTAGTTGGTCCCGGTCAAGGCCGAGGTCACCACCAGGCACTTGCCCAGCGGCGGCGTGATCAGCCCGATGCACAGGTTGAAACACAAAAGAATGCCCAGATGCACAGGGTTGATGTCCTGGGCCAGCGCCTGGGGCGCAAACAGCGGTACCAGCAGGGTCAAGGCCACGGGTGTGTCCATGAACATGCCCACGATCAGGAACACGCCCATCAGGAACAGCAGGTAGCGGATACCGGTCAAACCCAGATCGTCGACCCAGACCGCCAGCATCTCGGACCAGCCCATTTGCCCGGCCAGATAGCCCAGCAGGGAAATGGCGCAAAGGATGATGAAGATGGTGCCGGTGAGCTGCGCGGTCGCTTCGACCGCTTCCCAGAAAATCCGCAAGGTCAGGCGCCGGTACGCCAGGCCCACCGCGCCCGCCACCACGGCCGCAATGGCCGAGCCTTCGGTCGGCGTGGCCAGGCCAAACACCAAACTGCCCAGAATCACCACCGGCAAGATCAGCGCGGGGGCCGCCGCCTTGAAGCTGGGCCAGAAGCGCGGCAGGGTATCGTCTTGCCCGCCCGGGTGGTTGTGGCGGTGCGCCATCCAGGCGTTGAGCGCCATCAGGCTGGCTGCAAGCAACAGCCCCGGAACGATGCCGGCAACAAAGAGCGCCGCGACCGAGGTGCCGATCAGGCCGCCGTAAATGATCATGATGATGCTCGGCGGGATGATGGGCCCGATCATCGACGAGGCCACGGTGATGGCACCGGCGTAGTACTTGTCATACCCCCGCTCGACCATGGCCGGCACAAAGGTGCGGGACAGAGATGCCGCGTCCGCCACCGCCGAGCCGGAAATGCCGGCAAAAAACACACTGGTCAGGATGTTGACATGGCCCAGACCGCCTTTGAAGCGGCCCACCACCGACATCGAAAAATCAATCAGTGCACGGGTCAGGCCGGCACGCGTCATCAGCTCCGCGGTCAGGATGAACAATGGCATGGCCATGAAGGCAAACACATCGAGCTGCGCAAAAATACGCTGCGGAATGATGGACAAATAGGGCGCCTTGTCCAGCGCCAGAAACGCCAAAACGGAAACAGAGCCCATGAGATAGGCAAACGCGGTTCCGCTGAGCAAGAGAACCAGAAAGGCAACGGCGACGGTCCACATGGCTTTCGGCTCCTAGACAACGGTAGCAACGGAACCTGAGGGGGGCACAGCCCCTGATTCAGGCGGATGGGTCACCATGGCGTTGAGCGGTGTGGTTGACGGCTTCAACGCTTCAAGGTCAGGACGGGGTCGACGGGTCGCCTCATGGGACTCAAAAAAGGCCTCCAGGGTTTGGGCCGCCTGGAGCAACGCCGCATCGCCGTTGAGCGAGCCCAGAAGCTGCAGACTGAAAGGCATGCGTTGACTGTCCAATCCACAAGGCAGCGTCAATGCCGGGCAACCCACCAAACTGGGTCGGTAGGTCAGGGCCAGCCAACGGTAATAGATGTCCATCGCAACGCCGTCGATATGTGCGGGAAAGCCCTGTGTCCAGACAAAAGGTGTCACAGGCGCCACCGGGGACAGAATCAGATCAAGATGCGCTGCCTGGGCCTGGTACGCACGCATGATGCGTGTTTGCTCCAAATGCGCCCAGGCCCGGTCGCCCAGCGTAAAGCCTTTCCCGAGGGCCACGTTCGCTTGAATATCTTCGCTCAACCGCACAGGGTCGTGATCGAAAACGTCTTGGAAGCCTGCCATGAAGCTTTCTGCACGCATCACATCAAAGCAGCGGTCCCAGTCGCCATGCGGTATGTCGACAGGAACACACTTGGCCACCTGTGGTGCGATGCGTTCGATGCGATCACGAAAGGCCGCGCGAATGTCCGGCTCGACCGAACAGCCGCCGAAATCTTCGCTGTAACCAATGCGCAGCGTTTCCAGCCGTGGCAACACACCTGTGGTGTTGAAGGATTCGGGTGAGACGCCCCTGTTGAGCGGATCTCTGGCGTCGGTGCCCATGCAAGAGCGCAGCATGAGCAGGAGGTCTCCCATGTTGCGCGCCATGGGCCCCAGCACCGAGATCGATGACCATCCCAAAGGGCGCGTGGGATGCGGCACCAAGCCCGGCGAGGGTCGAAACCCCACAATGCCGCACAAACCGGCAGGCAGGCGGAGCGATCCCCCTGTATCAGATCCCGTGCACAAAGTCACCAGATCCGCCGCCAGCGCTGCGGCCGAACCACCCGACGACCCGCCTGCGACCAGATTGGCATTGAAGGGATTGCCCGTGGCACCCCAAACAGGGTTGCGGCTGTTGCCACCGGCTCCGTGCTCTGGCACATTGGTTTTTCCCACCACGATCGCGCCGGCGCGGCGCAACGCCGCGACCATGGGCAGGTCCTCCTGGGGCACATGGTTGCGCCACTTGGGGGAACCCCAGGTGGTCAGTAGTTGGGCTGTCGGCTGCAAATCCTTGACCCCAAGGGTCAACCCGTCCAGCGGCCCCTTGGGCTGGCCCGCTTGATAGCGCGCCTCAGACGCACGGGCCTCTTCCCTGGCCCTGTCAAAACAAGTGGCCGTGATCGCATTGATCTTGACATTCAAGCGCTCAATGCGCTCGATGCTGGCATTCACCAACGTCACGGGTGAGAGTTCACCTCGTCGAAACTGTTCAATCACAGCAACAGCCGGCAGTGCCGTCAGGGGCGCGTTGGCATCCATACGCGTGTCTCCACTTTTTGATATTTGTCGCTCACTGTAAAAGATGCTGCTACATATAAAAAGTGAATTATCAGACCACAACCATAACCCATGGTTATGGTTTAAAAACGGCCTGGGACCGCCCTGAGACAGTCGAGAAAAGGACGAAGCACGGCGTTCTGCTCTATCTGGCCTTTGCGCCAAAAGCACCGCCCCTCAGCCAGGACGCCGCCCATCCGCAGCCCCAGCACAGACAAATCGCCTCGCATCGCGTGACTCAACGCCAAGGTTTCCGGAAACAGTCCCAGATAGGGCAGGTCACACATCAAAGCCAGGCTCAACGGCAGCGACTGAGCCTCGATCACATCGCCAGGGGTCGCCATGCCTTGTTCTGCCCAGAACGCCTCGATGGCCCGCCTCGCCACCGACTGCTTGTCGGGCAGGATCCACGGCCAGCTCAAAGCATCTGACCACTGCAGCCGCCGCCGTTTGGCAAGGGGATGATCCCGCCCGCTGACCACGACGATGGGCTCACTGGTCAGGACCGACTGTTCGAGGTCGGGTACCTCTTGCGGTTGCCAGACCCGGGCCACGACCACGTCAACTTCACCGCGTTCCAGCAGCGGGCGCAAGGAGATGAAGTGTCCTTCGGTTACCGAGATCGAGACCCTGGGCGCTACGCGCTTGAAAGCCACCACCGCTTTGGCCACCAGCGTGGGAGACAGGGATGTCACCGCACCAATTCGCAAATGCCCGCTGGCGCCCAGGCTCAGGGCCTCAAGCTCCAGCTCGGCCCGCCGCAACTGTTGCATCACGGCCTGCGCATGAGCGGCCAGACGCTGACCCACATCGGTCAGGAACAAGCGGTTGCGTTCGCGGTAGATCACCGGTGCGCTGAGTGCACTCTCGATCTCTGCGATTTGCTTGGAGATGGCCGGCTGGGTCACGTGCAGGCGCTCGGCCACCTTGCTCACCAGTTGCACTTCCGCCAACGCGGCCATGATGCGCAAATGCTGCAGCCGCAGACCTTGCCGAAAGTAGCGGGCATTCGCTCCCGTCGAGTCAGTTTGAGAAGTCAATGCGGTCTGCTCCAGTGAGAATCCTGAACACCCATACCGCCCCGAAAGGTCGGCGCGGAAAGTACAGGGGGTACAACCCGATCTCCAATGGCGCTGTGGCATCGGGGCGCGAAACACCAGACCACGAATCTTTGGCCAATCGTTTATCTTGTGGCGTCTGTCAGCCAAGCATAGCGAATCGCCTCGATGCGCTCTCTATATCCAACACGCACCAGGCGACGGCCCTGAGATGGCCTGCACAGAGAAGCTGAAGGTCGGCCCATTCATGCCCGATAAACACACTTTGAATGGGTCCACGTCGTTCGACCCTCGCGAAATCTACTGGTGTTGACTTCCTGCGGTCTCAGGGGCAGGCATTCGGGTGCCTGGGCGGTTCCGGCCGGATGCCCAACACCGGCCCCCACATTAGGCAGCGTCAGCCCGCCAGGCCCAATACCCGTTCAAGCGCCCACCGCATCACCCCGCGATTGGCCTCCACGCCGGTCCATAGACGGAACGCTATCGCACCCTGGTTCACCAGTATCCCCAAGCCGTCAATCGTGATACACCCCTTGGCCTTGGCGGTTCGCACCAGATGGGTTCTGGGCGGGTTGGGAATGGCATCGGCCACGACAATGCCCGCATGCAGGGAACCCCAGTCGATACTCAGTTCATCATCGGGCGCACCCAAACCCACCGAAGTGGTGTTCACAAGCACGCCCGTACCAGGCGGGATCTGCAATACAGCATCCCAGGCCCGAAAATGCGCTTGCGCAGACGTCCTTTCATTGATGAGACTGACCAGGCTCTCTCCCTGGGTCGCGCTGCGGTTGACCACATCAATCCGGGTCACGCCCGCCAGCGCCAGCTCCACCGCCACTGCGCGAGCCGCACCGCCGGCGCCCAGAATGAGCGCCGTCTTTCCGGGCAAATCGATCACTTCTCTCAGTGCTTGCACGAAGCCTTTGCCATCGGTGTTTTCTCCGATCCACTTGCCTGCGGCGTTGCGCACCACCGTGTTCACCGCTCCAATGATTTGAGCCGAAGGGGCCAAGCCATCCAGGTGTTGAATCACCGCCACCTTGTGGGGCATCGAACAATTGAAGCCCACCCAGCCCATGGCACGTGCGCCACTCACCGCAGCGGCCAGATCGGCCGGGGCGACGTCGCAGTTGATATAGCGCCATGGCAAACCATGGTGCCGATAGGCCGCCTCCACCATCGCAACAGTGGGGTTTTCACCGGATGGCTGGGAAAAAGAACCGGTGATCTGATGAAGAAACTGCGCGCTCATGAACAGCATCCTATGGCAAGCCCTTCCATGTGCCGTCACCGGGCAAAAAACAAGGCAACAAACTGCAACCGTCGCAAAAACCCAAACTTTGCGTCAAAAACTAGGGTTAATCCTTAGCCATCTGCGCAATAAAGTACAAGTCATGCCCAAAGGCGTACAAACCCCGCCAAGAGCAATTGCGAGAATTACTGCACGGTTCTTCAACAACCGTTGGCAACCGACCGATCCACCACAAGGAGACTTCAATGAAATTTCGCATTGCTTCCGCCCTGACCGCAGCGCTCATGAGCGCAGGCCTGGCCCACGCCGCCGGCACCGAGCTCGTCATCGCCACCGTGAACAACGGCCACATGATCGAGATGCAAAAACTCAGCGGCAACTTCGAGAAAGCCAACCCGGACATCAAACTCAAGTGGGTCACACTCGAGGAAGGCGTGTTGCGCCAGCGCGTCACCACCGACATCGCCACCAAAGGCGGGCAGTTCGACGTGATGACCATCGGCATGTACGAAACCCCGATCTGGGGCAAAAAGGGCTGGCTGCAAGAGCTCAAGACCGACGCGGCCTATGACGCCGATGACCTCTTGCCCGCCATGCGCGATGGCCTGTCCGTTGACGGCAAGCTCTTCGCCGCTCCCTTCTATGGCGAGAGCTCCATGCTCATGTACCGCAAAGACCTGGCCGACAAGGCTGGAGTGACCGTTCCCGAACGCCCTACCTGGATCCAGATCAGAGACCTGGCTGCCAAGATGCACGACCCGAAAAGCGGCGTGTACGGCATCTGCTTGCGCGGCAAGCCAGGCTGGGGCGACAACATGGCCCTGATCTCGACCATGGTCAACACCTTCGGTGGCCAGTGGTTCGACATGAAGTGGCAACCACAGCTGGAAAGCAAGCCCTGGAAAGATGCCGTCACGTTCTACGTTGACCTGCTCACCAAATACGGCCCTCCCGGTTCCGCTGCCAACAGCTTCAACGAAATCCTGGCGCTGACCAACTCCGGCAAGTGCGGCATGTGGGTGGACGCCACCATCGCAGCTTCTTTCGTGAGCGATCCCAAGCAATCCAAAGTGGCTGACCAGATGGCTTTCGCTCAAGCACCGACCGCCGTGACGCCAAAAGGCGCCAACTGGTTGTGGGCATGGGCATTGGCTGTGCCATCGGGCTCCAAGAAAGTGGACGCAGCACAGAAGTTCATCACCTGGGCGACCTCCAAGGAGTACATCGAGCTGGTCGGCAAGACCAATGGCTGGGCCACCGTTCCCACCGGTACCCGCAAGAGCACCTACGCCAACCCCGAGTTCGTGAAAGCTGCCCGCTTCGCACCGGCCGAGAAGATGGCCATCGATTCGGCCAACCCGAACGATTCCACCTTGCCCAAGAGCCCATATGTTGGCGTGCAATTCGCTGCCATCCCTGAGTTTCAGGCCATCGGCACCACCGTGGGTCAACAGATGAGCGCTGCATTGGCAGGCCAGAAGTCGATTGACGCCGCCCTGAAGGCCAGCCAGGTCGCCGCAGAGCGCCAGATGAAAAAGGCCGGCTACTACAAGTGATCGGGCAACTGGCCCCTTTGCTCGGGGCCAGCACAGTGGTGCTGGCCCTTTTCCCTCCTGCAGGCATCGAGTCTGCACACCCTGCGCGCATGAATTCACGCGCCTGATTTCACTTACCTTGGGTGCACCGCCATGAAACGCACGCTTCCCCGCCTTCTGATGGCACCAGCCGTCAGCACGCTCTTCCTCTGGATGATCGTGCCGCTGGTGATGACCATCTATTTCTCCCTCATCCAGTTCAACCTGCTGCAGCCGGACCAGTCCGACTTCATTGGCCTGGAGAACTACGAATACTTCATGACCGACCCGTCGTTCGGGGCGGCCATCATGAACACCTTGATGCTGCTGGGCAGCGTGATCGGCATCACCGTGGTGTTCGGTGTGCTCATCGCCTTGCTGGTCAACGAACCTCTGGCCGGTCGTGGCCTGGTGCGCATCCTGCTCATCTCCCCCTTCTTCGTCATGCCCACGGTCAATGCATTGCTGTGGAAGAACATGATGATGAACCCCATCTACGGGGTGTTTGCTCAGGTCTGGATCTTCTTCGGCGCCACCCCGATTGACTGGCTCACCGAGGTGCCGCTGTTCTCCGTGATCCTCATGGTGTCCTGGCAATGGCTGCCATTCGCCACACTGATCTTCATGACCTCGCTGCAAAGCATGGACCGCGAACAGCTCGAAGCCTCACGCATGGACGGCGCCAATTTCTTCCAGCAGTTCCGCTACCTCTACATCCCGCACCTAGGCCGCTCGGTGGCCGTGGTCGTGATGATCGAGCTCATCTTCCTGCTCAGTGTGTTTGCCGAGATCTACACCACCACCGGCGGTGGCCCGGGCGACGCGAGCACCAATGTGGCCTACCTGATCTTCAAGCAAGCCCTGCTGAACTTTGACGCAGGTGTGGCATCCGCCGGCGCGCTGTTTGCCGTCGTGCTGGCCAACATCGTGGGGATTTTCATGATCCGCATGGTTGGCAAGAACCTGGACAAATAAGGACACCCCATGGCACGCCAATCTACCTACACCCCGGCCTACGCCGTTCGCTCCGTGGCCGCCTGGGGCGTCGCGCTCCTGCTGTTCTTTCCGCTCGGCTGGCTCATGCTGACCGCGTTCAAGACCGAGCTGCAAGCCATCGCGGTACCGCCCGAGCTGTTCTTCAGCCCCACGCTGGAAAACTTCCACGAGGTCAACGAGCGCAGCGACTACCTGCAATACGCCAAGAACTCGGTGATCACCAGTGTGCTCTCCACCATCTTCGGTTTGATGATTGCCGCCCCCGCAGCCTACGCCATGGCCTTCTTCAAAGGCAAACACGACAAAGACATCCTGATGTGGATGCTTTCGACCAAGATGATGCCCGCCGTGGGCGCGCTGGTCCCCGTCTACGTACTGGCCCAGAAGAGCCATCTGCTGGACAACCCCATTGCGCTGATCATCGTGTTCACGCTCTCCAACCTGCCCATCATGGTCTGGATGCTGTACTCGCAGTTCAAGGAAATTCCCCGTGAAATTCTGGAAGCCGCGCGCATGGACGGCGCCACGCTCTGGCAGGAAGCCCGCCTGGTGTTGCTGCCATTGGCGATGGGCAGCCTGGCCTCCACGGGCTTGCTGTGTCTGGTGCTGAGCTGGAACGAAGCCTTCTGGAGTCTGAACCTGACCGCCGCCAACGGCGGCACGCTGGCCACCCTGATCGCCGGCTACTCCAGCCCTGAAGGCCTGTTCTGGGCCAAGCTGTCGGCCGCTTCGTTCATGGCCATTGCGCCCATCGTGGTCTTCGGCTGGTTCAGCCAGAAGCAACTGGTGCAGGGCCTGACCTTCGGAGCCGTCAAGTGACAGCCCCCCGCATCGCCTTCGGCGCTACCCCCCAGGGGGCGCTGCTGGTGGCCCGGCAAAGCCGGTTCCACGGCAGCCTCGAATCAGACCTCGCTGCTGTTGCGGCGTAACGCTAAACAAAACCATTCTGGGACAACACCATGGCTTATTTGCAACTCCAAGGCATCGAAAAATTCTTCGGTGACCACCGCGCCATCAAAGGCATCGATCTGGAAATCAAACCGGGCGAGTTCATCGTTTTTGTGGGGCCATCGGGCTGCGGCAAGTCGACCTTGTTGCGCCTGATCGCGGGCCTGGAACACATCGACGGTGGCACCCTTTCGCTGGAGGGGCGCGACATCACGCACCTGCCCTCCTCCAAGCGCGATCTGGCCATGGTGTTCCAGAGCTACGCGCTGTATCCCCACATGAGCGTGGCCGAGAACATGAGCTTTGCGCTCAAGCTCGCCGGTGCGCCCAAGGCCGAGATCGACGAAAAGGTGAAGAAGGCTGCCGACATCCTCGACCTCACCAAATACCTTGAGCGCACCCCAAAAGAACTCTCCGGTGGTCAGCGCCAGCGTGTGGCCATTGGCCGCGCCATCGTGCGCGCACCCAAGGTGTTTCTGTTCGACGAGCCCTTGTCCAACCTCGATGCGGCCCTGCGTGGTCAGACCCGCATCGAGATCGCCAAATTGCACCGCGACCTGGGCGCCACCACCATCTATGTCACCCACGATCAGGTCGAAGCCATGACGCTGGCCGACCGCGTGGTGGTGCTGCGTGACGGCCTGATCGAACAGGTGGGCACGCCGCTGGAGCTCTATGACAACCCGGCCAACCAGTTCGTGGCGCAGTTCATCGGTACCCCACAAATGAACATCCTGCCTTACAAGCAGTGGTCTGCCGCCATCAAGGCACTGGCGCCGTCGGCCGCCAAAGAAGGCTCCATCGGTTTGCGGCCGGAATGTGTGGTGCTGGGCTCCGACGCCAGCGCCAAGGTACAAGGCAAGGTCGACGTGGTTGAAGCCCTCGGCGCCGAGACCTTGGTCTACATCACAACGAACGAAGGTGCCCAGTTGGTGGCCCGCCAAAGCGAGCGCACCCCGCTGCACATGGGTGACACCGTGAGCGCAGACCTGGCGCTGGATCAGGCTCACTGGTTCGACAGCAAAGGCCGCGTGGTCAAAGCCAGTGCAGCCGCCTGAATCAGTACAGCAGAGAACCAGAACCATGACACCTCCGCTGCAAGGCAAGGTCGCAGCCGTTACGGGCGCGGCTTCGGGCATAGGTCGGGCCAGCACCGAGGCCCTGCTGGCTGCCGGCGCCCGGGTGGTTTTGATCGACCGGGACGAAAAGGCATTGGCCTGCACATGCGCTGCGCTGGGCGAGCATGCCATCCCGCTTGTGCTCGATTTGCTGGATCCCCGGCAATGCGCATCACTGATGCCCGAAGTACTTGCGCGCGCCGGACAGCTCGATGTTTTTCACGCCAATGCCGGCTTGTATGTGGGCGGCGACCTGATCGATGCGCAGCACGATGCCATTGACCGCATGCTCAACCTGAACATCAACGTGGTGATGAAAAACGTGCGCGATGTCTTGCTGCACATGACCGAACGCAAGACCGGCGACATCATCGTCACCAGCTCACTTGCTGCCCATTTCCCCACGCCCTGGGAGCCGGTGTACGCGTCATCCAAATGGGCCATCGACTGCTTCGTGCAAACGGTGCGCCGCCAGGTGTTCAAGCACGGCATCCGCATCGGTGCGATCTCTCCAGGCCCTGTCATCACCTCGCTGCTGGCCGACTGGCCCGCAGAAAAACTCGAAGAGGCCAAGGCCTCGGGCAGCCTTGTCGAAGCGAGCGAAATCGCCGAGGTTGTTCTCTTCATGCTCACCCGGCCGCGCGGAATGACCATCCGTGATGTCGTGATGATGCCCACCAACTTTGATCTGTGAGTGCTTCTCCATGAATGTCATGCTTCACCTGGGCCTGGGCTCGTTCCATCGGGCTCACCAGGCTGTTTACCTCCACGAACTGCAGAAAACCGGTGACCGCAGCTGGACCCTTGCCGGTGGCAACATCCGGCCCGACATGGCCGACACCATCGCCGCCTTGCAGGCCGCGGGTGGTGCCTATACGCTGGAGACCATTTCGCCAGCCGGCGAGCATCACTATGAGCGCATCACCTCGATCAGCCAGGTGATCAGCTACACACCCGATTTGAGCGGCCTGATCGCACAGGGATCGAAAGCCGAAACCAAAATCATTTCATTCACCGTCACCGAGGCCGGCTACTACCTCGACGCGAAGAACCGGCTCGACCTCGATACCTTCGCCGACCTCCGCAGCGACCTGGACGCGGTCCGTGCTGGCCAGCCGGGCACAACCATCTACGGCGCGCTGACCGCCATCCTGCGCGCGCGGCGCGCGGCCAACGCAGGGCCTGTCACGCTGCTCAACTGCGACAACCTGCGCCACAACGGCGAGCGTTCACGAGGCGGCCTGTTGCAGTTCCTTGAGTTGATCGGCGACGCCGAACTGCTGGCATGGGTACAAACCAACACCACCAACCCCAACGCCATGGTTGACCGCATCACGCCACGCCCGACGCCCGACGTGCGTGAGCGCGTTCTAGCAGCCACCGGCGTGGACGACCCTGCTGCGCTGATGGGCGAGAGCTTTATCCAGTGGGTGATCGAAGACCGCTTTATTGCGGGTCACCCGGCGTGGGAAACAGTGGGTGTTGAGATGGTGAAGTCGGTTGACGCTTACGAAGAGGCCAAGATACGCCTGCTCAATGCCACCCACTCGTGCATCGCCTGGGCAGGCACGCTGATCAACTACCTCTACATCCACGAAGGCACACAGAACCCCGTGATTCGCCGCCTGGCCTACGACTACGTGACCGACGACGTGATCCCCGTTCTCGATACCCCCGAGGCCCCCTGCCCGCTCAATTTGCCGAAATACCGCGATGTGGTGCTCGACAGGTTTGCCAACCCGGCGATTCAAGACACCAACCAGCGGGTGGCGATGGACGGTTTCAGCAAAATGCCCGGCTTCATCGCGCCGACCATTCGCCAGCGACTCGCCCGGGGTGAAGGCATCGAAAGTGTGGCCATGTTGCCAGCCCTGTTCCTGGCCTACCTGAAGCGTTGGCATGCCGGGAAGATTCCCTACACCTACCAGGACCAGGCCATGGACCCAGCCGTGGCCCACGCCATGTGCGAAGCAGCCGACCCGATCGCCGCGTTTTGCGCCGATGCACCGCTGTGGGGAGGCCTGGCAGAAGACCCTCGCCTGGTCGAAGCAGTGCGTCGCGCCAGCGAGCGTGTGGTGCGCTTCATTACAGCCCACACCGGCGTGAACCCCGAGAAGGCTTGATCGGCCTGGGTGTCTGAGCGCAAAATATGTCCGTGATCGACCGAAACCGCAGCATTCCGCGCCAGCTCAAACCCGAGCTGGAACACGACTACGCACGGTCGCCCGATCTCGGCTATGAAGCGCCCGACACCACCGGTTTTGTGCGCTGCCTCTCTCATGGTTTCCCCACGCCACTGGCCCGGTGGCACTGCCACGACGAATACGAACTGCACCTGATCACCGAAACCTCGGGCAAGGTCTTCGTTGGCGACTGGATCGGGCAATTCCAGCCCGGCCATCTGGTTCTGACCGGCCCCAGGCTGCCGCACAACTGGCTTTCCCTGGATACCCCGGAAGGCGGCGTCGCGTTACGCGATCTGGTGATTCAGTTTCAGCACGCACCGCTGATGCAATCGGCCGCCCATATCGCCGAACTGAATGAACTGCTGCCCCTTCTTGAGCGCGCACGGCACGGTGTGGAGTTTTTCGGCATGGGTGAGCGCAGCGAGCGCCATTGGCACCGCATCAAACAGTCCCAGGGCCTGCGCCGTCTGACCGCCTTCTTTGATCTGATGTCCGATCTCGCGGCGTGCACCGACTACCGCTTGCTCTCAAGTGTTCAGTTGCAAAGCGACGGCAGTGATGCCTCCATCGATCAGATTCATGTGCTCGTGACCCGCATCACAGACCACCTGAGCGAAACCCACTCTGCCGCAGCGCTGGCCGCTGAACTTGGCATGAGCGAGAGCCGTTTTTCGCGCTTCTTCCGCAAGGCCACCGGCAACACCTTCACCGACTTCGTGAACCGCGTGCGCATCAGCCGCGCCTGCCAATTGCTCATGGACACCGATCAGCAGATCACCCATATTTGTTATGAAGTGGGCTTCAACAACGTCGCCAATTTCAACCGCCGTTTCCTTGAATCCAAAGGCTTGACACCGTCCGAGTTTCGCAAGCAATCCCTCACGAGGTTCCGCGGCGCCGCTTGATGGGATGTGGCCCCCACGCTCCGCCGCTGTGCGGGTCGCTGCCCCCCGAGGGGGCTGATTCCGCTTGGGGCGGCCCTGCGCTGAATCGATGGCCCCCACGCTGCGCCGCTGCGCGGGTCGCTGCCCCCCGAGGGGGCTGATTCCGCTTGGGGCGGCCCTGCGCTGAATCGATGGCCCCCACGCTGCGCCGCTGCGCGGGTCGCTGCCCCCCGAGGGGGCTGATTCCGCTTGGGGCGGCCCTGCGCTGAATCGATGGCCCCCACGCTGCGCCGCTGCTCGGGTCGCTGCCCCCCGAGGGGGCTGATTCCGCCTGGGGCGGCCCTGCGCTGAGCTGACACGCTCTTGACAGCCCTTAGACACCGCCTCTCTATGATGAACGGATCCAACCGTCCCTGAAAGATCCACCATGCCCATGCTCTCCAACAAACGTATTTTGGTCACCCAATGGCGAGAATTCATGGGGCCTACGCTGTGCGAAGTTTTGAGAGCGCATGGGGCCACGGTGATCACCAGCGAAATACCACTGGTCGAACCGCAAGCTGCCGCTGCCGAAATAGGGCAGGCGGGTGAAATCGATATCCTGATTGCCAACCTGGCCATCGCGGCACCCACCACCCCCGCCAGCGAAGTTGACGACGACGAGTGGCGCACTGTTTTCTCGGCCCTGGTCGACCCCCTGCCCCGCCTGATCAAAGCCGCACTGCCGGCCATGATCCAGCGACGCAGCGGCAAAATCCTGGTCATGGGCAGCGCTGCCGCGCTGCGCGGCATCAAGCGCGCGTCGACCTACTGTGCCGCTCGCGGCGCTCAGACCGCCTATGTTCAAGCCGTCGGACTTGAAGCAGCGTCGCACAATGTGCAGATCAACCTGATTGCGCAGAACTTTGTCGACAACCCCACCTACTTCCCGCCCGAGGTTCAAGCCAATCCGCGTTTTCAGGAGCGGTTGGCCCGGGAAGTGCCGCTGGGGCGCCTGGTCAGCGCCAGAGAAGACGCCGAATTTGCCGCCTACCTGTGCAGCGACAACGCGAATTGTTTCGTTGGCCAGGTGTTTCCGGTGTGTGGTGGTTGGGTCGGTCGGTAGCACTTCGACAACCTGATGTGCGTCCCGTTACAAGGCCGCACACCCACTTCACACAAGCCCGGGATAATCGACCCATGTCAGGAAACTCTCTGCGCCGGGCCACTGCTGCCGGGCTTCTCTGCTCTTTTGCACTGTTTTGCACTGTGCCGCCAGCCTCGGCGGCCACGTTTGACTTGCCGTCTATCGACCGCATCGTCAATTACACGCCCAAGTTGCCGCTACAAATTTTCACTGCTGACGGGGTTGAAATTGCCCAGTTCGGTACCGAACGGCGCATCTATGTGCCCCTGTCCAAAACCCCCAAAATACTGCAAGAAGCCGTGCTGGCGGTAGAAGATGCGCGCTTTCGCGAGCATTCAGGCATTGATCCCAAAGGCATGGCTCGAGCCGTCGTGGCCGCGCTCACCGGCGGGCGCAAGCAAGGCGCCAGCACAATCACGCAACAGCTGGTTCGCACCATGCTGCTCACCCGAGAGTTTTCCGTCGAACGCAAAGCCAAAGAGATCATGCTGGCGTTCAAAGTGGAAGACGCGCTCTCCAAGGACCGCATCCTGGAGATCTACCTCAACGAGATCTTTCTTGGCCAGCGCGCCTATGGATTTGCGGCGGCAGCCAAGACCTATTTCGGCAAAACCATGGACGAGCTCACCACTGCCGAAGCCGCCATGCTCGCCGGTTTGCCGCAAAACCCTTACTACGCCAACCCCGTGGCCAACATGGACAGGGCCATCAAACGCCAGCGCGTGGTGCTGGAGCGCATGAAAACCACTGGCGCAATCAGCGAAGTGCAGTGGAAGGCCGCTCGCGATGAAAAAATCACCTTGCGCACACCCGGCGAAAAAGACCTGCATGCACCCCATGTGGCTGAAATGGCGCGCAGGATTGTGGTCGAACGCTATGGAACCGAGGCCTATTCCAGCGGCATCCGCGTGACCACATCGCTGATGGCTGACGACCAGCGAGCAGCCTATGCCGCCGTTCAACGCGGCGTACTGAGCTATGACAGGCGCGGCGCCTGGCGCGGCCCTGAAGGCTTTGAAGAGCTTCCAGACAACAACAATCCCGATCTGGCCAGCCTCGCCGCCGAGGCACTCAAAGACCACTCCGATGACGACACCCTGCGTGCGGCCATTGTGCTCAAGGCCAATTCAAAAGAGATAGCCGTTCAACTGAGCACAGGTGAGCGTGTCACGCTCAGCGGTTCGGGCATTCGCTGGGCCCGCGCGGGCCTCAAAAGCAAGGCAAAAAAGGAGCTCAGCCTGCAGCGGGGATCGGTCGTTCGAGTGGTGCAGTCGGGCCAGAAGGGCTCCCCCACCGAATGGGAAATCAGCCAATGGCCAGAAGTCGAAGCGGCCCTGGTTTCCATGGACTCGAAAACAGGGCGCGTTCGTGCACTGGTGGGCGGCTTTGATCAATCGCGCCAACCCTTCAACCATGTGACCCAGGCCTGGCGGCAACCTGGCTCCAGCTTCAAGCCCTTGCTGTATTCGGCCGCACTCGAAGAGCGGGTGATGCCCGGCAGCCTGATCGACGACCTTCCCTATACCGCCGCCAATGGGTGGAGCCCGAGCAACAGCCACGCGGGCGGCGAAAGCCCCATCACCTTGCGCGAAGCATTGGCCAAATCGAGCAATCTGGTGAGTGTGAGGGTACTGGACCACGTGGGCGTGGCGCGCGCTCGTGATTGGGTCACGCGGTTTGGGCTTGACGCAGCCCGGCAACCCAGCAACCTCACCCTGGCCCTGGGAACCGGCAGCGTGACCCCACTGCAGATGGTTCGCGCCTACGCCACCCTGGCCAACGGCGGCTGGCGGGTCTCGCCAGTGGTTGTCGAAAAAATCACCGATGCACAAGGCAAGGTGCTCTTCGAGGAAGCCGCACCGGAAAATCTGACCGAAGACAACCGGGCGATCCCGGCCCGCAATGCCTATGTCATGTCCAGCCTGCTGAACGACGTCACACGCTATGGCACGGGCGCCCGCGCCCAGGCACAACTCAAACGGCGCGACATCTACGGCAAAACCGGTACAACAGACAACGCCGTTGATGCGTGGTTCACTGGCTATCACCCCACGCTGGCCACCGCCGTCTGGATGGGCTACGACAAGCCTCGCAGCCTGGGCAGCAGCGAATCGGGGAGCCGAGCCGCGTTGCCCATCTGGATCGACTACATGGACTCTGCCTTGAAGAAAACACCCTTCACCCCGCTGGGCTCTCCGCCACCAGGATTGGTGCGCGAAAACGACGACTGGCTGTACGCCGAGTGGAAAAACGGCGGCTCCGTGGCCCGGCTCTCGGATGAAGATGGCGTGCAATACGCACCCGAACCAGGCCGCTTTCTGCCCAACATCCCAGATTGGGCCAGAGCGCTCATTTCATCGGGACCGCGCAACCCCTGAGTGCAAAGGTTGCGGGGCCTTCGCGGCGCCGTTGCCTCATGGCCCGAATCGAAGACCCTTGCCAACACCGGTCAAAACCCGGCTTGGCTCAAAGAAACATGCCCCCCGAAGCTTCGATGCGCTGGGCATTGATCCAGCGGTTGTCGGGCTGCAGCAGGGAGGCAATCATCGGACCGATGTCGTCCGGCTGGCCCGCACGCCCCAGAGCCGTGCTGGAAGCGATCTGCAGGTTCAATTGGGGGTTGTCGCGCACCGCTCCACCATTGAAGTCGGTTTCGATGGCACCGGGTGCGACCACGTTGACCGCGATGCCGCGCGGACCCAGCTCCCTGGCCATGTAGCGCGTGAGCACTTCAACCGCACCCTTCATCGACCCATAGGCCGACGACCCCGGCAAGGTGAAGCGGGCCAGTCCCGATGACAGGTTGACGATCCGGCCGCCATCGTTCATCAAAGGCAGCAACGCCTGGGTCAGGAAAAAGACGCCCTTCACATGCACGCTGTAGAGCGCATCAAGCTGGGCCTCTGTGGTCTCCACGAAACGGGCATGCAGCCCTGTCCCTGCGTTGTTCACCAGATGGTCAAACCGCTCGCGTCGCCACCCGCGTTGCAGCGCCTCACCAAGCGAGTCGGCAAAAGCAGGGAAAGAAGTGGTCTGGGCAACATCCAGCGACAGCGCCACAGCGCGGCGCCCCAACGAAGCAATCTGCGCCACAACTTCGTCAGCTTCGGCTTTCTGGCTGCGGTACGTGAGCACCACGTCACTGCCTTTGCGGGCCAGGTGAAGTGCGGTGTTGCGACCAAGCCCTCGGCTGCCGCCCGTGACCAGGGCAATAGGGGTGGCGTGAGGCGGGGTTTGTGACACGTGGTGACCTTTCAAAACAGCATCAATGCAGGGGAAAGTCTCAACTCTAATTACGCCATTCAATCGAATAAATATTCAAATCCTGAATAGATTGACCAATAATTGATAACAATGAGCCTCACACAACGCCTTGAAGTCTTTGCCCGCGTCGCAGAACTGTCCAGCTTCACGCAAGCGGCGGAGCAACTGGGATTGCCGCGCGCCACGGTTTCCAATGCGATCCAACAGCTCGAAAACCAGTTGGGAACGCGCTTGCTTCACCGCACCACCCGGCGTGTGCAACTCACACAAGATGGTCTGCTTTGCTTCGAACGCTGCAAAGACGTGCTAAGTGATCTGGATGAGTTGCAATCCCTGTTTCAGCACCCCGATGGCGGATCACTCAAGGGCCGGGTGCGCATCGACATGTCGAGCGGCATGGCGCGCAACACCGTGATGCCACGCCTGCCCGACCTGCTGGCGCAGCACCCTCATCTCACATTGGAGGTCAGCAGCACCGACCGCCTGGTTGATCTCGTGCGTGAGGGCTTTGATTGCGTCCTGCGAGCAGGCCAATTGACCGATAGCGGACTGGTCGCCCGCCCGCTGGGGCACATGTCCATGGTGAACTGCGCGAGCCCCGCTTACCTGAAGCACCACGGAACGCCTCAGGCACTCACCGATCTGGCACAACACAAACTGGTTCACTACAGCCCGACCCTGGGTGCCCCGCCGACTGGCTTCGAATACGCTGACGCTGAAGCCAATGCGGCCTTACCCATGACGGGCGCCATCACCGTCAACAGCTCAGAAGCCTATACCGCAGCTTGCCTCGCCGGGTTGGGATTGATACAGGCCCCTCTCGTCGGCGTGGTCGAGCTGATCGATCAAGGCCGGCTTGTGCCCGTGCTCCCTTCGTGGCGACCGCGCGCCATGCCGGTGACCCTGCTCTACGCCCACCGGCGCAACCTGCCCAAGCGGGTGCGTGTGGTCATGGACTGGCTGGCCAGGGTTATGGCCGAGCAGTTGGCGGTGACCAACAAAAAACCACCGGCCAGCGGTGGTTTTCCAGAGAGCGACTGAGCCCGGTCAACCGCCGCAGATGCGCGCTTTTGCCTCGGCGTACTCCCGCTTGAAGCGTGCCACCAGATCGGCGGCCGGCATCACTTCCTTGATGGCGCCTATGCCCTGACCGCAGCCCCAGATGTCCTTCCAGGCCTTGGCAGCATTGGCGCCCTCGCCGGTCGAGAAGTTCATCTTGCTCGGATCGCTGTCGGGCAGGTTGTTGGGGTCCATGCCGGCGGCTTCGATGCTGCCTTTGAGGTAGTTGCCGTGGATGCCGGTGTAGAAGTTGCTGTAGACAATATCGTCTGAGTCGCTCTGGGTGATCATGGCTTTGTAGCCATCCACGGCGTGCGCTTCTTCGGTGGCGATAAACGCCGAGCCGATGTAAGCGAAGTCAGCGCCCATGGCCTGTGCCGCCAGAACGGCCCCGCCCGAAGCGATGGAACCAGAGAGTGCAATCGGACCATCGAACCATTCGCGAATCTCCTGCACCATTGCAAACGGGCTTTTCACGCTGGCATGGCCGCCGGCGCCAGCCGCCACCGGAATCAAGCCGTCAGCGCCTTTTTCAATAGCCTTGTGTGCAAACACGTTGTTGATCACATCGTGCAACACCACGCCGCCCCACGACTGAACGCCCTTGTTCACATCTTCGCGCGCACCCAGGCTGGTGATGATGATCGGCACCTTGTACTTCTCGCACAGCGCCATGTCCTGCTCCAGACGGTCGTTGCTCTTGTGCACGATCTGGTTGATCGCAAACGGCGCAGACGGGTTGTCCGGATTGGCCTTGTCGTGTGCGGCCAGGGCTTCGGTGATTTCGGCCAGCCACTCGTCCAGTTGAGCAGCGGGACGGGCGTTGAGCGCAGGCATCGAGCCCACCACACCGGCCTTGCACTGCGCGATCACCAGCTTGGGGTTGCTGATGATGAACAGCGGCGAGCCGATCACAGGGAACTTGATTTTTTGCAGCACCGGCGGCAATGGCGCGCGTTGGCGGGTGGTCATTAAGGTATGTCTCCGTAGGGGAATTCAAAGGCTGTTCAGCGAAGGCGACAGCGTGGACAAATTCTGAATCAGGTTGGGCATCGCACCTGTCTGAGTTGCGACAGGCAGGTGCGAATCGCAAGAAATCAGAAGGCTTCGGCCGCCAGCGCGGTGACGGATTCAGCGCCCTCCACGATCGCATCGCGCACGCCTGGTGCACGGCTCAAAATGTGGTCGGCATAGAAACGCGCAGTGGTGATCTTGCTCTGCATGAACGCGGCATCCACGCCGGCAGCCAGTTGGTCTTCAGCGACAAGCAGCGAGCGCGCCAACTGCCATCCGGCCATCAGATTGCCGGCCAGCAACAGGTAGGGCACGCTGCCGGCAAAAGCCGCGTTCGGGTTGGAGCGGGTATTGGCTGCGATGAACTCGACCACATCCACAAACGCCAGTCGCGCAGCCGTCAAGCGCTTGGCCACCGCCAACGATTGCGCGCTGCCGCGCTTCGTCAACTCGGCTTCGGTCTTTTCGATTTGCGCTGCAATGGCTTTGGCACCTGCGCCGCCGTCGCGCGCCGTTTTGCGACCCACCAGATCGTTGGCCTGAATCGCGGTCGTGCCTTCGTAGATCGTCAAAATCTTCGCGTCGCGGTAGTGCTGGGCCGCGCCGGTTTCCTCGATAAAGCCCATGCCGCCGTGTACCTGCACGCCCAGGCTCGTCATCTCCAGGCTCATCTCGGTGCTGTAGCCTTTGACCAACGGCACCAGGAACTCGTAGAAAGCGGCGTTTTGCTTGCGCACATCGGCGTCCGTGTGGTGGTGCGCAGCGTCGTAGGCCGCTGCCGCCACGCTGGCCATCGCGCGGCAGCCTTCCACGCTGGCGCGCATGGTCATCAACATGCGCTTGACATCGGGGTGGTGGATGATGGGCGCTGCTGCGCTCATGCTGCCATCCACCGGGCGACTCTGCACGCGGTCCTTCGCGTAGCCCACGGCCTTTTGGTAGGCGCGCTCGGCCACCGCAATGCCCTGCACCCCCACGGCGTACCGTGCAGCGTTCATCATGATGAACATGTACTCCAGGCCACGGTTCTCTTCACCCACGATGTAGCCCACAGCGCCGCCGTTGTCGCCATATTGCAGCACCGCGGTCGGCGAAGCCTTGATGCCCATCTTGTGTTCGATGGAAACGCAATGCACGTCGTTGCGGTCACCCAGCGAGCCATCGGCTGTCACCATGAACTTGGGCACCACGAACAGGCTGATGCCTTTCACGCCCTCTGGCGCGCCGGTCACACGGGCCAGCACGAGGTGCACGATGTTCTCGGCCATGTCGTGTTCACCGTAAGTGATGAATATCTTGGTGCCGAACACCTTGTAGGTGCCGTCGGGCTGCGGCTCGGCGCGGCTGCGTACGGCTGCAAGATCACTGCCAGCCTGGGGTTCCGTCAGGTTCATGGTGCCGGTCCACTCGCCGCTCACCAGCTTTTCCAGGTAAATCGATTTGAGGTCGTCGCTGCCCGCAGTCAGCAAGGCTTCGATGGCGCCATCGGTCAGCAGGGGGCACAGCGCAAAGCTCATGTTGGCGCTGTTGAGCATTTCAATACAGGCCGCACCAATGGTCTTGGGCAGGCCTTGGCCGCCGAAGCTGGCCGGATGTTGCAAGCCCTGCCAGCCGCCTTCAGCGAACTGCTTGTAGGCATCCTTGAAACCAGGGGTGGTGGTGACCTTGCCTTCTTTGAAAGAAGAAGGATTCTTGTCACCCTCCCAGTTCAAAGGCGCAACCACGCCTTCGTTCAGCTTGGCGCATTCTTCGAGCACAGCCTGGGCCGTTTCAAGGCCAGCGTCTTCAAAACCGGGCAAAGCGGCCACTTGATCGATTCGAGCGATGTGCTCGATGTTGAACAGCATGTCCTTCAGGGGGGCGGTGTAGCTCATGGTCTCAACTCCTGTTTCTGCAAAATGGGTAAAAAAAAGGCATCGCGAACGATGCCCTTTGTCGCGATCCCGGGATCAGAGCGACTTGACCAGCTCGGGCACTGCCACAAACAGGTCGGCTTCCAGACCGTAGTCGGCCACCGAGAAGATCGGGGCCTCAGGGTCCTTGTTGATCGCGACAATGACTTTGGAGTCCTTCATACCGGCCAGATGCTGGATGGCGCCGGAGATGCCACAGGCGATGTACAGCTGGGGCGCCACGATCTTGCCGGTCTGGCCCACTTGCCAGTCGTTGGGCGCATAGCCTGCATCCACCGCTGCGCGGCTGGCGCCCAGCGCTGCACCCAGCTTGTCGGCCAGAGGCGTCATGACTTCGTCGAATTTCTCGCTGGAACCCAGAGCCCTGCCACCAGAGACGATCACTTTGGCCGCGGTCAGTTCAGGGCGGTCACTCTTGGCGATCTCGCTGCCCACAAACGTGGTCTTGCCACTGTCAGCCACGGCTTCAGCCGTTTCCACGGAAGCAGACCCGCCGGTTGCAGCAGCCGGATCAAAGCCCGTGGTGCGGACGGTGATCACCTTGGTGGCATCCATGCTCTGCACTGTGGCAATGGCGTTGCCCGCGTAGATGGGGCGCTCGAAGGTGTCAGCAGCATCCACTTTGGTGATGTCGCTGATCTGACCCACGTCGAGTTTGGCGGCCACGCGCGGGGCAATGTTTTTGCCCGACGCGGTGGCGGGGAACAGGATGTGGCTGTAGTTCGATGCAATGGCCAGCACCTGAGCAGCCATGTTTTCGGCCAGGCCGTGTTCCAGGTAAGCCGCATCGGCGTGGATCACTTTGGCCACGCCAGCGATGGCCGCAGCGGCCTTGGCGGCTTCGCCCGCGTTGTGGCCCGCCACCAGCACGTGCACATCACCACCGCAAGCGGCAGCCGCCGTGACGGTGTTGAGCGTGGCGCCTTTGATCGAAGCGTTGTCGTGTTCAGCAATAACGAGAGAGGTCATGATGAGATTCCAGAAAAGATGTTTGAACGAAGTGTCTTAAACCCAGGGCGCCGTGGAACCGGCTTCGCCGGGCCACCAGCGCCGCCCCCTGGGGGGTGACGCCGAAGGCGGCGCGGGGGGTTAAATCACCTTGGCTTCGTTCTTGAGCTTGTCCACCAGCGTGGCCACATCGGGCACCATGATGCCGGCGCCACGCTTGGGCGGCTCGCTGACCTTCAAGGTCTTGATGCGCGGGGCAACGTCCACGCCGAGGTCTTCGGGCTTGACGGTGTCCATCTGCTTTTTCTTGGCCTTCATGATGTTGGGAAGCGTCACATAACGCGGCTCGTTCAGGCGCAGGTCGGTGGTGATGATGGCCGGCAAAGTGACCGACAAGGTCTCCAGACCACCGTCAACTTCGCGGGTGACCGAAGCCTTGCCATCGGCCACTTCAACTTTGCTGGCGAAAGTGGCTTGTGGCAGATCGGCCAGCGCGGCAAGCATCTGACCGGTCTGGTTGCAGTCGTCATCGATGGCCTGCTTGCCCAGGATCACCAGACCCGGTTGCTCTTTGTCCATCAAGGCTTTGAGCAGCTTGGCGACCGCCAAAGGTTGCAGTTCTTCAGTGGTTTCAACCAGGATGGCGCGGTCAGCGCCAATGGCCATGGCCGTGCGCAGGGTTTCCTGGCACTTGGCATCACCGCATGACACGGCGATCACTTCGGTGGCCACGCCCTTTTCTTTCAGTCGAACGGCTTCCTCGACAGCAATTTCGTCAAATGGATTCATGCTCATCTTGACGTTGGCAATATCCACACCACTGCCGTCGCTCTTGACGCGCACTTTGACGTTGTAATCCACCACGCGTTTGACGGGGACGATGACCTTCATATTCGGTTGCTCCTGCAAGTTTTGTGAAAACGGATCGGAAAAATCGGGTGCACGCCTGATTGACGTACACGTCAATCAACATTGTATGCCCGCACCCAGATACTGCAATTGAACGTGCGCCTGCCTGCTATTGCGGCACATAAACGAACGATCGTGCTTTTTTATGATTATAGGGTTTGAATGTCCAAGCTGCGCAAAGACCCCAAAATCCCGTCTGCTGATCACAGGGCCGGTAGTCAAGGAACAGGCACAAAAATTAACCAACCAGTCGGTCGGCTAATTGGGGTAAATCTGGAGGGGCAAACACAAGCTATGGGCCTATAGTTAAAGCTGGCAAACCAATTATTGTTTGTAACCATATCCACTCGGCCACAAGGACATCATATGAAGCTTCGCTACGCTCTCGCCACCGCCGTCTCTGCCACGCTGCTCGCCAGTGGTGCGGCCTCTGCCGAAACGGTTTTCACCGTTTCCAGCTGGTTGCCCCCTACGCACACGCTCAGCACGGTGCAGAAAGACTGGTGTGACAAGCTCGCCAAAGAGAGCGCTGGCAGCATGAAGTGCAACATCTTGCCAAAAGGCGTTGTGTCAGCGCCGGGCACTTTTGATGCCGTTCGCGATGGCTTGGCCGATATCTCCTACACGGTAGACGGCTACACTCCCGGCCGCTTCATCAACACCCAAGTGGCCGAGTTCCCCTTCTTGGGCGACGATGCCACGGCCACTTCCGTCGCCTACCAGCGCATCTATGACAAGTACTTTGCACCGCTGGGTGAACACCGTGGCGTCAAAGTACTGGCCGTGTTCACGCATGGCCCTGGCATCATATTCAACAGCAAAATGCCGGTGACCTCGGCAGCAGAGGCATCCAGCCTGAAGTTCCGCATCGGTGGTGGCAACATCAACGAACTCTCCAAGGCCATGGGCTGGAACACCACGCTCAAGCCCGCTCCCGAGTCTTTCGAACTGTTGTCCACCGGTGTGATGGACGGTACGTTTTTCCCGGACGAGTCCATCGCCTCGTTCAAGCTCAGCATGGTCAAACACGCCACAACCTTCCCGGGCGGCCTGTACAACACCAGCTTCGTCTTCATGATGAACCAGGACAAGTACAAAGCCCTGTCGGCCGCTGACAAGGCCGTGGTCGACAAGCTGTCTGGCGAGCCCGCCGCCCGCATGTTCGGCGAAGGCTGGGACAAAGTCGACGCCGCAAGTCGCGATGGCGCTCAAAAAGCACAAGGCGTGGCCCGAATCATGGCTGACAAAGCCTTCGTCAAAGCTGTGGCGGACAAGCAAGAGTCTCTGGAAACCAGGTGGGCAGCGGCTGCACAGGCCAAGGGCTTGAAGGATCCTAAGGGCGCTCTCGCGGAATTCCGCGCAGAAATTGCCAAAGTAAAATAAACCCATCTCCAGCATCACAGGCGGGGCAGTCGCTAAGGCACTGCCCCGCCCTTTTTTTGGCCGATGATTCCACCATGCCCAAGCACCTAGACAAACTGCTCAACAGGACAACCGGTCTCACCGCCGCGACGGCCCTGTTTTCACTCATGTGGCTCACCCTGATCGATGTGGTTGGCCGCAAGTTTTTCAACAATTCGGTGCCCGGGGGCCTCGAGTTGACTGAAATTCTGATGGTCATCGTGATTTTCAGCGCCCTGCCCCTGGTGTCATGGCGCAATGAGCATGTGGTGTTTGACTCGCTCGACGCCTTCATCCCCCATTGGCTCAAAAGCACACAAATGCGCCTGGTGCATCTGATCAGCGGCGCTGTTTTCGGCTTCCTTGCCAGGCTCATGGCGATGCGCGCCGAGCGCTTTGCCGAATACGGCGACACCACCGTGCACTTGCAGCTCTCGATTGCACCCGTAGCCTGGATCATGACTGCGCTGCTGGTGGTCACTGCACTGGTGCATTTTCTTTTCATGTTCAAGCCAAACATGTCAGCCAACCACGAGAACTCCGCGTCTGGAGCCCAATCATGACCGAAGCATTTCTGGGCTTTCTCGCCGTGTTTGCGCTCGCTTTCTTGCGCATACCCCTGGCCGTGGCCATGTCAATTTCCGGCATTGTGGGTCTGGGGCTTTTGCGCGGGTGGACCCCAGCTTTCGCCAGCACCAGCCAGACCATTTTTGAAACCGGGTTTCACTATGTTCTGTCGGTCATCCCCCTGTTTGTGTTGATGGGCAACTTTGTCTCGCGGGCTGGTATGGCGCGCGAACTGTTCACGGCCGCCAACGCTTTCGTGGGCCACAAGCGGGGGGGACTGGCCATGGCCAGCATCATTGCCTCGGGCGGCTTTGGTTCGATCTGCGGCTCGTCGATCGCCACAGCGGCCACCATGTCGCGCGTGGCATTCCCGGAAATGAAAGCCCATGGCTACAAAGACACGCTGGCCACGGGCGCGATCGCCTCTGGCGGTACGCTGGGTATCCTCATTCCCCCTTCCACGGTTCTGGTGATCTACGGCATCATCACAGAGACCGATATCGGCCGCCTTTTCATTGCCGGCATCTTGCCCGGTATTGTGGCCATCCTCTGCCTGTGCATGGCCGTGGTATTCATCACCTGGCGCGACCCGGAAGCCGGCCCTCCAGCCAAGCGCTTTACCTGGAAAGAGCGCCTGGCCGCCATCCGCGGCGTCTGGGGTGTGGCCCTGCTGTTCGCGCTGGTGATCGGTGGCATTTACGGCGGCGTGTTCACCGCCACCGAAGGCGCCGGTGTCGGTGCTGCTGGTGCTTTCTTTTTTGCCTTGCTTCGAGGGTCACTCTCACCCAGAGTGCTGATGGAGGTTCTGATCGAAAGCTCGCGCACCACCGCGATGCTGTTCACGATTCTGATCGGAGCGATGATTTTCACCAACTTCATCAACTTCACCAGCATGCCTGGCGACTTGCGCGATTTTGTGCTGCAGTTCAGCCCCCATCCGGTCATGGTCGTGGTGATGATGATGGGCATCTACCTTGCGCTGGGCATGGTGATGGAAGAACTCGCCATCGTTCTGCTCACCATTCCCGTGTTTTTCCCTGTCATCGTGGGCCTGGGGTTTGACCCCGTCTGGTTCGGCATTTTGATCGTCACCATTGTTGAAATAGGGCTGATCTCGCCGCCGGTGGGCCTCAACCTGTTCGTTCTCAACTCGTTGTTGCCCGAGGTGAAGCTCAGTACCCTGTATCGGGGGGTATGGCCATTTGTCATCGCCGACGTGGTGCGCTTGGGCATTCTGATTGCAGTGCCGTCAATTGCCTTGTTGCTCCCCAGCCTGATGCAATAACGCCCGACTGTCCTGATCAGGTTTCTGACCTGATGTGCACCACGCGCTGCGGAAATGGTATCTCCACCCCGTTTTCGCGCAGCGAGGCCAGGATGGCCAGGTTGATTTCAGAGCGCAATCCCAACTGCCCATTCTCTGGGTCGTCGATCCAGTAGCCCAGCGTGAACTCCAGGCCATCGGCCCCAAAGGCCGATAGCGCGGCACTTGGCCCTGGATTGCGCACCACCCGCGGCTGCGCCAGCGCTGAGCCCTCAAGCAAGCGCATCACCAATGACACATCGCTGTCATAGGCCACCGACACCACTGTAGACAGCCAGACACGGGTGTCGGCCAACGAGAGGTTTTCTACCCGCGTCGTGATCAGAACCTCGTTTGGCACGATCGACTCGCGCCCGCCCAGCGATCGAATAACGGTGTAACGCGCATTGATATCGCTGATGCGACCCTCAAAGTTGTCAACGCGCACGTTGTCACCAATACGCATGCTGCGTTCAGCAAGGATCACAAACCCGCTCACGTAATTCGACGCCAGCTTTTGCAGGCCAAAGCCGATACCCACACCAATCGCGCCACCCAACACCGACAGGGCAGTGAGGTCGATGCCAACGGCCGAGAGCGCGACAATCAAACCTAGGAACATGAGCAGTGCCCGGGTGGCGTTGCTCACCGCTTTGCGCAAACTCAAATCGCTGCCAACCGCTTTGCGAAGGAGGCGGGCTTCTATCGCAGACGACACCCACAGGGCCAAGATCAACACAGCACCTGCTGTGAGCGCCCCTTCAATCATGGTTCGGAGGCTGAGGGCAGAACTGCCCATGGTCCAGGTGATCGCATCGAGCTCCCTGAGCACCACCGGCAACAAACCACTCACCCACAGGACCATACCCAGCCATGCCAGCCAGGAAATCGAGCGCTCCAGGGCCTTGACCCAAGGTGCCGAAGCCAGTGCCACCTGCAGCACCTTGACGCCAAAGCGGATGACCACCAGCGAAACCAGAACCGGGATTGCCACTTTGAATACCGCCAGCGGCACATATTTCAGCAAAACTGCCCGCGCGAAATAGCCCAAAACGAGCAACAGCGCAGGAAACAACACCCCGTCAACAACGCCACGGCCAAACAACACCGAAGTCCGCTCATCCTGCATACCCAAGGCTTTGCGCAGCAGCGAGGCCACACCCCAGGCCACCAGGACACACGCGGCCAGGACTGAAAACTCGATCCAGACGGTGGGCTGCAAGAATCCCTGGAGCCAGGCATTCAAATCTTCAATCGGCGGCGGCGGAGAGGCGAGCGTATCCATGAATTTTCAAATAGTGTTTGACGGGTTCGCGTGGCAACGGCTGCTCTGTCTCACCAGCTCGGCGAGCGCTTCTCGATGAACGCCTGAACGCCCTCCTGAGCCACCTCATGCACCATGTTGCATGCCATGCTTTGGCCAGCCAACTGATAGGCCGACTCCATGCCCGTTTCAAGCTGCCGGTAAAACAGCGCCTTGCCCATGGCCAAGGCCTCGCGCGGCTTGGTCAGTAGCCGGTCAACCAGCGCAGCGACTTCGGCGTCCAGTTCATCTGCCGCCACCACGCGGTTCACCAGCCCGCGAACCCTCGCCTCATCGGCCGAGATGAAATCACCTGTGAGCAGCATCTCCATGGCTTGCTTGGGCAGCATGTTGCGCGACAAAGCCACGCTGGGTGTCGCGCAAAACAACCCCACATCAATGCCGTTCACACCAAACGTTGCCTCTCGCGCCGCCACCGCCAGATCACACTGCGCGACCAGCTGGCAACCTGCTGCCGTGGCCAAACCCTGTACCCGCGCAATCACCGGCACCTCCAGTTTGCGCACAGCCATCATCATTCGTGAGCACTGGGCAAACAGAGCCTGGTAATACGCCAGTTCAGGCTGGGCCCGCATCTGCTTCAAATCGTGACCGGCGCAAAAGGCCCTGCCTTCGGCGGCCACGACCACCACACGAGCCTTTTGATCAAGTGCGACATCATTGAGCGCATGTTGAAAGGCGGCCATCATGCCTTCAGACAGAACATTGAAACTGCGCGGTGCGTTCAGCGTGATGGTGTGCACGCCACGGTCATCGCGGCGGTGCAGCAACAGGGCTTGAGTGGTGTCGTTCATGGGCGTATTGTGTATGCAAGGCACGCAAAAACGCTTTTGCAGCTTTAAGGCGACACCAAAAAGAACTCCAACCATCCGACAGAAAGAATCAGGCCTGCATGATCAAGATCCTATTACCTACAGACGGTTCTCCCCGCTCACTTGATGCGGTGCATCACGCCCTGCACCTGGCCACTTGCGGCTTAAAGGCCCGCTTTGTGGTGGCCAACGTACAGTCACCCGCCAATCTGTATGAAATGGTGGTGGCCCACGACCCCAGCGTGATTCAGAAAGTCAGCGAAGCCGCCGCCCACGACCTCATGCGTCCCGCGCTCAAACTGCTGCAGGCAGCAGGGCACCATCCAGAAGTGGCAGTGGCTTCGGGCGATCCAGCCCATATGTTGCTGGAAATGCTGGAAAACCATGCCTGCGAGGCCGTCATCATGAGCGCCCGCGGTCGCAGCGAGTCCGATGACACCTCGCCGGGCTCGGTGGCCCAGTCGCTACTGGATGCCTGCCCAGTACCAGTGACCGTGGTCAAGCCTTTGATCGCTGAAGGCGCCTGAAAGCGAACGCCCCCTGTCAAACGCCTGCCAACACCCTCAGGTGGGCTTCCACGCTGCGCCCCAGTGAGCTGAAGTCGTAACCGCCCTCCAGGCAACTCACGATGCGGCCCTTGGCGTGGCGCTTGGCCACGTCCATGAGGCGCTCGGTGATCCATACATAGTCGTTTTCGACCAAGCCAAGCTGGCCCATGTCATCTTCTCGGTGGCCGTCAAACCCGGCGCTGATGAAAATCATCTGCGGCTTGTGGGCTTCCAGGCGAGGCAGCCACATCATGTCGATCAACTCGCGGATATCCATGCCGCGCGTGTAGGCGGGTACAGGCAGATTGACCAGGTTGTCCGCTGTCAGGTGTTCGCCCTCGGGGAAAAACGGGTGCTGGTAGAAGCTGCACATCAGGATGCGGCTGTCGCCCGCCACGATATCTTCCGTGCCATTGCCATGGTGCACATCAAAATCGACAATGGCCACGCGCTTCAACCCGTGGCGTTCCAGCGCATATTTGGCTGCCACGGCCACGTTGTTGACAAAACAGAACCCCATGGCTTGTTTGCGCGTGGCATGGTGTCCCGGGGGGCGCACCGAGCAAAAAGCATTGGACAGCTCACCGGCAATCACGGCATCGGTGGCGTCCAGCGCGGCACCGGCCGCACGCAGGATAGCGTCCCAGGAATGCACATTGATCGAAGTGTCGGGGTCAATCTGGGCATGTGTCGGGCCGCCGGCGGCGATCTCATCACGAAGGTTGTCGGCCAGGCCACGCAGGCTGGCAATGTACATGCGGTCGTGGGCCAGCGCTATGTCGGTGAGAGAGGCTGGATTGGCCTCGCGGCGCAGCAGCGCGACATCGAGGCCCGAAGACAACAAGCGGTCTTCGATGGCGTCCAGCCGCTGGGGGCACTCGGGGTGCCCTGCGCCCATTTCATGTTGCCAGCAAGCCTTGTGGGTGAAATATCCGGTGGACTGGCTCATCTCGGTTTTACGGTATGGTTCGCGGCATGATTGCCGACTCAAAACTCCAACAATTGCTCAGCCAGCTTAACACGGTGATCGTGGGCAAACAGGCCCAGGTGGCCGACTGCGTGGCCTGCCTTCTGGCCGGCGGACACCTCCTGATCGAAGACGTTCCAGGCGTGGGGAAAACCACCTTGGCGCAGGCGTTGGCCCGCTCGTTTGGCCTGCGTTTCTCCCGCGTTCAGTTCACGGCCGACCTGATGCCCAGCGACCTGCTGGGTGTGTCCATTTACGAACGGGGGCGCGAGGGCTTCGTGTTCCACCCTGGCCCGGTGTTTGCCCAGGTTTTGCTGGCCGACGAGATCAACCGCGCCAGTCCCAAAACACAAAGTGCCCTGCTGGAGGCCATGGAAGAAAAACAGGTCACGGTTGAGGGATCGACGCGGCCGCTGCCTGCGCCATTTTTCGTGATTGCCACCCAGAACCCGCACGATCAACTCGGTACCTACGCCCTGCCCGAGTCCCAACTCGACCGTTTTCACATGCGCATTTCTTTGGGCTATCCGGCCCGTGCCGCCGAACGCGAGCTGCTGCGCGGCAACGACCGGCGCGATTTGCTCGAAGGTTTGCAGCCGGTGCTGTCACCCATCGAATTGGCACACCTGCAAAAGGCGGTGGCGGCGGTGCACACGGCCGAACCGGTATTGGAGTACCTGCAAAACCTGATCGAAGCCACCCGCTCGGGCAAATGGTTTGCGCAAGGCCTGTCACCCCGTGCGGCTCTCGCTGTGGTCCGCGCCGCCAAGGCACAGGCCTACATGAACGCGCGTGACTATGTGGCGCCCGATGACATTGCTGCCGTATTGCCACAAACCACGGCCCACCGGCTGATTCCCGTGAGCAGCGCGGGCCGGGGCTCGGTCGAACAGGTCCGGGCCATGGTCAAGGCCACGCCCCTTCCTTGATGCCCCATTCTGCACAAGAGCATTCTGTTGTCTGCTTCCAGCTCCATGGGTTTGTTTGATCGAATCAATCTGCTGGCGCCGCTGCGCCAGCGGTTGCGCCAGTGGTTTCTGAATCGCCTGCCGCCGTCCGACACCTTGACGCTCACACAGCGCAATGTCTACATCCTGCCTACGCGACCGGGCTGGATGCTGGGGTTCACGTTGATGCTGCTGCTCGTTGCCAGCATCAACTACCAGCTCAATCTGGGTTACCTGTTGACTTTTTTGTTGGCAGGCAGCGCTGTGGTGGGCATGCATGTGTGCCACAGCAACTTGCGCGGTCTCACTCTCCACCTCGCGCCACCCCTGTCCATGCACGCTGGGCAAGCCGTTTCGCTGGAAGTGCGCTTGGCCAACGAACGGCGCAAACCGCGTTTTGGCATCGGACTGGGTGTGTCAAGTCACCGCGGTTCGCGTGATGACGACGGGTTGGCTTGGTTGGATGTGCCCGCGCAAGGCAGCGAGACTGTTCATGTGGCCTGGGCCCCCGACCGGCGTGGCCGCCATGGCACACCCGCGCTCACTGCCGTGACGCTGTTTCCCCTGGGCACCTTTCGCGTGTGGACCATCTGGCGAACAGCGGCGCAGGTGATCGTTTTCCCCGCGCCAGAACAGCAACCTCCGCCTTTGCCCCCAGGCGAGCCACAGCCCGGCCATGCCGCGGCATCTGCGCGATCGAGCAATTCGGGCGAGTTCGATGGCGTGCGGGCCTATCGCCGCGGCGACCCTCAAAAAACCGTGGTGTGGAAAAAAGCTGCACAGGCCTTCGCGGCCGGCCGCGATGATCTTGTGAGCCGCGACACACTGGCCATGCAACGCCAGCAACTCTGGCTTGACCACGCCACCTGTGGCGCTGCCGACCTGGAGTCACGACTCTCCCGGCTGACAGCCTGGCTGCTGATGGCCGATGAACAAGGTTTGGACTACGGACTGCGCCTGCCGGGTAAAGAGTTCGCTCCCGACCACGGCGCAGCCCACAAATTACAATGTCTGGAGGCGATGGCGCTGTGTTGACCTCTTCGGCCACCCCACCTGCTTCTCGAGCGGCTCGGCTGCGCGAAACCATGGCGCATCTGCCTCGCGAGGCACGCGATACGCTGTTCCTGCTCACCGTGGTCGCCTGGGTGGTTTTCATGCAGGTGGGCCACATTCCATGGTGGTGCACAGCGCTGACCGCTGCCATGCTCATCTGGCGCGCCCGGCTCACCTTGCGCGGCCAGCCCCTGCCAGGCTGGGCCTGGCGCGCTGGCTTGCTTGCACTCACACTGGGCGGCACGTGGCTGACCCACCGCACAATTCTGGGGCGAGACGCAGGGGTGACGCTGATCGTGGTGCTGCTGGCGCTCAAGACGCTGGAAATGCGCGCCCGACGCGATGCCTTCGTGGTGTTCTTTCTGTCTTTCTTCACACTGCTGACCCATTTCTTCTACTCCCAGTCGCTGCTCACGGCGATCGGCATCCTGATCGCGCTGCTGGGCCTGCTCACCGCGCTGGTGAACGCTCACATGCCGGTCGGCCGGGCGCCGCTCAAACAATCCGCCCGCATCGCGGGCAGCTTGGCCCTGCTGGGTGCGCCAGTGATGCTGGTGCTGTTTTTGCTGTTTCCGCGCATGGCCCCTTTATGGGGCATGCCCAGTGACAGCATGACCGGGCGCAGCGGACTGTCGGGCCAGATGCGCGTTGGCGAAATCGCGAAGCTCGCGCTGGACGACAGCATCGCCATGCGTGTGCAGTTTGAAGGCGACCCGCCACCTCAAAATGAACTCTACTTCAGAGGCCCGGTGTTCAGCACCTTCGATGGTACGGAGTGGTTGCCCTTGCGTTCGGGTTTCACCAAGCGCGTGGCACTGGAGGCCAACCTGAGCGTGGCGGGGGAGCCCATTCGTTACACCGTGACGCTCGAGTCCCACCGCCACCCCTGGCTGCTCACACTGGACGCCTCGGCCAAGGCGCCACAAGTCGCCGGTCAAGTCGTGCAAATGAACGCCGATCTGCACTGGCGCACCAGGCAGCCCACGGGTGGCCTGCTGCGTTACAGCGCAGAAAGCCACACATCGTTCCGCCACGGCCCCTTGCAAGCAGAGTTGGCTCTGCAAGACCTCGTCGAGCTGCCCGCCGGGTACAACCCACGCACTTTCGCCCTGGCCCAGGCTCTGCGCCGCGAACACGGTGCTGGTGCCGAAAATGCACCGGCGCTGGTAAAGGCGGTCATCGACAAACTGCGCACCGGGGGTTACACCTACACACTCGATCCGGGCATTTACGGACGCGACACCGCCGACGAATTCTGGTTTGACAGGCGGGAGGGTTTTTGTGAGCACATCGCATCGAGTTTCGTGATTCTCATGCGCGCCATGGACATTCCTGCGCGCATCGTGACCGGCTACCAAGGCGGCGAACTCAACAGCGTGGATGGTTTCTGGACCGTGCGCCAAAGCGATGCCCATGCCTGGACCGAGGTCTGGCTTGAAGGTCAGGGCTGGGTGCGCGTGGATCCAACCTCGGCCGTATCACCGGGACGCACCGGCTCCTTCGAGCGCCTGCTCGCTCCAGAAGGCGCCTTCGCAGGCGCGGTGCGCACCATCAACCCCACGCTTGCTGCCAACTTGCGTGCAGTCTGGGAGGCGGTCAACAACCGCTGGAACCAGACGGTGCTCAACTACAGCCAGGGCAACCAGCTCAGCTTGCTGAAAAACCTCGGCTTCGACGCACCGGGCTGGACCGATCTGGCCTACGTCTTGATCAGCGTGCTGGTGGCGGTGAGTCTGGCCGGTGCCGCCTGGAACCTCTGGGAACGCCAGCAACACGACCCATGGATGCGTTTGCTCACGCGCGCACGCCAACGTCTCGACAGACTGGGCCTGGACGCCGACGAACAAACGCCCCCTCGCGAGCTGGCTCGGCTGACCCAGCGGCATTTTGGCGACACAGCTTTCGCTCAAAGCGTGAGCTTGTGGTTGATTCGGCTGGAAGCACAGCGTTACAGCCGCCATAGCCCGCTCTCGCTGGCTACACTTCAACGCGAGTTCCAGCAATTGCCCTGGCCCAAAGGAAACGCCCGTTGACCTCTCTTTTTTCATTGCACCCGACCCGTACCGTTCTCGCCTTGGTGGCCGCTGCATGGTTGGCTTGTGTCGCGCCATCACACGCTGCCAGCGAAGCCAAAAAACGGCCATTGGCCCGTGCAACTGAAAGCGATGAGCAACCCCTTCTGTATGCATCCCAACGCGAAGCCATGGCTTTTGCGACCGACCTGGCGATGCGCCGCGACCTGGATGTGGGTTGGGCGCGTGAGCAAATCGGGCAGGCCCAACGCCTACCTCAGATCATCAAGCTCATGCAACCGGCGCCCCGCGGCACATCCAAAAACTGGATCGCCTACCGTGCCAGGTTCATCGAACCTGTTCGGATTCGCGCTGGTCTGGCCTTTTGGGAGAACAACCGCGACTGGCTGTCGCGCGCGGAGGCCGAGTTCGGCGTGCCGGCAAGCCTGATTGTTGGAGTGATTGGCGTGGAATCCATTTATGGTCAACACACCGGCAACTTCCGGGTGATCGATGCACTGTCCACGCTGGCTTTTGACTTCCCCTCCAGCCACCCGCGAGCAGAGGCTCGCACCGCTTTCTTCAGAGACGAGCTGGAACAGTTCCTCAGCTTGACCCGGCGCAGTGGCCTCAACCCGCTTGAGCTGCGTGGCAGCTATGCTGGCGCCATGGGCTGGCCCCAATTCATGCCCAGCAGCTGGATCAAATACGCCATCGACTTCGATGGTGACGGCCGCGTGGACCTGTTCAACAGCCAGGCCGACGTGATCGGCTCGGTGGCCAACTATTTCAAAGCGTTTGGCTGGCAACCTGGCATGCCAACCCATTTCCCTGTATCGGTCGATGGACCTCAAGTGGATCTCGATGGCCTGCTGGCTCCCGACATTCTCCCCACCTTCAGCGTCAACAGTTTTACAAACAAAGGGGCTCGCCTGGAGGGCGCTGCGCTGCAACACACCGGCAACCTCGCGCTGGTGGAGCTGGAAAACGGCGATGCGCCGCGCAGCTATGTGGCCGGAACCGACAATTTCTACGCTGTTACACGCTACAACTGGAGCAGCTACTACGCGATGGCCGTGATCGAACTCGGACAGACCATTCAAGCCCAGTTGTCTGCGCGCTGAGTCGGTACCGTGGCTTACTCACACTGGTGCACACTGTGGCAATGAGAAAGCACATCAAGGCTTGGCTGCCCAACCCGCAAACCATCAAAGACAACCGGTGGTTGCGCTGGATGGGGCCGGCCCTGCACCACCCCCGCCTGTGGCACTTCAGCCGCAAGGGCGTCGCCATGGGATTGGCTCTGGGCATCTTTTTCGGCTTGCTGATCCCTGTGGCACAAATGCCCTTGGCCGCAGGCGCGGCCATCGTACTGCGCGCCAACCTGCCCATGGCGGTGGCCAGTACGCTGGTGACCAACCCTGTCACATTTGGCCCCGTGTATTTCGGCGCTTACCACTTGGGCAAGGCCATCCTCGGGCACGACCCCGTCAGCGATGAACAAGCCAGCGCTTTCCTGGACAAAGCGTTGAAGGAGCCTCCTGCAGACGCGAGCTGGCGCCAGCGGTTCAAGCGCTCGGTTCGCCAACTCACCACGGTGGGCAAGCCCCTGGTGGTGGGGCTTGCCATCCTGGCAACGGCCAGTGGCTTGTTGGTCTACTTCCTGTTCAGCGCCATCTGGACGTTAAGGGTCCGATGGGATCGGTCACGCCGGCTGCGCTCCCGCATTCGGGCTCACAGCGAGCGCTGAAACGCGCCAGGACCTCAGTTGGAGGCGGGTACCAGGAAGTCGTTGCTGATGCGGATGCCCAAACCATTGACGCGGTCCATGAACTGGGTCAGGAAGGCGTGCAGGCCCAACTCCAGAATTTCGTCAATGCGCGCAAACTGCAAATCGGCTCGCAACTTGCCTGCATAGCGAAGCGTTTCGCCCGACAGGTCATTGGCCACCACATTGAGGTTGTTGACCACCTCGTTGATGCAGTTTTGCAAGCTGCGCGGCATGTCCGCGCGCAAGACCAGCAGTTCGGCCACTTTCACAGGCGTGATCACATCGCGGTAGACCTTGCGGTACACCTCGAAAGCACTCACGCTGCGAAGAATGCCACTCCACTCATAGAAGTCGTAGTCCTCGTCCATCGAACCGGCATCGCTGGTCTTGTCGTTGTACGCAGCGTGGTATTTCACATCCAGCAAACGTGCGGTGTTGTCGGCCCGCTCCAGAAAGGTGCCCATGCGGTAAAAGTTGTACAACTCGTCGCGCAGCATGGTGCCGATGGCGACCCCTCTCGACAGGTGCGAGCGGAATTTGACCCATTCAAAAAACTGGCTGGGGTCGCGGTCGAAAGCGTTGCCCTTCAACAGCCGCGGCAGTTCCAGCCAGGTCTGGTTCTGGGTTTCCCAGTATTCTGTGGTCAGCGAACCCCGCACAGCCCGGGCGTTTTCCCGTGCAGCGCGCAAGCAGGAGGCAATGCTGGACGGATTGGTTTCATCTTTCACCATGAAGTCGAGCACATTGCGGCTCGTGATCTCCTTGCCATACTTCTTTTTATACGCTGGCATGAGCTCGCTGATGACGAGCAAGCCTTCCCAGCCCTTCTGCGCTTCCACGCTGGACTGCGGCAGCAGTGATGTCTGGTAGTTCACATCCAGGATGCGGGCGGTGTTTTCAGCGCGCTCTGTATAGCGCGACATCCAGAAGATGTGATCAGCGGTGCGAGAAAGCATGTTTTTGTCTCCAAGTGGTTGCACAAGAAATGCAACGTGAGAAAAGTTCTGAACCGAAGGCGCCGCAGATCCGGCTTCGCCGGTCTGCCAGCGCCACCCCCTTGAAGGGTTGACGCGAAGCGGCGCAGGGGTGGGTCATCTATTCCAGAATCCAGGTGTCTTTGGTGCCACCACCCTGCGAAGAATTCACCACCAGCGAACCGGCCTTGAGCGCCACCCGTGTCAAACCACCTGGCACCATTTGCACCTCTTTGCCGGACAGGACAAACGGTCGCAAATCGATGTGACGCGGAGCAATGCCCTTTTCGACATAGGTCGGGCAAGTAGACAGCGACAAGGTGGGCTGCCCGATGTAACCATCAGGCTTGGCAATCACGGCCTTGCGGAAGCTCTCAATCTCGGCCTTGGTCGAGGCAGGTCCAACCAGCATCCCGTATCCGCCCGCACCATGCACCTCTTTGACCACCAGGTCTTTCAGGTTGTCAAGGATGTACTTCAGGTCATCCGGCTTGCGGCCCATGAAGGTCGGCACGTTGTTCAAAATGGGTTTTTCCCCCAAATAGAACTCGATCATTTTGGGCACGTAAGGGTAGATCGACTTGTCATCGGCCACGCCCGTACCCACAGCGTTGCAAATGTTCACGTTGCCTGCGCGGTAGGCGTCCATCAATCCGGCACAGCCCAGCGTGGAGTTGGAGCGGAACACCGTGGGGTCCAGGAAGTCATCATCCACCCGGCGGTAGATCACATCCACCCGTTGTGGACCTTGCGTTGTGCGCATGTAGACGAAATTGTCCTTGGTGTACAAGTCAAGCCCTTCCACCAGCTCCACGCCCATTTGCTGCGCGAGAAAGGCGTGCTCGAAATAGGCGCTGTTGTGCATGCCCGGTGTCAACACAACAACGGTGGGTTCGTCAGACGACGCAGGAGACACGGCGCGCAGGGTCTCCAGCAACAGGTCGGGGTAGTGGGCCACGGGAGCCACCCGGTTTTGTCCAAACAGCTCCGGAAACAGCCGCATCATCATCTTGCGGTCTTCCAGCATGTAACTCACGCCGCTGGGTACCCGCAGGTTGTCTTCCAGCACGTAGTACTCACCCACGCCTTTGGCGTTGGGTGCGCGCACCATGTCTACACCAGAGATGTGGGAATAGACGCCATTCATGACGTTCACACCGATCATTTCCGGGCGGAACTGTGCATTTTTCACCACCTGGTCCTTGGGTATGTGCCCGGCCTTGATGATTTCCTGATCGTGGTACACATCTTCAATGAAGCGGTTGAGCGCCGTGACACGCTGGACCAGACCAGCCTTCATGCTTTTCCACTCTTTGGAAGGAATGATTCGGGGGATCAGGTCGAACGGAATCAGGCGTTCGTTGCCGGATGCGTCTTCGTCTTTATCGCCATAGACGGCAAAGGTAATACCCACTCGCCGAAAAATCACTTCCGCCTCTTCGCGGCGGTCAGCCATGACTTCAGGCGACTGCTCGGCGAGCCATTTCGCGTACTTCGTATAGTGGGCACGAACCTCGGTGGGCGAGGCGTTCATTTCATCAAACATTGGTTTGGTCATAATTTTGAGGTCTCCTGTTATCAGCATATAGCAAGGAGCGAGCCAAAGTGATAGGGCAAGTATTGAAGGCGAAAAAAATGATCATCCACCCCCGTCGCGCCCCGGCCTGAGTGCCTCATCGGAGCGTGGCAGGACATGGTGCCAATAGCGCCGGCTCAGCTCCCGGTGGCACACCACCTCCTTCGGGTCCTGACTCCGCCAGGTTGCCGCTCCACAGGCAGGCGACGCCACCCATCGAATGCCGCGTACCCGGTAGCGAGCCAGAATTTGGGGAGCGGGGTGGCCAAACCGATTGCGGTAACCCGCCTGCACCAACACCCAGCTTGGCAACAATGTATTGAGCAACACCGGGCTGCTGGAAGTGCGGCTGCCATGGTGCGGCGCCACCAGCAGGCTCGCCCTCAAATCGGGTCTGTCCACCGCCAGGCGCGTCTCCCGGGCAGCATCAAGATCCCCACTGAGCCACGCGGCCTCGCGACCGTTGCTCACCCGCAGCGTGCACGACATGGCGTTGCTGGACAGTCGACCCGTTCCTTGGTCATCGAAGTGTTCCGGTCCGGGATGCAACACCTCGAACAGCACCCCGTCCCAGCGCCATTGCTGCCCAGCCAGACACCGCTCAGACACATCTTTACCAAACGAATCCAGCCAACGGGCGCCCGGCCAGGCCGCCCGAACCGAAGCCGCTCCACCCGCGTGGTCGCTATCTCGGTGGCTCACCATCACCGTATCGGGCACTTCTCCCAAGGCCCGCAATACTGGCACCACAATGGTGCGCCCTGCATCGGCGCTCGGGCCATAACGGGGCCCCGTGTCAAACAGCAAGCTGTGACCCGCCGTGCGAACCACAATCGCGCTGCCTTGGCCCACATCCAGCGCCACCACTTCAAACTCGCCTGGCGCCGGTCTCGGCGGCACCCATGCCAGCACGGGCCAAACAAACACCAGACCCAAGAAACGCACCGATCTAGGCCAAGGCATCACCAGCAACAGCGCGCCCAACGCCGCCGCCATGCCCATCCACAACGGAGGCACAGGGCGAAACACCGCTGCCCACGGCCATTGCGCCAACCATCCAAGCCACGCCATCAAGCCTTCTGCCGCCAATGCCGCACCATCCCAGAACCAGGGCACCGCCACACCCACCAGAGCCAAAGGCGTCAGCACCAGTGTGACCCAGGGAATGGCCAGCAAATTGGCCAACAAGCCCACCACTGACACCTGGCCAAACAGCAACAACGAAAGCGGGGCCAGGGCCAAGGTCACAGTCGCTTGCTCGCGCAGCAATTTCCACAGCGCCTTGAACGACCGCCAGACGGGCTGGGAGCCTGCCTGCTTCAAATCGCCCTGCGGTTTTTGTGGCAACGCCGCAAAGAGGATCGCAACCGCCACGAAACTCAGCCAGAAACCCGCCTGCAACCAAGCCCAGGGATCCAGCAACAACACCGCCGCCAGAGCCGCGCCCCATACCAAGGGCCAGGGCCACTGGCGCCCCATCAATCGGAGGCCCAGGAACAAGGCCAACATCAATACCGTTCGTTGCGCAGGCACACCCCAGCCCGCAAAAACCGCGTAGCCGAACGCCAGAACCAGGCCACCCCATCCCGCAGCCTGTTGGGCCGGCATCCACAACGCCAGCGCAGGCCACCAGCGCGAAAGTCTGCGCCACATAAATCCCACGCCCAGCACAGCCACCCAGGCAAACAGCGTCACATGCAAACCCGAAATGCTCACCAAGTGGGCCACGCCCGTGGTCCGAAACAGCGTCCAGTCGTCGCTGTCTATGGCGCTTTGATCGCCCACCACCAGCGCCGCCAGCAGGCCAGCGGTGCGTGGGTCATGAATGCGGTTGAAGATCCGGTCGCGCACCAGCCCTCGCCAGTGATCCACAAGATAAAAAGGTGCTGCGCCGATGCGTTCGGCAGACGCATAGCGAGGCCCGTCACGCACATAACCAACCGCCCCGATGCCCTGCTCCCACCACCAGCGCTCGCGATCAAAACCATGGGGGTTTGATGTGCTGTGAGGGATGCGTAAACGCACTGTCAATCGCCAGCGCTCGCCTGCGCGAATCAAGGGCCAGGCGCCATTCGATGCCGGGCCCTTGCCTCGTTGATACCAAACCAGTTGCAAATGCCCGGGCAACTTCACTTGCCGCTCAGATTGCAGCGCTGAATCCACGTCCATCTCAAAACGCAAACTGTCGTCACCCTGCTGCGGCAACGAAGCCACGCGGCCTTGAAGTTCAATATCCACCCCTTGAAGTGCCGGTGCCAAGGCTTGCTGCGCATACATGACCGAGCGCCACCCGGTTTGGCCCCATGCCAGACAAAGACCCGTGGCCCCCAGAAGCAAGCAGCGGCCGATAGCGCTGGCGGCGGTTGAGTTCCAGCGCCAAGCCAGCCATGCCATCACAACGCCGGCGGCAAAAACGGCGCCATACACCTGCGCTGGATACAGCGCGGCCTGCTCCAGTTGCAGGGCCACGCCCATCACCCAACCCAGCCAAGCGGCCACAACAGCAAAGCCCATGCCTAACCGCCCACCGCCAGGCGACCAGGCAAGCCGGTGCACCGCGCACGGGCGCGCGCCACCACCGACGCGATGTCGATCTTCATTTTTGTACTCCCTGTCCTGCGCTTCGAAAAAACGCATGCGCGATTTCACGCTTTTGAAAAGCATTATGTCCAATAGAAAACCGCCCTGGGTAAACTGCTGACATGACCCACCCCTCCACCGCCAGACACCATTGGCTGATGAAGTCAGAGCCCGGGGAATGCTCGATAGACGATGCGCTCCAGGCACCAGGCGCTACTGTGGCGTGGACCGGTGTGCGCAACTACCAGGCACGCAACTTCATGCGCGATGCGATGCAGGTTGGCGATGGCGTTTTGTTCTACCACTCCAGTTGCCCTGAACCCGGCATCGCCGGCATCGCGCGCGTGGCGTCAGACACCCGGCCCGACCCGACCCAGTTCGACCCGTCTTCTCCTTACTTCGATCCCAAGTCACCGGCCGACAAACCGCGCTGGCTGCTGCGGGATGTGCAAGCGCTCAAGAAAACCCGCCTCATCGGCCTGCCCGAGATGCGGGCCACCCCCGAGCTGACCGACATGGTGGTGCTGCAGCGCGGCAGCCGGCTGTCGATCACGCCGGTCAGCGAGGCCCATTGGCGCTTCATCACCGAAAAAATGGCGGGCCGCTGAGCCAACGCGGAAAGCCCATGCGCAGCCTCGACAGGGTGGCTCAAAAACAAGCGGCGAAAATTTTTTGAAAAATATTTCGTGCCAACTGCATCCAAATCGGCCGCTCGACCCTAGTACAGGCAGTGACGCACACAACGTCGCTGTCCATTCAACCTGTACCAAGGAGTCTTCCATGTTCTTCAAATCTGCTTTGACCGCTGCCGCCGCTTCCGTCACCCTCATGGCCTGCGCCGCCGGATCCGGCAACACCAAGGTGTTTTCACAAGACAAACTGCCTGAAGCGGTCAAAGTACCGGCCGGCCACAAGGTCGCCATGGAAACCGTGGGCGTGGGTGAAATCACCTACCAGTGTCGCGCCGACAAGGACATGGCCGACAAATACGCGTGGGTCTTCGCCGGCCCGGATGCCAAGCTGCTCGACCGCAGCGGCAAGCAAGTCGGCAAGTACTACGGCCCTCCAGCAACCTGGGAAGCCATGGATGGCTCTAAATTTGACGGCAAGCAACTCGCCGTGGCACCCGGCGGCGATGGCAACATCCCGTTCCAGCTGGTGCAAGCCAACCCGGCCATGGGCGCTGGTGCCATGACCGGCGTGACCTACGTGCAACGATCGGCGACCAAAGGCGGCGTGGCGCCCAAGTCCGACTGCGGCGCGGCCAACGTCGATGCCAAGCTCATCGTGAACTACCAGGCCGACTACGTCTTCTACAAAGCGTCCTAATTCCGCACGCCGGGCGCGGTTCGACCTCGGCTAAGATCATGTTCACTCTGTTCCTGACCGGGGTTGCGCGCCCTTCGCAATTGTCTTCACAACCGCTCCAACCTTTCGATCACAACGCCTTGCTCCAAGCCTGCGCACAAGGCCAGCGCAGTGCTTTGCAGCAGCTGTATGAACGCGAATGCCGCTTTCTGATGGGCGTGGCATTGCGCATTGTGCGCGACAACGCCGCGGCTGAAGACGTCTTGCAGGACGCGTTCGTCAACATCTGGAACAAAGCCGCCAGCTTCGACCCGCTTCGCGGCGAAGGCCGGGGCTGGATGTGCAGCATCGTGCGCCATGGCGCGCTGGATGCCGTCCGCTCGAGCGCCCGCACCGTGTCGGTCGAAGAAGAAACCATGGACGCCCTGCTCGAAGCGGGCGACCCGCCCGAAAGCGCCGACATGCTCGATGCCTTTGAACGCCGCTCCACCCTGGGCCGCCTGGACGACTGCATGAGCCGCCTCGATGTGGCCAAGCGCAACTGCGTGCTGTTCGCCTACATCGATGGCTGCACCCACGCCGAGATCGCCGAGCGGCTCAACGCCCCGCTGGGCTCGGTCAAGGCCTGGATACGCCGCGGCGTGGCCTCGCTCAAGGAGTGCATGGCATGAGCCTCGACACCCTGCAACAACTCGCCGCCGACTACGTGCTCGGCACGCTTTCGGCCGCCCAGCGCGCCCGGGTACAAGCCCGCCTGCCGACCGACACCGCCCTGCGCGAAGCCGTTCAAGCATGGGAAGACCGGCTGGCTCCGATCGCCGAGCTGGCCGAACCTGTTGAGCCCGCGGCCAACCTCTGGCAACGCATCGAGCGGTCCCTGCCGCCGGAGCCGGTCCCGGTCGTGAGGCCCCAGGTGCCCAAGCCCGCCTGGTGGGCCGGTTGGTGGAGCAGCCTGGCGTTCTGGCGCTTTGCTGCCGGCGCCAGCTTTGCCGCCGCAGCGGTCATGGCCGTCGCGCCGTTGGCCGGTCTCGTGAGCCCGGTGCAGCCGAAATACATGGTCGTGCTGGTCGCGCCCAACGCCACCGCGCCCGGCTGGGTCATCCAGGCCAGCACCGACAAACGCCTCAAACTCGTGCCCCTGGTGCAAACCGCGGTGCCCGAGCAGCGCGCCCTGCAGTTCTGGACCAAGGCAGACGGCTGGAACGCGCCCGTGTCATTGGGCCTGGTCAAGCCCGGCCAACCTCTGGATGTATCGCTGGAGCAATTGCCCGCAATCCAGGCCAACCAGCTCTTCGAGATCACCCTGGAGCCCGAGACCGGCTCGCCCACCGGTCGTCCTACCGGTCCGGTGCTCTACATCGGCCGTTCGGTCAAAATGATTTGAGGATCGCGGATCCTGGCGACCGTCAGGCCGCCAGGTCCGCCCAAACACCCAAGGAGCAACGCATGACCGCCATCGGCAATTTTTTGTGGTTCATTCTCGGCGGCGTCCTCATGGGGCTGGGCTGGTGGCTGGTTGGCGCGCTGGCCTTCCTCACCATCGTCGGCGCGCCCTGGGGCCGCGCCTGTTTCGTGATCGGCAAATTCGCGTTCTTCCCCTTTGGCCAGGAAGCCATCAGCCGCAAGGAACTGACCCGGCAAGGCGACATCGGCACCAGCCCCTTCGGCACCGTCGGCAACATCATCTGGTTTGTCTTTGCGGGCGTCTGGCTGGCGATAGGCCACGTGATTTCGGCGGTCACGCTCGCACTGACCATCATCGGCATTCCTTTTGCCCTGCAACACCTGAAGCTCGCCGGCATCGCCCTGGCCCCGATCGGCCAGACCATTGTGTCAAAAGAGGTGGCCCAAGCCTCGCGCGCGCACAACGCGCAAGACCGCGTTGCTGCCGGCCGGGCAATCCGCTGAGTCCCGTCTGGCGCGGGCATCACACCCGAGCAAACCGCTCAACAACCGCACACCTTCAAGTTGTAAGCCCCGTCTGACACAGGCGCTTGAGCTTGTCCGACACCACACTGCAACCGCCCTGCATACAGTTGATTCATGCCTTCACCGCAGCCCGAAAGCACTGGTGAAGGGTTTTGATCAACCATTGAAGGAAACCCCCATGAAAAACGCCCGCATCGCCATGCTGGCTCTCTCCATGACCGCCGCAGCCACTGGCTCAGCCCTCGCAAGCGACACGACCGCCAAAACCCGCGAACAGGTGCGGGCTGAGTTCTTTGAAGCGCAACAAGAAGGCACCCTCATCGCCAACAGCGAAACAGGGACGACCTTCCGCCAGATGTACCCCGGTCGCTACCCTGCAGCCACCGCTTCGAACACCACCCGGGCCCAGGTCCGGGCCGAACTGGTTGAAGCGCACCAGCAAGGCACGCAGATCGCCAACGCCCGATCAGGAGCCACCTACCGAGACCTGTACCCGAACCAATACCCAACGGACATGGCATCGACGGTCACCCGCGAGCAAGTGCGCGCAGAGTTGATCCAGGCACAGCGAAACGGCACCTTGATCGCCAACGGTCAATCGGGCGCCACCTACCGTGACCTCTTCCCCAGCCGCTACCCCACGATGAACGATGCAGGCGCGGCCATGCTCGGCCTGGCACCCCTGCCAAACGCAACGCGAATGAACTGATTCGCACACGCCCCACAACCCCTTGAGGCCGATCCAGAGGCTCAAGGGGATTTTTTTCGCCCGCGCGATTGCACGCGCCACGACGCAGACGCACGATCCCGCAACAGCCGACGGGCCAATGCTTGGACCGCTCAGAGCTGGCGCAGTCTTCGAATGCGCAATTCTTCAGCCACAACCGTCAGCGGCGACCAGCCGACCTCCACCCGAAAGCACGCTGGCCTGCCCAAATGGCATCACTTTTTGACGGCATGTTCAAAAAGTTGAATCCAATCGCCAACGGAACGCGTAGTCGGTGTGTCCCCAGCGAAAAGCCAAGCTTCTCGCCAATCATCAACCACCGTCAAAGGAATCACCACCATGAAAACCACACGCATCGCCCTCATCGCCCTCTCCCTCACCGCAGCCGCGGCCGGCAGCACCGCAGCCTTCGCCTCCGACATGAACGGCAAGACCCGCGCCCAGGTGCATGCCGAGTTGCTGCAAGCCCAACGCGATGGCACCCTGATCGCCAACAACATGAACGGCGCAACCTTCCGCGATCTGAATCCCGGCCAATACCCTGCCAGGCAAGCGGCCACCAGCATGACCCGCGCCCAGGTTCAGGCTGAACTGGCAGAAGCCCGCAGCAACGGCACTTTGATTGCCAACAACATGAACGGAGCCACCTACCGCGACCTGCACCCCGGCCTTTACCCCGCCAAGCAAGCCAAAACAACCGTGACCCGTGCCCAAGTGCAAGCCGAATTGGCAGAGGCGCGCCGCAATGGCACCTTGATTGCCAACAACATGAGCGGAGCCACTTACCGCGATCTGTACCCCGGCAACTTCCCAGCCAAGCGTGACAACGAGGCATCGCTGCTGGGTTTGGGTGAGATTTCAACCACCACGCGCTTGAACTGACGCGTTACCTCTCACCGACAAAAACCCCGGGGCTTCGCGATGGCCTCGGGGCCTTTTGCGTGGCACGGCTGAGGGCAGCCATTTTTCAGCCCGTGCTTCGGGCAGCCGGTTCTCCCAAGCGTTCGCGCAACGCAGCCACCTGCTCACGCAACGAAGCGTTTTCCGCCTGCAAGGCAGCCACCTGACCTCGCAACGATGAGAGCTCGTCGACCGAGGCGGATCTGGCGCCATCTGGTCCCTCGGCGGTATCCTCCGTTCCCGCTGATGCTTCGGCGGGTCGACGCCGCGCCTCACGCACCCGCTTGGCCGCCTGCTTGAGTTCGTCTTTTCCCGCGATAACCGCAGCCCTCTGCTCTTCCTCTGGCAACGAAGCCACCGCAGCCGCCGCATTGAGCGACACCGCCCCCGCTTTCAAGGCCTCCACCAGCTCCGGGGCTGCCTGCTTCTGAATCTTCTCGATCTGCACCACCTGGCTGCTGCTCAGACGCGCGGCCTTGGCGATGTCTTCCCGGCTGTGCAAAGGCTTGGCAGCGGACTGGTCAGCAGGCAGCGATTGCGTTGCCTCGCCATCCGGCAACTCCGAAGACTCGGCCGATGCAGCCTGTCCTCGTCGCTCGGCCAGGATCTCGCGTTTGCGCAAGGCCAATACACCGCGCTGAAAGTCAGACACACTGCGGCGCCCAAGGTGCTGGTCGATCATCCAGAGATACACATCTTCCATCGACTGAAAGCGGGTGTTTTGCACCGTCTGAAAGGGCAAGCCATGTTTCTGGCAAATGCCATAGCGGTTGTGCCCATCCACCAGAACGTCGCCCCACAACACCAGCGCATCGCGGCAGCCCTCGGCCAGCAGACTGCGCTCCAACGCAGCGTGCTCGTCGAGCGTCAAGGGATCAATATAGGCTTTCAGCTCGGGGCTGACGGTGATATTCATGACAATCTGTCTCTCGGTATGGAGGGGGCCGGAAATTGTAGTGGCCTCCACAAAACCGGCCCCTATTCGAGCTCTGCGTTGCGGCCCCAGGCAGTTTCGCTTGCTACCACCAAGCCTCTGTTGCAGACAAAGTTGGAACCGCTCAGCAAAAAGCCTCACCTAACAAGGCAAAATGGGGGTTATGCCAAAAATAAAAATGCTCAGCGGCGGTGCCCTTCAGGGGTTGGTCGCCCAACTCCACGACTCGTTCCTCTCAGAGACAGGCTGCGAGGTCGAATACGTGTTCGACGCTGTGGGGACAATCGAAGACGGTTTTACCGACGGCGAAGCGGCCGACCTGGTTGCATTGACCGATGCGCAAATCACGCAGCTGGAGCAAGACGGCCACGTGGTCGCAGGCAGTGCCCGCATTCTGGGCGTGGTCAAAACCGGGGTTGCCGTGCGCAAGGGAGACCAGGTACCCGATATCGGATCCACCGATGCTTTTGAGGCAGCCTTGCTGGCTGCGGAAGGCATCTACATCCCCGATCCCAAACTGTCCACCGCTGGCGCCCACATCCTTCGGGTGCTCAGAAAGCTGGGCATAGACGAAGACGAGCTAAAGACGCGGCTGCACACCTTCCCCAACAGCGAAGACGCGTTGGCCGCGCTGGCCAAAGGCAAAGGCAAAGGCTTGCTGGGCTGCATCCAGACCACCGAAATCCGTTTTGCGCCAGATGTGGTCGTCGCAGGTCTTCTGCCAGGCAAGCTGGGCCTCTCAACCATCTACAGCGTGGCCGTGACCACAAGCTCGAAGAAGCCCGAGCTGGCAACGCAATTCATCAGCAAGCTGATCGGCGCCGACGCTGCACCGCTGCGCGTGGAGATTGGCTTCGAAGCTTGAGTGGCTTGACCCTGCCGGCTGTGTTCAGCCCTGGCAGAGTCCTGTTCGCGCCTGCAGGTTGCGGCGACTGCCCGTGACGCGCAAGGCGCGCAGGTAAACAAGGCATGACGCAAAATCCCTTCCCTGGTGCCGCGCCAGTGGGTGTGTGACACCCGCGCCAAGCTCTGCTCCGACAGAAACGACGCCACCACCACTTCAGCCTGGGCGGGTGATCTCTGCCCCGACTGCAAGAAGGAAGGGCAACTCATGTGAACCTGCCTGCCTGCCTGCTTGCTTGCTTGCTTGCTTGCTTGCGCAGCGTTGGGGGGCGGGTCCTCAACACCCAAGAGGCGTCCGCCATGACAAAACTCCAGCGGGTTGCAATTGGCGAGACAAGGTGAGACCCGTGGTTACGCCGTCTCAAACCATGGCCCCATCGCCGCGCCCCTCTTCTCAAGCAGCACGGGCACCAGAGCCCGCTCAGTGGTCAAAGCCTTTGCCGTACCCACGCTGGCTTGCGTGCAAGCGCTTCAACGCCTGATCGACGATGGGGTAGCAAGGGGTCAACACTGGCGCAGGGTGTTTTCTTCGCCCCCATCCGTTTCAAAGACAGCACCCGACCAGACGTTCTGCTCACAGCATCCCACCCGCCCGCCTGGCGTTTCGTGGTGCTTTCTCGCATCTGAACCGGTCTGCCTCGCTGTATGAAACCCAGCGACGGCTTGTAGCGCCTTCTTACAAAAAAGACGCCCGAGCCGATGCAATTTCCCCTGCCTTGGGGAAGCCATTTTTCATAGGGATACCTACACTGATTTGACCACTTCAAGCACAGGAGCTCGTCATGATCAACACCTTTTACAGAACCGCTCTCAAGGCCTATGTATCGGTGGATGCTGCGAAGAAAACGCGGCACCTGCGGCACAGTCAGGAATACTGGCTAAGCGAAGACAACGTGCCACGCATCTCGGCGCAGGTCTACCTGAACGAATGGGCTGACGCGTTGCAGATCCCGAAGGCACAGCTGAACAACCTGAACAAGAAGGTGTCTTTCCTGGACCCGCGCGAGCAGGAAGTCGAATACCACCTCATCGAAGAAAAACATCTGTTCGACTCCACCACGATCGGCTACCACCAAACCTACCTCAACACCCCGGTGTGGCGCAAAGGGCTCTCGGTCAAGATCAAGAAAAATCCCAACCGGGTGGTCGGCTCCACCAACAACAGCGAAGACAACCTGCAAGGCAAGCTGCCCGATCAAAAACTGATCGATCGCTATGCAGCCATTTTTCGCCAGACCGCCGCACGCAAAGCGCTGCTCGCCGCAGGTTTTGAGAACATTGGCGAGAGCGCTGAGGCCGAGACATCCGAGATCGTTCGCAAGATCATCAATGCACCTGCGGCACCCGCCAAGAGCAAAGGCGCAAAGGCTGTCGCCGACAACGCCCCACAACTGCTCAGCGGAAAATTTTTCATCTACAAGTACGACCCGCGCAAGCGCTACGCTGGCAAGCCGTCTCCCATATCTGACCAGAAAGACCCCATGCCGGGTGAGGCGAGCGAAATTCCTTTGCTCGATATCCCGCCGGTCAACGACAAGATCAAGCCCGAGCGGGCATATCTCGTGGGCGAAATGATCTTCAGGCAGGGCCGTGCTGGCTCAGGCCTGGTCTGGCTGATTCTGGTCGAAATCGAAACGGCCTCTATCCTCTATATCGAGTGCATGACCTGCGGTGTCAACGGCCTGGTGTTCAAGCGCGATCCGATCAACTCAAGCGGCGATCTCACGGTGACGGCCAACCAACCCAACTCCGTTCTCGACGATCACGATTTCGATGAACTGCTGCCCGATCTCGACCCACCTTCAGGCGGTACTCAGAGCCTGCGCGGCCTGTACGTTTCGATCGAAGAACAGGATGCTCCCAATATCGCGGCACCCACGGTGGCTGCGGGCACCGACTTCGATTTCAATCCACGCACCAACGACTTTGCTGCTGTCAACGCCTACTACCATCAGACGCAGCTCTTTCGCACCATCGCCGATCTGGGCTTTGTGGTCGAAGACTATTTCGACGGCACCACATTCCCGATCCCGGTGGATCACCGCGCCAGCTTTGGCACAGCCGATGGCGTGGAGATCAACGCATTCTGGTCGCCCAATGGCAGCGGTGGCACAAGCTTTATGGGCTACTGCCTCTGTGATCTGAGTGACACGGCCAACCCGCTTGGGCGCTCAGTGGACCCCTACGTGCACTGGCACGAAATGGGAGGCCATGGCGCGCTGGGTGACCACGTGGGCAGCGGCAACCTGGGGTTCGCTCACAGCCACGGCGACGGCCTGGCGGCCATTCAGAACGACCCCGAATCGGCATTGCGCACCGTGCCCGACCGATTTGACTACGCACCCTTCCACCCCACAATCACACGACGCTTTGACCGGGCGGTCAGCGACTGGGCCTGGGGCGGCTCCAACGACGACGGTCGTTACCGCAGCGAAGAAATCCTGGCCACCTGCCACTTCCGCATCTACCGCTCAGTGGGCGGCGACGCCGACAGCCTGGGGCGCCGACAGTTCGCCTCCCGCCTGACCACTTACCTGATTCTGCGCACCACGGCCAACCTGACCGCCGCCACCAACCCCAACGACCCTGAGGTGTGGTGCGAAGAAATGCAAGACACCGACCTTGAAAACTGGACCAGCGAAGGTCTCTCGGGCGGCGCCTACAACAAGGTGATTCGCTGGGCCTTCGAGAAGCAAGGCAGCTACCAGCCCGCCGGTGCGCCAGCGCTCGTGACCACGGAGGGCGCTCCGCCACTCGTTGACATCTATATTGACGATGGTCGTGCCGGTGAGTACCAGTACCAACACGTCCACTGGCGCAACCAGTCGATGTGGAACCGCAACGCAGCCGACGGGTTGACAGGCCACCAGAACGCCATCGACGACCAGACCAACTACATGTATGGCAAGGTGAAAAACCGCGGGGCGAACACCGCGACCAACGTGACCGTGCGTGCCTATCACTCGCTGCCTGGCGCAGGCCTCACCTGGCCGACCGACTTCGTTGAAATGAATCCGGTGGGCGGTTTGTCCATCGCCAGCCTCGCTGGCAACAATACCGCTGAGGTCACCGTGGGCCCCTTTGAATGGGAGCCCAATATCAACGCCTACGGCCACGACTGCGTGCTGATGATCGCTTCGGTGGCAGGAGACCCCAGCAACGTCGACAACTTCACGGCCACCGAGACCGTACAGGAGTGGCGCCTGGTGCCGCACGACAACAACGTGGGCCAGCGCAATGTGAGTGTGTTGCCTGGCGAAAGCGGGGGAGAGACCTTGATGGCCTCGCTGAACGGCGCCTTCTTCATGGCGGGCAACAACCTGAACAAGCGGGCCAAGATGGTTTTGCAGGCGAGCCTGCCGGCGGTGCTCGAAGCCAAAGGCTGGAAGCTCAAATTCACCGACATTCCCACCAACGGGTTCTCCCTCAACGCAGGAGAGAAACGCAAGGTGCACATGGAACTGCAACCCGGTTCCGAGTTCACCAAGGCCGATATCCTGGGCGCGACCGATCGACTGATTTCGGTGGATGTGCTGGCCAACGGCATCCTGATGGGCGGCATGAGCTACTACATCGACCCCAACCTCAAGACGGTATCCGGCGGCAAGCAGCCCGGCCGGAAAGACTGCGCCGGCGCTGCGCAAGACCTGCTTGACTGTCTGAAGATAGGTGATGGCACGAAGGTGAAGAAGGTCTGTGTCAAAAAGGTGTCGGTCGATATCGAACTCGACAACGGCTGTGGTTGCGACTGACTTTTGATGGCACGCACATGGCCACCAACTTCCACCTCGCACCACCGGTCAAGACCGTCGATGGGCTGCTCGCTGCGCCCATCGACATCTCGGCCATCAACGCGGTGTTCAGCTTCAACGCAACGACGCAAACGGCGCTGGCCGATGCCACCATCACCTATGAGCTCGGGCCAAACGCTGGCAACCCCATCTTCGACCTGCGCCAGTCCCCTTCGGCGGCCTGGCTCGACGGCGCGGTGTTCCCGGTCGCGCAGTTGGCTCATCACGCCTTCGGCACGGCCGGTTTCACCGACCTGCGGGTAATCGAGAGCGTACAAGCCGCCGGCAGTGTGCACACCCTGCGTGTGCAGTACCCGTTGGCCGTGCCCAACTCGCAACTGGGTGGCAGCTACCTGCCTGCGCTTGACTGGCTGGCGGGACCCCGGTTGCGCTTCGTATTGGGCTTGTCGGATCTCAACCGCGCGCGCTATGCCGAAGCCTGGCTACCGGCCAATCTGGTCTTTGACCAGTTCGCGATCAGCCTTGAGATCAGCCTCACCGGTACGGTGGCGGCAAACCAGGTGATCACCAACGGCACAGTCACCGTGCTCGGCAGCAACCATTGGCACGTCGCCTTTCCGGCGCATTTCACGGCGCTGTCACCCATGCTGGAGATTCGCGCCGCCGACACCTTGCTGCACCAGAGCGGCAACACGGTGCTGCCCGTCTCGGGCACCAACCTCACCATAGACACCTGGGCCCCAAGCAGCAGCAGCGTGAACCTCTCCACGCAGATCACAAACATCGCCACACTGCTGGCCGACAACGAAAGCCACTACGGCGGATATGCCCACGGCAATCGCTTCACCGCCTTCTTCAACGGCTCAGGCGGCATGGAGTACGAAGGTGGCACCACCACCTCGGTCGGCGCCTTGCCCCATGAAGCATTCCACAGCTGGTACGCGCGGGGTATCAAACCGGCATCGCAGGCCGATGGCTGGTGGGACGAAGGCTGGACCAGTTTCCACGACAGCGGTGCCGACGATGCCCTGGCGTTCGACTTCGGCGATGCACCCGTGTTGCTCTGCTCACGCGACCCATGGCAGCGCCACACCACCGGCAACGCCTACAGCGACGGTTCGCGCTTCTGGCAGGGCATGGCAGCGCTACTGGGTGTGGCCCCTTTGAACAGCCTCATGGCTCAGCTCTACCAGACCTACAAAGGTCAGCCCGTCTCCACGCAGATGATCGAAGAGTTCCTCCTTTGTCACAGCGGCAACACGGGCGTGGTCGATGCTTTTCATCGTTTCGTCTATGGCCTGAGCGACGGCACCAGCCCCCCAGACCTGTGGCTGCGCGACGATCCCGGCCACCTGGGCGCCGATTTCTGGGCCGGCACATTCTGGAACTCACCCGACCTGTGGATACGCACCCAGGATGATGGCGGAACCACCCACCAATCACCCGAATACGGGCAAGACAACTGGTTCCACGCACGGGTGCGCAACCGGTCCACCACCGGTTCGGCGCAACACTTCATGGTGAGCTTTCATGCCCGCGGGTTCGCAGGCACCCAGTTCTCTTTCCCCGACGACTTCCTGCCTTGCATGGCGGCACGCGCCGAGTTCGACCTCGCCCCTGGCGCCAGCCGCATTGTCAAGGCTCGCTGGCCGAACCACCTTGTGCCACCGGCTGGCACACACACCTGCCTGCTTGCATCCGTGCTCACCCGCGGCGACCCGCCACCCGGGGGGACCCATGTGTGGGAGCACAACAACCTGGCCCAAAAAAACCTCACGGTGGTCGACCTGGTGCTCGGTGAGTTCATGATTCTTCCGGTCGTTCTCAACAACCGCATTCAGCGCCTGGTCGGCGGTTTCGATCTCGAGGTATGGCGACCCGAAAGTTCGTCCGAACTTGAGATCAGCTTGCTGCAGCGAGACAAAGGCTTCTTCGGCCGCACCGCACAAAAAAAGCTGAAACCTTTCCACCCCGAGGTCTTCAGGCCTACAGCAACCAGACATGGCATTGAGCTCGAATGCGGCGGCCATATCGGCCTGGGCCTCAACAGCAATGGCCAGATGCTGGGTTCGCACACACCCGACCTGGTGGGTCAGCGCTTCGGCGACTCCTGGCAACTGGCGCTGCCTGTTTCGGCCAAAACGATCACACCCATCGAACTCCCGGCATTCAGCCAGCGCAATGCAGGCATGTTGGTACAGGCCCACCCAGAGGCCAAGCCCGGCTCTGTGCACACCATTCATCTGGTGCAACGCCACCGAAAGAGCGGCCGCATTGTGGGTGGTGTGGCGCTTGAGGTCCGTGTGGTGAAGGAACGTCCATGAAATTTTTCCACACACGCGCCATCGCCTCGGTGGCCTTGTTTCTGTCGTTGCTGCAAGGCTGTGCCACTGGCAAGCAGGGCGGCGCATTCGAGCAACCCGTGGGCCCAGCCATCGCCAATGTGGCGCTGACCTTCGTCAAGGAGGACGGCAGCGCCAGTTTCGGCACCACCACGAACGCCAGCGGCCGCTACCGCATCTCGCTCGCAGCCGGGCGCTACTACGCGCTGGCGAGCCACCCAGGCTACGAAGACTACAGCAGCGCGCCGGGCTTCTTTGTGGTCAACCCCAACACCATGGGCGTCGGCAACTTTTTTCTGCGTCCACCGCAGGTGACCACCGTTTTGATCGTGCGCCATGGCGAAAAACTGAATCCGAACTCCAATGCGTCGACCGAGCCGCTGAGCACGGCAGGCCAGGCGCGCGCGCAAGCGTTGCGCGAGGCTCTGTTGCGTTCGGGCCTGACGGCGATTTATGCCACCAGCGCCACGCGCACACGCGACACCGTTGCCCCGCTGGCAGCCGCTTTTCGCCTGCCCACACAGCTGTACAGTTCGCCCGCAGCCCTGGCTTCCGAAGTGCTCGCCCAGCATGCCGGTGACGTGGTGCTGGTCGCTGCCCACAGCAACACCATGGCGACGGTCGCCAATGCCTTCGGTGCCGCTTTGCCCACCGCATCCATCGCCGACTTTGACAACCTGTACGTCGTGAGCGTGGCTGGCGGCACCACCAGCGCAATGAACCTGCAATATGCGGCCGACAGCGCTCCGGATGTCAGCAAGAATGACCGCCACGCGATGACGCTGTTGCTGGTTGGAACGAACGCTTCGGCCGGCGGTGCGTTGCCGCAAGCGTTGCTGCACGCCGCACGCAAGGCGGGCGTATCAAGCATCTATGCCAGTGCGGCAACCAACCCGTTGGTGACCCCGTTGGCCAACACGCTCGGGCTTGAGGTGACGGGCTTTAACGCGGCCGACATGACCGGTTTCAGCAGCCAACTGATCGCCTCGCACCCGCAAGACACCTTGGTGGTGGCCGCATCGAATGACGAGTTGCGTGATTTGGTCCGCCAGCTGGGCGCGAAGCCTTTCCCGGTGATTTACGACCGCGATCTGGACCACCTGATCGTGGTCACCCGATTTGCTTCGGGCGCCATGCGTGTGCTGCCGCTGAGATTCTGATGGGGCGCCACGTTCTGCCAAACGATCCATCTATTGCGCACGCGTCCCAACTTCGCTGAAGAACGCTGACCCTTGGGCATCGAGCTTTCGATCAATCATTGAAGCCGGCTGGTATCCATGCCCCTTGAGCAACTGCGCTGTGTAACTCGCCACCTCAGACAGGCGGCGATTCATGGGGCACACAAGGCTTATTGAAACCGGTGGTTTTCGAGGATGTTTTTGACCGCATGGATGGCATGCGACGGGCCCGCCAATGAACAGCAACCTTCAATGAAAATCCCGGCTCCCCGTGGCCAGCCTTCCCAATAAGGGCGTGAGATCTTCCAGGTGTCCGGCGATCAGGTTGCCCACATCCCCTTCGCGCTGCCACACGCCGCGCACGGCCAATAACCGCGCACCCAGCAACGCCTGCTGAAAGCGTTCTCGCAAGGCGCGCCAGATGATCACCTGCACGGTGCCGGTTTCGTCTTCCAGGGTGACGAAGACCACGCCGTGCGCCGTGCCAGGCTGCTGGCGCACGGTGACGATGCCGCAGGTGCGCACCGGGCGGCCGTTGGGGCAGGCCATCAGTTCTTCTGCGGCTTGCAAGCGGCGCTTGGTCAGTTGCGGGCGCAGCAGCGCCAGCGGGTGGCGGCGAAGGGTGAGGCCGAGGCTGGCGTAGTCCCACACGATGGCTTCGCCTTCGGGCGCTTCTTTCAGGGCCAGCCAGTCTTCGTCCACAGGCGCATCTTTGAGCAGGATGGGTGCGCTTTTTAAGGCGGCTGCATCCCACACCTGTTGGCGGCGGTGGCCGCTCAGGGATTGCAGGGCGTCGGCGGCGGCGAGTTGCTTCATGTCGCCTTGCTCAAGGCTTGCTCTTCTCGCTAGGTCGTCCGCGCTATCAAAAGGCCGCTCGCGACGCGCGGCCATGATGCGCTGGATGGCTTCGCTTTTGAGGCCACTGACCATGCGCAGGCCGAGGCGCACGGCGAACACTTGCGGGCGATCTTCGCAAACGATCCGTTCGGGCTGTGTTTGGCCTGTCCTGAGCTGGTCGAAGGATTGAAGCCTTTGTGCAAATCCTGGCTTGTGTGTAGGCCCTTCGACAGGCTCAGGGTGAGCGGAATTGAGGGAGCGCGAGTGATGGAGTCCAGCGTCTTCTTCGAAGGCATCCGCTTCAAAAACCTCCTCCAGCGTGCAATCTTCATCGCTCACCATCACATCCACTCGCCTCACTTCCACGCCATGCCGCTTCGCGTCTTGCACCAACTGGCTGGGCGTGTAGAACCCCAGCGGCTGGCTGTTGAGCATGGCGGCGAGGAACTCGGCGGGGTGGTGGTGTTTGATCCAGCAGCTGGCGTAAACCAGCAAAGCAAAACTCGCCGCATGGCTTTCGGGGAAGCCGTAACTGGAGAAGCCTTTGACCTGCTCGAACACGGCTTTGGCAAATTCGGGCTCGTAACCGCGCTCGGTCATGCCGTCGATCAGGCGCCGCTCGTATTTGCCCAGGCCACCTTTGCGTTTCCAGGCGGCCATGGCGCGGCGCAGACCATCGGCCTCACCGGGCGTGAAGCCGGCCGCGATGATGGCGATCTGCATGCATTGCTCCTGGAACACGGGCACGCCCAGCGTGCGCTCCAGCGCGGCGTCGAGCGCCTTGGGGTAGGTGATGGGCTCTTTGCCCTGGCGGCGGTTGAGGTAGGGGTGCACCGCGCCGCCTTGAATAGGCCCGGGGCGCACCAGCGCCACCTCGATCACCAGGTCGTAAAAGCAGCGCGGGCGCAGGCGCGGCAGCATGCTCATTTGCGCACGGCTCTCGATCTGGAACACGCCCACGGTGTCGGCGGCGCAGATCATGTCGTAGGTGGCCTCGTCTTCGGCCGGGATGTCCTGCATCTGGAACACATAACCTTTGCGCGCGCTGATGAAATCCAGCGACTTGCGCAGCGCGGTCAACATGCCCAGCGCCAGCACGTCCACCTTCAACAGGCCCATGGCGTCGAGATCGTCTTTGTCCCACTCGATCACGGTGCGGTCGGCCATGCTGGCGTTTTCAATCGGCACCAGACGCGAGAGTGGCCCGCGCGTGAGAACGAAACCACCGGTGTGTTGCGAGAGGTGGCGCGGAAAACCCATGAGCTGGGCGGAGAGGCGAATGAGCTGGCGCACGGCGAGGTCATCGGGATTGAGGCCCACTTCGATCAGGCGCTCAACGGCGATGGTTTTGCCGTCCCACCACCAATGGCCTTTGGCCAGCGCGCTGAGCGTGCTCTCCTCAAAACCCAGCGCCTTGCCCACATCGCGGATGGTGCTGCGAGGCTGGTAGCTGATGACGGCAGCGGTGAGCGCGGCGCGCTCGCGGCCGTATTTGCGGTACAGGTACTGGATGACTTCTTCGCGCCGTTCGTGTTCAAAGTCGACATCGATGTCGGGCGGCTCGTTGCGCTCTTTGGAGATGAAGCGCTCGAACAACACCGAGGTGCGCGCGGGGTCAACCTCGGTGATGCCCAGGCAATAACAGACCACGCTGTTGGCCGCCGAGCCGCGCCCCTGGCACAGGATGCCTTGCGAGCGGGCGAAGGCCACGATGTCGTACACGGTCAAAAAATAGTGTTCGTAGTTCAGCTCGGTGATCAGCGCCAGCTCGTATTCGATCTGATCGTGCGCCTTGGCCGAGATGCCCGCCGGCCAGCGCCAGCCCGCGCCTTCGTAGGCGATGCGCCGCAAGTAGCTGGCGGGTGTTTCGCCCTCGGGCACCACTTCGCCGGGGTATTGGTAGCTCAGCTCGTCAAGCGAAAAATCGCAGCGCTCGGCCACACGCAGCGTCTCGCGCATCAGGTCGTCCGGGTAGATCTGGGCCAGCGCCAGGCGCGAGCGCAGGCGCTGCTCGGCGTTGGGCTCCAGCGCGTAGCCACACTCGGTGAGCGGCTTGCCCACGCGCGTGGCGGTGAGCACGTCTTGCAGCGGTTTGCGCGAGCGCAGGTGCATGTGCACATCGCCCACGGCCACCAGCGGCACCGCCGTGAGCGCGCTGCTCTGGCGCAACTGGTGCAACAGCATTTCGTCGTCGAGTTTGCGCAGCTGCTCCGCGCCCAGCCAGCAGCGGCCGGTGAACTGCGCCAGCAGCCAGCGGGCCGTTTCATCCATCTGAGCTTGTGTACTCGCGCGGTCGGGCACGGCGATCACCAGGCAGTCGACGAGCTTTTTCGGATCGATCCCGCCGAGGTCCAACCGGTAAGTACCCTTGGCGGCACTGCGGCGCAGGCGCGTGATGAACTCGCACAGGTTGCCATAGCCGTTGAGGTTGGTCGCGATCACCACCAGCGTGAACGGGTGCGAGCATTGCACCTTGAACTGGCTGCCCACCAGCAGCTTCAACCCCTGCTCTTTCGCCGCCACATGCGCACGCACGATGCCGGCCAGCGAGCACTCGTCGGTCAACGCCAAGGCCGTGTAGTCCAGCGCCTTGGCCCGCTCCACCAGTTCCTCAGGGCGGCTCGCGCCGCGCAGGAAGCTGAAGTTGGAGAGACACCGCAGCTCGGCGTAGGGCGGGATGCCAAGGGGTTGTGGCGTCATGGGAAGTCACCAGGGTCGGCGGCCCCTTTGGGAGACGGATGAAATGGACGCTCAGCGGAAAGACAACCCAGTCGAACAGCGAGGAAGTTCAACCCAGGGCACCGCCGGGCCGGCTTTGCCGGACGGCCAGTGCCGCCCCCTCGGGGGGTCGCGCGAAGCGCGGCAGGGGGGAGCCGGGCCTGCCGCCGGGCCGCCCCAAGGCTGGCCCAGCCCCCTTGGGGGGCAGGGACCCGCGCAGCGGCGGAGCGTGGGGGCGTATTCATCAAGCGAAGTGCCCGTGCAGATACCAAGCCGGCGCTTCGTCCAGCCGCGTCTGAAACACCCACAACACGCCCGCCAATGCCGACAACGCCACCCAATAATCCCGCGCCACATGGCGCGTGGTTTCTTCAACCTGTTCACCAGAATCCGAAGAAGCCACCCGGTCCCACCAGCCGCCCTCCACCCGCTGCGGCCCGGCGAGCAATTGCAGTTCGCCCTGGTAAATCGGACGGTTGCCCCGCATGGCCAGGCGCAAGGGCAGCGGCAAGACAAACGTGGGCTGTGGCAGCTCCGGCCCGGGAACGGGTTTTTTGGGCAACGCCAAAGGCGCAGCTTGCCAGCGGCACATCCATTCTTGCCGGTGATCTTCGGTCAACACCGGGCGCAACACCCGCTCCGGCCCCAGCCGCGCAGCCAGCCGCTCCAACACCAGGTGCAGCGTTTCGCCCTGGTGCACGGCGTTGTCGGGCAACAGCGAAGCGCTGGATTCGGTGAGCCGGTGCACCGTATCGGCCGTGAGCCTCAGGTCGCCCACGGGCGCGGCCAGTTCCACCTTGGCCAGGTGCTCGGCCAGCAGGCGGCAGAGGTGCTCCACATCGCGCATGGGTTCGGCCGTGCCCACCGTCAACTGCCCACCCTCGCCCGCTTCGCGTGAGCGCATCACATCGTGCGACCAATGCAGGGTGAACGCAGTGACCCCGCTGTGGCGCGCCGCCAGCCAGCCGCACATTTGCAGCAGCAAACGCCGTGCACCGAACAACAAGGCCGACGCATCGTCCACGCGAAACACCAGCTCCAGCCGCGCTTCAAACGTTTCGGGCAGATTGACCCATGTATGCCCCTCGGGCGCCAGCCCGTAAGCCTGGTCCAGCGCATGCAACAGCGTTTTGTCAAAGCGCCTGGCGATGCCGCCACGCGGCAAGGCACGCACATCGCCCAGCGTGCGGCAGCCGATGTGGGCCAGCGTGAGCGCATGGGGCCGCACCGCACTCAGCACCATCATGGGCAACGCATCGAGCAGGGCATCGAGCCCACGCAAACCGTTTTCCCGCCCCGCCCGCGCCAACGCCAGCGCCGCCAGACTGTTGGGCGCCCAGGCCAGCTGGCCCACACCCAGTTCCTGGCCCTCGCCCCACACCCGGTCGCGCAGCGCCCGCCGCCCGCCAAACAGGCGCACGCTGCCCGCCACCTCCATCAGCACCGCATCGTCGGCAAGGGCCACCCGGGGCGTGAATTGCAACGCCCAGATCGCCACCGCCTGCAACGTGGCGGGCTCAATGGGGGACGGTGCGGTGTCGCTCGGCGGAGGCAATAACAGGAGTGCGGACCAGAGCATGCTCGGCCTCACGGTCAATAACCAAAACACGCGCAGGATCGCGCGGCAAGTCGCGTGGTCTCAACGCGCTGGGCAGCCGCAGGCGTGGCGTGAGAATGCTTTGCAAACCCGCGGGCACGCTGGGCAGGCGCAGCGTGGCATCCAGCGGCGGGCCCTTGCGCTTGAACACGTCAACGAGCAATTCCCAGTCCAGCCCGGTGCGCGCCAGCAGCCGCAGCGGCGCAGCCGACGACTCCTGCGCCGCGCTCGCCGGGCGGCAAACCAGCACCGGCGCCTCACAGCCCGCCGCCAACACCTGCAAGCGCCGAATCTGCTCAGCCCGCACCTGCGGCAACCAGGCGATCAGCGCGCCGCAAGCGTTGGCCTTGATCAGTTGCTCGGCGCTCCAGAGCCGCTCGGCCGGCGTTTCGGCCTGGATCCAGACCAGTTGCTTGTCGCTCAAACCCACCAGCCGCAACCCCGGCACATGGGGTTGCCGCGGCGGCCCCAGCAGGACCACCGAGCGCCCGGCGGCGCACACGTCGCGCAACAAGCTGCCCAGCAAGCGCCACTCCAAAGAGCCGCTGTGGGCCGTCAGAATTTCGGTGAGGCTGTGGCCCGGCCAACCGCCACCGGGCAAAACCGCATCGAGCGCCTCAAACCCGCTGGGATAAACGCGGGCCACCGCGCTGCCCAGCTGATCGCCACGCCACAACGCCGCAGACACAGCAGCCGGCAACGCGCTGGGCACGAAGCTGGCGTGGCTGTTGACGCAGAGGGCAGAAGACCCGGCCGATGGCAGGGCATCGGCCAGCAAAGTGGCGGCGGGAGACATGGGGGTGAAGACGTGGAGGGATCAAAAGGAAGGTTTTAAATACTGTTGATACGTACAGTATTCTAAATCCCGAATTCTGTCCAGCCCTCGCTGCACACCAGGGCACTCAACTCAACTTTTGGGCAGCCGCTGCACGTTCACACCACCGCGTTTCAACGCCTTCACCGTGTTGACGGGCGTTCCAGCGGGCACCACCACCCTGCTCGCCGCAGCCAAAGGCGCCACCACAAAAGCCGATGCGGCCAGCAGCTTTTCGGTGGAGGCCAGCACCACCGTCTCGGCCGCACGCTGGTGCAAACAGCGTTTGACGGCGGCTTCTTCGGCGTCGCCCGTGCTCAAGCCCGCATCCGGGTGCACCCCGGTCACCCCCATGAAATACACATCGGCACGCAACTGCGCCGCCGCCTCCATCACCGACGCGCCGACGTTGACCATCGAATGGCGGAACAGGCGCCCGCCCAGCACGATGATCTCGATATGCGGATGCTCAGCCAGCGCGACCGCCACATTCGGGCTGTGCGTCACGATGGTGGCGCGCAGCTCGGGGCTGAGGTGCCGGGCCACCTGCAACGCGGTGGTGCCGCCGTCCAGAATCACCAATTGGCCTGATTGAATCATCGCCGCCCCAGCGCGCCCCAACGCCACTTTTTCATCGGTGAACAGCTGCGACCGAACCTGCAAATCCCCCACCGCCGCCGACGCAGGCAACGCACCACCATGCACCCGCTGCAACTGGCCTGCCTGGGCCAACTCCCGCAGATCGCGGCGAACCGTGTCCTCTGAAACTGCCCACTCCAGCGCCAGGTCTTTGGCCACCAAATGGCCCTCGCTTGCGAGGCGTTGCAGCAGGATTTTTTTCCGTTGAGAGGTCAGCATAAGAAGGCATCAGAACATGAATGGGCCGAAGAAACGCGCGAGCCACTCAATGTGTTGAGCAGCTCATTTTCCTATTCGCATTTTTGCACGTTTATGCATGAACTTGCACGATTTTGAATTTTGATTCACAGTCACACCTTCGATCAACCACCACACCATCCGCCCATGCCACACTCATCGCTCTCAAGCGTGCAACCCCTGCTGGTGCTCATCTGCGGCCCCTACCTTTCTGGCACCCAGGGCGACCCGGCGCTGATCGCCGCCAACCGTGAGCGTCTGGAAAGCTGGGCTTTGCCCATCTACGAGCGCGGCCACCTGCCCTTGGTGGGCGAATGGATGGCCTTGCCCATCATTCATGCGGCCGGCGGCCGGGCGCCCGGTGACGCTGTCTTCAACGCCTACCAATATCCCGTGGCCCACCGGCTGCTGGCCCGCTGCGATGCCGTTCTGCGCATACCCGGCGCATCGCGCGGCGCCGATCTGGACGTCGCCCGTGCACAGGAACTGGGTCTGACGGTGTTCACCGATATCGGGCAACTGCCGCGCCTCACGCCCGCAACGGACAGCACACAACCATGACGAACAGCGCCTGCCCACAGCTCCCCGGCCGATTGCGCAACCTGCAAGAACAGGTGTTGTCCAACGACTGGTTCGTCCTCAAGAAAACCTGCTTCGATTTCCAGCGCAGCGATGGCAGCTGGCAACACCAATGCCGCGAAACCTATGACCGCGGCAACGGAGCCGTGCTCCTGCCCTACAACCGCGCCCACGGCACGGTGTTGCTGACGCGCCAGTTCCGGTTTCCCGCCTATGTCAACGGCTGCCCGGACGGCATGCTGATCGAAGCCTGCGCCGGCCTGCTCGATGGCGACGACCCTGCCCGCGCCATCCAGCGAGAAACGGAAGAAGAACTTGGCTTGCGCATTCGCGCGCCAGAGAAGGTCTTCGACGCCTACATGAGCCCGGGATCGGTGACAGAAAAACTGCACTTTTTTGTTGCCGAATATGAAGCCGCTGACCGCGTGTCAGCGGGCGGAGGGAAAGCGGCCGAGGGGGAAGACATCGAAGTCATCGAACTGCCGCTGAAGCAGGCCATGGAATGGGTTGCCGGTGGCCGCATTCAAGACGGAAAAACCATCATGCTGCTGCAATGGCTGCTTCTGTCGAAGACATGCTTGCCGTGATCCGGGCAGCGCCACCGGAGCAGCAACCGGCCAAGGCGCAGCGAGCGCGCTGAACAACCGCACTATCCCCAACGGCGCACCACCGCGTCCAGCCCTTTCACCAACGCCGGCATCTGCTCCACAGGCACCTGGGCATAGCCCAGCAGCAAACCGCGCCAGGGTTGCACACGCTTGCCGATGGCCTGCTCGCTCAGCGCCGGGGCCACGATGCCCCGGGCTTGCAGCGCCCGGCTTATCCCGGCGTCGTCGGCACGCGGGTTGCGCAGGCGCAGCGCCAGATGCATGCCAGCTGAGCCACCGTATACATCGGCCACATCGCCCAGTTGGCGCTCCAGCGCAGCCACCAGCGCATCGCGCCGCTGCCGGTACAAGCGGCGCATGCGCCGCAAATGCACACTGAACTGACCGCTTTGCATGAATTCGGCCAGCGCCAGCTGGTCGGCCGCACGCCCCCTTGGCGTGGTGCGCGCCAGCAGGGCACTGAGCGGAGACATCAAGGCGGCTGGCACCACCATGAATCCGATGCGCAGCGCCGGAAACATGGTTTTGCTGAAGGTGCCCAGGTACACCACCGGCGCATCCGGCGCCAGCCCTTGCATGCAAGCCAGCGGCGGCCCTTCGTGGCGAAACTCGCTGTCGTAATCGTCTTCGATGATGAGCGCTGAGGCGGCACGCGCCTGCTCGATCAGGGCCAGGCGCCGCGTCAGGCTCAACACGCTGCCCGTGGGGTATTGGTGCGAAGGGGTCACGTAAATGAGCTTGGGTGGGTGGCGTTGCCAGTCGCTGGCTGTCGGGGCAATGCCCTCGCTGTCCACCACCATGCCCATGGGCTTGAGTTGCGCAGCCTTGAAAGCCGATAGCGCGCCCTGGTAGCCCGGACTCTCGACCCACGCCTTGTCGCCCGCATCGGCAAAAACCCGCGCGCACAGGTCCAAGCTGCTCTGCGTGCCATCGGTGATGATGACCTGGCTGCTGTCGAGCAGCGCGCCGCGGGCCACACGCAGGTGGTTGGCAATGGCCTCGCGCAAGACGGGCTCGCCGGTGGGCGCGGCGTAGTTGAGCTGCTCGGTGCGCAGGCTTCGCCACGCGCGGTCCAGCAAACGACGCCACAGCGTGACCGGGAACTCCTCCAGTGCGGGCACACCTGGCGCAAACGGAACCGGTGTTTCGGGCGCCTCGCGTGTGGGCACCGCCATTGCGCGACGCGACAAACCCACCCGCAAGGGCAAGGCATTGCGCGCCAAAGGCGCAGCGGCCAACGCTGCCACCTCGGCCACCACCGTGCCGCGCCGGTCGGGTAACACAAACCCCTCCGTGGCGAGCTGGTCGTAGGCGTATAGCACCGTGTTGCGAGCCAGGCCCAACTCCTGCGCCAGTGTGCGGCTGGCGGGCAAGCGGGTACCGGCCGCCAACGTGCCGTTGCAAATCGCGCCGCGCAAGCATTCGTGCAACTGCCGCTGACGTGACCCGACCGAAGCCCCTTTCGCATCGCCAAAGCGGTTGAACAACAGCGCGTAGTCCATGAGTTCGTGGTTCTAAAAAATACCCATTATGTGGATCTTTTAAAGGATCCATTGAAGTTCTACATTCGACATCTCTGATTTGAACCCGTCCCCATCCCCACCCATGAGCAAACCCACAGCCCCCAGCAACCGCACCCGCATCCGCCGCATTGCCGAGAACGCCCACTACGATCCCACCACCCTGCATGCCATCCTCGATGCGGCCTATGTGTGCCACGTGGCCTTTGCCGACGACAAGGGCACCCACTGCATTCCCACCGCCTGCTGGCGCGAGGGCGAATACCTCTACATCCACGGTTCCAACGGCGGACGCCTGATCAAGCTACTGGCCAAGGGCACACAAGCCTGCGTCACCGTGACCCATATCGACGGCCTGGTGCTCGCCCGCTCGGCCTTCAGCCACTCCATGAACTACCGCTCTGCCATGGTCTACGGCATCTTTGAAAAAGTGGCCGACAAAGCGGGCTCCCTCAACACGTTCATGCGCCACCTGGCCCCAGGCCGCGAACACCAGGCACGCCCCGGCAACCCCAAGGAAATGGCGGCCACCACCGTCATGCGCATCGCACTGAATGAAGCCGCGTGCAAAGTGCGCACCGGGGGTCCCCGGGACGACGATGACGACATGCAGCACCCCGTGTGGGCCGGCGTGCTGCCGCTTGTGCAACTACGCAGGGCGCCGGTGGTCGACCCTGCATGCACCCACCCGGCGCCCGACTACGTGCGCACTTGGCAAAACTGAAGTCTTGCGGGGCCGTTCGCCCCACCGGGGGCAACGACCGACAATTGCGACAGCGTTTTCAGTTGCACTGCACAATGCCCGGTACCGACCGGCTTTTTCGGCCATACCCAAACCCTGCACATGTCCGCCAGCCCCAAACCTACCCGCACCACATCCGCATCCAAGCCCACCAAACGGCACATCGACCTCGCCCTGCAAGGCGGTGGCTCGCACGGCGCCTTCACCTGGGGCGTGCTGGACCGTTTGCTGGAAGAAGAGTGGCTGGAGATTGCGGGTATCAGCGGCACCAGCGCGGGCGCCATGAACGCCGTGGCGCTGGCCGCTGGCCTCATGGAAGGTGGGCGCGAAGGCGCTCGGGCCTGTTTGCGCCGCTTCTGGCAAAGCGTGGCCGAGAGCTCGCCTTTTCACCACCTGGAATCCAACCCGGTGGGTGCGCTGCTGGGTCCCGGCAACCCATGGATGCAAGCCCTCATGGCGCCGTTCCAGCAATACGCGCAGTTTGTGGGCAGCCAGCTTTCACCCTACCAGCTCAATCCGCTCAACCTCAACCCGCTGCGGAAGATTCTGGAAGACACGGTGGATTTCGAACGTGTGCGCCATTGCGACCGCACCCACCTGTTCATTGCTGCCACCCATGTCGCCACCGGCGAACTGCGCATTTTTCGGCAAGACCAGCTCACCGCCGACATGGTGCTCGCCTCGGCTTGTCTGCCCCTGATGTTCCAGGCCGTGGAGGTGAATGGCGAAGCCTATTGGGACGGCGGCTACGCCGGCAACCCGGCGCTCATGCCGCTGATCAGCGAAACCGACGCCGATGACTTGCTTCTGGTGCAGATCAACCCGAGCCACCGCGGCGACCTGCCCACCAGCGCGGCCGACATTCTCGATCGCGCCAGCGAGGTCACCTTCAACGCCAGCTTGCTCAAAGAGCTGCGTACCATTGGTCTGCTCAAAGAAGTGCTGCGCGAGGCCAACCGGCCCGACAGCGCATACAGCCGCCCGTTGTTCAAGCGGGTGGACGACCTGCGCCTGCACCGGCTCGACGCCGATGACGAGCTTTCCCAGTTCAACGCTTCGAGCAAAACCCAGACCGGCTGGGCCTTTCTCGAACAACTGCATGACCTGGGCCGCAAAGCCGCCAACAACTGGCTCAAAGAAAACAGCAAACACCTCGGCAAGCGGTCCACCTACGCACTGCCCGACGCGCTCACGCGCTGACTTTGCGCTTGCTCGACGGCGCTTCGCTCAGATCGCCTGGAGGCCCTGCTTCGTCAGGCGCTTTGCTCTGGCGCGTGAACAAATCGCCTCTTCACCCCTGTTGTGAGACATCCTGCTCCGCAAGCGCATCGGGCGCATCGGGCAAAGTGAAATAGATCGCGGCACCCTGGCCAACCTTGCCCTCGGCACGCACCGTGCCGCCGTGGCGCTGCACCAGCCGGTGCACACTTGCCAGCCCCACGCCCGTGCCCTCGAACTCGTGGTGCGCATGCAGCCGCTTGAACGGCTGAAACAGCTGATCCACAAAGGCCATGTCAAAGCCCGCGCCGTTATCGCGCACGCAAAACTCTGTCATGCCGTGCGCCTGTCCCACCTTCTCGAAAGAAATTTCGGCCTGCGCCGCCTGACCTGAGTACTTCCAGGCGTTGCCCAGCAGGTTCTGCAACACCACGCGCATCAACACCGGGTCGGCCCATGCCCACAGAGCCGGTTCGATGCTCCACACCACCTTGCGTTGCGGATCCTCTCGCTCAACGTCTTGCGCCACCGCCTGCGCCAGTTCGCTCAGGCTCACCCACTGCAGATTCACCACCGCCCGGCTCTGGTGCGCCATGGTCAACAAATCGGAAATCAACAGGCCCATGCGGCGCGCAGCATCCTGAATACGGCGCAAATGGGCGCGCCCGTCAGGCGACAGTTTGTCGCTCTCCTCTTCCAGCAAGCTGGCGAAACCGTGGATACTGCGCAGCGGCGTGCGCAGATCGTGGGAAACGCTGTAGGAGAAGGCCTCCAGCTCATTGTTGAGCGCGGCCAGCTCCCGGGTGCGTTCTTCCACGCGCACCTCCAGCTTTTCGTTCATTTCTTTCAACGCCAGTTGGGCCACCCGAACCTCGGTGATGTCTTGCACCGCGCCCCGGTTGCGCACAGCCACCCCGTTTTCACCTTCGAAAACACACTGAGCGCGCACATGTTTCACGCGGCCATCGCCCATGACAATCCGGTGCACGATATCCATGGCCCCAAAAGCCTGCGCGGCCTCCCCCATCGCGGCCACCAAACGCTGCCGGTCGTCAGGATGCACCCTTTCCAGGAAAGCCTCGACGCTCAGGCCATGGGCATCTGGAGCGTTGCCAAAAATGCGGTGCAGCTCCTCAGACCACACGTTTACACCCGTGCGCATGTCCAGCGACCAATGCCCCAGCTTGGCCATGCCCTGCGCGCCCTTGAGCAGTTGCTCGCTTTCGTGCATGGCCCGGGCACTGCGCCCGTCGCGCCAGAGCAGCCAGGTCACCGCCAGACCACCCAACAGCAGCACAGCCGACAAGGTGCCGGTGAGCCACCGCGATCGGTTCGAGGCATCCACCACTGGCGCCAGCACCGACGACTCCGACAACCCCACCACGATCAGCGCCCCGCTGCCTGGCAAACGGTGCCAGCCGAACACGCGGGGCAATTGATCGACCGCGCTGTTTTGCCAGTAAGACCCCGAGGCCGCTGCCCCCTCTTGCATGAAGGGCCGGTCTGGGGGCACGGATTTCCCCATCGCAGCGCCGTAGTCAACGCTGCGCGCCAAGAGCTTCCCATTGGCGTTGGCCAGAACCAGAACATCCTCCTTGTCCAACGCCAGACGTCCCATCCGCTGCCCCATGCGCTCCGAAGACACCAGCAGGTAAATAGCCCCTGCAAACTGTCCATTGCGGTACAGCGGCCGTCCCAACGGAATCAGCCACTCCCCATCAAAATTCGCCCGGACCGGAGCACCGATCACCAGGTGGTCTGGTCCCGATTGCAGGGCCAGGAAATGTGTCCGATCCCCGATGTCCAGGCCCACACCCACACCCCGGCTGTTGTACGTCACCAGCCCATCTGCACTGACCAGGCTCAGGTACGACACCAGACCATCCGGCAAAAAATCCAGGGTGTTTTTATGCAAGCCATGATCGTCCGATTGGCCATCAGGCAAGGTCTCTCTGAGATCCAGCAGGGCATGGTCCATCAGTGCCAACTCTGCGCCCACCTGCCCCGCCATGGCATCCGCCAGCTGCACGCTGCTATGCGCTGCACGCGCGAGCACCTGAGTGCGCAATTCGTCTTGCGAGCGTTGATTCAGGCCCCACAGCATGGTCAGAGCCGCCACCGTGAACAGCAGCACCACAGCCGAGCGCCAATTCGAGTTGAGAAGCACGATGTCGGGTCCAGCGGTAGACACCGCTTCTTTATTGGCAAAGACTCCGTTGTACCCCATCGCCTCCAACCCTAGGGCCAGATCAACCAAAGTGCAATCCCTGTTTTCCTCAGATCGGTTTCACAACGCCCCAAGGAGAAACAATCGGTCGGCTGGGCCGCCCAGCGACAGAAATCGGCCAACGGGTCGGGTTCAATTGGAGCCACCGTGCGATGTCTCCTCCCGCCCGGCAGCACAAGTCCACCAAGTTGGCCCCGCTGGCACCACAATGGCGCCGACGCGCCCTTTGCCTCTTGCACTCTTTTGCACTGCCCGTTTCTTGCTGTCTGATGCCTCTGCCCTCCATGCCACTCGCCACGCCCAACGCGCCATCGCCACGCCGCCCGCTGTCCCTGCGCTTGCTGCTGCCCTTGCTCCCGGCGCTGGCCACGGTACTGGTTCTGCTGGTGGTGCTCTGGGCCAACGACAGCCTTGTGACTCGGGACCTGGCCAGGCGGGCCCACTTTCGTGCCGAGCAAACGGCCAGCGTGTACGCCGATCAGGTGGAGCGTGTGCTGACCAGGCGGATGGCCGAGCTGGAACTGGTGGCGCGGGTGGCATCGGCCGCGCCATCGCCACAGGGTGAAGCAACCCGGGAAGCCATGGCGTACCTTCAGGCGCATGCGCCATCCCTCGCTGGCGTTGCCCTGATTGGTTCCGATGGTCAACCTTTGATTGCACTGGGCGATACCGCGGGCCTGGTTTGGCGAACCGAGCGCCTTCGCCCGATAACAGCGCCGCAGTTGATGCCCCCGGAGGCGTTGATTCGGCAAACCGGTGCAGCGCGGGCCTCGCCCTGGCTGGCGGCACTGACCGTCCCTTTGAAGACCGGTGCGTTCGAAGGCCATCTGGTGAGCTTGCTGCGCAGCGCCTATTTCGACGAACTGCGCGAATTCGCTTTGGGCGATGTGGCGGCGCGACGCGAAATGGAACTGGTGCTGCGCGCGCGGGACGGAACGGTCTTGCTCGGCCCGCCGGCCATGACCGTCGGCATTGGCCTGTCAGCCGACAGCATGGACGATGCCGAAACGGTGACCGTCTTCCTCGACGCGCAAGGGGAAGAACTTGCCGTGGCCAGCAGGCAGGTTCAGTCGCACGATTCCACGTTCAAACCAGGCTGGGAAACCCAGGCGATTCAGCCCATGACTGCGGCCACCCGGCCAGCGTTGCGGCTGCAAGAGAGTCTGCTGCTTTGGGGCTTGCTGGCGATCGCCCTCATTGGGGGCGCAGGCATGTGGCTTTCACGCCGCCTGGCCCGCCCCTATGACGAATTGCTCGATGCCGTGGCCCGACGACAGCCCATGCCGCTGGATGGAGCCCCGGGGGCCTATTTGCGCGCTGTGAGCCAGGCGCTGCAACAACTCGACAGCGCCGGTGGTTCGGTAAGCGATCCCTTGCTGGCGCGGGTACTGCATGACGCCCAGCGGCTGCAGACGGTGCTGGATCAATTGCCTTCGCCGGTCTACCTGCTCGACGCCCAGGGCGCGGTAACTTACTGGAACCAACAGGCCGAAGCGGTGTTTGGCTGGTCGGCAAAGGAAGCGCTGGGGCAGACGGTTCAAAAGCTGTTGCCAGGCGACGTGCACGCCCATGGCGAAGCCTCGGCACAAGGCGACGCGCCACCGTTTGAAGCCCGAACCCGCAACCGCCGGGGCGAGGAGCTCTGGTGTGAGTGGCGTTTGCTCGCGCTGAGCGACCCGACGGGGCAGGGCCTGGGGCAGATGGCACTGGTTCGAGACATCAGCGACCGCATGCGGGCCGAAGCGGCATTGGCTCAGCACCAGATCGAACTCTCCGAACTGACCCAGCGCCTGTTGCAGCAAGAGCAGCAAACCAGCCGGCGAATGGCCCAGACGCTGCACGACCAGCTGGGCCAGACGCTCAGCGCCATTCGCCTCACCTTCGATGCGCTGAGACCGCTGTGGCGCAGTGCAGAAGAGCGCCAGCAAACCCGGGCCCAGAGCCTCGACAAGATGATCGGCCAGGCCAACGCCGAAGTGCGCCAGGCGCTGGTAGAGCTGCGCCCGCCCTTGCTGGAGGATGAAGGTCTGGCCATGGCGCTGGAAAACGACATCAACCTGCGCCAGCCCGAGGCCGAGCCGGTGGCCCTGCAGCTGGAAGTGGCCGGTGGGGCCGCCACGCAACGCTGGCCCGCCAATGTGGAATACGCTGCGTTCATGGTGGCCAGAGAGGCGGTGGGCAACGCCCTGCTGCACGCTGATGCCTCCCTTGTGCAGATTCGCCTGAGTGGTGGAGCCGGCGGGCTGCAACTGAACGTGGCCGACAATGGCATCGGACTGCCGGCGGATCTGGCATTTGGCCGCCCTGGACACCTGGGGCTGGTGGGCATGCGAGAGCGTGCGCTGGCCATCGGTGCGCGCCTGGAGTTCCAGCCTGTGGCTGGTGGCGGCCTCAACATTTCCCTGCGGTGGGCACCTTCTGCCATCCGCGCTTCAACCCCAACCGGGACCCTTGCACCGTGAGCGATATTTACCTGGTCGATGACCATGCCCTGATGCGCGACGGTCTTCGCGCCGTGCTGGAAGACGCAGGCCACCGGGTGGTTGGCGAGTCCGATCAGCCCACGGCAGCGCTGGCCGATCTTGTTCGCTTGCAACCGGCTGTCTTGCTGCTCGATATCCACCTCGGTCAGCGCCTGGGTTTTGAGTTGCTGGAGCAGATTCAACAGCGCAAACTGGCAGTGAGAACCATCATGCTGACCATGTCGGCCCAGGCGCGCCATGTTGCCGATGCCATGCGACTGGGCGCGGCCGGCTATGTGCTCAAGGGATCGTCGGCCGATGAGGTGTTGCGCGCCATCGATGCGGTTCAGGCTGGCAAACGCTACCTGGGTCAGGAGGCGGCGCAACTGGCGGTGCAAGGCTTGACCGAATCGAGCACCGGTGAAGCCCTGGCCAGCCTGTCAACAAGGGAGCACCAGGTGTTGCTGATGGTCGTCAGGGGGCAGACCAGCGCGGTCATCGCCGAAGAACTGCACCTCTCACCCAAGACGGTGGAGTCCTACCGCAGCCGGCTCATGGCCAAGCTGGGCGTGGCCGATGTGACCGGTCTGGTGCGCCTGGCCATCCGCGAACGCCTGATCAGCGCAGACGAACGCTAGGGATGGTGTTCAAAACCCGCGCAGTGCGCGGCGTGGCTTTTGCGGGATGAGGCGTGAGGCGCGAATTCCAAGGCAAAGCCACGGCCCACAAGGGTTCGACCCAAAACGGGCGTCGCGGGAATTGTGAACACCCCCGCAGGGGGCTGCGCCCGGAAAACGGGCAGGCAGCGGGTTTCCCGTGCAATACCTGTCCAGGTTTCCCTACAGCGCAAAGGGCACACCACAGGCAAAGTTGCACCATGCCGCCAAACAACAGCGGTCAGCAAACACCCCCTGCAAAGGATGCTCCCCATGATCACCGCCTCCAACACCGAAGCCCTTCACCCCATCACCATCTTGCTGGTGGCTCAGCACAGCGAACACTTTCGCGAGCTCCAGGCGATCACCGCCACCTGGGCCAACAAGCCTCGCCTGCTCTGGACCCCTGTGCCCACCCAGGCCACACAGCTCGCGCTGATGCACCGCATCGACCTTGCCTTGCTCGACACCGATCTGCAAGACGCAGGCTCCCACTCACTGGAGCGCCTGATCAGCCGATGCATTCCGACCGCCGCGGTGTGCACCTTCCAGGAGCGCTTCGGCCCCGGTGTGTCGCCCATCGTGGCCGGTCAGCTGTACTGGGACGAGATGCCGTTGATCCTGCGCGGCTGGATGACCCAGCAACAGCAACCCACCCCGTTTGGCGAACAAGCCAACGCCTCGGTCTTCGAAAAGGCCGCCTGAGCGGGTGCAGGCCAACCTGACTGGCCTGCAAGAAGCGCGGCATCCACGGTGGCCACAGGCGCCTGGATCGGCCTCTGGGAACCGGCTCGCTAGTGGCGATGCTGGTGGTGCAGATCTGGCGCGTGCGGGTGGCTATGGCGCAAAGGGCTGTGGTGGTGTGCGTGGCTGTGTGACCCCTTGGGCATCACGTCGTGAGGGTGATCGTGGTGACCGTCGTTGTGGGTGTGGGCGTGTTCGTGGTCCAGCGCCCTGTGGTCATGGGCATGCACATGGTCTTCAGACAGATGAACCAGCACCCCGCCCACCATCAGCACACCACCGGCCAAAAGCAGCAGGCTCGCCGAGCGCTCCCCCAGTGCAAAAGCCCCCACCGCGCCGATGAACGGGGCAAAAGCGAACACCGAGCCGGTGCGCGCCGCGCCAAAATACCGTTGCGCCAGGAGGTAGAAACGCAGGCTCAGACCGTAGCCGGTTGCGCCAACCCCCAGCAAAGCAAGCGCCGCTGGCCACGGTGGCCGCGCCTCACCCCAGGCCAAGGCCAGCGCCGTGGTCACCGCCGCGCCCAGCGCCGCCTTCACCACCACCACCTGCCCCGGATCGCGGTCGGCCACGCCGCGCGAGAGCGTGTTGTCCAGACCCCAGGCCACCGTCGCCACCGCCACGGCCAGCAGACCCAGCAGTTGCACCTGGCCTGACAGCCCCTGATCGAGAACCAGCAGCGCCCCACCGGCCAGCAACAAAGCCACCGCCGTTTTGACGCGCCCATCCAATACTTCGCCATACCAGCGCCAGGCCAGCACCGCCGTGAACACCGCCTCCAGCGTGAGCAGCAATGAAGCGCTGGTGCCACTGGTGCGCTGCAAGCCCCAGGCCAGCGCCACCGGCCCGATCACCGCACCCGAAGCCACCATGGCCAGCAGGCGTGGCATGTCGCTGCGGCGCAGCGGCGCTTCCACCTCTGCACCATGGCGCTGCAACAGCGCCACCAGCGCGGCCCCGGCATACAACAGGGCCGCCGTGGCAAACGGCCCCAGCCCCTGGCCAAAGCGTTGCACCAGCGGCGTGCTCAGGCCAAACAGGGCTGCGGCCAACAAGGCCAGCGCGCCACCTCGAACGGTGGGGGAACGCCAATCGGACAAATGTCTTTTGAGCAAAGCTGTTGATCCTTGGTTGGGTCAGGGTGGCCGTACCGGCCTCGTCAGTTTGCGCCTGCCTGTGGCGCACCGCCGGAAGTTTCCGGCCCACTGGGCGCGCAAGGCATTTTCTCAGGCACCAGAGCGCCGACTGACGAAACAACACACGGCAAGCGTCGGGAACGCTATTCCCAGGCCGCAACAGCAACGTTCACCAAGCTGCTGGCGTGACAGCCACCGCGGCCTGCGGCAGGTAAGCTGCGGCCTTCGCCCGGCCTTGCCGCGCCCTTCACCCGATTGCCCTTCTACGTGTCCTCCCCCAACACCCGGCCCGCCTCACCGCCGCCATCTCCCTCGCAAGCCACCCTCTGGGCCATGCTGCTGGCGCTGCTGACGGCCTTCGCTCTCAGCCAGGCCTACCGCACGGTCACCGCCATCATGGCCACCGACCTGCAAAGCGACTTTGGCCTCAGCGCCGGCTCGCTGGGCACCTTCGCCGGGCTCTTCGCCCTGTCTTTCGGCGTCGCGCAATTCGTCATGGGCATCGGCATGGACCTCTATGGCCTGCGACGCACCGTGCTCAGCGTCTTCCCGCTCGCCGTGGCCGGGGCCACCTTGTCGGCGTTGGCCCCCAACTACGGCTGGCTGATGCTCGGCCAGTTGCTGATCGGCGTGGGCTGCGCGCCGGCCTTCCTCGCCTGCACCATGTTCATCTCGCGGCATTTCCCCAGCTCGCGCTTCGCCTTCGTCTCGGGCATCGGCCTGGGCATTGGCGGCATCGGCCTGCTGCTCACCGGCACGCCCCTGGCCTGGCTGGTCGAGCGCTGGGGCTGGCGCGGCGGCTTCGTGTTGCTCGCGGCGCTGTCGGTGCTGGCCTGGTTGCTGATCTGGCGCCAGGTGCACGAGCCGGCCATGGGCGGCGAAGCGCCCAAGCGCGAGCGCTGGGGCGCCGCCGTGCGACGCTTTGGCGCGCTATTCCTGCTGCCGCACACGCTGGGCATCATGCTGCTTGGCATGGTCGCCTACGCCGCCTTCCTCGCCCTCAGGGGCCTGTGGATCGGCCCGATGCTGATCGACCGCTACGGCTTCACCCTGGTCCAGAGCGGCAACATGGCCCTCGTGATGTCGCTGATTTCCCTGTTCAGCCCGGCCCTGTTTGGACGCTTCGATCCCGGCCCGGCGCGCCGGCGCACCTGGGTGGTGAACTTCTCCCTGCTGGTCTCCGCGCTCTACCTCGGCGTGGGGCTGACGCACCACGCCGAGCTCAACATCGCGCTGGTGGTGGGCATTTCGGTGCTCTCGGGCTACTCGGTGCTCCAGTATTCCGACGTGCGCTCCTCCTATGCGCCCGACCTGACCGGGCGCGCGCTCTCGGTGTTCACCATGGCGATGTTCCTCGGCGTGGGCTTGGTGCAATGGCTCACCGGCCATGTGGCCGACTGGGCGCAGGCGCAAGGCATCGAGCCCTACCGCGCCGTGATGATCACCATCGCCGCGCTGCTCGCGCTCGGCTCGACCGCCTTCCGCTGGCTGCCCAGGTTGCCGCTTTTGATGCAGGCGCAGGGGCCACAAGCGGCGGTGAAAGCGCCCTGAGGGACGGGTTCGAGCGGCTTCCTTTGAACGGCTCGACTCTTTCAGTGCCCCTGGCGTTGCGGTGCACCTGACGCCGTCCAGCGACGACCGCATCGCTGCGCCTTGCCGGCCTCTGCTGTCCTGATTGCCTGGGCAGCGCTCAGAGCTGCGCGGTTGCGCCGCCCACCAGTCTCCGGCTCGTTGTCAAAATAAAAGCCGACCGCGGAGCGCCCCTACAGGCCCGGGCGCTCCGTCGACCTCTGCTTGCACTGCAATGTTTGGGGTTATTGGGCAATGCCGCTTGAATATAAGTAATTACTCAATTACATTATTGGGCATGCCCGTCAAATCCGCCTCCAAACAGCCCACCGAAGCTCGCCAGGCCAGCCTCATCGCAGCGGCGCTGGCGCTGGCCGCTGAGCGCAGTCCGGCGGAGGTGACCACCGCACAGCTGGCGCAGGCGATTGGCGTGACGCAGGGCGCGGTATTCCGCCACTTTGAGAGCAAAGAGGCGATCTGGCTGGCTGTGCTCGACGACGCCAGTGAGCGCCTGCTCGCGCGACTGCTCTCGGCGGCAGCGCCTCACGCCACCAACGGGCTCCACGCTTTGGAAGCGGTGTTTGATGCGCACGTGGAATTCGTGATCGAGCACCCTGGGCTGCCACGCCTGGTGTTTCAAGAGCTGCAAAGGCCGCAAGACACGGCACTCAAAGCGAATGTGCGCCAGCTGATGCAGGCTTACCGGATGCTGTTGGTGAAGTTGCTGAAACGAGGGCAAGCCGAAGGCTTGATCGCACAAAGCGTTGACCCGCAGACGGCGACCGTGGTGTTGATGGGCGCTGTTCAGGGTTTGGTGATGCAGGCGCTGATGAGCGGCGATGTTGCCGCGATGCGGACGCAGGCACCGCGGGTGTTTCAACTCTTGCGCGCCGGGCTTAGCGCCTGAGCCACCCGCACCCTCTCCTATTCTTCTTCTCTTTTCATCGGACAACGACACACCATGAAACCCTCTGCCAACATCCAGCGCCGATTTCTTCTGGGCGCCATGGCCCTGGCGCTGCTCGGGGCGCTGGCCTGGGTCGCACTGCGCACGGGGCCGCTGGCGCCGGTGAATGTGCAGACCACGCAGGTCACCCAGGGCCGCGTATCGCCCGAGGTGTTTGGCATTGGTCAGGTGGAGGCCCGGCGCAGCTGGATGGTCGGGCCGACGACGCCGGGGCGGGTCTTGGCCGTGAAGGTGGACGTGGGTGATGTGGTCGCACCGGGGCAGGCTTTGGCCGAGATGGATGCGGTGGATCTGGACCAGCGCCTGGCCGCGCTGGACGCTTCCTTGGCACGCGGGCAAAGCGGACGCGCTGCGGCCCAGGCCCAACTGGCCGATGCCCAGGCCAAACACGCCCTGGCCCAGGCCAACCTGAAACGCAATGAAGATCTTGCGCGCCAAAACTTCATCAGTGCAGGGGCACTGGAAGCGCGCACCCAAGAAATGGCCTCAGCCAACGCAGGCCTGCAAAGCGCGATGGCCAATCTGGACGCGACCGCACAAGACATCAACCGCATTCGCGCCGAGCGCGCGGCACTGGCCGAGCAGCGCGGCAGCCTGAAACTGGTGGCGCCTGCGGCGGCGATCGTGTCGAGCCGCGACGCCGAAGCGGGCAGCACCGTGGTGGCGGGGCAAGCGGTGGTGAAGCTGATCGACCCGAGCAGCCTGTGGGTGAAGCTTCGGGTGGACCAGGGGCGCTCGGCGGGTCTGGCGCCAGGCCTGGTGGCGCGCATTGCACTGCGCTCACGGCCAGGCGAAAGCTTTGCGGGCAAGGTGGCGCGCGTGGAGCCGCTGGCCGATGCGGTGACAGAAGAGCGGCTGGCGCAGGTCGCGTTTGATGTGGTGCCACCCGGTATTTCCGTGGGCGAGATGGCCGAGGTGACGTTGCAGCTGCAGCCCACCGAAGAGGGCCTGCTTCTGCCCAACGCAGCCCTGCAAAGCTTTGAAGGCAGCAGCGGCGTGTGGCTGTTGAAAGATGGCGCGCTGACCTTTGTGGCACTGCAAGTGGGCGCCAACAGTCTGGACGGCATGGTGCAGGTGATACCGGTCGAGGCCGATGCTTTGAGCCACGGCGACACGGTGGTGATGTACAGCGCCAAGGCCTTGAGCGCCGACACCCGCATACAGGTGGTGGAGCAACTGCAAGGGGCGGCCAAGTGATCAGCCTGGCCGGACGCGACATCCTCCACGGGTGGAGCAAGTACGTGTTGACCGGGCTGGGCCTGGGGTTGTTGATCGGCGTGACGCTGACGATGGCGGGCGTGTACCGCGGCATGGTGGACGACGCCCATGCGTTGCTGAACAACAGCGGTGCCGACCTGTGGGTGGTGCAAAAAGACACCCAGGGGCCGTACGCCGAATCGTCGAGCATCAAAGACGATGTGGTGAAGAGCGTGCGCGGCATGCCAGGTGTGGCGGCAGCGGCGAATGTGGCGTATTTCACCTTGCAGGTGAGCCATGGTGAGAAAGACGTGCGGGCGATGCTGGTGGGCATGGAACCGGGCCAGCCAGGGGCTCCGAGCTACCTGGTGGCTGGTCGGCAGCCCACGCGCAGCCACTACGAGGCAGTGGCCGATGTAAAAACCGGTTTTTCGCTGGGCGATGAGATCGGCATTCGGCGCCATACCTATACGGTGGTGGGGCTCACCCAGCGCGCGGTGTCATCTGGTGGTGACCCGATGATTTTTGTGTCGATCAAGGACGCGCAGGAAGCACAGTTTCTGAAAGACAACGACGCCATCGTGAACGACAGGGCGCGCACCGCCGCCAACCCGGCGTTCAACAAACCCGGCGTGCCGGGCTTGCTGGAAGCGGTGCAAAACCTGCAGACCAGCAGCCGCAACGTGAACGCTGTCCTGGTGCGGATCGCGCCAGGCATGGACGCAGAATCGGTGGCCGAGCCGATACGGCGCTGGAAACATGTGAGCGTCTACACCAAGGCGGGCATGGAAGACATTCTGGTGGTCAAGCTGATCGCCAATTCGGCCAAGCAGATCGGCATGTTTCTGGTCATTCTGGCCATCGTGAGCGCGGCGATTGTGGCCTTCATCATTTACACCATGACCATGGGCAAGCTGCGCGAGATCGCGGTGCTGAAGCTCATCGGCACCCGCGACCGCACCATCGCCGGCATGATCCTGCAGCAGGCACTGGGCCTGGGCCTGATCGGTTTCGCGGTAGGCAAGATCGCGGCCACGGCCTGGGGGCCTGCGTTTCCCAAATACGTGTTGCTGATGCCGGGAGATGCCATCACCGGCTTTGCGGTGACGATGGTGATTTGCGCCCTTGCCAGCACGCTGGCGATCCGCGTGGCGCTCAAGGTCGACCCAGGCGAGGCGATCGGATGAACACCATGAACCCCCAAACGCAACCCGGCGGCATCCTGATCGAAGGCCTGCGCAAGGTGTACGGCAGCGGTGACACAGCGGTTGAAGCGCTGAAACACGTGAACATGCGGGTCAGCCCGGGCGAAGTGGTGGGCCTGGTGGGCCCTTCGGGTTCGGGCAAGAGCACGCTGCTCAAATGCCTGGGCGCCATCATCGAGCCCACCAGCGGCAAGATGACGCTGGGCAGCGACGTGATTTACGACAACGGATGGAAGGTAAAAGATCTGCGCGAGCTGCGGCGCGACCGCATCGGCTTCGTCTTCCAGGCGCCCTACCTGATTCCGTTTCTCGACGTGACAGACAACGTGGCGCTGCTGCCGATGCTGGCCGGCCTGCCGAACGGCAAGGCGAGAGAACGTGCATTGGAATTGCTCAAGGCGCTGGACGTTCAACACCGAGCCAGGGCCGAGCCTTCGCAACTCTCAGGGGGTGAGCAACAGCGGGTTTCGATCGCACGGGCGCTGGCGAACAAGCCACCGGTGATCCTGGCCGACGAACCCACGGCGCCCCTGGACAGCGAGCGGGCCCTGGGCGTGATGCGCATCCTCAACCAGATGGCGCGACAGGCACAGACCGCGATCATCGTGGTGACGCACGATGAAAAAATCATTCCCACCTTCAAGCGGATTTACCACATCCGTGATGGCGAAACGGTGGAAGAGGCGGGCGAAGGACGGGCTTTGGAATAGGAGAAAAAATGGCCAGCATGCGTTTCTACAAGCCTCTGGCAGCCGTTGCGGTGGTGTTTGGCGCCCTCACCCTGTTCAGCGGTGGCCAAGCCCTGTTCGGCGACGCTGAAGCCCGAGCGGCGGTGGGCCAGGCGGTGGGTTTTGTCTTGTGGTTCAACTTCCTCGCGGGCTTTGTCTACCTGTTGGCGGGGCTGGGACTGTGGCTTCGCCAGCCCTGGGCGCGTTCTTTAGCCTGGGCACTGGTCATCGGTACGTCGCTGGTGGCCGCGGCCTTTGGCCTGCATGCATGGAATGGCGGTGGTTTTGAAGCGCGCACCGTGGGTGCACTGGTGCTTCGGCTGGGCTTCTGGGTCGCCGTGGTCGCATTGACAGGGCGCCCCGAACATCGCGGTTAAGGCGACGCTGAAGAGGTGCCAGGCAACAGAAGCGGTCTGAAAGGCGCACTCGCTGCAACGGATACCCGGACAGGCGCATTGGCTTGGCTCAGTAAACATTGGGTAAGTCAGGGCAAACTAGCATGGGCGCCCGATTCACCAAGAATGTTTTCCCCATGAGCTCTACGCTTCGCTTTCCCCTGCTTTGCGCCTCCACCCTTGCACTTGGCCTTGCAGCAGCCCCAGCCTGGGCAGACGGTCCCGACCACGATGAGGGCGAGGGTTCTCACATGGGATTGGGCCTGGGGGTGGTCAGTGAAGCCTCGTCCTACCGCGGCGTGGGCACCAAGACCGAGGTGGTTCCGATGCTCATGATTGACAACCGCCATGTGCGCTTGTTTGGCCCCAATCTGGACCTCAAACTGCCGTCCGCCGGCCCGGTGTCTTTCGCGCTGACGGCCAAGTACGCCGACAATGGCTACAAAGCCAGCGATGCCGCTGAGCTGCAGGGCATGGCCGAGCGCAAAGACGGCTTCTGGCTGGGCGCAAAAGCGAAGTGGGACACGCCTTGGGCCGAATTGTCCGCCAGAGTGCTGGGCGATGCATCGAACCGCAGCGGTGGACAGCAACTCGAACTGGAAGCCGCCAAGGGTTTTGGGCTGGGCAGCCGCATGCGTCTGGAACCCCACCTCGCCCTGACCTGGCTCGACAGTTCTTATGTTGACTACTACTACGGCGTGGACGCAGGCGAAGCGAAAGCCGGACGGGCCACCTACACAGGCACCTCAACAGTGAACACCGAACTGGGGCTGCGACTGAAAACCAACCTGGCGCCTGGGCACATGGTGATGATGGACCTCAAGCACACCTTCCTCGGTTCGGGCATCAAAAACAGCCCACTGGTGGACCGCAGCGGCGTATCGACCGTGTTCGTGGCCTACGTGCACCAGTTCTGAACCGCCTCGCTGCCGATGCACCGCGTACTCCTGCTGGAAGATCACACCCGTCTCGCCGCACTGGTGCGCCAGGCGCTTGAAGGCGCAGGCCTGGCATGTGATGTTGTTGAGCGCGCCAGCGCGGCGTGGGCCGCGTTGCATGCCGTGGACTACGCCGCCGTGATCATCGACCGTGGCCTGCCCGACGGCGACGGTCTGGACCTGGTTCGCCGGCTGCGGGCGGCTCAGCGGTTCACGCCCTGCCTGATTCTGACCGCCCGCGACGCCTTGCACGACCGGGTGGACGGGCTCGAGGCGGGTGCCGATGACTACCTGAGCAAACCTTTTCCTATGGCAGAGCTGGTGGCGCGCGTTCGCGCACTGTTGCGGCGCCCTCAGCAACAGGTGGCGTTGAGCCCCACGTGGGGCGACGTGCAACTCCTGCCCGAGCAAGGGCTCATGGTCTGCCAAAGCGCGACGTGTGCATTGCCTCGAACAGAAATGCAGATCATGCTGACACTGTTCAAAAACGAGGGAGCGCCGGTTCGGCGCGGCGCTTTAGAGGCTGCTGCCTGGGGCGCACAAGAAGCCGTGACAGCCAATGCGCTGGACGTTGCCTTGCACCGGCTGCGGCGCAAACTCGAACATTTGGGATCGACCCTGTTGATCAACAACATCCGTGGGGTCGGCTATGCCGTGGTTGAAAGCTGAGTGGCGCCAGAGCCTCACCGTCAAGCTGCTGGCGACCTACCTGGCCGCCTGGTTGTTGACGCTGGGGGTGCTGGGTGCTTCGTTCTGGCTGCTGCTGAACAATCTGGGTGCTCACAAAGCGCAGGAAGCCACCCAGGCGATCAGCAAAGCCATGGTGTTTGACGCACAGGGTGAGCCGGTTCGGGTTGACCTGCAAGGCGACCTGACATGGCTGCCCGAGGCGCTGCCGCTGGACCTGTCGTACCAGGTGGCCGACTTGTCGGGCCGGGTGCATCTGGCGTCTCCATCCGTCAAGTCCGCTTCCAGCAATGCCATGCCCGAGATGTATGTCCAGACGGTTTACCGCGATCACGAGGGGACCACCTGGAAAGTCACGGTCAGCATCAGCCACCGCCTGATGGCGTTGATCACAGCCCATTCCACGAAACACATGGAAAGCGGCGCATTGGCCATGGTGGGTTGGTCGATTCTGTTGCTCGGTCTGGTGCTGGTTTTCACGGTTCAGCGCCTGTTGCGCCCGCTGAAAAATGCATCGCACCAAGCCACGAAGATCGGCCCGCAATCGCTCGAATCCCGCTTGAGCGACAAGCATTTGCCCAGCGAAATCCAACCCCTGGTCCACGCATTCAACCAGGCCCTGGACCGCCTGGAGGCGGGTTTTCGCAACCAGCAACGCTTCCTGGCAGACGCTGCCCATGAGCTGAAAACACCGCTGGCGCTCTTGCGCGGACAGATTGAAATGGGTGGTACCGGGCAAACCGAACAGTTGCTCGATGACGTAGACCACCTCGCAAGACAGGTACAACAATTGCTGCTGTTGACAGAAGTCAGTGACGCGAGCAATTTCAAATTCGAAACCATCCATCTTCTGCGCTTGGCGCAGGAGGTGCTGACATTCCTGAGTCCTCTGGCGGAGAAACTCGGCATCCGGACAGTTCTGAATTTCGACGATTCCCGCGTCTGTACGCAAGGCGATCGCATGGCGCTTTTTGTGCTGCTGAAAAATCTTCTCGAGAATGCACTGAAGTTCGCGCCCGAGGGCAGCACGGTGACGATCACTCTGGGCACGAACTCACTGACCGTTCGCGATACCGGGCCAGGCATCGCACCCGACCACCTGCCGCTTGTGTTTGAGCGCTTCTGGCGCAACCCGGACCGGCGCCACGAAGGGGCCGGACTGGGACTTGCCATCTGCAAAGAGATCGCTGTATCGCACGCCTGGCAGTTGTCGGTGCACAGACTTGAACCCGGCACCGAGTTCATGCTGCAATTCAACTGAACCCCTTTCGCCTGAAGTTGTTTCTTACCTGCCCGCCACAAAGGATCCAAATGCTCCGAAAATTCGCCGCCATTGCGCTGTTTGTCTCTTTCCTGGCGATGTCCAGCTCGGGACTGATGATGTTCGTGATCGAAAAGCCCTCGTTCACCATCCAGATGCACCCTGTGCACAAGCTGTTCGGGCTGATCATGATCATCTCGGTCGTGGCCCACCTGAGCTTCAACTACAAAGGCTTGCTCAACCACATGAAAAACCGCGCTGCTGCCTGGGTGGGAAGTGTGCTGGTGGTGCTTCTGGTCGTGTTGTACGGCGTGGCCATCAACAACCAGGTGCCACCAGATCTCGCACAGCAAATGGATGAAGCGGCGGCACAAGCCGAAAGCCGATAGGGTTCGCCTGCTGCGCTTGGTGGTGCCGTTTTCAACTGCAAGCGCTGGTGGGCAGTTTTTGCACCACTGTTCTGGCTTTTGCGCGACTGGAAACACCGTGTGAGCCGATTACCATTGGGTGATGCAATTTTTTGATGCCGAATCCACACGAGCCGCCCTGCCCTTTGACCGATTGATCTCCGCGCTGCGGGAGCGTTTCGCGGGGGGTTGTGAAGTCCCTGCCCGCCATGTCCATGAAATACTGAGTCCCATTGGCGAAGCCGGTATGGACGCAGCCGGCCGCCGAATCACCTCGCTGATCATGCCGGCCTGGACAGCCGGGCGCTATTACGGCGTCAAAATTGTGAACATTGCGCCGGGCAATGCCAAGCGCGGCTTGCCAGGGTTGCACAGCACCTATCTCCTGTTCGACGGGCGCACCGGCGTTCCCCTGGCCCAGATTGATGGTGACGAAATCACCGCCCGGCGCACCGCAGGCGCTTCGGCGCTGGCAGCTTCCTACACCGCCCGCGAAGATTCAGAGCACCTGCTCCTGGTCGGCGCGGGCCGGGTGGCCAGCTTGTTGCCTGAGGCCTACAGGGCTGTGCGCAAGATCAAGCGGGTCAGCGTGTGGGCACGCCGCGCAAGCGAGGCGCAGGCCCTGGCCACGACTTTGCAACAGCAAGGCTTCGAGGCTGCACCGGTGAGCCATCTTTCTGTGGCCTGTGGCGAAGCCGATATTGTGAGTTGCGCCACGCTGTCCAACGAAGCCCTGGTGCGCGGCGCCTGGTTGCAACCGGGCTCTCACCTCGACCTGATCGGCAGCTTCACCCCCTCGATGCGCGAAGCAGACGATGCCTGTTTTCAAGAGGCCCGGTTGTTTGTGGATACCGAAGAGGCGTTGCAGAAAAGCGGTGACCTGTTGATTCCGATTCAACACGGTGTTTTGCGGGCAGACGATGTGCGCGGCACACTGACCACCCTGTCCAAGGGCGTGGCAACGGGGCGCAAGAACAACGTTGAACGCACGGTATTCAAGTCGGTTGGAACGGCACTGGAAGACCTGGCCGCAGCGGTGCTGGTTTATGAAACCGGAACGCCATCGGCCGGCAAACGGGCCCCCATTGAGCGTCTTTGACCCCCCTTCGCACAAGGGGTTTGGCAAGCGTCCCAAAATGCGTGCATGAACCGCTCGATTTTTCTCATGCCCCTCGCTGCGGCCGCCCTGACCGCAGGCTTGGCGGCGCCCGGTGCCTGGGCACAGACCCGTCAAACCGCAGCCGCATGCCCGGCCTTGCTGAACCACCAGTTTCCGCGCCTGCAAGACGAAGCGCCCCAGAGTCTGTGTCAGTACGCGGGCAAAGTGGTGATGGTGGTGAACACGGCGAGCTACTGTGGTTACACCAACCAGTACGAAGGCCTGGAAGCCCTGTATGCCAAGTACCACAAGCGTGGTCTGGTGGTGCTGGGGTTTCCTTCCAATGACTTTGGCCAGCAGGAACCCGGCAATGCCAAGCAGATTGCCGATCTGTGTTTCAACACCTATGGGGTGAAATTCCCCATGTTCAGCAAGGTCGCCGTGGTCGGACCGCAACGCGCGCCGCTGTATGCACAGCTGTTCAAGTCAACCCAGGTGGCACCCGCGTGGAATTTTCACAAATACCTGATCGCGCGTGACGGCACCACGGTGCGCAGTTTCCCCAGCGCAATGGCACCTGGCAGCGGCGAAATCGCCTCTGCCATTGAGAGTGCGTTGAACTGAAAAATCGGGCGGGCAGGAGAAAAACCTGGCCAACCACGGGAAGCGGTTCAGGCAAACCGACAAGCTCCGTGGGTTGTCCGGCGCGCGGCGTCAGCCGCGTTTCTGGATGGTCTTGCTGAAATAGCGCTCACGCAGTCGGCGCAGGCTGCGGAACATCATGGGTGGCAAAACATCTTGTGAAACGCGCCAGAGGAAGCCTCTGAACTGCTCTTCAGGCCGCTCTTTGAAAATGGTGGTGTGGGTGCCCCCGTCTTCGCTCTTGGGTCTACCGTTGGTGTAGTAGTACAGGGCAAGCGATTTCCTGGTCATGTCTTCCGGACAATTCAAGGCATCTGGGTGCCCGTGAAACGACTCACTGGTGGTCGAAAAAATCGCCAGTCGGTTGAAGATCGGCAAGATTTTGTCGCCACAGAACTTGGCGTCTTTGTCCCACAGCTCCAGCTGCCCACCGTACTCCTCTTTCCAGTCTTTGTTGAGGTACAGCAGGATGTTGATGCGGCGGTCCAGAAAGGTGCTGTCGTGTTTGTTGAAATCGGCATGCAACTTGAGCAAGCCGCCACGGCGAATCTGGTGCAGACCACCGCCGCGCAACAAAGGATCGGGAATCAGATCGGGAATGCCGGTGATCTTTTCCAGGAAGCGCAGAAACGGCAGCGAATGAAATTGGTAAAACATGTTGCGGGTCACGGGCCCGAATTGTTTTTCATTGGCGCAGACCAGCTTGATTTCGGTCTGGCGGTTGTAGTTGTGCCAATCGATTGCACCGGGCTGCGGAAACTCGGCCAGCACCGCTTCTGCCACATCCGGCGGCAGAAAGTTGTCAAGGTAAATGTGGGGAAAAGGCGAGCCTGCCTGGTACCGCTTGGCATTTTCAGCGGCCAGCGTTTCATACCTGGGATCGTCAAAAACAAAACGGTTGTCCAGCAGGTTGGGCCGGGCAACATGGGCCGGCGCAGGCAAGGAGACCGAAGCCTCTGGAGCATCGACGGGCGCAGCGCCCAACAAACCGTCCACAAAGGCCGTCGCTGATCCAAAGGCCTGCGGCCTGTCCAGGGTGGTGGTATTCATGCAGTCATTTCCTCCAAAACGAATGCGCAAGGCTACCGATCACCACGTTAGGAAAGCATAAGGATGGCCTCAAAAGACCCTGCCGTGTGGCGGAATTGCAACTTAAGTAGCACCCCTTGTGGTGATGCAAGCAGCCCAGTGTGCGCAAGAGAAGGAGCGCCTTCAGGGCTCTGACTCGACCAGGCAATACCCCACACCCGGCTCGGTCAGCAGGCGGTGAGGATCGGCGGGATCGTTTTCCAGTTTGGCCCGCAGCTGCCCCATATACAAGCGCAGGTAGTGGGTGTGTGTAGTGAATTCTTCGCCCCACACCTCCACCAGCAGTTGGCGGTGGGTAACCACCTGTCCCGGATGTCGCATCAAACGCGCCAGCAGCTTGAACTCGGTGGGCGTGAGATGAACGGTCTGCCCATGCAGACGAACCCGATGGGCCTCGACATCCACCTCCAGGCCGTCGTGGGCATACCGGGTGACAGCGGGCAACGTCTGGCGCCCTTTGTGGCGCAGGGCCACACGCATGCGTGCCAGCATCTCCCCCACGCTGAAGGGCTTGACCAGGTAGTCGTCCGCGCCAGCATCCAGCAGCCGAATCTTGGGATCGTCTGTGTGTCGGGCTGAAATGACGATCACTGGCGCGCGCTGCTCTGCACGCAGGACACCCAAGAGTGTCTCGCCATCCCCATCTGGCAAGCCGAGATCCAGCAGCACAAGATCGAACTTGCCACGCTCGGCGCCGTGTGCCAGAACCGCCCTGGCATCCGCCAGGCTGGCGGCCGCCGCCACCCGGTAGCCCTCAACTTGCAAAGCCGCACTCAGGGTAGCCCGCAGTTCGCGGTCGTCTTCCACCAACAAAACCTGCAAGCTCATGCGGCACCCCATCCAGACGCGGTGAAAACGGCAGGCGGTTTACCCATGGGCAGGCGGCACTCAAGACTGCAGCCGCCACCTGCACGGGCGCTCAGGGTGAGTTCGCCGCCGTGCACCCGCGCAATGGTGCGACAGACCGCCAAACCCAGGCCCGCGCCCCGCCGCACGCCCTGTTCACTCAACAAGGTGGTGTCGCCTGGCTGGTCAACGCGCTCGAACATCTCAAATACCTTCGCGCGCCAGGCCTCGGGAACGCCATGACCGCGATCTCGCACGGCCAGCAAGAGGCTCGCGCCTTCGCCGGTGGCCACGATTTCGACCGGCACGGCGCTGCCACCGTGTCTGAACGCGTTGTCCACCAGGTTGTCCAGCATCTGGGCCAGCAACACGGCGTCACACCACAAAAGTGGTATCGACCCGTCTACCCGCGCAACAATGGCCCGGCGGGCATCGCGCTGGCGGGCCCTGCGCAGGACTGCGCCAACGATTTCCTCTGCCGACTCCCAGTCCAGGTTCAGGTTCAACCCTGGCGAATCAAGCCGGGCGAGTTGCAACGTGTTGCTGGTGACCCGGGCCAGCTGCTCGGCCTCATCGACGATCACGCCAAGCAAGTGGCGGCGTTGCTGCTCACTCAACCGGTCCGCCTGGTCTTTCAACGAAGTGGCAGACCCCAGGATCGTGGCCAGTGGGGTTCGGTAATCGTGTGAAATGGCAGTGAGCAGTGTGTTTCTGAGTCGCTGCTCATGGACATTTTTTTCCGTCAATGCGGCGGTGCGCATGGCGGAAAAGCGCTCCAGAGCCAGGCCCAGCTGATCGCACATGGCCTGCGCGTGGCTGCGCAAAGACAACGCATGAACATTGGCGGGTACCGGCAGGCGAACAGCCCCGAAGCTTGCGCTCTTGCCGCGCATGGGCAGGTACCACGCGGGGATTTCCGCAGCCATGACAGGGATTTCGCTGCCTGCATGTTGCTTGATCTTGCCCGCCGCGGCCTCCAGCTGGGCGCGAATCGAACCCCCAACCTCACCCAGCCAGGCCCCCTGATCACTGGAGTCGACCGCCAGCGGCGCGACCCAAACGCTCACCGCCTGCCCCACCAGGACCGACAGGTCCTTTTGCAGAGCGGCAGCATAACCACGCGGATCGTCTGCATCCCGAAGCTTTTCTCCCAACCCTTGCAGTTGCTCGGCGCGCAGCGCATAGATTCGCTCGTCGACGGCCAACTGGCGTTGCTGCGCTGTCAGCCAGGCAATGATCCAGCTCAAGCCGACCACCGTGAGCAACAAAAACACGTGGTGTTGATCGAGTGCCAGGGCAAACTCTCCGCGCGGTGACACGAACTCATAGTTAAACACCACGCCCGACACCAGGCTGCTCACCAGCGCCCACAAAGGTGGCAGCCACAACGCCGACAAGGCCGATGCCATCACCGCCACCATGGTGAGGTTGAGCACATCGGTATGCCCGTTGGCAACCCACATGACCAGCCAGGCCACCAGCCACACCAGACCACCGATCCAGGGACGGGTTTGGATCGGCCCGTGACGCCCTACCGAGCCGGACACCACCCAGGCCAAGGCATTCCGCCAGTTGGGCACCTCAGGCTCACCACCGCTGGCGATCTGGGCAGCGATTTCGCTGATCTCGTTCATGGCTTGGCAGGTGAGCGGCTACAAGCGAGGCGTCTAACGCCTCAGGCGGCCGCGGCCTTGCCCAGCTCACGCATCAGCACCTGTCGTCGATCTGCATCAATGAAGGCCGCCTCAAAACTGTTGCGCGCCAGTGTGATGACCTCGTCACGCGACAGGCCCAGCGCCTCTGTGGTTTGCACGAAATTGGTGTTCATGTAGCCGCCAAAATAGGCGGGGTCGTCGGAGTTGACCGTCACACACAACCCGGCGTCAAGCATCTTCTTCAACGGATGATCGCGCAAGTCGTTCACCACGCACAGCTTCAGATTGGACAGAGGACAAACCGTGAGCGGCAATCGCGTATGGGCAAGCTCTGCCATCAGCAGAGGGTCTTGCAGACAGGCCACGCCATGGTCGATGCGATGCACCTTCAGCAGGTCGATGGCCTGCCACATGTATTCCGGCGGCCCCTCTTCGCCTGCGTGGGCGACCAGTTTCAAGCCAAGCTCGCGGCAACGTGCAAACACTCGCTCGAACTTCTCGGGCGGGTGACCGAGTTCGCTGGAATCCAGCCCAACGCCAATGAAGTGTTCGCGGTAAGGCAATGCGGCCTCCAGCGTGGCGATGGCGTCGTCTTCGCTGAGGTGGCGAAGGAAACACAAGATGAGCAAGGCGCTGACCCCCAGTTTTTCTTTGGCGTCGAGGCAGGCGCGCGACAAACCCTGAATCACCGTGGCCATGGGCACGCCACGCGTGGTGTGGGTTTGCGGATCAAAAAACAGCTCGGTATGCACGACGTTGTCGGCCTTGGCGCGCTCGAAGTAGGCCCAGGCCATGTCGTAAAAGTCGGCCTCCTTCAACAACACGCTGGCGCCTGCATAGTAGATATCGAGAAAACTCTGCAAATCAGTGAACGCATAGGCAGCGCGCAGCGCTTCCACACTGGCGTAGGGCAGCACCACGCCGTTGCGTTTGGCGAGCGCAAAGATCAGCTCGGGCTCCAGCGAGCCCTCGATATGGATATGCAGTTCGGCTTTGGGGATGGCTCGTGCGAGCTCTGCGGGGGTCATGGTCATTTCAGATAGGTTGTTGGTTTGGATCGGTTGCCCGTTTGAATGAGGCATCGGTCGGTGGCGCAATGATGTCGTGTCCGGTCCTCAGCAGGTTCCCCAGGTGACACCCAGGCGGGTCAGGTAACGACGGTAGGCGCTTGACATGCGATCGGCCGGGCTGTGCACCTCTTTGCCCATATCAAACCGCCCAATCGGCAACTGTTTGGGCGTTTGCGATTCAACCACCGGTCGGTCTTGTGCAAACACCGTGTCTTGAAACTCGCGCAGATCTTCGTCGTCGGCAAGATCGCCCAGCGTGGCCATGGCGAACCATGCTGTGCAACGGTCAGAACTGTCGGGCCGAATGAACAAGGCAATCGCATTGCTCACCGGGTCTGCGTCGGCCGCGTCTTTGCGCAAGATGGCCGAAAAAGGATGGGGCACGGTGTAACGGTAATTCACCCAGGCGCCACCGTCTGCACCAGCATAGCCTCTTGGCTGCCAGGCTTTGCATGCGTTGGCCTGCAACCCGGCTTCGCTCTCCTCCACCTGGCCAGTCTCGACCTGCGCATGGCTGCGAGCGCCCAGCCAGCCCTCATGCACAAAACCGAAATGGCTCAGATCAAGAAAATTCTCAATCAGCCGCGGCGCGCTGGTGTTCACCTCATAAGGCCCACACACCAGTTGGCGCCACTCGCTGTCTTGCCAGGGTTCAAACGCAGGCGGCTCACCGAGCGCCTCAGGCAGGTTGCCCTCGGGGCGCATCAGGCGCACCCACACAAGGCCAGAAGCTTCGCGCGCCTCATACGGGGTGGCCGCGTGACCCGCTGGCGCCACGAACTCGGGCGCTGCGGGTACATGCACACAACGTGCGCAAGCCGAACCGGACTGCACCGCCGCCGCATCACCTGCGAACTGCCAGCCGTGATACGGACATTCCAGCCGAGCGCCCCGCAAATGGTGAAGCACCCGACCCAATGACAGCTTGGCGCCTCGATGCGGGCAACGATCAGCCCAGGCATGGACCACGCCTTGCCCGCCATCGTGCGCCGGCTCGCGCCACAACACCAGCGATTCACCCAGCAGATGAACGCCGAGCGGCGCATCACGCACCTGGCTGGACGCCACCACAGGATGCCAAATTTGTTTCTCGATCATGACCACATTCTCTACGCAGTTCGTCCAAGAAAAAAGCCGCTGCAACCGCAGCGGCTTTTTTCTAAGCCCTTCGCAGACTCATCAAGCAAGCCAACGAAGGGAAGTCAACCCAGGGCACCGCAGGTCCGGCTTTGCCAGCCTGCCAGTGCCGCCCCCTTGAGGGGGTGACGCGCCAAAGGCGCGGCGCAGGAGTGGGCTCAGTTAGGCACGTTGCCTTCAACGCCCTTGACATAGAACTTCACGCCACCGAGGAAGGCATCATCTGCGACGGCGCCATCGGCCAGCACTTCCTTGCCATCCTGACCCAAGATCGGGCCCTTCCAGATGGAGAAACTGCCGTCTTTCAGGCCGGCCTTGACCTCGTCCACCTTGGCTTTGGCTTCAGCCGGCACGTCTTCGGCGATGGACACCATGTCGATCGCGCCTTCTTTCACGCCCCACCAGATGCCGCCGGTGGTCCAGGTGCCGTTCAATGCATCACCCACGGCCTTCTTGTAGTAAGGCGCCCAGTTGATGACGGCCGAACCCAGGTGAGCCTTGGGGCCATAGGCGGTCATGTCGGAATCCCAGCCGAACGCGCGCTTGCCCTTTTCCTCAGCCGTCTTGAGCACGGCCGGCGAATCGGTGTTCTGGAACAGGATGTCGGCGCCGCCGTTGATCAGCGACGTGGCGGCTTCGGTTTCTTTCGGTGGATCGAACCAGGCGTTCACCCAGACCACTTTGGTCGAGATCTTGGGATTGACCGATTGCGCGCCCAGGGTGAAGCTGTTGATGTTGCGGATCACCTCAGGAATTGGCACCGATGCCACCACGCCCAATGTGTTGGTCTTGGTCATGGAGCCGGCGATCACGCCAGCCATGTACGCGCCTTCGTAGGTACGGCTGTCGTAGGTGCGCATGTTGGCCGCGGTTTTGTAGCCAGTGGCGTGCTCAAACTTCACATCGGGGAAGTCGGCGGCCACTTTGAGCATGGGCTCCATGTAGCCAAACGTGGTGCCGAACACCATCTTGTTGCCTTGGGACGCCATGTCACGCAGAACACGTTCGGAGTCCGGACCTTCAGGCACCCCTTCGACGAAGCTGGTGACGATCTTGTCGCCAAATTCGGCTTCCACCGCTTTGCGCGCGTTGTCGTGCGCGAACGTCCAGCCGCCATCGCCCACAGGGCCAATGTAGGCAAACGCGATTTTCATCGGCTCAGCCTTGGGCGCTTCAGCAACAGCCGCTGCAGGCGCAGGCTCCGCAGGCGCCTCATCCTTTTTGCCGCAGCCCATCAGCGCAGCACTGGCCAGTGCGCTCAGCGCAGCAGCCTTGATCAGGGAACGTTTGTTCAAATCTGTCATGGAATCCTCTTGTTGGAGAGTGGGTGAATGAAAAGGGCGAACAGTGAATTATCTAACCGAAAGGGGCCCGAACAACGGAGATGAAAACGGGTCCGCGCAGCCGTGCGACTTCGGGGCCCGTGGTCATGATCCTGGATAGAAAGGCTTTCCAATCGAGCTGGGCATATTGATTCGGATCCAGGTCGGGTTGCGCGAAATCAGGACGAGGACCACGATGGTGGCGAGGTACGGCATCATGGTCAAGAACTGGCTCGGCACGTTGACGCCCGCACCTTGCAGGTGAAACTGCAGCATGGTGACAAAGCCAAACAGATAGGCACCCAGCAATACACGGGCCGGACGCCAGGTGGCGAAGGTGGTGAGCGCCAGCGCAATCCAGCCTTTGCCGGCCGTCATGCCCTCAACCCACAGCGGCGTGTACACCACCGACACATAGGCGCCCGCCAGCCCGCACAGAGCGCCACCGGCCATCACCGCCATCAAGCGGATGCGGCGCACCGGGTAACCCAGCGCATGCGCCGACTCCGGGCTTTCACCCACGCTGCGCAGCACCAGACCGGCACGGGTCCGGTACAAAAACCAGATCAGGCCAAACGTCAGCGCCACGCACACATAGACCATGGGATGGTGGCGAAACAGCATTGGGCCGAGCACCGGCAAGTCAGACAGCACCGGCAAGGTGTAGTCAAGCGACGCAGGCAACTGGGCCTTCACAAAGCCGGTACCCGCAAAAGCGGAGAAGCCGGCGCCAAACAGGGTGAGCGCCAGGCCGGTGGCGTATTGGTTGGTGTTGAGCCAGATCACGAGCACGCCAAAGACGCCCGCCAGCAGGGCCCCCACAGCCATGCCTGCACCAAAACCGGCCAGGGTGCTGCCGGTTTTCACCGTGACCGCAAAGCCAGCCAGCGCCGCGCACAGCATCATGCCTTCGGCCCCCAGGTTGACGATGCCCGATTTTTCGTTGATCAACAGGCCGAGCGAAGCGATGGCCAGAACAGTGCCCGCATTGAGCGAAGCGCCGATCAGAAGTGCAATGGATTCCATGTCAGATACCTTCCTTGTTGGACGCACTCAGATCAAGCGATGAAACGGTCCCGGGCCAGACCAGCCCCCTTGGGGGGCAGCGACCCGCACAGCGGTGGAGCATGGGAGCGTTCATTTCTTCCAGACAATTCGATAGGCGATCATCGTGTCGCAAGCCAGCAAGGCAAACAGCAACAGGCCCTGGAAGACGCCCGTGATCGATTTGGGCAAGCCAAGGCGCGATTGCGCCAGCTCGCCGCCGATGTAAAACATGCTCATCAGAATCGCCGAAAACACAATACCGACCGGATTCAGCCGGCCCACAAAAGCCACGATGATGGCGGCGAAGCCGTAGCCCACGGGAACATAGGGCGTGAGCTGGCCAATCGGCCCGGCGACCTCCAGCGAAGCCGCCAGTCCCGCTGCCCCACCCGATGTCAACAGAGCGATCCACAAGGCACTGCGCGATGAAAATCCGGCGTACCGCGCAGCGGCCGGCGCCAGGCCGCCGACAACCTGGGCGAAGCCCGCATAGGTGCGAAACAAAAACACCCACACCGCGCCCACACCGGCCAGTGCCAGCAGTAGACCGACGTTGATGCGGGAGCCTTGCATCAGTTTGGGGACCTGGGTGACCGCTTCGAACGTTTTGGACTGGGGAAAGTTGTAGCCGTTCGGGTCTTTCCAGGGGCCGTACACCAGGTAGTTCAATACCTGGATTGCCACATACACCAGCATCAGGCTGACCAGAATTTCATTGGCGTTGAAACGGTCGCGCAGCAGCGCCGTGATGCCTGCCCACACCATACCGCCGGCCACACCCGCCAGGACGATGGCCACCACGATCCAGCGGCTGGTGTCTGGCCCGGCCATCAGGGCCACGCCCGAAGCGCAGATGGCCCCGATCACGTATTGCCCTTCCGCGCCAATGTTCCACACGTTGGATCGAAAGCACACCGCCAGGCCCAGTGCAATGATGAGCAGCGGCGTGGCCTTGACCATCAGCTCAGACAAGGCATATGCGCTCTTGATCGGTTCCCAGAAAAACACCTCCAGACCACGCACCGGATCCTTGCCCAGCATCACGAACAGCATCACACCGATCAACACGGTGATCGCTAGCGCGAGCACCGGCGAGGCATAGCCCCAGCGAACGGAAGGCTGGGGACGAACTTCAAGTCGCAGCATCGACGCGCTCCTTTACCTGGTTTCCATGATGGTCTGGCGCGTCATCCCACAAGCCCGACATCCATTCACCAATCTTCTCGATGGTGGCGTCTGCCCTGTCAAGGCTGGGCGACAGGCGCCCTTTGGCGATCACATGCATGCGATCGCAAATCTCAAACAGTTCGTCTAGCTCTTCGCTCACCACCAGCACCGCGCAACCCGCATCGCGCAGGGCCAGCATTTCACCGCGAATCTGCGCAGAAGCACCCACATCAACACCCCAGGTGGGCTGACTCACGATAAGCAACGTGGGTTTGGCCTCAATTTCGCGCCCCACAATGAATTTCTGCAAATTGCCCCCAGAGAGCGATTTGGCCGCAGCGGCTGGCCCATTGGCCTTGACGTTGTATTGCCCGATGATTTCCACCGCTTGCGCTTTGAGCGTCTTGAGGCCCAGCCAGCCACCTGCACCCACGGCATCGCGCCGGGTGAGCAACAAGTTTTGCGCCAATGAAAGCGTGGGCACTGCGCCGCGCCCCAGGCGCTCTTCTGGCACAAAGTGCAACCCCAGTTTGCGCCGCTTGCCTGGCGACAGTTGAGAAGCCTCCTTGCCGCCTACCTGAATACTGCCCACGGGTGCCCCCCGGTCTTCGCCAGAGAGCGCAAACAACAGTTCGCTTTGGCCGTTGCCCGATACCCCGGCAATGCCCACCACCTCTCCCGCGCGTACGCTTAACGCGATTGCATGCAGATCGGTGCCGAACGGGTCGCCACTGGTCATGCTCAAACGCTGCACATTGAGCACCACCGCTCCCGTCTTCACCTCGCGCACTTCCAGCGCGGCGGGCTCGGCCCCGATCATCAGGCGCGAAAGCGAGGCATTGCTCTCTTGCCTTGGGTCACAAACACCGGTGACCTTGCCTCCACGCAGCACCGTACAGGCGTTGCACAGTGCGCGAATTTCGTGCAGCTTGTGACTGATGTAGAGAATGCTGCAGCCTTCCGAGGCCAGCTTGCGCAAGACGACAAAGAGCTTGTCAACCGCTTGCGGCGTGAGCACCGAGGTGGGTTCGTCGAGGATCAAAAGCTGGGGACCTGTGAGCAGGGCCCGGATGATTTCCACCCGCTGCATTTCACCCACCGAAAGCGTGTGCACCGGGCGTGCAGGGTCGATGTCGAGCCCATACTCTGCGGCTTTTCCGGTGATGCTCGCGCTCACCTCGGGCAGGCTCAGCGACTTGTCCAGCCCAAGCCACACGTTTTCCGCCACGGTGAGCGTCTCGAACAGACTGAAGTGTTGAAACACCATGCTGATGCCCAGGGCCCGCGCCTCTTGCGGGTTGCGCACATGCACTTCGCGCCCATTGAACGCCACCGTACCCTCGTCGGGTTTGACCGAGCCATAGATGATTTTCATCAGCGTCGATTTGCCCGCCCCGTTTTCGCCCAGCACGGCATGGATCTCGCCCGGCATGACCTGCAGGGAGACCGCCTGGTTGGCGATCACACCGGGGTAGCGCTTGGTGATCTTGGTGAGTTGAAGTCTTGGCGTGGTCATGCAGGCGGCTTTCAGGTTCAGGCAGCGGCAAAGGCTTCGGGGTCGGCTTTGCGCAGTGCGGCGGCAACAGCCTTGATTTGCTCGCGCAACCAGCGGCCAGCGGCCGACGAATGGGTGCGCTCGTGCCACAACTGGTAATACATCATGCGGGGAAACTGCACCGGGCAGGGCAAAATCTGAACCGGCAAATGGTCAAGAAACCGTTCGCAGTAGTGGCGCCCGGTGGTCAACACCAGCAGGCTCTCGGCCACCATGGCCGGGATCTGGCCGAAATGGGGGCATCGCGCCACCACATTGCGCATCAGGCCCTGGCTCGCCAGGTGATCGTCGATCACACCCCGCGCGCCAGGATGGGTCGGCATGGGAGCGATATGGTCCACCGCCAGCCAGGCTTCCGTATCCCAGCCACGCTTGACCGACGGATGGTGGTTGGCCACCAGGCTCACCACCTCGTCGCCAAAGAGGCGTCCCAAATGCAAATCATCGGGGGGCTTGAGCCAGTTGCCGATCACCACATCGACCTGACCCTGTGCCAGCTGGTGGCGGTAGTCGGCATCGGCCGACAATGGAAAGATGTCGATCCTGCACCCGGGTGCCTGCGATTTGAGCTGGGCCACCAGCTGGGGCAGAAAAACGGGATCAAGGTAATCACTTGCGGCCAGACTGAAGGTATGGGCAGTGGCAGCCGGGTCAAAACTGCGGGCGTCCGAGAACAGCATTTCGGCCGACCGCAAGATGTGGGCGGCAGGCTCCACCATGCGCAGTCCCGCCTCGGTGGGCACCATTCCCGAACCCGAACGCACCAATAAGGGATCACCAGCCAGCTCACGCAGCCGCTTCAGCGCCGCACTCACCGCAGGCTGGTACATGCCCAGGCGCAGTGCAGCACGCGATACGCTGCGCTCGGTCAGGACCGTGTGCAGCACGCGAATCAGGTGCAAGTCAATTTTGTCGAACATTGACATGTATTTCATATCACCCTGGCATATACGAAAATGGCGAGGAGAACATTTTGCCCATACGGTAGAGCATATGTTGTGCCAGCCACTTGCGGGCTATGCTGGCGCACATGAAGTCTCAAAAATCAGCACAAACCCTGAGTTTTTTGCACCGAGGGGCCCCGGTGGCGCTGCGCAATGTACCACCCGACCGCACGCTGCTGCAGGTCTTGCGCGACGATCTCAACCTCAAGGCCACCAAAGAAGGTTGCGGGGAAGGTGACTGTGGCGCCTGCACAGTGGTTTTGGCCGAAGCGGTCAACGGTCAACTGGAATACAAAGCCATCAACAGCTGTATTCGCCTGGCGCATTCGGTCAATGGCATGGCGGTATGGACCGCCGACGACATCGCCGCACCATCGATCGCCAGCACCGGGTCATCAGGGTTGCACCCCTGCCAGGAGGCCCTGGTGCAAAACCATGGCAGCCAATGCGGCTTTTGCACCCCCGGGTTTGTGATGAGCCTGTTTGGCATGTACCAGAACAACCCCGGCGGGCAAGGCATCACGCGCGAAAGTGCCCAGGCCGATCTCTCGGGCAACCTGTGCCGCTGCACGGGGTACCGGCCCATTCTTGAGGCCGCGGTCACGATGGGGGGCGTGCCGCTGCCCGCCGAATGTGTGGTCGATGAGCCGGCCACCGTCCAGGCGTTAAAAAGCATCAAGGGCAAAGCACCCTCCATCGAGGGCGATGCAAACTACCTGCGCCCCACTTCGCTCCATGCCCTGCTGCAAGCCCGGGCTCTGCACCCCAAGGCCCAGCTGGTGGCAGGCTGCACCGATGTGGGTTTGTGGGTCACCAAACACCACCGCAAATTCGAGCAGGTGATTGACGTGACCGCGGCGCGCGAGCTGCGTCGGGTGGAAACCTACCCGAACCACATCGCGATTGGCGCCGCTGTGTCGCTCACCCAGGCTTTCACTGCTCTGGTGAAAGAGCGCCCCCAGTTGCTGAGCTTCAGCCGCCGCTTTGCCGGCTTGCCCGTGCGCAACTCGGGTACGTTGGGCGGCAATGTGGCCAATGGATCGCCAATTGGTGACTCCATGCCACTGCTCATCGCGCTGGGTGCCAGCGTGGTGCTGATGCGCTGGAGAACATCCGGACAAGGCGGCGAAGCGGTTCACCGCGAGCTTCGGCTGGAAGACCTCTATACCGGCTACCGCACCAACGTGATGCGCCCGGATGAACTGCTGGCCTGGATCAAGGTGCCGCGTCCCGTCGGGGGTGCTTTGGAAAAAGTCTACAAGATCAGCAAGCGTTTCGATGACGACATTTCGGCTGTCTGTCTGGCGATACAGATGACCATCCAAGACGGGATGGTTCAGCAGGTGTCCATCGGCGCCGGCGGCGTGGCTGCCACACCTGTTCGCGCCAGGCAAACCGAAGCGGCCCTTCTTGGCCAGCCATGGAACGCCGACACCGTGATGGCCGCACAAGCCGCGTTGCGCAGCGAGTTCCAACCCATCTCCGACATGCGCGCCAGCGCAAACTACCGCCAGACGGTTCTGGGCAACCTGCTGCAGCGCTTCTGGCTGGAAAGCCAGGGTACAACCGCCATCAACCTGGAGAGCTTGAATTCTGTGGAGGCCCTGGCATGACCGAACCCACATTCCCCCGAGCTGCGGGCCACTCCCGTTTCCATGAAAGCGCACGCGCCCAGGTCGCCGGCCGGGCGCACTATGTTGACGACATCGCCGAAGTGCGCGGCACGCTGCATGCCGCGCCGGTCTGCTCGCCCGTTGCCCATGGTATTTTGCGCAAGCTCGATGCATCCGCCGCGCTGGCGCTGCCCGGCGTGCGCGCCGTGATCGACGCGAGCGACGTTCCAGGCGACACCACCCTGGCCGCCTTCGGCCACGACGAACCGGTTTTTGCACTCGACACGGTGCAGTTCGTGGGACAGGTTGTGGCCTTGGTGGTGGCCGACGATGTGATGACGGCGCGGCGCGCAGCGCGTTTGGTCAAGCTCGACATCGAGCCACTGCCCGCCGTGCTCAGCGTGCATGAAGCCCACGCGCTGGAGCACTACGTATTGCCCGAGGTGCACGTGAAGCGCGGCGATGCAAAGGCCGCCTTGAAGCGTGCACCCCACACGATCGAAGGCCACTTTGAAGTCGGCGGCCAGGAGCATTTTTATCTGGAAGGCCAGATCGCCTATGTGTTGCCACTGGAGCAGCAGCAGTGGTGGATCTACAGCAGCACCCAGCACCCGGGCGAGGTGCAGCACTGGGTGGGCCACGCGCTCGGCATCGCCAGCCACGCCGTGACCGTTGAATGCCGGCGCATGGGCGGCGGATTTGGCGGCAAAGAAACGCAGGCGGGACACCTGGCCGTGTGGGCGGCAGTCGCAGCGAACAAGCTGCAATGCCCGGTCAAACTCCGGCTCGATCGCGACGACGATTTTCTGATCACAGGCAAGCGCCACCCCTTTGCCTACCACTACCGCGCAGGGTTTGATGCGACAGGCCTGCTGAGTGGACTGGAGCTGGAGATGCTGGCCAACTGTGGCTTCAGCGCCGACCTGTCGGGCCCTGTGGCAGACCGTGCTGTTTTTCACGCCGACAACGCCTACTTCCTGGAAGACGTGGCCATTGCCAGTTACCGCTGCAAGACAAATACCCAAAGCCACACCGCGTTCCGTGGCTTCGGCGGGCCACAGGGCGTGATCGTGATCGAGCGCATTCTGAGTGACATCGCAAGCGTGCTCAATCTGGACCCTTTCGATGTACGGCTGCGCAACCTGTATGGCATCGAGGAGCGCAACGTCACCCACTACCAGATGAAGGTAGAAGACAACATTCTGGAGCCCATGCTTTCGCAACTGGCACTCTCCAGCGGCTACCGCGAGCGGCGCGAACAGATCGCCGAATGGAATACCCGCAGCCCTGTCATCAAGCGTGGCCTGGCGCTGACACCCGTGAAGTTCGGCATCAGCTTCACGGCCACGCTGTTCAACCAGGCAGGCGCCCTGGTGCACGTGTACACCGATGGCAGCGTGATGGTGAACCACGGTGGCACGGAAATGGGCCAGGGGCTGAACACCAAGGTGGCGCAGATCGTGGCCGATGAACTGGGCGTGCCGTTTGAACGGGTCATGAGCACAGCCGCCGATACCAGCAAAATCCCCAATGCCAGTGCCACTGCGGCCTCGGCCGGTACCGACCTGAACGGCCGCGCAGCGCAATTTGCAGCCCGACACGTGCGGGACAACCTCGCCGCTTTCGTGGCAGGGCTGGACGGCGTGGGCGCTGGTGCGGTCCGGTTCCAGAATGGGCAGGTTTTGACCGAGGTGACCACCCGCCGGTTTGAAGACGTGGTCGGTGCGGCCTACGCCAACCGCATCCAGCTCTGGAGCGACGGCTTTTACCGAACGCCCAAGATCCACTATGACAAAACCACGCTCACCGGCCGCCCGTTCTATTACTTTGCCTACGGCGCCGCCTGCAGCGAAGTGGCCATTGACACGCTCACCGGCGAGAGCCGCTTGCTCAAGGTTGACATCCTTCACGACGTTGGCCGCAGCATCAACCCGGCCATCGACATTGGCCAGATCGAAGGCGGCTTCGTGCAGGGCATGGGCTGGCTGACCACCGAGCAACTGGTCTGGAACGACAAAGGCCTGCTTTCGACCCACGCCCCCAGTACCTACAAAATTCCGGCCACCGGCGACGTTCCCGCCCACTTCCGGGTGGATCTCTGGCCCGAACCGAACCGCGAAGACAACGTGTACGGCAGCAAGGCCGTGGGCGAGCCGCCATTCATGCTGGCGATCAGCGTGTTTGAAGCGCTGCGCGATGCCGTGGCGCAGGCAGGTGGTGACCCCCACCTCATGAATGCACCGGCCACGGCCGAGGAAGTGTTGGCCGCCATCGGTTGAAGTCCGCTCGCGGTCGTCTGTCCATGTGACCGCAGCCCGGGCTGTTTGTTGAACCCACTCGCCAATGGTGGTTAATCGCGCCAAAAGGGTATCCAATAGGCACATGATCAGAATCCATCTAGATGTCGAGCTGGACTACGTTGTGGACCCTCAAGGGGCCGACTTCGTATTCAACATCCACGCCGCCCATACGCCATGCCAGTGGGTCTCCAATGAGCAGCTTTCCATCAATCAGCCGATTGATGCGCGCGTGCACACCGACCCCACCAGTGGCAACCGCTACATGCGCATGCGCGCTCAGGGAGGCCCCTTGCAGGTGCGCTATTCCGCCATGGTCGACATTACCCACCACCAGGCGGACCCGAACACCATCGGCGAGGTACCCGTGCACCTGCTGCCGCCCGAGACCATGGGCTATATCTACCCCAGCCGCTATTGCCAGTCCGACCGCTTGTTGCGATTGGCCTACAACGAGTTCGGCCAGCTTCCCCAGGGCTATATGCGCGTGCTGGCCATTCGCGACTGGGTCACCCGGCATGTGGCCTTCACCTCGAATACCTCGAATGGCAATACCTCGGCAGCAGACACGCTCATCGAGCAGGTTGGCGTCTGCCGGGATTTCGCCCACCTCATGATCGCCTTGTGCCGGGCCTGCAACATACCTGCCCGTTTCGCCACGGGCACCGACTACGGAGCCGATCCCGCGCTGGGCCCACCCGACTTTCATGCCTACGTAGAGGCCTATCTGGGTGATCGCTGGTACATCTTCGACCCATCAGGAACCGCCATCCCTATGGCTTTCTTGCGATTTGGCACCGGGCGCGACGCCGCCGACGTGGCATTTGCCACCATTTTCGGCAGCGTGCAGACAGTGGCCCCCTTGATTCACGCCACGGCGGTTGAAGACGCCTCACTGGGCATCGTGCTGCCACACCACAATCAAATGGCGCTGTCGACAGACCAGGGTATATCCCTTCACCGCTGACCCCCATTGCCTGGAAACACCGCATCCGGTCGCCTGTCACCGATGCAAAGGTTTGACAAATCGCAACACGGTCGACGTGCAGAAGGCGTTTAATCGCGGAACCATGCTTTTGCTTGCGCATCTGGCACCCGGTGCATGGGGTCTGCTACCGGCATCCTGAACAAGCCAGGCGAATTGTCCACCTCGAGTTGTCGGGCCCTCGGGGTCAAATCTTTCTTCAACAGGCCTGTCAATCCAACAGAAAACACAATGAAAAACACACGACGCACCTTCATGATGACCGTGGCCGCCGGCGGCGCAGCTCTGGCGCTGGCCTCCCGCGCGCAAGCAGCCGACATGCTGGATGAAAAAACACCTCAGGCCGCTGCGCTGGGCTATGTCGCCGACACCACCAAAGCCGATGGCAAGAAGTATCCCAAGCACGCTGCCGACCAGGGTTGCCACAATTGCGCCCTTTTCCAGGGCAAAGCCACCGACGCCGCTGGCGCTTGCCCCCTGTTTGCGGGCAAACAAGTGGCCGGCAAAGGCTGGTGCAGTGCCTGGGCCAAAAAGGCCTGATCTTCACCAAACGCCGCTGCAGAACACTTCTTGCGGCCTGAAAGGGCCCGGCCAGTGCGCGCCGGGCCCTTTTACTTGGCGAACAGGCGAGCGATATCGCTGAAGGCCTTCAGCTCGATGGCATTGCCTGAGGGATCCTGAAAAAACATGGTGGCCTGCTCACCGGGCTCACCTTTGAAGCGGATGTAGGGTTCGATGACAAACTTCGTCCCGGCAGCCTTCAAGCGTTCGGCCATCGCCTCCCATTCGGCCATGGGCAACACCATGCCGAAATGCCTTACCGGAACACCATGACCGTCTACGGCGTTGAGTGAAGCGCTGCCCGCTTCGTTGGGCGCGAGATGGGCCACGATCTGGTGGCCATAAAAATTGAAATCGATCCACTCCGGCGAACTCCGCCCTTCAGGGCAACCCATCACGCCGCCATAAAAGCCCCTCGCGGCGGCCAGGTCATTCACCGGAAAGGCCAGATGAAACGGCGACATCAAGGCCGGGTTGGTGGCGGGCGCCTGCATGGCGGGGGGGGAAGCGATGGCTGCGCTGATCATGCAAAAGACTCCTGACAGAGGAACGACAAAGACCCTATCGTAAGGCGCCCAGAGCAAAAACGAAAAGGCCGACGGGCGCATGCACGGCGCCCGATCGGCTTTTTTTGGGGGGCGGCCCGGCAGCGGACCTGAGCGCAAGTCTCAGAAGCCTTCGAGCACGATCTTGCCGCGCGAACGGCCGCTCTCCAGCAACGCATGGGCGCGCTTCAGGTTGGTCGCGTTGATGGCGCCAAAATGCTCGCCCAGCGTGGTTTTCAACTGGCCAGCGTCGATCAGCCCGGCGACTTCGGTCAACAAGTTGTGCTGCTCGATCATGTCGGGGGTCTGGAACATCGAACGGGTGTACATGAACTCCCAGTGCAGCGACACCGCCTTGCGCTTGAGCGCACCGATGTCCACCGAGCCCTTGGCCGGATCGTCGATCAGGCCGAATTTGCCTTGTGGCGCGATCAGCTCGGCAATTTGTTCAAAGTGTTGGTCGGTGTTGGTCAGGCTGGCCACATAGTCGGGCGCGGCCAGGCCGGCCTTTTGGATTTCATCGGCGAGCGGCTTGCTGTGGTCGATCACATGGTGTGCGCCCAGATCTTTCACCCACTGCGTGGTCTCGGGGCGCGATGCGGTGCCGATCACGGTCAACCCGGTCAGCTGGCGGGCCAGCTGCGTCATGACCGAACCCACGCCACCGGCCGCGCCGATGATCAACAGGGTTTTGCCTTTGGAGGCATCACCCCGCGCGATACCAAAACGGTCGAACAGCATTTCATAGGCCGTGATGGTGGTCAGCGGCATGGCCGCAGCCTCGGAATCGCTCAGCGATGCCGGCGCCAATGCAGCGATGCGCTCGTCCACCAGGTGTTGCTCCGAATTGGCGCCCGCACGGTCGATGGCACCGGCGTACCAGACGCGGTCGCCCACTTTGAAAAGCGTCACATCGCTGCCCACAGCGCGCACCGTGCCCACCACATCCCAGCCGAGCACTTTCCACTGGCCAGCATCGGCACTCACATTGGCGCGCACCTTGCTGTCCACGGGGTTCACCGCGATGGCGCGCACGTCCACCAGCAAATCGCGCGGGCCGGGCGTCGGCGCGGGCAGTTCAACGTCTTGCAAGGACAACACGTCGGTGACGGGCAAAGCAGCTTGGTAAGCAATGGCTTTCATGAAGGGCTCCAGTGGGTATGAAAAGGCGAAAACAACGGTTTTGGTAGAAAATCAATACGCTGCTGGAAATCCGACAAACCCATGATATGGCCTTGAAAACCGGCAGCGACAGGGCTATTGTGGTGAAAACACTGCCGTCAATCGACCCCCTGCCCATCGAATCACTTTCAACAAAATCCGAACGATGACCCGCCTGACCGATCTGGAACTCTTCGTGCGCACCGCCGACTTGGGCAGCCTCACTGCGGCGGCCAGAGCCATGGACTGGTCGCCCGCCGCGGCCAGCGCCGCCATGAAGCGCCTGGAAGCGGCCTGGGGCGCAGCGGTTTTTGTGCGCAGCACCCGCAGCCTGCGCCTGTCTGCCGATGGCGAACGCATGCTGCCCCATGTGCGCGAGGCGCTCAGCGCTTTGACCGAGGCACAGGCCGTGGTGTCCAAAACCCGCACCGCCTTGCGCGGCGAATTGCAGCTGTCGATGCCGTCGGACCTCGGGCGCAATGTCATGCTGCCCTGGCTGGAAGCCTTTCAGCAACGCCACCCCGAACTCAGCCTGCGCCTGCACCTCTCAGACCGCAACGCCGACCTCATGAGGGTGCCGCTCGACATGGCAATTCGCTACGGATCGCCGCGCGACTCCAACCAGGTTGCCTTGCCCCTGGTACAAGACAACCCACGGCTGCTCGTGGCCTCTCCCGAATACCTGGCTCGCTGTGGAGCGCCCGGCAGTCTCGAAGAACTGGCGCGGCACGAAGCCCTGCGTTTCATGATCGGCGATGAAGTGCCCAAGACTTGGCAACTGCGCGTCAATGGGCAATGGGTCGACGCCGCCGTTCAAGGCCGCCACAGTGCCAACGACAGCGAAATCGTGACCCGCTGGGCGCTGAGCGGACTCGGCATTGCCTACCGCTCCCAGATCGACATGGCGGCGCACATCGCCAGCGGGCGCCTGGTGCACATCAATCCCCATTGGGAGGGCGAGCTCGCCCACCTCCACCTCATCGTTCCGGGCCGAAAACAAGTTACATCGGCCGTCCGGGCCCTGCGCGATCACCTGGCCCCGCTGCTGGCACAGCTGGCCAGCGGCCCGGATTGATCCCTGCTCAGGCGACCGCCAGCAGCTCCGGCTTCTGCTCCCAGTCGGGCGCCTGTTCGCCTGCCGACAAGGCGCCGGGCCCGCCAACTGGCACCCAAACCCGAAATGCCGAGCCATGGCCCGGCGCGGAATGCAACCGTATGATGCCGCCATGCTTTTGAACAATGGAGAACGACAGCGACAAGCCGAGCCCGGTGCCTTTGCCCACATCCTTGGTGGTGTAGAACGGCTCAAAAATGCGCCGCTGCACCTCTTCGGTCATGCCGCAACCGGTATCGGCCACCTGCACCCAGGCCCAATGCGCTTCAACCCCAGATGAAATCGTGATCGTCCCCCTGTCTCCAATGGCGTGCGCGGCGTTCACAATCAGGTTCATGAACACTTGGTTCAACTGGCCCGCCAGGCAAGTGACCAACGGCAATTGTCCCAGTTGCATCACGATTTCAGCCTTGTTCTTGACCTCGTGCCGAACCACATTGAACGTGGACTGCACGCCCACGTTGAGGTCGGTCTCCTGCCAGTCCGCATGATCCACGCGTGAAAACCCCTTGAGATCCAGCACGATGCGTTTGACGCGGTCCAGACCGTCATCGCACTCGTCCAGCAGTTGTGGCAAGTCTTCGGTCAGGTAATCAATCTCGACCGCTCTGCCTTTTTGATTGAGCGCGCTGGCCAGCCCCGCATCGTCTGGCGCCAACCGAGCAAGCTCGTAGGCTTTGCACAAATCCAGAAGTCCTGCCGTGTATTTGCGCAGGGTTTTGAGGTTGGAACTCACGAAACCCACCGGGTTGTTGATCTCATGTGCAACACCCGCAGCCAGTTGACCGATCGAGGCCATCTTGTCTTGCTGGAGCAACTGGTTCTGCGCTTCTTCCAGCTTGGCGTTCAAGGCACGCAACTCGTCAAACCTGGTTTCGAGCTCCAGTTGTGCATCGCGAAACTCGGTGCGGTCCTGAATCATCCACCAGGTACCGCGCTGACTGTCATCAACATCCGCGATGTGCGCATCAATCTGGCCCCAGATCGCCCGCCCATCGCCATGGCGCATCCACATCTCCAGCTGAAGCGGCTCACCTTTCGAAAACTGGGTGCGCGCCTGGTCCCCCAGCTTCACATAGTCTTCATCGTTCAAATACAGTGCACGGCCCGGCATGCCGATCATTTCCGTTGGCCCGTAGCCAAAAATCTGGGCCATGGCCGCATTCACCCGCTGCACCATGCCCCCCCTTGTGTAGGCAACCCCGTAAGGCGCAGCGGCCACAAACCGCTCCAGTTCACGCGCTGTGGCAGCGAGTTCGTTCGTGCGAAGCAACACCAGGCGTTCCAGTTCAGCGCGGTGATCGTGCAAAGCCTCTTCAGACCTGCGGCGCTCGGTCACATCCTGCAGCGTTTCGATGGCCCCGATGAGGTCGCCAGCGGCATCGAGAAGGGGCGCTGCGGTGATGAAGAGCCAGGCCCCGTGCTGCCCGAACTGGGGAAAGAAGGCCTCTGCCTCGTAGCCACCACGAACCGCCTGGGAAGGGCGCAGCAAATCGGCGTAATGGGCCTTCATCCGGCCCTCGTCGGCGCCTTCCACGATCAGGTTGGCCAGGGTCGGACGCTCGGCTTCATAGAACGCACGCCATGCGGTTTTTGAACCCAACAGCTCGCGGCGCGTCAAGCCCGTCATGTTTTCGCAAGCTGCGTTCCAGTGCGTCACGGTGTCGTTCCTGTCGATCACAAAAGAGGCTATGGGAGCGCTGTCGATGATCTGACGCATCATCTCGCTCATACCGATCAGGCTTGTTTGCACGTGCTGAACATCGCTTTGATCCAGACAAGTCAAAACAACCACGTCCATCCCGCCCATCACCGCCGGGCGGGCGTGTATTTCCAGGGGTCTCTCTCCGCCCTGAGGGGTCATGACCATTGCTGACAGGGTTGGAGGTTCGCCCTTGTGGTTCAAACAGGTCGAGCCCGCTTGCTTCACCGCCTCGCGGTCTTCTGGCCGCAACAACGCCTCAAAAGGCATCGACAACAGCACATCCACTGGGCGCGAACTCAAACGGCTCAAAGCCAGATTGCCTGCAATCATCAGGCCACCGGCATGCACCGCACAGGGCACGGCAACAGCGTCCACAAAATCTCGCAACTGGGCCTCAGCCCGCAGGGTGTCGACCATGTTTCTCTCGCTATGGGTCAGATCCATTGCGCTATGCAACCTGGGCTTCGGCTGGCTGCTGCGCTTCGTCACCCGTCTGCTGCACCCGCAACGTCATCTGCACGCCTTCGCGCCTGGCAAAGTCGGATACCCGCTTGACAACACGCTCATCAAAGACGAAACCTTTCGCAAGCAAAATGGCACCGCTGGAAGACACCAGATCCTTGGACAGAACCATGCCCGGACGCAGGTCAAAAACGCCAATAAGACGGTCCTTTTTGGCCTCTTCTGCTGTCTCGTCCAGCACCTGAATCAAGGCCTCGATCACCTTTCCTTCATACCGGGTTCCGATGGCCGAGCGCAGCATCTGCCGTGCCCGCTCTTCCGAGTATTTGTTGTCGCCCAAGGCCCCGTGCATCAGCTCATCCATGTCACTGGCGGGCGCAACAATGCGCGCACCAATACAGATGTTCTGCCCCGCCAGCCCCTCAGGAAAGCCCTTTCCATCGAACCGCTCGTGGTGCTGGCGAACGATGCGAGAAACGCCTTGCAGTTGCATCAATGGCATCAGCGCGGTTTCGCCGTCAACAGGGTGACGCCGGTAGCGGGCCATTTCCTCTGCCGTGTAGGACGACACAGGCTTGTTCAGCATCGCGTCCGGAAAACCAATCGTGCCGACATCGTGAACCAGCGCGGCCAGGAAAACATCGCGGGCATCGCGTTCGGAAAGTCCGAGCTTCACTGCCGTGGCGCGACAGATTTCAGCGATACGGCGAGCGTGGCCGGAGCTGCCATCCCGCATTTCCATCAGGCTGGAAAACACGCCAACCGACAACATGAAAGTTTGGTCCAGCTCGCTGTAGGAGGCCTCAAGCATGCCGTTGATCTGTTGCAGCTCGTCGGTCCGTGACGCCACGCGGGCTTCCAGCGTTTGATTGGATTCCCGCAACTGTTCGTTTTGCACACGGGTCAACTCGACCAGTTCAGCATTCCGGCGCTCCAGCGCCCGGCGTTCCAGCGCATCTCGCACCACCAGAACCAGATCCTGGTCGTCCCAGGGTTTGGCCATATAACGGTGAATGGCGCCTTTGTTGATCGCCTCAATGGTGGCCGTCATGTCGGCATAGCCCGTCAGCAGGATGCGGGAGACGCTCTCGTCGTGCTCGCGCACCAGCTCAAGAAACCGGGAGCCGTCCATCTCCGGCATGCGCATGTCGCTGACCACCAGATCCACCTGGTTCGCCTTGAGCAACTCAAGCCCCTCGGCACCGCTGGTGGCTTGCAGGGTTTTGTAGCCTTGCAGCCGAAACAGGCGCCTGAGTGCGCTGAGCACCGATGGCTCATCGTCAACGGTCAGGATGGTTGGAACATGGACTTCGGGTTCCGGATCATCGGCAACCTGGGCCCGTTCGGGTGTGGATTCAGACATGGCAATAAGCAAGATGAGGAATACGTCTGTTTCGACGGTTCCCCTCCCGACTTGAGCCTGCGTGACGAAGAGGCCGGTTAAGCCGCCCTTGATGCTCAACCCCGGAAGGCTGGTTCAAGACGCAAGAATCTGGAGCAAAAGGCGACCTGCGGTGCAGGTGCAGTGAACACCTCCTGTCGCCAGACGCCCAGGACCCGGGTCCAGAAAAGCAAGACAGAGATCACATCAACCTGTCGGCCGACGGGTTCTGCCAGCACCTCAGCCACTGCGGTTTCTCGACCAACCTGACAACCGGTCAGGCACAGGTTCAAATGCTGGCCACCAAGACCTGACACAAACACCGATCACCGGCCCTCCCGGACAAACTGACAGGGAAGCACCTTCGCGCTCCTTGGATGCGGGTAGAAATGGCGAGGCCTGCAGGGGCATTGATCCCCGCACGCGGAAGGCATGCCGGGCGACGCGCCGGAGACGCCTGGCGCGGTGGCGAACGAGGGCACAATCGCTCACAAACCGAAACCAGCCCCATGGGAACGTTTCAAACGCCATGACCTCGTACACGGTCGTTGGCTTCGTGCCTCTGGTCCCGTCCCTCTCCTTCGACTTCAGCCTTGCCTTTGACCCCCAACCAGCGCTTCGCGCCAGTCACACACCGCCCGACAACTGCCCGCCCGTCCTGCGGGAAAGCGCGCCAGCCATGAGCACAGCAGGCTGGTTTTTACTGATCGGCGGTCTGCTGCTGTTCATGGGCACCGGTGGGCCGCTGCTGCGGCGCTCGCCGGCCACTTCGGCCATTGTTTACCTGGGCGTGGGGCTGCTGTTTGGTCCCACGGGACTGGGCCTTTACCACTTCAATCCCTTGAAAGAATCGGCGCTCCTGGAGCTGTTGACCGAGGTGGCGGTGTTGATCTCTCTGTATGCGACCGGGGTCAAGATGCCCGTGCCGTTCAGCTGGCCACTCTGGCGCGCCCCGGTCTTGCTGGCCACGCTGTCCATGGCCCTCACGGTCGGCCTGATCACCGCCTTTGCCCACTGGGCGCTGGGCTTGCCGCTCGGGGCGAGCGTGCTGCTGGGAGCGATTCTGGCGCCGACCGACCCGGTACTGGCGACCGATGTACAGATCCGCCACCCGGGCGACAGCGACCAACTGCGGTTTCGCCTCAGCTGCGAGGCCGGTTTGAACGATGGCAGCGCCTTCCCGTTTGTGGTGCTGGGTCTGGGCATGCTGGGGCTGCACAACCTGGGGGATTTTGGTCTGCAGTGGCTGATGAAGGATGTGCTCTGGGCCACAGCAGCGGGTATCGCCGTGGGCGTGTTGGCCGGCGCAGCACTGGCGCATTTGATGCGCCAACTTCGCAGGACACCGGAACCCAACGCGTTCTTGATCGACTTCCTGGGTCTGGGCCTGATTGGTGTGGTGTATGGCACCTGCCTGCTGATCGATGCCTGGGGTTTTCTGGCTGTTTTCTTCTCGGCCGTGGCCCTGCGCCAGACCGAAATGCGCCTGGCTGTGCAAAACGGTACATCAGCGGCCCCCGGCTCCGACGAAGCGACCCTGCCCGCCGCACCCACGGTCAGCGGAGGGACCCTGATTTTCAAGGAGCACCTGGAACGCCTTTCAGAACTCGTGCTGGTGCTGCTCGTGGGTGGCTCGCTGTTTCTCAACTCCTGGAGCTGGTCGGCCGTGGCGACGGCATTGTTTCTTTTTCTGGTGGCCCGTCCGTTGGGCGTCTTCATTGCCCTGGGCATCCGGCGCAGCCCCTTGCCACTGCAAGGCATGACCGCCTGGTTTGGCGTGCGGGGCATCGGGTCGCTCTACTACCTGATGTACGCCATTCAGCACGGATTACCCGAAGAGCTGGCGCTGCAACTGGTGCAAATCACCCTGATCGTGATCACCCTGTCGATCCTGCTGCACGGCGTCAGTGTCAAACCCTTGCTCAACAGGGTCTGGCAGCGCAACTAGCAACAAGGTTCAAGGCCCATCGCCTCAACCACCGGCAGCGATGCGCGTTGACGGCTGACCGAAAGACAGGTGCCCCATTGAGTGAAGCCGCCTGAACCACCGATAGGCAGCCCAATAACCTTTACCCCGATACCCTGCAAACCGTGCAGTGTTGCGGCGCGACAGGCCATTCGAAAAAAAGCACCACGGCCAGCGTGGTGCTTTTTCAGAGCGCTCCCGACCGGGACTTACATGCTCTTTTGCGTACCAACCACTTCGATTTCAACGCGGCGGTTCTGAGCGCGGCCCTCACGGGTCTTGTTGGTTGCCACAGGCTGGGTTTCACCCCGCCCCTCGGTCCTGATTTGATCAGAGGGCACGCCCTTGCTGACCAGGTAGGCCTTGACCGACTCCACCCGACGGATCGCCAACGCCTGGTTGTACCCCTCGGTTCCAGTCGAATCCGTGTGGCCCACGGCGATCAACGTGTCCAGGTTGACTTTGGCAAGGTCGGCAACCAGCGCATCCAATGCGGCCTTGCCTGCGGCCTTGATCACCGACTTGTCGAAGTCAAACAACGTTTCCGCCTGCATGGTCATCGAGATAACGGAGGCTGGCGCAGGAGCAGGCTGCGGTGCTGGCGCCGGCATGGCCGCGGGAGCTGGCGCTTGAGCCACGGGCGTGTCAACCACGGGCTTGATCGCACCGTCACACTCGGCTGCTGCGGTCGCTGGCGTCCAGTTGCTGTTTCTCCAGCAAAGGTCGCCAGAGCCGTTGCGCCAGACGGTACTGCCATCGCCGCTGCGCCAGTTGTCCACCGTTTGAGCGCCTGCGGCGGACGCCAGTGTCAGGGTTGCGACGACCAGGGTCAGCTTGCTCGATTTGCTCTTGTTCATGATGGGTTCCTCAATTGTCAAATGCTCACAAGGAGCTGTTGTGGATGTATCTCGCCGGACAAAAACGCCCCAGCCGATGGGATCAGTTTAGGAAGACCGCGATTGGCCATGGATCAGAGAGCCCCCTGCCTGTGCGTAGGACAACACGCCATGCACAGCGCCTTCGCCGACTCGCCTGCCGGCCCGGCAATGCCCATTCGCGCATGTCGTGAATTGCTGTCCACAGCAAAATGCACTGGGCGCATTTCGCCTGACAAGGAGCACTGCCATGACCCGACTCACCGCCGCCGATTTCGATCAGGAGTTGTTGATCCTGTTTGATGCCTATGTGCATGGCGATCTCGACCGCCGGGGGTTTCTGGACCGCGCCGGCAAATTCGCTGTAGGTGGCATGACGGCGGCCGGCTTGCTGGCTGCATTGAGCCCCAACTTTGCCGCCGCGCAAATGGTGCCCAAAGACGATGCGCGCCTGGCAACCGAGGTGGTGGATGTGCCGTCGCCCTCAGGCTATGGCGCACTCAAGGCCTATGTGGCCAAACCTGCCAATGCCACAGGCAAGCTGCCTTCGGTCCTGGTCATTCACGAAAACCGGGGGCTCAACCCGCATATCGAAGACATCACGCGCCGCATTGCGCTCGATGGCTACCTCGCCTTTGCACCCGATGCGCTCGCGCCACTCGGTGGCTACCCCGGTGACGAAGACAAAGCACGCGCCTTGTTTGCCACACTCGAACAAGGCAAAACGCGGCAAGACATGCTGGCGTCGGCCAGAGCGCTGATGGCCCGCCCCGACGCCACGGGGCGCATGGGCGTGGTGGGCTTTTGTTACGGCGGTGGCGTGGCCCACATGCTCGCCACAGCCATACCCGAGCTGGCTGCCGCAGTGCCCTATTACGGCAACCATCCGCCCGCGCAAGACGCCGTCAAGGTGAAATCACCTTTGCTGATCCATTTTGCCGGTACAGACGATCGCATCAACAACGCCTGGCCCGCGTACGAAGCAGCGCTCAAAGCCGCCGGAGCGGCTTATACAGCCCACCAGTACGCCGGTACCCAGCACGGTTTCAACAACGACACCACGCCGCGCTTTGATGCGGCCGCGGCAAAGTTGTCGTGGGGCCGCACGATGGCGTTCTTCAAAGAACGCTTGGCGTCCTGACACCTCCGCCCTGAGCCGCGTTCCGGCAGGGGCGCGCTGCGCGGTTGCCCGAGGCCTGATGGACGCTGTAGTCAGCAAGCCAGCTGGCCGGCCGACAGCACCTGCTTGGGGATGTCACGCCGGGCTGTTCGTTCAAGATCGCGTTTTCTGATCACCGATGAAACCGGCTTCGGCGCGTCCACGTGCTGCAAGGTGCCGGCTTTTGTTATGCCCCCCTGAGTGATCTCGCTTTCTAACCCAGCTTTTTGACGACCCAAGCATCTTGGTGGGTCCACCAATAGGCCTCATGGTGTGCCAATTCGACAGCCCCTTCCAGCTTGGCAATTTCCTCCCTTACGAATTTCGGCGTGGTAATTGTGCTGCCATAGTCCGCCGTATCCAGATCCGCCTGCTCGCTGTTTTCATTGAACCAAAAACCACTTTCACCAACGATGGCATGGGGCATCATCTTTGCCTGACTCACCAATCCGTGGGTGGTGAAAATCAAACAACCACCCTTGTCCACAGTCCGGAACAAAGCGGCCAGCCATCGCCCCCAAGTCTTCTTCGGCATGTGGGAAAAGAAAGACAGTGCGAAGACGATTCCATATTTTTTATCAAGCTGAAATGCGTCCGGATCGGTTACCGAACCGACGGCCTTGGCATTCAGCGCCTTGGCAACAAAGTCGACCGCCTGCTGATGGATATCGCAAGCCACAAGCTCAAACTCTTCTGGGCGCTTTTTCAGGTGGCGTGTCACACACCCGTAACCCGCAGCGAATTCCAGCAAGGAAGTGGTTCCCTGCATTCCGGCCTGTTTTTTTAGGGCGACAAGCTTTTCGACCGACTCGTCTCCGGTAGAAAAGTAATAGCGGTAGGCACCTTCGATATCGTTTCTGTATTTTTCGTGCTGCCGCAGAAAACTGAATATGTGGTCCTCAGGATGGATGTTGGATGGCACCTGAAAACTGACTGCGGCCTGCATGCCCAGAATCGCCTCGTCAATCTCCCCCCTTACCTGAGTCAGGTCGAGCCCAGGCTTGTCGAGCAATCTTTCCAACGCCTCGTTCTTTTGATCAAGGTCGTCAATTTTTACCTCGAGCGCTTCTATACTTTTTGTCTGGCTCTCATTTTTGGCGCTCAATTCCGCGCACCGACCGGTCAACTCGCTCAGCTTGCGCAAAACGAAAAAAATAGTTGCGAACCAAGGGCAACCGGGACACGAAGCTCATGAGGGACTTTCATTTTTTTGGCCGTCGCATTCAGAAAAGCGAGGACGGCACTTTGGAGACGCGCCATATTACAGCACCCCTATTTCCTATTTGCCTGTTCTGCGCCTTCGGAAATCCCGGGACAAAGCAGGGACAACCAGAGCACCTCAAACCTCCTGCAACAGGGGCGTATGAACTGAACCAAAACAATCCCGAGGTCCTGGCATCTTGTCGGCGCACACATGAACCCGATAAGGGAATAGGCACACCGCACCGGCCCAGGTCAACGGCTTTGGTTCAGCGAAGGTTTACAAGCACTCGCTTTGCATCCACAGCAGCCCATCGCGTTTTGCGGACCGCCAAACCGGCCCATCAGCGATCCACCTGGCTGAGTTGCGTCTGCTGACGCTGCACTTTTCTGCAAGGCCACTGCTAGGATGCCTCATGGCGCAGAACCCAACCCCAGACAACACTTCCAGTACACAGCCCAAGATCGGGTTGATCGAACGACTGGACAAGCTGGTCTGGGGCGCGCCATATGGATCCCAATCTATCTGGGTCGCAGCGGGGTTGCGCCTGATACGCACACTGACCATTCTCGGACGCGACCTGGCATTTGGCCAGCTCACCTTGCGCGCCATGAGCCTGGTCTACACGACGCTCCTGTCCATCGTGCCACTGCTGGCACTGAGCTTTTCAGTGCTCAAGGCGTTTGGCGTGCACAACCAGGTGCAACCCATGCTGGTCAACCTGCTCACGCCGCTTGGAGAACAAGGCACCGTTGTGGCGGCACAGATCGGCGGGTTCATCGAACAGATGAATGTGGGCGTTCTGGGCGCGGTGGGTTTGGCCCTGCTTCTGTACACGGCGATTTCGCTGATGCAGAAAATCGAAGAGTCGCTCAACTACATCTGGCATGTCGCTCAGGCGCGCAGCCTGGGTGAGCGCTTCAGCCGGTACCTGAGCGTCTTGTTGGTGGGCCCCCTGCTGGTGTTCGCCGCGCTGGGCATCACCGGCTCGATGATGAACGCCGAAGTGCTGCGCCAGGTTTTGTCGGTGGAACTGATGGAGCTGGCTTCACAGACCCTGGCCACACTCACACCCTACATCCTGGTGATCGCGGCCTTCACCTTTGTCTATTTGTTGCTGCCCAACGCCAAGGTTCGATTGCTGCCGGCCGTGGTGGGTGGCGTGGTGGGCGGCATCGTCTGGCAGACAGCTGGCTGGCTGTTTGCCACCTTTGTGGCATCGTCCGGGCAATATGCCGCCATCTATTCGGGCTTTGCGATTCTTGTGCTGTTCATGATCTGGCTTTATGTGAGCTGGCTGGTGTTGTTGTTTGGCGCGAGCGTGGCGTTTTACGTGCAGCACCCGGAGTACCTGTATCTCAGCGCAGGCGAACCTCGGCTGAGCAACCGGGTGCGCGAGCGGCTGGCCTTGTCGGCCATGCACCTGGCTTCTCAGCGATTTCTCGCAGGAGAAGCCGGGCCGTCCCACGCCGACTTCACCCGGTCGCTTGGCGTGCCCTCCCATGTTTTGAGCGTCGTGCTGCAGGCGCTGGAAGAGCACGAACTGCTCGTGCAGACAGCACAGACACCCCCGCTCTTCCTGCCTGCACGCGCCCCCTCGTTGATCAGCGTGTCCCAGGTGCTGGATACGATCAGGGCCGCGGGTGAGTCCGGTTTCTTTTTGCCCAGCGCCTTGCCTGCAGCCAAATCGGTCAATGACCTGATTCAGCAGGCGCAAGAAGCGGTCGATGCCTCGGTTGGCCACATCACCATGCACGATCTGGCCTCAATGAAAGCGGCTGCCTCGACCCATGCGGCTTCACGGCCGGCAGACAACACAGACGCCTGAAGCACCGCTCGGGCGCACCGGGCTGTTGCCGCTTTGCCCCGCCGCTTGATGGCCTGATCCACCCACACGCCGGTCCTCTGGCTATACTGCAGGCTGCTCCGGGGTGCACGGGCCTGCATAGGCCCGGCGCTGAGATGGTTGAAGAACCAAACCCGTGAACTTGATCTGGCTAGTACCAGCGAAAGAAGAGCGCAGCCCTCCAGGGCTTGCACACCGGTTGGTTTGTTGACGTGATTTCCACGCCATCAACCACCGCCCCAGAGTCCGAACGGCGAACTCTTTTTGGGGTCGGTTACTCCGGGCGCAGGTGCTGACGGGCGGTCTCCGGAGCTTGAAATGTTTCTTTATTCAAGCCCACACGCAGGAGACCGCCGCCATGAATGCCCCCGAAAAAATCCCGTTTGCAGACCAGTTCGCCCTCAGCCGCGAACCGTTTCCCGCATCGCGCAAGGTGTATGTGCCTGGCCAACTGCCTGGCGTGCGAGTGCCCATGCGGGAAATCGCGCTGAGCAACGGCGAAAAAGTCACGGTCTACGACACCTCTGGCCCCTACAGCGACCCGGCAGCCGAGATCGACATCCGCCGTGGCTTGGCCGATCTGCGTGGTCCCTGGCTCGATGCCCGCGGCGACACCGAACGCTACGAGGGCCGCCAGCGCGCCGCGCTGGACGACGGCGTGAAGAACGAGGCCGAGCACAACAACACCACCATCGAACGCATCCAGGCGTTGCGCGCCGAGGCCGCGGGCCTGCAGCGCACGCCGCGCCGAGCCAAGTCAGGCCAGAACGTGAGCCAGATGCACTACGCCCGCAAAGGCATCGTGACGCCTGAAATGGAATACGTGGCCATTCGTGAGAACGGCAAGCGCGAGTGGATGTCCGAATACCTGAACGATCCGGTGCGTGAAGCGCGCTTGAGCGGCAACGCCATGGGAGCCAGCATCCCCCGGATCATCACGCCCGAGTTCGTGCGCGACGAAGTCGCTCGCGGGCGCGCCATCATCCCGGCCAACATCAACCACCCCGAGGTGGAGCCCATGGCCATCGGGCGCAACTTCGGCGTGAAGATCAACGCCAACATCGGCAACTCGGCTGTGACATCATCCATCGAAGAGGAAGTCGACAAGCTGGTGTGGGCCACGCGCTGGGGCGCCGACAACGTGATGGACCTGTCCACCGGCCGCAACATCCACACCACGCGCGACTGGATCGTGCGCAACTCGTCCGTGCCGATCGGCACGGTGCCGATCTACCAGGCACTGGAGAAAGTGGGCGGTGTGGCCGAAGACCTCACCTGGGCAATCTACCGCGACACCCTCATCGAGCAGGCCGAACAAGGCGTGGACTACTTCACCATCCACGCCGGCGTGCGCCTGGCCTTCATCCACCTCACCGCGCAGCGCCGTACCGGCATCGTCTCGCGTGGCGGCAGCATCCTCGCCAAGTGGTGCATCACGCACCACAAGGAAAACTTCCTGCACACGCATTTCGAAGAGATCTGCGACATCATGAAGGCCTACGACGTGAGCTTCTCGCTCGGCGATGGCCTGCGCCCCGGCTGCGCAGCCGACGCCAACGACGAAGCGCAGTTCGCCGAGCTCAAGACACTGGGCGAGCTCACACAAGTGGCCTGGAAACACGACGTGCAGACCATGATCGAAGGCCCCGGCCACGTGCCCATGCATCTGATCCAGGCCAACATGGACGAGCAGTTGAAGCACTGCCACGAAGCGCCGTTCTATACGCTCGGCCCGCTGACCATCGACATCGCACCCGGCTACGACCACATTGCCTCGGCCATCGGCGCGGCCATGATCGGCTGGATGGGCACGGCCATGCTCTGCTATGTAACCCCCAAGGAGCACCTGGGCCTGCCCGACCGCGACGATGTGAAGCAAGGCATCATTGCGTACAAGATCGCGGCCCACGCGGCCGACATTGCCAAAGGCCACCCCGGCGCCCGCGCCCGCGACGACGCCATGAGCAAAGCCCGCTTCGAGTTCCGCTGGCGCGACCAGTTTGCGCTTGGCCTCGATCCGCAGACCGCAGAGGCATTCCACGACGAAACCCTGCCAAAAGACTCCAGCAAAGAAGCCCACTTCTGCTCCATGTGCGGGCCCAAATTCTGCTCGATGAAGATCACGCAGGACGTGCGCGACTACGCCGCCGCCAGGGGCGTTAGCGAATCCGAGGCATTGAAAGAAGGCATGGCGCAAAAGAGCGCGGAGTTCAAGGCGGTCGGCGGTGCGTTTTACGTGCCCGTTTCCGAGCTCACCGGTTCGCTCAAGCCCCGGGTCTGAGCCATGGCCAAGCAACTGAGGGTGGGCATCGCCGGTGCGGGCGTGCTGGGCCGGCTCCTGGCCTGGCGCCTTTCGCGCGCCGGCCATGCGGTCACCGTGTTCGACCCGGCGTCTGGCCCGCAGGCACCGGCCACCGGCATGCTCGGCGTACCGTCATCGGCTTGTGCGGCGGGGTTCACTGCCGCCGGCATGCTGAGCCCATTGGCCGAGCTGGACAATGCAGGTCCAGAGATTGCGGTTTTGGGCTGGCGCTCGCTGGCGCTGTGGCGCGAGGTGGCCGGGCAATTGAAAAGCGAGGGCGCCAACGAACCTCTGTTCCAGCAAGAGGGCAGCTTGCTGCTCGCACGCGGCAGCGATCTCGGCGCCGCGCACCGCGTGCTCAACCGGCTGAAAGTCGACCCCGCGTTGACGCAGCACATGCCTGCGCCCCAGGCGTTGGACCGCGCCCACCTGTGCGCGCTGGAGCCCGCCCTCGCGCCCGATCTCAATGCCTGGCTCTTGCCCGGCGAGGCCCAGGTGATGCCTCGCGCCATGCTGACGGCGCTGTGCACCCATGCCCCCGGCGTCTGGTGGTGTTGGGGCGAACGCGTCGAACGCGTCGACGCCGGTGTGTTGCACCTCGCAGGCGAAGGTCCCGTGCAGTTTGATCTGGTGATCGATGCGCGCGGCTTGGGCGCCAAGCCCGATCTGCCCTTGCGCGGCGTGCGCGGGGAAGTGGTCTGGCTGCATGCCCCTGGCGTTCGGCTCCAGCGCCCGGTAAGGCTTCTCCACCCGCGCCACCGGGTTTACATCGTGCCCAGACCGGGCGATCTCTTCGTGGTAGGCGCCAGCGAAATCGAGAGCGAAGACCGTTCGCCAGTGAGCCTGCGCAGCGCCGTGGAATTGATGGCAGCGGCGCACAGCGTGCTGCCCGAACTGGCCGAAGCACGCATTGTTCACATGGAGGCCAACCTGCGACCCGCCCTGCCCGACAACGCGCCCCAGGCTATCCATGCGCCTGGCCTTTTGCGCATCAACGGCCTGTTTCGGCATGGCTGGCTGCTCGCCCCGGCCCTGGTGGAAGACGCTCTGCAAAGCCTGGATCTGGAGCCCGCGCATGTCTGAAGTTCCGACCATCCTGGTCAACGGCGAACACCGGCCCTGGCACGTCGGGCTGCAGGTCGCCCAATTGCTTGAAAACCTCGGCACCCCCCCCAACAGCGTGGCCACCGCGCTCAATGGCCATTTTTTGCCACGTGCCCAGCGCGAACACACGCTGTTGAAGCCGGGCGACTCGCTCCATGTCTTCAAAGCCATCGAGGGTGGCTGACGTGCCGTCAGAATCAACCGCTTTCTTCACAAGCCACCAACCCTCACCCAGGAGAACCCATGTTCCGAACCCTGCTCAAGTCCAAGATTCACCGCGTCGCCGCCACGCAATGCGAGTTGCACTACGAAGGCTCATGTGCCATCGATGAAGACCTGCTCGATGCCGCCAACATCGTTGAAAACGAACAGGTGCACATCTGGAACATCAACAACGGCGAGCGTTTCGTGACCTATGCCATCAAAGGCGAGCGCGGCACTGGAATGATCTCGGTCAACGGATCGGCCGCGCGCCGTGCCTCGGTCGGGGATCTGTTGATCATCGCGGCCTTCGCGCAGGTGCACGAAGACCAGGTCGCAGCACACAAACCTCAGCTGGTTTTTGTGGACGTTCACAACCGCGCCACGGGTTCCCGCGACCACGTGCCCGTTCAAAACCTGTAAGCAACAGGACATTCCCAGGAGCTTCACCCATGTCCCCACCACTGACCGTCTATGGCACCGCGCTCAACAACCGGCTGTTGCTGGGCAGCGCAGGCTACCCGTCGCCACAGGTGTTGTCCGACTCCATCCAGGCATCGGGTGCACAGGTGGTCACTGTGGGGCTCAAGCGCACCCTGGCTGCAGCCGGCGACAACGGATTTGTGGGCGCCATCCTGAAACAGGGTGTTCGCCTGCTGCCCAATACGGCCGGTTGCCGAACCGCTCGCGAAGCGATTGCGCTGGCCCACATGGCGCGTGAGCTCTATGGCACACGCTGGCTCAAGCTTGAAGTGGTCGGTGACGAACACACCCTGCAACCCGACCCATGGGGCACGGTGGAGGCTGCCGCTCAATTGATCAAGGACGGCTTTGCCGTCTTCCCCTATTGCACCGACGATCTGGTGACCTGCCAGCGGCTGCTCGACGCGGGCTGTGAAGTGCTGATGCCCTGGGGCGCGCCCATCGGCTCTGGCCAGGGGCTCATCAATCCGTTTGCGCTGCGCACGCTGCGCGCTCGCCTGCCCGGCGTTGCGATGATCGTGGATGCCGGTATCGGTGCGCCTTCGCACGCCGCCCAGGCGATGGAGCTGGGCTTTGACGCCGTGCTGTTGAACTCGGCGGTATCGCAGGCCGTGGATCCTGTTCGCATGGCCCGAGGTTTCTGCCTTGCCATCGATGCCGGTCGCACGGCCTTTGAAGCCGGCGTGATGGCGCCGCAAGACATGGCCGTGGCATCAACGCCGGTAACAGGTCAGCCGTTTTTAATCGATTGACAAAACACCTCAGCGCCACATCACGGCATCAATGGCCCTGTTTACAGGAAGGACGCGCGACATGACCCCCATCATCTGGAGCATCGCCGGCACCGACAGCGGCGGTGGCGCGGGGCTGGCGGCAGACCAGCGCGCTGCCGACGCTTGCGGTGTGCACCTGTGCACCGCCGTGGCCGCGGTCACGGCACAAAACACGGTGACGGTGAATGAGGTGCAAGCCGTCTCACCCGATCTGCTGGATGCGCAACTGGCTTCTCTCGCCAGTGACATGCCTCCGCGCGTGGTCAAAACCGGCCTGCTTGGCAGTGCGGCCAACGCACAAGTGGTTGCGCGCTGGATCGACCGCCTGCGCCTGCAAGGCCCCGTACAACTGGTGATCGATCCGGTGCTGCGCGCCAGCACCGGCGCTACGTTTGCCGATGAGGCATTGCTGCGGGCCTACCGCGAAGACTTGCTGCCGCGTGCCAATGTGCTCACGCCCAACCAACGGGAAGCCCAGGCCCTGCTCGGCAACGCAAGGCCGGGCAATGTGCCCGCCATGGCCCGCGCCTTGCAAGCGCTGGGCCCCGCCACCGTCTGCATCACCGGAGGCGACGCCAACAACACCCTCGCCCTAGACTGGTTGCACTCGCCCCACGCCCAGGGCTGGCTCTCGCTGCAGCGGGTGAACACCCCGCACCACCACGGCACCGGCTGCACCTTTGCCAGCACGCTGGCGGCAGCCATCGCGCGCGGCTTTGTGGGCGCCGATGCAGCCGTGTTCGCCAAAATGGCCACCGCACACGCGCTGCGCCACGCGCGTGCCATCGGTCAGGGCGCCGGGCCGGTCTGCGCCCTCAGCGGTTTCGAACAATCGCCCGACTTGCTGCCCCGACTGTCGCTTGATGAGCAGGCGCCCACCCATTGGGTCACGCGCCAACGGGCCCCGGACCCGGGCCTCTACGCCATCGTGGACAGCGCCGAGCGCGCGCACGCAGTGCTGCGCGCCAGCCCCACGGTCACCACCTTGCAACTGCGCATGAAGCGCCCCGCCCTCGCGGCCGATGACCACTGGCAAGCCCTGTTGAACGACAGCATCCAGCGCTGCCAAACCGCCGCCGATGCCACCGGCGTCACCCTCTTTATCAACGACCACTGGCAAACGGCGCTCGACGCCGGGGCACGGGCTTTGCACCTGGGTCAGGAAGACCTCCTGGCACTCTCAGCCTCAGACCGCCTGCGATTGCAGCAAGCCCGCGCCAAGGGGGTTCGGCTGGGCCTGAGCTCTCACAGCGTGTGGGAACTGTGTCGGGCAGCGGCACTGACGCCCGACTACATTGCCTGCGGCCCGATCTGGCCGACCACCACCAAAGAGATGCCCTGGGAGCCCCAGGGACTGGACAACCTCGCCTGGTGGGTGCACATGTCACCAGCGCCGGTGGTGGGCATTGGCGGCATCCTTGGCCCCGGTCTGTTGAAGGCCGTGGCCGGCACCGGTGCAGGCGGTGGATGCGTGGTACGGGGGCTGGGTGACGATCCAGCCCTGGCCTTGCCCGGCTGGCTTGTTGCCTGGCAGGCGGGCCAGACCGGGCAGACGCCCCGGAGAGATGCGCCGGCCCGCGGTTGGCCCCACCCAAGCTTGTCGTGCCATCCAGCCCAACCAGGCTCAGCGCACAGCGATCGAAACCGCCGCAACGGCTCTACGCCAGAAACGCCCTTCGTAGAATGCATGCAAACGCCCCCATGCTCAAACCCGGAGACACAGAAGGAGCCGTCATGACACCGATGCCCCCGTCAACGCCACAACGCCTGCTCATTGCCACCGACTTCTCAGCCGCCTCCACCCTGGCTGGACAGCGGGCCGCGCAGATTGCCCGACAGAGCCAGGGACAGCTGCGCTTGCAACATGTGATGAACAACAACCTGCTGGAGGACTTGCGTGCCTGGATGGTGCCGGGTCAGCCCTGGCAAGAGCGTGTGCACCAGCAAGCCAAGGCTGCACTCAAAGCGCAGGCCAGCCAGCTGCAAGAGAGCGCCGGCAGCATGGCGCCAATCGAGACCCGTCTCACCGATGGCCCCCCGGTTCAAATGATCACCGAGGCGGCACGCGAATGGCCAGCCGATCTGCTTGTGGTGGGCGCGCGCGGTGACAACCCCCTGCACCACCTGTTGATCGGAACCACTGCCGAGCGCCTGCTGAGCAAGGCGGACAGGCCCCTGCTGGTGGTGCGAAGCGAGCCAGAAGGCGATTACCGGCGCGTATTGCTGCCCATGGACTTCTCCCCCTGGTCGGAAATCGCCATTCCATTGGCCCGCGCGATGGCACCTGGCGCTCATCTGGTGCTCATGCACAGCTTCTCCATACCCTTCGAAGAGAAGCTGCGTTTCGCCGGCGTCGACGACGACACCCTGAGCCACTACCGGGAGCGTGCCCGCCAGGGTGCCCGCGACCACCTCAACGCGCTCGTGGATCGCCACAGCCTGCAGCACCAGGATTTCACACTCAGTCTCACCGAAGGGGATGCGGCCGCCCATGTCCTGAGGGTGGCCTTGGAGCGGGAATGTGACCTGATCGTGATTGGCAAACACGGCCGACAGGCCGCCGAAGAACTGCTGCTCGGCAGTGTGACCCGGCATGTGCTGGCCGAAGCACACTGCGATGTGCTGGTTTCCACCCACCGCACCTGAACACCATTGCGCCCCTTGCCCACAACATGAACAGTGCCCCTCCCGACACGAGCAACGCACCGACCGACTGCGATCTGCCACCGCTTGGTGCAACACCCCCAGGGTTGTACCGCCACTACAAAGGCGGTTGGTACGACGTGATTGACACGGTGCGATGCAGCGAAACCTTGCAAGGGCTCACGCTCTACCGGGCGCTTTACGGCGGCTTTGGTTTGTGGGCCCGCCCCGCAGCCATGTTCAATCAAACCAGCACATTCGAGGGGCAGCTGCAACCCCGATTCGTGCCACACGATCCAGCCGCTGTGCCTTTGAGCGACCTGCCCACAGCCAAGGCCCTGATCGCTCACCTGCGCGGCCTGGCATCGCGCCGGGGCATGGAGCTGGACAGCGCCTTGCGCCCTCCGCCCCCCGAGCCCGCCACCTGCTGCGAGCGGGGATGCAACGGATGCGTGTGGGAAGGTTTTTATGGTGCCCTTCACCATTGGCGTACGGATGCACTGGCGCTGCTGGCGCCACCAACCGGACCTACCGAACCAAGCGAATAGGCGGTTAACCAAAGGCTGGCTGCGACTCCTTTTTAAATCGGAATTGGGCAACACCCCTAAAAGAGATCGCCCTGGCCGCTCAGCGCGCCCGATTGGAACTGGCTGGTGTCGAGCTCGGCGCGCTGGCGGCTGAAGCCCAGGCGGTCACAAGTTTTGGCAAACCGCTGGCGCAACAGGTCGGCCCAGATGCCCTGGCCCTTCATGCGGGTCGCGAAGTTGGCATCGTAGTCTTTGCCCCCGCGCATGTCTTGCACACGCGCCATCACGCGCTCGGCGCGATCCGGGTAGTGCAACGCCAACCACTGGCGAAACATGGGTGCGAGCTCCCAAGGCAGACGCAGCACCTGGTAAAACGCGCGCCGCGCACCGGCTTCGTAGGCGGCCTCCAGCACACGTTCCATGTCATCGTTGATGAACGGAATTTGAGGCGACACGCTCACGCCCACCGGGATACCCGCCTCGGCCAAGGTGCGGATGGTGCGCAAGCGCCGATGTGGTGCGGCGGCGCGCGGTTCCAGAATGCGGGCAAGCCCGGCATCCAGCGTGGTGATGGTCACGTAGACCGCTGCCAGGTTCTTCTCGCCCATGGGTGCCAGCAAATCGATATCGCGTTCCACGCCACTGCCCTTGGTGACGATGGCCAGCGGGTGGTTGGCGGCGCTCAGGATCTCGATGGCTGAACGGGTCAACCGGAGCTCACGTTCGACGGGCTGGTAGGCATCGGTGACCGTGCCAATGACAAGCACATCGGGCCGGTACCTTGGCCTGGCAATCTCATGGCGCAAAATTTCGGAGAGGTTGCGTTTGGCAATCAACTGCGTTTCAAAATCAATGCCCGGCGAGAGGTTGAGGTAGCTGTGGCTCGGCCGGGCGTAGCAATACACACAACCGTGTTCGCATCCCCGGTAAGGGTTCAGACCCAGGGTGAAACCGATATCGGGGGAGTCATTTCGCGTAATGACGCTGCTGGCGTCTTCAAACCACACCCGCGTTGCAGGCGCAGCAGCCTCATCCCCTTCGATCGTGCCCCATCCGTCGTCAAACCCGCCACGCGCCTCGCTTTTGAAGCGGTGCGGTTGGCTGTACGCCACGCCGCGTCCTTTGATGGCGCGCAAAGGAATGGAGATTTCTGACATGCCGCAAAGGATACTGTTTTTTCATACAGTTTTCAATCGACACAGGCCGTCATGCGCCGGTCAATCTCAAGCGATCTCCCGGCGGGATGCGCTTGGGGTCCAGCACCGCCTCCCGATGCCCGCCATTCGGCTACCGCGGGTAAACCCCCTTAGCGCTCCGTGTGATTCAACACAAAATTCGGTCTATTGGCCTTACCAATTTACCTTTTAGCCAAACACCCCCTGCATGCCTTTCCAACCCATTGAGCCCCGTCGGCTGTACCGCCAAATCGCAGACCAGCTGCGTCAGCTCATCCAGAGTGGCGAATTTGCGGTGGGTTCCCGTCTGCCCCCTGAACGCGATCTGGCCACCAAAATGGGCGTGTCTCGCCCTTCGGTCAGGGAGGCCCTGATTGCTCTCGAAGTTGAAGGCCTGATCGAAGTCCGCATGGGCTCGGGCATTGTGGTGATTGGCAGAGAGGGCGTGCGCCTGCTGGACAACGCCCATGGCCCGCTGGAAATCATCCGCGCCCGGCAACTCATTGAAAGTGAGCTGGCGGCGCTGGCAGCCCGCAGCACCGACGCCGCCCTGGTGCCCGATCTGCTGGAAACCCTGAGCGACATGGAGGCAGATATTGCAGCGAGCACACTGCCCATCCGTGGGGACCGGGCCTTTCACATCCGCATCGCCCAGGCCAGCGACAACAGCGCCTTGCAGGCGGTGATCACCCAGTTGTTTGACGAACGTTACGGCCAGCTCTTTACCACCCTGGGCAGCCACTTTGAACGGGAAAACACCTGGAAATCAGCCCTCGAAGAGCACCGCGTAGTGGTGAAGGCCATCGCCGCCAAAGACCCGGAAATGGCCCGGGCCGCCATGAGCGGCCACCTGGCCCAATCGCACGAGCGTTTCTCTGCCGGATGGTCCAGTGCAAGCGATACAGACACACAGCGGAGCCACAAATGAGTCTTGCCTGCACCTTGAATGGCCCGCTGGCCCTCAGCGTGGAACAGCTGACCCTGCAGGAGCCAGGCCCGGGCCAGGTGCGCCTGCGCCTGGGTGCGGGGGGCATCTGCGGCTCCGACCTGCACTACTACCAACACGGTCGGGCGGGCATTTTTGCCATCCGCGCACCCTTTGTTCCAGGGCACGAGGCATCCGGGGTGGTTGACGCCATCGGTGCCGGCGTGAGCACCGTGCAGCCAGGACAAAAAGTGGCTGTGAACCCGGCCCACCCTTGCGGAGTTTGCCGGGCCTGCCGGGCAGGCCGCAGCAACCTGTGCGAGAAGATGGTGTTCCTGGGCAGTGCAGCGATTTTTCCGCACATTCCCGGTTTCTTCCGCGAGCACTTTTTGATGAATGAAGCCCAGCTCACCGCCATCGATGAAGACGTGAGCCTGGGTGAGATCGCCTGTGCCGAGCCGCTGTCTGTGGGCCTGCATGCTGTGCGACGGGCAGGCGAAGTGCTGGGCGCCACGGTGCTGGTGACCGGTGCCGGCACCATCGGCTGCATGTCGGTCATTGCCGCACAGCTGGCCGGTGCCGCCCGAGTGGTTGTTTGCGACCCCAGCGAACGGGCCCGCGCAATGGCGCTGACGGTGGGCGCCACCGAGGCACTGCCAGACGCACAGGCATGGACGGGCCGGGTGGATGTCGCTCTGGAGGCGGCGGGTCACCCCGCAGCGCTGGCCAGCTGCCTCTCTGCGGTGCGCCGAGGCGGGCGGGTGGTCCAGGTGGGTACGCTGCCAGCCGAGATTGCCTTCCCCGCCAACGACATCATGTCGCGCGAACTGGACTACGTCGGGGCTTTCCGCGCCGACATCGAATTTGACTGGGCCGTACAGGCCATTCGCAGCCGACGGGCCGATGTGCGCCCACTGATCAGCGCCCAGTTACCGATCAGCCAATCGAAAGCGGCCTTCGATCTGGCTTTGGACCGAGGCCGAAGTACCAAAGTGCAGCTCGTCCCCGGATAAGGCCGAGCAGCGAACCCGTTTTTCACACCAAGAGGAGACAAACCATGAATTTCAAACGCATAGCCCTTGCAGTTGCCGCAGGCCTGGTGGTCGCAGCACCGGCCTTCGCACAAACCAAGCTGAAGTGGGCTCACGTCTACGAAACCTCCGAACCATTTCACACCGCATCGGTGTGGGCAGCCGAAGAGATCAAGAAACGCAGCAATGGCCGTTACCTCATCGAGGTCTACCCGGCCTCGCAACTCGGCAAGGAAAACGATCTCAACCAGGGCCTGACGCTGGGCACGGTGGACATCATCATTTCCGGGTCCAGCTTCGCTGCCAAAGCCTTTCCCCGCATTGGTGTCACCTACTACCCCTACACCTTCCGCAACGTCGACCACTTGCTGGCCTACACCAAGAGCGACATCTACAAAGAGCTGACCGCAGGTTACGAGCAAAAAAGCGGCAACCAGATTCTGGCCACCACCTACTACGGCACCCGGCACACCACCAGCAACCGCCCCATCACAAAATGCGCCGACATGAAGGGCCTGAAAATCCGCGTGCCTGACGTTCCCGCCTACCTGGCCATGCCACGCGCTTGTGGCGCCAACACATCTCCCATCGCCTTCGCCGAGGTCTATCTCGCGCTGCAAAACGGCACTGTGGAAGCGCAGGAAAATCCACTGACCACCATCGAGGCCAAGAAGTTCTACGAAGTGCAAAAGAACATTGTGCTGACAGGCCACATCGTGGACCACCTCAATACGCTGGTGGCTGGCGGCCTGTGGAAAAAGCTGTCTGACGCCGACAAGCAAATGTTCACCGAAGTGACGCAAGAAGCCGCTGCCAAAGCGTCCCGAGAAATTGTTGCGCGCGAAGACAAGCTGGCCGACGTGTTTCGCAGCAAAGGCCTGACCGTGAATGCGGTGGACACCAACGAGTTCAGGGACACCGTGCTCAAGACGGTTTCGTTTGAACAGTTTGGCTACCAGAAGTCAGACTGGGAACGTATCCAGGCCATCAAATAAGGCGGTACGCCATGTCGCACCCTCGTCCTGCCCCGACATCGGTCGGGGCAAGCGGAGTCCGGCCAACTCAGACCAGCGCGAAAGCGCTGGTCGCGAGTTTTGCCCAGGCCGACCACCACGTGGTCGACCTCTCCCCCTACAGCGTTGAAGACTGGATTTGCCTGGGCTTCTTCTGGACCATGGCAGGACTGGTGTTTCTTCAGTTCTTCAGCCGCTACGTGCTCAACGACTCCTATGCATGGACCGAAGAGCTGGCGGTGTATTGCCTGATTGCGATCGTGTTTGTGGGCTCGGCCATGTGTGTGCGCCGTGCACGGCACATACAGGTCAACCTTTTGTACAAGCACCTGTCACCAACGGCAGGGCGGGCCCTGTCCACGGCTGTCGACATCGCGGCAATTGTCTTTTATGGCTATGTCGCATGGCTGGTTGCGCGCTATGCAATGGCCGTGAACAACGAGCCGATGACCACCATCGACTGGAACAAGAGCTACGTGTATTGGCTGGCGTTTGCGGGGTTGGCCCTGATGACGGTGCGTGGCCTGCAAATGGCGCTGGCGAACTGGCGCCGAGGTTTTTCATCGCTGCAAAACCCCGACTTCTTTGACGAAGATCCCAACTGACCACAAGCCCCATGTTTATCCTGATTTTTTCCTTTCTGGGCTTGATGCTGCTGGGCCTGCCGGTGGCGGTTTCCATGGCGGGCGGCTCGCTTGTCTACATCCTGATCTCCGGCAGCGTGCCCGATATCGTGGTGGCCCAACGCATGATTTCGGGCATCGAGTCTTTTCCTTTGCTGGCGGTGCCCTTCTTCATTCTGGCCGGCAATTTGATGAATATCGCCGGCATCACCGGCCGCATCTACGACTTCGCGATCGCGCTGGTGGGCTGGATGAAAGGTGGTCTGGGGCAGGTCAACATCATTGGCTCCGTGGTGTTCTCGGGCATGTCGGGCACGGCCATCGCCGACGCCGCAGGTCTGGGCTCAATCGAAATCAAGGCCATGAAGGACCACGGCTACCCAACCGAATTTGCGGTTGGCGTGACAGCGGCATCGGCCACCCTGGGGCCCATCATTCCGCCGTCTCTGCCGTTCGTGATCTACGGAATGATGGCCAATGTTTCGATTGGCGCCCTGTTCGTGGCCGGCATCTTGCCGGGCTTGTTCCTGACGGTGTTGATGATGGCCACCGTGTCGTTCTACGCCCGCCGCAATGGATGGGGCGGCGACGTGGCGTTCAACTGGGGGCGCCTGGGCCATGCCACGATGGAGATTCTGATCGTATTGGCCGTGCCCATGTCGGTGTGGCTGGCGGTGCTGGCCGGCATGTCGGTGAACTGGGCCGCGGGACTGGCTTTCTGTACGCTGCTGCTGCTGGACTGGAAGTTCAATTTCTCCGCGGTGCTCGCGCTGATGGCGCCGGTGATTCTGATTGGTGGCATGACCATGGGCTGGTTCACACCCACCGAGGCAGCGGTGGCCGCCGTGCTCTGGGCCCTCTTTCTGGGTCTGGTGCGTTACCGGTCCATGACCATCAAGACCCTGGCCAAAGCCACCTTTGACACCATCGAAACGACCGCCTCGGTGCTGTTCATCGTCACCGCCGCTTCCATCTTTGCCTGGTTGTTGACCACCACACAGGCCGCACAGATGCTGGCCGACTGGATTCTTTCCATCACCAGCAACAAATGGACCTTTCTGCTGATGGCCAATCTGCTGATTCTGTTTGTGGGCTGTTTCATTGACACCATTGCCGCGATCACGATTCTGGTCCCGATTCTGCTGCCCATCGTGCTCAAGCTCGACATCGATCCGATCCAGTTTGGTCTGGTGATCACACTCAATCTGATGATCGGTCTGATGACTCCGCCCCTGGGCATGGTGCTGTATGTGCTGGCGCGGATCTCCAAGCTGTCTGTGGAGCGCACCACCATGGCGATCCTGCCCTGGCTGGTGCCTTTGTTCATCGGCTTGATTGCCATCACCTACATTCCCGCGCTCACGCTGTGGCTGCCACAGCAACTGGGCCTGATCAAATAACCCGGAAGCACACACCATGAAACCACGCCTTGCCGGAAAAACCGCCCTCCTGACCGCTGCGGGTCAGGGTATCGGCCACGCCACCGCGCTGGCCTTCCTCAATGAAGGTGCGCGAGTCATCGCCACCGACATCAACCAGGAACTGCTGGACGCGCTGGCCCTTCAGACCGGTTGCGAAACCACCCGTCTCGACGTGCGCGATGCGCAGGCCATCCAGACGCTGGCCGAGCGCATCGGCCCGGTGGACGTGCTGTTCAACGCGGCGGGCTTCGTGGATTCGGGATCGGTGCTGGACTGCGACGACGCGGCCTTCGATTTTTCAATGGACCTGAACGTGCGCGCCATGTACCGCATGATGCGGGCCTTTTTGCCCGGCATGCTGGCGCGGAAATCCGGCTCGATCATCAACGTCGCATCCGTGGCTTCGAGCATCAAGGGGGCACCCAACCGCTTCATTTACGGCACCACCAAAGCCGCCGTGATCGGCATGACCAAGGCCGTGGCCGCCGACTTCGTGGCCCAGGGCGTGCGCTGCAACGCGATCTGCCCCGGCACGGTGGAGTCTCCCTCGCTGCGCGATCGCATCGCCAACCAGGCCGCCAGTTCAGGGCAAACCCTGCAACAGGTGGAGGCGGCTTTTGTGGCACGCCAACCGATTGGCCGCCTCGGGCGCACCGAAGAGATCGCCGCGCTGGCGGTCTATCTGGCCGGCGACGAATCGGCCTTCACCACCGGCACCGCCCAGATCATCGACGGTGGCTGGTCCAACTGACACCGTCTTCCGCTACCCAAACCCGGCAAAACCCCATGAAAATCTTACGCATTGGCGCCAAGGGCGCCGAAAAACCCGCCCTGCTCGACGCGGCTGGTCGCGCCCGCGACCTGTCAGCCGTGCTGCCTGACATCACAGCAAAGGCACTGCGGCCCGCCAGCCTGGCGACACTGCGCGCGCTCGACCCCGAGTCGCTGCCGCTGCTGCCCGACAACGCGCGCATTGGTCTGCCTTGGGCCGGTTGCGGCAAATTCATTTGCGTGGGTCTGAACTATGCGGACCATGCGGCGGAGTCCGGCATGGCGATTCCCGCCGAGCCCGTGCTGTTCACCAAACACACCAGCACCATGATCGGCTGCAACGACCCTGTCGTGATTCCACAGGGTTCGGTAAAAACAGACTGGGAAGTCGAACTCGGGGTCGTGATCGGTACCACTGCGCGCTACGTGAGCGAAGAGCAGGCACTGAGCCATGTGGCGGGCTACTGCGTGGTCAACGATGTGTCTGAGCGTGAGTACCAGCTCGAACGCGGTGGCACCTGGGACAAAGGCAAAGGCTGCGACACCTTTGGACCGGTCGGACCCTGGATTGTCACCGCCGATGAGGTGGCCGACCCGCAGCAGCTGGACATGTGGCTGGAGGTCAATGGTTTTCGCCACCAGAAAGGCAGCACACGCACCATGGTGTTCAACGTGGCCCAGCTGGTGAGCTACATCAGCCGCTTCACAACGCTCTACCCTGGCGATCTGATCAGCACCGGAACGCCCCCCGGTGTCGGCATGGGAGTCAAGCCGCACGCGACCTACCTGAAGCCGGGCGACGTGATGCAGCTGTCCATTCAGGGACTGGGCACCCAGCGCCAAACGGTGCACGCCTGGAACCCGGAGCTCATCGATGGCTGACATCGGCCCGGTGATCCGCATTCACCCTGCGGACGACGTTGTGATCGCCCGGCAGCAACTGCTGGGCGGCACGCCCATCGCGTCCGAAGGCATCACGGTCAGCGGTCTGGTACCACCCGGTCACAAGGTTGCGGTGCGGGCCATAACGACGGGCCAGCCGGTGCGGCGCTACAACCAGATCATTGGCACCGCCACGCGCGACATCGCCCCAGGCCAGCATGTGCACAGCCACAACCTGGCCTTCAGCCGTTTTGACCGCGGCCATACCGTGGGTGGCGACGTGCGGCCTGTGGCCTACGCAGACACGCCGGCCACCTTTGACGGCATCGTGCGCACCGATGGCCGGGTGGCCACCCGCAACTACATCGGCGTGCTGACCAGCGTCAACTGCTCGGCCACTGTGGCGCGCGCCATCGCTGACCACTTCCGCCGCGACATCCATCCCCACGCGCTGGCCGCATTCCCCAACGTGGACGGGGTGGTGGCATTGACGCACGGCGCGGGCTGCGCCACCGACAGCGAAGGCGAAGGCCTGCGCGTGCTGCGCCGCACACTGGCGGGCTATGCACGGCATGCCAATTTCGCCGCGGTGATCGTGGTGGGCCTGGGCTGTGAGACCAACCAGATTCAGGGCCTGCTGGCACAGGAGGGCCTGCGCGAAGGTGCCAGGCTGGTGACCTTCAGCATCCAGGACACGGGCGGTACCGCCCGGAGTGTGGCGCGCGGCATCGATGCCGTGCAGGCCTTGCTGCCCGAAGCCAATGCGGTGGTGCGCCAGCCGGTCCCGGCCAGTCACCTGATCGTGGGCCTGCAATGCGGTGGCTCCGATGGCTACTCTGGCATCAGCGCCAACCCGGCACTGGGCGCAGCGGTGGACCTGGTGGTGCGCCACGGCGGCACAGCGGTGCTGTCCGAGACCCCGGAGATTTACGGCGGCGAGCATTTGCTGCTGCAGCGCGCGGTATCACAAGCCGTGGCAGACAAACTCGAAGCGCGCCTCGAGTGGTGGACCGACTACTGCGCAAGGCACCACGCCGAGATGGACAACAACCCCTCGGCCGGCAACAAGGCCGGCGGCCTGACCACCATCCTCGAAAAGTCGCTGGGTGCCATTGCCAAGGGCGGCACCACGCCCCTGGTGGACGTGTACGAATACGCCCAGCCCATCACCGCCCATGGCTTTGTCTACATGGACACGCCGGGCTACGACCCCGTGTCGGCCACCGGCCAGGTGGCCGGCGGAGCCAACCTCATTTGCTTCACCACCGGGCGCGGTTCGGCCTACGGCTGCGCACCTTCGCCCTCCCTCAAGCTGGCCACCAACAGCGCGCTGTGGGCCAAGCAGGAAGAAGACATGGACATCAACTGCGGCACCGTCATCGACGGCAGCGAGAGCGTGGAGCAGTTGGGCCAACGCATTTTCCTTGACATGCTGGCCGCCGCCTCGGGTCGCAAGACCAAGAGCGAGCAGCACGGCTACGGCCAGAACGAATTTGTACCCTGGGCGCTGGGCGCCGTCATGTAAACCCCAACGAATCACTACGCCATGAAAATCACATCCGCCAAGGTCATCGTCTGCGCGCCGAGCCGCAACTTCGTCACCTTGAAAATCGAAACCGATGAAGGTCTGACCGGCATCGGTGATGCCACGCTGAACGGCCGCGAACTGGCCGTGGCCAGCTACCTCACCGACCATGTCATTCCTTGCCTGATCGGACGCGATCCGCAACAGATCGAAGACATCTGGCAGTACCTCTACAAAGGTGCTTACTGGCGCCGTGGCCCGGTCACCATGAGCGCCATTGCAGGCGTCGATACGGCACTTTGGGACATCAAGGCCAAAGCCGCCAACATGCCGCTTTACCAGTTGCTGGGCGGCAAGAGCCGAACCGGCGTGATGGTCTATGGCCACGCCAACGGCAAAGACATTGGCCACACAGTGGAAGAAGTGCTGCGCTACAAGGAAATGGGCTACAAAGCCATCCGCGCTCAAAGCGGCGTACCTGGCCTGGAAAAGGTCTATGGCGTGGGCAGGGGCACCATGTTCTACGAACCGGCCGATGCCGATCTGCCCAGCGAACACGACTGGTCCACAGAGAAATACCTGCGCCATACCCCCGAACTGTTCGACAAGGTGCGCGCCGCCGTTGGCCCTGACATCCACCTGCTGCACGACGCTCACCACCGCCTCACACCCATCGAGGCCGGACGTCTGGGCAAAGACCTTGAGCCCTACCGCCTGTTCTGGCTGGAAGACACCACGCCTGCCGAGAACCAGGAGTCGTTCCGCCTGATCCGCCAACACACCACCACGCCGCTGGCCGTGGGCGAAATTTTCAACACCATCTGGGACTGCAAAGACCTGATCCAGAACCAGCTGATCGACTACATCCGGGCCACCGTGGTGCATGCCGGGGGCATCACCCACCTGCGCCGCATCGCCGACTTCGCCGCGCTCTACCAGGTGCGCACAGGCTGTCATGGCGCCACCGACCTCTCGCCGGTGTGCATGGGCGCAGCACTCAACTTCGACCTCTGGGTGCCCAATTTCGGCATCCAGGAGTACATGCGCCACACCGAGGAGACCGATGCGGTTTTCCCTCACGCTTACACCTTCAAAGACGGCTACATGCACCCGGGTGAAACACCCGGCCATGGGGTCACCATCGACGAAACGCTGGCAGCCAAGTACCCCTATCAACGGGCCTACCTGCCGGTGAACCGCTTGCAACACGACGGCACCTTGTGCAGCTGGTGATGACAGACGAGCATCGCCTGAACGACAACACGCTGGGCACGCTGCCCGACTCGGTAGCCCGCCCGGCCTATGACCGCAAGGCACTCGCAACCGGCATCGTTCATCTGGGCATTGGCGCCTTCATGCGTGCCCACATGGCCGCGGCCACCGAAGCGGCGATCGCCGCCGGCGACCTGCGCTGGGGCATCCTTGGTGTTTCGCTGCGCCAGTCCGACACCCGCGACGCACTGGCGCCTCAAGACGGTCTGTATACCCTGGCGATCCGCGACGCGGATGCCCAGGGCCAGGCGCGCCAGCGTTTGCAGGTCATTGGGGCGGTGCGCACATTGCTGGTGGCACCTGAAAACCCGCAAGCGGTTCTGGATGCCATCGCCGCCACAGACACCCGCATCGTCAGCCTGACCGTCACGGAAAAAGGCTACTGCCACGATCCGGCCACAGGCGATCTGCGTCTGGACCATCCCGATACCGTTCACGACCTGGCCAACCCCCATGCGCCGCGCTCGGCCATCGGCATGCTCGTGTATGGCCTGCAACGGCGGTACGCACTGGGGCACGGTGCTCTGACGCTCATGTCGCTGGACAACCTGCCGGCCAATGGCCGCGTGCTGCGCGCCGCCGTGCTGCGTTTTGCAACAGAGACTGACCCCACCCTGGCCGATCGCATTGCCAGCGACTGCCGATTCCCATGCTCCATGGTGGATCGCATCGTTCCAAAAACAACCGATGGCGACCGCGCTGAAGTCAGCCAGGCTCTGGGCAGCGCCGATGCATGGCCAGTCATGGGCGAGCCATTCTTTGACTGGGCCATCGAAGATCAATTTGCTGCTGATCGCCCGGACTGGACCCGGGGCGGCGCACGCTTCGTGAAAGATGCGGAACCCTTTGAGCGTCTCAAATTGCGCATGGTCAACGGCACACACTCCAGCCTGGCGTATCTGGGTGCCATGGCCGGCTGGCAGACGGTGGACCAGGCGATTGGGCGGGCCCCCTTGCGCGAACACATTGAAGCGCTGATGCGCGACGAAATCGAACCCACCCTGCCCGCCTTGCCGGGCCTGGACCTGGTGAGCTACCGCACCAACCTGCTCGCGCGTTACGCCAACCCAGCCCTGGCCCACCGGACACACCAGATCGCCATGGACGGTTCGCAAAAGTTGCCGCAACGCCTGCTGGGCACGGTGCGCGATCGTCTGGCCAGGCAGTTGCCTGTCACCCGTATGGCCTTGGCTCTGGCCGCCTGGATGCACTACCTGCGCGGCGTGGATGAACTCGGTCAGTCCTACCGCATTGACGATCCCCATGCCAGCGAACTCACAACGCTGTACCAGCAAACCCTGGCCCTGGGTGTGAGCCCGAACAGCGTGCAAACCATGCTGGGCTATGCGCCCGTGTTTGGCGACCTCGCGGGCAACGCCGCTTTGACGGCTGCGCTGGTGCCGCTATTGACATCACTGCAGGTTCACGGCGTTGTCGAGACCCTGGAGGCCGTGAACCGGGGGGCGCCGCTGGCGTGACCACCGTTCCCGACCAGCGGCAGCGACCACCATGGCGCTGAACCGCTCGCACCGCACACCAATCGAATTCAAGGAGACTTTCATGCTGACCGTCGTATGTGAAACCCCTGGCACCCTGCGCGCCCTTGACCGGCCTGTGCCAGAGCGCGCCGAGGGAGAAGTGATGCTGCGCGTCAAACGCGTTGGCGTGTGTGGAACCGATCTGCACATCTTCACGGGCAATCAACCCTATTTGAACTACCCGCGCGTCATGGGCCATGAGCTCTCGGGCACGGTGGAGGCAGCACCCACGGGAAGCGGCCTCCAGCCTGGCGATACGGTGTATGTGATGCCCTACCTGTCTTGCGGCAAGTGCATTGCGTGCCGAGCGGGAAAAACCAACTGCTGCGTGAATATCCAGGTGCTCGGCGTGCACCGCGATGGCGCATTCACCGAGTTCCTGAGCGTGCCCCAGCAGTTTGTGCACAAGGTAGAGGGTGTGTCGCTGGACCAGGCGGCCATGGTGGAGTTTTTGGCCATAGGTGCGCACGCCGTGCGGCGCTCCGGAGCACGCGCGGGTCAGCGGATCCTGGTCGTTGGTGCCGGCCCCATTGGCATGGCAGCGATGATCTTTGCGCAGCTCAACGGTGCCGTCGTCACGGCACTGGACAGCCGGGAGGACCGGCTTGATTTTTGTACCCGCTCCTTGAAGGTGAGCCACAGTGTTCGCCTGGGTGCGGGAGATGAGGCTCAACTTGCCACGCTCACCGAGAACGAGTTTTTTGACGTGGTATTCGATGCAACCGGCAACCCCAAAGCCATGGAGCGAGGGTTTCAACTGGTCGCCCACGGTGGCACCTACGTGTTGATCTCCATAGTGGGCGCCAACATCACCTTCTCGGATCCCGAATTCCACAAGCGCGAGATGACACTGATGAGCAGCCGAAACGCAACCAACGAAGACTTCAACACGGTACTCGATGCCATGCGCGCCGGACTGATACCGCCGACACTGAACACCCACCGAATGGCATTGGCCGATGTTCCCACCCAGTTTCAGAACCTGCTGGACCCCAAGGCCGGCGTGATCAAGGCCATCGTTGAATGCTGAACAATCCAGCCCTGGCCATGGCCTGCGCCATGCCGTGAAGGCTGCTTGAATCACACTTCCGCAACGATCAAGACGAAGCCAGCGCATCACGTTGCTGCTCCAGCCATTTGCGCACTGCGAGCTGGGTTGTGAGCGCAATGGCCTGGCCGTACGCTGCACGGGCTTCATCCAGACGCCCCAGCTGGGCCAACCAATGGGCCCTCGTTGCACAGGCGGGTTGAAACCCGATTGTTGTTTCTCCACCCAGGGCATCCAGGGCCTTCAGCGCAGCCAGTGGACCCAATACATGTCCCAAAGCCGCAACCCGCCCCAATGACGCGCCCAAGGTTGGCCAGGCCTGACACAGCCCTTCGTATAGGTGCAAAATCGCCGGCCAGTCGGTCTGGCCAATGACCGCCCGCCGCGCATGCACCGATTGAATGGCGGCCTCCAGCTGGAAACGCCCTATGCGCTTTAGCAACGACGCGCGCCGCAGCCATGCGTCAGCCTCCAGCAAGAGCCCGGGGTCCCACAACGCCACATCTTGCTGGTCAAGCGGCACAAAAACGCCTTGATGAGCGCGCGCCGATCGGCGCGCATGGCTGAAAGCGAGCAAGGCCACCAGACCCAGAACCTCCGGCTCCTGCGGCATCAGCCCGGCCAACAGACGCGCCAAAAACAAGGCCTCACCCGACATGTCCTGTGGGTCATCTTCTGCTTGCCAGTGCATGGCGTATGCCCCATACACGGCCTCCAGCACGGATCGAAGGCGCTCGGGCATCTCGGCGCGTTCGGGTATTTCAAAAACGATACCGCTGTCGCGAATCTTGTTTTTGGCGCGCACCAGACGCTGCGCCATTGCCGCAGGGGAGATCAGAAAAGCGCGCCCGATGTCCGCCGCCTCAAAACCCAACACGGTTTGCAGCATCAGGGGGGTGTGCACACCCGCATCGATCGCTGGATGGGCGCAGACAAACATCAGGGCCAGCCGCTGATCGGGAATGGCCTGCGGATCGGCGTCTTCAATGGCAATGTCGGGCAATTCTTCCACGGCACTCCGCATCGAACGCGATGGTTGCCGAAGTCCATCGATGCCTTTGTTGCGTGCCACCGTGATCAGCCAGGCCTCGGGATTGGGCGGTACCCCATTGACAGGCCAGGTTTCCAGCGCACGCAAGAACGCCTCGGCCAGGGTGTCTTCTGCGGCCGCAATATCGCCGCAACGCGACGCCAGAATGGCCAGCAATCGGCCATAGGAAGCGCGCGCCACCTCGGCTGCGCGCTCCCGGGGCCCAAGCCCTGAATGATTCACGCAGCGCCCATGGCCGAAGCGCGGATCTCCACCTTGCCGTAGCGCATGGCCGGACACTTCTCGGCCCAGGCCATGGCCGCATCCAGATGGGGCACCTCGACCACGAAAAAACCGCCCAGGCATTCGCGTGTTTCTGCAAAGGGACCATCTTGCACGCGCCGCTGTCCGTTCTCCAGACTGAGTGTGGTCGCAGTTTGAACCGGTTGTAGCCAATCGGTCGAAACGAACACGCCTGCCTCTTTCAAAGCCCCGATGTAGGCTCCGTAAACCTCCTTTTCGCGAGCCCAGTCAGCGGGTGTGAGATGAGCCATATCGGCAGGGTTGGAATAAAGCAGGAACGTGTATTGCATGGTCAATGTCCTCGGTGTTCTGCACATGGTAGTGCGGGTTAAAAGCACAGCGCTTTCATGGACATAACGTCTGCGCGGCGGGCCAATCGACACCATCTCTGAAATAAATTTCGATCTGTCCGACAATGGAACGGTGTCGTCCCACTAAAACCCTCCCAATGCATTCTTCTCATTCGGCGCCTCCATCCGACGCCATCGTCAGCGTGCGCGGTGTCAGCAAAATTTACGCTGGCGGCTTCCAGGCGCTCAAGCACGTCAACCTGGATATTCGCCGCGGTGAAATTTTCGCCCTGCTCGGTCCCAACGGCGCGGGAAAAACCACGCTGATCAGCCTGATTTGCGGCATGACCAATGCCACCGAAGGCACGGTGATCGCCGATGGCCACAACATCGTGAGCGACTACCGCGCTGCGCGCGCCACCATTGGACTGGTGCCCCAGGAGTTGCACACCGATTCGTTTGAAACCGTGTGGGCCACGGTGAACTTCAGCCGAGGCCTGTTCGGCAAGGCGCCCAACCCCACCTATATCGAGAAGATCCTCAAAAGCCTTTCGCTCTGGGACAAAAAGGACAACAAGATCATGACGCTTTCGGGTGGCATGAAGCGCCGCGTACTGATCGCCAAGGCGCTGTCCCACGAACCCAAAATCCTGTTCCTGGACGAACCCAGTGCCGGCGTGGACGTGGAGCTGCGCCACGACATGTGGCGACTGGTGCGCGAGCTGCGCGACGCGGGCACCACGATCATCCTCACCACCCACTACATCGAAGAGGCCGAAGACATGGCCGACCGCATCGGCGTGATCCGCAAAGGCGAGCTGATCCTCGTGGAAGACAAAGATGTGCTGATGCGCAAACTGGGCAAAAAGCAGCTCACCCTCACGCTGCAACAGCCCATGGCCACGCTGCCCGCGGGGCTTGCGGCCTGGCCGCTCGAGATCACGAACGAAGGCAACGCCCTGGTTTACACCTTCGACACCCAGAAAGAAGACACGGGCATCGCCGCATTGCTGCGTGCGCTGGCCGAGCACGGTATCGACTTCAAAGACCTGCACTCCAGCGAAAGCTCGCTCGAAGAAATTTTCGTCAGCCTGGTCAATGACAAAAGCCGTGACCAGAAAGAAGCGCAATCATGATGGGCCTCAACATCCACGGCATCCGTGCCATCTACATGTTCGAGATGAACCGAACATTCCGCACCCTGGCGCAAAGCATCATCGCGCCCGTGTTGTCGACTTCGTTGTACTTCATCGTCTTCGGATCGGCCATCGGTTCGCGCATGGGCGACATCGGCGGCGTGAGCTACGGCGCTTTCATCATCCCCGGCCTGCTCATGCTGTCGTTGCTCAGCGAGAGCATTTCGAATTCGGCCTTCGGCATCTACATGCCCAAGTGGTCGGGCACCATTTACGAATTGCTGTCGGCTCCGGTGAACTGGGTCGAGGTGCTGCTGGGTTATGTGGGTGCTGCGGCCACCAAATCGCTGATGCTGGGTCTGCTGATCCTGCTCACTTCGCGGGCGTTCGTGTCCTACGAAATTCAGCACCCGGTATGGATGGTCGCCTTCATGATCCTCACCGCCATCACCTTCTGCCTGTTCGGTTTCATCATCGGCCTGTGGGCCGACAGCTTTCAGAAACTGCAAGTGATTCCGCTGCTGGTCGTGACGCCGCTGACCTTTCTGGGCGGTGCGTTTTACAGCATCAACATGCTGCCGCCGATCTGGCAAACCGTGTCGCTGTTCAATCCGGTGGTCTACCTCATCAGCGGCCTGCGCTGGGCTTTCTACGGCGAAGCCGATGTGCACATCGGCGTGAGCGTGGGCATGACGCTGGGCTTCATGGCGATGTGCCTGGGCGTGGTCTGGTGGGTCTTCAAGACCGGTCACCGCATTCGGCGCTGAAAGCAGCCTCAGAGGCCGATCGCCCCGCCGTCAGTTCTCTATGGTGAGCGGAATCGCCTCACGCATCGTGGCCACAAAACGCAACAGGCGGGATGGGTAAAACCGTGCGCGCGGATAAATCAGGTACACCGGTAACGGCGCCGCCCGCCATTGCGGCGCCAGGTGCAGCAAGCGTCCTGCGGCCAGATCATCGGCCAGCATCCAGCGAGAGCCCACGGCGACACCCAGGCCATGCAGGGCGGCACTGCGCAGCGCATAGAGGCTGTCGGTGCTGACCACTGGGCGCAAGGCGATGCGCCGGGTCTCGCCGCTCTCCAGATGGGTCAATGTGATCTCGTTGCGGTAGTAGGTGCGCAGCGCCAGCCAGGGCAGCGCCTGAAGATCAGCGGTGTCCTGCGGCACCTCTCTGCCCGACAACACCGAAGGCGCGGCCACCAGGATGCGTGGCACCGCCGAGAGCTTGATCGCCACCACCGAGGGATCGGTCGGCTCGCCGACCTGGATCGCACAGTCCACGCCCTCGGCAATGAAGTCGCGCACCTCGTCGCGCAGCAGCCACTCCACCGACACGCGCGGATGGGCACGCAGAAACGCAGCCAGCGGTCCAACAAACTTCTCCTGCCCGAAAGCGTGCGGCACGGTAACGCGCAGCAGCCCTTCAGGCTCTTCCTGCGCACCGCGCAGATCGGCCTCGAACGCCGCCCAGTTCGACAGCAACTCCTTGGCCCGCTCATAGCAGCGCTCACCGTCCAGCGTGAGACGCATGACATGGGTGGAGCGCTGCAGCAGAGGCACACCCAGCGAGCGCTCCAGCGCCTGCAATCGCCGGCTGATCGTGGGCTGGGTGGTCTGCATCTGGGCCGCCGCGGCCGACAGGCTGCCGGCTTCAACGATGCGCACAAAGGTCGCCATCAACTGCAGGCGATCCCCCGAGCCCACCAGGGACTCAGCAGGGTTGCGGTGATGGGGCGAAGACTCCGTCATGCGCCAAGCGTATAACAAATGTGCAACGCGTGGCACTACCCAGCGACAAACAAGCGGATCAGACTCCGAATCGCTATAAAACACAGGGTAAACACCATGAAACACATGCAATTAGCGAATGATGTCATCACGCCAGCGCCGGGTGCTTCGATGCCCGCTTCGCTGGTGCTCCTGCTCGCCAGCGGCGCCGGGCTGGCGGTCGCCGCGCTGTATTACAGCCAACCCATGCTCGGGGAACTGGGGGCCGACATCGGCGCCACCCCCCGCAGCGTGGGCCTGGTGCCAACGCTCACCCAGCTGGGCTATGCGCTGGGCATCCTGCTGCTGGCCCCGCTGGGCGACCGCTACGACCGCCGCCGCATCATCCTGGCCAAGGCCGCGGCCCTGGTCGTCGCTCTGATGGCGGCCGCGCTCGCCCCAACAATGGGCGTGCTGCTGGCCGCCAGCCTGGCCATTGGTGTGCTCGCCACCCTCGCGCAAGACATCATTCCTGCCGCCGCCACGCTGGCCCCTGAAGCACACCGTGGAAAGACTGTGGGCACGGTCATGACCGGGTTGCTGCTGGGCATTCTTTTGTCTCGCGTGGTCAGCGGCTTCGTTGCGGCCCACCTCGGCTGGCGCGCCATGTTTGCGCTCGCGGCGCTGAGCATTGCCTTGATCGGCATCGCTGCCTGGCGTGGCCTGCCCGGGTTTCGACCGACCACAGAACTGCCCTACCGCGCCCTGCTGGGCAGCCTGGCACAGCTCTGGCAACGTCACGGCCAGTTGCGCCGCGCCACGCTGGCACAGGGCCTGCTTTCAATCGGCTTCAGCGCCTTCTGGTCAACCCTTGCCGTCATGCTGCACGGCGAACCCTTCCACCTCGGCAGCGCCGCCGCCGGTGCCTTCGGCCTCGCGGGCGCCGCCGGGGCATTGGCCGCACCGTTGGCCGGGCGCATGGCCGACCGGCGTGGCCCCGAATGGGTCACACGGATCGGCGCAGCGCTGGCCATGTGCTTTTTCGCGGCCATGGCATTGACGCCACTGATGGCGCCACATGCTCAACTGATCCTGCTGGCGGTCTGCGCCGTCGGCTTCGATCTTGGCGTACAGGCCACACTGATCGCCCACCAGACCATCGTCTACAGCATCGACCCTTCGGCCCGCAGCCGCCTCAACGCCGTGCTGTTCGTGGGCATGTTCCTCGGCATGGCTGCCGGTGCCGCGCTGGGCAGCCTGTTGCTCGCCGCGGTGGGCTGGAACGGCGTGGTGGCCCTGGCCACGGCCACGGCACTGGCCGCCTGGTTGACCCGCGTGTGGCGCCCCCGGGCGAAAGCGCTCACCAGCCCGGTTCACTGACCGGCGCCCGCCGCCCCGTGTCAACCCAGCACAGCAGCGACCCGCGCTCGCAACACCGGCAACAGCTCCACGTCAAACCAGGGGTTGTGCTTGATCCAGCCGTTGTTGCGCGGGCTCGGGTGCGGCAGCGGCATCAGCCCCGGACCATAAGAGCGCCAGTCCTGCACGGCCTCGGTCAAGGTACCTGTGTGTTGGGGCAAGTGGTACGCCATGGCGTACTGCCCGATCACCAGCGTCAGTTGCACCTGCGGCATGGCGGCCAGCAAAGTGGTTCGCCAGGTGGGGGCGCACTCGGGTCGCGGAGGCAAATCGCCGGATCGCCCCGTGCCGGGGTAACAAAAACCCATGGGCAGGATGGCGCAGCACTGTGGGTCGTAGAAGGTATCGCGCGACACGCCCATCCAGCGGCGCAAACGCTCGCCGCTGGCGTCGTCAAACGGCACACCACTGGCGTGCACCTTGCGCCCCGGCGCCTGGCCTGCGATCAGGATGCGAGAAGTTGCGCGGGCTTGCAACACGGGACGCGGCCCCAGCGGCAAATACGGGGCGCAAAGCGTGCAGGCCCTGACCTCTCGCAACAAGGCGGGCAGGTTGGGCGCTGGCGCGCCTTGGGAATGACCGGTGGACATGCGGAAGGTGTTCCATGGGAAGCTTGATGCTTCACTGTAGCCCCCACCATAGCGCTGTCAACCGGCCACCAGGCTCGCTCAGGTTCGCTGCGGGGCCAGTGTCTTGCTGTACAGCGAAGCACCGGCAATGTCCTTCAGGGTCACGGTCATGGCGCGCGTCCTGGCGTCGATGTCCACCTGGCCAAAGAACTGCATGCCGCTGCTGGGCGGCGCATTCGGCGCTTCCGGGGCCTTCTGGTACATGACCTGCAATCCGAAGGTGCCGTCCACCTTGTTGGGGCCAAAACCACCGGCGTTGAGCGGACCCGACACGAACTCCCAGAACGGGGCGAAGTCGCTGAACTGCGCCTTGGCCGGGTCGTAGAAATGGGCGGCGGTGTAGTGCACGTCGGCCGTCAGCCAGACCACGTTCTGAATGCCGGCTTGCTTGATGGCGCGCAGCAAGCCCGCGATCTCCAGCTCGCGCCCTTTGGCAGCGCCATCCTCACCGTTGGCAATGGCTTCCCACTTCTTGCCATCGGGCACATGCAGGCCAATCGGCATATCGGCCGCGATCACTTTCCAGACCGCCTTCGAGCGCTTCAGGCCATCCAGCAGCCAGGCCAGCTGGGGGCGTCCCATGAAGGTGGTGGTGTCGCTTTCTGCGGTTTGCAGGTTGTCGGTGTTGGGACCTCGGTAGCTGCGCATGTCCACCACAAACAGGTCCAGCAGCGGGCCTTGGGGCAGGTGGCGGTAAACGCGCTCCGACTCCACATCGGCGGTGCGGCGGATGGGCGCGTATTCGTGGAAAGCCTTGGTCGCGCGCGCCACCAGCAAGGGCACGTTTTTTTCCGTGTAGCGGTCATCGCCGCTCAGGTCTTTGGAATCCGAATAGTTGTTGACGACCTCATGGTCGTCCCACTGCCAGATCTGCGGCACATCGGCGGCCATGCGGCGCACGTTGGCGTCCATCAGGTTGTAGCGGTAGCGGCCCCGGTATTCGTTCAAGGTTTCCGCCACCTTGCTCACCTCTTCGGTCACCAGGTTGTTCCACACACTGCCGTCGGCCAGTTTCACCTCGGCACTGATCGGGCCATCGGCGTAAATCGTGTCGCCGCTGTGCAGGAAAAAGTCGGGGTTGGTCTGGCGCATCTGCTCGTAGATCTTCATGCCGCCCCAGGCTTCGTTGATGCCCCAGCCCTGGCCGGCGGTGTCGCCGCTCCACACAAAACGCACATCCCGGCTGGCGCGTCCGCCCATGGCCGCAGGCGGCAAGCGCAGATGACCCTGTACGGCGTCGGACAGCACCCGCTCGTTGCGCAGGTCCTGCAAAACCACCCGGTAAAAGATCTCCTGACCGGCGGGCAAGCCACTCAGGTCCACACGCCCGGTGAAGTCGGTGTCTTCGAGCATGTGCGGACCGCGCACCCGGGTCGCATTGGCGAAGCTGGCGGTGGTCGACCAGTCGAGCCACAAACGGGCCGGGCGGTCGCTGCGGGTCCAGATCACGGCGCCATCGGCCTTGGGATCTCCACTTTGAATACCGTGTGGCATCTGTGGCCGCATGCCTTCGCGTGTGATGGTGGCTGGCGCAGCGGCCTGCGCCCACACCCGCGCAGCGGGCACCGCCACCACACCACCCGCCAACGCCCCTTGGGCCAGGAAAAGACGACGATCCATTTGAACGACTCCAGAAGAATTGCAACAGCGATGCATTCTTGGGCAGGCCTGTGTCAAAGGCATGACCGTCGCGTGGCAAAGCAGGGTCACACAGCGCCCGGCTGGCCGGGTACCGGCCCGCACACCAGCCCCCTCGAGTCCCGCGCGCGCCAGACAGACGGGTAAGATGGATCGCATGACTGTCTCCATCCGATTCCTCGGTGCCGCCGGTACCGTGACTGGCTCCAAATACCTCGTCGAACACGAGGGCCAGAGCGTCATGATCGATTGCGGCCTGTTCCAGGGCTACAAGCAACTAAGGCTTCGCAACCGAGATCCACTGCCGCTGCTGCCCAACCACATTGGTGCGGTGCTGCTGACCCACGCACACCTGGATCACACCGGTTACCTCCCGTTGCTGGCCAAAGAGGGTTTTCGCGGCAAGGTCTGGGCCACGGAAGCCACCCGAGATCTGGCCGCCATTCTTTTGCCCGACAGCGGCCATATTCAGGAAGCCGACGCCGACTTTGCCAATCGCCACGGTTTCTCCAAGCACTCACCCGCCTTGCCGCTCTACACCGAAGACGACGCCATGCGTTGCCTGAAACAGATTCGCACGGTGGCCATGGGCCGTGTTTTTGAACCGTTGCCCGGTTGGCAGGCGCAGTTCTTCGGCGCGGGCCACATTCTCGGGGCCGCCAGCATCCTGCTTGAAGTGGGCGGTCGGCGCATCGTGTTTTCCGGCGATCTGGGTCGGCCTGACGATGTCCTGATGTTGCCTCCAGAAACGCCCCCAGCGGCGGATACCGTGGTCATCGAATCGACCTACGGCAACCGGGAACACCCAAAGGACGATGTATTCGCCGAGTTGGGCCCCACCTTGCAACGCTGTGCGGCGCGGGGTGGCACAGCTGTGTTGCCCGCATTTGCCGTGGGACGGGCGCAAGCCCTGCTGCACACCATTGCAGGGCTGAAAGCGAGCGGAGATTTGCCGCACAGCCTGCCGGTCTACCTCGACAGCCCCATGGCCATCCACACCACCGGGCTCTATGGACGCCACATGGGCGAACACCGCCTTGATGCCGCTCAGATCCACGCCATGGAATCGGTGGCGAAGATGACCCGAACAACCGATGAATCCAAAGCCATTGCCTTGATGCACGGGCCCAAGGTAATCCTGTCGGCCAGCGGCATGGCCACCGGTGGGCGTGTACTGCACCATCTGGCCAAATACCTGGGTGACCACCGCAATGTCATCGTGCTGACCGGCTACCAGGCACCCGGCACCCGCGGCGCCACCCTGGCCAGCGGCAGCAAGCAACTGCGCTTGCACGGACAAGACCTGCCGGTGCGCGCCGAAGTGGTGCAACTCACCGCGGCTTCCGCCCACGCCGATGCCAATCAATTGCTGGACTGGTTGCGTGCGATGCCAAGTGCCCCGAAGCGGGTATTCGTGACCCATGGCGATCCGGATGCATCAGATCAATTGCGCCACCGCATCGAGTGCGAACTTTTGTGGCCCGCTCTGGTCCCAGAACATGGCAGCACCTGGCCGGCCTGACCCTCCCATCCAAACCTTCTCCCTCACCTCCATGAAGCTTTTTTCCCCATTGTTGGCATCAACTTTTTTGTTGGCAGCGGTCCCTCTGGTTCACGCGCAGGCCAGCGCCGCCGAGAACGCCGAATTCCAGGCCTGCCTGCAGCGCCTGCAGCCCATGGCGAGCGCCAAGGGCGTGCAGGGCAACACCTTCGAGCGCCTCACGCAAGGGCTGGAGCCCGATATGAGCGTGATTGAAAAGCTCGACTACCAGCCCGAGTTCCGATCCGCCATATGGGACTACCTCAGCGGCTTGGTGGATGACGAACGCGTGGCTGAAGGCCAGGCCATGTTGACCCGCCACGCCGAAACGCTGAAACGGGTGGAGCAGCGTTTCGGTGTCGATCCGGCCACCGTCGTGGCGGTGTGGGGCGTTGAGAGCAATTTTGGCCAGGTGTTTGGCAAATACCCGCTGGTTCAATCGCTTGGCACGCTCTCTTGCTTTGGTCGACGCCAAAGCTACTTCAGGGGCGAGCTGTTCTCCGCCATGCGCATCGTGCAAAAAGGTGATGTGCCGGTGGAACGCCTCGTGGGTTCGTGGGCTGGCGCTTTTGGTCACACCCAATTCATGCCCAGCACGTTCGAACGGCTGGCCGTGGATTTTGACGATGATGGTCGCGCCGACCTGATGGACAACGCCAGCGACGCCCTGGCCTCCACCGCCAATTTCCTCAAGCAAGCAGGCTGGCGCACCGGCCAACCCTGGGGGATGGAGGTCAAACTGCCCAACGGATTCAATAGCGCCAACGAAGGTCGGCGCAGCAAGCGCGCCATCAGCGAGTGGACTGCCAGAGGCGTGAGAACCATTGACGGCTCCCTGCTACCTGTCAATGCCGGCAGCGCTGGCCTGCTCACCCCTGCCGGCCCCACTGGCCCGGCATTTCTGGTGTTTCGCAATTTCGATGCCATCTACAGCTACAACGCCGCCGAAAGCTACGGCCTAGCGATCGCCCACCTGAGCGACCGCCTGCGCGGCGCAGGTCCATTCGCCACGCCATGGCCCACCGATGATCCAGGCATTTCGCGCGCCGAGCGCCGTGAACTGCAAGGTCTGCTGATTCTTCGTGGACACGATATTGGCGAGGTGGACGGCATGCTCGGCGCCAAAAGCCGCGCTGCCATTCAGGTCGAGCAAGAGCGTCTGGGGCAGGAGGCCACAGGCCGCGGCGGCATGAAAATTCTGAATTCTCTGCGGGGAAGCTGAGCGTATGGACCTTCCTCAAACCGCAGGAAAACCACCCTGAAACTGACCGGAAACACCATGCTCCCTGCGTACGAACGGAACCGCCAGAATGCGATGGCGTTCTACGATCTGATGTTCAACCAGAACAAACCCGGGGAAGCGGTTGAACGCTATGTTGGCGAGAGCTACACGCAACACAACCCCCATGTGGCCGACGGCAAAGCCGCCTTCATCGCCTACTTCGAGCGCATGGCCAGAGACTACCCGGGCAAACAGGTGACCTTCCGGCGCAGCGTCGCCGAGGGCAATCTGGTGGTGCTGCATTGCCACCAGACATGGCCCACAGATGCCAACAAAGACTGGGCTGGGATCGACATTTTCCGTTTCGACGAACGAGGGAAGATCGTGGAGCACTGGGATGTGCTGCAGGTCGTCCCCGCCAGCGCCCTGCACGCCAACGGCATGTTTTAAGCCGTGTCGACACCCTCGGGTGTCAAAGCCAGCCGAACTGCGCGCGCACATCGCGCGCCGTCACATTCACAGGCGCGGTTGGTGCGCCGGTGTACTGGCGCAAATTGGGTGCACGCACGCCCCCGCCATCCTGCCCCAACACCGCCACACCCTTGATGCGCCAACCCAGCTCGCGCAAGCCAGCCACATAGGTCGCCGCATCGGGAAACTCTTCAAGATCGGTCTTGTTCGCACCCGGCGACAGGCAAAACAGCACCGCCTCGCAGCGCGCGCGCGCCACTTCGGCCAGGAAGCTCTCCAGACTGATTCTGCTGGCCTGCAAGGCACCCACCCGAGCATAAAAGCGCACCGGCTTTTTGCCTGTCTGAAGCTGAATGTCTCGCACGCTGCGGTTGAAACAACCGGTCAGGCTTCGCAAAAGTGAGGTTTTTCGGGTGTTGGCATTGCCAATAAGAATGTACGCGTCCATAAAACTCAAATCGAAAAAACGGCAGAAATATCTGCCAGAAAGTTAGCCGAGTTTGACTGCGGTACCGCTCACAGCCACCATCATCATGCCGTTGTTTTCGCCCATGACTTCGTAGTCAAAATCGATACCAATCACACCGTTGGCACCCAGTTCTTTGGCGGCTTCGATCAAGCCTTCAACGGCAGCATCCCTGGCCCCCGCCAGCGCCCGCTCATAGCCACCGGCGCGCCCGCCCACCACATCGCGCACAGAGGCGAACATGTCGCGAAAAATGTTGGCACCAATAATGGCCTCGCCATTGACCACACCGAGGTACTGGTTCATCTCTATGCCAGGCGGCGTGGTGGTGCTGAGAAAAAAGTTGGTGCTTTTGGAAAACCAGCCCATAGGTAACTCCCGAAATTCTTGCGCACCGTCAAGCAGATGCCGTTTCATTGTGCCGCAACAGGCCCGTCACCAAAGACGCCTCAACTGCCCATTCACCAAACCCCATCCGTGTTGCGCCATTGCACGGGCTTCCTGTTCATCGTGTGTCACCAGGATAGCGGTCATGCCCGCTGCCCGGATGCGGTCGCGGAACTCTGTGCGCAGTTGCTCACGCAGGGCTGCATCGAGCGCAGAGAACGGCTCGTCGAGCAGCAGCGCGCGTGGCCGCGTGATCAATGCCCGCGCCAGCGCCACGCGCTGTTGTTCGCCGCCCGACAAGGTCCACACCCGTGCCCTGGCGTGATCGCCCAGTCCAAAACGTTGCAGCATCTCGCGCGCATTGATGCGTGCCTGTGTTCGGCCGGCACCTTGTTCGACCAAACCGAAGGCCACGTTGTCCTGCACGTTGAGGTGGGGGAACAAGGCAAAGTCCTGGAACATCAACGCAAAGCCACGCTGTTCAGGAGGCAATGTGGTGATGTCCACACCGTCGAACCACACGCTGCCCGCCTCCGGTGCTTCCAGCCCAGCCACGATCTTCAACAGCGTGCTTTTGCCGCTGCCAGAAGCCCCCAGCAACGCCACCGTCTCTCCCGACGCCACGCTCAGGTTCACATTGGCGAGCAGGGGTCGGTGATCCCATTGTTTGGACAGATGACGCAATTCAAGCATGGTGGGCATTGTGGTGTTTCCTCGCCGGTCCTTCTATCAAGGTGAACGCCAGCAGTGCCAACGCCATCAAGAGGCAGGCCAGGACCAGCGCCGCGTCGAGGTTCGCTGCGCCCGGTCGGCCCAGACGCTGGTAAATCAGGGTGGTCAGCGTGGTCCATTCCGGACGCGAAAGAAACAGCGACACAGCGAACTCGCCCAACGCAGTAGCGGCGGCAAAAGCCATGCCGCGCCGCAAGGCCCCACCCACCAGCGGAAGCGTCACACGCCAGAGCACGCGCCAGGGCCGCGCCCCCAAGGTTGCCGCCGCCTGGGCGTAGCTGGCAGGCAGATTGTCGAGCGCTGCGGTGAGCGATTTGGCCACGAAGGGGTAAGCCAGCAAAGCATAGGCTCCCACCAACAGCGCCAGGCTCGCTGTCCAGCCCGGGTACAGCAACAACAAACCAAAAGCCACGGTCACCGGCGAGACCACAAACGGCAAATAGGCCGCTGCGCGCCAGGCCAATGCAGCGCCACCAAACGCATTCGACGCATCAAATGCACGCACAGCCAGGGCATGCGACAAGCCCAATCCTGTGGCCAATGCCAAAGCCATGGAAGAAAACCGCAGGGTGTTCCACAACGCCGACAGCGTAGCGGATTCCATCAAGACCGCTGCGCCTGAACCCAACAGCAAGGCCCGTCCAGCCTGTAGCAAAACCGCCAGCAAAGGCGCCGCACACACCAGCAGCAGCACACCCACCGCCGCCCACACCGCAACCCATTGCCGCCAACCCACCGGTCGTTGCCGGGCCAATGGCGTCACCCGACCAGGCGCAGCCAGGCGCCGCTCCAGCCACGCATAGCCCAGCGCGACTGCGCCCGTCAACAGCAACATCCAGACCGCCAGCACGCCCGCCTGCCCCAACTCAAGCTCATGGGCGACCAAGGTGTATATCTCGACCTCGACCGTGGCGTAGCGCTGGCCGCCCAGAATCAACGCCAGACCAAAACCCGAAAAGCAATACAGAAAGACAAGGCACAGTGCCGAGGCCAGCCAGGGCGCAATCGCCGGCCACTCCACCCGCCAGAAGGCACGCCAGGGTGTCGCCCCCAGCGTTCGCGCAGCGGCCACGCGCGGCGCACTCACCTGCTCCAGGGCATCCACGCCCGCGCGCACCACCAGACACAGATTGAAGAAGAGGTTGCCGTAAAGCAGCAACCAAGGCGTTTCATCCAGGCGCCAGCCCATGCCCGCCAATGGCTCGCCCAGCCAGCCGCGCGGTCCCCACAGCGCCAACACACCCATGGCCGCCACGAGGGTGGGCACCACGAACGGCAGCATCAACAACCGCAGAACCAGCGCTCGCCCCGCAAACTCCCGCCTCGCCAACACCCAGGCCACAGGCAGCCCGATCAACAGGGCCAACACACACGTGATTGCCGCCTGCAAAAACGACCAGACCACCCGCCATCGAAGGTAATCGTCTTGCCACAAGGCCAGCCATCGCAAGGGCGCATCGCCAGCCAGATCACCCGGCCCCCAACCCTCCACCAGCAAGCGCACAACCGGCGCCACCAGCATCAGGACCAGAAAGGCCAAAGGCAGAAAGACAAGCGAGCGCGAAGTCAGGCGAACCACAGGATCAGTTCAAAACCAAAAAACCAGAACTGCAGAAGTGCCCCTAACCCGGAACGCCGCAGGACCGGCTTTGCCGGCCTGCAAGCGTTGCCCCCTTGAGGGGGTCGAGCGAAGCTCGGCGGGGGAGATCATCACTTCAAGACGGTTTTGGTCCAGCGCTGCAACCACGCTTTGGACTGGGCCTCGGTCAGCGGTGCCTTCAGTTCATCGAAAGTGGATGGCTCCGCGGCATGTTGCTTGATTACCTCGACACGGGAAGCGCCTGCTTCGGCCGGGAACACCCACATGGTCGTCTGCAAGCCTTCTTGCGCCGGCGCAGAACGCAAAAACTCGATGAATCGGCCAGCCGCTTCTTTTGCCGCCGGGTTGCCACCTTTGACGAGGGCCACACCTTCGATCTGGCGGAACACACCACCCTTCAAAAACAGGTTGGCCGTGGGCGATTCGCTGATCTTTTCCTTGCTGTAGAACACCTCAGCGGCCGGGCTGCTGGTGTAGCTGACCACGATCGGATAAGCGCCACCATTGCGGGAAAACTCGGTGTAATAGGCCTCGCTCCAGCCCTTGACCACCTTCACGCCGTTGCCACGCATGTGCTTCCACCAGTCGAAAGCCCCCTCTTCGCCCAAGCCCGCAATGGTGGCCAGCATGAATGCCTGGCCCGGGCTGGAAGTGGCCGGGTTTTGCACCACCAGCAGTTTGGCATAAGCCGGCTGGCTCAGGTCGGCCAGCGATTTGGGAAGCGCCAGCCCTTTTTTTGCAAACCAGGCCTTGTCGATGTTGAGGTTCACATAGCCGTAGTCCACCGGCACCAAACCTTTGGGCAACTCGGCCACGGCCTTGCGTTCTGCTGCGGGCCCGGTATAGGGCTCCAGAATGTCTGCGGCCCCCGCACGCGGTGCCAGCGTGTTGTCGATTCCGAACACCACATCAGCGATCGGGTTGGCGCGCGTGAGAATGAGCTTGTTGACCATTTCACCGGCATCGCCTGCCTTGATGATTTCAAGCTTGACGCCAGCGTCCTTTTCGAAAGCGGCCAACAGGTCCTTGGATAGATCAAAAGACCCATGGGTCAATACGCGCAAAGGCGTGGCTCCTTGCGCCATTGCGTGGGGTAACCCAAGGCACACAACAGAAGCCGAAAACAATGCTGAAAACAAAAAACGCCGTTGCATGGTGAAGACCGCCTTTGAAAACAAACGCCAGCAAGCAGCGTGGGATCAAGGCAGCAACCCAAACAAACGGCGCCGACCCATCACGCTCCCTACGCTGGCACAACCCAGATCAGGTGAGAGGGGTATTTCTCAGCGCTTCTTGCCGAACGGCAAAAAGAGCACCCCCGGTGAAGCTTTGAATTGTAGGCGCAAGGCACAAATACCTGCAATCGTGATACCTTGCTCCATCCATCTCGCATGCCTCTTCCATTGGGTGCCCGGTGAAATCGAACCGATTCACAGCGCCACCCATGAAAGGGACCCCATGCCCGGCTACCAGGTCAAACACCAAACCGTCACGATCGGTGGCTGGGACTACGCGATTTGCTCACTGCTTGACAACCAGCAATACGCCGACCCCCAGGGCACGGCGCAGAACGCCGGAATGGGCGAATCTGGCTGGCCCTTGTTTGGTCAGGTGTGGCCCTCGGCACGCGTGCTGGCCTTGGCGATGGACACCCATGCCATCGCCGGCAAGCGCATTCTGGAGATTGGCGCCGGACTGGCACTGGCCAGCCTGGTGATGCACAGGCGCGAAGGCGATGTCACGGTTACCGACTGGCATCCGCTCACCGAAACGTTCCTGCAAGACAACCTGCGGTCCAACACACTGGACAACTTGCCCTATCACGCAGGCAACTGGGCCATTGACGATGCCGATGGCGCCAGTGGGCTGGGTCGCTTTGACTTGATCGTGGGCAGCGATGTGTTGTACGAACGACAACAGCCCGACCAGTTGGCCCGCTTCATCGACCAACACGCTTTACCTGAGGCGGAAGTGATCATCGTCGACCCCGATCGAGGCAACCGATCGGCTTTCGCCAAGGCAATGGCGGCACTTGGCTGGTCGATGAAAATGACCACTGCGGCCAAGACGCAGGAAAACGGCGACCCTTACAAGGGCCGCTTTCTCAACTTCACCAAGCCAGGCACGGCTTCAGTGAGCCCCTCCACCGGCCGCTGACTCTCCGAGCGCGGGTCTGGCAACCCAGACCAGGGCAACCAGGGCGATGAAGAGCACAGCAGAGAGGTAGAACACATCGGTCACGGCCAGCGTGAAGGCCTGCTGGTTGACGAGACGGTCAATGGTCGCCAGGGCCTGCTCGCGCGTCATGCCACTGGCCATCATCTCGCCGATCGTGCCAACCGCCGTGGCACTGCCATCGTTGATGGCCTCAGACAGTTGGGCGTGATGCATGGCCGCGCGGTTTGCCCACAGGGTGGTGAACAGAGAGGTCCCTACAGCGCCTGCGGTGATGCGCACAAAATTCGACAAACCCGCCGCTGACGGCATGCGTTCGGGTGGCAACCCCGAGAACACGATGGCTTGCAGCGGGATAAAAAAGAACGCCATCGCCGCGCCCTGTATCAGCGTGGGAATCAGTATGGTTTCAAAGTCAGCCTGGGTGCTGAAGTGCGAACGCATCCACAACACGCCACCAAAACCCAGAAACGCCACCGTCGCGAGCATGCGTGGATCGATGCGGCTCACGTTCTTGCCCACCCAGGGCGACAGGACAATCGCCAGCAGGCCCACCGGCGCGGTGGCCAGACCCGCCCAGGTCGCCGTGTAACCCATGAACTGCTGCAACCACAGAGGCAACAACACCACATTGCCAAAGAACAGCCCGTAAGCGATCGACAGCGCCAACGTGCCCGACAGGAAGTTGCGCGATGCAAACAAACGCAGATCCACAATGGGGTGTTGGTCGGTGAGTTCCCAGGCCAGAAAGAACAGGAAGCTGACCACCGCCGTCACCGCCAGCGCGATGATTTCAGCCGACTCGAACCAGTCAAGCTCTTTGCCCAGATCGATCATGATTTGCATCGCGCCGACGAAGATCACCAAAAGGAACAAACCCACCACATCGAGCGGCACGCGGCGTGGCCCTGGATCACGCGAACGGTAGATGGACCAGGTGAGGGCAGCGGCGAACAAGCCCACAGGAATATTGATATAGAAGATCCATGGCCATGAAATGTTGTCGGTGATCCAGCCGCCTAGCAAGGGCCCGGCCACTGGCGCCACCAGCACCGTCATGGCCCACATGGCCATGGCCGTGCCGGCCTTGGCCCGCGGGTAGCTGGCCAGCAACAGGGTTTGCGACAGCGGAATCATCGGGCCCGCCACCAGGCCCTGCAACACGCGAAATGCAATCAGCGTGCCGATGTTGGGTGCCAGTCCACACAGCCAGGACGCCAATACAAACAGCAACACACTCATGGTGAACAGGCGAACCTGACCAAAGCGCCGGGTCAGCCACCCGGTCAGTGGCACCGAGATCGCATTGGCCACCGCAAACGAGGTGATGACCCAGGTGCCTTGCGTCGGGCTCACGCCCATGTCGCCAGCGATCGCAGGGATGGACACGTTGGCAATCGATGTGTCGAGCACATTCATGAACGTGGCCAGCGACAAAGCGATGGTACCGAGCACCAGTTGACCGCCCTGGAGTGGCGCAAATACAGGGGGGCTGTGGGGCGCTGGCGGCTCCACCGCGGGAGCAGGCTCCCGGTCGGCGCTGCCGCTGAGCGTGGCGACGGATGTGGACATCTTGGTGGGTCTTCCGATCGCCGGTCAGTTGGCCACGGCCAGATGGCCCACAGCAGAAATCACCGCAGAACCCAATTGCGTGACCACAGGCAGGACAGCGGAACGATCGGACGCTGTTGTGGCCTTTGCGAGGGGCTGCACCTGTGACTCGGGCTTCAGCCCATTGGCCGTGATGATGCGCTTGACCAGCGCATCCGCCTCGGCATTGGCTTGATCAAACACGCTGGTTTGCATGGCACGGCCTGGACCCTGGTTTTCCGAGTCAGCCAACATGCGGCCATCGGTCTTGCTCACATCCACCTTGGCACCCATCGACAAACCCACCCGCAAAGGATGTTGCGCCACCTCAGCCGGATCGAGCTTGACTCGCACGGGCACGCGTTGCACCACCTTGATCCAGTTGCCTGTTGCGTTCTGGGCCGGCAACAGTGCAAACGCGGCGCCAGTACCTGCACCCAGGCCTTCGATCACCCCGTGGTAAATCACCTTGGTGCCATACACGTCGGCAAAGAGCTCGACCGGCTGTCCCAGGCGCAGGTTTTTAAGCTGGCTTTCCTTGAAATTGGCCTCCACCCAGACTTCATCGAGCGCGATCACCGACAACAAAGGTGCACCGGCCTGCACACGTTGTCCCAATTGCACATTGCGCCGCGCCACATAGCCATCCACTGGCGCCAGCAAGTTGGTGCGCTGCAAAGCCAGCGCCGCTTCGTGCACCCGCGCAGCCGCCACTTTCACACTGGGGTGATCTTGCGCTGCAATGCCGTCGGTAAGCGACTGGCTGGAAGCCAGCTGTTCGCGCGCGGCAAGCACGCCTGAACGGGCTGCCTCCACGGTGCTGCGGGCGGCGGTGAGCTGTGCATTGAAATGGTTGAATTCTTCGCGACCCACGGCCCCGGTTTCCACCAGCGGCTGACGGCGTGTGACATCGTCTTGAATGCGGACCAGATCGGCCTGGGCTTTGGCGAGGTCGGCCTGGCGCGCCGCGATCTGGGCCTGTTGGGTGCGGTCGTTGGCGTAGAGCGTGCGCACCTGGCGCACGGTTTGCGCCAGGTTGGCTTCGGCTTGCTCCAGCGCGATCTCTGCGTCAGCCGGATCGAGGCGTACCAGCCACTGGCCAGCCTTCACATGGTCGGTGTCATCGGCATTGATGGCCAGCACCGTGCCCGGCATTTGTGGCGTCACCTGAACCACATTGCCCTGCACGTAGGCGTTGTCGGTGGATTCAAAGTGGTTGAGCACCAGTGCCCAGTAAGCGCCGTAACCGATGCCGGCCAGCACAACGGCGGCAGCGACAGCGCTCAACGCCTTTTTACGCGCAGGATTGCCAGGAGGGGTGGTTGGATTGGGCAAGTTGGAAGTGGTCATGGTGCGCTCCAATATTGAGGAGAAGAAGGCAATGCAAAAAGAGGTGAGCGATGTTCAGCGGGCTGCCGCGTGGGTGGCGGGTGAGAGCGGCACAGGCGAAGGATTCAACTGCACGCCACCGCCCATGGCCCGTATCAGGGCCACTTGAGACAACAACACCCGCGACTGCACCTCCACCGCTTGACGGCGCTGCGCCAAAACGGCGCTTTCGGCGCTCAACAGGGTGAGGTAGCCGCTCAACCCCGCGCGGTAGCGTTGCTGCGCGATGTCGTAGCTGGCCTCCGCGGCCGCCTGTGCCCGCACCTGTTCGGCCCCCTGGCGCTCAAGCGATTGCAGGCTGGTGATCTGGTCGGCGGTGTCGCGCACGGCCTCAACCACCGCCCCGTTGTAGGCGGCAATGGCCACATCCACATCCGCGGCGCGGGCGGTCAGGTTGGCGCGCAAACTGCCAGCGTCAAAGATCGGCAGATGAATGGCCGGGCCCACACCGTATTGACGGCTGCCCGCCTCAACGAGATGGCCCAGGCCGATGCTGGCCAGACCGGCAAATACGGTGAGGTTGACATTGGGGTAGAACTGCGCCTTGGCGGCCTGCATGCCCTGGGTCGCGGCTTCAATGCGCCATCGGGCCGCCGCAATATCGGGGCGCCGCCCCAGCAAGTCAACGGGCAGAACGGTCGGCAGCGCCATCCTCCGGGCATCGGGTAACGATGGGCTGAGACCGGCCAGAGCGTCTGGCGCTGTTCCGGCCAGGGCCGCAAGGGCGTGGCGCACATGGGTGGTTTGCTCGTCGATTTGTTCAATCTGTAGCCGTGCTTCTGGCAAGGCGCCTTCGCCCTGGCGCAGCTCCACCAGGGTATCCAGGCCCGCGCTCACCCGCTGGCGAATCAGTCCCAGCATGTGCTCGCGCTGGGCCAGGGCACGTTCGGCCAACGAGCGTTGCGCCAACAAGCGACCAAGCTGCACATAGCTTTGTGCGATCTGGCTGGTCAACACATTGCGAGCGGCGGCCAAATCGGCCTGGGCCGCGCGCTGCACACCCACCGCCGCATCAATCGCCGCGCGATGGCGGCCAAAAAAGTCAAACTCCCAACTGCCTGCCAACTGGGCATTGGCCAGGGTGCGCGTCGATCCACCCAGAGGAGCGGGGTAAATGCTGTTGGCGCTGAAGTGCTGGCGGGTGGCATCGGCGTTCAGCCCCAGTTTGAGGCCTTCGCCCGCCCGTTCTCCCGCCACCGCCGCACCGGCCCTGGACAGACGGGCCTGAGCCACCTGCAGATTGGGATGCGATTGCAGCGCGAGCGCCATCAGGCGCGCCAGTTCGGCATCGCCCCACGCCACCCACCAATCCGCCTGCACCATCGCCTCTGTTGCAGCGCCTGACTCAGGCAAGCCCAGTTCGCCTGGCGCGACCACTGGTGTGGCCGGTGCAATGCCAGCGCTGCTGGCACAGGCGGTCAAGACCAGCACAGCCATGGCACTGAGCGACCCGCGCCAACCCGTGGAGGAATTTGATTGTTGAGGCTTCATTTGCTTAGGCAATTAAGTGAACAAGGCAGCGTGCATGCGGAGGGATGCAGAGGCAAGTGTTTCGGGGTGGGCGCCGTCAGGCGCCGGCTTCGCGCAAGGCGTCGCCGTTATCAATCATGCGAAAAAGGGAGCCCTTGAGCGCCTGCCATTCGGCTCTCGAGAATCCTGCCAGGTGCAGATTCATCACTTCCGCCAAAACGGCGGGCACATCCTCAATCGCGTTGCGGCCTTCTGCCGTAAGCTCCACCATCACCACACGGCGGTCTTCAAGCGAACGAACACGTTTGCACAGGCCCTTCTTTTCCAAGCGGTCGAGCAACCGTGTCATGGCACCCGCATCGGTGTTCACCCAACGAGCCAATTCGGCCACCGGCAATTGCCCCTTTTGCTGCAAACGCATCAGAGGGCCCCACTGCGCCATGGTCAGGTCCAAGCCGGCCAGGCGCTTGTCGGCCTGCTGCACGATGGACAACATCACCTTTTTCATCAGGTAGCCCACGCTTTCTTCAGCGCAGTACGAGCCAGCTTGGTAAAACTCGACAGGAGCGGTCATGGCAGAAACAGGATCAAAAATGACATGGGTGAATTATATTAATGCCTAGGCAAATATTTACCAGGCATTTAAAAATAAGCTTTCTTTGAACGCGGTTTTTCGCTGCGGGACGAAAAAAAGGCCCTTGACGGGCCTTTTTCTGGCGGGGGCAACCACCCCCAACACCGCTGGATCAACCCTGGTGAGGGCGCTTGCCAGTGTTCTTTTTCGAGCGGGTCGCCACACCGCGCTCCAGGCTGATGCGCTGGCCGCGACCGGGGGTCGGCAGGCTCGAGCCATTCGGAGGGATCGGACGGGGGGTGCGCTTGCGGTCAGCTTCGGTGACGATTTTGTTGCCCATGACAGTTCCAGAGAGAGGTGGTTGAAAACCCCCTATTGGACCACAGGCCGAACCCATGGCCACACTTCCCCTGTTAGAGCGATAAGCTTGCATCCCATGCGCGCCTTGCTCACCACCTACTCTCTGCAGGAATTGCGACACCACCCCTGGCGAAATGCCGCAGCTGTGGTGGCTGTCATGCTCGGTGTGGCATTGGCGCTTGCGGTTCATTTGATCAATGCTTCGGCGCTGGCCGAGTTTGCCAGTGCAGTGAGCGCGGTCAATGGCCAGCCCGATCGCGAGCTGCGTGCGCGCCAGGGTTTGATGGATGACCGTTGGCTGGAAAAGGTGCACAACCAGGTCGCTGTGGCCCACGCCAGCCCGGTGCTTTCGCTGCGCACCTACGCCAACGCAAGCGACACGAAACGGGTACCGGTTGAACTGCTGGGCGTCGATGCACTGAGCGTGGCCGCGGTGTCGCCTGCGCTGATGCCCGTGCCCTCGAAAACCGCGGGACGCATGGATCTCTTTGCCCCCGACGCGGTGTTTCTGAACGCCACAGCCAGGCAGACTTTGGGCCCCGACAGCACCGAAATCGAGGTTCAGAGCGGCCTGAACTGGCGCCGCTTGCGCGTCGCCGGCACGGTCAACGCACCCGGCGCACCCTTGCTCGTCATGGACATTGCCGCGGCCCAGGCGCTCATGGACCGCGTAGGCTCCATCAGCCGCATTGATCTGCGCCTGGCGCCAGGCAGCGACGCTGACGCAATGGTCGCCGCACTCGGATTGCCACCCGATATCGTGGCCCAGCGACCCGCGCAAGCAGGAGAGCAAGCCAGCAACCTGTCGCGTGCGTACCGAGTCAACCTCACTGTGTTGGCCCTGGTGGCCTTGTTCACCGGCGCATTTCTGGTGTTTTCCGTTTTGTCCCTCTCTGTGGCCAGGCGTCAGCAGCAGTTCGCCCTGCTCGGCGTGCTCGGACTGTCTGCGCCAGAGCGCTTGCGGCTGGTGTTGGCCGAGTCGGCTTTGCTGGGCCTGCTGGGCAGCGCCCTGGGCGTGGCCCTGGGCACAGGTCTGGCCGCGCTGGCCCTGAGCGTATTGGGCGGCGACCTGGGTGGCGGCTACTTTTCGGGCGAAGCTCCGCCACTGCAGTGGAGCAGCGGCGCCGCCGTGCTCTATGGCGGTCTGGGCGTGGTGGCTTCAGTGATCGGCGGCTGGTGGCCAGCGCGGGCAACCGCGCAAATCGCCCCGGCACTGGCGCTCAAGGGCCTGGGCGGTGGGCAGGCCGGCAGCCCGCGCTCCCATGCGGTGGCACTGGGCTTGATGGTGCTGGCGGTGGGCCTGGCCTGGGCACCCCCGATCGCGGGCATACCGCTGGCCGCTTACTTTGCCGTGGGCCTGCTGCTGGTGGGCGGTATCGCGGCCCTCCCGTTGGCCGTAGGCGCCTTGCTGAACCGGGTTGCGCCACTGGTCGCGCGCCATGCACTGCCTCAGCTCGCGGTCGAACGCTCAAGGCGTCTGCGCGAAACGGCCGCGGTGGCCACCAGCGGTGTGGTGGCCAGCCTCGCCCTGTCGGTGGCGCTGACCGTGATGGTGGCCAGTTTCCGCGATTCGGTCACCCAGTGGCTCGACGGGGTCTTGCCCGCCCAGCTGTACGTGCGCGCGGGTGCCTCGTCTGGAGAGGGCAACACGTTGCCCGACAGCTTTGTTCAGGCCGTCAGCGAGGTGGCAGGCGTGCAAAGCGTGTCGCCTCTCCGCGCCACAGAGTTCCTGATGCGCGACGACCGGGCGCCTGTGACGTTGCTCGCCCGTTCACTGGAACAACCCGATGGCTCGCATGCGGGACAACGGTTGCCGTTGGTGAAAGGCCCTGCCACTTTGCCGGTACATAAGAAAGGGGAATTCATCGTGCCGGTTTATGTGAGTGAAGCCATGGTCGATTTGCATGGTGCCCAGGAGGGCCACGATCTGCCCGCGCTGGCAACGGCCTTCGGCGAGCCCGCCGCAAACACGCGCTTTTTCGTGGTTGGCGTGTGGCGCGACTACGCACGCCAGCACGGCAGCGTGGTGATCGACCGCGCCGACTACCTGCGACTTTCAGGAGATCCGCGCATCAACGATCTGGCCCTGCACCTGGAGCCCAGCGCAAATGAACCCCAGGTGCAAACCGCCATTCGCGCGCTCGCTGCCTCCATGGGTGCCGAAGACCTGATCGAACTGGCCTCGGTCAGCGAAATCCGAGCCACCTCGCTGCGCATCTTTGACCGCAGTTTTGCCGTGACCTATTGGCTGCAGGCCGTGGCGATCGGCATCGGCCTGTTCGGCGTGGCGGCCAGCTTCAGCGCACAGGTGTTGGCGCGCCGGCGCGAATTTGGCTTGCTCGCCCACCTAGGCCTGACGCGGCGGCAAATTCTCAGCGTGGTCGCCCTCGAAGGACTGGCCTGGACCGCCTTGGGTGCTCTCGCCGGGTTGGCGCTTGGCCTCGCGGTGAGCGTGGTGCTGGTGCATGTGGTGAACCCACAGAGCTTTCACTGGACCATGGACCTCGCGCTGCCCTGGATGCGCTTGCTGGCCTTGTGTTTCGCCGTGATTCTGGCCGGTACCGCCACCGCCTGGCTGGCCGGCAGGGCCGCAGCCGGGCGCGATGCGGTTCAAGCGGTGAAAGAGGACTGGTAGATCGCCCGTAGCGCGGAGCACCGGCTGCTGCGCATCACAGCGCTGAACACCCTCATCGGAAAATCGACTCAAACTGCAGGTTCCAAGCCTGACGTGCATTCGTCCACCACAATGACGAAACGGCCCAGTTCGCGCCTTCTGAGCGAGGCCTGCTAAAACAGGTCATTCAATCTTTTCAAGCTTCAATATGACAACCCCCCTCACCCGCTGGCGCAACGAAGCCATTGGCCGCATCGAGGCCGATATCTGCCGCAGCGCAGACACCCATTTGATCGCACTGCCGCTGCCCGGGTTTGCGAACCATGGCATCGACTTCTTTCTGAAAGACGAATCGACCCACCCCACCGGCAGCCTGAAACACCGTCTGGCCCGCTCGCTGTTTCTGTACGCGCTGTGCAATGGCTGGCTGAACAAGGGCACCACCGTGGTCGAGGCATCCAGTGGGTCCACGGCTGTCAGCGAAGCCTATTTCGCCCGGCTGCTTGACCTGCCCTTTATTGCCGTGATGCCCCGCAAAACCTCACAGGAGAAAGTGGACCAGATCACGTTTTACGGCGGGCGTTGCCATTTCGTGGAAAAAGCCGATGAGGTCTACGACGCGGCGCAACAGCTCGCGCATGAGACCGGTGGCCACTACATGGACCAGTTCACCTATGCCGAACGCGCCACCGACTGGCGGGGCAACAACAATATCGCGCAGAGCATGTTCGGCCAGATGGCCTGTGAGCGCCACCCGATACCGCGCTGGATCGTGGTGGGTGCGGGCACCGGCGGCACCAGCGCCACCGTGGGGCGTTACGTTCGCTACCAGCGCCACGACACGCAACTCTGCGTCGCCGATCCAGAGGGTTCGGTGTTTGGCGCGTACTTTCAAAGCGGCGACGCCACCTTGCGAAGTCCCGGCTCGCGCATCGAGGGCATTGGACGCCCGCGCGTCGAGGCCAGCTTCATCCCCTCGGTCATTGACCGCATGATCGAAGTCCCCAATGAAGAGTCGGTAGCCGCCATGCACGCGCTCACCGCACTGCTCGGCCGTCGTGTTGGGCCGTCCACCGGTACCAATCTGGTGGCCATGCTGGCGCTCGCCGCAGAGATGCGCGAAGCCAACCAGAGTGGCTCCATTCTTTCCCTGCTGTGCGACACCGGTGAGCGCTACCTCAAAACCTACTTTGAACCCGCCTGGATCACCGCGCAGTTCGGCAACTGCCAGTCTGCGCAAGAGCGCATCAATCGCAGGTTGCAGGGGTAAAACCAGTGGCTCCACCCGGCATGCAGAATCGACGCCGCGAGCTGCTCTGCATGGCTGCCGGCATGGCACTGCCATGGCCACCTGCCCAAGCCCGATCCGACAGCATTGCCGAGCCCCGGGCCTTGCGCTTCCCGCGCGACAACGGCACCCACAACGACGCCAAAACCGAGTGGTGGTACCTCACCGGCTATGCCACCGGCACTGACGGCAACACCTATGGATTCCAGGTCACGTTTTTTCGCAGCCGGGTGGATGGCACCCAGGCGCTGCAAAGCCGCCTGGCCGCCAAACACCTGCTGTTCGCCCATGCCGCCATCGCCGATGTGAAAGGACAACAACTGTGGCACGACCAGCGCATCGCGCGCTGGAACGGCGAGGCAACGGCCAGCCAACCCGGTTTTGACAGTCCCGGCGCCGCGTTTGCGCAAGCGAATGACACCGGCGTGGCACTGCGCGGCTGGTCGCTGCGGCGACTGCCCGATGGGCGCTACCAGGCCCGTGTCAACGCCAGCGATTTCCAGATCGAACTGAACGCCCTGCCCATGCAAAGCCACCTGTTGCAAGGCCAGAATGGTTTTTCCCGAAAAGGCCCTGAGCCAGCGCAAAGCAGCTTTTACGTGAGCCAGCCTCAACTGGGGGTGAGCGGACGTTTGACCGTCAAAGGCAAACCCATCGCCATCCAGCAAGGGCGCGCCTGGCTGGACCACGAATGGAGCGAATCGCTGCTGCATCCGGATGCGGTGGGTTGGGACTGGATCGGCATGAACCTGGACAACGGCGACAGTCTCACCGCGTTTCGCCTGCGACGCGCCGATGGTACGTCGCTGTGGGCGGGCGGTTCGTGGCGCTCAGCGGCCCAGCGCGATGCCCCATTGGGGGCCCAGATTTTAACCATGACGCGGTGCTTTTCGAACCGCTGCGCCACTGGACCAGCCCGCTGACCCGGGCGCGCTACCCCGTGGCCTGGCGGGTGACCTCGCCCGCAGGGGTTTTCACCGTGCAGGCGCTGGTGGACGCGCAGGAACTCGACAGCCGGCAAAGCACCGGCACTGTGTATTGGGAGGGCTTGAGCGACCTGCTCGACGCCCAAGCGAAGCGCGTGGGGCGCGGCTATCTCGAGATGACCGGCTACGCACAGCGACTCGTTCTTTAGGGAACGAGCTTCTCCAAACCGCCCATGTAAGGGCGCAGCACCTCGGGCACTGTCACACTGCCGTCGGCGTTCTGGCAATTCTCCAGCACCGCCACCAAAGCACGGCCCACGGCCAGGCCGGATCCGTTGAGCGTGTGCACCAGCTCGTTTTTGCCCTGCGCATTCTTGAAACGGGCCTGCAAGCGGCGCGCCTGAAAGGCCTCGCAGTTCGATACCGAACTGATCTCGCGGTACACAGCCTGGGCGGGCACCCAGACTTCCAGATCGTAGGTCTTGGTAGCGCCAAAACCCATGTCACCGGTGCACAGGCTCATCACGCGGTAAGGCAGACCCAGCTTCTGCAACACCGCCTCGGCGTGACCCGTCATGGCCTCCAGCGCTTCGTAGCTCTTCTCGGGATGCACGATCTGCACCATCTCGACCTTGTCAAACTGATGCTGGCGAATCAGGCCGCGGGTATCACGCCCGGCGCTGCCCGCCTCGGATCGAAAGCACGGCGTGTGGGCGGTCAGGCGGATCGGCAGTTCGCTCTCGGCCACCACGGTGTCGCGCACCGTGTTGGTCAGCGTCACCTCGCTGGTGGGGATCAGGTAAAGCGCCTGCAGATCGGGCGCCTCTTCGCCATCCTGCCCGCCCTTCTTCGCGGCAAACAGATCACCCTCGAATTTGGGCAGCTGGCCGGTACCGCGCAGGGTTTCGGCGTTGACGATGTAAGGCGTGTAGCACTCGGTGTAGCCGTGTTCTTGCGTCTGCACATCGAGCATGAACTGGGCCAGCGCACGGTGCAATCGGGCGATGGGACCGCGCATGAAGGTGAAACGCGAACCGGTGAGTTTCACGCCGGTGTCAAAGTCCAGCCCCAGTGGCGCACCAATGTCTACGTGGTCGCGCACCTTAAAATCAAATTCACGCACCACACCCCATCGGCGCACTTCCACATTGCCCTCTTCGTCTGCGCCCACTGGAACGCTCTCGTGCGGCACATTCGGCACCGCCAACAGCAGCGTCTGCAACTCGGCCTGGATCACTTCCAGGCGTGCGGCCGAAGCCTCCAGCTCGACCTTGATCTCACCCACAGCAACCATCACCGGCTCCACGCTCTCGCCCTTGGCTTTGAGTTGACCGATCTGTTTGGACAGCGTGTTGCGCTGGCTTTGCAGCTCTTCGGTGCGGGTTTGCAGCGTCTTGCGTTCCGACTCCAGATCCTTGAACGTATCCACGTTCAAGAACGCCTGGGGTTTTTTGCGGGTTTCGAGCCGGGCGATGGTGGCGTCGAGGTCTTTGCGGAGGGTATTGATATCGAGCATGTCGTGATTGTAGGTTTTGCCTGGAAGCGGACTCCTGCCCTCCAGGCCAGCGCGGAACCGGCTCCCCCATTCGGGGGCCACCGGCAGCGGCGCGGAGAAGAGCCGTTCAGTGCAGATGATCCAGCGGCTTGTTGTCGTCGCCTTCAATCTTCAGGCCCTTGGGCAGCGGAAATTTCACCGTTTCCACCAGGCCGTCCATCTTGCGCACCGAAATCGCGCCCAATGCCTTAAGCCGGTCGATCACTTGCAAAACGAGAATTTCCGGCGCTGATGCACCGGCCGTCAGGCCAACCCGCGAGCGGTCTTCGAACCATTCGGCTTGCAGTTCTTCGGCGCTGTCCACCATATGCGCAGGCGTGCCGAGCTTGAGCGCCACCTCGCGCAAACGGTTGCTGTTGGAGCTCGTGGGGCTGCCGACGACGATCACCACGTCCACCTGCGGGCTCAAAAGCTTCACGGCATCTTGCCGGTTTTGCGTGGCATAACAAATGTCTTGTTGCTTGGGTTCACGCACTTTTGGAAAGCGCGCCTTGACTGCGGCCAGAATCTCCACCGTGTCGTCCACCGACAAGGTGGTTTGCGTGACCACAGCCAGTTTGTCGGTTTGCGCGGGGGACACGCGGGCCACATCGGCCAGGTCTTCCACCAGATGAATGCCGCTGTCGAGCTGGCCCATGGTGCCCTCTACCTCGGGGTGGCCCTTGTGACCGATCATCAAAAATTCAAAGCCTTCGCGGTGCAGCTTGGCCACCTCCACATGCACCTTTGTCACCAGCGGACAGGTGGCATCAAAGATGGTGAAACCACGGGCTTTGGCCTCTTCCTGCACCGCACGGCTCACGCCGTGCGCTGAAAACACCAGCGTGGCGCCGGGCGGTACATCGGAGAGCTCCTCGATGAAAATTGCCCCCTTGTCTTTCAGATCGTTCACCACATAGGTGTTGTGCACGATTTCATGGCGCACATAGATGGGGCGACCGAACTTGGCCAGCGCACGCTCCACGATCTCGATTGCCCGGTCGACCCCCGCACAAAAACCGCGCGGCTCGGCCAGCAAGACCTCTTGCGAATGTTCCAGAAAATTCGCCATCAGAGCACCCCGATCAGTTGAACCTCAAAAGTCACCGGTTGGCCCGCCAACGGATGGTTGAAATCGAACAGCACCGCACCGTCTTCCCGCACTTCAATGGCCGCACCCGCGTAGCTGCCCAACCCGTCGGGCGTCGGGAACTGCACCACATCGCCTTCTTTGTATTGCTCGTTTGGATCGCCCAGCTGGTTCAGCAGCTTGCGCGCCACCCACTGCACCATGTCTGGCTGGCGGTCACCGAAGGCTTCTCCCGGCTCCAGTTCGATCACCGTCTGGGTGCCCTCTTCCAATCCGAGCAAATGCTGCTCGATCGCCGGCGACAGCTCGCCCGCACCCAGGCTGAGCGTGGCCGGCTGACCATCAAAGGTGTTGATGATCACCTGGCCACCAGGACCGGACATCCGGTAATGCAGCGTGAGGAAAGAACCTTCTTGGACTTGTGGCATAGGGATGGCTGGCTGTTTGAGGGGTGAAAGTGAGGTCGCAGGCGCCATGGAATGGACACTCGGTCCCCCTGATCAACGCCTCACAGAACGCTCTATTGTAAAAAGGCGGCGTCACACACCAAAAATCAGGGAGAAAAGCCATGAATGGCTCAAACAACGGCGGGCTCAAGAGCCTGCCTGCCGAGGCGCGACCACGCGAAAAACTGCTGACGCGCGGCCCGTCTGCGCTCAGCGATGCCGAATTGCTCGCCATTCTGCTGCGCACGGGCATAGCGGGTAAAGGCGTGCTGCAGATGGCGCAGGAACTGCTCGATACCTTCGGCGGCGTCAGCGGCCTGCTGCACACCAGCGCTGACGCCCTCCAGACCATCAAAGGCCTGGGACCGGCCAAGCGGGCCGAGGTGGTCGCCGTATTGGAGCTGGCGCGTCGTGCCCTTTCCCAGGTGCTTCAGGAAAGAGCGCTGTTCGACAGCCCCAGTGCCGTGCGCGAATACCTGCAATTGCAACTGGGTGCCAAACAGCATGAGGTGTTTGCCGTGCTGTTTCTCGACAGCCAGAACCGGCTGATCGCCCTCGAAGAGCTGTTTCGCGGCACACTGAGCCAGACCAGCGTGTACCCACGCGAAGTGGTGTTGCGCGCCCTGCACCACCATGCTGCAGCCGTGGTGCTCGCCCACAACCACCCCAGCGGCACCACCACGCCATCGCGCGCCGACGAAGCGCTCACGCAATCGCTCAAGGCCGCATTGGCATTGGTGGACGTGCGCGTACTTGACCACTTCATCGTCACGCGGGACCGGGCTGCGTCAATGGCAGAAATGGGCCTCATATGAACGCGTTCTGGAACGCATGCCCAGGATGCACCCAGATCTCCCTGCGGTTGGATGTGAGAATGCCCAACCCTTCTTCATGTCTGTTTTCTCACCAACACCGATGGCTGCATGCACCACTTGCCCCTGTTGACCCCCCGGCGCATCGATGTGCTGGTCTACCCCGGCTTCAAAGGCATCGAGGCCATTGGTGCGATGAGCGTGTTCGAGTACGCCAACGTCCATCTCACACAGGACGGCCGGCCACCAGGCTACGCACTGCGCATCGTCTCGGTTGAATCGGGCCCAGTGGCGTCAGACATGCACATGCATCTCGACGCATGTGCATTGCAGGCAGACCCGCTGCCCCATACCGCGATCATCGTTGGCGCACGTCAGATCGAAAGCGCCCTGGCCGCCAACCAGCCCATCGTGGACTGGGTCGCGGCCGCAGCGCCACGGATCGAGCGGTTGGTGGCCTTGTGCTCGGGCAGTTTTTTCCTGTCGGCAGCTGGCGTTCTGGATGGCCTGCCTGCCACCACCCACTGGAGTGTCGCTGCACTGTTGGGCGAGCGCTTCCCTGCCGTGAAGGTCCAGGCCGACGCCATCTATTTGCGCGCAGGCCATATCTGGACATCGGCCGGGGTCACCGCAGGGATTGACCTGGCTCTGGCCCTGGTTGAAGAAGACCATGGACGGGCATTGGCTTTGCAGGTGGCCCGTGATCTTGTTGTCTACCTCAAGCGCCCCGGTGGCCAGTCGCAGTTCAGCGTGCATCTGACCAGCCAGTACACCAGCCATCCCGGCATACGCGAAATTCAGGCGTGGGTGATGTGCAACCTTTCCCAGCCACTTGATGTGTGCCGTCTGGCCACCCGGGCAGCCATGAGCGAGCGCAATTTTCGGCGCGTGTTTGTCAAGGAGGTCGGCACCACACCCTTGCAGTTCATCGAAGCCGCGCGACTGGAAGCGGCACGGCGCCTGCTCGAAGAAGGCGACTTGCCCTTCAAATCGGTTGCGGCTCGCATCGGTTTTGCATCCGAACAGTCGCTGCGCAAACTCTTCATCAAGCGCCTCGGTGTGGCGCCCCAGGCCTACCGGGAGCGCTTTGGCGGTTCATCGGGTGCAGCCTCACCGGCAACGCCCTCTGCAACGTAAAAAAGCTGTAGCACAGGCTGCAGCTTTTTTGGGACCTGTGGATCTACGCGGCGGCGAAGCAATAGGCGCAAATCTTGTTGCCGGCAGGATCCCGCAAATAGGCTGCGTAGGCCGTTGGAGCGAAGGAGCGAGGGCCCGGCGCCCCCGCATCAACACCGCCATTGGCCAGACCCTGGGAGTGAAAATTGCGAACAGCATCCCTGCTGGGAGCAAGGTACCCGAGCGTGCCGCCATTGGCAAAGGTGGCGGGCTCGCCATCGCCGGGCTTGGTCACGATGAATGCCGGGCCCTCGGCGCCGTACATGCGACCGTTGTCGCCAAAGTCGCCGTGCTTTTTCAGCCCCAGTGCACCGAGAGCGGCGTCACTGGTCTGCACGGCCAACGCATGGCCCCGTCCAGCAGCAACGACCACTTTCAGCAGGGTGTGCTGCCATGTTTTCTCAACCGCAGTGAACCCCAATGGCCAACGCCCCCCGCGTTGACCGCCAATTTTTTCCGCGCAGGAAGCCGGTAGCGAGAATTCAGAACGCCGCCGATCCGGCTTTGCCGGTCGGCCAGCATTGCCCCTTGAGGGGCGGAACGCAGCGACGGGGATGGGCCGCTCTCAGGGGTTCAAAAAAGGACCACACCGCGAATGGATTCACCACGCTTCATCAGGTCAAAGCCCTTGTTGATGTCCTCCAGCGGCATGGTGTGGGTGATCAGATCGTCGATGTTGATCTTGCCCTCCATGTACCAGTCCACAATCTTCGGCACATCGGTGCGGCCCCGTGCGCCGCCAAAGGCCGAGCCCTCCCATTTGCGACCGGTCACCAGCTGAAACGGGCGCGTAGAAATCTCGGCGCCAGCTTCTGCCACACCGATGATGATGCTGCGACCCCAGCCCTTGTGGGTGCATTCCAGCGCATCGCGCATGACCTTGGTGTTGCCGATGCACTCGAACGAATAGTCTGCACCGCCATCCGTGAGCTGGACAATGGCGTCGACCACGTTGTCCACCTCCTTGGGGTTGATGAAGTGGGTCATGCCGAACTTGCGCGCCATTTCCTGGCGGGCGGGGTTGATGTCAACCCCAATGATCTTGTCGGCACCCACCATCTTGGCGCCCTGGATCACGTTCAGGCCAATGCCGCCCAGGCCGAAGACAACCACGTTGGCGCCCGCCTCCACCTTGGCGGTGAAGATCACGGCGCCAATGCCGGTGGTCACGCCGCAGCCGATGTAACACACCTTGTCAAAAGGCGCGTCCTCACGGATCTTGGCCAGCGAGATTTCAGGTGCGACCGTGTAGTTGGAGAAGGTCGAGGTGCCCATGTAATGGAAGATGGGCTTGCCGTCGAGGCTAAAGCGGCTGGTGGCGTCGGGCATCAGGCCCTTGCCCTGGGTGCCGCGGATGAGCTGGCACAGGTTGGTCTTGCGGCTCAGGCAGAACTTGCACTGGCGGCATTCAGGCGTGTAGAGCGGAATCACGTGGTCGCCCTTCTTGAGCGTGGTGACACCCGGCCCCACGTCAACCACGACGCCCGCGCCCTCGTGGCCAAGAATCGCAGGAAAGATGCCTTCGGGATCGGCACCCGAGAGCGTGTAGTAGTCGGTGTGGCAGATGCCCGTGGCCTTGATCTCGACCAGCACCTCGCCCAGCTTGGGCCCTTGCAGGTCGACGGTTTCGATGGTCAGGGGCTGGCCCGCTTGCCAGGCTACGGCGGCTTTGGTTTTCATGGGGACTTCACTTCCTTGGAGTTTCACAGTCACGGCTGCGCGAGTTGGCCAGCCGTCTTCGTTTCGCCGATGATGGTAGGGGGCAGGTCGGCAAAAAGACCGCCATCCGCATGAACTCGGCGCGCTTTGGCCGCCCTGTGGACCAACTTGGCCGGAATGCACCGTTGGACCATCACCCAGGGGCGCGGATGAAGGCCAATTGCCAGATGCACCCACCCGACAAACCCCTACTTGAACCCACCCCACATCGCTGCGCGACAATGCGACACATGGAACCCGTGCGCGCTTTCGCCGATTTGATGCCCCTGCGCCGGGCCATTGCCGAGCGCGCCGCCGCTGAAGCTGCCGCACTGGAGGCAGCCCGCCTCAAGGCCATTCAGGAAGACCGCGAGCGCCGCCTTTTCGAGTTGGCGGTTGGTCCGGTCCAGCCCCTGAACGCAACCGATCGGGTGGCACACCCCTTCATCCCTGTAGAGCCCGAGCCCTTGCAGCGCCAGGCCGACGAAGAGTCGGTCATGCGCGAAGCGCTGTCAGACGAGTTTGATGTGGAAACCCTGTTGCACACCGACGACCTGCTGAGCTACCGCACGCCGGGGCTGGGCCAGGACGTGGTGCGCAAGCTGCGCGAAGGGCGCTGGAGCATCCAGCGGCACATCGACCTGCACGGCCTGCGCACGGACGAAGCCCGCGAAGCGCTGGGCCGGTTCATTCGGGAGACGCACTCACATGGCCTGCGCTGTGTGCGCGTTGTGCACGGCAAGGGGCTCGGCTCTCCGGGTCGCACACCGGTGCTCAAAGGGCGGGTACTGCGCTGGCTCGTTCAGAAAAAGGAAGTACTGGCGTTCGTGCAGGCACGCCCCGCCGAGGGAGGCGCCGGGGCATTGGTGGTGCTGTTGCGGCCTGCCCAGCCGCAACAAATGCATACCTAAGAACTGTATATTCTCGGGTCCCAATGTTGAAAGCCCCCCTCATGCGCAACGCTCATTGGCACTTTGGTTTGATCACCTGTGCTGCCCTCTTGAACTTGACCAGTCCGATGGCCGGTGCCCAGCAATTGTTCAAATGCAAAGATGAGAAAGGTCAGACGACTTTTTCCGACAGGGGCTGCCCCATCAGCAAAAAAGAAGCGGCCCGTCGACCCGTGCCAACGGTCGAGTCACTCTCAAGGAAGATGAAGGGCAACGTTGAACAACTGACCGCTGCCATTGTCGAAGAACTGATTCAAAAGGCCAATGCCACGGTTGCAACGGCAGACTACAAAGCCCAGTGTGCGCTTCTGGCACCTGATCTTTTGTTCACCATTTCAGACAGTTCCAGCACCCCCCCGACGTCGATGTCGGGCGGGCGTTCCAGACTCTGCAGTTTCATGGAGCAAACGGCGAATATGGTGCGCACAACGGGCATCACCGGCACCAGCACTTTGGGCAAAGTGAATGTCAGTGTGAATGAAGACGGCCAACTCGCCACGGCCAAATACACCACCGTCCAGACGGTCTCCGCGCAAGGCATGCCATCGCTCACCATTCGTTGCGTGCAAGACGACCAGGTTGGGCTGTACGACGGCCACGTTTTGTTCAACCGATCCCGCGCCACCTGCGCGCCCGAGCAGTGAAGCTCCGTCGCTCAAATGGCCCTGATGGGCACCCTCAAACATCACTGAACCGAATGCTTTTCATTCAAACAATAAAGTAACAAAATTACAGGGTTTACCCTAGTATTCACACCAAGCGCTGACCACCAGTCGGTCGCCAAGGACCCCGACCAATATCTTGAGACGGGTGTGCATTGCAGGAGTAAACCATGATGAATTTTCTGAAATCTTTGTTCGAGACACCACACTTCCCCGAAGGCGCCCGGGTGAACCAGTTGGCGACCAACTTCATCGCGGGCTGGACTTCTCCCGACCAGATCGACGGCAGGGTATTGACCCAGACCCGTGAAGGCGTTCTGGTCGAATGGCCCCGCGGCGGCCTGCGCTGGGTCAGCCCTGAAGCGCTGTGCCTGCAGGCTTGAACAGGCAACCCGTGCACGACGCCTATGGCTTCGGCAAGTCCGTGCTGCCCTACGCGCCAGGCGTGTTGCGCATCCAGTCGGCCGTGCCAAAAAAGCTCTCTTTGAGCCTGGCCCGCAAATCGGCGGGCACACCCGTCTCGCCCATCGCCTGGTCCATGCAGGCCACCCACTGGTCGCGCTCCTGAATGCCGATGGCAAACGGCATGTGACGCATGCGCAGGCGGGGGTGGCCGAAGCGCTCCTGGTAGTGATCGGGGCCGCCCAGCCAGCCGCAGAGAAACCAGAACAACTTTTGCCGCGCGTCTTCCAGCGTGGTGCCATGCACGGCGCGAAGCTCTGCATAAGCGGGCTCGATGTCCATCAGATCGTAAAAGCGGTCCACCAATGCTTGCACCCTGGGTTCGCCTCCTATCCATTCAAACGGGGTCATGGTGGTTGGGGTGTCTTCAGTCGCGTCCATGTTCAAAACTTTCAAAAATCAAGTTCACCCGACTGCAGTTCGAACAAACGGAATGTCTGCGCAGCGCGTGCCCCAAGCCCGGGATGCCGCCGATCCGGCTCTGCCGGGCGGCCAGCATCGCCCCCTGGGGAGTGACGCGCTTTCAGCGCGGCGCGCGGGGAATCAAACACTCGCCCGCCGCAGCGTTTCAACCACAGGGGTGCGCAGAATGCTGCGCAAGCCCCACCAGCCCGCCATCAGCGCCAATACACCGCCCGCTGCGCTGCCCAACAGAGGCACCCAGAAAGAAGGCTGCCAGCTGAACTGGAAGGCGTATTTGGCCAGCGCCCAGCCCACGGCCATGGCCACCACCGAGGCAAGAAACCCGGCCAGCATGCCCACACCCATCAGCTCGATGCGCTGCACGTTGCGCAACAATTTTGAGCCCGCACCTACCGCCCGCAGCACGGCGAATTCACGCTCCCGCTCGCTTCGTGTGGCCGTGATGGTGGCGAGCAACACGATCAGGCCAGCGGCCAGCGCGAAAGCAAACAGAAACTCCACCGCGCGAATCACCTGGCCCAGAATGCGCTGAATCTGCGCGATGGTCTGGCTCATGTCCACATTGGTGATATTGGGAAACTGCCTCACCAGCTGGTTGTCAAATTGCACATTGCCTGTGGGCGCCTGAAACGCGCTGATGTAGGTGGCGGGCACCTCAGGCATGCTGGCCAAAGGGAACAACACAAAGAAGTTCACCCGCATGGAGCCCCAGTCAACCTTGCGCAGGTTGGTGATGCGGCCTTCCACCTGCTGCCCTGCGATGTCAAAGCCCAGGCGGTCGCCCAGCTTCAGCCCCAGCTCTTCGGCCAGGCCTTCTTCCACGCTCACCGCGTCGGGCTCGTCGTTCACCCACTTGCCTTGCACGATTTCATTGTGTTCAGGACGGTTGGCGGTGTGCGAGAGGTTGAACTCGCGATCGACCAGGCGCTTGGCGCGGTCGGACTCATAGCTTTCAGAGGTCACGGGCTTGCCGTTCACCGCGATCAAGCGCCCACGGATCATGGGGAACCAGTCAAAGCTATTCACGCCCCCCTCGCGCAGCGCCTGCTGAAAGCTGTCACTCTGATCAGGTTGCACGTTGATCACAAAGCGGTTGGGCGCATCGGGCGGCGTGGCGTTTTGCCAGCTGGCGATCAGATCGGTGCGCAGCAAAACCAGCAACACCAGCGCCAACAGGCCCACGGCCAGCGAACTGATCTGCACCACGGCATAAGCCGGGCGCGCAGACAACTGCCGCGTGGCGAGCACGAGCGCACGCGGCGCGGTGGTTTCGTTCACGCTCTTGCGCAACAGCTTCACGGCGCCCAGGCTGGCCAATGCGAACACCGCCACAGCCGCGCCGAAGCCCCCCACGGCGATCAACCCCAGCGTCAGGTCACGGCTGGCCGCGAGCAACAGCGCCGCAAAACCTGCCACACCCAGGCCCAGCACCATCAAGGTGGCCGGCTTGAGCTGACCCACATCGCGCCGGATCACCCGCAGCGGAGGTACCTGCGCCAACTGAAGGACCGGGGGCAGGCCGAAGGCCAGCATCAGCGTGAGCCCCATGCCCAGGCCAAGCAAGACCGGCCAGAAGGTGGCGGCAGGCAAGGCCGATTCCACCAGGCCAGCGAGCAACAACACGAACACGTAATGCAAACCAAAACCCAGGGCCACACCCAGGGCACTGGCGCCCAGCCCCACGAGCACGAATTCCAGCGTGTAAGCCCGCGTCATGGTGGCCTGCGACAGCCCGAGCACGCGCATCATGGCGCAATCGTCCAGGTGGCGCTGCGCAAACCCACGCGCCGCAATGGCCACCGCCACAGCTGACAACAGGGCCGCCAACAAGGCCACCAGATTCAAGAATTTCTCGGCCCGCTCCAGTGTTTGCTGCATGGCCGGCTGGCCACCTTCGAGCGACTCAAGCCGCATGCCACGCACGCCTGGCTTTTCCACCTCAACCTTGGCCCAGTCCACAAAACGTTTGACGGCGGCCAGGTTGTCGCCCGCCACCGCCAGCCGGTAGTTCAAGCGGCTGGCGGGTTGCACCAGCGCCGTGGCGGCCAGATCGGCCTGATTGATCATCACGCGGGGCGCAAAGCTCATGAAGCCCGCGCCCCGATCCGACTCCAAAGTGATGATGCGCGCGACATTGAGCTGGGTGTCGCCCAGCATCAAGGGCTGACCGATCTTCAGATCAAGCGCGATCAGCAAAGCCGCATCCACCCAGGCGGTGCCCGGTTCGGGGATTTCACGGGTCGCGACATCGGCTACATCGGGCCCCTCGCTCACCCGCAAGCTGCCGCGCAGCGGGTAACCGGCGTCCACCACCTTCAGCGCCACCAGCTTGGCCGCACCACCCAGCTCATCGGGCGCGCGTCCCATGGTGGGGAAACTCAAGGTCTGCGTGCTGCGCAAGCCCTCCTGCTTCGCCCGCTCGACAAACGCCTCGGGTGTGGCGTTGTCGCTGCTGAGCACCGCGTCGCCGCCGATCAGCGCCTTGGCGTCACGCGACAAGCCGCCTTGCAGCCGGTCGGCAAAAAACCCCACCGAAGTGAGCGCGGCCACGGCCAAGGTCACGGCCAGCAACAACAAGCGCAATTCGCCCGCCCGCCAGTCGCGGGTCAAGGATCGCCAGCCGATGTGCCAGAAAGAAGGGGCTTGTGAAGTCATGGGTTGACGATAGCGCAAGTGAAATGAGCCTGCGGATGCAGGCTCAATTTTGGAGCGAACCTGCGCCCGGAAGTTCAGCAGCAACAACCAACGATACCGTGCAAGTAGCCAGAACAGGTTACACAGCAGACAATGCCAAACCCAAGAGCTTGCGCTTGGGTCCGTGCAAATTACCTTGCACCTCCCGCAACCACAAAGCGCACTTCGGTCGGCAGGCCCAAATGCCGCAAATAGCCCTCAACATGTGGCCACCAGGTCGACACAGCCTTCTCTTCACCAATCATGTAGTGGCCCTCATCGATGGGAGGATTCAGCTCCACCAAAGTTGCCTCGCCACCAACAGAAACGAACCTGTCGAACATCACTCGGTAGGTGGCTGCGGACACAAACGAATCCTGGCGCGAATAAATCCACAAACCGGGTCGCTTGACCTTCTGACCAAGAGCGGCGCCTGCCTGGCGGGCCAGGGCGAGGTTGTCTTTTCTGGCGCAATACGAAAAACCACCGCCCACGAAATTGATATACCCAAGAGCGCCGGAACGGGGCATGGTCATATACCCGAGCACTGGCGCGAAGCCACCTGACTGGCTCACCAAAACAATCCGTGAACGGTCAACCTCGCGCAGACCGACAATCTCATTAACGAAGGCGTGCAGGTCAAAGGTCTCGTCGGTCATGCCCGGATCTTTCTCGGTCCCCAATCCGTCTACATCGATACCCCGGTGATACACACAGTAGTTGTACCGGTAGCTGCCTTGGGTCTGGGCGAAGCCTCTGCGCATCGGCGCCACCACGGCATAACCTCGTGCAACCATCTGGCGTGCAAGAACGAGCGGGCGAGCTGTTGCTTGCGACCGTGGATCAATGCTTACCCCGTGATTGAACACAATCAGCGGAAACGGGCCAGGCCCATCTGGCAGGAACAGCGTGTAGGGCATCCGGATACGTTCACCTCCTCCTTTTGAAGGCACGATCTGGACCGATCCAGTGCGTTCAATCAGCGCGGTCACAGGTAACAGCCTCTCAGCCGCGAAGGCAACCGAGGACAGCGCAAAGGACACGGCAGTAGCGCCAAAACACACGACATACAACGCTTTAACCCGTTGAGCGGACAAAAGAAACATGGTTGCCTGATCCTTGCGATTGGCGCCTCTTTGGATGCCTCAATGCCGTTTCGAAAGCCACTACAGCAACTCAGGTCGTTGGAATTTCAACCGAAATGGCGACACCCGAGGCCCTGCTGACTAGGGTCCAGTTGGCGTGGGGGGAGCCTATTTTGTTCCAAAAATTCGGTCTCCCGCATCGCCTAAGCCCGGAACGATGTAGCCGTGTTCGTTCAAGCCCCGGTCGATCGATGGCGTGTAAACCGGCACATCAGGGTGGGCATCGTGAAAGGTCTTCAAGCCTTCCGGGCAGGTCACCAGACACACAAACCGGATCGAGCGCGGTTTGGTCTGTTTCAGGCGGTCGACCGCGGCAACCGCGGAATTGCCGGTGGCCAGCATGGGATCGAGAACAATCACATCGCGCTCTTCCATTTCGCTGGGCATCTTGAAGTAGTACTCAACCGCCTTCAGGGTTTTGGGGTCGCGGTACAGGCCGACATGGCCCACGCGGGCGCCAGGGATGACCTGCAACATGCCATCAAGGAAACCGTTGCCTGCACGCAGGATGGAGGCGAGCACCACCTTCTTGCCGTCGATCACGCGCGATTTCATCTTCTCCAGCGGGGTCTCGATCTCGATCTCCTGCATCGGCATGTCGCGCGTGATTTCGTAGGCAAGCAAGGCGCTCAGCTCGTGCACCAGTTCGCGAAAACTTTTGGTGCTGGTGTCTTTGCGGCGCATCAGCGTGAGCTTGTGCTGCACCAGCGGGTGGTCGATGATGTGAACTTGGCGGGCGGTCATGGGCGGGCTTTCTATGGAGTTCGACGGGGTTACCGCGCGGGGAACGTCTTCGTGCCCTGCGCTGTTCGGCATACCCCAAGTTTAGGCGCTGGTGACCCTAGCCTCATCAGCCCGGTCAATAGGTCTCGATGTGTAGCCGGCCTTGCTCTTTGAGCGAAGCACTCAGCGCGTTCCAGCCCATGCCAACGCGCATGGCGGTTTCGCGCAGCGCCATCACCACGCCCTCCTCCATGCCTTGACACCGCAGACATAGAAAAAGTGTCGCGGTCTTGCAGCTGCGGCACCAGATCGGCGAAGCGCTCGCGCATCGCGTCTTGAACATGGCACTTGGGCGCGCCGAGCTGGAGGCTGAATGCGGTGTAAACGGTGAAAGCCACGGGCGTGTTCAACAGCTGTGGCAAACCACGCATCGCCTACAGGTGCTAGACCGCTGAACAACAGACATCATCGCGTCGGGCAAGATCAGGTGAGGTCGAATGCGACGACCTCACCAATGCCACTCTCAAGACGGGCCAATCTTGACCCCGAATCCCGCCAGGGTTTCCAGCGCAATTCGCGCCACCGCCTGAATGTTCGGCCCGTCTTCTACTTAAAGCATGCGCTGCATGCATGTTCACGTGGCTGCTTTTTCCTGGGGTGCTGTTGGCTCACAAGCTGCTATGGCACTCATCAATTGACGCGGCAAGACTTCAGACTTGCGCAGAACCATGTCCACCAGTTGCATCTGCTCCGGCGATAATTCGGCGTTGCTCAAGACGACGACCCTTGCCTCCGGCTGTTGGGCGCGGATATCCGGCAAAAGATCCCAGCCGGATTCGTTGGGCAGTGTCAGGTCCAGAATCACCACATCGAACCGCTCGAGAGCGATGCGGGCTCGCCCTTCGCGCAGAGTAGTGGCCAACTCAAAGTTAAACCGTTGACCGGCCAGAGCACGCACCAGTTGATGCATTTCAAAGTCGTCCTCAATATGCAAAACCCGCGTCTGCGCGGTGTTCGAAGCTGCTGTCAACCGCTCCATCGATGCAAGGAGCTTTGACAGATCAACGGGTTTGGTCAGCCACTCCATGGCTGGCTGGGCTTCTCTGGAGATGGCTGAAATCACGACGACAGGCAAATGCCTGCGAGAAGAATCCGCGCGCAACAGTTCAATCAGCCGCAGGCCATCCATGTCGGGCAACAGCAGTTCCAGTGTTAAGGCGACGTAATCGTTGTGTTCCGCCAATTCAAACGCCTTCGCACCGGATTCGGCCATGTCTACCTCGTAGCCCGCCAGTTTGAGCGTGCGCGAGATCAGGGGAGCCATGTCGCCGTCTACCACCACCAGCACGCGCGGCAACTGGGTGCCAGATGGGGATAGCTCTATCGGCACGGGGCGCGACGTCGCTTCTGTCCAGAGTGGAAATTCAAAATAGAAGCAACTGCCGCGATCCGGCATCGACTCGAAGCCGATGTGCCCGCCCATGCGTTCCACCAGTTCGCGCGTGATGGCCAACCCCAACCCGGTACCGCCCTTCTGCCGACTGTCGGATGCATCGCCCTGCGAGAAACGCTGAAAAATCCGGTTGTGAAAATCGGGTGATATGCCGCTGCCTTGGTCCCGCACCTCTACCACCACTCCACCATGGCTATGCCGCACCGAAATGCGCACTTTAGATCCCGCAGGCGAAAACTTGGCGGCATTGGAAAGGAGGTTGGCCATCACTTGCTGCAGACGTTGCGCGTCCACCAAGACCCACGCGTTGTCGGCGGCCTGGCTAATCTCATAGCTCACTTGAAACTGACCGGCATACGTCTCGTTGTCGATCAGCGCCTGACGCACCAACGCCATCAGTTCATAAGGTTGCATGTCAAAGTTCAGCTTGCCGGCAACGAGCTTCTCCATGTCCAGCAAGTCGTTGATCAGGTAACTCAGCCGTTGGCAGTTCTTGTTCGCGATTTGCAGCATCTGGCCGGCCTGGGCGGGCATTTCGCCAAGTACACCACCCACGAGCAGGCCCAGCGACCCGCCGATGGCCGTCAGCGGAGTGCGCAATTCATGGCTCACCGTCGAGAGAAACTCCGACTTCACCCGATTGGCGCTTTCAGCTGCTTCCATGGTAATTTTCATTTCGCTGGTGAGTTGCACAAGGGCCTCTCGCTCCTGACTCAGTGCTTCGTCGCGGGACTGGATCTCGGCCAACATGTGGTTGAAATGGTCCACCAGTTCCGCGATTTCGTCGTTCCCGGCCTTGACAGCCCGAAGGGAATAGTCTTGCTCACGCGAAATCTGGTGAGCCACTCTCGTCAGCCCCAGGATGGGGTCGGTGATGATGCGACGCAAGCGCAACGCGAAGTACACGCACAGCGATGACAACGCTACGGCAATCAGCGCCATCAAGCCCATCTGCTCGATCAATTCGGCCCAGAGACGGTGCAATTCGACGTCAAGTTCAATGCGACCTATCGTGCGCCCGTTGTCTTGAATGCCCTGACTCACCGCCAGTTTGACGGGAAGGATGGCGGCTACGGCAGCCTCAGACAACGGGCCTCGGCCCTGTTGATCGCCGTGAAAATCTGCTTGAGCAAAGGTAACTCCTTGAGCATCCAGCAACCGGGCGAATTTTATGTCCGCTCGAACGCGCAATCCGTCCAGCGTCGCCCTGGCGCCCTGAGCGTCTCCGAAAGCCAGTGAAGCGCGGCTGTTTTCGCCAACAACCCTTGCTAGGGCTTCGAGTTGTTGCTGTGAATCCCGGTAGCGCGAAATGCCAGTTCCCACGGAAAAAACCAGGGCAATCATCACCACGGCTATCACAGTATTGACCGCCAACAGCAGCCCCAACTTCTGGACGATGGAAAGGTTGTTGGTGTTCACTGCAACACCTTTCCCGCCAGCTTCACCATCTGGCCGCTGAGGACCAGACCCGCACGCTGCACGGCCGCCAGGTTCACGTCAAAACGAAGGCGGGTTCCTTCGACGCGCAGCGCGATCATGCCGCCGTTCTGAGCGTAGTCTGGCAAATCAGCGATGGTGAGCGTGGGCGCGTTGCCCAAGATTCGCTGCACCGAATCCACCACCCCGGCATCGGATTTCGAGAGAAAGAGCACGTCGCACCCGCGCCACTCGCCTGAGGGCACGTTGTGACGAACGTCCAAAGTGCGCCCGTTGACCATTTGCCCTTTGAACTGCCCAAACTGCCAGTCCAGTGGCTGTGCCCCTTGTGTGCAAAACAGCAAGGTCTCGCGCGCATGAGGCCACTGCGTGAACTTCACGAAGTTGAAAACAAAGGCTACCTTGATCGCTTGCTCGCTGGTGGCCTGCGCGCCTGTGGGGCCAGCGAGCGCGAGCAGACACGCAGCGGCCAGCAGCCGCCAGGGCAGCAGCCAGCCTGCAGACCCAAGTCGGGGCATTTTCAGAATTTCCAGCGCGCCTGAACCAACACGCTTCGGGGCGTCAGGCTGGGCGTGACGTCGTCGCTCGCGTATTCCTGATGGCGTTTCTGCAGCAGACTGCGTCCTGTCACGCTCAACTCAAAATCTGCAGTGGGACGCCAGCCCAGACGCAGGTCCAGGCGGGTATAGCGAGGGACCTCCAAATACGGCAGGGCATCAGAGTAGTTCAGAAAGGCATCCAGTTCGATTTGATGGCTCAACCGGTGAGACGACTGCAATTGCGCCATGTTGGTGGGCGTGCTGCCAACACGCCCGAAGGCACTCAAACCCGTAAAGCCGGGCTTGTTGGTGAGGGACAACTGGGTGCGGCTGTAACTGGCTTTGAGGCGCCAGTCGGGCGTGGCCTGCCAGTTGCCCGATACCTCGAATCCATAGACCTTGCCCTTCAGGCCGTTGTCGAACCGTTGAACCGACAAGGGGTAAGGGACAAAGGCTGGTGCTTGCTGCTCATTCGAGATCAGGTTGTCATAGGTGTTGTAAAACGCCGCAGCGTCCACCGTCAACCGGGGACCAAATTGGCCGCGATAGCCGAGCTCCCTTGACACCATAGCTTGCGAATCGAGATCAGGATTGCCATAAATGCCCAAGACCGCCGTCGCAAACGGTGGATAGGGCCCGACCGCGTAATTCACCTGGCTGTCCAGCGTGGACCGCGTGGGCGTCTGCACGGCGCGCGAAAGCGAAGTCCAGAAAGTGTCGGTGGGTGATGCGTTCCACAGCAAGCGGGCACTGGGCTGGGGCTCCAGTCCGGTGACGTCGTTGTGCTCGAGCTTGCTGCCGAGTGTGAGGCGCCAAGCGTCGTCCAACTGGATTTCGTCTTGCAAAAACGCACTGTAAATCTGGCTCTTGGCCGCGTTCTTGGGAAAGCCAATGGTGAAACTGCCATTGACCTCGTCGGACACCTGGCGGTAACCCGCGCCCCAGGTCAGTTCTTGCGAAGGCGTCAGACGGAATCGGTGTTGCCAGTCCAGATCGGTGGTGTCCACGCGCGCATCGAAAGCCCTCTCAGTTGCGTCGGTTCGATCGAAGTAAGCCTGGAACTGCCAGTTTTGCGTGGCGTCCACATCGCGCACCCAACGGAACAGCAGATTGGCGCCCGACAGGTTCGAAGTGTCCGGCAGGTAGGCCGTGGTCGGCGGCACCATGGCGGTAAACAGCGAAGTGGACTGTGCCTTGGTGTCGTACACATCGCCCTGCAGGGTGATGGTGTCGCGCGCATCGGGCGTGAAGTCGGCACGGAAGCCGGCCCGCTTCTGGCGCCAGGCGTCGTGTGCGTCGGCGCCGGTCTCTGTTTCCATGTCTTGATGTTCGTCCGCCTTCGCATACAGGCGGAAGTGGCCGCTCTCACCCAGGCGACCGCCATGGCGCACGGAAACACCGCTCTCCAGGCTGCCGGCTTTGGTTTGTGCAACGGTGCCCTGCGTGTCCTGGGCATGTTTGGTGATGATATTGATGACACCGTTCATGGCGTTGGCGCCCCAGAGCGTGCCGCCGGGTCCCCGGATGATTTCAATGCGCTCCACGTCTTCGAGCATCACATCTTGAGCTTCCCACAAGGTACCACTGAGAAGGGGTGAATACAGGGTGCGGCCGTCTTGCAATACCAGCAGCTTGCCGCTGTAGCGGCTTCCGAAGCCCCGAATGCCCACTGCGTAGCGGCTGCCATCGATGCGCGACACCTGCACGCCCGGCACGGTGCGCAAGAGTTCGGGCACATTGGTGGCACCCGAGCGGCGAATTTCATCCTGGCCCAACACATAAATGGCGGTCGCGGCATCGGCCAGGCGCTGCGGCTTTTTGGCCGCCGAGCTGATCTCGATCACCATCAGCTCTTCCAGCGACATCCAGGTACCTGCGGTCGGCGTGGCGCCCCAGGCCGAGCCCGCCAGAACTAGCGAGAGCATGCCTGCGCAAGCTCGCCGCTGCGGGCTCAACTGAAGGGGGGGTGTCTGCAATCGGTGTGCGTCGCCGCCCCGGAAGCTGCGCGAGGTGTCGGCAAGGATTTTTGTGTTCATCGCTGGATGTCTGCAAGTGGTTTAGAAGGTGGCAGGCGCCGTGGATACAACCAATTTCCGCTATCGATACGTCATCAAGGCCGAAACCGATGGGCGTCAATGTGTGCTGGCTCAAAACCGATCATTCGAGGCAGTTCGCACGGTGCAGCCGTCTTGCGCCAGCGGGGCTGGCTACGACTGGCCGCCACAGCGCCCCAAGCGCCGGACGCCAACTGAACGGCCAGACAAGCGACCTGCATGCGGATCGGAGGTACGGCTTGGACTGAGCGCGCAGGGACGATGGGGCAGCATGAATGCACTCCTTTGAGCGAGAAGCACTTGCAAGCACATGTCTCGAAGATCAATGAGAGTATCGGAAGAAATACGAAGGACTTAAGCGGGAAATGGTGCGTGAACAACACCTATTTCGACCCACCAGAGCCAGTCTCAAGCTTGAAAGGCGCTCTCCCGTTGGCTAAAACCGGCCATGCCTACCCGGTTCAGCCCATCAAGGGATGATGTGCTCAGCGGCGACCTGCGGCAAGCCGAGCACCCGGTCAAACGCCCAAGTGAACACCACGGTGCACACGAGGAAAAACACCAATATCGCCATGTCCGCGATCAGCGCTTGCAACAGCGTAACCCCCGACCAAAGCGCCATCACCAGACCCGCTGGGAACACAGCAGATCAACCCATGAAAGGGAGGTCCGGCCGAGGCTTCCCGCCTATAGTTGCCCACAACCGAGCTTCACAAAGGCAGCTCTGACCTCTGGTCAAAATTCGATTGGCTGGTGGTCAAAATTGAATCGGCGCTAACCCCTGAGTTGGGAGCCCGGCGCTCCCCCCTGCCGTCAGGCGATCAGTAGGTCTCCAGATGCAAGCGACCTTCGCTCTTGAGCGAAGCGCTCAGGGCGTTCCAGCTCAGGCCCGCCTTGACGGCCACATCGCGCAGTGCGAGCACCACGCCTTCCTCCATGCTTTTCAAGCCACACACATAGAAGTAGGTGTTGCGGTCCTGCAGCAAGACAGCCAGATCGGCGGCGCGCTCGCGCATGGCATCCTGCACGTAACGCTTGGGAGCCCCAGGCGTTCGGCTGAAAGCGAAGTTGGTGTCGATGAAGTCTTTGGGCAGGCTTTGCAACGGCCCGAAATAAGGCAGTTCCTCCTGCGTTCGAGCCCCAAAAAAGAGCATCAGCTTGCCCGACTCGAACTTGCCCGAGGCGCGCAGGCGGCGGCGCCATTCCGTCATGGCTCGCATGGGCGCGCTGCCCGTGCCGGTACAAATCATCACGATATTGGAGCGCGGGTGGTTGGGCATCAGAAAGCTGGCGCCAAACGGGCCAATGACCTCGACCTTGTCGCCTACTTTCAAATCGCACATGAAGTTGCTTGCCACGCCTCGAACCGGCTGCCCCTGGTGGTCTTCAAGCACGCGCTTGATGGTCAGCGACAGGTTGTTGTAGCCCGGCCGCTCGCCGTTGCGCGGACTGGCAATGCTGTACTGACGAGCGAAGTGCGCTTTGCCTTTTTCATCGGTGCCGGGCGGCACCACGCCAATGCTTTGCCCTTCCAGCACCGGAAACGGCATCGATCCGAAGTCCAGCACCACGTGGTGGGTGTCGTATTCGTGACCCACTTCGGTCACGCGCACATTGCCCGTCACGGTGGCGGTGATGGTCTTCAGTGCGGCTTTGGGGCCATAAAGGTTGGTGTACACGTGGGCCGCGCTCCATGGCGGCAGCGTGGCGCCAAAGGCCGACGAGTTGAACACTTCTTCGCCTGACGACAGTGTCGCTGGCACCGGCACAGCAGCCTCGGCGTCAGGTGCCTCAACCTCGGCGTCGTCTCCGGCCATGGCGGCCAGTTCGGCGCTGGGAATTTCGCCAGGCAACTCGTCCCAGCCCAATTGCTCCTCAAGTGAATAGGCCTTGACGCGCAAAACCTTGCGGTAGTTGTCTATCGAACCGGTGGGGCATGGCGAAATGCAGTCGTTGCACCAGTTGCACTTGGTGGCGTCAACCACGTAGTTGCGCGAATCGTGCGTGATCGCCCCGACCGGGCAGATGGATTCGCAGGTATTGCAACGAATGCAAATCTCGGGGTCGATCAAATGCTGCTTGATCACAGCGGCTTCCATGGGGGCGTTCATCTGGTGTCTCCGTTGCTTCTTCGCGAAGGCTCTATTGTCTGGCTTCTGGTGACTTCGTGGCGGCGCATGGGCTGGGGTGATTGACCTCGTTCGCGCCCCCCGCCGGCTTTCGCCCGACGCCTCCTTGACCTCACTGCGTCAGTCACCCCAACCCATGCTCAAGAGCGTGCCCCGCAGAAGAGAAGAATCCACGTTCACTCTTCCGGCGTGCGTACCCAAACCCAGGATGCCGTGGGCCCGGGCTTCCCGGCCCGCAGGCATCGCCCCCTGGGGGGTGACGAGCCCTTGGGCGCGGCGCGGGGGGGGGGTCAACAGTTATCCGAACCTGACGTATTCAAAGTCCACCGGCTGGCGGTTGATACCCATGACCGGTGGCGCGATCCAGTTGGCGAATTTGCCTGGCTCAACCACCCGGCCCATGAGCGAACCCACGTAGGCGCGATCGGCGTCGCTGGGCAGCCATTCGTCTTTGCGCTGGCTCCACTCCTGCTCGCTCACCACGCGGCCATCGGGCGACACCTTGGCGCCCGACAGGGCACCGATGCTGCGGTGGAAAGCTTTGTGCGGCACTCTCAAACGGAAGTCGATACCGGCCTTCTCGATCAAGCGGTTCCAGCGGTCCACGCCACCCACACTGTCTTTGATGTAGTCGTCGCGCAGCACTTCGTTCAGGGCGTTGAGCATGGGCACCTCTTTTTCCACCAGCTTGCCGTCGACGATGTTGAGCACCTTGTAGGTATCGCCCTTGAGCAAATGGTCATCGTCGCGCTTGCCTTCTTCGTAGCGGCCTTTCAGACCGGTGGAATAGAAGGTGGCGGCATTGCTTGATTCATCGGCACCGAACAGGTCGATGGTCACGCTGAAATGGAAGTTGATGTAGCGCTGAAGGGTGGGCAGGTCGATCACACCGGCGGTGCGCAACTTGCCCACGTCGTCGGTCTTCAACTCATTCATGGCCGCGCAGGTTCGGCTGATCACACGGCCCACGCCGCTCTCGCCCACGAACATGTGGTGCGCTTCTTCGGTCAGCATGAACTTGGTCGTGCGCGCCAGTGGATCGAAGCTGGATTCGGCCAAAGCGCAGAGCTGAAACTTGCCGTCGCGGTCGGTGAAATAGGTGAACATGAAGAAACTCAGCCAATCGGGCGTCTTCTCGTTGAAGGCCTGCAGGATGCGCGGGTTGTCGGCGTTACCGCTGTTGCGCTCGAGCAGCGCCTCGGCTTCTTCCCGGCCGTCTTTGCCGAAATGCTTGTGCAGCAAATACACCATGGCCCACAGGTGGCGGCCTTCTTCCACGTTGACCTGGAACAGGTTGCGCAAGTCGTACTGGCTGGGCGCGGTGAGGCCCAGATGACGCTGTTGCTCCACCGATGCTGGCTCGGTATCGCCCTGGGTCACGATGATGCGGCGCAGGTTGGCGCGGTGTTCGCCTGGAATGTCTTGCCAGGCGTTTTCGCCTTTGTGGTCGCCGAAGTGGATCTTGCGGTCTTGCTCGCCCGGGTTCAGGAAAATGCCCCAGCGGTAGTCGGGCATCTTCACATGGCCAAACTGCGCCCAGCCTTGTGGGTCGACGCTGACCGCGGTGCGCAGGTAGACGTCAAAGTCTTGCGAGCCTTCTGGACCCATGTCCTGCCACCATTGCAGGTAGTTAGGCTGCCAGTGTTCAAGAGCGCGCTGCAAGGTGCGGTCTTCGCTCAGGTTGACGTTGTTGGGAATCTTGTCGCTGTAGTTGATGGCTGACATGCTGTTCTCCTGTTGGTGGATATGGAAGCGGTGGCGCGAAGATATTCAATACAAGGGCGCCGTGGAACCGGCTTTGCCGGGCCACCAGCGCCGTCCCCCTGAGGGGAAAGACGCGCGCAGCGCGGCGCAGCGGGGAGTCATACTCTGTTCATGTCGAATGCGGCTTTTTCGCCCTTGCCGTAAACCTTCAAGGCACCCTTCTCACCCACGGCGTTGGGGCGCTGGAAGATCCAGTTTTGCCAGGCCGTGAGGCGACCAAAGATGCGCGTAGCCATGTTTTCCTTCTGGGCAAAACGCAGGTTGGCTTCCAGGCCGGTGAGCGCATCGGGCGACATGGCGGCGCGCTCTTCCAGTGCGATACGGATTTCGTCGGTCCAGTCGATGTCATCAGGCGCAGCGGTGACCAGCCCCAGGTCGAATGCCGCGTCGGCGTCGAGCCCTTTGCCCACGGCTGAGCGAACCGCTTCCATGGGTGCCGCTTCTTCATAAAAACGGCGCTGCAGGCGCGACTGGTTGTTCACCATCGGTAACAAGCCCAGGTTGAACTCGCTCAACTGCATCTTGGGCGCCTTCTCCGGATCGTCGGGGAGCGCGAGCATGTAGGCCCGGTCTGCGCAAAATGCCAGTTCGGCCAGTGAACCCGAAAAACAGGAGCCTTCTTCAATCAAGGCAAACAGGCTGCGCGAAGACACATCGAGGCGGGCAAAGGTGCGACGCATCAGACCGATGGTTTCATTGACCAGCCAGTGGCCCTTGTTCGCCAGCATCAAGGCATCGTTGAGCAAAACAGCGGTCGCATCGCCTTCGGTCTTGAGCAACCAGGTGCCCATGTCCAGCTCGTTGGTGCGCAGGCACAGGATCGCGTCGTCCAGTTCACGCGCCATTTGCAGCGGGTACCAGGCGGCACCTGCGGCTTCGATGCCGGCGATGTCGGTGGGCTGTGCGCCTGTTGGCGCCTTGACGGTGATCGTGACATTGCGGTTGGCGCGGTCGATGGCCACGTTGACATGCTGATAGGCAATGCCGTCGGCGCTGTCGGTGCGCTCGAGGCGGGGCAAGGCCACGCCCTTGCCATCGGCTGGGCGCGTGCTCTTTTCAGCCAGCTGCATGGCGCGCTCTTGAACAGCGGCAGCGAACTGCTGCGGCTTGACAACCGCATCAACCAGCCGCCAGTCCACGGCTTTCTTGCCACGCACGCCTTCGCTGGTGGTGCAAAAGATATCGGCCAGATCATGGCGAACATGGCGTTTGTCGGTCACTCGGGTCAGACCACCGGTACCCGGCAACACGCCGAGCAACGGCACTTCGGGCAGGCTCACGGCAGAGGAACGGTCATCCACCAGCAAAATCTCATCGCAGGCCAGGGCCAACTCATACCCACCACCCGCGCAAGCCCCGTTGAGAGCGGCCAGGAATTTCAGCCCCGAATGTGCGCTGCTGTCTTCGATGCCGTTGCGGGTCTCGTTGGTGAATTTGCAGAAGTTCACTTTCCATGCATGGGTCGACAGACCCAGCATGAAAATGTTCGCACCCGAACAGAACACGCGGTCCTTCAGGCTGGTGACCACCACGGTGCGCACCGCAGGGTGTTCAAACCGCACCCGGTTGAGCGCGTCGTGCAGTTCGATGTCCACACCGAGGTCGTAGCTGTTGAGCTTCAATTTGTAGCCGGGTCGGATGCCGGCGTCTTCATTGATGTCCACAGCCAGCGTGGCCACGGCGCCATCGACACTGAGCTTCCAGTGCTGGTACTGGCTGGGGTTGGTGCGGTAATCGACGCTATTGGGGTTGGCACTGGCAGTCATATCGGTCTCCATGGGTCAGCTGGGCTGCGGCTCCCGACCGAAAAACCGGTCAGGCGATCTGGTCACATGAATAATAATTCATATTTTTATGAAACGTGCATTTTTATGCATCTCCGACAAAATCAGTCAACTTTTCCCGAACAAGGGATCGCAAGCCCTCAAATGCGCCTTCGACGCTGTGTCCACTGGTATTGAATGCCAGGTCGGCCTTGGCATAAAACGCCGATCGCCCGGCCAGAATGCGTTTCAGATCGTCCATGGCCTCGCGGCTGGCAGCCATCGGACGCATATCGCCCTGCGCTGCGACCCGCGCCATGTGATCGGCCGGATCGGCTTGCAGCCAGACGGTCGTGCAATGGGTGAGCATCAGGTTGAAGTTGGCCGCGTCGGACACCAGCCCACCCGGCGTGGCGATCACCACCTCGGGATATATCTGAATGGCCTCTTCCAGCGCCCGTCGCTCATAGCGCCGGTAGGCAGGCGTGCCATACAGTGCATGGATTTCATTGATGCTGCAACCCGCAAACTGTTCGATCTGACGGCTCAGTTCAATAAACGGAAACCCCAGGTCATCGGCCAACCGCTGACCCAGCGTGGATTTGCCTGCGCCACGCAAGCCCACCAAAGCCACGCGCGCACGGCGGTTTTCACCGCCCGCATCAACCAGCCCTGCGCCATCGAGCAACGCCCCGATCGCCACGCGCGCGCGCCGCAAGTCGGCATCGCTGCGGTTTTCAAGCAGCTCCCTTATGAGCAACCATTCGGGAGACGAGGTGGTCACATCGCCCAGCAACTCGGACAAGGAACAGTGCAGCGCCTGCGATACCTGCAACAACACCAGAATTGATGCGTTGCCGGTGCCGTATTCGAGATTGGCCAAATGGCGCTCCGACACCTCGGCCGCCAGAGCGACGGCCTTGCGCGTCATGCCACGGCGCGAGCGCAAGGTGCGCACCCGGTCGCCCAGCGCGACCAAGAACGGGTTGCGCTCTGCGTCATCGGTGGATGGATCGGCGGCCGAGACGGCAACAGTGGGATCCATAACGGCAGGGTCTTTCATGGGGGTCGCAATAAAGGGAAAACCCTAGGGGGACTTGTTTTGCTTTAAAACATGCACTTTAATGCATGAAGTGCAATGCGCAGAATAGTGCATTTATAGCGCGATTCGCCTGAAGCGAAAAGCCCAGCCCCTCCTCGCCCTCCCGGCGCCAACGGAAACGCTCATGAACAACCACCCTCTTCTGCCCAACCACTTCGCCGGTCGCTGGCAAACCGCCACCGACGAAGGCACCACCCTGTTCGACCCGGTACTCGGTACACCGCTGGTCCGCGTGGGTCGAGCAGGCCTGGATCTCGCCGAAGGCTTCACCTACGCTCGCGAACAAGGAGGCGCAGCCCTGCGTGCCCTCAACTACAAGCAGCGCGCTGCCTTGCTGACCGACGTGGTGAAGGTCCTTCAGGCGAACCGCGACGCCTACTACGAGATCGCCACGGCCAACTGCGGCACGGTCACCCGGGACTCCGCAGTCGACATCGACGGCGCCATCTTCACCCTGGGCTACTACGCCAAACAAGGCGATGCCCTGGGCGAAGCCCACTGCCTGCTCGATGGCGAGCGCATCCGCATGGCCAAAGACCCGGTCTTCCAGACGCAACACGTTATGAACCCCACGCGGGGGGTGGCGCTTTTCATCAACGCCTTCAATTTCCCGAGTTGGGGTTTGTGGGAAAAAGCCGCTCCAGCCTTGCTCTCGGGCGTGCCAGTGATCGTCAAACCGGCCACAGCCACGGCCTGGCTCACCCAGCGCATGGTGAAAGATGTGGTCGACGCCGGCGTGTTGCCCGCGGGGGCACTGTCCATCGTCTGCGGGTCATCTGCCGGGCTGATGGACCAGTTGAAGCCATTTGATGTGGTGAGCTTCACCGGCTCTGCAGAGACCGCAAGGATCATCCGCAGCCACCCGGCCATAGCGGAAAGATCGGTTCGCTGCAACATCGAGGCCGACAGCCTGAACAGTGCCCTGCTCGACCCCACCGCCACGGATGGCGACGAGGCCTTCCATCTGCTGGTGAGCGAAGTGGTGCGCGAAATGACCGTCAAGAGCGGCCAGAAATGCACCGCCATTCGCCGGATTTTCGTGCCGCGTGCGCTGTACGAACCGGCCGCAAAGGCCATCGCCGCCAAACTGTCCAAATGCACTGTCGGCAACCCCCGCAATGAAGGCGTACGGATGGGTGCCCTTGTGAGCCGCGAACAATTCGACGGGGTCACATCCGGCATTGCCCACCTGAAGACGGAGGCCGAGGTTTTGTACGACGGCCAGCCGACCCCCCTGGTCGATGCAGACGCCAATGTGGCTGCCTGCGTATCGCCTGTGTTGCTGGGCTCGCGCGACCCGGAGAGTGCCAAGGTGTTGCATGCTGTGGAGGTGTTCGGACCGGTTGCCACGCTGATGGCCTACGACAATGAAGAACAGGCCTATGCGCTGGTTCGCAGAGGGGAAGGGTCGCTGGTCTGCTCGCTCTACAGCAGCGACCCCGCGTTCTGCGCCAGGGCCACGCTGGCGCTGGCCGACAGCCATGGCCGCGTGCATGCAATTTCGCCCGACGTGGCCGCGGTTCAAAGTGGCCACGGCAATGTGATGCCCATGAGCCTGCATGGCGGACCAGGCCGCGCGGGCGGCGGTGAAGAACTGGGCGGCTTGCGTGCGCTGAATTTCTATCACCGCCGGAGCGCCGTGCAGGCAAGCACGGCAGCACTGGACATACTGGCCCAAAGCGCCTCACCATTCCAGCCTTGAACACACCCGGCCAAGCACGAGGAGACACCCCATGAGCGACAACACCGCCACCCCACCCGAGCATTTCAACTTCGCTCGCCACCTGACAGAGGTCAACGCCAACCGTTCTGGCAAAACCGCCCTGATTGACGATGCCGGCAGCATGACCTATGGTCAGTTGACAGAAAACGTTCAGCGCATGTCGGCCGCTCTGAGCGCCCTGGGGCTGCGGCGCGAAGACCGGGTGCTGCTGCTGATGCACGATTGCAGCGACTGGGTGGTGAGCTTTCTGGGCGCCCTACACGCCGGTGTTGTGCCGGTTTGTGTGAACACACTGCTCACCACAGAAGACTATGGCTACATGCTCGCCAACAGCCGCGCCCAGGCGGCCCTGGTGTCCGCGGCATTGTTGCCCGCGTTGCAAGCGGCGATGGCCAGCAGCGCCAACGATGTACGGCACGTGATCGTCTCGCGGCCCACCGAGACATTGCCCGGACACGCCCTTGACCTCGCTCAATTGCTGACGGTCCACGCCCCCGGGCCCTGCGCCCACACCCACGGTGATGAACCCGCCTTCTGGCTCTATTCGAGTGGCTCCACTGGAGCGCCCAAAGGCACGGTACACACCCAAACCAGCCTCTACTGGACGGCCGAACTGTATGGCAAAGGCGTGCTCGACCTGCGCGAAAGCGACACGGTGTTTTCGGCTGCCAAGCTGTTCTTCGCCTACGGCCTGGGCAATGCGCTGTCGTTCCCGCTGAGCGTGGGCGCCACCGTGGTGTTGATGGCCGAGCGCCCCACACCACAAGCGACGTTCAAGCGCCTGGTGGAACAACAGCCCACCGTTTTCTACGGTGCACCCACGGGCTACGGCGGCATGCTGGCCAGCCCTGACCTGCCAGAAAAGGCCCAGGTGGCGCTACGCCTGTGCTCATCGGCCGGTGAAGCCTTGCCGCGTGACATTGGCGAGCGATGGACCGCGCGCTTTGGTTGCGAAATCATCGATGGCATTGGCAGCACAGAAATGCTGCATGTCTTCCTGTCCAACCGCCCGGGTGATGTGCGCTACGGAACCACCGGCAAGGCCGTACCCGGTTACGAGGTGCAATTGCGCGATGAAGACGGCAAGGTGATCCACGGCGCCAACCAGATCGGCGATCTCTACATCGCCGGGCCCAGCGCTGCCCTGCTCTACTGGAACAACCGGGCCAAGTCGCGCGAAACCTTTCAAGGCCCCTGGACCAAGAGCGGTGACAAATACACCCGCGATCCCGACGGCTACTACACCTACGCAGGCCGCAACGACGACATGTTGAAGGTCAGCGGCATCTACGTGAGCCCTTTTGAAGTGGAGGCCACGCTGGTGCAACATCCGGCTGTGCTGGAAGTGGCGGTGATCGGCAAACAAGATGCCGAGGGCTTGACCAAAACCAAAGCCTATGTGGTGTTGAAGTCGGGCGCACAAGCCACCGAGCAAGAGCTGCAGGCTTTTGTGAAAGAAAAGCTGGCCCCTTACAAATACCCCCGGTTCATTGAGTTCGTGACCGAACTGCCCAAAACCGCCACGGGCAAGATTCAGCGCTTCAAGCTGCGCGAACTGGAAACACAGCGCCAGTTTGGGGCCTGAGGCCTGGCTGCGCTCAGCTTTTGAGCGCAGCGCCCGGCAAGCCAAATACCCGGTCGAACACCCAGGTGAACACCACCGTGTACACCAGAAAGAACACCAGGATTCCGATGTCGGCCACGAAGGCTTCCCACAATGAAACACCCAGCCACAGGGCCATCACCGGCACCAGAATAAGCGCCAGACCACCCTCAAACAGGGCTCCATGTGCCGCGCGCCGAGCCCATGAACGGCCCTTGACCGTCTGGCGCGCCTCCCATCGTTCAAACAGCGCATTGAATCCGTAGTTCCAGGCCAGCGCGATCAACGACATGGTCAGTGTCAGGCCCAGAGCCGACAGGGGCGCCTGGCCATACACGAGACTCAAGACCGGTGCCACAAACCCCACCGCCAAGGCTTCGTAGAGAACGGCTTGAACGATTCGGCGGGTGCGGGGTGCGAGTTTCATGGACTGGCGATTGTGCCTTGCGACGCCAACGCGTCACGCGAGGACCCGCAAGGCCCCTAAGATTGAATACCTTAGAGACCCTCGCCAACCCCTTTGCGGAGCCGCCATGCCAAACCACACGCCAGTCGCCAGCCTGTCTCCCAATGAGCCCGACAACCTGGGCTTGAGTTCGCTGCGCACACAGCGCCTGATGGACGTGTTGCAGCGCGAGGTGGACCGGGGCTACATTCCAGGCGCGGTGGTGATGCTGGCGCGCCATGGCTCGGTTGCCTTGCACGCGGCCGTGGGCCAGAGCGACCCCGCAGCCTGTGTGCCCATGCGAACCAGCGATATCTTCCGCATCTACTCCATGACCAAGCCCGTGGTGTCGGTCGCCGCGATGATGCTGGTTGAACAGGGCCGGGTCATGCTCAACGAGCCGGTGGCCACCTACCTGCCCGAATTCGCCAACCAACAGCTGGCGGTGGAAACGCCCCAGGGTGTGGAACTGCACCCCGTGAGCCAGTCCGCCACGGTACAAGACCTGTTGCGCCACACCGCCGGTCTGACCTATGAGTTCATGGGCACGGCCCACGTTCAGCGCCTCTATGCCAAAGCCCAGATCGGCAGCCGCGCGCGCAGCAATGCCGAGTTCAGCCAAACCCTCGCACCCATGCCCTTGTTGCATGCCCCGGGCACCCAATGGGCCTACAGTCGAGCCACCGATGTGCTGGGCCGGCTGGTTGAAGTGATCACAGGCCAGTCACTGGGCGTGCACCTGAAGCAGACGGTCTTTGATCCGCTGGGCATGGTCGATACGGGGTTCTCGGTACCCGAAGAAGACCACCACCGCATCGCTGAACCCTTCGCCCACGACCCCGATGGCGGCATCCCTTTGCGCGTGCTCAACCCGCGTGAAGTACCCGCCATGGAAGCCGGCGGCGGCGGTCTGATGTCCACAACGAGCGACTATGCGCGCTTCCTGCAATGTTTGCTCAACCGCGGCGAACTCGACGGCACGCGCCTGCTCGGTTCGCACACCGTCGACTTCATGACGGCTGACCACCTTGGCGACATTCCCAGCAAGGAAGACCTGCTGCCTCCTGGCCATGGCTTTGGCCTGGGTTTTGCCGTTCGCACCCAGCTGGGCGTGTCCACCATGCCGGGATCGGTCGGTACCTACCACTGGGGGGTATTGCGGGAACCACGTTCTTTGTGGATCCCGTCGAAGATTTCTTCGGCATTCTCATGACGCAGGCGCCCAACCAGCGCGACCCGATTCGAAACCTGTTTCGCAACCTGGCCTATGCCACGCTGGTTGACTAGGGCTTGCCCGGACTGCTTTTTCCGGGAGCAACCGGGGTGAAAAGGCCCTAAGTCCTGACCGGAGACCGCCAGCGAAAAAACATCGGGTAAACCTTTTCGACCACCGGCCCGTTGAAGTCCCAGGCCAGGCACTGGCCCAGATGCATGGGGGGCCGGCCATCGGGTGGCAGGGCGAAAGAGGCCGAACGCGTTTGAAAAGCCGCCGTGGCGAGGTTGAACAACAGCTCTCGCAAATGGGTGCAGCCCTCAATGCCGCCCAAATGGCGCTCAATGGTTTTGCGCCACCCACGCCCCAGCGTTTCGCCAACCAGTCGCTGCATGGGCGCCTGAGCCTGCGGGCAAGGCTGATGAGGAAAGGCATCCATGGCTACCACGATCGCCTGAATGACAAAGGCATCGTTCAGCGTGACACGGATGTGCATGTGGTGAATGGGCTCGTTCGGCGCCCACTCGCGCTCACCTTCAATCACCATGGCGTGTGGCTTGGTATCGAGCATCTCGCCCTCGATGTCCCACAGGCCGTCCTCACGTTGAAACCCGCGGTATTCAACGCGCCGGGTGTGCATGGGTTTGCGAGGTTGGGGGGCTGGCAATGGCAAGGTGTGACCTGTCGGTTGTAGGGAAAGGTCCTGATTTTCCCCGAAGTGCTTGATGGTCCCTGCATCAAAGGCGACGAACAAGGGATCTGCGATCCCTCAAATGCATGCTTTGATTCCCCTTCCTATGCCCAATACTGGGGTATTCATCGGTCAGAATCGGACAACCGTGCCTCTGATGCAACCCGTCCGCACGGAACCTACCCAGCAGTTTCCAGGAGTATTGAGTGCCACCCCACGACGACCCGGCGCAAGCGGTCCAGGTCACACCGCTTCAAACCATGGCACACGAGCTGCCTGGCGCGTTCTTTCACTATGTGCGTGATGGGCTGGGGAACGAGCGTATTTCCCGGATGAGTGGCGGTTGCACTGCGCTGTGGGAGGTGAGCAACCAATCCATCGAAAGAGACACGGCCGCCTTGTGGGCACTGGTCGACCCCCGCGATATGGAGCCCTTTCGCGCATCCATCGAACAATCCGCCTCCAGCCTCAAAGACTGGGCCTATGAATGGCGCATCACCACACCCTCCGGTAAACCCAAGTGGCTGCACGGCGTTGGTCGACCCGAGCGCCTGCCGCAGGGCGCCGTCGGCTGGAACGTCCTCATCATTGACATCACCCAGAGCCGGCGCGTCGACACCAGCCTGCGTGACAACAACGAGCGCTTTCGCCAGATGCTCGACGGTCTCTCCAACGTGTCGGTTCAAGGCTACGGGATGGACCTCACCACACGTTACTGGAACAAAGCCTCGGAGCGCATTTATGGCTACACGGCAAAAGAGGCCATTGGCAAGAATCTGCTTGATTTGATCATTCCCGAAGACATGCACGACGGCGTGCTGGCCGAGGTCGCCCGCATGATTCAAACGGGCAAAGCCATTCCGGAAGGCGACCTCACATTGGTGCGCAAAGATGGCACGGCCATCAACGTTTTTTCCAGCCATGCCTTCGTCGAAATGCCTGGCTACGAGCCAGAGCTGTATTGCATCGACTTTGACATCACCGAACGGCGGGAAGCCGAGGCCCTGCGAGCCCAGCTCGATGCCAAGACCGGCGAAGGGCAAAAGATGGAGGCCCTGGGCACCCTGGCAGGCGGCGTGGCCCACGACTTCAACAACATCGTGGCCGCCATTTCAGGCAACGTGGCCCTGGCGCTGGACGACCTGGACCCAAGCCATCCGGCGCGCACCAGCGTTCTCGAAATCCGGACCGCCAGCCGAAGGGCCAAAGAACTCGTTCAGCAAATTCTGGCCTTCAGTCGCCGCCAGCAGGTTCAACGCAAGAGCATGCGATTGAAGAGCATGCTGGAGGAAACCGCCAAGATGGTGCGCACCAACATGCCCGCAGGCTTCGACATGCAGGTGCGCTGCGAATCCCAGACGCCACGTGTCATGGCCGACGCCACCAAGATCGAGCAGGTGCTGCTCAACCTGCTGACCAACGCATGGCAGGCCGTACCATCCGGGCGCCTCGGCGTTGTCAGCGTGTCACTCGAGACCTACCATGGCCTGCCGCCCAATACCGATGCGAAGGTATTGGCAAGCCTGAACCTGGAAGAAGCGCAAACCCGCACATGGGCGCGCATCACGGTGAGTGACAACGGCGAGGGCATGAGCAAAGCCACCCGAACACGCATCTTCGAACCATTTTTCACCACCAAACGGCCCGGCCTGGGCACGGGACTGGGACTGGCTGTGGTGCACGGCATTCTGGCGGAACACCAGGCCATTCTGGATGTGCAGAGCACCGTAGGGCAAGGCTCCTCCTTTTCGGTGTATTTTCCGGCCGACATCGACGATGCCGACGCCATGGTCAGCGCACCGGCAGCGCTGATGACCGACCTCGGCCCGCTGGAGCAGATTGGCGATTTTCGTGATCCCAACACGACACAGGCGCACATCATGTATGTCGATGACGACGAACTCATGACCTCGTTGATGCAGCGGCTGATGGAAAAACGCGCCTATCGCATCAGCATTTTCAGCAACGCCAACAGCGCCTTGCGGGAATTTTGCAAGGCGCCTGAGCTGTTTGATCTGGTGATCACCGACTACAACATGCACGCCTTCAACGGCCTTGAGTTTGCTCGCGCCGTCAAAGCGCGCTCACCCTCAACCCCTGTGGCGATCGCTTCCGGCAACCTGTCGGACACCCTGCGCTACGAGGCAGCAAAGGTCGGCGTGGATGAGCTGATACACAAGCCCGACAAGGTTCAAGACATCCTGATCACCATTGACCGTCTGGCGAAAAACATGCCTGGCAAGGCAGCACCCTTCAACTGACCCCTGCCGGGCTCTTGTGCACCATTCAGTGATCCACCGGTGCCAGCACATCGCTGAGTGCTTGTCGCGCCAGCCCCGCTTCGGGTGACTGGTGGGCATAGCGGCCCGAGGCGACAATGCCATTGCCATCCAGCGCCTGTTTGAGCAAACGCTGCAATTTCGCATTGGACGAATCCGCACGGCAAGCCACCAAATCCATGTAGTTCACACCGATGCGGTAAGGCGGCCAGCCATTGGCCAGACCCACCTTCACCAACTCGCGGTAGCAGTGGTGGGCGCGCTCCACCTCAACCGGGTTGGATCGGTCAAACAAAATCGGGATCGTGCCCGACAAGGCACGCGACGAACGCGAAGTCACGGCCAGCAAGGGATCGAACCCATTGGTACCCAGGCAATCGCTCATCACCCTGCGGTAGCGTTTCACATCGCCCGCCGTGAACGGCAGCAACGGCGCGTACCAAAGAATGCCCACGCCATCTTTCGCTGGATGCGCCGCCACGGTCAGCGTCTTGACGCTGGGATCAAGGGCATAGGCAATTTTCAGAAACGCCACGATGGGGTAGCCCTCTACCGTGCCCAGCGTGTTGACCAACGATCCAAAATGTCGCCGCAAAGCTGAAAATCCCCATTTGGGCAAATGGTGCAGGGTTTTTTGCAGCAAACGAATTTGGGCCGGGCTGAAGCTCCAGACTGTGCAGTGTTTCAAACGCCGGCGCACATCGCGCACCGAACCGGCTACGGCATCGCGTGAACCGTACAAGGTGCCCAGGCCGGTCCAGGGAGACACCTTGCGTTCCCTGGCCAGCTGACTGAGATAGGCCACCCGCGCATCGCCCTTGAGCGGACTTGCCAAAGGCGCATCGAGTTGGGTCGAAAGCACCCGCGCATCGTTCATCATGATGATGCCGCCAATGCCCGGGATATCCTCCGTCAAGGCGCTCAGAGCCGCCTGACTGGCTTCCAGCGCCTCGTCGCTCTTCCATTCAAACACCAGGATGCGCGTCGCTTCCGGCACCCTGGCCAGTTGAACCCGCGCTCGCGTCACCACACCGAAACTGCCTTGACGCAACAACCCTGCCCAGGAAGCGCCGATGCCCTGGGTCCATCGCTTGGCCATTTCCGAACAGGCCATTTCCTGGTAGACGTGGCGAAACGGTGTGCCATTGCCCCAGAAACCCTCGAACTCACAAACGGCTTCAAAGTGATCGGCCACCGGCGTGAGCCCATAACCACCATCCAGCGCATTGCCCAGGATGCTGCCGTTGGGACCCACACCGGTTGTCGGGACCAACAAGCGCACACCACTTCGCTCGATCGCAGCATGCAGGTCGGCCTGTGTCACGCCAGGCTCGATCAGTGCAGTGCAGGAATCTGCATCGATCTGTACGCCGCGCAGACGCGACAAATCCAGAATGAAACTGCGGGAATCCACTGGCAGCGAGGTGCCATAACCGAAGTTGCGTCCTCCGCTGATGGGCCACAAGGGGGTTTTGTGCATATTGGCCAATGCCAATATCTCTCGAATGGTGCCAGCGGTATTCACCGCAATTGCCCCTGCCGGCAGACGGCGACATCCCCCGGTGTCCTGCCCATAGGCTGTTGCCGCCTGTTTCCCATCCAACAATTCAATACCAGGCAGGCGCGAAAGCGCCTCAATGAAAGACGTGACCACAGCGAAACTCCCTGAACCAGTTGTTTTGAACCGAGACCTTGGTACGGACAGGCAAACCATGCGACTGTGGCCTGCCCATTCAATCAAAGCCTCACTCAAATTTTAGGTCTTCATGCCCAGTTGAGTTGATATAGGTTCCGGCAATTGAAACAAAAGTTAACAAATTTGCACTGCCGTGAACAAAACCTGTCTTCACTGCCTGACAGGCCCCGGGGGCGTCGGCGACGCGCGCTGAAACAAGCGCCACTGGGCGAGCGCGCCCACACCAGCCAGCAGCAACATGAGCAACGCCAGGGGTTTGGCATCGGTTTGCGGCAGCAGGCCCACCGCGAAACCGCCGAGTGCCCCCATCAGTTGCTGTGTCAGCCCTGCCACCGCCGCCGCAGAACCCGCCAAAGCGGGCACCAGACCCACGGTGCCCGCCAATGCTGGAGGCACCAGCAAACCGTTGCCCAGCCCCAGCAACATCAAAGGACCCGTAAACGCCAGTGGCGACTCAACGCCACTCCAGGCCAGCCCGCCCATCAATGAAATGCCGGTCAAGGTCAACACCTGGCCCCAGAGCATCATGCCGCGGTCGTTTTCTCGATGCGCCAGTCGCGAAGTCAGAAAATTGCCAACGATGTAAGACAGCGGCACCAGCATGATGTAGAAACCGACCCCGTCGGGCCCCACGCCAAAGGTGCCCAATACGCCGGGCGCAGCAGCCAGAAACGCGTAGAAGGTGGCGCTCATCATGGACAACACCACCACGAACAGCAGAAACGAAGGCTCACGGGCAAGCTGCGCATAGGACGACACCATCGCACCAAACCAGTGCGGACGCACCTGTGTGGCCTTGACATGGCTGGGCAATCCACGCCAGGCGGCCACCCACAATCCAGCCGCCACCAGCGCCATCACCACAAAATTCGACTGCCATCCCAGGTGAACGTGCAACTGCCCGCCGATCACAGTGGCCAGAGGCGGACACAAACCCATCACCATGCCCACATAGGCCATCACCCGGGTCCGCTGCGGCCCTTGAAAAAGATCCTGAACCATCGCCCGCCCGACCACCATGCCTGCGGCACATCCGGCCCCCTGCAGCGCCCGCGCCGCTGTCAACATCGGCAGACTGGTGGCCAGCGCCGCCCATACCGACCCCATCACTGCGATGCTCAGACCCACCAGCAACGTAGGCTTGCGACCGATCTGGTCAGACAACGGTCCATAAACCAGCTGAAAGACGCCGTAGCTCACCAGGTAGGCACTGAAGGTGAGCTGCACCGCAGCCGGGCTGCCATTGAGCAAAGCGCCCCACTCCTGCATGGAAGGCAGGTTCATCGTCATGGCCAGCAAGCCAAAGGCAAGTTGGGCCAGCAGGTTGGGTAACAACCAGGGTGAGATGGAAGCGGTTTGAGGTGGCGGCGCGATAGGCATGCCCATGAGGCTAACCGGTATGGCACCCAGTCCCTGTCACGGGGTGGAATTCACCCGCTGTCACCGCGTGCCAGTTGCAATTGCTCAAACGCGCCAGATACGTGGCGCTTGAACGCCCTCGCCCCAACCCGCCGACCGCAGAACACCCCACACCGTTTGCAGGCAACCCATCAGTGGCTCGACCAGCGGCGCTGCTGCGCGCACCACCAACATGTGGTCATTGGGGCAGGTCGCGCCGACCCGAACACCCTCAGGGGGCTCCGCCAGCACGTCACGCACCGAGCCCAGCAACAACTCGCGCCGCGCGCGCGTCAGCGCTGTGCCCGCAGCCAGCAGCATGGTGCCCATGCAGCGCAACCCACCCAGGCCCAATGGCGAGTCAAGCAATCGAAGATCGCCGGCCTCGATCTGAGCCTGTTCCAGCCACAGCCCGGGAATGCTCATATGTTGCTCAAAGTGTCCGAAAACAAAGGGCTGGTTCGCATTGGGCAACCCCAGAGCGGTCACATCCCAGGCCAGCAGCTCAGCACCCTCGGCCAGCGTGGCTTGCCACTGGTTCCTGGCCCGGCAACCTGGATAGGCAATGGCTTCCAGAGGCAGCCATTCGAGCCGGGCCCCTGGCTCAAGCGCGAGATGCACGCGTTGCGTGGCCGGCTCATCATCGCAGGCGTAGAAGCGCGTGGCGCCCGGCGTGCTGATCAGGCCATGCGCGCCCTCCTGTACCCGAACCCGAATGTCCAGCGTATCGCCGCCAACCAGCCCGCCCGGCGGGTGCACGATCACGTTGTGGCAGATCGCATCGCCCTCTGGGTAGAGGCTCTTGAGGATGCGCAACGGGCCGTCGTGTTCGTGGTGCAAGACGGTGCGCGCGCCGTTGAGCCGGTAGTCGAGCGCGAGGTTCGCTTGCCAGGCCATCAGCGCGCGGCCCAGAAATCGCGGTGCGGCGCCAGCATCTCTTCGGTCAGTTCGGGCACCGGGCCGATCACCTCGATCGCCTTTTGCCCGCGCGCCAGCACTTCGCGGCATGGCAGCGACAGCGTCGGGTTCTCTTCGTGGTTGCCCGTCATGGCCAGCAAGTCGGTTTCACTGGCGCCGTAGACCACGCGCCCGATGTTGGCCCAATACAGCGTGCCGGTGCACATCGCGCAGGGCTCGAAGGTGGTCACCAGGGTGCAGCGCGCCAGGTACGCGCCCGGCCAGTTGTCCGCCGCCTGCCGGGCCAGCGTCGACTCGGCGTGGTTCACCGTGTCGATGTTGCCCTGCTCGGCCAACACCGTTTCACCATCCGGCGCCACGAGCAAGGCCCCGAACGGGTGCCGCCCCATGCCGGCCGCGCGCATGGCCACCTCATTGGCCCGCAGCAAATGCTTTTGAATCTGATCAACGTTCATGGAGGAGATTGTGACGAAAGGAAAAGCCGACCGGCGCGGCGGGAGGGCGCTCAGTGCTGGCTGCCTCGATGGGCCCAGCCGGTCGTGTGCTTCTCGATGAAGCTGAACAGCTCGTACATCGCCATGGCCATGGCGCCCACCACCAGCAGGCCGCTGAACGCCAGGCCCATCTGCATGGAGCTGCCGGCGGAAATCAGCAGGTAGCCGATGCCTTCGTTGGACGCGCTCATCTCCGACACCGTGGTGCCCACGAAAGCCAGCGTGATGGCGACCTTGAGCGAGCCGAAGAAGTACGGCATGGAGCGCGGCAGGCCAACCTTGGTCAACACGTCCCAGCGCTTGGCGCCCAGCACCCGCAGCACATCTTCCAGCTCGGGCTCCAGCGTGGCCAGGCCGGTGGCGATGTTGACCATGATGGGAAAAAAACTGATGAGAAATGCCGTCAGCACCGCCGGGCCCACACCGATGCCGAACCAGACCACGAGAATGGGCACGAACGCCGCCTTGGGCAAGGCATTGAAGGCCGTCATCAACGGATAGATCGCCACGTAGGCCAGCCGCGAACTGCCGATCAGAAAGCCCCCCAGCACGCCCACCACGATGGCAATGGCAAAGCCCACCATCGTCACCCAGAAGGTGCGCCAGGCGTGACCCAGAATCACTTCCTTGTATTCCAGCGTCTGTATCCAGATCCGCGAAGGGCTGGGGAAAATGAACTCCGAAACCCCGAAGCCGCTGGTGATCACTTCCCAGATCACGACGATGGCGATCAGCAGCAACAGCGGTGACCAGCGTTCAAGTTGTTTGTTGTTCTTCACGGAGTTTCCAGTACGTAACGAGAAAAGACGGCGAGCGAGGGTGTCAACAAGGAACGCCGTGGAACGGGCTTTGACCGGCCGCAGGGGTTGCCACCTGGGGGAGGCGACCGTCAGGCCGGCGCAGGGGGAGCCCCTCTCTGCGCGCCGATGTGGCCGCGCAGTTCGTGCACGATGTCGGTGAAGCCGGGCGTGTAGGTCACTTCCAGATCCCTGGTCCTCGGGATCTCGATCTCGCGCTGCACCACGAACCGCCCCGGGCTCCTGCTCATGCAGTACACCGTGTCGGCCAGAAACACCGACTCGCGCAAATCGTGGGTGACCAGGATGACGTTGAATTGCTGCGCTTCCCACAAATCGCGCAGGGTGCACCAGAGCTCCTCGCGCGTGAACGCATCGAGCGCGCCGAACGGCTCGTCGAGCAACAGCATCTTGGGCTCATGGATCAGGGCGCGGCAAATGCTCGCGCGCTGCTGCATGCCGCCTGAAAGCTCCCAGGGAAACTTCTTCTCCATGCCCGCCAGCCCGACGCTTTCGAGCAGCTTGCTGGCGCGCTCGGCGAACTCGCGCTTGCGGTCCTTGAACTGGCTGCGAAAGGGCTCCACAATTTCCAGCGGCAGCAAAACGTTGTCCAGCGTCGTGCGCCAGGGCAGCAATGACGGCGCCTGAAACGCCATGCCCGAAATTTTCAACGGGCCGGTCACCGGCTGCCCGTCGATGCGGATCCTGCCCATGCTCGGCATGCGCAGACCCGTGGTCAGCTTCATGAAGGTGGACTTGCCACAACCCGACGGCCCCACGATGGCGATGAACTCGCCCCGCTTGACCTTGAGGTTGATGTCCTCCACCGCGAAGGTGTTTTTGGCCAGCAACTCGTCGTTGTAGGCGAGCCAGACCTGATCAAATTCGACAAAGGGTGTGTCAGTGGCGGGCGCCAAATCTTCTGCCATGGGGGGGTGATCCGGAAGCGGACAGGCCACCACAGCGCCCTGCCCTGAAAACCAACAAAAAGCCAGACTGACCCAACCGGCATTGCTCGCCGGTGGGCGCAGGCCACACGCGTCAACGCGCGGCCCGCTTCAATGCCTGAAAAGGCTCACTTCTTCGCTGGCGGCAAGACGTTCAATGCTGCGGCCGGGGGCAGCATGCTGCCGTCCCAGACGGCGGCGGGGTCGATGCGCGCCTTGGTGTTGTAGGCGTCGGAAACCTGAGAGGCCATCAGCGCCAGGCGCGCCGGCACCACCTGCCCGAAGCCTTCCTTGCGCGCGTCGGGCGTGGCCAGCACGGTGTCCACCGCCAGCTGCAGGCGGCGCGTTTCCAGCGCCACATTCACGATGCCGTCGCGCGCCTTGACGCTCTCGATCGCGACCGCCGGACTGGCCATCACTTCCTTGGCCCCTTTGCTGAAGGCCAGCAGGAAGGCTTTGACGGCCGCCGGGTTCTCCTTGATCAGCTTGGGGCTGGCGATGATGGCGTTGCCGTACAGCTTCACCCCGTAGTCAGCGTAGTTCATCATGACCACGTCGGCCGCCTTGACGCCGCGGGCTTCCAGGTTGAGCAGGGAGGTGAAGCCGAAACCGGTGATGGCATCGATGTCACCGCGCACCAGCATGGTTTCGCGCAGCGGCGGGTCCATCGAGGTCCAGGCCACGCTGGTCACATTGTTGGCTTTCTGAAAAATCGGAAATGCCTTGCGTCCCGCGTCGAACACCGGCGCGCCCAGCTTCTTGCCGTTCAGGTCGGCGGGCTTGGTGATGCCGCTTTTCTTCAACGCCATGACCGCCGCCGGCGTGTTGTTGTAGACCATCATCACCGCCACCGGCTTGTTCGGCGCATCGGGGTTGTTGGCATGGAACTCCATCAGGGCGGCCATGTCGGCAAAACCCATGTCGTAGGAACCGGATGCCACGCGGGTGACCGTGCCGCCCGAGCCGTTGCCCGAATCCACCGTCACGTCCAGCCCCGCCGCCTTGAAGTAGCCCTTGGCCTCGGGGTGCAAAAACAGGGCCGAAGGGCCTTCAAAGCGCCAGTCGAGCTGGAACTTGATCGGGGTTTCGGCATGGGCGACGCTGCCGAGAGCGGCAAAGGACACCAGTGCGGCGAGGGTGGATAGGGCGTGACGCTTGTTCATGAATGGAATGCTCCGTGGGCCAATGGGTTTGCACTGCGGATCCGGGCGAAGGACCCTGTGTGGGTGGATGCTGTTGAGCAATATCGATGCCAGAGCCGCGGTCGCTCCGGGGCCCCAGGCACGCACCAAATTTGTGAACCCCGGCGCCTGGCGCCCACATCGGTGCGTCGAGTCCCGGTAGACCCGGGGCGGCGTCAGATCGCCACCATCTGGCGCACACCTTTGGCCTGCATCTCGCTGCCCGGTCCGCTGGCGATCACCTCGCCACGCTCCATCACCACGTACTGGTCGGCCAGCTCTTCGGCGAAGTCGTAATACTGCTCCACCAGCACAATGGCCATGTTGCCGCGGTCGGCCAGCATGCGGATCACGCGCCCGATGTCCTTGATGATGTTGGGCTGGATGCCCTCGGTGGGCTCGTCCAGGATCAGCAGCTTGGGGCCGGCGGCCAGCGCGCGGGCAATGGCGAGCTGTTGCTGCTGTCCGCCGGAGAGGTCGCCGCCGCGGCGCTGCAGCATCTGCTTGAGCACCGGAAACAGCTCGAACAGTTCGGCGGGAATGGGGGTGCTGCCCTTCTTGTAGGCCAGCCCCATCAGCAGGTTCTCTTCCACGGTCAGGCGACCGAAGATTTCCCGCCCCTGAGGCACATAGCCCACACCTGCGCGCGCCCGCTCGTAGGGGGTGGCCTTGTCGATGGCCTGGCCATCGAGCGCGATGCTGCCGCTCTTGATCGGGACCAGGCCCATGAGGGATTTCAGCAGCGTGGTCTTGCCCACGCCGTTGCGGCCCAGCACCACGGTGACCTGGCCCAGCTCGGCGGTGAGGTTGACGTTGCGCAGGATGTGGCTGCCGCCGTAGTACTGGTTGACTTCTTTGACTTGCAGGAGGCTCATTTTGTCTTCCTTGTTTGCTCTTCGTTCGAGAGGCGTGCCGGATCTCGCCCCGGCTGGCGACTCACTTTCTTTTGCTTCGCCAAAAGAAAGTAAGCAAAGAAAAGGCGAGCCGAAGTCCGGGCCGCTTCGCGGTGCCTTGCGCTGCTCGCGTCTGACGGGGTCGGGCTGAACTCGCTTCGCTCAAACAACGCCCGCCCTGATCCGCCAGCCGCTGCGCTGCTCAGCCCGGCCACACGGCGAAATACTGACCCAACCTCTCCCGGCGCCTTTGGTGCACCTCCCCACAAGGGAGCGGCACAGGCGAAACGAATCAGGCGGTGTTGCGCTGCCCCGGGGGACCGCAGGGCAGCCTTCTCCCGCTCCCGCCTTCCGCCGTCATGCGCTGGCGAGTAGCGCAGGCCCGCGCGGATCAGGGCTGGCGTTGTCTGAGCCGAAGGCGAGTTCAGCCAGACCCCGCGCGGACCGAGCAACGCAGCGTGCCCGCAGCGCAGCGGAGGGACAGCGCATCCGGCTCGCCTTTTCTTTGGGTACTTTCTTTTGGCGAAGCAAAAGAAAGTGCCTCGGCCGCCGGGCCGAGACCCGGCCTGCCCAGCAAGAGCAGGAGCAACGACAAAGGGATCAGCGACCAAGGTAAACCTCAATCACCCGCTCATCGGCTTGAACCTCATCCAACGTGCCCTCAGCCAAAACCGACCCCTCACACAACACCGTCACCTTCTCCGAAATCGTTCGGATAAAGCTCATGTCGTGCTCGACCACCATCAGCGAATGCTTGCCCTTGAGCGTCAGAAACAGTTGCGCCGTGCGCTCGGTTTCTTCATCGGTCATGCCCGCCACCGGCTCGTCGAGCAACAGCAGCTTGGGCTCCTGCATCAGCAACATGCCGATCTCCAGCCATTGCTTTTGCCCGTGGCTGAGCAAGCCTGCCGGGCGCGCCGCGCTGTCGGCCAGGTGGATGGTGAGCAGCACCTCGCTCAAGCGGTCTTTCTCTTCGCCCGTCAGCGCAAACACCATGCTGCGGCGAACGCCCTTGTCGGTCGCCAGCGCCAGCTCCAGATTTTCAAACACGCTCAACTGTTCAAACACCGTGGGCTTCTGGAACTTGCGGCCAATGCCCAGGGCGGCGATTTCGGCTTCCCGGTAGCGCAGCAAATCGATGGTGCTGCCGAAGAACACCTGACCGCTGTCGGGCTTGGTCTTGCCGGTGATGATGTCCATCATCGTGGTCTTGCCCGCGCCGTTGGGGCCAATGATGCAGCGCAGCTCGCCGGGCGCGATGTCCAGGCTCAGGCCGTTGATGGCCTTGAAACCATCGAAGCTCACGTTCACATCCTCCAGGTACAGGATGCGCCCGTGGGTCACATCGACCTCGCCAGGTGTGTGCACGCGGCCATAGCTGGCGTTGCGACCGCCCGATTCGGTCTGACCCGCTGTCGGCGCCAGCCCGTGGGACTCCAGGCGCCGGGCGCCCTCTTCCATCAAATCCGGCGTCATGCTTGCACTCCCTTGCTGCCGCGCAACTTCTTCACCAACCCGACCACCCCCTGGGGCAGGAACAGCGTCACCACAATGAACAAACCGCCGAGGAGATACAGCCAGAACTCGGGAAACGCCACCGTCAGCCAGCTCTTCGCGCCATTGACGATGAAGGCGCCAATGATCGGCCCGATCAGCGTCGCGCGCCCGCCCACTGCGGCCCAGACCGCGATCTCGATGCTCGCCGCGGTGCTCATTTCACCGGGGTTGATGATGCCGACCTGGGGCACATACAAAGCCCCGGCCACGCCACACATCACCGCCGAGATCACCCAGATGGTGAGCTTGTACGGCAGCGGGTTGTAGCCGCAGAACATGACCCGGCTCTCCGCATCGCGCACCGCCTGCAACACCCGGCCAAACTTGCTGTTCACCAGCCAGCGCGCCCAGAGGAAAAAGCCCAGCAGGGTGAGGCCTGTCAACACGAACAGCGTCATGCGCATGCCCTGCGTGGCCAGCGGCATGCCCAGGATGCGTTTGAAATCGGTGAAGCCGTTGTTGCCACCGAAGCCGGTTTCGTTGCGGAAAAAAAGCAGCAAGGCGGCGAAGGTGAGCGCCTGGGTGATGATGGAAAAATACACCCCCTTGATGCGCGAGCGAAAAGCGAAATAGCCGAAGATGAAGGCCACCAGGCCGGGCACCAGCACGATCAGCAGCAGGGTTGCAATGAAGCTGTCCGACAGCGCCCAGTGCCAGGGCAGCTCTTTCCAGTCGAGAAACACCATGAAGTCCGGCAGGTCGCTCTGGTACTGACCATCGCGCCCGATCTGGCGCATCAGGTACATGCCCATCACATAGCCGCCCAGCGCAAAGAACAGGCCGTGACCCAGGCTCAGGATACCGGTGTAGCCCCAGATCAGGTCCATCGCCAGCGCGCAGATGGCGTAGCACATGATCTTGCCCAGCAGGCCCACCATGTAATCGCTCAGGTGAAACGCGCTGCCCTCGGGCACCAGCAAATTGAGCGCCGGCGCCACCGCGCAGACCACCAGCAGCGCCACCAGAATGCCGCCCCAGCCAGAGCGGGTCAGCAAAGGCCCCTTGGGAGGTAAAGATACAGATGTAGAAGTCATAAACAATCTCGACGGAACCGGCGTGTCTGAAACCGAGAACGCCGTGGAACCGGCTTTGCCGGACCACCAGCGTTGCCCCTTGAGGGGCGGAGCGAAGCGACGGGGGTGGTCATGCTTCCCTCCCCTTCATCGCAAAGATGCCCTGGGGCCGCTTCTGGATGAACACGATGATGAAGACCAGCACCGCGATCTTGGCCAGCACGGCGCCCGCCCAGCCCTCGAGGAACTTGTTGAGAATGCCCAGGCCCAGCGCGGCGTACACCGTGCCGGCCAACTGGCCCACGCCGCCGAGCACCACCACCATGAACGAGTCCACGATGTAGCTCTGGCCCAGGTCGGGGCCCACGTTGCCGATCTGGCTCAGCGCGCAGCCGGCGAGGCCAGCGATGCCCGATCCCAGGGCAAAGGCGTAGGTGTCGATGCGCGCGGTGTTCACGCCCATGCAGGAAGCGATCGGCCGGTTCTGCGTCACACCGCGCACGAACAGGCCCAGCCGCGTCTTGCCGATCAACAGGCTCACGCCCACCAGCACCGCCACCGCGAAGCCCACGATGATGATGCGGTTCCACGGCAGGCTGAGGTTGCCCATCATCAGCAGGCTGCCGCTCATCCAGCTCGGGTTCTCCACGCCCACGTTCTGCGCACCAAAGATCGAGCGCACACCCTGCATCAAGACCAGGCTGATGCCCCAGGTCGCCAGCAGCGTCTCCAGCGGGCGGCCATACAGAAAGCGGATCACCGTGCGCTCCATCACCGCGCCCACCAGCGCCGAAGCCAGGAACGCCACCGGCACCGCAGCCAGCAGGTACCAGTCAAACAAGCCCGGCAACGACGTCTTGAAAAACGACTGCACCAGCCAGGTCGCGTAGGCGCCGATCATGATCAATTCGCCGTGGGCCATGTTGATCACACCCATCAGCCCATAGGTGATGGCCAGGCCCAGGGCCGCGAGCAGCAGGATGCTGCCCAGGCTCACGCCGGTGAAGGCTTCGGCCAGCGAGCGCGAGATCGCCAGCGAACGGTCCAGCCCCGCCAACGAGACCTTCAGGGCCGCGTTCACCGCCGGGTCTTGCTCGGTCTCCATGCGCTGCATCAGCAGCGGGCGAACGATGGCCTTGCGCGCCTCGCCCAGTTTTTCGGCCGCCTCCAGCCGCTTGGCCGTGTCGTCGCTGGCCAGCATCACCGCCGCCTGTGCCAGCTCCAGCGTCTGCCGGGCGTCGTCGTCGAGCTTGCCAGCCAATGCCTTTTCGATCACCGGCAATTGCTCGGCATCGGGCTCGTCAAAACTGCCGCGCTGCAAAATCAGCGCCGCCTCGCGCTGGCGGGCCGCATCGCCACCAGCGAGTTCCATGCCCGCGAGCGCAAAGTCGAGCGCGCCGCGCATGCGGTTGTTGAGCATGGGCTCTTCGGCGTATTCGTCAAGCGCGACCGGTTCGCCGGTCACGGCATCCCTGGCCGCATCGCCCTCAACGATGATCACGCGCCCGCCCTGCATGCGCACCGCCTCATCGGCCAGCGCACGAATCAGTTCGGTTGCCTTGTCGTCCGGCTCACCGGCCAGGCGGTTGAGCATGGCAATGCGCTCATCGCTGCCGCCCGCGACCAGCGCCATCGCGTCTTCGGGTGTCAGCGCCTGGGCCGCCGTTGCGGCGAACAAGCTCAGCAACGCACCGACCAGCCATCGCGTCAAATTGAAATAGGGGGTGGGCCGCATGGGTCCCTCTTTCTGAGCACTGCCCAGATGCGGGCAATGCGATGAATGCAGATTCGAACCAAATGAAACGGGGCCTGAGCGCCAGCCTGCGCCAGCGATCAGCCCCCCGCGTCACACCATCACTTCATCATGGGCACGTTTTTCTTGCCCTTGTTCTCGGCGATGTAGTCGCTCCATGGATCGGCGACCACCGGGCCCGGCGTCTTCCAGACCACGTTGAACTGCCCGTCGGCCTTGATCTCGCCGATGAAGACCGGCTTGTGCAGATGGTGGTTTTCCTTGTCCATGGTGGACATGAAGCCGCCCGGCGCCTTGAAGGTCTGGCCGGCCATCGCCGCGATGACCTTGTCGGTGTCGGTGGATTTGGCTTTCTCGACCGCTTGCGCCCACATGTGGATGCCGAGGTAGGTGGCTTCCATCGGGTCGTTGGTCAAAGGCTTGTCCTTGTGGCCGGGAATGCCCTTGGCCTTGGCGTAGTCGCTCCACTGCTTGACGAACGCCGCGTTGGTCGGGTTCTTGATCGACATGAAGTAGTTCCAGGCGGCCAGGTGGCCCACCAGCGGCTTGGTGTCCACACCGCGCAACTCTTCCTCACCGACGGAGAAGGCGACGACTGGCACGTCTTTGGCGCTCAGGCCGGCGTTGCCCAGCTCCTTGTAGAACGGCACGTTGGAGTCGCCGTTGATGGTCGAAACCACGGCCGTCTTCTTGCCTTCAGCCGCGAACTTCTTGATGTTGGCGATGATGGTCTGGTAGTCGGAGTGGCCGAAGGGGGTGTACTCCTCCATGATGTCCGACTCGGGAATGCCCTTGGCCTTCAGAAAAGCGCGCAGGATCTTGTTGGTGGTGCGGGGGTACACATAATCGGTGCCCAGCAACACAAAGCGCTTGGCCGAGCCGCCGTCTTTGCTCATCAGATACTCGACCGCAGGAATGGCCTGCTGGTTGGGCGCCGCGCCCGTGTAGAACACGTTTTTGCTCAGCTCTTCGCCTTCGTACTGCACCGGGTAGAACAACAGCGAGTTCTTCTCTTCAAACACCGGCAACACCGACTTGCGGCTCACCGAGGTCCAGCAACCAAAGGTGGCGGCCACATTGTCGTTGTCGATCAACTGCTTGGCCTTCTCGGCAAACAGCGGCCAGTTGGAGGCCGGGTCCACGATCACCGGCTCCAGCTTCTTGCCCATCACGCCGCCCTTGGCATTGATCTCGTCGATGGTCATCAAGGCCACGTCTTTCAACACGGTCTCGGAAATGGCCATCGTGCCCGACAGCGAGTGCAGGATGCCGACCTTGATCGTGTCAGCGGCGTGGGCCGAGAGGCCGAAAGCGCCTAGGGCGGCGGCCACGGACAGGGCTTTGAGGGTGAAACGACGTTGCATCATGGGGATCTCTCCAGTTTTGAAATACATCCGGTGGAAGGGGAAACTCTGGCCACCGCTGCGCGCTTTCGAAGGCGTTTGCGGGGGACAACTGGATACTAGGGAGAACCCTCAGAGGCGTCTGTACGCCGGGTGGCGTATACGACGGCGCGACGCGGTCGACCGCGCAAGAAAAAGGATCCCGAAGGCGCCTCACCGCTGGCTGCCGGCGCAGCCGGACAGGCGCAGGATCAACAGCCAGCCAGCCAGCCATGCAGGCACCGCTGGCGCCAAATGCCATGGTGCGCCCGCTCAGGGGCAGGTGCACCGGCACCGCCGTGGCCTTGATGAAGGTTTCGGTCTTGGTGCCCGCGAACAGGACGCTAGCCGCCGTGTTGTGGCTGCAGCAGCGGCACCCGGTTGATCGCCATGGCCGCGGCCGCCGTGCGCGTCTCCACCCCCATCTTGGCGTGGATGCGCTCCAGGTGTTTCTTCACCGTGGCCGGACTGGTGCCCAGGATGTCGCCGATGTCGCGGTTGATCTTGCCCTTGACCACCCAGTACAACACCTCCGCTTCACGCGCGGTCAGGCCAAACGCCTGCGCCACCGATTCGAGCACGGCCGCATCCGAGGTTTCCTGCATGACGATGAGCCAGTCGCCGTCGGTGGCCTCTTCGAGCTCCGAACCGTCCTGGTCGCCGACCTGCTGGTGCAGGCGGAAGGTCAGGCGGCGCGGGCCGCTTTCCAGTGTCAGGCGGGGCGGTTCGCGCTGCGCCTGGGCATCGCCGAGGTGGCGGCGCAGCCATTGCAGCACGGCGGGCGGCGTGTAGGGCGCGTTGGTGCCGCAATAGCGCTGCAGAAGGTCGCGCGCCAGCGGCGTTTGCCACATCAGCTTGCCGTCGCTGGCGCGCACCGTGATCGAGGCGTAGCCGAAGGCATCGAGCGCGTTGCGCGCCTGGCTGCGCTCGACCGCGCCGGCCTTCACATGCTGCGCGGTGCGCAGGTGCACGCCCATGCGCGCCATGACTTCGCGCGGCTTGATGGGCTTGGTCACGTAGTCCACGCCGCCGGCCTCCAGCGCCGCCACCAGGTGCTCGGTCTCGGTCAGGCCGGTCATGAAGATGATGGGAATCAGCGTGGTGTCGGGGTCGGCCTTGAGGCGACGCGCGACCTCAAAGCCGTCGATGCCGGGCATGACCGCGTCGAGCAGGATCACATCGGGCAGCGCCTGCTGCGCACGGCGGATGGCGCTCTCGCCGTCCAGCGCCACAAGCACGGTGTAACCCGCCTCATCGAGCGCGTCGTGCAGCGGCGCCACGTTGTCGGGCACATCGTCCACGATCAGCACCACCAGCGCCTGCCCGCCAATGCCGGCGGCTCCGGGATGGGGCTCGGGTGGTGACAGATGGGTGTTCATGGTTGGGGGTTCGCGGGCAGCGCGGCGGGGCACAGCGGCAGCAAGCGCTGCTCGATGGCTTCAAAGCGGAATTCCCGGGCGAGCGTGCGCAGGCCCTGGGCAAAGTCGGTGTGTTCGGGACGCTGGGCCACCCATTGGTCCAGCCATTGCACGATTCCCCGGTAGTAGCCCAGGCGCACAAGATCGAGCAGTGGCAGCAGTTCGCCGGGCGCGATGGCATGGACCAGATCGGGTTGACCGGTCGGTTTGGCCTGCGCCGGGCCAACGGCTTCGGACGCCTGGGGCGGGGGCTCGCTCCAGGTCAGGTCCATCACCTGGCCCAGCCACATCAGCAGGTCATCGCGCCGAACCGGCTTGACGAAAAAATCGGGCGGGCTGTGCACCGGCGCGCCACCCATGTCGGCCACCAGACCCTTGTCGAAGGCGTTGGCCGAGACAATGGCCAGCGGCAAGCTGCCCCAGCCACGCGCGCGCAGACGCCGCAGCGTTTCCCAGCCGTCGATACCGGGCATGGCCAGGTCGAGAAACACCGCATCGGGCGCGGTCTCGTCACCCGGCTTGAGTCCCTCCAGCAGCGCCAGCGCGTCGTGGCCGCTGGTGGCCAGCTGCACCTCGAAGCCCAGCGGCTGCAGCCAGCGCTGCAGCAGCTCGCGGTCGACCTCCTCGTTGTCCACCACCAGCACCCGCCGCCTCGGCCCCTCATAGCCATGAAACGGCGCCACGCTCATGCGCGGTGCCACCGCGCCATGCACCTCGGACAGCAGCAGGCGCACGGTGAACACCGTGCCTTCGCCGGGCGTGCTGCGCACCTTCATTTCGCCGCCCATGAGGTCGGTCAGCATCTTGGCGATGGTCAGGCCCAGGCCGGTGCCGCCCGCGGCCGCGCCCTGCGCCAGCGGCGCCTGCTCGCTCACCCCCTGCGCCCCGCGCGCGAACGGCTCGAACACGCGCTCGATCTCCTCGCGCTCCATGCCCGGCCCGGTGTCGTGCACCTCGAACTGCGCAATCTCGAACGCATGGCTCACCCGCAGGCGCACCTCGCCGGCGCGGGTGAACTTCACCGCGTTGCCCAGCAGGTTGATCAGTATCTGGCGCAGCCGTTTTTCATCGGCGCGCACCACCTGCGGCAACGGGCGGTGTCCGCTGGTGTCAAGCACAAACCGCAGCCCCTTGGCCGCCGCCTGCAGCTCAAACATGCCGGCCACCTCCTGCATGGTCTGGGCAAACGGCATGGGCTTGACATCGAGGGTGAACTTGCCCGATTCGATGCGCGCGATGTCCAGCGTGCCCTCGATCAGGGACAGCAGATGCTCGCCGCCGCGGTGGATCACGCGAATCGCCTGCGCGCGGTGCGGCGCCATGCCGGCGTCTTCCTGCAGCAGTTGCGCGTAGCCCAGGATGCTATTGAGCGGCGTGCGCAGCTCGTGGCTGATGGTGCTGATGTAGCGGGTCTTGGCCTGGTTGGCCTGGTCGGCGGCCTGGCGCGCGCGCTGGAGCTCCTGATCGGTGCGCTGGTGGGAGGCGATCTCCTGCATCAGCAAATGGGTCTGCCGGTTGGACTCCTCCTGCGCCACCTCGCGCGTCTTGTGCGCCAGCACCAGCCACCAGGCCACCGTGCCCGCAATCAGCAGCAGCACCGCGTACACCCGCACAAAACCCGAGCGCAAGGCCGCGTCGAGCAAACCCGCGTCGGCCATGGTCTCCAGCCCGGCGTCCAGCCCCGCAGCCTGCTGCCGGTACAGCAAGGCCAGCACCGCCGCGAGCACCGGCGCCATCACCAGCATCAGCAACAGGTAATGCGCCAGACCCGCCTTCAAAAAAGGCCACACCTTGCGCGGCAACACCCAGCGCAAGGCTGACAGCCATTGCTCGGACAAACGCGCCTGCGGCTTGCACAGGTCGCCGCACCGCGCATCCAGCGTGCAGCACAGCGAACAGATCGCCCCCTGATAGGCCGGGCAATGCGCCATGTCGGGCGCCTCGTATTCGCGCTCGCAGATGACGCAGGTCTGCACGGTGTAGCGCGCAGCACCGTGCTCCGCGCAACCGTTGCAAGGCGGTTCGGCCTGCCCGGGGTTGGGGGCTGCGGCGCCAGTCCCGCGCGGCGGCACGGTTTCCGTATCGGTTCTTGCGATGTAGTAGCGGCCCTTGGTGGCCCAGGCGATCAGGGGCGCAGCCACGAGCGCGGTCACCATCGCGATCACGGCCGAGAACGCCTCGGCCAGTCCGCCCATCAAGCCCAGATGGGCAGCGATCGACAGCGCCGAAGCCAGGCCCATGGCGCCCACGCCCACCGGGTTGATGTCGTACAGGTAGGCGCGCTTGAACTCGATGCCCTTGGGGCTCCAGCCCAGCGGCTTGTTGATCACCAGATCGGCCACCACCGCCATGATCCAGGCGATCGCGATGTTGGAGTACAGCCCCAGCACCTCGCCCAGCGCCTGGAACACGTTCATCTCCATGAGCATGAACGCGATCAGCGTGTTGAACACCACCCAGACCACACGACCCGGGTGGCTGTGCGTCAGGCGGGAAAAGAAGTTGCTCCAGGCCAGCGAGCCGGCGTAGGCATTGGTCACATTGATCTTCAGTTGCGATACCACCACGAACAGCGCCGTGGCCGCGACCGCCCAGCCGTAGTGCGGAAACACATACTCGTAGGCCGCGAGGTACATCTGGTTGGGGTCCACCGCGCGCTCGGGCGGCACCATGTGGCTGATGGCGAGGAAGGCCAGCAAAGCGCCGCCCAGCATCTTCAACACACCCAGCACCACCCAGCCCGGCCCGCCGGCCAGAACGCCCAGCCACCATCTCAGCGGCCGCTTCGGATCACGGGCCGGCATGAAGCGCAGGTAATCGGCCTGCTCGCCCATTTGCGTGATCAGCGCAATGCCGACCGTCAAGGCTGCACCAAAAAGGTTCCAATTAAACCGACTTCCCGCACCAGATTGGCCGCCGTAATGCACCACTTTGGCGAACGCCTCCGGATCGGCCAGCCAGACGGCCACAAACGGCACCACCATCATCACCAGCCAGAGCGGCTGGGTCCAGACCTGAAAACGGCTGATCACCGACACGCCGTGGGTCACCAGCGGGATCACCACCAGCGCGCAGATCAGGTAGCCCCAGGCCGGCGGAATGTCCAGCGCCAGCTCCAGCGCGTAAGCCATCACCGCCGCCTCCAGCGCAAAAAAGATGAAGGTGAACGAGGCATAAATCAGCGAGGTGATGGTCGAACCGATGTAGCCAAAGCCCGCCCCGCGGGTGAGCAAGTCCATGTCCACGCCATAGCGCGCGGCGTACACGCTGATCGGCAAACCGGCCATGAAGATGATCAGCCCGGTGGCCAGAATGGCCCAGAAGGCATTGATGAAGCCGTACTTGACCAGCAGGGTCGCGCCCACCGCCTCCAGGATCAGGAACGACGCGGCGCCAAACGCGGTGTTGGCCACCCGCCATTCGCTCCATTGGCGAAAGCGCTGGGGCGTGAAGCGCAGCGCGTAGTCCTCCATGGTCTCACTGCCGACCCAGCTGTTGTATTCGCGGCGCACCTTGATGATGCGCTGAGGCGCGGCACCCGCGCCCTCGCCCGCCCATTCGGGGCCGGGGTCGGCGCCGGGCGGCAAAGCGGCGGTGGAGGTGTATTCGGAGTTCACGCCCACTTGCCGCAGATTTCATGCCACACCGCTGCTCGGCGCAGGCCCGAAGAAGGCGCCCGGGCAACGGGGCACGGTATTTGCTCCCTTTTCAACCAAAGGGCCCCGCCCCTGCTCCCAACCCAAGCGTACAAAAATGGAACTCACACCCCGCGAAAAAGACAAGCTGCTGATCTTCACCGCCGGCCTGCTCGCCGAGCGGCGCAAGGCGCGCGGCCTCAAGCTCAACTACCCCGAAGCTGTGGCGCTGATCAGCGCGGCCGTCATGGAGGGCGCGCGCGATGGCAAGACCGTTGCCCAGCTCATGAGCGAAGGGCGCACCGTGCTCACCCGCGACGACGTGATGGACGGCATCGCCGAAATGATTCCGGACATCCAGGTCGAAGCCACCTTTCCCGATGGCACCAAGCTGGTGACGGTTCATCAGCCGATACCGTGAGACCCCCTGCGCCGCAGGACTTGATCCACCCCCCGCCGCGCTTCGCGCGCCCCCTCAAGGGGGCGGCGCTGGCGGACTGGCGAAGCCAGATCCGCGGCGCCCTTGAAAAGACACCTCTCGCTGAACACTTGGAGAATTTCTATGAAAAAAATCGCTGCACTTTTTCCTCTGCTGATCGCTCTCCCCGCCTTCGCCCACGATGGCCATGGCCTGTTCGGCAGCCATTGGCATGCCACCGATGTGCTCGGCTTCGTCGCCGCAGGCGGTGCGGTGGCATTGATGTTGTGGTTCTCTGGTCGCGGCAAATGAGGACCGCGTCATGATCCCCGGAGAACTCCTCACCGACGCGGGCGAGCACGCCCTCAACCCCGGCCGCCGCACGCTCACGCTGGTGGTACAAAACGCCGCCGACCGCCCGGTGCAGGTCGGCTCGCACTACCACTTCGCCGAGACCAACGCTGCTTTGAGCTTCGACCGCGAGGCCGCCAAGGGCATGCGGCTCAACATCGCCAGCGGCACCGCCGTGCGCTTCGAGCCGGGCCAGCAACGCACGGTCGAGCTCGTCGACTACGCAGGCGAACGCACCGTCATCGGCTTTCGCGGCCTCTTTCAAGGAAAGGTTTGAACATGGCCAGCATCCCAAGAAGCGCTTATGCCGACATGTTCGGTCCCACCGTTGGCGACCGCGTGCGCCTGGCCGATACCGGCCTGATCGTCGAAGTTGAAAAGGACTACACGCTCCGCGCCGGTGGCTACGGTGAAGAAGTGAAATTCGGTGGCGGCAAGACCATCCGCGACGGCATGGCGCAAAGCCAGCGCACCCGCGCCGAGGGCGCGATGGACACCGTGCTCAGCAATGCGCTCATCATCGACCACTGGGGCATTGTCAAGGCCGACATCGGCCTGAAAGACGGTCGCATTGCGGCCATCGGCAAAGCGGGCAACCCCGACACCATGCCGAGGGTCGACATCGTCATTGGCCCCGGCACCGAAATCATCAGCTGCGAAGGCAACATCGTCACCGCCGGCGGCATCGACAGCCACATCCACTTCATCTGCCCACAACAGGTCGACGAAGCCCTGGCCTCGGGCGTCACCACCATGCTCGGGGGCGGCACGGGCCCGGCCACCGGCACCTTCGCCACCACCTGCACCCCCGGCCCCTGGCACATCGAACGCATGCTGCAAGCGGCCGACGGCCTGTCGATGAATCTGGGCTTTCTGGGCAAGGGCAACGCCAGCCTGCCGGCCGCCTTGCACGAGCAGGTCCATGCCGGCGCCATCGGCCTGAAACTGCACGAAGACTGGGGCACCACGCCCAGCGCGATCAGCAACTGCCTGGATGTGGCCGAAGAAACCGACGTGCAAGTCGCCATCCACAGCGACACGCTCAACGAATCGGGCTTCGTGGAAGACACCATCGCCGCCACCAAAGGCCGCGCCCTTTGCGCCTTCCACACCGAAGGCGCCGGCGGCGGCCATGCGCCCGACATCATCCGCGTGGTCGGCGAGGCCAACTTCATCCCGTCGAGCACCAACCCGACCATGCCCTATACGGTCAACACGCTCGACGAGCATGTGGACATGCTCATGGTCTGCCACCACCTCGATGCATCCATCCCCGAAGACCTGGCATTCGCCGAAAGCCGCATCCGCCGCGAGACGATTGCCGCCGAAGACATCCTGCACGACATGGGCGCCATCAGCATCATGAGCAGCGACAGCCAGGCCATGGGCCGCGTCGGCGAAGTGATCATCCGCACCTGGCAAGCCGCCGACAAAATGAAAAGCCAACGCGGCACGCTGGAACAAGACAGCAGCCGCAACGACAACTTCCGCGTCAAGCGCTACATCGCCAAATACACCATCAACCCGGCCATTGCCCACGGCATCGCCCACACCGTGGGCTCGCTCGAAGTCGGCAAATGGGCCGACATCGTGGTCTGGAAACCCGCCTTCTTCGGCGTCAAGCCCGCGCTGGTTTTGCAAGGCGGCAGCATTTCGCTCGCCGCCATGGGCGACCCCAACGCCTCGATCCCGACCCCGCAGCCGGTGCATTACCGCCCCATGTTCGGCAGCCTGGGCAGCTCGCTGGCGCGCGGCAGCCTGACCTTCGTATCGCAAGCCGCGCAAAGCGCGGGCGTGGCCGAGCGCTACGGACTGCGCAAAGCGACCGTGGCGGTGAAAGACTGCCGCAGCGTGAGCAAGGCCAGCATGGTGCACAACAGCTACCTGCCCAAGATGGAGATCGATCCGCAACGCTACACCGTGCGCGCCGATGGCGTCTTGCTCACCTGCGAACCCGCCACCAAACTCCCTCTGGCCCAGCGCTACTTTCTGTTCTGAAGCCCGCTTCACTGCCCATGCAACAAGTCTCCAAACTCATCCCCCAAGGCCAGGGGCTGGCCGCCGTGATCGTCAACCGCGCGCCGTTTCTCGAACTCGACTGGGACCTGCGGCAAAAGAGCCGATTCGATGCGACCACTTCGGAAGGGCGCAGCGTGGGCGTGTTCCTGCCACGCGGCACCGTGATCCGCGGCGGCGATGTGTTGATCACCACCGCCGGCACCTTCATCCGCGTCATCGCCGCGCCGCAAGCCGTGTTGCGCATCACCGCTTGCACCGCCCATGACCATGGGCACAGCCACGACCACGGCGCCTTCGACCTCATGCGCGCCGCTTACCACCTCGGCAACCGCCATGTGCCCATCGAACTCAAACCCGATCACCTGAAGATCGAGCCCGACCACGTGTTGGCCGAGATGCTGCGCGCCATGCACCTCAACGTGGAAGAAATCCGCGCCAGCTTCGAGCCGGAATCCGGCGCCTACGGCCAACCGAACTCACACAGCAGCGGGCACAGCCACGGCGCACATGGCGATCACGCGCATGCCTGAGCCAGGCCCCAGCAGCGCCGGCTTGCTGCAACTGCTGTGGCTGGCTTCGCCCACCTTGCCGGTCGGCGGATTTTCGTATTCCGAAGGCCTGGAAGCCGCGGTGGAGAGCGGCCTGGTGAGCGATGAGGCCAGCGCCGCCGAATGGGTGCTCGACCAGCTGCACCTCGGTTTGGCGCGCAGCGACATGGCGGTGGTGGCGCAGGCCATTCCCGCCTGGCGCGAAGGCAATCTGCGCCGCGTCACCGAACTCAACGACTGGATTCTTCAAACCCGCGAGACGCAGGAATTTCGTTTGCAGGCCGAGCAAATGGGCCGCTCGCTGCAAACGTGGGCACTGTCCCTGGGCGAGCTGGGCAACGGCATTTACGAACAACTGAAAAGCGCCGAACTCGACCCGCCCAGCTATCCCGTGGCCATGGCCTGCGCCATCGCCCACAGCGAAGCCCGCGTGGGCGATGCGCTGTTGACCTATGGTTTTAGCTGGGCTGAAAACATGGTGCAAGCCGCCATCAAATCTGTGCCCCTGGGCCAGAGCGCCGGCCAGCGCATCTTGGCAAAACTGGCGCTCGCCATGCCCGCCGCCGTGCAACAGGCCCTGAGCCTCACCGACGACACCCGTCAGGCATTCACACCCCTGCTCGCGATTCTTTCCGCACAACACGAAACCCAATACTCGAGACTGTTCAGATCGTAGAAAAACACCCCCTGCGCCGCTTCGCGTCTTCCCCCTGCGTGGGGGACCGCGCCAGTGGCCCGGCCAAGCCGGTTCCACGGCGCGCGCTGGAAAGTCCCTCTCCATCATCCCAAACACTCAGCCGCCATGACCTCTCTACACAATGTTCCCAACCGCACCAAGTCCCTCCCCCCGCTGCGCGTGGGCATTGGCGGCCCGGTCGGCTCCGGCAAAACCACCCTGCTCGAAATGCTCTGCAAGGCCATGCGCGAGCAATACGACCTGATCGCCATCACGAATGACATCTACACCAAGGAAGACCAGCGCCTGCTCACCGTGAGCGGCGCCCTGCCCGCCGACCGCATCATGGGCGTGGAGACCGGTGGCTGCCCGCACACCGCGATCCGCGAAGACTGCTCGATCAACCTGGAGGCCATCGACCGCATGCTCAAGGAGCATCCCAACGCCGATATCGTCTTCATCGAATCCGGCGGCGACAACCTCGCCGCCACCTTCAGCCCCGAGCTGAGCGATTTGACGATCTATGTGATCGACGTCGCCGCCGGCGAAAAAATCCCGCGCAAAGGCGGCCCCGGCATCACCAAGAGCGACCTCTTCGTGATCAACAAAACCGACCTGGCGCCCCATGTCGGCGCCAACCTCGACGTGATGCGCGCCGACACCGACCGCATGCGCCCCGACGCCGAACGCCGCCCCTGGGTCATGACCAACCTCAAGACGCTGGATGGGTTGGACACGGTGGTGCGGTTTATCGAGACGCGGGGGATGTTGACGGCTGGGTCTGCCGCCGTTGCTTGAGGTTGGGACGAAGATGGGCCCTCTGGCCACGAACCGCCAGCGACAGGGGCAAAAGGCAGGCCCCCCCCAATACCCGCTGCCTGATCCTGAGGCAGGGTGAATGAACGATGGCCTTCGCGCCATGCACCACTGGCGTCAGAAACCAAGAGCGTCTTCGATACGGGCATGGTACGTCGCCCAGTCACGGCCCGAGTTCTCCAGGGCGATTTTGTCGATGGTGAGTTCCTCAAACAGCCTGTCTGTCAGCCGCCGATAGTCAACGTATAGGCTGGACAGTCCATCCAAACCTTCGAGACCACGGTCGACCGCATAGGCGTAGTTGAGTTTCCAGTCCACCTGGTAGCGCACGCCAAGCTCATCTCCGCGCTCGGCCGCCGTCAAGCGGATGGCTCGGTCAACGTCAGACTGGTAGAAATAGACCAACAGCGGACACATCGGCCGGATGATCCTGGCCAGGGCCTGCACATTCTGAGCGATGGCTTCAGGCGGCATGTTCATGAGAAACATGTTCGTCAGGTCCCCGTGGAACAACTGGCCATCGACCACGTGAACAGCCTCTGACCCCTGGGCTTCCTCCACGAATTTTCTCCACAGCGCAAGCCGGCGGTTCGCCAGTTCCTCGGCCGTCATGTCCAGCCAAGGCTTGAACCAATCGGCGGCGAAATCGGTTGCCCGCAACGGATGCGGATACTGTCGTTCAACCTGGATACGGGCCTCGATGCCCTGAGCCGCGAGACGCTGCGCCAGCCAACGGGTCGAGGTTGACTTGCCCGAGCCCATGATCCCTTCAAAAATCACCAGCCTTCGGCGAGGCGCCTTGATCGAGTCAGCTTGGTCTTTCATGCGACGGATTGTCTGACATCGACAGGCTCGGCGGCGCGCGTCAGGTCGGCTTGCGGGCAACGATGAAGACCCGTATGTCCTTGCCCCGGGTGCCGTGGCGTTCGACCGAAACGATCTCCAGTCCCTGGCGCAGGAAGGCCGCCGTCAGCGCTCGTTCGTCAAAACACAGCACATGCGGCGCCTTGCCGATGGCGCACATCAAGGGCAATGCGAGGCGGGGCACCAGCGGGTTCATCTCGGAGATGCAGGCCGTCTTGGAGATCAGCAGCCCGCCCGGCTTCAAGGCCTGCGTCGCAGCGGTCAGGGCGCCGTCAAGGTCGGTCACCAGGTGCAGCAGGTTGAAGGCCAGCACAGCGTCGTATTCGCCTGGCCCGCCCGCCGGCGCATCGGCGTCGGCCACCGCAAAGCTCAACTCGGGAATGGGCTCGGCCGCCAGCTTCTCCCTGGCGATGGCGATCATGCTCGCGGACACGTCGGTGGCCAGCAGGCGCCGGGTGTGCGGTGCCAGGCGCAGGGCCGTGGAGCCGGTGCCGCAGCCGATCTCCAGCACGTTCTGGTCCGGTGAAAGCAACGACTGCACGCGCCGAATCGTGGCCTCGTAGCCTGGCAGGTCGGCGATTGGGTCCGCGGCGTATTTGCGCGCGGCGCGGTCCCAGAAGCGTGCCTTGCGGGCGCTCGGGGCAGTCGCCTCGGAAAAAGCATGGGGATCGGAGGATGAAGAGAGGGCTGATAGCGGCATGTGAAACCTTGAACAGGGGCCCGTTGAAGGGCGGTGCCTGCATGCTACCCATGCAAGCTGCCGCAGGGAATTGCGATAAATCGCAGTGAAGATATACATTTCTGTATGGATCAACTCGACTGGAACCAGCTCAAGGCTTTTCTGGAGACCGCCGAAACCGGCTCGCTGTCGGCCGCCGCCCGCAAGCTCGGCCTGACCCAGCCGACCCTGAGTCGGCAGGTCGCCGCCATCGAGCTGCGCATGGGCGTGACCTTGTTCGAACGGGTGGGCAAGACCATGGCACTCACTGCCACCGGGCTCGACCTGCTGGAACATGCGCGCGCCATGGGCTCTGCTGCCGATGCCCTGCGCCTGGCGGCCACCGGGCGCTCCGAAGCTTTGGGCGGCGTGGTCTCGGTCTCGGCAAGCGACGCCGTGGCCGCCTACCTGCTGCCCCCACTGGTACAGCAACTGCATGAGCAGGAGCCGGGCATTGCGATCGAAGTGATTGCGTCCAACGCACTCAGCGACCTGCTGCGCCGCGAGGCTGACATTGCCGTGCGCCATGTCAAGCCCGAGCAGCCCGAGCTCATCGCGCGGCTGATCCGCGAGGCCGCTGCGAACTTCTATGCGGCTGAGAGCTGGATCAAGACCCACGGCCATCCGCGCACCACCGAAGAAGCCGCCCATCTGCCCTTCGTCGGTTCCGACCGCTCAGGCCGGTTTCTGGCCTACCTGCGCCAGCACGGCTTGCCCCTGAGCGAAGCGAGTTTCAGTTGCTACGCTGACCACACCGTGGCCCACTGGGCCCTGGTGCGCCAGGGCATGGGCATTGGCGTGATGATGGACGAGATCGCGAACCAGACCCCGGGCATGGTGCGGGTGCTCGATGAAGTGCCGCCCGTGCAATTCCCGATCTGGCTGGTCACCCACCGCGAACTGCGCACCTCGCGGCGGATCAGGGTGGTGTTCGAGATGCTGGCACAGGGATTGGCTTGAGGCCTTGAGCGACCCGGCGTTCGGACCTGATGGAGGGCGGCTCCGGGCCGAAGAACTGTTGCCCCTTCAACTCAGCAAGCGTCACCCCTATCGACTGGTTGTGCACTGTTGACCAGACCTGCCCGGGCCAGGCACCACAACAGGGCGGCACGCTCTGTGCATGCAGGCCTGCATGGCCCATACCGTCACCTCGCTCAAAAGGCGGGCGCACAGCCACCGCAGCGGCAAACCCAGCCGCTCCAAAGCCAGCGCCGCCAAATCCGTTCCCCGTCCAGCCGGGGCCGCCCGGCTGCTCCACACCTGGCTTGAAGACGCCCACGCGCTCATTGCGGGCTCTCTTTTCGTGGCGCTGGGCATGACCATGTTTGCCCACGCTGGCCTGCTCACCGGCGGTGTGGCGGGCGTGGCATTTCTCGCCAAATACGCCACGGGCCTCAACTTCGGGCTGTTCTTCTTCCTTTTCAGCCTGCCGTTCTTTGTGCTGTCGTGGTTCCAGCTTGGACGGGAATTCACCTTCAAGAGCTTTTTCGCCGTGGCACTGGTCTCGGTGTGTACCGCTGTGGCGCCCAAGTTGGTGCGCTTTGAGTTTCTCAACCCCTGGCTCGCCTCGGTGTTGGGCGGATTTTTGATCGGTTTCGGTCTGCTGGCCCTGCTGCGACACCACGCCAGCGTGGGCGGGGTCAACATCCTGGCGCAATGGCTGCAGCAGGCCAAGGGCTTCAGTGCCGGGAAGGTGCAGATGTCGGTCGACATCGTGGTGGTGCTCACCGCCCTGATGGTCGTGCCGGCCGAGCGCGTGGCGCAATCGGTGGTGGGCGCTGTCGCCATTGGCGCCATCCTTGCGCTCAACCACCGGCCCGGGCGCTACCTGGGCGTTTGAGCGCCTGAACGCCTTGCCAAAGCTGGCGGTGACACGGATGGCAAAAAGGCTGCCCCTATGACCGAGGGCAGCCTTTATCAAACCGGCAGTCAACTGGCTGAGTTCAACCTTTGGGCATCAGCCATTCTTTTTGCCAGTTGGGCAACGCGAAAGAAGCCGTATGCACCTCGGCGTTGTAATGTTTGCCCTCAAACGGCTTGACAGGATGGCGCAGTGAAACGCCGTCACGGCTGTAGAGGAAAAAGCCGAAATCCGCGCCGGGGTACAGCGGGATGTTGGTGTGATAGACGTCGATGTGCGGCAAGATTTTGGTGCGCTGCATCACGGTCACCAGGTTGTCGCCATCGCCGCTGACTTCTTGCAGGAAATCACCACCGGTTTTGGACAGGTAGATGCTGTCCGAATCCAGGATCACGCCGGTTTCCGACACCAGAGAAACCACTTCCGTCAGAAACTTTTCGGTGAACAGACAAGACGATGGGCCAACGGGCTCGGTCAGGTCGAGCACGATCAGGTCATAGGTTTTGCCGTCTTTGAGCGCCTGGCTGACAAAGTTCGCCGCATTGTCGATGATGAGCGTGACGCGGGGGTCTTTGTAATCACCATTGACGGCCAGGTACTCGCTCGCCAGATCCACCACGCGCTGGTCGATTTCGACCATGGTGACGCTGGTCACAAAATCGTGTTTGAGGCTTTCGCGCACGATGCCGCCTTCGCCGCCACCGATGACAAGCACCGAAGCGTCTTTGCGCTCACGCCCAAGGAGCGGCACGTGCACCGCCATCTCATGGTAGATGAACTCATCGGCCTGGCTGGCCTGAATGTAGCCATCGAGCACCAGCAACCGGCCAAACGACTGGTGGTCGTAGATTTCGATGAGCTGGTACGGGCTTTGCTCCGAGTGCAACAACTTGACTTCCACCGAGGTGGTGATGCCATGTCCATCAGACCGTTCATGCCACCATTTGAAATCACTCATCAACTTCTCCTCTCAAGATTTCCTGCACATCGATACGCTCTGCCTCGAAGGCCTCGCGCATGATTTCGATGCAAACTTCCGGATGTGTGTCGCCACACATGAAAACATCAAAAGCAGCGTAGCGGCTTTCAGGCCAGGTGTGCACCGAGATATGGCTTTCGGCGAGCACCGCCACACCGCTCACCCCATCGGGCTCGAACCGGTGCAGATGCATGTGCAGCAGGGTGGCCTGCGCAGCTTCTACACAATGCCGCATGGTCTTTTCAATGTAGGCAATGTCACTGAGGTGCGAAGCGCCATACAAATCAATCAGCAGGTGAATTCCCGCGTAGCGTTTCTCGCCGCGCGTGATGAAATAATCTTTTTCCTGAACAAGCAGGGCTTCCTCTTTTTGCATTTTCGTCACCACCTTCTCAATAAATCCTGTTCTTGAATGCACCGCGCCGGCCTTTGATCTCTTCTGTTCACAAATAGGGCAAGCCCGCACCCGGAAACAAGTCCCGCCATCCAAGGAGCCATCAGCACGCACGGCCATGTTGATCAACTCCCTGCGAAATACCGGCGAACGCTCCTGATGGTTGGTCACTGAATAAAAGACCTCTTGCTGCCAGCCTCGCGTCCACGTTGACTATGGCACATGGGTTTTAAACCCGCATCAGAAGGGTTGCACCCGATGGCTGTCTGCTCCTGAGGCGCATTCAGGGCGCCTGACTGATTCAACGCAACTCGATCACATCGATCATGGGGGGCACCGCCAGGCGGGCTGGCAAGCCAACGGTTCCCACGCCCGGTGTCACGAAAACGGGGCCGACACGCGTCGAATACAAACCATTCCACCAAGATTGCTCACTGTTGGTGTTGCGAAGCCACCAGGGTGTGAGCCCGGGAATCCAGATCTGTCCACCATGGGTATGGCCGGCGATGGCCAAAAACGCGCCCTGCTCGGGCAACAAGGCCAGCGTGTCCGGCTGGTGCGCGAGCACGATTCTTCTGGAGGGCTGCGGCCGATCGTGGCCGCGCTCATTGGGCCACAAAGCCGCCACTTGTGGCCCTGGCGAGCCGCCCCATTGATCGTCCAGACCAACCAGCTCCCAACCTTTCCAGGTCACCATGCGCCCTTCCAGCATTTGAACGCCGTTGGCTTTCAGGGCTTCCCGCAGAGCTTCGGTGAGTGGCGGCCCCGGGGCCTCAACATCGTGGTTGCCCATCACCCCGTACACCGGGTGGCGAATGCTCGCGAGAGGTGCCAGACCGGTTTTGAGATCAAGCGGTGGCTCGTGGGTCCAGTCACCAGCAACGAGAACGGCATCGACTTCCAGCGTATTGAGTTTGTCGACCAGACCTTGGAGCTGACTGTCGCGAAAGAAGAGGCCCCAGTGCACATCCGAGATCACGGCTAGGCGCACCGGCTCGGCACCTTCGGGCAGGCCGGTGAGCACGGTTTCGCGCACTTGCAGTTGCTGAGGCTCGACCAGGGACGACCACAGACCAATCATCACACCCACACTCATCAGCATCGCCAGCAAGCGACGCCCGCCACGCGTGTTCCAGGCCCGGCTCACAAACCCGGTCAACATGAACACTCCGGCCAGTCTAGGCGACCAGTAGAGCCAGTACATGATCAGATTGCGCAGCCAATATCCCGGCGTGTGCCAGCGTTGCGGGTAGTCCCACCAGCTCACGCCCAGCGACACCACCAAAGCCACGGCGAACAATCGCCAAGACCAAAACTCGATGGTGCGCGAACTCAACACGGGTTGTTGATCAGGCCTCGCGGCGCAACGCAGGGAACAGAATCACATCGCGGATGCTGGGGCTGTCGGTCAACAGCATCATCAAACGGTCAATGCCGATGCCGCAGCCGCCGGCGGGGGGCATGCCGTATTCCAGCGCGCGGATGAAGTCGGCGTCGTAGTGCATGGCTTCATCGTCGCCGCTGTCTTTGCTGGCCACTTGCGCATGGAAGCGAGCGGCCTGGTCTTCGGCGTCGTTCAGCTCTGAGAAGGCGTTGCCGAACTCGCGGCCGGTGATGTAGAGCTCGAAGCGCTCGGTGACTTCGGGGTTCTTGTCGTTGGCGCGGGCCAGGGGCGAGATTTCGATAGGGTGGTCCATGATGAAGGTGGGGTTCCAGAGCTTCTCTTCGACCGTCTCTTCAAAATACAGGACCTGAAGGCTGGCGAGGCTGCGCGTGCTCAGCTGGTGCTTGGCCTCCGACATACCGAGCTTTTTCAAAGCAGGGATCAGCCACTCGGCGCTGTCTGCGCCGTCGCCTGCGTCGGTGTACTTCTCGATGGCCTGGCGGATGGTCAGGCGCTCGAAGGGCGACATGACATCGACCGGCTGGCCGTTATAGGTCAGCGGCGTGTCGCCGTGCACCTGCTTAACCACATGCCGGATCAGTTGCTCATTGAAGTCCATCAGGTCCTGGTAATTCCAGTAGGCCGCGTAGAACTCCATCATGGTGAATTCGGGGTTGTGGCGAACGCTGATGCCTTCGTTGCGGTAGCTGCGGTTGATTTCAAACACGCGGTCAAACCCTCCCACCAGCAAGCGCTTCAGATACAACTCAGGCGCGATGCGCAGGAACATTTCCTGATCGAGCGCGTTGTGGTGTGTCTTGAAGGGCTTGGCGTTGGCGCCGCCCGGAATCGGGTGCAGCATGGGCGTTTCCACTTCCAGGAAGCCATGACTCACCATGTAATCGCGGATGCTGGAAAGCGTCTGGCTGCGCGTGATGAAACGCTTGCGGGCGCTTTCGTCGGTCATCAGGTCCACATAGCGCTGGCGGTACTTGATCTCCTGGTCGTGAATACCGTGGAATTTGTCGGGCAGCGGGCGCAGGCTCTTGGTGAGCAAACGGATGTTGTCGGCGTGGATGGTGAGCTCGCCAGTGCGGGTTTTGAACAACACGCCTTCGGCGGCCACGATGTCGCCCAGGTCCCAATGCTTGAACGCGCCGTGAACGTCTTCGCCCACGCTGTCGTTGTTCAGGTAGATCTGGATGCGGCCGCCACTCTCGCCCATGGAGGCGTCCTGCAGGGTGGCGAAGCTCGCCTTGCCCATCACGCGCTTGAGCATCATGCGGCCGGCCACGCTGGCACGCACGGGTGCGCCTTCGAGCGCTTCCTTGGTGGACTCACCGTGGGCGGCGAACAGCGCGGCGGCTTTGTCGGCTGGTTTGAAATCGTTGGGAAATGCCACCGCCCCGCCCTGCTTCTGCGTCTCGCGCATCGCCTTGAGCTTTTCACGGCGCTCGACAATCAACTGATTCTCGTCAACGGAGGCAACAACGGGCTGGGCTTGGGGAGTGGGTGCTTGTGTCATGGTGCAATAAAAAACGGGCTGCACATCCGCAGCCATCTGCGCAGTGCAACCCGTAATTGTAAGTTTTTGGCAGACGCTGGAAATATCGGGCGATTCTCGACACCCCGGGGTACCGTGGATCTGGCTTTGCCAGGCCAGCAGCACTGCCCCTGCCGAAGACAGCGCAGAGATGGCTCTTTCAATGCCCCAGGTAGGCCTCCCTGACCTTGGGGTCGACCAAAAGCTCCTTGCCTGGACCGGTCATGGTGATTTCACCCGAGTCCATCACATAGCCGCGGTGGGCAATCTGCAGCGCACGCTGGGCGTTTTGCTCAACCAGCAAAATCGTCACGCCCTGAGAGGCCACTTCGCGCACCACCTCAAAAATCTTGTCCACCATGATGGGCGACAAGCCCATCGACGGCTCGTCGAGCAACAGGACCTTGGGCTGGCTCATCAGCGCGCGGGCCATGGCCAGCATCTGCTGCTCACCGCCACTCATGGTGCCGGCCAGTTGGTCTTTGCGCTCCCTGAGGCGCGGAAAGATGCCAAACATGCGTTCAATGTCTTTCTGGATTCCATCCTTGTCTGTCCGGATGTAGGCACCCATCTGCAGGTTTTCGGTGATGCTCATCCGCGTGAACACGCCGCGGCCCTCCGGCACCATGACCAACCCCTGCCTCACAAGATCCCAGGGGCCTTGCCCATTGATGGACTGCCCCAGGTATTCAATGTCGCCCGCTTCGAACGACAGGGAGCCAGTGATCGCCTTCATGGTCGTGGTTTTGCCAGCGCCGTTGGATCCGATCAGCGAAATCAACTCGCCTTCCTTCACCTCCAGATCAATGCCCTTGACCGCCTTGATACCGCCATACGCGACCTTCAGGCCGCTGACTTTGAGTAATGTGTTTGCCATCTCATGTTTCCTTGTTCATTCAGAACGTCGCGAGCGAGGTGTCTTTTCCAGAACGCCGCCGATCTGGCATTGCCAGTCGGCCAGCGTTGCCCCCTGGGGGGTGACGCGCGCGGCGCGGCGCGGGGGGCGCATCAAGCTCCGCCCGTCCCCAGATAGGCTTCGATCACCTTGGGGTCGTTCTGCACCTCTGCAGGCGTGCCCGATGAGAGCTGCTTGCCGTAATCGAGCACCGTCACGCGGTCACACAAACCCATCACCAGCTTCACATCGTGTTCGATCAGCAAAATGGTGCGGTTGTCTTTGCGAATCTGGTCGATCAGTTCGCGCAACTGGATTTTTTCGGTGGCGTTCATGCCCGCAGCCGGCTCGTCAAGCGCGATCAACTGAGGGTCGGTTGCCAGTGCTCGGGCGATTTCCAGGCGGCGTTGGTCGCCATAGCTCAAGGTGCGCGACTTGTAGTCGGCAAATTTGCCGATGCCCACATAGTCGAGCAGTTCGTGAGCGCGGGCCGCGATTTCGGCCTCTTCCTTTTTGAAACTCGATGTACGGAAGACCGCACCAATCAAGCCGGAATGGGTTCGCATATGACGCCCGACCATCACGTTTTCCAACGCCGTCATGTCTGGAAACAGTCGGATGTTCTGAAAAGTACGGGCGATACCGGCTTTTGCCACTTCGTGCACGGCCGTGGGCTTGTAAGACTTCCCGGCGAGCTCGAAGGAGCCGCTGTCGGGCGTGTACAGGCCCGTCAGCACGTTGAAGAACGTGGTCTTGCCAGCACCATTGGGGCCGATCAGCCCATACACCTCGCCCCGATGGATTTCGATGCCCACATCGCTCAGCGCTTGCAGGCCGCCAAAGCGTTTGGACACGTTGGCCACTTTGAGAATGGTTTCACTCATTTGGTCTGCCTCACTTGCTCAATGATTTGCCATGCTCGGGCGATGGCCACAAGCCTTTGGGGCGGATCAGCATCACCACCACCATCGCCGAAGCAATCAGCAGTTGGCGAAGGATTTCAGGTGCCAGCCGGCCATCGGTCATTTGTGACAGTGGCCCGGCCACATGGCGCAAGACCTCCGGCAAGCCCGCCAGCAGCAACGCGCCCAGGATCACACCAGGAATGTGGCCAATACCGCCCAGCACAACCATGGCCACAACCATGACCGACTCCATCAAGATGAACGACTCGGGATAAACGCCGCGCTGAAAGGAGGCAAACAACACGCCGGAGACACCACCGAAAGTAGCGCCCATACCGAAAGCCAGCAGCTTCAGGTTGCGGGTGTTCAAGCCCATGGCCTTGGCTGCAATTTCATCTTCGCGAATGGCCATCCAGGCCCGGCCAATACGGGAGTCCTGCAAGCGGTAGGACAAAATGACCGCCGCAACAACAAAGACCATGAAGAGGTAGTAATACATGGTGACGGGTTCAACCATGTAGTCACCAACATAAAAAGGCTTCGCAAAACTGATCCCGAACACCGAAGGTGCATCGACACCTGGCAGGCCTTTGGGGCCGTTGGTGATGTTGATGGGGCGGTCGAGGTTCAGCAGGAAAATGCGAACGATTTCACCAAAGCCCAGCGTGATGATGGCCAGGTAGTCGCCACGCAGCTTGAGCGTTGGCGCACCAAGAATCATGCCCATCACCCCCGCGACCACCGCCGCGATCACGATGGCCACAAAAATATTGGTGTGCAGTCCACCTGGAAAGGCCGCTGCAATGGAGGTGAAAGCCTCCGCCAGGTGGGGCGAAGAAAGCAGGCCATAGACATAAGCACCCACCGCAAAGAATGCGATGTAGCCCAGATCAAGCAGCCCAGCGTAGCCCACCACAATGTTCAGGCCCAAAGCCAGCAGCACATACAACAGCGCCTGATCAACGATTCGGGCCCAGGAGTTGCTGCCCGTGGCCTGCAACAGCAGCGGCAGCACCAACAGTGCAATACCCGCCACCACAAAAGCTATCAACTTGCCATTTTTGGTATTCAACATATCAAAACTCCTTTGGCTTTACGCGCGATCGGCCACGCGTTCACCCAGCAAGCCAGAGGGCCGCAACGTCAACACCAGCGCCAACATGATGAAAGCAAAAATGTCAGAGTACTGGCTGCCCAGCACACCGCCCGTGAGCTTGCCCAGGTAGCCAGCCCCCAACGATTCGATCAAGCCCAGCACGATGCCACCCAGCACGGCGCCGCCAAGGTTGCCGATACCACCCATGACAGCTGCCACGAACGATTTCAACCCGGGCATGAAGCCCATGGTGTGCTGCACAGTGCCGTAGTTCGAAGCCCACATCACACCGGCAATCGCCGCCAGCATCGCGCCAATGATGAAGGTAGCGGAAATCACCATGTCGGGCTTGATGCCCATCAGCGCCGCCACACGCGGATTTTCAGCGGTGGCACGCATGGCACGCCCCAGGTTGGTGTGATTCACCAGCCACATCAGCAGGGCGAGCGTGATCGCCGTGGTGGCCAGAATGGTGACCTGTGTCACCGAAATCACCGCACCACCAAACTCAAACGGATCGGTTGGCAACATCGATGGATACGATTTTGGGTTGGGCTTCCAGATGATCATGGCGAAGGTTTGCAGCAAAAGCGACATACCAATGGCCGTGATCAAGGGCGCCAGCCGTGGCGAGTTGCGCAAGCGGCGGTAGGCCATCTTTTCAATCGCGTAGGCCAAAGTGCCACACACGACCATGGAGATCAGCGTGGCGGTCAGCAGCAAGACCCAGCCAGGCATGCCTACCCAAGCTTCACTCATCCAACCGATCAAGGTCCAGCTGGTCAGCGCACCCACCATGAGCACCTCGCCGTGAGCAAAGTTGATCAAACCAATGATGCCGTACACCATGGTGTAGCCAAGGGCCACCAGCGCATACATGCTGCCCAGGACCAGTCCATTGATGACCTGCTGAAGCAATACTTCCATAAGGGTTCTCCGAGTTCTGAGAGGCTTTGGGTGGTTTCCGCAAACCAACCGTTTCAATTTAGCAAAAAACCCGCCAGGTTCGATCCATGGCAAGACCGACTGCGGGTTGGAGCGCGATTGTAACGATCGAATACAGACAATTTAAGGGTGTAAGCCCCTAGCAAGATGGGGTTTACCCGCAAAGTCTGGGCCCGCTCGGCCGAACATCAGCAGGATTGGCTCAACATTAGTCAGATTGATGATTGCGTTTTTTCAACTCGCGCAGCTTATCGGCTATACGGATCTCCAGCCCCCGCTCGACCGGTCGGTAGAAATCAGGCGCTGCCATGCCTTCGGGCAGGTAGTTTTCACCCGCGGCAAACCCGTCGACTTCATCGTGGGCATAGCGGTAGCCCTTCCCGTAGTCGAGTTCTTTCATGAGCTTGGTCGGAGCGTTGCGCAAATGCATGGGCACAGGCCGCGTTCCGTCTTTTTTTACAAATGCCTTGGCTTCGTTAAAGGCCTTGTAGACTGCATTCGATTTCGGCGCGACCGCCAGGTACACCACACACTCGGCCAGGGCCAACTCGCCCTCGGGTGTGCCCAGGCGCTCGTAGACATCGGCTGCGTCCAGAGCCATGCGCAATGCCCGTGGATCGGCCAACCCGATGTCTTCGCTGGCCATCCGGATAAAGCGCCGCGCCATGTAGCGCGGCTCTGCACCGCCGTCCAGCATTCGAACGAACCAATACAGTGCGGCATCAGGGTCTGATCCGCGCACGCTTTTGTGCAGCGCGCTGATGGTGTCATAGAACTGCTCACCCCCTTTGTCGTAGCGGCGCATACGCTCGCCCAACACGCGCATCAACCAGGCATCTGTCACCTCGGTGAGCTTTTCGCGCTTCGCAGCCACGGCCAGCGTTTCCAATGTGTTCAGCAACCGCCGTGCATCGCCATCGGCATAGGAAATCAAACGGTCGGCCGCAGCATCCTGCACCGATGGCACCGCGTCAATAGCCTGAGCTCGTCCGATGAGTTGGCGTAAATCGTCCTCACTAAGCGACGTCAGAACGTACACAGCCGCACGCGAAAGCAAGGCCGAATTCACTTCAAACGACGGGTTTTCGGTGGTCGCGCCGATGAAGGTGAAGAGACCGCTTTCTACATGCGGTAAAAATGCATCTTGCTGGCTTTTGTTGAAGCGGTGTACCTCGTCCACAAAAACAATGGTGCGCTGCGCCATCAAACCATCGCGTGCCAGTTCGGCTTTGTCCACCGCCTCACGGATGTCCTTGACGCCCCCCAGAACCGCGCTGATGGTGATGAACTGGGCATCAAACGCGTTGGCCATGAGGCGCGCAATGGTGGTCTTGCCGACGCCGGGGGGACCCCAGAGAATGCAGCTGTGCGGCTGGCCCGATTCGAAGGCCAGCCGCAAAGCCATGCCCTCCCCCAGCAACTGTTGCTGCCCAATCACCTCACCCAGCGAATGTGGGCGCAGCCGTTCGGCCAGAGGTTGATGGGTGTACGCAGCGGTGGTCACAAAATCAGGGACGAATCACGTCCACGCCCGCAGGCGGCACAAAACGGAAGCTCTCCGCTTTGAGAGGTGCGTTGCTCTGCCAATCGGCAAACGTCAGAAGCGATAGCTGCCCCAGACTGTCCAGAATTTCCAGGGCCACCAACCGGCCTTGTCGGAATCCTATGCGCACGTTTTGCAGTTGCCCATCGCTTCCACGCGGGCGCGCATCGACCCACTCCACACCGTTGGTCGCGGGAACCGATTTGAGTTCAAACACCGCCGCAAGCGACTTGATATCGGTGCCCGCTGCAATCAGGGCCGCTGGCGTGCTGCCCAAAACGTCTTTTTGCTTGCGCGCCGTGACCTGGTTCAGATCCACGTCATACAGCCACAGCATGTCGCCATCGGCCACGATGCTTTGCTCAAAGGGCTTGGTGTATTCAAAGCGAAAGCGGTTGGGTCTCAGGAATTCAAATCGACCGCTGGATGTTTTCTTCCGCGCAGCGCTTTCACCCTTGCGCAGAGGCGATGTCACCACCTGGGTGAACGTGGCTTGCGCGCTGTTCACTTCGCGCAGAAAAGTGGCCATTTCCGACAACCCGTCAGCGCGTACCGCCAACGAGGCCAGGCAAAGTGGTGCGGCCAGGGCCAATAACAATAGACGTTTGTGTAGATTCATGGCGGGTATGAGTGATGAGCGACCACAAGGGTTCCTGTTGAGGAAGGTCGCCCAGGTGGTCCAACCGTTACTCGGGTCGGGCAGGCACCAGAATGTCGCGCTGGCCACTGGAGGTCAGTGAGCTGACCATGCCAGCCTTTTCCATCTCTTCCAGCAAGCGCGCGGCGCGGTTGTAGCCGATTTTGAGCTTGCGCTGCACATACGAAATACTGGCTTTGCGGTCCTTGAGCACAATTTCTACGGCCTGGTCGTACAGCGCGTCCTTTTCGCTGCTGTCGCCACCATCGCCAAAAATATCACCAGCCTCGCCATCGCCACCAGGCGCCTCCAGAATGCCTTCGACGTAGTTGGGCTCTCCGCCGCGCTCCTTCAGGTAAGCCACAACACGGTGCACTTCGTCATCGCTCACGAACGCACCGTGTACGCGAATGGGGAAGCCGGTGCCCGAGGGCAGGTACAGCATGTCACCCATGCCCAGCAAGCTCTCGGCGCCCATCTGGTCCAGGATGGTGCGGCTGTCGATCTTGCTGCTCACCTGAAAACTCAGACGCGTGGGAATGTTGGCCTTGATCAGACCGGTGATCACATCCACGCTGGGGCGCTGCGTCGCCAGAATCAGGTGGATACCGGCGGCGCGGGCCTTTTGCGCCAGGCGCGCAATCAGCTCTTCGATCTTCTTGCCGACCACCATCATCAGATCGGCCAGTTCGTCGATCACGACCACGATGTAGGGCAGTCGATCCAATGGTTCAGGCTGCTCGGGCGTCAGGCTGAACGGGTTACCAATGATCTCGCCACGCGCCTTGGCCTCGTCGATCTTGACGTTGTAGCCGGCCAGGTTGCGCACGCCCATCTTGCTCATGAGCTTGTACCGCTTCTCCATCTCGCCTACGCACCAGTTCAGGCCGTTGGCGGCGTGCTTCATGTCGGTCACCACCGGCGCCAGCAAATGTGGAATGCCTTCGTAAACGCTCATCTCCAGCATCTTGGGGTCGATCAGCAGCAAGCGCACGTCTTTCGCATCGGCCTTGTAGAGCAGCGACAGAATCATGGCGTTGATACCGACCGATTTGCCCGAGCCCGTTGTACCCGCCACCAGGCAGTGTGGCATCTTGGCCAGGTCGGCGACCACCGGCAAACCGCTGATGTCTTTGCCCAGGCCCATGGTCAGCAGGGATTTGGCGTCGTTGTAAACAGAAGAACCCAGGATCTCGCTGAGCTTGATCATCTGGCGCTTGGCATTGGGCAGCTCGAGCGCCATCAGGTTTTTGCCTGGAATGGTTTCGATCACACGAATGGACACCAGCGACAACGAACGGGCCAGATCGCGGCTCAGGTTGACCACTTGCGAGCCCTTGACACCAGTGGCTGGTTCGATCTCATAGCGGGTGATCACGGGGCCCGGCGCGGCCGCCACCACGCGCACTTCAACGCCAAAGTCTTTGAGCTTCTTCTCGATCAGGCGGCTGGTCATCTCCAGCGTCTGGTTGTCCACGCTGATCTGGTTGGCCGGCGCCGCATCGAGCAAGTCGACCTGTGGCAACTGGCTGTCGAGCATCTCGGAGAACAAAGGTTTCTGGCGTTCCTTGGCCACGCGCTCACTCTTGGGAACCTCCACCACCGCAGGCTCAATGAAGACCGGAACCACATGGTGCTCTTCGATCTCCACCCGCTCCACTTTGACGACCTCTTCGCGCTCGCGCGCAGCGCGCTCACCGATCCGGTGGTCTTCCACCGCCTCACGCTTTTCCCGGCGTGTTTCGAACCAGCCGTCAAATCGCGCGCCGATCAATTCAGCCCAATGCCCCCAGGAAAACTGAAAAACACGGGGCAGCGTCAGCACCATCAATCCCAAAGTAACCACGGCGGTACCGGTAAAACCCAGCCAACCCACCGTCCACGGGCCCAGCACGGAACCCAGCACCCCACCCGAAGTGCCCGGCAACAATGCTTCCAACCGGTACAAACGGCTCCATTCCAAAACGCCACTGGCACACAGCAAACCCACCAGCGCCAGAGCGAAGGCGGTACGCCGCGCCGCTGGCCCGCGCCACCAAGCCTCCGGGGGGTCAATAGCGGCAACCGCTGATGGCGTCGAACGCAGGCGAAGTGCCAGTACGGCCAACCAAGCGCGCAGGCCGGCAAAAAAACACCACCAGACCGACCAGCCCAGCAGGTAGTAGCCCACATCGGCCAGCAAAGCGCCGAGCCGACCACCCAGATTGGACACATCGGAATGTGAGCCTGACGTACTCCAAGCGGGGTCGGTTGCGGAGTAGCTCACCATCGCCAGCAACCAAAACATCAGCAAAACCGCACCCAGAATGAGCATGGCTTCTTGGCTCAGACGGGCCAGCGGTCCTGGCCCCGCATGGGCCCGATCGGCATTGAGAGTGTTCAGTGAATAAGTCATAAGCCTTGCGTCATTGCGACGCCAAGCTTAACGCAGCAAGACGCAACGTTCAGGCGACAGTCAATGAAGAAAGGTAACAGCAACCTGTCGGCAAGGAATGGCCCCCAACAAGATCAAAGCCCCCCGAGCAAAGGGTCGCTTCAGCCAATTGAACTCAGGCGGTCCTTGATGACAGTCACACCATCTTCGCGAAGCTCGATGAACCCGCGGTCCTCCAAGTCCTTCATGACGCGACTGACCATTTCGCGCGACGCACCGATCATCTTGGCCACATCCTGGCGAGACACGCGGTCGCGGATCACCAGTTCGTCGTTCTTGTCGGGCTGGGCAAACTCCAGCAATGCACGGGCTACGCGACCATACACATCCATAAGGGCCAGCGACTCGATCTTGCGGTCAGCGTGACGCAAGCGCTGGACCAGCCCTTTCATGACCGCATAAGCCATCGAGGTATTTTCCGGCAGGCAGCGTGCAAATTCGACACGCCCCAAAATCAAAACATCGGTCTGCACCTCGGCTCGAACCGTTGCAGAATGCGGTTGGTTGTCGATCAGACTCATTTCGCCAACATAGTCACCCGGGTTCATCGTGGCCAAAATGACTTCGCGGCCTCGCGCGTCGGTGGTGACCACCCGGGCACGACCGGTGAGCACAATCGCCAACATATTTGACTTCTTGCCTTGTTCAACGATGCACTCCCCGCGTTTGAAGCGTTTTTTGATCACCGCATCGGCAACCGATTCAGCCTGGGCCTGCGTCAGCGTTGAAAACAAAGGGACCCGGCGAATCAAATCCAGGTTGGACAAGATAGACATTTTTCAAATTCCTCAGATCGCGCCGCTGCTGCCGCGCTCTTTCATACAATGAACCCAAACGCACACCAGACAGTCGCCTCCAACCAGTGTGACCAGTGGCTGCACATACAAACGCGCCTACTCTAAACCACTTGCCAAACGATTGGCATCGAAAATTTCCCCATGAAGCATACCAAAGTACTTATCCTGGGCTCCGGCCCTGCAGGCTATACCGCTGCAGTCTATGCCGCCAGAGCCAACTTGAAGCCTCTCCTGATCACCGGCATTGCCCAGGGCGGCCAACTGATGACCACCACCGACGTCGACAACTGGCCGGCCGATGTCGATGGTGTGCAGGGACCTGAGCTGATGCAGCGCTTTCAGGCCCACGCCGAACGCTTCAACACCGAGATCGTGTTCGACCACATCAACACGGTTGACTTCTCCAAACGCCCATTTGTTTTGACCGGGGACAGCGGGCAATACAGCTGCGACGCGCTGATTCTCTGCACCGGTGCCTCGGCCAAATACATTGGCCTGCCTTCCGAAGAAGCCTTCATGGGCAAAGGCGTCTCGGCTTGCGCCACCTGCGACGGATTCTTCTACCGCAATGAAATTTGCAGCGTGGTCGGAGGCGGCAATACCGCCGTCGAAGAGGCTTTGTATTTGTCCAACATCGCCAGCAAGGTGTACCTCGTGCACCGCCGCGACACCTTCAAGGCCGAAGCCATCCTTGTGGACAAACTGATGGAAAAAGTGGCCGCAGGCAAAATTGAACTGAAGTTGCACAGCACACTGGAAGAAGTGCTGGGCGATCAGTCGGGCGTGACGGGCATGCGCCTGAAGAATGTGCAGACCGGCACAACGGAGGATATCCCCCTCAAAGGCTGTTTCATCGCCATCGGCCACCAGCCCAACACCGACATTTTCAAAGGCCAGCTGGAGATGAAAGACGGCTACATCGTCACGCAAAGTGGCTTGAAAGGCATGGCCACCATGACCAGCGTGCCCGGTGTGTTCGCGGCAGGCGACGTGCAAGACCACGTGTACCGGCAAGCCATCACCAGTGCCGGCACTGGCTGCATGGCCGCATTGGACGCGCAGCGTTTCCTGGAACAAAACGAAGCCTGAATAAGCGCGCGCACGCTGTCCGATTGGATTTCCCCCAACAGGATAGCTGCCCGCGCTATAATCCAAGGCTTTGCTGCGATTGCGTGCCCGTCAGGGGCCGAGATGGCGCAAAGATTCTCCAGGGTTACCGCCACCCTTTTTTTGGCGAGGTGAGGCTGGCAAACAGGCACCAACGGGCATCAAGCCCCTTGAATCTTGTGAACTGGCTGTGAATCAAGTATCGGAGTGTCCACATGGCACGCGTCTGCGACGTAACGGGCAAGAAGCCCATGGTCGGAAACAATGTTTCCCACGCCAACAACAAAACCAAGCGCCGGTTCCTGCCGAACCTGCAATACCGCCGTTTCTGGGTCGAAGCCGAGAACCGTTGGGTGCGCCTGCGCGTTTCGAGCGCTGCACTGCGTTTGATCGACAAAAATGGCATCGAAGCCGTGCTCGCAGATCTGCGCTCACGTGGCCAGGCATAAGGAGCACACACCATGGCAACCAAAGGCACGCGCGAGAAGATCAAGCTGGAATCCACTGCTGGAACCGGCCACTTCTACACCACGACCAAAAACAAAAAGACCACGCCGGACAAGATGCTGATCAAGAAATTTGATCCAAAAGCGCGCAAGCACGTGGACTACAAAGAGATCAAGCTGAAGTAATTCAGAAATCTCCAACAAAAAACCCGCTGAGATCCAGCGGGTTTTTTTGTTGCCTGAATCAAATCCGATCGAGTCGCTCGCTGCCCTGCACGCTTTACTTTCAACGGTTCAAAGCGTCCGCAAGTGGTCGCTCAAAAAACGCACATACCCGGAAAGCAAATGGGCTCGCGCAAAGGCGAGCCCATGGGATTCAATCAAAGAGAGGACCTAACCGTGAACGCCGCCGATCCGGATCCGCCAGCGCTGTCCTTCCTTGAGGGGGTGACGCACCAAAGGTGCGGCACATGGGTGAGCCAGATTCAGGCTCGCGCTGAACGCAACTGGATAGAAAAATCACGCAGCGCGGCAATGCCGCTCTCTTCGGCGCGGCGGCACCAAGCCTGCAGATCAACCGCCAATTGCTCGCGCGTGGCGTGGCTGCTGGACCAAAGTGCCCGCAACTCTTCGCGCATCGTCACCATTTTGTCGAGCACCGGATGCTCCGCCCTGGCCTGTGCCAATTGCGGCTTCACACTTGCGGGGACTTTTTCATCGTCCCTGTGCAACCAGCGGCGCGCCGTGGCCATCACGCGCACATCGGCGCTACAGGCTTGCAAGACATCCATCTCGCGCTTGCAGGCTGCCCGCATCTCGCGCGCATAACCGGCCATCACTTCATAGCGGTGTGCGATCAGGGCTTCCAGCGTTTTTTCATCCGCCACCGGGCGCACATCGCCAAAGGCCAGTTTCGGCGGTGTCTTCTTCACCGTGGCCAAACCGACCATTTCCATCATGCGGATGTACATCCACCCGATGTCAAATTCGTAGGGCTTGACCGAGAGCTTTGCCGAGGTTGGGTAGGTGTGGTGGTTGTTGTGCAGCTCCTCGCCGCCGATCAGAATGCCCCAGGGGGAAATGTTGGTGCTGGCGTCGGCGGCTTCAAAATTGCGGTAGCCCCAATAGTGGGCAGCTCCGTTGATGATGCCAGCGGCAGTGATCGGGATCCAGGCCATTTGAACAGCCCAAACCGTCAAACCGGCCGCGCCAAACAAAGCCACGTCGATGATCATCATCAGGCCTACGCCTTGCCAGGAAAAACGGGTGTAGAGATTTCGCTCGATCCAGTCGTTCGGTGTGCCATGGCCATAGCGCGCCATGGTTTCCAGATTCTTGGACTCTTTGCGATACAGCTCGGCACCGGTCAGCAGCACCGTTTTAATGCCATGTACGTGAGGGCTGTGCGGATCTTCAGCTTGCTCACACTTGGCGTGGTGCTTGCGGTGAATCGCGGCCCACTCTTTGGTCACCTGCCCTGTGGTCAGCCACATCCAGAAACGGAAAAAATGCGAAGCAATGGGATGCAAATCCAGCGAGCGGTGAGCCTGGTGGCGGTGCAGGTAAATGGTCACACCGGCGATGGTCACGTGGGTAAGCGCCAGGGTGGCCAAAATGATTTGCCACCAGGAGGCGCCGGTCAGGCCATCAGACAAAAACTGCACGACTCCAAACCAGAGGTCGGACATCGTCAGGGTATCGCTTGCAATCATGAAGTTCCTACTATTCAGCCAGCCCAAGCCACGCCAATGCGACCCGGGCAACACGACATTTTAAGGCGAGGGGCCCAATTCACCTATACGGAGCATCATGATGGCGCCCTGGCAAACAACCATGTAGGTGAAATTCAGGACATTTCCCGGCCTTATCCGGCCTTTTTCTGCCAAACCGCGGCAAAAAACCCGTCTGTACCGTGTCGATGGGGCCACAAACGCAGGCTCCGCTGCCCCTCAGCCCCCGCCACCAGGGCCTCGGCCTGCCCCACTTGCACGCTGCCCAGCAAGTCAAACACATCCATCGGTTCAAATTCGGGGTGGGCTTCACCAAAAGCTGTCACGATGGCTTCGTCCTCTTGCGGCAGCGGGCTGCAGGTGGCATACACCAAACGTCCACCCGGCTTGAGCAGGCGCGCAGCGCTGTTCAAAATCGCGGCCTGCAGTTCGGCGAGTGCGGCCACCGAGGCCGGTGTCTGACGCCACTTGAGATCAGGACTGCGCCGCAAGGTTCCCAAACCCGAACAGGGTGCGTCGACCAGCACCCGATCGATCTTGCCGGCCAGGCGCTTGATGCGATCGTCGCGCTCGTGGGCAATGGCCACCGGGTGCACGTTGGACAAGCCACTGCGGGCCAGACGTGGCTTGAGTGCATCCAGCCGGTGAGCCGAGGTGTCGAACGCATAGAGGCGCCCGCTGTTGCGCATGGCCGCGCCCATGGCCAACGTCTTGCCGCCCGCGCCGGCACAAAAGTCGACCACCATTTCTCCGCGCTTGGCGTCCATCAACAACGCCAGCAACTGTGAGCCTTCGTCTTGCACCTCAACGTCACCCTGCACAAAGGAAGGCAGCTTGGCCAACGAAGGCTTGCCCTTCAACCGGATGCCCAGAGGCGAATACGGCGTGGGTTCGCACTCCAGGCCGGCTTGCCGCAAGTCGGCCAAAACGGCTTCGCGCTTCTTCTTCACCAGATTCACGCGCAGATCCAGGGCGGCCATCTTGTTCAGGCTGGCCACCAGCGCGTCAAACTCTTCCCCCAGCTGATCCCGCAAAGCCGTTGCCAGCCATTCGGGCAGGTTGTGGCGATGGGGCGCCATCAATTCGTTGTCGGAAGCGTTCAGGCAATGGTCGAGCCAGGTTTTTTCCTGATCAGTCAGGGCGCTTTTCAAGAAGTCACGATCACCGGGAAATCCAAGGATCGACAACTTGCGCCACTTGGAGCCGCTGCCCGAGCGGGCAAACCACTCAAACTTGAGCCGCTCGCGCAAAGCGGCATAAACCGTGTCAGACAAGGTGGCGCGCTCGCGCGGCCCGAGCGATCGGTGCTCGCGGAAATAGCGCGACACCACGGCATCCGCCGGGTGATCGAACTTAAAAACCTGTTCCATGAGGCTGGCGCATTCGTCCAGAAGAGCTTTTGGGTGCATGGGCGTATTGTCACCCCCCTGGACCGGTTCCCCCCCCGCACCACCTGCGGTGTCACCCCCCCAGGGGGCGATGCTGGCGGCCCGGCGAAGCCGGTTCCGCGGCATCCTGGCTGGCAGGCATCTCGCTCCGAGCGTTTTTCCGGAACGCGATGCATGTTCGTGCGGACACCGTGCAGGCGGCTTGGCCGGGGCACTGGTCTCGCCCCCCCTAGAGGCAAGACGCGAAGCGGCGCAAGGGGCGGGCTGTATCCAGGGGTGAGTGAGATAATCCCGGGTTATGTCCGAAATTGCCAAACAGGTGCGCCGTCGGCGCACCTTCGCCATCATTTCCCACCCCGATGCGGGTAAAACCACGCTCACGGAAAAGCTGTTGCTTTTCTCGGGTGCCATCAACATCGCCGGCAGCGTAAAGGCCCGCAAAGCGGCGCGCCATGCGACCTCCGACTGGATGGAGATCGAGAAGCAGCGCGGCATTTCGGTCGCATCGTCGGTCATGCAGATGGAATACCGCGACTGTGTGATCAACCTGCTTGACACGCCCGGTCACCAGGACTTCTCTGAAGACACTTACCGCGTCTTGACCGCCGTCGATGCCGCCTTGATGGTGATCGATGCGGGCAACGGGGTGGAGCCCCAAACCCGGCGCCTGCTGCAGGTGTGCCGCGCCCGCAATACGCCCATCCTCACTTTCGTGAACAAGATGGACCGCGAAGTGCAGTCGCCGCTGGACCTGATGGACGAAATCGAGCGCGAGCTGGGCATGACAGTGGTGCCATTCACCTGGCCGGTGGGCATGGGCAAGACGTTTCGCGGCGTGTTCGATCGCCGCACCGACCAGATGCGGGTGTTCAGCGCGGGCGAAGACCGCCGCGGAGGCGAAGAAGAAGCGCTGATCGGCCTGGACAACCCCGAGAGCGTGAAGCGCTTTGGCAGCGATTTTGAGCAGGCCAAGGAAGAACTGGAGCTGGTGGCGGGTGCATCCACCGCGTTCGACAAAGAAGAATTCCTGGCCGGGCGCCAGACGCCCATGCTGTTCGGCTCGGCCGTCAACAATTTTGGCGTGCGCGAAGTGCTGGACGCGCTGGTCGACCTGGCGCCGCCACCCGGCGACCGGCCAGCGATGCAGCGCGTGGTGAAGCCTGAAGAGCCCAAGTTCACGGGTGTGGTCTTCAAGATTCAGGCCAACATGGATCCGGCCCACCGGGACCGCATCGCCTTTGTACGCCTGGCCAGCGGTCATTTCCAGCGCGGCATGAAGATCAAGGTGGTGCGCTCAGGCAAAGACCTGCGGCCCAACACCGTGGTGTCATTTCTGTCGCAGCGCCGCGAGTTGCTGGACGAGGCCTTTGCTGGCGACATCATCGGTATTCCGAACCACGGCGTACTGCAGTTGGGCGACACGCTCACCGAAGGCGAGAATCTTCAGTTCACCGGCCTGCCCTTTTTCGCCCCGGAGATCATCCGTAGCGTGGAAGTGGCCGATCCTTTGCGCACCAAGCAACTGCGCGCAGGCCTGACCCAGCTCGGCGAAGAAGGCGCGATCCAGGTGTTCCGCCCCGTGGCTGGCTCGGTGCTGCTGCTGGGCGCCGTGGGCCAACTGCAGTTCGAAGTGGTGGCACACCGCCTGGAGCACGAATACGGCGTCAAGGCCCGCATCATGGGCAGCCCCTATCAGGTGGCGCGCTGGGTGACTTGCGCGCCCGAGGATGGCGGCGAGATCGAGCTCAAGAAGTTCATTGATGCCAACAGCCATCGGGTGGCGCTGGACGCAGTGGACGCGCCCACGTTGCTGGTCGACCATGCCGCCACGCTGCGGGCCGTGGAGGCCAACTGGCCCAAGATCAAGTTCCACGCCATGCGCGAACACGCGGGCCTGGTCTTCCACACCGGCGTCTAAGCCCAGGAGTTGCGATGTCGCCGGAACATCTGGAGCGCCTGTTCACCGTCGAGATGCCCTTTGGAAAATACAAGGGCCGCGCCATCGCCGATCTGCCAGGCAACTACCTCAACTGGTTCGCCCGCGAGGGCTTTCCCAATGGAGAGTTGGGCAAACTGGTGGCGCTGATGCACGAGATCGACCACAACGGTTTGGAAGACCTGCTGACACCCCTGCGTGAGCGCCACAGGCAGGGCAACTGAGACGCCCTCAGGCGGCGACCAACCGCTCGACCGTGCCCGGAAAGATCCGGTGTTCTTGCGTGAGCACCCGCTCGGCCAGTGACTCGGCTGTGTCGCCACGCAACACGGGAACGACCGCCTGGTCAAGGATGTCACCGTGATCGAGTTCGCTGGTCACTCGGTGAACGGTGCAACCAGCGAATTTGCAGCCTGCATCAATCGCTCTCTGATGGGTATTCAGGCCGGCAAAAGCAGGCAGCAAGCTGGGGTGAATATTGATCAGCCGGCCCGCGAAATGATCGACAAAACCCGGGGTGAGAATCCGCATAAACCCCGCCAGCACCACCAAAGCTGGCTCAAAGCTGTCAATCTGGGCCATCATCGAGGCATCAAAGGCTTCGCGTGAAGCAAATGTTTTGTGGTCCAGCGCGAAGGTGGTCAGGCCTTGTGCCTTGGCCCACGCCAAGCCAGGCGCTTCGGCCTTGTTGCTGATCACGGCAACCACTTGCGCGCCATGCTTCTCGTGCCAGTCCCGGCGACGCGAGGCCTCAACGATGGCCGCCATGTTCGAGCCACCGCCCGAGATCAGAATCACAATGTTTTTTTGCTTCACGCCAACGTCCAAACCTGTCCTAAGCCCCGAAGTGTAATGACCCTCGATACCGCCCCACACCGCCACAACATTGCCGAACGCCCTTTCACCCCAATTGAAGCTCGGGTGTTGGGTACCTTGATGGAAAAAGCGCGCACCGTGCCCGACAGCTACCCGCTCACGCTGAACGCGCTGTCCAGCGGCTGCAATCAGAAATCGAGCCGGGAACCCGTCATGCAAGTGGCCGACGCCTTGCTGATCGAAGCGCTTGACGGGTTGCGCCAACTCAACCTGATCTTCGAAAGCAGCGGCGGCCGGGTACCGCGGTATGAACACAACTTCTTGCGCGCCATGGGCGTGCCCGAGCAATCGGCCGTGTTGCTCGGCATGCTGACGCTGCGCGGCCCGCAAACGGCGGGCGAACTGCGGCTCAACACCGAGCGCTGGTACAGGTTTCTCGACATCGCCTCGGTCGACGCTTTTCTGGAGGAAATGCAAGACCGCCCGACCGAAAAAGGCGGACCGCTGGTGATCAAGCTGCCCCGGGCACCCGGGGCACGCGAACAAAGATGGGCGCATTTGCTGTGTGGCCCTGTGGACTTGACGCAAACCCAGGGCGCGGTGACCAGCGCTGGCAGCAGCGCCACAGAAGACGATGTGATCCAACTCACGCGGCGGTTGGCCGCCCTGGAAGAGCAGGTCGCCGTGATGGCGGATCAGTTGCAGAACCTGAACGAGCAACTCGGTCTGTCACAGCCCGGACAGGCATAAAACGAACGGTCGTGCGAAACTGGTCAGGAACGTCGACGAACAACCTGTCGACCCCTCAAACCAGGAGACTCCCCATGGATTTGGCATTCACGCCCGAAGAACAGGCGTTTCGCGAAGAGATTCGTGCTTGGGTCAAGGGCAACTTGCCCGAAGACCTCGCCCACAAAGTGCACAACGCCCTGCGCCTCACGCGCGACGACATGCAGCGCTGGGCCAAGATCCTCGGCAAAAAAGGCTGGCTGGGCCACGGCTGGCCCAAAGAATTCGGCGGCCCGGGCTGGACCGCGGTGCAAAAGCACCTCTTTGAAGAAGAATGCGCCCTGGCTGGTGCGCCGCGCGTGGTGCCGTTTGGCCCCGTGATGGTCGCCCCGGTGATCATGGCCTTCGGCAACAAGGAGCAGCAAGAGCGCTTCCTGCCCGGCATCGCCAGCGGCGAAGTCTGGTGGAGCCAGGGCTACAGCGAGCCGGGTTCCGGCTCCGATCTGGCTTCGGTGAAGTGCAAGGCCGAGCGCGAAGGCGACCATTTCGTCGTCAACGGTCAGAAAACATGGACCACCCTGGGCCAGTACGGCGAGTGGATTTTCTGCCTGGTGCGCACCAGCAGCGAAGGCAAGCCACAGACGGGCATCAGCTTCCTGTTGATCGACATGAAGACACCGGGCGTCACCGTTCGCCCGATCAAGTTGCTCGACGGCGAATGCGAGGTCAATGAAGTCTGGTTCGACAACGTCAAGGTGCCGGCCAACAACCTGATAGGCGAAGAAAACAAGGGCTGGACCTACGCCAAGCACCTGTTGAGCCATGAGCGCACCAACATCGCCGATGTGAACCGCGCCAAGCGCGAACTGGAACGCCTGAAACGCATCGCCAAGGCCGAAGGCGTATGGGACGACACGCGCTTCCGCGACCAGATCGCGTTGCTCGAAGTGGACGTGGTGGCACTGGAAATGCTGGTGCTGCGAGTCTTGAGCGCCGAAAAGTCGGGCAAAAATTCGCTCGATATCGCCGGTCTTCTCAAGATCAAGGGCAGCGAGATTCAGCAGCGCTACAGCGAACTGATGATGCTGGCCGCTGGCCCGTTTGCCCTGCCCTTTATTGAAGAGGCCATGGAAGCCGGCTGGCAAGGCGACTACCCCGGTGGTATTACCGCCAACGCACCCCTCGCCTCCACCTTCTTCAACATGCGCAAGACCACCATCTACGGTGGCAGCAATGAAGTGCAACGCAACATCGTCGCTCAGACGGTTCTTGGCTAAAGGGATTTAAAAATGGACTTCGATTTTTCTGACGACCAGGAACAATTGCGCGACGCCTGCGGCAAATGGGTTGAAAAGGGCTACGACTTCGAACGCCGTCGCGGCATCGTGTCGGCCGGCGGTTTTGACCGCAAGGCCTACAACGAGTTGGCTGAACTGGGCCTGACCGGCCTGTACGTGCCCGAGGACCTCGGCGGCATGGGCATGGGCCCGGTCGAGGGCATGGTCACGATGCAAGAGCTGGGCCGCGGCATTGTGCTGGAGCCCTTGGCTCAGGCGCTGATCAGCGGTGCCGTGCTGGCCGGCTACGCGCCCGACGCCGTGAAAGCCGAGTGGTGCGGCAAGGTGGCCTCAGGTGAAGCGCTCGTGGTGCTGGCCCACACAGAGCGCGGATCGCGCTACAAAACCGACAGTTGCAAGGTCACCGCCGCCCAATCGGGCGACAGCTGGACAGTCACTGGCGACAAAAACGTGGTGCCCGTGGGCGACCAGGCCGATGCTTTCCTGGTGCCTGCTTTGGCCAACGGCAAGATGGCCCTGTTCCTCGTCGAACGCAGCGCCAGCGGTGTCGGCGCCAAGGGCTATGGCACGCAGGACGGCGGTCGCGCCGCAGAGGTGTCATTCAAGAATGCACCGGCCACGCTGGTGACCCTGGACGGCCAGACCGCCCTGGAACACGCGATTGACATCGGCATCGCCGCCACCTGCGCCGAGGCCGTGGGCGTGATGGACCAGACCCTGGCCATCACCGTGGAATACATGAACACCCGCAAGCAATTCGGCGTGGTCATCTCCAGCTTCCAGGCCCTGCGCCACCGCGTGGCCGACATGAAGATGCAGCTGGAACTGGCCCGCTCCATGAGCTACTACGCTTCATTGAAGCTCAATGCCCCGACCAACGAGCGCCGGGCCGCCATGGCCCGCGCCAAGGTACAACTAGGCAATTCCATGCGCTTCGTGGCCCAGCATGCGGTGCAGCTGCACGGAGGCATTGGCGTGACCGACGAGTACATCGTCAGCCATTACTTCAAGAAATTGACAGCGATGGAAATGGCGTTTGGCGACACGCTGCACCATCTGGGTGAAGTATCCAACCGCATGCAGGACACGGCTGGGGTATTTGCTTAACCAGGCGCCCCCCTGTGCCGCCTTCGGCGTCACCCCCTCAAGGGGGCGATGCTGGCGGCCCGGCGAAGCCGGTTCCGCGGCATCCTGAACCAGGACACGTGCGCCGACAACGGCGTTAGGCGTGCAGTCTTGAGCTCTTCGGCAGGTGCGTCATCAAAAACGCCATCTGGTCCGCCAGGATACGGCGGTTGCGCAGGATGAAGTCTTCCCAGAGGCTGGGCACATAGGGCGCGTAGATCAGCGGCATGTGGGCCTGCTCGGGCGTGCGGTTGCCTTTGCGGTGGTTGCACGATTTGCAGGCCGTGACCACGTTCATCCAGTGGTCCTGCCCTTTTTGCCCCACCGGCCGGATGTGTTCGCGGGTCAACACGTCTTCGTGAAAATGTTGCCCACAATAGGCGCACACATTGCGGTCGCGAGAAAAGAGCTTGCTGTTGGTGAGCGAAGGGCGCAGGTCAAACGGGTTGATGCGGGGCACCCCCTGGGTACCGATGATGGAATTGACAGCGATCACCGACTGAAGCCCTGTGACCGCGTTGTGGCCGCCGTGAAACACGGCCACTTCGGCGCCCATTTCCCAGCGCACTTCATCCGCCGCGTAATGCAACACGGCCTCTTCCAGGCTGATCCAGGACTGCGGCAGCCCCTGCGCAGACAACTTCAAAACCTTCAAGACCCACCTCCCTGTTGAGAAACAACCGGACAATCTGTCTTCCCGCCTGGCCTCTCTGAACTGAGGGGTCGGGCTTGGTGTGTCAATATACAGCGCTTACGTGCTAAACCGCTTGATTGGCGGCCTTCTCCTCTGACACTTTCATGAAAATCATCCGAGGCCTGCGGGGTTCCGCGTCCAACAATTCGCTGGCCGCTTCGGTGGGCTGCGCGCTCACCATCGGCAACTTTGATGGGGTGCACCGGGGCCACCAGGCCATGATCGCGCTGCTGATCAACGAAGCGCGCCACCGAGGCGTGCCCAGCAGCGTGATGACGTTTGAGCCCCATCCGCGCGACTACTTCGCCGCTCTGCATCAAAAGCCCGAACTCGCGCCAGCACGCATCGCCACCCTTCGTGACAAGCTCCTGGAGCTGGAACGCTGCGGGGTTGATCAGTGCGTGGTGTTGCCGTTCAATGCCCAGCTGGCCAATCAACCGGCTGAGGCATTCATACAAGACACCCTGGTCGGCGAGCTGGGCGTGCGTTACCTGCTGGTGGGCGACGACTTCAGATTTGGAGCAAAGCGCACCGGCGACTATCAGTTGCTGGACGAAACGGGTGGGCGGCTGGGCTTTGATGTGGCGCGCATGCAAAGCTATGAGGTGCACGGGTTGCGGGTGTCGAGCTCGGCCGTGCGGGAGGCCTTGAACGAGGGGCGTATGGACGACGTGGGTGCCCTGCTGGGCCGCCCTTACAGCATCAGCGGCCATGTGGTGCATGGGCGCAAGCTCGGTCGCCAGCTGGCTGAGAGCCACCCCGGCGCAGGTGATGGCTTTCGCACGCTGAACCTGCGCTTCTCCCACTGGAAGCCGGCCGCCAGCGGCATTTTCGCGGTGCAAGTAACCGGGCTCATGCCCGACGGCAGTCCATTGCCCGGCGTGGCCAACCTGGGCGTGCGCCCTTCGCTGGACCCGGGCGACGTGAACGGGGGGCGGGTGCTGCTGGAAACCCATTGCCTTGACTGGCCGGAAGCCTTGGCGCAAAGCCTGAGCGGCGGCGAGGCCTACGGTAAAATCATCCGCGTGGACCTATTGCACAAACTGCACGAAGAGTTGAAATACGACAGTCTGGAAGCCCTCACCCGAGGCATCTCCCAAGACTGCGCCGACGCGCGCGCTTTCTTTGCGGCCTTGCCCGATCAAGCCTACGGACAAACCCACCGCCAGACCACCCGCGATCGAATTTAGAGCCCCCCAGCGCTCGCCGCTTGCTGCCCCACGACTGGCTCAGGGCAAGCGGTTTCAACCCCCTCCTGATTCCCTCTCCCCGTTCGGGCTGAGCCAGTCGCTGCCCTCACCGAGCCAACGAGCTGTTCCCATGTCCGACGAAAAAAAATCTGCCGCTCCCACCAAATCCAGCGGCAAAACCGAAGGCGCAAACGCCTACCGCGCCACACTCAACATGCCGGACACGCCGTTCCCCATGCGCGGCGACCTGCCCAAACGCGAACCGGCGTGGGTGGCCGACTGGAACGACAGCGCCAATGACAAGGGCCTTTACATGCGCCTGCGCGAGGCCCGGAAAGGTGCCCCGCTGTTCGTGCTGCACGACGGTCCGCCCTACGCCAACGGCCAGATCCACATGGGTCATGCTGTCAACAAGATCCTGAAAGACACCATCGTCAAGAGCCGGCAACTGGCGGGCTTTGATGCGCAATACATCCCCGGCTGGGATTGCCACGGTCTGCCGATCGAGAACGCAATCGAGAAGAAACACGGCCGCAAACTCAGCCGCGACGACATGCAGGCCAAGAGCCGCGCCTACGCCACCGAACAGATCGACCAGCAGCGCGAAGACTTCAAGCGCCTGGGCGTGCTCGGCGACTGGGAGCGCCCCTACCGCACCATGGACTTCGCCAACGAAGCCGGTGAAATCCGCGCCTTCAAACGCGTGATCGAGCGTGGTTTTGTCTACCGCGGCCTGAAGCCGGTTTACTGGTGCTTCGATTGCGGCTCGTCGCTGGCCGAATTCGAAATTGAATACGCCGACAAGAAGAGTGACACGCTGGACGTGGCCTTCGAGACCGACGATGCGGCCCAGCTGGCCAACGCCTTCGGCCTGGCGGGCCTGCCCGCCGGCAAGAGCGCCTTTGCCGTGATCTGGACCACCACCGCCTGGACCATCCCCGCCAACCAGGCACTCAACGCCCACCCCGAGTTCAACTATGCGCTGGTGGAAACGCCCATGGGCTGCCTGGTGCTGGCTGAGACGCTGGTGGAGAAATGCCTGGAACGCTTCGGTCTGGAAGGCACGGTGCTCGCCACCACCACCGGCGACAAGCTCGGCGGCCTGAACTTCCGACACCCGCTGTACGACGTGGACGCCGGTTACCAGCGCCTCTCGCCGGTCTACCTGGCCGACTACGTGAGCGACGGCGACGGCACCGGGCTCGTGCACTCGGCGCCAGCTTATGGCGTGGATGACTTCAACTCCTGCATCGCCAATGGCCTGGCCTACGACGACATCCTGAACCCGGTACAAGGCAATGGCGCCTACGCGGCCGACTTTCCGCTGTTCGGCGGGCTGCACATCTGGAAAGCCGTGCCGGTGATCCTGGAAGCGCTGAAAGCCGCTGGTCGTTTGATGGCCACCGAGCCGATCACCCACAGCTACCCGCATTGCTGGCGCCACAAAACGCCGGTGATCTACCGCGCCGCTGCCCAGTGGTTCATCCGCATGGACGAGGGTGAGGGCGTGTTCACCAAGGACAAAGCGCCCAAATCGCTGCGCGAAATGGCGCTGGCCGCCATCGACCACACCAGCTTCTACCCCGAAAACGGCCAGGCCCGCCTGCGCGACATGATCGCCAACCGGCCCGACTGGTGCATCTCCCGCCAGCGCAGCTGGGGCGTGCCCGTGCCCTTTTTCCTTCACATAGATTCCGGCGAGCTGCATCCTCGAACCATGGAGATCCTCGACCAGGCGGCCGAGATCGTGGAAAAAGGCGGCATCGAAGCCTGGAGCCGCGTCACTGCCGAAGAAATCCTGGGCGCCGACGACGCGCCGTTCTACACCAAGAGCTCCGACATTCTGGAGGTCTGGTTCGACTCCGGCTCCACGTTCCAGCACGTGCTGCGCGGCAGCCATGCCCACTCCTACCCCAACGGCGCCTTCCACGCCGACGGCCCCGAGGCCGACCTGTACCTGGAAGGCCACGACCAACACCGGGGCTGGTTCCACAGTTCGCTGCTGCTGGGCTGTGCCCTCTATGGCCGCGCTCCCTACAAGGGCCTGCTGACCCACGGTTTCACGATCGACAGCCAGGGCCGCAAGATGAGCAAATCGCTCGGGAACGGTCTGGACCCGCAGGAAGTCAACAAAAAACTGGGGGCAGAAATCATCCGCATGTGGGTCGCCGCCAGCGACTATTCCGGCGATATCGCCGGCGATGAAAAAATCCTCGCCCGCGTGGTCGACGGCTACCGCCGCATCCGCAACACCCTGCGCTTCCTGATGGCCAACATCAGCGATTTCAACGCCACCACTGATGCTGTGCCGCTGGACCAGATGCTGGAGATCGACCGCTTCGCCCTGGCGCGCGCGGCCGAATTCCAAGCCGAGGTGTTGAAACACTTTGACATCTACGAATTCCACCCCGTGGTGAGCAAGCTGCAGGTGTATTGCTCGGAGGACCTGGGCGCGTTCTACCTCGACGTGCTCAAGGACCGGCTCTACACCACCGCACCCAAGAGCCTGGCTCGCCGCAGCGCCCAGACCGCGCTGCACCAGATCACCCATGCGATGCTGCGCTGGATGGCGCCCTTCCTCAGCTTCACCGCCGAGGAAGCCTGGCCCATCCTGGCCGGCGAGGCCAACCAGGGTTCGATCTTTTTCGAAACCTTTGCCGCCTTGCCCTCCCCCAATGAGGCCTTGCTGGCCAAATGGGCGCGCATCCGCGCCATTCGCGACCAGGCCAACAAGGCCATCGAAGACTTGCGCGCCGCTGGAACGGTCGGCGCGTCACTACAGGCCACCCTGACCATCACCGCTGGCGCCGACGACGCCGCTCTGCTGCGTTCGCTGGGCGACGACCTGCGCTTCGTCACGATCACCTCGGCCGTGACCGTGGTCAACGGCGCCCAGCTGGGCATAGCCGTGGCGCCAAGCGCGGCGGTCAAATGCGATCGCTGCTGGCACTACAGCGCCGATGTGGGCATCGACCCGAACCACCCCGCCATCTGCGGCCGCTGCGTCAGCAACCTGGCCGAAGCCGAGGGCCGGGGCGCTGGTGAAACCAGGAGCATTGCTTGATGGCCAAGTCCCGTAAAGGCAGCCTCTGGCCCTGGCTGGCCCTGGCCGCCGTGGTTTTGATGGCCGATGTGTTCACAAAAATTCTGATCCTGCAGAACTACCAACTGGGCGACAGCACGTTTGTGACCGGGTTCTTCAACATCGTGCGCGCGCACAACACCGGTGCGGCCTTCTCTTTCCTGGCCCAGGCCGGGGGATGGCAGCGCTGGATGTTCACAGGCATCGGCGTGGTCGCGGCGGTCTTCATCATCTGGATGCTGCGCTCGCACAGCGGTGAAAAACTGTTTGCCTTCGCATTGGCCTGTATCCTGGGTGGTGCCATTGGCAACGTGATCGACCGCGTGGTGCACGGGTATGTGGTCGACTGGCTGGATTTTCACTGGAACTTCCTCAGCGGCCTGTTCCATGGCGGGCATTTCCCAGCCTTCAACGTTGCCGATGCGGGCATCACCGTGGGCGCGGTATGTCTGATTCTTGACGAAATTCTGCGCGTGCGCCGCAGCAGGTAAAACGACCCGACCAAAGGCCCCCGCCACCACGCCCGGCGCCCAATTCGAGGGGCTTTCGCCCCGTTATTGACCCCCTCGTCAACCAACTGGCTGTGCTAATCTGATCGAACCGCCAATGTCGTGTTGGCCTTGATTGGAGACCCCCATGCCCGGATTGCTGCCCCATATCGACCCCGATGGATTGCTGGAGTTCTCGGTTGTCTACACCGACCGCGCACTCAACCACATGTCCAAGCGCTTTCAAGGCGTGATGACCGACATATCGCGCATGCTCAAAGATGTCTACGGCGCCCACTCGGCCGTGCTGGTTCCGGGCAGTGGCACCTTCGGAATGGAATCGGTGGCGAGGCAATTTGCCCAGGGCAAGCACGTGATGGTGGTTCGCAACGGCTGGTTCAGCTACCGCTGGACGCAGATTTTTGACATGGGTTCCATCCCCTCCAGCCATACCGTCCTGAAAGCACGCCGCATCGCAGAGGGCGCTCAAGCAGCCTGGGCACCCGCGCCCATCGAAGAGGTGAAAGCCGCCATCGCGAAAGAGAAGCCAGCCCTGGTCTTCGCGCCCCACGTGGAAACCGCCGCCGGCATGATCCTGCCCGACGACTACCTGAGTGCCGTGGCCGATGCGGTGCACGCTGTGGGCGGGTTGTTCGTGCTCGACTGCATAGCTTCTGGCGCCATGTGGGTCGACATGATGGCCACCGGTGTGGACATCCTGATTTCCGCGCCCCAGAAAGGGTGGAGCAGCTCACCTTGCTGCGCCATGGTGATGCTCAGCGAGAGAGCCCGCAAAGCCATTGACGCCACCCAAAGCACCACCTTCGCGATGGACCTGAAAAAGTGGCTGCAGATCATGGAAACCTACGAAAGCGGCGGCCACGCCTACCACGCCACCTTGCCGACCGACGCACTGCAGCGCCTGCGCGACACGATGCTCGAAACACAGACCTATGGTTTCGCCCGCGTGCGCGAAGAGCAGGTGGCATTGGGTCAGGGGGTCCGAGCCCTGATGGAGCGCAAGGGATTCCCCAGCGTGGCCGCCAAAGATTTTCAGGCGCCGGGCGTGGTCGTGAGCTACACCACCGACCCAGACATCCAGTCGAGCAAGAAATTCCTGGCCGTTGGCCTGCAGGCAGCCGCAGGTGTGCCGTTGCAATGCGATGAACCCGCCGATTTCCGCACCTTCCGCATCGGCCTTTTTGGGCTGGACAAATGGCACGACGTGCCAGCCACCGTTGCCCGCCTGGAAACCGCCTTGGCCGAAATCGCACCGGCCACTGCAACGGCCTGACCCCTGGCCAAACCGACCGCCATGCGCAGCAACCTGTGCCAGTTGCTGCTAGCCGCCTTGGCCTGCGGCGCGGGCATGGCCGGTGCCGAAGCCTCACAACGCACAACGCTGGCTGATCACCCGCCAGCGGCCCCTCAGGGGGAAAACGCTGACCCCGGCGCCCTGGTGGCGCTTGGGCAAGCCGCCCTGGGCTCGATGAATCTCGACCTGGCTGCGCAAAGCTACTGCCATGCAACACGCCTGGGCAGTGTCGAAGGCAGCTACCGTCTGGGCCGGTTGCTGCTTCAACAGCGCGGTTTTCCGCGGGCTCGGGCTCAGGCCCGTTTCGTGCTCCAGCACGCTGCCGAGCTCGGCAACGAAGAAGCCAAGCGACTCATCACCACGGACACGGCCTTTGGTGGCCAAGCGGCGTTGCGACCCTCCTGCCTGCCCGAAACGCCACGGCCGATGGCCACTGGCTGGGTACCGGCTTCTTATGACCTGCAGGCCCAACCGGTCACCGCGGAGGAAGTGGAGCGCTACCTCGGCCAGCTGAACCCGGAGCGCCGCAGCTGGGCCAAGCAAGTTCAGGAGCGCGCGCCTTTTTACGGTGTCGACCCCCGGTTGGCGGTCTCAGTGGTGCGGGCGGAATCAAATTTTGATCCCGATGCGCTCTCTTCTGCCAACGCTCAGGGGCTCATGCAGCTCATCCCTGCGACAGCGATCCGGTTTGGGGTGAGCGACCCGAAAGACCCCGCCCAGAATATCGAAGGGGGCCTCGCTTATTTGCGCTGGTTGCTGAACCGCTTTGACCACGACGTGTTGAAAACCACTGCCGCCTACAACGCTGGCGAGGGTGCTGTGGAGCGCTACCAGGGTGTACCTCCCTACCCTGAAACCCAAGCCTATGTCGAACGCATTCTGCAGTTCTACCGGGCCGCTGTTCACAAAGCACCGCCTGTGCCCAAAGCCCGGCGCAACAAACTGACCAAGCCCCGCGGTTGACCTCTTGGTCATGGCTCCAGGGGGGCCGGCGAGCAAGGCGGCATTCGCCGCCGGCCTGGTCGATTGCCTTGTTTCGGCGGCCTTCACGCTTCAAAAACTCCGCCCCAGGTCGCTACAATGGCGAGGCTTTTCTGTCACTAAAGTTCTTAAATTTCAGAAAAATTGGTTGATCAAGAATCATTTTTTTGTAAATCACCTGAGCCGAACAAAGCCTTGGTCGCGCATGCGCCGCACCTTGAACCACACCAACTTTCCTCTTTTGGAGTCTCCATGAAAAAAATGATCAAAATGCTCGCCTGCACCGCTCTGGGCCTGACCGTATTGTGCGCACAGGCACAGACCGTCGAGAAAAAGGCCGCCTCTGGCGTGGCCAAAGGCGAAGGCTACGTTTCCAAAGGATTGAAATCTGCCGGGTTTGACAACCAGGACTTGTACGGCGAGCTGGGCTTGAGCCTGCTCAGCTACAAAATCGCGAGCTACGGCATTTCCTCACACCCGGTGATGATTCGCGCCATCGCGGGCTACGACTTCCACCGCAACCTGGCTCTGGAAGCCATGCTTGGCCTGGGCCTGGGTGGTTCGACGGGTGTGGGTTACTACGGCAGCGGCTACAACGTGAGCGCTGGCACCATGATTGGCGCCTATGCCAAACCACGCATCACCCTGGGCGATATGGAACTGTTTGGCCGCGTGGGGCTGACCAACACCTCGTCCAGCGTGCGTGGTTACGCTGGCACCGATGGCGGCGCCAGCTTCTCCTATGGCGCGGGCCTGCGCTACATGACCCAATGGGCCGCCATGGGCAACCGCAACGTTTCGATCAATGCCGACTACATGTCTTACTACAGCGGCAGCGGCCTGAAGTACACCGGCCTCACGGTCGGCGCTGGCCTGCAGTTCTGATCAACCCGCTTTTCCTGCAAAGCGTCTGAGCCGCCCTTCGAGGGCGGCTTTTTTTCGACCAAGCAGATCAGCCAGGGCTGGATCGGGCCTGAGAAACCGATACCCCGGTGGGCATACTCGCTCAAGGCAGCAAGACGGTGCATCCGGTCGTCTTGCGGGCCTCCAGACTCTCGTGCGCGGTTTTCACGTCGGTGAGGGGAAAACGCTGATCGATGCGGATTTTGACCGCTCCGCTTTGCACCACCTCAAACAGGTCGTCGGCCATCTCCTGCGTACGCTCACGGCTGGTGATGTGGGTAAACAGGGTTTGCCGTGTCACATACAAAGAGCCCTTGGGACCCAGCAGACCCGGGGCGAATGGCGCCACAGGCCCACTGGCATTGCCAAAACTCACCATCAGCCCAAACGGCATCAGGCAATCCAGCGATTTGTCGAAGGTGTCTTTGCCCACAGAGTCGTAAACCACCTTGACACCCTTGCCTCCCGTGATGTCCTTGACCCTGGCAGCGAAATCTTCGGTGCGGTAGTTGATCGTGTGGGCAGCGCCATGGGCTTTGGCAAGCGCGCATTTTTCATCGCTGCCCGCGGTACCAATCAATTGCAGGCCGAGGGCCTTGGCCCACTGGCACGCGATCAGGCCCACGCCACCCGCCGCCGCGTGAAACAGCACAAAGTCACCTGCCACCAACCCCTCCACAGGTCGGCATCGCTTCAACAGATACTGAGCGGTCAAGCCCTTGAGCATCATTGCCGCCCCGGTTTCAAAGTCGATCCCGTCTGGCAGCTTGCACACGTTCATGGCCGGCATGACGCGCACATCGCAATAGCTGCCGGGTGGGTTGGCCGCATAGGCCGCACGATCGCCTGCTTTCAAATGGCTCACTCCGTCGCCCACCGCTTCAATCACCCCTGCGCCTTCCATGCCGAGGGCCAGTGGCATGGCGTTTGGGTAGAGGCCCGTGCGCTGGTACACGTCGATGAAGTTCAATCCGATCGCATGGTGCCGAATGCGAATTTCGCCAGGGCCGGGTTGGCCCACATCGACGGTATCGAGCACCAGTTGCTCAGGGCCGCCATGGGCGTGAATTCGCACGGTACGGCTGGTCGCGGATGAAGCTTGGGTCATGTTGTCTGTCTCCAGGAATGGGGTTGAATCTGAATGAATGCTGCCATGAATTGCGCAAAGTGAGTCCCATACAGTCAGGAGCCCCTTGAGACACCGAGGGTAGGACGGCGTTGTTACAGTGCACGCCATGTCAGCAGACCTTCAACACCGACTCACGCCCGGCACCATCGCCTTGCTGATCATTCCCCCCTTGATGTGGGCGGGCAACGCCGTGGTCGGCCGGTTGATGCAGGGCGTGGTGCCGCCGATCACACTGAATTTTCTGCGCTGGCTGTTGGCATTCGCCATTTTGCTGCCCACTGCAGGCTGGGTATTGCGCCCAGGCAGCGGTCTGTGGTCACATTGGCGGCGCTTCGCTGTGCTGGGCTTGCTGGGCGTGGGCCTTTACAACGCACTGCAGTACATGGCGCTGAAGACATCCACACCGATCAACGTGACCTTGGTCGCGGCCGCCACCCCCATCTGGATGCTGCTGCTCGGACGGCTGTTTTTTGGCGTATCCATCTCCAGGCGGGCAGCCATGGGTGCGGCGTTTTCACTGGCGGGTGTGGCCACGGTGCTGTCAAGAGGGAGCGTCGAACAACTGCTGCAAGTGCAATTGGTACCGGGAGACGCATGGATGCTGGCCGCCACCCTGGTTTGGGCCACCTACAGCTGGTTGCTCGCTCGCCCCAAACCGGGTGCCGAGCCGGCGGCCATCAAGGCCGATTGGGCCGCCTTCCTCGTGGCCCAAATGGCCATGGGTTTGATGTGGTCAGGCAGCATGACGGCAGGTGAATGGCTTTGGCTGACCAGCGAAGGCCAGGCGGCCAACCAGATCACCTGGGGCTGGCCGCTGGCTGCGGCACTGGTGTATGTGGCGGTCGGACCATCTTTGCTCGCCTACCGCTGCTGGGGTGCGGGCGTGGGCCGAGTAGGCCCCACCATCGCCGGTTTTTTCTCCAACCTCACCCCCCTGTTCGCAGCGGTGATGTCAGCCACGCTGCTCGGCGAGATGCCCAAGGCTTACCATGCGCTGGGCTTTTTGCTGATCGTCAGCGGTATTGTTGTGAGTTCGCGCCGCTAGGGACGGTGTTCCAAACTCGCGCATCGCGGGAGTTTGGAACACCGTCCCTAGGCGAATGTTGAAGCAGTCAGATTGACGGCACGGCCCCGGCTCGCTAACATTACTGACCAGCCAGTCACTAATATGAGCCCAACGACCACCACCGTCAAGCGCGAACGGCGCAAAGAGGCGCGCCCCGGCGAACTGCTGGATGCCGCGCTGTCGATTTTTGTGGCCAAGGGCTTTGCAGCAACCCGGGTTGAAGAGGTGGCGGCACGCGCAGGCGTGTCCAAGGGCACGCTGTTTCTCTATTTCCCCAGCAAAGAAGAGCTGTTCAAAGCGGTGGTTCGAGAGAACATTGCCGGGCGTTTCCCTGAATGGAACGACGAGCTCACCCAGTTTGAGGGCGACAGTTTTTCACTGCTGGCCTATGTGATGCACGCCTGGTGGCAGCGCATTGGCATGACCGAAGCCTCAGGCATCACCAAACTCGTGATGAGTGAAGCGGGCCAGTTCCCTGAGATCGCTGGCTTCTACCAACAAGAAGTCATTGAGCCCAGCCACGCGTTGCTCAAGCGCATCCTGCAACGAGGCATTGACCGTGGCGAGCTTCGCCCGCTCAACATGGAGTACGCCGTCTACAGCTTGATCGCACCCATGATTTTTCTGCTGACCTGGAAGCACGCCATGGCACCTTGCTGCCCGCCATCACAAACCATTGACCCCCTCGGCTTCATCGACACCCAGGTCGACCTGCTCTTCAACGGCATGCGCGCTCAGCCAGCGGCCGACGCCCCCTCATCTCCTTCGTCCACCTGAATCCCATGTCAAAGATCCGCTCGTCCTGGTTGAAATGGCTGTTGGTGGCCGCGCTCGCCGTCGCGCTCGCGCTGGGCGTGGCCCGCGCACTCAACAAACGAAAAACCACCCAGGCCGAGGCTCAGGCGGCGGCAGTGGCTCTGCAGCAGGCCGCCGTCTTCCAGCTTGCGCCCAGCGATGTGGTGACTGTGCGAACTCAGCGCCTGTCTCAGGCAGTGGGCGTATCCGGCTCGATCAACGCCATGCAAAGCGCCTTGATCAAGGCCAAGACGCCGGGCGAGGTTTCAGGCCTGAGCAAGCGCGAAGGCGAAAACGTCGTTGCCGGCGAAGTTCTGGCCCGCATCGATAGCACCGAAGCACAGGCCCGGGTGCGCCAGGCCGAACAACAGGCGGCCGCGGCCCTGGCCCAAAAAGGGATTGCCCAGCGCGCGCAAGACAACAACCAGTCACTGGTTCAAAAAGGCTTTATCTCGTCTACCGCACTCGAGACCTCCAGCGCCAACCTCGCAGCGGCCCAGGCGAACCATCAAGCGGCACTGGCCGCGCTTGACATTGCACGCAAATCGCTTGGCGACACAACCCTGCGCTCACCCCTCGCCGGTCAGATTTCAGCGCGAATGGTTCAGAACGGCGAGCGCGTGAGCATCGATGCCCGCATCTTCGAGGTCCTGGATTTGTCTGCCTTTGAGCTGGAGGCCGCGCTGGCCCCGGTCGATGCCGCTTCCATCAAAGCGGGCCAAACGGCCCAGCTCAAGATAGAAGGACTGACCACACCTGTCAATGCCGAGGTCACCCGCATCAACCCCAACGTGCAGGCGGGTAGCCGAAGCGTGATGGTCTATTTGCGAGTACCTTCTGCTGACGGCATGCGACAGGGCCTTTTTGCCCAAGGCCAGGTTGTGACAGGTGAACTGGAAGGCCTCGCCGTGCCGCTCTCATCGGTGCGCAACGACAAACCGAAACCCTACGTTCAACTGGTGCGCGAAGGCAAAATCGCCTACGTCAACGTTTCGCTGAGCCGCCAGGCACTGCTGGACGGCGAGCCCATGCTGCTGATCGATGAAAGCCCGCAAGGTCTGAAGGCGGGCGATGCCGTCTTACGGGCCCAGGCTGGCGCCATTCGCGAAGGCACGGCCGTGCAGTTGGCCAGCGCCCAGGCCAGCAACTGAGCGCGCAAGCATGTGGTTTACCCAAGTCTCTTTGCGCAACCCCGTGTTCGCGACCATGGTGATGGTTGCACTGATGGTGATGGGGCTGTTTTCCTTCCAACGCCTCAAGATCGACCAGTTTCCCAACATCGACTTTCCCGTGGTTGTGGTCACTACCGAATACCCGGGGGCCTCACCCGAAATCGTTGAATCGGAAGTCACCAAGAAGGTCGAAGAAGCCGTCAACGCCATCTCAGGCGTGAACGCACTGAGCTCGCGCAGCTACGAAGGCCAGTCGGTCGTCATCATCGAGTTTCAGCTGCACGTAGAAGGTCGAAAGGCGGCAGACGACGTTCGCGAAAAAGTCGCCATCCTGAAACCCGCATTCAGAGCCGAGGTGAAGGAACCCCGTGTGCTGCGCTTTGATCCTGCGAGCCGATCGATCTGGTCGCTTGCGGTGGTCCCAGAAAGCACGCCCGGCAAAGTGCCCTCTGCGGTGGAGCTCACCACCTGGGCGGAACAAACGTTGAAGAAACGCTTGGAAAACGTGCGTGGTGTGGGTTCGGTGTCACTGGTGGGTGGCACGAGGCGTGCCGTGAACATCGATCTGGACCCCGCTGCCATGGAAGCACTGGGCATCACGCCCGAACAGATCAACGTGGCCGTGCGCAACGAAAACCAGGACTTGCCGGTGGGCACGCTCAAAGGCGGCAGCCGCGATCGCGTGGTGCAGGTGCTGTCCCGCGTCAAGAACCCGCAGGATTTCGGCAACATCATTGTGGCCAGGCGTGGGGGCAATGCAGTTCGGCTGGGTCAGGTGGCGCGCATCAGCGACGCGACCGAAGAGGTCGAAAGTCTGGCGCTCTACAACGGAGAGCGCACCCTGTTGCTGGCGGTACAAAAAGCCCAGGACGAAAACACCATCACTGTGACCGATGGTCTCAAGGCTGCCGTTGAGGCCATGAACGCCGAGCTGCCGCCAGGCATCCGGCTCGAGCAAATCGCTGACGGGTCGAGGCCGATTCGGGTCTCGGTCAACAACGTGCGCCAAACCCTGATCGAAGGCGCCTTGCTCACGATCATGATTGTGTTTCTGTTTCTGAATTCGTGGCGGTCCACCGTGATCACTGGCTTGACCCTGCCCATTGCCTTGATCGGCACCTTCTTTTTCATGAACCTGTTTGGGTTCACGATCAACATGATCACCTTGATGGCGCTCACGCTGTCGGTGGGGTTGTTGATTGACGACGCGATCGTGGTGCGCGAGAACATCGTGCGCCATGTGCAGATGGGCAAAACGCCTTACCAGGCCGCGATGGATGGCACCCAGGAGATTGGCCTGGCCGTGCTCGCCACCACGCTGTCCATCGTGGCGGTGTTTCTGCCCATCGGTTTCATGGGCGGCATCATCGGCAAGTTTTTCCACGAGTTCGGCATCACCATGGTCGCCGCCGTGTTGATCTCCATGTTCGTCAGTTTCACGCTCGACCCCATGCTCTCCAGCATCTGGCACGACCCCGAGATCGAAAAGCACGGCAAGCATGCCGCACCGACCGGCTTTTACGACAAGACCATAGGGCGCGTGACGGGCTGGTTTGACCGCGTGCAAGACGATCTCGCCGACACCTACCAGGACGCCCTGCGCTGGTCACTGAAACACAAGCTCATCACCCTGCTCCTGGCGTTGTCAACTTTCGTCGGCAGCCTGTTCCTCGTGCCTGTTCTGGGCAGCGAGTTCGTGCCCAAGGCCGACTTCTCTGAGACCTACCTGGACTTCCATACCCCGGTGGGTTCATCGCTGCAGGCCACCGAGGCCAAGACCCGCGAAGTGGAAGCCGTTCTGCGCGGGTTCCCCGAGGTGAAATACACCCTGTCCACGATCAACACAGGTGCCTCGCAAGGAACCATGTACGCCGGTATCTATGTTCGGCTGGTTGACCGCAAAGACCGCAGCCTGGGCGTGGATGCCATGTCGGCCCAGTTGCGCGAGCGTCTGCGCAGTGTCGCGGGCATCACCGTGACCCACGCAGGCCTGCGCGATTCGGTCGGCGGCCAGAAACAGGTGGAATTTTCAGTTCAGGGTGACGACCTGACCGAACTGGAGCGCCTGAGTCAGGACATCTTGACGCGCATTCGCCCCATCGTGGGTCTGGTCGATCTGGACGCCAGCATCAAGGCCAACAAGCCCACGGTCGATGTGGTACTCAAACGCGAGCTCGCATCCGATGCCGGGCTTAGCGCGGCCACCGTGGCCAGCGGTCTGAGAACCCTGGTGGCCGGCCAGACAGTGGGCAACTGGCGCGCCCAGGACGGTGAAAGCTACGACGTCAACGTTCGCCTCGCCCCTGATCAGCGGGCGCGCACCCAGGACCTTATGCGCCTGCCTTTTGTGGTTGGCACTGCAGCCGATGGCAGCGCCCGGGTGGTGCGGCTGGCACAGGTGGCCGATGTGATCGAGGGCACCGGGCCCAACCAGATCAACCGGCGCAACCTGAACCGGGAGGTCGCGATCAATGCCAACGTGTACGGACGGTCGGCCGGTGAGGTATCCACCGAGATCCGGAAGGTCCTCGACACCGTGCGGTTCCCACCGGGCTACCGGTACGAATTTGGCGGATCCACCAAAAATATGCAGGAATCGTTCAGCTATGCGATCTCGGCACTGGCACTGGCCATCATCTTCATCTACATGATCCTGGCCAGCCAGTTTCAGAGCTTTCTGCAACCGCTGGCTTTGATGAGCGCCTTGCCGCTGACGCTGATTGGCGTGGTGCTCACCCTGATGATGTTTGGATCCACCATGAGCATGTTTTCGGTGATTGGCATCGTGTTGCTCATGGGTCTGGTGACAAAAAACGCCATCTTGCTGGTCGATTTCGCGATCCGGGCCCGCAACGGCCTTGAAGGCGAAGCCCCATTGCCAAGGGAGGCCGCGCTTCTGCTGGCCGCCAAGGTGCGTTTGCGCCCCATTCTCATGACCACCCTCGCCATGGTCTTCGGCATGGTGCCCCTGGCTTTTGCGCTCACCGAAGGCTCGGAACAGCGGGCGCCCATGGGGCAGGCTGTGATTGGCGGCGTGATCACTTCATCTGTTCTGACCCTGGTCGTCGTCCCGGTGATGTACTGCTACATGGACGATCTGGCCAACTGGATTCGCCGGCTGGCCGGCCTGGCACCGGCGCGGGAGCCGCTGCCCATGCAAGGAATTGAAAGCGACGCTCGCTAAAATGAACAAACATCGGCTAATATACCCACCGGAGTATCAAACATGACATCCATTCAAACCGCTCAAGAGCGTGCCCGCTTCAACATGATCGAGCAGCAAATCCGCCCCTGGGAGGTCCTCGATCCCCGGGTATTGGCCTTGCTTGACCAGATCAAGCGCGAAGACTTCGCGCCCGCCGCACACAAAGCGCTTGCATTCACCGACATGGCCCTGCCATTGACGCAACCTGCGGTCGAAGGCCAGGCCATGCTGGCTCCACGGGTGGAAGCCCGTTTGCTTCAGGAACTGAGTGTTCAGCCAAAAGACAAGGCACTTGAAATAGGCACAGGCAGTGGTCACATGGCGGCGATGCTCGCCAGCCTGGCCCAGCGAGTGGTTTCTCTGGAAATTGACGAATCGCTGGCCCGCATTGCGCGCGGCAATTTGCAGCAAGCCGGCATCACCAACGCCGAGGTGCGCGTGGCCGACGCCGCCGCCAACGCCTTCGCTGCCTGCGCCACAGAAGCCCCCTGGGATGTGATTTTGCTCAGCGGCTCGGTGGCTGAAGTGCCCCCAGCCTTGCTGGCGATGCTGGCACCCGGCGGGCGCCTCGCCGCCATCGTGGGCCAGGAACCCGTGATGCGCGCCACTTTGATCACCCGCACCGGTGACGCCGCCTTCACCACCACACAGCCGTGGGACACCGTGGCACCGCGTCTGCGCAACATGCCAGAACCATCCCAGTTCAAGTTCTGAAGCCTCAATTGCTCGCGCCCGTACTGCCATGATGTCCATTCACCCCGCTCAACTGAACGACTGGCTCGCCAGCGCCCAACAAGAGGGCTCCAGCGAGCGCCTGCCTGTGGTGCTCGATGTGCGCGAGCCCTGGGAACTGCAAACCGCATCGGTCAAGCCCGAAGGCTTTGAACTGGTCGCCATGCCCATGCGCAGCGTGCCTGCCCGTTATCTCGAACTCGACCGCGACCACCCCGTGGCCTGTCTTTGTCACCATGGTGCGCGCAGCGCGCAGGTGGTGCACTTCCTGATGCAACAAGGGTTCACTCAGACCGTGAACATCCATGGAGGCATCAACGCCTGGTCCAGCGAACGCGATCCCGCCGTACCGGTGTACTGATCCTCAGCCACCCTGAACGCCCGAAGGAAAATCATGAAAACCGCCCCACTGTCCCGCACACACAAGCGGCCCAACGCCCTCCACTCGCCGCGCTTCAGGCCCGCAGCGATGGCGGCACTGCTGGTGCTGGGTGTCTTTTCATCGGCACAGGCTCAGAGCTTGGTGGACCTGTATCAGGCTGCGCAGCAAAACGACACCAGCCTCCAGGCCTCGCTGGCCCAACTCAATGCCGCCCAAGCCAAAGGCGAGCAAGCCAAGGCCGGCAACCGCCCGCAAGCCGGGCTGGCCGCAGGCGCCAACTGGGCCAATGTGAACACCAGCCTTTCCTCAGGCTCCACCGCCGCCAACAACCAGAACATTGGTGTAGTGGCCAGCCAGCCCTTGTACCGCCCAGTCAATGGTTTCGCTGAAGAGCAGGGTCAACTGGCCATAGCCATTGCCCGAGCCCAGCTCGCCGCGGCCGAACAGGATCTTCTGGTTCGCACCGCCCAGGCCTACTTTGATGTGGTGGCGGCCCGCGACACCTTGAGCTTCGTGCAAACCCAGAAGAAAGCGGTGGCCGAACAACTCGCATCCGCCAAACGCAATTTTGAGGTGGGCACCACCACCATCACCGACTCGCGTGAAGCCCAGGCGCGGTTCGATCTGGTCGGCGCCCAGGAAATCGCTGCCAGCAACGATCTTCTCGTCAAGAAGCTGGCCCTGGACCAGCTCGTGGGCAAAACCGATGCAGATCCCAAACCGCTGGCCAGCCAGTTGAACCTGCCCGAGCTCCAGCCCGCCAACGTACAAGAGTGGGTGACCCGCAGCCTGCGTGAACATCCGGTGGTGCGCCAGCTCGACAAAAAATTCGACATCGCTGAGCTCGAGGTCATGAAGGCCCAGGCGGGTCACAAGCCCACGGTAGACCTTGTCGGTCAGTACCAGATCACCCATGCGCCCAGCAGTTCCTTCCCCGCTGCAGGCAACTTCCGCACCAATACCGCCAGCGTGGGCGTGCAGCTCAACATGCCGCTGTTCGCCGGATACGCGATCCAGAATCGCGTCAAAGAAACTTTGGCACTGGTCGAGCAGACCCGTGCAGAGCGCGAAACAGCGCTGCGCAGTCTGGTGCAGGGGGTTCGCACGGCGTTCTATGGTGTGCAATCGGGCCAGAGCCAGGTCAAAGCACTGGAAGCCGCAGAGGCCTCGAGCCAAAGTGCCTTGGAGGCCAACCAGTTGGGCTACGAAGTCGGCGTGCGCATCAACATCGATGTGCTCAACGCCCAGAGCCAGCTTTTCCAGACGAAGCGCGATCTCGCCCAGGCGCGCTACAACGTGCTGGTGGGCCAGTTGCGACTGAAGCAGGCCAGTGGGGTGCTCAAAGCCGAAGACCTTCAGCCCATCAATGCCCTGCTGGCGCCCTGAGCAAACGCCGAACAAATCAATGGCCGGCATGCCCCATACCGCTGGCAGGCGATCGCTGCGCTAAACTGCGAAGCCTCGTGGCGTGGGCATCTGGCCCCACGTTACCGGCTTCAGAGAAGGGTCTTTCATGCAAGAAGCGGTCAATGTGCTGTGCATCAAGTGGGGCAAGAAATATGGCCCCGACTACGTCAACAAGCTGCACAACATGGTTGGGCGGCATCTGCATCGGCCATTCCGTTTTGTCTGTCTGACCGATGACGGCGAAGGTATCGACCCGGCGATTGAAGTCAAGCCGATCCCCATGGTGGGCTTTGACGAATTCGATCAGCGCAAGCCCTGGACCTTTGGCCACGGCTGGCTCAAGCTGACCAGTTTCACAGCCCCGCTGTATGACCTGACGGGGCGCACCCTCTTCCTCGACCTTGACATCGTCATCGTTGACAGCCTCGACCCTTTCTTCGATCGCGAAGGTGCGTTTGTGGTGATCAAGGAATGGGACAAGAAGGACGAAACTGGCAACACTTCCTGCTACGTCTACACCATCGGCGCCCATACCGATGCGCTGGAGCACCTGAAAAACGACTACCCGGCGTCGGTCAGCGCGGTGCGCAATGAGCAGGAGTTCATCACCCAGTTTCTGGCCCGCCAGGGCAAGCTCAGCTACTGGCCCGAAACCTGGTGCCGCAGTTTCAAGCGCCATTGCCTTCAACCCGGCATCATGGGCTGGTTCAAACCCCCCACCGTGCCTGAAGGAGCCCGCATCATTGCTTTCCACGGCAAACCCAACCCGCCAGACGCCATCGCCGGTGTGAGTGGCAAATGGTACCGCCGCATCTTGCCCACCCAGTGGGTCGCCGACCATTGGCAATAACGGCCCCCAGCTGGAGCCACCGCGGCTACCGGCTGTTGATGCGGTGCCTCAGCCCAATGGCGCTTGCCTGGCTGTGGTGGCGGGGTCGAAAAGACCCCGGCTACCGCGCAAACCTCGACCAGCGCCTGGGCAAGATTGAACCCGCACCGGCCTCGATTCATGGCCTGTTGATCCACGCAGCATCGGTGGGTGAAGTACAGGCAGCCCAACCGCTGATTGCGGCATTGCGTACCACTTGGCCTGACCATGCCATCACGGTCACCACCCAAACACCAACCGGCGCCCGTGCGCTTCGCAAGCACTGGGGTGACGCGCTGCAGCACCTGTTCTTCCCGGTAGACACCACGTCGGCAACCACCCGTTTTCTTGATCGATTGCAGCCCCGTCTGGTGGTGGTGATCGAGCGCGAGGTCTGGCCCGAATGGTTGCTGCAGTGTCAGGCGAGGGCGATTCCGGTCGCGCTGGTCAACGCACGCCTGACAGAACGATCGGCTCGGAGCTATTTGCGCGCCAGGGGTTTGATGACCCCAGCCTGGCGGAGCCTGGCGTTGGTCGCAGCGGCCGATGCCGACAGCGCCAAGCGTTTGATTGGGTTGGGCGTTACCAGCGGACGTACCGTGGTCACAGGCAACCTGAAGTTCGATCAGCCCGGACACCCATCCGGCGCCAACAACCCCTTGCCGCACACCAATCGCCCGATGGTGGTCGCCGGGAGCACCCATGAGGGTGAAGAGTCGGCCTTGCTTGATGCCTGGCCGACGCTGTTGTTGCAGCACCCCGACGCGCTGCTGGTGATCGTGCCGCGGCATCCGGAACGCTTCGATGAGGTGGCGAAGCAAGTCGAAGGCCGAGGCTTCGCTTTTGCCCGCCGCAGTCGCAACGAAACGCCCGATTCGGACACCAGCATCTGGCTGGGCGACACCATGGGAGAGCTCGGGCACTGGTACGCCCGATCCAGCCTGTGTTTCATCGGTGGCACCCTGATCCCCATCGGCGGCCACAACCCGCTGGAAGCCCTTGCCGTGGGCAAACCGGTGCTGTTCGGTCCGCATACACAGAATGCCGCTGAAGTGTATGGTGCCCTTGCCCGAACCGAGGCGGGTCGGCCCGTCGCCTCTGCCGATGAAGCCATACTGCGCGCATCCGAATGGCTGAGCCAGCCTGATGCCCTGCATACACGCGGGCAGGCAGCATTGGCTTTTGTCGCTGCCCAGCAGGGCAGCAGTGCCAGCACCCTTGATGCGTTGACCGAACTATGGGTGCCGCTGGATCCTCATCAACTCCACGCAGTCATCGAGCACAAAGACGGCGGCACAACCACTTGGCACAACCCCCTTCTGCTTGACGACGCTCGTGCCTCTCACGCATTCGACCCACCAGGCCGCGATGCTGTATCGCTTGCCACCGGCAGTGGACGCGGCCAGGCACAGCAGCTCAAACTGAACGGGCATGAGGTGGTGCTGCGCCACTACCGCCGAGGCGGAATGGTCGCGCGCTTCAACCCGGACCGCTACGCTGGCAGCGCGCCGCGGGACAGCCGGGCCATGCGTGAATTCAGCCTATTGCGGTGGATGAAAGCGCGTGGCTTACCCGTTCCAGCGCCAGTGGCTGCACGCCAGCAATCGGTTGGAAAAAACTACACGGCCGACATCATCGTAGGCATGCTCCCCAACAGCCGGAATCTGGTTCAACGCTTGGCTGAAGCGACGCTGAGCGATGCCCACTGGTTGGCCGTGGGCACCGCCATACGAACCCTTCACGACGCACAGGTGTTTCACTCCGACCTGAACGCACACAACCTTTTGCTGGACAGCGATGGCCAGGCCTGGATCGTCGATTTCGACAAATGTGATGTGCGCTCAGGTGGCGACTGGAAGGCCGCCAACCTGGAGCGGCTTAAGCGCTCCTTGCGCAAGGAGCGGGATCGTCTACCTCGATTCCACTGGAGCGAAGCCGATTGGAACCTGCTTCAAGCCGCCTATACCGGCAAGTCCCCCCTGCCCTGAAACCCGGGTGTGTTCGATCAGCCGGGGTCCGTTGAGCGGCCGGCGACACGCCCGATGCGCGATGCCGAGGCCATCATCAGTGCAGACATTACGATAAAAAAGTGGCTTTCGGTAGAAAGCCAAAACGAGCTGTGCGTCATGTTGGAGACCAGCATGATGGCCACGAAGCCCAACATCAATCCGCGGTGCACCGGGGCAACTTCAAAAGCCCTGCGCGCGATGGCAAAGATGTACCAAAAGAACAATGCCAGTCCAAGCAGGCCCAGTTCAAAATAGAACAGCAGAAACTGGTTGTGCGGGTGTGGGCACACCACGGCACAAAACGCGGGGTCTTTGAAATAGGACTTCGCAAACACCGGGTAAGACCCTGTCCCCGCACCCAGGAAGGTCATCTTGGTTGAGCCACTGGTCATGAAACGCCAGGTTTCGATACGGGCGCCAATGGAGGTCACCGCAGACAAGCTGCTGCTGTGAGCCTCTTTCAGGGCCAGATTGGTGCGCTCTTGAAACTGGGGTGAGACCGCATACACCACCACCACCAGCATCGCCGCCACCGTCACCGTGCCCATGGCGGCTTTGATGTGCCCGCCCAAGGCCGAGAATGCAAACACCAATGCCGCAAAAAACACGCCCAGATAGCCAGTTCGGCCCTGGGACAGCACCAAAATACTGGTGGCCGACATGGCGCACACGAAGCCCCAGAAAAAAGCCTGTCCACGGCTCTTTGCCTTGATGGTCCACATGGCGGTCAAACAGACAAACAGCGACATCATGATGCCCTGTGCGATGTGGTCCTTGAAGACAGTGTGGTCCACACCGAACCCCTGGTTATGGGTTTGCGACCACGGTAAATCAATCCACACGTTCAGCCAGGTTGAGACCAGTGTGATCAGCATCGCCAGTCCAAAGGCATGCCAACAACGTCCACGAACCGGGCGACTCACCAGCAGGGCCATAAAAACCGGCAAGATCAAAAACTTGGAGTATTTCTTGAAATAACCCACGATTTCATGCCCTGAGGCGGGCGACCAAAAAGTGGCAACCACCACCAGAACCGCCAGGAAAAACGCCGGTTTGGTAATCGGGTTGCTCCACGCCTGCGAGAGAAAAGGCTTCCAGTCAACCAGCCGCATGCTGAGCAACCAAAGCACCACGGCCAGCGCCATGGTGACGTTGGCCAGCGCCACCGACATGGGAAAGGAGAAGAACATGGCCACCAAAGACCACTCCGCAGCCCGTCGCGACCAAGGCTGTTGATCCGTTGCAACCAACGGTTTCACATCGCCGCCATTGTCTTGACGATCAAGCATTCACACTCCATCGGAGAAGTCCCATCCAACGCCCCACCATGCGAGCCAGCAATTTGGGTGAAAAAAACAAGGCTCGAAATGGGATATTCAAGGTCGTTGTGAACAACAGCCACTGCCGCAAACCCAGCGCCCGTGCGGCGGACTGGTGCTTTTTAGCGAATATCAGTTTCGACTGTGCATGGTGAAAGCCCCGACCATATTCACTTCGCCAGGGATGAGCACCCCGCACAGAGCCGCGCGAATGATGCACCGCCTTGACATCGGGCACCACGACGATGGGGCGCTGAGCCTTGAACAAGCGCAGACACAGATCGTCGTCTTCGTAGTACAAAAAGAAATGCTCGTCAAAATACCCAACATCGTCAAAACGGTCGCGGCGCATGAGCATGGCGGCACCGCAGACGAAACCCACACACGCGGGCCCAGTTGCAGGGTTGCCCTCTGACGGCCAAAGCGTCTGTGGCCAGCGGTAGTTCACCTCCGGCTTGCCACCCACACTGACCAGCTGTGGCGCCAAAATTGCAAACTCCGGATTCTCCTCTGCCATCTCCACCAGCTGCAGCAGCCCTTGTGCGGTCATTTCGCAATCGGGATTGAGCAGAAAGGCCAAAGGCGTGCTCACCCGCACCAGCGCACGGTTGTTGGCGGCACCGAATCCGAGGTTCCTTGGGTGGGACAAAACTTGCGCCTGCGGCCAAAGGCGAGCGGCTTGCGCTGGCGTGCCATCGAGGCTGCCATTGTCCGAAACGATCAGGTTCTTGCACTGACCCAACAAGCCATCAAGCGCAGGCAGGCAGTGCGCGCTCTCGTGGGTCACCACGATCACCGTCACCTGGTTCAGCGCCTCAGAAAACGACACGGTCGCTCCTGATGAATGGGACACACTCATTGACAACGTTTTCCGCTCAGTGCGTGCTTGCACCGATCACGGCCTCGGGCTTGACTTGCTTGAGCAAAGCCAGCATGGCCGTTTCAATGCGTTGCAGCGCCTCAGGCGACTGACCCTCGAAACGCAACACCAATACGGGCGTGGTGTTGGATGCACGGATCAGCCCGAAACCATCGGGCCAGTCAACGCGAACGCCGTCAATGGTCGAGGTTTTGGCAGGCGCATCGAACTGAGCCAAGGCCACCATTTTTTCAACCAGGGCATGCGGTTCCCCTTCAGCGCAGGCGACGTTCAATTCGGGGGTGCTGTGGCTGGTGGGCAGCGCATCCAGCACCGCACTCGGATCCTCGCTGCGGCTCAAAATCTCCAGCAACCGTGCACCTGCATAAGTGCCATCATCGAATCCGTACCAGCGCTCCTTGAAGAAAATATGCCCGCTCATTTCGCCACCCAGCGGGCTGTTGAGCTCCTTCATGCGGGCTTTGATCAGCGAATGTCCGGTCTTGTAGATATGAGCCACGCCACCCGCCGCTTCAATGGCTGGCGCAAGGCGCTGCGAGCACTTCACATCAAAAACAATGTCGCCACCCGGTACGCGACTCAGCACGTCCTGGGAAAACAGGATCATCTGCCGATCCGGATAGATGTTGTTGCCCTGCTTGGTCACAATACCCAGCCGGTCGCCATCACCGTCAAAGGCCAGGCCCAGTTCGGCATCGGTTTCGCGCAGTGTTCGCATCACATCCGCGAGGTTTTCAGGCTTGCTCGGATCAGGGTGGTGATTGGGGAAGTTGCCATCGACTTCGCTGAACAGCTCGATCACTTCGCAACCCAGCGCGCGGAAAATGCCCGGAGCGGAAGCCCCCGCCACGCCGTTGCCGCAATCCACCACCACTTTCATGGGTCGAGACAGCTTGATATCACCCACGATGCGTTCCCGGTAAGTGTTCAGCACATCCACATGCCGCACTTGCCCGCCCGCTGACGGGACGCCCGATTCGGTTTCCATCATCTTGCGGAGGTTTTGAATGTCTTCACCGTAAATGGCTCGACCGGCCAAAACCATCTTGAAACCGTTGTAATCTTTTGGGTTGTGGCTACCAGTGACCTGAATCCCGCTGGTACACAAGGTGTGGGCGGCGAAATACAACATGGGCGTGGTTGCCAGGCCGATATCGATGACCTCCACGCCCGCAGCAACCAGGCCTCGAATCAGGGCCGAAGACAGCGCAGGACCGCTCAGCCTGCCATCGCGGCCCACGGCCACGGCGTGTTCACCAAGCGCCTTGGCTTGTGTGCCAAATGCCAACCCCAAGGCTTCGGCGACGCTTTCGTTGAGAGACTCAGGAACAATGCCACGAATGTCATAAGCCTTGAAGATGGAAGCCGCGAGTTGCATGAGATGTCAGGGGTTGTAGCCGATCCCTCCATTGTAGGTCGCGGGGGATCGGCTTACGCCGTGCACAGGTCCGAAAACGACCAGTAAATACCCCCACAAAGCTCTACCATCGAGCCATGCCATCGCAAAACCCCCACATTGACGCAGACGCCTGCTACCGCGCCCTGTGCTCCCACGATGCGCGGTTCGATGGGCAATTCTTTACCGCCGTGACGTCAACAGGCATCTATTGCCGCCCGGTTTGCAGGGTTCGCACACCCAGGCGTGAAAACTGCCGCTTCTTCGAACATGCCGCGCAAGCCGAGCAAGCCGGCTTTCGGCCATGCCTGCGCTGCCGCCCGGAGCTGGCCCCACTGGATCGTCATTGGTCGACCGAAGACGCGGGAACCATCCTTGCCCAGCAAGCCACCCGCTGGCTCGACGACCCCCATGTCTGGGCCAAAGGGGACGAGTCCAACCGCACCGTTGCCCGACTTGCGACCCGGCTGGGTGTCAGCGACCGCCATCTGCGCCGCATCTTCGACTCGCACCTCGGCCTTTCCCCTTTGCAATACCTGCTGACCCGCAAGCTGCTGACTGCCAAACAACTGCTGACCGATACAGCCCTGCCGATCACCCAAGTGGCACAGGCCAGTGGCTTTTCCAGCCAACGGCGTTTCAATGCAGCGTTTTTGGCCCACTACCGGCTCAAACCGACCCAGATGCGGCGGTTGCCTCCTCAAACCGAAGGTCGTGCCGACAAACCCGTCGCACTCGCCTGGCGCCCACCCCTCGATAGCGCTGCCCTCATGCGCTTCTTCGCACAGCGACAAATCGGCGGCGTCGAATGGGTCGAATTGGGCGATACCCCTTGCCTGAGGCGTACCCTTCGCATCGACGCCGGCGGCATCACTCATCGTGGCTGGTTCTCGGTGCGTCTTGAGCCACAACACCACCGTGCCAAGCTTCATGTCAGCGACAGCCTGCAGGCCGTTCTACCTGCTGTGACCTGGCGTGTGCGAGCCATGCTGGATCTGGATGCCGACCCAACGGCCATCAACGCGGTGCTGAACAAGCCGTTTCCTGAAGGCAATGGGCTGCGCGTACCGGGCTGCGTCGATGGTTTTGAACTCGCGACGCGCGCCATTCTCGGCCAGCAGATCACCGTCGCTGCCGCGCGCACGCTGGCGCAGCGGCTGGTCGAACTGCTGGGTGAGCCCGTCACAACCCCGTTCGCCGAACTCCAGTGCCTGTTTCCCACGCCCGAGGCCATCGCTGCGGCCTCTCCCGATGTGCTCGGTGCGATCGGCATCGTTAGGCAGCGGCAAAAGGCCTTGCAGGCATTGGCCGAATCGATCACCACAGGCGCTGTTGACCTGAGTCCCCACGCCAATCCCAAAACCACAATCGAAGCCTTGCAAGCTTTGCCAGGCATAGGTCCATGGACCGCGCAGTACATCGCGATGCGCGCCTTGCGCTGGCCCGACGCCTGGCTGGTGGGCGATGTGGCGCTGACCAAGGCCCTCGGGCTGCCCGACCACCGCGGTCGCGAGGCACAACGCGAGGCGGAGCGCCTGTCTCAAGCCTGGCGTCCCTGGCGCAGCTATGCCGTGATCCGTGCCTGGGCTGCGCCCGCAAAACCGGGCCCATCCACCAACCCTTCAGAGGTCACGCCATGAAATGGCCCACTCATGCTGTTCAATCCACCTGGGATTCCCCGCTCGGGCCGATCAACCTGTGTGCGACGCCACAAGGGCTCGCGGGCCTGTGGTTCCATGACCAGCGCCACCGGCCAGACGGCAAATGGTTTCAGCACTGGGCCATCGACAACCAACAACCTGTCTTGCTTGAAACCCAGCGGCAATTGCGCGCTTTTTTTGACGGTGCGCTCAAACGCTTTGATCTGCCACTCGACCTGATGGCGGGCACGCTTTTCCAGCGCGATGTCTGGGCCGCCTTGCAAGGCATTCCGGGTGGTGACACCCGCAGCTACGGTGAAGTCGCTCACCAGGTGGGTCGTGCTGCGGCGGTTCGTGCCGTTGGCGCGGCTGTAGGGCGCAACCCCATCAGCATCGTTGTGCCTTGCCACCGCGTGGTGGGTGCCAATGGCGCGCTCACCGGATACGCCGGTGGCCTCGATCGAAAAACAGCGCTGCTGCAACTGGAAGGCGCAGCCGTTTGGCGCAACACAAACGCATCAATGCCCGCATCGAATGTCAACAGTCCCAATGCTTGAGACGCGATGAATCGGTGCTTCCCCATCCATACTCCTGTCCATGTCACCCACACTCATCGCTGAATTCGTGTTGCTGGCGGCACTCTGGGGCTCTTCCTTCCTCTTCATGCACCTCGGGGCAGCAGAGTTCGGCGCCCTGCCCACTGCCGGCCTTCGCGTGAGCCTGGCCGCGTTGTTTTTGCTGCCCGTGTTTCTGGTCAGGGGCATCTGGGCCGATTTCAAACAACGTGCAGGGAAGATTCTGTTGGTGGGTGTGCTCAATTCGGCCCTGCCCTTCGCGCTTTTTTCCTATGCGGTGCTGCACATCGCCACTGGCTTGACCGCCATCCTCAACGCCACCGTGCCTCTTTCAGGCGCCCTGGTCGCCTGGCTTTGGTTGAAGGACAAACCCGACGGCTCTCGAATCCTCGGGCTCGTGATCGGTTTTGTGGGCGTCGCACTGCTGGTGCTCGGCAAGTCAGGTTTTGACGTCCCTTTTTCGGGCAATAGCGGTTCCGCAGGATCCACTTTGATCGCCATGGGTGCATGCCTGCTGGCCACACTTTGCTACGGTATCGCTGCCAGTTTCACCAAACGCAACCTGTCGGGCGCTCAACCCCTGGCCACTGCGGCCGGTAGCCAGATTGGCGCCAGCTTGGCGCTCGCCTTGCCCATGATCTGGTGGTGGCCTGCTCACCCCGTCAGCCACACCGCCTGGCTGGCGGTGGCTGTCGTGGCGTTGTTTTGCACATCCATCGCCTACATCCTGTTTTTTCACCTCATCGAACGGGCCGGGCCCGCCAAAGCGCTCACGGTGACCTTTGTGGTGCCGGTGTTTGCGATGTTGTACGGTGCCGTGTTCCTGAGCGAGTCCATCACGCCATGGACCATCGGATGCGGTTTGGTGATTCTGGTCGGAACAGCACTGTCCACAGGCATGTTGCGTTTGCGGGCCCTCGCGCCCTCTGCCTGAGTTTCGCCAGTCGCCATCGACAACTTCCCGCTCATGGCGCTGGCGTTTGCCCGCTTGTGTCCAATCAACCAGACATGAAAAAGCCGCTCAACTCTTGCGAATTGAACGGCTATCCATTTTTGGCGGAGTGGACGGGACTCGAACCCGCGACCCCCGGCGTGACAGGCCGGTATTCTAACCAACTGAACTACCACTCCGCAGTGGTGCAGCTTTTGCCTGATGCTGTGAAGCTTCAAGCCAAGTGCCACAAACTTGGCGACCCTACGGGGATTCGAACCCCGGTACTCACCGTGAAAGGGTGATGTCCTAGGCCTCTAGACGATAGGGTCAAAACCTTGGAACTAACCGAACTCGGAATTCTAGCATCGCTTACCGCGTTGTTTCGAACCTCAAGCCAAAATTTGGTGGAGGTAAGCGGGATCGAACCGCTGACCTCTTGCATGCCATGCAAGCGCTCTCCCAGCTGAGCTATACCCCCACAGGGTTTGCAGCTTCACATCGGCGTTTTGCAACGTTCAGTGTGAATCAGCAAGCCTCAAATTATAGACCACTTTTTAGGATTTTTGAAGTCGATTCAAAACTGTTTGCTGATTTTGCAGTTCCAGCACCGCATCCAGTGACGGCGTTTGCGCCGTACCCATCACCAACACCCGCACCGGCATGGCCAATTGAGGCATTTTGATGCCGTGTGCAGTGGTGGTTTCCTTGATCGCGGCCGAGATGCTGGCCTTGTCCCAAGCGCAACCCGCCAGCTTTTCGCCCAGCGTTGCCAACGCTGGACGAATGGCATCGGTCACGTGCTGTGCCAGCTCGGACTCGGCCGGATGGACATCCGCGTAAAACGCAGCGGCCCAATCCGCCAGAGCCACGGTGGTGTCGCAACGGTCTTTGAACAAACCACAAATACGTGGCAAGCGGTCATCGGCAACGATGCCTTTCTTCCCCAGTTGAACGGCCACCAGATCGGCCAAGGCCGCATCGTCCATGGCCTTGAGGTGTTGCGCATTCACCCAGCGCAGCTTGGCCTCGTCGAACTGCGCGGCGCTGCGCCCCAGGTGGTCCAGGTTGAACCATTCCAGAAATTGTGCGCGGCTGAAAATTTCGTCGTCACCATGGCTCCAGCCCAGGCGCGCCAGGTAATTCACCATGGCGTCGGGCAAGTAGCCTTCTTCGGCATAGGCCGTGACGGGCTTGGCGCCGTTGCGCTTGCTCATCTTCTCGCCTTGCTCATTGAGCACGGTGGGCAAATGGGCGTACACGGGCGGCTCCTTGCCGAGCGCGCGGAAGATGTTGATCTGGCGCGGCGTGTTGTTCACGTGATCGTCGCCACGCACCACATGTGTGATCGCCATGTCGAGGTCATCAACCACCACGCAGAAGTTGTAGGTCGGCGTGCCGTCGGGGCGGGCGATCACGAGGTCGTCGAGCTCGTCATTCTTGATTTCAATCAGGCCTTTGACCTTGTCTTCCCAGGCCACGACCCCGCCTTGCGGATTCTTGAAACGCAAGACCGGCTTCACGCCCTCCGGCACTGGCGGCAACACCTTGCCGTCTTCCGGGCGCCAGGTGCCGTCGTAGCGCGGCTTTTCCTTGTTGGCCATTTGCCGCTCTCGCAAAGCATCGAGCTCGGCCATGCTCATGTAGCAGGGATACACCTGACCCGCACTCACCATCCCGGCCAGAACTTCCTTGTAGCGGTCCATGCGCTGCATTTGATAGAACGGGCCTTCGTCATGGTCGAGCCCCAGCCACTTCATGCCTTCGATGATCACGTCCACCGCAGCTTGCGAAGAGCGCTCCACGTCGGTGTCTTCGATGCGCAGCACAAAAATACCACCGGTTGCCCGGGCAAACGCCCAGGGATACAGCGCCGAGCGGATGTTGCCCAGGTGGATAAAACCGGTGGGCGATGGGGCAAAACGGGTACGTACAGTGGTCATGTTCAAAAAGAGGTGAGGCCGCGGTCGAGATCGGCGGTGATGTCTTGCAAATGCTCCAGGCCCACGGCCACGCGAATCAGGCCTTGCGTCACACCTGCGTTGGCGCGTTGCTCGGCGGTGAGACGACCGTGCGAGGTGCTGGCCGGATGGGCGACCAGCGTTTTGGTGTCACCCAGATTGGTGGAAAGCGACAACACCCGCATGCTGTCAAGCACATGGAATGCTCGCTCGCGGGCCTGCTGATCGCCGCCGGCCTTGACCTCAAACGACAACACCGCGCCGCCCAAAGCCGATTGCTGGGCCATGGCCAGGACGTGTTGAGGATGGCTCTCCAAGCCTGGGTAGAAGACCCGGGACACAGAAGGATGGCTCTCAAGCCATTGCGCCAGCGCCAGCGCACGGGCCGACTGGGCCTGCATGCGGATGTCCAACGTCTCCAAGCCTTTAAGCACCACCCAGGCATTGAATGGTGCCAATGTCATGCCAGCGCTTTTCAGCACAGGCAAGAAGGTCTTGGTCACCAGTGCTTCGCTGGCGCACAAGGCGCCGGCCATCACACGGCCTTGACCGTCGAGGTATTTCGTGCCCGAGTGCATCACGATATCGGCGCTCAGCGCCATCGGACGCTGCAAGGCCGGCGTGGCGAAACAGTTGTCCACGCACAGCAAAGCGCCTGCGTTGTGGGCGATGTCGGCCAACGCGCGGATATCGCACACCTCTGTGAGGGGGTTGGTCGGTGTTTCAGCGAACAACAGCCTGGTGTTCGGTTTGATTGCCGCTTGCCAGGCGGCCGCATCGGCCTGCGGCAAAAAGCTGCTCTCAACACCGAACCTGGCGAGGTCGGAGCCGATGAGCTTGATCGTCGAGCCAAACATCGAACGCGAGCACAGCACATGGTCACCCGATTTCAGCAGGCCCATGCACATCATCAAGATGGCCGACATGCCCGACGCAGTCGAGATGCAGGCTTCAGCGCCCTCCAGCGCTGCCAGGCGCTGCTCAAAGCTGGACACCGTCGGGTTGCCGTAGCGACCATAGGTGTAACCGTCTTCTTCGCCGGCAAAGCGACGCGCAGCGGCTTCGGCCGAAGGCTGCACATAACCGCTGGTCAGGAAGAGCGCCTCGGAGTTTTCACCGTAAGCGGTGCGCTCGACCGCCGCGCGTACGGCCAGCGTATCGCGGTGCAAATTGTCGTATTCAGGAGGGAGCGATGCCATTGCCTCAGAAGCCTTTTTCAAGCGTTTTGCGAGTTCGGCAAGGCCAGACGCGAGGTGTCTTCTTCACCCTCTTCAGCTTGGTCGCGCCCCTGATTGAGACGAAGAATATCGTCAGCGGTGATGTCACCGGTGACGTAAACGCCGTCAAAGCAAGAAGCGTCAAAACCGGCCAGCTTGGGATTCAGGGCGCCAATGACGCTCTTCATCGCGTCCACGTCCTGGTAGATCAACGCGTCGCAACCGATGCTCTCGCGGATCTCATCGGTCGTGCGGCCGTGTGCAATCAACTCGTGCGGTGTGGGCATGTCGATGCCGTACACGTTGGGAAAACGCACCGGAGGTGCGGCACTGGCCAGGTACACCTTGTTGGCGCCCGCATCCCGGGCCATTTGCACAATCTCTCGGCTGGTCGTTCCGCGAACGATGGAGTCGTCCACCAGCAACACGTTGCGGCCCTTGAACTCGCTGGCCACCACGTTGAGCTTCTGGCGCACCGATTTTTTGCGAACACCCTGACCCGGCATGATGAAGGTGCGGCCCACGTAGCGGTTTTTCACAAACCCTTCCCGGTATGGCAAGCCCAGCAGCTGCGCCAACTCCATCGCGCTCGGGCGCGATGATTCAGGGATCGGAATCACCACATCGATCTGGCTCGGCGGCACGTTGGAGATCACGCGCTTGGCCAGCGTCTTGCCCAGATTCAGTCGAGCCTGGTACACCGAAATGCCGTCCATCACAGAGTCGGGGCGGGCCAGATACACATACTCAAAAATGCAAGGGTGGTGGCTGATTTTTTCAGCACATTGCTGAAACTGCACGTCGCCGCCTTCGCTGATGTACACCGCTTCACCGGGATCCACATCGCGCAACAGGTCAAATCCATTGCCGTCCAACGCGACCGACTCGCTGGCCACCATCACACCGGCGTCCGACTGGCCAACACACAGGGGGCGAATACCAAACGGGTCGCGAAAAGCCAGCAGGCCATGGCCTGCGATCAGTGCGATCACGGCATAGGAGCCTTTGATGCGCTTGTGTACGTTTTTGACCGCTGCGAACACCTCGGCGGGCTTGAGCGTGATCCCGCGCGAGATTTTCTCCAGCTCATGGGCCAGCACGTTGAGCAACACCTCGGAGTCGCTGTCGGTGTTGATATGCCGGTGGTCGGTTTGAAACAACTCTTGCTTCAGTTCCTGCGCATTCGTCAGATTGCCGTTGTGCACCATCACGATGCCAAACGGCGCATTGACGTAAAACGGCTGCGCTTCTTCTTCACTGTAGGCGTTGCCCGCGGTGGGGTAACGCACTTGACCCAGCCCCACATTGCCCGGCAGCGCGCGCATGTTTCGCGTTCGAAACACATCGCGAACCATGCCTTTCGCCTTGTGCATGTAGAACTTGCGATCTTGCTCAGTCACGATACCGGCGGCGTCTTGCCCCCGGTGCTGAAGCAACAGCAACGCGTCATAGATCAGTTGATTGACCGGCGCTTGGCTCACCACGCCTACGATTCCACACATGTTGGGTCCTTACGGAATAAAAAACACTCTACAACTCAGGGCAAGTATTGCCCCATGGCGGCGGGCAACACCGGTTTGATGGCCTCCAACCCATGCGCCAGGCCGGCCGCCACGGGCGACGACTGCCAAGCAGGTTCGGCATGCAAAGGGGTCATGCTGACCACCACGGTCAAGCCCAACAAAATCAACAAGCCACGGGCGATGCCAAACACGCCGCCCAATATGCGATCAACAGGTCTCAGGCCCACTGAAGCCACCATCTTTTTCACCAGCCACGACACAATGCCGCAGGCAAACGCTGTGGCGATGAACACCAAGGCAAATCCGGCAGCCAGCCGCAGGGCTGGTGCAAATTGGTCCATTGGCAGCACTTCGGCCACGGCACCTGCATAGCGCTGAGCCGCAAAAAACGCGATCACCCAGCCCGCGACCGACAGCACTTCGTAAACCAGACCGCGCCACAATCCCAGCAGAATCGAAATACCCAGCACCGCCAGCAAGGCGACATCCACCCAGCTCATGGCCGAACTCCACGGTCAGCAGACTGCTGGCCCATCACAGCGTGAGAATCCGCGCAGGCAAGCCCAGCGCCTTGACCTTGGCCGCGGCTTTGTCCACTTCTGCACGCGAATCAAATGGCCCCACGCGCACACGAATCAAGTCGCCACCTGACGTTTTGGCCACGTTGGTGTAAGTGGTAAGGCCTGCACGCTCGAGCTTCAAACGGGTGGTTCGCGCACTGCCCGCCTCGGCAAATGCGCCCACCTGCACCACGAAACGCTCGGTGCCCGCAGGCTTCTTGCTTTCCAACAGGGCCTTGGCCCGAGCAGCTTCCGCAGCATTGCTCTTGGCTTTGGCAGCAGCCGCGAGCTTGGCCTCTTTATCTTTTGCTTCTTTGGCCGCCTGGGCCGCCTTTGCCGCTTTGGCATCTGATGCCCGGCTGTCGTTCTTGGTGTCTTTTACCGTCTCCTGGACCACCTCGCGCTCAACAGGTGAAGGGGGTACCACGGGTTTTGGCGCCGACTTGGCGGCCGTATCAACGCCCGACGGTTCGAGAACCTCTTCTCGCGCATCCAGACTCTCACGCGCAGAAACGGCCGATTCCCTGATCTCTTCGATTGGCAGGACGGCTGAAGCCTTCTCCTGGGAGGCTGAATCGGGCCCGGCCTTGGCCAACGGAGTCGCGTCGCCGCGCGAGGGAATCTCGATCGGGATGTCGCCGACCACCGGGCGCGGTTCTGTGTCGAACAACAAGGGGAACCCGAGCACCCCCACCAGGACCAGAATGGCCGCGCCGATCAGGCGGTGGCGTGCGCGGCGGCGCACCACCTCGATGGTTTGTGGAGGGGTCGCTGAGGAACTGCCCTGAGAGCCGGAACGGGATTTGAGCATGCGGGTTTGAACCTGATCGCCTTCAAGGCCGGCGAAGGAGCGCTACGGGCAATCGTGTGCCGTCACGAGCGGGGTCAAACAGACACGTGTTTCGCAGACAACCGGGGCACACCGTCCTGCAAAACCCCACCCACGGTGAAGAACGAGCCAAAGACCACGATTCTATCAGCGGGGTCCGCCTCGGCCACGGCTGCGCGCAGGGCCTCAATGGGCGAAGCATGGCAACCTGCCACCCGCGACTGCCCCTTGGGCGCCGTGGCCGGGTTGCCGTCCAGCGTGTCGGCCAGGGCCTGGGCCTTGCTGGCACGTTCCAGAGGCAAATCGGTCACATGCCAGCGGTCGATCAGCGGCGCGATGCGCTCCAGCATCGGCACCAGGTCTTTGTCAGCCATAGCGCCAAAAACGGCGTGTGTCGTGGGGTAAAAGCCCATGGCATCGAGGTTTTCAGTGAGTGCAGCGACCGAATGCGGGTTGTGCGCCACGTCCAGCACCAGCGTCGGCGTACCCGGCACGATCTGGAACCTCCCCGGCAATTCCACCATCGCCAGCCCGTTGCGCACCGCCTGAGCCGTCACAGGCAAACGGGGCCGCAAGGCCTCCAGCGCCGCCAACACGCCCGACGCATTCACCAACTGGTTCGCCCCGCGCAGCGCCGGGTAAGCCAGCCCGGCATAGCGCCGCCCGCCATGAGACGGGTGCATGGCCCAGCCCCATTGCTGCTGATCGCCCGCGAAATGAAAATCCTTGCCCAGGCGCCACAGGTCGGCGCCCACTTCCATGGCACGGTCCAGCACACTTTGCGGCGGCACCGGATCGCTCACGATCACCGGCCGGCCGGTGCGCATGATGCCCGCCTTCTCATAACCGATCGCATCACGGTCATTGCCCAGCAAAGCCATGTGGTCCAGCGCAATGCTTGTAATGACGGCGCAATCCGTGTCGATGATGTTCACGGCGTCCAGACGCCCGCCCAGGCCGACCTCCAGAATCGCCACGTCCAGGCTGCTCTGCGACAAGGTGCGCAGGATGGCCAGCGTCGTGAATTCGAAATAGGACAGGCTGACTTCGCCGCCATCGTCGTGACCCGATGCGCCCTGCCCCAGCCGCGCCGCTTCGACTTCGGCAAACGCCGGCAGCAAGGCCTCGGCCTTCACAGACTCGCCGCCCACCCGGCAGCGCTCTTCGAAATGCACCAGATGCGGCGAGGTGTACACCCCGGCCCGGTAGCCCGACTCGCCGTACACCGCTTCCAGCATGGCGCAGGTAGAACCCTTGCCGTTCGTGCCCGCCACCGTGATCACAGGGCAATTCATGCTCAGGCCCATGCGCTGCGCCACGCGCTGCACGCGGTCTAGCCCCATGTCGATGGTGACGGGGTGCAGGCGCTCGCAGTGGGCGAGCCAATCGGTGAGGGTGGTTGGGTTCATGGCCCAGGGATTGTCGCAGGGAGTGAAATCCAGACAGTCAAAGGTGCCATCACCCGATCAAGCAGCAAACCGGTCCGTCGCCGCCAATAACTGCGACAAAATCCCCGGCTCGTTGAAGGCATGGCCTGCATCGCCCACCAGATGAAATTCCGCTTGCGGCCAAGCCTTGTGCAACGCCCAGGCGGTGTGGGCCGGGGTGCACACGTCGTAGCGGCCCTGAATGATCACGCCCGGAATGCCTGCCAGCTTGCCCGCATCGCTCAGCAACTGCCCCTCGTCCATCCAGCCTTCGTGCACAAAATAATGGTTCTCGATGCGCGCAAACGCCAATGCAAAGGCGTCGCCCGCGTGTTTGGCCGAGTTCGCCGCATCAGGCAGCAGGCGAATCGTCTGCCCTTCCCACAGGCTCCAGGCGCGGGCGCAGGCCTGCTGTTCGGCCCGGTCTTCGCCCACGAGGCGTTTGCGGTAGGCCGCGATCAGGTCGCCGCGCTCGATCACGGGAATGGGCGCCACAAAGCCTTCCCACAAATCGGGAAACAGCCAGGAAGCGCCTTCCTGGTAATACCAGAGCAACTCTTCCCGGCGCAGCGTGAAGATGCCCCGCACGATCAGGGCCGAAACACGCTCGGTATGGGTTTGCGCGTAAGCGAGTGCCAACGTGCTGCCCCAGGAACCGCCAAACACCAGCCACTGTTCAACGCCCAGCAGGGTACGCAGGCGCTCGATGTCGGCCACCAAATGCCAGGTGGTGTTGTTCTCCAGCGAAGCGGCGGGTTTGGAGCGCCCGCAGCCACGCTGATCAAACAGCAGCACACAGTAGCGCCGGGGATCAAAAAGACGCCGATGGTCGGCCGAACAGCCAGCGCCTGGTCCACCGTGCAGAAACACCGCCGGTTTGCCTTCGGGGTTGCCGCTCAGCTCCCAGTAGATTTGATGGCCATCGCCCGTGTCGAGCATGCCGCTCTTGAAGGGCTCAATGGGTGGGTACAGCTCACGTGAGGTCATGTTTGCTCCGGCTGAATGGCTGTTGCCATGCCAAAATCCGACAATGATCACACTCTACGGCATCCCCAACTGCGACACCGTCAAAAAGGCCCGTGCCTGGCTCAGCGAACGTGACCTTGAATACACGTTTCACGATTTCAAGAAGCTCGGTGTGCCTTCCAACGAAGCCGACACCTGGTTAAAGGCCGTGGGGTGGGAAACGCTGGTCAATCGCAAAGGAACGACGTGGCGCAAGCTGGAAGATGCCGAACGCGCAGCGGTGGTCGACGCGACCAGCGCCAAGGCGCTGATGCTGGCCCAAACCAGCGTGATCAAGCGGCCGGTGGTGCAGTGGGCTGACGGAACGGTAACGGTAGGTTTCAACGCTGTAGATTGGGAACAAAGGCTGTAGGCTCCTGTCTTACCCTCTTAAGTCAACGCTTTCGCGCCTTGCATGGTGTGCAATCACGCCTACTCAGCGTTGTTGAATCGCGACACCCCTCAAAAAGAGTCCTTTAGTTCCAATTGATAGCGCAAGCAACTGGGCGAAACCACCCTAACATCTCTCTGGCGCAAATTCCATAGCAACTTTGCGCCGGGATTCGGGCTCCTTTGGCGCAACCCACGTTCGCCAAGACGCTCCCGATATCTCGAAATACGCATCCAAGGGACCCTCAATGAACATGAAACTCACAACAACGAGTCTGATCCTTGCTTCGGCAGGCATTCTGACGGCTTGTGGCGGTGGCAACTCAGCCCCGACAGCCATCAAACAGAAATCGGCCACTGAAGCGGAAACCCCGTCAACACAGGACCGCGCAGAACCCGTTTCAACGGCTGCCGACAGCGTCCACAGCAACGATGCCCATGTGTTGACCGCCGACGAAGCGCGCAAGTCGGCAGAGGCTGGCGCTGTCATTGTCAAATCGGTCCCAGTTGGTTCGCGCGACATTTCTGCGCAAATGCAAACCATCGATCTGGGCGCCATGCCCGCCGACGAGCTCGCCAAGCGCGAACGCAACAACCGGCCAAGCGCGGCCACGCCCGTCGCCAAAGCCTATCAAATCGGCATTGGCCGTGCCATCGCTGCGACCAGCCAGGCCAAGAGCTTTCAGCAACTGTTGTCCTGGAGCCAGCTGCCCAGTGGCAATACGGCCGGCACAGCCCGCTTTTCCTCTGCCGATGCCTTCGGCATTCGCCTGGGATTGCAAATAACCAGCCTTCCCGACAACGCCCTGGTGAGGGTATTGAGCACCGGTTCCGAAACAGCCCTGGAAATCACCGGCGCATCCGTCAACCAGGCCATTGCGTCCAACGTGGCAGCCGATGGCGACAGCAGCAAAGCCCGCACCTACTGGCTGCCCATGACAACCGGTTCTGCGACCGACCTGGAGATCGAACTGCCCGCAGGCGTGAGCGCAGACAGTGTCTCCATCGCGGTGCCCTCGCTGGTGCACATGCTGGAGTCGGCTCCGATGGCCGAGCTCAAAGCGGCCAGCGTTAAATCCGACTGTCCAAGCTTGAACCCTGACCCGGTTTGCAACGCAACATTGCCACCTGCAGCCAATGCCGTGTCTACCTATGACTTTATCGACACAAATGATGAGGGCGATTTGGCAGGTTTTGTGTGCACCGGCACGCTCCTGGCCGACAAAGCCGCCTCCAACCAACCGTATTTCCTCACGGCCAACCACTGCATCACAAGCCAGACCGTGGCGAGCACCATGGTCAATTACTGGTTTTACCGTTCATCAGCTTGCGGCAGCAACACCCTCAGCCCGGGTGCTGTAAAAACGCTCGGTGGAGCCACCTTGCTTTGGACCCGAACCGACACCACCACCAACACAAAAAATCCAGTCGGTACCGATACATCGTTCCTGAAACTGAACGCGGCAGCGCCCGCCGGCGCCATGTTTGCAGGCTGGTCGACCGATCGCCAGGCCATCAGCAACGCGGTGGCCATGACGGCACTTCACCACCCAGGTGGAGACCTCCTGCGCCAGAGCACGGGCACCATCTCGAACATGGGCGTTTGGTTGTCCAATGGCAGTCTGGTCTCTACGGCAGACACGACCCAACCCATGTACCAGGTCTCCTGGAGCCTGGGCCTCACAGAAGGGGGCAGCAGTGGATCGGGACTGTTTCGCAACGGCACCAGTTCCAACCCGCAGGTGGTGGGTCAATTGTGGGGCGGGTATGCCAAATGCACCGCACCCAGCTTGCCTGATTACTACGGCCGATTTGACCTTGCCTACCAGGATGGCCTGATCGGCTGGTTGAACCCGGGCTACAAGATGGTGTTCCGGTTCTACAACATCAACAACGGGTCCCACTTTTTCAGCGCCAATGTGACCGAGCGGGATACCGTGCGAAACACCGTGCCATCGTTGGTGCACGAGGGCCCCGCTTTCTCGGTGGCGCCAGCCGCAGGCAGCGGTCTGAGTCCGGTGCACCGGTTCCTGAACCGATCCACAGGCGTGCATTTCTACACCATCAACGAAGCCGAATTGGCTGCGGTGATGAACTTGCCCACCTTCAACTACGAAGGCATTGCCTGGTATGCGCGCAAAGCCAGCAGCCCAGCAGCGGGCACCATCGAGGTCTACAGATTCAGCCGGCTTGCCACGGGCACGCACCTCTACACCACCAACGTTGCAGAGCGAGACAACATCATCGCCAACCTGGCTGGCTCCTACAACTACGAAGGCGTGGCCTATCGCGCATGGCCTGTGAACTGAGCCCTGCATAACCAGGCGATCGACCTCTCGCACCGAAGGCTGAATCCGAAAGGTTTCAGCCTTCGGTGCTTCTGGAAGCCAGCTTTGTCTTTGGGTGCGCGGGAGTGGCCCTGGCCTGTGCCGGCCAGCGTCGGCAGGCTCAACTCAGGTCACGCGGATCGCGTCTACATGCGGAGCCCCCGTGTGCCACCGGCTTCTCTGGCTTAGAGACCCGCTCCACACGCAATCAGGCACCACCTGACTGCCGCATCAAGCGGGGCAAGCGGCAGGTGCCTGCCAGGCAGCCAGCAATGGGCGCCCGGACTCTAGGCCGGATGTGGGCTTCTTTACTGCTTTGGGCCGCAAGCCCTGCCACTCCAGAAAACGTCCGGTAGAGCACTCTCACCCAAACGCGCGCATGGCTCAAGGCCAGATGGCCTGCTTCAACCCATCACCCTGGTCATTGGGGCCCTGCGCTCTGGCAGGCTGAGCCGGGATCACAGAAAGGGCTGCAAAGCTGCCCAAACAGTCTCCAGCACCCTGGGCTGGGCTGCATCCTTGAGGTGGACGTCATCGTCGTGGTAGTAGGTCGAATTGGCCGGCACATTGCCTGTGCCATTGATGTAGGCCGACTGGGTATCTGTGGCAACACCCTGGTACATCGCCGACATGCCCTGCCGGTATGCGGTTCCTTTGGGGAAAAAGGCAAACTCCATGACATACACATTGGCGCCGATCAACTTGCTTGCCTGCGCCATGTTGGTGAGGTTTGCGATCATCGACGCAACACCGCGGTTCTGCCATGCATCGTTCGTTCCCTGAGCCAAGATCACATGGGTTGGCGCGTATTGGTCGAGCCAGGCCTGAATGCCTTCCGCCCCCTCCACCGTGCGCATGCCACCCACACTGACATCGATCACCTTGTTGCAACTGCGTGCGGTACGGGTCTTGATTTCGGAAGCCAGACGCTCTGTCCACACCTGGCCTGGCGTCACAAACCCGTACTTGTTGCCCCCTATCGACGTTCCATAGCCTTCCGCCAGGGAGTCGCCCACAATCAGGACCACCGAGCTGGGTTTGGCGGCCGGTGGATCGGCGACGGCATTGGCATCAAATACGTAATAGGCAAGGCCTTCATACCGATACGAACACGCATTGGAAATCAAATCATCGCGCTCGGTGTAAAGCGCCGTGTAGAAATGGAATTTTCGATTCTGCTGGTAGAACCGGTACAGGGGCGTGAGTCCAACTCCACCGGACAGGCTGGCGTAGTAAGCCACACCTTCAAGCCTGTAATCCGGCAGGCTGTTTTGAATCAGGTTCCGCTCTGTTTCACTGATCGTATACAGGTGCACACCGGTGCTGGTGTTCATAAAGCGGTACACCGGGGCGAGACCCGCCTGGGGAACCGGGCTGACCATAAAAGCCGCACCCTCGTACTGAAAGAACGAAGACGAAGCGATCAGTTGGTCGCGCTCTACCGTGTTGGCGGTGTAGAAATGCGCACCTGTACCGCTGTTGTAGAAGCGGTAGACCGGCACAAGCCCGGTATAGGCAGCCTTGCGATCAGCCGCACCAGCAGCTTTGCGCTCTAGCGCCGCATTGAGCGTTTCCCGGTTCATACGAGCAGCCTTGCCCAGCAAGGCTTCAGCAGGATCTGCGGCCGTGGAAACATTCTGAGCAGCGTCCGGATCCTCGTAGCCCTGCCACTCATCGAGTATGGATTTTTGACCCGCTGACTCGGCCTTAGCCTGGCCCGCATCACCTGACGACACCGAGCTCGGCAACGTGCCGACAGGTTGTGCGACATCAGCGGAAGACTCACCACCGCCGCAGCCAACCAGCGCCACCGCCAGCACCACGGCGCACAAGCCCCATTTGCGAATACGAATAGACCAACGCATCATCATCTTTCTAACAACAGCCCAATGACTGCACAGCCCATGAGCATACTTCGGAAAAACTTGATCGACAAACAGCTGTGGGCCGTGGGACTCTGTGAAAGGCGACGACTCGATTGACGGTGAACAGCCGCCTTGCGCATGGCACGGGCATCACATCACTGTGTCGACTTCTTTGAAAAACAGCACTGCAACTTCTCCTTGCCCCTTTAACCCACAAAGGCTATCTGGTTCTAAAAGACCAGGTTCGCACCAACGGAGCTCCTGCGTTGGTACCAGCAAAACGCGCGGTGTACTCCATGCTGGCGTTCAGTGGCGAGAGCGGAACCAGGTATGCCATGTAGTCAGTGAGGTAACCTGGAAAATCAGCCTTGACCAACAACTTCGAGGGCACCACGGCGCCCAGCGCATCGCGCAGTTCGAAAGCAGAAATACCCAATGTGTTTTGTGGCTCGACATAGATGGAAACAGGATTGCCCGGGAGTGGCGAAGAAGGGACGGGATTTGGAGCCTCTCCAGATCCGTCACCCATTGATGTGGCTACGTTTTGCTGGTTGGGCAACGGGTAGACGGCGACCCATCCAGCAGGCGGCGCTGGGTTATTGGCCGGATTGATGGCCGGCTCAATGATGCATGCATAAGAAAATTTGTCTTCCGACAATACAAATGCCGAGCCAAACTCTCGCAACCCATAATAAAGAAGGCCAGACCGGTGAAACACCGTGCTTAGGAGGCCGTCCACGCAGCCACGGTAAGGATAGGTCTCGAAAAATGTGTAGCCAGGGGTGATCACTTCGGCAACATAGTTGGTATTAAAACCAGCTGCAATCGCACGGTTGACTGGTAACACCCCGGTAAATCCAGCCGAACCCGTGGTTTCGGTGTGCGCAGTTAACCACCCGGTTGGTGAATGCACGGTGCTCAACAACGGTCCATTCCAGAGTTCCCCCTGTCGGTAGTTCTGGAGCATGTAATTCCCATGGTTGCGCGCTGCCGTGTCCAAAGCAGCATTTCGAGACAGCGTTCCAAAACCACCCTGCGATCGAATCGAATTGAGTTCATCCAACATCGACTGCTCAAAGGAATACGAATTGCCAATCACGTAATAGCCCACCCCCTCGTGCTGGTAGGTGCTACTCAAGAACATGATGGAGTTGTCTCGCTCCATCTGGGAAATGGTGTAAAAATGAAAGCTTTTCTGGCTTTGAAAGAAACGGTAAAGAGGCGTCAGTCCGACACCGGCCACCTTGCTCGCGTAATAAGCCACACCTTCGTAATGAAACTGAGGCAAATTGGCTTCAATAAAGGCCTTTTCTTCGGCACTGATGCTGTAGAAATGCACCCCTGTCTGCACATTCAAGAACCGGTGCACGGGGCTCAAGCCTGTATCGGCCACAGCGCTCACATAAAATGCCACGCCCTCAAAACTGAACACCGGCAACGTTGCTTGAACGAGCGCTCTTTCTCGTTCAGAAATCGTATAAAAATGGGCGGTTGTCTGGGTATTGAAGAAACGGTAAACCGGCACCTGCGACCCTGATTTGTTCAGTGCGGGGAATCCAGGGCTTTTTTTGCCAGCAACCGCCGCCTCCGCCGTGGCCAGGCTCTCACGGTTGATCGAAGCGGCCTTCTGCATCAGATGCGTGGTTTGCGCCGAGCTCATTACCTCGGTATTCTTCGCAACCCTGACCTCGGTAGTGCCCTCGGCCTCGCCCCTCCCGCCTCCCCCGCAGGCTGTTAAAAGCCAGCCCACAACCAAAGCCACAGCCAGGCCTTTGAGCCCTAAACCAATTGATGCCTTTGGACTCATTGCGCCCCTCAAGAAAATTATGTTAATGCCTGCTTCCTCGAACTACTCACGGAAAGCCATCTGACTAGGAGTCAAAGATAATTTTCCAGAGTCCAATAAACGACCGAAATTACTGTGTAGATCGAACTAGTCGAATGTTGAGTAAAAGACTGCGATATATATAGTAGCTCGCATAGCCGTACACAAAATCAACAAGCCAAGCACCGGGGCCTCCCGCACCATTGAACGGTGAGGATGTCCAATAGACGCCGCCTGAACTGGGAAATGCCACGGTATCGATTGCAGGCTGAAAGCAACCCCTATCAATAATACTCGCCAACTCCTTTACGTTTGGAAGTCTCCAACCATTGGTGGATTTCGCAATCTCAAGCGCCTGTTCATGCGTATATTGGGCGGGGGTTCCACTGCAGCCGTTGCCAACCCAGCCTTGACCGATACTGCATCGTGCCCAGACCAGCCCTGTAGCAGCATCAACGACTTCTGCTCCGTTCAGTGAAAAGCGCTGTGCAGTAGGCTCACTCGGACATACCGCATAAGCAGGCAATGAAAATACAATACAACTTAAAGCAGCAACAAGTTTCAATGAATTTCGACTATATGGATACATATATTCCTCAAAAAATATAGTGTCAATTGTTTTAACCTTTTTGGTGAGCAAAAATAATTTGGTTTTGCCTGCGAATTAAAACACAATGCGGACGGAACCATGACCTCAAAACTGTCAATCCAAAGAATTAGCCAATTGGTATTGTCAAAAAGACAAAACAATTCCCAAAAGAAAATCAAAAGCGGCGACCACTCACCAGCCTCACCGGATACGACAAATCTCGCGGATAGCGATTGCTGGTCGAACCAGCTCCAAAATATGGCGCCCAGGCCTCATAAGATGAAGCGGAAAATCCGGAAGATGTCCAATAGGAGGCGCGCGATGTGTTCGGATACCATGCCATATTTACCGTAATAGCAGGGAAATTTGTGCCGTAGTCTATGATTCCCATCAATTCATCCGCAGATGGAATTCGCCAGTTGGTGAGGCCGCACAAGGCAACGCTGTTGACGTAATTCATGTAGCCTACGCTGTTGCTAGCCTCGTTGATCTCTACGGTAGTGGGGTTGACGTATCCAACGCCCGCGCCGCCGTGACGCTGCCGCTGGGTCACGTCGTCATAATTTGTATAGGTATTGCCGCCGGCGCGCAGCCCGCTGGCTGCTTTACCTTCCCAGATCAAGCCGGTTATATCGTCTCTTACACACTCAGTTCGCGCGTAAACGCCACCGCCAACCTTTGCCACTTCGCTGTAGCTCATGGGGTTGACGGCGGTGCGGTGGCCGTCTTGATCGGGGTTGAGCGCAGTGGCGCCGGCGCTGCCGCAGGCCACTAAAGCGCTGCTACTGACCTGGAAACACTGCTGGTTTGTGATGCCGGTGTGGGGCAGCTTCAAGGTGCTTTTGCCCCAGTTGGCGGTCATCACGAAGTAGCCTGTGCCTTCAAACTGGTATTGAGGCAGGGTGTTGATGATGGTGTCGCGCTCGGTAGCGCTGTTGGAATAAAAGTGAAAACCCTTGCTGCCGTAATAGAAACGGAACAAGGGCGATAGCTGGCTGCCGGCCACTTTGCTGGCGTAATAGGCCACGCCGTCGTAATGGAACTGCGGCAGGCTGGCCTGCACCAGGGTTTTTTCGTCTTCGCTGATGGTGTAAAAATGCACCCCGGTTTGGGTGTTGAAGAAGCGGTGCACCGGGCTCAGGCCGGTGGCCACGGCGTTGCTGGCGTAAAACGCGGCGCCGTCCAGGCTGAACTGCGGCAGCGTGGCCAGGATGGTGGCCTTTTCGGTTTCGCTGGCGGTGTAGAAATGGGCCGTGGTCTGGCTGTTGTAGAAACGGTAGACGGTGACCAGGCTGGTGGCGGCTTTGGTGCCCGCTTTGGCTGCGGCGTTGCTGGATCCGCCGTCGTTAGCTGCAGCTTCAGCCGCCCGGGCCAACTCGGCGGTATTGAGCTGGGCGCCTTTTTTGAGCAGGGCTTGGGTTTGCGCCGGGGTGGGCGAAGAAGGCGTTTCAATGGTCTTGACGGCTGCACCAGTAAGCGCATGGGTCTGGCCACCGCTGCCACCGCCACCGCCACAACCACCCAGCAAGGCCAGCGCCAAGCCCAAAACCAGCGCCACGCTGCCCTGCCGTTTTTTGAAAAGTTGGATGTTGTTCATGTGATTTTCTGCGAAGACATAGGGTTACATTGAGTGTGAGCTTTGGTTCTAGCGAAATGTGCTCTCAAGCCCTTAGCGCTCACGCAAAAGCAACAGATTCAAAGCATGCACCCGTTCCGACGACACGCCGGGAATCTCGGGGGGCGGCACTTGCACCTGAGTCACGGCCAGCGACCAGTCTTTTTCCAGGTGGCGAAAGCGGGCTTGCCAGATCACGGGTGCATCCACATCGGGTTGGGCCAGTTGAATGCGCTCGCCTGGCGAAGCCGGCAGCAGCTCACTCGGAACGCCCTCACGCATCAGCATCCAACGCTGGTGTTGCGAATGAAATACCAACTTCACGCCATCGATCAGGCCCATGCCCGATCGGTAGCCTTTGGCCTGCACCACGCGGGGCAAGGTTTCGCCTGGCGCCATCCATTGGGTGATCAGGGTGGGGCCAGCCGGGTCGAGCATGCGCCGCTCGGTGGGCAACAAGGGTTGGGGCGCTGCGTTGGTCTTTGCATCGGTCTGGGGCGCGCTGCATGCGGCCCCCAAGGCACCGCCGAGCAGGCAACTGGCCAGTAGCGCGCGGCGCAAAACGGCGCGTGGTCTCGGGCTGGCAAAGCACATTTTCGTCATTCTCATTGGCGAGGCCCGGGCTGGCTTAACCAGTTGCGCCTCTGGCCGCGCTTGTTCAAAGCGCCACCGCCGCTGGCGGGCACAGGCCCACAAGTGATGACAGTGGGCCCGCGGTCGTTGGTGAGTGGGTTGGGCACGGCGGCGCCGGTAGAAGGCACTTTGGCCGCCTTGCGGTTCGAGGCCATTTGCGCCGATTTGGTGAACAACTGACCGCCGTAGTTGTGAACAAACGGCAGGTTGATAGCGGCCCAGTCGTTGTGATCGGTGAGCACAGCGAGCAGGCCATCCTGGTTCAAATCTCTGGCGATCGGGTTGGCGGTGAGGCTGCCGTTTTCATCCCAGTCGGCGTAAACGCCGGGCAAGGCCCCTCGACCCACGTTCGAACTCTCATACAGGCTGCTCTCGTTCAGAGGCAGGCCACCCCCCTCGGAATAATTGAAGGAATACGGCAACTGCGCTGCGCAATTGGGATCTGTGCTGCCCGCAGAACACACGTACATGCCCGCCGAATTGCCAAAGGAGTACTTCCACTTCCTGAAGGGCCAGACGGAGTTCCCTTGGGGTGGGACATGCCAGCTGTACAAGTAGTTCATGACGCTGAGGTAATTGGGTTTGTACTGCGTTGCCTCGTCCCCCCCGTGCTGCAAGCCCAGGTTGTGACCGAGCTCATGCATGAGCACGCCAACGTTCCCGCCGCCGCCAGCCCCCGAGGTGACCGAGAAATCATTGCCAAAAAGCTCTCCGCGTCCGCCCTCTCCTTGTGCAGCCGCGTTGCCGATCAACCCGTAGTGAAAAATGGCCCGGCGCCTGACATCAAAGTGTTGCCATTTCCAGTCGTAGATCGTGCGGTAGTGGGTTGAGCTGTTGGTCGCGCAATCGCCCACCCCCCAACCCAGACAAGCCTCATAGGGCACTTTGCCGCTGACCTGGCCCAGGTTGAATTGCGCTGGATTGAACTCTGCAGAAAACACGTTTCCCACGTCGATGTGCAATGCAAAACCATGCGCCGCAAACACGTCTTTCAGGGTTTGCATGGCTGCGATCTGCGGAACCAGGTCGACCGTGGCGCTGTCCATATGGTCGAGCTCCAAAAAGATATCGCGCTGATTGACCCTCGCGCCCATGGAATACAGGTTGAGCCCGTTGTAGGTCGCGCCAGGCATTTCGTTGGGATCGGGCAGACCATCGTTGTCGGCATCCGCCGATCCGGGTGCAACATCGTTTGGCCCTCCTGGCGTCGCGTAGTCAACTATCACCCAGTCACTGGCCGACTGCGTGTCCTGATTGGCCATCATGCTCGCGGCCGTTCGAACCAGTGCTCTGGAAGAGTTGGTCGATTCCGCGGTGAAGTCAGACACCACACCCGGGCCACTCCAGTGGCCCGCTGTCAAGGGTTGCGGTGCCACCGTGTTCCCAAACCGGACCGCATCGACGGTGGTATTCGTCGCAAGAGAAACCAGCTCGACCAAGCCATTGCGGCTCAGCTGGCCCGATCCCGTGTAGTAGCTTTGAGCCCACCTCGGAACGCTGCTGGTACTCCCGACCATTGCGACCGGGTTCAACGGGGTGATCGGCGCCACCGAGTCGAGGCGCGCGGCGATGACACGGTATTGCCCAGGTGCAACCACCATGGCGGGCAATGCAAAAACCTCCGCCGTCCACTCGCCTGCTCTGAGGCTGTAGGAAGACAGGTTTCTCACCGATGCTGTCGGGTTAAAGACCTCGAACCAGCAACTTTCATTGGTCGATGGGCAACTGCCCACTTCGGAAATCACCAGGTCGGTCAACGCGTTGGTGACACACTGCACCCCCACATTGCCAACCGCCGCATTGGCCGTGCCGGTGGCGTTGCTCACGCCACAGGTCTGACCATTTGGCTGGGTCTTCACACCCACCACATAGGCGGCGCCCAGCGGCGTTTTGTTGGCAAATGTGAACGCGCCATTGCTGCCGAGCGACAGATCGCCAGCCCCATTGAGCGTGAGCACCACCGGGTTGCCCGCGCCCAGACCCGAGACGCTGCCGCCCACAGAAACATGGTCGACACAGGTCACCGCCACCGTGCTGACTTGACCACTGACCGTGTCCAGCCCGTTGGCCACGCTGCAGGTCTGGTCAACAGGCTGCGTTTTGACGCTGACCGCATACGCCACGCCATAGGTCAGCAACTGGCTGAAGCCGAAGTTGCCGTTCTGCGTTCGGATCAGATCGTTGCCCGCGTTGTTTTGCAGCGTGACGCTCTTGCCCGAACCCAGGCCCGAGATGCTGCCCCCGACGCTGTAAAAGTTGACCGCGCAGAGCACCTGCACATTGCTCACACTGGCCGAGACAATGCCACTGCCATTGCTCACGCTGCAGTTCTGCCCCAGTGGCTGGGTCATCACGGTCACGCTGTAGGCGCTGCCCGGGGGCAAGCTGCCTGCGAACGTGAACGCGCCTGTTGTGGTGCGGGTGAGGTTGTTGCCACCATTGTTCTGCAAAACCACCGACTTCCCCGAAGCCATACCCGCCAGGTTGCCCCCTACGGTGTATTGGCTGGTGACGCAATTCACCGATACGTTGCCCACGCTGGCTGTGGCGGTACCACTGCCGTTGATCACGATGCAACTTTGGCCGGCCGGTTGGGTTTTCACGGTGACGGCGTAAACCGATCCATGGGCCAAATTGCCCGCGAAGGTGAACCCGCCGTTGGCCGAACGGCTGAGGTCGCTGCCGCCATTGTTTTGAAGCACCAGCGTTTGGCCCGCAGCCAACCCGGATACCGTACCGCCCAAGGCATATTGACCGGTCGCGCAGACCACCTGCACGCCACTCACCGCTGCGCTGGCCGTGCCACTGCCGTTGCTCACGCTGCAACTTTGGCCAGCCGGCTGGGTTCTCACGGTCACCAGGTAGCCCGCGCCATGGGCCACGTTGGCCGCAAAGGTGAAGGCTCCGTTGGAAGATCGGCTGAGATCGCCACTGCCGTTGTTCTGCAACACCAGCGACTGCCCGACAGCTAGCCCTGAAACCGAGCCCCCCACCGGGTAGCTCACGCTGGAACAGGTCACCACAACGCTGCCCACATCAGCCACCACCACGCCGATCCCAGCGCTCACCGAGCAGACTTGCCCCGTTGGCTGTGTCTTGACGCTCACGCTGTAGGTGCCCTCGCTGGCCACCGGCGCAGTAAACTGGAAGCCCCCGTTGGCCGAGAGAGAGAGGTCATCGCCCCCATTGTTTTGCAACACCAATGTCTGGCCTGTGGCCAACCCGGTCAACCCACCGCCCACCGTGAAACCCAGCGATGCCGATGGCGATGGCGATGGGAAAACGTAGTAGCCCACGTTTTCGAACAAGTAGACGGGCAGCGTGGCGCGGATGCTGTCTTTCTCTGCTTCACTGGCCGAGTAGAAATGAAAGCCCTTGGTCGATACATAGAACCGGTACAGCGGCGCGGCGCCTGAGATGGCTGTTTTGCTCGCGTAGTAGGCAATGCCTTCGTAATAGAACTGGGCAAAATTGGCTTCGATGAAGGCCTTTTCTTCTGCGCTGATCGAATAGAAATGCACCCCGGTCTGCAGGTTGTAGAAACGGTAAACCGGACTCAACCCCGCATCGGCCGTGGCGCTCACATAAAAGGCCTCGCCCTCGTAGCGAAACACCGGCATGGTGTTGCGAACCCGGTCGCGCTCGGCCAGGCTGATAGTGTAGAAATGCGCGGCCGTTTCGGTGTTGTAGAAGCGGTAGACCGGGCTGCGCGCCGATGCTTTGCTCAGGGCATGGCTTTCGTTTGCATCGCCTGCAGCAATTGCCGCGGCGGCGGTTGCAAGGGTCTCGGCGTTGAGCGAGGCTGCTTTCTGCCATTGCGAGGCCGCTGGCCACTCAGTTGAACCAACAGCAACCGCAGCATTGGTGGATGTTGCCAACGGTTCGTCGCCCGAGCCGCCACCGCCGCAAGCCACCAGGCCGCTCAATCCAAGCGCCAGCGCACACAGCCGCACCGAAGAAAAATCCTGCCTCCAACCAAGCATTCCATTCCTCCTAAACACCAATACAGGGCATGTTACGGCCAGGTGAACGGCACGGCGCCTCGCCTTCGCCGTTGAACCAATTCAGATGAGCCCTCACCCAATCGCGCCTCCGGGCTACACGGTGTCGAAGTACCCCCCGTCTAAGTATTGAAAAGCTGATCAACTGGCGCGAGCGTGAGGCCCAAGGAAACTGATCTGGTCCCAGCCTTAACCGTCCAAGTGCTGCACAACTTCGTCGTGGGTGTAGCGCCCGGCAACAACTCGGATTGCTTGGCGTATCACCCATCAAACACCACCGCCAAGCGCTTCGTCATATCGGCCACGGTTTGGGCGCCTTGGGGCTCGCCGAAGCTGGCTTCTCTGGTGGTTGGCGAAATGCCGGTGATCAAATCACTTTGGGCTTGATCCGGCGATGCAGCTGTAGAGGTTTGGCTGGCGGTTGCTGTTGCCCGCTTATCAAGGGCAATTCCTGATGAATCGCCTGAAGATGCGCTCCCACCGCAAGCACTCAAAGCACAAACTGCCGCAAAAAATATGACGCAACAAGCCGCGCGATCACGACTCCAACCCATCACCATTCCGCTTTCTCCTGAAAATTCAAATACCCAATCAACGCGCCATTGGCCCAAACCGCTGCAAATTCCGGGCTTCAGCCAACGGCGCTGCGCCCCCAATCACTGACTGGCATGCACCAGGCGAATCGCCATTCCGTCTACGCGCCCATAGCCCCCATAGACGTCACCATTGGCAAAGTCGACACCCCAAGCAAAGATTGGATACTCAGCCCGTGGAGAAGACGACCAAGTCCCACCAGTCGTGTTCGGAAACCAAGATGTGTCAATCTTCGGGGAACCTATTAGATTTCTATTTGCCAATGAGGCCAACTCTTCTCTCGAAGGCAATCGCCAACCACCATCTGAAAATCCGCACAACACAATACCGTTAACGAATTTTGCGTAGCCCACGCTATTACCCACCGAATCAATCTCGGATTGGGTTGGATTAATGATGCCGTCGACAGTCCAATTTTGCAGCTGATTTGAATCGTCAAAATTAGTATAAGAGTTGGCACCTGATCGCGGCCCACCTGCCGTTTTCCCCTCCCAAATCAAACCCGTGGTGTTGTCCTTGACGCATTCTTCCTTGGTGTAATTGCCGACCAGGCTGTATCTGGTCGATGGCTCGGCAGACACGGCGACGCTTCTCGTACTGTCAATCAAAACGCCTCCGTTTGCGATCGAGTTCGTCATGACCGTCATCACATGGATTCCGGCAGTACCTCGCGGTGTGCATGTTTGCTGAAAACCGGTGCTTGTGGCGTTCACTGGGGACTGGCACTCGGCAAAGGCGCCCAAAACGAGTTGGGCTGACAGCGGCAAGTTGGTTCCCGTCACGGTGAAAGCCGTGGGCACATCCAAAGTGGCGGTCAAGGGAGTCACATCGGTCACCTTGGCGCCAAGGTTTGAGGTATCTACCGTCTGGCTGACCAAGGTGGTGAACCCTTCGCTATCGATCACGGTCAACTGAATTTGCGTGGATCCACAGCTGGGTAGTAGCACGCTGTTCACGGGGTTTCCGCTATAGGTCTCAGCGGCGGCGCCGGTTCGCTGCACAGCCCACGCATAGGTCAATATGCTCCGCCCGCTGCTGGCTGCGGCGGTGGCGGTCAACGTCAAGCTGGCGCAGTTGCCGGCATTGGCGGCAACCACGAAGCTGGCGCTGGGGGCACTCACCAATGTCACGTTTGTGCTCGCCGTCTTGATCACCTGGTAGGTGTTGTTCAAGGCCGCTAGCGTGAGCGTGTAAGTTTTGCCGACGGGCAGGCTGATGCGGTCAAGACCTGCTTTGGTTGCAGGAATGTCAAATACCGCATCGGTGCATCCCGCACACGAAGCCGTTACCCGCCAAATATCGGTCAAGGATCGAATGCTGTTGTTGCTGTAGGCGGGTGTGAAGTCAACGTCCACAAAACCATTGGCGCTGTTGGCTGGGTCTGGGCCTCGTGCCACTGCGCTGATTGAAAACGCACCGCCCGTCACACACAATGGCTGCAGGTCTTCATCGACCCAGGTGACGGGCCTGCCGGTGTAATGTTGTTCCTCCACCCCCACCTCGGTTTTGAATGAGAAGGCGTCGAGCTTGGCCTTTACACGGAACCGGGTGTTGAGCTCGATGCCCGCCCAAGCGTGGCTTTGCATGCAAAAAGCACCATTGGCCGTTCTGGGTACTGGCAAGAATCGGTATTCCCCTGCCCCTTTCATGGATCCGTTGAATTCAGCGCCCACGAAGGCATTGATATGGGCGGGTCGAATGCCTGCGATCAATACGTCTGCCGCGGGCATCAGGCCCACACGCTGGGAGTAGGTGGCGCTGCCGTTGGCATACAGTTCCTGCCACCCGGGCGTCGAATTGTTGATCAAGGTGGGCATCAATAAACTGCCAACCAATCGCGCTTCAACACCTTGTTCAAATCCGTAGTCAGCGGCGCGCCATCCAGTTTCCCCTTGAAGGCTGAGAGTGCCATCGAGATTGAGGTAGATCCACAGCACCGATGTAGGAGCGGCGCTCAGCAAGGTAACCGCCGAATCGGGGATGTTGCCAGCGAAGGCCGTGGCTGCGCCGGTGGTCAAAATCACGCCGCCCAAGGGAATCCTGCCTGCCTTGTCTTGCCCATCCAGCCCTTCAAGGGAAAAGCTCTCCCCGGCATTCCACTTCAGCTGGTCCCAAACATCGGTACTGGTCAACATATCTGCCAGTTTGATGTCGTTGGCAGCACCCTCAAGCTTGACTTGCCCGCCCACTTTACCGGATACAACGGCGGTTATTTTCCCCCAGCCCGAAGTGCTGAAATAGTCGGGAATACTCTTTGAAAAGACGGCCTCTGAGCGCAGCGCCACGTCGCTGACGTTGGCCGTGGCGGTCAATGTGATCGTTGCCCCTTTGTACACAATGGGCTGGGTCACGGTCACCGTGCCATTCAGCATGGAATTGGCTGCGGTAAAAGAACCGTCCACAGCCAGCTTCGTTTGTGCACCCACTCCGCCTGGGCTGACTGATTTTTGAGCGAGCGAGAAGCTTGCAATGGCATTTTTGGGCGCAATAACGCCTGCCACCTTGGTGCCCACCCTTCGGGTATCGATGTCCCATGAAATTTCATTGAAAACGTCTTCCGGGTTGGCCGGCACCATCTGAATTTGCTGTTTTCCGGAAGCGGTGGACACGGAAGTAACCCGGCCGGTGAACGGGAGCTCCAGCCCGCCAGTGGCGGCAGGAATGTGCACAATGCCGCCCACGGTCGCGTTGGCTACCGATGCATCGCTGGTTGACAGCAACACGCCACCCCCAGCATTTGCTTGCACCGAATTGGTTCCCGTGGTGCCTTCCCTGGTTACCGCGACCACACCGTCGCTGACAGTGGCGTTCACCACGTTGCCATTGGTAACCACCACACCCGAGGCAAATACGTAGTAGCCCAAGCCTTCGAATTTGTAGTTGGCGTTGGTGGAAATTACCTTATCGCGCTCGCTCTCGCTTGCGGTGTAAAAGTGGAACCCTTTGCTGGGCACATAAAAGCGGTAGAGCCCGACCAAACCTTCGCCGCTGGTCTTGCTGGCGTAATAGGCAACGCCTTCGTAATTGAACTGCTTGAGGTTGAGCCCAATGTGGGCCTTCTCATCTTCGCTGATGGTGTAGAAATGAACCCCGGTCTGGGTGTTGTAGAAGCGGTAAACCGGGCTCAGGCCGTTTCCACTGGTGCCATTGCCATAGAAGGCCGGGCCTTCGTAAGCAAACTGCTTCATATTGGCGATGACATTGGCCTTCTCGGTCTCGCTCGTTGTGTAGAAATGGGCCGCCGTTTGCGTGTTGTAGAAGCGGTAAACGGTCACTCTGGTTCCCGCTTTGAGCATGGCCTTCTGCGCCAGCATCACCCCGGTTACAGTGGCCGCTTCTTCTGCTTGCAATTCATTGGTGTTGATATCAGCGCTCTTTTGCAACACGATATTGACCTGCTCAGGCGTGAGTTCGCCTTTGAACATGGGTTGAGGCGTGTCGCCAGCCGACCCGCCGCCGCAGGAGCCTAAGACAAATAAAACGCTCGCCAAGAAGATGCCTGTAAGCCGCTGCCGATTACGCGCAAAAAAGCTCATTCCTCACTCCCATTCATTGTTTTCAGACCCATTTATTCGAAGAATGGATCACCAAAGTTAATCAATTCACTCCAACCGACGATCAACGTTTCAGGCATTCGCCGATGAATCGCTTGAAGAGGCGCCGCCATCGCGGGCGCTCAAAACGAACAATGAGGCAAAAAGGACCGCGCGATAAATCACGCGATCACGATTCCAACCTATCACCATTCCGAATTCTCCTGAGCAATCAAATGCCTGATCGCAATGCCATTGGCTCGAACCGCTGCAACCTCGGGGCTACAGCCAAAGGCGCTCAGCGCTCCAATCACTGACTGACACGCACTAAACGAACACGGTGTCCTACTGTGACTCCACCGCGGAGGTCATTGACGGCCTGACCGTGGGTGACAAACAATGCGTTAGAGGCACTAGAACCTGGAGTGGACGACCAATTACCTTCTACAGCCGCCGAGTTGGGAAACCATAGGGGGTCCTCCCACACATTCTCAACAAACAAAGTAGCCAACTCTTCGCTGGTGGGCAGACGCCACGCGCTAGAGCCGCACAATGCGGTGCTGTTGACATAATTTGCATAGCCAACGGTATTACTTACAGCATTGATCTCCGCCTGGGTGGGGTATGGGCTAGAAAGGAAATCAACAGGCTTCTGTGGCTGCGTCGAATCGTCGTAATTTGTGTGGATATTGCTACTAACGCGAAACCCACTCGCTGGCTTCCCTTCCCAAATCAAACCAGTGACATTGTCTTTGACACATTCCTCCCTGCTGTAGCTGCCAATCAAACTGTATTTTCCCGTCGGCGCAGCAGTCACCACCACGCTTCGCGAGTTGTCGATCACCGTGCCACCATTGGGATCCGTGTTGGACTTTATTGTCACTACTTTGCTGCCCACCGTGCCCCGCGGGGTACACGCTTGCTGGAATCCCGTGACAGTGCGATTGACCGGCGTCTGGCATTCGGAATCGGCAAGGGACAAAATGGCCGTCAAGGGCAAATTGTCACCTGTGACAGTGAATACCATAGGTTGATCCAAAACGACTGCGGCAGACGGCGTTACAGAAATCACCTTGGGAAAAAACTCTCTTATCCTTTGACCAATATGCTGGGGCAAAGTGAACACGTTTCCAGCCACAAATACCAATTCATTCAAATATGTCTTTACGAAGCCATGCATCCGTTCGTCTGTAAGCGCAGCTGTTCTCATTGAAAACGGATCTATGTACCCACCGAGTTCGCAGGATGTCGGAGCACAAAGTGAGGCGTTGCTGGAAAGAACAGCAGACGGACTATTCGCAGATATATGCTTTGCAATAGCGTCATCATCTTTGTGTCTTATGTACGACCCGCTCCATGTTGTACTTGAGACCGGAGCCACACCAAACACTCTGATTTTTCTCACGAAATCCGCAGCAGAAATGGTAATCCATGAACCAGTGGTTATTTCCTCTAGAATCATCGCCAACGCAGATTCTACATAGTAGTTACCCTGAGAGTGCGGTACGATTATCAGTTTATCAATATAGCCCAAAGCAATCGTCTCTTTTATCTTGTCTGCCAGCTCCCGGGTAGTCAATATGTTGCGCTGCCGTGCCGAAAGTGGCCCACCTTCCGCACTGACTTTTTCAGAAGAATAGATGGCGGCCAACTCAGAGTTGTAGGCCAAGCGATAATTCGGATCAATTCTATATTTTGCGAAAAAGTCCGCATATGAAGTAAAAGGATCGCTGATACGCGAATTATTGTATGCATTAATCACCGCCTTTCGACTAATTGATGCCTGATCCACGAGTTCAACCGCATCACTCACCAAACTATCGTTCGGATTGTGATAAAAATCAAAATCAAAATCGTCATTCAATTCATAGCCCAAGGCAGATGCAAGTTCGTAAGATGAACTGCGCGCAGTCTCATGGCTGTTGGTAATGCCATTAACAAAAAGCACTCTCGTCGATAGACTTCTGATACTCGTTCCGGTCATCAGCGCGCTCAAACTTATTGCTTTTTCTTGGGCAAGGCGGTTTCCGTCTTTATTGACACCATTGCACGGATACAATTCAGAAGAAAGGTAGCCACCGCCGAGTCTCCTGATGTAGTTAGACCATTGGGCTGCCCTTAATTCGGTGTCAAAAAGCGCGTTTCTCAGTCCGAAGCTATCCGACTCAAATAGGTTCGATCCAGCCTCCACTTCCGAACAGGCAATCGAACTCATGGCCTTCAAAGCATCTACCCTTGTGGTCGGTAATGGGTTGGTCAGCAACCGCTCATACGCTGCCGCAACTCCCACGTTGAGTTGAAGTGCCGCCGGGTCGGCAATCAACTGAGCCAGCACCTGTTCGACGCTGTCGCGTACACCATTTTTATTTGCATCGACACCAGTTAGCGTGGTATCCATGGAATCCGTCAAACGAATGTAGTAAGCAATTCCTTCGAAGGTAAACTGGGGCAATGTGGCAACAATCGTGTCTTTTTCAGCGGGCGTGGCGCTGTAAAAGTGGGTTCCCGTTTGGGTATTGAAAAACCTGTATATAGGTCTCCAACCCGGGCCGGGGGTTTGGCTTCCGTACCACGAAATGCCTTCGAAGTTGAATATTTCAGGCCACGTCGCGATCACATGGCTTTTTTCTTCTTCCGATATGGTGTAAAAATGGGTGCCGCTGACTTTGTTGTAGAAACGGTATACCGGCTTCAGCGTTTCAGCGTCTGACGGTATTGCATAAAACGCCGGACCTTCATATTGGAATTGCTTCAGGTTCGCCTGAACCGACGAACGCTCTTCTTCCGACATGGTGTAAAAATGCACCCCCGTCAAAGTGTTAAAAAATCGGTAGGCAGCTTTAGGGGACATGTTTGCCGCCTTTGCGCTTTTAATGACGGTCACATCACCCATCAAACCCTCTGGATTGGCCGCACGGCTCTCACCAAAATAGGCGCCCAGTGTTTTTGCCATTGCGGCTTGCTGCTCTCGGCTTTGGGGTTGCCCGTAAGCACTGCCCAGGGATTGCATTGAACTAAGGCTATTGGGCTCAGCCGGCTCATTCGAGCCCCCGCCACAGGCGGTCAAAGTGACCAAAACCGCAATGGACAGAAACAGCTTCTTAAGTGTATTCGGCTGGGTTAGCAATTTCATCTCCAAGTATGCCTAATTCATTGGGTTATTTGACGAAGAATTGCAGAAAGTGAATTCTCTACCAATACGCGGTTGACTTCTCAGTTCTAACGAGGGCGCACAATATCTACGCCAATCCAGCATGGCAAGGCCGTGTGAATTCGAAGAGACCTCAGCTACGGAGGCGCCAGAAGAACCCAAAGGCTGGCCGACTTTCTTGCCCGCTCTCATCCATCGTCGTTACCTTTGCACTCTAGCAGTAACAAACTGAAACTCAAACAGCAAAATGTCATCCAATCGGATGACAAAAGGGAAAGGATGTAGTTCCTTCGCCACATATAGGCATAGCCACGATGGATCACTGACCAACAGCTTCAAGCTTTATTGCTGCTTCACAACCTGCGTAGCGCGCTTATCGGTGCATGAGCATGGTTTTTGGCTTTGAGCCTGTGGAATTACGGGGGCAGAGGTCCAAACTGCGACAGGCCAAAAGCCCTTTCTTAGGAACCTGTTTTTTTTGGGCCCCCACCCGGGGCTTCTGACCGGGGTGGTGCACTTTCAGCGAAAGAGAGCAACGGCACGACTACCCTGCTTAGATATGCCCTTGGTGGCGTGCAAGGGCGGCCAAGAGTTTTTTTTGGTAGCCAGGCAGAACTGCCTTGCGATTCGGCAGTGCCTTGGTCTGAACAGGCTGTTCGGGAAAAGCACACTGCGCCCTGCCTCTCTGGTGAGTTGTCTACCCGCTTTCGGGACGGCACTGCCACAGCGCTGCTTAAGTCTGGGGGCTACTTCATATGCTTTTATGCAGCCATCGGTACACCAGCCACTAAGGACTCGCACGTTTTTCAACCTTCCACGTGCTCATCAACGCTGCGGACAAGCGAGACATTTCTTGATTCGACCCCAACAGAAGACTTCTTTTCAACACCTGAACTTCAATACCGTGAGGACTGCGTCTTTTCTGCTTTACGCGATTGCCCAGATGGGTCGGCAGGCGCAGGCACCTCTATATGGTGTCTCGAAGGTCTCTGATGGAGCTGCCACCTGCAGTGGCAGAAGCAAGTTAGGGCATCCAGCGCGCAGCCTAAAATAGCGGGTTGACGGGGCTCCATTCGGGGGCCTCGCCCTTTTTTGCCGCGCCCATGAGCAACAACATCACCACCCAACTCGACGGCGTCACCGTTACGACGCAAGCCAGCGTCTACTTCGACGGCAAGTGCGTCAGCCACAGCCTCACCCTGCCTGACGGCACGAAAAAGTCGGTGGGTGTGGTTTTGCCCGCGTCACTCACTTTCGGTACCGCCGCACCTGAAATCATGGAGTGTGTGGCCGGCAGCTGCGAGTTCAAGCTGGCCGGCTCCGCCGACTGGTCAAGCATCAAGGCGGGCGAGCAATTCAGCGTGCCAGGCCATTCGAGCTTCGATATCCGCGTGAGCGAAGCGTTCCACTACATCTGCCACTACGGGTAATTCAAACAACATGGCCACCATTCTTCAAAATCTGCCCCTGCATCAAAAAGTCGGTATCGCCTTCTCTGGTGGTCTGGACACCAGCGCTGCTTTGCTCTGGATGAAGCAAAAGGGCGCGGTCCCTTACGCCTACACGGCCAACCTCGGCCAGCCCGACGAGCCGGATTACGACGAAATTCCGCGCAAGGCCATGGAATACGGCGCCGAAAAAGCGCGCCTGGTCGATTGCCGCAAGCAGCTCGCCGCCGAAGGCATCGCCGCGCTGCAGTGCGGTGCGTTCCACGTGACCACCGCTGGCGTGACCTACTTCAACACCACGCCGCTGGGCCGCGCCGTGACCGGCACCATGCTGGTGGCGGCCATGAAGGAAGACGACGTCAACATCTGGGGCGATGGCTCAACCTACAAAGGCAACGACATCGAGCGCTTCTACCGCTACGGCCTGTTGACCAACCCGAGCCTGAAGATCTACAAGCCCTGGCTCGACCAGCTGTTCATCGACGAACTGGGTGGCCGCTCGGAAATGAGCGCCTTCATGACGGCCAATGGTTTTGGCTACAAGATGAGCGCCGAGAAGGCCTACAGCACCGACAGCAACATGCTCGGCGCCACGCACGAAGCCAAAGACCTGGAATTCCTCAACAGCGGCATCAACATCGTCAACCCCATCATGGGTGTGGCGTTCTGGAAAGACGAGGTTGAAGTCAAACGTGAAACGGTGACCGTGCGCTTTGAAGAGGGCCAACCGGTCGCTTTGAACGGCAAAACTTTTGAGTCGGCCGTCGAGCTGATCCTGGAAGCCAACCGCATCGGCGGGCGCCACGGCCTGGGCATGAGCGACCAGATCGAAAACCGCATCATTGAAGCCAAGAGCCGCGGCATCTACGAAGCCCCCGGCCTGGCCCTGCTCTACATCGCTTACGAGCGCCTGGTGACCGGCATTCACAACGAAGACACCATCGAGCAGTACCGCATGAACGGCCTGAAACTCGGCCGCCTGCTGTACCAGGGCCGCTGGTTCGACCCGCAAACCCTGATGCTGCGCGAAACCGCGCAACGCTGGGTGGCGCGCGCCATCACCGGCGAAGTGACCATCGAACTGCGCCGCGGCAACGACTACTCGATCATGAACACAGAGAGCGCCAACCTGACCTACGCGCCCGAGCGTTTGAGCATGGAAAAGGTGGAAGACGCGCCGTTCACGCCCGCCGATCGCATCGGCCAGCTCACCATGCGCAACCTCGACATCGTCGACACCCGCGCCAAACTGGGCATCTACGCCAAGACCGGTTTGCTCTCTCTGGGCGAAGGCGCCGACATGTTGAAGCTGGAAGGCAGCGACAAAAAGGACTGAAACGGCACCCGGCGACGCTGGGTTCCGCTCAACAAAAAGGCCTGAAGGGTTTCCCCTTCAGGCCTTTTTGCATTTCGACCGCATGCTTCACGGCGATGGGCAGCTTCAATCATCGGTCAGGTCGCGGGCCTCCGCTGGCAAAGCCCTAACCCGTTCAAAGCGGCGCTCGATCAGATCCGGATCATCAAAGTGCCGGCGCCCCACAAAGGCTGTGGCGTGGTGGCCCCATTGGCGCTGGGCGCCCGCGTCGCGCACGCCCATGGGCCAGAAGAGGTAGCGCTCGCCGCGCTGCGAACCCGACACGATGCCATCGGGTCCATACAGGCTGCGCCGGTCATCCGTTGGTGAAACCAGCGGCAAAGAGCGCAACTGAGAGGCATCCCGGCTCTGGTACGGCGAGCCTTTGAAATCTGCCGTGGACGACACGGCGCTGAGGTAGTGGGTGCGCGGAGCGATGCCCAGAACCACCCGCTCACCGGGCTTCAGGCGCGGCGCCGGCGCAGGGATAAACGCCCACTCCATTCCCGTCTCTGGCGCTGGCTTGGGTTGAAGCGCGGGCGTGGGGAAAAACAGGTGATAGCAGCCACAGGCGTGGGCTGAGTCGTAAAGCAAAGGCTGGCCTTTTTCATCCAGCGTCACCCGCCACATGACGCCGTCCAGCGCACCGCCGAGCAAATCCAGCGGACCCGTCTTGGGTCGCTCGGAAAACCAGTAGAGGTACACCAGCTGCACCAAGGTCGCGCCACCTTGCCGCGCGTAGGCGATACGCCGGTAAACCACAGGCACCGCGGTTTCAACGGCCGGGCGGCCATCGGGGTTCAGGGTCATCTCGCCAAACTGGTCAAAGGGGCCTTGAGGCGCAATCTCCATCACTGGCGCATGGCGGTTCAGCAACCTCTCGCTCAACTCAGCGCTCAACTGGGGAACACCCAAAGCGTCTCTCTGTGCCCCTGCCAGGGTTTCGGCCACCTCTTCCATAGCCGAGGGCTTTGGCACATGTCTTTGCACCAACCCGGCCTCCGGAGTGATCCGCGCAGAAAAAGCGCGTTGCGTCTCTTCCTGCCAGCGATTGACGCCTGCACTGAAAGGCACACGGGTGACGGCATACACGCCCAGAAACCGGGCCAGCGTGGAATAGCTGTCTGGTACCCCGGGGCCGGCCAGCAATGCCACCCGCCGTGGTTCCCGGGAGCGATCCATCTTGCTCAGCAAATCGGCGCAGGCCTGGGTCTTGATGAGCGCCTGCTTGCGCAACTTTCCTCCAGCAGATGGCAAGACGCCAACCCATTCAGCTTCGGGCACGTTGGCGATTTCCACCGCCGAACCTTGATCACCCAGCTCGCGCATCTGGCCAAACCAGGCATCAAACGCAGCGTCATTTATCTGAGCGTCACTTCGGAACGACGCCGTCCATCGCGACTGCCGCAGCTGGGGGAATCCTTCGATGCGGCTGTCCTGGGCATCGCTAACCCCGCTTCGATGCACCAGCCGGTCGAGATCGGCGTACCAGCGCTGGCACGATTCGACCGGCCCGGCGCTCTCGGGGCTCTCAGGCTGTGGGCCTGTTGCGCACCCCTGCAGTGTCAACACCACAACCACCAGGCTGGTGCAATGCCAACGTCTGGCCAAACCCGTGATCAAAAACCAGGTGTTCATGGTGTTCTATGGCGCCGCTCTGGCCCGGCGCTCCATCTCTTGCACCAAGCCTTCAAAGCTCTTCTTCAGGTTGTTCGCCAGCAGCGGCTGGGCCACGAAACCGGGAACGGCCGCCGACAGCTCCAGTTGGCCCTGCCAACGCAATTCGTAGCGTTCGTCGGTATTGCCCAGTTTCTTCAGTTCGTAGGCCCCGTCGAGCCGCTTGAAATCGCCCCGAACCAGCTTGACCTCGATGCGATCAGGCGGAAGTTCTTGTACGTCCACCACGCTGTTGATCGCGAGATGAAAGAACAACACGTTCGCCTGGCCACTCTGTTCAACGATGGCGCCACCAGGCCTTCGCTTCAAGACCACGCTGCGCTCCATGCCAGGCACCCATTTGGCGGTGTTGTTGTAATCCGTCAGCACGGCCCAGATCACCGAATACGGTGCGTCAACCGTGGTGCGAATTAGCAGGTTGACGCGCCCGGCCTCCCGCGAGGCATCCAGCAACAACCGCGCTTCAGGCGCGCTTGCCAGGGCTGCGGTGGTCACAAGCCACACACCGCTGCAAATGGCGGTGCAGCGCATCCAGGCGAGAGGCAAGTTGAATCGAAAATGTGGCATGAGTTGGCATGCTAACGCGCCCGAACTGCCCCTTGCGGGCCGTGGGTCATGCTGAAGGGGCATCCGTTGGAGGCAGTGATACCCGACAACCCGGCTCCGCTCAAACCACCACGGGCTCGGGCTCCAGCATGATGCCGAAACGCTCGTACACGCTCGTCTGTATCGCCTTGGCCAGCGTCATCACCTCGCCACCGGTGCAAGGATGTTCGGGGCCACCCTTGTTCACCAGCACCAGTGCCTGCCTCTCGTAAACCGCTGCGTTGCCCACGCTCTTGCCTTTCCAGCCGCAGGCGTCAATCAGCCAGCCTGCTGCAAGCTTGATGCTGCCATCGTCCATCGGGTAATGAACCACCTTGGGGTCGCGCGCGATGATGTCGGCGCATTGCTCTGGCGTGACAGTGGGGTTCTTGAAGAAGCTGCCTGCGTTGCCGATCACGGCCGGGTCGGGCAGTTTGGCGCTGCGAATGGCCACCACCCAGTCAAAAATCTGCATCGCGTCGGGTTCGCTGATGCCCGTCTCGGCCATCTTGCGCTCCAGATCGAGGTACCCCAATACCGGCGTCCACGGTTTGGGCAACAGAAAACGCACGCGCGTGATGATGGCGCAGCCGGCCAGGCCATAGCTGCGCTCATCAGAAGGCGCATGTTTGAACACAGAGTCGCGGTAGCCAAACCCGCATTGCGCGGCATCCAGCGAAAAGGTCTGGCCACTGCGCAAATCGATGGCGTCGAGCGAATGGAACCGGTCCTGCAGTTCCACACCATAGGCGCCGATGTTCTGCACGGGCGAAGCCCCCACAAGGCCGGGAATCAAGGCCATGTTTTCCAGCCCGGGCCAACCTTGTGCCAACGTCCACGCCACAAACCCGTGCCAGTTTTCACCTGCGCCAGCTTCAACCAGCCATCCCTTGTCGGTCTCTTCAATCAGGCGCTTGCCAGACACCTCCACCTTGATCACCAGCCCCTTGATATCGCCTGTAATCACCAGGTTGCTGCCCCCACCCAGGACCAGCGCAGGCGCCTGACCTGCAAGCTGGCTGATCAACTCGGCGATACCGGCTTCGTCGCGCACGCGGGCGAGGCTGTGCGCTCGTGCGGCAATGCCAAAGGTGTTGAGGGGCTGGAGCGCCACATTGTTCTCGACTAACATGATGGGATTGTCTCATTCACTTCATGCAGGACTCAGCACACCATGCCTACTTTTGACACCGTTCTAGAAGCCGATTTTGTCGAAGTCAAGAATGCGGTTGACCAGGTGGCCCGCGAAATCGGAACCCGCTTCGACTTCAAAGGCACCAGTGCCGCCATTGAACTCAAAGACAAAGAGATCACCCTGTTTGGCGATGCCGACTTTCAGCTCACCCAGGTTGAAGACGTCTTGCGCAACAAGCTGACCAAACGCGGCGTGGACGCGCGTTTCCTCGATGTCGGCAAGGTCGAAAAAATGGGCGGCGACAAGGTCAAGCAGGTGGTGAAGGTCAAAAACGGCATCAGCACCGAAGACGGCAAAAAGATCCAGCAAGCCCTCAAGGGCAGCAAGCTCAAGGTGCAGGGCGCGATCCAGGGTGACGCTGTTCGCGTAACCGGCGCCAAGCGCGACGACTTGCAAGAAGCCATGGCCCTGATTCGCAGCGAGCTCAAAGACCTGCCCCTGTCTTTCGACAACTTCAGGGATTGATACGCCCCCACGCTCCGCCGCTTCGCGGGTCGCTGCCCCCCCGAGGGGGCTCACTCGCCTTGGGGCGGCCCGGCGGTGAGCGTGATTCCCCCCGCGCCGCGCCTGCGGCGCGTCACCCCCCAGGGGCGACGCTGGTGGGCCGGCGCGGCCGGACCCTCGGCGTCCTTGAACAAAGGCACTTCATGCGCACATTGCTGGTTTCCATGGCATTGCTTGCTTTCATGGTGGGCAATGCATTTGCCCAGTCGGTCGCGCTGTCTGGCGTGTCCGGAAGCAAAGCCCTGCTCACAGTCGATTCCAGTGCGCCTCGGTTCCTGAGCCCTGGTCAGACGCATCAGGGCGTCAAGCTGGTGAGCGTTGACGGTCAGTCCGCCACGGTGGAGATCGATGGCAAAAAGCAGACCCTGCGCGTGGGGGAAGCACCGGTCAGCCTGGGTGGGTCAGGCACCCCCAGCGGCGGGGGCAACCGCATCGTGCTGACAGCCGATGGGCGGGGACATTTCATGCCTCAGGGGCAGATCAATGGCCGCTCGGTGCAGTTCATGGTGGATACCGGCGCCACGGTGGTGGCCATTGGTGAACCCGAAGCCCGGCGCATCAACATTGCCTACAAAAAGGGCCGCCAGGTCATGATGAACACCGCCAATGGCGCGGCCATTGGCTGGGAGGTGAAGCTGGATTCACTGCGCTTGGGCGACATGGTGAGCTACAACATCACCGCTGTGATCACGCCGCAAGCCATGCCTTTTGTCTTGTTGGGCAACAACTACCTGACGCGCTTTCAAATGACCCGCACCAACGATCAGATGACGCTGGAGAAGCGGTAACCCAGGAAATGGGTCCACCCCCATCGCTTGCGCACTTCGTGTAGCCGCTCCGCCCCTCAAGGGGCAACGCTGGTCGACCGGCAAAGACGGATCGACGGCATTCTCGGTGAAGACACCTCGCGCGAACGGGTCTTGGAGCCACCACTGCAGGCACTCACCAAGCTGGGCAGCCTTCCAGGCACAGAATTCTGCCCGGCACCCCGATCATTCAGGCCAGCGCTGCGGTCACCACAATTTCAATATGCCAGGCGGGATCGGCCAATGGCGATTGCACTGTGGCGCGGGGCGGCGCAGCACCTGGCACGACCCAGGCATCCCACACTTCGTTCATCACACCAATCTCGGCGATGTTGGTAAGGAAAATCTGGGCGCGCAAAATGCGTGATTTGTCGCTGCCAGCGGCTTTCAGGTGGTGTTCCACTTGCGCCAAGACATCCTCTGTCTGGCCTCGAATGTCGGTGTCACCGCGCTCGGGCACCATGCCGGCGAGGTACACGATGCCATTGAATACGGCGGCTTCGCTGAGCCGCGGGGTCATGCCGAAGCGTTGAATGTCTTTGTTCATGATTTTTTGCTACCCAGTTTGCTTTCTTTGCCTGCGATCAGGCGGTTGATGTTCTCGGCGTGGCGCCACACCAAAAACAAACCCATCAGCGCCAGGCTCACAACCAGTGCTCTGGGCGCGTCCCAAACGCTGCCGCTGCCCAGCAGGAAGAAAAACGGTGCGAACACCGCAGTCACGATCGAGGCCAATGACGAATAGCGGAAAAACACCGCAATGATCAGCCAGGTGGCCAACGATGCCAGCCCCAGCCAGGGATTGAACGCCAGAATCACACCCGCAGCCGTGGCCACGCCCTTGCCACCTTTGAACCCGAAAAACACCGGGTACAAATGGCCCAAAAATGCCGCAAGCCCCACCAGCGCCACGGTGCCATCACCCAGACCCCAGGCCTCGCCCCACCACTTCACTGCCACCACCGGCAGCCAGCCTTTGAAGGCGTCGAGCAGCAGCGTCAACACGGCCGCAGCCTTGTTGCCCGAGCGCAGCACATTGGTCGCACCAGGGTTGTTGCTGCCGTAGGTGCGCGGATCGCTTAACCCCATCACGCGACTCACCAGCACGGCAAACGACAGCGAGCCGATCAGGTAGGCCAGCAGCGTGGCCAGAAAAGGGTAAACAGCGGTCAAAAGCGGCTCCTGAGAAAAAGAGGGCTATTCTGCCAGCGCGCAGGTCACAGGCCGAGCCCCAAGCGGACCAGAGAGCACCGAAGGCGCCAGCCCCACCAGATAGCCGCGCCGACCACCATTGATCCAGATGGTGGGCAAGGCCAGAACAGAGGCCTCGACCCAGATCGGCATCTCGCGCTTCAAACCAAACGGCGAGGTACCACCCACCAGAAAACCACTGTGGCGGTTGGCGACCTCGGGTTTGCAAGGCTCAACCGATTTGGCACCGATCTGGCGGGCCAGGTTCTTGGTCGAAACCGTTCGGTTGCCATGCATCAACACAGCCAGAGGTTTGGCAGCCTCGTCTTGCATGATCAATGTTTTGACCACAGCAAACGGGTCCAGCCCCAGCACCTGTGCGCTGTGCTGCGCGCCGCCGTGATCCAGGTACTCATAGGAGTGCTCGGTGTACACCACGCCATGCGCCTTCAGCCAGGCCGTGGCTGGCGTCTCACTCACATGATTTTTTTTGGCCATTGAAATATTCTGCTGATCGAGGCACCCAGACCCGGAACGTCGCCGATCCGGCGTCGCCGGCCGGCCGGCATTGCCCCCTGGAGGAGGTGACGCGCCGCAAGCGCGGCGCGGGGGTGGGCTGAATCTACTGCGCCGGGTCGCGGCAAGTCCAGCGGATCTGATCGATTTCCTTCAAGAGATCAACCGACAGTTCGGTGTCCCACGCATCCAGACACTCGTTCAGCTGGGCCATCGAAGTCACGCCGATGATCGTGCTGGCCACACGCCAGTTCCTGTAGCAAAACGCCAGCGCGAGCTGGGATGGAGACAAACCGTGGTCGCGCGCCAACGCGTTGTAGCGCTTGGCTGCGTCCAGCGACTCTGGTCGGCCCCACCGCTGCTTTTGCATCGATTCGTAAATCGACATGCGCCCGGCGTTGCCCACCAGACCTGTGGCGTCGTACTTGCCTGTGAGCAAGCCAAAGCCCAATGGGGAATAGGCCAGCAAGCCCACACCCAGGCGGTGTGCTGATTCATCGAGCCCGTTCTCAACGCTGCGGTTGAGAAGGCAATACGGGTTTTGCACCGTGGCCACCCGCGGCAGGCCATGCTGCTCCGCCAAACGAACGAATTCGTGCACACCGTAGGGCGTCTCGTTGGACAGGCCAATCGACCGCACCTTGCCAGCTTTTACCAACTCGGCCAAGGCCTCCAACTGCTCCAGCACCGTCGGACATGGCCGGTCTTTGGAGGGATCAAAATACAAGGCACCAAACGCCGGAACGTTGCGCGCCGGCCAGTGGATTTGGTAAAGATCGATCACATCGGTTTGCAGGCGTCGCAGGCTGGCTTCGCAGGCTTCGATGATTCCGGCCCTGTTCACCTCTGGCCGAATCCAGGGCATGCCCCGTGCAGGGCCAGCCACCTTGGTTGCCAGAATCAACTTCTCCCGCGCACCCGGACGTTTGGCAAACCAGTTGCCGATGATGGTTTCGGTGGCACCACACGTTTCTGCCTTGGCGGGCACGGCATACATCTCTGCCGTATCGATGAAGTTGATGCCACGCTCCATCGAGCGATCCAACAGGGCGTGGGCATCGGCCTCACTGACCTGTTCGCCAAAAGTCATCGTGCCCAGGCAAATGGGCGTAACTTGCAGAGTCGATGACCCCAGGGTGACTTTTTTCATATGTATGGCTCCAGCGCAATTGAACGGTTAAGGCACGACGGCCTGATCACAAGTTTATGTCCTCGATTTCGGCGCTGCGGTCTCCAGCGCATCTCGCGAACCCGGCCACGGCATGCGCTTTCAGCGGAAAAAACTGGCCAAAACCCCAGTGCGGCGTACTTGTAACCGAAATGTGCCTGAGTACCAAATAACTTACTGCATAACCCGTCTATTTGGTCAAAAGCACTACATAAACACGAATGTCATGCATGATTGGAGGGGCTTTTATGTCGAAACGAACCGTTGACCGCTTGCGCCACCCGTTCGCCCGATGGCATTCAAGCACCCTGTCGGCCTGCCAACAGGGCACAGGCGCCGGGGCTCAGTTCATCTGTTCACCGCGTATCCATTCTTAAGAGGAAACAGACCATGCCACTACCCATCATCTTTCACCGCGCTGCCACCCTGGGTCTGGCCTTCAGTTGCGTATGGTTGACCGCTTGCACCACGCCACCCAGCGATGCCAGCAATGAAAACAAAGACCAGCCAGCGGTGGCGGCGCCTGCGGCAACAGCCCCTGCCGAACCGGCTGGCCTGACCGCTCAGCAAGTCGAATTGCGCAACGACCTCACAACCCTGGGCGTCGAAGTCAGAGACACAGCAGAAGGCCGGATCAAGCTGGTCATTCCTTCAGACATTTCATTTGGTCTGGGCAGTGCAGCCATCAAAAGCTCGTCGGCAAAAATGTTGAAATCGCTGGCTGAAGTGCTTGTAAAGCACCCCGGCAGCGCCATTGAAATCATCGGTCACACCGATGCAACGGGCTCTGATGCCATCAACCTGCCCCTGTCAGCCAAGCGCGCAGAAAGCACGCGCGACTACCTGATTGGCCAAAAAGTGGCCGCCGAGCGTTTCACGACACAGGGCTGGGGCGCTGACCAGCCTGTTGCTGACAACAAAACGTCGGCCGGCCGTGCGGCCAACCGACGCGTTGAAGTGTTCATCACCGAACAATAAGCCCTAGAAGCAGGGGCCACAGCGGGGGATCATTGCCTGGCCCTCGCCCTCGCCTCCTCCTGCAAGCGCAACACCCGTCGCTGAACCTTGCCCGTGGTGGTCATGGGCAAGCTGTCAACGAATTCGATTTCTTTAGGGTATTCGTAAGGCGCCAGTTGCCCTTTCACATGGGTTTGCAGCGCTTTCGCGAGCCGCTCCTTCAAGGCGAGCAAACCCTCGGCATCACGAATTTTCTGGGCATCCAGGTACTCCTGCGCCAGCACCACATAGGCCTTTACCACCGCGCCGCGTTCCGGATCGGGCTTGGGCACCACGGCGGCGTTGGCCACAGCAGGGTGTTTGACCAGGCAGTTTTCGATTTCACTTGGCCCAATGCGGTAGCCCGCGGCTTTGAACACGTCGTCCGAGCGCCCCTGGTACCAAAGGTAGCCTTCGGCGTCGCGGGTGGCCATGTCGCCTGTTCGGCACCAGCTGTTCGCGGGATCGCCAGTGTATTTTCCGTGCGTGGCGGCCTCATTCTTCCAGTAGCCCAAAAAGAAAATCGGATCGGGATCACCATGGCGATCCAGCCGGTGCACCGCCACATCACCGGGCACGCCGACCGCGCACTCCTGGCCCTCATCATCAATCACAGCAACCCGGTGGCCCGGATAGCCTTTGCCCATGGAGCCAGGCCTGGCCGGGTACAGGCGCACGCAATTGCCCACGATGTAATTGATTTCGGTCTGGCCAAACATTTCGTTCACGGTCACGCCCAATTGCTTTTCACAATAGGCAAACACGGCATCGCCAACCGCCTCGCCCGCACTCATGATGGCTTGCAGGTTCAGGCGGTATTGCCGCTTCGGCTGAGGCACCGCTTTCATCATGGCCTTGAGCGCCGTGGGAAACAAAAACGTGTGGGTTACTTTGTGGCGTTCCATCAAATCAAAGGCCGTCTGCGGACTGAAGCGGCCATTGAACGCCACGATCGGGCGGCCGAAATACAGCGTGGGCAACAAGGCGTCCATCAGACCACCTGTCCAGGCCCAGTCGGCCGGCGACCAAAAAATGGCCTCAGATGGTGCGCTGGCATCGAACGGGTCAAAGCCAAACCAGTTCTGGCTGCAAACAAAGCCCGTCAAATTGCCGATCAAGGCGCGGTGTGGAATCAACGCGCCTTTGGGGTTGCCGGTGGTGCCAGAGGTGTAAATCAAAACAGCGGGCTCGTCGGCCAGCGTTTGCGCGGGTTTGAAACGGTTTGAAGCCTGATTCAGCAGCGTCGCCCAGTCCAGGGCCGCTGCTGAGGACGCGACCGCGCCCAGTCCCAGGCCCACCGCCGTGCGCAAATTCGGGCACTGCCCACTCACCGACAACACAGCCGCCAGCGTGCTGCCATCACACAAAGCCACCCTGGCCTCGCTGTCTTGCAGGCGAAACTCCAGCGCATCCGGTCCAAACAGCTGCGACAAAGGCATGCCCACAGCGCCCATTTGCAGTACCGCCATGTAGGCCACTGCGGTCTCAAAACGTTGCGGCATCACGATGGCCACGCGGTCCCCTCGCCCCACGCCCATGGCTTTCAATGCATTCGACAACCGGTTGGCCTGCTCTTGCAACGACGCGTAACTGTGGTGCACCGCCTTCAATTCAGCGTCACAGGCAATCACCGCGGTTTGGTCAGCGGTGGCTGAATTGCTCGCCCAACGCCTGGAACACACCTCGGCCATGTTGAACTGGTGCGGAACGGACCACCCAAATCCACCGTGCAGCGCTTCGTACCCATCGGACACCGCTGCTCTGCCAACGCTGGCGACCGATTGCGGCCCGGGCCTGGACCTGTCTCTGCCTTGACTCTGCCGCATCGCTTGTCTCCATCCGTGTCTTTATGATCAATCGAATGTACCAAGCCTTGAAGCCTTCACGCAGCACGTTTGTCCCCATACGGGACCATCAATACCACGTCCTACAGTGGGGTGAGCGCCAGCCCGACCACCCCCCGCTGGTGCTGGTGCACGGCTGGATGGACGTCGCCGCATCATGGCAGTTCATGGTGGACGCCCTGACCCAAAACCGGTGGATCATCGCCCCCGATTGGCGTGGTTTTGGCCAAAGCAGGCTGATCGGTGCAGACCAGGCCAACGCAGCATCGGTCGATTGCTACTGGTTTCCAGATTACCTGGCCGACCTCGATGCGCTGCTCGACCACTTTGCGGGCGAAGGCGCCGCTGTCGACCTCGTCGGCCACAGCATGGGCGGCAACATTGCCATGATGTATGGCGGCGTGCGCCCCGAACGCATCAACCGTCTGGTCAATCTTGAAGGTTTTGGTCTGCCGGCGACCCGCCCTGCACAGGCTCCTGAGCGGTATGCCAAATGGATGGACGAGCTCAAAGCCTTGCGCCGCGGCGAAACCGCCTTGAAAGACTACGACTCGGTAGACGGCGTGGCCCGCCGCCTGATGAAAACCAACCCCCGGCTGGGTGAAGACAAAGCCACCTGGCTCGCCAGCCACTGGGCCGCGCCCAATGCGCAAGGTCGCTGGGCGATCCTGGGTGAACCTGCCCACAAAATCAGCAACGCCCACATTTACCAGGTTGAAGAAACCCTGGCGACCTACCGCCGCATCAGCGCGCCGGTGCTCAGCATCACGGCCAGCGACGACAGCCTGTCGCAGTGGTGGAAAGGCCAGTTCACCCTGGCCGAATACCTTGAGCGCCTGATCCAGGTCCCTCAAGTCGAAAGCGCGGTGATTCAAGACGCGGGACACATGATGCACCACGATCAACCCCAGGCGCTGGCCGCCCTGCTCGAGCGGTTTTTCACCGCCAGATAGCGCGCCAACAGGCCATCAGGCCGGCTGCTTTTCGCAGGCGCTGCGTATGTCGCGCCAGACCTGTTCGTAACGGCCGGTGGGGTCGGTGTGCAAATCGCTGTGCCCCAAAGGCCATTGCACCCAGGTTTTGGGCTGTGGCGCCAGCTCGAACAGGCGTCGCCCCAGGTGCATGGGCACGGTGTTGTCTTGCTCGCCGTGCAAGAACCACACGGGGGGCTGCACGTTGGCCATCAGGGCACCCGCGTCCATTCGCTGATCGCCCATTGCCACCAACCCGCGCCCGACCCAGCCAACGGCGGCATAGGCCACATCCGAAAAACTGGTGAACGAACTCTCCAGCACCAAGGCACAGTAAGCGTTTTTCGCCTTCAATTGGTCCGCCAGAGCCACAGCCACCGCGCTGCCCATCGAATGCCCATAGATCACCCAGCGCACCGGCAAGCCACTTCCATGGTTTGGCGGCAGCCTTTGCAGCGCCTCCCAAACCGCCAGCGCGTCTTCTTGAATGGATGCTTCGCTCGGCAACAACGGGCTCGACACGCCCCAGCCCCGGTAGTCCGGTACGAAGACCGTCAGGCCAGCCGCAGCCATTGGCACCGTTTTTGGCAGATTGCGAAAAGCGTGGCGAAATGTGCCGTGCAGGTACAAAACGCGAACTTCGCCAGCGGTCACCACACCTTCGGCTGCCGGCACGGTGAGCACCGTGACCCGTCCGCCCCCGTCCCCCACAGCAACCTCCAGCGTGCGCACATCAGGGCGGGTAGAAAGAAGGTCTTTCCAGACTTGGTGATCATTGATCGCGGTAGGTCTGTACACTTTCGCCCTACCCCACTCATCAACGCTGGCGCAACCCGCCGTTGCCAACAGCGCCAGACCCAAAGCGGCGCCGCATAGCGCCTGTAGGCCACGCCGCGCGATCAGGCGCATTTGTTTTTGTTTTTTCCGGTTTCCCATGGCTCCGCATCCTAGGGCATTCATCTACCGCTTGTTGTGGCTCAGCGCAATCGGATGCCTCCTCGCGTCCGCCGCCCATGCCGAGAACCCCCTCTGTCCCGGGCTTGCCAACGCCTTGAGCGAGCCACCGGGCACAGGCCACCGGGAAGTGTTTGTGTCGACCTACACGAGACACTGGTCACCATCCGATGAACACAGGCAGGTTCTCGCAATGAGCGCCCAGCAAAACCTGGTGGACGACCGTTTCTGTGGCTTCAGCCTGTTCACCAACTCGTTTGGCCAACCGTCGGTGTACGTCTTTGTCGGGAAAACCTGGCCACATCCCATACCTGCCCTGCCCAAACTGTTCACCTCGGTGAGCGCCGGCGCGCTCTATGGCTACGTGCACCCCTACCAAAACAAGGTGCCCTTCAACGTGGGCGGTTTTTCTCCTGGCATCGTGCCCACATTGGGCTACCAGATCACACCCAATGTGTCGCTTCAGACCCGGTGGCTGGGCTTCGCAGCGGTCATGATCGGGGCCACCTTGCGCTATTGAGGCTTCTCCCGGCCAACACCCGGCATACAAAGCGGGGAATGCCATCGTGCGCATGAGAAAATCCTCCCTTTTGAACGCACAACAGGAAAGCCCATCATGGAAGCCGAACGCACCAACACCATCCGCAATTCCCTCGCCGACCTGACCGAGCGGGTGGCCGAGTTACGGAGGTATCTTTGACTACGATGCCAAAGCATCCAAGTTAAAAGAAGTCGAAGCTGCGCTGGAAGACCCCACCGTCTGGAACGATCCCAAGCGGGCGCAAGACCTGGGTCGCGAGAAAAAATCGCTGGAAGATGTGGTGATCGTGCTCGATCGCCTGACCGGTGAACTCGCCGACAACAGCGAGCTGTTTGAGATGTCTGAAGCCGATGGCGACGAAGCCGGGCTGATCACCATCGAAGGCGAAGCCGCCAAAGTGGCCGCCGAAGTCGAAAAACTCGAATTCCGCCGCATGTTCAGCAACCCGGCAGATCCGCTGAACTGCTTCCTGGATATCCAGGCCGGCGCGGGCGGCACCGAAGCCTGCGACTGGGCCAGCATGTTGCTGCGCCAATACCTGCGCTACGCTGAACGCAAAGGCTTCAAGACCACGATCGAAGACGAATCCGCGGGCGATACGGCGGGCATCAAGGGCGCCACCATCAAGATCGAAGGCGAATACGCTTTTGGCCTGCTGCGCACCGAAACCGGTGTACACCGACTGGTGCGCAAGAGCCCTTTCGACTCTTCGGGCGGCCGTCACACGTCTTTTGCATCGGTGTTCGTGTACCCCGAAGTCGACGACTCCATCGAGATCAACATCAACCCGTCTGATGTGCGAACCGACACCTACCGTGCCTCGGGCGCTGGCGGTCAGCACATCAACAAGACCGATTCGGCTGTGCGCCTGACCCACATCCCCACCGGGATCGTGGTGCAGTGTCAAGACGGCCGCAGCCAGCACGGGAACCGCGATGTGGCCTGGAAGCGCCTGCGATCGCGCCTGTATGACCACGAGTTGCGCAAGCAACAAGAAGAACAGCAAAAGCTGGAAGACACCAAGACCGACGTGGGCTGGGGTCACCAGATCCGTTCTTACGTGCTCGACAACAGCCGCATCAAAGACCTGCGCACCAACGTTGAAATTTCAGCGACGCAAAAGGTGCTGGATGGCGATCTTGATGCCTTCATCGAAGCGTCCTTGAAACAAGGGGTCTGACCCCTATCGAACCACCGGGCTGTATACGGCACAGTGGTTCGACCCGATTTTGAAATGGAAACAGCATGAGCACACTGCGCGAAGGCAATCCGGTCACGGTGCGCCGCGAAGACTACGCCGCCCCCGCCTACTGGATCGATACGGTCGATCTCAGCTTCGATCTCGATCCGGTTAAGACACGGGTGCTCAACAAGATGCGCCTGCGCCGCAACCCGGATGTGCCCGCACAGGCGCTGCGCCTGGACGGCGAAGAGCTGAACCTCGCGCGCGTGATGCTCAACGGCGCTGGCTGCTCGTTCAAACTGGACGGCGAAACGCTGGTGCTGGAAAACCTGCCCGAAGGCAACGAACCCTTTGAGCTGGAAATCTTCACCACCTGTGCACCCGAGAAGAACACCCAGCTCATGGGTTTGTATGTAAGCGAAGGCACTTTCTTTACGCAGTGCGAAGCCGAAGGTTTCCGTCGCATCACCTATTTCCTCGACCGCCCCGATGTGATGGCAAGCTACGCCGTGACGCTGCGGGCCGACAAGACCAAGTTCCCGGTGCTGCTGTCCAACGGCAACCTCGTCGAAGAAGGCGAGCTGTCTGATGGCCGTCATTTCGCCAAGTGGGTCGATCCGCACAAGAAACCTTGCTACCTGTTTGCATTGGTCGCCGGCTCGCTGGTGTCGCGCAACCAGCGCATCACCACCCGCTCGGGCAAAGAACATTTGCTGCAGATCTACGTGCGCCCCGGTGATCTGGAGAAAACCGAACACGCCATGAACGCGCTGATCCATAGCGTGATCTGGGACGAAGCCCGCTTTGGCCTGCCACTCGATCTGGAGCGCTTCATGATCGTTGCCACCAGCGACTTCAACATGGGCGCGATGGAAAACAAGGGTCTGAACATCTTCAACACCAAATACGTGTTGGGCAGCCCCGCCACAGCCACCGATGTCGATTTTTCCAACATCGAGTCGGTCGTAGGCCACGAGTATTTCCACAACTGGACTGGCAACCGCGTCACCTGCCGCGACTGGTTTCAACTCTCGCTCAAGGAGGGCCTCACGGTTTTCCGCGATCAGGAGTTCAGCATGGACATGTGCGCCGAGCCGTCGGCGCGCGCGGTCAAGCGCATCGAAGACGTGCGCGTCCTGCGCACCGCGCAATTCCCGGAAGATGCCGGCCCCATGGCCCACGCCATCCGCCCCGACACCTATGTTGAGATCAGCAATTTCTACAGTGTCACCATCTACGAAAAAGGCGCCGAGGTCATTCGCATGGTGCAAACGCTGGTCGGCCGCGATGGCTTCGCCCAGGGCCTGAAGCTGTACTTTGAGCGTCACGACGGCCAGGCCGTTACCTGCGATGACTTCATCCAGGCCATGGCCGATGCCAACCCGACCTCCGAGCTCGCCAGGCAACTGCCCCAATTCAAACGCTGGTACAGCCAGGCGGGCACACCGGTCGTGCATGCCCAGGCGGCGTACGACGCGGCTCAGCGCAGCTACTCGCTCACGCTCAGCCAGTCTTGCGCACCCACACCGGGGCAGATCCAGAAGGAGCCCTACCTGATTCCCGTGACCCTCGGGCTGGTTGACGCCACCGGTGCCGCCATTCCCCTGCAACTGGGCAGCGACAGCCCTGCTTTGGGCAGCAACCACACGCTGGTGCTCAATGAAACCCATCAAACGTTCACCTTCGTCAACGTCGAAACAGAGCCGGTGCCGTCCATCCTGCGCGGCTTCTCGGCGCCCGTGGTGCTCGATATCGAACTGAGCGATGCCCAACTGCTGACCCTGCTGGCCCACGACAGCGATGCCTTCAACCGCTGGGAAGCCGGCCAGCGACTGGCCTTGAGACTGGCGCTGACGGCCGTGCGAGCGGAAGGTGCGCCTCCAGCCCAGCCACTCAGCGACGCCTATCTTGACGCCATGCGCACCGTGCTGCGCCACCCCCAACTCGACGCCGCGTTCAAAGAACTCGTCCTCACCCTGCCCAGCGAAACCTACATCGCCGAGCAACTCGACGTGGTCGACCCGCAGCGCATCCACGCGGTGCGCGAAACCATGCGGGAGCAATTGGCCGAAGCATTGCACGGCGATTGGGAATGGGCCTTCGACGCCCACAAAAACAATGGCGCTTACCAGCCCGACGCCACCAGCGCCGGCCGCCGTGCGCTCGCAGGCCTGTCGCTCACCATGCTCTGCCTCGCAGCGCGTGAAAATGGCAGCCCGGTCTGGCCTGGCAAGGCGCTGCAACACTTCAAAGACGCCGGCAACATGACCGACCGCTTCAATGCCCTGTTGGCACTGGTGAGCAGTGGTCAGCCGCTGGCCCAAGATGCCCTGGCGCGTTTCCACGCCCTGTTCAAAGGTGATGCCCTGGTGATCGACAAGTGGTTCGCGCTGCAGGCCGGCGCACCCGACCGCGGCGGCAACATCCTGCCCGCGGTGCGCCAGCTCATGAAACACGCCGATTTCCAGATGAAGAACCCCAACCGCGCGCGCAGCGTGATCTTCAGCTACTGCAACGCCAATCCCGGTGCTTTCCACCGCAACGATGCGGCCGGCTACGTGTTCTGGAGCGAGCGTGTCATCGAACTCGATGCGTTCAACCCGCAAGTGGCTGCCCGTCTGGCGCGCGCTCTGGACCGCTGGAAAAAGCTGGCAGAGCCCTACCGCACCGCAGCGCGCGAGTCGATCGCCCGCGTGGCCGCCAAGCCCAACCTCAGCAACGATGTGCGGGAAGTGATCACCCGATCTCTCGCGGAATGACAGCCCGGTGCGTCAACCCTGAACAGCATTCCTTGCTCTCCTCCCTGGAAACAACATGAGTAAAAAAAAGGTCTCTCTTTCCCGCTACCTCGTTGAACAACAGCGCGTCGACGGCCACATTCCTGGCGACCTTCGCCTGCTGCTTGAAGTGGTGGCCCGCGCCAGCAAAAGCATCAGCCAGGCCGTCAACAAAGGCGAACTGGGCGAGGTCATGGGCTCAGCCACCACGGAAAACGTGCAAGGCGAGATGCAGAAAAAGCTCGACATCATTGCCAACGAGGTCTTGATCGAAGCCAACGAATGGGGTGGTCACCTGGCGGCCATGGCCAGCGAAGAAATGGAAGGCATCTATGTGGTGCCCAACCGCTACCCGCAAGGCGAATACCTGTTGCTGTTTGATCCCCTCGATGGATCCTCCAACATCGATGTCAACGTCAGCATCGGCACCATCTTCAGCGTACTGAAAAAACCAGAAGGTGCCCGCGGTGTGACCGAAGAAGACTTCTTCCAGCAAGGGAGCAAGCAGGTAGCCGCCGGCTACTGCGTCTTTGGTCCACAGACCACGCTGGTGCTCACCGTGGGCGATGGTGTGGCCATGTTCACGCTTGACCGCGAACAAGGCTCCTTCGTGCTGACCAAAGAACACGTCTCGATTCCCGCCGACACCCAGGAATTTGCCATCAACATGAGCAACATGCGCCACTGGGATGAACCCGTGAAGCGCTATGTCGACGAGTGCCTGGCCGGCAAAGAGGGCCCACGCGGCAAAGACTTCAACATGCGCTGGGTCGCCAGCATGGTGGCAGACGTGCACCGCATCCTTACCCGCGGCGGCGTGTTCCTCTACCCCTGGGACAAACGCGAACCCGAAAAGCCCGGCAAGCTGCGCCTGATGTACGAAGCCAACCCCATGAGCTGGCTCATCGAACAAGCCGGCGGCGCCGCCACCAACGGCCGCGAACGCATCCTCGACATCCAGCCCACCAAGCTGCACGAACGCGTCAGCGTGGTGCTGGGCTCAAAAAACGAAGTCGAGCGCATCACCAGCTATCACACCGGGCTATAATCGTAGGATTGCCGGTGTAGCTCAGTCGGTAGAGCAGCTCATTCGTAATGAGAAGGTCGGGTGTTCGATTCATCTCTCCGGCACCAATGAAACAAAGGAAAGCCCGCTACCTAAAAGGTAGTGGGCTTTTTCTTTTTTGGCCTGTTAGAAACCATGGATCTTGGTTCTACACAAACACTGGAAACCTGCCCGGATTCCGGTTTCTTGGCGTCCAGGACTTCACCCGGTTCTCCACACACCAAAGACATCCCTACGGGTGCCTTCGAACTTCAGCGTACCTAGCTGATCATGCGTCTCTGCCCCCCCTGAATCGAGTCAGGTTGCCCAGGGTGCACTCAATCAGCCAGAAACAGTTCCTGCAAATCGCTCAAGAAGTCAAAGCCCCGCTCGGTAGGCACCACGCGTGATGCTTCCCGAAGCACCATGCCTTTGGCTGCAGCAGTGGACAGGCCAGCCTCGATGCTCGACATGGGCAAACCGGTGCGATCAAGGAAATCCTGCAGGTCAAACCCTTCGCGCAGGCGGGTGGCGTTGAGCATGAACTCAAACGGCAAGGCCTTGCGGTCGACGGCTTCCGTACTGACCACGGCGTCGCCCGCCAGGGCTTTTTCCATGTAGAGCGCCGGGTCGCGGGCGCGCACGTGGCGCACCACACGGTGGGCGAAGCTGAGTTTGCTGTGGGCGCCTGCACCTATGCCCAGGTAGTCGCCAAACTGCCAGTAGTTGAGGTTGTGCCAACAGCGGTGACCAGCGCGGGCGAAGGCCGAGACCTCGTAGCGCTGCATGCCGGCCTCGCCGGTGAGCTCTGTGATGCGGTCGAGCATGGCGTAGGCGTCGTCGTCTTCCGGCACCTGAGGCGGGAATTTGGCGAAGTAGGTGTTGGGTTCCAGGGTGAGGTGGTAGATGGAGATGTGGGGTGGCTGGAAGGCCAGTGCGGTGCGCACATCGGTTTCGCAGTCAGCCAGGCTCTGGCCTGGCAAGGCGTACATCAGATCGAGGTTGAAGGTGTCAAATGACCGCGCGGCCTCTTCGACCGCGGCCATGGCCTGGGCGCGATCGTGCACGCGGCCCAAGGCTTTCAGGTGGCTATCGTTGAAGCTTTGCACGCCGATGGACAAACGCGTGACGCCCGCCTGGCGAAAGGCTTTGAAGCGGTCTATTTCAAACGTGCCCGGGTTGGCTTCGAGCGTGATCTCGGCGTCGGCATCCAGCCGCACCAGCGCGCGCACATCGCCCAGCAATCGGTCAATCGCTTCGGGCGAGAACAGGCTGGGCGTGCCTCCACCAATGAAGATGCTGTGCACACTGCGGCCCCAGATCAAGGGCAGCGAAGCGGTCAGGTCTGCGCGCAGGGCATCGAGATAGGCCTGTTCGGGAAGCGGCTGACCCGGCTGGGCGCGCGCGCTCCACTCATGCGAGTTGAAATCGCAATAAGGGCATTTTTTGATGCACCACGGCAGATGGATGTAGAGCGCAAGCGGTGGCAGGCCTTGCAGCTGCAAGGTACCGGGGCGCATCCAGTGCGCCACGTCGCTCCAATGGGGTTCGGTCTGAGCCTTGCTGCTCACGGGCAAGGCCACGCGAACGCCTTTCGGCTCGCTCATGGTTGTGCGGGCGAAGCGGCGAACCAACGCTCGCGCATCAACGCCAGCATCTGCTGCGCCGCTTTGCCGCGGTGGCTGTTGGCGTTTTTGTCTTCGGTGGAGAGCTCGGCGAAGGTTTTGCCGAACTGGGGCAAAAACATCACCGGGTCAAACCCAAAACCGCCATCGCCCACGGGCGCCTGCGTGATCAGGCCCGGCGCACGGCCGGTGGCGATCAAAGGCTCAGGGTCTTCGGCGCTGCGCAAGGCCACCAGCGTGCTCACCAAAGCGGCGCGACGGTCGGTCACACCAGCCAATTGTTCCAGCAAGGCGCGCACATTGTTGTCATCGCTCTTGGCGTAACCAAACCGGGTCGCGTAATAGGCGGTGTCCACCCCAGGCAAGCCGCCAAACGCCTCCACGCACAGGCCCGCGTCGTCTGCCAGCGCGGGCAGGCCGCTCACTTTGGCCGCGTGGCGCGCCTTGGCCAGGGCGTTTTCAACGAAAGTGCAATGGGGCTCGGGCGCCTCGGGAATACCCAGATCGGCCTGGCGCACCAGCTCCACGCCCAAGGGCGCAAACAGGGCTTGCAACTCGGCCAGCTTGCCGGCGTTGTTTGACGCGAGAACCAGTTTCATAACTACGCTTTCGACAATCAGGCAGCCAGCGCCTGGGCCTGTAGCTTGACGAGCTCATCAATGCCTTTTTCTGCCAAAGCCAGCAAAGCGTCCATTTCCTGGCGCGTGAAGGCCACACCTTCAGCCGTACCCTGCACTTCCACAAAATGGCCGGCGCCGGTCATGACCACATTCATGTCGGTGTCGCAGGTGGAGTCTTCGACGTATTCAAGGTCCAGCAACGGGGTGCCGTTCAAGATGCCGACAGAAATGGCGGCGACTGGACCCTTGATGGGCGACTCGGTGATGAGCCCCCCTTTCAGCAACGTGGCCACGGCATCGGCAGCGGCCACGTAGGCGCCGGTGATGCTGGCGGTGCGCGTGCCACCATCGGCCTGCAAAACGTCGCAATCCAAAGAAATGGTGCGCTCGCCCAAGGCCTTCAGATCAAACACGGCGCGCAGCGAACGTCCGATCAGGCGCTGAATCTCTTGCGTGCGGCCGCTCTGCTTGCCTTTGGCAGCCTCACGCGAGCTGCGGGTGTGGGTCGCACGGGGCAGCATGCCGTATTCGGCCGTGACCCAGCCTTCGCCACTGCCGCGTTTGTGCGGCGGTACTTTTTCTTCCACCGAAGCAGTGCACAACACTTTGGTGTTGCCGAACTCGATCAGCACCGAGCCTTCGGCATGAATGGTGTAGTGGCGGGTGATGCGCACGGGGCGCAGGGCGTCGGGCGCACGGTTGTCGGGGCGTGTCGAAGCAGTCATTGGGGGCAATCTCAGTAAAAGGTTGGTATTTGAAGGCCGAAGATGAAGGCTTGGCCGTGTGCGAGGGCAGTCAACCCAGGGCGCCGCGGAACCGGCTTAGTCGGGCCGCCAGCGCCGCCCCCTTGAGGGGATGACGCCGCGGGCGGCGCGGGGGTGGGTCAAATTCAGGCGTTGCGCTCGGCGGTGCGGCGAATCGCTTCGTTGATTTCAGCAATCGATTTTTCGATGGCCTCGTCGTCCATGTCTTCGATGGTGGGATCGGCCACACCCGATTGGATTGTGGAGGCAAAAACGCCCTCTTCGATGTCTTCGGTTGACACGCTGGTGCTCTGGAAGTCGCCTGGCGTTTCCCACTCCATGGCGAGAATGGTCACGTTGTCGCAACGGGGCCCGCCCCGCTTGAGCGCCAGTTCAACCAGTTCGGGAACCGAGTGTTCCAGAACATTGCCTGCCAGCTCGTGGGCAATTTCGCTGTCTTTCACCGTGCCCCAAAGGCCATCGGAACACAGCAACACGCGGTCGCCCTGCTTGAGCTGTATGGGGCCGGAAAGATCAAAGACCGGCTTGGCAGGCGAGCCCAGGCAGGTGAAAAGGATATTGCGGTTGATGTTTTGCGTATTGCGGCCCAGATGGGCTTGCTGCTCCATGTAGGAATGATCGCGCGTGCGGGTCAGCAATTCGCCATCGCGCACGATGTACAGGCGCGAATCGCCGCAATGCACCCAGTGCATGTTGCCGCGCTCCATCACCGCGGCCACCAGCGTGGTTCTTGGCGTATCGAGCATGCCTTTTTCAGCGGCATAACGAATGATCTGGTGATGGGCTGCCATCAACGCGCTGGAGAGGAATTCCGGCACCTCCCGCACCGTGGGGTTGGCCGCCTTCTGGAAGTAGGCCGACATGGTCTGCAAAGCCAACTGAGCGGCCATGGCCCCTTCAGGGTGCCCGCCCATGCCATCGGCCAACACAAACATGCCCGACTCCCGCGTGTAGGTGTAACCCATGCGGTCTTCGTTGCGCTCGCGCCCGCCTTGACGGCTGATTTGGTAAACCGAAAATTTCATCGCAACTTCGTGGCTGGGGCGGTGGATCGCCGGCCCGGCTTCTTGTTCTCAGAGACGATATTGTCAAACTGCAAACGCATTTTTTCGGCCACCGTGAGCTTGGTGTAGCTGCGCTCGGTTTCCCGGCTGAGCTCCTTTTGAAGCGCAAACACAGACTGGGGACGAGACAAGGGGTCAAGCGACATGCACCATTCCACCACCTCAATCAGGTTGTCGGAGTACACACCGCGCAAACGCGACAGCGCAAGCGACAAACGGTCTTTTTCCAGGCGCTGCGGCGCATCGTTTGGCGGATAGCCCTGCATGCTGGCGTAAATGCATGCGCCAACGGCGTAAATATCGGTCCACGGCCCCATGCTTGAATCGCGCCGGTACATTTCGGGCGCGGCAAATCCGGGCGTGTACATCGGACGAATGAAGTTGCCCTCTTTGCTCAGCACTTCGCGTGCGGCCCCAAAGTCGATCAGCACGGCGCGGTTGTCGTCGGTGACGAAGATATTGGCGGGCTTGATGTCGAGGTGCAACATCTTGTGCTGGTGCACGATGCGCAAACCCCGCAAAACTTCGTCATACAGCGAGCGAATGGTGGACTCGCGAAATACCTTCTGTTTCTTGAGATCCCGCGCTGTGATGATGAATTCCTGCAAGGACGAACCTTCCAGGTAGTTCATCACCATGTAAACGGTTTCGTTTTCGCGGAAGAAGTTGAGCACACTCACCACCGAAGCATGCGAAATCTGGGCCAGCGCCCGGCCTTCTTCGAAAAAACTCTTCAAACCAAGGCGGTACAACGACAGCTTCTCTGGCTGAACCTGCGGAAGCAGTTCGCCCGGACCGCGGCTGGCCAGCGATGAAGGCAGGTATTCCTTGACAGCCACCTGCTGGCCTTCGGTGTCCACCGCGAGGTAAACAACACCAAAACCACCGGCAGCAACTTTGCGCACGATGCGATAGCCACCGATCACAGTATCGGGTGGCAGCGGGGCGGGTTTGACCTTTGACATAATTCGGATGGGTTCCGGAACGCCTCGTTTTGGCCCACTCCAACTGATGGGACACATCTCGATGGCAGTTTACAGTATGACCGGCTACGCTTCAGCCCAGTCTGGCAATCTCGAAAATGGGCCGGCAGGTGAGCCCTCCCGAGATGCCAAACCAGGCTTGGGACTGGAAATTCGATCGGTCAACAGCCGCTTTCTTGACCTCACATTCAAGCTCCCCGACGACCTGCGCGGCACGGAGCCCGCGTTGCGCGAACTACTGATTTCTCGGCTCAAACGGGGAAAGGTTGAGGTTCGGGCCTGGGTTGAAGGCCGTGCCGATACCGGCCCACGCGCGCCGAGCGTGGCCGATATCCAGAAAATGGTGTCGCTGCAAGACAACGTGCGCGCCTGGTTGCCCAACGCAGCGCCCTTGTCGGTGGCTGAGGTATTGCAGCTCACCGGACGCCCCCAATCCCAGCCGGGTGAACTGCACGACGGCCTGATCGACTTGGCCAAATCGGGCCTTGAACAACTGCTGACCGCCCGGGAGCGCGAGGGCCAGCGGCTAGCCACCATGCTGCTGGACCACCTGAAACAGCTACGAACCCTGGCAAAAGACGCCCAACCCCTCATTCCCAAGCTGGTTGAGCAACAGCGCCAACGCTTCATCGACCGCTGGAACGAAGCGCTCAATGCCTCGGCCAGCGCCACAGGCAATGCCATCACCAGCGATATGGCCCGCGACCGTGCTTTGACGGAGGCCACAGCGTTTGCCATCCGCATCGATGTGGCGGAAGAGCTCACCCGTCTCGACTCCCACCTGGTCGAAATCGAGCGTTTGTTGAAAAAGGGCGCAGAAGTCGGCAAACGGCTCGATTTCCTGATTCAGGAGCTGCACCGGGAAGCCAACACGCTGGGATCCAAGTCATCCAGCCTGGAACTCACCCGTATTTCAGTCGATATGAAAGTGCTCATCGAACAGATGCGCGAACAAGTTCAGAACATCGAATGAACCTGAACCTCCCACGCTTTACCATGGGGCGCCCCTGCGGTCTGACCTCTCCTCACATGCGTGAGCCCTGAATCGACTCCCCATATGCAATACCCCGGCAATCTCTTCGTCGTCGCAGCCCCCAGCGGGGCCGGAAAATCCAGCTTGGTCAAGGCCTTGATGGAACTCGACACCCGCGTCGCACCTTCTATTTCGCACACCACCCGTGCACCCCGTGGCCAGGAACTTCACGGCCGCGAGTATTACTTCGTGTCCAACGAAACATTTGACCAAATGGTCATCCAGAACGGCTTTCTTGAATGGGCCAAGGTGCACGGCAACCGTTACGGCACCTCCAAACACACCATCGAACAGCGCATGGCACAGGGTGCCGATGTCGTGCTGGAGATCGACTTCCAGGGCGCGATCCAGGTCAAACGAATCTTCCCCAATGCCGTGCTGGTCTTCATTTTGCCGCCCAGCTGGGAGGAATTGCGCTCGCGACTGGAGCGCCGGGCCGAAGACACAGCCGAAGTGATCGAAGTTCGCATTCAGAATGCTTCGGCCGAAATGGCCCACGCCCATGAGTTTGATTTCGTTATAATCAACGAGTTGTTCGAGCGGGCCTTGTTTGATCTCAAGGCCATCGTCCATGCCCAGCGGCTCAAGTTCGCCGCCCAGCGTATCGCCCGCAGCGATACCTTCAAGGCACTCAACATTCCCTGAACTCAATGCTACCTGGAGCCCTCAAATGGCACGCATTACCGTCGAAGACTGCCTGGAAAAAATCCCCAACCGCTTTCAGCTTGTGCTGGCAGCAACCTACCGCGCTCGTATGCTGAGCCAGGGCCACGCACCCAAGATCGAAAGCAAGAACAAGCCGGGTGTGACCGCTTTGCGCGAAATCGCTGAAGGCAAAGTCGGCATCGAAATGCTCAAAAAAGTGCCGCTCTGATCGTCTGATCGGTCTGCCCACAAAAAAGGCCCGCTGTTGCGGGCTTTTTTGCGTCTGCGGATCGGCAGCCCGAATCAGGCAGCGCCGATGTTGGGTACCAGCGCGCCAGGGTCCCGACCGCCGCGCTGGGCTGCGGTGAAGGCCAACATGCGGTCGATGGGCTGCAACGCGCGAGGGATCAAGACCGGGTCCACATGAATCTGGTTCAGGTTTTTCTCCAGCACCTGTGCCACGCCCGCCAAACCGTTCATGGCCATCCATGGGCAATGCGCACAGCTCTTGCAAGTGGCGCTGTTGCCCGCTGTGGGGGCTTCAATGAACACCTTGCCGGGGTTTTGTTGGCGCAGCATGTGCATCATGCCGTTGTCGGTGGCGACGATGAATTCCTGGGCGTCCAGTTCGCGGGCGGCTTTCAAGATGGCCGAGGTGGAGCCGACGGCATCGGCCAGCTGGATCACATCGGCAGGGCTTTCGGGATGCACCAAAACCTTCGCTTTTGGATGCTCCTTCTTGAGCGCCTCCAGTTCGAACGCCTTGAACTCGTCGTGAACGATGCAGGCCCCGCCCCACATCAGCATGTCGGCCCCGGTCTCGCGCTGGATGTAGCCGCCCAGATGGCGGTCGGGCGCCCACAGGATCTTGTGGCCCCTTGCCTTGAGCGCGCTCACGATATCAAGCGCGCACGAACTGGTCACCAACCAATCGGAACGGGCCTTCACGGCCGCGCTGGTGTTGGCATAAACGACCACCGTGCGGTCGGGATGCTGGTCACAAAACGCGCTGAATTCATCGATGGGGCAACCCAGATCGAGAGAGCAGTTCGCGTCCAGATCCGGCATGAGAATCGTCTTCTCGGGGCTCAAAATCTTGGCCGTTTCGCCCATGAACTTCACACCCGAAACCACGAGCGTCTGTGCCGAATGATCGCGGCCAAAGCGCGCCATTTCCAGTGAATCGCTCACGATGCCACCGGTTTCAATAGCCAGATCTTGCAGATCGGGATGCACGTAGTAATGCGACACCATCACCGCGTTGCGCTCTTTGAGCAACTGGCGAATGCGCTCTTTCAGCTCGGCACGCTGTTTGGGGCCAGGCTCCACCGGTACGCGCGCCCAGGCGTGCTTCGTCGGGCAGGCAGGCTGCTCGTACTCCACGTCAATCACAGTGCTGTCGTTTGCGGAGGTGTTCATAGCGGGGACTCCTTTCAGTGCCGTCAAGTGTTTAAAAGGCGTCGAAACGCATCGAAAAATCGACCGCTTTCACATCTTTGGTCAAAGCGCCGATGGAAATGCGGTCCACGCCCGTTTCAGCCAGCGCGCGCACAGTCTCCAGACTCACGCCACCCGATACCTCCAGAATGGCACGCCCGGCGTTGCGGCGCACCGCCTCTTTCAGTGTGGGCACATCCATGTTGTCCAGCAACACCATTCTGGCGCCACTGGCCAAGGCTTCGTCGAGCTGTTCCAGCGTTTCAACCTCAATTTCCACAAAGCGGGCCTGTGGCGCGGTTTCGGCCACGCGCTTGAGCACGGCGGGAACACCCCCCGCAGCGGCGATGTGATTCTCTTTGATCAAAACCGCGTCGTACAGGCCGATGCGGTGGTTCACGCCGCCACCCACCTTCACGGCCACTTTTTGCGCCATACGCAAGCCAGGCAGCGTTTTTCGTGTGTCAACGATATGCGCTTTGGTGCCATCGACCGCCGCCACAAACACCGCCGTTTTTGTCGCTACGGCCGACATCATCTGCAGGAAGTTCAGCGCGGTTCGCTCCGCCGTGAGCAAAGCCTGGGCATTGCCCTCGAACTCAACCACGACCTGATTCGCCTCGCAGCGCTGACCCTCGCCCACGCACCAGGTGATTCGGGCCGACGGGTCACAAGACAGCACCGCTGCTTCAACCCAGGGCACACCAGAGATCACCGCCGACTCTCGCGCCAGAATGCGCGCTTTGGCGCTGCGCCCGGCATCTACAAGGGCCGCCGTGAGGTCTCCCTCACCCACGTCTTCGGCCAGAGCACGGGCCACATCGGCGCGCGCCAGTTCCGAAATATCAAGCGCAGAAAATTCTGAGAGGTGTTTCATAGGCGCCAAGCATAACGGGATCGAATATAGTGCCCTGCATCCAAAGCCGAAAACCGAGGAGCACTCAATATGACAGCAGCCAACACCCCGTCCGGCACGCCCTACGGCACCCTTCCCTCTGCCTCGCCGCTGCCTCAGCGCAAGCCAGTCAGCCTGCCCAGGCTGCAAGAAATGCGCGATCGCGGCGAAAAAATCACCATGCTCACCGCGTATGACGCCACGTTCGCTGCGGTCGCTGATGCGGCGGGAGTGGAGTGCATTTTGGTCGGCGACTCGCTGGGCATGGTGTGCCAAGGCCGCTCAAGCACGGTCGGCGTCACGCTGGACACGATGCAGTACCACACCGAATGCGTGGTGCGCGGTCTGCAGCGCGTGCAGGCCACCACCTGGGTGATCGGTGACCTGCCCTTTGGCAGCTACCACGAAAGCAAGGAGCAAGCCCTCCGCAGCGCAGCGGTGCTGATGCGCGCAGGAGCGCACATGGTCAAGCTCGAAGGCGGCGGATGGACGGCAGACACCGTGCGTTTCCTGGTCGAGCGCGGCATTCCCGTGTGCGCGCATCTGGGACTGACCCCCCAGACGGTGCACGCACTCGGTGGCTACCGGGTTCAAGGCCGGGGCGATGCGGCCGCCTTGCAGCTGCGCCGCCATGCCATCGAACTGCAGGAAGCCGGAGCGTCGATGCTGGTGCTGGAAATGGTCCCCATCGACCTGTCTGCCGACATCACCAAAGAACTCAAAACCTGCCACACCATCGGTATTGGCGCGGGCAGCGGTACGGCAGGTCAGGTGCTGGTGATGCACGACATGCTGGGTATCAATCTGGGCAAAAACCCCAAGTTTGTGCGCAACTTCATGGAAAGCGCAGACAGCGTGCGTGAAGCCATGGCCGCTTACGTGGCGGCCGTCAAAGACGGCAGCTTCCCCGACAACGCTTTGCACGCCTGGTGAACCTGACCCACCCCTGCGCCGCAACTGCGGTGCGTCACCCCCTCAAGGGGGCAGCCGGCAGCCCGGTAAAGCCGGTTCTGCTGCGCACTTGATTGACCACCTTCGCTCCCCACCTATGCAACTCGTCCACACCATCGAAGACCTGCGCACGGCGATGCGCCCTTTCAATTCGCCAGCATTTGTGCCCACCATGGGCAATTTGCACGATGGCCACCTGAACCTGGTGCGCGCTGCCAAACCGTTGGGCGATGTGGTCGTCTCCAGCATCTTTGTGAACCGTCTGCAGTTCGCTCCCAATGAGGATTTCGAGTCGTATCCGCGCACTCTGCAAGCCGACTGTGACCGGCTTGAGCAAGCCGGTTGTGACATTGTCTTTGCGCCGCTGGAGAAAGAACTGTACCCCGTGCCACAGGTGTTCAAAGTACACCCGCCTGGCGACATTGGCGACATTCTGGAAGGCCATTTCCGCCCCGGCTTTTTCATCGGTGTGTGCACCGTGGTGATGAAGCTGTTTCAGTGCGTATTCTCCGAATCCAAGGGACCGCGCTATGCGCTGTTTGGCAAAAAGGACTACCAACAACAAATGGTGATCAAACGCATGGTGCAGCAATACGCCATGCCCATCACCGTCATTGCCGGCGAAACTCAGCGTGCCTCGGACAACCTTGCCTTGAGTTCGCGCAACAGCTACCTGAGCGATGCCAACCGGGCAGAAGCGGTGCAGCTGTCTATGGCCCTGCGCAGCCTGGCACGCGACGCACTCGCCGCTGGCGAAGCTTTGCCGGAGAAACTGCACTCGCTGGAGTCGCGTGCCATGCACGCCTTGGCCACCCGCGGCTGGCAACCCGACTACCTCACCGTTCGCCGCCGGTCAGACTTGCAAGCACCCCTCGCTTCGGACGCCGTCGCACCAGGGGCTTTGGTCGTTCTGGGCGCCGCCCGTCTTGGAAGCACGCGGTTGATCGACAACTTTGAGATTTAGGCGTTCGCGCGGCAGAAGCGGCATCGGCTGAACGCCTGAAAGACCGACCCGCCGGTCAATGACGATGCAGGTTCCACGGCGTTCACGCCTGAGGCAGCCCACGCCACCTGCAGGCCTGCCGGATTTCACCTAATGGGATTCTGACTTGGCGTCCCGGCCCATCAAGGCAGCCACAGCCTGCGCTGGCTGGGTCTGACCCTCCAGCAGGGCCACCACGGCCTCACTGATGGGCATGTCGACGCCCGATACCCGAGCGCGCTGGACCACCGTCCTGGCGCTGTACACGCCCTCGGCCACATGGCCGAGCGAGGCAACCGCCTGCTCAAGACTGAGACCTTGGGCCAACAACTGACCCACCTTTCGGTTGCGGGACAGATCGCCAGTGGCGGTGAGCACCAGATCACCCAGTCCCGACAAGCCCATGAACGTTTCGGCTTTGGCACCCAAAGCAAGCCCCAGGCGGGACATCTCGGCCAGCCCACGGGTGACCAGCGCGGCACGGGCATTGAGGCCGAGGTTCAAGCCATCGCACAGGCCTGTGGCGATAGCCAAGACATTTTTAACAGCCCCGCCCACTTCGACGCCCACGATGTCGTCGTTGCCATACACCCGGAGCATGGGGCTGTGAAATGCGGCCACCAGGGCTTCGCGCACTTCTGCATGCTCGCTGGCAGCAACCAACGCCGTGGGCTGCCCGTTGGCCACTTCCTGAGCAAAACTGGGACCACTCAAGATGCCGGCCCTCACCTTGGGGGCACTCACACGGCAGACTTCATGGCCCAACAAGCCTATTGATGCTTCAGCGCTGGTCAAGGGCGCTTCAAAGCCCTTGCACAACCAGGCCACGGGCACCGACGTGCCGGCAAGCTGCACCAGCATCTCGCGCAATCCCGCCATGGGCGTGGCAACCACGATCAGTTCGGCGCCTTTCAGCGCCGCATGGTCCGGGCTCAACGGCCCGCTCTCCAGGGAGATGCCCTCAGGAAAAGCGACGCCGGGCAGGTAACGCGGATTGACCTGCTGCGCCTGCATCTGGGCCGCTTGCCTGCTGTCGCGGGCCCACAAGCTCACCTCGTGGGAGCCCTTGGCTGCGCTGACAGCCAGGGCTGTCCCCCAGGCACCCGCGCCCAATACCGCCAGTTTCATGGCCGGATGTGGCTTAAAACCCGATTATTGGGTGACGATGCGTGGCGCGTCTTCTTCTTCGGCCTTGGCCATCTGCTGTTCGTACATCGCCTGGAAGTTGATTTCAGCCAGGTGCACCGGTGGGAAGCCCCCGCGCTGGATCAGGTCAGCAACGTTGCCGCGCAAATAGGGGTACACGATTTGAGGGCAGGCAATGCCCATGATGGGGCCCATCTGGTCATCGGGCAGGTTGCGAATTTCAAAAATCCCGGCCTGCTTGGCTTCCACCAGGAACACCGTGCGGTCCTTGATCTTGGTCTGCACGGTGGCGGTTACACAGATTTCAAACACGCCTTCGGCCACGGGGTTGGACTCCACGCCCAGCTGGATATCGACGGCGGGCTGCTCCTGCTCGAGCAGAATCGCTGGTGAATTGGGTTGCTCCAGCGAAGCTTCTTTCAAATAAACGCGCTGAATCTGGAAAGTGGGTTCTTGATCGGCCATGAATTGCTTTCAAAAAGGTCGGAAAAATCGAAACCCGCTGGGGACATCGGCTCCCACAGCGGGCACTGCAGTCATTATCTCAGCACCACAAAGGGTGCTGAAAAGCGGCCATCAGGCCTTGAGCATCGTTTGCAGCTCGCCGCGCGCTTCAAGCGCGTACAAATCATCACAGCCACCCACAAGGGTCTCGTCAATGAAAATCTGGGGCACGCTGGTACGTCCGGTCAGTTGGGTCATGTGAGCGCGCACTTCGGGTGTCCCATCCACATTCACTTCCTCCAGATCCGTCACGCCGCTTTGCTGCAACAGGGCCTTGGCCCGGCTGCAGAAAGGGCAATAGTTGCTGGTATACATCTTCACTTGGGCCATGGTGCCTCTCCTTGAATGGGTTCAGGCCTTCTCGACGGGCAGGCTGGCCGCGCGCCAGGCGCCCAAACCACCGGCCAGAGAGTGGGTATTCTCGTAGCCCAGCTTCTTGGCGATGGCCACCGCACGCTTGGAACGCATGCCCGAGGCGCACACCAGAATGACCGGCGTGGCTTTGTTTTTCACCATGCCTGCCAACTTGGCTTCCAGCTCATCCAGCGGCACATTTTTGGCACCGGACACGTGGCCCGCCTTGAACTCGTCTGCACCACAGATATCCACCACCACCGCTTTTTCTCGGTTGATCAGCGACACGGCATCGTTCGTGCTGATCGCGCCGCCACCCGAGCCGCCGGCCACCGCCGGCCACATCAACATGCCAGCTGACGCCAGTGCCACAGCCACCAGGGTCCAGTTTTCGATAAAGAAACTCACGAGGTTTACCTTTCAGTTAAGCCCTAGATTTTAGAATGTATGCGCAGCCCTCACAGGCTTGTTGTTTACTCGGGCGTTTTTCGACCCGAATTTTTGACTTGAAAGCACCGTCCTCCGATGTACAAACTCGTATTGATTCGCCATGGCGAGTCCACCTGGAACCTAGAAAACCGCTTCACCGGCTGGACCGATGTCGAGCTCACGCCCACGGGCGTGGCCCAGGCAACCATGGCCGGAAAGCTGCTCAAAGACGCGGGTTTCGACTTCGACATCGCCTACACCAGCATGCTCAAGCGTGCGATTCATACGCTGTGGTATGTGCTGGATGAAATGGAACGTTCCTGGCTGGCCATTGGCAAGCACTGGCGCCTCAACGAGCGTCATTACGGCGCGCTGCAAGGCCTGGACAAGTCCGAAACCGCCAAAAAATACGGTGATGAGCAGGTGTTGATCTGGCGCCGCAGCTACGACACACCGCCACCCGCACTGGAAGCCTCCGATTCCCGCTGCGAACGCAGCGACCGCCGCTATGAGCGGCTCTCGCCCGACGACATTCCGCTCACCGAATGCCTGAAAGACACCGTTGAGCGTGTGATGCCATTTTGGAACGAGGTGTTGGCCCCATCGATCAAGAGCGGCAAGCGCGTGGTCGTGTCGGCCCATGGCAACAGCATTCGTGCGCTGGTGAAGTACCTGGACAACATTTCCGACAAAGACATCGTGGGCCTGAACATCCCCAACGGTATTCCGCTGGTCTACGAACTCGACGAATCGCTGAAACCCATTCGGCATTACTACCTGGGCGATGCCGAGGCAGCAGAAGCCGCCGCTGCCGCCGTTGCCAAACAAGGCAAGGCCTGAATCGGGTCATGTCCCAAACCTGCGGAACCGAATGTCCACAGGTGACTCCTACACAACCTGGATCGGAAATGGCTGCGGTCCTGAAAAGCAGCCTTTCCAGGGCAGCTTTCACCGGAACAACCGCACGATTGCCCGCTTAAGGGGCAAGAAGGCGGTGAAAAGTGAGTCGCCACTGGCAACTCGTTGCCAACGCCCGGGTGTATATTGGTTCGCCGCTCGACGGCTACCTTGAAGTCATCGACGCATTTATTGGAAAAATCAATGGGAAAGCACGTGAGTCACAAGCTGAAAGTTGCTGGTTGGATCGCCGTAGGCGCTGTCGCAGGAGCGCTGACCACGTTCCAGCTTCAAGCCGTCGCACGTGGCACGCTCGCCCCGTTGCCGCTGGAAGAGTTGCAACAATTTGCCGCCGTTTTTGGCATGGTGAAAACCGACTATGTGGAACCGGTCGACGAGAAGCAACTGATCTCTGACGCCATCTCGGGCATGGTGGCCAGCCTGGATCCCCACTCGCAGTACTTCGACAAAAAGGCATTCAAGGAATTCCGGGAAGGCACCAGCGGCAAATTCGTCGGCGTGGGCATCGAGATCTCCATGGAAGACGGCCTGGTCAAGGTGGTCTCCCCTATTGAGGATTCGCCCGCTTTCCGTGCGGGCCTGAAATCCGGTGATCTGATCACCAAGATCGACGATACCGCCGTCAAAGGTCTGAGCATTGGTCAGGCCGTGAAGCTCATGCGCGGCGAGCCAAAAACCAAGGTCTTGCTCACCATCTTCCGCAAGAGCGAAGACCGAAGCTTCCCGGTCACCATCACCCGCGACGAAATCAAGACGCAAAGCGTCAAGGCGAAACAAATCGAGCCAGGCTACCTGTGGGTGCGTGTATCGCAATTCCAGGACCGCACGGTTGAAGACTTCTCGCGCAAGGTCGAGGAGCTCTACAAAGCCGATCCCAAGATCAAAGGCATCGTGCTTGATTTGCGCAACGACCCCGGTGGTTTGCTTGATGCAGCGGTGGCGATCTCTGCGGCCTTCCTGCCAGAAGACGTCACGGTTGTGTCAACCAACGGACAACTGGCCGACAGCAAGTCTGTCTACACCGCCACGCCAACGTATTACCTGCGACGCGGTGGCCCCGACCCTATCAAGCATCTGACCGAGACAACGCGCGGCCTGCTCAAAAATGTGCCTATGGTGGTACTGGTCAATGAAGGCTCGGCATCGGCCAGTGAGATTGTTGCTGGTGCCTTGCAAGACCACAAAAGAGCCAAAATTCTGGGCAACCAGACTTTCGGCAAAGGATCGGTTCAAACCGTGCGCCCGCTGGGCCCGGATACCGGCATCAAGCTCACCACGGCACGTTACTACACGCCGTCGGGCAAATCGATTCAAGCCAAGGGCATCGTGCCTGATGTGATGATCGACGAGACGGCCGAAGGCAATGTGTTTGCAGACCTGCGCACCCGCGAAGCCGATCTGAGCAAGCACCTCACAACCGGCAAAGAGGTGGCCGACAAGCCCATGACCGATGCTGAGCGCGCCGCCGAACAGCAACGCGATCTCGATCGTGAGCAAGCTCGCCAGCGCCTGGAAGAAGAGGCCAAGAAAAACCCGGGTCAGCGCTTGGTGCCCGAGTTTGGCAGCGCAGAAGACTTCCCGCTGCAACAAGCGCTCAACCAGCTCAAAGGCCAGCCAGTATTGGTGAGCAAGACCCTGATCGAGCGCGCAGAAGAGAAGAAGGAAAGCCAATAACGATCACGCGCGGTTCTGCGCCCGCGCTCGATTGGCTGACTGCTCACGCCCGGCCCTGACGTGAACGACCAACAACTGCTGCGCTACTCGCGCCACATCCTTCTCGAAGAACTGGGCATCGAAGGCCAGGATCGCCTATTGGGGGCTCATGCACTCGTGATCGGTGCAGGGGGCTTGGGCTCTCCCGTGGCGCTTTACCTGGGCAGCGCAGGCGTGGGTCGCATCACGGTGGTGGATCACGACGTGGTCGATGAAACCAACCTCCAGCGACAGATCGCTCATACACTCGACCGGGTCGGTCTGCCCAAAGCCGAATCGGTGCGCACCGCCATTGCGGCCATCAATCCCGATGTCGTAGCCATTCCCGTGGTTCAAAAGGCAGACGCCGCACTGCTCGACGCACTGGTGCCCACCGCCGATGTGGTGCTAGATTGCACCGACAACTTCGCTACCCGCCAGGCCATCAACGCCGCTTGCGTGGCGCACAGCAAGCCCTTGGTATCGGGCGCGGCGATCAGAATGGATGGCCAGCTCGGCGTATTCGATTCGCGCGAAGCCACCTCCCCCTGTTATGCCTGCGTGTTTCCTGGCAGCAGCAGTCCTGAAGAGACGCGCTGCGCCACCATGGGGGTGTTTGCACCGCTGGTGGGCATTGTCGGCACCATGCAGGCGGCAGAAGCATTGAAGTTGCTGGGTGGCTTGGGCTCACGCCTTGTGGGGCGGCTGCTCATGATCGACGCGCGCGATATGGCTTTCACCACCATCACCCTGCCCCGCCAGACGGATTGCGCGGTTTGCAGTCCCGCGGCGAAAAAGCACTGATCAGCCGCGCTGGCAAGGCCCATGGCGGCGGCGGAAAAGCCGCGGCTCCTCGGCGGCTTCCAGCATGCCTTCAGAAAAGATGCCTTTTTTCTTGCGGCGGGCGAAAGCCTCTTCCGACACAAACGGCCCAGGGTCTCCGCGCCACCGGTAAGACCATGCCCAGCCTTGACTAACCATCCATGCGGCCATGTCTTCGCCTTTGAAGGTCAGCCTCACCAACGGTCGACCATAGGTATCTCGGGCGCGCTCATTCACCCACAGCGTTTGGTTTTGAAGCCGCTGGCGCAAGGCGTCGCGCGCTGCGGCACCGCCCGTTTGGCAAATTTCAGGGGAATCGATGCCGTCGATACGCAATTTTTTGCTGCGCCCGCCTCCGTCGGGGCGAACCCAAATCGTGTCACCGTCGACTACCCGCACAACGCTGGCGCTGTAACCCCCTTCGAGCTGCTGCGCACTGGCCGCAGTGGCCAGCAAGAGAAGCACGAGCCCGAGAACGCCCGGCATCGAAAAGCGGCGATTGTGCCATTCAACCAATAAGTCCATGGCTGAAGTGTGCCCGCGAAAAGAGCCGTGTCTGGTGTCGATCGGGGCACCCAAAGCCTGTTCACATTGTTTTTCCAGCTGCGAACAGGTCCTAGACCGCCATGTAGCGTCCCGGGCGGTGGTTGATCGCCAGCGTGAGGTTGAGCACCACCGCACCCAAAACCGACCACCCAATGCGCTCCAGGTCGACCACCGCAAAAGCCGCCAACACGATGGAGCAATCCATCGCCATCTGAAGTTTGCCGGCCCGCCAGCCGAAGCGCTCCTGCAGGTACAGGACCAGTACATTGAACCCGCCCAGACTGGCGCGGTGGCGAAACAGCATCAGCATCCCTGTTCCCGTGAGCAAGCCACCGGCTATGGCGGCAAATCCTGTGCTGAGTTGGCCAATTTCGATCCACTGAGGCACCCATTGGGCCAAGACTGCCAGCAAGCCAACCGCCAAAAACGTTTTGATGGCAAATGCCGGCCCCATGCGCTGCCAGGCAAGACCATAGAACGGCAGGTTGATCACAAAGAAAACCAGACTGAAGTTCCAGCCAGTGGCGTAGTGGATCAAGAATGCCAGTCCAGCCGTGCCGCCCGTCAGCAAGCCGGCATGGCGAAACAGCACAACGCCCATCGCCACGAACAAGGTCCCAATCAAGAGCGCCATCGCATCTTCGTGCACACGATGGGGCGTGGAAACAACCGGAAGAATGGCGGCCTCAGAAGAGGCGCAAGGGCGAGCTGACACGAGGCAGAGTCCAGAAATCAAAGACGCTCAGTATCGAGGTCCACGGACGCAGCCCATTTGATACAGGTCACATGAACGTGCCTCCTAACCCGATATCAGCCAGGTCAGGCGCTCATCAAGGCATCCAGACGCCGCAAACTTGCCACGGTCTTCAAACAAGCTTCTGCCGCCTCGGTGCCTTTCACCGCGAAATGACGCATGAAGTACTTGCGGTGTTCGGCGTGTTCGTGAAAGTGGTGTGGCGTGAGAACGGCAGAAATCATCGGGACGCCGGTGGCCAGTTGCACATCCATCAGGGCCTGCACCACGGTTTGCGACACAAAATCGTGGCGGTAAATGCCGCCATCGACCACCAGTGCACTGCCCACAACCGCCGCGTAGCGGCCTGACTGGGCCAACCGCTGGGCATGCAGGGGAATTTCAAACGCGCCAGGTACGTCAAACACATCAATTGACTCGGCGTCGAACCCGCCTTCAGCCATGGCAACAAAAAAGGCGTCGCGGGCCTGCTGAACGATTTCGGCATGCCATGCGGCCTCAACAAAAGCGAAGCGCAGGCTCTGCGGTAAATCAACGGAAGGAATGGAAGGTGTAGACACTTCGATCTGATTCATGGGGTCCGAGAAATGGAGGGTGACCAAAAAATCAGGGCGCACAAGCTCACAGGCCAGCGGCATTGCTGTTTGCAATGCGCCAGGCCCTTGACTCGCGCTCTCTATCATCCGGACTCTGACCGTCGGTCCCGGGATCTCACCGGGTCTGCTGACCCCGCTCGGCTTTGCACCATGCGGGCGCTCGCGGCACTCGTGCGGTCTTGTGGTTACAAGCCGCCATCACCGCCGGTGGGGAATTTCGCCCCGCCCTGAGAACGCTTTGCGCGGCGCCAGAAACGCCGCGCGCCAATCATTGTAGGCAGAGCATCAAAGGCGCAGGTGTCGCGAGGGAATCAGGCAGAGACGATCCAGCCTTCCAGAGGGTCGAACGGGGGCAATCCCCAATGGGGGTGACCGCTGTTGTGTTGATGCAGCGCCCAGCTGGCCTGGAGCAAACACAGAACCGCGTCGAGGCTGTCTCCACTGGCGTCGTCAGCCAATTGATCCCGCTGCGCATGGCTGAGCTTCAAGCGCAGGCCTGCGCCTTGCAGCAGTGGTACACGGCCGCTCTCAAGAGCCTCGATCAGGGTGCGCCGTGCGATCAGACGCTCAGGCGTCTGGCGCGCTTTGTCATCGCTTTTATAGGACGCATGGCCCAGCACGCTGCGCGCCAGCAAACCCGGGTAAGCCTCCAGGGCCACGCGGTTTGGGTCACCCGCGTACAAACCCGGCAGGCTCACGCCAGCCTCCACCAAACAGGGCACGCCCGCATGCAGCATGAATGCCACTGGCGGGTTGACCCATTTCATGCTCGGGCTGGAGCCCGCTGGGCCATCCGTCGCCCGATGTGCAAATTTCGCTCCGGCGGGTCGCCCATCGCAAAAGGCCTTGAAGGCCAGGCGAATTTCGCTGCGGCTCAGGCCTGCGTAATGGTGCAAGCAAGCCAGCCAATCGGTGGGCCAGCCCAAGGACGTGACCAGCTCGCGTGGCAAACCAAACGGCAGATCAAAGCCACCCACCCATGGACCGTCTCCCTGTTGTTGAATGCGCGCTTGCCAGTGGGCCAGCTCACCAAAGGTTTCCAGCGTTTCCAACACCACCCGGCCCCGATTTAGGTGTCCGAGCGCCAAAACAACGGGTTTCCGGCGCGAAGGTGCACTGGTGAAGTCACAACCCAGCAGTTGAAAGACCTGTTCTGCCATGTTCAGCCCAGGCCCAGCAAGACCACGCCTGAGGCGATCAGAACGGCCCCAAACAAACGTGGCACCCGCTCGCCCTCGCCCAGCAGGTGGCCACCGATCAGCGCAGCAAACAGCATGGAGACCTCCCGGGCTGGCGCAACATGAGACAACGGCGCTTCTTTCATCGCGTACAAAACCAGTACATACGCCACGGGGCTGAACAGCGCCACCACAAAGGCATACCGCCACTGGCGAAGCCACAGAACCCGGGCTTGCGCCGGATCGCGCATAACAGTCGGTGCGAGCAGCCCGACCCGGACGAAATTACCCACATAGTCCAACAAGATGGGCGACATGGCCACCCACTTCACGGCATACCCATCGACCACGGTGTAGCAGGCAATCATCGCCCCGGTGAGCAACCCATAGGCAACACCTTTGCGCACCCTGTCTCGCGCCAGCGGGTCGCGGGCTGCACGCCACAAATCCGGCCCGCCAGCGATCAGGAATACGCCGCCCACCACACCAGCAATACCCGTTAGCCCAAGCATGGATATGCGTTCACCCAGAAAGACAATTGCCACCATCGACGAGAGCAAGGGGCCAGAACCACGTGCCATGGGATACACCACGGTGAGGTCGGCCTTGCGGTATCCACGCAACAACACCACGAAATACACCACGTGCAAGACGCCACTGCCCACCACCAGACGCCACTCCAGTGCTCCCCAATGGGGCACTTCGCTGCGCCCGAACCACCAGCCAACGGGCGCCCACAGCACCATCATCAGAAAAGCTGTGAAAAAAGCAAAGCGCGCATCACCGGATGCCTTCTTGGCCACGATATTCCAGCCAGCATGGATCAGGCCGGCAATCACGATGAGCGAGAAAGCTAGGGGTGTCACGAGGGGCAAGAAAAAGCCGCAGACCTCAAAAGAGTGACTGCGGCAATGGCGGGAAAAAGAAACTCAGGCCCGGCCGATGATGCTCGCCGTGGCCATCAGTTCTTCCAGCAAAGCGAGCGATACGCGGCCTGAAACCCCATACGGGTCGAACTCGGGGCGCTCGGAATACTTCAAAACGATGGAGGTGTTGAGCTTGGAGAGGTTGACCTGCCCCATGGTCCATCCACCGAATCGGCGCTCCGAAATCTCTTCGTAGTGAAGCAGCACCACATCCGTGTGGCGCTTGTCCGACGCGATGTGGTTGTACAGGGTGTTGACCGCATTGCGCCCACCTTCAATGGCCTGAAGAAACACGCCTCCGCCGTAACACAGCACACCGGTGATCCCGTTGCCCATGTTATGGGAGCGCGAGGTTTCCAGAATGGATTCGATGGCTTTGGTGCTGTCTTTATCGACGGCACGGCTGACGTAGAGCAGGCGAACAAGCATGGTGATTCAGAAGGTTCAGTTTTTCCGGGGAATGAGCGAGAGAAACTCACGGCGCAAATTGGAGTCTTTGAGAAAAACGCCTCGCATGACCGAGTTGATCATCTTGCTGTCCATGTCCTTCACGCCGCGCCAGGCCATGCAGTAGTGACTGGCTTCCATCACGATAGCCAAGCCATCAGGCTGGGTTTTTTCTTGAATCAAGTCGGCCAATTGCACCACCGCTTCTTCCTGAATCTGCGGACGCCCCATGATCCATTCGGCCAGGCGCGCGTACTTGGACAAGCCAATCACATTGGTGTGCTCGTTGGGCATGACCCCAATCCAGATCTTGCCAATGACAGGACAAAAATGGTGGCTGCACGCGCTGCGCACAGTGATCGGACCAACGATCATCAGCTCGTTCAAGTGCTCTGCGTTGGGGAACTCGGTGATCGCCGGGCCCTTGACATACCGCCCGTTGAACACCTCTTTCAGATACATCTTGGCCACGCGGCGTGCGGTGTCGCCGGTATTGTGGTCATGATCCAGATCGATGACCATGCTGTCGAGCACGCCTTGCATCTTGACAGTCACTTCGTCCAACAGTTTGTCCAGCTCACCCGGTTCGATGAACTCGGCAATGTTGTCGTTGGAATGAAAGCGCTGTCGAGCGGCCTTGATGCGCTCGCGAATCTTGACGGAGACGGGCACGCCGTCGTCATCAGCGGGGGGGGCTGCTTGGGTCATTTCGCCTTCGGTTTTCATCAGCATCAGCCATGCTACCACTGGCCACAAAACCGCCGCGTGCAATGGGGGCATGTGGCGGGCCCTGGCGTCCAGGGGCTTTCCTCACCATATGCCCAAGATGCGTTGCGGATCAAAAACCATGGTCAAGGCTGGACCGCGACCTGGGTCGCCCCCTCGGCCAGGCGTTCGCAACGCCGCGCATGGCCCCTCTGGCTGCAACCCGAAGGAAAAATGGGGCGGACAGTCCCTAGTAGCGGTGCCCTGTGACAAACAAAACCACGCGCATGACGGCAAACGCCAGCCGGTCCAGAATACGCTGACCGAGTGGGCGCATGGCCAGTGATGCTGGGTCAATGGCTCTTCCATGGTTCGTCACCAAGCTATCCAGCCGTTGGTAGAGCATGGCCGCAAAACGTTCGTCGGTGGTCAAAACATTGGCTTCTCGCGCCAACAGCAAGGACAAGGGGTCCAGGTTGGTTGAACCCACCGTCGCCCAGCGCTGGTCGACCACAGCGACTTTCGCATGCAATGCACTGGGCGCGTATTCCAGAATCTCGATCCCGGCGGCCACCAGCGTGTGGTGCACCGGACGGGCCGCATGAAACTGAAAGAAGTTCTCGTACCGTCCCTGAACCAGCAACCGCACGCGTACCCCTCGTTGCGCCGCAACGGTGAGCGCCCGCCTCAATTTGCGACCCGGAACGAAATAGGCGTTGGCGATCACGATATCGTGACGAGCTTCGCCAATGGCTTTCAGGTAAGCCCGCTCGATATCGTGGCGGTGGGTCAGGTTGTCGCGAAGCAGCAGCGCAGCGACGGCGCCATTGACGCCCAGGGACCCAGGAGCCGTGCCGACATTGTCAGCGTCTGCGCCGCCTTGCTCGCCAGCCTTTTCTGCTGAGCCAAAGAGACCCAGTATCCGGGAAAAATCACCTTCCGGAAGCGTCTCGCGCAAGGCGTTCCAGGCGGTTCTGAATTCGCGTTGACGCGCTTTGCGCAAGGCCTGCAGGCGCCACCAGAGCGACTCCATGGTCGCGACCATCTCATCAACCAAGGGCCCGGCCACACGGAGCGAAAAGTCCAGCCGCGGTTCGATGAGGCGGCCCAGCGCGACGTCGTCAAGGTCGTCGATGATATTGATACCGCCGCAGAACCCTACCGTTTCATCGATGACGCAGAGTTTGCGGTGCAACCGCCGCCAGCGACTGGGGATCAGCAAGCCGAGACTGCCCAGCGGCGCATAAGTACGCCAGAGCACGCCCGCTGCCGCGAACCGCATCCTCCATTCCACAGGAATGCTGGGGGTGCCCACCCCGTCAACAACCAGGCGCACCAGCACACCTCGCTGGGCCGCCCGCTCAAGGGCTTGAGCAACCTCCAGTGCCATGCCCTTGAACTCAAATATGTAGGTCTCCAGATGCACCACCCGGCGTGCGGCGTCCATCGATTCAACCAGGGCGGGAAAGAGTTCTTTGCCCCCCTCAAGCAAAACCAGCTGATGCCCATCAAGTTGCTGGGTGCGTGTAGAAAACGCGGGTTGGCGGCGGCGGGGCATCTTGATGAGGCTTTGTTCGCTAGAGCTCGAACTCGGCGATCAAGGGCAGATGGTCTGACATGCGAGACCAAACCCGACCATGGGGAACATGGGCCGAAAGGGGTGTGAGGCCGCGCACATAGATGCGGTCAAGGTGCAGCAATGGCAAACGCGAAGGATAGGTCGGCAGGCGAAGCGAATCAAAGGTTTGCAAATCAAGATCACGCATCGGTTTGAGCAGCTTGGCTGACCAGTCATTGAAGTCGCCAGCGACCACCAATGGTGCCGAGTCCGGCACCTCATTGGCCACATATTGCCCCAACTGCTTCACCTGCCGTTGGCGACTCGCGTGGATCAGACCCAGGTGCACCACGATCACATGCAAATCCTGGCCATCCACGAGCAACTGGGTGTGCAGCAGTCCTCGTTGCTCGAACCGGTGGTCTGAAACATCTGAGTGCTTCACGTCAAGAACCGGCCAGCGCGACAGCAGGGCATTGCCGTGTTCTCCATGTCGCGTTACCGCGTTGGTTCGGTAGGCCGATTCGTAACCCTCGGGCGACAGGTAGCCCGCCTGGTCCAGGTCGGGCCAGCGTGTAAACGTTTTCTCCAGCTTGCGGTTGTGGCGCCTGACCTCTTGCAGACAGACAATGTCGGCATCGAACTGCTCCACGGCGTGCCCAAGGTTGTGAATTTCCAAACGCTTGGAGGGGCCCATGCCTTGCACCCCCTTGTGAATGTTGTAAGTGGCAATTCGAAGCTGGGTCATGGTATGTGGATGTCCGCTGGTGTTTGGGAAGGGTTGGACATCACCGCTTTTGTTCGGAGCTCAAAACCCGCTTTCCCGAATAAAGACCGAGACCACCTTGCGCGCCACGCCTGCCAAAACGGACTCCGCCTGGCCGTCGATTTGCACCCGGACGACCGCCACACTGCTGGTCGGCAACGGTTCATCCAGAACAATCCGCACCCGAAACAATGCGTCGCGTAAAACCTGCGTGTTTTCTTGCCCTGAGCGCGCTGTGTCGCTCACGACGGCCAACGGCCCCCCGTGGGAGGCTTCCAGCAACGGCGTGGGCAAAACAGTTGTTCGGGACACGTCGATGGACTCAACGCGCCCCTTGGCCCATCGCTGGTAGTCGGTATGCAAGCGGACGCGAACCGACTGCCCGACCGCTACCCGCCCAAGATCACCCTCGGGAACAAAGGCATCGACAACCCACCGCGTCGGGTCTATGAACATGGCCATGGGTTCTCGCGATTTAACCCACACGCCAGGTGCCAAACCATGGTCTACGTCGTGCAGTTCGCCATCAAATGGTGCGCGCAGGGTCAAACGGGCCAACTCATCTTTGCTCGCCTTGCCTTCCGCTTCGAAGAATGCCTTTTGCGAGTTCAACAATTGCCGCTGTGATTCACCATCAGGCAACCCCATCAAGCCTGCAATCTGGCTCTCCCGGGCCGCAGCCAACTGGCGTGAGCGGTCTTGTGCAATCGAAAGAATGGACGAGTCCAGCACAAAGAGCACATCGCCGGTCTTGAACGAGCGCTGTTCAGGCATCGCCACAATTTGTGCAGAAAATGGAGAGTGGATAGGTGTCTGATCTGCTGCATGGATCCAGCCGTACCCAGCGATGCGGCTGCTAAACGGGTATACCAAGAGCACAGCCAGCAGCAACAGGCCCACAACCCACCCGACGCGCCGATTCATGGCGATTTCGCTCTTGCGCGCATTCCACACGGCCATCTCCCGGTAAATGGGTTTTCCGATAAACCAAACCAGCTCCAGAACCAGCATCAAAATGCCCAAGAGCTTAAAGAAGAAAAAATACACCAATAAAGCGATACCGAGGAATACCACCAGTCGGTAGACCCAGGTGGCCAACGCAAAGCCCACCAAGCCTCGGCGCTTGCCTGGCGTGAAGTTTTCCGGCCAGGGATCCTTGAAGCCCAGCAAGCTACGGCGAAGCCAGGTGCGAGCCAGTGCGCTTGAACGCTCATGCAAATTGGGCAGATCGAGCAAGTCGCTGAAGATGAAGTAGCCATCAAAGCGCATGAACGGACTGGCGTTGATGGCCAGTGTCATCAACCAGCTGGTGGTCGCCAGGAAGAACATGCCATTTCGAAACGGGCCATCAGGCGCCAGACTCCACAGCAAGGTAGCGATGCTGGCCAAGGCCAGTTCAACGGCGATACCAGCGCTGGCTATGGCAAGCCGGTCGCGAGGATTCTTCAAACGCCAGCTTTCACCCGTATCGGTGTAGAGCATCGGCAGCATCACAAGAAAGGCCACGCCCATATGCGCAACCCGCACGCCATAACGGGTAGCGACCACGGCATGGCCCAACTCATGCAGGGTCTTGGCAAACAGCAAGGCAACGGTGTACCCAACGACCCCTGTCCAGGTGAAGTTGTCGACCAGGGTATGGCGGAAGACATCCCACTGCCGGGAGACCAGAAACAGACCCAATAGCGCAATGCATCCAATGGCAATGGCCACCATCGACATGCGAACGTTTTTGAGAAAGGGTTGCAAAGTGGCAAGCCAGGCTTGTGGACGCACCAAAGGCAGACGGAAGAACAGGTAGTTGTGAACCAGCCATTCCAGTATCGATCGCTTTTGCCCCATGCTGCGGCCCAACAGGCGCTGCATGTCAACCTTGTTGTCCACGCGCAGAAGTTGGTTGTCCGACATGAACACCACCAGTTTTCGCACATCGGCCAGGGTGACGTTGAGCGGTGTTTGGGCATTCACCTCCTCGATCAACGCCACAGCGTCGAAATCGGCCCAATGAATCAACAGCTCAAAATCGATCCAACCGATCCGGAAAAATCGGTTGGTGACCGGATCCTGAATCATCCAGGCAGGGGTACCGTCCTCATTGGGTGCCGCAGAAAAAAGAATCAACTCATCCCTGATCCGCGGCAACTTGACAGCCTTGAGCGCCTTGCTCTTGGCAGTGAACCGCACCTTCTGGCCCTCGACGGCCTGCGCCTGGGTCATAGCCCAGTCCACTCCCTGACCGTGGACAAGGGTCGGCGAAACAGGAAATAACCCAACATCACCCAGTCACCCGAGATGCGAGCAGTACCACGCAACCCAATGCGTGGCAGCTCGGTTCCTTCTTCAAATCTGGCCCTCAGGCGGTATGCCGCGACACCATCCGGGCTGATCGACGCCTGGTAGCTGGATTCAACCAGTTTTGCGGCTCGGGGGCTCAACGGTTCGGTGTGGAGGAACAACCTCACCGGCGCATCGAGTTTCAGGTTGATCGCATCGGCCACCGACAACCAGACAAGGACCCCGCTGTCTTCGGGTTGCGCCAGCTGAATGACACGCTCCCCGGTTTGAACTGGTTTGCCCAACCAGTCGTTTGTATCCGCAAAAATGGCCACACCGTCTTGGTCTGCTCGAACCTCCACTCTATTGGCCTGGGAGTCCACCGCAGCCAACTCGGCCTCTTTCTCTCGCACACGGCCCAACGCGACAGCGACCTCACCTTTGCTCTTGTTGTCATCAAATGCGCGCTGCTGAGCAATGTGGGCGTCTGCCTTCGCGATTTCAAGGCCTTTGAGAGCCACTTGGCGTCGATTCGACAGCGCCGAATCATCCAGAGAAAAGAGCAAGTCACCAGCCTTGACCCGAGCATTTGGTTGCACCGCAAACGAGCCCACCACCCCATCCTGCGGCGCCGCGACAGCCTTCGCGTTCAATGCAATCACTTCGGCTGGCGCAAGCACCGAAAGCCGAATGGGAATAAACATGCTCAATGCAAGAGCGGATAGCACCAGCCAGCGATAGCGCTGGCCGAACAGGGTTTTGATGCCAAACCATCCGCCATGTTTTTTGCGTCCCAAGGCTGCATGGCAATAACCAAACGTGGCATGCAAGCGCTCCAGATACGACGAATCGCTATCGCCCCACGGTTCCTCTCGGGCATACATCACCCAGCCAAGCAATTCGTTCAGTTTCCCCCTCAGCGGAACAAGCAACAGATGGTCGGGCAACCATTCTGACCAATGCGCGGCGTCAATATCGCTGGCATCGTTGTAGTCCAGTCGGTGCACCTCGATGTCGCGCGGGAATCGCTGGGCAAACTGAGTCAACCACACGGCAAAAGGGGAATCGTTCGCGACGCTCACCAAGCCAGAGGCTGCGACCAGCCTCAGCTTGGAACCCTCTTGCTCGAAGAGCGCAGCCTGACGATACGGCGTGAGGGCGTGGGTCTCATTGACGATAGTGAAACGAAGAGCAGCAAGCGTAGGCGCTTCCATTGCCCTTGCTTCGATCTGTAGCAAGGTGCTCAGATCGGAAGAGGCGGTCATCAAGGCAGTCTCAAGGCATGCCTGTGAACTGCGCGAAGCCACTCATGCCAGGGAGCAACTCTCGGTAGGTTCTGAGCATGGTGGCTTCAAGTTCCACCGTCTGGCTCACAGGGTCAATGCGGCTGTTGATGCGGCGTACTTTCGCTGGATAGGTCTTGCCGGTCTCGTCAATCGTCACCTCAAACTCATGCCCCATTTTCAGGGTAGAAATCCAGTTCGAAGGCACATTGAGTTTCAAATACATCACCCCCGAGCGCACCAAGTCCAGCAACGGTTGACCTGCCGTCACAGTCATGTGGCTGCGGACATGCAACTTGGCAGTGTTGCCGCTCCAGGGAGCGCGAATCGTGCATTGGGATATCTGGAAGTTGTAGAGGTCAACCTGAGCCTTGGCTTTGGCGACCGCGCTCGCAGCCAGGGAAACCTCGACGTCGCTCGCTTGCTCCAGGCCTTGCATGCGCAATTTGGCTTCGTACTGATCGGTGGCGCTGGCCAAGTCGGCCTTGGCCATGCCCACGCGGGCTTGTGGTTCCTGGCAATCCAGGGTGACCAGCACTGCGCCCTCCCTGAAGGGCAAACCCAGGCCCACGTGAAGGACGCTGATGCGACCAGGGACTGGGCTCGCCAGAGTGGTTTCTCCACTGGGCAGCACCAACACCCGCACCGGTTCTGATTTGGAAACCGCCGCAGGCGCAGGCTTGGTCACCGCACTGGCCGCTCTGGTACCGGCGGGCTGGGCCCATGCGGCTACCGATAACGAACCAAGAATCAGTGCGGCACCTAGAGCACGCCAAGAAGAGAAAAACAACATATCAGTCAACGTTCAACCAGGATTTGATATCGCCAAGATTGGCATTGAGCGCTGCCATCAGGCTTGATTCATACACCGAAGCGCGGGAATTGGAAGGAATGGTTGTGGCAAAACTCGCTTGTTGATTGTGACCGGCTTCGTCGGTCATTTTCAGCGTCCAGGAGGCTTTTTCGAGACCGTTAGAGCCGCTTGACTCAAACGCCAGAGTCAATGGCTTGCCTTCCTTGGCGTCGGTTGTGATCTCATGGCGGGCCAAGAGTTCCGTTACCAGTGCCTTCATGCGAACCTGCTGCACAGGGTCGGTAATCCCTGCCAAGTGCACGTTCACGGTGGTTGCCCGTCCAAACAGATTGGACGACAGCGCGAAGGCGTCCTTTTCGGTCGCTTGCAAGTGTGCTTTCACACGCTGCGTCAGCGTCGCCAGATCATTGGTTTCAAAATCATCGGCGATGGGGTCAAAACCCACTGTGTTGTACAGACGCCCGAATGCAATATGCGCGTTGGCATAGGCATTGGCACGCTGATAGGCTCCCAGCACCGATCGTGCCTGGGTGCGAATGGCTTCCAGTTCGCTTTCAAGCTTGGCCGTGACCGAGGCCTTGGTGTAGGCCGCAAGGCGGGAATCGACTTGAGCTGCCTGGTCCGCCAACTTGAAGTCTTCCAAAGCCAGACGATAGCGCTCGGCGCTCACCCGGGTCTGCGTCAGAATGGCCATGGAAAGTGCCATGCGACGGGCTTCATCGGTTTGCTCCTGGTACTTCTGAGCGTCCTTCATCGCGGGCAATGCCACCAGACGCATCAGGTTCCAGGCCAAGCTTACGCCGCCTTGTGACCAGCTGTTGTTGTACAGGAAGCTATTGGAGTCCCGTTGGCTGCCATAGTTGAAGGTAATGCCTGGCAACATGCTCAACATCTGCTTGCGAGCTTCGTCCGAAGAGATGCGTTTGCGGAAATCCTCTTCCCTCAACTCGGGGCGCTGCAACAGCGCCATGTCTTCCAGGCGAGCCAGATCGCGTGGAGCAGCGGGCAAGGTCACCTCGTCAGCTTCTGCCAACACAAATGTCGCGGCTGGCGGCACGTTCATCAAGGCAGCCAGCTCACGCTTCGCAAACTCAAGATCTTGCCGGCGCTGATTGAGAAGTGTGGTCGCGTCCAGCAAAGCGCGCTGATACGCCAAGGCCAGACCAGGTGGAATGATCTTCTGGGTTTCGGCTTCGCGCGAGCGAGACAGTGCCAAGTTGGCCCGTTGCACGATGTCATCGGCCTGATCGTTCAGGCGTTGCGCGCCCAATGCTCGCCAATAAGCTGCTCGAACGTCCTGCAACAGGTTCTGCACCACTTTGCGACGGCGCTCTTCGGCGATCAGGAACTGGTCCCCTTGCTGGCGCGCACGGTAATAAGACACGCCAAAGTCAAGTGCATTCCAGGAAAACTCGATGCCCCGCAAAGAGCGGCTGCGTTCGTCTGAAGATGTCGGGCGGTCAGACATTTCTCCGTCCAGTATCCCGATACTGGTACCGCCCGAATAGTTGCTGCGCTTGGTGTAGCCAGCCGATGCAACCATCTGCGGCAGCATGTCGTAACTGGCGTAGTCCGTCAGGCCCAGGGCCAAGGCCGATTCCATCTTTTTCAGACGGTAGTCGAGGTTGTACTTCAGTGAACGGGCAACAGCCTCTTCCATCGATATCGGGCCACGAATAGCTTCTTGCTCCGTGTACATCTTCGATGTATCGTTTTTGACCCGGTCCTGCACTTCCTCGGCAGTCAAAGCCTTGGGCGCAACAGTACACCCGGCCATGACGGCCGTCACAGCCAATACCACCATGCTGCGCGGCAACATGCCAAGGGCGCGGGAAGAAACGTCGGTTTTGTTCATGTTCATGTCCTCGAAAAAGATGATTCTTTAAATTTTTGCTGTGGTGGCACGTGTCATGGGTCGCGCGCTCTGCTTTCGGTCGCTTGCAAAACGTTCCAGCTGGGCCCGGAAGCCCGCTGCGGGTCGTTTCGCGGCCTCTGGCTCGGACGGAGGCATCTGGTCTTTACTGACCTCGATAGATTCAGTGGTCTCGGCTCTCTCTGTGACCACTTTGACGGCTTTGTCAGCTGTTTCAGGTTCGGCCTCGGCGACATCCTTCGCTTCCAGGTCACCTTGCTGAGGTGCGCCAAGGGCAAATGGATCCAACAAGCTGCTATAGCCTGGAGATGCGGAGTTTTGCGAGTTCAGCGCAGCATTCGTGAGTTGCGCATCCAACTGTGATGAGCGAACTGCATGTTGAACGAACAAACCGGGCTCAGACGTCACCGGCTGGTTGCGTACGGCAAGTTGCACATGCAGTGCGTGACGCATTTCAATCACCTGGCCGGGGACTGGCTCGCGAATCAAACGCAAATCCTGGTAAGGGTCGATTTGATTGAAGAGCAACCCATCGGGTGTGCGCCCGGCGGCCTCGGCCTGCAACGGTGAATACGCTTGATCCAGCGCCAAGCTTGATCCTGCGAAGCTGTTGCCGCTGCCCGTTTCGCCCACTGCATGCAACACGTGCAAGGCAGGGGGGGTAGCAGTCGGTATTGGCACTGATGCAACACTTGAGACAGGCTGCGGCGAGGCTGGGCGTGTCACATCCGTTGGCGCCGGGGCCGGTGCTGGCGCAGGCGCAGGTGCCGGAGGTGGTGCTGGCGTAGGCGCTGGCACCGGTGGCGGGTTGACCAAATTGATCGTGTGTGTCGCACTGTCGCTCGCACCGTCCTGGTCGGTGACCGTGTAGTTCACCACCACCGGACCTGAGGCACCAGGAGCAGACGTGAACTGCCAGCTGCCATCGGGCAATTGCGTGAGCGTACCTTGTGATGGATCGGCCAGGGTCGCGATCACACTCAAAGGCGCGTCATCATCTGCCGGGTCATTGCCCAGAAGTGACAGCGGTGTGGGTACCCCTTGTGTCACGGTTTGCGTGTCGTCCACAGCATCCGGAGCGGGATTCGCTGGCGCAATCGTAATCGTGCCAATGAAAGTTCCGCCAGCGCCATCGTCAACTGTCACACGGATCACAACCGGCCCCGTGTTGTCCGCCGGAGGAGTCCCTGTGAGAACGTGCGTCACCGGATCGAAGGATGCCCAACTTGGCACATCCGCCGGATTAAGCGTATATGTCAGCGTGTCGCCCGTGTTCGGGTCTTTGATGAAGTCATCCAGATCGACGGGAACGAGCGCAGTGGCATCCACCGCAGGAATGATCAGGTTGTTCGGGTCCTGTGGATCGAACGTAGGCGACCCTGGCGGCAAGCCCGGGGGCACGATCAACGTTGGCGGCTGGTTGGCCACGTTGACCGTGTGCACGGCGCTGTCGGTCGCTCCGTCCTGGTCCGTGATCGTGTAGTTGATCAGCACCGGGCCAGACACGCCTGGGGCAGATGTGAACTGCCAGCTGCCGTCGGGCAACTGCGTCAACGTACCCTGGGTCGGGTCAACCAGGGTGGCGGCAACTACTGTCAACGGCAAGTCACCATCGGGATCGGTGTCGTTGGTCAGCAGCGTCAGCGCTGTGGCCGTCTCCGGCACCACAGCTTGCGTGTCGTCCACGGCATCAGGGCCGGGGTTCACTGGCGTGATCGTGACCGTGCCGGTGAAGGTGCCACCGGCACCGTCATCAACCGTCACGGGCACCACCACCGGACCCGCATTGTCCACAGGTGGCGTACCACCCAGCACACCCGTGGCCGGGTTGTACGTCACCCACGCGGGCAGGCCCGTCAGGTCTGGCGTGATCGTCAGCGTGTCACCCGTGTTCGGGTCGGTGAAGTAGTCGTTCAGGTCAACGGCCACTGGCACGTTGTCCACCGCCGGCACCACCAGGTTGCTCGGATTGCCCGGGTCGATCTCTGGCGTGGTCGGGTCACCTGGCACCGGGTCGGTGATCACTGGCGGCTGGTTGGCCACGTTGACCGTGTGCACGGCGCTGTCTGTCGCTCCGTCCTGGTCCGTGATGGTGTAGTTCACCAGCACCGGGCCTGAGACACCAGGAGCAGACGTGAACTGCCAGCTGCCGTCGGGCAACTGCGTCAACGTGCCCTGGGTCGGATCGACCAGGCTCGCGGCCGTCACCGTCAATGGATCACCATCGGGATCGGTGTCGTTGGTCAGCAGCGTCAGCGCTGTGGCCGTCTCCGGCACCACAGCTTGCGTGTCGTCCACGGCATCAGGGCCGGGGTTCACTGGCGTGATCGTGATCGTGCCGGTGAAGGTGCCACCGGCACCGTCATCAACCGTCACAGGCACCACCACCGGACCCGCATTGTCCACAGGTGGCGTACCACCCAGCACACCCGTGGCCGGGTTGTACGTCACCCACGCGGGCAGGCCCGTCAGGTCTGGCGTGATCGTCAGCGTGTCACCCGTGTTCGGGTCGGTGAAGTAGTCGTTCAGGTCAACGGCCACTGGCACGTTGTCCACCGCCGGCACCACCAGGTTGCTCGGATTGCCCGGGTCGATCTCTGGCGTGGTCGGGTCACCTGGCACCGGGTCGATCAGGGTCGGGGGCACGTTGCCCACGTCCACGGTGTGCACCGCGCTGTCGGTCGCTCCGTCCTGGTCCGTGATCGTGTAGTTGATCAGCACCGGGCCGGACACGCCGACCGTGGACGTGAACTGCCAGCTGCCATCTGGTTGCTGGGTCAGCGTGCCCTGGGTCGGATCGACCAGGCTCGCGGCCGTCACCGTCAATGGATCACCATCGGGGTCTGTGTCGTTGGCCAGGAACGTCACGGTGGTCGGGGTCACAGGACCCACAGCTTGCGTGTCGTCCACGGCATCAGGGCCGGGGTTCACTGGCGTGATCGTGACCGTGCCGGTGAAGGTGCCACCGGCACCGTCATCAACCGTCACGGGCACCACCACCGGACCCGCATTGTCCACAGGTGGCGTACCACCCAGCACACCCGTGGCCGGGTTGTACGTCACCCACGCGGGCAGGCCCGTCAGGTCTGGCGTGATCGTCAGCGTGTCACCCGTGTTCGGGTCGGTGAAGTAGTCGTTCAGGTCAACGGCCACTGGCACGTTGTCCACCGCCGGCACCACCAGGTTGCTCGGATTGCCCGGGTCGATCTCTGGCGTGGTCGGGTCACCTGGCACCGGGTCGGTGATCACTGGCGGCTGGTTGGCCACGTTGACCGTGTGCACGGCGCTGTCTGTCGCTCCGTCCTGGTCCGTGATGGTGTAGTTCACCAGCACCGGGCCTGAGACACCAGGAGCAGACGTGAACTGCCAGCTGCCGTCGGGCAACTGCGTCAGCGTGCCCTGGGTCGGATCGACCAGGCTCGCGGCCGTCACCGTCAATGGATCACCATCGGGATCGGTGTCGTTGGTCAGCAGCGTCAGCGCTGTGGCCGTCTCCGGCACCACAGCTTGCGTGTCGTCCACGGCATCAGGGCCGGGGTTCACTGGCGTGATCGTGATCGTGCCGGTGAAGGTGCCACCGGCACCGTCATCAACCGTCACGGGCACCACCACCGGACCCGCATTGTCCACAGGTGGCGTACCACCCAGCACACCCGTGGCCGGGTTGTACGTCACCCACGCGGGCAGGCCCGTCAGGTCTGGCGTGATCGTCAGCGTGTCACCCGTGTTCGGGTCGGTGAAGTAGTCGTTCAGGTCAACGGCCACTGGCACGTTGTCCACCGCCGGCACCACCAGGTTGCTCGGATTGCCCGGGTCGATCTCTGGCGTGGTCGGGTCACCTGGCACCGGGTCGGTGATCACTGGCGGCTGGTTGGCCACGTTGACCGTGTGCACGGCGCTGTCTGTCGCTCCGTCCTGGTCCGTGATGGTGTAGTTCACCAGCACCGGGCCTGAGACACCAGGAGCAGACGTGAACTGCCAGCTGCCGTCGGGCAACTGCGTCAACGTGCCCTGGGTCGGATCGACCAGGCTCGCGGCCGTCACCGTCAATGGATCACCATCGGGATCGGTGTCGTTGGTCAGCAGCGTCAGCGCTGTGGCCGTCTCCGGCACCACAGCTTGCGTGTCGTCCACGGCATCAGGGCCGGGGTTCACTGGCGTGATCGTGATCGTGCCGGTGAAGGTGCCACCGGCACCGTCATCAACCGTCACGGGCACCACCACCGGACCCGCATTATCCACAGGTGGCGTACCACCCAGCACACCCGTGGCCGGGTTGTACGTCACCCACGCGGGCAGGCCCGTCAGGTCTGGCGTGATCGTCAGCGTGTCACCCGTGTTCGGGTCGGTGAAGTAGTCGTTCAGGTCAACGGCCACTGGCACGTTGTCCACCGCCGGCACCACCAGGTTGCTCGGATTGCCCGGGTCGATCTCTGGCGTGGTCGGGTCACCTGGCACCGGGTCGATCAGGGTCGGGGGCACGTTGCCCACGTCCACGGTGTGCACCGCGCTGTCGGTCGCTCCGTCCTGGTCCGTGATCGTGTAGTTGATCAGCACCGGGCCGGACACGCCGACCGTGGACGTGAACTGCCAGCTGCCATCTGGTTGCTGGGTCAGCGTGCCCTGGGTCGGATCGACCAGGCTCGCGGCCGTCACCGTCAATGGATCACCATCGGGGTCTGTGTCGTTGGCCAGGAACGTCACGGTGGTCGGGGTCACAGGACCCACAGCTTGCGTGTCGTCCACGGCATCAGGGCCGGGGTTCACTGGCGTGATCGTGACCGTGCCGGTGAAGGTGCCACCGGCACCGTCATCAACCGTCACGGGCACCACCACCGGACCCGCATTGTCCACAGGTGGCGTACCACCCAGCACACCCGTGGCCGGGTTGTACGTCACCCACGCGGGCAGGCCCGTCAGGTCTGGCGTGATCGTCAGCGTGTCACCCGTGTTCGGGTCGGTGAAGTAGTCGTTCAGGTCAACGGCCACTGGCACGTTGTCCACCGCCGGCACCACCAGGTTGCTCGGATTGCCCGGGTCGATCTCTGGCGTGGTCGGGTCACCTGGCACCGGGTCGGTGATCACTGGCGGCTGGTTGGCCACGTTGACCGTGTGCACGGCGCTGTCTGTCGCTCCGTCCTGGTCCGTGATGGTGTAGTTCACCAGCACCGGGCCTGAGACACCAGGAGCAGACGTGAACTGCCAGCTGCCGTCGGGCAACTGCGTCAACGTGCCCTGGGTCGGATCGACCAGGCTCGCGGCCGTCACCGTCAATGGATCACCATCGGGATCGGTGTCGTTGGTCAGCAGCGTCAGCGCTGTGGCCGTCTCCGGTACCACAGCTTGCGTGTCGTCCACGGCATCAGGGCCGGGGTTCACTGGCGTGATCGTGACCGTGCCGGTGAAGGTGCCACCGGCACCGTCATCAACCGTCACGGGCACCACCACCGGACCCGCATTGTCCACAGGTGGCGTACCACCCAGCACACCCGTGGCCGGGTTGTACGTCACCCACGCGGGCAGGCCCGTCAGGTCTGGCGTGATCGTCAGCGTGTCACCCGTGTTCGGGTCGGTGAAGTAGTCGTTCAGGTCAACGGCCACTGGCACGTTGTCCACCGCCGGCACCACCAGGTTGCTCGGATTGCCCGGGTCGATCTCTGGCGTGGTCGGGTCACCTGGCACCGGGTCGGTGATCACTGGCGGCTGGTTGGCCACGTTGACCGTGTGCACGGCGCTGTCTGTCGCTCCGTCCTGGTCCGTGATGGTGTAGTTCACCAGCACCGGGCCTGAGACACCAGGAGCAGACGTGAACTGCCAGCTGCCGTCGGGCAACTGCGTCAACGTGCCCTGGGTCGGATCGACCAGGCTCGCGGCCGTCACCGTCAATGGATCACCATCGGGATCGGTGTCGTTGGTCAGCAGCGTCAGCGCTGTGGCCGTCTCCGGTACCACAGCTTGCGTGTCGTCCACGGCATCAGGGCCGGGGTTCACTGGCGTGATCGTGATCGTGCCGGTGAAGGTGCCACCGGCACCGTCATCAACCGTCACGGGCACCACCACCGGACCCGCATTGTCCACAGGTGGCGTACCACCCAGCACACCCGTGGCCGGGTTGTACGTCACCCACGCGGGCAGGCCCGTCAGGTCTGGCGTGATCGTCAGCGTGTCACCCGTGTTCGGGTCGGTGAAGTAGTCGTTCAGGTCAACGGCCACTGGCACGTTGTCCACCGCCGGCACCACCAGGTTGCTCGGATTGCCCGGGTCGATCTCTGGCGTGGTCGGGTCACCTGGCACCGGGTCGATCAGGGTCGGGGGCACGTTGCCCACGTCCACGGTGTGCACCGCGCTGTCGGTCGCTCCGTCCTGGTCCGTGATCGTGTAGTTGATCAGCACCGGGCCGGACACGCCGACCGTGGACGTGAACTGCCAGCTGCCATCTGGTTGCTGGGTCAGCGTGCCCTGGGTCGGATCGACCAGGCTCGCGGCCGTCACCGTCAATGGATCACCATCGGGGTCTGTGTCGTTGGCCAGGAACGTCACGGTGGTCGGGGTCACAGGACCCACAGCTTGCGTGTCGTCCACGGCATCAGGGCCGGGGTTCACTGGCGTGATCGTGATCGTGCCGGTGAAGGTGCCACCGGCACCGTCATCAACCGTCACGGGCACCACCACCGGACCCGCATTGTCCACAGGTGGCGTACCACCCAGCACACCCGTGGCCGGGTTGTACGTCACCCACGCGGGCAGGCCCGTCAGGTCTGGCGTGATCGTCAGCGTGTCACCCGTGTTCGGGTCGGTGAAGTAGTCGTTCAGGTCAACGGCCACTGGCACGTTGTCCACCGCCGGCACCACCAGGTTGCTCGGATTGCCCGGGTCGATCTCTGGCGTGGTCGGGTCACCTGGCACCGGGTCGGTGATCACTGGCGGCTGGTTGGCCACGTTGACCGTGTGCACGGCGCTGTCTGTCGCTCCGTCCTGGTCCGTGATGGTGTAGTTCACCAGCACCGGGCCTGAGACACCAGGAGCAGACGTGAACTGCCAGCTGCCGTCGGGCAACTGCGTCAGCGTGCCCTGGGTCGGATCGACCAGGCTCGCGGCCGTCACCGTCAATGGATCACCATCGGGATCGGTGTCGTTGGTCAGCAGCGTCAGCGCTGTGGCCGTCTCCGGCACCACAGCTTGCGTGTCGTCCACGGCATCAGGGCCGGGGTTCACTGGCGTGATCGTGATCGTGCCGGTGAAGGTGCCACCGGCACCGTCATCAACCGTCACGGGCACCACCACCGGACCCGCATTGTCCACAGGTGGCGTACCACCCAGCACACCCGTGGCCGGGTTGTACGTCACCCACGCGGGCAGGCCCGTCAGGTCTGGCGTGATCGTCAGCGTGTCACCCGTGTTCGGGTCGGTGAAGTAGTCGTTCAGGTCAACGGCCACTGGCACGTTGTCCACCGCCGGCACCACCAGGTTGCTCGGATTGCCCGGGTCGATCTCTGGCGTGGTCGGGTCACCTGGCACCGGGTCGGTGATCACTGGCGGCTGGTTGGCCACGTTGACCGTGTGCACGGCGCTGTCTGTCGCTCCGTCCTGGTCCGTGATGGTGTAGTTCACCAGCACCGGGCCTGAGACACCAGGAGCAGACGTGAACTGCCAGCTGCCGTCGGGCAACTGCGTCAGCGTGCCCTGGGTCGGATCGACCAGGCTCGCGGCCGTCACCGTCAATGGATCACCATCGGGATCGGTGTCGTTGGTCAGCAGCGTCAGCGCTGTGGCCGTCTCCGGCACCACAGCTTGCGTGTCGTCCACGGCATCAGGGCCGGGGTTCACTGGCGTGATCGTGATCGTGCCGGTGAAGGTGCCACCGGCACCGTCATCAACCGTCACGGGCACCACCACCGGACCCGCATTGTCCACAGGTGGCGTACCACCCAGCACACCCGTGGCCGGGTTGTACGTCACCCACGCGGGCAGGCCCGTCAGGTCTGGCGTGATCGTCAGCGTGTCACCCGTGTTCGGGTCGGTGAAGTAGTCGTTCAGGTCAACGGCCACTGGCACGTTGTCCACCGCCGGCACCACCAGGTTGCTCGGATTGCCCGGGTCGATCTCTGGCGTGGTCGGGTCACCTGGCACCGGGTCGATCAGGGTCGGGGGCACGTTGCCCACGTCCACGGTGTGCACCGCGCTGTCGGTCGCTCCGTCCTGGTCCGTGATCGTGTAGTTGATCAGCACCGGGCCGGACACGCCGACCGTGGACGTGAACTGCCAGCTGCCATCTGGTTGCTGGGTCAGCGTGCCCTGGGTCGGATCGACCAGGCTCGCGGCCGTCACCGTCAATGGATCACCATCGGGGTCTGTGTCGTTGGCCAGGAACGTCACGGTGGTCGGGGTCACAGGACCCACAGCTTGCGTGTCGTCCACGGCATCAGGGCCGGGGTTCACTGGCGTGATCGTGACCGTGCCGGTGAAGGTGCCACCGGCACCGTCATCAACCGTCACGGGCACCACCACCGGACCCGCATTGTCCACAGGTGGCGTACCACCCAGCACACCCGTGGCCGGGTTGTACGTCACCCACGCGGGCAGGCCCGTCAGGTCTGGCGTGATCGTCAGCGTGTCACCCGTGTTCGGGTCGGTGAAGTAGTCGTTCAGGTCAACGGCCACTGGCACGTTGTCCACCGCCGGCACCACCAGGTTGCTCGGATTGCCCGGGTCGATCTCTGGCGTGGTCGGGTCACCTGGCACCGGGTCGGTGATCACTGGCGGCTGGTTGGCCACGTTGACCGTGTGCACGGCACTGTCTGTCGCTCCGTCCTGGTCCGTGATGGTGTAGTTCACCAGCACCGGGCCTGAGACACCAGGAGCAGACGTGAACTGCCAGCTGCCGTCGGGCAACTGCGTCAGCGTGCCCTGGGTCGGATCGACCAGGCTCGCGGCCGTCACCGTCAATGGATCACCATCGGGATCGGTGTCGTTGGTCAGCAGCGTCAGCGCTGTGGCCGTCTCCGGCACCACAGCTTGCGTGTCGTCCACGGCATCAGGGCCGGGGTTCACTGGCGTGATCGTGATCGTGCCGGTGAAGGTGCCACCGGCACCGTCATCAACCGTCACGGGCACCACCACCGGACCCGCATTGTCCACAGGTGGCGTACCACCCAGCACACCCGTGGCCGGGTTGTACGTCACCCACGCGGGCAGGCCCGTCAGGTCTGGCGTGATCGTCAGCGTGTCACCCGTGTTCGGGTCGGTGAAGTAGTCGTTCAGGTCAACGGCCACTGGCACGTTGTCCACCGCCGGCACCACCAGGTTGCTCGGATTGCCCGGGTCGATCTCTGGCGTGGTCGGGTCACCTGGCACCGGGTCGGTGATCACTGGCGGCTGGTTGGCCACGTTGACCGTGTGCACGGCGCTGTCTGTCGCTCCGTCCTGGTCCGTGATGGTGTAGTTCACCAGCACCGGGCCTGAGACACCAGGAGCAGACGTGAACTGCCAGCTGCCGTCGGGCAACTGCGTCAGCGTGCCCTGGGTCGGATCGACCAGGCTCGCGGCCGTCACCGTCAATGGATCACCATCGGGATCGGTGTCGTTGGTCAGCAGCGTCAGCGCTGTGGCCGTCTCCGGCACCACAGCTTGCGTGTCGTCCACGGCATCAGGGCCGGGGTTCACTGGCGTGATCGTGATCGTGCCGGTGAAGGTGCCACCGGCACCGTCATCAACCGTCACGGGCACCACCACCGGACCCGCATTGTCCACAGGTGGCGTACCACCCAGCACACCCGTGGCCGGGTTGTACGTCACCCACGCGGGCAGGCCCGTCAGGTCTGGCGTGATCGTCAGCGTGTCACCCGTGTTCGGGTCGGTGAAGTAGTCGTTCAGGTCAACGGCCACTGGCACGTTGTCCACCGCCGGCACCACCAGGTTGCTCGGATTGCCCGGGTCGATCTCTGGCGTGGTCGGGTCACCTGGCACCGGGTCGATCAGGGTCGGGGGCACGTTGCCCACGTCCACGGTGTGCACCGCGCTGTCGGTCGCTCCGTCCTGGTCCGTGATCGTGTAGTTGATCAGCACCGGGCCGGACACGCCGACCGTGGACGTGAACTGCCAGCTGCCATCTGGTTGCTGGGTCAGCGTGCCCTGGGTCGGATCGACCAGGCTCGCGGCCGTCACCGTCAATGGATCACCATCGGGGTCTGTGTCGTTGGCCAGGAACGTCACGGTGGTCGGGGTCACAGGACCCACAGCTTGCGTGTCGTCCACGGCATCAGGGCCGGGGTTCACTGGCGTGATCGTGACCGTGCCGGTGAAGGTGCCACCGGCACCGTCATCAACCGTCACGGGCACCACCACCGGACCCGCATTGTCCACAGGTGGCGTACCACCCAGCACACCCGTGGCCGGGTTGTACGTCACCCACGCGGGCAGGCCCGTCAGGTCTGGCGTGATCGTCAGCGTGTCACCCGTGTTCGGGTCGGTGAAGTAGTCGTTCAGGTCAACGGCCACTGGCACGTTGTCCACCGCCGGCACCACCAGGTTGCTCGGATTGCCCGGGTCGATCTCTGGCGTGGTCGGGTCACCTGGCACCGGGTCGGTGATCACTGGCGGCTGGTTGGCCACGTTGACCGTGTGCACGGCACTGTCTGTCGCACCCGTAGGATCGCTGATGGTGTAGTTCACCACCACCGGGCCAGACACGCCTGGGGCAGACGTGAACTGCCAACTGCCGTCAGGCTGCTGGGTCAGCGTGCCCTGGGTCGGATCGACCAGGCTCGCTGCGATCACGGTCAATGGCGAATCACCATCAATATCTGAGTCATTGGCCAACAGTGTCAGCGTTGTAGCCGCCTCGGGAACAACCGCTTGCGTGTCGTCCACTGCATCTGGTGGGTCGTTCACTGGCGTGATCGTCAACGTCAGCGTGGAGGTGTCGGTTCCGCCTGCTCCGTCGGACACGGTGTAGGTGGCCACAGGAATCGGCCCTGTGTAGTTCAGCGCCGGCGTGAAGCTGTAGCTGCCGTTGGCATTGATCTGCAAACTGCCCACGCCACTGATGGCCGCCGCTGTGCCTGCGGTGTGCACCGTCGGGCTGCCTGCGATCGTGAATTGGGTGATGGTCAGTGCACCACCGTCCACATCGGTGGCGTTGTTCAGCAAGTCACCCTGAGGACCCGCCTGGCCGTCAACAACGGTCAGCGTGGTGTCTTCAATCACGGTGTTGGTTTCATCACCATCCACCGGTGGGTCGTTCACTGGCGTGATCGTCAACGTCAGCGTGGAGGTGTCGGTTCCGCCTGCTCCGTCGGACACGGTGTAGGTGGCCACAGGGATCGGCCCTGTGTAGTTCAGCGCCGGCGTGAAGCTGTAGCTGCCGTTGGCATTGATCTGCAAACTGCCCACGCCACTGATGGCCGCCGCTGTGCCTGCGGTGTGCACCGTCGGGCTGCCTGCGATCGTGAATTGGGTGATGGTCAGTGCACCACCGTCCACATCGGTGGCGTTGTTCAGCAAGTCACCCTGAGGACCCGCCTGGCCGTCAACAACGGTCAGCGTGGTGTCTTCAATCACGGTATTGGTTTCATCACCATCCACCGGCGGGTCGTTGACCGGGATCATGGTCAGCGTCAGCGTGGAGGTGTCGGTACCACTATTGCCGTCGCTCACCGTGTAAGTCGCCACCGGGATGGTGCCCGTGAAATTGAGCGCTGGCACAAAGTTGTAGCTGCCGTTGGCGTTGATCGTCAGGGCTCCGATGCCCGTCATCGTCACCGTCTGCCCTGCCGTCACCGTGGTGCCGTTCACTGTGAACTGGGTGATCGTCAGCGGCGTATCGCCATCGACATCGCTGGCGTTGTTGAGCAAATCACCTGCGGCGCCATCGGCCACCGTCAGCGTCGTGTCTTCCGTGACCGTGTTGGTCTCATCACCATCGACCGGCGGGTCGTTGACCGGAATCATGGTCAGCCTCAGCGTGGAGGTGTCTGTTAGCCCCCCGACATCGCTCACCGTGTAGGTCGCTACCGGAATGGTGCCCGTGAAGTTGAGCGCTGGCACAAAGTTGTAGCTGCCGTTGGCGTTGATCGTCAGGGCTCCGATGCCCGTCATCGTCACCGTCTGCCCTGCCGTCACCGTGGTGCCGTTCACTGTGAACTGGGTGATCGTCAACGTGCCGCCATCGGGATCGGTGGCGTTGTTGAGCAAATCACCTGCGGCGCCATCGGCCACCGTGAGCGTGGTGTCTTCGATGACGACATTGGTTTCGTTGTCATCCACTGGCGGGCGGTTGTTCAAACCGAAATCGACGCTCAGATTGGATGACCCGATACGGGTCATATCGGCGTCGATGGTTCTCAAGCTATTGGCAACATAGCCAGCGGTGGTGTAGGAACGACCCGTGCCCAGGACACCGTTGGCATCGGTCACCTGAACAATGTAGTTGCCCGGCAATACACCTTGGTTTGGCAAAACGCCAAAGAGGTAGTTGCCCGAGGCGTCGGTTGTATCGGTGGCGAGTATCCGCTCGCCCGCATCGAAAACACCGTTGTTGTTCACGTCGTCAATCAAACGCACGGTCACGTTGGCGATGCCGGTATCCGTGCCGTCAAAAACGCCGTTCGCGTTGTTGTCCGTGAAAATCCTGTCGCCGATGGTGCCCGAGGGAGGAACCCAGCCGGCCGCATCAAAAACCGCGCCAGGCAGCAGCGTGGTGCCATTGGTCGTGATGTTGATTGCTGAGCCGATATTGGCGCCAGTCAAGGGGTTGTATTGCTGGATCTGGGTCCCCAGCCCATAGGCCTGGCCATTGATGCCATAACCTTGCTGCGTGAAACCTGCCGTCACGGTCGAGGTGTCAACGAACGCACCGGTCGTAGCGTTGTACCGTACCAAAGTGGTGCTCGACACGCTCAGAATGGTGTTGGTCGCCGGGTTGTAGCCCAGATCACCCCAATCATTGCCCGTAATGTTGTTGACCAATACCGTCACGCCACTCACCACCGTACCCGAGTTCGAGAAAGTGAGGCGGTAAATGGTGTCGTCGCTTGTTGTCCCAGTGCCGTCGCCACCCTGGTTGTTTTCGATACCCAGATACAGGGTTCCATTGGCAAACACCGCGCCACCGCTTCCAACACCTGTTGCACCAACAACAATGCCGTTGTTGGTCAGATTGTTGTCAACCAGAATGTGGGTGTTGGTGTTGAAGTTGTATGCAAACAGTGCAACGTTGGTCGAAGAACTGTTGTTGCTTGTGTAGTAAATCAAGCCATTGACTTGATCCACAGCCAGCGAGTTGACGTCGTTGCCCGTGCTCACGCCACCCACTGTGGCTGGCACTGTCGTCAGCAAGGTCGCTTTGCCGGTCACGATATCGATGCTGTAGATGTCTCGGGACTGCACCGCCAGCAAAGCACCAGAACCACTATTGACAGTGGTTGTCAACAAGCCAGCATAGGCTTCCGCCGAGATGACAACGGTCTCGATAACCCCGTTTGCGTTCCTGGCCTCCAAAACCCAGTCGCCACCCAACGACGCAGCGCCTGTGTCTCCATTGGATGCAGCCACATCGGCCCCGGTCGCCAAGGCCAGCGCCTCAACAAAGCTCACGCCTGCCTCGGTTGCAGCCACATCGCAACCGTACAACAAGAGATCTGCGTCTTGTGACAAGGCCGACGCGATCACCAGCATCTCACTGGCGTATCGATCAGACAACGAACCAGAGTTGAGGGTTGCTGACCCCAACGTCAACGACCCGGCGCTGCCGTGGCTGATGATGTGCACGGCATCGATACCAGTGCGGCCATTCAACACCTCAGCAATTTGCTCTACCCCATCGCGATTGGCATCAAGGACATAGACTTCACCCGGGTGCCACTGAAGACCGTCTGCCGCATCGTCAACCAGTGCGTCCACGAACACGATTTCAACCCGCTCGACTGTGAGCTCAACGGCCTCGACTACAGACGTCGACTCTTCGACATCGTCAACCTGAACGCTGTTTGAGTCACCCGACTCGCTGGCGTGGTCACCACTGTCAGCTGCGCCACCCTCAATCGAGGCAACCGAAAGATCGTCCGTAACGACCCCCTCGTCAGACTCAGCGGTGTCAGACAGTGCGGGCCCATCGTCCGTCGCTACAGCCCCAACCTCATCAACAGTGGATGCTGGCTCCATCGCACCGGAACCCGAAGTTTCTGTCTCAGCTTCGGTCTCTACAGATGGCGGTGAAATGACGTCAGATGACGCGACAGGATCAGCTTCACCGGCCGCAGAGGCCGCTTCAGCATCGCCGGATGCTACGGCTTCTGATTCGGCTTCGCTTTCACCGACAACGACCTCATCGGTTTCGGTTGTTGACGATGCAGCCGCTGGCACTGGCCGGGACTCGACCGCAGGCGGCGTTGCCTCTTGCTGCTCGCCGGCCAAATGATCCAGGTCAGCCAACACGCCTGCATCTGGAGCCGGCCCGCTGTCGGCATGTGCCTCAACCAAAGTTGCTGGTAGTGCAGCATCGAACACGATACGCTGCTCCAGGGCAAGTTGCCCTGAGTGGGCACGGTCTGGTTGGCGTCGTGCTTTACGCGACGAAGATGACTTGCTCCCACCGGTCGTCGCGGTTTCTGCCGCCGCAACGTAGGTTCCGAGAGTTTCATTCCAGATCGATTTGTATGACTTGTTCATGCTGCTTCTAAATAAAAGTAATCAAACGTAACCATGACGTGGCGAGCTGTTACTTAAGTGCTATTGGTCTAGAGGGTACCAAAAAACAGACAGTTTTCCCCTATGTATTTCTTGGCTTAGGTGTAAAAAAAGCAAAATGCCAAGAAACTAACGAATTCATTTTCGGCATGGCGCCTCACCGGAGAAGTCAGGCAGCCTGCCCAAAATTGACCTTGAATGCCCGTGCGCCCAGGACAATCGAGCGTGGTCGACAAACACGGGCTGACCAGTGCAAAAATGACCGAATCGCACAACCCATGAAGACGCCGCTGCCTAGGGATCAAGGCAAGCCTGTCGTGAAACGTTTACTTACACTCTTGGAGTGTCTACAGCCGACAGGTCGAACGAGGGAAGCAGCAAAATTGCTTCGGCATTGGATGGAGAGAAGCATTTGTCTGCTGCCTCTATCCATGGAAGCCACTGCTGGCCCAGATGCTCAAGCGGATTGAGACACACGTGCTTCGCCTGCTCCAGGCGCAATCCAAACACCCTCTCGCGGTTTTCGATGACGCCTGGAGCGTAGCGTGTGCGCCACGCCGGATAGATCTCGTACCGATTCTCCAAACCCCAGTCGGTTAGCTGACAGCCGGGACCACGCACATCCAGGCCGGTTTCTTCCCACACCTCCCTTGCGGCAGTGTCGATGAAGGCTTCCTCCCACGAGTCTTTAGACCCTGTCACCGATTGCCAAAACCCTGACGCATCGGCGCGCTCGATCAACAACACCTCAAGCGCCGGGGTGTAAATGACCACGAGAACGGATTCAGGAATTTTGTGGGGTTGAACCATAACCACGCCAACGGTCCCTCTGATCACTAGAAGCGGATCTCCAGGCACCTGAAGCATCGGCATCCACGCCAACAGGTACCCGCCACCGAGATCCTATTTCTTTTTCGCAAAAAAAAGGGCGCTGATACAGCGCCCTTCGACCGGTTGGCTTGTGGCCATTACTCAAGCTGTCTTGGCCAGGTCCAGGTTGCGCAAACGGATATGCAACTCGCGCAACTGCTTCTCGTCCACCACCGAGGGCGCTTGCGTGAGCAAGCACTGGGCGCGCTGGGTTTTGGGGAAGGCAATCACGTCCCGGATTGACTCCGCTCCGGTCATCAGCGTGATGATGCGGTCAAGACCGAACGCCAAACCACCATGGGGTGGTGCTCCATACTGCAAAGCATCGAGCAGGAAACCAAATTTTTCCTGGGCTTCTTCAGGCGTGATCTTGAGCGCATCAAACACCTTCTGCTGCACCGCCGCCGTGTGGATACGCACCGACCCACCCCCGATTTCCCAGCCATTCAAGACCATGTCGTAGCCTTTGGCAATGCACTTTTCAGGCGCGGAAACCATCCAGTCTTCGTGACCATCTTTCGGTGCGGTGAAAGGGTGGTGCACAGCAGTCCAGCGATCGGCTTCTTCGTCATGCTCAAACATCGGGAAGTCCACCACCCACATCGGTGCCCAGCGGTTTTCAAACAGGCCATTCTTCTTGCCCAGATCGCTGTGACCAATCTTCAAGCGAAGAGCACCGATGGCGTCATTGACGATTTTCTCTTTGTCGGCGCCAAAGAAAATGATGTCACCGTCTTGGGCATTGGTGCGCTTCAACACTTCGGCAATGGCCTTGTCGTGCAGGTTTTTGACAATGGGCGACTGCAAACCGTCTTTGCCTTTGGCCACTTCATTGACCTTGATCCAGGCCAAGCCTTTGGCGCCGTAGATCTTGACAAACTCGGTATAGGCATCGATCTCGCTGCGGCTGATTTCAGCACCGCCGCGCACACACAGAGCAACCACACGGCCATTTTTCATGGTGGCGGGGGTGCTGAAGACCTTGAAATCCACATCGGCCATCACATCGGTGAGTTCAGTGAACTCCAGCTTGACGCGCAGATCGGGCTTGTCGGAGCCAAAGCGGTGCATGGCTTCGCTGTAGGCCATGACGGGGAAATCGCCCAGGTCCACGTTCATGGTGTTCTGAAACACGGTTTTGATCATGCCCTGGAACATGTCGCGAATCTCTTGCTCGTCCAGGAACGATGTCTCAATATCGATCTGGGTGAACTCGGGCTGGCGATCAGCGCGAAGATCTTCGTCGCGGAAGCATTTGGTGATCTGGTAGTAGCGATCGAAACCAGCCACCATCAACAACTGCTTGAACAGCTGGGGCGATTGCGGCAGTGCAAAGAAATGACCGTCGTGCACACGGCTGGGTACCAGGTAGTCGCGAGCCCCTTCAGGCGTGCTCTTGGTCAGCATCGGTGTTTCAATGTCAATGAAACCATTGGCATCCAAAAACTTGCGCACTTCCATCGACACGCGGTAGCGCAGCATCAGGTTGTTTTGCATGTAAGGACGGCGAAGGTCGAGCACACGGTGGGTCAGGCGCGTGGTCTCCGACAGGTTTTCGTCGTCGATCTGGAAAGCCGGTGTGACCGACGCATTGAGCACTGTCAGCTCATGGCACAAAATTTCAATCTGACCGCTTTTCAGCTTGTCGTTGGTTGTCCCGGCAGGACGCGCACGCACCAACCCGGTCACTTGCACGCAGAACTCGTTGCGCACATCTTCGGCCGTCGAGAACATCTCGGCGCGGTCGGGGTCACACACCACTTGCACATAACCTTCGCGATCGCGCAGATCAATGAAAATAACGCCGCCATGGTCGCGCCGGCGGTTCACCCAGCCGCAAAGTTGAACGGTTTGGCCCATCAGGGCTTCGGTCACCAGACCGCAATAGTGGGAGCGCATGGCCATGAAAATCTCTACTTTCAGCAGGTTCGCCTACAAATTGGCGTGAGGTCAATATCAGGAAGAAGACGCTGGCGCTGATGCGGCAAGGGTCTTCACTTGGGGTTTTTTGGTCGACCCGGGCACGATCACCCCCATCGACACGATGTAAGTCAGCGCTTCATCCACGCTCATTGCAAGCTCTTGACAGGCACTGCGCCGAACCATGACGAAATAGCCACCGGTGGGGTTGGGCGTTGTCGGCACATAGACACTGAGAAACTCATCGGTCTCGGCGTTGCCGCCTGGCTGCCCCTGCAACTTGCCGAGCACATCTCCAGCAGGCACGCCAGTGAGAAACCCGATCGTCCACATGCCTTCGTGAGGCCACTCTATCAGCAGCGCCTTGCGAAACGCATTGCCCTTCTCGGAAAACAAGGTGTCCGAGACCTGCTTCACTCCCGAGTAAATCGAGCGAACAATTGGAATGCGGTGCAACAAGGCATGCCACCAGGTGACAAGCCGGTTTCCAATGAAATTGGAGGCCAAGCCCCCGATGATCAGCACCACCAGCAATGCGAAGATCACCCCCAGGCCCGGAATATGGACGCCGAGCAATTCATCGGGGTGCCAATGAGACGGCAAGATCTGCAAGGTCTGATCGAGCGTCGACACCACCCATTCCAGCACCCACAGGGTGATGATGAGCGGCGCCAGAACCAGCAGCCCGGCGAGCAGCCACTTGCGAAATGAAGGCATGAAATGCGGTTCGCTCAGGTTGACGGCGTCGAGGGTTTGGTACTGGCTGCGGCAGCGGGCGCAGGAGCAGGCGCCGGATTGGGAGCAGTTGCATCCGGTTTCGGCGCTGGCGCGGAGTCACCGCTGGATGCCGGAGCCGCAGAATCGGTCCCTTTGACCGCAGGTTCAGCACTGGAGGTGTTGCCGCCCCGGAAATCGGTCACGTACCAACCCGACCCTTTGAGCTGAAAGCCCGCCGCAGTGACCTGCTTTTCAAACGTGCTAGCCCCGCAGGCGGGGCAAACGGTCAACGGGTCGTCGGACATCCGTCGCAACACATCTTTGGCGTGGCCGCAAGACGCGCACTTGTAGGCATAAATCGGCATGATGGAACCAGTGTGGATGTGGCAGCGCTCCGCGCACGGGCGGGCGAACCAAATGCCGAGCGTTTGAACCCGGCAACAAAACCCGCGATTATAAATTGGCTTGACCCTGAACGGGTGCCCGTATGAACAGATGCCCGGCCTGCCGGCTGCAGGCCTACCAAATGCGGATGCGGGTAAGCACCTGCATCAAGAGCAAACCGAGCAGAAAGCCCACCCCACCCCAGATGACACCTTGCAGCAATCGGTTGGTACGACGCTGCTCGATCAGCAAAGCATCGATATCCCGGCGCAACTCATGCGGTCTGTGGGCCAGGTAATCGTGCATCAAGCGCGGCAGCGCGGGCAGCAACTTGGCGTATTGAGGCGCTTCAGCCTTGAGTTGTTGCAGCAGCTTCTTTGGACCCACCTGTTCCAGCATCCATTTCTCCAGAAATGGTTTGGCGGTGTTCCATAGGTCAAGTTCGGGGTCCAGATCACGCCCAAGCCCCTCTATATTGAGCAGTGTCTTTTGCAGCAGCACCAGTTGAGGCTGGATTTCCACATGGAAACGGCGCGAGGTCTGAAACAGGCGCATCAGTACCATGCCAAGCGATATTTCTTTCAACGGCCGGTCGAAATACGGCTCGCAAACGGCTCGAATAGCCGACTCCAGCTCGTCCACCCGGGTGTTGGCTGGGACCCAGCCGCTTTCTATGTGAAGTTCAGCGACCCGTTTGTAGTCGCGGCGGAAAAACGCTGTGAAGTTCTGAGCGAGGTACTCTTTGTCGAACTCGGTGAGCGTGCCCACGATGCCAAAGTCAAGCGAGATATAACGCCCAAAGGTCGCAGGCTCCACACTGACCTGGATATTGCCCGGGTGCATATCGGCATGGAAAAAGCCGTCGCGAAATACCTGGGTGAAAAAGATGGTCACGCCGTCGCGTGCCAGCTTAGGGATGTCCACGCCCAAGCGGCGCAACTCATCGACCTTGTTGATTTGCACACCACGCATGCGCTCCATCACCATCACTTCGGTGTGGCAATGGTCCCAAAACATCTCCGGAATCATGACCAGATCCAGGCCTTGCATGTTGCGGCGCAGCTGCGCGGCGTTCGACGCTTCACGCACCAAGTCGAGCTCGTCGTGCAAATATTTGTCGAATTCACCGACCACTTCGCGTGGCTTCAGGCGCTTGCCGTCTGGCGACAGGCGCTCCACCCAGCCCGCCATCATGCGCATCAGGTTCAGGTCTTTTTCGATCACCGGCAGCATATTGGGTCGCAGCACCTTCACGGCGACTTCGCGCCCCGCATGGCGGCCGTCTCGCAACGTGGCAAAGTGCACCTGAGCTATCGAGGCACTGGCCACCGGCACTTGCTCAAAATAGCTGAATACGGCATCAAGCGGTTTGCCGAATGCACGTTCTATGGTTGCCACCGCGATGGCGCTGGCAAACGGCGGCACGCGGTCTTGAAGGTGGGCCAGTTCGTCAGCAATGTCGGGCGGCAGCAAATCGCGCCGAGTGGACAGCACCTGGCCAAACTTCACGAAAATGGGGCCCAAACGCTCCAAAGCCTCGCGCAGGCGCTGGCCACGTGGCGCGTCGAGATTGCGCCCGACCGAGACGATGCGGGTCAGCAGGCGGATCCAGGGGCGCTGGAAACTGGACAACACGAGTTCGTCCAGCCCGTGGCGCAACACCACCCAAACAATGAAAACGCCTCGAAACAGGCGACTCATGCTGTGGGCTCGTTGGTGCGAGTGGGCGATGGGTCTTTGGAAATCTGTACCCCAAAGCCACCCGGGCCACGGTCCACAAAGCCCTTGATGGCTTGGGCTGCAGCGCTCGCGAAGCGCACCAGCGTGTGGGCCGCACCATCGCCAACGATGCGTGACAAATCTTCTTCCAGGTCCCAACGCACGTTGTCGACCAGCCAGGCAACTTCAGCGGCAAGCTGCACGTCGCCTTGAATATCCACACCCGGCCTATTGCCAGCGATCACGGACTGGGCCAACGCAATGGGCGAAGTTTGCGTGAGCGTGACCGAAAGGTCGGCTTTGGCACTGGCGTGTGGCCGCTCAAGCAGCCCTGCGGCTGTGGCCGCGAGCGTAAGGTGGAAATCACCCCACTGCACACGCACGGGTTTGCCCATTTGCCGGCGCAAACGCGCTTGCGCTTGAGGCTCGGCCATCAATACATGGTTGAGAAACAGAATCACGCGGTTCTGCATCTCATCGACCACCCATTCGGGCGGACGGGCCTTGCTCAACAAAGCTTGAAGGAAACCGGGCATGCGGCTGGAGGGGGAAACATTGGGGGCATCGCTCATACCCCGATTTTGACGGATAACGCAGCAACCAGCGCCACCAAGACGCGCTTATTGAAGCGCTTGTACCCCAGCCACCAACCAACCACCACCTTCTTTGGGGCGCGTGATGCTCCACAACTCACGAAACGGGCTGGGACCGATCGATGAGCCTTCGCGGAGCAGGCCGGAAAATTCAACGCTGGCTATGAAGTCTTCGTCCTGCTCTTCTATGCCCAGCAAATGCGCTTCCAGCATCTCCACTTGAGATGGGGCATGGGCAGCGCCAACACTGTCTTGCTCGCGCTCGATCAGCTGGCCCTTGATTTGTTCCAGCATGCCATCGGTCATCATGGCACGTAGGCTGGCCGTGTCGGAACGGTCCCAAGCGGCCTGCAAATCCACAAAATTGGCTTTGGATGCCTTGAGAAACGCTTCGACATCGAACCCATTGGGCACGCTCGTTACAGTGCCTTCTGCCTGCAATTCGATCGCACTGTAGCCGCCCTGGCTACCCGCCGCCGTACCTGCATCCAGGGCCGACCCTTGGCGCTCCCAAGGCCTGGCCGATGCATCATTGCCCACATTCTGCGAGCTGTAACCACGCGGCGTAGCGGCTTGAACATCGCCAGGATCTACCCGGGCGTTTTCACGGTTCAACCGGGTGTCGGAGCCTGGGCCGCTGCGAGAACGCAGCATTTTTCCGACCACCAATACCCCCAGCAACGCCAGGGCAGCGATGGAAGACCACAGCCCGACAATGCTCCCCGTGTTTGCTGTTGCCGACGATTCAGGAGCGATAGTGGCGGCCTTCTCCACGGCCCAAGCCCCTTTCACGCAAGCAATGGCCACCAACGCGACCCAGAATTCCCTGTGACAAACGGTTCTCATGCCAACCCTAGACCCCATTTTTTGGAACAAATTCTCATCAGCACTTGATGCCCAAATGCAAAGCGACCACACCGGCACTCAGGTTGTGCACATCGACATGGCCAAAACCCACCGACTTCATCAACTGGCGCAGTTCTTCCTGGCCCGGATGCATGCGGATCGACTCGGCAAGGTACTTGTAGCTGGCAGCGTCACCAGCCACCAATTGGCCCAGCTTGGGCAAAACGTTGAATGAATACCAGTCATAGGCTTTCTCCAGCGGCTTGGCCACCTTGGAAAACTCAAGCACCAGCAGCTTGCCGCCAGGCTTGAGTACGCGCAGCATTTCTTTCAGCGCCTGGTCTTTGTGCGTCATGTTGCGCAAACCAAAAGCCACGGTCACGATGTTGAACGACTCACTGGCAAACGGCAGCTTCTCGGCGTCGCAGACCATGGTCGGCAAGACCACGCCCTTGTTCAACAACCGGTCGCGCCCTTCGCGCAGCATCGCTTCGTTGATGTCGGTGTGCACCACGCGCCCGGACGGACCGACCTTGCCTGCAAACGCCAGTGACAGATCGCCAGTACCGCCGGCAATGTCGAGCACCTGATCGCCCGGCTGCGGATTGGCCACGGTGATCGTGTATTTTTTCCAAATGCGGTGCAAACCGGCCGACATGAGGTCGTTCATCACGTCGTACTTGGGCGCTACCGAGTCGAAAACGCCGCGCACATGGCGCGCCTTTTCGCGTTCGTCTACCGTTTCAAAACCAAAATGTGTGGAAGCCATCCCGCGATCCTACGTCTCAGTGACCCCCGCAAGCCTTACCCGAGGCCGCAATCATGGACTGATCGCGGTCCAGACCAGCGGTTTGCAGTCGAGCGTTGTACTCAGCCCACAACTTGGCCTCCTGCGAGCCCAGGAAATACAGGTAGTCCCAAGAAAAAAGCCCGCTGTCATGGCCGTCGGAAAAGGTCGGCTGCACCGCGTAATTGCCCACCGGCGCCAACCCTTCAATCGTCACATCGCGCTTGCCGGTCTGCAAGGTCTCCTGTCCCGGCCCGTGGCCTTGAACCTCGGCCGAAGGTGAATACACCCGCATCAATTCGAACGGAATGCGAAACCGCTGCCCGTCAGAGAACAGCACCTCCAGCACACGCGACTGACTGTGCACGGTGATGTCCTCGGGGGTCGGGGAATGCTTGTTCAGTCCAGCCATTGCGATGTGCTCCGTGCAAAAAAGGTCGAAAAAAAGCGGCCAAGCTGGCACGCGTTCATGCCAACCCAGCACACACCGAGGAACCGGCTCCGTCGGACCAAGGTGAGCCCCCCCCTTCCAGGGGGGAAGACGCAAAGCGGCGCAGGGGGCTTACACCAGCACCCGCTCGATACCGCCGTCGTTGGCCTTGGCCACGTAGTTGGGCAACCAGTCTTCGCCCAGAATCTGCCGCGCCATTTCCACAACGATGTAGTCGGCTTCGAGCAGGCCATTTTGCAGGTCGTCGCCATAGCGGGTCAGGCCTTGCAGGCAACTGGGGCAGGAGGTCAGGATCTTGACGTTTTCCTTTTCTCCGAGCGCGCCTGACGCCCGCAAAGCCGTCTCGCCTTTGCGAATTTCTTCTTCCTTGCGGAAACGCACCTGGGTCGATATGTCGGGCCGGGTCACACCCAGCGTACCGCTCTCGCCGCAGCAGCGCTCCGATTTCAGCACCTGGTCGCCAATCAGCGCCTTGACTGTTTTCATCGGATCGCCCAGTTTCATGGGGTTGTGGCAGGGCTCGTGGTACAGGAAGCCACCCTGCCCCGCAGGTAGCGTGATCTGCTTTTCCAGCAGGTACTCGTGGATGTCGATGATGCGGCAGCCAGGGAAAATCTTGTCGAATTCGTAACCCTGCAGCTGGTCGTAACAGGTCCCGCAGCTCACCACCACCGTCTTGATGTCGAGATAGTTCAGTGTGTTGGCTACGCGGTGGAACAGCACACGGTTGTCCGTGATCATCTTTTCCGCTTTGTCGAACTGGCCGGAACCGCGCTGCGGGTAACCGCAACACAAATAGCCCGGCGGCAACACGGTTTGCACCCCGGCATGCCAAAGCATGGCCTGGGTGGCAAGACCGACCTGACTGAACAAGCGCTCCGAACCACAACCGGGGAAATAGAACACCGCCTCGGTATCGGCCGTGGTTTCTTTCGGGTTGCGGATGATCGGCACGTAATCTTTGTCTTCAATGTCCAGCAAGGCGCGCGCGGTCTTCTTGGGCAAGCCCCCGGGCATCTTCTTGTTGATGAAGTGGATCACCTGCTCTTTGATGGGCGCGGCGCCCAGTGTGGCCGGCGGCGCGCTGGTCTGCTTGCGCGCCGCCAATTTCAAAACGTTGTTGGCCAAACGCTGGGCTTTGAAGCCCACGCCTACCATCGCCGTGCGCATCACCTTGATGGTCTCGGGGTTGGTCGCATTCAGGAAGAACATGGCCGCGGCATTGCCCGGCCGGAAGCTCTTTTGGCCCATCTTGCGCAACAGGTTGCGCATGTTCATGGTCACATCGCCAAAGTCGATGTCGACAGGACAAGGGGAGAGACACTTGTGGCAAACCGTGCAGTGGTCAGCGACGTCTTCGAACTCTTCCCAGTGCTTGATGCTGATACCGCGACGGGTCTGCTCCTCGTAAAGGAAGGCCTCGACCAGCAGCGAAGTGGCGAGGATTTTGTTACGCGGCGAATACAGCAAATTCGCGCGGGGCACGTGGGTCGCGCACACCGGCTTGCACTTGCCGCAACGCAGGCAATCCTTGACCGAGCCGGCGATGGCGCCAATGTCGCTCTGCTGCATGATGAGCGATTCGTGGCCCATCAGGCCAAAGCTCGGCGTGTAGGCGTTGACCAGATCGGAGCTGCGCAACGCCGCATCGAACACCGGTTCGGGCGCGCCGGGGAAATTGCGCAGCAGTTTGCCCTTGTTGAAGCGGCCTTCGGGGTCAACACGGGCTTTGTACTCGGCAAACGGACGCAATTCGTCGTCGGTCAGGAACTCCAGCTTGGTGATGCCGATGCCGTGCTCACCCGAAATCACGCCGTCCAGGCTGCGCGCCAAAACCATGATGCGCGCGACCGCTTCATGGGCGCTTTGCAGCATTTCGTAGTCGTCGCTGTTGACGGGAATGTTGGTGTGCACATTGCCATCGCCTGCATGCATGTGCAGTGCCACCCAGACGCGGCCTTTCAGCACGCGCTGATGAATCGCCGTGCATTCGGCCAGAATGGGCGTGAAAGCGGCGCCGGTAAAGATGCCCTGTAGCGGCAAGCGCAGTTGGGTCTTCCAGCTGGCGCGCAGGCTGTGATCTTGCAATTGCGGGAACAGCGCGTCCACATCTTTCAGCCAGCCGTTCCACAGAGCCTTGACCTCGCTCACCAGCGCCAGGGCTTGCTGCACGCGGTCTTCCAGCCATTCGGCGCTGGCCACGTCATTGGCGTCGTCGGACTTGCCCAGAGGCAAGTTGCCCTTGGTGAAAAAAGCTTCCAGTTCCGTGCACAGCTTCAGCTTGTTGCGCAGCGAAAGCTCGATGTTGATGCGCTCGATGCCCAGGGTGTACTCACCCATGCGCGGCAACGGGATCACCACGTCTTCGTTGATCTTGAACGCGTTGGTGTGCTTGCTGATCGCGGCGGTGCGCTTGCGGTCCAGCCAAAACTTCTTGCGCGCCTCCGGGCTGATGGCCACAAAGCCTTCGCCGCTGCGCGTGTTCGCCATGCGAACCACCTCGCTGGTGGCGCGGGCCACCGCGTCGGCGTCATCGCCCACGATGTCACCGATCAGCACCATCTTGGGCAAGCCACTGCCGCCCGCGTTGCGCTTGCTCTTGGTCGCGTAGCCCACGGCCTTCAGGTACCGGTCGTCCAGATGTTCCAGACCGGCCAGCAACGTGCCCGAGCGCTTTTGCTCGGCGAACATGAAGTCCTTGATGTCGACGATGCTGGGCACGCCATCTTTCGGGTTGCCGAAAAACTCCAGGCAGACGGTGCGCACATGCTCGGGCATGCGGTGCACGATCCAGCGCCCGCTGGTGATCAGCCCGTCGCAGCCTTCTTTCTGAATGCCCGGCAGGCCGCTCAGGAACTTGTCGGTCACATCTTTGCCAAGGCCTTCCTTGCGGAACGACTTGCCCGGAATCACCAGCTGCTCGGTGCGCACATGTGTCTTGCCATCGGCTTCAAAGGTCTTCAGCTCAAAAGTGGCGACCTCGGCATCGTGGATCTTGCCCAGGTTGTGGTCCATGCGCGTGACTTCCAGCCACTGCGCCTGCGGCGTCACCATACGCCAGGAAATCAGGTTGTCCAGGGCCGTGCCCCACAAAACGGCCTTCTTGCCGCCCGCGTTCATGGCGATGTTGCCACCGATGCAAGAGGCTTCGGCGCTGGTTGGGTCCACAGCGAACACATGGCCGGCGCGCTCTGCGGCATCGGCCACGCGCTGGGTGACCACTCCGGCCTCCGTCCACACCGTGGGCAGCGGTTTCTCGTGGCCGGGCACCTGCACCCACTCCACTTCGGTCATGGCTTCGAGCTTTTCGGTGTTGATCACCGCGCTCTTCCAGGTCAACGGGATGGCGCCACCGGTGTAACCCGTGCCACCCCCACGGGGGATGATGGTCAGGCCGAGCTCAAAGCAGCCTTTGACCAGCAAGGCCATTTCGTTTTCGGTATCGGGCGTGAGCACCACAAAGGGGTACTCCACGCGCCAGTCGGTCGCGTCGGTCACGTGGGACACGCGAGACAGGCCGTCGAACTTGATGTTGTCTTTGGCGGTGAGTTTGCGCAACACCTTGGTCGCGCGCTGGCGCAACTGGGCCATTTCCTCAAATGATCGGGCAAATGTGGCCACAGCAGCCTGGGCCGCCGTGAGCAACTCCGCCACGCGCGCATCCCTCGCTGCGTCGTCTTCGGGTGTGCGCCGCTTTTGCACCTCGCCAAGGCGGTGCTCCAAGGCCTCGACCAGTTGCCCGCGCCGCTTGGGGTTGTCCAACAGGTCATCCTGGAGGTAAGGATTGCGCTGAACCACCCATATATCACCCAACACTTCATAGAGCATACGGGCTGATCGACCTGTACGCCGTTCGCTGCGCAACGCCTCCAACACCGCCCAGGATCGCTCACCCAGCAATCGCAAAACAATTTCACGATCCGAAAAAGAGGTGTAGTTGTAGGGAATCTCGCGCAAGCGCGGCGCTTCTTCGCCGGCGGCGATTTCGAGCAATTTGTGGGGTATCGGAGCGTTCATTGGCGGTATTCACAGTCAGCAAAAAACGCTGAATGACGATGGTACCGCAGTGCAACATACACCCACGCCTCTCATGGAAAGCCCTGTTGCCACAATCTTGTCACAAAGGTGCAATGGCTTTGTCATACAACTCACCTAAGCTCAGCCCCGCAAATTCAACCGTTTGACCCGATGGAGACCCAATGAGAAACACGATTAAAACCACCGCATTGACTGGCGCGATGGCGCTCGCCGCCCTGATCAGCGCCCCTGCCCAAGCCGCGACCGAGGTGCAATGGTGGCACTCCATGGGCGGAGCCCTGGGCGAATGGGTCAACGATCTGGCCAAGGAATTCAACGCCAGCCAGACCGAATACACCATCGTGCCCACCTTCAAGGGCAGCTATGACGAATCCATGACGGCGGCCATCGCGGCTTTCCGCTCGGGCAATGCACCGCACATCCTGCAGGTCTTCGAGGTCGGCACCGCCACCATGATGGCAAGCAAGGGCGCGATCGTCCCCGTGGGCAAAGTCATGGCCGATGCCGGTGAAAAATTCGACGCCAAGGCTTATGTGCCTGCCGTCGCCGGTTATTACACCGCCCCCAATGGCCAGATGCTGAGCATGCCGTTCAACAGCTCTACCCCGGTGTTCCACTACAACAAGGACGCTTTCAAGGCCGCCGGCATGGACCCCGAGAAGCCGCCAACCACCTGGCCCGAAGTGGCCCTGGCCGCGGGCAAACTCAAGGCCGCTGGCCACAAGTGCCCCTTCACGACCAGCTGGATCAGCTGGACCCAACTGGAAAGCTTCTCGGCCTGGCACAACACCGAGTTCGCCACCAAAGGCAATGGCATGCGCGGCATGGACGCACGCCTGTCGTTCAACACGCCTCTGCACGTTCGCCACATCGAAAATCTGGCCAACATGGCCAAGACCGGCCTGTTTGTCTACAAAGGCCGTGGCAATGCCGCTGACGCCACGTTCGTTTCTGGCGAGTGCGCCATGATCACGGGCTCCTCCGGTCTGTACGGCAACGTCAAGCGCAACTCCAAGTTCGCCTCCGGCACCAGCACCCTGCCCTACTACCCAGATGCACCCGGCGCACCACAAAACACCGTGATTGGTGGCGCCAGCCTGTGGGTGATGTCTGGCAAGAAGGCCGACGAATACAAGGGCGTGGCCAAGTTCTTCACCTACATCGGCAAACCCGAAGTCGCGGCAGCCAGCCACCAGCGCACCGGCTACCTGCCTGTCACCCTGGCTTCGTTCAAGCTGACCGACGACAGCGGATACTACAAAAAGAATCCGGGTACCGACGTGGCCGTGAACCAGATGATCCGCAAGACCACCGACAAGTCGCGCGGTATCCGCCTGGGCAACTTCGTTCAGATCCGCACCATCATTGATGAAGAACTTGAAGGCGTGTGGTCTGGTAAAACGGCGCCCAAAGCCGCACTGGATGCCGCCATCAAGCGCGGCAACGAGCAACTTGCACGCTTCGAAAAAGCCAACAAGCGCTGATTTCACCCATTCCTTGATCGGCATCCGCCCTGGCGCCTCGTGCGCCCAGGGCGGATTTTGCGTTTTGATCCCCTTCGTTTTCCAACCTCCTATTCCCCATGGAAAAACGCGTTCGATTTAAGTCGGCCTGGCTGCCCTGGCTGCTCATTGCGCCCCAGATGGCCATCGTGCTGGTGTTTTTTTTCTGGCCGGCGGCCCAGGCGATTTACCAAAGTCTGCTGACCCAGGACCCCTTTGGTCTGTCCACCCAGTTCGTTGGGCTGGAAAATTTTGAACGCCTGTGGAACGACGACAGCTACCTCGATTCGTTCAAGACCACCGCGGTTTTCTCGGTTCTGGTGGCAACCGTGGGCCTGGCCATCGCACTGCTGCTGGCCGTGATGGCCGACCGGGTGCTCAAAGGCGCCTCCGTCTACAAGACCTTGCTGATCTGGCCCTACGCCGTGGCGCCCGTAGTTGCCGGTGTGTTGTGGTTGTTCATGTTCGCGTCCCCGATGGGCATCGCGGCCTACTACCTCAAAGCCATGGGACTGGACTGGAACCACCTGCTCAACGCCAACCACGCCATGTCACTGATCGTGGCGGCGGCTGTGTGGAAGCAGATTTCATACAACTTCCTGTTCTTCCTGGCCGGTCTGCAGTCCATCCCCAAGTCGCTTATCGAAGCCGCTGCCATCGACGGCGCCAGCCCCTGGCACAGGTTCTGGACCATCGTCTTCCCATTGCTTTCGCCCACCACCTTCTTCCTGCTGGTAATCAACATCGTCTACGCGTTTTTTGACACTTTCGGCATCGTAGACGCCACAACCCAAGGCGGCCCGGGCAAAGACACCGCCATCCTGGTCTACAAGGTCTATTACGACGGCTTCAAGGCGTTGGACATGGGTGGCTCAGCTGCGCAGTCGGTGGTGCTGATGGTGGTCGTGGTCACGCTCACGGTGATCCAGTTCCGCTTTGTCGAGAAGAAAGTGAACTACTAGATGAGCACCCCCCGCGCCGACTTCGTCGTCACCCCCCCAAGGGGCAACGCTGGCCGACCGGCAAAGCCGGATCGGCGGCGTTCTGGGTTGGACATCGCTTCTTTTCATGGTGCATTGCAATGATTGAAAAACGCCCAGGACTGACCGTCCTCTCCCACGTGGTCTTGCTGCTCGGTGTCTTCATCGTCGGCTTCCCACTCTACGTCACGTTCATCGGTTCCACGCAAACGCTGGAGCAGATTTCACAGTCTTTCCCGATGTCGCTGATGCCAGGCGGCAACGCCATCGAAACCTACAAAGCTGCCCTGTTCGGCGGATACACAAGCGCAGGCAGCCAGATTCCAGCGGCTGGTCCCATGCTGTGGGTGAGTCTGATGAGCGCGCTGATCATCACCATCGGCAAGATCGCCATTTCCCTGCTCTCCGCCTTTGCCATCGTCTATTTCCGCTTCCCGATGCGCAATCTGGTGTTCTGGATGATCTTTGTGACGCTGATGCTGCCGGTCGAGGTGCGCATTGGCCCCACCTATGAAGTGGTGGCGAACCTGGGCATGCTGAACACCTACGCGGGCCTCACCGTGCCGCTCATCGCTTCGGCCACCGCCACCTTCCTGTTCCGCCAGTTTTTCCTGACCGTGCCCGATGAGCTGGTGGAAGCTGCCCGCATAGACGGTGCAGGGCCCATGCGGTTCTTCAAGGACATCCTGCTACCACTCTCCAGAACGTCGATCGCCGCGCTTTTTGTGATCCAGTTCATTTACGGCTGGAACCAATACCTCTGGCCGCTGCTCGTGACCACGGATGAGTCCATGTACCCCGTGGTCATGGGCATCAAGCGCCTGATTTCGGGCGAGTCGTACACCGAGTGGAACGTGGTCATGGCCATGGCCATCCTCGCCATGCTGCCACCGGCCCTGGTCGTCATGTTGATGCAGCGCTGGTTCGTCAAAGGCCTTGTGGACACTGAAAAGTAAGCCCAGCAGCCTTCACACAGCACCCACTTCAGAAAAAAAAACTCATGTCATCCATATCCCTTCGCAACGTCGTCAAACGCTACCGGACCGGTAAGACCGAACTGCAAGTCATTCACGGCGTCAACGCCGAGATCGCCCAAGGCGAATTCATTGTCATCGTCGGCCCTTCGGGCTGCGGCAAGTCCACCCTGCTGCGCATGGTCGCAGGCCTGGAAGACATCAGCGGCGGCGACATCGCCATTGGCGACCGCGTGGTCAACACACTGGAACCCGCCGAACGCGACATCGCCATGGTGTTTCAGAACTACGCGTTGTACCCGCACATGAGCGTGTTCGAGAACATGGCCTACGGCCTGAAGATCAAAAAAATGCCGGCAACTGAAATCCAGCAACGCGTCGACAAAGCCGCCGCCATTCTGGAACTGGGCCATTTGCTGCAACGCAAACCGCGGGAACTTTCCGGTGGCCAGCGCCAGCGCGTGGCCATGGGCCGGGCCATCGTGCGCCAGCCCAAGGTGTTTCTGTTTGACGAACCCCTCTCCAACCTCGACGCCAAATTGCGCGCCCAGACCCGCCTCGAGATTCAAAAACTGCACCGCGAACTCGGCATCACCTCGCTGTTCGTGACCCACGACCAGGTCGAAGCCATGACCCTGGCCCAGCGCATGATCGTCATGAACGGCGGCAAGATGGAGCAGTTCGGCACGCCCGAAGAGGTGTATTCCCGCCCCGCCACCACCTTCGTGGCCAGCTTCATGGGCTCACCGCCAATGAACCTGTTGAAGAACGCACCCGGTGGCAAAGCCGGCCAGATTCTGGGCATTCGCCCAGAGCACCTGGACATCGGCGATGCCGGCTGGGAACTCCAGGTGGAAACGGTGGAGCTGCTGGGCGCCGAACGCCTGGTACACGTCAAACTGGGCAGCGAAGGCCTCATCATCCGCACCCATGAGGACCAGCCAGCGCCCGCCGTGGGCAGCACCATCCTGGCGCAACCGCGCGAGGACCGTATGCACTGGTTCGATGCGGCCTCGGGTCAGCGCCTGTGAACACTGCCACCGCTTATCCCGCAGATTGGCCCTACCCCTTGTGGATCGCCCACCGGGGCGCGGGAAAGCTGGCGCCTGAGAACACACTCGCCGCCTTCAAGCTGGGATCCACCCACGGCTACCGCATGTTCGAATGCGATGTGAAACTGAGCGCCGATGGCGAGCTGTTTTTGCTGCACGACGACACACTGGAACGCACCAGCAACGGTCACGGCGTAGCGGGACTGCTGCCGTGGGTCGAGCTGAGCCAGCTGGATGCCGGAAGCTGGCACTCTCCCAACCATGCCAGCGAGCCCTTGCCCTTGCTGGCAGCCATCGCCCATTTCTGCCAGGCCAACCGGTTTTGGCTCAACATCGAAATCAAGCCCACCAAAGGACTGGAAGCCTTGACCGGTGAACAAGTGGCTTTGGCAGCAGCGCGGCTGTGGGCGGGCCAGCCTTCCAACATGGCTCCACTCTTGACATCGTTTCAACCCGCGTCTCTGGCGGCAGCCCAATCAGCCGCCCCTCAACTCCGCCGAGGGTTGTTGCTGGACACGGCTTGGGCCGGCTGGCAAGCAGCCGCCACCCAACTCGAATGCCAGGCGCTGGTGTGCAACCACCGGCTTTGGAATGCCGAAATGCGCGACGAAGCCCGCGCATTGGGCCTGCGCGCCCTGGCCTACACCGTGAACGAGCCGGAAGACGTGCAGCGCCTGCTGGATCTGCAGCTCGACGGCATCATCACCGACCGCGTGGACCGGTTCCAGCCCGATCGCTGAGCCTCAGCGCCGGCGGTTCCACCAGGCCAAGGTGCCCAGCACCAACACCAGCGCGGAGTAGGTCAGCATCTTGCCGTCGCGGCCAAAAATCACCAGCCCGGCCAGCAACACCAGCATCCCGCTGCCCACCAAGGTCAGCGCCTCGGTTTTGAAGCGCCACCGGCCCTTGACAGCGCGGGGCCACAGCCGGGGCATGGCCATCAAGATAATCGCTACTCCCAGCGCGGGCAGGAAGAGGCCCAGCACATGGCCCCAGAAGCCCATAAATGTCATGTTGTCGAATCCAGTGCGTGCATAGTGCTTCAATTTTATAATCTGAACATGTCTGTTTGGGCGCTTGGAATCAACCACCACACGGCCCCGCTTGATTTGCGGGGCCGGTTTGCGTTTGCGCTCGACCAAATTCAGCCAACCCTGCATGGCTACCGCGCCAGTTTTCCGAGCCAACCCGAAGCCACACTGCTCTCCACCTGCAACCGCACGGAGCTGTATGCCACGGGCAATCAGTCTTCGGTAGAGCCCACACTGGAGTGGCTGGCCAAGACGGGCGGCGTGGGCATCCATGTGCTCAAAGACCATTCCTACGTGCTGCGCGAAGACCAGGCCGCCCGCCACGCCTTCCGCGTGGCAAGCGGGCTCGACAGCATGGTGCTTGGCGAAGCCCAGATCCTGGGCCAGATGAAAGACGCGGTGCGCGCCGCCGAAGAAGCTGGCGCCCTCGGCACCACGCTGCACCAGTTGTTCCAGCGTTCTTTCTCGGTGGCCAAACAGGTGCGCAGCTCCACTGAAATCGGCGCCCACTCCATCAGCATGACCGCCGCCGCAGTGCGCCTGGCAGGTCAGCTGTTCGAAGACCTGAAAGACATTCGGGTGCTGTTCGTCGGCGCAGGCGACATGATCGAGCTGGCCGCCACGCATTTCGCGGCCAAAACACCCAAAAGCATGGCGATCGCCAACCGCACGCTAGAGCGCGGTGAAAAGCTGGCGGGTCGCTTCGGCGCCGAAGTCATGCGCCTGGCCGACATTCCCGACCGGTTGCACGAGTTTGACGCTGTCATCAGCTGCACCGCCAGCACCCTGCCCATCATCGGCCTGGGCGCTGTTGAGCGCGCCTTGAAAAAGCGCCGTCATCGTCCCATGTTCATGGTGGATCTGGCCGTGCCGCGCGACATCGAAATTGAAGTCAAAGGCCTGTCAGACATTTACCTGTACACGGTGGACGATCTCGCCAGCGTGGTGCAATCCGGCAAAGACAACCGGCAGGCCGCAGTGGCCCAGGCTGAAGCCATCATCGACGCTGGCGTCCTGAGCTTCATGCACTGGATGGACCAGCGCAATCCGGACCACGGCGTGGTCCCGCTGATCCAGCAAATTCACGCCCAGGCCGACGACTGGCGCCAAGCCGAAATGGCGCGGGCCAAAAAGCTGCTGGCCAAAGGCGAGCCGGTGGATGTGGTGCTGGAAGCGCTGGCGCGCGGTCTGACCCAAAAGATGCTGCACGGCACCCTCGCCGAACTGCGCAGCGGCGATGCCGAAGCCCGCGCAGTCATGGCGCAAACTGTCTCGCGCCTCTTCTTGCGCGACGATGCGGGCAAGCCCCCGCGCCAATCCTAGCGACGTTTCACACGCCCGCCCGGCCAACGCTGGGCAGCACGCCGTCGTTCTGCCACCCTCCATGGCGCCCCACTTTCAACGAGTTTTCACATGAAGCCCTTTGTCCACAGCACCTTGATGCGCCAGCGCGCCCGGCTCCACGAGCTCGACGCTCTGCTGGCCGCGCCTGACGTGGTCAACAACATGGACCGCTTCCGCGCCCTCAGCCGGGAACACGCCGAAGCCAGCACAATCACCGAAGTTTTCAACCGCTACCTGCAGCGCGAAGAAGACCTGGCGACGGCCAACGGCATGCTGAACGACCCCGACATGGCAGAAATGGCGCAAGACGAAATCGACCACGCCAGGGCCGAGATGGAAACCCTCGACAGCGAGCTGCAACTGCTCTTGCTGCCCAAAGACCCGGACGACGAACGCAATGCCTTCGTTGAAATCCGCGCCGGTACCGGCGGCGATGAATCCGCCCTCTTCGCGGGCGACCTGGCGCGCATGATCACGCGCTACGCCGACACCCAGCGCTGGACCACCGAAATCGTCAGCGAGTCGCCCAGCGAACTCGGCGGCTACAAAGAAGTGGTCTTGCGCATCGTGGGCGCAGGCGCCTATGGCAAGCTGCGCTTCGAGTCGGGAGGCCACCGTGTACAACGCGTGCCCGTGACCGAAACGCAAGGCCGTGTGCACACCAGCGCGGCCACCATCGCTGTGATGCCCGAGCCTGACGAAGCCCAGGCGGTGCAACTCAACCCCAGCGAACTGCGCATCGACACCTACCGCGCCAGCGGCGCCGGCGGGCAACACATCAACAAGACCGATTCGGCCGTGCGCGTGACGCACCTGCCCACCGGCATCACCGCTGAATGTCAGGATGGCCGCAGCCAGCACAGCAACAAGGCCAAGGCGCTGCAAGTGCTCACCGCGCGCCTGCAGGAAAAAGACCGAAGCGCGCGCGCGGCGAAAGAAGCTGCCACCCGCAAAGGCCTGATCGGCAGCGGCGACCGCAGCGACCGCATCCGCACCTACAACTTCCCCCAGGGCCGTCTCACCGACCACCGCATCAACCTCACGATCTACAAACTGCTGGCCGTGATGGAAGGCGATCTGGGCGATGTGATCCATGCCTTGCAGGTTGAGCGCGGTGCCGAGTTGCTGGCCGAGCTGGAAGGGAAAATATGACCCCCCTGCGCCGCTTTGCGTCCACCCCCCTCACCTGGAGGATGGAGGACGCGACCAATGGCCCGGCGAAGCCGGTTCCACGGGCGCCCTCGTTCGCAGGCGCCCTATGACGTTGAAAGACGCCCTGCTCAAGACCCAGGCGTGCGGCCTGGAACGGCTGGATGCGCAGATGTTGCTCCTGCTCGCTCTGGATCAAGACCCCAACGACCGCGCATGGTTGCTGCGCCACGACCAAGACCCGCTCACGCCGGAGGCCGGATTGCGGCTGGAAACGATGACCCAGCGCCGCCTCACTGGTGAGCCGCTAGCGTACATCCATGGTGAAAAAGCCTTTTTTGGTTTGGTCTTGAAAGTCGATGCAAGGGTGCTTGTACCCAGGCCTGACACAGAAGCGCTGGTGGAATGGTCATTGGATCTCCTGGCTCGGTTCACCGATCAGCCAAGCTTCCTCGATATGGGCACAGGCAGCGGCGCCATCGCGCTGGCAGTCAAAAACCAGCAACCGGCAACACAAGTCACCGCCACCGACACCAGTGACGGTGCTCTGACCGTGGCCAGCGGCAACGCCGCGCGCCTTGGCCTCGCAGTCACCTTTAAACATGGCTCATGGCTGCATGCCGTGAAAGGCGAGCACTTCCACGTGATCGCCAGCAACCCGCCCTACATTGCTGAAGGCGACCACCACTTGCCCGCCCTGACCCACGAACCTGTCACCGCACTCACAGCCGGCGTCGATGGCCTGGACGACATTCGCGCCCTGATCGCCATGGCTCCCGAATCGCTGGAGCCCGGCGGCTGGCTGCTGCTGGAGCATGGCCACGATCAGGCCCAGGCGGTGCGCGACCTGCTCTCAATGCGGGGATTCGAGCAAGTGAGCAGCCGCACCGACCTTGCAGGCATTCAACGCTGCAGCGGTGGCCAGTGGCCCAAACGGCGATAATTGAGCATCTTTCCGGTTCACAAACCCTACTGTTTCAGGAGCCCGCCATGAGCGACGTGCAAGCCCAACTCGACCAACTGGTCAAATCCAACGACATCGTGCTCTTCATGAAGGGCAACGCCAGTTTCCCCATGTGCGGCTTTTCCGGCCGCGCGATCCAGATCATCAAGGCATGCGGCGTTGATCCCAAAACCGTGAAAACCGTGAACGTACTGGAAGACGAAGGCATTCGCCAGGGCATCAAGGCATTCAGCAACTGGCCCACGATTCCCCAGCTCTACGTCAAGGGTGAGTTCATCGGCGGCTCGGACATCATGATGGAGATGTACGAATCCGGTGAGCTGCAACAAGTGATCAGCGGCCAAGCCTGATCGGTCGTCAGTTGCCCCACGATGAAAACCGCCTCCGGGCGGTTTTTGCATTTCTGAATTCGGCATAACGTGGAAAGGTGCTCCTTTTCTGGGTTTTTTTCGCGTTGAAGCCAGGCATGACTTGTGCTTGAATCAAGTTGTCGCACAACACAATGGAGAACCGCATGAGCTCACACAGCCTGGTCGCTTCCACCCACAAGGGCTTGCCCATCGCCCAGATGCGCAACGTGTTCAACGCCGACGACGTGGAGCGCAAGCTCCATCAATTGCAGGCCAAGGGTGGCGAGCGCGAACATGAGACCTTGATCACCATGTATCAGCGCATGATCGAACGCGGCCCTGAGCGCTTTGCGGTCAAACCTTCTGGCGTGCCCGATATGGAGCCACTGTACGATCTGCTGCCCAATTTTGGAGACGTGCTCGACGATGTGAAGCGCCATGTGGCGCTGAGCCAGGACAGCCGAGACAGTCTGGAAGTCACCCCCATCCTGCTGCTCGGTCCGCCCGGCGTGGGCAAGACACACTTCGCCCGTCAGATCGCCGATCTGCTCGGCACCAGCATGAGCCTGGTGCCCATGAGCTCCATGACCGCTGGCTGGTTGCTCTCAGGCTCGTCTTCTCAATGGAAGGGCTCCAAGCCTGGCCGGGTGTTTGAATCGCTGGTGGAAGGGCAATACGCCAACCCCGTCATCGTGGTCGACGAGATCGACAAAGCGGCTGCCGACGCCCAATACGACCCGCTGGGTGCGCTCTACAGCCTGCTTGAGCACGATACCGCGCAAAGCTTCGTGGACGAATTCGCCGACGTGGCCATCGATGCCAGCCAGGTCATATGGATCACCACCGCCAACCGCGAAAGCGCCATCCCCGACCCGATTCTGAACCGCATGAACGTGTTCGAAATCGCACCGCCCTCCCCCGAAGCAGCCCGGAAAATTGCCGCCCACCTGTACCGAGGCATCCGCAACGAACACGACTGGGGTCAACGGTTTGAGCAGGAACCCCGCGACGATGTGCTCGACCTGCTGGCCACCCAAGCCCCAAGGGAAATGCGCCGCGCGCTGGTGACCGCGTTTGGCAATGCGCGGTTGGCCAACCGCTATGAGATGGAGCCGGGGGATTTGCCCAAGGTGGGCGGCGGGAAGTCGCGGATGGGTTTTTTGCAGTAGCGGAGAGCAATTGGCGCAAAAAAAGCTGGCTCACGACACCTGCTTCACCATCAGCACCGTCAAAAGAACAGTCTTGCTTCAGGAACAAACAGTCCTTCGACGAACCACAATGTTTGTCCAAGCCAACACATCAGGAAGTGGAACGCAATTTGCTCAGCAGTCCATGGATGCTCCCAGCCGATGACGAGCCATGATGGCCAGCCTTCCAGGCGAGAGGCTGCGCCACCACAAACAATCCACCAGCCTAAAACGGTGCTCACCAAGTAGAGGACGACCCAGAGAGAATGAGGCTCATTTGGGGCGATCTAAAAGAGGGAGCGATTGACCTGAGAGCCGGACTTCAAGCGTCGGGATGCACCCAATTCTTCGCTGCCCTGGATACAGCATTGGGGTAGGTATCGCGCCCCCGGCTGCCGTTGTACCGGCCCAGCGCCATGAAGGTATTGCCGCGTTCCGTTTCCAGGTAGTGACGCAGGATCACACAACCAAAGCGCAAGTTGGTTTGCATATTGAACAGTTTGCCGGCATCGCCGTCGCCGATCAGGCGTGACCAGAACGGCATGATCTGCATGTAGCCTCGCGCGCCCACGGAAGAGATGGCAAACTTTCGGAACGCACTTTCCACCTGGATCAGGCCCATCACCATGGTGGTGTCCAGGCCAGCCCGCTTGCTCTCATACCAGACGGTTTGAAGAAATTCAATGCGGGTCTGGAAATCGGGTTTGCGCCGCCTGAGCCGGTCGCTCATGGCGCCCAGCCAGCGCAAATGCGCCAGGCGTTTTTCCATGCTTTCGAATTCGGGCTCAGGTGGGGCTTTGTTGGCTATCGCTCCGCTCAAGGCCGAGCGCACCGAATCTGCCAGCGGCTCTTCCACCTGACCTGCCCGTGCCGTACCGGGCATCACCCAAACTGCAGCGCCGGAAGCCCCCGCCACCGCTGCGCCGGCCCAACCAAGGCAGTCACGTCTGGAGAGCGCGAATCCCTGAGACTCTCTCATGCGTTCAAGCGGCTCTTCAACAGACCCGCCACTTCGGCAACAGCCACCTTGGTGGACGCTGCGTCACGGCGGTGCTGGTATTCGACCTGACCTTCTTTGAGGCTCTTGTCGCCGATGGTCACGCGGTGGGGCACGCCGATCAGTTCCCAATCGGCAAACATGGCACCAGGGCGCTCGCCACGGTCGTCAAGGATCACATCCACACCATCAGCCATCAGTTCGGCATACAAGGTTTCTGCGGCCGCTTTGACCTCGGCGCTGCGCTCCATGCCAATGGGGCAGATCACCACGGTGAACGGCGCCAGCGCATCGGGCCAGATCATGCCGCGCTCGTCGTGGTTTTGTTCCACAGCGGCGGCTGGCAGGCGCGTGATGCCGATGCCGTAGCAGCCCATCTCAAACGGCGCAGGCTTGCCGTTTTCGGCCAGGAAGGTGGCGTTCATGGCTTGGCTGTATTTGGTGCCCAGGTAGAACACATGGCCCACTTCAATGCCGCGCTCAATGACCAGCTCACCTTTGCCATCGGGCGACGAATCGCCAGCGACCACGTTGCGGATATCGGCCACCATATCGGGCTCGGGCAGATCGCGGCCCCAGTTGACGGCGGTAAAGTGGAAATCGATTTCGTTGGCGCCGCAAATCCAGTCGGCCATCACGGCCACTTCGCGGTCGGCAACAATTTTCACCGGCTGCTTCATGTTCACGGGGCCAAGGTAACCCGGCTTGCTGCCGAAATGGGCTTCGATTTCAGGCAGGGAGGCAAACCGGAAACCCACGTTCAACCCCGGCAACTTGTTCACCTTGACTTCGTTCATGTCGTGGTCGCCGCGCAGCAGCAGCAGCCACACCTGGCTCTTCACGATTTCGCCAGCCTCGTTCAGTTCATCGGTGGCGAGCACCAGCGACTTGACTGTTGACGCCAGCGGCACGCTCAGCAACTCGGCCACATCGGCGCAAGTGCTCTTGCCCGGCGTGGGCGTCTTGACCATGGCGCTGGTGGCGGCGGGGCGAGGACCAGCGGGTGCCAGCGCTTCGGCTTTTTCCATGTTGGCCGCGTACTCGCTGCCCGGACAGTAGACGATAGCGTCTTCGCCCGTGGCCGCGATCACCTGGAACTCTTCGCTCAAATCGCCGCCGATGGCGCCGCTGTCAGCGGCCACGGCGCGGTAGGTCAAACCGAAGCGGTCAAAAATACGGCGGTAGGTGGCAGCCATGACCTGGTAGCTGCTCTTGGCTGCGGCTTCGTCGCGATCGAAGCTGTAGGCGTCTTTCATGATGAACTCGCGCCCGCGCATCAGCCCAAAACGCGGACGGCGCTCGTCGCGGAATTTGGTTTGAATCTGGTAGAAATTTTTGGGCAATTGCTTGTAGCTGCGCAGCTCTTGGCGCGCCATATCGGTCACGACTTCTTCGCTGGTGGGCTGCACGATGAAATCTCGACCGTGGCGATCTTTGATGCGCAGCAGCTCAGGGCCCATTTTCTCAAACCGCCCCGTTTCCTGCCAATGCTCGGCGGGCTGAATGACTGGCATGGTCATCTCTACCGCACCAGAACGGTTCATTTCTTCACGAACGATACGCTCCACTTTCTGGATCACCCTGAGGCCCATCGGCATGTAGGTGTAGATGCCAGCGCCGAGTTTTTTGATCATGCCCGCACGCGTCATGAGTTGGTGACTCACCACCTCGGCCTCTGCAGGGGCTTCTTTGAGCGTGGAGATGAAGAACTGGGAAGCTTTCATAGGGCAAAGCGGCCGCGCAAACGGCAATGAATAGTCAACATGGGAGTTTTAAACGCTGGGTTCGATGCCAAGACGGTATCGACCATTGGGATTTACCCCTGCAAAAGCGGTCTTCAGAGAGAGAAACGCTTCGCAAGCCGCGAGGGCCGATGCATAATCCACACAGTTTAAAAAATTGGGATTGATTATGCTTGACAGAGAAGGCTTCAGGCCCAATGTCGGCATCATTCTGCTCAACCAGAAAAACCAGGTATTTTGGGGCAAACGCATCCGTTCCCATTCCTGGCAATTCCCGCAGGGTGGCATCGACAGAGGTGAAACGCCGGAACAGGCCATGTTCCGCGAGTTGCACGAAGAAGTGGGCTTGATGCCCGAACACGTGGACATCGTCGCTCGAACGCGCGATTGGCTTCGCTATGAAGTGCCCGACCGTTTCATTCGGCGCGACGCACGCGGCCACTACAAAGGCCAGAAACAAATCTGGTACCTGTTGCGCTTGGTCGCACATGACTGGAATCTGAATCTGCGTGCCACCAGTCACCCGGAATTTGACGCTTGGCGATGGCATGACTACTGGGTGCCGCTGGACGTGGTGGTGGAGTTCAAACGTGGCGTCTATGAAATGGCTCTGACCGAGTTGGCCCGCTACCTTCCACGCGGAGACTACCGCAACCGCTTTTTGCGTGGCAACGTCGCTCGCCACAGGGTCGCTTGCGAGGCCGCGGATTTTGAACGGCCCATCATTCAAGGCGGCCCACCGGGTATGGAACTGCCACCTGGCGCCAGCTTCGATCCTGACCCTCAAAGTGATTTGCGAGCCAGCGAAGGCAAATAGCCGTACCGACAGCGCCGCCCTGAAATGGAAGGCCTGTCAGGCGCGCGTCAACACCAGGTTGTCGCGGTGAATCATCTCGTGCTCCGCCACATAGCCCAGCAGGCGCTCGAACTCGACAGACGATTTGCGACACAACAAACGCGCTTCCGAACTCGCATAGTTGGCCAGTCCCCGGGCCACTTCGCGCCCTTCGGCACTGCGCACAGCGATCACATCGCCACGCGAAAAATCGCCCACCACCGAGGTCATGCCAATGGGCAACAAGCTTTTGCCCTCACCCACCAATTTGCCGACAGCGCCGTCATCAACCACCACAGCTCCCAGCAACTTCAGATGATCGGCCATCCAGCGCTTTCGTGCCTGGCTCTTGCCCGTATTGGCCATCAAACAGGTACCGATGGGCTCGCCCTGACACAGACGCTGCAATACGTTAGGCTCCTGTCCCCAGGCGATCACCGTCGAGGCTCCTGAGCCTGCCGCCCGCTTGGCTGCCAGAATTTTTGTAATCATGCCGCCGGTGCCGATGCCCGAACCGGCACCCCCGGCCATCACCTCCAACTGCGGATCGCCGGCACGCGCCTGATGCACGAATTGTGCGGATGGATTGCGGCGTGGGTCCGCTGTGAAGAGGCCTTTTTGATCGGTCAGGATAACCAACGCATCAGCCTCAACCAGGTTCGCAACCAGCGCACCCAAGGTGTCGTTGTCGCCAAACTTGATTTCGTCGTTGACCACCGTGTCGTTTTCGTTGATCACAGGCACCACGCCCAACTTCAACAGCGTGAGCAAGGTGGATCGCGCATTAAGGTACCGCTCGCGATCCGACAGATCGGCATGGGTGAGCAACACTTGCGCACTGCGTACACCACACTCGCGGAGCTTGCGCTCGTACATCTGAACCAGTCCCATCTGGCCCACAGCGGCCGCGGCTTGCAGCTCATTGACCTCTTTGGGCCTCACCACCCAACCCAGGCGTTTCATGCCCTCTGCAATCGCACCACTGCTGACCATGATCAGCTCACGCCCCTCCTTAACCAGCGCTGCAAGCTCCTGGCTCCACTGTCCAATGGCTTGCTCGTCGAGGCCTCGCCCTTCGTTGGTGACCAGGCTGGAGCCCACCTTGACGACGATGCGGCGGGCCTTTTTCAACGGCCCCTCAAAAGACGAGATCAAACTCGCATCGGTAACAACATCGCTCATGAGGGGCAATGACAAATAGGGTTTAACAGACAGGGCGCAGGTCAGATGCCGCGGGGATCGGCTTCGTCCACGAAGCGTGGATCGGGGTTCTCATCTGGCAAGTGTGAACGGAATTCCTTGGCAAGGTATTCGTACACCGATTGGATCAACCGCTCACAGCCCTCGCGGGTCAACGCAGAAATTTCAAACACAGGGCCTTTGAACTTGAGGCGCTTGACAATGTCTTTGGTCAGCGCTTCGCGCTCGTCGGCCGGCACCATGTCGAGTTTGTTGAGCACCAACCAGCGTGGCTTGTCGTAGAGCTTCTGGTCGAATTTCTTGAGCTCAGCGGCAATGGCTTTGGCTTGAGCGACCGGATCTACCGTGTCGTCAAACGGTGCAACGTCCACCAGATGCAACAGCACGCGCGTGCGTTGCAAATGCCGCAAGAACTGATGGCCTAGCCCCGCACCTTCAGAGGCTCCCTCGATCAATCCCGGCACGTCCGCGACCACAAAACTCTTTTCTGGCGCCACGCGTACCACACCCAAATTCGGATGTAGCGTTGTAAAAGGGTAATCAGCAATTTTGGGGCGCGCATTGGAAATCGCGGCAATCAAGGTGGACTTCCCAGCATTGGGCATGCCCAGCAAACCCACGTCGGCCAAGACCTTGAGTTCCAGCTTGAGTGTGCGCCGTTCGCCAGCCCAGCCCGGTGTTTTCTGGCGGGGCGAGCGGTTGGTGGAGCTCTTGTAGTGCATGTTGCCAAAACCACCGTCGCCACCTTTGGCCAACGTGATTTGCTCCCCAGGCACCAGCAACTCATGCAGCACCTCACCCGTTTCAGCGTCGGCAATGATGGTGCCCACAGGCATCTTCAGCACGATGTCATCACCCTTGATGCCGAACATATCGGAGCCCTTGCCGTGCTCACCCCGGTGCGCTTCAAATCGACGGGTGAAACGGAAATCGACCAAGGTGTTCAGGCTCGCATCGGCAATGGCGAGCAAGTGCCCGCCCCGGCCACCGTCGCCGCCATCGGGTCCTCCAAATTCTTTGTACTTCTCGTGCCGGAAGGAGGCGCAGCCATTGCCCCCATCGCCAGCAGCGACATCGATGGTGGCTTCGTCTACAAATTTCATGACTTACGCTTTCCTGGATGACCCAACACAAAAAGGCCCGCTATTGCGGGCCCTTTTTCACTGATTTGCTCACAATGGCAGCCCGACAGCATGCAAGCTTGCGCTCACCGCTGAGGGCCCATCAACACCTTAGGCGGGTGTGATGCTGACCACGTGGCGGTTCAGTGCGCCCTTGATGGCGAAGCTTACATGGCCTTCGGCCGTTGCAAACAGGGTGTGGTCCTTACCAATACCGACGTTGTCGCCGGGATGGAATCGGGTGCCGCGCTGGCGAACAATGATGGCACCGGCGCTAACCAGTTCACCACCAAATTTTTTAACGCCGAGCATCTTGGGCTTGGAATCGCGCCCGTTTCGCGTTGAGCCGCCGCCTTTTTTCTGTGCCATTTTCTCTTACTCCTCTCAGCCTGCGATCGACGCAACCTGCAGTTCGGTGAAATTCTGACGATGGCCTTGGCGCTTTTGGTAGTGCTTGCGACGGCGCATCTTGAAGATGGTGACCTTTTCGTGCCTGCCGTGTGCCAGAACCGTGACTGTGACCGTTGCGCCGGAAACCAAGGGAGTGCCTACCTTGATCTCGCTGCCGTTGCCGACTGCCAGAACCTGGTCAAACACGATCTCTTGGCCCACATCCGCAGCAATCTGTTCTACTTTAATTTTTTCGCCGGCAGCAACACGATACTGTTTGCCACCGGTTTTTATGACCGCGTACATATGAACCTCTTGAAATAATTCCACGAATGGAAACACGGCAGACGAATTCCACCGAGCCCAAGAGTTTAACATGGGGTCCGCAAGTGCACAACCAGGGGATTCCGATGCCGGAAATCAGCCTCGCCATTTCAGCCTGTTGACGGCGTCCAAAGTCACCGGCGACAGCCTTCCTATAATCAGTACCGCCCTATCCCGAGCCTGAACATATCCCGGCGACGACCTTGACCTCACCTGCCTCACAAAAAGCCCATCCCCTGGACCTCGTTCAAGGAGACATGCAACAGGTCGATCGCGTGATCGGCGAGCGACTCACCACTGAAGTCCCCCTTGTAAAGGAGGTGGCCCAATACATCATTTCCGCAGGCGGCAAGCGACTGCGACCCGCGTTGTTGCTGTTGATCAGTGGTGCACTTCAAAGCAGGGACCCCCATCGATTCACTCTGGCGGCCGTGGTGGAGTTCATCCATACCGCCACCTTGCTTCACGATGACGTGGTCGACGAATCCACCATGCGCCGAGGTCGCGCAACAGCCAACGAGCGGTTTGGCAACGCGCCAAGCGTCTTGGTTGGCGACTTCCTGTATTCGCGGGCATTCCAGATGATGGTCAGCGTGGACAACATGCGGGTAATGCAGGTGTTGGCCGACACCACCAACGTCATTGCCGAGGGTGAAGTTCTCCAACTGATGAACATGCGGGATACCTCGCTGGATGAGATGAGCTATTTGCGCGTCATCCGCTCCAAAACTGCCAAATTGTTCGAAGCAAGCGCCCGGCTGGCGCCCATCTTGGCAGGCGCCAGCAGTGAGGTCGAAGCGGCCTGTGCAAACTATGGGCAAGCACTCGGCACCGCGTTTCAGGTTATTGACGATGTGCTGGATTACGAAGGGGATGCCGAACTGCTCGGGAAAAACCTGGGTGACGACTTGCGCGAAGGGAAAGTCACACTTCCACTGATTTGCGCGCTTCAACGCTCAAGCACAGATGACCAGGAGCTCATCAAAAACGCCATTGAAAACGGCGACCTGACCCATCAGAACAAGATTCTGCATATCATCCGGAGCAGCGGGGCTCTCGATGCGGCAAGGGCCAGCGCTGCCGCAGAGGCAATGCGGGCCATCGACGCACTTTCCGCCTTGGAGCCCAGCGCCTACAAGGGTGCTTTGCTAGAATTGGCAAACGGCTTGCTTGACCGCCGCAACTGACTGCTGACGTCAGCGTTCGCGCCATAGAATCGATCAGGGTCGGCAGAGAGCTCGTTCGCCAAGAGCGGTACCATGCTCGGGGAGGCGATTGCTGCCGACTGGGTCCTGCTTGCGCCGGCCAATCCTGTCTTGAACTCAGCGCAGTCACCAATCCCTAAACGACTTAGGCGTATGCGACTCACGCCCATTTGAGCACCCTCGAAACAACGGCAAAGGGTGTTCGAAGGGAAAATTCGACACAAATTGCGTCAATAATCGCCGCCAAGTCATTGATTTACGATAGATTACGGCTCTATGGCATCTGTTGATACGGTGATTCAGGACACATCCTCCATGGCACTCCCCGGTTTGGGACGTGCGCTGGTGTCTGCAGGAAAACTCAACCAAAAAGCGGCTGAGGATCTTTATAAAAAGGCCCAAAGCGGGCGCACAAGTTTCATTGCCGAGCTCACTGGGTCTGGTGCGGTATCGGCGTCGGACCTGGCCCACACCATGTCGGTCGCTTTCGCTGCGCCGTTGCTGGATCTCGATGCCATTGATGCTCAGCGTCTCCCGCAAGACCTGCTCGACCCGAAAATATGCTCGGACTACCGAATCGTTGTCCTTAGCAAACGCAACAACCGGCTGCTGGTGGCCACGGCAGACCCTGCAGACCAGCAGGTAGCTGAAAAGATCAAGTTCGCGACACAGTTGGGCGTCGACTGGGTCATTGCCGAGTTTGACAAGCTCAGCGCACTGGTCGAAAGCCAGTCGACCACGGCCAATCAGGCCATGGACAACATCATTGGTGGCGAATTCGAATTTGACGAAATGGCGGCCGAGGCTGCCGTCACAGAATCGAGCGATAAGACGCTCACAGCCGAAGTTGATGACGCTCCGGTGGTCAAGTTTCTGCACAAGATGCTGCTGGACGCCTTCAACATGCGCGCCTCTGACCTGCACTTCGAACCATACGAACACCAGTACCGGGTGCGTTTCCGTATCGATGGTGAGCTGAGAGAGATTGCGTCACCACCTATTGCGATCAAAGACAAACTGGCCTCGCGGATCAAGGTGATTTCGCGAATGGACATTTCCGAGAAACGGATACCCCAAGACGGTCGAATGAAGCTCAAGGTTGGGCCTGATCGAGTGATCGACTTTCGGGTCAGCTCACTGCCCACGCTGTTTGGCGAAAAGATCGTGATCCGTATTCTGGATCCGAGTAGCGCCAAACTCGGCATTGATGCGCTGGGCTACGAGCCAGAGGAAAAGGAACGCCTGCTGGACGCCATTTCACGACCCTATGGGATGGTGCTCGTGACAGGGCCAACGGGGTCGGGGAAGACCGTTTCTCTATACACCTGCCTGAACATCCTGAACAAGCCGGGTATCAACATTTCCACGGCCGAAGACCCTTCGGAAATTAACTTGCCTGGCGTCAACCAGGTGAACGTCAACGAAAAAGCAGGCCTGACATTCGCAGCTGCGCTTAAAGCTTTTCTGCGCCAAGATCCTGACATCATCATGGTGGGTGAGATTCGCGACCTTGAAACGGCGGACATTTCAATCAAGGCCGCGCAAACGGGTCACTTGGTGCTGTCTACTCTGCACACCAACGATGCGCCCACGACGCTGACCCGCATGATGAACATGGGCATTCCCACGTTCAATATCGCTTCCAGTGTGATCCTGATCACCGCTCAGCGTTTGGCCCGAAAACTGTGTGGCACATGCAAGGTGCCTTTGGATGTACCTCGCAAAGCGCTGATCGAGGCGGGTTTCAAGGCCGAGGAACTGGACGGCAGCTGGACCCCGTTCAAGCCCGTAGGCTGCTCGGCGTGCAATAACGGATACAAGGGACGAGTTGGCATCTACCAAGTGATGCCGATTACAGAGGAAATGCAACGCATCATCCTCAAGGGTGGAAGCGCACTGGATATTGCCCTGCAGGCGACCAAGGATGGCGTGCGAAGCCTCCGTGAATCGGGCCTTCTCAAAGTCAAACAAGGCATGACCTCGCTTGAGGAAATCTTGAACGTGACCAACGAGTAAGCTCGAACATACCAAGAACCCGAGGAAAACATGGCAACCGCAGCATCCAAGAGCATCAAAGACTTCGTTTTCGAATGGGAAGGGAAGGATCGCAACGGAAAACAGGTTCGCGGTGAATTGCGTGCAGGTGGTGAAAACCAGGTCACCGCCGCACTGCGGCGCCAGGGGATCGTGACCACAAAGGTCAAAAAGCGCAGGACCACCCGAGGCGCTCGCATCAAACCCAAAGACATTGCCATTTTTACGCGCCAGCTCGCGACCATGATGAAGGCAGGTGTCCCGCTTTTGCAGGCATTCGACATTGTCGGCAGGGGCAATCCCAACCCCAACGTCACCAAACTGCTCAATGACATCCGGTCGGATGTAGAAACCGGTACGTCGCTCAGCGCATCTTTTCGCAAGCATCCTCTGTATTTCAACAGCCTCTATTGCAACCTGGTCGAGGCCGGTGAAGCGGCCGGTATTCTGGAAGAGCTGCTTGACCGTTTGGCCGAATACATGGAGAAGACGGAAGGCATCAAGTCAAAAATCAAATCGGCCTTGATGTACCCCATCTCTGTGATCGTGGTAGCTTTTGTCGTTGTTGCCGTGATCATGATTTGGGTGATCCCGTCGTTCAAGCAGGTATTTGCCTCCTTTGGCGCCGAGTTGCCCGCGCCAACGCTCATGGTCATGGCCATGAGCGATTTCTTTGTTGAGTACTGGTGGTTGATCTTCGGGTTGATCTTTGGAGGAGGTTATTTTTTCCTGCAAGCATGGCGGCGCAGTGAGAAAGTACAGTTTTTCATGGATCGCGTGATGCTGAAACTGCCCATTTTCGGCACGCTTGTCGAGAAGTCCGTTGTTGCTCGCTGGACGCGCACCCTTTCAACGATGTTTGCCGCAGGCGTTCCGCTGGTCGAAGCACTGGACTCAGTCGGGGGAGCCGCTGGCAACATGATCTACGCCAGAGCCACCGAGAAAATTCAGCAAGAGGTATCGACAGGCACCAGCCTGACCAACGCGATGACCAACGTCCAGCTTTTCCCCTCCATGGTCCTGCAGATGTGTGCGATTGGAGAGGAATCCGGCTCAATTGACCATATGCTGAGCAAGGCAGCCGACTTCTATGAAGCGGAAGTAGACGACATGGTCGCTGGCCTGTCCAGCCTGATGGAACCCATCATCATCGTACTGCTCGGAACCATCATTGGCGGCATCGTTGTTTCGATGTATCTGCCTATTTTCCAACTCGGCCAAGTCGTTTAATGAACGGCGTGGAGGCGATGGACGCGGCACTGCTCGGAGTGCTGGGTTTGCTGGTTGGCAGTTTCTTGAATGTCGTGGTCCACCGCCTGCCCAAAATGATGGAAATGCGCTGGGCGACCGAGTGTGCCGATCTGACCGACGTCGGCGCCAAAGAAGGTCATGCTGAAGAACCACCTTTCAACCTGATGGTTCCCCGGTCCCGCTGCCCCCATTGTGGTCATGCCATTCAATGGTTCGAAAACATTCCTGTGGCGAGTTATCTGGTTTTACGTGGCAGATGCCGCTCCTGCCATGCCGGAATCAGCCCTCGATATCCCGCGGTGGAATTGTTGAACGCTGCTCTGTTCGCTTGGTGTGGTTGGCACTGGGGGCTCACCTGGACAGCCGCTGCATGGTGCGGGTTTTCGGCTGCGCTGTTGGCTCTGGCTTGCATCGATTGGGACACCACGCTACTACCCGACGACATCACCTTGCCTTTGCTGTGGGCCGGTCTGTGTGCATCCGCATTGGGCATCATTGATACGACACTACCGGACGCATTGTGGGGCGCCGTCGCAGGCTACCTCTCCCTTTGGCTGGTGTACTGGGCCTTCAAGCTGATCACAGGCAAGGAAGGCATGGGCTACGGCGATTTCAAGCTGTATGCGGCATTGGGTGCATGGTTCGGCTGGCAAGCCCTTGTATCGATCATATTGATGGCCTCATTGATCGGCGCGGCCATTGGTCTTGGCATCAAGGTCCTTGGCAAGCTGCGGGAAGGTGGTTACGTGCCATTTGGTCCATTCCTTGCGATCGCCGGAGCAACCGCGATGATCACCGGGCCCGGGACCTTCTTGCGATTCATCGGTTTGTGAACGGTACCGGACGAATCCCACCCCTCAAACTGGGGCTTACAGGTGGCATCGGTAGCGGGAAGAGCACTGTCGCCGCCACCTTGCGATCTTTGGGTGCCTGTGTTGTCGACGCAGATGCCATCTCCCGAGCGACGACCCAGGCTGGTGGCGCGGCCATGCCTCAGATTGCACAGCGGTTTGGCCGGGCATTTGTGTGCCCGGACGGATCGCTGGACCGGACAAAGATGCGTGAACACATTTTTTCCAATCCTTCAGCGCGAGGACAGCTCGAAGCCATCATTCACCCGTTGGTCGCTCAAGCCATTCAAACCAGGGTCAACACAACAACGGCCAGAAGTCTGGTTTTTGACCTCCCTCTTCTCGTGGAGAGCCCACGATGGCGCCAGCAGCTCGATTTCGTATGGGTTGTAGACTGCGCTGAATCTACCCAAATCGCTCGCGTCGAGTCGCGCAGCGGTTGGAGCGAAGCCAGTACCCGTGCCGTGATTGACAGTCAAAGCCTGCGATCGATCCGGTTGGCGGCAGCGGATGCCGTGCTTTTTAACGAGCAACTGAGTTTGCTCGAACTGGAGGCAGTGGTGAAACAACTTGCTGACAAGTTCGGGCTATGATGAAAGACCTCCTGCCCCCTCCTTTGCGCCAACACTTGCCGCTGTGATCCTGTACGAATACCCTTTCAACGAACGCATCCGCACCTATCTCAGGCTGGAGCACTTGTTTCAGCGGCTGGAAGAGTTGCTGCCACGAAGTCATGCGTTGGACCACCATTTCGCCATACAGACCATCTTTGAAATCATGGATGTGGCGTCACGGGCGGACATGAAATCCGATGTACTGAAAGACATCGATCGCCACAAGCTCCAGCTCAACAGCTACCGTGGTAACCCCGCCATTTCTGAGCGCGCCCTGGATCAGGTCGTGGCTCAGCTAGACCAATGCTTTGCGGAGCTCAACGGGCTGAATGGCAAGACCGGACAAGCGCTCACAGAAAACGACTGGCTGATGAGCATCCGCAGCCGGATCAGCATTCCTGCGGGCACCTGCGAATTTGACCTGCCAGCCTATTTTGAGTGGCAACACCAAAGCGTCGCGCAGCGCCAGACAGACTTGCAACAATGGGTTCAGTGTCTTGCGCCACTTGCAGAGGCCATTGCGCTCTTGATGCGCATGCTGCGGGACTCCGGTTCACCACAAAAGGTCATCGCACCCAACGGCCAGTTTCAACAAAACCTCCCCCAGGGTCGTACTTTTCAATTGCTGCGACTGGGTATTGATCCCAAGCTTGAGATGATTCCTGAAATCAGCGGCAACCGCTTAATGGTTTCCGTGCGCTTGATGAAGCTGGGGGCAGATGGCCGTCTCCACCCTGCAGCCGCCGAGGGAGCCTTCGAATTGACCCTCTGCTCGTAATGCCACAAGCGACCTACCCTGAGCCAGAAGCAAGAACAGTCCCCTGCCCACATTGCGGCGGACCTAGCCCCTATGCAAGCAGCAACGAATCCAGACCTTTCTGCAGCGCACGGTGCAAAAATATCGACTTCGGAGCGTGGGCGAGCGAGCAGTTTTCACTGCCAGAAGAAACACCCAACAACGACCCTGATTTTGAGAATAGCTGAGGGCCACAAGGCAACCTCAGACTTGCTCTTCAGCCAGCCAGGTCAACACGGGAACCGTGCCAGGCAATACGGGGCTGCATGCCACAGGCAAGGATTGCCAACCGAATGCCTGCCCTTCGCGCATATCAAGGCGCCCTGACCACTCGCGAACCTTGCAAAAGTGCAGCCGCACCAGTGCATGTGGATAGTCCACAAGCTGCTCCCGCCACGCCTCAGGGACTCCGATAGTGATACCGATTTCTTCCTGAAGCTCACGGCGCAGTGCTTGCTCGACCGACTCCCCCACCTCAAGCTTCCCCCCAGGAAACTCCCAATAGCCCGCATAGGCTTTACCCGGCGGTCGCGAAGTCAAAAGGAATCGACCAGATTTATCAATCAACACGCCCACCGCAACCTCGACGACATTGCGTTTGCCATCAGTTTGCCTGCTCAATTCGCCGTCGACCAGCAGAACAGCTTGATTCACAGCGTACCTGTCATGCCAGCTGCGAGGCGTGCGCTCCGGCATAGTCTCGCGCAAACTGGTAGGCCACTCGCCCGCTGCGAGAGCCACGCTCAAGAGCCCAAACCAGTGCCAGTGGGCGAGCAGCCTCGGCGGCCACGGGGTCGACGCCAAACGATGCCAGCCACTGGGAAACAATCCCCAGATATTCGCTTTGGCTAAATGGGTAAAAACTTACCCACAGACCAAACCGTTCGGAAAGAGAGATTTTCTCTTCGACCACTTCTCCCGGGTGCACCTCGCCATCATCGGTATGCGTGTAGCTAAGGTTCTCCTTCATGTACTCGGGCAGAAGATGTCGGCGGTTGCTGGTTGCATAGATCAGCACGTTCTGCCCCGCCGCCGAAATCGTTCCATCGAGAATCGATTTCAGTGCCTTGTAGCCAGGCTCACCGTCTTCAAAGCTCAGGTCATCACAAAATACGATGAACCGCTCATCACGGTCAGCGACCACATCAACAATATCGGGCAAGTCCATCAGGTCCGACTTGTCAACCTCAATAAGGCGCAGCCCTTGATCAGCGTATGCATTGAGGCACGCCTTAACCAAAGACGACTTGCCCGTACCGCGAGCCCCAGTCAACAGAACGTTGTTGGCGGGCAGCCCCTGAACAAACTGAGCAGTATTGCGTTCGATCTTGTCTTTTTGCCCATCGATTTCCTGCAAATCGCTCAAACGCATCAGCGCCACGTCGCGAACGGGCTCCAAAATCCCGTGCCCACTGCTGCGTTTGCGGTAACGAAAAGCCACGGAAGCCCCCCAATCGGGCGCCCGCAAAGGTTGCGGCAATACCGCTTCAATCCGGGAAAACAGCTGTTCAGCACGCGCCAACAGCCGCTCCATTACCGCCTCGGTGCTCATGAACGGTAGTCGGCGTTGATGGTTACGTACTCATGGCTGAAATCGCATGTCCAGACCGTATCGGTCGCGTGTCCTCGCCCAAGTCCGACGCGCACCAGAATTTCGGCCTCCTTCATGACACGCTGCCCGTCCTCTTCCCTGTATTGAGGATGCCGTCCACCACGCGTGACCACATGCACATCGCCCAGGTGCAACTCAATCAACCGGGCATCCAGATCGGCAATGCCGGCGTAACCAACCGCCGCCAAGATGCGTCCAAGATTCGGGTCGCTGGCAAAAAACGCCGTCTTGACCAAAGGTGAATGTGCAATGGCGTAAGCCACTTGCAAACACTCAGCTACGGTGCGCCCGCCTTCGACCTGGATCGTCATGAACTTGGTCGCACCCTCACCGTCACGCACGATGGCATGCGCTAACTGGCGAGCGACCTTGGTCAACTCGGCAACCAAAATCTGTCCCTCGGCACTGTCCAGATCGGTGATTTCGGAATTGCGAGCTTTCCCGGTCGCCATGACAACAAAGGAGTCGTTGGTGGAGGTATCCCCATCCACTGTCACTCGGTTGAAGGAGCTGTCAGCCACGCGGCGTGCCAGAGCGCTCATCTGCGCTGGAGCAACCACAGCATCTGTGGCCAGAAACCCCAGCATGGTGGCCATATTTGGGCGAATCATTCCCGCTCCCTTTGAGATGCCTGTAGCGGTTACAGGCTTCCCATCCAGCTCAAATCGCGCGCTGCTGGCTTTGGGCAAGGTATCTGTCGTCATGATGCCCTCTGCCGCGGTCAGCCAACGGGCAGGTGAGGAGGCCTCTGGCGACGCAGCCAGTTCAATGGCTTTTGGAAGACCTGCCAGCAGCCGCTCCACGGGCAAAGGCTCCATGATCACGCCGGTCGAAAACGGCAACACTTGCTCGTGCTGCAAACCCAGAGCCCTTGCCAACGCAGCACAGGTCTGGCGTGCATCTGACAAGCCAGCCTCGCCCGTGCCAGCATTCGCATTGCCCGTGTTGATGACCATGGCGCGAATGCCCTGGCCTGTAGCCAGATGCTCGCGACACACTTGTACAGGTGCCGCCGCATAACGGTTCTGCGTAAACACGGCGCCTACGGCACAGCCTTCGTCCAGCAAAAACACGGTCAGGTCTTTTCGATTGACCTTGCGGATGCCCGCCTCCGCCACGCCGATACGAACACCAGGCACCGAGAAAAGGTCCTGGCTTTGTGGCGCGTTGAGCAAAACTGGCATAGCAACTCCGTGGTCGTTCAAAAAAAGTGATCGCCGCCTGACATGCTCACTCAAGCAGGCGTGTACATCAGGTCAGGTCAGTTGCCCGTGACAGTGCTTGTATTTTTTTCCGCTGCCGCAGGGGCAGGGCTCATTGCGTCCAACCCGCGGCAGGTCACCGCCAGCAGCGACCGCCTCTGCCTCGCTGGTACTCTGCGCCTCTCCAGTTTCAGTTGGTGCGGTGTAGGTCACTTGCCCAAAACTCTCAGCGCTCTGCTCGATCTGCTCGGCAGCCTCGGTGATCTGCTCAGGCGATTGCACGCGAACATTCATCAACACCCGCGTCACATCGTTTTTCACACTGTCAAGCAGCTGTCCGAACAACACAAAGGCCTCACGCTTGTATTCCTGCTTGGGCTGCTTCTGTGCATAGCCACGCAAGTGGATGCCTTGGCGCAGGTAATCCAGCGCAGACAAATGCTCTCGCCATTGGCTGTCGATGGTCTGGAGCAACACCATGCGTTCAAACTGGGTGAAGTTTTCCTCACCCACCAAAGTCACCTTCTCATCAAAAACCATCTTGGCTGTTGTCAAGACCCGTTCTTTGACTTCTTCGGCATCTATGGATTCTGCCTCCGACACCCACGATTGCACCGGCGCGTCAACCGCCCACTCTTCTTTCAATACTTTCTCGAGCCCGGCCAAGTCCCACTGCTCTTCAACACTGCCTTCGGGCACAAACTGTTGCACTATGTCGGTGAAGCTGCCTTCACGCAACGAATCGATCTGGGCACGCAGCGACTCTGCATCAAGAATGTCATTTCGCTGCTGGTAGATGACCTTGCGTTGATCGTTCGACACGTCGTCGTACTCAAGCAACTGCTTGCGAATATCGAAGTTGCGAGCCTCCACCTTGCGCTGCGCGCTCTCGATGCTGCGGGTCACCATGCCCGCTTCGATTGCCTCCCCCTCGGGCATCTTCAAGCGGTCCATGATCGCGCGCACGCGATCGCCCGCAAAAATCCGCATCAGCGAATCATCCAGACTCAAATAGAAGCGCGAGGAACCAGGGTCGCCCTGCCGGCCTGACCGGCCACGCAACTGGTTGTCGATTCGGCGGCTCTCATGGCGCTCTGTGGCGATGATGCGCAAGCCCCCCAAGGCCTTGACCTTGTCCTGGTCCTGTTGCCACTGCGCGCGAACAGCCTCCATTCGAGCCGCTTTGGCGGCCTCGTCGAGCGTCTCGTCGCCCTCGACAGCAGCCATCATCTTTTCCAGATTGCCACCCAGAACGATGTCGGTCCCACGCCCAGCCATGTTGGTGGCGATGGTAATGGCCGAAGGGCGGCCCGCTTGAACAATGATGTCGGCCTCACGTGCATGCTGTTTGGCGTTAAGCACCTCGTGCGGCAGCTTTTCCTTGACCAGAAGCTCTGCGATGATTTCCGAGTTCTCGATCGACGATGTGCCCACCAGAACTGGTTGACCACGTTCGTGACACTCCCGGATATCCTGAATCGCCGCTGCATACTTCTCAGGTGTTGTCTTGTACACCCGGTCCAGCTGGTCATCACGCTTGCTGGGTCGGTTGGCCGGAATCACCACAGTCTCCAGGCCGTAAATTTCCTGGAACTCGTACGCCTCGGTATCGGCGGTTCCTGTCATTCCGGATAGCTTGCCGTAGAGGCGGAAGTAGTTCTGGAATGTAATAGAAGCCAGCGTCTGGTTCTCAGGCTGAATTTCAACGCCTTCCTTTGCCTCCACGGCTTGGTGCAACCCATCGCTCCAGCGGCGCCCCGACATAAGGCGACCGGTGAATTCGTCAACAATCACAATTTCACCACCCTGGTTCACATAGTGTTGATCGCGGTGGTACAGGTGGTGGGCCTTGAGCGAGGTCACCAAATGGTGCATCAAGGCAATATTTGAGGGATCGTAGAGCGATGCGCCCTCTGGCAACAGGCCCGCTTGACTCAGCAACTTTTCTGCATGCTCATGTCCCATCTCGGTCATGTGAATGCTGTGGGCTTTCTCGTCAACTGTAAAGTCGCCGGCCTTGATCACGCCCTCGCCTGTGCGCGGGTCGGCCTCCCCTTCCTGTCGGACGAGGTGGTGCACCAACGCCTTGATCGCTGTGTACACCGGCGTCTGATCTTCTGCCTGGCCACTGATGATCAGGGGCGTTCGGGCTTCGTCGATCAAAATCGAGTCGACCTCGTCGACAATGGCGAAGTTCAAGGAGCGCTGCACTCGATCTGTGGTCTCGTAGACCATGTTGTCGCGCAAGTAGTCGAAGCCGTATTCGTTGTTGGTGCCGTAGGTGATGTCCGAGGCATAGGCGGCCTGTTTTTCTTCGCGTGGCGCCTGTGGCAAGTTGATCCCCACCGTCAAACCGAGAAAGTTGTACAGGCTCCCCATCCACTGTGCATCACGACTTGCGAGGTAGTCGTTCACAGTCACTACGTGCACACCCTTGCCAGTCAGTGCGTTGAGGTAGACGGGTAGGGTTGCGGTGAGTGTTTTGCCTTCACCCGTGCGCATTTCAGCCACCTTGCCATGGTGCAGCGCCAGACCGCCAACCATCTGTACATCAAAGTGGCGCATTTTCATGACGCGTTTGCTGCCCTCTCGGACCACGGCAAAAGCTTCGGGCAATACCGAATCCAGTGACTCGCCTTCCGCTACCCGTTTTTTGAATTCGGCGGTTTTTGCCTTCAGCTCGTCATCGCTGAGTTTTTCGAACTCCGGTTCCAGGCCATTGATGCGCTCCACCGTTTTTCGGTAGGTCTTGAGCAATCGATCGTTGCGACTGCCGAAGATTTTTGTGAGGATATTTGTGGCCATACGTGCAAACCAAGCCCGCAACCTCAAAAGAAGCAACTGAGCCGGAAAAAGTGTCGGAACGCCCCTGCCAGCGACGCTGGCACAACGAAGCTATTTCTATGTGCCGGTGAACGTCGCTCTTTCAAGAGCAAAACGCGCATTTTAACTGGCACGCTCTTCCAAGACCTCAGAGCAGCTATCTCGAGGAGGCTCTCAAGAACAAACTTGTGGCAACAAAACCCAGCCAATCCATTGAGGGATGTCTGCATGGGCAGTTTCTGGCATGGAAGCCACGCCCGCCTTAGGCAGGGCAAGGAAACGCTATCGCTTTTTGGCCAGTTCGGTAGCGGCCAGGCTTTCGCCGGCGTTAAGGAAGGGTCGGGGATCTTGTACCACGCCCGCCACCCACACCTCAAAATGCAAGTGGGGCCCGGTTGAACGTCCCGTTGAACCGACTTCAGCGATTTTTTGGCCCCGCTTGATGATGTCGCCCTTCTTCACGAACACCTTGGAGGTGTGGGCATACCGCGTGATCAGGTTGTTCCCATGATCAACTTCAATCATGTTGCCGTAAGCATGATGGAGCTCCTGAACAATTACCACACCGCCTGCCGCTGCGTATATGGGTGTACCCGTATCGGCAGGAAAGTCCAAACCGGTGTGCAGCGCCGTGTTTCCCGTTATGGGATCAATGCGGTAGCCAAAAGGCGAGCCTACTCTGGCGCCCAACACGGGCTCCTGAGTCGGAATCAGGCTGCGCTGCATTTTTTGGTCAAACAAGCGCGACTCCACAGCAGTCAGCCAATCGACTCTCGACTCCGTGCGCTGGTCCAGCTCCCCCATCGCAGAGCGAAGTTCTTCAACCGTGATGGGATGGCCGCCAACCAAAATACCGCCCGACCCAGCAGGCTCTGCCTTAAAGGCTTCAGGCTTTAAACCTGCCAAACCAGCGACCCGCTCACCCAGGGAGTCGATTTGCATCATGCGGGCCTGCATTTCACCAAGCTTTCTCGCCATGGCATCGAGGTTCTCTCGCATGTAAAGCTCTTTGGAATCGACCTCACCCTGGGTCACCATTTTCGCCATGGGAACAAAACCCGGCCAGCTTTGGCGCACGCCTTCGAGAAACACCCAGTGGTACAGCGCCACAGCACCAAGCATCGTCATCACTGAAGCGACAGCTGCCGCGGCAAGAAGCTTGGCACCACTCAGGTGAAGCGCTTGGCTGCGAGCCAGCCATGCGTCCGTGATAATGATGTGCACTGCGTTTCCTTCAACAATTTACTGGCGGTGCCATTCGTGGCACGGCAACTCATCAAATGAGCTCGGTCTTCAGGTCCAACATCTTCAGCCTAGAGCAGGCGGCAGGCGCGGCACCCCATTTGGCATTGCTGACGGAGCGCATTCGGATATCTCAAAACTACCTGAGCGAGATTCAACACCTGATCCCGGCCCCATTGCGCCGCCATATCAAGGCCGGCCCGCTGGATGAGGGCACATGGTGCCTGCTGGTCAGCAATGCCGCCGTTTCTACCAAGGTCCGTCAGCTGCTGCCCGTTCTTCTCCGCCTTTTGACCCAAAACGGTGCACAGGTTACCGCGATTCGAATCAAAGTCCAAGTGAAGCCACCTTAGTAGCGGATGGGCTCAAGAAGAACTATTGCGGGTTTGCAGGGAAGTCGACTTTGAATTTGGTGCCGCTTGTCTGACTCGAACAGACGACCTATCGCTTACAAGGCGATTGCTCTACCAACTGAGCTAAAGCGGCGCGGGAGAATTCTACTTGACCCGTTTCAATACCGGTCTGCCACCTGGACGCGGCGGCGGAGTTGACGGGGGCGGTTCGTCGCCGTCACCCGACTCTTCGGGGCCGGGCTCAACAGGAACCACACGCAACACATAACGCTCTTCTGGTTCATCAGCGCTATTGCTATCGCCAGCGGTGGCCGATGGCGATTGAAGCAAATCCGGTAAGTCGGATGTGACCGCTGTGAGCAACGCAGGAGGAGGCGAGGGAAAGGCCATGCCCTGCCCGTTTTCACGCGCGTAAATCGCTACAACATGGTCAACAGGAACCACTATTTCTCGGGCCACACCTCCAAAACGGGCCTTGAACTCGATGAAATCGTTGCCCAGTCTCAGCCCGCTGGTGGCATCCACTCCGACGTTGAGAACAATCTCACCTTCTTTAACGAACTCCATAGGCACTTGCACAGACGCATCCACCTGCACCGCAAGGTGAGGTGAAAACCCGTTATCACTACACCACTCGTGCAACGCGCGAATGAGGTAGGGCCGTGTAGAAGGACTGTTTTGGTCAGATAAATTCATGGTGCAAAGAAGACAAGAAGGCCGACGGCAGGAGCCCCCGGGACTTGCTTTATTTACGCATCACCTTCTCTGAGGGCGTCAGTGCCTCAATATAAGCTGGACGGGAGAAAATCCGCTCTGCGTACTTCAACAAGGGCGCAGCGTTCTTGCTGAGCTCAATGCCGTAGAAGTCCAGACGCCAAAGCAAAGGAGCAATGGCCACATCCAACATGGAGAAATTGTCTCCCAGCATGAATTTGTTCTTCAGGAACACGGGAGCCAACTGGGTCAAACGGTCACGGATGTGCGACCGGGCCTTTTCCAGAGCCTTCTCGTTACCCTTGCTCGCGCGCGCCTCCAAAACAGACACGTGCGCAAACAATTCTTTTTCAAAGTTGAGCAAGAACAGCCGAACGCGGGCCCGGTCAACCGGATCACCAGGCATCAGTTGCGGATGCGGGAAGCGCTCGTCGATGTACTCGTTGATGATGTTCGACTCGTACAGAATCAGGTCGCGCTCAACCAGAATGGGTACTTGCCCATAGGGATTCATCACGCTGATGTCTTCTGGCTTGTTGTACAAGTCCACATCGCGGATTTCAAAGTCCATTCCTTTTTCGAACAACACGAAGCGGCAGCGGTGCGAGTAAGGGCAAGTGGTGCCCGAATACAAAACCATCATGGGTAAGTCTCCTAAAATGCAAAAACAGTGACCAGCCCAACCGCCGGCTTGCGGCGAAGAGCCTGCCACTGTGAACCCCGGGCACCGCCAGCTTTCAGCGCATGTCCGGAGAGAACGGAACCTGGATTACTTGACGTCTTTCCAGAAAGCAGCATTCAAGCGCCACGCCACGAGGGTGAACGCGGCCAAAAACAACAACACCCACACGCCCAGGCGAACACGCTGGTTTTGTGCTGGCTCGCCCATCCATTGCATGTAAGCGACAAGGTCACCAATATTGTTGTTGAACTCGGCTTCACTCATGGTGCCAGCCTTGACAGGCGTCCAGCCGGTAACCACTTCTGCTTCAACGCCGTGACTTTCTACCTTGGCATGAACAGGCTCGCGCTCGCCTTGCAATTGCCACAGCGGGTTAGGCATCCCGACATTGTGAAACACCAGATTGTTCCATCCCGTGGGGCGCGCGGGATCGCGGTAAAAGGTGCGCAGAAACGTGTAGAGATAGTCGGCACCCGAACCGCCTGCACCGGCTCGCGAGCGTGCGACGACCGTGAGATCTGGCGGATTTGCGCCAAACCACTCCTTCGCTTGCTTCGGATCGATGGAAGCCTTCATGGTGTCACCAATTTTCTCGGTGGTGAAAGTGAGGTTCTCCGCGATCTGGCTGTCGGTCAGTCCGATGTCACGCAGCCGGTTGTAACGCATGAATGCGGCCGAGTGGCAATTCAAGCAGTAGTTCACAAACAGTTTGGCACCGTTTTGCAGTGCTGCCATGTCGTTGGTTCGGTTGGGAGCTTTGTCCAATGGGAAGCCGCCGCCGGATGCCAGTGCTGCAGAGGAGAGACCCAGGGCCAAAGCCAAGCTCAGAAGAATTTTTTTCATTTGTATGACGCTCCGTTGCTCGATTGGGGCTTAGTGAGGCGTGAAGGTCACGCGGCTGGGCACTTGCTTGAACTCGCCCAAACGGCTCCACCATGGCATCAACAGGAAAAAGCCGAAATAAAACAGCGTGCCGACCTGAGACACACGCTCACCCACCGGTGAAGGAGGCTGAACCCCGAGGTAACCCAAGATCAGGAAGTTGATCACGAATACCACGTAAAGCCACTTGACCCAGTCAGGGCGGTAGCGGATGGACTTCACCGGGCTGAAATCGAGCCATGGCAGGAAGAACAAAATCACCACCGCGCCGCCCATGGCCACCACGCCCCAGAACTTGGCGTCAATGGCCCAGAGAAGAGCAACAGCCACAACTGCAGCGCCGACCACCGCCATCTTCAGCACGCCACTGATCCTGGCCTTGGCCACGCCCAGTACCGCACCCAACACCACGCAGGCCATCAGCACGTACACCATTTCACCAGTGATGGCGCGCAACATGGAATAGAAAGGCGTGAAATACCAGACTGGTGCAATATGCAACGGGGTCACCAGCGGATCGGCTGGAATGAAGTTGTTGTATTCGAGGAAATATCCGCCCAGTTCGGGAGCGAAGAAAACGATCGCCGAGAACACCATCAAGAAAACCGACACACCAAAGATGTCGTGCACCGTGTAGTAAGGGTGGAAGGGAATCCCGTCAAGTGGAATGCCCTTATCGTTCTTGGTAGCTTTGATTTCCACGCCATCGGGGTTGTTGGAACCCACGTCATGCAAGGCCAGCAAGTGCGCTACCACCAGACCCAGGAGGACCAGTGGCACAGCGATCACGTGGAAGCTGAAAAAGCGGTTCAGGGTGGCGTCACCCACCACGAAGTCACCACGGATCAGCAAGGCCAGATCAGGACCAACAAACGGAATGGCGGAAAAGAGGTTCACGATCACCTGAGCGCCCCAGTAGCTCATCTGACCCCATGGCAACAGGTAACCCATGAAGGCTTCGCCCATCAAGACCAGGAAAATGGCGCAGCCAAAGATCCAGACAAGCTCGCGCGGCTTGCGGTAAGAGCCGTAGAGCAGGCCACGGAACATGTGCAGGTACACAACAACAAAAAATGCGGAAGCACCAGTGGAGTGCATGTAGCGGATCAGCCAGCCCCAAGGCACATCGCGCATGATGTACTCAACCGAGGCAAATGCCAGACTGGCGTCCGGCTTGTAGTGCATCACCAGGAAGATGCCGGTCACGATCTGTATCACCAACACCAGGAGTGCCAGCGAGCCGAAGATGTACCAAAAGTTGAAGTTTTTCGGTGCGTAGTACTCCGACATGTGGACGCGATAAGCGTCGAACGCCGTCGGAAAACGGTTCTCAAACCAGTTGGTTACCTGCGCCGTGGCGGGCGAGCCTGGGGGGAGTTCTTTGAATTCAGCCATGTGTGCCTCAGTGGTCGGTTGTCTGCCTCAGGCAGATCAGGCTTTCTCTTCGCCAATCACTACCACGGTCTCAGACACGTAGTAATGGGGAGGAATTTCCAGGTTATCGGGCGCCGGCTTGTTTTTAAACACACGGCCCGCCAGATCAAACGTGGAACCATGGCAAGCACACAGGTAGCCACCAACCCAGTTGTCCGGCAGCGATGGCTGAGGGCCCGGCGTGAATTTGTCACCAGGCGAGCAACCCAAGTGGGTACAGATGCCAATTGCAATAAAGTACTCGGGCTTGATTGAGCGATGGGCATTGAGTGCGTACCCGGGGGTTGGAATCGCCTTGCGCTCGGACTGCGGGTCAGCCAGATCGCCCTCAACCTTGGCCAGATCGGCCAACTCCTCAGGTGTTCGGCGCATGATCCAAATGGGTTTTCCACGCCACTCGACCACTTTTTTACCACCGGGTACGACGTCGGAAATATCCACTTGGACTGCAGCACCAGCTGCTTTTGCGCGCTCAGACGGCTGGAAGCTGCTCACGAAAGGAACAGCGACAGCGGCTGCTCCTACACCGCCCATGGCGGCCGACGTGATCAGCCAAGTTCGGCGGCTGCTATCTACAGCAGGCACTCCAACGGTTGCTTCACTCATGGAATTCTTTCAATGACGTTTCTGAATGGGGGATCCACTAGGGGTCAACCCGGCATTGTACCGGAGGCCTCACTACGCTCACCTGACTTCGATCAAGACAAAGTCCGAGGCCAGCGATCAAACCCTGTGACGACTTGCCAACATGCCCGGGCTTTTGCCCGCTCAGAGCTTTTTTGACCGAAAGCTCACCTGAATACTTACGCATTCCATGCAAGAATTCATCCGCCTTCGTTGACAGAGGGCTGAGCAGAATACCCATTGGACACAGGAAAAGGACTCCCAAATGAGCATGATGAAAGAATTCAAAGACTTCGCCGTCAAAGGCAATGTGATTGACCTGGCAGTTGGCGTCATCATTGGTGGCGCCTTTGGCAAGATTGTGGGATCCATGGTTGAAGACTTGATCATGCCCATCGTCGGCGCCATTTTTGGCAACATCGATTTCAGCAACCTTTTTGTCATCATGGGAGATGTGCCTGAAGGCACGGCTTCCACACTCGCGGCGATGAAGGAAGCCGGCGTGCCCGTACTGGCCTACGGCAACTTCATTACTATCGCGATCAATTTCATCATTCTGGCTTTCATCATCTTCATGATGGTCAAGCAGGTTAACCGCATGAAGCGCGAAGAAGAGGCAGCACCGTCCGCACCGGAAGCGCCAACGGAAGATGTCATTTTGCTGCGCGAGATTCGCGACAGCCTGCGCAAGTAAGCCCAAAGCCGGGAATCATGCCGCACCCTTGTGGGTGCGGCTTTTTTACACCTGCAAGCTCATGCCCCGTGCTGCTTCTATCGCAGCCCAAAGGCTTGCCGGATTTGCCCGGCCGGTCCCGGCCAGGTCGAAGGCTGTGCCGTGGTCGGGACTGGTCCGGACAAAGGGCAGCCCAATCGTCGTATTGACACCTTCATCCAGACCCAGCAACTTGACAGGGATAAGACCCTGGTCGTGGTACATCGCAATCACCACGTCAAATTCGCCGCGGCGCGCGCGCATGAACACGGTGTCCGGCGCAACCGGGCCAACCACCTGCACGCCATCTGCTTGCGCTGCCTGCACTGCAGGTGCAATGGCGTCGATCTCCTCCCGGCCAAACAGCCCGCCCTCACCAGCGTGCGGATTCAACCCCGCGACCGCAATGCGCACTCGAGGATGGCCACAACGCTGAAAGTGATCCACCGTGAGGCGCAGTGTTTGCAACACTTGCGCCGATGTCACAGCAGCAATCGCCTCGCGCAATGAAACGTGGATGCTCACCAATACGGTGCAAAGACCTGGACAACTCAGCATCATGCGCACCGGCAGGCTATCGACCTTGACACCCAGGTGCTCCGCCGCCAAAGCCTGAAAAAACTCGGTATGCCCAGGGTGGTGCACACCTGCCGCGGACAAGGCTTCTTTGTGGATGGGAGCAGTCACCACAGCACTGGCCATACCCTGTAGTGCCCGATTGGCCGCCCACTCGATACATTGCGCCGCTGCAAGACCCGAACTCGCACTCACCTGCCCCATCTGAAGGTCTCGCACGGGTTCACACGCCTGCACCACGGCCAACCGCCCAACCTGAGGTTGCCAGGAGTCCAGTCCGGTCAGCTCCAGCCATTCTGGCAATGCCAGTCCCCTCTCTTTCGCCACCAGCTCGCCCGCTCGCCGCAATACCCGAACGTCACCAGCAACCACCACCTCCTTGGCCAACAAGTCGGGGTGTTCGATCATGGCGCCTGCGATGATTTCAGGGCCTATACCGGCTGGATCTCCCATGGTCAATACCATGGGCAAGCGGTTCAACGGATTCGGCATGTCACGGTCCAATCGGGTGAAAGCGGGGCTCAGGCAGGATTGGCCAGGTCGAAAAATTCATGCTCCAGCCCCAGTTGAGCGGCCACGTGCGCGCCAACCGCCGGCGCGCCATAGCGCTCCGACGCATGGTGCCCACACGCGATATAAGCAACCCCACATTCGCGGGCATAGTGCGCTTGAGGTTCAGAAATTTCACCCGTAATGAAAACATCAGCGCCAGCAGCTATGGCACTTTCAAAATAGGACTGGGCACCTCCGGTGCAAAGCGCAACTCGCTCAATCGGCCGATCGGGTTCGGCCACCAGCGTGACAGGGCGCCCCAATACAGACTGCACATGCGCAGCCAGCGCGGCCGCACTGGACATGGCGCGGAGCCCCAAAAACCCCAGTGACTGCTCTCCAAACCGACCCTCTGCTCCCTCAACCAAGGCGATGCCCAACTCCTTGGCCAATTGCGCATTGTTGCCCAGACTCACATGGGCATCCAGGGGCAGGTGGTAGGCAAACAGGTTGATGTCGTGAGCCAGCAAGCGCGACAGACGCTGCTTCATCCAGCCAGTGATCCGGCCATCCTGTCCGCGCCAGAAAAGGCCATGGTGCACCAGCAAAGCATCTGCACCTGCCTCAATGGCCACGTCGATCATTGCCAAGCTGGCCGTGACGCCCGAAACGATTTTTCGAATTTCTGCGCGGCCCTCCACCTGCAATCCGTTGGGTCCATAGTCTTTGAACCCACCTGGCTGCAGCAAGGTGTCAAGCGAATGGAGCAACTGGTCCCGCGTTACTGCCGGGGCGAGGTGAAAACTGTTCATAGGGGGGCAACCTGATGGATGAATCAACGCAAAAGGCTGTGAAGGCACGCAGTCACGCGCCCTCACAGCCTTGGCATTTTGACACCGGGGCATCCTGCCCCTTTGACGTTCAGCTTTCTTGCCCTTGAGCCCGCTCCGCTTCATCCATCTTGCGGTTGAAGAAGCGATAAAACCATATTGCCATGCCGATCATGAACAAGATGCCCGAGATACTGAACAAACCGTAGTCTGTTGAAAAAAGATCCACTAACGCTTTCATTTGCCTTCTCCATTCCTGTATCGAATCATTGCCCCATTTCACTCGGGCGTCCACTTCAGCGCATTGACTTGCATCAACTGGATTGAACTCTGCAGCCCCATCCATATTTGCGGGACAATACGCGCTGGCGCCACTTGAGGCATACAGCCGACCTGCACCCCTAAAACACCCATGAAACGACTCTGGCTGGTATTTGCCCAATCCGTGACGGTTTTACTGGCGGCGCTTTTTGTCGTCGCGACGCTCAAGCCTGACTGGCTGAACCGCAAGCCCATTCTGACATCGATCGTTCCCGTGATCGAGTCTTCAGATAGTGTGCCGAGCACGGCCAGTGCTGGCGTCAACAACTTCAGTGCAGCTGCACGCATCGCTTCTCCGGCAGTGGTCAGCATCAACACCAGCAAGGCCTCCGAGACCGGGCAGGCAGGCACCGACCCTTGGTTCCGCTTCTTTTTTGGCGAGCAGGGCCAGTCCCAACCCCAGGCAGGCCTGGGCTCAGGAGTCATCGTGAGCCCAGCGGGCTACATTCTGACCAACAACCACGTGATCGAAGAGGCTGACGAGATTGAGGTTTTGCTCAACGACGGCAGGCAGAGTGCGGCCAAGGTGATCGGTACCGATCCTGAAACCGACTTGGCCATTCTCAAAATCGACCTCCAAGAGCTTCCCGTGATCACGCTGGGGGACTCTGATCGCTTGACCATCGGTGATCCCGTTCTCGCCATTGGCAACCCTTTCGGCGTTGGTCAAACCGTGACCAGCGGCATCGTCAGTGCGTTAGGCCGAACCCAGTTGGGAATCAACACGTTTGAAAACTTCATCCAGACCGATGCGGCCATCAACCCTGGGAACTCCGGTGGTGCACTGGTAGACATTGCTGGTCGCCTGATGGGCATCAACACGGCGATCTACTCCCGCTCGGGGGGTCAATGGGCATCGGTTTCGCGATTCCAACCTCTACAGCCCGCAGCGTCATGGAAGCCATCGTGCGTGATGGCCAGGTGACACGGGGCTGGATCGGCGTGGAGCCACAAGACCTGACCCCCGAGCTGGCCGAAACCTTCGGATTAAAAGCAGGCAGCGGCGTCATCATCACCGGCGTGCTTCAAAAGGGTCCTGCAGCAAACGCAGGCATTCAGCCTGGTGACGTGATCACAGCCGTGGAAGGCCGCAAGGTCAACAACGTGGCGCAGTTGCTCTCGGCGGTTGCAGCGCTTACCCCGGGCAAGGCTGCGCAACTGGACATCGTTCGCAAGTCAGGCACCAGCAGCATAGAAGTGACGCCGGGGACGCGCACCCTGTCGGGCAAGGCAGATCAACGCTGAGCACCCAATAAGCGCTTCATTCCAAAGCGCTTGCCGGGGCAGCGCAACCCAATCGAACAAGACCGGACCTTCGCGCTACCGGCCTTCGCCAAAGTGATTCACAAGGCCCGTGAGGCAGCTTGAGACGGGGTTCAAGCTTCGGTCAACGGCTGCCTCGCAATGCCCAGACTGCCTCACCCTCTGACGGACCTTGGCCCAGTGGGTCGTCACTCGGCAGGGTTCTCAGCAACCTCTTCCTCAGGCGCCTCAGTGGTTTTCACAAACCACCGAGCCCCCCAGATACCAACCTCGTACAGCAAACACATTGGCACAGCCAATGCGAGCTGGGAAATCACGTCGGGCGGAGTGACAACGGCCGCAACAATAAAAGCCACCACGATAAAGTAGCCTCGAAAATCCTTGAGCTTCTCCACCGACACCATGTTCATCTTGACCAGCAACACCACCACAATAGGCACCTGAAACGCCAGGCCAAATGCGAGGTAAAGCGACAGAATGGCTTCCACATAAGAAGCAATATCCGGGGTTGCCGCCACACTTTTTGGCGTGAACTGCTGGATGAAGCCAAACATCCTGTCGAGCACCATGAACTGGACGAAGGCAATGCCCACATAGGCCAGCAGACTGCCCAGAACAATCAGAGGAATCGCAAAGCGCTTCTCATGGCTGTAGAGGCCTGGGGCCACGAAGGCCCACACCTGGTACATCCACCAAGGAAGCGAGATGACCAACGCGGTCATCGCCAACACTTTCATAGGGATGAAAAATGGCGAAAACACCCCCACGGCGATCAGTTTGGCGTCGGGCGGCATGTGAGCGCGAATAGGGATCGCGATCCAGTCGATCAAGCCGCTTGGTCCTGGCCAGATGGCCAGTGCAATCATGCACACCGCCAAGCCGGCCATTCCGTACATCAGGCGGTTGCGCAGCTCCATCAGGTGCTGCACAAAAGGCTGTTCGGTGCCGGCGAGTTCGTCGGCAGAGTCTTTGGAGTCGGGCATCAGCGCTTAGAAAAAGAGGGGCGTGGGCGAAAGCGCGCCACTCGAGCCGCGCCGGATTGGGTGCGGGTACGCACGCCAGCGCGGGCTTTGAACCACTGGGGCATGGCCTTCTGCTTGATGCGCCAATTTTTCTTGGGGCGTTTGTAGACCGGGTGAAGATCGCTGCCGATGCCCCCCATGGCGTCGTAGTCGGTGATGCCCGCCGTGGCTTCTGACCATGTTTTTTCAAAGTCGCTGGCACTTTCCTGCACCGAACTCTGCACATCGCGTGCAGCGCTTTCAACCGAATCCTTCATTTTCTTGAGTTCTTCAAGATCCATCGAGCGGTTGACTTCGGCCTTCACATCGGCCACATAGCGCTGCGCCTTGCCCAGCAATGCGCCCACAGTTCGCGCCACGCGAGGCAACTTCTCCGGTCCGATGACGATCAGCGCCACCGCACCGATCAGGGCGAGTTTGGAAATGCCCAAATCAATCATGTATCGGCTGTCCTGAAAATGAAGCGGCCGCGCACGGCGCAGCCTGCTCGGCCAGAAACATGCATGTCACTGGCCTAAAACCATCAGCTTTTTTGACGTGCTTCGACGTCGATGGTCTCTTTGGTGGAGCGAGCAGCGTCCTGGGTCACCTTTGCGGGCTGTTCTGCCCCCCCTGCTCGCCTTCTTTCATGCCGTCTTTGAAGCCCTTCACCGCACCGCCGAGATCCGAACCGATGTTCTTCAGCTTCTTCGTACCAAACACCATCACCACAATCAACAGCACGATGAGCCAGTGCCAGATGGAAAAAGAACCCATGATTTACTCCAGAAATGGTAACAAAGCGCATTCACGCCTGACCTGTCAGATTCTAAGCCCGGGCGAGAGTTCAACCCCTGCGCAAAAGGGAAATCCTTTGGCGCCAGCCCAGCCGGTCTATCCCCGCTTCCATGGCCTCGGCCCACCCATCACATGCACATGCATATGGTGGACCTCCTGCCCACCCTCGGTACCGGTGTTGCATACCAGGCGAAACCCTCCATCCGGGTAGGGGTTGCAACCCTGTTCTGCAGCCAGACGCGAGGCCAGCACCATCATTCGCCCCATCAGCGGCTCATGTTCGGGCGTCAGTTGGGCCATGGAAGGAATGTGAGCTTTGGGCACCAGCAAAAAGTGTACGGGTGCCCATGGCTGAATGTCGTGAAACACAAAAACCTCGTCGTCCTCGTACACCTTTTTGGAAGGGATCTGGCCTGCGATGATTTTGCAGAAAATGCAGTTTGGATCGTGAGCGCTCATGGGTAAAGAATTCATTCAGGTAAAGCTTCACTGGCATTCATGCGCACCATTCCCTTGACGATGCGGTAGAGGAACCAGATGGAGATCACCGCCCAAGCAACCGCTCCGGGCAGGTACAGCAGCAAAAACAAGGGAAAGGTGACCACATAGAAAAATCCTGCCCACAACACGGTGCGGATGCGCCATGCAAAGTGGCTGGCCTGCCAGGTGCCTTCTGCATCCGACTTTTTCACCAGGTCGATCACCAAAGCCACCACCAACAAGCCAGCGCCCACCTGCGCACCGGGCACCACTGCAGCCACGGCGACGATCAAGTGCAACAGGTAGCTGACCCAGCCAACCGTCTTCAATGATTCGGCTTCTTCGTCTGTTTTGACTCGAACGTCCAGAACATCGGGATCTTGGGTCATCGGTTTCTCCATTCAGACATACCTATTCAGACGCTTCTCGCGCCACGGCCTTGCGCAACGCTTTCTCTTCAAGACCGCTCAGCCCTTCACGCCGCGCGAGTTCTGCAATCACATCGGAAGGCGCCTTGCCGTAGTGGGCCAGCGCGATCATGGAGTGAAACCACAAATCAGCGATTTCGTTCACCAAGAACTGCGGATCTCCACCGTGATCGCAGTCCTTTGCCGCCATCACGGCTTCTGTGGCTTCCTCCCCGATTTTCTTTAAAAAGGCGTCGGGGCCCTTGTGTAGCAAACGCGAGACATAGCTTTTGTCCGGGTCTCCGCCATTGGCCGGCTTTCGGCTTTCAATCACGGCGGCCAATCGGGCCAGATCATCGCTGGAGGACATGGGTGCAGAACTCATTTGTAAATCGATTCGGGATCTTTTAGCACCGGCTCTACGGATTGCCATTGGCCATCAGCGTGTTGCTTGTAAAAGCAGCTGTGGCGACCGGTATGGCAAGCAATGCCAGGCTCGTGTCCAAGCTGGGTGACTTTGAGCAGGACCACATCATTGTCACAGTCAAGCCGGATGTCGTGTACGGTCTGCACATGGCCCGACTCCTCACCTTTGAACCACAACCTGTTGCGTGACCGGCTGAAATACACGGCCCGTTTCAACTCAGCCGTTTTTTGCAGCGCCTCGCGGTTCATCCAGGCGAACATCAGCACGTCGCCCGTGGCGGCCTCCTGTGCAATCACCGGGACCAAACCTTGGTTGTCCCACTTCACTTCGTCAAGCCAGTTCATAGGCTGAATCTAACATGCACGCCGAGGTCAGCGCCCAGTGACCGCGCGTTTGGCGTTACTATGGGAAAAGACTGCGGCACCCCCAATAGTGCCCACCAAACAACATCAAGTAACCAGCCTGAGGAGGCTTCTCATGCGATTTCGCACCCTGCTCCTGATCGCCCTGATTCTCGTGATTGCCGGCTTTGTCGCGCTCAACTTTGACGCCGTCATGCAAACCACAGAGCTGGATCTGGGCATGGCCCAGATTCAAGCCCCGCTGGGCCTGGTCATGCTCGGCCTGCTGGTCGCCATGTTCGCCGTTTTCCTGATTGCCTTGCTGTTCTTTCAAACCAGCCATGCCATTGAAGTGCGCCGCATCACAAAAGATGCGAATGAGCAGCGCCATTTGGCCGACAAAGCGGAAGCATCCCGTTTTAACGAACTCCGCGAATACCTGAAGGCCGAATTGCAAAAAACAGCCGAGCGCGATGCTGTTCTGAATGACAAGTTGGCTCAAAAAATGGACTTGGTGCGCAGCTCACTTGTCGAGACCATAGAAAGCACCGGTAACGGTCTGAACGCCAATCTGGGACAAATAGAGGACCGACTGGAGCGCCAGCAGCCCGCGTTGCCCCACGATAAAGGCTCTTCAGAAGGCGCTTGAGGTTGAGTGCCTGGGGTTCAGGGCCGGACAGGGATACCGCGTTCGGCCATGCGCGCCTTGGCCTGACCCACGGTGAACTCTCCATAGTGAAAAATGCTGGCAGCCAAAACGGCGTCAGCCCCACCCTGTTGAACACCATCGGCCAGGTGGTCCAGGTTGCCCACGCCACCTGAGGCAATCACGGGGACACCTACCGCATCCGCCACTGCCCGGGTAAGCGCAAGATCGAACCCGGATTTCGTACCGTCGCGATCCATGCTGGTCAGCAAGATCTCTCCCGCGCCGAAATCCGCCATTTGTTTGGCCCATGTCACGGCGTCAAGCCCGGTGTTCTTGCGCCCGCCGTGGCTGTAGACGTCCCAGCCTTCGCCGCGGTCGAGCATATCGTCCCCAAACCTGCGCTTGGCGTCTATGGCCACAACGATGCATTGCGAGCCATACTTGTCCGAGACTTCACGAATCACTTGCGGATTGGCCAGCGCGGCCGAGTTGAAGCTGGTTTTGTCGGCCCCGGCATTGAGCAGTCGGCGCACGTCGTCGACCGAGCGTACGCCACCACCCACAGTCAAAGGGATAAACACCTGCGAAGCCACCGCCTCGATGATGTGCAGGATCAGGTCTCGACCATCGCTGGTGGCTGTAATGTCGAGAAAAGTGAGCTCATCGGCACCCTGATCGTTGTAGCGCGCGGCGATTTCGACCGGATCACCGGCATCACGCAATTCGACGAAATTGACGCCTTTGACCACGCGGCCATTGGTCACGTCCATGCAGGGGATGATGCGTTTGGCAAGCAAATCAAAGTCCTCGGAGAGTCAAAACGTTCGATCGAGAAGGTTTCTCGACCCCGGTCAACGCGGATCTGGCTCGGCCAGTCCGCCATTGACGCCCATTGAGAGGGTGATACGAAGGCAGCGCGGGTGCGCGTTCAGCCGTTCAAGTCGTCGGCCAGTTGCTGGGCCGCTTCAAAATCGAGATCACCACTGTAGATCGAGCGACCACAGATCACGCCTTCCACACCCTCCTCTTCCACGGCACACAAGGCGCGAATGTCGTCAAGGTTGGAGAGACCTCCGGAAGCGATCACGGGAATCGTCAGCGCCTGCGCCAGCGTCACCGTGGCTTCGATGTTGATCCCACTGAGCATGCCATCCCGACCGATGTCCGTGTAGATGATGCTTTCCACGCCGTAGTCCTGGAACTTCTTGCCCAGGTCGACCACTTCGTGGCCGGTCAGCTTGCTCCATCCATCGGTGGCCACCTTGCCATCTTTGGCATCGAGGCCCACGACGATGTGGCCGCCAAAAGCCGTACAGGCATCTTGCAGGAAGCCGGGGTTCTTCACTGCCGCGGTACCCACGATCACGTAGCGCAAACCTGCATCCAGATAGCGTTCAATGGTGTCGAGATCACGAATACCTCCACCCAGCTGCACATCCACCTCAGAGCCCACTTCTTTCAAGATGGCGCGAATGGCCTGCTCATTCTTGGGTTTGCCCGCGAACGCTCCGTTCAGGTCCACCAAATGGATGCGGCGCGCGCCTTTGTCCACCCAACTGCGGGCGATGGCCGCCGGGTCTTCCCCGAACACAGTGGATTGGTCCATATCGCCCTGTTTGAGGCGAACGCAATGGCCGTCTTTGAGGTCGATGGCGGGAATCAGCAACATGGTGAGAGGTTCTCAGAACGGGAGGAATCAGGGGTTCCAGTGGAGGAAATTCCGGTAAAGCGCCAGACCCTGATCGGCGCTTTTTTCGGGGTGAAACTGGGTCGCAAAAATGTTGCCCCGCGCAATGGCTGCGGCGAAACGGCCGCCAAAATCGGCCTCACCCACCGTGTGCTGTGGGTTGATCGGTTTGGCGTAATAACTGTGAACGAAATAGAAATAGGCGCCGTCGTCGATGCCTTCCCAAACTGGATGTGCCGGGCCTCGACCCAGGTCGTGAAACACCGCGTTCCAGCCCATTTGCGGCACTTTGAATCGGCTGCCATCGGCCTGCAAACGCCCTTCCAGCTGAAACTTGACCACCTCGCCAGGGATCAGCCCCAAACCCTCGGCCGGCCCTTCTTCACTGCGGTCGAGCAGCATTTGCATGCCCACGCAGACACCGAACAAAGGCTTGTTGGCGGCGGCATGCAACACGGCATCCAGCAAACCCGACTCGGCCAGTTCGCGCGTGCAATCGGCCATGTGACCCTGACCGGGCAAAACGATGCGCTCGGCATCCATCACAGCCTGGGGATCGGAGGTCACGGCCACATTCAGGCCACTGCCCGCGGCCACATGCGCCACCGCCTGCGAAACCGAACGCAAATTGCCACTGCCGTAGTCCACCACGGCGACTGTCTTGGTTTTCATCTCACAGGAACAGGCAAGGGGTTACAGGGAACCTTTGGTCGAAGGTATCACATCGCCCATGCGCGGATCGCGTTCAAGCGCCATGCGCAGCGCCCGGGCAAAGGCCTTGAACACCGTCTCGGCCTGGTGGTGGGCGTTTTCACCGTGCAGGTTGTCGATGTGCAGTGTGACACCCGCATGGTTCACAAAACCTTGAAAAAATTCAAACGCCAGCTGCGTGTCAAACTGGCCGACCATGCCGCTTTTGAAGGGCACGCGCATGTGCAGACCGGGGCGGCCAGAAAAATCGATGACCACGCGGGACAAAGCTTCGTCCAGCGGCACATAGGCATGGCCGTAGCGGCGAATGCCCTTTTTGTCACCCACTGCCTTGGCAAAGGCCTGCCCAAGCGTGATGCCCACGTCTTCCACCGTGTGGTGTCCGTCGATGTGCAAATCGCCTTTGGCCAGAATATCGAGATCGATCAGGCCGTGGCGCGCGATCTGATCGAGCATGTGGTCAAAAAACCCAATGCCTGTGGACAGAATGGCAGCACCGGTACCGTCCAGATTGATGCGCACACCGATCTGGGTTTCAGAGGTATCGCGCTGAACCTGGGCCACACGGTCGGTGGCGGCTGGAGAAGAGGCAGTAGCCTGGGACGTCATAGGTGTTTTTGCAGGGAGTGGATCAGTTGCGCGTTCTCGGCGGGCGTTCCTACCGTCAAACGCAGGCATTCGCCCAGCAATGGGTGCATTTTAGAAACATTCTTCACCAGAATGCTGTCGGCCTTGAGGCCATCGAAACATCGTTGTGCATCGGGCACACGCGTCAGCACCATGTTGGCATCGCTGGGATAGGCCGTCACACCGGGCATTTTGCCCAACGCGTCGATCAAGACCTCGCGCTGCTCGCAGATGTGCGCCGCCTGCCGGGCGAACACCTGGGCATGCTCCAGTGCAAACAGGGCGCATTCTGCATTGAGCACACTCACGTTGTACGGCGGGCGCAGCTTGTCGACCTCGTGCACCAGCGCCTGCGGCCCGACCATGTAGCCCAGGCGCACGCCGGCGAGGCCAAACTTGGACAGGGTGCGCATGAGCAACACGTTGGCATTCGCTAGCGGATGTGCCCGAATCTCGTCCAGCCAGCTGCGGCTGGAAAAAGGCTGATAAGCCTCGTCCATCACGACCAGACCGCCATAAGTGGCAGCTTCAGCGATCAAGCGGCGGATGACCGCAGCGTCCCACAAATTGGCCGTGGGGTTGTTCGGGTAAGCGATGTAGGTGATGGCAGGTTGATGCTCACCCATGGTGGCCAGCATGGCGGCTTCGTCCAGCTCGAAGTCGGCGGTCAGCGGCACGCCATGGAAAGCCAAACCTTGCAGTTGCGCGCCCATGGCGTACATCACAAATCCGGGCAACGGCGCCAAAATGGACGCCCCGGGCACATCACAGGTCATGGCCAGCAGGGAAATCAGTTCGTCCGAACCGTTGCCCAGCATCAAACTGGTGCCTGCGGGCAAATCGATGTACTCGCCCAGTGCTTTCTTCAAATCGTCAATGCGAGAGCCAGGATATCGGTTGATCGCCAGCGCACCCAGCCGGGCGCCCAACTCGGACTGCAATTCGGCCGGGAGCGCAAACGGGTTTTCCATTGCATCGAGTTTGATCAATCCCGTGGAATCCTGGATGGCGTAGGCATGCATGGACTGGATGTCCTGCCGGATGAATCGCATAGGGCTCTGGTTCATGATTCACCTCGCATCGGGGGGATATTGTTCAAACGCAATTCGGCAGCGCGGGCATGGGCTTGCAGGCCTTCGCCATAGGCGAGCTCTGCAGCGATGACGCCCAAGGTCTGGGCGCCAGCAGCGCTGACCTCGATCAGGCTGCTGCGTTTCTGAAAATCGTAAACACCCAGTGGTGAGGAAAAACGGGCGGTTCCGCTGGTGGGCAACACGTGGTTGGGGCCTGCGCAATAATCACCCAGGCTTTCGCTGGTGTAGGCGCCGAGAAAGATGGCACCCGCGTGTTTGAGCAAGGGCTCCCAGCGGTGCGGTTCGGCGCTGGACACCTCCAGATGCTCGGGCGCAATGCGGTTGCTCAGGGCGCAGGCTTCGGCCATGTCGCGGGTTTGAATCAATGCTCCCCGGTCGTTCAGGCTTTTCGCGATGATTTCCGCGCGTGGCATGGCTGGAAGCAGGCGATCAATTTCGGCTTGCACAGCATCCAGATAGCTGGCATCTGGGCACAACAAGATGCTTTGCGCGAGCTCGTCATGCTCCGCCTGGCTGAACAAATCCATGGCCACCCATTCAGCGGGCGTGCTGCCATCGGCCAAGACCAATATTTCGCTCGGGCCGGCAATCATGTCGATGCCGACCATTCCGAAAACCCGCTTTTTTGCGCTGGCCACATAGGCGTTGCCCGGACCGGTGATTTTGTCGACCTTCGGTACGGTGGCCGTGCCGTAGGCCAACGCGGCCACGGCCTGTGCGCCGCCGATGGTGAAGGCGCGTGAAACACCAGCCACATAGGCCGCAGCGAGCACCAGGCTGTTTTTTTCGCCACGCGGCGTGGGCACCACCATGATGATCTCCTGCACCCCTGCCACGTGGGCCGGGATGGCGTTCATCAACACGCTGGACGGGTAAGCGGCTTTGCCGCCGGGCACATAAATCCCCACGCGGTCCAGTGGCGTGACCTTCTGGCCGAGCAGCGTGCCATCTTCATCGCGGTAGCTCCAGCTTTCTCCCGAGGCCTTTTTCTGCGCTTCGTGGTACGAGCGGACGCGGCGCGCGGCGGCTTCCAACGCACAACGCTGGGCCTCAGGCAAACCTTCGAAAGCGTCCTTCAACTCGGCCTGCGTCAGCTCCAGCGCTTTAACGCTGTCCTGGCTCACACCATCGAACCGTGCGGTGTATTCCAAGACGGCCGCGTCGCCCCGTTGCATGACATCGGCCAGGATGTCGGCCACGCGTTGCTCGATCGCACCGTCGGTCTCGGCCGACCAATGCAGCCTGGCCGCAAACTGCGCCTCAAAATCAGCAGCGGTGGTGGACAGACGAACGGGCTGGGCGGAGAGGCTCATTGTGTTGAAGCTGTGGTCTTGCCAATGGCTTGGGTGAAGGCGTCGATGATGGGGCGGATCTGGGCTTGCTTGAGCTTGAGCGCGGCCTGGTTGACCACCAGGCGAGAGCTGATGTCCATGATTCGCTCGACTTCGATCAGGTGATTGGCCTTGAGCGTATTACCGGTGGACACCAGGTCCACAATGGCATCGGCCAAGCCGGTCAGCGGAGCGAGCTCCATGCTGCCATAGAGCTTGATGAGATCCACATGCACACCCTTGCTGGCGAAAAACTCGCGTGCAATGGAGGTGTACTTGGTCGCCACTTTCAATCGTGACCCCTGGCGCATGGCTGAGGCATAGTCAAAATCGGCACGCACTGCCACGCTCATGCGGCACTTGGCGATTTGCAAATCCAGCGGCTGGTACAAGCCTTGGCCACCATGTTCAATCAGCGTGTCTTTGCCAGTCACACCCAGATCGGCCCCACCGTATTCGACATAGGTCGGCACATCTGAAGCGCGCACCAACACCACCCGCACTTCGGGCTGGTTGGTCGGCAAAATCAGCTTGCGCGACTTCTCAGGGTCTTCCAGCACTTCGATGCCAGCCGCGGCCAGCAGTGGCAGGGTTTCGTCAAATATGCGACCTTTGGAGAGAGCGAGTGTGATCATTTCATCAACCCTTTATGCGCTCGATTTGTGCACCAATGGCGCGCAGTTTTTCCTCCATCTGGTCGTAACCACGATCCAGGTGGTAAATGCGATCGACAATGGTGTCGCCCTCAGACACCAGGCCAGCGATCACCAGACTGGCAGACGCCCGCAGATCAGTGGCCATCACGGTGGCACCAGACAACTTGCTCACGCCTTCAACGATGGCCACCTTGCCTTCGGTCTGTATGTGCGCACCCAGGCGCGTCATCTCGTCCACATGCATGAAACGGTTCTCGAAGATGGTTTCGGTGACGGTGGCCGTGCCTTCTGAAATGAGGTTCAAAGCCATGAACTGAGCCTGCATGTCGGTCGGAAAACCGGGGTATTCGGTGGTTCGGAACGACTGCGCCTTAAGGCGCCCCGAGGCTCGCACACGGATAAAAGGACCGTCGGCATTGCTGCCAGGCTCGATCGTGGCGCCAGCGTCGCGCAGCTTGTCGATCACCGCGTCCATGTGATCCGCCCTCGCATGGCGCAAGATCACATCCCCGCCCGTGGCCGCGACGGCACACAGAAAAGTACCGGCTTCGATGCGGTCAGCCACCACCTGATGGGTTCCACCATGCAGACGCTCCACGCCCTGGATGTGGATACGGCTGGTGCCATGGCCTTCAATCTTGGCGCCCATGGCAATCAGCATCTCGGCCAGATCGGGAATTTCGGGTTCCTGGGCAGCGTTTTCCAGAACCGTTTCACCCTCGGCCAGCGCTGCGGCCATGAGGAAGTTTTCGGTGCCGGTCACAGTCACCATGTCGGTGGCGATGCGCGCGCCTTGCAAGCGCGTACGGCCTGCAGGCAGGCGGGCGACCATGTAACCGTGCTCCACATCGATCTCGGCACCCATGGCTTGCAGGCCCTTGATGTGCTGGTCCACCGGGCGCGAGCCGATGGCGCAACCACCGGGCAACGACACCTTGGCGCGACCAAAGCGCGCCAGCAACGGACCCAACACCAGCACCGATGCGCGCATGGTCTTCACCAGTTCATAGGGCGCTTCGGGGTTGATCGAATCTGCCGCCTGGAACGACATGCCGCCGCGGTCGCCGTGGGTCTCTGTTTTCACACCCATGTTGTCGAGCAAGCGGCGCATGGTGGCCACATCCTGCAGGCGCGGCACATTCAGCAAACGCACGGGCTCATCGGTCAACAGCGTGGCGCACATTTCGGGCAAGGCCGCATTCTTGGCGCCGGAAATGACAACTTCGCCGTTAAGGGTGTGGCCACCGGTGATCTGCAGTTTGTCCATGGTAAATCTCGCTTTTATAGATGGCACTCAGCGCCACTGAAACGGTTGGTGAGTGCGCCGCCCGCCAGGGTCACCGCAGGACTGGCTGTGCCAGACTGCTGACTGCGCGCCCTTTGAGGTGACGCGAATCGGCGCCAGGGGGTCACTTTTTCGCCCACTCGGTGGGGGTATGGGTCTTCATGGACAGCGCATGCACCTCGTCGGTCTTGATGCGGGCGCCCAAGGTGTCGTAGACCTTTTTGTGGCGAGCGATCAAACGCAGCCCCTCAAAAGCAGGCGAAACGATCACGGCCGACCAATGGCGTCCGTCGCCGGTGACCTCAATGTGTTCACAAGGCAGGCCGTCAGTGATGAGGGATTGCAATTCTTCAGCGGTCATATCGTTGGGTCCAAATAGTTCAAACGGTTTGCCCTGTTCTAGTGGCGTGTTTTGTAGCCGGTGCGCAGCAGGTGCAGGCCAATGGCACTCACCACGGCCAACGCGCCACCGACCAACACCAGGCTGATCCATGGCGACACATCGCTGACGCCAAAGAAGCCGTATCGAAAACCGTCAATCATGTAGAAGAACGGGTTCAGGTGGCTCACGCGCTGCCAGATTTCTGGCAAGGAATGGATCGAGTAGAACACGCCAGAAAGGAAGGTCATGGGCATGATGACGAAGTTTTGAAACGCAGCCATCTGGTCGAATTTCTCGGCCCAAAGACCAGCGATCAAACCCAGACCTCCCAGCAAGGCAGCACCCATGAAGCCAAACACCAGAATCCAGATTGGCGCGGCAAAAGGCGGCCGGGCAAACCACCAGGTCACCAGCATCACCCCTGCGCCCACGGCCATGCCGCGCACCACGGAAGAACCCACGTAGGCCAAAAACCAGGCGCGGTGCGACAAAGGCGTGAGCTGCAAAAACACCAGATTGCCCATGACCTTGCTCTGGATCAGCGAGCTGCTGCTGTTGGCAAACGCGTTTTGCAACACGCTCATCATCACCAGACCGGGCAGGAGAAATGCCGTGTAACTCACCGAGTCATACACCTGCACGCGGCCTTCGAGCACATGCCCGAAAATCATCATGTACAAAATTGCAGTAATCACTGGCGCGGCCACGGTTTGGAAACCTACCTTCCAGAAACGCAGGATCTCTTTGTAGAAGAGCATTTGCCAGCCGTTCATGCGGCGGCTCCTTGAGCCGTTTTGGCACTCTGTGCTGCGTTGCTGCCCTGAATCAGCTCAAGGAACACATCTTCCAGATCGGCCTTCCTGATTTCAATGTCATCCGCGCTGGCCCCGGCTTCGCGCACCTGCGCCAAAATGCGCTCCACCGCCAACGCGTCGTTGGCAGGCAACTGCACTACCCGGCCGGTGATGCGGGCTTGCGCAGCCAACTCGGCAGGCAAGACGTCATCGGTCTTGAAGCGCAGGATGTTGGAAGCTGCACGCTTGAGCAATTGCGAGGTGCGGTCCAGCGCTACGACCTCACCCCGATTGAGCAATGCCAGACGTCCACACAGAGCCTCGGCCTCTTCCAGATAGTGGGTGGTCAGCAGCACGGTACTGCCCTGCTTGTTGAGTTGAGACACAAACTGCCACAGCGTCTGGCGCAACTCCACATCCACGCCGGCGGTGGGCTCATCGAGCACAATGACCTGCGGCTTGTGCACCAGAGCCAGCGCCACCAACACGCGGCGCTTCATACCGCCAGACAGCTGGCGCATATTGGCAGAGGCCTTGTCTGTCAGACCCAGGCTGTGCAGGAGTTCATCGATCCAGGCGCCGTTCTTCTGAATGCCGAAGTAGCCCGACTGGAATCGGAGCGCTTCGCGCACCGTGAAAAAGGGATCAAACACAAGCTCTTGAGGCACCACACCAAGAGCCCGGCGCGCAGCCTGGTAGTCGGTCTGCACATCGTGCCCATGCACGCGTGCCGTCCCCCCCGTGGCCTTTGCCAGGCCCGCGAGCACGCTGATCAACGTGGTTTTTCCAGCCCCATTGGGCCCAAGGAGACCAAAAAACTCACCCTGCTCGATATCAAAAGAGACCGAGCGCAAAGCCTGCAGTTCACCTTTGGGCGTGGCGTAAGTTTTGGAAATGTTTTGAAAGGAGACGGCGGGCATTGAGATCCAACAGACGGAGCCCGGTACCAGCAGGAAATCTGCCACAACCGAGGCCAACCTCTGATTTTAAGCGGCCCTTGCCCAGCCCGTTGCGGCAAAGGCTTATGCCAGCAATTTCAACCCGGGAGGAGCTCGTTGACCCCGTACAACCCGACCAGATCCCGCAACCGCTTGGGCCACTCGACCACGGCAAGGGTCTTGCCTTGTGCCAGAAGGGTACGCCGCAATTCCAGCAGCACAGCCACCGCAGAAGAATCAAACACCTTCAAGGCGCTGGCATTCAAAGAAACTGTTGGGCCCGGCTGGGTTTTCAACAAACGCCCCAAACGCTCCAACACCGCTACCGCCTCTTGCAAGGTGAGGCGCTCCGGCAAGCTCACCGTGCCTGTGTCATTCGAATCACGGAGCTCCATGGTTTCAGCCCGCTTTGCCACCAGAGGCTTTGTTGCGCTGAGTCAAGGTGGCGATCAATCCATCGAGACCGTTGCTGTTGATTTCTTGCGCGAACTGGCTGCGATAGGTATCAACCAGCCAGATACCCAGCACGTTCAAGTCGTAGATCTTCCAGCCGTCTGCTCCTTTTTCCAGACGGTAGTCCAGCTGGATCGGCTCACCGCGTCCGCGCACCACCGAGCGAACCACCACATCGGTGTCTTCTGCGCGAAAGCGGGTGGGCTTGAACGACAAAGACTGGTCCTTCACTTCACCGAGTGCGCCCGCGTAAGTGCGCACCAGAAGCGTTTTGAATTCGGTCTGCAACTTCGCCTGCTGCTCTGGAGTGGCCTGTCGCCAGAAACGCCCCACAGCCGAAGCGGTCATGCGGGAGAAATTGACGTTGGGCATGATCTTGCTGTCAACCAGCGCCACGATACGGTTCACATCGCCGGCTTGAATGGCTGCGTCGGCTTTCACCGCATCCATCACTTCGGTAGAAATGCGCTGCACCATCACATCAGGACCTTCTTCGGCGGCCAGTACCACGGGACTGGCAAATACGGCCCCAGCAATCAGCAGGCTGGACATCCATTGGCGTCGTTGCATTTTCATAAAAGGCTCCTAATTGGTTGCCAAGCACCTGAGTGGCGCGTCGGCTTGGCTATTGAGATAGAAACTGTAAGTGGACAGTTCCCGATATTTGTTTCGCTTTTGTAATGCAGAGGTAACAGTGAGATGAAGCAGGGACAGATTTGGCAATCTTCAATATCCGTTTTTCAGCCCCACACCTTTGTCTTTCAGATCTTCGATCTGGCTTTCGCGACGGTTCAGATAAATATCACGCGTGAATGTGTATTTATCCAAAGCCGCACCTTCGAGAATGGAGGTGGCACGCAGCAGGTTGGCCCGGGTTTCAACAGCGCGCAAGGCGTACAAAGAGTTGCGCAAAGGTACGTCTGACAACCCCTGCACCAGATCTCCGCGCGATTCGATTGTGAATCCTGCTGCATCACGCACCGAAGATGGGCCAAATAGCGGCAAAACAAGGTATGGACCCGGTGGAACGCCCCATCGACCCAGCGTCTGGCCAAAATCAAGCGTCGTGCGCTCAAGACCAATTTCAGAGGCAATGTCGAGCAAACCACCCAATCCGAACACTGTGTTGACGCCAAACCGCAAGGCATTTTCAGACGCTTCCTTCGGCCGCAACTGCAAAGTAGCGTTCACAAAAGACCAAGCATCGCCCACATTGCGGAAGAAGTTGCTGACGCCTGTGCGCACCAAATCGGGCGTGACTGTGGTGTAGGCGGTCGCAACGGGCTTGAGTACAGCACGATCAACCGCGTCGTTGACACCGGAAACCTCTCTATTGAAAGGTTCAAACGGATCGCGGGGGTTGGCGTCCGGCCCGGTGGCACAGCCAGCCAGGAACAAAGCCAGCACAACGGCAGCACCTTGCAGACCAACCCGGCCCAGGCGTGAGAAACGGTTGTGATTTTTCATGAATGCACCTTTGTTTGATCCGGTGAATCCTGACGCAGATCGCCTTACCAAAACGTTACTCAGATTTATCCGAACCACCATCAGCGGCTTTGCTGAACAGGAACTGGCCAATAAGGTTCTCAAGCACCACCGCCGATTGGGTGCGGGTGATCACATCACCGGCTTTGAGGTTCTCGGGGTCGCCACCGGCCTCGAGACCGATGTACTGGTCTCCGAGCAGCCCGGCCGTCAGGATTTTGGCGGAAGTATCACGGGGAAATACGATACCTTTATTCACCTCCATCGACACCAGACCTTGGTAGGTCACCGCATCCAGGCTGATGCCGGTGATTCGCCCCACGGTCACACCTGCTGCGCGGATCGGGGCACGGGCCTTCAATCCACCGATGTTGTCAAACTTGGCGGTCAGACTGTAGGTGTCGCCCCCGCCTGAAAAGCTGCCCAGATTGGCCGCCTTCAGCGCCAGAAACAACAAGCCCAAGGCGCCAAGGGCAACAAACAGGCCAACAAAAATTTCAATGCTTTTTTTATTCATAAGATCTCCACAAGGGAATCATTCAAGGCGTTGAGAACATCCACGCAGTGAGAAGGAAGTCAAGAGCCAACACACTCAATGAGGCAGTCACCACAGTGCGCGTGGTGGCATAGGCCACGCCCTCGGGCGTCGCTTCGGTCTCAAAGCCCTGGTACAAAGCCACGGCGGTGCAAACCACACCAAAAACGAAGCTCTTCACAACGCCGTTGCCGACATCGCGCCAGACATCCACACCGTTTTGCTGGATCGACCAGAAATTGCCGGCATCAATTCCAATCAATCCCACGGCCACGACATAGGCGCCCAGAATACCAATCGCTGAAAACAAGGCAGCCAGCAGCGGCATGGAAATAACGCCAGCCAGGAACCGGGGCGCCAAGACGCGCGAGCGCGGGTCAATGGCCATCAATTCCATGGCTGCGATCTGCTCACCGGCTTTCATCAAGCCAATTTCGGCCGTCAGTGAAGTGCCTGCGCGCCCAGCGAACAGCAGTGCTGTCACCACCGGACCCAACTCGCGCACCAACGAGAGGTTGACGATCAGGCCCAGCGACTCAGCCGCGCCGTAGGTCACCAGGGCGTAGTACATCTGCAACGCCAGCACGAAACCGACAGACAGGCCTGAAGCCAGAATGATGACCAGCGAACGGTTGCCAATGGCGTGGATTTGTCCTACCACGAGACCAAAGCGTCGCAAGCTGGCAGGCACTGCCGCAAGCAGCTCCAGGAAGAACAGCGCACCACGCCCCCAGGCAGCCAGGCCTTCCAGTACGCTCTGGCCCAGACGTTGGAAAAAATTCATGCCGACGCCCTCGCCCCGAAGTCTTCTTCCAGCGGAGGGGCCGGGTAGTGAAACTTCACCGGTCCATCTGGCTCACCACGCACGAACTGGCGCGTTTCAGGGTCATCACTGGCCATCAGTTCAGCCGGCGTGCCCTGGGCAACGATACGGCCACCCGGGGCCAGCAACACCACGGCATCGCTGATGGCCATGCACTGGGGCACATCGTGCGAAATGAGCAGCGTCGTCGCGCCTGTCACGTCGGTCAGCGTGCGGATCAGCTTGGCGGCTACCCCCATGGACACCAGATCCAGACCGGCAAAGGGTTCGTCATACATGATGAGTTCGGGGTCCAGTGCAATGGCGCGGGCCAGGGCAACGCGCCGGGCCATGCCACCTGACACCTCACTGATTCGCAGGTTGGCCGCGCCGCGAAGACCGACCGCATTGAGCTTCATCAACACGATGTTGCGAATCAGCTCTTCGGGCAAATCGGTCATTTCGCGCAACGGGAAGGCCACGTTGTCGAGCACCGTCAAGTCGGTAAACAGCGCGCCAAACTGGAACAACATGCCCAGGCGTCGACGCAACCGGAACAGTTGTGCCTTGTCATTGGTGTTGACGGTCTCGCCATCAAAAATCACGCGTCCGCTGTTGGGCGCATGCACGCCACCGATGAGTCGCAGCAGGGTCGTCTTCCCGCAGCCGGAGCCGCCCAAGACGGACGTGACCTTGCCACGCGCGAATTGCAGGGAGACATCGTTCAATATGGTTCGGCTGCTGTTGTAGCCGAAGGTCACATGGTCGATTTCAATAAAGGGTTTGTCACTCATGGGCATTTGCGTTCAATCGCGCATTGTCGCATGCGGGAATACCCCGATCTGGTGACGGGGAATTTCACCAGGCACCAGCAAGCGGCCCAGCTTCGGCGGGAATTACCCATGAAAAAGGCGGCGAAGTCCGGAAACACCGCCGCCTTCTGTCAAGCAAGCGCCCAGGCTTGCGGATTCGCCCCTCGTTCAGCGAGGCAAGTCAGAGAATCCCATCAGGAATTCATCCACAGCACGGGCAGCTTGCCGCCCTTCCCGAATAGCCCAGACAACCAGGCTCTGACCACGACGCATATCGCCTGCTGCAAACACCTTGTCTACGCTGGTCGCATAGCCACCGTCAAAATCGGTGGTGGCCTTGGCATTGCCACGGCCATCTTTGTCGACGCCGAAAGCATCAAGCACGGTTGCGGTGGGGTTCACAAAACCCATGGCCAGCAAGACCAGATCGGCTTTGTATTCCTTTTCGGTGCCCGGGATTTCCACCAGCTTGCCGTCCTTGAACTCGACGTTCACGGTTTTCAGGCCGGTCACCTTGCCGCCCTTGCCGACGAATTCTTTGGTGGAAATGGCAAACTCACGCGCCAGAATGCCTTTTTCGGCGCTCTCGTCATGGCTGGAGCTGGTGCGCATCTTCAGCGGCCAGTAGGGCCAGACCAGCGGCTTGTTTTCCTGCTCTGGCGGCTGAGGCATCACCTCGAACTGGGTCACATTGACCGCGCCGTGGCGGGTGCTGGTGCCCACGCAATCGGAGCCGGTATCGCCGCCGCCGATCACGATCACGTGCTTGCCGTCGGCGCGCAACTGGCCCTTGACCTTGTCGCCGGCGTTGACCTTGTTTTGCTGCGGCAGGAACTCCATCGCGAAATGGATGCCTTCGAGATCGCGGCCCGGCACCGGCAGATCGCGGCTTTGCTCGGAGCCGCCAGTCAGCAAGACGGCATCAAAATCCTTCTTGAGCTGCTCGGCCGACATCGTCTCTTTGGCCCAGTTGGTGATCTTGCTGTCTTTGGGCATCTCACCGATCAACACACCGGTGCGGAACTTCACACCCTCGGCCTCCATCTGCTCGACGCGGCGGTCGATGTGGCTCTTCTCCATCTTGAAGTCGGGGATGCCGTAGCGCAGCAGGCCTCCCACGCGGTCGTTCTTCTCGAACAGGGTCACATCGTGACCCGCGCGCGCCAGTTGCTGGGACGCCGCCATGCCGGCAGGGCCGGAGCCGACCACGGCCACTTTCTTGCCGGTCTTGATCTTTGCCGGCATGGGCTTCACCCAGCCTTCGGCCCAGGCCTTGTCAATGATCGCGTGCTCGATGGACTTGATGCCCACCGCGTCGCCGTTCACATTGACCGTGCAGGCCGCTTCGCAAGGCGCGGGGCAGATGCGGCCGGTGAACTCGGGGAAGTTGTTGGTGCTGTGCAGCACCGTGATCGCGTTCTTCCAGTCGCCCGAATAGACGAGGTCGTTGAAGTCCGGAATGATGTTGTTGACCGGGCAGCCGCTGTTGCAAAACGGCGTGCCGCAGTCCATGCAGCGCGCAGCCTGGATCTTGGCCTTGCCATCGTCCAGCGTGACAACGAACTCTTTGTAGTCTTTCAAGCGATCCGCGACAGGCTTGTAGCCCTCTTCAAGACGCTCGTATTCCATGAAGCCAGTGACTTTTCCCATGATGTGTGTCCTTTTCTTGGCTGTGGCTTATTTGGCCGGGGCCGTTTTTTTCTTGGCAGTCGCCTGCGCCTTGGTGGTCACATCTGCGGCTTCCTTGCGCGCGTTGATCTCACCCAGTGCCCGCTTGTATTCGTTCGGGAACACCTTGACGAACTTCCCGCGGGCCTGCGACCAGTTGTCGAGCAACTCGCGCGCGCGCTTGCTGCCAGTCCAGCGGTTGTGGTCTTCGAGCAGCTTCTTCAGCTGCGCTTCGTCGGTCTGGTCGCGGTGCCAGATGGCGCGGTCCATCTGAGCGGTTTGCTCGGCCGTGGTCAACACCTTGTCGATGCTGACCATGGCCATGTTGCAGCGCTCGGCGAAGCTGCCGTCTTCATCGTAGATGTACGCCACGCCGCCGCTCATGCCTGCGGCGAAGTTGCGCCCGGTCTTGCCGAGCACCACCACCGTGCCGCCCGTCATGTACTCGCACCCGTGGTCGCCCGTGCCTTCGACCACCGTCGTGGCGCCAGACAGACGCACCGCGAAACGCTCCCCGGCCACGCCGCTGAAGTAAGCCTCGCCCGAGGTTGCTCCGTACATGACCGTGTTGCCCACAATGATGTTGCGCGCCGATTCGCCGCGGAAATCGATACTGGGCCGCACCACCACGCGGCCGCCGGAAAGGCCTTTGCCGGTGTAGTCGTTGGCGTCACCAATCAGGTAGAGCGTGATGCCATTGGTCAGGAAGGCGCCGAACGACTGACCACCCGTGCCCTCCATCTGGATGTGGATGGTGTCATCAGGCAATCCCTCGGGATGCACTTTCGTCACCGCGCCGGAGAGCATGGCGCCCACCGAGCGGTTCACGTTGCGCACAGCCTCCAGGAATTTGACCCGTTCGCCTTTGTCGATGGCCGCACGTGACTTGGCGATCAGCACATTGTCGAGCGCCTTTTCAAGGCCGTGGTTCTGGCTCTCGGTGTGCAAGCGAGGCACATCAGCAGGCACATTCGGTACAGCCAGCAAGCGGCTGAAATCGAGGCCCTTGGCTTTCCAGTGTTCAATGCCCTGGCGCATGTCGAGCAGGTCGGCACGGCCGATCAGTTCGTCAAACGTGCGGATGCCCAGCTGGGCCATGATCTGGCGCGCTTCTTCGGCGAGGAAGAAGAAATAGTTCACCACATGCTCGGGCTTGCCAGTGAATTTCTTGCGCAGTTCAGGGTCTTGCGTGGCCACGCCGACCGGGCAGGTGTTCAGGTGGCATTTGCGCATCATGATGCAGCCCTCGACCACCAGCGGTGCGGTGGCGAAGCCGAACTCGTCGGCACCCAGCAAGGCGCCGATCACCACGTCGCGGCCGGTTTTCATCTGACCGTCGGCCTGCACGCGGATGCGGCTGCGCAAGCGGTTCAGCACCAGCGTTTGCTGGGTTTCGGCCAGCCCGATTTCCCAGGGCGAACCGGCGTGCTTGATCGACGACCAGGGCGATGCGCCCGTGCCGCCGTCATGGCCAGCGATCACCACGTGATCGGCCTTGCACTTGGCAACGCCGGTGGCGATGGTGCCCACGCCGATCTCCGACACCAGCTTGACACTGATGGAGCTGTGAGGCGCGACGTTCTTCAGGTCGTGAATCAGTTGCGCCAGATCTTCGATCGAGTAGATGTCGTGGTGCGGTGGCGGCGAAATCAGGCCCACGCCAGGCACGCTGTGGCGCAACTTGCCGATGTAGTCTGACACCTTGCCGCCAGGCAATTGACCGCCTTCGCCGGGCTTGGCGCCTTGCGCCATCTTGATCTGGATCTGGTCGGCGCTGTTGAGGTATTCAGCGGTGACACCGAAGCGGCCCGAAGCCACCTGCTTGATGCGCGAGCGCATCGAGTCACCTTCTTGCAGCTCGTAGTCCACCTCGAAGACCTCTTTGCCCAGCAAGTCAGACATGGTCTGGCCTTGCTTGATCGGGATGCCTTTGAGTTCGTTGCGGTAGCGTTTGGCGTCTTCACCGCCTTCGCCCGTGTTGCTCTTGCCGCCGATGCGGTTCATGGCCACGGCCAGGGTCGAATGAGCCTCGGTCGAGATCGAGCCCAAAGACATCGCACCGGTTGCGAAACGCTTGACGATCTCTTTGGCGGGTTCGACTTCGTCGATAGAGATGGCTTTGGCTGGATCGATCTTGAACTCGAACAGGCCACGCAGCGTCATGTGGCGCTTGCTCTGGTCGTTGATGATCTGGGCGTATTCCTTGTAGGTGTTCCAGTTGTTGGAACGCGAGCTGTGCTGCAGCTTGGCGATGGCGTCGGGGGTCCACATGTGCTCTTCGCCACGCGTGCGCCAGGCGTATTCGCCACCCGCGTCGAGCATGGTTTCCAGCACCGGATCGTCACCGAACGCGGCCTTGTGCATGCGGATCGCTTCTTCTGCGATCTGGAACACGCCAATGCCCTGCACACGGCTGGGGGTGCCGGTGAAGTATTTGGAGATGGTGTCGGTATTGAGGCCAATGGCTTCGAACAGCTGGGCGCCGCAGTACGACATGTAGGTCGACACGCCCATCTTGGACATGATCTTCGACAAGCCTTTGCCGATGGCCTTCACGTAGTTGTAGATCGCCTTCTCGGCGCTCAGGTCGCCCGGCAGATCCTTGTGCATCCTGGCGATGGCTTCCATCGCGAGGTAGGGGTGGACGGCTTCCGCGCCGTAGCCCGCCAACACCGCGAAATGGTGCACTTCGCGCGCCGTGCCGGTTTCGACCACCAGACCCGCTGTGGTGCGCAAGCCTTCGCGCACCAGGTGCTGGTGAATCGCCGACAAAGCCAGCAGCGCAGGAATGGCCACCTGTTCGGCGCTGACCTTGCGGTCGCTCACGATCAGAATGTTCTTGCCGCCCTTGATCGCGTCCACCGCTTCGGCGCACAAGGAAGCCAGTTTGGCTTCCACGCCTTCGCGGCCCCAGCTCACCGGGTAGGTGATGTCGAGCACATGGCTGCGGAACTTGCCTTTGGTGAAGGTGTCGATGTAACGCAGCTTCTCCATGTCGGCGAAGTCGAGCACCGGCTGGCTCACTTCTAGGCGCATCGGGGGGTTCACCTGGTTGATGTCGAGCAGGTTGGGCTTGGGGCCGATGAACGACACCAGCGACATCACGATGGCTTCGCGGATCGGGTCGATGGGCGGGTTGGTCACCTGGGCAAACAACTGCTTGAAGTAGTTGTAAAGCGGCTTGTTTTTGTCGGACAACACGGCCAACGGGCTGTCATTGCCCATGGAACCCAGCGCCTCTTCGCCGGCGGCGGCCATGGGTGCCAGCAGGAACTTCATGTCTTCCTGGGTCGTGCCAAACGCCTGCTGGCGGTCGAGCAAGGAAACATCGCTGTCCAGCGGCTCGGCCGTGGCCGGGCCCTCCACGTCATCGAGCTTGACGCGCAGGTTTTCAATCCACTGCTTGTAAGGCTTGCTGTTGGCGAGGTTGGCTTTCAGTTCCTCGTCGTCGATCATGCGGCCCTGCTCCAGATCGATCAGGAACATCTTGCCGGGCTGCAGGCGCCACTTGCGCACGATCTTGTGCTCGGGCACAGGCAACACGCCCGACTCCGAACCCATGATCACAAAATCGTCGTCGGTCACGCAGTAGCGCGAAGGACGCAGACCGTTGCGGTCCAGCGTGGCGCCGATCTGGCGACCATCGGTGAACACGATCGAAGCCGGGCCGTCCCACGGCTCCATCATCGCGGCGTGGTATTCGTAAAAGGCCTTGCGGCGTGGGTCCATCGTCGCGTGGTTTTCCCATGGCTCGGGAATCATCATCATCACAGCCTGCGCCAGCGGGTAGCCCGCCATGGTCATGAGCTCGAGCACGTTGTCGAACGTGGCGGTGTCGGACTGGCTGGCAAAGCTGATCGGGTACAGCTTCTTCAGGTCGTCGCCCAACACTGGCGAGCTCATCACGCCTTCGCGCGCCTTCATCCAGTTGAAGTTGCCCTTGACGGTGTTGATCTCGCCGTTGTGCGCCACATAGCGGTAGGGGTGGGCCAGTGGCCACTCTGGGAAGGTGTTCGTCGAAAAGCGCTGGTGCACCAGGCCCAACGCTGAAACGCAGCGTGGGTCTTGCAAATCATTGAAGTAGGTACCCACTTGGTCGGCCAGCAGCAGGCCCTTGTAGACCACCGTGCGGCTGCTCATGCTGACCACGTAATACTCTTTGCTGTGCGTCAGCTTCAGGCGCTGGATGTTGCCGCTGCAGGTCTTGCGGATCACGTACAGCTTGCGCTCCAGCGCGTCTTGCACGATCACATCGTTGCCGCGGCCGATGAACACCTGGCGAATGATGGGTTCTTTTTTGCGCACGGTCGGCGACATGGGCATATCGCGGTTCACCGGCACATCGCGCCAGCCCAGCAGCACCTGGCCCTCGCCCGCGATCGCACGCTCCATCGCCTGCTCAACCGCCAGGCGGGACGCGTGTTCCTTTGGCAAAAACAACATGCCCACACCGTATTCACCCACGGGCGGCAGCGTCACGCCCTTTGCCGCGAACTCTTCGCGGTACAGCGCGTCGGGCAACTGAATCAGCAGGCCCGCGCCGTCGCCCATCAGCTTGTCAGCGCCCACCGCACCCCGGTGGTCGAGGTTTTCCAGAATTTTGAGCGCCTGGGTAACGATGGCGTGGCTCTTTTCGCCCTTGATGTGCGCCACGAAACCCACGCCGCAGGCGTCGTGCTCGTTGCTGGGGTCGTAAAGACCGTGTTCCTGGAGATGTTGCAGTTCGGCAGCCGTGGTCATGGCACTTCCTTCAAATTCGTTTCGTGGGCGAGAAGATTCGTCGCGGGTGAGGAGAATACTGCATTGCAACATCGATGCCAAGCAGAACAATAGGGGTCTGACCCCAATTATGAAATACCGATATTGGCGACCTTCTTAATTAGGGTCAGATCAATCATGAAGACCACTTCGCCTGGTCTGCGCCAAACTGCCGCGTCACTGAGGCCGGGTCTTCCCGGTTGAAACCGGTCGCCCTGGCGATCCCTGCTGCAATCGCCGGGGCGTCTGCCGCTGCAGTTCGGCCAGAAACCCCTCCCCACCCAGCGCCCAGCCGCGCAAGGTTGCATCGGTCAATGCCTTCTGGTCGGCCGCACCCACGCCCGCCCGCACCAGCTCGGCATAAGCGGCTTCCCGCGCAAATGGCGTATTGCCCAAGCCCCAGACCAGGGGATGCGGCGTCACCAGCTTGTCCAGCCGCCGTCCAACATGGTGCGCATGGCTCGACCAGACAAAGTCCGAAGGTGCATGCACCATGCCGGCGCGCACCGGATTGAGATCCATGTAGGCCATGCAGGCCAGCAGATAGCGCCCCGTCTCAAGCACGGTCGAGCGGTAGCGCCCTTCCCAGAGCGTGCCCGTGCGCCCTGCCCGGTCATTGAAGTAGCGCACATAGCTGCGCCCCACCGCCTGCATCATGGCCGGCAAGCCGGTCGCCGTTTCGGGTGTCACCAGCAGGTGGAAATGGTTGTCCATCAACACATAAGCGTGTATGGCCACCTGGTTTTTGACGGAATGCTCCAGCAGCAACGCCAGCATGCGCTCGCGGTCGGCGTCGTTCAGGAAGATGGCTTGGCGGTTGTTGCCACGCTGGATCAGGTGGTGCGGGTAACCAGGGATGCTGAGGCGGGGGAGGCGGGCCATGGTGGTTCAGAAAGGGTGGGATCTGACCCCAATTATCCGCATCAAGCCCCGTACCGCGACAAGACCTGCGCGAACAGCGCCGAATCGACATTGCCGCCAGAAGCCACCGCGATCACCGTGTCGGGCAACTCGGGGCGGAACAGCGCCGCCGCCAGTGCCACAGCGCCACCTGGTTCAATCACGATGCGCAGGTGCTCAAAAGCCAACGCCATGGCGCGCTGCACTTCGTCATCGGTGACCACCAGGCCCGTGCCACACAGACGCTGCAGGATCGGAAAGGTCAATTCCCCCGGCGACGGCGTGACGATCGCGTCGCAAATGGAGCCCGACAGCGCCGCATTGCGCTCGCGCTGCCCAGAAATCAGGCTGCGGGCGGTGTCGTCAAAACCTTCCGGTTCGCAAGGGCGCACCAACATCCGGCCTTCAAGTGCCAAGGCAACGCCAGCGGTCATTCCACCGCCACCGCAACAGGTCAGCACCTGCGCATCGTCCTCAAAATCTTGCGCGATTTCAAGCCCTATGCTGCCCTGCCCCGCGATCACCTCGGCGTTGTCAAAAGGCTTGATCAGCACCAGACCACGCTCCTCAGCGATGGTTGAACCAAGTGCATCCCGGTCGTCGCCCGCACGGTCGTAGAGCACCACCTCGGCCCCGTAGGCGCGGGTGTTGGCGATCTTCACCTTGGGCGCGTCCGATGGCATGAGGATCACACAGGACAAGCCATGGCGGCTCGCGGCCAATGCCACGCCCTGCGCATGGTTGCCCGAGGAATACGCGATCACGCCTTTCGTGCCCACAGGCAACGCAGAAACCGCCGCCCAGCCACCGCGAAACTTGAAACTGCCGGTCCACTGCAAACATTCCGCCTTGACCAGGATGCGCCGCCCGGCGATGCGGTCCAGCAAAGGCGCGGACAGCAGCGGCGTGTGGCGGGCGTGGCCCTGCAAGCGGGTTGCAGCGGCCTGGATCATTGCAAGGTTCATGCGTTTGCTTTCGGGAATGGGTGGGTGGCCGCTGGGAATGCCAGGACAAGGTAGACGGGCCATGGGTTGGGTACATATCTGGTTGAATGCTGACACCAGTCAGCTGTCCGCAACGATTGGTACCCGCGGTTGCACCAACTGCGCCTTGCGGCTGTATTGGCGGGGAGAGCTTCCCATCACGCGTTTGAATGCGGTGCTGAACGCACTTTCAGACCCATAGCCCAGAGCAAGTGCGACAGTGGAGATGCTCTCGCTTGAGGTTGCTAGCTTGTCGCCAGCCAGCAGCATGCGCCAGTGTGTCAGGTAGGCCATGGGCGAAGTGCCGACCGTTTCTCGAAACCGTTGGGCGAATATCGACCGCGACATACCCACCTTTTCCGCAAGAACCTGCAACGTCCAGCCCAATGCAGGCTCCGCATGCATCGCTTTGATTGCCACACCAATTTTCGGATCTGACAGCGCAAAGAGCCACCCAACACCACCCTGCAAGCCTTGCGCCATATGCGAACGCAGGGCTTGCACCAACATCATGTGTGCAAGGTGCTGGGCCATCAAATGTCCCCCAGGATGCCCATCGCGCAACTCTTGCATCATGTGCTCGACGCACCAACGCATGGCCGCGCGGTCCAGCTTACGGTGGATGTGGACAACCGGCGGCAGCAAGCCCAGCAAAAAATCCGTGTGATGGCCCGCAAGGGCGAAACGGCTTCCCACCAGAAAAAAATCCCCTCCCCCATTGAGCGTGACCACACCTCCCGGGTTAGCAGGTGGAAAAAGCGTGCGCGCGTCAATGGGAGTCAAGCCCAGGTCGTTGGTCAATCGGAACGGTCGACCACCAGGCAATAGAAAGCAATCTCCAGGCTTCAGAGCCAGCGGCTCAACGATGCCTTCCACCTGCAACCAGCATTGACCAGACACCACGGCGTAGCACTTGACGCCCACATGGCGGTCGAACTGAACCGCCCACTCACCGCCCGCATCAAAACCCGCAGAGACCGAGCTGCGTGGTTTTAAAAGCGCCAGAACGTCCGACAAGGGGTCCATAAATGCCTTGATGCATCAATACGATAGCGAATAAAACAAGAACTTTTGAGCATAGATCGTACAGGCATGTTCCCCCAGTATCAGGGCCTCTTTGCCCCATTCAGGAACAGCATGATCCTCATCACCACACCCACTGGCAACATCGGCAGCCAGGTTGTCGAACAGGTTCTCGCCAGCAACCAGCCGATACGGATCATTGCGCGCGACCTTACTCGCTTGCCCATGCACGTCCGAGATCGCGCTCAGGTATTGGAGGGAGAACACAACAACAGCGCGCTCATCCACCGAGCCTGCGAGGGAATCGACAGCGTTTTCTGGCTTGTACCCCCCAGCCCCAAGGCATCAAATGCAGAATCCGCCTACCTGGATTTCACACGCCCTGCATGCGAAGCCTTCAATGTGCAAGGCGTCAAGCGGGTGGTAGGTGTTTCGGCTCTGGGGCGCGGCTCGGGCCACGAAGGGAATGCCGGGCTGGCCACAGCGGCACTGGCCATGGATGCCTTGATTGCCCAGAGCGGCGTAGCCTACCGCGCATTGCTGATGCCATCGTTCATGGACAACATGCTGCGGCAACTGAGCCCCATCAACAGCCTCGGCAAATTCTTTTCACCCCTTCCAGGGGATGCGAAGTACCCCACATGTGCGACCCGAGACATTGCGTCAAAAGCCACTGAACTCTTGCTCGACCCTTCCTGGAGCGGTGTAGCTGGGGTTCCAGTGATGGGCCCCGAGGATTTGTCTCTCACAGACATGGCGCGCACGTTGTCTCAAGTGCTTGGCAAAACGGTCACCTTTCAACAAACGACGCTCGAGGGCTTCCGCGCGCAGTTATTGGGCCAGGGGATGTCCGGGGCCATGGCGCAAGGGGTTGTCGACATGTATGCCGCAAAGATGCGGGGACTCGATAACAAAGAGCCCAGAACCCCTGCAGCATCTACACCCACCAGTTTCCACCAGTGGTGTGAAGAGGTGATGAAGCCTGCAATTGCGGCCATCAACCGGTCCGTTTTTTGAGAAGCTGTTACCAATGGACCTGCTTCATGGGTAGGCGCCGCCCATCTCCGCTTCCATGTCGGCCGCGAGGGCTGGACAGCTACCAAGACGGTCCCGCCCTGCGGCCAAAACCCGCTGCCTGTGCCCACCCCTCAACGGGGCTTCAGACCGACCCAAGCCCCTTGCACCCGAGCCGCCACCCACAACCCCAACAGCGAACAAGCCCCGGTCGCAAGACCCGTCCAGTGCCAATTGCCGACCACCGAAGCCAGCCAGGCCACCGCCGGCGGGCCGATGAACTGCCCCAGTGCTGAGAGCTGCTGCATCCAGCCCACGGTGGTGGAGACGGTGCCTTCGTCGGGCGCGAGGCGCACCGACACACCAAACAGGGTCCCGGGAATGAGCCCGCCCACGGCGGAAAACAACAACACCGCCAGGTAGGCAACCATGGGTGGGACGTCACCGGCAAATGCGAGCACGGCGCCCATGCCCATCACGCCATAGGCGAAGCTCATCAGGCGCCCTGGCCCTACGCCTTTGGCCAACAGGCGGCCAGCCATGACGTTGCCGATGATGTTGACGGCGGCAGCCAGCGCGGTGAGCACCGCGACCCAGCCGCCGCTGTAGCCAGCTTGTTGGTACACCGTCGGCAGGAAGCCGACCACCGCCAGCCACTGGCCCGAATAGAGAAAGAAGCCCAACGCCACCAGCCAGGGGCCGGGCGCCGAGAGCGTTCGCCGCAGGCGCGGGCCGAGCGGCGCGGGCATGGCATGGGCATGGCTCACTCGGGGCGGCGGCACAGACCAGGTCAACACGGCCCACGCCAAAACCGACACACCCGCCAGCACCTGCCAGGCGCCGCGCCAGCCGACCACGCCGATCAGCGCCGTGCCGGCCAGCAACGCGATGGCCGTGCCGAACGGCATGTAGGCGCCCCACCAACCGAGCGCCTTGGAAAGCGTGGCCGGATGCGCCACGCGCTGGCGCAGCAAGGCGGGGGCGGGCAAGACGGACAGCAAAAAGCCCACGCCCTCGAGCCCGCGGGATGCCAGCAACCATTGCACCTCCTGTGCGGTGGCACCCAGCGCACTGGCCACGGCCAAGACCAGCAAGCCGATCTGCATCACGCGGCGCGGCCCAAAACGGTCGGCACCCAGCCCCACCAGCAAGCCCAGCGACATGCCTGCGAGTTGCACCATGGACAGCAGAAACCCCGCCTGAACGAGCGTCACGCCCAGCGCCTCGCGCAACACCGGAATCGCCACCGGCAGCTTGCCAATGTGCAGCGCCGAACTCACCCCAACGGCCAGTACCACCCAGGCCACGCGCTTCGATTGCGCGCTGGCTGGATCTTCGAAGGGCAAAGTTCTCATGGGAACAACACCGTGCCGCAAAGGCGTTCGTGTTCGCGGATGGCGAAGCGATCAGTCATACCGGCAATGTAATCGGCCACCACGCGGGGCAGGCTCGAGGTGGACGCGCGCTCTTCGCCGATTTCTTCGGGATGCGCCATCAGGAAAGCAAACAGGTCTCTCACCACCACGGCCGCACGTTCGGTGGTTTCGGTGACTTGCGGGTGGCGGTACAGGTTGCGAAACAGAAAGCGCTTGAGCTCGGTCGACTCGGCGCGCATGGTGTCGGAAAACGCCACCATTGGCTTGCTGCGGCGCACGTCATCCACGCTTTGCACACCCGAGGCGGCGATGCGCTCGCGGGTGGTGTCGATCACGTCGTAGACCTGCTGGCTCAGCATCAGGCGAATCGACTCGAACAACAGACGGCGCCCGGCCAATTGCGGGTGGGCTTGCAAGGCCTGTTGGCGGAAGCGCTCAAACAGGGGCACCTCGGCCATCTGCTCCAGCGTCAGCAAACCGGAGCGCACGCCGTCGTCGATGTCGTGGGCGTTGTAGGCGATCTCATCGGCGAGGTTGCACAGCTGCGCCTCCAGCGAGGGAGAACCGCCATCCAGAAAACGCTGCGCCACGCCGGTGCCATCCACCAGCGCCAGGCGCTCGGCGTCGGCGCGCGAGCAGTGCTTGAGGATGCCTTCGCGGGTTTCAAAGGTGAGGTTGAGGCCGTCAAAGCTGGGATAGCGTTCTTCCAGCCGGTCCACCACGCGCAGGCTTTGCAGGTTGTGCTCAAAACCCACGACCACGGCCTTGGCCGGATCGTCGCCTTGCGGGCCCAGCGCCTTCAGGCAACCGTTGAGCGCGTCTTGCCCGGCGTGGCCAAAGGGGGTGTGGCCCAGATCGTGGGCCAGCGCGATGGCTTCCACCAGGTCTTCGTTGAGCCCCAGCGTGCGCGCGATGCTGCGCGCGAGTTGTGCGACCTCCAGCGAATGGGTGAGCCGCGTGCGGAACAGATCGCCTTCGTGGTTCAGAAACACCTGGGTTTTGTAGACCAGGCGGCGAAAGGCCGAGCTGTGCACGATGCGGTCGCGGTCGCGCTGGTAGACCGAGCGCGTGGGCGCGTCGGCCTCGGGTATCGCCCGGCCACGGCTCTGGTCTGCGAGGCAGGCATAAGACGCCAGGTGAGGGACGGGCATGTCAGCCACAGCAGGCATTGATCACCTCGGCCACCATTGCGTCGGGCGCCGGGCCCACGGTGGCTTTGCCTTTGCCGTCCACCAGGATGAACTGGATCTGCCCGGCATCGGCCTTTTTGTCGACGCGCATCAGGTCCATGTAGCGGCCTGCGTTGTCACGCGCATCGAGCACGGGTGCCACCGTGGGCAAGCCTGCGCGCTTGACGATACGCGTCAACCGCTCCACAAACGCCTGGTCCGCCAGCCCCATTTTTTGGGACAGCATCGCCGCCATCACCATGCCGCAGCCCACGCCCTCGCCGTGCAGCCAGGCGCCGTAGCCCATGCCGGCTTCGATGGCGTGGCCAAAGGTATGGCCAAAATTCAGTATGGCGCGCAGGCCACCTTCACGCTCGTCCTGGCTGACCACATCGGCCTTGATTTCGCAACTGCGTTTCACGGCAAAGGCCATGGCCTCCGGGTCGCAGGCCATCAGGGCATCGAGGTTGGCCTCAACCCAGTCGAGAAAGGCCATGTCCACAATGGGACCGTACTTGATGATTTCGGCAAGACCAGCGCTCAACTCGCGCGCAGGCAGGGTTTTCAGCGTGTCGAGATCGCAGATCACGCGCAGCGGCTGGTAAAACGCGCCGATCATGTTTTTGCCCAGCGGGTGGTTGATGGCGGTTTTGCCGCCCACCGACGAATCCACCTGGGCCAGCAAAGTGGTCGGCACCTGCACAAACGGCACGCCACGCATGTAACAAGCAGCGGCAAAACCGGTCATGTCACCCACCACGCCGCCGCCCAGCGCGTAGAGCACGGTTTTGCGGTCGCAGGCCTTGGACAACAGGCCTTCAAAAATCTGGTTCAGCGAGTCCCAGGTTTTGGTCGATTCGCCGTCGGCCAGCACCACGGTGTGCACCGTGGCATGGCGCTGGCGCAAGACGCCCAGCAGTTTGTCCAGATACAAGGGCGCGACCACCGAGTTGCTCACCACCAACGCCGTGGCCGCCTTGGGCAGGCCGTCAAAACTGGCCGGTGCGGTGAGCAAGCCGCCACCGATGTGGATGTTGTAGCTGCGGTCGTCCAGCTGAATGGGGACGATCTGCATGGTGGATGGAGCGGCGGTCGAGTTCATGGGGTCAAGTGTAGAGGCAAGGCCCGCCAGGGTTTTCGCACGCCAATGGCAACGCACCAAGCAAAGCCGCAGGATTCAGCCATCGCGGTCAGTCGTCTTGAAAAACCGCCCAGGAGAGAAAGGAACCACCACCGTGTCAGGCAAATCCACCCTCACGCTTCACCACAACCCCAAATGCAGCACCTCGCGCAACCTGCTCGCACTGGTCCAGAGCAGAGGCGCCGACCCGCTGGTGGTGGAGTACCTGAAAACGCCGCTCGACGCAGAGGAACTGCAAGCGCTGTTGAAGAAGCTGGGCATGCCCGTACGCGACCTGCTGCGCCAGAAAGGCACGCCCTACGACGAGCTCGGATTGGGCAAAGCGCACTGGACCGATGAGCAACTGATTGCAAAAATGGCCGAGCACCCCATTCTGATGAACCGCCCCGTGGTGGTCACCGCGCTGGGCGCCAGGATCTGCCGCCCAGCTGAGACTGTGCTGGAAATCTTGCCGAAGGCCTGACCACAGAGAGTGGCAGCGAAGTTTCGCAGCAGCTCGCAATCGCTCAACACCGTGAACCAGATGCGTTTGTTGGGCCAATGGATGCGCCTGCTCACCATCCCCAAACGGCGCTCGATCCCCAAAGCCTTTCTGGCGTTCGAAGAAGACGGCCGCCTGCAGCCTTCGGCCCACCACGACCGGGTGGTGGGCGTGATGGAAGACTGGTGAAGTTCACCCAGCCGACGCGGGATGCAGCGCCCTATCGGGTGAACCGCCACAGCGAGCGCAAGGAGAGTGCGCGGGCGCGGGGCAAGCGGGTGAATCAGCGGGGGGATTGCATGCCCTTGGCAGGTGCGGGGTTTGTCGGTAGCGATACCCTTGCCTGCCCTTCATCGACCTTTTCAACGTCAAGCCAACGCAGCGACCGGCGTACGTCCATACGCTGGCGTCGGGTTTGCCCAAATCCGCATGAAATCAATTCCCACCCACATGAAAGGCATGCAACTCACCGGCCACGGTGGCTTGGACATGCTCACGCTGCGCCACGACATCCCTGTGCCTATGCCGGGGCCGAGAGATGTATTGATCAAGGTGAGCGCAGCGGGCGTGAACAACACCGACATCAACACCCGCATCGGCTGGTACGCCAAATCCGAAGGCGACAACAGCGACGCCACCTGGAGCGGCAAAGGCCTTGATTTCCCGCGCATCCAGGGTGCGGATGTCTGTGGCACCGTGGTGGCCGTGGGCGCGCAGGCGGATGCCAGCCTGCTGCACAAACGCGTGCTGATCGAACCCTGCCTGCAGGAAGCGGGCGGCCAGGCGCTGGAGCAGCCCTGGTACTTTGGCTCTGAATGCGACGGTGGTTTCGCGCAATACACCGTGGTGGCCGCGCGCCACGCCCATGCGATCGACAGCCCGCTGAGCGACGTGGAACTGGCTTCTTTTCCCTGCTCTTACTCCACCGCCGAAAACATGCTGACCCGCGCCAACGTGGTCGCCAGCGATGTGGTGCTGGTCACGGGCGCTTCGGGCGGCGTGGGCTCGGCCGCGATCCAACTGGCGAAAGCCCGCGGCGCAACCGTGATCGCTGTGACCTCACCCGCCAAGGCCGGAGCCTTACGGGCATTGGGTGCCAGCCAGACGCTGGACCGCAACGCCGACCTGGTCAAGGCGCTGGGCAAAAACAGCGTCACCGTGGTGATCGATCTGGCCGCAGGCCCCGCATGGCCCAGCCTGCTGGAGGTTCTCAAACCCTTCGGCCGCTACGCCACCGCCGGCGCCATTGCCGGCCCTATGGTTGAGCTCGATGTGCGCACCCTCTACCTCAAAGACCTGAGCCTGTTCGGCTGCACGGTGTTGGGCGACAACGTGTTCGCCAATCTGGTGCGCCGCATCGAAGCCGGCGACATCCAACCGTTGGTGTCGAAAGTCTTTCCTCTGGATCAGATTCGCGAAGCGCAGACCCAGTTTGAGACCAAGGCGCATGTGGGGAAGCTGGTGCTTGAAGTGGCGGGATCGCGATGATGATTTGAATGGTCATCTAGGACAGGCCTGTCTTTAGCAAGCGAAACGGCGAAAGACCACTCAGCTTTTTTTTGACTGTCGCTTGTCGACCCGTTGCGGTCAAAAGAAACACAGGATTCGACACCCGGCAGCAGTCATTCACAGCTCAAGTTCTCCGGGCAGCGAGCAATGAGCCTCGGCAGTTCGCCCATGCGACGTCACCCTTCGCGGGCATCGGCGCGTATCGAGTGCGGGGCGCCGGAAAGGAGCTAGCTCAGCTGACCTTTGGTGCGCTCGTCACGCTCCCGAAACGTCACCCGCAGAGTTCTTCGGAATTGCAGCCTCTGGGATGACCTTGCGCCAATCAGCTTGAAACGCCTTCTGGAAATTGATGGGATTCATTCCCTTGTACTCGTGGTAAAGATACTCCGGCCACATCCATTGCAGGTACTCCCCTTTGCGCTTGCCCTGGAAGAACTTCGCGATGCCACCCTCCCTCACGGCTCCAATACACAGCTCGAATTCGCGACACGACATCACTGCGTACGGCATTGCTTCCATCAGCTGGTCGTTGAGGCCTGCACCTAGCAACTGGCTGCGCACGCTTTGCTCCAGCAGCTCATGCAGGAGCGGCCCGAGAAAGAACCAATCCTCGAATGTAATCACTAACGGGATTATTGGATGAGCATTCGGCTTCCATGACGACAGTCCTTGCTGGGCTTCCCCGATGTTCTTGTAGTTCTGGACGACGGCACCCGCGATCTTGTCGACCTCAGCGCGAAGTGCGTCTTCGCCGGCCTGACGTGCCGCATGCGTCAAACGCTTCGTTTTGCATTCGACGACAAGGTTTCCTCCAGCGTCGCACACAATCCAATCGGGTCCGTGGTGGGCCTGCAGTCCTACGGAATATGGGGCCTCCTTGAGGACCGTGGCAGGACCATCTTGGTAAGCCACTGCCAACACCTCGCCAACGTAGGCCTCGAACGCCGAGCCGAAAGCATTATCAAAGCCAGAAACCTTGACCAGATCGTAGTACAGGCCTGTGCTGAACCTGCGCAGCAGTAGGTCAGGAACGGGGCAGAACAGCCTATTCGGATGCTCAGGATCTAATGCCACCAATGGCGTTGCTTCAAGCGGATTCCATCCATAGTCCCATGTCGCATCTACCGGCTGAGCGGCGAGCAACGGCCTCAAATCGTCAATGCTCATCGACAACCTTGAAAAGAACGCGATCGCCTTAGCCTGCGCGATGCCGAATTCACTGTAGTCCTGAGCACTGTTGATGTCGAAGCTGCGCTTTAAGTGCAACACAAGCATAAAGCCAAGGAAGAAGAACTCCTTCGCCGTCAAGCCAGTTTGCTTCTCGAGTATTGGGGCTACGCTTGAAGCACCAAATATCTTGAGGTGTCGAATCAACGACCCATAGATGTTCCCTTGTTGCCAAGGGAACTGATGGTGTGACATGCGCAGCAGTTCATTGAAGACATCGTCCTGCCCGGTAAGTCGAAGCTTGCTGCCTTCGTTGCCAGTAGCCCGCAGACTGTTGACGACTGTCTGGACAGCAGCTAGTGAGTTCAGTCGCTTTTGGCCACCGCGTGGTTGTGCGTGCAGCAAAACCTCACGCGTGATTGCTGGCAAATCCCAAGGAAATAGTTGTCCATCTAGCGAATATGGTCGCTTGCCCGCCTCAACGGGGGCAGGCATGGCAGCAGGATTGGCAACGTGTTGGGACAGCTGCCACGTGTCGGCCAGCGTAGTCTCCAGCGTACATTGCCGCAGGTAGTTTCGCAGCGGCTTGTAGGCGTCGTATATGGCAGTCATGCTATTTCTTTCCCTGCAGCTAGGATAGCGGCTCAGCAAAAGGGCGATCCAAGCAAAGGCTGAGTTACGCGTGCCACATGACAAGAGCATGCGTCGGTCGGTCCCGAAAGAGGCACTACACCCAAACACTCGAGGAAAAGCGGCGACTGAACGACGTGTTGCAACTGCATACTGGGCTAACAGATAGCAGTCTCAAGTGACCGACCGCACATGGCCGACTGCAGTCCCCGGGCAACTCAAGCTCAACCGTTAAGAATCAGATCCGAAGTCGGTTAAAGCTTGGTCATTCTTTGCGCAGATCGCCTCACCTCGCCACAAATCCCGCCCACCCCCGCGCCCGCAACTCACAGGCCGGGCACACCCCGCAGCCATAGCCCCAAACATGGCGGTGTTCTCGGTCACCCAGGTAACAGGTGTGGGTGTGTTCCACGATCAAATCAACCAGTTGCTTGCCGCCATCGGCCACGCCTGAAGCGGCGCCTACGTCGTGGGCCAGTTGCCAGGTGGCGGCTTTATCGATCCACATGAGCGGCGTGTCGATGAGAAAGCGGTGGTCCATGCCGAGCGAGAGCGCCACTTGCAGCGCTTTCATGGTGTCGTCGCGGCAATCGGGGTAGCCGGAGAAGTCGGTTTCGCAGACGCCGGTGACGATGACCTGAATGCCGCGCCGGTAGGCCAGTGCGGCGGCGAGCGTCAGGAACAGCAGATTGCGGCCGGGCACAAAGGTGTTGGGCAGGCCGCTGGCTTCCATTTCAAATGCCTTGTCGCGGGTGAGCGAAGTTTCGCTCACCTTTCCGAGCACGGCGAGGTCCAGCACATGGTCTTCGCCCAGTCGGGGTGACCAGGCGGGAAAGCGCTCGCGGATTTCGCGCAAGACGTTGAGGCGCGCGGTCATTTCCACGCTGTGGCGCTGGCCGTAATCGAAGCCCAACGTTTCCACTCGGGGGTAACGCGCCAGGGCCTGGGCGAGGCAGGTGGTGGAGTCTTGCCCGCCCGAGAACAGCACGAGGGCGCTGGTGTGGTGCGGGGCCACCGAACGCGGCGGCATGGGAATGGAGAGATGGGCTTGGGACATGGTGGGGCGATGGTAGCAAGCCAGACGGGACAGAGCCCGGAATCAGCGCTTCCTCAACACCCCTTCAGCACCTGCTCAACTTGGCTTTTTCCACTCAGTCGCGGTCCATGGCCCAGGGATGATCGCGTGGCGGGTGGGTCTGGTCGCGGCTGCTGGCGAGCATGCGCAGCAGCGAGCGGTTGGCGTGTTCGAGTGTGATGTCGTGCGCATGGCACACAGCGGGCAGCATGTGCAGGTGGTCAAAGTCGCCCTGTGCCCGGGCCACTTCAAGCAGGGACACATAAGGCCCTGCTTTGCGCAGCAGTGCGTCGAGCAAGCGGCCTGTCAGTGGCAGCTTGTGCAGCAGGGGGCCCAGGGGCTGTTGCATGAGCTGGTCGAGCTGGGCGAACAGCGCCGTGAGGTAGACCTCGGCGCGCAACTCTTCTTCGGAACCGGAGTCGAGCATGTGCTGAGCCAGCCGCGCGCGCATCACCTGGGCAAAGCGCACCGGGTGCAATTCAATATCGGTCTCGCTGCCAGCGAGCTGCTCGCCCAGCCATTGTTTGAGGGCGCCAAAACCGAGCATCATGATGGCGTGGCGCAGGGTTTCGATTTCGCGCGCGGTCCCTACAGCCGGCGAATTGACCAAGATGAGCAGCCGGTACACCAGCACCGGGTCTTGCCGCACATACCGTTCCAGCTGGTCGATCGAGCAGTCGCTTTCGATGGCCTGCCGGCACTCTTCGATCACCGACCTGGCGCCGATCAACTGGCGCCCGCGCCAGCTGTGCAACACATCGTCGTCGGGCCAGCCGGCCAGGCCAAAGGCCCCGGCATCGTCCAGACATATCGCGGCCAGCCCTCGGCCAGCAATGCCTTCGTATATCTGCCCGGGCAGCAAGGGGGTGTTTTCTGCGCCCTCGCCTGCGCCGTGACAACGCATGGCCTCCAATGCCTCTTCGGGGCTGGGGCGCAACAGGCTGCGTACGCCCAACGGGGCAATCTGTTCATTGCGGACGCTGGCCAATGGCGCCTGGCGCAACAAGTGGTGGCCTCTCCGAACCGCGAGCGTCAACCGTTCCAGGCCCGCGGGTGCGATGAAGGGCGCCGAGGGCACCTCGATCCAGGTGTTGTCCACCGGCGCGCTGGCCAGGGCCTCGTCGCGCAGCTGCGTCGAGCTGAACGAGAGGCTCAGCAAGGGGGCTGCGGCTGGCCAGTCCTCCCCGATCGCTTGCAGCAGATGGGCGCCATCGACGGCGTCGGGCTGCACCGCCAGCACACCCACGCGCACCGCCGCCAAACAGCGGTCGCGGTTCCAGATGGGCTGGTATGCCAGCGCCACGCTGTCAAGGATGGTGTCGCTCATTCAATGGCCCAAAGGGTGGTTGGTTCGGTCGATCAGCTGATGTACTGGAACAGCGAGAGCCGCTGCACCTGGGCATAGGACTGCAGCGCAGCCTGCAGGCCTGTCTGCTGGTTCTGGAAATCGGAAATGCCTTGAACCATGTCGAGATCTTCCAGGTTGGACTGCTCGGTCTGATGCGCAATCGCGCGGCCAGAGAGCAGGGCTTCCGTGTCGTCGGCGCGGTTCAGCCAGGCACCCGCCAGGCTGCGCGCCTGCAAGATGCGGTCATGCCCTGAATCGAGTTCGGCCATGGAGCGGCCGATGTTCTGAATCAGCTCGGACGGGTTGGTGGAGGTGGCACTGCGCAACGCGTTCACGGCGTCTTGCAACACCTTGAATATGTCGGTCGACGGGGCGGAAGCGTCGAGTGTGATGGCGTCGCCGGTTTGCGGCGTTCCATTGGCCACAAACGACAGCCCGTCGAAGGCGATCGAGGTGCCTTGGGCATAAGGCATGCCGGTTTGCCCCGCCACGGGCAGGCCGGTGGTGGTGTTGGTCACGCTGTATTCCATGGTGCCCGCGTTGTCGGCAAAGCTGATGCTGTAGTTCTGCCCGGTCAGAGCCGAGGGGTTGGTGACCTGCCCGGTGTCGGTGCGAACAGAACCGGCGTTGCCGGCCACCGTGTTCAGAACAAAGCTGCCATTGCCCTGGGGAACCCGCATGAAGACCGCGTTGCCGTCAAAGGACTGCGGCAAGCTGTTGTCGCCGGTGGCCTCCTGCCCGCGCAGCCCCTGAAAGGTGACGCCATTGCCGCCGGCGCCGAAGCTGTCAACGAAGGGCACCGCAGCGCCACCCAAGCCACCAAACAAGGTGCGGCCCGAGCTGTCTTTCTGGTTTGCCACCGCCAGCAACTGATCACGCATGCCTTCGATCTGCGACGCAATATCTTTGTATTCACTGGGCCCATAAGAACCGTTGCCCGCGCTGACCAGCAAATCGCGGACGTCTTGCAGAATTTCGCCCGCCTGACCCAATGCGCTCTCACCCTGGGTGATGCTGGTTTTGGAGGTTTCCAGAGCGCGTTGATCGGCCTTCACCCGCGTGAGGCGGTTTTGCGCAGCCTCGGACAAGACCGCCGCCACGGGGTCATCGCTGGCCTTCTGTACCCGCTTGCCTGTCGAAATCTGCCCTTGCAGGGCCGAAAGCTCGGCCTGCCGCTTGGTGAGCTGGCTGATGGTGTTGTCGTAGCTGTTGGCGGTGGCAACTCTCATGATGGGCTTTCAATAGGGTCGGCGAAGCGTGCTTCAGCGACCAACGGTTTGCAGCAGGGTGTCGAAAGTGCCCTGAGCGACTTGCAGGAATTTGGCCGAAGCCTGGTAGGCCTGCTGAAACTGCAACAGCCGGGCTGCTTCTTCATCGAGGTTGACGCCCGAGAGGCCTGCGCGGGCGCTTTCGGTGCTGCCGGCCAACTGCTCGGTGTAGCGGGCAGCAAACTGCGCGCTTTGCACCTCTGTTCCCAGGTGAGACAACAAGACGCCGTAACCTTCGCTCAACGACACGCCGTCAAAGGTGGCCAGGTCGCGCAGCGCCAGGACCGCTTTGGCGTTGCCCCCGTTTTGCGGATTGGAGCCTGCGGGCGCCGGCGTGATATCGAAACTGTCGCCGGCAGTGGGAGAACCCCGAAGCGTCAGGCTCCAGCCGTTGAATTGCAGCGGCTTGCCGGGTGTGTAGTTGTAGCTTCCCGGGAGGCCCGGGTTGTCGGGCGGCGGGTTGCCCGGGCCCAGGCCGCTGATGGTGAAGGTACCGTCGGCCAGAAAACTGATCGACACCGGATCGTTCAGGTTGGCCGAAGCCTCGAATGCATAAAGGCTCTCGATGCTCAGGCCTTCGGCGTTGGTGCTGCCTGGCGTCACCATCACCGGGCTGGCCACCGCCAGCTGAGTGGGAGAGCCGATGGCCACCTGCATGTCGCGTGCCGCGCTGGCAAAAGGCCGGACAAAATAGCTGTCGCCCACCGCGCCTGCGCCCGAGTCCAGTTCAAAACTCAAACCGTCGAGCTCGGCAGGCAAGCTGGCAAATGCCGTGGTCACACCATCAGACATGCGGGTCACATTCACGCCGGCACCGTCAAAAACCAGTTGGTAGTCCGACGCTTTGAGCGCCGTGGGGTCGCTCACCTGGGTGTGAATCTGGGCGTTGCCGGTATTGGCCGCACCCGGCACAGCCTGGGCGTTCGCGCTGGGCACGAAAAAATCTCCCCCGACGTTGCCCTGCAAATCCATGCCCAGACGGTGCTGGGTGTTCATTTCGGTCTGCAAGGCCAGCGCCATGCGGCCCAGCAGGTTTTGCATCTGCGGCAGGTCGGTGTTGACGTAGGTCAACAGCCCGCCGAGCGAACCACCGAGGTTGGTCGTGGGCAGCGCCTGGCTCACCCCGCCCTGTATCAAATTGACCTGCTTCTGGCTCGGATTGTCCGGGTTGTTCACCAGCATCAGCTTGTTGGCCGAGCTGCCCAGAACCAGCGGCTGGCTGCCACCAACAAACACACTGGTGCTGCCGTCGTCGGCGCTGACCGTGGTCACCTGAACCAGCTTGCCCAGCTCGCTCAACAACTGATCGCGCTGGTCAAGCAGGTCGTTGGGCTGGCCATTGTCGCCTTGTGATTCGATGATTTTCTGGTTGATCTTGGCCACATCGCTGGCCAGGCGGTTGATGGTGCTCACCGTGCCACTGGCTTCCTGGTTGGCGCTGGTGGTCAGGATGTCGAGCTGACCCGCTGTGCTGCGCATGCGGGAGGCCAGGTCGTCACCGCGCGCCAGCGCCACCACCCGGGCCGAAAGATCGGAGGGCGAAGACGCCACATCGTTCCACACGTTGAGCATGCTGTTGACCGCCGCGCCCAGACCATCGGTACCCGTGGGAAACAGCGACTCCAGTTGCTGCAGACGCGCATAACGCTCGCCATCGGCCGCAGCTGCGGAGCCCGCCAGGCGGGCTTCGCGGGTGAGGTAATCGCTGTGGGCGCGGGTGACGTTGGCGAGCTCAACGCCCTTGCCAAAATACATGCCACCCAGCATCTGGTACCCCGACGACTGGGTTTGCACCGTCTGGCGCGAATACCCCGCCGTGTTGGCATTGGCGATGTTGTGGCCAATGACCTGCAGCGCCGCCAGATTGGTGGTAAGCGCGCGTGCGCCAATGTTGAGTGCGGCGGACATGTCAGCTCACTTCCACCACCAACGGGCAAAGCGGAGCCACCGCCCTGAACCCGGGGTCATTGCGTTTTTCGGTGCGGTTCACTGAACGATCGGTCATAGGTTGCCTCGTTGCGTGCTCTGAGCGACATTGATCGCGCGGGTGAGTTTGGCCGCGTACTGTGGGTCGGTGGCGTAGCCGGCCTTTTGCAAACCGCTGGCAAAGTTGTGGGCGTTGTCGAGGTTGTCCATGACCTTGTCGTAACGGGAGCTGTTGCCGATCAGCCTGGCGTAGTCGCGGAAAGCATCCTCGTAAGAATCGTAGGCGCGGAACTTCGCCACTGTTTTGTGGGGCCGGCCGTTGCTGTATTCGGTGGTGGTGATTTCTGCGATATCACCCTTCCAGCCGCCAGTGGCCTTGATGCCAAACAGGTTGAAAGAAGGCGAACCGTCGGCATGGCGAATCTCGCTTTTGCCCCAGCCGGTTTCATGGCCCGCCTGGCCAATCATGAAGCTGGCCGGGATGCCTGAATCGCGCGACACCGCAGCCGCCGCCTGGCTGTGCTGGTTCACGAACTCGGTCTGGCGAGAGCCGCCTTTGCCGCGCGACACCGTGCTGCCACCCGGTACCGGTGGCGCACTGACCGCCTCCGATTTGAAATTGTCTGAAGGGGTGCTGTCACCGGTGGCGTTGGCCCCTGTGATGCGCTGGCTGAGCTGGCGCTCGATCGCCCCCGACAAGCCGCCGGGCAAGCCCGACATCTGCACCGCAAACTGTTGATCGAGCAAGTCGCTGCCGAGGTTGGTGCCCTCGCCTTCCAGCATGCCCGACTTCATCGTGGCCTCGCGCATGCTCTTGATCAGTTCGCGCATGAACAGAGCCTCAAACTGCTTGGCTGCCTGCTTGAGCGCAGCCTTGCCATCATCGCCCGATTTACCCGCCTGAAATTTCAGCGAATTGAGCGAAGATGGATCGGCCGACAGGGCCTGCTGAGCACCAAGTGACACCGAGTTCACGACAAAACCCTCCCGGAAAAACCATCGGCACGGCGGTTCGTCACCGCCTCGACACGCAACATCCCGGTGAGGTGCCCCCCGCCTGCCCGAGCAGCATGCGAAGTGAACAACACAGGAGACGCCATTCGGAGCGAAATGCCCAAGCCGAGAACGCCGCCGGTCCGGCTCTGCCGGTCGGCCAGCGTTGCCCCCTTGAGGGGGTCGCGCGAAGCGCGGCGGGGGTGGAACTTCATATCACCTCCAGCTCGGCGTTCAAGGCACCAGCGGCCTTGATCGCCTGAAGAATGGCCAGCAGATCCTGCGGCGTGGCGCCCAGTCCGTTGAGCATGCGCACCAGGTCCGAGAGCTGAGGCGAAGCGTCCATCTGAATCACCTTGCCGGGCTCTTGCGTGATCTTGATGTCGGCCTTTTCTGCGACCACAGTCTGGCCGCCGGACAAAGGGTTGGGCTGGCTGACCACCGGCGTGGAGCTGATGCTGACCGACAGATTGCCATGGGCCACGGCACAAGGGCCGAGCGTGACAGCCTGGTTCATCACGATGGAGCCCGTGCGGGTGTTCACGATCACGCGCGCAGCCGGCACGGTGGCTTCCATTTGAATCTCTTCGATAGTGGCCAGGAAACCCACGCGGGCGTTGGCGTCGGCGGGTGCGTTCAGGCGAACCACGCGGCCATCGAGGGCGCTGGCCGTGCCCGCGCCGAGTTTGGCGTTGATGGCATCGGCAACACGGCGGGCTGTCAGGAAATCGGCCGAATTCAGGCCCAGATCGATGGTCTCACCCAGGGCGAAGCCAGTGGGAACGGTGCGCTCGACCTGCGCGCCAGAAGGAATGCGCCCGGCGCTCAGGTGGTTGATCTGCACCTTGCTGCCGCCGCCTCCGGCCCCTGCTCCACCCACCAGCATGTTGCCTTGCGCGAGCGCATAGATTTCACCGTCGACGCCTTTGAGCGGGGTGGTGATGAGCGTGCCGCCGCGCAACGACTTGGCGTTGCCCATGGAAGACACCGTCACGTCGATCAGCTGGCCTGGCTGGGCGAAAGCGGGCAACTGGGCCGTCACCAGCACCGCCGCCACGTTTTTCATTTGCAGCTTGGCGTCGGCGGGCAATGTCATGCCGAGTTGCTGCAGGTAATTGCTCATGCCCTGCGTGGTGTAGGCCATGTTGGAGGTCTGGTCACCCGTGCCGTCCAGGCCCACCACCAGGCCAAACCCGGTGAGCTGGTTGGTGCGAACGCCTTGCACGGCCGCGACTTCCTTGATGCGCAGCGCATGGGCTTCAAGCGGCCAGCCCATCCAGGCCACGACCGCGCCCAACAGGAACATCCAGCCCGTCCAGCGGGTCAGGCGAGTGCTCCAGGTTTCGCGCTGAACAAAAAGGGTGCGTTGGACTCGGACGTTCATGGTGTTGCTGGCTTGGTGCGTTGGAAGGTTCTGAACCTCATGACACCCATGCTACGGGTGGGTCAGAACGGGAAAACGTTCAAAAAGACCCGTCCCAACCAGCCTATTGAGAGCGCTTCTTGCACCGCACCTCTGCCCTTGGATTCAATTCGCGCATTGGCCACCATGGTCGATGCGACCACATTGCCCGGCTGGATGTGGCGCGGATCCACCGTTCCAGAGAAGCGCAGCACGTCGACATTGCTGTTCACACCGATCTGTTTTTCACCGGCGACCAGCAAATGCCCGTTGGGCAACACGTCTTGAACGGTGACGGTGATGACACCCGAGAAGTCGTTGGTGTTGGCGTTGTCACCCGAGCCATTGAAGCTGTTGCTGGAATCGGCGCCCATTGTGAGGTTGTTCACTTTGGCCAGATCGGCAGGCTTCATGAATGGAACAGCGCTGACGCTGCCGCCCGCACTGCCGGTGCGATCGATGGTGGCGGAAGACGACTGGTTGGCGCTGACTTTTTCCGTGATCTGGATCGTGAGCGAATCTCCCGGCATGCGTGCGCGGGGGTCTTCGAAACCGGGGCGGTAGCTGGCCGACTGGAACAGGCTGCCCTGGGTCGCCGGGCGCGGCTGGGTCTGGATGTATTTGATCGGGCGCTCGGGCTCGACCGACACCGGCGCCGTCTGGCAAGCAGCCAGCAACACAGCGCCGGCCAGCACGATCCCGCGTTTGAATGTGAACGAGAGAGGCGCAAGGGCTTGGCAGAATGACATGGCGTGCTTTCGGTAGCGAAGGACGATCACAACTGGGCCAGACGCTGGAGCATCTGGTCAGAGGTCTGGATCGCCTTGGAGTTCATCTCGTAGGCGCGCTGGGTCTGGATCATGGTGACCAGTTCCTGCACCACGTTGACGTTGGAGGTTTCCACGTAGCCCTGCATCAACTGACCCATGCCCGCCGAGCCTGGCGCGCCATTGATGGGGTTGCCCGAGGCCACGGTCTCGGCGTACATGTTGCCGCCCAGCGGCTCCAGGCCGGCCGGATTCACGAAGCTCGCCAGCTCGATGTTGCCCACCTGTTGCGGAGTGGCATTGCCGGGAAGCTTCACGGTGATCACACCATCTTTGCCCACAGTGATGCTTTGCGCTTCGGCCGGAATGGTGATGCCCCCGGCCACCGTCAGGCCACTGGAGGTCACCAGCTGGCCCTGGCCATCGACCTGCAAGCTGCCATCGCGGGTGTAGCCAGTGGTGCCATCGGGCATCGCCACCTGGATGAAGCCGCTGCCGTTGATGGCGAGATCAAGCTGGTTGCCCGATTGCTGCAAGCTGCCCTGGGTGAAGTTGCGCGCGGTGGCCACGGTGCGCACACCCAGGCCCACCTGCAAGCCCGTCGGCAGGTTGTTCTGTTCGGTGTCGGCCGCGCCCACCTGGCGCAGGTTCTGGTACATCAGGTCTTCGAACACGGCGTTGGCGCGCTTGAAGCCATTGGTCGACACGTTGGCCATGTTGTTGGAAATCACGTCCAGCTGGGTTTGCTGGGCCTGCATGCCGGTCTTGGAAATCCACAGGGAATTGATCATGGTGTGCTCCTGGAGTGGGTGCGGTTAGCCGTTCATGTTCAGCAACTGGCTGGCGGTTCGGTCGTTGGTTTCGTTGTTTTGCAACATCTTCATTTGCAGTTCGAACTGTCGCGAGACAGCGATCATTCCCACCATGGCCTCGATGGGATTCACGTTGCTGCCTTCCAGTGCACCGCCTTGCACCCGCGCCTGGGCATCTGCAAGCATGGGCTCCTGATTGACTGGCCGAAACAGCCCGTCATCGCTGCGTTTGAGCGGGTTGTTGCCATCGGGCGTGACCATCTTGAGACGGCCCAGGTTTTGCGGCGGCGCATCGCCCACGCGGGCGGAGATGGAACCGTCGTCGCCAAAATCCAGATGGGCGTTGTTGGGCACCACGATGGGGGCATCCGTGCTGCTGAGCACCGTCAGGCCCTGGGCCGAAACCAGGGTGCCATTGGCGTTCACTTCAAAAGCACCGGCCCGGGTGTGGGCTTCTGTGCCATCAAGGCCTTGCACGGTGAAATAGGCATTGCCCTTGGCCGCCACATCGAGGCTGCGACCGGTGGGATTGACCGGGCCAGGGGCATCGAGGTGACCGGCAGTGGCCTCCAAAGCAAACACCCGTGAAGTGGTGCCATCGCCGCGCACGGGCACAGCACGGAACGTGGCAAGCTCGGCACGAAACCCGGGCGTGGAGGCATTGGCCAGGTTGTTGGCCAGAATCTGCTGCCGCTGCGAGGCGGCGTTCGCGCCGCTCATGGCGGTGTAGATCATGCGGTCCATACGGGGCCTCCATCACGGTTAGCGCAAAAATGCGTGGGTTGAATGCATCCACCGCCGCCGCGACGCGTCCAGGTGCGCAGGACACCGCCGAACCGGCTTTGCCGGGTGGCCAGTGCAGACCCCTTGAAGGGGTGACGCGAAGCGGCTTGGGGGTGTTTCATGGTTACCTCATGTTCAGCAGCGTGCTCAGGATCTGGTCTTGCGTTTTGATGGTCTGCGCGTTGGCCTGGTAGGCGCGCTGGGCGGTCATCATGTTCACCAGTTCACCCGTCAGGTCGACGTTGGAATCTTCCAGCGCACCGGAGCGCAGGTAACCCAGCTTGCCTTCACCAGGCGCGCCACGCACGGGCTCACCGGACGCATAGGTTTGTGTCCAGTTGCCACCACTGCTGGGCGACAGGCCCTGCACGTTGCGGAAGTTCACCAGGGCGATCTGTCCGGCCGCTTGTGACTGCCCGTTGGAGTACCGCGCCGTGATCACACCGGCATCGCTGATGCCCAGGCTGGTCAGTTCGCCAGGGCGGTAGCCGTCTTGCGAGAGGTTGGTGACGCCAAAATCGGCGCCAAACTGGGTGGATTCATTGAAGTCGATGGCCACATCAAAGACCTCTGCAGGGTCGTTGGGCGACTGCAGTTGCAGCGGTGGAATCACCGTGGCGGGATCGAGCTTGCCATCGGCGGTGAAGGTGATCTGGAACGGCACAGACAGCGCTGGATCAGCCCCGTTGACACTGGTGTAGACATCCCAGGTGTTGTTCGCCGTTTTCTGGAACACGAAGCCGACCGGCACCTCCAGGCCCTGCGCATCAAAGGCGTTGAGCGAGGTGGCGTAGGTACCGAATGGCGTATTGGGCACCACGGCATTGAAGACCGGCGCTGAGGCATCGAGGTTGAACTCGGCACTGATCGCGGTGGACTGTTTGGCGGGCACGGCACCACCGGTCGGCAGGGTCAGAGGCACCGACTCGAATCCCAGGCGGACCCCGTCGTTGTCGGTGGGGTAGCCCATGAGCTGACCGCCCTGGTTGGTGATGAGGTTGCCGTCTCGATCGAGCTTGAACATGCCCGCGCGGGAATACGTCATCGCACCGTCGGGCATGGTGGTTTCGAAGAAACCGTTGCCGTTGATGGCCACGTCAAGGTCGTTGCCGGTGACCGTGATGTTGCCCTGGGTAAAGAGCTGCGACACGGTGGACACGGTCACGCCGATGCCGGCGTTGATACCACCGGCGGAGTTGATCGAACTCGCATAAAGCTCACCAAATTCCGCACGCGACGATTTCATGCCGACGGTGTTGGCGTTGGCGATGTTGTGACCGATCACGTCCAGATTGCGAGCCGAGCTGTTCAGACCCGAGAGACCTTGCTGGAATGCCATGGTGTTGTCCTTTGGTGGGAAAAAATGAAAGGGTTGGGTACAGGCTGGTGGCTTTACATGAAAGCGCGCGCCTGGTCGTAGGGAACCGTCCGGCCATTGGCCAGTTGAAGATTCATGGCGCCATTGCTCATGCCCACCGAGGCCACCCTCACCCGCGACAGCGGTGTGGCGGAGATGACTTCGGCGCCCTGGCTTGCACGAACCGCAAAGCTGCCGATGCTGGCGGGGTTGATGGCCCCGGTGTTCCATTCGAAGCCGTGCTGACCGGCGCTGCGGGCGCCCATGTCCACCGTGTCCAGAACGGCGCCATTGACGCCGATGATGTCCACATAAACCTTGCTGGCGGAAGAAGGCAGGGACAGCGCACCCTTGCCCACATTGCCCTCGAAACTCAGTTCCTTGCCATCGATCAGGGCCTCGCGCCCGATCAGGGATGCGCCTTGCAGCGTCTGTGTCGCACTCATCTGATCGGCCATGCCCTTGAGCGTGGCATTGAGCTCCTGGATGCCGCTGACCGTGTTGATCTGCGCCATCTGGGTGGTCATCTGGGCGTTGTCCATGGGGTTGAGCGGATCCTGGTTGTTGATCTGCGCGACCAGCAATTTGAGGAATCGGTCTTGTGACGCCTGGGGGTCGGTGGCGTTGTTGCTGTTGGTCGACGTGGTGCTGCCCACGGTCGTACCGAGGTTGCTGAGGTCAATGGCGGGGGTGAGCATGGTTCAAGGCTTTCTTATTGACCCATCTGGAGGGTCTTGAGCAAAAGGGACTTGGCCGTGTTCATGACCTCGACGTTGTTCTGGTAGGAGCGCGAGGCCGACATCATGTTGACCATCTCTTCCACCGGGTTTACGTTGGAATGGGTCACATAGCCCTCGGCATCGGCACTGGGGTGATAGGGGTCGTGCACCCGGCGGCCGGGCGCTTCGCTCTCGGTGATGTCCTGAACCTTCACCCCCGCGTCACCCTGCCCGCCCATGGGCACCGTCTGGAACACCACCTGGCGCGCCTTGTAACTCTGGCCATCGGGCCCGGCCACCGCATCGGCGTTGGCCAGATTGGAAGCCACCACATTGAGCCGCTGCGCCTGCGAACTGATCGCACTGCCAGACACCCCAAAAATTGAAAACATGGACATACAAAAGTCCTTTCAAGGAAGCAGCGGTAGAGCGCTACAAAAGCCGAAATCCAGGGACACCGTGGAACCGGCTTTGCCGGGCCACTGGTGTCGCCCACCTTGGGGGGTAGCGCCGAAGGCGATGCGGGGGGTTGCCATATCTACTGCCCCGTGATCGCGCTGAGCATGGTCTTCACATTCGAGTTGATGAACCGCAGCGTGGATTCATAACGAATGGCGTTGTCCATGAAGTTCGCCCGCTCCCGGTCAAGGTCGACAGAGTTGCCGTCTTCACTGGGTTGTGTCTGCACCGCGTAGGCCATGGCCGGGTTGCGCGGATCGCGGCTGCCCAGGCTCATGTGGCGGGTATCGGTTTGCTTGGGGCCGGCGCTGTTCATGCCTGAGGCGTCTTTGAGCGCAGAAGCGAAGTCAAAGTCGCGGGCGATGTAACCCGGGGTGTCGGCGTTGGCGATGTTGCTGGCCAGCACCTGCTGGCGCTGCGAACGCAGCAACAACGCGTTGGACTGAAAATCCAGTTTGGCGGTCAGTTGTTCCAGCATGGCGGGCTCCAGACTTGGGTGAATCGGCAACACCAAACAGGGATTTGTCTGGGTTGGAAAACAAGTATCGAAAAACTTGAGGGCGAGCAAGAACGGAAACAAGCGCTGGTTTTTCAGTCAATTCCTGCCTTTACCGGAACGGGCTCGCTCTACAGTCGTCTTCAAGCAGAAACGGGTCTGTGCTTTGCCTTCCCCCTTCGGGGTCGAGAAACCGCCCTCCCTGCTGCAACCATATGAACGTCCAACAAACCCTCACCCGCATTCGCCTCGCGCCCTCAGGTTTGCCCCGCCCGGCTGCCTGGGCGCTGGGATGCGCCTGGGGTTTGTCTCTGGTGTTGTTCGCGGCAGCTCCGGCCAGCGCGCAGTACGCCGCGGCCCAGGCTGTGACGGCCAACGACCGCGCTTTGCTCGCCCAGATGGCCCGCGACTGGCTCACGCCAGCGCTGGAAAGCACCATGGCAGACAACCCCGACAATCTGCTGCGCCCGGAGGTCATCATGGGCGCACTCGATTCACGCCTGCGTCTGGCGCCATGCCAGCGCATTGAACCCTTTTTGCCACCCGGCACCCGCCTGTGGGGCCGCAGCCGTGTCGGTCTGCGCTGCCTTGAAGGCCGTGTGCACTGGAAGGTTTATGTGCCGGTGACCGTCAAGGCATGGGGACCGGCATGGGTGTTGCGCCGCGCCGTGCCCAGTGGCACGGTGTTGACTCAAGACGACGCCGATCTGGCCGAAATGGACTGGGCGGAGCAGGCTTCAAGCGTGCTGGCCACGCCTGAGAGCTGGATTGGGCAGGAAGCGGTTTTCGCCTTGCAGCCTGGCCACACGCTGCGGGCCAACATGGTTCGCCCCCTGCCAGCTTTCTCGCGGGGGGCCCTGGTTCGGGTCAAGAGCATCGGCTCGGGGTTTCACGTGGTGGCCAGCGGGCAGGCCATGGAAGATGGTGTGGTGGGTCAGCCGGTTCGGGTCAAACTCGATGGCGGCCGAACCATCACGGGCATGGTCCGCAAGGGCCAGGTGGTGGAGGTCAAGCTATGACACAGGGTTTTTCGCCAATGACTAGAACTTTCGTGATCTACTGGCCAAAAAAATGCTCAAGTTCCCCGAAAGGGGTGCCGATAGTCTTTTCACAACGCCCCATTTTGGGGTTTGGAGAGTGAAATGAAAGTCGATTCATCACCGGATTCCTATATCGGATCGGTTGCTGGCGGCCCCCACAAGGCAGCCGACAAAGCCGCCGAAGGCGCAGCAGGCGCGGCAGCGGCCGGCGCAGCAGCCAAGCCACAGGCCAGCGCGGGCGTGACCGTGAGTCTGTCTGCGTCCACCACCCAGGCGCTGTCGGGCCAAGGCAATTCCAGCGACGTGTTCAACGCCGAAAAGGTCGAGTCCATGAAGCAGTCCATTGCCAATGGCACCTTCCAGGTCAATGCCGAGGCGATTGCAGACAAGATGCTGTCCAATGCGGCTGAGATGCTCGGCGGCGGCAAGTCGGCCTGATCAACCAAACCAGGCGACACCGCATGGCTGAGCGCACCCCTGTTCACCCCTGGATCGCGAGTCTGCGGCTGCAGCTCGACGGGCTGGAGGCCGCTTTGCTCAGCGGTGATGCCGTGGCCGTCGAGGCCCGCAGCGGTCAGATACAGGCGGTCTTGCAGCAGGCCCCCAGGACAGCGGAATTTGGCCGGCCCGGCAGCGGTTTGCGCACGGACATGGTCCAGGCCGCCCACCGCCTGGGTCAGTTGCGCCAAACGGTGCTGCGTGCGGGTGCTCAAAACCAGCGCGCCTTGCGCAGTCTCCTGCCCGACCAGGCAAAACAGCCGACCTACGGTCGGCTGAATGGTTCGTCAAAAAGTGGCCCCGGCCAGGCCTTCTTAAGCGCCTGAACGCCACAGCGCCCTTCTGGCGCACGTGAATTCACATCCGTTGAGACACGCCTGCCGCTTGCACGGCAACGACACCCGACCCTGCTGCCCCGGGTCGGGCCGTGGCGCTGCCACGCCTCATTCTTTTTCCGAAGGCGCCAGGCGGTGGGTACCGAAATAGTGGCTGATGCGAAACAGCAGCTCGATGTTGCGGTAGAAGATCACATACTTTTTCCGAGGCCCGCCGCGGTGCATGCCGACTTCGGGGGTACGGAAATCGACAAAACAACCCAGATCGGTTGCCACCTTGATGAGCGCCAGAGGTGACCAATAAGCCACATGACCTGGCACGAACGGGTACTGATGGCGGCGAATGTCGGTGCCATCGTAGACATTGGTGCTGCAAATCAAAATACCGTTGGGCTTGATGAGGCGGATCAGCGATTTGAAGTGTTCCAGCGGCTCCTCAAAGTGCTCGATCACCTCGGAAGCCACAATCACGTCCGATGGCGTGGCCTCGGCGATGGTCTCGAAGCTCTCCAGACCCTGCATGTTTTCCAGATCCACCAGTTTGGTGGTGGCGTTGGGGTACTTTGACTTCACCCAGCGGTGGTCGGCGTTGAGGCCCGAGCCGAAAAAGGTGACCGAAGGGGCATCGAGCCCCAGCATGTCGATGCCCATGCCAGCCATGTAGAACTCCCGCCCCGGGCGTTCGTCGTTGCCATTGCGCAAGCTGCGCAGCGATCCTTCCAGGGTGGCATTGGAAACCACTTTCGAAAATCCGCCGATATTCTCGGGCAACTGCACAAAGTCGCAACCGGTGCACCGGTGCACCTGCAGCACCTTGCCCTTGTAGGGCGCAACTTCACACTCATAGGCGTGTGTTTTGACTTCAGCTTCGCAAACGGGACAAGACATAAAAACTCCTGGACAGACCGGAACAGCGGTGGCCGCTCCTGAAATGGAAAAATGGTCAGATGCGGGCAATCACGCCTGTGCTGCCCGAACTGAGCAACTTGGCCGATACCAGCGCCACCTCGTAGGGGCTGAGCAGACTGCGCGAATCTTCGGCCGCAAAATTGCTGCGCCGCATGGCCGTGTCGGTGCGGCCCGGCACGATGCAGTTGACACGGATGCCGTCGTCCATCCACTCGTCGGCCAGGCCTTGGGTGAGGTTGACGATGGCGGCTTTGCAGGCGGAATAAGGGGTGTAGTCGGCCCGGCCCCGCGTGAACGAGGAAGACGAAAACTGCAACAGCATGCCGTGTGACGCTTTGAGTGCGCTGTGGCTGCATTGCGCCACATTGAGCGAACCCATCAGGTTCACCGACACCTGCGAGGCCACTTCCCCGTGCGACTGGCGGTCCAGCGGATTCTTGATCAGCAGGCCGGCGGCGTTGACCACGTTGTCGATATGCCCCCAGCGGCGCATCGCGTCTGCGATCACGGCACTGACCTGTTGGTGGTCAGACACATCACAGCCACTGCGCCGGGAAACACTTTCCACCTGGCTGCCCGCTTCCTGGAGCACCTGAACAATCGCTTTCCCGATGCCATCGCTGCCGCCAAATACCAGGGTGTTCTTTCCTTTGAGATCCAGCCCGGAGGCATTGGGCATCAGATGCTGCATGCGAATGCGAAAGAGTTCGTCGGCCAGCACCAGGTCCACCGAATCGGTGATCTTGATGTTTTCAGGGCTGCCCTGAACGATGCGGATCTTTCCCTGCGGGTTGCAACGCTGGTAGATGCCGCAATCGTCGGTGAAGCCGCCGATGTTCTCCGCCCCAAGCTCTTCGTAGCATTTGACCAGCGCACCATAGCGAAATGCCTGGGGGGTCTGACCCCGGTAAATGTGCTCACGCTTGGGAATGCTCTGAATGAAGCCGTCGCGTTCGACAATGATGGTGTCGGTGGTTTTGATACCCACATCAACGGCTTCGTATTGCTCCAGCGCTTCGACCACATCGTGCAGTATCTGGTGGCTCAGGAACGGCCGTGCCGAATCGTGAATGACCACGTTTTTGGGTGCGTCCGGCCCGAGGTGCCGCAGCCCTGCCCAGGTAGAGGCCTGGCGCGACGAGCCGCCCACGATCACCTCGGCGCGGGTACCTTCGAACATCGCGCGCGCAAACGCCAGCGCATCCGAGGGCACGGTGATGACGATCCGCGCATCGGGTGCAAACGCCGCCAGGTTCGCAAAGCTGTGCTCCACGATGGTCTTGCCGGCGACCCGAATGAACTGCTTGGGAATGGGCGAGTCCAGCCGGCTGCCACTGCCGCCAGCCAGCAAGATGAAGGCGATATCACGCGGCATGGGCCACCTCCACCTGCTGCTGTGTACTCAGATAGGCATTCAGGGCGGCCAGTGCCTGCCCTCGAATGCTGTGAGGGTGGTCGCTCAGGCGTTCCATCAGGGTGACCACGCGCGACAGCTTGTTGCCATTGCCCGATGCCATGGCCTCAAGCGCCCGCAAGCGTGCCACCACCTGGTATTCCAGCCCGCCCACGTCCACCGTTGAGGGGGATTCGAGGTGCGAGATGTAGCAAGGGTCGGACTCGCGCCAGTTGCCGAAGTTCTCCTCCAGCTTTTTCTCCACGTCGTCGGGCACGTAAAAATCAATGCCCAGGAACTGCACCTTCTTCAGGCCAAACGGCGTGAAGGCAAACTTCTGGAGGTAACCAAAGTCGGAATCGACCCCGGTCACCCATTTGCCGTTTTCGGGGTGGTAGATGAAGATGTCTATGTGCACCCGCGTGGCTTTGTGCCGCACTGGCAGGTGGTAGCTGCGCGCGCCGTGAAGCCGGCCAAGATCGATTTCGAACCGGCCGCTCTGGAACAGGACTTCGGCCACCGCAAACTGGTCTTCCCAGCCCACGATGCCCACATCGATGTCTTTGTCGTGCGCGAGCAATTGCCCTTCGCGGGCGTAGCCGAGCAAGGTGCCCGAGACCAGAAACGCTTTTTGTCCCACGCCCTGCAACAGATCCTGCAACTCCACCAGCGCATTTGAAGCCTGGCTCACATCGAAGACAGGTGCCTGGACGGCCGGCTTCAGTGCGCCTTGCACCGGCAGTCCATGGTCCCGGTGGTAGCGGCTCATGGTCACCAGCAGGTTATCCAGCCGCTCTATGCTTTCGGGCAGCCGCTGCATGCGGCACATCGCCCGCGCCATTTCATATTGAGCGAAATAGCGGTCGTCCCGCGTGTCAGCCAGCGGCGCGGTATCCATGACCCGGTCATGAACACCCGCCAGCGCGAAGGCCCGGGTGGCGTAAAGGGCGAGACTGCTGCGCACCTTCCCCAGCGCCTTCACCTGCCGAGGCAACTGGTCCCGAATCAGCAAATAACTCTCGCCCAGGCTTTCCATCTGAGGGCAACGGCGGATGCTCTCCTGACGCGAAAACATCGCTCGCGCCAGGTTCAGCCAGGCCACAGCGTCCAGCTTTTTGGACATCAACGCTTTGAGCATGGCCAAAACGGTGTCGTACAGCTGAAAGTCCATCGCACACTCGGTGGCATCGTGCCAGTCCTGAGGACTGCGCCAGGCGAAGTGATCAAACGGCAAAGCTTGTGCCGAGCCCAGGCCCATCACCACCTCGACGACAGCACCCAATGGCTTGTTGGCGCACAGGCGCTCAAAGTCGGGGGTGAATTTCCGTTGGCCGATGGACTGGTACACCGCCAGCCAACGCTCGGCCACCTCGGTCTCGGGCAGGTTGGCAACGCAGATGGATGCCAGATAGATCACCACGGCAGGTGACCGCATGCAGCGAGCCGCATTGAGTGTTTGAACGCTGATGAGCCCTCGCTGCGCTTCTGCCTCCGTCAGGTCTTGCAACTCTTCGTAGCGCTGCTCCTGCAAGCAGGCATCGATCACGCGCAAACGGGGAAATTCTTCATCAAACATAAGTGGCCTCGGTGAATGGGTGGGTCCCCAATGTGCGTCAGTGTTCGCGCAGCTTGGTGCGCAGACGGGCAATGGACTGACTGTGCAGCTGGCAGATGCGCGACTCGGTCACGCCGAGCACCGCAGCGATTTCCTTGAGGTTCATGTCGTGCTCGTAATACATGCTCATGATGTGTTGCTCGCGTTCGGGCAACACATTGATGGCCGCCACGAGGGCCTGGCGCATGCGCTGGTCTTGCAGGCGCGCAGAAGGCTCGGCCTCCTCATCGCCCACATGCCGGTCCAGAAAACCATCGTCATCCTCGCTGTGGCCACCGATGTCTTCCAGGTACACAAGCTGGGTGCCACGCACCTTGGCCAACAGATGCTGGTAGTCGGCCAGGTTCATGCCCAGCTCTTTGGCGATCTCGGACTCGATCGGCGGGCGCTTCAGCTTTTGTTGCAAGCGGCTCACCGCCTGCTCGATGTCTTTCTGGCTCTTGCGAGAGCCGCGCGACATCCAGTCACCTTCTCGCAGTTCATCGATCATCGCGCCGCGAATGCGCTGGCTGGCAAAGGTTTCGAACTGAACGCCTTGCGTGGGTTCAAAGCGCGAGATGGCTTCAGTCAGTCCGATCATCCCGACCTGAATCAGGTCGTCGATCTCCACGCTGGGCGGCAACTTGGCGATCATGTGGTGAGCGAGGCGACGAACCAAAGGGCTGTATTTGCGCAATTGGTCGTCCCGGTTGAGGGTGCCTTTGGCGGTGTACATCGTGCTCAGCTCCATCGTGTAGGGATTGCCGCAGCGTGCCCTGCGAAATTGTTCATTGCGCCGGTCTGTACGGCAAGGCTGGCGCCTGAGGGACCGGGCACGGTGAACGCCGCTTCTCGAACCCGTTGGCCCAAGGTATCCACGGCCCATTGCTCCACCGGGTAGTGCAGGTAACGGTGCGCACAGTCGCAAACGCTTCGCACCACCTGGGCCAACGGCGCCTGAGTGGCCTCGGCCTGGCAGTGCATGGGCGCAAGCACAGGCCACAGCCCCGCCCCATGCAAGGTCTTGAGCGAACCGTATGCGTCAATCGTTGCCTGCGGCAGGTCCAGCACCGGTACAAGCACCTGGGCTTGCAAGCCTGCAAACAAGGCGCTGATGGTCGGAGCGGGTGCATACAGAAGCACCACGGTGCCCGCTGCGAAAGGCGCCAGCAAACGCGACACGGCCACCGTGGCACCCGCAGCGCGGGCGGTCTGCTGCAACACCTGCAGGCCCTTGGCGCCAGGCATCACCAACCACTCGGCCGAAGGAAGCGGCGCACCCAGACTGCCGATCGAAGAATCCAGCAGCGCGTGGATCAAGCCCAGGTGGCTGCCATCGTGCGAACGCCGTTCGACGGCCTCGATGGCACTGCCATCGATGATCACCGCGTCGTGCCCCATCGCATTCAACTGGGAGGCGACGGTGCAGATCAACTCGTACGCCTGACCGGGCCGCGCGGTGGTGGCCACGGGCATCAGGACGGGCGGGTTGGTCGGGGATGTGGTGCGAAGACCCGCAGCCTGGTCAACGCCAAACTCAAACATGGGAACTCCCCATTTGCAATCCCATCGATGAAGCCTGGGAAAAGTACAGCCCCATCTCGGAAGGCAGCGGATCGTAGGCCGATTTGCCTTCGGTACCGAATGACATGCGCACCAGGGCGTTGGCATCGGGCTCCTGCCAGTCCTCGGGCACGCGCTGGCCATTGGCCACACCACGCAACACCACCTGATGTCGGATGAGGGCATCGATCGATGGACCCAGCTTGACTGCTTCATCCACTTTGGAGAGCACCACGCCGTGCAGGGTGCTGGCCTTGAACGCGGTGAGCACATCGTCAAGCGTGTCGCCGTGAGAACCGGCGTTGAGCACCAGCACCTTCTTGATGCTGGGCATGTCGAGCACATCGAGCATGTCCTGAATGCGCTGGTCGCGCTGACCCAGACCGGCTGTGTCGATGAGCACCATCCGCTTGCCCTCGAGCAAGGTCAACAGGTCTTTGAGGGCGGCGCGGTCGTGGGCCAGGTGGGCCACCACGCCGAGCATGCGACCATAGGAGCGCAGTTGCTCGTAACCCGAAACACGGTAGGTATCGAGCGTGATGAGACCCACACTGCCCGCGCCATATTGTTTGATGCACTGGGCTGCGAGTTTGGCGGCGGTGGTGGTTTTCCCGACACCGGTGGCACCGATCAGGGCAATCACACCACCTTCGTCGCACAGCGTTTGCCCAGGCGCAGAGGCCTTCACGTTGCGGTTGATGGTGTCTTGCACCCAACGCTGGGCTTCCGGCGCGGCGCTATTGGCAGGTACGCGATCGAGCACGGCACGGCTCATCGCGGGTGAATACCCCGCGCGGATCAGTTTGAGCATGAGTTGCGACTGCACCGGGTTCTGGCGGGTGTTGCCCAGCCAGGCCAAGGTGTTGAAGCGCTCCTCCATGAGGTCTTTCAGCGCCGTCAGCTCCGCCGCCACGCTGCTCGCTGACGCTGTTGAGCCGGCGTAGGACATGGATGCAGTGGGGGTCCGGTCGGCGCTGGCGGAGTTGCGGGTCACGATGGGCTGGGGAATCGCCGTGCGCTGGGGCTGTGCCGGCATCGCGGGCGCAGCCTGCTGAACCGCCTGGGCCACTGCTGGCGCCTCCTGCACTTCGCTTCGGGCCATGGGCGCCGGTGCAGCCGCGCGCGGGGCGGGGCCTTTCGCCGCTCGCGCAACCGGAGGCGCGACCGCCGCAGGCTCGTCATCGGACTCGCCACGCCGCTTGCGCAGCATGCGTTCGCGCACATAGTCCTGGAAAGACAGGGTGCTCATGGCCAGCGCTTCGGTATCGGCTTCGACCGATTCGTCGTCGTCATCTTCAAACTGGGGAGGACGGCCTGGCCGGCTGCCGCTGCGCCGCGTGACGATGGGCGCAATGCGATCGGCCCGAGGCATCAGAGAAGTGGTGGCGGCCATGGGTGCCAGGCTCTCTTCGGCAGCGGCCATCACCTCAAAACCGTCATCGGTGGCGCGGCTGGAAAGAATCACGGCGCTGTCGCCAAAGGCGTTGCGCGCCTTGGCCATGGCTTCGCGAGAGGTCACGGCGGTGAAACGCTGGATGTTCATGCTAATTCTCCAAGAATCGGGCCAATGCGGATCAAATGGGTTTCAGGAATTTCGCTGTGCGAGAGCACTTGCAGGCGAGGCGCCGAACGGCGCAGCAGACGCGCCATGGCGTTGCGGATGGCGTCGGGTACCAGCAAGCAGGCGGGCACACCCTTTTCCTCTTGCTGGTTGGCGATGTCGGTGGCCGATTTGCTCAACATGTCGGCCACGCCAGGATCAAGTGCACCGGTGGCATTGGGCGAGAGTGCCTGCATCAGCAAACGCTCCAGGCCAGGCTCGATGGCGATCACTTCCAGCTCTTTCACCGAACCATAGATCTGCTGCACGATGGCGGGCGACAGCGCAATGCGCACCCTGCGGGCCAGCTCCACAGGGTCGGTGGTGGACGGGGCGTGTTCGGCGATCGATTCGATGATGGTGCGGATGTCGCGCACATGCACCGACTCTTCCAGCAGCAGCTGCAGCACTTTCTGGAACGCGGCGACAGAGATCATCTTGGGTACGACTTCTTCAATCAATTTCGGGGCCAGGCGGGTGACGTGTTCAACCAGGTCCTGGGTCTCCGTCCGGCTCAGCAACCTGGCTGCCTGGACTTGCATCAAGTGTGAAAGATGGGTTGCCAGCACAGTCTCGGAATCAACCACCGTAAAACCCGCCATTTGCGCGTTCTCTCTTTGCTTGTCTTCGATCCAGTGCGCTGGCAGGCCAAATGCGGGGTCGGTGGTGGGTGTGCCGATCAGGGGTGTGTTCACGCCACCGGGATCGATCGCGAGGAACATGCCCGGAAACACCTCGCCTTCGCCCACCACGACACCGCGCAGGGTGATGCGGTAGCCGCTGGGCTTGAGTTCGAGGTTGTCGCGCACATGCACCGCCGGCGGCAGGAAGCCGACCTCTTGCGCGAATTTCTTGCGCACACCCTTGATACGGGTGAGCAAATCGCCCTGCTTGTTCTTGTCGACCATGGCAATCAGGCGGTAGCCCAGTTCCAGACCGAGCAGGTCGACAGGCTGCAAGTCGTCCCAGGTGGCCTCCCCCTCGGGGTTGACCGGTGCCTGGGCCTCCACGGGCGCGGGCTTGCGCTCGTCTTTCAACCGCGACCATGCCAGAGCGCCAATGACGGCAGCGAAGGCCAGGAACACGGTGTGGGGCATGCCCGGCACGACGCCCAGCATGAACAGAATCGCTGCGGTGATACCCAGCACCTTGGACGACGTGAACATCTGGCCCACGATCTGACCACCAAGGTCGGCATCCTTGCCCACGCGCGAGACCACCATGGCCGCGGCCACCGAGATCAGCAGCGAAGGAATCTGGGCCACCAGGGCATCGCCCACGGCCAGCAGGATGTAGCTGTCGGCCGCCTCACCGGCGCCCAGGCCGTGCTGGACCATGCCGATGATCAGCCCGCCGATGATGTTGATGAAGAGAATGATGATGCCGGCGATGGCGTCGCCACGCACGAACTTGGATGCACCGTCCATGGAGCCAAAGAACTCGGCCTCGTCACCCACTTCGGCGCGGCGTCGCTTGGCCTCGACCTCATCGATCAGGCCCGCGCCCATATCGGCATCGATGGCCATTTGTTTGCCAGGCATGGCATCCAGCGTGAAGCGGGCCGAGACCTCGGCAATGCGCTCGGAACCCTTGGTGATCACCACAAAGTTGATCACCACCAGAATCGCAAACACGATGAAACCGACAGCGAAGTTGCCGCCAATCAGGAAGTGCCCAAAGGCCTCGATCACCGCGCCGGCCGCGCCTGGCCCGGTGTGCCCTTCCATCAGGACCACCCTTGTTGAAGCCACGTTGAGCGAGAGACGCAACAGGGTGGTCAACAGCAACACGGTCGGGAACACCGAGAAGTCCAGCGGGCGGCGCATATAGGCCGAGACCATCATCACCACCAGCGCCAGGGCGATGTTGAGCGAGAAGAAGGTGTCCAGCAACCAGGGCGGCAGCGGCAGCACCATCATCGACAACACCGTGATCACCAGCAAAGGTGCGGCCAGGCCTTTGGCCCATCCAACGTTGTTGTCCATCCATTGCTGGACGATCTTCATCTGTGCGTTCATGCGGGCATCCCGTTAACAGGCTTTTTCCAATGGGGATCGAGTTCTTTGGGCACCTCGGGCGATGGCGCCACCCGGGGCATCACGCCCTTGCCGCGCATGGCGGCCTTGAGCTGGTACACATAAGCCAGCACCTGCGCCACGGCGGTGTACAGCGCCGATGGAATCTCTCCATCGATCTCGGCGTGCGCATACAGGGCGCGGGCCAGCATGGGCGCCTGCAGCACCGGGATGTCGTTGGCTTTGGCCACCTCGCGGATCTTCATGGCGATCAGGTCTGAGCCCTTGGCAATCACGCGCGGCGCATTCATGGTGGCGTCGTCGTACTGCAAGGCCACGGCATAGTGGGTGGGGTTCACCACCACCAGGTCGGCGCGGGGCACGGCCGTGATGCTTCCGCGCTGGGCCAGTTCACGCTGGCGTTGCCGCCGCCGGCCTTTCATCTGGGGGTCGCCTTCGCTCTGTTTGTGCTCTTGCTTGACCTCTTGCTGCGACATCTTCATGCGCTGGCTGTAGAGAAACTTCTGCATCGGGAAATCGACCAATGCGACCAGCACCACCACGGCCATCAACGACGCCACGCCAAAAATCATCCATTGCCCAAGCTGTCCCAAAGCACCCTCAAGCGGTCGCATCAACAAGCTGGCAAAAGGGGCCAGGTGAGAGGACAGAAAATTCCAGCCCACCGCGCCCACGATCACCGTGAGCACACTCAGCTTGGCGGTCTCGAACAACTGGGATTTGGAGAACATGCGCCCGATGCCCTTGAAGGGGCTGAGGTGCGTCAGGTCAGGGGTGATGGGCTTGGTGCTGATGGCCCAGCTGCCGGCCAGGAAGGTGACGCCGACCGCAATCGCCAGCACGAAAAAGCCCAGCGGCAGGTACACCATCAAGCCGTGTCCGACAACATGGGTCAGCCGCTCGACCACCATTTCGGAGTGCTGAAGTGACTGGTAGTCAAAGCGAAGATCGCTCGCCAGGCCCGCCCGCAACGCCTCAAAACCGATGGGCATCAGCATCATCAACACCGCAGCGCCACCCCCCAGCACCGACAGGTTCGACAAATCTTTGGAGCGCGGAATGTTGCCGTCATCGCGCGCCTTCTTCAGGCGCTGCGCGGTGGCGGGTAAATTCTTGTCTTGACTGGAGTCGGACATCGCTCTGCTTCATCGGGATGGGATGAAACAGATTGTGAAAGTGGGTCCGAAAAACTAAAGGACGATAAGGACCGATCTACACGCGCTTTTCAATCAACACAAACCCAAAAGAGGCAAACCGGCAGCGGCGGGCGGGAGGCCCCAAACCGAGAACGGCGCCGATTCGGCTCCGCCGATCGCCCAGCGTTGCCCCTTGAGAGGCAGAGCGGCACACGAATTGAGCCGCGATGGGGATGGGCCAAATAACCCGGACCCGTCTAGAAGCCGAGACTGGCGAGCAAATCGTCCACCTGAGCCTGATCGTTCACCACGTCCGGGCGGCCTTCGCGGTCTACCACCGGCCCGTCGAGCTCCAGCGTGGGCGACACGGCCTTGTCTTCCCCAGGTTTTCCGCCTGGAGAAGAGTGGAGCAGCAGGTCAAGCAACTGAGATTCAATGGTGGCGGCGAGCTGGACCACACGGCCAATGACCTGGCCAGTGAGGTCATGGAAATCTTGCGCCAGCATGATCTCGGTGAGCCGGGTGTCGATGCGGTCACTGGCTTGGACCACCTCTTTGGACCAGAGCAACAACTCGGGCATGGCTGTCACCAGGCCCGGAACACCCGACAAGGTCTCAACCAGTTTCCTGGCTCGCAATGCGATCTGCGCCTGCTCTTCCTTGGCCTCGTCGACCTGATTCAACACTTTCTCGGCCGCTTCGCCGGTCAGCCGCGCAATATATGACAAGCGGCTCTTGGTGTCGGGCAACTGATCGACCGTGCCTTTGAGGCGGTCGGCGTGGCCCAATTCCTTGAGCGCGTCGTGCAGTTGGCGTGTGATGCCCCCGAGACGCTGGTAAACCTGCGACTGAGCGTCGGCATTGCTGTCCTCTGATGGGTCTTGCATGGTGTGCTCCACAAGCCGGTCAGAGGCCAAGTTTCTTGAAGATGTTGGCCAGCTTGTCTTCGAGCGTGGCCTTGGTGAAGGGTTTGACGATGTAGCCCGCTGCGCCGTTCTGCGCCGCCATGACGATGTCTTCCTTGCGGGCCTCGGCGGTCACCATGAGCACGGGCAGGTGCTTGAGCGATTCATCCTTCTTGATCTCGGCGAGCAACTGGAAGCCGTTCATGTTGGGCATGTTGATGTCGCTGACGACAAAGTTGAAGGTACCGTTTCGCAGCTTGTTTAGCGCAACCACACCGTCCTCCGCTTCGTCGGCATCGGTATGGCCGATTTCCTTGAGCAAGTTGCGCACGATGCGGCGCATGGTCGAGAAGTCGTCAACGATCAGGAATTTCATTGGGCTTGACATGAATACCTCCAGGGGAGGGATTGAAAAAAAAGGAAGCGGCAGACGGGTTACTGGCGAGGCTGTGTAGGTGACTTCGTCATTTCACGCGCTTTCTGTAGCGCCTCAAGGGTTTCAGGTGAGCCAGGGGGCACCAGAAATGGCGTTGCCTTGGCCTCTGCAGACACCGGATCCGGACCCGGCGCGGGCATTTCAGTCGCCAGTTCGGCATCGGTCAAAGGCCTTTGCAGCAAACGCTCTTCGGCTTCTCGCGTGAGCACAAGAATGCTGATGCGGCGATTGACGGGCGCATTTGGGTTGTCCGGATCAAACAGGCGGCTCGACGCCAGCCCCTCCACCCGGGCCATCTTGGCATCGGGCAAGCCGCCGGTGACGAGTTCGCGGCGCGAGGCATTCGCCCGGTCTGCCGAGAGCTCCCAGTTGCTGTAACCCCTGTCGCCGCTGCCATAAGGCATGGCGTCGGTGTGGCCGGAAAGCGCGATGCGGTTTTCCACCCCGACCAGGGCACCGCCAATCTCGCGCAAGATGTCGCGCATATAGGGTTTGACGATGGCGCTGCCGACATCAAACATGGGGCGGTTTTGCTCGTCAACGATCTGGATTTGCAAACCGTCTTCGGTTTGCTCCAACTTGATCTGGTTGCCAAATTCGGCCAGCGCCGGGTTGTTGGCGACCATCTCGCTGATCTTTTTCTGCAGCGCATCGATGCGCACGGCGTCTTTTCGGGCCAGTTCGGCCCGTGCCATCTGGGCGCCGATCAGTTTCGCCGCGCGCTCGGCATCGCCGCCATCGACCTGACCCGCAGACTTGCTCAGATCGCGTCCACCGCCGGGCAAGATGCTTTCACTGTTGCCCGTGCCGTCGCCGCCCATCAACGAAATCTTCACCGGCGCGGTGAAATAGCTGGCAATGCCATTGAGGTCACCCTTGGAGGTGGAACCGAGCAGCCACATCAGCAAAAAGAACGCCATCATGGCCGTCACAAAGTCGGCATACGCAATCTTCCAGGCACCCCCATGGGCCACATGACCGCCCTTCTTGATGCGCTTGATGATGATTGGCTGGAGTTTTTTATCGGCCACAGGATGCCCCCCCCTGCGCCGCCTGCGGCGTCACCCCCCCGAGGGGGCGGCACTGGCGGCCTGGCAAAGCCAGTTCTGCGGTGCCCTTGGTTAAGACAACCTCTCCGGAGAACGAAGGGCAATTGTTCAGTGCACCCGTGGAACCGGCTTTGCCGGGCCACTGGGTGCGCACCCCCTCGCGAAGCATAGGGGGGGTGACGCGAAGCGGCGCGGGAGGGTGTTTCTTCACTTTTTGCCTTTGACGTGGTTCTCAAGCTCGGTGAAGCTGGGCCGATCGGCGGAGAACAGGACCTTGCGGCCGAACTCGATCGCGGTCGACGGGGCATAACCCTGCATGCTCGCAAGCAAGGTGGTCTTGACGCACTGAAATTCCTTGCTGCCCTCTTCCATCTTTTGCTCCATCAAGCCAGCCAGGGGCTCGACCACGCCGTAGGCCAACAAAATGCCGAGGAAAGTTCCCACCAGAGCGGAGGCGATCATGCCGCCCAGAATCGCGGGGGCCTGCCCCACCGAGCCCATGGTGTTGACCACACCCAGCACGGCGGCCACGATGCCGAAAGCTGGCAAGGCGCCGGCGAGCCGGGCAACCGCTGCAACAGGGGCATGGGCCTCGGCATGGTGGGTATCAATTTCCGCATCCATCAAGGATTCGATTTCGTGGGCATTGAGGTTGCCCGAGACCATCATGCGCAGGTAGTCGGTGATGAACTCGACCACATGGTGATCACCGGAAACGGTGGGGTATTTTTTGAACACCTCGGACTGGTCGGGGTTCTCCACGTCTTGCTCAATGGCCATCAGCCCTTCCTTGCGGGCTTTTTGCAAAATGTCGTATTGCAGCGCCAACAGCTCCATGTAGCGCGCTTTGGTGAACTTGGACCCCTTGAAAGCGGCACCCACGCCAGACAACGTGGCCTTCACCACCTTCATCTGGTTGTTCATCATGAATGCGCCCATGGCCGCCCCCAGGATCGTGATCATCTCGAATGGCAACGCGGTGAGCACCACCTGAATGTTGCCACCGTGGAAGATGTAGACACCAAAGATGCAAACCATCGAAAACAGGAAGCCGATGATGAGAAACATTTTTTTGACCTTTTGGACAGGGCTTTACCCGAAACGCTCAGGGCACAGGCCGTTGTCTTTTCTATCGGTCAACTCTAGGTGTGAATGAAGCGGTGCGTGGACGCAAAAAGGGCCCTGATGAGGGCCCTTTTTGTGCTTTGAGAGGAAGATGCGAAAGGCTAGCGAAGCCCGTTAAACCACCGGTCCGTCAGTGCAGGCGCAGCCCGTTGCCACTGCCTTTGCCAGCACGGGCTGGTGGCGCACACAAGCCGCAGGTGAAATTGCGCGAATTCTCGTAGGGCTCGGTGACAAAGCTGCCACCACAGCAGGAGCACTTGGTCAGCGTGAGCATGCCGTTGTCGACAAACTTCACCAGACGCCAGGCGCGGGTCACAGACAGCAGGGGTTCGATCTGGCTGGCCGACATCTGATCGTTGTACAGACGGAAGGCCTTGATCACCGTGTCAATTTCCTCCAGTTCACTGCTCTTGGAGAGGTACTCATGGATGTTCAAGAACAGCGAAGCGTGGATATTGGGTTGCCAGGTCAGAAACCAGTCGGTCGAAAATGGCAGTTGCCCCTTGGACGGTGACTTACCAGCCACTTCCTTGTACAGACGCAGCAAACGCTCATAGGACAAACTGGTCTCGTATTCGAGCACCTGCAGGCGAGCGCCGAGGTTGATCAAGGAGATGGCGCGCTCAATGTCGCGCGACTCGTTCAAGATGCTTTTGGCAGCCATTGTGTTTGTCCCTTGTGAAGTGAAGCGTTGTCAGCCGATAAGGCTCAGTGCGTGGCCATCGTCTCTGCGAAGCGGCCTGCCATCAGAATGCTGGCGTGCAGTTGGGTGGTGGTGGTGTTGTCCACCTTCTTGATGTTGTGGTTGGTCAGCAGGCTCCAGACCAGGTCGTCGTCCACACGGAAGCGGCACAGCAACATGTTGCTCGAAGCGATCTTGAGCAGCTGGGCGGTGGAGAGCATGCCCACCAGGTCAGCAGCTTCTTCGGTGAGACCCAAACGGAACAGCGCTTCTGCACGGTCCTTGCGGATCAGGTTTTGAGCCAGCATCAGATATGTGAGGTTGGCTTCGCGGATTTCGGCCAAGAGGGTTTCGCTGTCCATGAGTCTCTCCTTGAGTTTGTCGCCAGGTCGGTGATGAAGCGGAGTGCTTACGTCTGCTGACCTGATGTGAGTAATTGTGTCGATCTGAAAAAATTCTTGAATCGGTACATTGCTGTTTGGCCTGTCAGGCAATCAACCCAAACGTGTCAGGTTTTTTCCTACAACCTTGGTTTTCAAAAATTTGATTTTTCTCGTTATCTCCGGGAACAGGGCCGACAAGCAGGCGTACCTTCAGCGTTTGCCCTGCACAGGGGCGGTCTGCGCCACCGCACCGCAAAATGGGCTTGTCAGAAACAAAGTGACACGTTTTTCATGCCATCAGGGTGATCCGGGTTGAAGCCGCTGCAGCGCCAACCGCGACAAAAACGGCCGCATTGCCTGTGAAGACCCATACCTCCGGGCTGCAAGAGCTGGCGGCACATCAGATGCATGGCATCCAGCGCGCGCAAGCCAGCGGTCAACCGCCCTTATGCCGCATCGAATCGGCCCCGGATCCCTTGCTGCACCCGGTGGGCGAAGTGACCATGGCGCCCGCTCTGCGCAGGGCCGTCTATTTGATTCTTCACGCCGCGAGCCGATAGTGAAGGTGCGTCTGCACCGCTCTGACCTGTTCGACCTGTCATGGGGCCTGCTCAAGCACATGCACAGGGCGATCGGCAGGACCACAGGGGCAACAGGTCAGGCATTCGACGGTATCAAAGCCCGGAAATGAGATGCACATCGGTGGCTTATCCAAGCAAATTAATTCAAGTCAGCGCTAAAGAATATGGCGGGACCACCGAAATTGAACTCAACGGACTTCTAAAAAGGGTTCGTCGTCCGGAAAGCGACGCGGTGTGATGGCAGTGGCCCCAGGGTCCAGCCGGCTCGCCTCCAGCAACCGGTCATGGCGGCTGACAGCAATGTCGGCATGTTGAGATCGGCAGCGATGCCGGATTACCTTTGTTTCATTTTTTAGGAGTTAACCATGAGCACCATCAACACCAACGTGATGTCTCTTAACGCACAGCGCAACCTGAATGCATCTTCAGGCGCTCTGGGTACCGCAATGCAACGCCTGTCCTCAGGCTTGCGTGTCAACAGCGCCAAAGACGATGCCGCCGGTCTGGCCATCGCCGAACGCATGAACGCCCAGGTCAAGGGCATGAACGTGGCGATTCGAAACGCCAACGACGGCATCTCGATGGCGCAGACCGCTGAAGGCGCGCTGGGCAAGATCGGCGACAACCTGCAGCGCATGCGTGAACTGGCCGTGCAATCGGCCAACGACACCAACAGCGCAACCGACCGCGTGGCACTCGACACCGAATACAAGGCGCTGGCCGCTGAAAACGCTCGTGTCATCGAGAACACCAAGTTCAACGGACAGTCGCTGTTGAGCGGCACGGGTGGTACCTCGGGCAGCTTCACTTTCCAGGTGGGCGCCAACACCTCCGCCGACAACCAGATCACGGTCGCCACCGGCGACATCGCCGTCGCCATGGGCTCCAACACCCAGGGCGCTGCGGCTACCCTCGGCACCGACGCCACAAGCGCACTCCAGGCCATGGACGATCTGGATGCCGCCATCGACGCCATCACCACGGCCCGATCGGAATTCGGTGCGGTGCAAAACCGGTTTGACTCGGTGATCTCCAACCTGCAGGTGTCATCCGAGAACCAGGCGGCTTCGCGCGGTCGAATCATGGACGCCGACTTCGCGCAGGAAACGGCCAACCTCTCACGCGGCCAGATCTTGCAGCAAGCGGGTACGGCCATGATTGCTCAGGCCAACCAGCTGCCGCAGGGCGTGCTGTCCCTGCTGCGTTAAGCAAACGCCAGACGGCCTCCTCCTGGTCTGCGCCTTGGGCGCGAACCGGGAATGGCATCAAGGCGCGGTGTTCGCACCGTGCCTCATCCCCCAGCGGGATGTTCAGGGCGCATGGGCAATCCCCGTGTGCCCCGATCATCTTGGTGCAAGGTCCCCGACAGCACGTCGGCTGAACTTTCGCCCGCTGCCTGCACCGCAGGCCAACGTCGCCGTCACCGGTGACACAGCAGGAGAAGCCTCATGGTGGGACCTATTTCTTCACCCGGTCTGGGCAGTGGTCTGGATGTCCAGGGCATCGTCACCCAACTCGTTGCCATCGAAAAGGCACCGATCAGCACCCTGCAAAAACAGGCCACGACATTCCAGACCAAACTGTCTGTCTACGGCACCATCAAGTCGCAAGTGGCGGCATTGGGTGATGCAGCGAACAAGCTGGCAACGTCTGGCGGATGGAACGCGGTGACCGCCAGTTCGTCCAACCCCAGCGCCATCGGCATGACCGCAACCGCGGGAGCACCTGCCACGTCGGTCACGATGGAAGTGCAGCAACTGGCCAAGGCACAATCCACGGCATCGGCATCGGTCGCCTCCGGTACGGCCATGGGCAGCGGCACCATGACCATCGAGCTGGGCAGCTGGAGCGGAAGCAGTTTCACTGCGGGTGCGAACACACCGGTGAGCGTAACCATCGATGCCGGCAGCGATTCATTGGCCGAAATCGCCGCCAAGATCAACGATGCAGACGGTGGCGTGACCGCCACCGTTCTGAAAGACGCTTCAGGCGAAAGACTCTTGTTGCGCTCCAAAGACACGGGCGAAGCCAACGGCTTTCGCATCAGCGTGGCCGACGACGATGGCAACGACACCGATGCCAGCGGTCTGTCGAGCCTGGCTTTCGATGCGGGCAATGCCAACGGCATGAGCCAGACCCAGGCAGGGCAGAATGCGTTGGCAACGGTCAACGGCCTGGCCATCAACACGGCGAGCAACAAGCTCACCAACACCTTGCCCGGCATGACCATCCAGCTCTCGCAGGTCACCACCAACCCGGTGGAACTTGTGGTGCAGCCCGATACCGATGCGGTCCAAGCAAATGTGAAGTCGTTTGTCGACGCTTACAACACACTGGTCAGCAACCTCGCCAGCGCCACGCGCTATGACGCCGGAACCAAGAAGGCTGGGGTGCTGCAAGGCGACTCCACCGCCGTCGGACTGCAGGGTGCCTTGCGCAGCATGATGAGATCAACCACCGCCAGCAGTCCGTTCACACGGCTCAGCGACGTGGGCGTAGAGATGCAGACAGGCGGCACCTTGAAGCTCAACACCACCAAGTTTGGGGAAGCCCTCGGCGACCTCTCGGGATTGCGCGCCTTGTTCGGCGAGAGCACCGGCAACGACGCCACCGAAGGCTTTGGACTCAAGGTCAAGAAATTCACGGACGGACTGAACGCGGCCGAAGGACTCATGAGCAACAAGTCTGCCGGCATTCAGCGGCAGATCGACCGCAACAGCGACGAGCAAGAACGCATCACCGACCGCGCAGCGCGGGTCGAGACCCGCCTGCTCGCGCAATACAACGCCATGGATGCCACGGTGAGCAAACTCAATTCGCTCAACACCTTCATCAGCCAGCAAATCACGCTGTGGAACAAGTCCTGAAGCTGCCTGTGGCCGTCTTCTGCGCGTAAATCACAACCATCCCGAATTTTCCTGCGAAAACACCGATGTTTGAACCTACAGTCTCCCCCGTCGATGCCGATAAAAAAAGCAATCAGACACAAGGAATCGACACCATGTTCACCTCGGTCAACTCACGCGCAGCAGCAGCCTACCAGCGCATCGCCGCCGAAACCAGCGTTCAGGCAGCCTCCCCCCATCAACTGGTGGGCCTGCTCTATGACGCATTGCTCCAGGCCATCGCCTCGGCCCGTGGCGCGCTGACACGGGGTGACATCGCTGCCAAAGGCGTGGCGATTGGCAAGGCGGTTCGCCTCATCGAAGAGGGGCTCAAGGCGGGCTTGAACCTGGAGCAAGGGGGCGAAGTTGCTGCCAACCTCCACCAGATGTACACCTACAGCGTCATGCGATTGACTCAAGCCAATGTGCGCAACGATGCCGCAGCGTTGGCAGAAGTGTCTCGCCTGATTGAGCCCGTGGCCGACGCATGGAAACAAATCCAGGGCCCTCGTGCCGCCAACCTTCAACCCGTCAAATCGGCTGGAGCCTGATCATGAAGCAATCCCTGTTGGACTATTACAAGGCCATTGAGAATGCGAGCGGGAAGATGCTCGAAGCCGCCAAGGGCGAAGACTGGGACGGCGTGATGGAGCTGGAAAGCACCTGCGCCATTCTGATCGCCCAGCTGCGCAGCCGCTCACGCATTGCAAAGCTCGCTCCCGAGGAGCGCCAGGAAAAGACCCAGATCATGAAACGCATCCTGCGCACCGATGCCGAAATACGCAATCTGGCCGAGCCCTGGCTCGCCGACCTGGCTTTCATCACTGAAGCAACGCCTTCGGCACTTCATTAGCCCCCCTGCGCCGCACTGCGTGCGTCACCCCCCAGGGGGCAACGCTGGCGGCCCGGCCAACTAGGTACCCCCGCGCCGCGCTTAGCGCGTCACCCCCAGGGGCGGTGCTGGCGGCCCGGCAAAGCCGGTTCCGCGGCACCCTCGGTTAAGAGATCTACGCCGGACAGGCAGTAGAAATAGCGATGAGCAAGAGAGAGAGAGAGAGAGAGAGAGAGATATATGGAGCCAAATCGCCACCAGGGAAGCTGGCGAGGCGAAGCCCCAGGGCGCCGCGGAACCGGCTTTGCCGGGCCGCCAGCGCCGCCCCCATGAGGGGGTCGCGCGAAGCGCGGCAGGGCTGGGTCAAACGGACATATTCATGATGTCGGTATAGGCCTGAACCATGCGGTTGCGCACGTTGAGTGTGGCCTGGAAGCCGATCTGGGCCTTTTGCATCGAGAGCATGGTTTCTTCCAGGCTGACGGCGGGGTTGCCCAGCTGAACCTGGGTCTGCAACCGGGTGGCCTCGTTTTGAGCGGCGCTGACTTCCTTCAGCGCGTTTTTGAAATTGCCAGAAAACCCGCCATCCACGGCGCTGGCGCCACCTGCCGAAGCAGGGCGCTTCATCTGCAGGCTGGTCGGGTTCAGCGACTGGCTGGAGAGTGGCGAAATTCTCGCGTCCATGGTGGTGTCCTTCAAGGTCAAATCCAATGTCACGATGCTAGGCAGCCCCCTCCAGGCGCGCTCTGGGAATAGAGGGGCAAAGGCCAGCCTTTTCATGGCTATGGCACAGACGACGGGGCCGAATAATCGGTCGCAAGAGGGCTTTCCTGCCCGGCAAAAATCCCGTTGAAAGAGCGATTCCCCCATGAGCAACACCGTCGCTGAAATGGACATGCAGCCACCCCGTCAAAACGCCTTTGGCGCTGGCCTGGCGCGCATGGACCGCACCCAGAAGACACGGCTGGGCCTGGGTGCATTCGCCTTGCTGGCCATCGCCCTTTCGCTCTTCTTCATGGGGCAGCAACCCGACTGGCGTGTCCTGTTCGCCAACCTCAACGACAAGGATGGCGGCGCGATCGTGGCGCAACTGGCACAGATGAACGTGCCCTACAAGTACACCGAAGGGGGCCAGGCCATCATGGTGCCGTCTGACCAAGTGCACGACACCCGCCTGCGCCTGGCGTCCCAGGGTTTGCCCAAGGGCTCGGTGAATGGTTTCGAATTGATGGAGTCCAGCCGCTTTGGCACCACCCAGTTCCAGGAGCGTCTGACCTTCCAGCGCGGCCTGGAAGGCGAATTGACGCGTTCGATCCAGTCGCTGTCTTCGGTGCAAAGCGCCCGCATCCACCTCGCCCTGCCCAACCAGAACGGCTTTTTCAGGGAACAGCAAAAGCCCTCGGCCTCGGTGCTGCTCACGCTTTACCCAGGCCGCACCCTCGACAAGTCGCAGATCGCCGGCATCGTGCACCTGATCGCCTCCAGCGTGCCCGAGATGAACCCCAAAGATGTCAGCGTGGTCGACGACGCGGGCACCCTGCTGTCGGTCACGCCCGATGGCCAGAGCCAAGGCGCTGACAGCGAAAAACTGAAGTACGCCCAACAGATTGAACAGCTCTACACCCGGCGCATTCTTGACATGATCGAGCCGCTCGTGGGCGTGGGCAACGTCAAGGCCCAGGTCAGCGCCGATATCGACTTCTCGCTGGTCGAATCGACTTCAGAACAACACCGGCCCAACCAGAGCGCCGAGACCGGTGCGATCCGGAGCCAGCAACTGGTCGAGGACGGCACCCCCCCCGTCGCCCAACCCGCAGGCGTGCCCGGGGCCACTTCCAACCAGCCCCCCGCCACGGGGATCGCCCCCATCAACGGTACCGCTGCGCCACTGGCAGCTGGTGGCAACGCCGACCAGGCAGCGAAGTCCAGGCGCGAGTCGGTCATCAACTACGAGGTCGACAAAACGGTCAAGGTGGTGCGCGAGGCCAGTGGCACGGTGCGCCGCTTGAGCGCTGCCGTGGTGGTGAACCACCGCAGCATCACCGATGCCAAGTCAGGCAAGGTCTCATCGGCTCCGATCCCGCCTGAACAACTCGAACAGATGACGGCACTGGTCAGGGAAACCATTGGCTTCAGCAAGGACCGTGGCGACTCGGTCAACGTGATGAACGCCGAATTCAATGTGGCCAAGCCGATTGAAGTGGAAGAAGTTCCGCTGTGGCGCCAGCCGGAAAACATCGAACTGGCCAAATCGTTGGCATGGCCACTGGGCATGCTGGGCATGGGCCTGCTGGTCTTGATGGGCATGATCCGCCCCGGCATCAAGCTCATGAAGGCCCCGGCCGTTGTCTCGACCGAACCCGTCGTGCCGCAGCTCAACGCGATGCTCAACGAAGAAACCGAGCGCCCGGGCCTGCCCATGCCCGAGCCCGAAAACAAGGAACCCAGCGTCGACATGGTCCGTCTGGCCGATGCCAAGCGCCTGGCGCTGGCCAACCCGGTCGCGGTCGCCAACATCGTCAAAGGGTGGGTCAACGGCGAAGCCACCGCGGGCGCCTGAACGTTCACGCCTCACAAGTAGACCCCCATGGAAGACCAAGGCATTCAAGACGCAGCCATTTTCCTCATGTCGCTGGGCGAGGAAGAGGCGTCCGAGGTGTTCAAACACTTCAGCCCCAAAGAAGTTCAGAAACTGGGCGAAGCCATCTCGGCCATGCGCTCGGTTCCACGCGAGCGGGTGCAAGAGGTGATGGGCAAATTCACCGACGAAGCGGCCTCCCAAAGCTTGCTGGTATCCGACACCAACGGTTATGTGAAATCGGTGTTGCGGCGCGCCCTGGGCGATGACAAGGCCTCGTTGCTGATCGACCGCATCATGCAAGGCAGCGACGTCTCGGGCATCGAAAGCCTGAAATGGATGGACCCGCTGTCCATCGCCGAACTGCTGCGCAATGAGCATCCGCAGATCGTTGCGGCCATTCTGGTTCACCTTGAAAGCGACCTGACCGCCGGTGTGCTGAAAAATTTCACCGAGCGAAGCCGCAACGAGGTGATGCTGCGCATTGCCACGCTGGAGGGCATTCAACCCACCGCACTCAATGACCTCAACGAAGTGCTCTACAAGGTTCTGGCCGGTGGCGACAAAGTGAGAAAGTCATCGCTGGGCGGCGTGCAAACCGCCGCCGATATTCTGAACCTGCTGGGCAACGCCATTGAAGGCACAGTGATCGAATCGATACGCCTGCTCGACAACGATCTGGCCCAGAAGATCACAGACAAGATGTTCACCTTCGAAGACCTGCTCAAGCTGGACAACAAGTCGGTGCAGATGATTCTGAAAGAGGTGTCTACCGACGCCCTGGTGGTCTCGCTCAAAGGCTCCAGCGTGGAACTGCGCGAACTCATTCTGTCCAACATGTCCAGTCGGGCTGCCGAAGGTCTGCGCGAAGATCTGGAGTCCCGCGGACCGATCCGCCTGTCCGAGGTCGAGGGTCAGCAAAAGGAAATTCTCAAGATCGTCCGTCGCTTGTCCGACGAAGGCTCGGTGGTACTGGGTGGAGGCGGTGATGATGGCTTCGTCTAACAAGTCTTCGCCCAAGACCAGCCCGCACTCGCGCTTCATTCCGCGCGAGGAGATCGATCAGGTGGCGGCCTGGCACTTTTCTGCCATTGGCGGGGTGACAGAGCCGGCACCGTTGATGGACGATGAGAACACCGAATCCGATGACATGCTCGCCATGCACCAGGCGGTGCATGAGGCCCGTGAGCAGGCCTTCGCTGAAGGCTATGCGCAAGGCCATGACACAGGCGCTCAAGAGGTCCGCGATGCGCTCGAAGCCGCCACGCTGAAACACAACAGCGAACTGGCCGAGCGCATGGCTCAGGTCCTCAAGACCATGGCCGAGGACCTGCTCGACAAAGAACAGGACATGGCGCGCCAGATTCTGGAGCTGTCATGCGAAATCGCACGCCAGGTGGTGCGCCAGGAAATCCGGACCAACCCAAGGTTGCTGCGTCCGGTGATCGGCGAGGCACTGGAAATGATCGTGGACGACGGTTTGCCCGCCAGCGTGCACATGCACCCCGACGATCTCGCCCGCATGCACGACGCACTGACCAAAACACTCGGCGAGAGTGCCCCCGACTTCGTGGGCGACGCCAGCATCTCACCCGGTGGCTGCATCATTCACACGCCGACCACCTCGGTCAACGCCACCATCGAAAAGCGCTGGGCCAGAGCCGTTGGCAACCTGGGCCTGAGCATCGAGTGGGCATCGGAGGTGGTCAATGACTGAGCCGGTTGACCGCTGGAGCCAGTTCCTCAAGGATGCGCAGGTGAGCGCTGGCACACCCAACACCCTGGAGGTCAGCGGCACCCTGACGCGCCTGGCGGGTCTGGTGCTGGAAGCCATCGGGCTGCGCGTACCGGTGGGCTCACAATGCCTGATCAGCAACGGTGCCAAGGAGCCCGTGTTGGCCGAAGTGGTGGGTTTCTCCAACGACAGGGCCTATCTCATGCCAGCCGGCGATACCCACGGGTTGTCCAGTGGCGCCAAAGTCACGCCGCTGGCCCCCTACCGCGTCATTCCCCGCATCGGACAAATCAACAAACCGCCAGAAGCCAGCGAACGGGGCGCTTTGCGCCTGCCCCTGGGCAAGGGCTTGCTGGGCCGGGTCGTTGACTCACACGGCAAACCGCTCGACCACAAGGGGCCGATCACCAATGTGGACATCGAGCCCATGGACCGCGCGCCGCTCAACTCCATGGACCGCGATCCGGTTCGCCTGCCGCTGGACACCGGTGTGCGCGCCATCAACGCGCTGCTGACCGTGGGCCGTGGCCAGCGCATCGGTCTGTTTGCCGGCTCTGGCGTGGGCAAAAGCGTGTTGCTGGGCATGATGGCCCGTTACACCAAGGCCGATGTGATTGTGGTCGGTCTGATTGGTGAACGCGGTCGCGAGGTGAAAGAGTTCATCGAAGACATCCTGGGTGAAGAAGGCCGCAAGCGATCCGTTGTGGTCGCCGCGCCTGCCGATGCACCGCCTCTGGTTCGCATGCAGGGAGCCAGCTACGCCACAGCCATCGCCGAACGCTTTCGGGACGATGGCCTGCATGTGCTGCTGCTCATGGACTCTCTGACCCGCTATGCCATGGCACAGCGTGAAATCGCGCTGGCCATTGGCGAACCCCCTGCCACCAAGGGTTACCCACCGTCGTGCTTTGCCAAGCTGCCCCAGCTGGTGGAGCGCAGCGGCAACGGTCTCAATGGCGTGGGCTCGATCACGGCCTTCTACACCGTGCTTTCGGAAGGCGACGACCAGCAAGATCCGATTGCCGACGCCGCGCGTGCCATCCTGGATGGCCACATCGTGCTTTCGCGCGCGCTGGCCGAATCTGGTCACTACCCCGCCATCGATGTAGAAGCCTCGGCATCAAGGGTGATGCACAACGTGGCCTCGCCGGCCCATCTGGAGTTGGCGCGCAAGTTCCGTGGCCACTACTCGCGCTACCTGCGCAGCCGCGATCTGATTCAGCTCGGCGCTTATGCCTCGGGCAGCGATCCGGAAGTTGACCGCGCCATCGTTCTCTACCCCGCCTTGCAGCGCTTCTTGCTGCAAGACATGGGCGAAGCCGCCACACTGGGCAACAGCTTGCACCAGCTCGCCGTCGCCTTGCAAGAAGAACCCGCCGATCGAGACGCCACAAGAAAGGCGCACCGTCCCCAGAACAACCCCTATAAAGAAGGCGCAGCATGAGCAATATGAAGACGCTCCACAAAGTGGTCGAAATCGCCGAGAAGCGCCGCAAGGACGCGCTGCTGGCACTTGGGCAACAGCAGCGCGAGTGGCAGATCGCCAATGAACAGATGGTGCAGCTGCAAGCCTATGTTCAGGAAGCCGAGCAGCGCTGGGAATTGCGCAGCGGCACCGGCGTTGACGCCGCCATGCTGCATCACCACAGGCACTTCATGCAGAAGATCCTGCACGCCATTGAATTCCAGCGGGGCGTGCTCAACGAACGCCAGGCACGGGTAGACCAGGGGCAGGCCCAGGTGTTTGCCGCCGAGCGCGATGTGGCGGGCCTGCGCAAGTACACCGAGCGCAAGGAAATGGCCCGGGCGTCTCTGCTGGAACGCCAGGAACAAAAGGCCACCGACGAGATGGCTCTCAACATCCACTTGCGGCAACGACTCGCCATGCAATCACGGGGACTGCAAGCATGACCGCTTCCGCCACATCTTCTTCCGCGCAGGCCGCACCAGCGAATGGCAACCAGGCCACCCGGCAATCTTCCAGTGCGGCCTCGTCGTCAAAAACCAACCAAGCCAATCCTGCCGACCTGTTCTCGAATCTGCTGGGCCTGATCAGCGCCGCCAGCGACGATCTGGGCGGCGAAGGACTGGCTGATGGGGATACAGACCCCGAAGACCCCAATGGCCTTTTGCTCACCGACCCCTCGGCACTGGTCAACCCCCTTGCCGACCTGATTGGCTGGCCCGGCGCGACCGCCTCGGCCACGTCACAAGGCCTGCCAGGCACCGGCACTCCTGCCGGCAAGGCAATCAACCCGACTGGACAGCCGGGCACCCTCTCTGCTGACCTGCCCGAAGGCTCAGCGGCCAAGTCCGGCCTGCCGTTGCAAGGCATGACCGTGCTGGCCCAACCTGTCGCCGCAGATCCCGGTCTGGTGGCCGATCAAAAGGGCCTGGCCACTGGTGCCCATGCGAATCCAGCACCGCCCGCCGGTGCCGCAACCCAGGTGCTGGCCAATCCCGATGCCGTTTCCGTGCGCTACGGCGACTCACCGGATGCCCTGCCAGGGGCCGGCGCATCCAACCCGTCGCGCGACGGCGCCTACATGGCCGCCCGCCCAGCCAACTGGCGCAGCACCACGGCACTGTCAAGCCCGGGCTCCTCGGCCCCCTTGCCCAACAGTGCGCCAACCCAGACCGCGGCGATCCAGGTGGCCCAAAGTGCGACCACCCTGCGCAGCCCCATGGCAGACCCTTCACTCACTGCACCGCGCAACACCCTGTTCCAGGGTGAGCGGTCCGGCGACACCACCATGGTCGACACAGCCGTGTCCGATCTGAGCGTTCTCGGTACCCCCGGTCAGGCTTCAAAAGGCCAAACGGCATCTTCTGGCAGTGGACGCGAGGACTCCCTGCTCGCCGGCGCAGCCGTCCCGGAGACCGGCGATCTCGACGCGCCCGACGAACCCTTCTCGCTCGACGCGGCACTTGCCGCCGAGGAAGAACCCGAGGGCACCGAGTTCATGACACCCCAACAGCTTCGGCACGCCAGCGTGCGCATCGGAGAGGGCACCGACGAAGCCATTGACATCCGGCTGTCCATGGAGGGTGACGCGGTGAATGTGGCGTTCCGAACCGACAACGCCGAGGTGCGGGCCGGTCTGCAGCACAACGCAGGGGTTTCCTTGTCCGAGCTGATGCAGCGCGGCGGCATTCAACTCGGCGGGGTATCGGTGGGCGCTCAATCGCAAGAGTCGCGTGGCCAAACCGGCAACCCCGAATCAAGCCCGACGCGGGTCGGTGCTTCGACTGGCCGCAACCCGTCGGGCCAGCGCACGGCTGGCGCCCAGGGCACCGACAGCAGCCCGAAGGCACCGGTCGCACGCCGCAGCGATGGCGGCCCCGCCCTCGATGTATTTGCCTGACCGCGCCTGGCGCAACCCCAAAATGCACCAGCGCCCCGGGTGGGCGCTGGACCAGGGGTACCAGCCACAGGGAAGGCGGCCTGAATAGAAAGACCGGTTTTTACCGCTCTTTTCTGCGCTAAAGCCCCAGGGTCGGGGCTCAATAATTCCTTCGAACCACACGCCATTCCTGAGTGTGTGTGCCGTCCCCACGGGGATGCCTGTTTGGAGAAATCACATGTCATCCGCCGCTGCCACCGCAACAGCCCCCGCCGCCGAGGGGGCACCCAAAAAGAGCAAAAAGCTGCTTTTCATCATCATTGGCGTGGTTCTGCTCGCGTTGATCGGTGCTGGCGGGGCGCTCTTCATCTTGAAGAAAAACACCGCCGAGCCTGGCGACGACCATGACGAAGAGTCGGCCGTCGAATACCACGCACCAGAACCCGGCACACCGCCCACCTTCCTGCCCCTGGACAGCATGGTGGTGAACCTGGCCGACCCTGGCGGCAACCGATTTGTTCAACTGGCCATCACGCTGCAGGTGCAGGACGCCAAGATCAGCGACGCCATCAAGGTCTACATGCCCAGCATTCGAAACGGCATCCTGATGCTCGTTTCGCAGCGCACGGCAGATGAAATCCTGAAACCCGAAGGCAAAGAGAAACTGGCTGCGGCCATCATCGAAGAGGTTTCGATGGTGATGGGCTACGAGCTTGACGAAGCAGAACCCGAAGAAGGCACCAAGAAGCGCCGCCGTCGCGCGCCGCCCAACCCGATGCAGGGTGTGCTGTTTTCCAGCTTCATCGTTCAGTAACCGCCCTGGATCGTCGCCATGTCCGAATCGTTCTTGTCGCAGGAAGAAGTCGATGCCCTCCTAGAGGGTGTCACCGGCGAAAGCCAGAAGATCGAGGTCGAAGCACCGAGTACCGAAAAGGTGCGCGGCTACAACCTGTCCAACCAGGAACGCATCGTGCGTGGGCGCATGCCCACGATGGAAGTGGTGAACGAGCGCTTCTCTCGCAACCTGCGTCTGGGCCTGTTCAACTTCATTCGCCGCAGCCCGGAGATTTCGGTCGGTGCGGTCAAGGTCCAAAAATACAGCGCCTTTCTGCGCGACCTGGTTGTGCCCACCAACTTCAACGTCATGGCGGTTCGCCCCTTGCGCGGCAATGGTCTGGTGGTCTGCGAACCCACCTTGCTGTTTGGCGTGATCGACAGTCTCTTTGGCGGCAGCGGAAAGTTCCAGACCCGTATTGAAGGTCGCGATTTTTCACCCACCGAGCAGCGGGTTATCAAGCGCCTGGTCGAGGTGATTTCAGAGGAATACAAAAAGGCCTGGGCGGGTGTGTACCCACTGGAACTGTCGTATCAGCGCTCGGAAATGCAGCCCCAGTTCGCCACGGTGGCCACGCCCAGCGAGATCGTTGTGACCACCAGTTTTTCACTCGAAATTGGTGACATCACCGGTTCGCTGCACATCTGCATTCCCTACGCCACCCTGGAGCCGATTCGCGATGTCTTGTACTCCACCGTGCAGGGCGATGCAATGGAAGTGGACCGGCGCTGGATCCGCTTGCTGACCCATGAGATACAGGCCGCCGAGCTGACGCTCGTTGGCGAACTGGCCCAGACCGACGCCACCGTAGAGCAATTGCTGGCCATGAAGATCGGCGATTTCCTGGAACTCGAACGTGCACCCAGCATCGAGGCCAAGGTCGAGGGGGTCCCCCTGTTTGAATGCCAATACGGCACCCACAAAGGCAAATACGCCCTGCGCATCGACCGCAAGCTGCGCGGTGCTGAAATGAACTGGCTTGGAGATTCCTATGTCAACTGATACCCCTACCGACGCCTTCGACACCAGCGCACAAGACAGGGCAGCGGATGATTGGGCGCAAGCACTTGAAGAGCAGGCCAGCGCGCCGGGCAAATCCGGCGAGGCCGAATCGGCACCCGAATTCGAGTCGATCAGCGGACCTGCCAAGGCCAACGGCAAAGCAGCATCGCAAAACGACATTCAAATGGTGCTCGACATCCCGGTGCAACTCACCGTGGAACTCGGGCGCACCAAAGTACCCATCAAGTACATCCTGCAACTCGCCCAGGGCTCGGTGGTCGAACTCGACGCTCTGGCGGGTGAACCCATGGACGTGCTGGTCAACGGCTACCTGATCGCCCAGGGAGAGGTGGTGGTGGTGAACGAAAAGTTTGGCATTCGCCTGACCGACATCGTCACGCCTTCCGAGCGCATGCGGCGAGTAAGCAGGGGGTAACCCCCCGCGTCGCCTTCGGCGCCACCCCCCTTGAAAGGGGGGCAACACTGGCGGCCCGGCAAAGCCGGTTCCGCGGTGTCCTGGGTTAAACGCTACTTCGCTCGTTGCTTCGCACCTGAATTCGAAAAGAACCACCAACATGCTTCAAAACGCTTTACCTGCTGTGGGCTTGCTGCTGGCCATGATGGTCGTGGCCTGGTTGCTGCAGCGCTGGCGCCGGCATTTGCCCAATGTGTCGCGGCAAGCCGGACCATCGCTCAAGGTGATGAACACACTGCCTCTGGGGCCCCAGCAACGCGTGGTGACGGTTCAGGTCGGCGATGGAGCGGATCGTGTGTGCCTCGTGCTGGGAGTGGCACCGGGTGGCATCACCGCCTTGCACCAGTTGCCGTTGCCCAATGAACCCCAGCCCAGCCTGCCTCCGGCCGCCAACAGCGAAGGCTTCAAGGCCCGCTTGAGCCAGCTCATTCAACCCCAGCAGGAAGGCCCTCATGCGCCAGGCTAAATTCACCCACCGCCCATGGCTGGTCTGTGCCATTCTGGCCTTGCTTGCGGGCTCGGCCTGGGGTCAGACGGCGGCCTCTGCCGGTGGCCCGGGGTTGCCGCTGGTGATCGGTCAGGGCCCGGCGGGCAACAGCTACTCGGTGCCGATCCAGACGCTGCTGTTTTTCACAGCGCTGTCGTTCCTGCCGGCGATTCTGCTGCTGATGACGGGCTTCACCCGCATTGTCATCGTGCTCTCGCTGATTCGCCAGGCGTTGGGCACACAATCGGCCCCCCCCAACCAGGTGATCGTGGGCCTGTCGCTGTTTCTGACCGCCTTCGTCATGGGGCCCACGCTGGACAAGGTCTACACCGAGGCCTACGAGCCCTACACCGCCAACACCATCAGCTTTGAGGAAGCACTGAAACGCGGCGAGACACCGATGCGCGCCTTCATGCTGAAACAAACGCGCCAATCCGATTTCGAGCTGTTTGCCAAGCTGGGCAAGTTGCCCAACGACATGACCGCCGAAGAAGCCCCGTTCCGCGTCATCGTGCCTGCCTTTGTGACCAGCGAGCTCAAGACGGCGTTCCAGATTGGCTTCATGATCTTCATCCCCTTTCTGGTGATCGACATGGTGGTCGCCAGCGTGCTCATGTCGCTCGGCATGATGATGCTCTCACCCGTGCTGGTGGCCCTGCCTTTCAAGCTCATGCTGTTCGTGCTGGCCGACGGCTGGAACATTCTGCTGGGTTCGCTGGCAGCGTCCTTCGCGCAATGAACCAGATCAGATGCACCCCCATGCTCCGCCGCACCGCGGTGCAAGCGTCTCTTCTTCAATCTGGACACTGAACCCGCCATGGATCCACAAGCCGCACTCACCCTGGGCCAGAACGCGCTCTTTCTCATCTTGATGGTGGCAGCCCCTGTGCTGGCCACGGTACTGGGCGTGGGCCTGGTGGTCAGCCTGTTTCAGGCCATCACACAGATCCACGAAGCCACGTTGTCGTTCGTGCCCAAGCTGATCGCCGCCATTGCCGTCTTCGCCATCGCCGGGCCGTGGATGATGACCACCCTGGTCGACTTCATCCGCAACACCCTGCTCTCGATACCAAATTACGCGATCTAGATGCACCCCCTGCGCCGCATGCACCGGACTCCCCCTGCCGCGCTGCGCGCGACCCCTTCGAGGGGGCGGCACCTGAGGGCCGGGAAAACCGGACCCATGGTGTCCTGGTCTGGCCTCCACTTGCCTGCGCTTTTGTAGTTTTCACAATGCCCACTTTCACGGAAGCCGACATCATGGCGCTGGTTTCGCCAGTGTTCTGGCCGTTTCTGCGGATTCTGGCGGTGTTCTCCAGCGCGCCCATTTTTTCGGCGCGCTCGGTGCCGATGCGCACGCGGGTGGCTTTGGCGCTGCTGGTGGCCGTGTGCGCCCAGGCAGGCATGCCTGAGCAACCGGTGATCGGCCTGACCGACCCGCGCGCCCTGGCCGTGGTGATGCAGCAGGTGATCGTGGGCGTGGCGATTGGCCTTGCGGTGCGCATCGTGTTTGCCTCGGTCGAGGTCGCGGGCGAAGTCATTGGCCTGCAAATGGGCCTGAATTTTGCCGGTTTCTTTGATCCCTCGACCAACTCGCAAACCAGTGCGGTCGGCCGGTTTTTCGGCAACACCACCATGCTGCTGTTCATTGTGCTCAATGGCCACCTGATGGTTCTGCACGCGGTGATTTCCAGCTTCGAACGCTTTCCGCTCGATGGCAGCGCCCTTGCCTCCATCAACCAGATGCGATTGCATGAACTCGGCGGTCTGGTGTTTCGCTACGGACTGTGGATCGCCCTGCCCATGATCGGCATGCTGCTCTTCGTCAACATCGTGCTCGGCTTCATTTCACGCATCGCTCCACAGATGAACGCCTTCGCCATCGGCTTCCCCCTCACGCTCTCGGTCGGCCTGGCCGGCATTGCCATGACACTGCCCATGCTCGACGCACCAGTCGTGGCCCTGATGAAACTCGCCACCGAGATGTTCATGGGTGGATGAAACCGATCACTCCCAACGCAGGTCGCGCAACTTCCAGTCAGAACCGTCGAATTTCCACCGCAGCTGCACCGAATACGGCGATACCCGCTCAGGAATCAGGCCCTGTGCCCCTGTGACCACCACCTGCGCCTCGGTGATACCGATCAAAGAACCCGGCGGATCGATGTGGCTGTTGCGCGAAACCGCGATGATCTTGACGCTGGCATAGCGCAGAAATACCAGCGCCATGGTCTTTCGCGCCCACCCAGCGTCAAACCTGTCCTGCGCTCGAAAAAGCGGGTCGAGCATCGCGAGCACCGCCCCGCTGTCTTTGGCTTCGAGTTGGTCCTGCAGTTGTTGAACGGCGGCCTCCAGCGCCATTTTCGGATCCGGCTTGCTGCAGGCGGGCAGCGCAAGCACAGCACCGGCAACAAGCGTCAGGAAAGCAGTTCGGGTGAGCACGGTGAGTGGTTGCCTGGTGTGATTGCACCGATGCCTGCGCAACGTTCAAAGAGGGGGGCGTTGTGGCCCAGCTTGAAGCGTCGCCCGGCCATTTTGATGACCGTGGCAACGGCAAGATAAGGCAGATTGGTGACGAGGTCCAGCCAGTGCCGTACGCGGTGTGCGCCGTCTCGCTGGACCTTGGTGAGCTTGACCCTCCAACACCGCACAAATCTATGCACGCAGCTGCCTCACCCCAGGGCGCCGCGGGACGGGCTCTGCCCGACCGCCAGCGCCGCCCCCTGGGGGGTGACGCTGAAAGCGGCGCGGAGGAAGCCTAAACCAGGTCATTTCGAATCGCGTAAACCGTCAGTTCGGCGTTGTTGCTCAAGTGCAGCTTGTCGAGCACGCGGGCACGGTAGACGCTCACCGTTTTGGGGCTGAGCATGAGCTCTTCTGCGATTTCCGAGAGCTTCTTGCCAGAAGCGATTTTTTGCAGGGTTTGCAGTTCCCTCTCCGACAAGGTGGCGTGCAGGTCTTCGCCTTCGGGGGCGTTGAGGTTGTCGACCAGCATCTGCGCCACCTCGGGGGTGACGAACTTGCGGCCTTGCATCACGGTTCGAATTGCTGTGACCAGCTCGGCGGGGTCGCCTGCCTTGTTGAGGTAGCCCGTGGCCCCGGCCCGCAGGCAACGAATCGCGTACTGGTCTTCCGGGTACATCGAAACCACCAGGGTTTTAACCGATGACCCCTCTTCTTTCAGCGCAGCCAAAACCTCCAGGCCACCGCGCCCGGGCATGTTGAGATCGAGCACCAGCACGTCGCATGTGTTGTTGCGCATCTGCTCACGCAACTCGGGATAGCTGGCCGCCTCGCCAACCACCTGGATATCCACCGCCTCCGAAACCGTATCGCGAATGCCACGGCGCACCATGGCATGGTCGTCACACAAAATTACTTTGATCATCGAGCAGGTCAATTATGGAGGGGGTGCCGTCTTCGTCAGAAGGCAAAGGAACAGAAAGAATAATCGACGTTCCGCGGGGAGATGAACTCACATCCAGCCAGCCGCCCACTTTCGCGGCGCGTTCATTCAGTCCCAGCAGGCCAAACGATTTGGCTTTCATCAGTGCATCGTCTTCCATGCCCTGACCGTTGTCACTCACCTCCAGAGTGAGCACGCCCTCCCGGTCGCTGAGATCAATCTCGACGCCTGTGGTTTCAGGCGCATGTTTGGATATGTTGGTCAGCGCCTCTTGCGCCGTGCGGTACGCCACCAGTTGCACGTCGCGCGGCACGTCAAGCTGGTCCGACGATCGTCGCACATGCACGCGCACATTGCTGCGCCGCTCAAAACCGGCGGCAAGCCATTGAACGGCTGCCACCAAACCCTGGTCGAGGATGGGGGGGCGCAGGTTCATCATGATGCGCTGGCTCGCGCCAAGCGCGTGCTGCAGCATTTCCAGAGAACCCTCAAGGCGGCGGCGGGTTTCGGCGTCTTCCGCGCGACGGGCCAGCAGCGCCAGATCAAGTTTCACCGCGGCCAGAGACCCCCCGATATCGTCATGGATCTCGCGAGCGATATCGGCGCGCTCTTGCTCGATGCTGACTTGCAGGTGTTCGGTCAACTCGGCCAAACGTTGTCGGGATTCGGCCAGCCTGGCGTCGGCGCGGGCCTTGGCGCGCCGCGTTTGGCTCACCTCCAGTGCCCGCTCGATGACATGCGTCAGCCGTGGCATGTTGTCTTTGAGCAGGTAGTCACTGATGCCCAGGTGCATGGCATCCACTGCGGCCTCCTCGCCGATCGCGCCTGACAGGATCACGAAAGGCAAGTCTGCGGCCATGCTTTTCTGGTGTGCCCAGGCGTCAAGCCCGGTGAAGCCGGGCAAATGGTAGTCGGCCAAAACCAGGTCGTGGCGGCCCGTCGCCAGTTCACGCTGGAAATCGGACATGGTGTCGACCAGTGTGATCTCGTGGTGCATCTGGCCGCGCTGCAGAGCGAACTTCACCAGCGTGTGGTCCACACGGGAATCCTCCAGGTGAAGGATGCGAACCGGTGAGGTTTCGGATGGGTCAGACATGCCGTGGGCAGGATGTGGGTGGTAGGGCGCGAAATGGCGCTGAATTTGGGGGGTTATCGGTCGATACAGCGATGTACACCCCTTGAAAATTGTACTGCCCGTTAGCCTGAGACCCTATTCATGCACATCACTCCAGATTCGCACCCCAGAGCCTCGCACAGCGCTGAGCCTTGCGCCCCCTCTGTCGAGCTCCCGCTCGGCCTGGTGACCGAAGTTCAGGATGCGCTGATGATGGCCATGACCGATCTCAAGCGCCTGGAAGGCCTGCTTGACCACGCCACGGGCAACCTGCTCGAGCGGTTCGGCTCGGCCAACCACGCCCTGGCCCGGCTGGTCGACCACGACAGCGAGGCGCTGAGGCACATTCGCCACGACCTGCACCAGGCCGTCACCGAACTGCAGTTCCACGACATGGCCTCCCAGCTCATCGGGCACACCGGCAAGACTTTGCAAGGCTGTGCCTGGAAACTGGCCGACAGCGCCATGGAGCCTGAAGAAGGCGAGATACCCCTCGAAACCGAATCCATACCCGATCGACCCAGCCCAGTCACGCAAAGCGAGATGGGCGCCGGGTCCATCGATCTGTTTTAAAGACGCACCTCATTTGGCCGATAAGGCTTGGACCTTCGGAGTAATTCATGCAATCGATTCTTGCCGTAGACGACTCGGCTTCCATGCGGAAAATGGTGGCCTTCACCCTGGCTGGTGCAGGCTTTCACGTGGTCGAGGCGGTCGATGGTCAGGACGCCTTCGAAAAGGCCCAGACCCACGCCATCGACCTGGTTCTCACCGACCAGAACATGCCGCGCCTGGACGGCCTGGGGCTCACCAGGAAACTGCGGGAGCACCCCAAATTCAAGGGCACGCCGATCCTGATCCTGACCACCGAGTCCAGCGATCAGATGAAACAGGCCGGCAAGGCCGCAGGCGCAACTGGCTGGCTGGTCAAACCCTTCGATCCGGGTCGTCTGATCGAAGTCATTCAAAAAGTCATCCGCTGAGCGGCTTCTTGACCCTTTGCAGAAACAGGAACCACACATGGGTGAAACAATGCACGAAGAACAGAACGCAGGCGGCAATTTCGACCTGACGCAGTTCTACGACATCTTTTTTGAAGAAGCCGGAGAAAACCTCGACCAGATGGAGCAGATGCTGCTCCAGCTGGATCTGGAGACCGCAGACGACGAGGAACTCAACGCCATTTTCCGTTGTGCGCACTCGATCAAAGGTGGTTCCGCCACCTTTGGTTTTGCCGATGTGGCCGAGCTGACCCACCAGATGGAGTCGCTGCTCGACAAGCTGCGCCGCCACGAACTTCAGCCCACGGCCCCCATGGTCGATGTGTTGCTGGAATCGTCTGATGCGCTGAGGCTGTTGCTCGCGCGCCACCAGGGCCGGTCTGTCGACACCCCGGCAACCGCTTCGCTGGTCAGTCGCATCAGCGAGCTGGCACAGAATTCACCGCCCGCGGCGGCTGTTGCTGCGCCCATGGCCCCGGTTGCCACAGGCACACCCCCACAAGCCACTGCACCCGTGCAGGCTGCTGTCGCACCGGTGGCTGTACCCGCTGCTGCACCAGCCGCGCCGGGCGAGCGCCTGCTTGACGTCCAGATCGGCCCCCTCGACAACCTGGACCAGGCTGACGGTATCGCCGACCTGTTCCGCGACATCACAGGCCTGGGTCGCATCGAGCCCGCCACCTGCGACCAGGCCGATCGGCGCGCCTTTCGCGTCTTCACCAGCTCCAGCGATGCCGACCTGATCGATCTGTTCACCTTCCACGTGAGTGCAGACCAGATCCATATAACAGCAGTCGACGAAACCCCCGATCCTGCCCTGGCAACCGGCGGTGAAGGGTCCGCTTTCGGTTTTTTTGATGACGCACCCGGCTCACCCGCCGGCAACGCCACCGTCACCCCTGCCGAGTCCACGCCTGCGCCTCTTCCCGCCGCAGCAGGGCCTTCGCGTGCGCCCGCAACGGCGTCAAAGGCCGAATCGAAGTCAGGCGCTCCCGCGGCGATGGAATCAAACACCTTGCGGGTCTCGGTCAGCAAGGTCGACCAGCTGATCAACCTGGTCGGCGAGCTCGTGATCACGCAGGCCATGCTGGCGCAAAAAAGCAGCGAACTCGATGTGTCGGTGAGCCAGCCCTTGCTCGCAGGTCTGGCCGATCTCGACCGCAACACGCGCGACCTGCAGGAAGCCGTGATGTCGATCCGGATGATCCCCATGTCGGTGGTGTTCAACCGGTTTCCGCGCATGCTGCGCGACCTGGCCAGCAAACTGGGCAAAAAAGTGGAGCTCGTCACCCATGGCGAAGCCACAGAGCTTGACAAAGGCCTGGTGGAAAAAATCACCGACCCTCTGACCCACTTGATTCGCAACAGCTGTGATCACGGCCTGGAGCTGCCCGAAGAGCGTCGCGCAAAGGGCAAACCGGAACTGGGCACCATCACCCTTTCTGCCAGCCACCAGGGCGGATCGATCCTGATCGAGGTGCGCGACGACGGCAAAGGCCTGTCGCGGAACAAACTGATGGAAAAGGCCCGGGAAAAGGGCATCGATGCGCCCGATTCAATGAGCGACAACGATGTCTGGAACCTGATCATGGCGCCCGGTTTCTCCACCGCCGAGGTGGTGACCGATGTGTCGGGCCGCGGCGTGGGCATGGACGTGGTGAAGAAAAACATCGCCTCCCTCGGCGGCACGGTCGAAATCGATTCATCCGAAGGCTACGGCATGAGCGTCAAGGTTCGCCTGCCGCTGACGCTGGCCATCATGGACGGCATGAGTGTGCGCGTCAGCGACGAGGTCTACATCTTGCCGCTGGCCTCGGTGATCGAGTCGTTCCAGATCAAACCCTCAGACATCAACACCGTTGCACAAGGCGCCCAGCTGGTGAAGGTGCGCGACGAGTACATGCCGGTGATCGAGTTGGAGCGGGTCTTCAACGTGCCGCGCTTTGAGAGCAATGCCATCAGCCCGATCATGGTCGTGGTGGAGTCCGATGGGGCCCGCGTGGCGCTCATGGTCGACGAGCTGCTCGGTCAGCAACAGGTGGTGATCAAAAACCTGGAATCCAATTACCGCAAAGTACCCAACGTGTCGGGCGCCACCATCCTGGGCGACGGCAAGGTCGCCCTCATTCTCGACACATCGGGCCTCGTTCGCCGCTCGCGCCACTGATTGAAGGGCGCGCAGTCACCCTGCCCTACCAACGGCGAGACCTCCATGTTGAATCCAGTTCCAAACGCAGGCCTCAGGCCACCCATGGTCTTCGACCCCAACTCAAACGCCGGCGGGCCATTGGCCCAAGGCCGTGAATTCCTTTGGTCTGACGCAGACTTCGGCCGGATCAAGTCCTTGATCTACAAGAAAGCCGGCATCAGCCTGCACGACGGCAAACACGCGATGGTCTACAGCCGCGTTTCACGCCGGCTGAGAGAGACCGGCCACGGCAGTTTCAAGGACTATCTCGACTGGCTTGAGCATCACGACGGCGCCGAGTGGCAGGAATTCATCAACGCCCTGACCACCAACCTCACCGCCTTCTTTCGCGAGCAACACCATTTCACGATTCTTGACGAGATGCTTCGCGCTGATCGCAACAAGAACTGGCGCATCTGGTGTTCCGCAGCCTCCACTGGTGAAGAGCCCTACTCCATCGCCATGACCGCGCTGGAGGCGCTCGGACCCAGGGGCTCATTCCACATCGCCAACAGCGACATCGACACCAAGGTGCTGGAGACCGCTGCGCGCGGCGTCTACAAGGCCGAAGGTGTCAAAGGGCTGAGTCCCGAACAGATGCAGCGCTACTTCTTGCGCGGCAAGGGCGGCAACGCCGGTCTCATGCGGGCAAAACCCGAACTGCAGAAAAACATGGCCTTTCAAGCCGTGAACCTCATTCAGGATTTGCCCTTCCGCGAACCCTTCGATGTGGTGTTTTGCCGCAACGTGATGATCTACTTTGATTCCGCCACACAACGGCAGGTGCTTGAACGCATCCACCACGTGATGAAGCCGGGCGGCAGGCTGTTCGTCGGCCACGCCGAGAACTTCAGCGATGCGCGCAACCTGTTCGCGTTGCGCGGGAAGACGGTCTATGAGCGCGTCTAACCCCGGGAGTTCCGGTGTTCGAAGGGACCTGGTTGCCAGGCCGGTAATGCCTGCCGGCAGTGAACGTTCACGCATCGAACAGCTCAGGAGCATGGGCCCCAAACCTGGCGAAGCCTCATTTTTCTACCGCGACCACCATTTCAAGCAAGACTCGGTCAAGGTGCTCCCGGGCGAGTACTACGTGACCCAGGACGACATGATGGTCATGACGGTGCTGGGCTCATGCATCGCCGCATGCATCTGGGACCCCAAGGTCCGGGTCGGTGGTATGAACCATTTCATGTTGCCCGACGGCAACGGAGATACCTCGGGTCGCTACGGCTCGTACGCGATGGAGTTGCTGATCAACGAGATGATCAAGCTCGGTTCCCGGCGCGAATGGATGCAGGCCAAGGTATTTGGTGGCGGTCAGGTCATGCACAGCTTCACCACCATGAATGTGGGCGAACGCAACACCGAATTCGTGATCGACTACTTGCAGACCGAGCGCATCGCCGTGGTCTCCAAGGACGTGCTGGACATCTACCCGCGCAAGGTGTGCTATTTCCCATCCACTGGCAAAGCCATGGTCAAGCGACTGGCGCACTCCCACCCTGAAACCCTGGAAAGCCAGGAACGCAAGGGCAATGCAGCGACATTGGTCAAGACCACAGCAGGAGGCTCGGTAGATCTTTTTTGAAGCAACACAGCCGGTCATTGCCGCCCGATGACAGGGCTGCGCTGGGGATCGACGCATTCGCTTCGCGGTGAAAAACACATTCGAGCCTCGGCGTGAATGTTTAGGGACAGAGAATGACAAAAAGAATATCTGTGCTGGTGGTAGACGATTCGGCACTGGTTCGCAGCCTGCTGACCCAGATCATCAACGGCCAATCCGACATGGTTTGCATCGGTGCAGCCAGTGACCCCCTGATTGCGCGGGAGATGATTCGCGAGCTCAACCCCGATGTGCTCACACTCGACGTCGAAATGCCTCGCATGGATGGGCTGGAGTTTCTTTCGCGCCTGATGCGGTTGCGCCCCATGCCGGTGATCATGGTGTCCACCCTGACCGAACAAGGGGCCGATGTCACCTTCAGGGCGCTCGAACTGGGCGCGGTCGACTACGTGGCCAAGCCCCGCATTGGCGTGACCAGCGGGCTCAACGAACTCGCCAGCGGTATCGTCGACAAGATTCGGGTCGCGGCCTGCGCCCAGGTCCGGCGCCTGGTGGCCGCGCCGGGAGCAACCGGCACACCCGATTTCAGCCACACCATTGTTCCGTCACCCGCACTGATCCCTTTGCCAAGGCTGTCCACGGAGAAGGTGATCTGTATCGGGGCTTCGACCGGAGGCACGGAAGCCATTCGCGAAGTGCTGGTCAAGATGCCAGCCGATGCACCGGCTATCGTCATCACGCAGCACATGCCTGCCGGCTTCACCGCGAGCTTTGCAGCCCGCCTCGACTCGCTGTGCCGCATCAGTGTGTCTGAGGCTCAAAACGGTCAGCGCCTCCTGCCTGGGCATGCCTACGTGGCACCCGGAGGATTGCATTTTCGTATCGACCGCAGCGGCTCCAACTACGTCGCAGTGGTCGAAGAATCTGAGCCCGTCAACCGCCACCGGCCCTCGGTCGAAGTGTTGTTCCACTCGGCGGCCCGGGTTCTTGGACCCAACGCATTGGGTATCATGCTCACCGGTATGGGGGCAGATGGTGCCCAGGCCATGCGTGAAATGAAGGATGCAGGAAGCTACAACTACGTTCAAGACGAAGCCAGTTGCGTGGTGTTCGGCATGCCCAAAATGGCCATCCAGGCTGGCGCAGCCCACGAAATACTGCCTCTCAACCAGATCGCGCCAGCGGTGCTCAACCGATTGACCAAAAACCCGTGGGGCGTGCGCCATCGAATCTGACCACTATCCGGTGCTCTGAAGCAGCTGGTAATTTTTTCGCCAACTTCTTTTTCCATCACCACCGCTTAAGGACCAGCATGCAATACCGCCACAGGCTTTCCATCGCTGGCGTCCTACTGATCGGACCGCTGCTGCCGATGTCCGCCCTGGCACTGGACGCACCCAAAGAGCGCCCCATACTGACCATATCGGGAAAGATCTCGGCGAAAAACACCAGCGACACGGCTCGCTTTGACATGAAAATGCTCGAAGCCTTGCCGCAACACAGCCTGACCACCTCAACACCCTGGTTTGACAAACCCATGAAATTCACGGGTCCGTTGCTTGCCGACGTGCTCGCCGCGGTGAAGGCCAGAGGCACTACCGTCCATGCCTTTGCCATCAACGACTACAACATCAGCATTCCGATCACAGACACCGCCAAGTACCCCATCATCATGGCCCGCCTCATCAACGACAAGGCCATCTCCGTGCGTGAAAAGGGGCCGCTGTTTGTGATTTACCCTTTTGACAGCCACGCCGAGCTCCGTACCTCGACCTATTACGAGCGCTCGATCTGGCAACTCAAGGCGATGGAAATCAAATGAAGTTCGATCCGCCGAGTCTCGCCAGGTGGCAAGGTCGGCAATGGGCCGCTGCGCTCGTGGCGTTGCTGTTGGTCACGTTGACGCCACTGCTCTGGATCCAGTGGCGTCAGTACCACATGCTCGACGATCTGGCGGTCAACCAGGTCGATTCCCTGATGTGGCAGGCCTACCAGCTCGAGCGCGAAAGCGATCGCCTCAAGCAGAGCCTGCAAGATGTGCAGGCCTCGTCCCGGCCCATCGATCCCTGGCACCTTGCCGAGCGCTATGACGTGTTTCTCAGCCGCATCGATCTCCTGACCAACATTCCGCGCCGCGACCTGCTGTCATCTTCCCCCGAGTACAGCAACGCCATCGGGCTGGTGAACAGCTTCGTGGCCTACGCCGATCCGGTTTTTTCGCGACCCCAACAACTCATCGACAACGCCGCGCTGCGCGACCAGGTGATCAAGCGCCTGAGCGCAATGGACCTGCCATTGAGTGAACTCACCCGCCAGGCCAACCGGGCCGTTGCCCGGTTTGTGGACGAGCGCAACCGCCAGCTGCGCCAGCAGGGCTGGCTGGTGGTGGTCCTGGCAACGGTTCAGATCCTGATCATGCTGCTGTTTGTGGGCCTGCTCGTGCGCCACATCCGCCGTCAACAGCTTCAATATGCGGAACTGCACGGGTTGAGCCAGGCGCTTGAAAACGCGCGCGACCAGGCCGAAGCGGCCAACCATGGCAAAAGCGTCTTTCTTGCGAACATGAGCCACGAAGTGCGCACACCGTTTCAAGGCTTGCTGGGCATGCTCAACTTGCTCAACGACGCTTCTCTGGACACACAACAACGCGACTACCTGCAAACAGCGCGTGATTCGGCCACCCACCTGCTGGGTGTGCTCAACGACATTCTGGATGTATCGACCATGGAATCCGGCACCCTGAGGCTGTCCCCCGCCCCGATGCACCTTCCCGGCGTGGTCCAGGAGGTCGACGGCTTGATGCAGGTGGCGGCCCGCGACAAGGGCCTCACTTTGACCATGACTGCTGCAGCCGATCTGCCAGAGTGGGTCAATGCCGACACCACGCGCTTGCGCCAGATCATGTTCAACCTGATCAGCAACGCCATCAAGTTCACCGAAACGGGCAGCGTGGTTGCCCACCTTGCGCTCGATCCAAAGGGGCAGTCAGGGATCCTGTTCACGGTGCGCGATACTGGCGTTGGCATGACCGCGGAAGCCCAGAAGCAATTGTTTACCCGCTTCTATCAGGCCGACGACACCCCGCGCAGGCGCATGGGGGGCACCGGTCTGGGCCTTGAAATTTCGCGCAACCTGGCCCGAATGATGGGAGGCGACATCGCCGTGCAAAGCAGCCTGGGCTCTGGTTCGGTGTTCACTGCGACGCTGAAGCTGACAGCGACCACTCCGCCGCCCACACACGCCACCATCGGGGCCGACCTGGGGTCTTCGCCCAGGTTGCGCATTCTGGTGGCGGAAGACCACCCCATCAACCTCAAGTACATGAATATCCTGCTGCAGAAGATGGGCCATGAAGCCACTTTCTGCGAGAACGGGCAGGAAGCGCTGAAACTGCTCGATCAACAGGCGTTTGATCTGGTGCTGCTGGACTACCACATGCCCGTGCTGGACGGGTTGGCCACGACCCAGGCCATCCGCGCACTTGAGGGGCCCCGGTCTCATATCAGCATCATCCTGGTGACGGCCGATGTGGTCAATGACACCCGCAAGCGCGCACGCGAAGTGGGTGTCAACGAGTTTGTCAGCAAACCCTTGCAAGTCAAGGAATTGCAAAGCGCGATTGCCCGGTGTTCCCTGCCCGATTTCGGCGCCCGGGGTGACGAAGTCCCCGAAGCCACCGCGCCGCTTGCCAGCGTCCTTCCTTTTTCCTCATACGAGGCGCCGGTGCACTTGCCCGATGCCGAGCAGCCCATCAACGCCCTGATCGACAGCGAGTCATATGAAGAAATCCTGCAACTGATGCCGCCGGATTCTCTTGACGAATTGCTCAAGACCGTGTTCGATGGCCCCGATGGAACCGCGCATGTACTGGCGCAGTGCATCATTGACGGCGACCGCGCCGCGATTGGCTACAACGCCCACAAACTCAAGGGCACGGCCATGTTGATGGGGTTTCGTTCCATGGTGGCCACTTCCACACAGATCGAGTACCTCGCCATGCAAACCGAGGACCCTATCGATGGCGAACTGGGTCAGCAAGTCTTGCGCGAAGCGGCACTCACAAGAAAGGCCATCTCCCGTTTCAGCCTGACGGCCGCCGAATAAGCAACACCACGCAAAAATGGGGGCGGTTGCGACAAGGCAACCACCCCCATTTTTTCATCCGTCTTGCCCGAAATCCCTCAGGCTCGCTTGTTGACCAGCCGCCCCAACTCCAGCGCATTCCATTCGCTGGCACCTTGCTCGGTGTAGGCCACGGCGGGCTCTGTGGCCGCCTGATCAACACGCCCGTCAGGAGAGTCAGATGCTGGCGCACCCAATAGCCTGACCGGCGGAGCAGCCGGTTGAGCCGCCTGTTTCTGAGCTTGGTCCAGCCCCGTCCCGTCAACGCTTTCACCGGATCGTCCAAGCGCGTTTTCCACTACCGCAGCACTGGCCTTCCAGACGCTGGACAGCACATCCAGCAGCTTCTGCTTTTGCGCAGAGCGCTCATCTTGGGCAGCCTGCGCATCCCGAGCCTGTTGTTTGGGGTCCTCTTGCGACTGGGTGGCGCTGGGCGCCTGACCGTCCTTGGGTTTGTCTCGCGGCAGAATCGGCGCTGCGTCAGAGGCCGGCGTATGCCCCTCCTGATCCGGCGTCTTCTTGGGATTCAGGCCTGGAGACGCGTGGGTCTGGGCCCGGCGATCGGACCCCAGGCCCGACTGGCCCTCACGCGGCGACTGCTGGGCAGGTTTCACCGACGTCACCGCAGAGACGGGTGCAACCGCCACGGCCGTTGGTGAAACCGGCCAGTGAACCGGTTGACTGGAAGCAATATTGATCATGACAAAACCCCTTTTTCGGGATCAGCGGGTCCAAACACTACCGCTGTTCTAGTGGGTTTTTCGACCTCTAAAGCCCGAACTTGAGGGCTTTTTTGCCTCTATTTCGACAACCGCTCCAACCCTTCAGGATTTGGGTTGCTGCAGCTTGGCAAATGCCGACGCCATGGCCGAAGCCGCTTGAGGCGCTTGCCCGCCAGATCGCCCACCGCCGTGGCCCTGACGGGCAGGCTCGAACCGGTTGTCGCGGGCCGCCCCGGCTTCACGCCTTGGCGCCGTGGCATCCAGCTTCATGGACAGCCCAATGCGCTTGCGCGCCACATCCACCTCCATCACCTTGACCTTCACGATGTCACCCGTTTTCACGATCTCACGGGCATCATTGACAAACTTGTTGGCCAACTGGCTCACATGCACCAGACCATCCTGGTGCACCCCCAGATCGATGAAGGCGCCAAACTGGGCCACGTTGCTCACCGTGCCTTCCAGAATCATGCCTTCGCGCAGGTCGCTGATGTCATCGACCCCGTCGTTGAAGCGCGCCACCTGAAAGTCCGGGCGCGGATCGCGGCCCGGCTTTTCCAGCTCGACCAGAATGTCTTTCACCGTGATCACGCCAAACTTCTCATTGGCAAACAACTCGGGACGCAGCGCCTTCAACATGTCTGCACGGCCCATGAGTGCGGCCACAGGCTGCCCCGTTTTTTCGATGATCTGCTCGACCACCGAATAGGTCTCGGGATGCACCCCCGTCATGTCCAGCGGGTTCTCGCCGCCGCGGATGCGCAGGAAGCCTGCGCTTTGTTCAAAGGTTTTGGCGCCCAGCCCAGCCACATCCATCAGTTGCTTGCGGCTTTTGAAAGCCCCGTGGGTTTCCCGCCAGTGCACCACGGCTTTCGCCACGCTGCCCGACAAACCCGACACCCGGGACAGCAACGGCACGCTGGCCGTATTCAGGTCCACTCCCACGCCGTTCACGCAGTCCTCCACCACGGTCTCCAGCGTGCGTGCCAACTCACTCTGGTTCACATCGTGCTGATACTGGCCCACACCAATGCTCTTGGGGTCGATCTTCACCAGCTCGGCCAACGGGTCTTGCAGCCGCCGCGCAATACTGGCCGCGCCGCGCAGGCTCACATCCACATCGGGCATTTCCTGGGAAGCGAATTCGCTGGCCGAATACACCGATGCGCCGGCCTCGCTCACCACCACCTTCTGAACGCCTGTTTGTCCGGCCTTCTCAAGCATCTTGATCAGGTCAGCGGCGAGCTTGTCGGTTTCGCGGCTCGCCGTGCCGTTGCCGATCGCAATCAGGCTCACGCCATGCTTGCGGGCCAGCAGCGCCAGCGTATGCAAGGCGCCATCCCAGTCGCGGCGGGGTTCGTGGGGGAAAACCGTGGCTGTGTCGACCAGCTTGCCCGTGACATCCACCACCGCCACCTTGACCCCGGTCCGGATGCCCGGATCGAGTCCCATCACCGCCTTGGGTCCGGCCGGAGCGGCCAGCAACAGATCCCGCAGGTTGTCGGCAAACACCTTGATCGCGACGCCTTCGGCGCTTTCACGCAAACGCGCAAACAAGTCGCGCTCGCTCGACAGGCTCAGTTTCACCCGCCAGGTCCAGGCCACACATTTCCGCAACAGATCATCTGCCGCGCGGGCCTTGTGGCTCCAGCCCAAATGCAGGGCAATGCGGCCTTCTGCCAGCGAAACCACTGGCGCAGGGCGCCCAGTTGCGGTCAATGTGGGCTCGGCTTCCGGTACCACGAGCTTGGCGTCGAGAATCTCCAGGGTGCGGCCGCGAAACACCGCCAGAGCGCGGTGCGACGGCACGCGGCTGATCGGCTCGTCGTATTCAAAGTAGTCGCGGAACTTGGCCACATCGGGGTGGTTTTCATCTTTGCCTGCCACCAGCGTGCTCTTGAACAGGCCCTCGTTCCACAACCATTCACGCAGGTTCTGTAACAGCCCCGCGTCTTCGGCCCAGCGCTCACTCAGCAGATCACGCACGCCATCGAGCACCGCCGGCACGGTCGAGAAATCGGGGCCTGGCTTGCCGTCATCGAGCACTTCGGCCGGTCGGGTAAAAGCCTCCGCCTCGGTGGCCGGGTCCAGCGTGGGATCGGCCCACAATTTGTCGGCCAAGGGTTCGATGCCAAATTCGCGGGCGATCTGACCCTTGGTGCGGCGCTTTTGCTTGAAGGGCAGATACAGGTCTTCGAGTTCCTGTTTGGTGGGCGCAGCGGCGATGGCTGCCCGCAGGGTATCGGTGAGCTTGCCTTGTTCATCGATGTTCTTGAGCACCGAAGCACGGCGGTCTTCCAGCTCTCGCAAATAGGTCAACCGGTATTCCAGCTCGCGCAACTGAATGTCATCCAGGCCATTGGTGGCCTCTTTGCGGTAACGCGCAATGAACGGCACGGTGGCACCGCCATCCAGCAGCTCCACCGCTGCGATGACCTGTTGAACCTGAACTTTGATTTCTTGCGCGATTTGCGCGATGATTTTTTGCATGGCGAAAAAAAGGCACCTGATGGGTGCCTATGGGAGAAGGGATGGCAACAGTTTGCCACACCCCCGTCGCGATACCGTTGCCCGGCGCAGGGTGGGGGCACTCAAGCCCACATGACTTTTTTCTGATTGCCGTACCACGCCTCGATCTGCGGCGCCGACATGGTTTCAATGCGCGCGCGCTTGATTTTCATGGTGGGCGTCAAGCAGCCGTTTTCAATGCTCCAGGGTTCGCGCGCAATCACGATCATCTTCAACTGCTCGTAGTCGGCGACTTTGGCGTTCACCTCATCGAGCAGACGGGTGAATTCGGTCTCCACCTCTTTGCGCACAGCGGCATCGTCTTGACGCGGACGCAGCCCTTCGGCCAGGACCACCAACGCATAAGCGGCCGATTGCCCCACGCCCGACACGATGGACTGCTCCACCATCGGGTGGGCATTGATGCGGTTCTCGATGGGCGCTGGCGCCACGTATTTGCCCTTCGCGGTTTTGAACTGCTCCTTGGCCCGCCCGGTGATCTTCAACAGGCCGTCGCTGCGGATTTCGCCCAGATCACCGGTTCGGAAGAAGCCGTCCTCGGTGAAGCATTCGGCATCCAGCTCAGGCTGCTTGTAGTAACCCACCAGCTTGCCCGGCGACTTGATCTGAATCTCCCCTTCAGGACTGATCCGCGCCTGCACACCCGGCATGGTCACGCCCACACAACCCGGCGCCGACTTCTCCGCGGTGGAGTTGAAGGAGTAGGCGAAGTCTTCCGTCATGCCATAACCCTCACTCAGGTTCAGGCCCAGGCGCTTGTACCAGACGATCAGGTCTGCCGGGATGGGGGCAGAGCCGCTGCCAGCCAGTTGCACCTGATCCATGCCCAGGCCGGTGAGCACCTTGCGGGCCACGATGCGGCCCAAAAACGGGATGCCCAGCAGCATGTCGAGCTTCTTGGGCGGCATTTTGGCAAAAACACCCTGCTGAAACTTCAACCAGAGTCTTGGCACGGAGATGAACGCTGTGGGCCGGGCACGCTGCAAATCGGCGAGGAAGGTATCGAGCGACTCGGCGAAATAGATGTGGTATTTCCCGTCGATGTACGAGGAACACTCGATCCAGGCACGCTCAAAAATGTGGGCCAGTGGCAGGTAAGACAACAAGCGGACATCACCCTGAATTTGCCTGCGCAGTTCGGCGGCAATGCCCATGCTGGCTTTGGTGGCCGCATCAAAGCTGTGCATCACACCCTTGGGGGTTCCAGTGGAACCCGAGGTGTACATCAGCATGGCCAGATCGTCCGGCTGGCGTCGCGTCTGGCCCGCCATGGGTTCGGTGCGATTGATGATGCTGTCCCAGGTTTGAAAAGAAGTCTTGGGTGCCAGCGGGAATGCCACACACGGCAAGCCTGCAGGCACGCCAGGCGTCTGCTGGGCCCAGGTGTCGAGTTTGCCCACGAAGAGCAAGCTGGCTTCGCTGTGCTCCAGCACGTATCGCACGGTGTCCGCCGTCTCGGTCGGGAAGATGGCCACGGTGGTGTGACCCGCCATCCAGATGGCCAGTTCGGCCATGATGAAATGGGCACAATTCTTGGACAGAATGGCAATTTTTGAACCGGGAGCGAAGCCCTGGCCCTGAAGGTGGGTTGCCATGCGGCGCGACTGGTCCATGAGCTGCGCCCATGTGTAGTTCGCCACCTGGTCATTGCCCAGCGGCTGGGTCAGGTAAACCCGGTCGGGCATGGACGCCTCGTGTCCATAGACGTAATCAAGAATCAGCTTTGTATCTGCCATCGGTTCGTGCCTCAAGTTGCGGTTCGCCACATTGAAGCATCGAACAGGTTTCATCACATCGCGACATACCCTAGAGCCACGGTGCGACAGCGCCCCAACCTGTCACCCACGCGTCAGCCGGCAGGGTGATTCGGGCTCGACAGCCTCAGACCGTTCTGACCGGTTTCGCACCCGGCGTCTGTGCACCACCGAAGGTCAGCCAGGTCAGCGCCACGCCGGTCAGTGCACCGGCGGCCATGCCCGCCACCATGGGCATGGGCTTGCCATTGGCGAACAGGCTGACGATGCCCATGGCCGCTGCGCCGCCCATCATTTGCAGCGTGCCCATGAGCGCCGAAGCGGTTCCGGCAATGGGACCATGGCGGTCAAGCGCCAGCACCGAAGCCGTCGGAATGACCAGCCCCATGAAACCGCTGGCCACAAAATACAGCGCCATCAGTACCACCATGCTGTCGCCGCCCAACAGGTAAAACAGCAGCAGGCTCACCATGAACACACCCGCGGCGCTGGCCGCGAACTTGACCAGCGGCACCAGGCCAAAGCGTTTGCCCAATGGGGCCGTGAGTTGGGAGGCGCCGATGAAGGAAATCGCATTGAGGGAGAAAGCGAGGCTGTATTGCACCGGCGTGACGCCGTAGTGGTTGATGAACACAAAGGGCGAACCCGCAAGGAACACAAAGAAACCCGCCATCACGCTCGCGCTGATGCCCACCAACCCCAGGAAATGGCGATCGCGCAGCAACACCCCATAGGCGCTCAGCGCGCTGCCCAGGCTGCTCGCGACCCGCTGTTCAGGCCCACGTGTTTCCTTGAGTGCGCGATTGATCAAGAGAAGGCCCGCCGCCGCCGCCAGCGCAACACACCAGAAAACCCCGCGCCAGCCTGTCAGCGCAATCACGCCACTGCCCGCCAGCGGCGCCAGAATCGGCGACACGCTGAACACCAGCATCAGCAGCGCCATCATGCGGGCCGCTTCGGTGCCTGTGTGCATGTCGCGCACCACTGCGCGCGGGATCACCATGCCGGCTGCCGCACCCAGCCCCTGCATGAAGCGCAACGCTATCAAGGTCTGCACGTCGGTGGTGACCGCGCAACCGATGCTGGCCAGCGCGAACAAGCCCAGACCAAAATAGAGAGGCGGCTTGCGGCCCACCATGTCCGATACCGGGCCGTACAACAACTGCCCAGATCCCAGGGCCAGGAAAAACACGGTCAGCGTGAGCTGCACCTGTCCCACCTCTGCCCCCAGGCTCTGCCCGATGTCGGGCAACGCGGGCAGGTACATGTCGATCGCAAACGGACCGATCGCAGAGATGAGGCCCAGTATCAGGGCCATTTTGAGGTAACGGGTCAAAGGCATCGCTGGATTGTCCGTGATCAGGGAAAACCCTCCACCAAAAAGGGCACCTCCCGGCGGCGAGACCCCTCAATCAAACAGGGGCCGTGTCTCGCTCAGTACCGCGCCCTCGATTGCCAGCATGCGCAGCTTGGTGGCCGCACCACCCGTCGCCGAAAACCCGCCTGGGCGGTTGCCCGCGGCCAACACCCGGTGGCAAGGCACCACGGGGGCAAACGGGTTGTGGCCCAGCGCCTGGCCCACGGCCCTGGCCAGCTTCACATCGCCCAGCTCCAGGGCCACTTCCCCGTAAGTGCGGGTGTGCCCCGGCGCGATGGCTCGGGCGATGGCGTACACCTTGCGCTGGAATTCGGTGAGCCGCGACAGGTCCAGGGAGAGCTCGCACAAATCGCGCGGCTCGCCTCGCAACAAAGCCTGTATGCCCTCGATGGCCTGCGCCACCATCGGCGGCCCGTCGCTCAGCGGGAAGCTGGCGCCTGCGCTTTTCAAGAGACGACGCGTTGTCCCCCCATCGCTCATCTCCGGCAATTGAACGGCCAGCAAACCCTGCGGGCCCCACGCCACCCCGCAACGGCCAATGGCCGTGTCGAACAAGGCGTGGCCACTGGCCGACAACGGCCTTCAACCTTTGCGCAACTGGGCCCGCAAGGCTTCACCAATGTCGGGCCTGGCCGCAAAAGGGTCGACAGGGTTGGTGCCCGCCACGATGGCGTCAAAACGCTGCTGCGCATTGCCCAGCGCCTTGGGGTGGCTGTAGATGTAAAACTGGTCGGCGCCAATGGCGTGAAACACCATACCGGCCACTTCGGCCGCAGAAACCTTGCCCGAGCTCACCGCTTTTTCACCCATGGCCTGACCAATCAGCTGGCTCTGGGTGGGCTTTTCGTCGGCCATGGCATCGGGCCGGTTGCGCTGACTCTGGCTGATACCGGTTGGCACGAAGTAAGGGCACAACACGCTGGCGCCGATCTGGTCGGTCACCAGTTTCAGGTCCTGGTACAGCGTCTCGCTCAGGCTCACCACCGCGTGTTTGCTCACGTTGTAGATGCCCATGTTGGGCGCGGTCAGCAAGCCGGCCATGCTGGCGGTGTTGACGATATGGCCCTGGTAACCGGGATCGGCCTTGGCGGCCGCCAGCATCATCGGCGTGAACAGGCGAACGCCGTGCACCACGCCCCAGAGATTGACGCCCAGCACCCACTCCCAGTCTTTGACCGAGTTCTCCCAGATCAGGCCACCGGAACCCACACCGGCGTTGTTGAAAACGAAATGGGGGGCGCCAAAGGTCTTTTGAACTTCATCGGCCAGCGCCGCCATTTGATCGGCATCGGACACATCCACCCGCCGCGCCAACACCTTCACGCCCGTGGCCTTGATCTCCGCCTCGGCTTTGTCCAGCGCGTCTTGCTGCACATCCACCATCACGAGGTTCATGCCCCTCGCAGCGCCAATGCGGGCGCACTCCAGACCGAAGCCCGAGCCTGCGCCGGTCAGTACCGCGGTCTTGTTTTTGAAGTCTTGAATCATGGTGTCGTCTCCTGTGGGTTTGAATAACGGATTGGGGTTCAGGCCCGAACCATCTCGATGTGTTCGATGCCGTCTTCCAGATACAAATCGCCTTGCGGCTCAAAGCCGGTTTGGCGGTAATACGTTTGCAGATGCGCTTGCGCACCGATGCGAATGGGTTGTGGGCCCCACTGGCGCTGCAACTCGGCAACGGATTCGCGCATGAGGGCATGGCCCAAACCCGTGCCGCGGGCAGCCGATGAAGTGGCCACACGGCCGATGCTGGCCTCGGCAAACGCCGCGCCAGCGGGCAACAGGCGGGTGTAAGCCAGCAAGCGCGGTACGCCACCTTCGCCAGGCGTTTCGCCCATCAGGTGTACCGCCTGGGCATCCAGCCCGTCGATATCCTGAAACACGCAGTTTTGCTCAACCACGAACACCGCCGAGCGCAACTGCAACACGCGGTAAAGCTCTGCCGTGCTCAGCGCATCAAACCGCACCGCACGCCAGCGCAGACCGGTCAAATCGAATGCGGCGCTCAAGCTTTGACTTCCCTCAGGACAAAGCCGATGCGGGGGAAGTGCACATGCACCGTGCCCACACGTTCGTCCGAACGCTCGAGTGTGTAGCGCGTGCGGGTTGCCGCGCGCAGGATGCCCTCGGTGGGTTCGGTGCCAAAAGCTTCGGCTGCGATGGTCACCCGGCTGCCCAGGGCAATGCCGTGGTCGTCCTGAAACACGTCGCCCGTCAGAGGCAGGGGCTGTGCCGCCGCCGCCACGGCGACCGCCTCGGCCGAGGTGAGTTTGCTCATGTGCCCATGGCCCAGGGCGGCCAGGCGGTCCATCCAGGCCAGCACAGCTGGCGTGTGGTCAAGCACACCGGCCACCGCCGGGTTCACCACGCGGCTGAACCACAGCGGGTGGTAGGCCGCGAAATCGGCCATGCTCGGCGCATCACCCAGAAGAAATGGTTGCTCTTCGACCATGGTCGACAGGCGGCGCAAGTAGCTGCGGTACGCGGCAGTGGCATCGCCCGGCCTGAGGCTGGTCATGTTGCTGCGCATGGCGCCCCGATCAGCGGCAAAGGCCTGCGCGGCCTCCGGCGGCTGACCGGCGAACAATGCGGCGGCGCCTTTGGGGCTCAGGTTGTAGCCCATGGCCGCCCAGAACAGGGTGCTGTCGGCCCATTGCGCCAACACGCGGGCCACACCTTTTTGCGTTGCGGGAAACAACGGCGCCGAGGGCTCGCGCTGTTCCAGCACATCGCCGATCAGCGCCGTGTCGCAATACACATCGGCACCGATCTGCAAAAACGGCGTGCGGCGGTAGCCACCCGTGAGCGCCAGCACATCGGGCTTGGGCATGATGCGCGGAATGATCACGCTCTTCCACGCCAGCTGTTTGTAGCCCAGGATCAGCCGCACCTTTTCGGAAAAAGGCGAAGTCGGGTAATGGTGAAGAATGAGATCGGACATGGTGAGGTCTCTCCAGGGTCAGTTCGGTTGGGCGCGGGCGATGATGCTGTCGAAATCGGTGGCGGCAGACAGGGCGCCAAAGCTGTGACCCCAATGGCCATCCAGACGCGAATCGCAAAAAGCGGAAAAGACCGCGGATGGCGCTGTCTGCGCCAACAGCGCGGCCTGCACGGCCAAAGCCACGTCTTGCGCCAGGCGGCGCGCTTCAATTTCGGTGGCCATGGCTTCTACCCGCGTCGGCAGCGAACGGGCCACATGGTCGAGCGCCGGGTGCATGCCCAGAGCGGGCCGAAGCTCATCGGCCAGTGCGGCGGACGCATCGGCCTTGCGCAACGCACGCAACAGGTCCAGTGCCATGATATTGCCCGCGCCTTCCCAGATGCTGTTGAGCGGCATCTCCCGGTAGATGCGCGCCATCACGCCTTCACCGCCCTCTTCCACATAACCGTTGCCGCCCAGGCACTCCATGGTCTCCTGTGCAAAGTGGCTGCCGCGCTTGCAGATCCAGAACTTGGACACCGGCGTCAGCAGCCGGTTCATCACCTGTTCATGGGCATCGCCGGAGCGATCAAAACTGCGGGCCAGGCGCAACGCCAGGGCGGTCGCCGCCTCGGATTCCAGCGCCAGATCGGCAAGCACGTTCTGCATCAAAGGCTGATCAATCAGCCGCTTGCCAAACGCCTGGCGCTGTGCCGTGTGGTTCAGTGCCAGCGACAGCGCGTGGCGCATCAGGCCGCTGGTACCCAGGGCGCAATCCAGCCGCGTCATGCTGCCCATGGCCAGAATCTGCGGCACGCCGCGCCCCTCTTCGCCCACCAGCCACGCGGTGGCGCCCACGAACTCCACTTCGGAGCTGGCATTGGCCTTGTTGCCCAGCTTGTCTTTCAGGCGCTGGATGAACAACTGGTTCAGGCTGCCGTCGGGCAACAGGCGGGGCAGGAACAGGCAACTCAAACCCGACGCCGTTTGGGCCAGAATCAAAAAGGCATCGCACATGGGCGCCGAGAAGAACCACTTGTGCCCCGTCACCCGGAAGCGCTGGCCCCAGTCGTCCTGCCCATCGCTCACAGCTTGCGTGGTGTTGGCGCGCACATCGGAGCCACCCTGCTTCTCCGTCATGCCCATGCCCATGGTCACGCCGGCCTTGTCTTTCCACAGTTTCAGTTCAGGGTCGTAACTGCGGCTGGTGAGTTGGGGCGCCCAGTCGTTGTAGATCGCCGCGTTGCCCTTGAGCGCAGGTGTGACCGCGTAGGTCATGGAGATCGGGCACAGCATCGAAGGTTCAAGCTCGGTAAAGAGCATGAAACTCGCGGCCCGTTTCACATGCGCGTGGCCCGTGGCCTGCTCGGCCTCGCTGAACGCCGTGCCGTGCAGGCCCGCGCCAGTGGCCTCAGTCATCAGCGCGTGGTAACTCGGGTGGAACTCCACCCGATCAATACGGTGGCCAGACCGGTCGTGGCTTTTCAGTTGCGGCGTGAACACGTTCGCCAGCCGTGCATGGGTCTGCATCGCTGCGCTGCCAACCCGATCGCCCAACGCGAGCAAAGGCGCCGTGTCCAGCACCGGCGCATTAAAAGCCAGCGCCGATTGCAAGGCGCGGTTGCCGCTGAACAGGTTCACATCAACCAGCGGCTCAGGCTGGTTAAACACCTCGTGCGTGGGTTTCATGGAACCTCCTGACGGTTCAAAAAAAGGGACGCCTCAGCGAAGGGATGCTGAAACCAGGTCGCCGTGGAACCGGCTCCGCCGGGCCGCCAGCGACGCCCCCTTGAGGGGGTCGCGCATAGCGCGGCGGGGGTGGACTCCCAGCACTGCGGCGCGGGGGATCACAACTTCACAAGCTGCTTGCCAAAGTTCTTGCCCTTGAGCAGACCGAGGAAAGCTTCAGGCGCTGCCGCCAGGCCTTCTGCCACGGTTTCGCGTGGACGCAGCTTGCCCGTGGCGACCAGTGAGCCCAGTTCGGTGAGGGCCTCGGGCCAGACTTCCATGTGCTCGCTGACGATGAAACCTTCGACTTTGAGACGGTTCACCAGAATCAGCGCCGGGTTGGTCAGCGGCAGCGGTGCGCCGTTGTAGCCGGCGATCATGCCGCAAACCGCGATGCGGCCAAAGGCGTTCATGCGCAACAGAATGGCATCGAGAATCATGCCCCCCACGTTTTCAAAGTAGCCGTCGATACCGTCCGGGCAGTGCTCTTTCAGGGCCTTGGCCAGGGAATACATGTCTTTGTGCAGCTTGTAGTCGATACAGGCATCGAAGCCCAGCTCGTCCACCGCGTACTTGCACTTCTCAGGGCCGCCTGCGATACCCACCGTGCGGCAGCCGCGCGCCTTGGCCAGAGCGCCAAAAGCACTGCCCACTGCGCCGGTCGCAGCACTGATGACCACCGTCTCCCCCGCCTTGGGGTTGATGATCTTGACCAGGCCATACCAAGCAGTCACGCCGGGCATGCCCACAGCGCCGAGGTAGTAGGAGAGCGGCACATGCGTCGTATCGACCTTGCGCAAGGCGCCGGGTTGGGCCGCATCGACCACGCTGTATTGCTGCCAGCCACCCATGCCGACCACCTGGTCGCCCACGGCGAACTTGGGGTGCCTGGTTTCGACCACTTCGCCAACCGTGCCACCGATCATCACTTCGCCCAACGCCTGCGAAGCGGCGTAGCTTTTGCTGTCGTTCATGCGTCCACGCATGTAGGGGTCGAGACTCATGTAGTGGTGCTTGACCAATACCTGGTTCTCGGCGAGCGCTGGCGTTTCGCTGGTCACCAGCTTGAAGTTGCTGGCGACGGCGTCGCCTTCAGGGCGGTTATCGAGAACGATTTGTTGATTGCTAGGCATGGTGAAAATCTCCGGTTGAATGATAAGAACAGATGTTCAGGTTGAAACAGGGCGGCGCAAGGTGGGCAGGCCCACGCCAGCGGCATCAAAGCCGCCGTCGACCGCCAGCACCTGGCCATTGATATAGCTGGCCTCGGCACTGCACAGAAAGCCGACCGCGTTGGCAATCTCTTCCATGCTGCCGTACCGGGCCAGCGGAATGGTGTCGTGGTAATCGGCACGGATGGCAGGCGTATGCACCTTCCTGGCCATCTCGGTTTCCACCGGGCCGGGCGCAATGGCGTTGACGCGAATGCCCACATTGCCATATTCCACGGCTTGTTGTTTGGTGAGGTGAATCAGGGCGGCCTTGGAAGTGCCATAGGCGACCCGCAGCGTGCTCGCGCGCAGGCCCGATATGGACGCGATGTTGACCACCGCTCCACCGCCGTTTTTCAGCATCCATGGCGCGACCGCCTGGGTACAAATGAAGGGGCCATCCAGGTTGGTGGCCATCACCCAGCGCCAATCGTCAACGGTGGTTTCTCCAATCGGTTTGAAGGTGGCCACGCCTGCGTTGTTGACCAGAGCATCGATGCGGCCGAACGCCCCCACGATGTGCTGCACCGCTTCCGCCACCTGATCAGGCCTGGACACATCGGTGTGCAAGGCCAGCAGGCGATCCGCATCGCTGCCCAGCGCTTCGCGCAACCGGGACGCGGTGCGCGTCAGTGTGTCGGCATCGTTGTCGATCAGGGCCACGCGATGCCCGCGATCCAGAAACCACTGGACGATGGCCAAGCCAATGCCACGGGCACCACCGGTTACCAACGCCACAGGTATTTCAGTTGCCATCAATCGGTCCTGATGTTGTTGAGCGCCTGAGTGGATTTGCTGCCCACTGGCAAACGCGGCACAAATTTGAAGGTACCGGTGGCATGCGCACACAGCTTGCCATCGGCGTCGAAAATGCGGGCTTCGGTGAAGGCCATGGTGGCGGTTCGGTGCAGCAGGTTGCCCCTGGCCAATAGCTTGCCCCTGGCCGGACGCATGAAACTGGTTTTCATCTCGATCGTGACGCACCCCATTGCAGGCTCCACCGACCGCGCCGCATGCGCCATGACCACATCCATCAGCGTCATGCTCGCGCCACCGTGCACCACATTGAACGAATTCTCATGTTCGACCCTGGGGTCAAAGGTTATCTCGGCCTGGCCATTGGCCATGCTCAACAGCTCAAACCCCAACAGCTCGACAAAAGGAATATGGACAGAAAATTTCATGGATGCAGTGTGCAGCAGTCTTGAGGGGTTTGGGGCACTTGTCCCAGGCGTTGCCAGAGCGAAATGCCTTGACCCAGGATGCCGTGCAACCGGCTGCGCCGGGCCACCGGAATCGCCCCCTTGAGGGGGTGAGACGCCGAAGGCACGGCGCTGGGGTGGACCGTGGTCAGCCGCCAGCGACCACGCTGACGCCACCATCGACCGCCAGCCACTGGCCGGTGATGTGTTTGCCCGCATCCGACGCGTACAGGACGGTCAGGCCCTTCAGGTCTTCATCGTCGCCAAAACGCAGCAGCGGCGCACTCGCCTTCAGACGCTCTTCGCCCATGGCCTGCAAGGTACCGGCGGTCATTTTGCTCGGAAAGAAGCCGGGGCAGATGGCGTTGACGGTGATGTTGTACTTGCCCCATTCGGCGGCCAGCGCGCGGGTGAAGTTGATCACCGCACCCTTGGAGGTGTTGTAGGCGATGGTCTGCATGTCGGGCGGGTTGCCGCCCAGACCAGCGATCGAAGCGGTGTTGATGATGCGCCCGCTCTTGCGGCCGATCATGCTGCGCTTGGCGACGATCTGGCTCAGGATGAAATAGCTGCGCACGTTGAGGTTCATGACCTTGTCCCAGGCTTCAACAGGGTGGTCTTCGGCGGGCGCGCCCCAGGCCGCACCGGCGTTGTTGACGAGGATGTCGATATCGCCCAGGCGCTCCAGCGACTCGTCGGCCAGGCGACGGATGTCTTCTTCTTTCGAGCAGTCGGCAGCGATCCAGCGGGCGTCGATGCCAGCGGCCTGCAGTTCGGCAGTGGCCGCTTCCAGATCGGCCGCCTTGCGCGAACTGATCAGCACGCGAGCGCCCTGCTCGCCCAGCGCATGGGCCATCTGCAGGCCCAGGCCGCGGGAACCACCGGTGATGAGAGCGGTCTTGCCTTTGAGATCAAAGAGTTGGGGAACGGTGCGTGTCATGTGTGTCTCCTGTGTGGGTTTCGGTTGAATTCGACGGGCTTTCACTAGCGTATCGGGGAAGGCGCCGCAACGATGTCGCTTAGGTTTCGCCGCAGGACCATTTCAAGTCCCGGGGGGCAACAACGGCCACGTCGGCGGCTGGGCCTGGGGTGAGGAGAGATCAGGTCTCGTAGTCCATGCATTGCCGGGCCGCCACCACCGATTTCATGAAGGGCTTGATGGCCTCGTGATCGGGGTGGGCCTGGTAGGCGGACAGCGCCGCGCGATCGACAAAGCTGCTGTTGAGCACCAGGTCGCTGGTGCACGCCAGACCCGGTTGTGCCGCCGCGACTTCGAACTTCAAAATGCCCGGCGTGATGGCCGAACAGCTTCGCAGCAAGCGAACTGCTTCGGCCAGGTTGACCTGCCTGTTTTCATCGCGCAACTGCCACATGACAACGTGATGCAGCATCAGAACGCCTCCTCAGGCAAGGCGGCGCAGGTCTGATCGCGGCTGCTCACCACATTGAGCCAGGCACCGATCTTGGGCAACTCATAGAGAAAGAAAAAGCGCATGCAAGCCAGGCGGCCGGTGCGGGCTGGCGAGTCGGCGGCGGCTTGTGCGGTCAAGGAAACGTCGAGCCAGATCCAGGCCAGAACCATGTGGCCAAAGGCCTGCAAATACGGCACCGCATTGGCCAGCGCATCGCCCGGAATGCCGGTGGCCCATGCGGCCTTGGTGGCCGCGCCGACCTGTGCCAGCGAATGCGCCAGGGCATTGGCGTGTTCTGCCAGCTCGGGCACCTGCATCGCCCGCTGAATGGTCGCATTCATGCGATCCGCCAGCAGCTTCAATCCCTTGCCTTCTTCCATCAGCACCTTGCGGCCCAGCAGGTCCATGCCCTGGATGCCGTGGGTGCCTTCGTGGATCATGTTGAGGCGGTTGTCTCGCCAATACTGCTCGACGGGGAAGTCGCGCGTGTAGCCGTAGCCACCGTGCACCTGGATCGCCAATGAATTGGCCTCCAGACACCATTCGCTGGGCCAGCTCTTGGCAATGGGCGTCAAGACCTCCAGCAACAAACGCGCATCGTCTGCGGCCGCGGCTTCGGCGGTGTGGTGTTCGTCCACGAGTCGGGCGCAATACAGTTCCAGCGCCAAAGCGCCTTCTGCGTAGCTCTTCTGCGCCAGCAGCATGCGCTTCACATCGGCGTGTTCGATGATGCGGGTCTGGGGCTGCGCGGGGTCTTTGCCCGCCGGCCCCATCGGGCGACCCTGCGGCCGGTTCTTGGCGTAGTCCAGTGAAGCGTGGTACCCGGCCATGCCGAGCATGGTCGCCGCCAGACCGACGCCGATGCGCGCCTCGTTCATCATGTGGAACATGCAGGCCAGGCCTTTGCCGGGCTGGCCCACCAGGTAGCCGACCGCGCCGGCCTCGCCACCAACCGGGTACTTGCCCTCACCAAAGTTGAGCAAGGTGTTGGTGGTGCCACGCCAGCCGCATTTGTGGTTCAAACCGGCCAATGCCACATCGTTGCGTTCGCCGGTCAACCCGCCATCGGTGCCGACCATCTTCTTGGGCACGATGAACAGGGAAATACCCCGCGTACCAGGCACCAGTTTGCCGTTTTCATCGGGAATCTTGGCGAGCACCAGGTGGATGATGTTTTCGGTGAGCTCATGCTCCCCGGAAGAGATCCACATCTTGTTGCCCTTGAGGCGGAATCTGGCACCAAGCGGATCGCTCTCGCTGCCCGACCCATCGGGCACCGCCCGCGTGGCGACATCGCTCAAGGAAGAGCCTGCCTGAGGCTCGCTCAAACACATGGTGCCCGACCAGCGCCCTGAAAACTCGTTCAGGGCAAAAACCTTCTTTTGCAGTTCATTGCCGTGCTTCATCAGCAAGTTGGCGTTCCCCACCGTCAGCAGGCCCGAGCCGATGCTCACCGATGCCATGGCAAAAAAAGTGTTCGCCGCAGCCTCCACCGAGTAAGGCAGTTGCATGCCACCGATCTCGTAGTCTTGCGCAGCGCTCAACATGCCGCTTTCGGCGTAGGCCCTGTTCGCATCGTGCGTGGCCTGGGGCAAGATCACCTTTTCGCCGTCGAAGTGCGGCTCTTGTGTGTCCACCAGCCGGTTGAACGGTGCGTACTTTTCACGGGCGATGCGCTCGCAGGTGTCGAGCACCGCATCGAAAGTTTCGCGCGAATGGTCGGCAAAGCGCTCGCGCTGATTGAGGCCTTCAACAGCCAGCCAATCGTTGAGTAGAAAATCGAGGGTAGGGCGAAGGCTCATGGGCGTTGGTTTCAGCAGAAGCAAAGACCTCTGACTCTAGCGGCATCAGGCGTCAGTTGTTGGCACCTGCATGACACCGCGAGCCCGCCGAAGCGCTTCCGATGGCTGCTCGCCGAAACGGTTCTGGTAATGGGCACAGAAGTGACCCATGTGGAAAAAGCCGTATGCCTCAGCCACCTGGGCGACGGTGACGCCGTCACCGGGACTCGCCCGTTTGAGGGTGTCGCGCACGCTGTCCAGGCGGATCTCGCGCAAATAGGCCATGGGACTCTGGCGCAGGTGCTCCTTGAACGCCAGTTGCAGAGACCTCGCGCTGACGCCCATGTGTTGACACAGGTCGCCCAGGGACACTGTCTCTTGCAGATGGGTATGCAAAAACGCCTGGGCACGGCGCACCGATCGTGGCAACAGGCTGCGCCGATGCCCCTGCTGCAAAGCCTCTGAGTAGTTGTGCCGGGTCGTCTGCAACAGCGTGGAGATCAGGTAATTCTCGGCCTGAGATGCCACCCCACCCAGACCAGAGGCATCCTCCATCGTTGTGCACAGGTACTTGACGAAATTGAACATGGGCGCGGCGGCAGGATTATCCAGGGGCACGCCCAACTCAAAAACCAAAGGCTGATGCACCGGCGCCTGAATCAGGCTCTCCAGTTGCACCAGCAAAGCAGCCCGGGAAAACCGAACGATCAGATGGGGGCTGTCTGGCGCCCAGTTCATGCTCAGCCGCTCCGTGGGTGAGGGCAGAGAAGCCAGGCGACTGGAGGCTTCGATCGATTGATTTCCGCAACGCACGCTGGCGCCACCGCGCAAGGGAATCTGGAGCAGGTAAAAGTCGCCCAGGTAACCGGGTTCGATGTTCACGCCGGCCCCGTATTGCACATAGTTCAGACTGACATCGCGGTGCAGACGGGCACTGTGATGGCAGGCGTCAAACTGCGCTCCCGCACCGAAGGTGCTCAATCCATGCGGACAGAAAACGCGTGCCACGTGCTCGCGCGCCTCGTCCAGATCCATCGAGTGGAACAGCCGATGGTTCGACAAAGGGAGGCGCGGGAGTTCAAGCATCACGGCCTCTCTTGTAGCAAAGCCCGGCGCTTTTGACCATGCTGACTTCCCCTCAGACGGTTGAAATCAAGCAAGAACCCGCCGTCCGATCGACCGTCAAAAATCTGCGCAATTGGGCGACTGTTCGCGTTTTTCGGATAGGTTTTCGCCCCTTCGTCACCTATGGTTTGACACAGGTCAACCTGCCCAGTCCGAGGCCGGGACCTGACACAGCAGGAGACAAACCATGTTCAAAGGCCTTTCAGGCAAAAGCGCCCTCGTGACCGGCGGCGCAACCCTCATCGGGGCAGCGGTCGTGCGCGAGTTGCACGCCCAGGGCGTCAAGGTGACCCTGGTGGATATCGACACCGAGCGAGGCCAGGCTGTCGCGGACAGTTGCGGCGAAGGCGTCTGGTTTTCGGCCACTGATATCACCGATGACCCGCAATTGCAGGTCTGTGTGGCGGAGTCCGTAAAACGCCACGGTGGCATCGACTTTCTCATCAACCTGGCCTGCACCTACGTGGACGATGGCATCAACGCCTCGCGCGCAGACTGGCTGACTGCCCTGAATGTCAACGTGGCCAGCGCCGTCATGATGCTCAAGGCTGTGCACCCGCACATGAAAAAGACCGGCAAGGGTGCGGTGGTGAATTTCACCAGCATTTCCTCCAGCGTGGCCCAGACCGGTCGCTGGCTCTACCCGGTGAGCAAGGCCGCTCTGGTGCAACTGACCCGCAACATGGCCATGGACCTGGCGCCAGACAAGATCCGGGTCAACAGCGTGTCGCCCGGCTGGACCTGGTCGGCCATCATGGACCAGCTCAGCGGTGGCGACCGCGCCAAGACCGATCGGGTGGCCGCGCCCTTTCACCTGCTCCAGCGTGTGGGCGACCCGGAAGAGGTGGCCCAGGTGGTGCTGTTCCTGTGCTCGGACCACGCCAGTTTCGTGACCGGCGCCGACTACGCCGTCGATGGCGGCTACTCGGCCATGGGGCCTGAGTCGTACGAGCCCGCCATTCCCAAGCTCATGGGCTGACGCCCCGCACCCTGCTCGCACCTCCCCTTTTTCGCTTCACATATTCAACGGAGACCTTGCCATGCGCAAAATCATGATCGTCGGAGCCGGCCAGTCCGGCCTGCAACTCGCCCTCAGCCTGCAAAAGAGGGGTTATGGCGTGACCGTCACTTCCAACCGGAGCGCCGACGACGTGCGCGGTGGCAAAGTGATGTCAAGCCAGTGCATGTTCAACGACAGCCTGCAACACGAGCGCGACCGCGGCCTGAACCAGTGGGAAGCCGAGTGCCCCACGGTGGACGGGATTGCCTTCACTGTGCCTCACCCCGAGATTCCAGGGGAAAAGGCGCTGCACTGGGGCCATCGTCTGGACAAATACGCCCAGTCGGTTGACCAGCGCGTCAAGATTCCAGGCTGGATGAACGAGTTTCAGAAGCGCGGCGGCGAGATCCTGTTCAAAGAAGCCACCATCGCCGACCTGGAAGACTGGACGCAAGCCTACGATCTGGTGATCGTGGCTGCCGGCAAAGGCGCCATTGCCCAGATGTTCGAACGCGATGCCGAACGCAGCCCCTACGACAAGCCCCAGCGCGCCCTGGCGCTGACCTATGTGCATGGCATGACACCACGCGAAGAATACTCCGCCGTCAACTTCAATCTGATTCCCGGTGTGGGCGAGTATTTTGTCTTCCCGGCACTCACGGTCACCGGCCCCTGCGAAATCATGGTGTTCGAGGGCATTCCCGGCGGCCCGATGGACTGCTGGGCCGATGTGCAAACCCCGACCCAGCACCTGGCCCGCTCCAGGGAGATCCTCAACAAGTTCCTTCCCTGGGAGGCCAAGCGCTGCGAAAAGATCGAGCTCACCGACGACAACGGTATTTTGGCGGGTCGCTTTGCCCCCACCGTGCGCAAGCCGGTCGGCAAGCTGCCATCCGGGCGCACGGTCATGGGCATGGCCGATGCGGTTTTGCTCAACGACCCCATCACCGGTCAAGGCTCCAACAACGCCGCGAAGTTTGCCAATGCCGTGGAGGAAGCCATCGTCGCGCACGGCGAGCAGTCGTTCGATGCGGCCTTCATCAACGGCACATTCGAGAAGTTCTGGAACGCCTACGCCTCGTTCGCGACCCAATGGACAAACGCCATGCTGAGCCCACCTCCACCCCACGTTCTGCAAGTTCTGGGGGCAGCCTGTGGCAATGAACAAGTGGCGCGGCGCATTGCCAACGGTTTCAACAACCCGACCGACTTTGCCCATTTCTTTATGACGCCGGACAAGGTTGAACAGTACCTCGCAGAGGTGGCTCCCGCTTGAGGCCCATGAACATGACCTCATTTCCTCCCATTCAGGCGCTGCGCCATGCGGCCAGCCTGCCGGTGGCGGACTTTCGTCTGGCCATGCGCAGGCTCGTCGGGGCTGTCTCCATCGTCACGACGATCGATGGTGAAACCCCGGTCGGCTTGACGGCGACCGCAGTGACCGCCTTTTCTGCCGAACCAGCGCGCTTGCTTGCCTGCATCAACCTCAAGGGCACCACCTTCCGGGCCATCGCCGAAAGCCGGCGAATGGCAGTGAACCTGCTCGCGGTTCACCACACGGAATTGGCCCAGAAGTTCGGCGGCGCTCCGGTGTCCCACGAGGAGCGTTTTGGCCTGGGCCAATGGGGCAGCCTCGTCACCGGTGCTCCCATCCTGAACGACGCCCTCGTCGTCTTCGACTGTGTTGTCGACGAAATGATGGTCGCACACAGCCACGCCGTGATGATCGGCGAAATCAAGTCGGTTCGACTCAATCCCAACCCCTTGGCTCCGCTGGTCTACGCCGACGGTGCCTTCACAACCATTTCCCCACCCCATCCAGGAGAACAGCCATGACCAGTCAAACGATTCAAATCAAAGCCAGCGATGGCACCGGCACTTTCAACGCCTACTTGTCGGTGCCTCCGGGTGGCAAAGGCCCCGGCCTGGTGTTGGCCCAGGAGATCTTTGGCGTGAACCAGACCATGCGCGACGTGGCCGACTACTACGCCGAAGAAGGCTACGTGGTGCTGGTGCCCGATGTGTTCTGGCGGCAGGAGCCTGGTGTTGAGTTGGGCTACACACCCGACGATTGGCAACGTGCCTTTGGTTTCTTTCAGGGCTTTGACGAAAACAAGGGCGTCGAAGACATTCAGGCCAGTCTCACGGCCTTGCGTGAACGCCCGGAATGCGTCGACAAAGCGGGCGTTCTGGGTTTCTGCCTGGGGGGCAAACTTGCCTACCTTGCGGCCTGCCGTACCGACGCCGATGTATCGATCGGCTACTACGGCGTTGGTATCGAAAAAGCGCTGGACGAAGCCAGGAACATCAAAGGCCGCCTGGTATTGCACCTGGCCGAGAACGACCAGTTCTGTCCACCTGAGGCGCGCACCGCTATTCTTGAAGCACTTTCAGGCCGTAAATCGACAGAGTTGTATGTCTATGCCGGCGTGGACCATGCTTTCGCCCGCCAGGGCGGGGAGCATTTCCACAAGCCATCGGCCCTGATGGCACATCAACGCAGCGTGACGGCGCTGAAAGCGGAGATGGGACCGCATTTCGACTACTCTGCGTTATGGGACAAACACTGCGAATACGAGTTTGCCACCCGTCATGTGGCCGACACCATGTCTACGATGGTTGCCGAGCCCTACGTGAACCACATTCCGACCATGACTGGCGGTGTGGGCCACAAGATGCTCTCGCGCTTTTACCAGCACCACTTTGTCAACAGCAACCCGCCGGACACGGCACTGATCCCGATCTCGCGCACCATCGGGGCGACACAGATCGTGGACGAATTGCTGTTTTGCTTCACCCACACCTGCGAAATCGACTGGATGCTGCCCGGCATCGCGCCCACGGGGAAACGGGTTGAAATTCCGCTGGTCGCCATCGTGAAATTCCGCGGTGACAAGCTTTACCACGAGCACATTTACTGGGACCAGGCCAGTGTGCTGGTACAGATCGGAAAACTTGACTCCAAAGGCCTTCCTGTTGCGGGCATCCAGACTGCGCACAAGCTGCTTGACGAGACCTTGCCATCCAACACCCTCATGCCATCCTGGAACACATCGGCCTGAAAAAAAGGGGCGGCCAAATGGCCGCCCCTTTTTTTTGAGTACCGACCGTTGACCAGTCGGCATTCAATCTTTACAGAACTTCGAATACACCAGCAGCACCCATGCCGCCACCGATGCACATCGTCACGCAGACGCGCTTGGCACCACGGCGTTTGCCTTCGATCAAAGCATGGCCGGTCAGGCGCTGGCCCGACACGCCGTAGGGGTGACCCACAGCGATGGCGCCGCCATTGACGTTGAGTTTGTCGGCCGGGATACCCAGCTTGTCGCGGCAATAGAGCACCTGCACAGCGAAAGCCTCGTTGAGCTCCCACAGGTCGATATCGCTGACCTTCAGGCCCAGGCGCGACAACACCTTTGGAATCGCAAACACGGGGCCGATGCCCATTTCGTCGGGTTCACAACCGGCCACGGCAAAGCCGAGGAAACGGCCCAGCGGCTTCAGGCCACGCTTCTCGGCCAGCGTTTCGTCCATCAACACGCAAGCACCACCGCCATCAGAAAACTGGCTGGCGTTGCCGGCCGAAATCAGGCCGCCCGGCAGCGCGGAACGCAGACCGTGAATGCTGTCAAACGTGGTGCCGGCGCGAATGCCTTCGTCGTTTTCAACGGTGACTTCCTTGGTGATCAGGCCCAGCGCTTTGTCGGCGAAGCCGGCGGTCACGGTGATGGGCGCAATCTCGTCCTTGAACAGGCCTTTTTCCAGCGCAGCGGCAGCGCGCTGCTGGCTGGCCGCGCCGTACTCGTCCATGGCGTCGCGACCGATACCGTAGCGCTTGGCCACTTGCTCGGCGGTCTGCAGCATGTTCCAGTAGATCTCGGGCTTGTTTTTCACCAGCCAGGGATCGGCCAGCATGTGGGTGTTCATTTCCTGCTGCACGCAAGAGATGCTTTCCACGCCTCCGGCCACGTAAACACTGCCTTCACCGGCAATGATGCGCTGCGCGGCCATGGCAATGGTCTGCAAGCCTGAGGAGCAGAAACGGTTGACGGTCATGCCGGAAACCGTGATGGGCAGACCGGCGCGCAAGGCGATCTGGCGCGCAATGTTGGCGCCGGTGGCGCCTTCGGGGTTGGCGCAGCCCATGATGACGTCTTCTACTTCGGCGCCTTCGATGCCGGCGCGCTCAACGGCGGCCTGCACCGCATGGCCGCCAAGGGTGGCGCCATGGGTCATGTTGAAAGCGCCCTTCCAGCTCTTGGCCAGAGGGGTACGTGCGGTGGAAACGATGACGGCGTTGGTCATGAAAATTCTCCTGAAAGGTTGAGCTGTGTTGGCTTGTCGGGGCTGTGGAGTTCAGCTCAACCGTTGAAGGTTTTGCCTTCGGCGACCAGGCGGGCCAGCAGCGGTGCCGGCTCCCAGAACTTGCCGTCGTCCAGCGGATTCTTCGCAAAGCGCTTCATGGCCTGGACCACGTTGAACAGGCCCACTTCGTCGGCGTACTGCAACGGGCCACCGCGGTGGATCGGGAAGCCATAGCCAAAGATGTAGACCACATCGATGTCGCTGGCCTTGTTGGCAATGCCTTCTTCCAGAATGTGGGCGGCTTCGTTCACCAGCGAGAACACCAGGCGCTGCACGATCTCTTCATCGGAGATCTTGCGCGGCGTGATGCCCATGGCTTTGCGGTGCTCTTCGATCATGGCCACCACTTCGGCGTTGGGGATCGCATCGCGCTTGCCGGGCACATAGTCGTACCAGCCGGCGCCCGTCTTTTGACCGAAGCGGCCCTTCTCGCACAACAGGTCAGCCGTCTTGCTGTACTTCATGTCGGGCTTTTCTTCGTAGCGGCGCTTGCGGATCGCCCAGCCGATGTCGTTGCCGGCCAGGTCGCCCATGCGGAATGGGCCCATGGCCATGCCGAACTTCTCCATGGCTTTGTCGACCTGCGCAGGTGTGCAGCCTTCGTCGAGCAGGAAGCCGCCCTGGCGGCCGTATTGCTCGATCATGCGGTTGCCGATGAAGCCATCGCACACGCCCGAGACCACGGCGGTCTTGCGGATTTTCTTGGACACGGTCATCACCGTGGCCATGACGTCCTTGGCGGTTTCCTTGCCGCGCACGACTTCCAGCAGCTTCATCACATTGGCCGGGCTGAAGAAGTGCAAACCCACCACGTCCTGTGGACGCTTGGTGAAGGAGGCAATTTTGTCGACGTCCAGCGTGGACGTGTTGGAGGCCAGAATGGCGCCGGGCTTCATGACGCGGTCGAGTTCCTTGAACACGGCTTCTTTCACGCCGATCTCTTCGAACACCGCCTCGATCACGAGGTCGGCTTCTTTCAGATCGTCGTAGCTCAGCGTGGTCGTGAGCAGGCTCATGCGCTGGTCGTACTTGTCCTGCTTGAGCTTGCCCTTCTTGACCTGCGCTTCGTAGTTCTTCTTGATGATGCCCAGGCCCTTGTCGATGGCTTCCTGCTTCATTTCCAGAATCTTCACCGGGATGCCGGCATTGAGGAAGTTCATGGCGATGCCACCGCCCATCGTGCCGGCACCGATCACGGCAACCGACTTGATGTCCCGCTGCTTGGTGTCCGATGGCACATCAGGAATCTTGGAGGCAGCGCGCTCGGCCATGAACAGGTGGCGCAGCGAACGGCACTCGGGCGTCCACATCAGGTTGATGAAAATTTCGCGTTCGGTGACCATACCCTGGTCGAACTTCTGCTTGGTGGCGGCCTCCACTGCGTCCACGCACTTGGCGGGTGCCGGGAAGTTTTTCGCCATGCCTTTGACCATGTTGCGCGCGAACTGAAAGTAGGCGTCGCCCTTGGGATGCTTGCACGGCAGGTTGCGCACCAGCGGCAACGCCGAGCCATCGGCATGCTTGACGGCCATTTCCTTGGCAAAAGCCAGGGCTTCTTCGGCGAGCGACTCAGGCGCTTTGGCCAGCTTGTCGAACAGCTTTTGACCAGGCACGCTGGCCAGCAACTCGCTCTTCACAGGCTCGCCAGAGACGATCATGTTGAGCGCGGCCTCCACGCCGAGCACCCGCGGCAAACGCTGCGTGCCACCGGCGCCAGGGATCAGACCGAGCTTCACTTCAGGCAATGCCACGCTGCAACCAGGGGCCGCGATGCGGTAGTGGCAGCCCAGGGCCAGTTCCAGACCGCCACCCATCGCCACGCTGTGCATGGCAGCGATCACAGGCTTGGTGGTGGCTTCGACCGCCAGAATGACGCTCAGCAAATTCGGTTCGGCCAACGCCTCGGGCTTGCCAAATTCGCGGATATCGGCGCCACCGGAAAACGCCTTGCCGGCGCCGGTGATCACGATGGATTTCACGGCTGCATCGGCCTCGGCCTTTTCCAGGCCAGCGGTGATGCCGCGACGGGTGGACAAGCCCAGTCCGTTGACGGGTGGGTTGTTCAGCGTGATGACGGCCACATCGCCGTGGACCTGGTACTCAGCGGTCATGAAATCTCCTTCGGTTGTACAGGGTGCGTGAAAAATTCAAGAAAAAAGAACGATCGTGCGATTTTAAGGATATTGTGCAGCGCCGCAAGGTTGGGATGTCACAAGTGAGTCAACAGAAGTAACCACCACTTTGCGGAATTGCCCGGCCCGGATGCTCAAATGCCTCTCCGCAGGACGTGCCCCACTCCAGGGCACCGCGGAACCGGCTCCGCCGGGCCGCCAGTGCCGCCCCCCAGTGGGGGGTGACGCCGAAGGCGCCGCAGGGGGCGTTCAAACCTCCAGCCACTCCTTGCGCACCGCAGGATCGGCGCGCAAGCTGGCCGGCGTGCCTTCAAAAACAATGCTGCCGTGCCCCATCACCATCACGCGATCTGAAATCGCCATGGCAATGGTGAGCTTTTGCTCGATCAGCAAAACGGAAACTCCGCGGCTCTTGAGCTTTTGCAGGTATTGACCCACCAGCTCCACGATCTTGGGTGCCAGGCCTTCGGTGGGCTCATCGATGATGATCAGGTCGGGGTCACCCATCAGCGTGCGGCACAGCGTCAACATCTGTTGCTCGCCGCCCGACAGAACGCCGGCCTCGGTGTGCTCCCGCTCTTTAAGGCGGGGGAACATGTCGTACATGTCCTGAAAGCTCCAGCGGGCGCCTTTGCCGCTGCCTTTTTGTCCCAGCAGCAGGTTCTGGTGCACCGTCAGTTTGGGGAAGATGTCGCGGTTCTCAGGCACATAGCCCAGGCCCAGATGCGCTATCTCAAAAGGCTTTTTGCCCACAATGGGCTGCCCCTTCCAGTTCACGGTGCCCTGGCAGTCCACCAGACCCATGATGGCTTTGGCGGTGGTGGAACGGCCCGAGCCGTTGCGCCCCATCAGCGCAACGATCTCGCCCTTGCCGACCCCAAATGACACGCCATGCAAAACATGGCTCTTGCCGTAGTAGGCGTGAAGATCCTTGATCTCAAGCATGATGAATACCTCCCGCCTGCGCCAGCTTTGCCGTCACCCTCCAGGCCGCAGGCATCCTCGCAACAGATGCCGGATTCATCGGTGATTCTTGATGGCTCATTCTGTTTCCTCCTCCAGCATGGTGCCCAGATAGGCCTCTTGAACACGGGCGTTGGCGCGCACGGCCTCGGGCGTGTCGAAGGCCAGCACCTCGCCGTAGACCACCACGGCGATCCTGTCGGCCAGACCGAACACCACGCCCATGTCGTGCTCCACGGTCAGCAAGGTTTTGCCCATCGTGACTTCGCGAATGAGATCAATGAAACGCGAGGTCTCGCTGTTGCTCATGCCCGCGGTGGGCTCGTCGAGCAGAATCACGTTGGCTCCGCCGGCGATCGTGATGCCGATCTCCAGCGCGCGTTGCTCGGCGTAGGTCAGGTTCATGGCCAGCACGTCGCGTTTCTTGTCGAGGTGGATCATCTTCATGAGCTGATCCGCGCGCTCGTTGGCATCGTCAAGGTTCGCCAGAAACTTCAAAAAGGTGTACTTGTAGCCCAGGCTCCACAACACCCCGCAACGCAGGTTTTCAAAAACGCTGAGCTTGGGGAAGATGTTGGTGATCTGAAAGCTGCGCGACAAACCCAGGCGGTTGACCTCGAACGGGCGTTTGCCATCGATGCGCTGCCCGTTGAGCAGCACCTCGCCACTGGTGGGCGCAAAACGGCCACTGATGAGGTTGAACAGCGTGGACTTGCCGGCGCCGTTGGGGCCAATGATGGCCACGTTTTCACCGGGCTTCACCGCGAGGTCGATGCCCCGGATGATCTCGGTTTTGCCAAAGCTCTTGCGCAGGTTTTTCAGTTCCAGCGCATAGGTGGATGAAGCATTGCTCACAGCGACTCCCTTCGCTTGATTTCCCGTTCGATGTGCTCTTGGGCGCTGCCCCATTTGACCAAGAACTTGCGGCGTGCCCACTCGAAGAGTCCAAAACCCACCAGCATGAGCAGGACTGCGCCCACCCAGCTACTGGCCTTCTCTACATCAAGCCCGACACCCAGGAACGTCAACTCGGAACCAAAGGTGGTGCTGAGCTGGATGTGATAGGTCATTTCGATCAAAGCACCAATGCCCGACAACATGACCAGCCCCGTCACCGCCAGGACCGCGTAGCTGCCCAGCAGGCCCTTGAGCCGGCCAAAGGCGGCTACCCGCACATTCATCATGATCAGGCTGGCAATGCCACCCGGCGCATACATGACCATCAGCAAGAAGATCAGGCCCAGATACAGCAACCAGGCCTGGGTGAACTCGGACAGCAGGACAAACGCCAGCACCATCAGAACGGCGCCGATGATGGGGCCAAAAAAGAAGGTGGCGCCGCCCAGGAAGGTGAACAGGAGGTAAGCACCCGATCGCGCGGCCCCCACCACTTCAGCGGTCACGATCTCAAAACTGATGGCACCCAGTCCGCCCGAAATACCGGCAAAAAAGCCCGCGATGATGAAGGCAAAGTAGCGCACGCGCTGGGTGTCGTAACCCACAAACTCCACACGTTCCGGGTTGTCGCGCACCGCGTTCAGCATGCGCCCCAGCGGTGTGCGGGTGAAGGCAAACATGAGGGCCACCGAAACAAAGGTGTAGATGGCGATCAGGTAATACACCTGCAGTTGCGGACCGAAGGTGATGCCCATGAAGGGCTCGCCGGCCATGCGATCGGCGGACACGCCACCTTCGCCGCCGAAGAACTCGGGAATCATCAGCGACAGGGCAAACACCAGCTCACCCAGACCCAGTGTGATCATGGCAAAGGTGGTGCCCGACTTGCGCGTCGTGACATAACCAAACAGCACGGCAAAGCCAACACCCGCCAGACCACCCACCAGCGGCACGGCAGACACCGGGATCGGCAATGTGCCTTCGCTCACGCCCTTGAGGGCGTGAATGGCCAGGAACGACCCCAGGCCGGTGTACACGGCGTGGCCGAAGCTGAGCATGCCCCCCTGGCCAAGCAACATGTTGTAGGACAGGCAGGCAATGATGGCGATGCCCATCTGGGACAGCACCGTGGTGCCCAGTCCGCCAGAAAACACCATGGGTGCCCCCAGCAGGACCAGCGCAAACAGCGACCAGATCAGCCCACGGCCAATGTTCAGGGGTTTAAACGCGTAATACTGTGTTGTCATGGTTCAACCCTCCCGCTTGCCAAGAAGGCCGCGGGGCCGGAATATCAGAATCAGCACCAGGAACAGGTACGGCAAGATGGGTGCCGCCTGGGACAGGGTGAGCTTCACGTAGGAGTTGTTGCGCACCGCCTCCGACAGCGTCAGGCCAATCTGGTCTGCCACCGTCAACAGAGAGACCTCAAACGCCACGGCGAAGGTCTGGACAATGCCGATCAGCAAAGAAGCCACGAAGGCACCAGACAAGGAGCCCATGCCCCCCACCACGACCACCACAAAGATGATGGAACCCACCGTGAACGCCATCGACGGTTCGGTGAGGAAGGTGCTGCCACCGATGACGCCGGCCAGACCGGCCAGGGCACATCCGGCACCAAACACCAGCATGAAGACCCGGGGCACGTTGTGGCCCAGCGCCTCCACCGTTTCCGGGTGCGTCAAGGCGGCCTGGATCACCAGGCCCACACGGGTGCGGGTCAGCAGCAGCCAGATCGACACCAGCATCACCAGAGCCACCACCATCATGAATCCACGGGTTGCAGGGAATGGAGAACACACCACCCGAACGGTGGCATCGGCCACGCTGCACATCTCGGGTGCCGCAGCGCCCCAAACCATGCTGAGCCCCTCATTGGCGTTGTTGATCAGGGTCAGCATCGGACCGCGCAGCACCTCAGGCGGACGGAACTCCACGGCCAGGCGGCCCCAGATCAGTTGCACCAGCTCCACGATCACATAGGACAGACCAAATGTGATCAGCAGCTCGGGCACATGACCGAACTTGTGAACCTTGCGCAGAAAATACTTTTCAAACAACGAGCCCAGGAGGCCCACCACAATCGGTGAAATGATCATTGCCGGCCAGAAGCCCGCAAACTGAGCGACCGTGTAGCCCACGTAGGCGCCCACCATGTAGAAGCTGGCGTGGGCGAAATTGAGCACACCCATCATGCTGAAGATGAGTGTCAGACCGGAACTCAACATGAACAGCAGCAGCCCGTAGCTCACGCCGTTCAACATCGAAATGATGAAAAACTCCATCTCGTCAGACCTTCCTGAACGTTGTCAAAAAAAGAACCCGAACGGTTACCCGCTCGGGCTCTGTACGGTGAAAGCGAACGTTAAGGACGCTTCATGTCGCAGCTGGTCGGCGTGCTGGACACGTAGTTGGGGTACTCGGCCACAGGCACCATCGTCATGCCCGTCTTCTCGGGGCTGTACGGGTACTTGGCGCTGGCCTTTTGCCAGACCGACATATACAGCTTCTGTTGCAGCTGGTGGTCGGTCTTGCGCATTTCCACTTCACCGTTGTAGCTTGCAACCTTCAAGCCTTCCATGGCGGCAGCCACTTTGACAGGGTCGGTCGACTTGGCCTTGGCCATGGCAGCGCCGAGCATTTCGAAAATGCGGATCGTGGAGCCGGTGTAGAAATCGTCGTCGTACTTGGCGTTGAACTCCTTCATCCACTTGTCCATTTGCCCACCCATGTTGTAGTGGTTGTAGGCAATCTGGTAGACGCGGCCTTCGCCGTTGGTGCCCATGGCGCTTGGCGTGCCGGTCACACCTGCGTAGTAGGTGAAGAACTTGCCGTTGTAGCCGCCCTGGTTGGCCGCCTTGATCAGCAGGGAGAGGTCAGAACCCCAGTTGCCGGTGATCACGGTATCGGCGCCAGAGGCTTTGATTTTCGCGATGTAGGGAGCGAAATCGCGCGTCTGGGCCAGCGGATGCAGATCCTCGCCCACGAATTCGATGTCGGGACGCTTGCGGGAGATCGCTTCCTTGCCAAACTTCACCACCTGATGGCCGTGTGAATAGTTCTGGTTGAGGAAATAGATCTTCTTAACTTCGGGCTGCGTCTTGATGTAGCTGGCCACAGCCTCCATTTTCATGGAGGTGTCGGCATCGAAGCGGAAATGCCAGTAGTTGCACTTGCTGTTGGTGAGGTCCGGATCCACAGCCGAGTCGTTGAGGTAGATCACTTCCTTGCCCGGGTTGCGGGCGTTGTGCTTTTGCACCGCGTCCACCAGCGCCAGCGCCACGGAAGAGCCGTTGCCCTGAATGATGTAACGCGCGCCTTGATCGATGGCGGCCTTCAGCGCGTTGAGACTCTCTGCAGGGCTCAGCTTGTTGTCAATGGCGGAGATCTCAAAGTTCACGCCTGCAGGGTTGCCCTTGCCGCTGAACTTTTCCGCGAAAAATTGGTAGCCCTTGAACTGGCTCACGCCCACTGGCCCGAGCAAGCCGGTCAAAGGATCGATACGCACCAGCTTCACGGTTTCACCGCTCTGGGCAAACGTTGCTCCAGCACAGGCCACCAGCGACGCGGCGGCAATCAGCTTCACAATCAATTTCATTCCGGGAACTCCTTGTTGATGAATGGGTTGCTACAAGGTTAGAGGCATATGGGCCAAACCGGCTAGGGGATTGCCCGCACAAGCTATCGCTCAAGTGACTCTGCTCAAACCGTTTTCGATCACGCAGCCTCCGGCAAAGCGTCAACGGCCGATGCACTGAAAAGGTGCCGACACACAAGCGCACCCGAGGAAAACCGGGGTTCTGAAGGCCCGCCAACCAGCCGGGTTCGCTGGCCTGTCCAGGTCTTGAGGGGGCCCTGTCCACGCAGAAAAAAACACCCGAAAAGAAAGCACCGGAAACACTTTCAACAGCGCCTAAGGACGCCGCATGCGGCATACCACCGGCTCGCTGATGTCTGCGGCTTCAAAGTACTGCAGCGGCGCGAAGGTGTACCCGGTGGCTTCTGCCGACACCGGGTAGGTCGCATCGACCTTTTGCCAACGCGACACATACACGCCCTTCTGCAACTGATGGTCCTCCGGGTTCACCTGCACCGGGCCATTGAAGCCCTTGAACAACATGCCACTGATGCGGGCAGCCACCCGCCCGGCGTCGGTGGATTCGGCAAACCGCATGGCGTGCAGCAGCATGGCGATACCGTCGTAGGCCGCGTAAACCACCAAATCCTCTCCGGTTTCCCGCCGGAATTTTTGGACCAGTTCGGCCAGGGGGCCCGATTGACTGGTGTGGCCACAGGCCACCTGATAGACCGGGAAGCGGCGTTGGGCATTTGCCAGCGCGACGGGTACACCGGGCAAGCTGGGGTAGTAGGCGTACAGCGGCGTCTCGATCTTCTTGTCGATCATGCAAGTGACCAGGTCTTGCAAGTCAACACCCCAGTTTCCCGTCACCAGCGCCTGCGCACCTGAAGCCTGAATGCGCTGCACAAATGGAGAGAAGTCCTGCCCCCGAAAAGGCGGGTGCACTTCATCACCGACCACCTTCACATGCGGCGCAAAACGCGTCAGGGCGGCTTTGAAACGCTGCGAGACCTGCTGGCCATGGGCGTAATTCTGGTTCAGCAGATACACGCTTTCAAGCCCGGATTGCGCCGCGAAGAAACGGGCCAGCGCTTGCGTCTTCATTACCGTGTCGGCGTCGATGCGCACATGCCAGAAGCTGCACTTTTCCTGGGTCAGCACCGGATCCATCGCCGCGTAGTTGATGTAGAGCACCGCTCGCTCAGGGCTCCGAAAGTTGTGGCGCTCCACCGCGTCCACGATCGCCGAAGCCACGCCAGAGCCGTTGCCTTGAACGATGTACCGGAACCCCTGATCGATGGCGGCCTTCAGCGCGTTGAGACTTTCTTCCGGTGAACCCCTGTTGTCGAAGCCCGCAACGGTCATGCGCACGCCCGCCGAATGGTTGTCACCCCCAAGCGCAGCGGCCATGAACTGCCAGGTGCGCAAACCATTTCGGCCTATGTTGGCCGCCGGGCCGGTGAGCGGATCGATGAACGCAATGCGCACCGATGCCCCGGCCAATGGTGAGGCGGCACCGGCACGCATGGTGGCCAGCAGCCCCATGCCCGCCACCATCCAGCCCAGGCTGGTCCGCCGGGTTGTCACCCCGGCAGCAGTTGCCCGGGTCGGGGGCTGCGGCAGCGACACAGGCGGACGGCTGCTCAAGCGCCGGCGGTGGGCAACACGTAGTCTTTGAGCTGTTGGCGCAAGATCATCTTTTGCATCTTGCCGGTGGCGCCCAGCGGAATCGCTTCAACGAACACCACGTCGTCCGGGATTTGCCATTTCGCAATCTTGCCTTCGTAATGAGCGAGCAGCTCTTCACGCGTGACCTCGGCACCCGGCTTTTTCATCACCACCACGATCGGGCGCTCGTCCCACTTGGGGTGCTTCATGCCGATGCAGGCCGCCATCGCCACGGCCGGGTGCGCCATCGCGATGTTCTCCACATCGATCGAACTGATCCATTCACCGCCCGACTTGATCACGTCCTTGCTGCGGTCGGTGATCTGCATGAAGCCTTGCGGGTCGATGGTGGCGACGTCGCCGGTCGGGAACCAGCCCTTGCCGTTGGCGTCGTAGCGCAGCGGATCTCCGCCTTCGCCCTTGAAGTAGCTGGCGATGATCCAGTGGCCACGCACCAGCAAATCGCCATAGGCCTTGCCGTCCCAGGGCAGCTCTTCGCCCGCGTCGTCCACGATCTTCATGTCCACGCCAAACACCGTGCGCCCCTGCTTGAGCAAGATCTTGGTCTGCTCTTCCGGGGACAGGGACATTTGGTCGTTTTTCAGCGTGCCCACCGTGCCCAGCGGTGACATCTCGGTCATGCCCCAGGCGTGCAACACGGTCACGCCGTAGGTATCGTTGAACGCGTGGATCATGGCCGGCGGGCAAGCCGAGCCGCCGATCACCGTGCGCGTCATGGTGCTGAATTTGAGGTTGCCGGCCTGCATGTGCGACAGCAGCATTTGCCACACGGTCGGCACACCCGCGGCCATCGTGACCTTTTCCGACTCCAGCAACTCGTAGATCGACTTGCCGTCCATCGCCGGGCCGGGGAACACCAGCTTGCAGCCCGTGGCCGCGGCCGCGTAAGGGATGCCCCAGGCGTTGACGTGGAACATCGGCACCACCGGCAACACCGCATCGCGGGCGCTCAGGCAAAGCGAATCGGGCAGCGCCGCGCTGAAGGTGTGCAGCAGCGTCGAGCGGTGGGAATACAGGGCTGCCTTGGGGTTGCCTGTGGTGCCGCTGGTGTAGCACATGCTCGATGCGCTGTTTTCGTCCAGTTCGGGCCAGACATACGCATCCGGCGCAGCGCCCATCCAGGCTTCGTAACTCTGCAAGCCGGGAATGCCGCTGTCGGCAGGCAGCTTGTCGGCGTCGCACAGCGCGATCCAGTGTTTCACGCCGGAACAGTGTTTGGCCACCGCCTGCACCAGTGGCAGGAAAGTCATGTCGAAACAGATGGCGCGGTCATCGGCGTGGTTGATGATCCAGGCCAGTTGCTCGGGATGCAGGCGCGGGTTGAGTGTGTGCAAAACGCGGCCGGTGCCGCTGACGCCGAAATACAGCTCCAGATGGCGGTAACCGTTCCAGGCCAGCGTGGCCACGCGGTCGCCAGCGGAGAGGTGCAGGCCATCCAGCGCATTCGCGACCTGGCGCGAGCGGCGGGCGATCTCGCCCCAGTTGCTGCGGTGGATGTCGCCTTCGACCCGGCGCGAAACAATTTCGCCGGTGGCATGGTGGCGTTCGGCGTGAACGATCAGCGAAGAAATCAACAGCGGTTGGCTTTGCATTTGACCCAGCATCGGGTGTTCTCCTTGTGGTTGCGACGCGCAAAAAAACGCGGTTCTATCCATCATGCCCCAGACGCCTGCGCCTTCCAAGACGGGCACACCCGAATAGCCCATGCGCGGCGTGAGGTCCAGTCATTCAGGTGACAATGACGGCCATCAGCGCGCCCCAAAGCGCCGCCCCAAGGAGCCCCCCATGACCTTCCCGATCCAGAAAACCGATGCCGAATGGCGCGCCATCCTGGCCGAAAAAGGCGCCGAGCCCGGCGCGTTTGACATCACCCGCCGCGCCCATACCGAGCGCCCTTTCACCGGCAAGTACGAAGAGGTCTGGGCCGACGGCAGCTACCACTGCGTGTGCTGCGGCAACCACCTGTTTGACGCCGGTACCAAGTTCGACTCGGGTTGCGGCTGGCCCAGCTTCTGGAAGCCCATCGAAGGCGCCATCACCGAGATCACCGACCGCAGCCTGGGCATGACCCGGGTCGAAACCGTCTGCAGCCAGTGCGGCGCCCACCTCGGCCATGTCTTCGAAGACGGCCCGACCCCGTCCGGCCTGCGCTACTGCATGAACTCGGCCTCTCTGGAACACGACCCCAAGCCATGAGCGATGAAGCGACCTTGCCGCAACAGCGCACCGAAGAGCGCCTGACCGAGCTGGAAATCAAGCTGAGCTACACCGAAGACCTGCTCGACACCCTCAACACACTGGTGGCCAACCAGCAGCAAGACATCGCCATGCTCTTGCGCGAAGTGGGCAACCTGCGCCAGCAAGGCGACGAGCCGGGGAGCGCCGCACCGCGCAGCCTGCGCGACGAGCTTCCGCCGCACTACTGATCCGGCGCCCGGGCACGGCAGACCACCGGCTTGCGAATGGGAGCGTCGCCGCCGGGATGGACTGCAAGGCGGCATGCGCCGCCATACCCGCCCCCAGACATGGCGGGATTTGGTCACGCGGCGTCTCACCCGACCCAAAGAGGCACAAGCCGCTACGGCCTGGCTCAACACGACCCCAAGGCAGCCGCCTGCCGCCCCTGCAGTCGCTCTCGCGATTCAAAATCTGCAATGCAGAACCAAATTCCGCTAAAGTTCTGCCACGCGCCTGGGTCGACACGGACCGCCATGGGCCAGACCAATGTGCCCCAACGGCCCGCCACAGGAACCCCCGAATGGACTTGAACTTCACCGCCGACACCCCTTTCACCGTCATCGCCGATCTCGTGCGCGAACACGCCCGGCAACGGCCCGAACACCCCGCGCTGGCCGACAACGCGCAAACCCTGAGCTATGCAGCGCTCAACAGCCTGATGGATCGCGTCGCCGCTGCCTTGCAGCGAGAAGGACTGCAACCGGGCGACGCCATCGCCATCTGCGCGGCCTCATCGGTGCGCTATGCGGCGCTCTATCTGGGTGCGTTGCGGGCCGGCGTGGTCGTGGCGCCGATCGCGCCTTCGGTCACCCGCGACAACTTCGATGCCATGCTGCGCGACGCCGGCGCCCAATGGCTGTTCGTCGACCGCCACGCCGCCGAACTGATTCCTGACGGTTTGCCAGGTTCGCGCGTGATCTGGCTCGACGACAAGCTGCGCGGCACCCCCTTCGCCGCCTGGCTCGCGCCCGACGGGTCGCGGCCCGCCCCGGTCGAGGTGCAGCCCGAATGGCCGTTCAACATCATCTATTCCTCCGGCACCACCGGCACACCGAAAGGCATCGTGCAATCGCACGGCATGCGCTGGGCCCACGTGCGCCGCGGGCTCAGCTACGGTTACAGCCCGGAAAGCCGTACCCTGCTGTCGACCCCGCTCTACTCCAACACCACCCTGGTGGTCTTTTTCCCGACCATCGCCTTCGGCGGCTGCGTGCGGCTGATGGCCAAGTTCGACGCCGCGCGTTACGCCGCCATCGCCGCCGAGCAGCGCACCACCCACACCATGCTCGTCCCGGTGCAGTACCAGCGCCTGATGGCCCTGCCCAACTTCGACAGCTTTGACCTCTCGGCCTTTCAGGTGAAGTTCTGCACCAGCGCGCCGTTTCACGCCGCCCTCAAGGCCGATGTGGTGAAACGCTGGCCCGGCGGCCTGGTCGAGTTCTACGGCATGACCGAGGGCGGCGGCACCTGCATCCTCAACGCCCATGAACACCCCGACAAGCTGCACACCGTAGGCCAGTGTGCCTCGGGCCACGACATGCGACTGATCGACGAAGCCGGCCAGGAACTGCCCGAAGGGGCAACAGGCGAAGTGGTGGGCCACTCGCCCGGCATGATGACCGGCTACCACGGCCGGCCCGACCAGACCCGCGAAGCCGAATGGTTCGACGCCTCGGGCAAACGCTTCATCCGCACCGGCGACGTTGGCCGGTTCGACACCGACGGCTTCCTCGTGCTCATGGACCGGCGCAAAGACATGATCATCAGCGGCGGCTTCAACGTTTACCCGAGCGACCTCGAAGCGTTGCTGCGCCAGCACCCGGCGGTGGTCGATGTGGCGGTGGTTGGCGTGCCCAGCGAGCAATGGGGCGAAACGCCGGTGGCCTTCGTCGTTCGCGCAGCGGATGCGGCGGCGAGCGAGGCCGAGTTGACCGGCTGGCACAACGAGCGCTCGGGCAAGACCCAGCGCCTGTCCGGCCTCGTCTTCATGGACGAACTGCCGCGCAGCGCCATCGGCAAGGTGCTCAAGCGCGAGCTGCGCGACCAGTTCGCCGCACAGAACGCCTGAGTCCGCGCCCGAGGCAGCAGGCCCATGAACACGACCAGGCCCGCAACGCGCAGCCACCCGGGCTTTGGTGGTTTCCCCCATTGCCAGCCCCAGCCGAAAGCGCTGGAATGCGCATACAGTGCCATGCAGCATTTGCAGAACGGAGTTCCATTTTGAGCACAACAAAAACCAGAGACAGCGGGGCCACGCCCGAAGGGGAGCAATCGGGGGCCGCGCCCCCGCCCAGCGAGGCCAAACAGGCTCGCAAGCCCAAGGAAGACCGCCATTTCGTGACCGCCCTTGCGCGCGGCCTGGAGGTGTTGGCCTGTTTTCGCCACGGCGAGATCACCCTGAGCAACCAGGAGCTGGCCCAGCGCTGCAAGCTGCCCAAATCCACCGTGTCGCGCCTGACCATGACGCTGACCAAGCTCGGCTACCTGATCCATGTGCAGGAAAGCGGCCGCTACCGGCTTGGCACCGCCTGCCTGGCGCTGGGCAGTGCGCTGCTCAACAAGCTCGATGTGCGCAAGATCGCCCGCCCGATGATGCAGGAGCTGGCCGAGTTCTCCGGCGCCTCGGTCTCGCTGGGCGTGCGCGACAAGCTGTCCATGATCTACGTGGAAAACTGCCGCAGCAGTGCCGCCCTCACGCTCACGCTCGACGTCGGTTCGCGCATGCCTCTGGCCAGCTCCGCCATGGGCCGCGCCTGGCTGGCCGCCGTGCCCCAGGAGCAACGCCTGGAAGCGATGGAACAGATCCACGGGCTGGACGACCTGGCCTGGCCCCATGTCAAAACCGGCATCGACAAGGCGCTGGAAGACTACCGCACGCTGGGCGTCACCTGCTCGTTTGGCGACTGGAACAAGGAAGTCAACGGCGTGGCCCGCGCCTTCGACCCGGGCAACGGCCTGCCGGTCATGGCGGTCAACGTGGGCGGCCCGTCCTACAACCTGTCGCCGAAATTCCTGCTGGATGAGGTGCGTCCCCGCCTGCTGCAGGTGGTGCGGGCCATCGAAGAAGCCCTGCCGGTCTGAGCGCCCGCGAGGCGCCGCCCCGCAGCGCGCAACCGCCGCCCATTCGATCCGCCTGCAACCGCAGGCTTCCCGCCCGCCCCGGCCCTGGCGCACAGCCGCCCGGCCTGCGCCCCGCCAAAAAAAGCACCCAACCCCGCCCGCCCCGGCCGCAACCGCACCAGACGCGGGCGGGACATCCACGCCCCTCTCAAAGGGAAATCCACCTTTACGCTCGCGCCGTCTCTGGCTACCATGGTTTGCATTCGGAATATGGTTCTGCACAGCAGTTCAATATTCGAAAACTCGTGACCTCAGCCATTCCAAAACAACGGAGACACCCCCATGAACCCGGTGGACTACAACTTGCGCGGCCCGGTGGCCGTGCTCACGCTCAACAAACCGCCCGTCAACGGCCTGGGCCTGGCGCTGCGCAGCGGCATCCTGGCCGGCCTCGACCGCGCCCTGGCCGATCCGGCGGTGACCGCCATCGTGCTCACCGGCGGCGAGAAGATCTTCTCGGGCGGCGCCGATGTCAAAGAGTTCGGCACACCCAAGTCGTCCACCTCGCCCAACCTGCCCGATGTGATCCGCGCGCTGGAGCAATCGGCCAAGCCGGTGGTCGCCGCCATCGCGGGCTTCGCGCTCGGCGGCGGCCTGGAGCTGGCCCTGGGTTGCCACTTCCGCGTCGCCAACAAAGACGCCACGCTCGGCCTGCCCGAGGTCAAACTGGGCCTGCTGCCCGGCGCCGGCGGTACCCAGCGCCTGCCCCGCGCCATCGGCCTGGAAGCCGCGCTGAACATGATCGTCTCGGGTGCGCCGCAAAAAGCCGCCAGCTTCGAAGGCACGGCTTTGGTCAACGAACTGACTGAGGCCAACGTCGTGGACGCCGCCGTGGCCTTCGCCGAGCGCGCCGCGAAAGAACCGGGTGCCCTGCCCCGCCTGCGCGATGTGAAGGTGCCTGCCGTCGGCGCCGATGCCTTTTTGCAATTCGCCCGCAACAACGTCAAGACGGCGGCCAAGGGCCTGCCCGCGCCGCTGGCTTGCGTGGAATGTGTGGCCGACTCGGTCACCCAGCCGTTTGACGAAGGCCTCAAGCGCGAACGCGCCGCCTTCTTCGCCCTGATGGCCACGCCCGAATCCCGCGCCGCGCGCCACGTGTTCGCCGCCGAACGCGCCGCCGGCAAGCTGCCCGACATCCCGGGCGACACGCCGCTGCGCCCCATCAAAACGGTGGGTGTCATCGGCGCCGGCACCATGGGCGGCGGCATCACCATAAACTTCCTCAACGCCGGCACGCCGGTGGTCTTGCTGGAAACCGCGCAGGCCGCTCTGGACCGTGGCCTGGCCACCATCCGCCGCAACTACGAGAACAGCGTCAAGCGCGGCCGGCTCAAGCAAGAGCAGGTCGAGCAGCGCATGGCCCTGATCACGCCCACGCTCGACTACACCGCCTTCGAAGACGTGGACCTTGTGATCGAAGCCGTGTTCGAACAGATGGATGTGAAAGAGAAGGTCTTCTCCCAGCTCGACGCGGTGTGCAAACCCGGCGCCATCCTGGCCTCCAACACCTCTTACCTCGACATCAACCAAATCGCCAGCTTCACCAAGCGGCCGCAAGACGTGCTGGGCCTGCACTTCTTCAGCCCCGCCAACATCATGAAGCTGCTGGAAATCGTGCGCGGCGAAAAAACCGCCAACGACGTGATGGCCACGGCGCTGGCGCTGGGCAAGCAGATCAAGAAGGTGGCCGTGGTCTCCGGCGTGTGCGACGGCTTCATCGGAAACCGCATGCTCGCGCGCTATGGCGCCGCGGCCAACGCCATGGTCGTGGCGGGCGGCGCGCCCCAGCAAGTGGACAAGGCCATGGAACGCTTCGGCTACGCCATGGGCCCGTTCCGCGTGGGCGACCTCGCCGGGCTGGACATCGGCTGGGCCACGCGCAAGCGCAAGGCCGCCGAAGCCGGCGTGCCCCACGACCCCACCATCGCCGACAAGATCTGTGAGATGGACCGCTTCGGCCAGAAATCCGGCGCCGGCTGGTACCGCTACGAGCCGGGCATGCGCGAACCCCAGGCCGATCCGCTGATTGACCAACTCATCGCCGATTACCGCAGCGCCAAGGGCGTGACCCCGCGCAAGGTGAGCGACGAAGAAGTGGTCGAGCGCTGCATCTACGCGCTGGTCAACGAAGGCGCGCGCATCCTCGCCGAGGGCATCGCCGTGCGCGCCTCCGATGTCGATCTGGTCTACCTCAACGGCTACGGCTTCCCGGCCCGCCGCGGCGGCCCCATGTGCTACGCCAACGAAGTGGGCCTCGCCAACGTGGTGCGCGCCCTGCGCCGCTTCGCCGCCGAGCCCGGCGCCGATGCGTCGTGGGAGCCCGCGCCGCTGCTCATCCAGTTGGCTGAAGAAGGCAAGGGCTTTTAACCCCCCCCCTGCGCCGCTGCGCGGCTTCCCCCCGGTGGGGGGACGCTCCCTTGGACCGGCAGAGCCGGATCTTCGGGAGCCCTGGGGTTGAGAGCCCCTTCCCGATTCCGACCATGGTCGCACCACCTCATTATTTTCTGGAGCATTTCCCATGAATGAAGCTGTCATCGTTTCCACCGCCCGCACCGGTCTCGCCAAGAGCTGGAAAGGCGCTTTCAACATGACCTATGGCGCCACGCTTGGCGGCCATGCGGTCGAACACGCCGTGGCCCGCTCGGGCATCGACCCCAACGAAATCGAAGACTGCATCATGGGCGGCACCTTCGGCGAAGGCACGACGGGGGGCAACATCGCCCGCGCCATCGCCTTGCGCGCGGGCCTGCCGGTGACGGTGGGCGGCGTGAGCGTGAACCGCTTTTGCTCCTCGGGCCTGCAGACCATCGCCATGGCCGCGCAGCGCGTGATCCTCGAAGGCTGCCCCGCCATCGTGGCCGGCGGTGTGGAGAGCATCAGCTGCGTGCAGAACGAAGCCAACCTGCACATGCGCCGCGACCCCTGGCTGGTCGAGCACAAGCCCGAGCTCTACTGGAACATGCTGCAGACCGCCGAGACCGTTTCGAAGCGGTACAACGTGAGCAAACAGGCGCAAGACGAATACGGCGTGCGCAGCCAACTGCGCGCCGCCGCCGCCCAGGCCGCAGGCAAGTTCAAAGACGAAATCGTGCCGATGACCACCACCATGGGCGTGGTCGACAAGGCCACCGGCCGCATCACCCGCAAAGAAGTCACCATCGATGCCGACGAGGGCATCCGCCCCGACACCACGCTCGAGGCCGTGTCCAAAATCCGAGCGGCCCTGCCCGGCGGCGTGGTCACCGCGGGCAACGCCAGCCAGTTCAGCGACGGCGCTTCGGCCTGTGTGGTGATGAACGGCAAGCGCGCCGAGCAACTCGGCATCCAGCCGCTGGGCATCTTCCGTGGCTTTGCTGTGGCGGGTTGCGAGCCCGACGAAATGGGCATCGGTCCGGTCTACGCCGTGCCGCGCCTGCTGCAGCGCGCCGGCCTCAAGGTGGAAGACATTGGCCTGTGGGAACTCAACGAAGCCTTTGCCTGCCAGGTGCTCTACAGCCGCGACAAGCTGGGCATTCCCGACGAACTGCTCAACGTCAACGGCGGCGCCATCGCAGTGGGCCACCCCTACGGCGTGAGCGGCGCGCGGCTGACCGGCCATGCGCTGATCGAAGGCAAGCGGCGCGGCGCGAAGTACGTGGTCGTGACCATGTGCATCGGCGGCGGCCAGGGCGCGGCCGGCCTGTTCGAGGTCTGCTGATCCATTCCCCACATTTCCCTATTTCGGAGACAAACATGAGCGTCAAACAACTGTTCCAACTCGACGGCCAGGTGGCCCTGGTCACCGGCGGCTCGCGCGGCCTGGGTCTGCAAATGGCAGAAGCCCTGGGCGAAATGGGCTGCAAGGTCGCGATCAGCGCCCGCAAGGCCGATGAACTGGCCGAAGCCAAAAAGCACCTGGAGAGCAAGGGCATCACCGTGGTCACCATCGTCAGCGACCTGCAAAAGACCGACCGCATTCCCGCTCTGGTCGACGAGGTCATCGCCGCCCTCGGCCCGATCGACATCCTGGTCAATAACGCCGGCGCCACCTGGGGCGCGCCCGCCGAAGATTACCCCGATGAAGCCTGGCACAAGGTGATGAACCTCAACGTGAACGCGCCGTTTTTCCTGGCGCGCGAAGTCGGCAAGCGCTGCATGATCCCGCGCAAAAAGGGCAAGATCATCACCGTCGCTTCCGTGGCCGGCCTCAAGGGCATGGGCGCGGGCGTGCAGACCGTGGCCTACAACACCTCCAAGGCCGCGGCCATCAACCTGACCCGCGCGCTGGCCGGCGAATGGGGCCAGTACAACATCAACGTCAACGCCATCTGCCCCGGCTTCTTCCCCTCCAAGATGTCGGCCGGCCTGCTCGACACCCTGGGCGAAGCTGTGATCGCACGCTCGCCCCTCAAGCGCATCGGCGGCGACGAAGACCTGATGGGCACGGTCGTGTTTCTCGCCAGCGAAGCCTCGCGCCACATCACCGGCCAATACATCGCTGTCGACGGCGGCAGCTCCGCGGTATGAGCGGGCAAGCCGCCACCGACGTGCAAGCGCAGTTCACCGGCACCCAGCCGGTGGCGCCCGCCAACGCGCTCGACGAAACCCGCCTCGCCGCCTGGATGACCGCCAACGTCGCGGGCTTTCAAGGCCCGCTGTCGGTGGCCCAGTTCAAGGGCGGCCAGTCGAACCCGACCTACCTGCTCACCGCCAGCGGCCACCGCTACGTCTTGCGCCGCAAACCGCTGGGCGACCTGCTGCCTTCGGCCCATGCGGTGGACCGCGAATTCCGCGTCATCAGCGCACTGGCCCAGACCAAGGTGCCGGTGGCGAAAGCCCATGCCCTGTGTGAAGACACCAGCGTCATCGGCTCGATGTTTTATGTGATGGACCATGTGGAAGGCCGCATCCTCTGGGACCCGACCCTGCCCGGCTTCTCGCCCGCCGAACGCGGCGCGCACTACGACGAGATGAACCGCGTGATGGCGGCGCTGCATGGCGTGGACCCCGCGGCCATCGGCCTGGCCGACTACGGCCGCCCCGGCGCCTACCTGGAGCGCCAGGTCGCCCGCTGGACGCGCCAGTACAAGGCCGCCGAAACCGAACCCATCGAAGCCGCCGACCGGCTGATGGAATGGCTGCCGCAACACATGCCCGCGGAAGGCCAGAGCCGCATCGTGCATGGCGACTACCGGCTCGACAACGTGATCTTCCACCCGACCGAGCCGCGCATCGTGGCCGTGCTCGACTGGGAGCTCTCGACCCTGGGCGATCCGCTGGTCGACTTCGCCTACCACTGCATGACCTGGCGCATGCCCGCCGGGCGCTCGCGCGGTCTGGGTGAAGCCAACCTGGCCGAGCTCGGCATTCCTTCGGAAGCCGACTACCGCGCCCTCTACATGCAGCGCACCGGCCGCCCAACCCCGGTGCCCGAGGCCGACTGGAACTACTACCTGGTGTTCAACATGTTCCGCCTGGTCGGCATCCTGCAAGGCATCGCCAAGCGCGCCGAGCAAGGCAACGCCTCCAACGCCAGCGCGGTCGAAACCGGCAAGCGCGCGCGGCCGCTGGCCGAGCAGGCCTGGGCGCTGGCGCAAACGCTCTGAGCCTTCCCGCCTTTCCCGCCTTTCCCGCCTTTCCCGCCTTTCGCGCCCTCTTCCGCGCGCACCGCTTAAAGCGCTGCGCGCCTCCTCAATTTCTCACCAGGCACACCCCATGGATTTCGACCACTCCCCCAAAGTTCAGGCGCTGCAAGCGCGCGTCAAAGCCTTCATGGCCGAGCATGTTTACCCCGCCGAGCCCCTGTTCGCCGCGGAGATGGACGCCTTCCGCGCCGCCGGCAACCCCTGGCAAGAGCCCAAGGTCATGGAAGACCTGAAAGCCAAGGCCAAGGCCGAAGGCTTGTGGAACCTGTTCCTGCCCGAGTCGGAAATGGGCGCCGGCCTGAGCAACCTCGAATACGCGCCCCTGGCCGAAATCATGGGCCGCTCGCCCATCGGCTCCGAGCCCTTCAACTGCTCCGCGCCCGACACCGGCAACATGGAAACCATCGTGCGCTACGGCACCGCCGAACACAAAGAGCGCTGGCTCAAGCCCCTGCTGGCCGGCGAGATCCGCTCGGCCTTCGCCATGACCGAACCCGCCGTGGCCTCCAGCGACGCGACCAACATCGAAGCCAGCATCCAGCGCGATGGCGATGACTACGTGATCAACGGCCGCAAGTGGTGGACCTCCGGCGCCAACGACCCGCGCTGCCAAATCATGATCTTCATGGGCAAGACCGACCCCGAAGCCCCCAAGCATTCGCAGCAGTCGATGATTCTGGTGCCCATGGACACCCCCGGCGTCAAGGTGCTGCGCCACCTGCCGGTGTTTGGCTACGACGATGCGCCGCATGGCCATGCCGAAGTGCAGTTCACCGATGTGCGCGTGCCGGCGAGCAACATCCTGCTCGGCGAAGGCCGCGGCTTCGAAATCGCACAGGGCCGCCTCGGCCCCGGCCGCATCCACCATTGCATGCGCGTCATCGGCCGCGCCGAGCGCGCGCTGGAAGACATGTGCAAGCGCGCCACGCAGCGCACCGCCTTTGGCAAACGCATCGCCGATCAGGGCGTCACCCGCGAGCGCATCGCCGAGTCGCGCATCCTGATCGACCAGGCGCGTTTCCTCGTGTTGCACGCTGCCTGGAAGATGGACAAGGTCGGCAACAAACAGGCGCGCCAGGAAATCGCCATGATCAAGGTCGCCGCGCCCGCCATGGCGCTGCAGGTGATCGACTGGGCCATGCAGGTGCACGGCGGCGCCGGTGTGAGCGACGACTTCGGTCTCGCCAAGGCCTACGCTTCCACCCGCACCCTGCGCTTCGCCGACGGCCCGGACGAGGTACACCGCAACGCCATCGCCAAGGAAGAACTGGCCCGCCAGAGCGCCAAGGCCTGAAAGCCCCAGCACAGCCCCGGAAACCGCCATACCCGCCATGTCTGCAGCGCCGTCCACCATGCCAATGCCTCACCACCCCCATTGGCCGCCCGGCCTGCCCCTGCACCTCACCCTGCCCGCGACCAACCTGTTTGACAACGCCGCCGTCTCAGCCCACCGCTACCCCGACAAGCCCTTCCTGATCTACTACGGCGCCGAGCTGAGCTTCGCCGCGTTTCACGACGAGGTCACGCGGCTGGCGGGTTACCTGGAAAACGTGTGTGGCGTGAAGGCGGGCGACCGGGTGTTGCTGTATTTGCAGAACAGCCCGCAATGGGTGTTGGGCTACTACGCCATCCTGCGGGCGAATGCGGTGGTGGTGCCGGTGAACCCGATGAACCGCAGCGACGAGCTGGCCCATTACGTGGCCGACAGCGGCGCGCGGGTGGCGATCGCGGCGCAAGACCTGTTGCCGCAACTGCGGGACCACCTGAACCCCGAGGAACAATCCGAGCCCGCGCTGCACCACATCGTCGTGGCCTGTTACCGTGACCACCTCCCCAGCGAGGAACAGGAAAGAGAAGCCCCCACCGGCCTGCGCCTGCCCGACTTCGTGGCCGAGCCGCGCGCCGCTATTGAAGGCCCCGGCCTGCACGCCTGGCGCGATGCCATCGCCGCCGCACTGGCGCCCGGACCGCTCACCGCCGGGCCGGAAGATTTGTGCGTCATGCCCTACACCTCGGGCACCACCGGCCACCCCAAAGGCTGCATGCACACCCATCGCAACGCACAAAGCACCGGCGTAGGCGGCATGCACTGGTTCGCGCGCACGCAAGACGCGGTGATGCTCTCGGTGTTGCCGTTTTTCCATGTCACCGGCATGGCCGGCGGCATGAACGGCCCGCTCTTCCTCGGCGCCACCATCGTGATCATGTCGCGCTGGGACCGCGAAACCGCCGCCGAACTGATGCAGCGCCACCGCGTCACCAGCTGGCAAGCCATCTCGACCATGGTGGTCGATTTCCTGGCCAACCCGCGCATTGGTGAATACGACCTATCGGCCCTCAACGGCATCCGCGGCGGCGGCGCCGCCATGCCCGAAGCCGTGGCCGCGAAGCTCAAAGCGCTCACCGGGCTCAACTACGTCGAGGGCTACGGCATGACCGAAACCCTGGCCGCCACGCACATCAACCCGCCCCAGCGCCCCAAGCCCCAATGCCTCGGCATCCCGGTGTTCGATGTGGACTCGCGCATCATCGACCCGACCACCCTGGCCGAACTGCCCCAAGGCGAGACCGGCGAGATCGTGACCCACGCACCGCAGGTCATGCAAGGCTACTGGCGCAACGACGCCGCCAACGCCCAGGCCTTCATCACGCTCGACGGCAAGCGCTTCCTGCGCACCGGCGACCTCGCCCGCATCGACGAAGACGGCTACTTCTTCATGATGGACCGGCTCAAACGCATGATCAACGCCTCGGGCTTCAAGGTCTGGCCGGCCGAGGTCGAAGCGCTGATGTACAAGCACCCCGACATTCACGAGGTCTGCGTCATCGGCGCGCTGGACCCCAAACGCGGCGAGACGGTCAAAGCCTTCGTGGTGCTCAAACCCGAGCGCATGGGCCAGGTGAGCGCCGAAGACATCACCGCCTGGGCCCACGACCACATGGCCGCCTACAAAACCCCGCGCCTGGTGGAGTTCATCGAGAGCCTGCCGAAATCGGGCACTGGCAAGATCATGTGGCGGGAGCTGCAGGAGCGGCAGGCGGAGCTGGATCGGGGTTAACGGGAGAAGCGGCGCGAGGTTGGTCGCTACATCCAGCATGGGAGTAGCGCGGGTCGTCCCTTCAGAGCACCTGAACATGCACTGTCGGGAATGGTTCGCTAAGTATCCGGTTTAGGCTGACTGCAACCGGTCAGGTTTTGCAGCCCAATGACAGCCGCCGCCGAAACCTGCCATTCGTCATCCTGAGAGGCGACCGACCGCTGTACCTGTAACACCGACCACTCAGCAGCGATGGGCCGCACGAGATTCCGAGCGACTCCTTCCCGCCACGGCGACCGGCTCTTCGCGACCCATTGGAGTCAACGGCTGTTTTGAAGATGAACGTCCGGTGAATCTTGAGACTTGACCTTCGCCGATGCATGTTCGCGGATCTTGGTCGGTTATTGCAATCGTTCGCAACTGAACAGCCTTACGAGCGAGCCAAAAACCCAAAGACCTCATCCACGGCGAGACGGCTCGCTCAAGTGCAAAAAGCGGGTGTAAAAGTCTCGAGGTGGAGCGATTTCTGCTCCCCGTAAAACTTACCCTGCAGCCCCTCGGTGATAGGCGCCGTGGGTGATCACATGCATCAACAACTCTTCCCGACTCATCGAACCTATGTCTCCATCGGTGAAGCGAAAAACCAGCTGTTCATGAAATGCTTTGGGAGAGAGACTGTCCACATAGCTCTGGAACCAGCTATCCAGCACCTGAATATCAGCCCACAAAGATTGCGGAGTCGGCGGACTCATTTACTTCCGCTTTCTCAACCTCCGCATCCTCAATTTCGAGGCATCGTTTAGCACATGAAGTGCGCTTCCAAACCAACGCATTTCAAGCTTGATTTTTGTCAAGAGAGTCCGCCGCCACTCGAGGGCACTCGATGAGTTTTCGAGCACTTTTGCGATTTTTTTTGCGCTTACAAGCCTAGGGAAACCGAGAACCGGGATTACCCGGAAATTGTCACCTGCGTGGTCATTCCCAATGGCGAACCTCCCTTTAATGAAGGCACCAGTTCAGAGCCTTTCTCCAACTCACTTGAAAGTAAACCCGATGACTCGAAGCCTCCTAAGCACCTTTGTCGCAATCCTTTTGTCGCTCACTGGCCAGGCCTATGCACAGACCACCACGTTGAAAATTCAAGACTACCCAGGTCTAGGAAATTTCCTGGTGCGGGTGGCCAATGCGAACGGCATTTGCGCGAAACACAACCTCAAATGCGAGCTGCGCACGATTCCTCAAGCGCCTCTGGGTGTGCAGACCATGCTCGCCGGCGACATAGACGTGGCCTACGGACCACCAGAGGTGATGATCCAGGCGATCAACAAAGGCGCTGAATTCAAGGTGCTGGGCAATGGCGCGTACGAGCCCATCTTTTTCCTGATGGCTGCTGCGGGTCTTGACACGCCGAATGCGGCCAAAGGCTATCCGGCGGTGATACAGGATTTCAAGGGCAAAAAAATCGGTGTCACAGCCCGAGGTGCCGCCGCAGAGTTTCAGCTGATCAGCTTGCTTCAGGGTGCAGGCATGAAAGCCGATGACGTGACCATCGTCGCGGTTGGTGCTCCCAACACCGCGTTTCCGGCCATCGCCAACAAACAGATCGATGGTCTGATGTTGTTTTCGCCCATGGATGGCTTCTGCGAGGTCACCAAGGTCTGCCGAGTGGTGGTGGATCCGCGCAAGGGTGAAGGTCCTGAGGACATCGTGAAGACGGCTGGAGCGGTGTCGTTGATGATGGTGAAAGCGGATTTCGCGCAGAAAAATGCGGCCGCGCTGGATGCCTTTGGCAAGGCCATGCATGAGGCGCAAGTAATCGTTCAGAACCCGGACAACTTCGCGGCGATGCTGAAGCTGGCTCAAGAGACTTTCAAGATCAATGTACCCAATGGCGACCAGATTCTTGAGGTGGCGCTGCGCAACTCCATGCCTGCCCTCCGCTACGAAGTGAAACCTGAAGCCTTGCAGCATGCCGCGGAATACATGCAGCGCACCGGGCAAATCGACAAGCTAGTCGACACATCCAATCTGATTTTCGCTCGCTGATGGCTCCCGATAAACCCCTTTTCGAAAGCCATGTGATGCCCGACTTATCCAAAGAAGCCGCCATCTATGTCAAAGGGCTTGACCTGAGTTTTGATGGCTCCACGTCGGTCTTGTTGGACGTCAACCTCAACGTGGCCGAAGGTGAGTTCGTCTCGTTGGTGGGCCCCAGCGGTTGCGGCAAGACCACTTTGTTGAACCTGTGCGCCGGGCTGGTCAAGCACACGGGTGCGGGTTCGATCACCGTGGCCGGCGCCGCGCCGCACGAAGGCAACGAGCAGGTTGGCTATATGTTGGCCCGCGACAGTTTGTTGCCGTGGCGCACCGCGTTGGAAAACGCCGCGTTCGGCGCTCAAGTGCGTGGTGTGCCGGCGGCCAAGAGCATCGCACGCGCCAAGAGCATGTTGGCCGAGGTGGGTCTGGCCGACTATGAGAAGGCCCTCCCCAAGGCGCTTTCGCACGGCATGCGCCAGCGCACGGCCCTGGCGCGAACCTTTGCCATGGATGCATCGCTGTTGTTGATGGACGAGCCCTTTGGCGCCCTCGATGCACAGACCAAGCTTCAGCTCGAAGACTTGCTTCTGCGGCTGTGCGAGCAACACCGGCACTCGGTGCTGTTTGTGACCCATGACCTGGCGGAGGCCGTGGCGGTGTCGGATCGGGTGATTGTGATGTCGTCCCGCCCAGGTCGAATCATTGCCGATGTGCCGATTGATTTGCCGCGGCCTCGCTCCATTCGGGAGCTGCAGAAATCGCCACATTTCCATGAGTTGTACGCGACCCTCTGGTCGCATCTTGAATCAGGATGGACGCACCATGAAGGCTAAACATATCAAGTGGGGGTTGTTGCACCTTGCGTTCATCGTCGCTGTGGTGGTGTTGGGCGAGGTGGTCGTTGAACGCGGCTTGCTCGACCGCACCTTCTTTGGCCAACCCAGTGGCGTTGCATCGTTTCTTTGGGAAAACCTCGGCACAGGCAAGTTCTGGACAGACCTTGGCTGGACCATGGCAGGCGTCGCGGCTTCTTTCGTGTTGGGCAGCGTGGCCGCATTTGCGGTGGGGCTTAGCTTCGTTCGCTGGCCGGCGCTTGAGCGGTTCGCAGAGCCTTACTTCAACGCATTGAACGTGATGCCTCGAATTGCGCTGGCGCCGTTGTTCATCTTGTGGTTCGGGCTGGGTCTGGGCAGCAAGATCGCCGTGGGTTGCTCACTGACGTTTTTTATCGTTCTCTCTGCCACCGTGGCGGGCATCCGTGGCGTGAGTCAAGACCACGTGACGCTTTGCCGAACGCTGGGCGCGAGCGCCGTGACCACTTTCTTTCAGGTCACGTTGCCTGGCGCTGTGCCGGTCATTTTCTCGGGCTTACGCCTCGGACTGATCTACGCCTTCTTAGGCGTGGTGGGTACTGAAATCATCGCCAGCGAAAAAGGACTCGGACAGTCGCTGGCTTACCTGGGTTCAACGTTTGACATCAATGGCGTGATGGCCTTGCTGCTCATCCTGGCCTTCCTGGGTGTGGGTCTCATGCGCCTGATGACCTGGCTCGAACGGCGGCTGCTGCACTGGCAGTGATCGCGCTGCTCACATTTGCATTCCAACCCTCTTTACAAGGAGTTCTCCGTGGCCAATACCACCCCTATGAAGCTGATTGATGTGGCTCGCCGCTACAAGCACATTCGCCCTGTGCCGCGCATGCCCAACTTTGCCGCCTGGATCGAAGGCGTCGACCTGACCAAGCCGTTGACCGCGCCCGTAAAGGCTGAGTTGCGCCAGGCCCTGTTCGACTTTGAAGTCATCTTCTTCAAGCCCCAAGCCATCACGCCACAGCAGCATGTGGCGCTCGGCAAGGTGTTTGGCCCTGTTTCGAGCGGGTCCTACTTTGACAAAAATGCCGAGGTGCCCGAGCTCGAAATGATTGTTTCTGATCGCGAGCGGCCGCCCCAGATCGACAACTGGCACACCGATATCAGCTGGAAGTCGAATCCGCCGCTGGGCACTGCGATTCAGATCACGCAGACGCCACCCGCAGGCGGAAACACCTGCTGGAGCAGCACCAGCAAAGCCTATGAGTGGCTCTCGCCGGACATGAAAAAGTACCTCGACAAACTGAGCGCCGTCCACAGTTGGGAGGTATCTGGTTTTCGCGAATACCTGGGCTCCAAGGGCGACGATGCTTTGATTGCGGCCATCAAGGCTTTCAAGCCCGTTGAACACCCTGTGGTGCGCGTGAACCCCGATTCGGGCCGTAAGTGCCTCTATGTCAACGCAGATTTCACACGAAAGATCGTCGGCATCGACAGACACGAGGCGCGTGGCATCTTGCTGTTTTTGCTGGACTGGTTGAAGCGCCCCGAGTTCATGGTTCATCACCAGTGGGAAGCTGGCGGCATCGCGATCTGGGACAACCGCAGCACCCAGCACTATGCGGTGGCCGATTACTGGCCGCACAACCGGGTCAATCAACGCGTCACGTTTGATGCGCCGTCTGCTGGTCCAGTGTCCGCTCCTGCGAAGCGGAAACCTGCGAAATCCAAATCTAAAGCCTGAAAAATCCCTCACTCTGACTCAGAAAGCGAAGAGCACACATCATGGACAAGCGTTTGCAGTTCTATATTGACGGCCAATGGGTCGACCCTGTTTCCCCAAAGAGCCTGGCGGTGATCAACCCGTCCAATGAAAAACCCATTGCCGAGATCAGCCTCGGCTCCCAAGCCGACGTAGACAAGGCCGTGGTCGCCGCCCGGCGCGCGTTCGAGACGTTCTCGGTGACCTCGACCGATGAGCGCGTCGCATTGCTTGAAAAAATTCTCGAGATCTACCAGCGGCGCTTCGATGAATTTGTTGAAACCATTTCGCTTGAGATGGGCGCGCCTGTGTGGCTGTCGAAAGCGGCTCAGGCAGCTGTTGGAGTGATGCACCTGACGCAGACGATCAAGACGTTGAAAGCATTTCAGTTTGAAACAGTTCAAGGCAGCACCGGTATCGTGTACGAGCCGGTGGGCGTGGTTGGGATGATCACGCCATGGAACTGGCCGATCAACCAGATCATGTGCAAAGTCGCACCAGCGATCGCTGCGGGTTGTACCATGGTTCTGAAGCCCAGCGAAGTTGCGCCGCTCAATGCCATGTTGATCGCCGAAGTATTGGATGAGGCCGGCGTTCCCCCTGGTGTGTTCAACCTCGTCAATGGCGATGGAATGGGCGTGGGCGAGGCGATGTCTGCGCACCATGGGATCGACATGATGTCCTTTACCGGTTCGACGCGGGCGGGCGTTGCCGTGGCCAAGGCGGCGGCTGACAGCGTCAAGCGCGTGACGCAGGAGCTTGGAGGCAAATCGGCCAACATCGTTTTGGAAGATGCCGATTTGGCCAAAGCTGTCGCCGAGGGTATCGCGGCGTGCTTCATGAATTCCGGTCAAAGCTGCAATGCACCAACGCGGATGTTTGTGCCGCGAGACAAGCAGGCGCAGGCCATCGAGATCGCCAAAGCAACCGTCGCTGCTGTCACGGTGGCTGACTCGTTTGCTGACGGTATGAACCTGGGGCCGGTCGTGAGCGAAGCGCAGTTCAAGAAAATTCAGGGACTGATTCACAAAGGCATCGACGAAGGCGCGACCCTGGTCGCTGGTGGCTTGGGTCGACCCGATGGCATGGAGAGTGGCTACTTCGTGCGACCGACGGTGTTTGCCGACGTTGCCCACGACATGACAATCTCACGTGAGGAAATTTTCGGCCCGGTGCTTGCCATCTTGCCGTATGACAGCGAGGAAGACGCGATCCGCATGGCCAATGACACGCCTTATGGCCTGTCTGGTTACGTTCAGTCGGGCAGTCTGGAGCACGCGCGCAAAGTGGCTTCGCGACTGCGCACCGGCAACGTGCACTTGAACGGCGCGGGCCCTGACTTCAACGCACCGTTCGGAGGTTACAAGCAGTCTGGCACCGGCCGCGAGTGGGGCGATCACGGATTCAAAGAGTTCCTGGAGATCAAGGCCGTGATGGGCTACCAGGCGGCTTAGTTGCCTCCAAAGAAACCTGAAAACCTGCCCGGCGGCAGGTTTTTTTGGGGATGCTAGGCGGTCATTGTGACCCTTTCAAATTCCAGGCAGCTCTGCTGCTTTATGGTGGAACGGCAACGATCCAGGCGAGTTGCCCCGTTGGCGTTTGCTTTGTGGGATGTATTGGAAGAACCAGTCGTGGTGTGCGGGTGGGCCGTCCACATGCCACGACTCCGTGCAACGGCTGTTGCCGCTTAATGCGGGTCGACGATTTCTAGCCGGCGATAGCCCAGCACCACCTTTTTCTCCGCTTCGAGTTTGCGCAGTTCTTCGTTGACCCGTTGGCGGGAAGCCCCCACGGCGCGGGCAACGTCGTTTTGTGACATGCGCAACGCGGTGCGGTCATCGCTCAATCGCTCACCGTTCTCGTTAGCCAGCCGCTGCAGCGTGGCCCACACGCGGTCGCGAAGCGTGTTGGCCGCGCGAACAAAAGAAATGTCAAAAAGCTCATTGACCCGGAGCGTGAGCGTTCTCATCAAGATGATGCATGCCGCTGCATCGGAGGCCAAAAAGTCCATGAAAGGCTGTTTTGGCAGGATCAGCACTTCGACAGCACCTGCGGCGATCAAATCCACAGGAACGGGGGTGTCGGCCAATACAGAGCCGATGCCACTGATCTCTCCCGCTTCCTGCCACCGACTCAGTTGCTCTGTGCCGTTGGCGGTGTGCAGCACTGCGCGTAAACGCCCGGAGATGAGGATCAGCGCGTGGTTGGGCAAATCGCCTCGCTGTTGCACCGCCTGGTTGTCTTGATAGTGGCGCCGTATTCCGATGCTCTTCAGTTTCAATACCGACGATCTTGAAAGCTCGGCCAGAATGTCAACACGGTTGCGGTTCATTGGCAAGGACGGGGCAGCGGTGAGCTGGGGGCGAAGCTCAAATCGTTGTCTGCACAGTGGTTCATTTGCGTGATCCTCCAGTTGAAGATGGTCTGATCAGCCCATGGTCACAAGGGCCGCCGCCGTACTTCTCGACTGGCGAATAGCCGACAGCAGTGTGCCCTTGTTTCTGCAGATTAGTAGTTCCGCCATCAGTTCATAGTCTTGGGCCATGCACCAGCCAACCATCATCTGGCAAAGGGTGTTGGCAATATCTTTGAGTAGCTGGCGCCTAACTTTGATTTAAGCGGCAAAACACCAGATACCCACAATGGCAGTCGTTAAACAAAGTCGGTCTCCCGTGTGAAAAGTCGTGTCAAATCAACATGCTTCGCCATCTTACTTCGACTGTGAGAAGGTTTAACAGAATCGACAAACCCGACTGCCCCCGCTCTATGGCTCTTTTGCCCAGCGAGAGGCCTGCCACGCGGCGATCTGTCCGCTTTCTGGCAGTTCACGCGGGTAACCGCTTTGGGATCGAAAGCTCCAGTTCAGGTCATGGGGAAGCGGTCGGTGGTGCGGCGCCAACCTGCGCCCGGGAACCCTATGACCGCAGTACCTCATATAGCCGCCATTCAGGCCACCTCGGGTCGTTGTAACCAACGGCCGCTTTGTGCCTACCAGCTTGAGTACGCTTAGCAGCGCTCATCGGCAGCAATCGCTGCTAATCAGACCTTCAGGTGCTTCTGTTGAGCCCTGCACCGCCCACCTCACCCTCCACTCAAACTCCCCGCTCCCTCCCGCAATCCCCCCGCCAGATGCCTCACGCAATTGAGCAGGCTCACAGCGTGCGGCGGGGCAGCTTCCAGGATGGTCAACGACGTGTTGCCCATGCGGGGCGGCTCAATCGCCCCTTCCTCTGAATGCGCCGAGGGCGGCAAAGCCGCCAGCATCTGGCGGATGACCAGCCCGTGGGTCACGACCACCAGCGGGCCGCCGAGTTCGGCTTGGCGTTGCAGCGCCAGCGCAAAGGCTTCGCGGCAGCGCTCGGCGAACTGCGCGGTGGATTCGCCGCCGGGTGGGGCGGCGTCCATGGCAAGAGGGTCGGTGCTGAGGCTGTCGTAGGGCTGGCCGCGCCAGTCGCCGAAGCAACGTTCGTGCAGCAGGGGCGTGGTGTGCAGGGCGTGGCCGGTGCGCTCGGCGATGGCTTGAGCGGTCTGGTGGGCGCGGGGCAAATCGCTGCTGAGGATGCCGGCGAAGCGTTCGCCGGCCAGGCGCTCGGCCAGGGCCTCGGCTTGCTGCAGGCCGTGGGGCGACAGGGGCGTGTCGGCGGGTTGCAGGATGCGCGCGGCGTTGAGCGCGGTTTCGCCGTGGCGGACCAGCCAGATTTGCATGGCTCTTTGCTCCCTGGGGACGCAGCAGCGCGGCGGCGGCTGCGGGGTGTTGGTTCGTGGGGTGGCCTGTTACCGTGCATTGTGCATCGGGCGGGCTTGGCTGGTTGGCTGGCAATTCGATTGGCAGGCCGTCAACCGGTCAGGCGCTGCGTTGGCCTTGCCGCCGCCGGGCCGCTGCGCTGCGCGTTACGGGCGGCTTGTGACCAGGCGAAAAAAAGGCTGCCGAAGCCTGGAAAGGCAGCGACAGCCAAAACCTTCGAACCGATTACTTGCCGAGCTCGCTCAGCTTGACTTTCTTGACCTTGCCGCCTTCGATCACGCCGACGCGGGTGTCGATGATGGAGCCGCCGTTGGCTTCAATGCCGTCGTAGTTGGCCAGGTTTTGCGCTTCAGGCAAGGCCTTGATGGCGGCGTCGAGCTTGGCGCGGATGGCCATGGCGTCAGACGTGGTGCCGGCCAGCTTCATGGCGCCGGCGGTGGCCATCATGGCGGTGTAGTTGTAGGTGGCTTCGGAGCCTGGCTCGCGGCCGGGGTAGACCTTGTTCCAGCGCTTGACGAAGTCCATCACGGCGGGCTGTGGATCGTCCACCACGGGCAACACGCCAATGGCGCCTTCCATCGATTCGTAGCCGCCCAGAATGGGCTTCATCTCGTTCATCTTGGCCTGGTCCATGATGATGAAGCCGCCTTTGAAGCCGAGTTCACGGGCTTGCTTGGCCACCAGCGCGGTGGGCTCGGAGGCGCCGCCGATGAACATCACATCGGGCTTGTCGGCCAGGGCCTTGCTCACGCCGCTGTAGAAGTCGGTGGACTTGTTGTAGCTCATCGGGTTGTCGGCCACGACGGTGCCGCCGGCGGCTTCCCAGGCGGGCTTGAACAATGCGGTCCAGGCTTTGGCGTAGTCGTGATCGGCGTTGGCGATCGCGACTTTCTTGCCGAACTTGCTCATCGCATGGCTGATGAACGGCTTGATGTAGGTCGAGAAGTCAGGCGGGATGCGGAAGGTCAGCTTGTTGCCGCTGGCGGTGATCTTGGGCACGCTGGTGTACGACAGCAGCAAGGCGTTCATGCGCTCGTTGCTGGTCTGCACGGCGTAGCCGCCACCGGAGTGGGGCACCATCACGACAGGCGTCTTGCTCTGCTGCACCAGGCGCTGGAAGTTGATCGCGGTTTCGCTGGGGTTGTATTTGTCGTCCAGGGCAACGACTTCGAATTTCACTTTCTTGCCGGCGACTTCAAAGCCGGTGGCGTTGAGTTCGTCGATGGCGAATTTCAGGCCGTCAAGGGTGTTCTTGCCGTACTGCGCGGCGCCGCCGCTCAAGGGGCCGGAGAAGCCGATGTTGACGACTTCCTGCGCGAAGGCCGGGGCCGAGGCGAGCATGCCGCCGAGCGCGAGGGCGCTGGCGATTTGGGTGAATTTTCTTCTGATGATCATGGTTGTCTCCTGGGTTTCGGGGGGAAAGGTCGGGGGGAAATTCGAGGGGATTCGATCGAAGGGAATACGGCCAGCCGGCGCGTCAGGCGCCGATGTAGGCGCGGCGCACGGCTTCGTTGTTCATGAGGCTTTCGCGGTCGCCTTCAAGCACGATGCGCCCACGCTCCATCACATACGCCCGGTTGGCGATCTTGAGGGCGGCGTAGGCGTTTTGTTCGGCCAGCAACACGGTGGTGCCCGATTTGTTGATGCGCTGAATGACTTCAAACACCTGCTTGACCACCAGCGGGGCCAGGCCCAGCGAAGGCTCGTCGAGCAGCAGGACTTTCGGGCGGCCCATCATGGCGCGGCCAATGGCCACCATCTGTTGCTGGCCACCGCTCAGCGAGCCCGCCGTGTCGTCTTTCTTTTCATCCAGAATGGGGAACAGCGCCATCACCTCTTCCAGGCGCTGGCGGTTGCCCGCCTTGTCGCCGCGGTGCACATAGGCGCCGAGCATCAGGTTTTTCAGCACCGACATTTGCGGAAACAGCTTGCGGCCTTCGGGGCACTGCACCAGGCCGTTGGCCACGATCTGCGAGGGCTTGCGGCCCACGAGTTCCTTGTCGCCAAAGCGGATGCTGCCGCCGGCGGCTTTGTGGATACCGCTGGCGGTCAGAAAGATGGAGCTCTTGCCGGCGCCGTTGGCGCCGAGCAAAACCACCAGCTCGCCGCTTTCGGCATGCAGGGAAACACCGTCGAGCGCGAGGAAGCTGCCGTAGGACAGGGATACGTTGTCAAACGTCAGCATGGTCGCTCCCCAGGTAGGCGTCGATCACAGCCGGGTTGGCGCGCACTTCGGCGGGCGTGCCCTCGGCGATTTTTTCGCCGTAGCTGAGCACCAGAATCTTGTCGGCCAGGCTCATGATCATGTCCATCTTGTGCTCGATCAGGCAGACCGTGAAGTCGTGCTTGACCATTTTGCGAATCAGCTCGGCCAGGCCCAGCGTTTCTTCGGGGTTCACGCCCCCGGCGGGCTCGTCGAGCAGCAGCAGCTTCGGTGCGGTGGCCAGCGCCAGCGCAAAGGCCACGCGCTTGCGCTCTTCTTGCGTGATGTCACCGGCCACGCGGTTTTCCAGATGCGCCAAGCCCACGAAATCCAGCGCTTCGCGCGCTTTCTCGCGGCACACGCGCTCTTCTTCTTTCAGGCGCGCCGAGCCGAAGATCACATCGATCAGGCCCGAGCGGGTGCGCAAGCGGTGGCCCACGATGAGGTTGTCGAGCACCGAGGCCTTGTCGAACAGGGTCGTGGCCTGGAAGGTGCGGGCGATGCCCAGGCGGGCGACCTCGTCGGTGCGCAGCGTGGTGATGTCGCGGCCCTCAAAAGTGATCGTGCCTTCGCTGGGCTTGTGCACGCCGCTGATGAGGTTGAAAAAGGTCGTCTTGCCCGCGCCGTTGGGACCGATGATGGCGTTGATCTTGCCCTTCTCGATGCTGGTGCTGACGCTGTTGACGGCGGTGTTGCCGCCGAAGCGTTTGGTGAGGTGTTCGATCTCAAGCACGTGCCGACTCCTTTTGAGCTGCGTCGCTCTTCTTGGCTGTATCTTTTGCGGGCGCTTGTTTGCCGAGTGCGGCGTCAGACGCCTGGCGGGCGCGGCGCGCCACCCAGGTACCGACAATGCCGTTGGGCACGAAGATCACCAGGAAGATGAGCACCGGGCCAAAAATGAGGAAGCGGAATTCCTGCAGTGCCTGCAGGTACTGGGTCAGCCAAGGGACCATCAAGGCGCCCAGCAGCGGGCCGAGCACGGTACCGAGGCCGCCGATGATCATGTACATGGTCATGTCGAAGGCATGGGAGGCCCCGGCCAGATCGGGGCCAAGGAAGCGCACGAAACCGGCGTACAAGGCGCCCGCGAAACCGGCGTAGAGCACCGACAGCGAAAACGCCATCAGCTTGTTGCGCATCAGGTTCACGCCCAGGGCTTCGGCCAGTTCATCGCCGTTGCGAATGGCCATGAAGGTGCGGCCCATCAGCGAATCCACGATGCGGCGCATCATCCAGACACCGAACACCAGGAAGAAATACACCAGGTAGTAAATCGAAACCGGCGTGTCGAAAGAGAGCGGGCCGATGGCCGTTGGCGCGGGAATGCCCATGATGCCGACGGTGCCGTGGGTCAGGCTTTCCCACTTTTCGATCACCAGAAACATGATGGTGCCGACGCACAGGGTAAAGATCGAGAAGTAGTGGCCGCGCAGGCGCAGCGACACCCAGCCCAGCGGCAGGCCAACCAGCACGGTGACCACACCAGCGAGCAAAAACGCCAGCCAGAACGACACTTCGTAGTCGACCGTCAGGATGCCCAGCGTATAGGCCCCGACCGCCATGAAGCCCGCGTGGGCCAGGTTGAACTGGCCGGTGTAGCCGGTGATCAGGTTCAGGCCCAGGGTGGCGATGGCGAAGATGTAGGCGGTGGACATCACCGTCAGGTGGTAGTCGTTGCCTGCCATAAAGGGGAACAGCAGGCCGGCGACCAGCAACAGCCCCCAGCCGAATTTGCCTTCAAGAAATTTCATCATGGCTTCAGCGCGCTCCGTTGGTGAAAAGGCCTTGGGGGCGCAGGGAAAGAATCACCACCAGCAACACGAAGGAGATGATGTCCTTGTAGTCGGTGGAGATGTAATAGGCGCCAAACGACTCGGCAAAACCGATGATCAGGCCGCCCACGATGGCGCCGGGCACGCTGCCCATGCCGCCGAGAATGATGATCACGAATGCTTTCGTGATGACCAGGTGGCCCATGGCCGGGTAGACCAGGTTGATCGGGGCGTAGAGCGTGGCGGCCACGGCGGCCAGCGCGCCGGAGATGCCGAAGGTCAGCATGGCCACGCGGTTGGCATCGATGCCGACCAGCGAGGCGCCGTCGCGGTTTTGCGCCATGGCGACGATGGTCGAGCCGGCGACGGTGCGTGTCAGGAAGATTTGCAGCGCGGCCATCAATGTGAAGGCGCCGGCGATGATCATCAGGCGCTGCACCGGCGCGGTGATGCCGGCGACTTCAATGATGCCGCTGAAAGGTGTTGGCATGCGCAGGAAATCGGCCCCCCACAGGGCTTGCGCGCCGGCCTCCAGAAACAGCAGCAGACCAATGGCGGCGATCATGGGGTGAAGACCCGAATGGTTGCGCAGCGGGCGGAACACCAGACGCTCGGACAGCGCACCGATCACAGCCACCACACCGGCGGCACCGATCATGGCGATCCAGTAGTTGACCTCCCATCCGGTCATGAGCTTGAGCGCCACGAAGGCGCCCACCATGTAGAACGCGCCGTGGGCGAAGTTGGGCACATGAAGAATGCCGTAGACCAGGGTCAGACCCAGGGCCACCAGGCTGTAAATACCGCCCAGCGTCAGGCCGTTGAGCACCTGTTGAAGAAAAATGTCCACTGTGAATCGCCTCTGGATGGGTTGCCAAAAGAACCGTCGTCCCACCAAGCAAATCGCTTGATTTTTGAGACTATAGACTGCACAGTGGAATTGAGAACAACGGGTTAACCCTCAAGTTGATTCCTTGGCGACACCCCCCGAAACCCACCGGGCTGAAGGCCATTTTTACTTTGTGGTTTTTGGAAATGTCCGCGAAAAACGTGAGCCACTTCGGGTGGCCGGGAGCGGCCGCATGGGCGGATTCGTTATGCTGCACTGCAAAACAAAAGGCATCTCAATGGACGGCCGCCAGGACACCGCGGCACGGGGGCGGGCCGGCAGACACAACGGGGCCGGGTCGGCCGCGAGGGGACACAACAAGCGACAACGGGCAGCGCCCTGCGCTACGCGCTCAAGTGCGGCGGGCAGCGGCTGCGGCAGTCCAGAGCGGCCCGTAGCGCGGATGCCTCGCGTCAGGCGAACCGGGCAAACCGCTCAGTCGTCGCAGTGGCAGTTGTCGCAGTTGCCGCAAACCGGCGCCTGGCCTTTGGATACGCGCCAGTAACGGCGCACCAGAAACGCCACGGCCAGCGCACCCAGGGTCAACACGGCGATCAGATCGAAGTTCATCAGAAAGAGCCTCCCAAATTCAAGGCGAGCCGGTAGGTGACCCACGACGCTGCGTAGGCCAGGCCAAACAGAAACACGGCCATGCCCACCGGCATCGCCCAGCCACCCATTTCCTTGCGCACCACGGCCAGCGTGGCCAGGCACTGCGGGGCAAATACAAACCAGATCAGCAGAGACAGGCCGGTGGCCAGCGTCCAGTCTTGCGCGATCAGGGGGCCCAGCGCGGCGCCCACTTCATCGCCGGTTTGCGACAGGGCATACACCGTACCGAGCGCGGCCACCATCACTTCGCGCGCAGCCAGGCCTGGAATCAGGGCCACCACAATTTGCCAGTTGAAACCAATCGGGGCAAACAAGCCCGCCAAGGCCAGGCCGATGCGACCGGCGAAGCTGTATTCGATCGGGCTTCCGCTGAAGCCCGCAGGCGCTTGCGGGAAGGTAGAGAGAAACCACAGGATGACGGTCAGCGACAAGATGATGCCACCCACATTGCGCAAGAAAATGCTGGCGCGCTGCCACAGGCCAATGGCCAGGTCTTTGACGCGCGGCAGGTGGTAGTCGGGCAGTTCCATCATCAGTTGCACCGGCTCACCCGCCCCGCGCCACAGTTTCAGCACCCAGGCCACCGCAATGGCCGAAACAATGCCCATCACATACAGGCCAAACAACACCAGCCCCGGCAGGCTCATGCCGTAAACGGTCTTGGCTGGAATGAACGCGCCGATCAGCAGCGTGTACACCGGCAGGCGCGCCGAACAGGTCATGAGCGGCGCGATGAACACCGTGACCCATTTCGTGCGCCGGTCGGAAATCGTGCGCGCGGCCATGATGCCGGGAATGGCGCAGGCAAAGCTGGACAACAACGGAATGAAGGCCCGGCCCGAGAGCCCCAGGCTGCCCATCAAGCGGTCAAGCAGCAGCGCTGCGCGCGGCAGGTAGCCCGACTCTTCCATCACCAGGATGAAGAAGAACAAAATCAAAATTTGCGGCAGAAAAATCACCACGCCGCCCAGGCCTGCGATCACGCCGTCGATCAACAAACTCTTGAGCAGGCCCGCGGGCAGCAGCCCGTCCACGCCCTCGCCCACCCAGCCGGTCGCGCTCTCGATGAGGCCCATCGGCCACTCGGCCCAGGCGAACACGGCCTGAAAGATCAGGAACAGCAACACCAGCAACACCAGCACACCGGTGACCGGTTGCAGCAGCCAGGCGTCAAGGGTTCGCGACCATGCGTGCGCGGCCATGGGCTGGTCCATGCCAGCGGCCTGCAGCCAGGCCTGGGCCTGAGTGTCGTCGGTGCGTGCCGAATCGGCGTCCTGGCGAACCGCAGTGATGTCGGGCCGCGGCTGGTTCCACACATCCGCCTGGTCCAGCAACTGGCGCAAGGCCTCGGTGCCCTGCGCTGAAATGCCCGTGGCTTCCAGCACCGGCACGCCCAGCGCGGATTGCAAACGCGCCACATCCAGCTCGCGGCCCTGGGCGCGCACCCGGTCCATCATGTTGACCAGAACCACCATGGGCACGCCCACGCGTTTCAATGCTGCCACCAGCCGCAGGCCACGGCGCAGGCGCGTGGCGTCGATCACCACAGCGGTCAGGTCGGGCGCTTTCTCGCGCAAACTCTGACCCAGCACCATGGCGCAGGCCACGGTCTCGTCCTGGCTGCTGGGGTTTAGGCTGTAGGTGCCCGGCAAATCGATCACCGTGACCGAGCGGCCAGCGGCGGTTTTCATCAGGCCACGCTTGAGCTCGACCGTGACCCCGGCGTAGTTCGCCACCTTTTGCTGGCTGCCGGTGAGGCGGTTGAACAGCGCGGTTTTGCCGCAGTTGGGATTGCCCAGCAAAGCCAGGCGGCGCTGCGCCAGGCCGCTGGTATCAACGGTGGCGGTGCTCATGCCGCGATGGGCTCCGCCAACGCTTCGTGATGGGGATGCACTTCGATCTGCACGGCCTCATCGGGGCGCAAGCCGAACACCGCATCGCCCACCTGCACCACCAGCGCCCCGGTCTTGAACCAGCTGCGCTGCAGCACACGCACGTTTTCCAGCGGCAAAAAACCCAACTCCAGCAAACGCGGGTGGTGGGCGCTGTGCGCTGCGATACGGTGCCATTGGCGAACGGTCGCTTGGTTCAGGTTGGTCAACATCGGTTCGATGGTTGCAAATAGGAATGATTCCCATTTTAGATGGGAATGTGAAAGCGTGGACTTGATCTGCGTCAAATGCCGCGATCAAGGCGCCAAACAGCGGTGCCCCCGACCCGCTGATAACATCCCCCAAACCGCCCCAAAGTGGTGCAGAAGTTTCACAATGACGAACGCTCGACTGCAGCATTGGCTGCGCTCCTTCTACCCGGCCCCACTCACCGGCGGTCCTCGCGACCTCTGGCTGGGGAGCCTGGGCGCGGGGCTGGGCCTGTTGATCACCGAGTGGATCAGCCACCAGGCCCTGGGCTCGGCCAACCCCTGGTTCATTGCCCCCATGGGTGCTTCTGCCGTGTTGTTGTTTGCCGTGCCAGCCAGTCCGCTGGCGCAGCCCTGGTCCATCGTGGGTGGCAACGTGATTGCGGCGGCGGTGGGCATCACATGCGTGCAGTTGCTCGGCAGCAATGGCCCGGCGGCCGCGCTGGCCGCGGCAGTGGCCATCGCCCTGATGTTCGCCCTGCGCTGCCTGCACCCCCCCGGCGGCGCGGTGGCGCTCACCGCCGTGCTGGGCGGCCCGGCCATCCACGACCTGGGCTACGCTTTTGTGCTGTGGCCGGTGGCCGTGGATTCGGTGTTGATGCTGTTGCTGGCCCTGGCGTTCAACAACATGGCAGGCCGGCGCTACCCCCACCATGGCGCACCACGCCCACACCCCCACGACACGCGCGACCGCCTGCCCACCCAGCGCGCCGGCCCGACCCGCGAAGACCTCGACGCAGCCATCGCTTCGTTTGGCGAGGTGCTCGACATCGACCGCGACGACCTGGAAGATCTGGTGATGCGCACCCAGCTCGCCACACGCCAACGGCAATGGCAGGCCGTGCGCTGCAGCGACATCATGTCGAGCGATGTGATCTCGGTGGGTCCGACCGATTCGGTGGACGAAGCCTGGCAGCTGCTGGCCCACCACAAGGTCAAGGCATTGCCAGTGGCCGACCCCGAGGGCAAGCTGGTGGGCATCGTTTCGCTGCACGATTTTTTCATCGGACAAAGCGCGCCCGTTCCCAACCAGTTGCCGCGCATGAGCACCGCTCGACGGGTCGAAGACATCATGACGCGCCGGGTGCGCTCTGCCCGACCCGAGCAACCCATCGCGGAACTGGTGCAAGGCTTCTCGGACGGCGGGCTGCACCACATGCCGGTGGTGAACACCAACGATCAGGTGGTGGGCATGGTGACCCAGTCGGACCTGGTGGCGGCGCTCTTCATGCGCAGCCCAGGCTGAGTGCTTCTACCAGCGCGCCTGAAGCCGGTCTTCTTCACGCACCGCGGGGCCTGATTTCGCCAGGGCCATCCAGACATGGAAGGGCAGTTGCTCCACCGCCTTGCGCGGCGCTTCGCGCGCCACCTTCAAGGCGCCGTCTTCCACCAGCATCACGCCACACTCGGCCGGCACTTCGTCGGGCGCACCGATCGCGCGCCCCTTGGCGTCTTGCCCCAGCACATACCAGCAGGCGCCGGCCATGCCCAGGTAGGCCGCGCGCTTGGCCGGCTTCTTCAGGTCACCCAGCAGATCGGCCCGGCTCACCTTGATCTCGTGCACCACGGGCTCCACATAGGCCTCCACCGAGGTGCGGCGGATGGAAAACACATCGGGCATGGCCAGACACCAGGCGTGGCCCGGCGGTTCGGGCAAGGGCGTGGCATCGTCGTCCAGCGCCAGCCCGGGGGACTCGGGCAATGGCGTTGGTTCTTCACCCAGCAGCAAGGCCTTGGGCAGCGCCACACGCATCATCAGCCCGCGCCAGGCCAGGCGACCGCCCCGTGTCATCTCCAGCGCCACACGCTGCACCAGCGCTTCGTGCGGCGAGCGCGCGGCCTTGTTGCTGGCAAACACCGTTGCCAAAGTGGCGATACCGGCATCGGTCACCCGCAAGGTCTCGTGGCCCTCGCTGGAGCGAACCCGCTCGATCTGTCCGGCCGCGAGCAACTCAACCTCCAGCATGTCCTGCGTCGGCCAGCCTGCCGAGCGGTACAGGTCGCGCAGACGGCGGTGGTGGATGCGGGTGAGCGTTGGGATGGCGGAGGGTGGCTGGTCCATGGTGGCATCATGCCAGCGGGCCACATTGCGCGCCCACGACCTGTCCGGTCTCCCCCTTGACGCGCCGCTCGCAGGGCCAAACCCCCACCACCGTACCCTTCCAGGCAACCGGGCGGTAGCCATTAATTCTTATACTTGTGCCTCTTCAAGCTGGCGAAAGAGTGCCCCAGGTGGCGCGCCAGCGAAATGCGGCGCCGCTTCGGGTCATCAAGGAAAACAACGAATGAACAGCTTAATGAAGACCAGGGTAGCGGGTTGTGCAGCCAGTCTGGTTATTCTGCTCAGCGCCTGCGGCGGCGGCACTGGCGACAAGCCGGTACCAGAGCGATCCACCGTGCAGCAAGCCGGGGCTTCCACCGAATCCCCGCTGTCCACTGAAGCTTTGCTGGCCCTGGGCGCCAGGCTCAACACCTCTGCCTTGAAAGAGGCTGAGAGCGAGGCCCTCGCCGCTGACCAGTTGGGTGCGCGAACCGGTCTCGACCAATTGGCCCCTGGTGAGCAGGCCCCCTGGAGCGCCTACGCCTCAGGCGCCGTTCGGGAGAAAGCGGCCGACAAGCTCGTGCCCGTCTGGCGGTTTTACAACGGCGCCACAGGAGCCCATTTCTTCACCCGCAATGCGACCGAGCGCGACAACGTGATCGCCAACCTGTCGCCCCCCAAGGGCAGTTTTCAGTACGAAGGTGAGGCCTTCAAAGTGGCCAACGCGCCTTCGCCTGGGCTCTCACCGGTTCACCGTTTCTACAACACCCAGACCGGCGTTCACTTCTACACCATCAGCGACACCGAGCGCACCCACATCACAACCAACCTGCCCCAGTTTGCCTATGAAGGCATTGCGTATTACGCCAGCAAGGTGAACGGTGGGGGCATGACGCCGTTTTACCGTTTCTACCTGCCGGGCAAAGGGTTTCATTTCTACACGGCCAGTCTGCAGGAACGCGACAACATCATCGCCAACCTGGCGGCCATTTACCAATACGAAGGGGCGGGATATTCGGTGCTGCAAAGCAACTGGCAACCTGAGCCGGAACCGCCCGCGGTGGTTCCGCATTCGGGTATGAAAGACACCCAGTGTGTGGCGTTCGGCTCTTTTGGCAGCTACGTGTCGTGTGCCGATCCCAATGCACAGGCGCTCAACCCGCAACAAGATGGCCACCGTGCAAATACCAATCCCATGAGCTACAGCGCCATTGGCGCCTACCCGACCACCAGTTGCGTGAAAGACAACGTGACCGGGTTGATCTGGGAGGGCAAAACCGCCAACAACGAGCCGAGGGGTGGGGGGACCGTTTACACCAACTACCCCTTCGGCTACGGGAAAACGGACGACGCGAGTGGCTACATCACCTACGTCAATGGCCTCAACCTCTGCGGCTACAGTGACTGGCGCCTGCCCACACGAACGGAATTGCTTGGGATCGTGGACTTTGGACGATATGAGCCGGCACTGGACAGTGCCTGGTTCCCCAACTCGAACCACACCTACTGGACCGCAGACAAACTGGGCTGGGACAACGGCTATTCGGCAACGGTCACGTTCACCTCCGGCTACACCGGCGCAGCATCTGCAAGCAAGGAGCGCATCCGGCTGGTTCGCGGGTACGGACACACGACCCAGCGGTACAGCTATGGCACGGTGGCATACGGCTCAGACGCGACAAACAACGTGGTCATCGACGGATGGACGGGCCTGCGCTGGCGCCGGTGTGAGCAAGGACGGACCTGGACCGGCGCGACCTGCTCGGGCACTGCAAGCACATTGACCCACTACGACGCACTGACCCACGCCAGAGACCTGACCGGCTGGCGCCTGCCCAACGTGAAGGAGCTGGCAAGCCTCGTTTCGCTGGGCGTTGCCAGTGGCACAACGATTGACTCGACGGCATTTCCGGGGGCTGCAGCGGCCAACCTCTGGTCCTCCACCCCCTGGGACCTGCTGGGCAGAGCCCGTTATGTTGGTTTCGCTGATGGCCGCGTAAGTGCCTCTCCTCACAACACGGCTTATCCCGTCCGTCTGGTGCAACTCATACCGTGATCACGGTCCCCGCCCCTGACGCGCGCCCCAAAGCGTGACACCCCTGCCCGGCGAAGCACAACACTGCGCCGTGGCGGTGCGCGCGCTGTGCGAATTCGGCGCCAAGGAAGGCGACCTCGACCTGCGTTTCACCCCGTCGCCCAGTGGCGCCGAAGGCGTGGCCGGCCACACCACCGTCACCGGGCGCCGCCCCGTCGGCTACCAGCGCGAGCTGCCCTTGAGCGCCCGCTTCGAAGAGCTGACCGTCACCGGCCGCGCCGATGGCTTCGACCCCGATGCCAGGCGCGTGGAAGAAATCAAGACCCACCGGGGTGATGTCAACGCGATCCCGCCCAACCACCGCGCCCTGCACTGGGCGCAGGCCAGGGTCTACGGCTGGATGCTCTGCCAGCAACTCTCCATCGAACAGATCGAAGTCGCGCTGGTCTACTTCAACATCGACACGGCCGAAGAAACCCTGCTCACCGAAACCCAGACCGCCAGCGACCTGCGCACCCATTTCGAGGCGCTGTGCCAGCGCTACATCGGCTGGGCGCGCGAACAGAGCGCTCACCGCCTGCAACGCGACGCGGCCCTGCTTGAGCTGGCGTTTCCGTTCGCCGACTTCCGTCCGGGCCAGCGCAAGCTGACCGAGACCGTGTACCGCGCCCAGGGCCGCGCCCAAGCGGGCGAACGCATCTTGATGGCGCAGGCGCCCACCGGCATTGGCAAGACCATGGCCACGCTGTTCGCCGCGCTCAAGGCCGCGCCCAGGCAAGGCATCGACAAGGTTTTTTACCTGACCGCCAAAACACCGGGGCGCCAGCTCGCACTCGATGCCCTGAAGCGGCTGAACAGCGCCGGCCACCTGCGGGTGCTCGAACGGGTCGCCCGCGACAAGGCCTGCGAACACCCCGACAAAGCCTGCCACGGCGCTTCGTGCCCGCTGGCCCAGGGCTTTTACGACCGCCTGCCGGAGGCCCGCGCCACGGCCGCCAAGGTCGAGTGGATGGACAAAGCCACCCTGCGCGACACCGCCCTGGCCCACACCGTTTGCCCCTACTACCTGGGCCAGGAAATGGTGCGCTGGAGCGATGTGCTCGTGGGCGATTTCAACCACTACTTCGACCACGGCGCCGCCTGGCACGCGCTCACCGAAGCCAACGAATGGCGGGTGAGCCTGCTGATCGACGAAGCCCACAACCTGATCGAGCGCACGCGCCTGATGCACAGCGCCGCCATGGAACCCGGTGCCTTTCAGGCACTGCGTCAGAGCGCGCCGCCCGCCTTGAAAAAGCCGCTGGACAAGCTGCACCGCCAATGGGGCAAGCTCGCCAAGGAACACTTCGAAGCGTATGCCGTGTTGCCCGAGCTGCCCGGCGAATGGGTGGAAGCGCTGCAAGCCACCTGCCACGCCATCGGCGAACACTTCGCCGAACACCCCGCTGACGCCACCGGCTCTTTACAAACCTGGTGGTTCGAAGCCCTGCACTTTCAGCGCGTGGCCGAGACCTTTGGCGACCACAGCCTGTGCGATCTGTCGCGCGATGCGTGGGCCATGAACAAATCCGGCAAACCCAGCCACCCGGCGATCAACCTGCGAAACATCGTGCCCGCGCCCCTGCTGGAAGACCGCTGGGCCACCGCCCACAGCGCCACCCTGTTTTCCGCCACGCTGGCGCCCATGGACTACGTGGCCAACCTCCTCGGTCTGCCCGAAGACACGACGCGCCTGGAGGTGCCCTCGCCTTTTGCGGCCGAGCAATTGCAGGTGCGCGTGGCGCCCCACATCTCCACCCGATGGAGCGACCGCCTGACCTCGCTCACCCCCATGGCCGATGTGATGGCCGAGCAGTTTGAAGCCGAGCCCGGCAACTACCTCGCGTTCTTCAGCAGCTTCGACTACCTGCAACAAGCCCTCGACCGCCTGCAAGAGCGCCACCGCTTTGTGCCCACCTGGGCCCAATCGCGCGGCATGACCGAACCCGACCGGGAAGCCTTCATCGCAAGGTTCACCGACGACAGCCAGGGCATCGGCTTCGCCGTGCTCGGCGGCGCATTCGGCGAAGGCATCGACCTCCCCGGCCACCGCCTCATCGGCGCCTTCATCGCCACCCTGGGCCTGCCGCAGTTGAACCCGGTCAACGAACAGATGCGCGCCCGACTGCAGCAACGCTTCGGCCGCGGCTACGACTACGCCTATCTGTACCCAGGCCTGCAAAAAGTGGTGCAAGCCGCCGGCCGCGTGATCCGCAGCGAGACGGACCACGGCACGGTGTGGTTGATGGATGACCGGTTTGGGAAAGCGGAGGTGAAGCGGTTGTTGCCGGCCTGGTGGAGTTGATAGAGCGCGACTAGCTCGCATATGTGAACTCGACTAACGCACCACAAGCTCGATTGAGACATGGTGGAACTCAGATCATCCTCCGAAAAGCTTTCCTCCAAGAGCAAATGCCCCGGCCAGCAGCGCGGCGGCAGTTCCCAACAAACTCCACAACTGCGCGGGCTTCATACTTCCAAGAAGTTCTCCAACTGAAAGCTCAGCCGGATCCATCGAAGCCTTCTTTTTAGTATGCGGTGACTGAACTACTTTCTGCTTCCAACTGGAGAGCACTCCATTGAATTCGGTAGTCGCCAGCGCAGAAGGCTCCGGGCTCAGGTATTGAACGTACCAGTCGTAGCCACGCTCCAGCAACCCTTCAGCCTTAACCCCCTGCTCCACTATCACCAACAGTGGATGGCCACGGCTGTAAGCCATCGCCGCTTCGATCTGATTCCAAGGCGTTGCAAGCTTCACATCTAACAGAGGCAACTCTTTCGGACCACCTCGCTTGTCTGTACCCACTGCAAAGTGGGTTCGCTCTAGAGCTATCACAACCGTTCCTGAACAGCTATCTATGAGCTGCGATACCGTCTTGAGGGGGGAATCAGCACTAAAAGTATTGCGCCCGACGGTATGGGGAATAAGCCCTTCACTTCGAAGTCGTTCTTCAACCGCACGAACAAATGTTTCCTGCTGCCCCGTCGCAGTTCCGCCAACACTGACGAACACATTCTGCTCATTCATTTCAAATCCTTTGGGTACACCAAGTACGCATTATTTTGCGATTTCCGGCAATTCTCCAAGCGCTTTAAACACCCAGCCAAACGACATACGCAGTATGGCCGGGCTGAGCAGCGCAAGGCACCGCGCAGCGGCCCGGACTTCGGCTCGCCTTTTCTTTGCTTGCTTTCTTTTGGCGAAGCAAAAGAAAGTGAGTCGCCGCCGGGGCGAGACCCGGCACGCCGCAATAACCCGCCATCAGCCAAAGAGACAACCCAAAGCGACTAGCGATAAATACCTCCCCCGAATTCCCTAGATCAACCACGCACCCGCAGGCACCGAGCTTGCGCCCATTTCGCGCAGCGAGGGAACCAGCAAGAAACCTGAGGCCTCAGTTCTAACGCGTCAAAACCGGTGTTTCTGGCACCCGCTCCGAAGTCAGTTGAGCTACGCTCTGAGGCGCATCGTGCGCAGGGGCCTGCTTCCCGGAAAGCGCTTCCGATACCCTTATTTCAGAAATCGCACCATCGTGTTTCAGCGCAATGGTCTTGCCATCTTTACTTAATAAATAGCGCTCACCCGGTCCACGCTTTGCATTGGCCGCCTCGAGACCCAGCGCGGACTCGCCGATGGTCTTGATTTGCTCATCTGAATATCCGAGAGCTTTGAGGCCGGGGCCAATCTGCTCAGTCACCCGAAGCGAAGGCCGATCAGCAGCGGCGCCAGCAGCCTTGGCATCCTCGGCCTTTGCCACTCTCGCCTCAAAGGGCGTTTCGAAGCCGCCAAATTTCTTCACATACGAGGAGATCGGCGTTCCATTGCCATCTTTCCCATCGGTCTTGCCATCGGAGGTGACATAGGCTTTCAAGCCACCAACGCCCAAGAGGTGGGCGCCTGCCAACAGGCCACTCTCGGTCACCTTCACGCCGTCCGACAAGGTCTGCCCGACGTATTTGTCGAGGCCATAGTGCCGGATGTAGCCCCACTGAACCTTCATGTAGTCTTTGACTGCATTTTCCTGAGCGTTGGGCGACTTCAAAAAATCATCTTTGCTTTCGACGCCGTCTTTGCCTGTCCAGGTTCCAGCCCAGTCATTTTTTCGGGTGCCATCCTTTTGGTAGTACCCGCTATCGATCAGCGCCGACTCGCCCATCTGGTACTTGCCCAGATAACCAATTGAATTGGCGATGTCATACCGACCGCCCGATTCTTTGGCTGCAACTTTTTCCAGAAATTCGTTGTAGGTCGGCATGGTGCCCCTCTTTCGATGGCGTCAGTTAGATCAAGGGCAGCGTTTCACAACCGCGTACCGCTGGCCCTGCCAGCGCCACAGCGGCGAGCAGGGTCCTCCGCTAACTGAAAGATCGGCGAAGCCTTGGGTTCGTGATGGCAGGGTCTGAATTTCGCCTTCGCTCACAACAAACTGGCTGACCCATTGCCCGCCAGATTTGACCCACAGCTCGGACTTTTGCCCTGTTCTACCCAGGCAAGTCGAACCACTCTTGGTGATCACCACGGCCGGCGTTCGATCTTTGGCATCCAAAGCCAGTTGCTGCGTCTCGTAGTCCACCTCCTGATTGGCACAGTCTGGATCCACGACCGAGCCCTTTACCGAAGGCAGGAGGCCTCCCGATACCTCTTTCACCCACAACTCCATCGCAGAGGTTGAGGCTACGAACTCGGAAGATGGAGGGTGTGCGGCGCAAGCCAGCAATGAGAAGGCAAAACAGAGGATCGTGGCTGCGCGGATTGGTTTCATGAACGCTCCGAAGAAGGCAAAGCGTGAAGATACTTGAAATTCTCCGATCACCTGTCTTGGCATATCAAATGCTGTCAATCCGCAGCGAAGCTGGTTTGGGTAGGCGCAAGTGAGCGCAGCGGCTGTCTCAACCCGGCTGCGCGGGTGGACCGCTTCAACGCAGAGGCATGCTGTTCCGTTGCTGCTTCTTTTTGTTCAAGTGGTAACTGAACGCCGCTGCCATGCAGAACGCCACCGAATCCGCAGGAATGGCCTCGCCCAACCTGAACACCAGCGCACGGTTGCCCTCAAAAACAAAGTCGTTGGGGAAGAGGGTTTTGAAGGTATCGACCAGATCGGTCTGGCAGTTGAAGTACAGCGCATAGCTGCCTGGCGCCTTGGTCTTCCAGTCCATGCGGAAGGTGCTGCCGGCTTTGCTTTTCGTGCCATACGCAGGCTCACCCCACTTCAACGTCTCTTCGATCTCGCCCACCTCGGGCAGCGAGCGGGCCGTCTCCCAAGCGATCTCCCGCAAAGCGAGCAGCGCATTTTTGACTTCGATCGGATACGAGGCGAATTTTTCGGCGACGCCTTGGGACTGGAACGGTGTCATCTTGGCAGTATAGGAATTGCCCGGCTGGTGATCAACTGCACCTCTAAGAGGAACCCCGACCAAGATCGACTACCGGTAAGTCGCCAAATGAATGCTCGTTTCCGTCCCCCGAATCCCGTTGATCAGCCGCACTCGCTCCAGCACCTTGGACAACCCGGCCATGGAACCGGCCTCCAGCTCGGCCAGCAAGTCCCAGCGGCCATTGGTGTCATGCAATGAAGCGACACCCGGCTCGCCGAGCAGGTTCGCGATCACTTCGCGCATGCGGTTGCCCTCAACCTCGATCGACGTCCAGGCACGGATGCGCTCCGGCTCGGCCTCGGGCCGCAGGCGCACCGTGTAGCCCACGACCATCTGCGAGTCTTCGAGCTTGCGCAACCGGTTGGTAACCGTGCCGCGCGAGACCTTGAGCTTGTGGGCCAGGTCGGCAACGGAAAGCCTGGCGTTTTGCCGCAACAGGCCAATGAGTTTGTGATCGAGTTCGTCCATGGTTTTTACAAAATGGCAATTTGTTCTAACATTTTGATCATATTTCTACCGTATCGGTACTTTTTTGCCACTTTTCATTGTCTTCACAAGGCGAGACACTGGGTTCACCCGATACACAAAGTTTCCCGAGATGACCATGCAACACAACGATCTGACCCAATTCCGCACTGACGGCACCCTGTACCTGAGCGCCCCCGCCGCCGCTGAGCTGGTCCGCCGCAAAGGTCTGGCCAACTGCATCGCCGCCATGGCCGACAACCTCCGCGACGACTTCAAGCGTTGGCCCGAGTTCGACAAAACCGCCCGCGTGGCCAGTCACTCCAAGGATGGCGTGATCGAACTCATGCCGGTGGCCGATGCGCAGCGCTACAGCTTCAAATACGTCAACGGCCACCCCAGCAACACGGCCATCGGCATGTCCACCGTGATGGCGTTTGGTGTGCTGGCCGATGTGGACACCGGCGCCCCGCTGTTCCTCAGCGAGTTGACGCTCACCACCGCGCTGCGCACCGCCGCCATGTCGGCCTTCGCCGCGAAAACGCTGGCCCGCCCCGAGAGCCGGGTGATGGCCTTGATCGGCAACGGTGCACAAAGCGAATTCCAGGCGCTGGCGTTTCAGCATCTGGTGGGCATCACCACCCTGCGCCTGTTTGACATCGACCCGCAAGCCACCGCCAAGCTGGTGGCCAACCTTCAAGGCAGCGGTTTGAACATCACGGTGTGCAACAGCACGGCAGAGGCGGTGTGCGGCGCCGATATTGTGACCACGGTCACCGCCGACAAAACCATGGCCCTGATCCTCACGCCCGAGATGATCGAGCCCGGCATGCACATCAACGCCGTGGGCGGCGACTGCCCCGGCAAGACCGAGCTGCACGGTGACATCCTCGATGCGGCCAAGGTGTTTGTGGAATACGAACCCCAGTCGCGCGTCGAAGGCGAAATCCAGCACAAGGCCGAGGACTTCCAGGTGACCGAGCTGTGGGAAGTTTTGCTGGGCCAAAAGGCTGGCCGAGACAACGCCGCTCAGGTGACCGTGTTCGACTCGGTGGGTTTTGCACTGGAGGATTTTTCTGCACTGCGCTTCATGTTCGCCGCCGCCAACGCGCTGGGCCTGGGCGAGCACACCGCGCTGATTCCCCAACTGGCCGACCCCAAGAATCTGTTTGGCATGTTGAGCACACCGACGCCGGTGGCCGTCCCACGCCGTGTTGCGACGGCAGCCTGATCGCGGGTGGAGAACGCCAGCCATGCACCGCAGCGAAACACCCATGTCGATTCAGGCGCCATCGGCCGTGGTGATGGTGCGCCCACACCGTTTCACGCCCAACCCGGAAACAGCTGAAGACAACAGCTTTCAGAAGCCCTCCGAGCGCTCCGCCGATGAAACCGCCACCCGCGCGCACGAAGAAGTGACCCGCGCGGCAGCGACCCTGCGGGAGGCAGGCATCACGGTGCACCTGTTCGACGACGACGGGCGTCACAACACGCCCGACGCCGTGTTCCCCAACAACTGGTTCTCGACCCATCCCGGCGGTCACGTGGCGCTGTACCCCATGTACAACCCGAGCCGCCGGCGCGAACGGCGCACCGACATCCTGGAGTTTTTGAAGCAGCACTACCGGGTGCAAGACATCATCGACTACAGTGGTCTTGAACACGACGGCCTGTTCCTCGAAGGCACGGGCGCCATGGTGCTCGACCACCTCGCGCGCGTGGCCTTCACGGCCCGTTCCAACCGCGCCGACCCGCTGGCGCTGGAGCGCTTCGCAACCCACTTCAACTACGAGCCTTTGGTGTTCAACACGGCCGATGCGCAGGGCAAGGCGATTTACCACACCAATGTGTTGATGTGCATCGCCACGCAGTTTGCACTGGTGGCGCTTGACGCCATCGTTGATCCCGGGCGCGCCGGCGAAGTGCGCCAGCGCCTGGAGGAAACCGGCCGCGAGGTGTTGCCGATTTCCCAGCAGCAGGTGGCCGACTTTGCGGGCAATGCGATCGAACTCTCCAGCCCGCAAGGACGGGTGCTCGCGCTATCGACCCGTGCCGCCGCCAGCCTGTCGGACGCGCAACGCCGCGTCATCGAACACTCGGCACGCCTGCTGCCGCTGGACGTGCCCACCATCGAGCTTGCCGGTGGTTCTGTGCGCTGCATGTTGGCAGGCGTTCATCTGGCGCCCAGGCGCTCCACCCGCTGACCTTGCGCCTGATGTGCCGGTTTGATGCGGCTTCTGAGTGGCCGGGTGCTTGTGGCCGCAGGCACCAATGCGCCGAGCCGCGTCAGCGCTTCGGTTTGCTCAAGCCGAAGCCACGGGATAAGGCGGCACATGATCGCCTTGCTCCAGCGCCACAGCTACCTGAAGGAGCAGCTCCATGTCGAGTTGCTCCGGATCTCGTGGGACAAGGTCGTAGTGGCACAAGGTTCCCAGCAGATGGCCACTTGGACCCATCACCGGCACACCACAATAGGCGAGCACCGTTTCGCGGGCAGGATGCTGATCCAAACGCCGGTCTTCCAGCGCGTTGGCGGTGGTGAACACCCCATTGCTGTCTCGCACATAGCAGCAATAGGTCGCCGTGTCGGGGACCTCGGTAGCGGACAAGACTTCAGGACTCTCCCGGTCGTAATGGATTGCTGCGTTGGCCTTGCCATCCTGAAACCGGAAGATTCCAATGAAACGGTAGTCCGAGAGACTCAACAAATAGGCCAATGCATCACGCGCGCCAGACGCGTTCAGAATCTGGGAAAAACGCTGAAAGCTGTCTGCAGTGCGGGGGGTCGGGGTCGGGGTCGGGGTAACAGCCATATTTTTGTCAAGGGCACTGATGTGAGGTAACGAAGAAACGAAAGAGGCGGGGTGAGCACCTGAAAAGATGGAATCTGTTTTACCCGAAAAGGCAGGCAGGGTTCAAGGCCATGGCCATGGCCTTGACCGGCAGCGCAGTCGAGCCTGCCCACATTTTTTCTGCATCAACACCTGCAGGCCAAAAAGAGGGGCTTCTTTGAAGGCCCTGAGTGCGCTGCCACCAACAATGCTGCCCGGGCGCCAGCGGCATCCAGACGGCCCGCCTTGCGCAGCGCTCAGACGAACCGGTCAGCGTTCATTCCTCGGTTGATTCAGGAGGCAAAGGCGTGATCAACACCTGGTCAATGCGCCGCCCTTCCAGGGCCAACACCTCAAACCGCCAGCCCACGCAATCCACCGATTGCTGCAAGCCCAGCAACTCGCCCGCCACCGCCTGCATCAGCCCCGCGACCGTGTTGTAGCGGCCCTTGTCTTCGTCGGGCAGTTCATCGATATCAAAGCGCGCCTTGAGCTCGGTGACCGGCATGCCGCCATCAACCAGCCAGGAACCGTTTTCCTTTGGAATGGCCCAGGCGTCAACCGGTTGCTCCGGCGACAGTTCGCCGGTGATGGCCTGCAACATATCGAGCGGCGTGACCACGCCCTGCACCACGCCATATTCATCGACGACGAACACAATGCGGGTCGAACGAATGCGGAACTGCTCCAGCAACTCCATGCCGGTAAGGGTCTCGGGCACGAACACCGCAGGCAAGGCGTGCTGCCGGATTTCATCGGTGTGCAGACCCTGTGATTGCAGCGACAGCAAGAACGGCAGATGGATAACGCCGACCACATCGTCCAGTCCATCGCGGCAAACCGGGTACCAGGAATGCCCTTTGGCCCAGGCTTTTTGCACCGCCGAATCAACCGTTTCCTGCGCGTCGAGCCACTCAATATCGGAGTGGGGCACCATGATGGAGGTGAGCTGGCGGTCATCGAGCAGAAACACATTGCGCACCATCTGGTGTTCATGTTCCTCGATCAAACCGGCATCCACGCCCTCTTCCAGGCTGGCGTTGATCTCTTCTTCGGTCACATGCTGCACCGCATTGGCATCCACGCGCAGCAGCTTCAAGACACCATGGGTGGTGTGAGAGAGCAGCCAGACAAAGGGCCGCGCCGCTTTGGCCACAAAAGCCATGGGCCGCGACACCCAGCGCGACACCGCTTCGGGGTACAGCTGCCCGATGCGTTTGGGCACCAACTCGCCAAACACGATGGTGATGAAGGTAATCACGACCACCACGATGGCCGTTCCGGCGACGCTGGCGGTGGCCTCGGCCACGCCCCATGCCTGCAGGCGCTGCGCCAGACCACCGCTGAACGCGGCTTCGCCGACGATGCCGTTGAGCATGCCGATGGAGGTGATGCCCACCTGCACCGATGAAAGAAACTGCGTGGGGTCTTCGAGCAGCTTGAGCGCCGTGACCGAGCCCTTGTCGCCCGCCTCGGCCATGGCCATGAGCCGCGCCTTGCGGCTGGATGCCAATGCCAGCTCCGACATGGCGAACGCCCCGTTGAGCAGGGTGAGAAAGGCGATGATCAATATATCCATAATGAGGGACTGTTTTCCCTATCAAAAAAGCGCGGTATTTCCGCGCAAAAAGCCCCAATGGCACTTTACCTGATTGGCGACTTGCAAGGCTGCGATGAAGCCTTGGGGCGTTTGTTGAAAAAAATCGATTTTTCTGCCAGCCGCGACACGCTGGTGCTGCTTGGCGACCTGGTCAACCGGGGGCCCGACTCGCTGGCCGTGCTGCGCCGCATGATTGCAATGCAAGGCTCGGCTCATTGCCTGCTCGGCAACCACGACCTGCATTTGCTGGCGGTGGCTCACGGCGTGCGCAAGCCGCATCGCAGCGACACGCTTGACGGTATTTTGCATGCCTCCGATCGCTCCGTTTTGCTCGACTGGTTGCGCGCACGCCCACTGGCCTTGCACATGCAGGGGTGGCTGATGGTGCACGCGGGCGTGCTGCCCCAATGGGATGTCGCGCAAACCCTGGCGCTGGCAGACGAAGTCGAGATCACTTTGCGCGATGCCGACTGGGGTGAGTTCATGCACCAGCTGTATGGCAACCAACCCGCCGCCTGGAGCGCGGACCTGACTGGTGCCGATCGTTTGCGGGTGATCGTCAACGCGCTCACGCGCCTGCGATTTTGCTCAGCCGATGGGGTGATGGAGTTCGAGACCAAAGACAGTGCCGCTGCCGCACCTGAAGGCTTCATGCCGTGGTTCAAAGTGCCGGGGCGGCAAACCCTGGGCACGCCGATTGCCTTTGGCCACTGGTCAACGCTCAAAGGTTCGGCAGAGCGGCAGGGTGTTTTGCCACTCGATACAGGCTGCGTGTGGGGGGGTTGCCTGACGGCTGCACGCCTTGGCCCGCGCGGCGAAGCGGAACTCATACAGGTGCAGTGCCCGCAAAGCCAAAAGCCTGGCAAGAAAAAACTTTAGGAAGTCGCTGTCGAGGTGCCTTCGGTTGCCTCTGGTTGCTCATCAACGACCACCGCCAGCTCGCTTTCAACAGGCATGGCCTTGAAGAGCGCCGGCACTTTCTTGCGGGTCTTGATATTGGGTGACAACGAGCGGCCAGGAGAGGAGCGCTGCGAAGCCTCCCAAGAGGGCGGGGTATCACTGGCCACGCTGGGCTCATAAGGTTTGTCGAACAACGGATCGGCAGGGGCACGCGGCGGGCGCGGGGGCCGGGAAGCCGCACTGCGGCCTTCCCCGCGGGGCTCGCGGCGTTCACGGCGCTCGCCACCCTCTTCGTTGCGCCAGGCGCGTTGGCCATCGTTGAAGTGGCCTGCGGGCTGGCGATCGGTCTGAAGCTCGAGCGCTTCAAGCTCGATCTTTTTCCCCAGCAACTTTTCCAGGTCGCCAATCAGCCGGGTATCGCGGGCACTGACGAACGAAACCGCCAGGCCAGACGCACCCGCACGGCCAGTACGGCCAATGCGGTGCACATAGTCTTCGGCGTTGAACGGGATATCAAAGTTAAAGACGGCGGGCACATCTTTGATGTCGAGGCCGCGGGCGGCCACATCGGTACAGATCAGCAAATCGACCGCCCCGCTCTTGAAAGCCTCAAGGGCCTTCAGGCGTTCATCCTGGCTTTTGTCGCCGTGCAGGGCTGTTGTTTTCAGACCTTCGCGCTCCAGAGAGCGCGCCAGTCGCGCGCAACCGAGTTTGCTGTTCACAAAAACAAAGGCCTGGGTCACACCGCGATCGAGCAGAATTTTCTTGAGTGTGGCGCGCTTGTCGTCGTCGTCCACACGGTAGAAGTGCTGGTCCACGGTGGAGGCTGTCGCGTTGGAGCGCGCCACCTCGATCGTTACCGGGTCTTGCAGGTAGCTGCTCGCCAGACGCTTGATCTCGGGAGAGAACGTGGCCGAGAACAGCAGCGTGGTGCGGGTCTTGGGCAGGTAGCTCAGGATGCGCTGCAAATCGGGCAGGAAACCAATGTCGAGCATGCGGTCGGCTTCATCGAGCACCACATATTCCACCTGGTTCAACACACAGTTTTTGGCTTCAATGTGATCGAGCAAGCGGCCAGGCGTGGCCACCAGCACTTCGACACCTTTTTTCAGCTCAGCGGTTTGTGGCTTCATGTCCATACCGCCAAACACCACCATGCTGCGCAGCTTGGTGTGTTTCGCATACAGCTTGACTTGTTCGGCCACCTGGTCGGCCAGCTCACGGGTGGGCAGCAGCACCAGAGCGCGAACAGGGTGGCGCGCAGGCGAGGTTGAGCTGTTCTCGTGTTTGAGCATGCGCTGCAAAAGAGGCAGCGAGAAGGCGGCGGTTTTACCGGTGCCGGTCTGGGCAGCACCCATCACGTCACGGCCTTCCAGAACAACGGGAATGGCCTGCGCCTGGATCGGCGTCATGGTCTCGTAGCCCATCTCGGCCACAGCTTGGGCGATCGATGGAGAGAGGGAGAGTTGGGAAAAAGATTGGGTCATTGCAGGGCGCGCTGCCTAAAAAATGCGCGCAGGGTATAGGGCATTAACCCTGCATTCTCTCACTTTGGGCGGTTTTCGCCCAATCGGGACCCCTTTTGCCGAAAGATGCACCGCCCAGGCGGCGGAGCGAAGCTGCTCAGCGAGCCAGTTGTGGCACCGGGATATGGCGCATTTCGGCGGTCAGTGCCCGTCCTTGTTGAACATCTTGTTCCGGCGGGTTCAATCGCTCCAGGTATTCACTGCTGCTCGTTTGCAAAGCCTTGCCCACCCCAACTTCAGTGAACCGTCCGTCTTGTTGCACGGCGGCCATGCTGGCACCGTCTTTGCTCACCACAAAGCGCTCAGGAGCACCCCATTGGGCGTTTTCTGCCGCAGCGCTCACACAGGCCAGACTGGCTTGGGCGCATTGACCGTCAGACAAGCCACGCGCCTTGAGTTCGGGGGAGAGATCTTGAAAGGCTTTTTCCAGCCAGGCCTTGTGGGTTTCGGACATGTGAGGCCTCACCGCAATGCGGCCCAACTTCGCCTCGTCCAGAGGCCAAACCGACTTTGGCGTACCGTCTGGGTTGGGCAAGACCTCGCCATTGCGTGCAGTGGCATAACCCTCGGTATAGATTTGCGGCCGCTTGCTTGGGTCAAACCGCAGCGCTTGCGGTACATCGGTCAGGGGCACGCCCCGATTCTGCAAATACCCGGTGACACCTTCCAGCACGTTGGCTGCCGTGCCGTTGCGGTCGTAACCGCCGCCCACACCGACATGGTTGCCTGGGTGCTGCACGGTGGTGACACGCGGATCATCGCCGTAATACAGCGGGCGAAAATGGCTGCGGTTTTCATCGTTGCCCTCGACCACCAGCACCGGCCCTTTGACGTTGCTCGGAATGCCCATCTCGCCCTGGACACCGGTTGCCACCGGATCGATCAGCGCCATGCCGGTGACGGCAACGCTGCCGGGTGGCGCGACGACTGTGCCATCGGCCGTCACCAAGCCACGCTCGTTCACCAGCTGCGCAAACCGCACCCCCGATGGGCAACCCCGACTGAAGCCCCCCACCGATGCGCTCAAGTCAGCGGGAGTGGCATCGGGGTGGACTCGCAACTAGTCTGCCGAGGCCCTGGAGAAATCGCTGTAGGCACTTTCAGCTGCCGCATCGATCGCAGGGGTTGGGTTTGCAGCCGCATTGACGATATTGCCTTGATCTCCGCCGGTTCCGACGCCTTTGTAGTAGCCCGATTCAAATCTATCGCTTTGTCCTGCTCGATCGAACAGATTCGCGACATTGGTTTGAAATGGGTCGCCAGAGAGTTTGAGGTTGTCTTTGTCGTTGTTGGTGCCGTCAAAGGCTGCAAAGTAGTTGAAGCCAGTTGAGGCTCCGGCCTTGCCCACTTCGGCCATGGCTTGCCGCGCCTCTGGCATGAGGACGACTTCTGCGTCGGTCATCGCGCGCCGAACAGATTTTCCCATCGCCTAGCTCCTGACTTTTAGCTTATTTGGTGGGATAGATTTCGTAGGCGTGGTTGTACCTGGAAAGCCATGTCTTGAGCAGCACACCCTTAACCATTGGCGCATCACGGGTCACCACAAACACATACAACTGGGGACCTTCCATCACAAACGTCACCTCTCGGTTGGTCATGTTTTTGGGCAAACGGCCCCGTAAATCCACCCGCTGCTCCAGCACCTCACCCGTCGCCTTGACCCGCCATTTGACGAACAAGAACTCGCCAACCGGCATGGGTCCGTTAATGGACCGCCCTGTGGGCAACCCCGGCTTGTTCGCGAGAGCGGAACTGCTTGGATTGCTCAGATCCTCGCGAACCATGTGGTAGCCATCGCCATAGGCATACGCAAGCAAATCAACACTGTCAGCCCAGTGATCCTTCAGGCCATTGAAACTGAAGGAGTGCGACACCAGGCGCGGGCCAGTGGCGCAAGCCGCAAGACCGATGGCCAGCAGAGTGGATACCAACATGCGACCCACACACTGGGCCCAAAAACGGTGTGTCATCAATAGCGCTCCCCCTGAGGATTTTTTCGGATTGTCTCAGGGTTCTAATTGAAGGCTCGACAGGGCCCACAACATGTCATGTGCCAGACACTGGAGGCGATCACGCTTCGCCTCGAAAGCCCAGGCGCCGATCTGCGTTAGATTTGTTGCGCGTTAAAGGTATCGCAGGCCTGAACACTGCCGGTTTCCAGGCCTTTGGAGAACCAGCGCTGGCGTTGCGCGCTGGTGCCGTGGGTGAAACTGTCGGGCACCACCACGCCTTGGCTCTTGCGTTGCAAAGCGTCATCACCAATGGCGGCGGCGGCGTTCATGGCCTCTTCAACATCGCCCGATTCAAGAATCGATTTGCTTTTGTGGTTGTGGTGGGCCCAGATGCCGGCAAAACAATCGGCCTGCAACTCCAACCGAACCGACAATGCGTTTTGCTCCCGCTCACTGATACGACCACGCATGCCATCCACCTTGCCGGTCAAACCCATCAGGTTTTGCACGTGGTGCCCGACTTCATGGGCCACCACATAGGCTTGTGCAAAGTCGCCCGGCGCGCCCAATTGGCGTTTCATCGTTTCATAGAAGCCCAGGTCGATGTAGACCTTGCGGTCTGCAGGGCAGTAAAACGGGCCCATAGCGGCCTGACCTTGACCACAGGCTGTCTGGGTGGAGCCCCGAAACATCACCAGCTTAGGGGCCTGATATTGCGCGCCACCTTGCTTGAACACAGCGCTCCACGCATCTTCGGTTCCGCCCAGCACAGCGGCCACGAACTGGCCCATTTCATCGGTGGGTTTGCTGCTTGCCGTGGTGGAATTGGCTGGCGCACTCTGGGTCTGGCTGGGCATCAGATCGCCCGCGCCACCCAGGAACCCCAGAATGGTCATGGGGTTGATGCCAAAAATCCAGGCCGCGATAAAAGCAACAGCAATGGTGCCCAGGCCGATGCCCTTGCCGCCGCGCCGGCGCCCGCCGCCGCCAAACATGCCACCGCCGCCACCGGGCTGGTTGCGACGGTCTTCAATGTTGTCGGACTGGCGGTTGTTTTCCCACTTCATATTCGGGCTCCTCGGGCGTTCGTGTCATTGGGCCGAACGAGCGCGTGCGCGCTGCGGCTGTTGCATTATGCAAACACAGCGGTCAAAAAGACCAATTGTGGGGACCCTTGCGGGCACAGGCTTGCGAAAAGTCGCGAACCCGTGCGCTCACGCGACGGTCATGGGCATGGGCATGGGGTGCATGCAGCCTACCGGACTCAGGTCTTGGGCAGCGTGACGCCCACCTGATTCTGGTATTTGCCACCCCGGTCTTTGTAGCTGGTCTCGCAGACGTCGTCTTTGTCGCTCTCGAAGAACAAGACCTGCGCGCAGCCTTCGCCCGCGTATATCTTGGCCGGCAGCGGCGTGGTGTTGCTGAACTCCAGCGTCACGTAGCCTTCCCATTCAGGCTCGAACGGGGTCACGTTGACGATGATGCCGCAACGGGCGTAGGTGCTCTTGCCCAGGCAAATCGTGAGTACATTGCGCGGGATGCGGAAGTATTCCAGGGTGCGGGCGAGCGCGAAACTGTTGGGCGGGATCACGCAAACGTCTTTGTTGATGTCCACAAAGCTGTTTTCGTCGAAGTTCTTCGGGTCCACCACCGTGCTGTGGATGTTGGTGAAGACCTTAAACTCAGGCGCGCAACGGATGTCGTAGCCGTAGCTGCTCGTCCCGTAGCTGACGATGCGCTCGCCAGAGGCGTTTTGCCGAACCTGGCCAGGTTCGAAGGGCTCGATCATGCCGTGCTGCTCGGCCATGCGGCGGATCCATTTGTCGCTTTTGATGCTCATGTGTTTGCTCCGGGGTTGGCGGAGATTGTAAAGAGGTGGAATGTGGCCCCCACGCTCCGCCGCTTTGCGGGTCGCTGCCCCCTGAGGGGGCTGGTCTTGCTCGGGGCGGCCCTTCGCTGCGGTCGTTGAACGCCCCCACGCTCCGCCGCTTTGCGGGTCGCTGCCCCCCGAGGGGGCTGCCCTTGCTTGGGGCGGCCCTTCGCTGCGGTCGTTGAACGCCCCCACGCTCCGCCGCTTTGCGGGTCGCTGCCCCCCGAGGGGGCTGCCCTTGCTTGGGGCGGCCCTTCGCTGCGGTCGTTGAACGCCCCCACGCTCCGCCGCTTTGCGGGTCGCTGCCCCCCGAGGGGGCTGCCCTTGCTTGGGGCGGCCCTTCGCTGCGGTCGTTGAACGCCCCCACGCTCAGCCGCTGCGCGGTCGCCGGCGCCAACGTTTCGCGGCTGAGCAGTTCAGGCGGTGTGCACGCGCTCGATCACGCGTTCATCACCCAACACGATCAAAGCAAAAAGCAGTTCTTCCAGGCTGTTGGTTTGCTGGGTCTTGCGCGCCAGCAACGGTGTGGCTTGCGGATTCAGCACCACAAAATCGGCCTCGTATCCTGGCAACAAATTGCCCACCAGGCCGCCCAGTCCCAGGCCATCGGCGGCGCCTGCTGTGTGTTGCCACCAGAGCTGTGAAGGCGTCAGGCTCAGCCCAGGTTTGGTTTGGCCCTCGCGCCCCACGTAGTAGGCCGCGAGCATGGTTTTGAAAGGGGAAAAACTGGTGCCGCCACCCACATCACTGGCCAGGCCATAGCGCATACCTGCGGCGTCCGCTGCCGCGAAATCGAAGAAGCCGCTGCCCAGAAACAGGTTGCTGGTTGGGCACACCGCTGCGGCGGCGCCTGATTCGCGCATCAGGGCCCGGTCCCCCGAATCGAGGTGGATGCAGTGCGCATAGACCGCTCGCCGACGCAACAAACCGGCGTCGCCGTAAACGCCAAGGTAGCTGGAGGCATCGGGAAACAGCTCACCCACCCAACGCACCTCGTCGTGGTTCTCCGCCACATGCGATTGAATCCACACATCGCCGTACTTGGCCGCCAAGGCGCCCGCTCCGCGCAACTGCTCGGGCGAGCTGGTGGGCGCAAAGCGCGGGGTGATCGCGTAACCGAGGCGGTCCACGCCGTGCCAGCGCTGGATCAGTGTTTCTGTGTCGATCAGGCTTTGTTCGGTCTCATCGCGCACGCCGTCCGGGCTGTTGCGGTCTTGCAGCACTTTGCCGGTCATGAACCGCAGGCCCCGCGCCTGTGCGGCTTCAAACGCTGCGTTCACCGATGCCGGGTGGGACGTGGCAAAGGTCAAGGCCGTTGTAACCCCGTTGCGCTGCAGTTCGTCAAAGAAAAAATCGGCAACGCTGCGTGCGTACGCAGCATCATGGAAGCGTGTTTCGTGCGGGAAGGTGTAGTTCTCGAGCCAGGGCAACAGCCCGTCGGCCGGGGCACCGATCACGTCGGTCTGCGGGTAATGCACATGCATATCCACAAACCCGGGCGCAATCAGCTTGCCGCGCCAGTCTTCGACCGGAACATCAGGGAATCGCCTGGCCACGCCAGCGTGGTCTCCCACGGCCTGCACCACTTGGCGGCCGTTCGCGTCGGGACCGATCACCAGCAACCCATCTGCTTCATAGACAGGCTGGCGATCTGCATCAAAACGAAGAATGGCGGCGCGGTAACTGTGGTTCACCTTGCCACTGTAACCAAGTACAGCATCCGGCACATACCGGCTACAGCATGGTCCCTATGCGCGCCCGTGAACTATTTCTCGATCCGGCCGATCACGCCCTCTGTCAGCCAGTTCATGGTTCGAATATCGCCATCGCTCAAGTTGCGCCCAGCAGGGACAACAATGCGCCCTTCGTTGTCGTGCAGGTCATGCAAAGCCGCAAACACCTCCAATTTGCCGGTGGCCAACTGCGCCTGACGCGCCAAGGCTTCTGTGCGCACCGCGGCGGGTACCTTCGGGCCGAAACCCTCCAGTCGAACCATGCCCGCCTTCACGCCGCCCCATACCGAGCCGGTTTTCCAGGTGCCATCGAGCACGGCACGGGTGCGCTGGGTGTAGTAGTCCCCCCAATGGTGGGTGACCGCAGCAATTTGCGCGTCGGGAGCGACCTGGCGCATATCCGAGTGATAGGCCACGGCCAGCTTGCCGCGTTCCTGCGCCGCGATCATGACCGCGGTGGATCCGGTGTGAGAGGCCAGGACTTCCGCACCCTGGTTCATCAGGCTCATCGCTGCATCTCGCTCGCGGGGCGGGTTGAACCACTCGCCCAGAAACACCACCCGCACCGTGGCCTTGGGGTTGACCGACCGCATGCCCAAGGTGAAGGCGTTGATGCCCTGGATCACCTCGGGAATCGGAAAGCCCGCCACGTAACCCGCCCGGGTCGCCATCCGGCCGGCCACGATGCCGGCCAGGTAACGGCCTTCGTAGTACCGGGCGTTGGCCACCGCCACGTTGGCGGCTGTCTTGTACCCGGTGACGGACTCGAACTTCACATCAGGAAACTCGCGCGCCACCTTGAGGGTGGGCTCCATGTAGCCAAAACTGGGCGTAAAAATGATGCGATTGCCTTGCCGCGCCAGATCCCGGATCACGCGCTCGGCATCGGCCCCTTCGGCCACGTTGTCAACGAACGACGTCTTGACCTGGTCACCCAGCGCCGCCTGAACCGCCTGACGCCCCTGTTCGTGTTGCGCCACCCAGCCAGGCCCGGCCAAGGGTGCCACGTACACGAATGCGGCCTTTAACGGGGGCTTGGCGCTCCCCTCGGCGTGGGCTGACGATAAAAAAGGGAGAAAAAAGCAGGCAGCCAAAACGGCGCAAACGCGCCTGGCCACGAGGTTTTTGTACATGGTGTTCCTCTACATGGCTTCCGGATTGAACAAAAAAGCGAGCCGGGGAAGCACCGGCTCGCTCTGAACACCCCATTTTACAACCGGGCAATGACCCTTGAAGGCGATGGCCTGCAACCGGGAAAAGGGTGAGAGAAGAAGCGAAAACCGCTGTCGCACGCGCACCCACCAAAAGCACGATGGCCGACCCAGTCCGTGCCCCGTCTTCGCGAAGGCTCCTTGCATGCGATGACACAAAGTGCGGGCGGATTGGGCCCCAACTCCAGCCTTCGAACCTTCCAGCATCCGGCAGACTTGTCACCAAGTTCCACAACGCCCTGCCCACGGACTGTCCCGCCCCAAGGCTGCCGCCATCTTTGGCAAGCGTGCAAACCGCCCCCCCAGAAACACCTCCAAGCCCCATGTTCTCCAGCCTGAAACTGCCTGACAACGAAATTGGTCGAGCGCTGTCGGAATTCCGCAGCGCGTTTCGCAGCGTCGGCGTGTTCAGCGCCATCATCAATTTGCTGATGATCGTGCCTTCGCTGTACATGCTGCAGGTGTACGACCGGGTGCTTTCCAGTCGCAACGAAACCACGCTGCTCATGCTGACGCTGATGGTGCTGGGCGCCTATCTCTTCATGAACGCGCTGGAACTGGTGCGCAGCTATGTGTTGATCCGGGTCGGTGCCAAGCTCGACATGAAGCTGAACAAACGGGTCTACGCGGCCGCGTTCGAACAAAACCTGAAACGCACCGGTGGCAACGCAGGTCAGTCACTGGCTGACCTGACCACCATCCGCCAGTTCCTCACCGGCAACTCGCTGTTCGCTTTTTTTGATGCACCGTGGTTTCCGGTGTACCTGCTGGTCATCTTCATGTTTGACTGGACTTTGGGCGTCTTTGCACTCGCCGGCACGGCTGTATTGGTCATCCTCGCCTGGGTCAATGAGGTGGTTTCGCGCAAACCCTTGACCGAAGCCAACAGCATGGCCATCGTGGCGGGCAATCTGGCCACCAACAACCTGCGCAATGCCGAAGTCATTGAAGCCATGGGCATGCTGCCCCACCTGATGGGGCGCTGGTTCAAGCTGCACAGCAAATTTCTGCAGTTGCAGGCAGAGGCCAGCGAAAAGGCCGGGTTGGTCACAGCCAGCAGCAAGTTCGTCCGCGTGTCCCTGCAGTCGTTGATTCTGGGCATGGGTGCCTTGCTGGTGCTGGAGAACCACATCACGCCCGGCATGATGATCGTGGGCTCGATTCTTATGGGCCGTGCCATGGCCCCGGTGGACCAGCTGATTGGCATGTGGAAAGGCTGGTCGAATACCCGCAGCGCATACCGCCGGTTGAGCGAGTTGTTGGCCAACAACCCCCAGCGACCCGACCGCATGGCATTGCCCAGGCCCGAAGGACGGGTGGCGGCCGAAGCGGTCACCGTGGTGCCCCCGGGCGCCACTGTGCCGGCCCTGCGCAACCTCAGCTTTGCGCTTCCAGCAGGTGAAGCCATGGCCGTGATCGGCCCCAGCGGCTCGGGCAAGTCAACGCTGGCGCGGGTGCTGGTCGGCGTATGGCCTGCAGCTGCGGGCACCATGCGCCTGGATGGCTCCGATGTTTATCAATGGGACAAGGCGCAACTGGGCCCCCATGTAGGCTATCTGCCGCAAGACGTGGAGCTGTTCAGCGGATCCATCAGTGAGAACATTGCGCGGTTCGGCGAAGTGAATGCCGAACAGGTCATTCAGGCCGCACAGCGCGCTGGCGTGCACGACATGATTCAGCACCTTTCGCAAGGCTATGACACACCGCTGGGCGACGGCGGAGCGGGTCTCTCCGGGGGCCAAAAACAGCGCATCGGCCTGGCCCGGGCGCTCTACGGTGACCCCTCATTCGTGGTGCTCGATGAGCCGAACTCAAACCTGGACGAGGCTGGCGAACAGGCCCTGGTGAGCGCCATCACCGATCTGAAACAGCGTGGCAAGACCCTGGTGCTGATCACCCACCGCCCCAACATCATCGGCATCACACAAAAGCTGTTGCTGCTCAAAGACGGCATCCCTCAGCTGTTTGGACCCACCGACCAGGTGCTGGCCGAACTGACCAAAGCCCAGAAACCCAAAGGGCCTGCGGCGAGACCCTCGGTCCAAGCCCTTGCGGTGGCGCCGGGCCTGGTCGCCGCGAACTCGCCCCATGGGCCAACTTCACCAGCGAAGGCGCCGGCCTGAGCCCGTCCGCTCCTTTCACGCACCGCGAATCACCCCGAAATGATGCCCAACCTCCAAGGCGCGACCACGCTCGCACCACGAACCATCAGCACCGATGATCTCGTCAAAACCGACGCCCTTGCACCCGTGCGCCTGGGCTGGTGGATCGTGCTGATTGGACTTGGGGCCTTTCTCTTCTGGGGATTTTTCGCACCGCTGGATCAGGGTGTTCCCATGGCAGGCACGGTGACCGTGGCCGGCAACAAAAAGGCGGTGCAGCACCAGAGCGGCGGTACGATCAAAAAGATCCTGGTCAAAGAAGGCGACCTGGTCAAAGCCGGGCAGACCCTGGTGGAAATCGACGGCACACAAAGCCGCTCCAACGCCGAAACCACCCGCATCCAGTATTTCACCGCTCGCAGCGCCGAAGCGCGCCTGATCGCCGAACGCGACGGCCTGAGCGACATCCGCTTCCCTCCCGAAACGCTGGGCGCCCAGGCCGATCCCCGCATTGCAAGCACCACCGAGGTTCAACGCCAACTATTCAACGCCCGGCTAGGCGCCTTGCGCAGCGAACTGGCCGCCATCGACGAAAACATGGCCGGCCTGCAAGCCCAGAATTCGGGCCTCGAATCGGCGCGCGATGGCAAGACGCACCAGCTCACGCTGCTCAACGAACAAGTGCGCAACATGCGCAACCTCGCCAAAGACGGCTACGCGCCGCGCAACCGCCTGCTGGAACTTGAGCGCACCCTGGCGCAGCTGGAAGCGGCCGTGCTCGAAGACACGGGCAACCTCAGGCACGGTCAACGCCAGATCAGCGAGCTCAAGTTGCGCCGCGTTCAAAGACAGCAGGATTTTCAGAAAGACGTGCGCACCCAGCTGGCCGAAGTACAAAACGAAACCGAAGCCTTGCGCAGCCGGCTGGAAGGCCTGGACCACGAAGTCACCAACAACCTGGTCAGGGCCCCGGTCGATGGCATGGTCGCCGACGTGGCCGTGTTCACCGATGGTGGTGTGGTCAGCCCCGGCTTTCGCATGATGGACATCGTGCCGATCGATGAGCCCTTGATCGTCGAAGGCCAGATCCCCATCCACCTGGTGGATTCGGTTCACCCGGATTTGCCGGTCGACCTGATCTTCTCTGCCTTCAATCAGAACACCACGCCGCGCATACCGGCCACCGTGACCCAGGTGTCTCCCGACCGCCTGATCGACGAGGGTTCAAAAATGCCCTACTACCGCATGCGTGCGGAAATAACGCCTGAAGGCCGCCAGGCCATGGCCAAGCTCAACGTGCGCGCGGGCATGCCCGTGGAGCTGTTTGTGAAAACGGGCGAGCGCAGCCTGATGAACTACCTGATGCGGCCGCTGCGCGACCACATCAAGTCATCCATGAGCGAAGAGTGAGCTTTTGCAGGGCTGGCTCAGCCTGTCCTCAGGTGTCCTTGGAGATCTTGATCGACGGGAACTTGCTGGAAAAGTCCTTGGCCTGCTTGGCCACCTTGACCGCCAGCTGGCGCGCCACAGCCTTGTAAAGCCCCGCGATCTCGCCGTCAGGCTCGGCCACCACCGTCGGGGCACCACCATCGGCTTGCACCCGGATCTGCATGTTGAGCGGCAAAGCACCAAGGTAGTCCATCTCGAACTCGGCCGCCATTTTCTTGCCGCCATCTTCGCCAAAGATGTGCTCGGTGTGGCCGCAGTTGGGGCAGCAATAAACCGCCATGTTTTCCACAATGCCCAGAATGGGCACGCCCACCTTTTCAAACATCTTGATGCCCTTGCGCGCATCGAGCAAGGCGATGTCCTGCGGCGTGGTCACGATCACCGCGCCGGTGAGCGGCACGCGCTGCGACAGCGTGAGCTGGATGTCACCCGTACCGGGTGGCATGTCGACGATCAGGTAATCGAGGTCTTTCCAGTTGGTCTGGCGCAGCAACTGCTCCAGCGCCTGCGTGGCCATGGGGCCGCGCCACACCATGGCGTCGTCCTTGTTGACCAGAAAGCCGATGGAGATCACCTGAACGCCGTGGTTCACCAGCGGCTCCATGGTCTTGCCGTCGTGGCTCTCGGGGCGCCCTTCCAGCCCCATCATCATGGGCTGGCTGGGGCCGTAGATGTCGGCATCCAGAATGCCGACCGTGGCGCCTTCGGCCGCCAGCGCCAGCGCCAGGTTGGCCGCCGTGGTGCTCTTGCCCACGCCGCCTTTGCCCGAAGCCACCGCAATGATGTTCTTCACGCCTGGCAACAGTTGCACGCCGCGCTGAACAGCATGGGCCGCAATCTTGATACTCAGGTTGACCGACACGTTTTCCACGCCCGGCACTGCTTTGGCCGCCGCCACCAAAGCGGCACGCAGGGGCTCGACCTGGCTCTTGGCCGGATACCCCAGCTCCACATCAAAGCTCACCTCGCCGTATTGTTCACTCAGGTTTTTCAGCGCCTTGGTGGACACGAAGTCTTGCCCCGTGTTGGGGTCGATCACTGACTGCAAGGCGGTCAACAGGGCTGCGGAATCTACGGACATCGGGGGCAATCTCCAGGAATGTGGGGCGAAACAGACTCGGAAGTCTACCGGTGCTGGGGCATTCATCCCATACACACAACCCGCCTGTGGGCATCAAAGCCCTAAAATCAAAGGTTCCCCGTCAGAAAGCCCCCCATGAGCCAGCCGCGCCGCCTTTTCGTTACCACCGCCCTGCCCTACGCCAACGGCCATTTCCACATCGGCCACATCATGGAATACATCCAGGCCGACATCTGGGTGCGCTTCCAGCGCATGCGCGGCAACGAAGTGCACTTCGTCTGCGCCGACGATGCCCACGGCGCACCCATCATGATCGCGGCCGAAAAGGCCGGCAAAACGCCCCAGCAGTTCGTGGCCGACATTGCCTCGGGCCGCAAGCCCTACCTCGACGGCTTTCACATTGCCTTCGACAACTGGCACAACACCGACGCACCCGAAAACCACGAGCTTGCACAAGACGTGTACCGCGCCCTGAAAGCCAACGACCTGATCGAAACACGCTCCATCGAGCAGTTCTTCGACCCTGAAAAAGGCATGTTCCTGGCCGACCGCTTCATCAAGGGCGAGTGTCCCAAATGCGGCACCAAAGACCAGTACGGCGACAACTGCGAAAACTGCGGTGCCGTGTACGCGCCCACCGAACTGAAGAACCCCTATTCGGCCCTGTCTGGCGCGGTGCCGGTGCTCAAGAGCTCCGACCACTTTTTCTTCAAACTCTCCGACCCCCGCTGCATCGAGTTCCTGAACGGCTGGACCAACAGCGGCGCGGTGCAGCCCGAGGTGCTGAACAAGATCACCGAGTGGATCGCACCGGGCGAAGACGGCAAGCCCAAGATGGGCGACTGGGACATCAGCCGCGATGCGCCCTACTTCGGCATCCAGATTCCTGATGCACCGGGCAAGTATTTTTACGTCTGGCTGGACGCGCCCATTGGCTACCTCGCCTCGCTGAAAAACCACTTCGGCAAGATCGGCGTGGACTACGACGCCTTCATGGCCGACCCGACGACCGAGCAGTACCACTTCATCGGCAAAGACATCATCACCTTCCACACGCTGTTCTGGCCGGCGATGCTGAAGTTCAGCGGCCGCAAAGTACCCAACGCCGTGTTTGTGCACGGGTTTCTCACCATCAACAACGGCGAGAAGATGAGCAAGAGCCGGGGCACCGGTCTGAACCCGCTGAAGTACCTCGAGCTCGGCATGAACCCCGAGTGGCTGCGCTATTACCTCGCGGCCAAGCTCAGCGGTAAAAACGAAGACGTCGATTTCAACCCCGAAGACTTCATGTTGCGCGTCAACAGCGATCTGGTGGGGAAATACATCAACATCGCTTCCCGCGCTGCAGGTTTCATCGCCAAGCGCTTTGACGGCAAGCTGGGCGCCGCCTCGGCCGATGGCGCGGCACTGCTGGCATCGATTCAGGACATCGCCATCGAGGTGACCGATCTGTACGCCGAGCGCGAGTACGGCAAAGCATTGCGCGAAATCATGCTGCAGGCCGACAAGGTCAACGCCTATGTCGACCAGAACAAGCCCTGGGAACTGGCAAAGAAAGAAGGCCAGGAGGCTCGCCTGCAAGACGTGTGCAGCACCTGCATCGAAGCCTTCCGCCTGATCTCGCTCTACCTGAAACCAGTGCTGCCCGCACTGGCGGCCAACGTGGAGGCTTTCCTCAAGATCGAGCCGCTCACATTCAGCGACGCGGGCAAACTGCTCGGCGCAGGACACGCCATTGGTGCCTACCAGCACCTGATGCAGCGCGTGGACGTGAAGCAGCTTGACGCGCTGTTCGAGCCGCCTCCTGCCCCCTTGGTCGAAAAACCCCTAGCCGGTGACGAAAGGCGCAGCGCCCCCACACTCGCTGCTTCGCCTGGTTCGCCCCCTCCCGAGATGGCTGCGCTCGCCCTGGGGCTGCCCGGCGGCGAGGCCATCGCCCCCACCATCACCATCGACGACTTCGCCAAGATCGACTTGCGCATCGCCCAGATCGTGAACTGCGAAGCGGTGGAAGGCTCGGTCAAGCTGCTGCGCCTGACGCTCGACGTGGGTGAAGGTCAGACCCGCAATGTCTTCAGCGGCATCGCCAGCGCCTACAAGCCCGAAGACCTGGTGGGCAAGCTCACTGTGATGGTGGCCAATCTGGCGCCGCGCAAGATGAAATTCGGGTTGAGCGAAGGCATGGTGCTGGCTGCCGGCCATGCCGACGAAAAAGCCGAACCCGGCATCTACATCCTGAACCCATGGCCAGGCGCCAAACCCGGCATGCGGGTGCGCTGAAGCGCCGACGAAGAATGAAAAGGCCGCAAGGTGGACAGCTGTCCACCTTGCGGCCTTTTGCCTGGCGCGCGCTGCGCCTGGATCAATAAGCCAGCTCCGCCATCGACGAGGCAGGAAACTCCAGTTCGGGTTCGGTGCCTTCGAATGGCAACGTGAAGTAGAAGGTGCAGCCTTCATCGGGTGCCGTTTCTGCCCAGATTCGACCTCCGTGGCGCTCAACGATGCGTTGAGACAGTGCCAGGCCGGTACCCGTGCCATCGAAGTCCATGGAGTGGTGCTGGCGCTGGAACATGACGAACAGGTTATGGGCCTTCTCCAGATCGAAACCCACGCCGTTGTCACGAACGAAGAAGGTGCGGCCACCCACAGGGTTGACTTTCCAGCCCACTTCAATGCGCCCGGCTTCCCGGGTTCTGGTGTACTTCACCGAGTTGTTCAACAAGTTGCCCCAAGCCTGCGCCAGCAACATGGCGTCGCCGCGCACCACTGGCAAGTCCTCTTCGATCACCCACTCGATCTGGCGGTCGGGGTTTTCCATCTTGAGATGAGCGATGACCCCATCCAGCAAGGGAGCCAAGGGCACGGGTTGGGAGTCCAGCGTGACTCGGCCCAGACGGGCGTACTCCAACAAGCCTTCGATCATGTAACTCATGCGGCGGCTGGCCTTGGCTGTGGAATTCAGGTACTGCAGGGTGAGGCGGTCGCTGGATTCGCCCAGTTGCTCTTGCAACAAGGTGACAAAACTGGATATGTGACGCAGTGGGGCGCGCAAATCATGCGACACCATGTGGGAAAACACATCGAGGTCTTTGTTCGCCGCCACCAGTTGCTGGGTGCGCTCTGCCACACGTTTCTCAAGTTCCTTGTTGAGGTCGTTCATCACGTCCTCCAGACTCTTGGCTGCTGTCATGTCACGCGTAATCGCAGACAAACCTTGCAGCTCACCGCCCTCGTTGCGCAAGGCTGTGAGCACGGTGTGGGCCCAGAAGCGTGAGCCATCGTCGCGAAGGCGCCAACCCCGGGTCTCCCATTGGCCATGGGCTTTTGCCAGACGGAGAACCTGTTCGGGATCCACTTCGTCCTCACCGGCGTTGCCGATGGCCAACAGGTTCTGGTAGGGGCGGCCCAGCATTTGCTGACGCGAATGCCCGTGCAGACGTTGGGCGCTTTCCGTCCACTCGGTCACGGCACCGTGTTCGTCCACGAAATAGATGCAGTGGTCCTGGATGGCATCCACCATCAAGCGGTAGCGCTGCTCACTTTGGAACAGTTCGGCGCTGCGCTCACGCACCCGTTCCTCCAGATCGCGGTTCGCTTCGAGCACGAACTCCTCTGTTCGACGGCTTTCGCTGATGTCGTGCAACTCAATGAAGATGCCCTCGATATCACCCTTTCGTTGATCGGGGATGTAGTGCACTTCAAAATAGCTTCGACGTCCGTCAGTCCCCAGGTATTCCGACTCAAAAGTCTGGTTTTGGCCACTCAGCGCCTCGGCCACGAATGGCAGGATTTCCGGCAGCTTGTCGGCATCCACCAGGTTGCTCAGGTTTTCACCCGCCATGTCTTCGGGCTGCCGCCCGTAGCGGGCCGCATGGGCTCGGTTGGCAAACCGGCAGTTGAGGTCTTTGTCAAAGTAGGCCAACTCGACGGGGATGCGATCGGTAATGGTCTGCAGGAAGCCATCGTGTGCAGCAACCCGTTGCTCGGTGTTTTTGCGCTCGCTGATATCGACAACGCTGGAGTGGCTGTACAAGAACTGTCCCTCAGCGTCTTTGACTGCCGTGCAAGTGAGCAGGGCCTGAAAACGGCTGCCGTCCTTGCGAATCAGATCCAGTTCCATCGATTCAACAGAATCTGATTGCCCGATGGCCTCCAGGCGCGGCTGCATCAGTTGGTACCAGGCCGAGTCCACCAAAGTCGTCAGGTTGATCGACGGGTCGAGCAATTCGTCCCGTTGGTAGCCCAGCCATTCCAGCAGGGTTTGGTTGATGTCCATCAACCGCAACGCCCCATCCAGCATCAGATGGCCGCAGGGTGCATTTTCGAACCGTCGGTTGGCGCGATCCAAGTCGGCTTGCAACGCTTGGGTGCGCAAAGCCACCAAGCGCTCCAGCTCGGGGCTTGTTTCCAGGCTCGTTTCAGAAGTGGCAAGTGTTTCCATGATGTTGGGCTCCGGGTCTTTGCGATGCACAGCGTAAAAGTACTCTGCCCTCCTTATCGGTCGGCCCCGCCAAAAATTCAGCCCTGATTGACCACACAAGCCCATCGCCATCGAAGTGGCAAGAAAAAAGCCCCTGTGCTTTCACACAGGGGCCCATTTTTTAAAGTGACCACTTACACCGCTTCAACGCTCATGCGGTGAGCGGCTGGCTTTACAAGCCTGCAGCCGCTTTCAATGCCGCGGCTTTGTCGGTACGCTCCCACGTGAACTCCGGTTCTTCACGTCCAAAATGGCCGTATGCGGCTGTTTTTTCGTAGATGGGCCTCAACAGATCCAGCATCTGGATGATGCCTTTGGGGCGCAAATCGAAGTGCTCCCTCACCAATTCGGCAATCTTTTCATCAGGGATCACACCCGTGCCTTCGGTGTAAACCGTGATGTTCATCGGCTGGGCCACACCGATGGCATAAGCCACCTGAACCTGGCACTGACGCGCCAGGCCTGCCGCCACCACGTTTTTGGCCACATAACGCGCCGCATAGGCCGCCGAGCGGTCAACCTTGCTGGGGTCTTTGCCGCTGAACGCACCACCGCCATGGGGGCAGGCGCCACCGTAGGTGTCCACAATGATCTTGCGGCCAGTCAAGCCACAATCGCCCTGCGGTCCACCGACAACAAACCGGCCGGTCGGGTTGATCAGGTAGCGCGTGTCTTTCAGCCACTCTTTGGGTAGCACTGGCTTGATCAACTCTTCAATGATGGCTTCGTTGAACGAGGCCTTCATCTTGAGTGCGGTCTCGGACTGGTCGGGCGTGTGCTGGGTTGACAGCACGACAGTGTCGATACTGTGGGGCTTGCCATCCACGTAGCGCATGGTCACCTGGCTCTTGGCATCGGGGCGCAGAAAAGGCAAACGGCCATCTTTGCGCAGCTGGGCCTGGCGTTCAACCAAGCGGTGTGCGTAGTAAATGGGCGCAGGCATGAGTTCGGGCGTTTCATCGCAAGCGTAGCCAAACATCAAACCTTGATCGCCGGCACCGATGTTGAGGTGGTCATCTGACGCATGATCAACGCCCTGGGCTATGTCATTGCTCTGCTTGTCATAGCAAACCATGACCGCACAACCCTTGTAATCGATGCCGTAGGCGGTGTCGTCGTAGCCAATGCGCTTGATGGTGTCGCGGGCGACCTGGATGTAGTCAACATGCGCATTGGTGGTGATCTCGCCAGCCAGCACCACCAAACCGGTATTGCACAGCGTCTCCGCGGCCACGCGGCTCAGCGGGTCTTGTTTAAAGATTGCATCGAGAATCGCATCAGAGATCTGGTCAGACACCTTGTCGGGGTGGCCTTCAGAGACGGATTCGGAAGTGAAAAGAAAATCGTTCGCCATATAGATAAACTCCAGGAAAGTTGATCGGCGTTGCCGGCCTTTCGAAGTTCGGCGAACGCTTTAGCGGAATTTTTGAATCGCCCCGCAATTAGTTCAGTAACTCAGCGATCAACCGATTTTAATGCAAGCCCAACAAGAGACCGTTTGAACCCTGAGCATGTCAGCCCTTCGGCTGTCCACTTGAGCCCTTGCCGTATTTGCCGTGACCGTCTTCATTCAAAGCCTTTTTCGCGCCCTGTCTGCCTTGCCCTTGCCACTGCTTCATGCACTCGGCTGGCTCGCTGGCTGGACGACATTCCTTTTCTCACCCCGCTACCGGCGCCGCCTGCTTGCCAACGCAAAGCAAGCAGGGCTGCCCCTGAGTACCGCGCTGGCCTCGGTGGCCGAGTCGGGCAAAATGTTGGCAGAGACGCCCCGCATGTGGCTCGGACGGCCGACCAAGCTGCACTGGGAAGGCGAAACCGCGGTCGAAGAGGCGCTGACCCATGGCTCAGGCGTGCTTTTTTTGACACCCCACCTGGGCTGTTTCGAGATCACGGCGCAAGCGCTGGCACAGCGATTTGGTGATCGCATGCCCATCACCGTGTTGTTTCGGCCTTCGCGACAACCCTGGTTGCGTGATCTTGTGGCGACCGCCCGAGAGCGCCCCAATCTGCACACGGCGCCCACCACCCTGGCTGGTGTCAAGCAACTCATCAAGGCACTGAAGACCCGACAGGCTGTGGGGCTGCTGCCCGACCAGGTTCCGCCCCATGGCCAGGGCGTGTGGGCGCCTTTCTTCGGCCGCGAGGCGTACACCATGACCCTGTCAGCGCGGCTCGCCCTGACGCCTGGAGTACAACTCGTCTTGATCTGGGGCGAACGCCTTTCCTGGGGGCGTGGCTACCGGGTTCACGTGCGACCTTGCCCCGTCGCGGGCGGTTTGAGCAAAGACCCGGTGGTTGCAGCGACCCAGATCAACCAGGCCATGGAAACCCTGGTGCGAGAATGCCCTGCCCAATACATCTGGTCATATGACCGCTACAAACAGCCCCACGGCTCGGCACCACCCCCAGCGGCACCCACGCCGCCCGATTGATGCCGCCCGGTCACCCACCGCCCATGTCGACTCCCCAGCAAAGCACGCAGCCCAACCCGCGCCTCCACACCAACTGGAGCGGGCGAACGGCTGTGCGGTTCATGAACGCTTTGGCCTGGCTGCCCCTGTCTTGGGTGAGAGGGCTTGGATGGGCGGTCGGGCACCTGCTACACACCCTGGCGGGCAAGCGCCGTCACATCGCTCGAACGAACTGGGCTCTGTGTTTTCCCGCGCAGTCTGAGGCCGAGCGCAACCGTGCCGTGCGCCAGCATTTCGTGGTGTTCACCCAGTCATGGCTGGACCGTGGCTGGATCTGGGGCGCCAGCGAAGCCACGGTGCGTTCGCGCATCAAACTGGTCGGCGACCTTGACGCCCTTTCTGACGACGGCGCAGTGGCGATTTTCGCCCCGCACTTTGTGGGTTTGGATGCCGGCGGAGCAGCGCTCTCTCTGGCTTTTTCCCGCAATTTCATCAGCCTTTATGCGCGTCAGCGCAATGTCGCCATTGACCAATGGGTGCGTGCCGGGAGGTTGAAATTCGGCTCGGTACGCCTGGTTGAAAAACACGAAAGCCTGCGCACCTTGATTCAGGCATTGCGCTCAGGCGAGGCGCTCTACCTGCTGCCCGACATGGACCTGGGACCGACCGACTCCGTGTTTGTCCCGTTCTTCGGGGTGCCAGCCGCCACCGTGCCGACATTGCCGCGCCTGGCCCAGCTGGGACGGGCCCGCGTGGTCTCGGTCATCAGCCGACTCACACCAGAAGGCTACGAAGTCACTGTCTTGCCCGCATGGCGCGATTACCCTACAGGCGATGCCCAGGCCGATACAGCGACCATGAACCAGCGACTGGAAGAAATGATCGCCACCATGCCCGAGCAGTATTACTGGGTACACAAGCGTTTCAAAACCAGGCCGCCGGGCGAAAAGCCGCTCTACGCCCGCTGAGTCGGGAGACAAGCAGCCGACGAAACTCAGTCGAGTGCTGGCGGCTCTTCTTCGTCGTAGACCACCGATGGTTCTGGCGCCGCATGCACGCCGTGCGTCCAGTCCCACAGCAAACGCGCTACTTCGTCCAGCCCTTGCTTTTTCAAGGCAGAGAAGAGGCGGGCCTGCCCGCCGCCGCTTTGCAACTGGGCAATTGACAAGGCCTTGTTGGCTTCGGCTCTGGTCAGCTTGTCAGACTTGGTGAGGAGAATCAGGAAATTCAACCCGTCGGCCACCCGCGGACGGATCACGTCAAGCAGGATTTCATCGAGTTCGGTCAGCCCCAGGCGAGGGTCGCAGAGCAACACCACCGCCTTGAGGTTTTTTCGGGTCAACAAATAGTTGCCCATGACCCGCTGCCAGCGCAACTTGGCTTCGCGCGGCACAGCGGCATAGCCATATCCCGGCAAATCGGCCAACACGGCGTCGGTGATGCCCTGTTTACCAAGCGAAAAGAGGTTGATGCTCTGCGTGCGTCCTGGCGTTTTGGAAGCAAACGCCAGACGCTTTTGTTGCGTCATTGTGTTGATGCAGGTTGACTTGCCAGCGTTTGATCGGCCAACGAAAGCCACCTCGGGCACATCAAGATCCGGGAGAAATTCGAGCTGAGGTGCGGTGGTGAGAAAGCGCGCGGTGTGCAGCCACCCGTGCATGGTTTTAACGTCCGGCGGAGCAGATGAAGGAAGCTCGTTCCCTCCGGTCAACAAAGGGGCCTGAGTGGTCTTGAGCGAGGCGGCGGAAGCGGTGGGAGCGTGTTTTTTGGCGGCGGGCATTGGGGGGTTCCTGTGGGCCATTGTAAAATCGTTTGGTTAATGGTCTGAAAGAGTCTTCCGCAGACCGCGTGTTTTTCAAAAACCGATGCGTCGTCACTGGCGCAACCCCGACATGAAATTGCCAGTCTCTATCCTCTGCGCCTTCGCCGCTGCGGCCACCTTCTCCGTCGCTGCCCATGCAGAAACGGCGAAAACCGAACTTGTCAAGCCCGACCTGGCCAAAGGCTCAGCCGCCTATGGCCAAGTTTGCGTTGCCTGCCATGCCGCAGATGGCAATTCGACCACGCCTGAAAACCCCAAGCTGGCCGCTCAGCACCCTGAGTACCTGGCCAAGCAGCTGAAGGAGTTCAAATCGGGCAAACGCGACAATGCCATCATGAAAGGATTTGCTGCGGGCTTGTCTGACGAAGACATGACCAACATCTCCCATTGGCTGGCCGATCAAAAAGCCAAAGACGGCTTTGCCTCTGAAAAAGACCTGGTTCGCATGGGCGAACGCATCTACCGCGGTGGAATCGCCGACCGCCAGATCGCTGCTTGCGCCGGTTGCCACAGCCCCAACGGCGCGGGCATTCCCGCCCAGTACCCTCGCCTGGCAGGTCAGCATGCCACTTATACGGTGAACCAGTTGAACGCATTCCGTTCGGGCGCCCGCAAGAACAGCGTGGAGATGACCGGCGTTGCGGCCAAGATGAATGACGTGGAAATCAAAGCCGTGTCAGACTACATCGCAGGCCTTCGCTGATTCAACCGAACTTCTCCCCGGCAAGTTTGGGGATATAAGCCATCGTTAATATTTGTCGGCACAATGCGGAACAACGATATTCATTGAACCGCCAAGCCGACTGAGCATCACATCAGGGCGTGTTCTGGGTTTCTCCAGACCCGCCCTGTTTGTTTTTTAGACGCCCTCATGACCGTTTCCACCGAAGGCTTGCAGATCCGAACCGGCTCCCGCTGGGCCAGCCAACTTGTTGAGTTGCTGTCGTCCATGCGTTTTGCCATCTCCTTGCTGACCGTGATTTGCATCGCCTCGGTCATTGGAACCGTGGTCAAGCAACATGAGCCAGCCAACAACTATGTGAACCAGTTTGGTCCCTTTTGGGCCGATGTGTTCTCCAGTGCCAAGCTGTTTACCGTTTACAGCGCTTGGTGGTTCTTGCTTATTTTGGCGTTTCTGGTGGTCAGCACCAGTCTGTGCATCATCCGCAACACGCCAAAGATTTTCAGTGATTTCAAGACCTTCAAGGAAAACATCCGTGAGCAAAGTCTGAAGTCGTTTCCCAACCGGGCCGAGGGTCGGGTAGGCGAATCGCCCGAAATGGCCGCCAACCGCATGGGGCAACAGCTGCTGGGGTCTGGCTGGAAGGTCAAGCTTCAGTCGCGCGAAACCCCTACTGGCTTGGGATGGATGGTGGCGGCAAAAAAGGGTGTGGCCAACAAAATCGGCTACCTGGCGGCACACAGCGCCATCGTGCTGGTGTGTATTGGCGGCTTGCTGGACGGTGATCTGATCGTCCAGGCACAGATGTGGTTCAACGGGAAGACACCGTTCACTGGCGGCGGCATGATTGCCGATGTTCCTGCGCAACACCGCCTGTCCCCCAACAACCCCACCTTCCGCGGCAATCTGCTGGTGACCGAAGGCACCACCGCCAGCACCGCTATCCTGACCCAGCCCACCGGGGTCATGCTGCAAGATCTGCCGTTTTCGGTGGAACTGAAGAAGTTCATCGTCGAGTACTACGACACGGGCATGCCGCGCCTGTTTGCCAGCGATATCGTCATTCGCGACAACGAAACAGGGGAAGAGCGACCGACACGCGTCGAGGTGAACCACCCGGCGAGCTACAAAGGCATCAATATCTACCAGTCGAGCTTTGACGACGGTGGCTCCAAGGTCACGCTCAATGCGGTGCCCATCAATGGCGTGATCAAACCTTTTGAGGTCTCGGGGGTGATCGGTACCAGCACGCCGCTGTCCAATGGCGACGACAAGCTCACGCTGGAGTACACCGGCTTGCGCGTCATCAACGTGGAAAACTTCGCCGGTCAAGGATCGGCCACCGACGTGCGCAGTGTGGATCTGCGCACCTCCATCGAAAGCCGCCTGGGATCGGGCCACAAAACGGTCACAGAGAAGGCGCTGCGAAATGTTGGGCCCAGCATCTCTTACAAGTTGCGCGATGCTGCGGGCCAGGCAGTTGAGTACAACAACTACATGCTGCCCATGGAGCTGGATGGTGCGCGCATGTACCTTCTCGGCATGCGCGAGACACCTTCTGAACCGTACCGCTACCTGCGCATTCCCGCCGACGATCAAGACAGCATGGAGGGCTTCACGCGCCTTCAAACCGCCTTGGCCAATCCGGGCATGCGAGAAGCGGCCATCAAGCGGTATGCCGCTGAGGCTGTAGAAAGCAACCGCCCCGACCTGGCCGAAGCATTGACGGCCTCGGCAGGACGGGCGCTCGGCTTGTTCGCGGGCGCCGAGTCCGGCGTATTGCCCAAGCCACTGCCGGGCGAACCGGCAATCAAAGGTGGCCTGCAAGCGGTCTCAGCTTTTCTGGAGGCCAATGTGCCCGAGGCAGAACGGGAACGTGCGGGCGACGTGCTGGTGCGTATTCTGAACGGCACTTTATTTGACCTGCTGCAACTCAGCCGGGAACAAGCCGGGCTGGCCCCGCTCGAACGCAACGAAGAAACTCAGCGTTTCATGACGCTGGCCGTGATCGCGCTGAGCGACGCTTTTTTGTATCCTGCCCCCATGGCGTTTGAACTGAAAGACTTCACCCATATTCAAGCCAGTGTGTTCCAGGTGGCACGTGCGCCGGGGCAGACCATCGTTTACCTGGGTTGCGGTTTCCTGATTCTGGGCGTCTTTGCGATGCTCTACGTGCGTGAGCGCCGTTTATGGATATGGCTGGCGCCGGACCCAAAAGACGCCTCTACGGCGCAAGCCACCATGGCTTTGTCGTCCAACCGCAAGACCATGGAATCGGATCAGGAGTTTGACGTGTTGAAAACCCAGTTGTTGAAGGCCTCCCCATGAATACCGCTGCCACCCAGACCATCGAGCTCAAGCGGGGCAACTCAGGTCAGCGCCTGTCGCCCAGTTACTTCGCCAGCCGCAACGTGTGGGACTGGCTGTTTGCCGCATTGGTTATTGCCGGTGCCGGCACAGCCTTCAGCCTCTACGGTGCTTCCATGGATGGCTACGAAAAAGGCATCTTGCTGGGCGCGGTGCCTGCGGTGATCTGGCTGGGCTGGTTCTGGCGTCCTTTGCGCGCGCTGATGGTGGGCGTCGCAGTTTTGTCCTTGCTGGCCATATCGCTGTACCAAACCCCTGAAGGCACGGCCGACCTGACCCGCGCCGACCATGTGTTCATGCTGAAGTACTTCATCTCCAGCCAGTCCGCCATTCTTTGGATGAGCATGCTGTTTTTCATGAGCACGATTTTTTACTGGATCGGCATGGTCACGCGTGCCGGGGGCGGCTTTGAAGGCATTGGCTCGCGCCTGGCATGGGCCGCCATCACGCTGGCCCTGGTCGGCACCATGGTGCGCTGGTATGAAAGCCACCAGATAGGCGTGGGCATCGGCCACATCCCGGTGAGCAACCTCTATGAGGTTTTTGTGCTGTTTTGCTGGTTAACTGCCACGTTTTACCTTTACTACGAAGACCAGTACGAGACCCGTTCAATGGGGGCTTTCGTGATGCTGGTAGTCAGTGCTGCGGTCGGATTCCTGCTCTGGTACACAGTGGTTCGCGAGGCCCATCAGATCCAGCCCCTGGTTCCTGCGCTGCAAAGCTGGTGGATGAAGCTGCACGTTCCAGCCAACTTCATTGGCTACGGCACTTTTGCCATTGCCGCCATGCTGGCCTTTGCCTACCTGATCAAACAAAGCGCGACGGAAAGCCGCTGGTACAAGCTGGCTCCACTGTGGATCCTGGGATTGGTGCTGTGCTTCGAGCCCATCGTTTTCCGCACATCTGCCGCAGAAAAAGGCGGCAGCTACTGGTTCGTCTACTTTGGCATTTCGCTGCTGATCGTGGGCGGCATCATGTTTGGTCGCCACCGCATTGCCGAGCGCCTGCCTTCATTTGAAGTGCTGGACGATGTGATGTACAAGGCCATCGCCGTCGGTTTTGCCTTCTTCACGATAGCCACTGTGCTGGGGGCCTTCTGGGCTGCCGAAGCGTGGGGTGGCTACTGGAGCTGGGACCCGAAAGAGACTTGGGCTTTGATCGTCTGGCTGAACTATGCAGCCTGGCTGCATATGCGTCTCATGAAAGGCCTGCGCGGCACTGTGGCAGCTTGGTGGGCTCTGACGGGCCTGGCGATCACCACATTCGCCTTTCTGGGCGTGAACATGTTCCTGTCGGGCCTGCACAGTTACGGCGAACTCTGATATTGATGGGCCGGCGCGCAGGCATGCCGCGGGGCGGATAGCCCGACCGCCACCGCATTGCGAAGGAAACTTGTAAGAATGCATCCGGTCTCACGACCCAAAGAGAGCACTGGAGCATTCAATGATCATCCGAAACCCCGCCGAAGGATTTGACCATCCCCTTTCGAGCGAAATCACCTCGCCATCCCAATACCTGAATCGCCGCACCTGGTTGCAAACGCTGGCGCTGGGGGCCGGTGGGGCAGCCTTGTCAAGCTGGGCAACTCGCGAGGCTTGGGCATTGGCATCCCGGCCCGGGCGGCTCGCTGCGCTGAATGCCAGCGCCTCTAACGTGGCTGGTGCTCAAACGATAGAAAAGCTCACCGGCTACAAAGACGCATCCTCGTACAACAATTACTACGAGTTCAGCACCGACAAGGCCGAACCGGCCGCTTTGGCAACCACACTCCAAACGCAACCCTGGACGGTGGCTGTTGAAGGAATGGTCAACAAGCCCAAGGTCTTTGATCTCGACGCTTTGCTCAAGCTCAGTGCCATGGAAGAACGCATCTACCGCCTGCGCTGCGTCGAAGGCTGGTCCATGGTGATTCCATGGTTAGGCTATTCCCTGGCCGCTCTGATCAAAGAAGTGCAACCGCAAGGCAGTGCCAGATATGTGGAATTTGTCACCTTGGCCGATCCCAAAATGATGCCAGGTCTGAGCTCCGGCGTGCTTGACTGGCCATACACAGAGGCGCTGAGGCTGGACGAGGCCCTGCACCCCCTGACCATGCTGGGCTTCGGCATGTATGGCGAGGTGCTGCCCAACCAGAATGGTGCCCCCGTGCGCCTGATCGTGCCCTGGAAATACGGATTCAAATCAGCCAAGTCGCTGGTGAAAATACGCTTCACCGATCGCCAGCCAAACACCGCATGGAACAAGGCTGCGGCACAAGAATATGGCTTTTACTCCAATGTGAATCCGGATGTGCCACATCCCCGGTGGAGCCAATCAACTGAGCGACGCATTGGCGAAGAAGGGGGCTTGTTCGCCAAGCGCCGAAAAACCCTCATCTTCAATGGCTACGAAGCCCAGGTGGGTCAGCTTTACGCAGGCATGGACCTGCGAAAGAATTTTTGATGCCATCCTCAATATCCCCTTCGTCAAGCAGCGGCGTTGCGGGCCGAACCATGCTGTCACCCGTCAACCGCTGGTTGTTGCATCCAGCGACCAAGCCAGCGGTTTTTTTGACCGCCACCCTGCCGTTTGCATGGCTCATCTGGGCGGCATTTACCGACCGGCTGGGAGCGAACCCGGCGGAGGCCTTGATCCGATCACTGGGCGACTGGAATATCCGGTTTCTGGTTCTGGTGTTGCTGGTCACCCCACTGAGGACCATCGCCGGCTGGCCTGCCATGGCGCGTTTGCGACGCATGCTCGGACTTTTTGTGTTCTTCTACGCAACCATGCATTTGTTGGCCTACGCATGGTTTGACCAAGGGTTCAATTGGAACGAAGTGGTTGCCGACATTGCCAAACGGCCTTTTATTCTGGTGGGCATGTTGGCATGGAGCATGCTGTTGCTGCTGTCCCTGACGTCTTTCAACAAGGCCATCCGATGGTTTGGTGCACGTCGCTGGCAATGGCTGCACCGCCTGGTCTACGCCGTGGCAGGATTGGCGGTATTGCACTTTTTCTGGATGCGCAGCGGCAAAAACGATTTCGCAGAAGTCGCGATTTATGCCGCCATATTTTCAGCCCTCCTGGGCTGGAGAGCGATTCGAAGCCTGAAGCGGCGCCGCGCTGCAGCGCTTGGCCGCCCTTGAGGAGTCCTGACCTCGGACCAGGGTTCACCTCAGAGGTTGATCCTTCACCTTAGCGCCGTCCTCAATCGCCGGCTTCGAGGGTTTCGCCTGGACACCCGTATCGGTCGGCAGATACAACGGGCCTTTTTGTCCACACCCTGCAACAAGCAACCCGGCGCCCATCAGGGCCGCAACCACCAAAGGACGTGTAGGTACAGACAAGGCGCCTAGAATTCTGTGGGTATTGATCATGATTGCATTGTAATGAACGACAACGAATACCTGAATCACGCGGAAGCCGCCTTAAGAGCCGTGGAGCGTGCCTGTGATGACATCAACGACGCCACCGACGCAGACATTGACAACCAACGCGTAGGAGGCATGGTCACACTGACGTTTTCCAACGGCAGCCAGATCATCGTGAACTTGCAAAAGCCGTTGCAAGAGCTTTGGATGGCGGCCAAGGCCGGCGGTTTTCACTACCGCTTTGATGGCCAACGGTGGATGGATACCAAAGGTCAAGGGGAGTTCTTTGGCCAGCTCTCACAGTCGGCCAGCGAGCAAGCGGGCCTCCCGCTGAATTTCACTAGTTCCTGAACAGATCCAGAATACTTCGCCGGTCTTCGACCGTGGCCGGCGGCGGTGCGTTGAGGCCACCTTCCTCCTCCGTCAGTGCGCCAGGCCAAGGGTCGTTGAGTCCCAAGCCACTCACACCGCGTCCCGGGCCAAACTCCTCAAAATACCATTCACCCCCCACCCGAATGATCCCGGGCGGCACCTTGTAGTCCGCCACCGGGACATCTTTGAGCGCTTGCGACATGAAGTCGATCCAGATCGGAAGACTCAAGCCACCGCCCGTTTCGCGGCTGCCCAGGTTGCGTGGCACGTCATAGCCCACCCACGCCGCCGCGACCAGGGATGGCTGATAACCAACAAACCAGGCATCAACCGAATCATTGGTGGTTCCGGTCTTTCCGAACAAGTCTCTCCGTTTGAGCTTGGATTGCGCACGAGCGGCTGTCCCTGTCCGCGTCACCTCTTGCAGCAAACTGTTGACGATAAACGCATTGCGCTCATCAATGGCCCTGTTTTCCGGCGTCATGACCGTCGTGGGTGCCTGGTAGAGCACCCTGCCACGCTGCTCCACCACCCGCATGATCAAGGATGGCGGCGCACGGTACCCCCCATTGGCAAACACCGAATAACCGGCAGCCATCTGCAATGGGGTTACGGTCCCTGCTCCCAGCGCCATGGTCAGATAAGGCGGATGACGATCCGCCTGAAACCCAAACCGCGTGACCCAAGCTTGCGCATTCTCCGGCCCGACCAGCTGCATCACACGCACAGACACGAGATTCTTCGACTTCGCCAGGGCGCGACGCACTGACATCGGCCCCTCGAACCGACCATCGTAGTTTTTTGGCTCCCACGACTTCCCCCCGGTTTGACCTGCGCTGAAATACATCGGCGCATCGTTCACAACGGTGGCTGGAGACAACCCCTTTTCCAGGGCCGCAGAGTAAATGAACGGCTTGAAACTGGAACCCGGCTGGCGCCAGGCCTGAGCGGCGTGATTGAACTTGTTCTTCTGGAAATCAAAACCACCAACCAAGGCCCGAACCGCACCACTGCGCGGATCCATCGCAACAAACGCCGACTCGACCTCTGGCAACTGGCTTATCCGCCACTCCTTGTCGCCCCCTCTGACAAGCCGAACCACAGACCCCGGCCTGATCTGCACCTCAGGGGCACTTTTGGCCGTCAGGCCGCTTGCCGCCGCACGCAACCCGCTACCCGTGATCTCGATGGCCTCGCCATCCTGCCGAACCACGACCACCTTGTTGCTGCTGGCCGTCAAAACGACGGCGGAAAGCAAATCCCCGTTATCAGGATGCTCAATCAATATGTCGTCAATCGCCTCATCTCGTGCCGACTTCTGTGTCGGAAGCTCGATTGACGCCTCTGGACCCCGGTAGCGTTGGCGGGCGTCATACGCCATCACGCCGTCCCTCAAGGCTTTGTACGCAGCCTGCTGCTCACTGGAGACCAAACTGGTTATCACTGTCAGCCCGCGGGTGTATGCCTCATCACCATACTGAGACACCATCGCCTGACGGACCATCTCGGCGGCAAACTCGGCATGCACCAGAATCTCGCGCGACTGAGAGCGGATCTTCAACGTTTCCTTCTTGGCCAGTTGCGCCTCATCCCCAGATATGAAGCCGTTCTCCAGCATCCGATCAATGATGTAGAGCTGGCGAACCCGGGCTCGCTTGGGATTAGAGATCGGGTTGTAAGCTGAAGGTGCCTTCGGCAGCCCAGCCAACATCGCGGCTTCAGCGATCGACACGTCTTTCAATGGCTTGTCAAAATAGGTAAGCGCAGCGGTTGAGAATCCATAGGCGCGCTGTCCCAAGAAAATCTGATTCATGTAAATCTCAAGGATCTGCTCCTTCGTCAGCGAATACTCAAGCTTGAACGTCAGAAGCACCTCGTAAATCTTCCGGGTGTAACTCTTCTCAGCCGACAAATAGACATTTCGCGCGACCTGCATGGTGATCGTCGAAGCGCCCTGGCTCTTGGCCCTCCCCAGGTTGGCGAGGGCAGCACGCAGCATTCCACGGTAGTCCACACCACCGTGTTCGAAGAACCGAGAGTCCTCAATCGCCAACACAGCGTTCTTCATCACCTCGGGAATGTCTTTAAACGGCAACAGATTGCGCCGCTCTTCTCCGAATTCGCTGATCAAATGACCGTCCGACGTGTACACCCGCAAAGGAAGCTTGGGTCGGTAGTCGGCCAAGTCGGCCACGTCAGGCAAATTGGGGTAAGCGACCGCCAGAGCAATGCCCACGCCAAGCACCAGAGCCAGTACCCCGGCCAATCCCAAACCCATCGCCCAAGCCACCATGCGCACCAGCCAGGCCAGCCAGCCAGGCGATGATGGCGCACCGTCGTTACCTTGACGGGCGTGGGCTTTGTCGGTTTTTTGCATGCAATTTGTCGAGGCCAAAGCCAAAGAGTATAAAAAGATTTGGCGACCAAGCCTGCATCGCCAAACAAGCTCGAACTGTGATTTGTGGCCAGAAAAGCGCATTTCCCGGACATATGTCCGCGGCGTCCCGCCATTCCTGCGTATACTTTTGACAACGTTTCACGTCATGTCAGAAGTAAAAAACCTTTGCTGCGCAAGGAGCTTGCTGCTAGCATTGAAGTGAAATCTTAAGTTCCGCGCGCCATGGCGCTACATTTTTTTGGGGGCCACCTTGAGCGCATTGGGGTCGTTTTTTAGTCGTGATCCGGCTCCTTTGCTGGGCATTGATGTCAGTTCGTCCAGCGTCAAGCTGGTTGAACTCAGCCGCAACCGAGCCGGAGATCTCGTTTTGGAGCGGTGTGCCATCGAGCCGCTGGAACGGGGGTGGATCACTGACGGCAACATCGAAAAATTCGATGAAGTTGCCGAAGCTGTGCGCCGAGTGGTTCGTAAAAGCGGTAGCAAAACCAAGCAAGTGGCAATGGCCTTGCCTGCTTCTGCCGTGATCACCAAGAAGATCATGCTGCCCGGGGGACTGACAGAAAAAGAACTGGAAGCCCAGGTCGAATCTGAAGCCAATCAATACATCCCGTTTTCCCTCGACGAAGTCAGTTTGGACTTTTGCGTCCTGGGCCCAAGCGCTACGTCGGTCGGCGATACGGAAGTGTTGATTGCCGCCTCCAGAAAAGAAAAGGTCTCTGACCGCCAGGGTCTGGCGGAAGCTGCAGGACTCACGCCCGTGGTGCTTGATATCGAGCCCTATGCGTCTCGCATGGCTGCAGGACGGGTCATCGAAACACTGCCCAATCAAGGCGTCGACTCGTTGGTCGCACTGTTTGAAGTTGGTGCGGTCACCACCAGCATGCAAGTCATGCGAAACGACGACGTGCTTTACGAACGCGACCAAGCGTTCGGTGGCGCCCAGCTGACCCAGCTGATCGTCCGCCAATATGGCTTCTCCATGGACGAAGCAGAGGCAAAAAAACGGTCCGGAGACCTCCCGGATGACTACCGCTCAGCGGTGCTCGAACCCTTCATTGAAAGCATGTCGCAGGAAATCGGTCGTGCGCTGCAGTTCTTCTTCACCAGTACGCCTTACAACAAAGTCGACCACATCTTGCTGGCTGGTGGCAGCGCCGCCATTCCTGGCTTGACTGAGGGTGTTACCAAGCAGACCTCCTCTGCATGCATGGTCATCAACCCGTTTGATGGAATGGAAATGGCCTCTACTGTGCATGCCCGCAAGATCGCCAGAGAAGCGCCTTCGTACCTAACCTCTACTGGCCTTGCATTGCGGAGGTTCTACGCATGATTCTGATCAACCTTCTGCCCCACCGTGAAGCAGCGCGTGAACGTCAAAAGAAGCAGTTCTACACGCAGTTGGTGTTGTCCATGCTGCTTGGTGCGGCCATCGCTGGCGGCGTCTTCATGTGGTTTGACGCCAAAATCTCTGAGCAGCAAGACCGAAACAACCTGCTGAAAAAGCAAATGGCCATTCTTGACACCGAGATCAAGGATATCGCCGGTCTGCAAGCAGAAATTGCGTCATTAAGGGCGCGCCAGACGGCCGTTGAAAACCTGCAGGCAGACCGAAACATGCCCGTCCACCTGATCAACGAGGTGGTGAGCCGACTGCCTGAAGGCATCTACCTTCGCTCAATGAAGCAAGAGAATCAGAATGTCCTGCTGTCAGGGGTGGCTCAGTCGCAAGAACGCGTCTCAGAGCTCCTCAGAAATTTGGCAAGTCAATCCGACCTTTGGCTCGGATCTCCTGAACTGGTGGAAATCGTCGCCTCCAACGCCAATGTCTCAGAACGGGAACAAAGACGGGTTTCGAACTTCACCGTTCGCGTGGTTTTGAAGCGTCCGGCCGAACGCGAAAAATCTGATGAAACATCGGAGAAAGCCACAGCGCTCTCCAAGAAAGTCTGAGCAAACACATGGCACTATCACCCGCAATGGATGTCGACCTCAAAAGGGTTGGTGATGGTATCAAGCGCCAGTTCACTGGCCTTGACGCAAATAACCCAGCCTCCTGGCCTTCCCTTCCAAAGAACCTCCTCTATCTTGCTCTTTGCATTGCAGTGGTAGCTGGTCTTTGGTGGTTCTGGCTAAGCTCAGTCAATGAACAATTGATTGCCGAACAAAACACCGAGCAAAAGTTGCGCGATGAATACCGAGGCAAACTGGTTCAAGCCGTGAACCTCGAAGCCCTTAAAAAGCAACTCGTTCAGGTTCAGCAATACGTTTCGCAACTTGAAAAGCAACTGCCCAGCAAAGCAGAGATGGATGCATTGCTCTCAGACATCAACCAGGCAGGTTTGGGCCGCAGTCTACAGTTTGAACTTTTTAGACCCGGGAACGTGTCCGTCAAAGAGTACTACGCCGAGCTACCTATTGCTGTGCGCGTCACTGGTGGGTATCACGACATTGGCCTGTTTGCCGCTGATATTGCCAATTTGTCGCGTATTGTCACTTTGAACAATATTTCCTTGGAGCCCACAAGGGACAGAGATGGCATATTGACCATGAACTGCACCGCAAAAACCTTCAGGTACCTTGACCAAGAAGAAATAGCCCAACAGCAGGAAACAACCGTTGGCAAGGGGAAAAAGGGAGCCAAAAAATGAAGGCCAAAAATGCAGGGTTATGGCTATTCTTGGCCATAGGATTGACCCAGTTGCAGGGTTGTATTTCGGATGATCAAGAATCATTGGTCACATGGATGCAGCAGGAGAGGGAGAGCATCAAACCCAATGTGAAGCCTATTCCAGAGCCAACCACTTTTGAACCGTATCAATATTTGAGCGAATCTCTGCTTGAGCCATTCAGCAAAGAAAAGCTTGCGAGCATCCTGAAGAGCGGGCAAGCAACCACAAGGCAATCCGCGCTGATCGAGGCTGAGTTAAGCAGGCGGCAAGAGCCACTTGAAGCATTTCCATTGGATACGATGTCAATGGTCGGGACCATGCAAAGGAAGGATGGACTGATTGCTTTGGTGAAAGTTGGAGCGCTTTTGTACCAAGTGCGTTCAGGCCAATACCTTGGCCAAAACTATGGTCGGGTTATTGGCATCAGAGAGAACGAACTTCAGATACGCGAAATAGCACAAGACGCAGCAGGCGAATGGATCGAACGCCCTGCAGCATTGCAGTTACAAGAGGACACTTCGAAATGAAAAAGAATTTGAACCCAATGCACCTCAACGAAGGGTCTGGTGTTTCGAAAAAACTTGCATTGGCGCTGAGCGCAGCTTTGCTCAGTCTAACTGCACATGCGCAAAATGCAATTCGCTCGGTGACCGGTTCAGTTCAGTCCGGCATAGAAGTAATTCGTATCGAAACATCGGAGCCCTTGGCTGCGGTTCCCACCGGTTTCACAATCCAGTCCCCTGCCAGAATTGCACTTGATTTCCCTGGCGTGATCAATGCAGTCGGGAAAAGCCTGGTTGAAATGAACCAGGGCAATCTGCGCTCCGCGAACGTAGTTCAGGCCGGCGATCGGACGCGTGTTGTCATCAACCTCAAGCAAGCCGCTTCCTACAAGGCCAGCATTGAGGGAAATACGATCATGCTGGTCCTCGATGGCGCAGAGCAAACACAGCCAAAAGCCCAGACGGCCCAGGTGTTTGCTCCCCCGACCGGCAGTGATTTCACCGCGCTCAAGGACATTGATTTCAGACGTGGGACAGAGAACGCCGGGAGAGTCGTTGTCGACCTGGCAAGCAACCAAGTTGGGGTCGACATCCGCCAACAAGGAAAAGACCTCGTGGTGGATTTCCTTCAATCAACTCTCCCAGAAGGCCTACGTCGCCGATTGGATGTCACCGATTTTGGAACGCCTGTCCAAACCGTGCTGACCACTCAGGTTGGCGATCGCGTCCGAATGGTCGTCACGCCAACAGGCAATTGGGAACATTCTGCCTATCAAAGCGACAACCAGTTCGTACTTGAAGTCAGAGCAAAGAAAATTGACGATGCCAAGTTGACTCAAGGGCCTGGTTATAACGGCGAAAAGCTTTCTCTCAATTTCCAAAGCATCGAAGTCCGGTCTCTCTTGCAGGTGATCGCAGACTTTACAAACTTCAACATCGTGACTTCCGATTCCGTGAGTGGGTCGGTCACGCTCCGATTGAAGGACGTACCCTGGGATCAGGCACTTGACATCATTCTTCAAGCGAAGGGCTTGGGAATGCGCAAAAGTGGCAATGTTATTTGGATTGCACCGCAAGACGAGATTGCAGCCCGAGAAAAACAAGAACTGGAAGCCAAGGCATCTCTTGAAACGCTCGAAACGCTGCGTACCCAGGGCTTCCAGCTCAATTACGCTAAAGCCAGTGACATCGTTTCGCAAATCTCAGGTGCGAAAAGCACTGGCGGCGACTCTTCTGGCTCCAAGGTTCTGTCAAACCGAGGAAGTGCAATAGCCGAGCCAAGAACAAATCAACTGTTTGTTACCGACATCCCGTCCAAGCTTGAGCAAGTGCAGCAACTGATCTCAAAACTGGACATCCCGGTTCGACAAGTCCTGATCGAAGCCCGCATTGTGGAAGCCGACGACACGTTCGGGCGTTCGCTCGGCGTCCGTTTGGGCGGAAGTGATCTCCGCGGCGTCAATGGTGGCCAACCTGGGTATGCGGTTGCAGGAAACAACCGAGTGACCATAGGTGGTAGCTACAACGCCGTCTCAAGTACCACCACGGAATCAGAAAACGTACTGGATACGTCCAATACCAGCTTTGTTAACCTGCCGTCAGCCGGGGTTGGAGGCTTCTCGCCTGCCGCATTTGCCGTTTCGTTGTTCAGCTCTGCCGCCAACAGGTTTCTAAATCTGGAAATCTCTGCCCTTGAGGCAGATGGCAGAGGAAAAATTGTCTCCAGCCCCAGAGTCGTCACTGCTGATCAGGTCAAGGCATTGATTGAACAGGGTACAGAGTTCCCTTATCAGTCGGCGACATCAAGCGGCGCAACTGCCGTGACCTTTCGGAAAGCGAACCTCAAGCTTGAAGTAACGCCCCAGATCACGCCTGAAGGTGGCATCATCTTGGACGTAGACATCAACAAAGACAGTCGAGGGGAGACCACGGCTGCCGGTATCGCCATCAACACAAAGCATGTTCAAACACAGGTTCTGGTTGAAAATGGAGGCACCGTTGTCATTGGTGGGATCTTTGAACAACAGGATTCCGAAGACGAAACCAAAGTTCCATTGCTTGGCGACATTCCTATTCTCGGAAATCTATTCAAGAATAAGGGGAAATCTTCTCGTCGCTCCGAGCTGCTTATTTTCATCACGCCACGAACCATTGGCGATCGTGGCGTATCACGATAAATTCCACTTGAGAACAGATACCATGGCATATAGACAGAACATCTTCAAGATCTTGTGCATTGCAAGTACTATTGCTCTTTCTTCCTGCGGAGGAGGCGGAGACGTCGCTGCAGGGCTCACTGGTTTTTCCGTGGTCCCCGACGAAGTTAAATGGGCAGGTGCCAAGGGCGATACGCTTTGCCAACGAACGGCCGGCGGTGAGACGGTTGTGACCATTGTTGGAGGAACCCCTCCCTATCGAGTCGTCTCATCATTTCCTGACGGTGCGATAGTCAGCAAGACGGAAGTAACCGGCAAGAATCCGACATTCACGGTCACAACCGGACCTGGGTGTATGGAGTCGGTAACTGTGCTGGTGCTGGACTACCATTCAAGATCTGTCACCTTTAGCCAAACAGTTGAAGCTGGAGATGAGTTGGACCTTCTGACAACAACTGATACGTCAAGTCAATAGCAAGTAACTGAAGAGCTGATGCGCTCTAACGAACGATCGGTGGTTTTCGCAGACCCCAGTAAGGCCACAACACCGAACACTGTGCCAATAGCCTTGGTTGGAATGCCAGGCTCTGGAAAATCGACAATTGGGCGCCTCCTGGCCCGTCGATGTGACTTTGAATTTTTTGATTCAGACGCAGTCATCGAAAAAGCTGAAGGTTACAGTGTTCGAGAGCTCTTTGAACGACTTGGAGAGGAACGATTCAGGGAACTTGAGGCGCTCACAATCGACAGATTAACTGCCCTGCCCAACCGGGTGATTTCAACAGGTGGCGGGGTAGTAATCAGTTCATCGAACAGAGACATCCTGAAAACCCGCTGCCATTGCATTTACCTTCGGTCTACTCCAGAAGAATTGTTTCGGCGCCTCAAGAATGACCGTAAGAGGCCATTGCTCCAGGTCCGTGACCCGTTAGAAGCGCTGAAGCAGCTGTTCCTGATTCGAGACCCGCTCTACACAGCAACGGCAAATTCGATAGTAGAAACAGGGCATCCTTCTGTCAGTTCACTGGTGAACACCATCTCATTGCAACTGAACAAAATTGGCCTAGGTCCCAAAAGGCACCTTGCCTAGCGGAGACCATCTTGAATTCCTTAGCCAGTCAGGGTTAGCGCTTAAGGCATCTTTTCACACGGAATTCAACGGGTGGAATGCGGCCAAAGTCCCATGCAGTTTTTTGGTGGTTGTAAAGGTGCTGCCAATCAATCGCCATGTCTCAGACCTCCTGCAGTGAATCGATCACATACCAGTTCAACGTCTCGATGCGGTAGGTCTTGTTGACGCGTTCGGCATAGGCGTTCTGGAGGGGCGTGCCAGGTTGGATGTGGTTCAGAGCAATGCCTGGGGATTCAGCCCACTGCGCCAAGGCGATCACGATGAACGAGGGGCCGTTGTCCATACGGATCAACAGAGGGGAGACGCGCACTTCGACCAGTTCATTCAGAGCCCTGATGACCCGCACAGCGGACAAACCGGTGTCAACCCCAATGCACTGCAGACACTCGCGGTTGAACGCGTTGATGACGTTGAAGGTGCGGAACCGCCTTCCCATCCACAATGCGTCCAACATGAAGTCACAGCTCCAGCCTTGATAGGGTTTGCCTACAGCCTCCGGCGACGCACTGACGCGGGCGGGCAGCCGCTTCTTGCCCCGAGTGGACAGGTTCACCCGCAACTCACAGTACAGTCACCACAATACGCACTTGCCACTGGGCTGTTTCTGAAAGCGTGCTGCGGCGCACGGCAGATCAACGCCATGGACTGGATTCGTGGTCAGATAATTTTGAACGAAGTCGATAACCCCACAGTCGTCGCGTGACACGGGTCTGTAGCGCAAAGTCGAACGGGCCAGGCCACCGGCTTTACATGCCCTACGTCACTCATACCGTGGTCGCTCATCAAGGACTGCATGACCATCTCACGACGCTGCGGGGTCAGAGCTTTCGATTGACAACATCCTTCTGGACGTGGCTCACCAGGACCTGGTCAACATAGATGCATTTGAGCCTGCCGTTTTCGTCCTGCAATTCGCGCAGTTGAGCCTGGTTCGAAACGAACATGCCAGCTTACTGGCCCCTCCACTTGTAGCAAGTGGAATCACTGATGCCGTGCTTTCTGCACGTCCCGCCGACCTTGGAGCCCTGCTCGACTTCTTTGAGGATAGCCACGATCTGACCTTCACTGAATCCTGACTTCTTCATATAAAGACTCCGTTGGTTGAAATTCTCTCCTCCCGACTGGTACAGATTTTCGAGGTGGATTCAGCACACCTTCCTTTTTCGAAGGCGATTTCCGACCTCGATCATGATTGAGGTCGACTCTTGAACCCAATCGGTCGATGATTGAGCGGCAGCTACCATTCAATAGCGCAGTGGTCCTTGTATGTTGTTCATCCCATTTCCCTTCGTTGTCGCCATCCTGCTCGTCGTGTTGTTTGCGGGAGCAGCAAGGCGCAACGACGAATCGCCAGGCAATGTCCCCTTTCTTGCCTTGATTCTTGTCAGTGCCCTGCTGTCTTTGTTGACGGGCATACGCTGGGGTTACGGCGTTGACGGTATCGGCTATGTTGCACCCGTGGTTGCTGCAACGCTGCCCCCGCTGGCGTATCTGGGTGTCTCTAGCCTGATAGGACAAAGCGGACTGCCCCCCGCTCTTCGCGTTGGATTGCACACGATACCCGCCGTTTGCATCATCCTTCTGATGGCAATCCGCCGCAGCACAGTCGACATCGCACTCGTTCTCGTCTTCGTCGGCTATGCGGTGGCGATTCTGCTTTTCATGCGACGAGGTGCTGACGCTCTGCGCCTTGCACCCTTCGATGGTGCAGACTCCGCTTACCGCGCCATCCTGTTTACCGCCTTCGCCCTTCTGTTTTCTGCGGCTGTTGATACCTTCATTTTCCTAGACTTGAATTGGGCCAATGGAGAGTACGCCGTCACGGTTGTCACCGGCGCCAACCTGGTGGCCTTGGGCATCATTGCAATCGCCGTAGCCTCTGCCAGTCGCAGCCATGCCCCCGCCGAACTGGCCAGCGCCCGACTGACATCCGACCTCACGGATCACGGCATCGAGATCGAAGACAACGGCAGTGATAGCCACGAAGGAATGAATGACATCAAGGACTCCACCACCTTCGTCTCGGTGCAGACCTTGATGGAAAGCCAACGGGCCTATCGCGATGTCAATCTGAATCTCAACCGGTTGGCGCGCAAGCTGGGCATTCCCACCCGTCAAGTGTCCACAGCGATCAACCGTGCAACTGGCAAGAATGTCTCGCAATATGTCAATGCATTCAGAATTTCAGAAGCCTGTGGCCTGCTCACAACAACAGAAAAGCCGGTGACCGAGATCATGTTCGAGGTCGGGTTCCAGACCAAGTCCAACTTCAACCGGGAGTTCCGACGGATGACCGAGATGAACCCGGTCGAATGGCGTGATCGCCACGGCCGCAAGACCTAGATCGCGATGCAGCACGACCTGAATCGTTTTTGAGGTCGCCGAGTTCGAATCAGCCAGCAACACTGGCTGCATGAATTCAGTCACCCAATCCGAGCACAAACGAGCCGAGGTACTCAGGTCGCTGTCGCTTGACCCGCCACCCAAAGATGCGGTGCGCCCCAAGGGCGCGCCCTGGCGTATTTACCGGCCTTTCGGCATCTTCGGCATGGTGGTGGTTCTCGCCCTTGGTGCCATCCTCATTTCGCCGAATGGACGCCAGTACATTGAAGCATTGGCCAACGTCCTGAAGCGTTCAGAACCTTCCCCGGGCGAAACAGCGGAATTCCATTTGGGGCGCACGGATAAAGCCGCTAAAAGGGACACACAAACTTATGAAGCGCGGGCAACCCCGGTTGCGACCGAAATTGCTGGTTCGGGCCATGTCGTCGCAACACGCCGGACGACCGTCTTTTCGAAATACGAGGGCAGGATCATCGGTATCGCCGTGGACCTGGGAGATCAGGTCGAGGCCAGACAGTCTTTGATCGAACTCGAAAACGTCGACGCCCGGTTTGCGCTCAAACGGGCCATCGCCTCGAGGATCAGGGCCCACCAGTCTCTCTCTGCCCGACGCCTCGAACAGACGCAGGCACGTGCAGCTCTCGAACGGAGCGAAACCCTTGCCGCCCAAGGTGCCATTGCCCGGCGTGTACTCGAAGAGTCCACGCTCATTGCGCGGCTTGCTGCGAACGCTGTGGCGCAAGCGGAGCAGGCGTTGGGCGACGCCGAACTCTCCATCCGTATTGCAAAAGAACCGGTTGCCGAGCTGAACGTCCGTGCGCCGTTCGCCGGGACAGTCACGCACCTGGGCGCCCATGTCGGAGACACCGTGCTCGCGCGTGCAGACACCGCAAGGGACAACCAGAGCTTGCTGACGATCACCGATATGTCCAGCCTGGTGATCGACGCCGACGTGGCGGAGGCCAACGTGTCATTGCTCCGACCCGGGCTGCGCGGCGAGGCCGTGCTTGACGGGTTCGCCGACCGCCCTTTTGCCGTTCGGGTGCTGCGGCTCGCGCCCACAGCCTCTGCCGACAAGGGAACGATCACCCTGCGCCTGTCTATCTCCGATCCACCGAGCGGCATTCGACCCCACATGGCGGCGCGCGTGCGCATCGCCATCACCACCGACCACACTGGAGTAAACGCACCATGACACCAACCAGCAACCCCGATCCGTTTGTCGCGCTCGACGGCGTACAGAAGAGCTACGCCCTCGGTGCAAAGAAAATGCTGGTCTTCACAGGCCTCCAACTCGGGATTCAACGTGGCGATTTCGTGGCCATCATGGGTCCCTCAGGCTCGGGAAAGTCGACGCTGCTGAACATGCTCGCGGGCATTGACCGACCAGATGCCGGAACGCTGCGAATCGGCGCTCACCGTCTTGACCAGATGGGCGAGGCTGCACGCACGGCCTGGCGGGCGCATCACATGGGTATTGTTTTTCAGTTCTACAACTTGCTGCCGACACTCACAGCAGCAGAGAACGTGGAACTGCCGCTGCTGCTGAAGCCTCTGTCGACCAAGGATCGCCGCGCCCGGGTGAACAAAATCCTCGATCTCGTCGGTCTGGCCGGTCGCGAAAAGCAATATCCGGCGCAGTTGTCTGGCGGACAGCAGCAACGCGTAGGCATCGCCCGCGCCATCGTGTCCGATCCCGGCTTGCTGCTGTGCGATGAGCCAACCGGCGACCTCGATCGGCACTCGGCGGACGAGGTGCTGCAGATGCTTGGTTTCCTTCATCGGGAGTTGGGAAAAACAATCGTCATGGTGACCCATGACCCGCAAGCGGCGCTTTGCGCACAGCGCACCTTGCATCTCGACAAGGGCCAATTCATCGAAGAAACGAGGGCCGCCTGATGACGTTTCTCACTTTGGCGCGCAAGAACATCGGGCGAAAGCCGCTGCGAACCGTTTTGCTAATGATCTGCGTGGCGGTTGCCTTTCTGATTTATGCCCTCAGCGCCAGTTTCCTCAATGGTTCGCAAGGCACGGCGGCAGCCAGCGAAAGGGTCCTGGGCGTGACGCATGCCGCTGGCATCAGCCTGCCCTTGCCTCTGGCGTATCTGCCCCGGATAGCGTCTGACCCGGATGTGGCTGCAGTGACGCCCATCGCGCGGCTGCGTGGTTTCGTCGGTCAGGAGAAAAACGTGGTGGCGGTCAGCGCCGTCAACCCCGTACAGCTTGCCGAGGTCAACGGCCATGAACTAGGGCTCACGCCGCAATTGATCGAAGCCATTGGCAAGTCGCGAGAGCGGATTTTGGTTGGCCGCTTGCTGGCGGATGCCCAAGGCTGGACAGTGGGCGATCGGGTCACCTTCTCAGCCTTCGATACGGCCAGGCAAGACGGCAGGCGCCTCTGGCGCTTCGAAGTGGCAGGGGTCTTCGAGGGCGAGAGCGCCAACACCGACACCTACTTCATGGTGGCGCGTTTCGACTACATCAACGCCGCACGTGCGCGTGGGAAAGACACCGTGAGTGCATTTGCCCTTCGACCTCAGCCTTCCGCCGCGACCGCTGAGCTAGCCGCACATCTTGATGCCATGTTCGCCAATTCGGCTGCGCCGACGCGAACGCAATCAGAAAAGCAGTTTCTTGATGCGTTTCTGCATCAATATGCCGATATCGGGCGGGTTCTCAGTCTCGTTGTCGGTGCGGCTTTTATCACCTTGTTGATGATCGTGATCAACACAATGGTCTTCTCCGTACGCGAGCGCTTGTTTGAAATCGGGGTACTCAAGACCCTTGGTTTTGATGGACCGCGCATCGTGATGCTCATCATGTCGGAGGTCTTGTTGGTCTTTGCTGTCGGCGGCGGAATCGGGCTCACGCTCGCAAAGCTAGCGACGTTCACAACGGTCCCTGCGCTCGGCCTTGTGTTCTCTTCTATCGTGCTCCTCAAGGCCATTGCCATCGTCGTTGCGCTGGCCGTGGTCTGCGGCGTGCTGCCAACCATCCACGCCGTGCGCACGCCTGTCACTTCTGCCTTCAGAACGAGGTAACCCCCTATGTCTTCCCACATCAAACAAACGCTCGTGATGATTCGGGCCAATCTCTTGAGCCTGCCCCGCCGTCTGGCAATCTCCCTCTCCATGGTGTTGTCGGTGGCCTTGGTCGTCTGCGTGCTCGCCGGGTTTCTCTCTATGGCGAAAGGTTTTGAAATGGCCCTGCGCAGCGCTGGTTCGCCGTCTGTTGCAGTTATCCTCGGTGGGGGCACCAACCAGGAAATGGGCTCGGAGATACCGGCCAGTGTGATCCGTACTCTTGGCGCAACCAGAGGTGATATCGGAACCGTTCGCAACGCCCTCGGCGCGCTGGTCTCCTCGCGCGAATTCGTTGTGCCCGTTGAGATAAATGCAGGTAAAGGCGACAGCGGCGGTGCAGATCGAACGGTCGCGCTGCGCGGAATGGACACAGCAGGTCCGTCGATTCGGGAAGGCATCACCCTTTCGCAGGGGCGCCATTTCTCCCCTGGAACACATGAAATTGTCGTGGGTGACCGCCTTGCCAGCGAGTGGGCGTTGTCCGTCGGAGACAAGGTTCGGCTCGGTACAGTCGAGTGGACCGTCGCAGGTCAATTTTCCGCTCATGGAAGTGCATTCGAGTCCGAAATCTGGGCCAATCTTGATGCCGTACAGTCGGCCTTTGACCGCCAGGGGCAAGTGCAGAGTTTGCGACTGAGACTCAGCGATCCGTCTTCCCTTCAGCGTTTGCAAGACATGGTCTCCACGATCACGGCGACGCCCTTGTTGGCCATTTCCGAGGCAGATCTGTATGCCTCACAGTCTGGACGTGTGGCCAGTTTGATCAGGCTCTTTGGCTGGCCTATTGCGCTCCTCATGGCCATTGGTGCGACGGCTGGCGCTCTGAACACCATGATGAGCGCTCTATCTGACCGGGCGGTCGAAATCGCTACGGTGAGGGCATTGGGCTTCAGCCGGCTATCGACCTTTCTCGCGACTTGGGCGGAGGCTGCTTTACTTGCGGGGGCTGGTACGGGTCTTGGCTTGGTCGCTTCGTGGTTCGCCTTCAATGGCTGGCAGGCCAGCACGCTCGGGGCGAACAACGCCAGCATGGCCTTCCAGCTCACCGTCACCAAGGATGTTTTGCTTTCTGCCGGATGGCTGGGCATGGCAATCGGCCTCTTCGGTGGGGCGTTCCCCGCGACAGCTGCAACACGGCTGCCGATCACAGTTGCTTTGCGGGCACGTGGGTGAGCGCTCCGTGTTGAGTGGACCAAGCGTACAACAATGCTGCGGGTGCATGCACAAGCGCGCCTCTTTCACCTGGCACCTGCGGTCAACGGAACGTCGTCAGCGCCCATCGTCGCGTCTGCTGCACCACCAGGCGAGGCCCCGGCCAACAGCCTTGAGCCTTTCTTCGTTCAACGCAGCGCTCCTGGATCGTTCGTCAGAAAAGGTCTTGGGTTGGGCTAGCTCTCGACCGCACCGGGCAGAACCGCGCCGCGCTCATCAAGTTAGCGCGCAGGACGAGGTTGCCCCCACCCCTCGATGTGACCTGACTTGTACGGAGTTGCCGTGGTTTTGACGGCCTCCCTGTCTCCTCTGAAGGCCATTTGTACCAATAGAAAGGAAAAATCGTGAAGATACGGCAATACGAAACCGCCGATTTAGCAGCTGTTCTCTCTTCTTGGGAGGCGGCAACTCGCTTGGCACATCCGTTTATGACCAATGAATTTATTGCTCAGGAGAAAACGAATGTGGCTGAGTTGTACATACCGAACACCGACACCTGGGTGGCTGAAATTGACGGGAGTGTTGAAGGATTCGTTGCCCTGATTGGCAATGAAGTCGGTGCCATATTCTTGCAGCCAAGACAACACGGAAAAGGCGTGGGACGGGCTCTGATGGACAAGGCCAAAGAACTGCATGGCAGTTTGGAGGTCCAGGTTTTCAAAGACAACCCAATTGGCCGGAATTTCTACGCCCGTTATGGCTTTGAAGGCCAGGACGAGACACTGCATGCACCAACAGGCCGACAAATTTTGCGCTTGAGGTTTGATGCTGAAAAGCATCCCAACTAGGGGTTCACATGTGTTCATACGAGGCATCCATCTTGATCGCAGCGCCGCGAGAGTCTGTTTGGTGCGTCCTCTCGGATGTCGCCGTCTGGCCGGAGTGGCTTCCCACAGTCAGCAGCGTTCAGCCTGTTGATGGAACAGCCCTGGCGGTGGGTTCCCGATACAACTTGCGCCAGCCTAAGTTGCCTCCGGCCACCTGGGAGGTGACAGAGGTGGAGTCGCCTCGGCGCTTTGTATGGCGTGCGCGCTCGCCGGGCCTGCTCATGGTGGCCGAACACACGGTCGACGAGGCGCAACCTGGGCGTTCGCGGGTGGTTTTACGCTTCGCTTTCTCCGGCCTGCTTGGCGTCCCCGTGGGCAAGTTGTTTCGCTCCGTGACTGAGCGCTACCTGAGTCAGGAAGTCACTTCGCTGAAGCTCACCGTCGAAAAGCTACAGCAGCGCGGGTGAGGTTGGGTCACAGAAAACTGCCATCTCAACGTGATACCGCAAGGTCATCATGCCAATGACAACCGGCCTCCGTTGCTAGATGGACAATCAGTCGCTTTACGCGAAGGGCGGCCTGGGTCGAGATCCGCACCTCTCGGCCGAGAGTTCCGCTCGACCTAGATCAAATTTGGTCATGGAATGGCACTCTGAAGTCGGCTGTGCGCTTGAAACTGGTCGTTGTGTATGCAATGTCCCATTTTTTTCGGACGGCGGCTTCTAGATACAAAGCGCGAGGTCTTGGTACGCTCACCGCCGGTAGCAATCGCTGCATATCCGTCTTTGATGGCCTGGGCCAACTGGAGGTGCGCGATTGGTGTCCCTGCATATGCGACCGGTAGGAGGCAAACTCCACTCCTTCGGACGCTTTCGTCCATTGCCAAAGCTCTTGCCAGTGGGGAGGTGGCTGGGCCCTCCCCCACCTGGAACCAATGCCATCGGTATCCGCAGCCACTCACTTGAATTTGTGGCAATGTTACGGAGATTATCTGAAGTCAGAATACATAGCTAACTTTTCCATAAGCCGGCGTAAGTGAAGAGCTTCGAGCCGCCAATTCGACAGAAGACCAGATTCTGTTGACGCTCAAATTTGCTGCTCGGGCATCCGTTTACCCGAAGATTCACGCGAGGTGGGCCTGTCTACAGGGATCAAGCGCCGCCCGCTGCCCCCTATCGATTGCGATGGCAGGGCAGGTTCAAAAGTGATGTACCGCACCGACCTTCGCAGTCAAGCGCAGGCCGCTAGATGCCCGGGACCGAGCTTCAAATCGATACTTCGAACGCTCTTGACTCGATTGACAGACGGGACTGAGTTGTACCCAACGGTCGCAATCTCAGGAAGATACCCAAAGGCCGCAAACGGGTTCTTCAAAAAACCTTGTGTCTACAGATGGGCTATGGACCCAGAAAACAAAAAAGCCCACATTACTGTGGGCTTTAAGGACCAAGCTGGCACTTGGGTTTTGTTGGTTGCGGAGGCAAGATTTGAACTTGCGACCTTTGGGTTATGAGCCCAACGAGCTACCAGGCTGCTCCACTCCGCGTCAAGCCTTGTATTCTATCACGCTTTTTCGTCACCGGCTGCCGGAGCAACAGTTTCTTCAGCGCGATCTACCAATTCGACCAGAGCCATGGGCGCATTGTCACCAACGCGGTACCCCATCTTCAGGATACGGGTGTAGCCACCTGGACGTGCGGCAAAGCGGGGACCCAGTTCATTGAACAACTTCACGACCACATCACGGTCGCGAAGGCGGTCGAATGCCAAGCGGCGGTTTGCGACCGTGGCGACCTTGGCCAAAGTGATCATGGGCTCCACAACGCGGCGCAGCTCCTTGGCCTTGGGCACTGTGGTTTTGATGACTTCGTGCGTGAGCAGCGAGTTCATCATGTTGCGCAACATCGCGAGGCGGTGCTCGCTGGTGCGGTTGAGTTTACGTAATCCGTGTCCGTGACGCATTTTGATTTCCTTTTCAGTTTTTTGCCTGCAGCCGTATCAGGTACTGCAAGTTCGTCAGAGCCCAGTCTCAGGTGACTGAGCGCATCGGTTTCAGTGCTTGTCCAGGCCAGCTGGTGGCCAGTTTTCAAGCTTCATACCCAAGGTCAGGCCGCGCGAAGCAAGCACTTCCTTGATCTCGTTGAGTGACTTGCGACCCAGATTCGGGGTCTTGAGCAACTCGTTTTCGGTGCGTTGGATCAGATCACCGATGTAGTAGATGTTCTCCGCCTTCAAGCAGTTGGCAGAACGAACCGTCAACTCAAGCTCGTCGACAGGACGCAACAAGATCGGATCGAACTGTTGTGAACTGCGTTGAGCCGGCTGATCAAAAGCGGAGAGCTCCAGACCTTCCAACTGCGCGAACACGGCCAACTGCTCAACGAGGATCTTGGCCGAAGCGCGAACCGCTTCTTCCGGGCCTATCGAACCATTGGTTTCGATTTCCAGAACAAGCTTGTCCAGATCGGTGCGCTGCTCGACGCGTGCACTTTCAACCGTGTAGCTGACGCGCTTGATCGGAGAAAAAGAAGCGTCCAACACGATGCGTCCAAGCGAGCGCGACTGGTCGTCATTGCGACGCAGGCTACCGGGCACATAGCCGCGACCCTTTTCGACCTTGATCTGCATATCCAACTTGGCACCGCCGGAGAGCGTGGCAATCACGTGTTCTGGATTGACGATTTCAACATCGTGGGGCGTTTGAATGTCAGCTGCCGTCACGATCCCTTCGCCATCCTTGCGCAGGCTAAGCGTCACTTCATCGCGGTTGTGGAGTTTGAACACCACACCTTTGAGGTTGAGCAGCATGTTGACGACGTCTTCCTGGACACCGTCAATAGAGGAGTACTCATGTACAACCCCGGCAATCGTCACTTCGGTTGGCGCATGGCCGACCATGGAAGAAAGCAGCACCCGACGCAGGGCATTGCCCAAGGTATGCCCGTAGCCACGTTCGAAAGGCTCGAGCGTGACCTTGGCGCGGTTCGTCGAAACTTGTTCGACATTGATTGTTTTGGGCTTGAGCAGATTGTTCAGCATTCAGACTTCCTTCATTACCCTCAGCTCGTTACACCGATAAGGCAGACGGAGCACGACCCGGCGACCCCCAATGGGTTGCCGGGAACGAAATTAACGGGAATACAGTTCGACGATCAACGACTCGTTGACGTCGGAAGCAAACTCGTCGCGATCAGGTGACTTCTTAAACACGCCTTCGGCTTTGTCAACAGCCACATCAACCCAGGCAGGGAAACCAATTTGCTTGGCCAACTCCAGCGCTTCGATCACGCGGACTTGTTTCTTGGACTTCTCGCGCACGGCGATCACATCACCGGCCTTCACTTGATAGGAAGGGATATTGACCGACTGCCCATTCACAGTGATGGCCTTGTGCGAGACGATCTGACGGGCTTCAGCACGGGTCGACGCGAAACCCATGCGGAACACGACGTTATCGAGGCGTGCTTCCAACAGGAACAAGAGGTTGGCGCCGGTGTTGCCACGGCGGCGATCGGCTTCGGCGAAGTAGCGGCGGAACTGGCGCTCCAGCACACCATAAGTGCGTTTGACTTTTTGTTTTTCGCGCAGTTGCAAACCGAAGTCTGACGTACGCTGACCGGAAGTGCGACCATGCTGGCCGGGCTTGGAGTCAAATTTGGCTTTGTCACTGATCGAACGACGGGCGCTCTTGAGCAACAGGTCAGAGCCTTCACGGCGTGAGAGTTTGGCCTTGGGGCCGAGGTAGCGTGCCACGTGGTTTTCCTTTTAAGTTCTACCGCAACCGGCCCAAAAATGCAGCCATTGCAGGAGCCGAGATCAGCAACGATTCGGCGGTGGGCTTAGCAAAAAATGCCACCGCAGGCAACTGCGGTGGCGCTCGAAAAAGCCTTTGATTATAGCGTGCTTTTGAGCACGCCATATCCATCAGATGCGGCGACGCTTCTGAGGACGGCAACCGTTGTGCGGAACAGGCGTCACATCGGCAATGGAGTTGATCCGGATGCCCAATGCGCCCAAGGCGCGCACCGACGATTCGCGACCAGGGCCTGGACCCTTGATCTCGACGTCGAGGTTCTTGATACCTTGCTCGATGGCCGCGCGGCCAGCAACTTCGGATGCCACCTGTGCGGCAAAAGGTGTCGACTTGCGCGAGCCTTTGAAACCTTGGCCACCCGATGAAGCCCAAGACAAAGCGTTGCCCTGGCGGTCGGTGATGGTGATGATGGTGTTGTTGAACGAAGCGTGCACGTGAGCAATACCGTCGGCAATGTTCTTGCGGACCTTTTTGCGAACGCGTGCGGAAGCTGCGCTGTTGGGTGACTTAGCCATGGAGATCCTTCAATCTGATTATTTCTTCAGCGACAGGGCCGCCTTGCGCGGGCCCTTGCGCGTACGCGCATTTGTCTTCGTACGCTGACCACGCAATGGCAGGCCACGGCGGTGACGGAACCCGCGGTAGCAGCCAATGTCCATCAAACGCTTGATGTTCATGGTGGTCTCGCGGCGCAGATCACCTTCGATCGTGAACAAGCCGACTTGATCGCGAATTTTCTCGAGATCTGCGTCGTCGAGATCTTTGATCTTCTTGGCGTAGTCAATGCCGCAAGCTTCGCAAATTTTGCGAGCGCGGGTGCGGCCAATGCCGAAGATTGCCGTCAAGCCGATTTCAGCGTGCTTGTGCGGCGGAATGTTGATGCCTGCAATACGAGCCATGATTTTCCTCTAGTCCTAACCGATCAGCCTTGACGCTGCTTGTGACGTGGATCCGTGCAGATAACCCGCACGATGCCATGACGCTTGATGACCTTACAGTTGCGGCACATCTTCTTTACCGAAGCTGAAACTCTCATAGTTTTCTCCTGGAAATTTCAATAATTCTTTACGCCACCCCAAGTCTTCAGGACTTGAAGTTGGCCTTTTTCAACAGCGATTCATACTGCTGAGACATCATGTAGTTCTGCACCTGGGCCATGAAATCCATCGTAACGACAACAATGATCAACAGAGAAGTACCGCCAAAGTAGAACGGCACGTTGTATTTCAAGATCAGGAACTCTGGCAGCAAACACACTGCTGTGATGTAGATCGCACCCACCATCGTCAATCGCAGCAATATCTTGTCGATATAGCGAGCGGTCTGATCACCAGGACGAATGCCTGGGATGAACGCACCACTTTTTTTCAAGTTGTCTGCCGTCTCCCGGCTGTTGAACACCAAAGCGGTGTAAAAAAAGCAGAAAAAGATAATGGCGGCCGCATACAAGGCCACATAGATTGGCTGACCTGGTGACAGAGCCGAAGCGATGTCACGCAACCAACGGGTTGAGTCACCGGTACTGACCCAACTCACCACAGTGGTCGGGAGCAGAATGATACTCGACGCGAAGATGGGTGGGATTACACCAGCCATGTTCAGCTTCAACGGAAGGTGAGATGACTGACCGCCATACACCTTATTACCCACCTGTCGACGGGCATAGTTGACCAAAATCTTGCGTTGCCCACGTTCGACGAACACCACAAAATAGGTCACCAGACCCACCAGAATCACGATGGCAATCGCTGCCAGAATATTCATGGCGCCGGTTCTCACCAGCTCAAGCAGTCCGCCAATGGCGTTTGGCAAGCCTGCAGCAATTCCAGCAAAGATCAAGATTGAAATGCCGTTGCCCAAACCGCGCTCGGTGATCTGTTCACCAAGCCACATCAAGAACATCGTACCGGCAACAAGACTGACCACCGCGGTCAAGCGGAACCACATGCCCGGCGCAATGACCAGCCCGGCCTGACTTTCCAGCGCAACAGCAATTCCCGTGGCCTGGAATACAGCCAACCCCAGCGTACCGTAGCGGGTGTAAGCGGTGATCTTTCGACGCCCAGCTTCACCCTCTTTCTTCAACTGCTCGAATGCCGGAACCACATAGGTCATCAATTGCATGATGATCGAAGCAGAAATGTAGGGCATGATGCCCAACGCGAACACCGTGAAGCGCGACAGAGCGCCGCCGGAGAACATGTTGAACAGGCTCAGAATACCTCCGGCCTGACCCTTGAACAGCTGCTCGAGCTGCGCAGGATCAATACCAGGCACCGGAATGTGTGCGCCAATTCGGTACACCACCAGTGCCAACAACAGGAACACCAGTCGACGATTGAGGTCGCCGAACTTGCCTGTCTTGGCGAGGGTTGGAGATGCAGTTGCCACAGGTTACCTTGTGCGTTTGATCAAGAAGCCAACGAGCCACCAGCAGCTTCGATGGCCTGCTTGGCGCCAGCGGTGGCGGTCACGTCTTTCAGGGTCACAGCACGGGTGATTTCACCCGTTTTGATGACTTTGACGCGCTTGGCAATGTTGGCAACCAGACCGGCTTGCTTCAACACAAGCATGTCGATTTCAGCGACAGCCAAGCCGTTCAAGTCGGTCAGCGTCACTTCGGCATTGAACTGAAGTTGGGCAGACTTGAAGCCACGCTTGGGCAAGCGACGCTGCATAGGCATTTGACCGCCTTCGAAGCCCACCTTGTGGTAGCCGCCGGTGCGCGATTTTTGGCCTTTATGGCCACGGCCAGCGGTTTTACCCAGGCCGGAGCCGATGCCACGACCCACGCGACGCTTGGCGTGCTTGGAGCCTTCAGAAGGCTTGATGGAATTGAGTTGCATGTCTGTCACTCCGATCAGAGTACTTTGACCAGGTAGCTGATCTTGTTGATCATGCCGCGAACTGCAGGGGTATCCTGCAGTTCACTGGTGCTGTTGACTTTGCGCAAACCCAGACCACGAACGGTGTCGCGGTGGGATTGCTTGGTACCGATTGGGCTGCGCACCAATTGGACCTTGACGGTGGTTTGAGTTGTCATGATCGTTCCTTGCCTCAACCGAGGATGTCCTCGACCGACTTACCGCGCTTGGCGGCCACGTCGGCAGGCGTGGTGGAGTTCTTCAAGGCGTCCAGCGTGGCTCGCACGAGGTTGTAAGGGTTGCTCGAGCCATGGCTTTTGGCCACGACATCGGTGATACCCACAACTTCGAACACAGCTCGCATCGGGCCGCCTGCAATGATGCCGGTACCTTTGGCAGCAGGCAGCATCATCACATTGGATGCGCCGTGCTCACCCTTCACGCTGTGGTGCAGCGATCCGTTTTTGATCGACACCTTGCTCATGTTGCGACGAGCGGCCTCCATGGCCTTCTGGACAGCAACGGGCACTTCACGCGCCTTGCCTTTGCCCATGCCAACGCGGCCATCGCCGTCACCGACCACGGTCAGCGCTGCGAAACCGAGGATGCGACCGCCCTTGACCACTTTGGTCACGCGGTTGATCGCGATCATCTTCTCGCGCAGACCGTCGTCGTTCGCTTCTTTGTTGATGTTTGCGGTAAATTTAGCCATTGTGTTTTCCCGTCTGATCAGAACTGCAGGCCGGCTTCACGAGCGGCATCTGCAAGGGCCTTGACCCGACCATGGTAAGCAAAGCCCGAACGGTCAAAAGCGACCTTTTCGATGCCTGCGGCTTTTGCCCGCTCAGCGATGCGCTTGCCGATCAGGGCCGCAGCAGCGGTGTTGCCACCCTTGCCAGCACCACCGATTTGGGTACGCATCTCGGCTTCGGCCGTTGAGGCCGATGCCAGCACACGGGAACCATCGTCGGAGATGACGGCGGCGTAGATGTGCAGGTTGGTGCGGTTCACGGTCAGGCGCACGGCGCTTTGTTGCGCAATACGGATACGCGTTTGACGCGCACGACGCAGACGTTGCTCTTTTTTCGTCAACATGATCCTGATCCTTATTTCTTCTTGGTTTCCTTGATCGTGACCTTCTCATCCGAATAACGGATGCCCTTGCCCTTGTAGGGCTCGGGAGGGCGCACTGCGCGCACTTCGGAAGCGATCTGGCCAACACGTTGACGGTCAGCACCTTTGATGACGATCTCGGTCGGGGTTGGGGTCTCGACCTTGATGCCAGCGGGCATGTCCATCACGACGGGGTGCGAATAGCCCACCGTCAAATTGAGCTTGGCGCCCTGCGCCTGAGCCTTGTAACCCACGCCGAGAAGCGTCAGTTTCTTTTCGAAACCTTTGCTCACGCCGTTGACCATGTTGTTCACCAGCTGACGCATGGTTCCAGACATGGCGTTGGCATCACGCGAGTCGTTGGCAGGCACAAAAGACAATGTGCCTGCGTTGTTTTCTACTTTGACCAAGGCGTTTTGCGCCAGAGCCAGGGCGCCCAGGGCACCCTTGACGTTGATCAAGTCGCTGTTGACAGCCACTTCGACCCCTGCGGGGACGGTGACTGGCTGTTTTCCAATACGTGACATTCAGTTTCTCCTCAATGTGCGCGCATCAGGCGACGTAGCACAAGACTTCACCACCGACACCGGTAGCACGAGCCTTGCGATCGGTCATCACACCCTGAGGCGTGGTGACGATCGCGACGCCCAGGCCATTCTGGACCTGAGGGATTGCGTTGCGGCCACGGTAGACGCGCAGGCCAGGACGGCTCACACGCTCGATGCGCTCGATCACGGGACGGCCAGCGTAGTACTTGAGAGAGATCTCAAGTTCATTCTTGCCGTCGGCGCTTTTGATCTGATATCCGTCGATATAACCTTCGTCTTTCAGGACTTGGGCTATCGCGGTTTTGACTTTGGATGCTGGCATCGACACGATGGTCTTCTCGACCATCTGCGCATTGCGAATGCGGGTCAACATGTCAGCAATAGGATCACTCATGCTCATTTGTGGTTCTCCTGGTGCTTACCAGCTGGCTTTGGTGATGCCGGGAATTTCACCGGCAAATGCCATTTCGCGTACCTTGGCGCGAGCCAGGCCGAATTGGGCGAATGTGCCACGCGGACGACCCGTGATCGCGCAGCGGTTGCGCTGACGCGTGGGGTTCGAGTTGCGGGGCAACTTTTGCAGCGCTTGACGAGCGGCATCGCGCTCTTCGTCACTGTGCTTGGCGCTCTTTGCGACCGCCTGCAGCTCTGCGTATTTCGTAGCAAACTTGGCAGCGAGTTTTTCGCGCTTGAGTTCACGTTGGAGTAGTGCTTGTTTAGCCACGCGTCACCTCAGTTCTTGAACGGGAAACGGAAACCGACCAGAAGAGCTTTCGCTTCTTCATCTGTTTTGGCGGTTGTCGTGATGCTGATGTTGAGGCCGCGCAAGGCATCTACCTTGTCGTACTCGATCTCAGGGAAAATGATCTGCTCTTTGACGCCGATGTTGTAGTTGCCACGGCCGTCAAAAGCCTTGCCGGAAATACCACGGAAGTCACGGACACGGGGCAAGGCCACGGTCACGAAACGATCCAGGAATTCGTACATGCGCTCGCCGCGCAGGGTCACCATGCAGCCAATGGGTTGCTCTTCGCGGATCTTGAAACCAGCGATGGCTTTTTTGGCCTTGGTCACCACAGGCTTCTGGCCAGCGATTTTGGTCAGGTCACCCACAGCGTGATCCATGACCTTCTTGTCGGCAACCGCCTCGCTCACACCCATGTTGAGCGTGATCTTGGTGATGCGGGGAACCTGCATCACTGACTTGTAGCCGAACTTTGTAACGAGTTCGGGAGCGATTTTGTCGCGGAATTGTTCGTACAGGCGTGTCATGTTCAGGCCACCTTGATTTCTTCGCCACTGGATTTGTAGACGCGCACTTTTTTGCCGTCAGCCAGTTGCTTGATACCGACGCGATCAGCTTTGCCCGTCGCGCCATTGAAAATGGCCACGTTGGACTGATGCAAAGGCATGGTTTTTTCAATGATGCCGCCAGTGATACCCTTCATCGGGTTTGGCTTGGCATGCTTTTTGACCACATTGACGCCTTCGACGAGCAATTTGCTGTCGTCCACGCGCTGCGCGACTTTGCCGCGCTTGCCCTTGTCACGGCCTGCGATCACGATGACTTCATCGCCACTGCGAATTTTGTTCATGATGAATTCCTCAAAGGACCTCTGGGGCCAATGACACGATCTTCATGAACTTTTCAGTGCGCAGCTCGCGCGTCACTGGTCCGAAGATGCGGGTGCCGATAGGCTCCAGCTTGGCGTTAAGCAACACTGCCGCGTTGCCGTCGAATTTGATCAGCGCGCCGTCTGGACGACGGATACCTTTGGCGGTGCGAACAACAACGGCGCTGTAAACTTCGCCCTTTTTGACGCGGCCACGTGGCGCTGCTTCTTTGATGGTGACCTTGATGACATCACCAACGCTGGCATAACGGCGCTTGGAGCCGCCCAGCACTTTGATGCACATCACGGACTTGGCACCCGTGTTGTCAGCAACATCGAGTCGAGTTTGCGTTTGGATCATTTTGAATTAAGTCCCAACTTGAATCCCCCCAACCAACACGGCTGGGAGTGATCAGTCTTGGGCCCGTAGTTGCTGGCCGGGCGGCTCTTCACAAGTAAAGAACTGCTTCGGCCCACTTCGATGGGCAAGATTGCTCCGCTTGTTACGGCGAAGCCCCAGATTATGGCACAGTTTCATTCCCTGTGCAAATTCTTTGCTCGGAAATGCCATTTGACGCCGGATTTTTTTCCCCGGTTGCCTAATCTGGCGGCCTAGCCGGGCAGGTAGTGCTCACAGAGCTTCAGAAATTCGGTCAGCCGAGGGTTGTCAACGCCTTCGCTTTGCATGATGGCCGCTACTGCGGCGCCCATGGATGAGGCTACCTTGGCGTCGAGAAACAACACGCGCCATCGCCTGGCTAACACATCTTCTACTGTGTAGGCGTACTCCTCCCGGACCGCATAGCGCACCATGGCCTCGGTCAGCCCCATGCCCAAAACGTTCTCATGGCCTGGACAGGTTTCGACTGCGGCCATTTCTGTTCCGTACAAGTGCACGCCTGGCCCTGCAAAAATCGGGGAAGGCGGTGCGTTTTTGCCTGGCGCGCCCAACAACCGGTGGTTTTTCGTGTTGGCACTCGGTCGGGTCGACAGCAGTCCCTTGTCGAAGCACTTGTTCAATACATCTTCGGCCATCGCACGGTAGGTCGTCCATTTGCCCCCCGTGACGGTGAGCAAGCCGTTGGGGTCGACCACGATGGTGTGTTCTCTGGAGATGGTTTTGGTACCCCCCTCTTCCGTTCTGGGTGGTGCAACCAGGGGGCGCAATCCGACCCAGATGCTGCGTATGTCGGCTCGAGTCACCGGGCGGCTCAAGACATGGGCGGCTTCGCTCAAGATGAATTCGAGCTCTTCAGCGAATGCACCGGGCTCTCGGGGAATGTCTTTGCGCGGTGTATCGGTGGTACCCAGAATGAGCTTGCCCATCCAGGGCACGGCGAACAGCACACGCCCGTCACGGGTCTTGGGCATCAGCAAAGCATGATTCCCTGGCATGAAGTCCCGGTCGACCACCACATGCACGCCCTGACTCGGGCTGACCATCTGCGACGGGACTGCGCCCGGTACGCCGGCCATGGCCTTGTTGCGCAGCGCGTCAACCCATACCCCGGTCGCATTCACCACACAGTTAGCGCTCACTGTTGCTGTATCGCCACTTAGACGGTCAATGATATCAATTTCAGAAGGGTCGCTTCTGCCATCTTTACGGATGCCCATGCGCAAGGCGGTGACTTCTGCGTAGTTCAATACTGTGGCACCCGCCACTTTCGCCGTGCGAGCCAAGGCCAGTGCCAGCCGCGCATCGTCGAACTGGCCGTCCCAGTACTTCACGCCGCCCTTGAGTCCCGCAGCCTTGAGCCCGGGCAACGCGGCCAGTGTCTGTTGCGCATTCAGAAACTCGGTTCGACCCAATCCCGCTTTCCCCGCCATCAGGTCGTAGAGCTTGAGCCCCAGACCATAGAAAGGGCTCTGCCACCATTGGTAAGAGGGCATCACAAAGGGCAGTGGCTGCGCCAGGTGCGGTGCGTTTCGCAGCACCGTCGATCGCTCTGCCAGGGCTTCACGCACCAGCGCCACGTTGCCTTGAGCCAGATACCGCACGCCGCCGTGCAGCAACTTGGTCGCTCTGGAAGAGGTGCCGCCAGCGAAATCGTGAGATTCGAGCAGGACCACAGAAAACCCTCGCAGCGCCGCATCCAATGCCACGCCCAACCCTGTTGCCCCCCCGCCGATCACAGCGAGGTCGTAGGTTTGGTCGGTATTCAGGGATTGGAAATGGGCTGCGCGAGACATAAGAATATTTGAGGCCCCTGCGCCGTTCAGCACAGGGGCGGTTGAAACAACTAACCTAGTTACCGGAGATCAACGAACGCGACCGGCCTTCCAGGCATTGAGCAGTTGCTCGTAGGCGATGGTCTCGCCTTTGGGCTTCTCGTTGGCCAGTTTCTTCCAAGGGGCGGCCTTGTCGCTCAGGTACTTGTTGGGGTCTCCCTTGGGGTTGAGCTTGGGCGCACAGCGGTCCATGCCTGCACGCTCCAGACGGGCCATCACCTGGTCCATCTGCTCTGCGAGATTGTCCATGGCCTGCTGAGGTGTCTTCTCTGCCGTCACAGCCTGAGCCACGTTTTGCCACCAGAGCTGGGCCAGCTTGGGATAATCAGGCACGTTGGTACCGGTGGGTGTCCAGGCCACACGTGCTGGGCTGCGGTAAAACTCAACCAATCCACCCAGCTTCGGCGCCATATCGGTCATGGCCTGGCTCTGGATATCGGATTCGCGAATAGGCGTCAAACCGACGATGGTCTTTTTCAGGCTGGTCGTCTTGGCGGTCACGAACTGCGCATACAACCAGGCGGCGGCCGTGCGGTCGGCGTCATGCTTGGCGAAGAAGGTCCAGCTCCCCACGTCTTGGTAGCCGTTTTGCATGCCCTGCTTCCAATATGGCCCATTTGGACCAGGCGCCATGCGCCACTTCGGCGTGCCATCGGCGTTGACCACCGGCAGACCGGGCTTGATCATGCCTGCTGTGAAAGCGGTGTACCAGAAGATTTGCTGAGCGATCTGGCCCTGCGCAGGCACAGGACCCGCTTCACCAAAGGTCATGCCGATGGCTTCCTTGGGCGAGTATTTTTTCATCCAGTCGATGTACTTGGTCAGCGCATAGACGGCGGCAGGCGAGTTGGTGGCGCCGCCGCGGGAAACGCTGGCGCCCTGCGGATTGCAGCCATCAGCCGATGCGCGAATACCCCACTCATCGACAGGTTTGCCGTTGGGAATGCCGATATCGGCTGTACCGGCCATGGATAACCATGCGTCGGTGAAGCGCCAGCCCAGCGACGGGTCTTTTTTGCCGTAATCCATGTGTCCATAGATAGGCTTGCCGTCGATGTTTTTCACATCATCGGTAAAGAACTCGGCAATGTCTTCGTACGCGCTCCAGTTCTGCGGCACGCCCAACTCGTAACCGTATTTGGCTTTGAACTTGTCCTTCAGGTCCTGGCGGGCGAACAGGTCGGCGCGGAACCAGTACAGGTTGGCAAACTGTTGATCAGGCAACTGGTACAGCTTGCCATCTGGCGCCGTGGTGAAGCTGGTACCGATGAAATCCTTGATGTCGATGCCTGGGTTGGTCCACTCTTTCCCCTTGCCGGCCATGTAATCGGTCAGGTTCATGACCTTGCCGTAGCGGTAGTGGGTGCCGATCAGATCGGAGTCTGTGATCCAGCCGTCGTAAATCGACTTGCCGGACTGCATGGAGGTCTGGAGCTTTTCGACGACATCGCCCTCCTGGATCAGGTCGTGCTTGACCTTGATGCCTGTGATTTCTTCAAAGGCTTTGGCCAGGGTCTTGCTCTCGTAGACGTGGGTATCGATGGTCTCGGAAACCACCGATATTTCATTGACACCCTTACCCTTGAGCTTGGCCGCAGCATCGATGAACCATTTCATCTCTGCGGCCTGTTGGTCTTTGCTCAGCGTCGAAGGCTGAAACTCGGTGTCGATCCACTTTTTGGCTGCAGCCGCGTCGGCCCAGGCCAAATTCGTGCTGAACGCAGCGATGGCTGCGACAGCGAGTGCTGTATGGCGAAATTTCATGTTGTCTCCTCTGGCAATTCGCTTCCCCGGTTTGTTCAGAATGGATCGGCCCCGGGGAAGCAAAGGGCCGGATTCCGCAACGTGTTCACGGCAGACGGATCACCCTTTTCGCAAGGCAATAACCAGCCACACCATCGATACGACAAAACTGATCCAGATGGAGGGCTCTTGCTCCAATGACATCCATTCGGTGATCCAGCCCGCCATGCCGACAAAGGCGAGATTGATGTACGCGGCGCCCAGCAATCCCATGAACAGTCGGTCGCCCCGCGTGGTCGCGATAGGCAAAAACCCTTTGCGCATGACAGTAGGAGATTTGATTTCCCAGACGGTCATGCCGATCAGCATCAAGGCGATGCAAGTAAAGAATACGGCGACGGGCAACGTCCATGCCATCCAGTTAAACATGGCTCCCCCCGCGCACCTGTGGTGCTCCCCCCCAGGGGGACGACGCTGGCGGCCGGACAAAGCCCGTTCCGCGGCGTCCTGAGTTCTGCACGGTTTCGATGAAATGTCATGGTGTGCTCCTGATTTTTTGGTGTGCTCATACTCGCCCCATGGCAAAGCCCTTGGCGATGTAGTTCCGCACAAACCAGATCACAATGGCGCCGGGCACGATGGTCAGCATGCCGGCCGCGGCAAGGGTGGCCCAGTCCATGCCTGAAGCGCTCACGGTGCGGGTCATCGTCGCCACAATGGGCTTGGCGTTGACACTGGTCAGCGTGCGGGCCAGCAGCAATTCGACCCAACTGAACATGAAGGCGAAGAAGGCGGTAACACCCACCCCCGCCTTGATCAAAGGCAGAAAGATGGTGATGAAAAAGCGCGGAAAGCTGTAGCCGTCGATGTAGGCGGTTTCGTCGATTTCACGCGGAATGCCCGACATGAACCCTTCAAGAATCCAGACGGCCAGGGGCACGCTGAACAACAGGTGCGCCAGCGCGACGGCGAGGTGGGTGTCCATCAAACCGACCGTGGTGTACAACTGAAAAAACGGCAGCAAAAATACGGCTGGCGGTGTCATTCGGTTGGTCAGCAACCAGAAAAACACCTGCTTGTCTCCCAGAAAGCTGTAACGGGAAAACGCATAGGCGGCAGGCAAGGCCACCGTGATGGTGATCACCACGTTGATCGCCACATAAATCAGGCTGTTGATGTAGCCCGAATACCAGCTCTCATCGGTGAAGATCAGCTTGTAGTTTTCCCAGGTGAAATGCTCTGGCAACAAGCTGAAACTCGAAACGATCTCCTCGTTGGTCTTGAAGCTCATGTTGAACATCCAGTAGATGGGCAACAAGGCAAAGATCAAGTAGGCAATCAGGAAGATCGTGCGCTTTTGAAACCTGGGCTTCATGTTGTCCCCTTTCGCGCTGCGCGCGTTTTCCCTGCGGAGGAGTGGTCTGCCTTGAGTCGGCTCGGCTTCAGATCAACCATGACCAGCTCCTTCTTTTTCGGCCTGGCCGAGTCGCTGCATCCAGTTGTAGAGCACGAAGCAGAACAGCAGGATGATGAAAAAATAGATCAGAGAAAATGCTGCAGCGGGCCCTAGATCAAACTGCCCGACGGCTTTTTGTGTGAGGTACTGGCTCAGGAACGTGGTCGAGTTGCCTGGCCCACCGCCCGTGAGCACAAAGGGCTCGGTGTAAATCATGAAACTGTCCATGAAGCGCAGCAGGACGGCAATCATCAACACGCCACGCATCTTTGGCAACTGGATGTAGCGGAACACCGCGAATTTGCTGGCCCCATCAATGCGGGCGGCCTGGTAATAGGCATCAGGAATGCTGCGAAGGCCTGCATAAGCGAGCAGGGCCACCAGAGGCGTCCAGTGCCACACATCCATCAACAACACCGTCAACCACGCATGGGTGGTATTGCCCGTGTAGCTGTATTCGATCCCCAGCGCTTGAAGCGTGACACCCATCAGGCCAATGTCGGTACGACCGAAGATCTGCCAGATCGTGCCAACCACGTTCAAGGGAATAAGCAGCGACAAGGCCACCACCACCAAGGTCACCGATGCTTTCCAACCGGATGCAGGCATGGACAGCCCGAGCATGATGCCCAGCGGCAACTCCACAGCCAAAACGGCGGCGGAAAACCTCAACTGGTTCCAGAGGGCGGCGTGAAGATCTTCGTCGCGCATCACGGCAGCAAACCACTCGGTACCCACAAACACGCGGCGATCGGGCGAGATGATGTCTTGCACCGAATAATTCACCACGGTCATCAAAGGCAAGATGGCAGAAAAGGCCACGCAGATGAGCACCGGCAGGATCAGGAACCAGGCTTTCTGGTTCACGGGTTTGTTTTGAACACTCATGGCACGAGCTCCTCGTTTTTGTAGAAGCAGGTGTTTTCACCCAGCAATTGAAGACCCACGGTTTCGCCCACTTCTGGCGGAGTCACATCGGGCGCGAGCCGCACCTTGAGCGGCGAGCCCGAGGCATCGCAACTCACCAGCCAGTAGGTACCGATGTCTTGAACCTGGCGAACTACCGCCTTCAAGGCACCAGGCGCACCAGGTGCATCCAGCAACAGGTATTCGGGACGGATACCCAAAGTCAACTCACCTTCAGGCAAACGGCGTCCGGCCCCGGCTGGCAAGCGGGCACCGGCCAGTTCCAGCGCGTCGCCGCGCACCGTGACGGGCATGAAGTTCATGCCCGGCGAGCCAATGAAATGGCCGACAAAAGTGTGCGCCGGGCGATCGAACAGCGCCTCGGGCGTACCCATCTGAACCACCTTGCCACGCGTCATGACCACCACCTGATCGGCAAAGGTCAACGCCTCGACCTGGTCATGGGTCACATAGATCAGCGTGAGCTTCAGCTCATGGTGAATCTGCTTGAGCTTGCGGCGCAACTGCCACTTCAGATGCGGATCGATCACAGTCAGCGGCTCGTCAAACAAGACCGCCGAGACATCGGGCCGCACCAAACCACGCCCTAGCGAAATCTTCTGTTTCTGATCGGCGCTGAGCCCGGCAGCGGCCATGTCGAGCTGATGGCTCATCTCCAGCATTTCCGCGATTTGACCGACCCGCTGCTTGATCTGGTCGGCCGGCACCTTGCGGTTTTTCAGGGGGAAGGCGAGGTTCTCCGCGACCGTCATGGTGTCGTAGATCACAGGAAACTGGAACACCTGCGCGATGTTGCGCTCTTGCGGCGTGGCGCGCGTCAGGTCTTGCCCATCAAACAGCACCTTGCCATGGGAAGGAACCACCAGACCCGACATGATGTTGAGCATGGTCGTCTTGCCGCAGCCCGACGGCCCGAGCAGGGCATAGGCGCCGCCGTCTTCAAACGTCATCTTCAGTGGCAACAGCGCGTAATCGCTGTCTGACTGGGGGTCAGCCTTATATGAATGCGCCAGGTCAAGTTCAATTTTGGCCATCAGCGGGGCCCTCCCGTGCGCTCTGGCGCCAAAACCAACGCACCCGCGGCGTCAAACACATAGACCTGCGTCGGGCTCACATGAAGGCTGATCGGCGAACCCAGATGAAAGTTGTGCACGCCTGTGAGTTGCGCGACGAGGTCGCCCACAGGGGTATGGGCATGAACAAACGTATCCGAGCCCGAAATTTCGGCGAGATCGACCGTGCCATTGATCACCAGATCACCCTCGCGACCCTTGACCCGCAGCGCGCTGGCGCGCACCCCGACAGTCAGCTCACGTCCGCTCGCTGCAGACAACTGCAATGGAATCAGCGGGCCACCAGTCAACTGAGCCCCACCATCGGCCGCTTGTGCAGGCAGGAGGTTCATCGGGGGATCACTGAAGGCGCGTGCCACGCGAATCGATTCGGGGCGATGAAACACCTCTGCCGTCGGTCCGTATTGCAACAGCTCGCCGGCGTCCATCACGGCCGTGTAGCCGCCCAAGAGAAGGGCTTCGGCGGGCTCGGTGGTGGCGTAGACCACGGTGGCTTCACCGTTGGCAAAGAGCTGGGAGAGCTCTTCGCGCAGCTCTTCGCGCAGCTTGTAGTCCAGGTTCACCAAGGGCTCATCAAGCAACATCAGCGGCGCCGCCTTGGCCAGTGCGCGGGCCAGGGCCACGCGCTGCTGCTGACCGCCGGAGAGTTCGGCAGGCAGGCGTTCCAGAAAGACGTCGATATGCAGCTTTTCGGCAAGCGCCCGCACCTTTCCTTTCAGGGCATCGCCTTTCTCGCCGCGCAATTTGAGCGGGGAAGCGATGTTGTGGAACACGTTCATCGAAGGGTAGTTGATGAACTGCTGGTACACCATGGCCACATTGCGTTCGCGCACAGGCACTCCCGTCACATCTGCGCCATCCACCATCACGCGTCCCGACGTAGGCACATCGAGCCCGGCCATCAAGCGCATCAGGCTGGTTTTTCCCGCCTGGGTCGCACCCAGCAACACAGTCACCGCCCCTGGCACCAAGGTAAGGGACTGGGGGTAAAGGTGAACCGAAGGCCCCACTTTTTTGCCCACGCGCTCCAAAGTCAGCTGCATTGATATTCCAGACAAAAGTCACACATCAGCCCCTGCCAAACCGCAAAGGCTTTTCGTTTGCATGATTCTATTGTTCGTTTATGTTCTTATTTGTTCGGTATTTACCCTTAGGGCCGAGGTTTATTTTTCCGTTATGTTCGAGTAAATCCAGAAACCGCTTTGACGACGACATGAACCTTGCTCCCCGCCACACCCAACTTCTGGACGAAGTGCGCGCTCACGGCCCGCAAACCATTGAAGCCCTGGCCGAGCGCTTTGGCGTCACGCTGCAAACGGTTCGCCGCGATGTACAGCGTCTGGCCGAAGCCGGTTTGCTGTCGCGCTTTCACGGCGGGGTTCGACTGCCCGTGTCCACCACGCAAAACATCGCTTACCGCCAGCGCCAGGCGATGCTGGCCGAGGCCAAAACCGGCATCGCCCGCGCCATTGCACAGCGAGTGCCCAATGGCTGCTCACTCATCCTCAACATCGGTACCACCATCGAAGCTGTGGCCCACGAGCTGTTGCACCACCGTGGCCTGCGCGTGATCACCAACAACCTGCACATTGCTGCCGTGCTCAGCACCAACCCGGACTGCGAAGTGATTGTGGCCGGGGGTTTGGTTCGCGCGAGTGACCAGGGCATCGTGGGCGAAGCCACCATCGATTTCATGCGCCAGTTCAAGGCCGATATCGGCCTGATCGGCATCAGCGGCATTGAGGCCGACGGCACGTTGCGCGACTTCGATTACCGCGAAGTCAAGGTCGCTCGCACCATCATCGAGCAATCGCGCGAAGTCTGGCTCGCCGCAGACCACAGCAAGTTCAACCGCCCGGCCATGGTAGAGCTGGCGCGGCTGGACGAGATTGATGTGGTGTTCACCGACGCCGCGCCTCCCGAGCCGTTTGGCGAATTGATGGCGCAAGGCGACGTGCAGTGCGTGGTCGCTGGCGAGGCCGATCCAGCCGACGCTTGACACCTCAACACACAACCCCAGGAAATCCCATGAGTGACTATTTGCTGGCCCTGGACCAGGGCACCTCCAGTTCCCGCAGCATCGTTTTTGACCGCACCGGCCGCGTGGTGGCCATGGCGCAGCAGGAGTTTCCCCAGATCTACCCCCAACCCGGGTGGGTCGAACACGAGCCCCAGGCGCTTTGGACCACCCAGCTCGCTACTGCGCGCCAGGCTTTGAAAAAAGCCGGTCTGAGCGCTTCAGCCATTCGCGCCATCGGCATCACCAACCAGCGCGAAACCACGCTGGTCTGGAACCGGAAAACGGGTGAACCCATTCACAACGCCATCGTCTGGCAAGACCGCCGGGCGGAAGCGACCTGCGTCGAGCTGCGTGACCGCGGCCTCACCGATACCGTGTTGCAGAAAACCGGTTTGCGCATCGACGCCTACTTTTCGGCCACCAAACTGGCCTGGTTGCTGGACAACGTGACAGGCGCGCGCGAGCAGGCCGAGCGCGGCGAGCTCGCCTTCGGCACGGTCGACAGCTGGTTGATCTGGAAACTCACTGGCGGTGCCCAGCACGTGACCGACCACAGCAACGCCGCACGCACCATGCTGTTCAACATCCACGACCAACGCTGGGACGGCGAGCTGCTTGATGCCCTCCGCATCCCCGCCAGCATGATGCCGAAATCCCTGCCCTCAAGCGCCGATTTTGGCCTGACCCAAGCCGAATGGCTGGGCGCGCCACTCACCATTGGCGGGGTGGCCGGCGACCAGCAAAGCGCCCTCTTCGGCCAGGCCTGCTTCTCGGCTGGCATGGCGAAAAACACCTACGGCACCGGCTGCTTCATGCTGATGCACACCGGCGAACGCTTCCAGATCAGCGAGAACGGCCTCATCACCACCGCCGCGGCGCAGCCCCCCGGCCGGCCCCAATACGCACTCGAAGGCAGCGTGTTCATCGGCGGCGCGGTGATTCAGTGGCTGCGCGACGGCCTCAACGCCATCCAGTCCAGCAGCGAGGTGCAGGCCCTGGCCGAGAGCGTTCCCGACACCGGTGGCGTGGTGCTGGTACCCGCCTTCACCGGCCTGGGCGCGCCCTATTGGCAGCCCGATACCCGCGGCAGCCTGACCGGCCTCACCCGCGGCACCACCGTGGCCCACATCGCGCGCGCCGCGCTGGAAAGCATCGCTTTCCAGAGCACCGCGCTGCTTGCCGCCATGAGCCGCGATGCGGTCTCGGCCGGTGGCGTGGAAGTGCAGGAATTGCGGGTGGACGGCGGCGCCTGCGTCAATGACTTGTTGATGCAGTTCCAGGCTGACTTGCTGGGCATCCCGGTGGTTCGCCCTGCTGTGATCGAAACCACTGCCCTGGGCGCGGCCTATCTCGCGGGGTTGCATACCGGTCTGTACCAAGGGCTGGACGAACTCTCGGCCCAATGGCGCGCCGAACGCACATTTGAGCCGCAGATGGCGCGCGAAGAGGCCGCCGAAAAGATGGGCCGCTGGGAACACGCCGTGCGCCAAACCGTCGCGACCTAGCTGAGTGCAGGCGCGGCACAATGGTGCCATGAACACAGCAAACCCAACCTCACCCCTCATCAGTTTCATTGGCGGCGGCAACATGGCCAGCGCCATCATCGGCGGCCTGATTGCCCAGGGCCATCCCGTCAGCGCCCTGCAGGTGGTCGAGCCCTGGGACGAGCAACGCGCCCGCCTCGCCCAGCAGTTCCCTGGCATGCCCGTGGCGCCCGCCGCCAGCGAAGCATTGAAGGCATCCGACCTGGTGGTCTGGGCGGTGAAGCCGCAAGCCTTCAAAGAAGTGACAGCAGTCACCTGTCCCTTCATCGGCGAAACACTGCACCTCAGCGTGGCCGCCGGCATCACCAGCGACAGCATGGCCCACTGGTTGGGCAGCGAACGCATCGTGCGCGCCATGCCCAATACGCCAGCGCTTTTGGGTTTGGGCATGACCGGCCTGTTTGCTCGCGCCGCCGCTACGCAAGCGGATCGCCAACTGGTCGACACCGTGGTCAAGGCGACCGGTGACTTCGTGTGGGTCGACGACGAAAAGCAACTGGACGCGGTGACCGCCCTCTCGGGCTCCGGCCCGGCTTACGTCTACTACTTCCTGGAAGCCATGCGCGACGCAGGCACCGAGATGGGCCTGCCTCCCGAACTCGCTCAGCGCCTGGCCATGGGAACCTTCGCCGGCGCCACCGCTCTGGCGCAGCAGTCCGGCGAGCCACTGCAGACGATGCGCGAGCGCGTGACCTCCAAAGGCGGCACCACCCACGCGGCGCTCACCTCGATGGAAGCCAGCGACATCAAGGCCCTTTTTCAGAAAGCCATGCTGGCCGCGCAGAATCGCGCGGAAGAACTGGGCAAAGAGTTTGGAGGGTGATGGACCACCCCTGAGCCAGTTTTCAGCGCGCCACCCCATCAAAGGATGGGTATCTCGAGCGGCCCGGTAAAACCGGCTCCGTCGTGATCGCTGAAAAGGACCCGCGCGCAAGCGCCTTAGTCCGGCTCAAACCCCCAGAACCACCCCCAGGAACACCGTAAACCCCAGCCAGTGGTTCAAGCGGAAGGCCTTGAAGCAGCCATCGCGGGCGCGGTCTTTGATGAGGTGGTGGTGCCAGGCCACCTGGGCCAGCGCCACGGTCAGCATCGCGCCCCACACCCAGGGGTTGACCCGGTCCCACAGCATGGCGGTCCAGATGCCGAGCGACACCAGATAGAAACCGATCACCGCAGGCACATCGGCATTACCCAGCGTGATGGCCGAAGTTTTCATGCCGATCTTGAGGTCGTCGTCGCGGTCGACCATGGCGTATTCGGTGTCGTAGGCCAACACCCAGAACAGATTGGCCACCATCAACGACCAGGCGAGCGTTGGCACGCTGTGCCACACGGCCGACCAGAAGCCGCGCTGCCCCCAACGGGTGGCGTCACTGAAAAACTCCCAGACCGGACCACCATTCACCGCCGAAAACGCCATGGGGATGCCAAAACTGAAAGCCACACCCAACACCGCCTGCGGCATCGACACATGGCGTTTGGCGTAGGGATACACAACCGCGAGACCCAGGCCGGCAAACGACCAGACGATGGTGGCGACGTTGGTGGTGAGCACCAGCAGGAACGCCACAAAAGCCAACGCGGCGCCGACCAGAAGCGCTTCTTTCACGCCAACGCGCCCGCTGGTTACCGGACGCTGCGCTGTGCGTTTCACGTGCAGGTCGAACTCTCGATCGGCCACGTCGTTCACGCAACAACCCGCGCTGCGCATCAGGATGGTGCCCAGCAGAAACACCAGCGCCAGGTGCAGCCCGGGAAAGCCGTCGGCAGCGATCCACAGAGCGGCCAGCGATGGCCAGAGCAGCAACAGCCAGCCTGCCGGTCGGTTCCAGCGGATCAGATCGAGGTAGAGGGCCAGGCGGGAAGGCGCAGGCTCAGGGGAACGGGGCGCAGTGGTCGAATTCATCATGTCAATCTCTTCACGCCGGGCAACTCGCAGGCGTAGATGGCGTTGCGCAATTCGGCGATGGCCTCAAAGCGCGTGAAGCTGCGCCGCCAGGCCAGCACCACGCGGCGCGTCGGCGCCTCGCCGTCAAACGGCAGATAGCGCACGAAGGACGAATCACCAAAATCCTGATCGGCAGCCGGGCTACCGTCCAGCGCCGAGCCCGGCACCGAAAGTCGAGGTACCAGGGTCACGCCCATGCCGGCGGCCACCATGTGTTTGATGGTCTCCAAGGAAGACCCCTCGAAGCTCTTGCGGATGCCTTCGGTGTCGTTGGAAAAACGCGCGAACTCGGGGCAAACCTCAAGCACATGGTCGCGGAAGCAATGTCCGGTACCGAGCAGCAGCATGGTTTCTTTCTTGAGTTGCTCGGAAGTGATTGTCTTTTGCTGGGCCAACGGATGCGCCACTGGCACAGCCGCCAGAAACGGCTCGTCGTACAGCGGCGCCATGGCCAGGTTAGCGTCGGGAAACGGCTCCGCCAGAATCGCGCAATCGATCTCGCCCAAACGCAACTGTTCCAGCAGCTTGACGGTGAAATTTTCCTGCAGCATCAGCGGCATCTGCGGCGTGCGTTCGATCACCTGTCGCACCAGATTAGGCAGCAAATACGGCCCGATCGTGTAGATCACGCCCAGCTTCAATGGCCCGGCCAGCGGGTCTTTGCCACGCTTGGCGATCTCCTTGATCGAAGCGGCCTGCTCCAACACCGTTTGCGCTTGGCGCACGATCTCTTCACCCAGCGGCGTGATCGCAATCTCACTGGCATTGCGCTCAAAGATCTTCAGCTCCAGCTCTTCTTCCAGCTTCTTGATCGCCACAGACAAGGTGGGTTGCGACACAAAACAAGCTTCGGCGGCTTTGCCAAAGTGCTTTTCGCGCGCCACGGCCACGATGTATTTGAGTTCGGTGAGGGTCATGGGTGTATTTTGCTCCCCCCGCGCCGCAGGCTGCGCGGGGGTGGGGCACATCTAGGCCTTCAGAAACTCCGCCTTGCTGCCCAGCCAGCGGGCGGCGTGTTTCTCGGCGGCTTCCGGGTACCGCGCCAGCATCTGCACCGCCGCCTCGCGGGCCCAGGCCAGCAGGTGGCCGTCGGTCGCCAGATCGGCAAAACGCAGCATCGCGGCGCCCGATTGGCGGGAGCCCATGAATTCGCCGGGGCCGCGGATTTCGAGGTCGCGGCGGGCGATTTCGAAACCGTCGTTGGTTTCGCTCATGGCTTTCAGGCGTTCGCGTGCCGTTTCGCTCAGGCGACCGCCGTCGGGCGGCGAATAGATCAACACACACGCTGAAGCCGCTGCGCCCCGCCCTACCCGTCCGCGCAACTGGTGCAGCTGGCTGAGGCCAAAACGCTCGGCGTGTTCAATGACCATCAGCGAAGCATTGGGCACGTCCACGCCGACTTCGATCACCGTGGTTGACACCAGCAGGCCCATGTGGCCCGCCTTGAACATGTCCATCACCGCCTTTTTCTCAGGCGAGGTCATGCGCGAATGCAGCAGGCCCACCAACACGCCGGGCAACGCTTCGCTCAGGTCGGCATGGGTTTGCGTGGCGTTGGACAAATCCAGCGCCTCGCTTTCTTCGATCAGCGGGCAGACCCAATACACCTGTCGTCCCTCGGCCACTTGTGCGCCGATGCGTTCAACGACCTCATCGCGCCGCTGGTCCGACATGACCTTGGTGACAATGGGTGTGCGCCCTGGCGGCAGTTCGTCGATGGTGGAGACGTCGAGGTCGGCGTAGTAGCTCATGGCCAGCGTGCGGGGAATCGGCGTGGCGGTCATCATCAGGAGGTGGGGCTCCCCCCCATCGCTTGCGCGATTCGCGTCGCCGCTCCGCCCCTCGAGGGGCAACGCTGGCGGGCCGGCGAAGCCGGACCGACGGCGTTCTGGGGCCTGCGTTTCCTCGAATGCGCCCGGCCCCATCTTCGATCGCAGCGCCAGCCGCTGCGCCACGCCAAACCGGTGCTGCTCGTCAATGATGGCCAGGGCCAGGTTCTGGAATTGCACCTGGTCCTGGATCACGGCGTGGGTGCCCACGACAAGGGCCGCTTCGCCGCTGGCGATCAGGGCCAGCATTTCGGTGCGCTGTTTCTTTTTCTGGCTGCCGGTGAGCCAGGCCACGCGTTTGCCCAGCGGGGTGAGCAGCGGCTCCAGCCAGCCGATGAGTTTGGAGAAGTGTTGCTCGGCCAGGATTTCGGTAGGGGCCATCAGTGCGCATTGCCAGCCGGCATCCATGGCAATCGCCGCGGCGAGCGCTGCGACCACGGTTTTGCCGGAGCCCACATCGCCTTGCAACAGCCGGTGCATGGGCACGGGACGCGCCAGATCGCTGGCGATTTCATCGCCCACGCGGCGTTGTGCCGCTGTCAACGCAAACGGCAACACCGCCAGCAACTGCTCATGCAAACCGCCCGGCTTGGCCCTCAACGCTGGTGCCCGCAACGCATCGCGCTCGCGCTTGGCCACCAACTGGGACAACTGCTGCGCCAGCAGCTCTTCGGCCTTTAGCCGCTGCCAGGCCGGGTGGGTGCGGTCTTCCAGCGCATGCAGCGACACATCGGGACCGGGCTGGTGCAGGTAGCGCAGGGCATCGCGCAGGGTGAACAGCGGCCCTTCCGCGTTTTGCACCACGGCTTCCAGGCTGCGCAGCAGTTCGGAAGGCAAGGTCTCGGACAAGTCGGCCCGCCGCAAGCCGCCGGCCACGGCTTTGCGCAAATACGCCTGCGGCAGCTGCGCACTCGTCGGGTAAACGGGGGTGAGCGCGTCGGGCAGCTCGCCGCCGGCAGCGTGGAACGAGGGATGCATCATGGTCCGCCCCATGAAGCCGCCGCGCACTTCACCGCGCACGCGAATCCGGGCGCCCTCGACCAAGGCCTTCTGGTGCGAGGGATAGAAGCTGAAAAAACGCAGGGTGCAGGTGTCGCTGCCATCATCGAGCGTCACCAGCAGCTGGCGGCGCGGCCGGAAGGTGATTTCGCAGTTGGTGACCATGCCTTCGACCTGCACGGTCTGGCCTTCCCGTGCTTCGGTCAATCTGACGATGCGGGTCTCGTCTTCGTATCGCAGCGGCAGGTGCAAAGCCAGGTCGATGTCGCGCACCAGCCCCAGCTTGCGCAGGGCTTTTTGGGGCGCGGAGAGCGCCGGGGCAGCGGTTTTTCCGACGGCTGGGGCAGACATGCGCCCATTGTGCCCGGCGATTTCCCCTGAATGTGCTGCGGCATCCCAACTGCGCGACACCCGCCGCCCTTGCCTGCCCACACAATGCGAACCATGACCACCGACGCCATTCACTTTTACGAACCCGCCCAGGGCCACGGCCTGCCGCACGACCCGTTCAACGCCATCGTCGGACCACGGCCCATCGGCTGGGTGTCCACGCGCAGCGCCGACGGCGTGGTGAATCTGGCGCCCTACAGCTTCTTCAACGCCTTCAACTACACGCCGCCTATCGTCGGCTTCTCCAGCGTGACCTACAAAGACACGGTGCGCAACATCGAAGCGACCGGCGAATTCGTCTGGAACCTGGCCACGCGCGATCTCGCCGAGGCCATGAACCAGACCTGTGCCGCCGTAGGGCCTGAGGTCGACGAATTCGCGCTGGCCGGGCTCACGCCCGTTGCCTCGAAACTGGTGAATGTGCCCAGGGTGCAGGAAAGCCCGGTCACCTTTGAATGCAAGCTTTCGCAGCTGATCCGGCTGACCTCCGCTGCGGGCGAGCCCATTGACAGCTGGCTGGTGCTCGGCGAAGTGGTGGGCATCCACATCGCGCAACACCTGCTCAAAGACGGCGTGTACGACACCGCCAACGCCGGTCACATCCTGCGTGGCGGCGGCCCGGCGGACTATTTCACGGTGGGCCCGGAGCAGTTGTTCAAGATGTACCGGCCGCGTTGATCGGCCTTGGGCTCTGAGACAATCGGCGTCTTTCAAACACTTGGAACGGGCGGGGTCTGTCTCGGCGCCAACGGGAGCCGAAAAACGTGCGCAGCGGATGCGATGCAAGGCGCGAAGCACAGCGATGCTTCGCGCATCGCGCGCATCGCGCGCATCGCGCGCATCGCGCGCATCGCGCGCATTCGCAACGCCGCAGCGCGCCCGCTTCGCACGGAGGGCGGCGCCCGCTGGTGTCGAGACAGACCCCTCTAACCCTCAAGACGCATGCAGCCTCAGCGCACCCGCGACTTCACCGTCGCCGATTTTGATTTCACCCTCCCCGATGAGCTGATTGCTCAACACCCCGCCGCCGAGCGCAGCGCTTCCCGCCTGCTGGACGGGCGCAGCGATGAAGCCCCGGTGGACCGCATCTTTCGCGAATTGCCCTCGCTGCTGAACCCCGGCGATCTGCTGGTGTTCAACGACACGCAAGTGGTCAAAGCCCGCCTGTTTGGCGAAAAAGCCTCCGGCGGCAAGCTGGAGCTGCTGATCGAACGCGTTTTGCTGCCGCACGAAGCCCTGGACGGCAGCGCCAACGAAGTGGTGGGCCACATTCGGGTCAGCAAAAAGCCCCAGCCCGGCGGTTTGCTGCACATGGTGGGCGGCCTGAAAGGCGGTGGTTTTGACGCCACATTCCTGGGCCGCTGGCCCGATGCGCAAGGCCAGCTGTTTCGCCTGCGCCTGCAAGGCCCGGGCACTGAAACGCCTTACGACCTGATGGCGCAACACGGCCACGTGCCCCTGCCGCCCTACATCACCCACGCCGACGACGCCGATGACGAGCGCCGCTACCAGACCGTGTTCGCCCGCGTGCCCGGCGCGGTGGCCGCACCCACCGCTTCGCTGCATTTCGACGAAGGCGTGTTGGCCGCCCTCAAGGCGCGCGGGGTCGAGACCGCCAGCGTGACGCTGCATGTGGGCGCGGGCACTTTTGCGCCCATGAAAACCGAGCAGATCAGCGAACACGTGATGCACCACGAGCGCTACGCCATGCCGCCTGAAACGGTGCAAGCCATTGCCGCCTGCCAAGCGCGCGGTGGGCGTGTCGTGGCCGTGGGGACCACCACCGTGCGCACGCTGGAAACCTGGGCCCGCAACAGCGAAACCCAGGGCGACACCAACATTTTCATCACACCCGGCTTTCGATTCGAGGTGGTCGATCTGCTGGTGACCAATTTCCACCTGCCCAAATCCACGCTGATGATGCTGGTGAGCGCCTTCGCTGGCTACGAGCGCGTCATGGATTTGTACCGCCATGCGGTGGCCAGCCGGTACCGCTTTTTCAGCTACGGCGACGCCATGCTGCTGCAGCGCCAGCCCCCGTCAACACAGCGCTGCAGCTGACCGGCCCGGCCCGGCAGCCCATGGGGCACCGAGGCCCACACAGTCTCGAGATGAGACGGGGCGAGCGGATCGCCTGTGACCATATCGAAAGCGGCGCCAAAAGCCTCAGCAGCATGGCCCCCTTCGGCCCCGCCTGGCACGACATTGCAATCGGGTACAAATGCCAGGCAGACGCCCAGAAGCGACTCACCACCACGGTGCTCGCCGGCTCCGCCCCTATGCCCGCCACTGGAGAGACAAGAACAGAGTGGCCATCTCGCCAGCCGATGCTGAAAAACGGGTGACCTGGATATTGGCGCTCGACAACCCACGCAGAGCAGCGGCGCTGCCTGCCAGCGCGCCTCCGGGGGGAGGCCGGGTTGACCGCACAGGGGATCTGCGGCTGGTTGAGCGCGTTCAGTACCTCAAAAAATAGGGCAGCGCGATCAAGGCGACGCCCACAGCGAGCAGCACAGGCACGCTGGAAATGGCATAAGGCACCACCATCAGCGCGAGGCCACAAAGCAGCGGTACAGGGGCCCTTTGCTTCTTGCCGTAAACGAAGAAGCCGGTGCCAATGGAGCCAAACAGCAGGCCCCAGAAAATGAGAGTGGTGTTCATAAAGCTGATGAGCGCTGTTCGTCAAAAACCGATTTGACATCAACCCCCTGGGCTTGAGTGCCAAGAAGGTCGCAAACCGTATGGCCACCGGCCACGCCGCGCACGGCACGGCACGGCACGGGATTTGAACCCGATCCCTGACTTTGCCAGGATGGATACCGTGCAACAGCGCGACAAACCTGGGCATTGGCGACGCCTGGCACCGGGTTTGGAACCCCACATCCCCCCGCTAGCGGGTGTGGGGCCAACCTGCTTCAGGCGCAGCAGCCTCAATGTATTGGGTCACGCCTTCAGGAATGACTTCCCAGCTTGCTTTGGAGCCAACATAAAGGTGTTGTGCAATTTCGATGTCAGGACTGCCATTGACGCAGCCCAGCGACACCTGAAAAACCTGGCCTTCACAAACCGTGCAAAGCGTGGAGCCGCAGAGGCTGCAAAACTGCAGGCCATAACCATGAAGGCCCACATAGGTTGACAACAACGACTCGCCTGAAAGCCATCTGAATTCAGCCGGATCCACCAAAGCAGTTGCCGAGGCTTGCGCGTTAAAGGCCTTGCGGCAGCGAGAGCAATGACAGGATTTCGCGTCACGCAACCGACCATTTATCTGGTACTGAACGGCTCCACAAAAACACCCACCCGTGATTGGCATACTGTTCCCCACGATGCCCACAGGCGCGCACTGCAGCATCCAAAGCGAATTGCAGCTTCACCCTCAACGCAGGTTCATGCTGCAATTCAATTGCGTTTGCAAAAGTGTTCTGATCTTCACACCTTGCCCGTTAGCCATCAAGATTTTCACCAAACATGATTCGATGGCCGTCAATGGTTCGAATGCCAAATTCTCGCATTCCCCAGGGTTCACTCCGGACCGGTTTCGTCACTTCCGCCCCGCGCTCAACGATCTCGGCGTAATACCGGTCTGCACTGTCCACGATCAGGTAGGCAAAATACGAATGATCGCCCAGGTCCCGCACTGGCATCGAATCGGGGCAATGCCCCACCATCATCCGGCAACCGTCTCGCTCAAACATCCGCCAACCGCCATCGCCCACCTCGCGAATGGTGAACCCCAGCACCGATTCGTAGTAATTCGCAGAATCAACGAGATTCCGGACCGCGAGTACAAACATGTTGCTGCGAATCATTGTTTTCACCAACGGTGGAAATGAGCGGCCCGCAACAGCGGACACTGCATGAACGACGGAACCGTTCGCACTCGCTGACAGGCGTGCACGCTACCCATACGGCACACCGTTCTTGTGGAAAAACCTCCACTGCCCCTCGACCAGCCGCGCCTCGAGATCTTCGTCCGGATACGACGCCGCATCGTCGGCCGTTCGATCTCCGACCTCCAGGTACACCACGACCCCATCGGTTTCATTGACCAGGCGGTGACCGTTCCCGGTACCGGCTTTGAAGCCCGAACACATCCCCGGCGCAAGCTCGGTTCGGCCCTCATCCGTTTGAAGCGTGGGGTTGCCCTGCAAGATGTAGACGAACTCGTCTTGTCTGGTGTGGGCGTGTCGCAGTGAGGAAACCGCGCCCGGCGCAAGGTGCGTGAGGTTCACGCCGAAGTTTGACAAACCGAACAGATCCCCCAACTGCCGCTTCGCTCGACCGCCCATCTGCGATGCAAATGGCTCCGGATATGCGGAGGGCTTGCGGCGGACAGGAACGTCGGCGGCAACCACCGCGATGGGCTTCGGTTCTTTGGGCATCATCAGTTCTCCTGGCGTCTTGACAGCGACCAACGTTTGAATAGAGCCAACTGTTGGTGGTCGGCAGCAAAGCACAATGGGACGACCGTCCACCGTTGTCCACCACCGGAGTCGCTGCGCGTTTCGCTGGCCTGCGGCCGCCCCACTGGGCAGTCTATGACGAAACGGGTTGCATCAAGTCGCACTGATTCTTGCGGATATCTTGAAAGACCGCCACCGTGCCGTAGTCTTCTGTCCTCGGTTCTCGCAAGAACACGACTCCCACTGCGTCACAGCTGTTGAAGTCTCGCCAGAAATCGTCCGTGTACAGGAACAGGGGCAAGGCTGCCCAACCGGTACGCGGTCCTTGACCTCCTCAGCACGGCTTCTGAGCCAGCGCAAACCCCGGGCTCATATGAGGCGGGATAATCACGGCCAACCTTTGATGACACCGTACCGGATACCCCCATGAGCTTCGCCCCCCTGCAAAACGACACCTTCCTGCGCGCTTGCTTGCGCCAATCCACCGAGTACACCCCTGTCTGGCTGATGCGCCAGGCGGGTCGATACTTGCCGGAATACCGCGAAACGCGTGCCAAGGCGGGTTCGTTCATGGGTCTCGCGACCAACACCGACTACGCCACCGAAGTGACATTGCAGCCGCTGGAGCGTTATGCGCTGGATGCGGCCATTTTGTTTTCCGACATCCTGACCGTGCCCGACGCCATGGGTCTGGGCCTGTCGTTCCAGATCGGCGAGGGGCCGAAGTTTGCCCGGACGGTGCGCACCGAGGCCGATGTGGCTGCGCTGGCCGTGCCCGACATGGAGAAGCTGCGTTATGTGTTTGACGCGGTCACTTCGATTCGCAAGGCACTCAATGGCCGGGTGCCGCTGATCGGCTTCTCGGGCAGCCCCTGGACGCTGGCTTGCTACATGGTCGAGGGCGGCGGGTCAGACGATTACCGCGCGGTGAAGAGCCTGATGTACAGCCGCCCCGATCTCATGCACCAGATTCTGGCGATCAACGCCGACTCGGTTGCCGAGTACCTCAACGCCCAGATTGACGCTGGCGCACAGGCTGTGATGGTGTTTGACAGCTGGGGCGGCGTGTTGGCCGATGGCAAGTTCCAGGAATTCAGCCTGGCGTACACCAAGCGGGTGTTGGCCCAGCTCAAGCGCGAAAAGGACGGCGTGGAGATTCCCCGTATCGTGTTCACCAAGGGCGGTGGTCTGTGGCTGGACGAAATGAAGGACGTCGACTGCAACGCTCTGGGCCTGGACTGGACGGTGAACCTGACCAAGGCGCGCGCACTGGTGGGCGACAGCAAGGCATTGCAGGGCAACATCGACCCCAATGTGTTGTTTGCGCCACCCGAGCGCATCGACGCGGAAGTGGCCTCTGTTTTGGAGAGCTTTGGCAAGCCGCACCAAGGCGAGGGCACCGGCCCCACCCACATTTTCAACCTCGGCCACGGCATCAGCCAGTTCACGCCGCCAGAGCACGTTTCTGCCCTGGTCGATGCTGTGCACACCCACTCCAGGCGCATTCGGACTCAAAAGTAAGCATCCATGCCTGAACGGGGGGTTAAACCCCCCGATTCGCCGCCCAAGCCGGTCTTGCCAAGCCTTTAGCACAGAAATACCGGAAAAAAGCGCTTGACACGGATCAGTTATACACAAATCCCGTGTTGCGGCGCATCAAAATGTTCAACACCATGCTCGACGCCTATCAAGATCGGAACGCTGCGCTAAGTTGTTGATTTCATTGAACTTTGATTTTTGCCCGATTTGTGGGCATTCTAAGCAAAGCCTTGATTTTCAAGGCTTCCCGGCGGGCCAAAGCAATCTATCAACAAAGTTATCCACAGATCCTCTGGATAGACTGTTAAGCGCAAGCAAATCAACGACTTAGGCACGACTTCAACAGTTGAAATGAGGAAAAAGCACTAACCATGGTTTTCTGGCCCAGCGTCATCGTGGCGACCCCGGCGCACAGCGGCGTGGGCCACACCCTGAGCTACCGAAGTGAGTTCTTGCTCACGCCGGGCACACTGGTGCGCGTTCCCCTGGGTACGCGCGAGGTGTTGGGCGTGGTGTGGGATTGCCCGAATGCTGCGCCCGAAGATCTCAACGAAGCCAAGGCCAAAAACGTGATCGGCGCCCTGGAAGGATTGCCGCCGCTCAATGCCCGCTGGCTCAGACTCATCCGTTTCGCCAGCCAGTACTACCAGCGCGGCCTGGGCGAGGTGGCCTTGGCGGCCCTGCCGCCTCAACTGCGCGAGCTCGATGCGGCGCAACTGGCCAGGCGCATGAAGAAGCGCGCCAAGCTGGCCACCGCGATGCCAGACGGCGACACACCTGCCAGCGATGCCGCCGATACCGGCCATGAACTGAGCGAAGAACAAGCCCAGGCGCTCGCTGCGCTGGAGACCGCCCAGGCGCCGGTGCTGCTGTTTGGCGCCACCGGCAGCGGCAAGACCGAGGTTTACCTGCGCGCCACGCGCCGCGCACTCGACGCGACGGCCCCGGGCAATGTGACCACGCAGGTGCTGGTCATGGTGCCCGAGATCAACCTCACGCCGCAGCTGGAGGCGCGCTTTCGGGAGCGCTTCGAGCCGGTGTACGGCGCCGGCGCCGTGGTGTGTCTGCACAGCGGCATGACACCCGCCCAGCGGCTGGCCAGCTGGCTGGCCGCGCACACCGGTGGCGCGCGCATCGTGCTCGGCACCCGCATGGCGATTTTCGCCAGCATGCCCGGGCTGCGCCTGATCGTGGTCGACGAAGAACACGACCCCAGCTACAAGAGCCAGGAAGGCGCACGCTATTCGGCCCGGGATCTGGCGGTGTACCGCGCCAAGCTGGAAAGCGATGCACTGGCTGGCCAGGGCCAGCGCTGCCTGATCATTCTCGGTTCGGCCACGCCATCGCTGGAAAGCTGGCACGCCGCCGACCAGGGCCGCTACCTGCGCCTGGCCATGCCCGCGCGCATCGGTGGCGGCGCCCTGCCCCGGCTGCGGCTGGTGGACATGAACCACCAGCCCAAAGGCGCCGTGATCGCACCGCCTTTGCTCGCCGCGATGGCCGAGCGCATTGAGCGCGGTGAACAATGCCTGGTGTTGCTGAACCGGCGCGGCTACGCGCCGGTATTGGCCTGCCACGAGTGCGGCTGGAAAAGCGGCTGCCCGCATTGCAGCGCCTACCGCGTGTTCCACAAACTCGACCGCACGCTGCGCTGCCACCATTGCGGCTTCACCGAACGCGTGCCCCGCGCCTGCCCCGACTGCGGCAACCTGGACATCGCGCCCGTGGGCCGCGGCACCGAGCAACTCGAAGAGCAGATCGCTCAGTTGCTGGCTGGCGTCAAACGGCCCGACGGCGAACCGCCCCGCGTGGCCCGCATGGACGCCGATACCACCCGGCTCAAAGGCAGCCTGGAAACCCAACTGGCTGCGCTGCACAGCGGCGAGGTGGACGTGCTCGTGGGCACGCAGATGATCGCCAAGGGCCACGATTTCCGGCGCATCACGCTGGTGGCCGGGCTCAACGCCGATTCGGCCCTGTTTGCCAGCGATTACCGCGCGCCCGAGCGGCTGTTTGCCCTGCTCATGCAGGCGGCCGGACGGGCCGGACGCGATGCGGCCTTCATGGGCACCCAGGGCGGCGCCAGCGAAATGTGGATTCAAACCTGGTACCCGCAGCACCCGTTGTTTGCCACACTCAGGACCCACGATTTCCCGGCCTTTGCCACAGAGCAACTCGAAGAGCGCGAATCGGCCGCCATGCCGCCCTATGGCTCGCAAGCCTTGCTGCGCGCCGACGCGCGCACCCAAGCCGCCGCGCAAGCGTTTCTCAACATCGCGGCCGATCAGGCGGCTGGCCTGCCACACCGAGACGAGATCACACTCTACCCCGCCGTGCCGCTCTCCATCCAGCGGGTGGCGAATGTGGAGCGGGCGCAGATGCTGGTCGAATGTGCCTCGCGAAGCGAGTTGCAGCGCTTTCTGGCGGCCTGGCAGCCGGTATTGCACGCTTGCCGCAGCGCACCCGAAGCCAAGGGCCTGGTGCGCTGGGCGGTGGATGTGGACCCGCTGACGATCTGATCAGAGCTCGGCGGCGACAAGCTTGCTCTGTGCCAAACCATCCACGGCCTGGAACATGGATTGCCGCGCCTGCACCACGATCTGGGCGCGCCATTCGTCGGTGTTCACGTAAAACGCGTCGCGCATGGTTTGGTGAATCCGGGCTTTCAATGCAGGCGGTGCATCCGGGTGCAGGTGCAGCCAATGGTCACCACGCAGGGCTTGCAACACACCGGAGAACGGCACAGTGCCGTACTCCATGGCGATACCGGTGTACTCGGCTTGCGGACACTCTTCGTAGGCGGCATTCATCAACATCCCCGTGATGAAGGCGGATTGGGAACTGCCATCGTAAATCGACGTGACCGGCGTGCTGCCGCCTGCACTCCACCAGGCGCTGGCCCGCTGCATGGCAGCGGCGTCATCGCGGCAGGCGAAGATGCGTTCGCCCAGCCCGCTGGGGCCAAGCCCCGTGTGCAGGTCGATCCAGGCGATGTGGCTTGCTGCCTGGGCATGGTCCTGCAAGACCCGGCGCAGAGTGACATTGCTCCAGGTTGGCGAGGTGCCACCAAAAAAGAGCCCTTCCGGGAAATCGTGCTGTCCCTGCGATACGGCGGCTTGAAACCGGGTAAACCCGTGCTCAGCGATGTAGGCCTGTATCGAGGCCTCGTTCTCGGCGCTGGGTGGCCAGGTGGCGGGCAACAACAGCCCATGAATGGCGCCGTAGGCCTCATTGAGCGGCAAGGGTTGGCTGAAATCCTGGAAATTGCGGTTGATGTCCACGTTTTCGTGGGTCACCCGGCGCAGATGCGAAAAACCGTGGGGGTTCAACGCATGGATGTAAAGCACAGCCACACCAGCCTCGTGCGCGTGTTGCCGCCAAGCTTCATCGTGGGCCGCGAACACCTGCACACCCGAGCCACAAAAACCTTCGGCCCCGTGACAGGCACTGCTCACAATCAACAATTTGTCGGCGTTCGCCGGCCCGTCCAGCGCCACATCCATGGCCAGGGTTTCACCCTCCATGCCTGGCAAGGGGTGGTTGTAGCTGCGGATGGCCAGGCCAGCGGCGGCCGTCGCTTCCAGGAACTTCACCCGGGCCCGCGCGTAGCTGTGCGAAAACCCGTCCTGGGGGCTGATCATGCTGCTGCCCCTGCGGCCACTCTGGCCATCCATTGCTCGACCGTGCGCACCCAGAACGTGGCCCCCAGCGGAATGAGGTCGTCGTTGAAGTCGTAGTGCGGGTTGTGCAGCATGCAGGGGCCAACATCGTGCCCCCCGCCTTCATACCCTGCGCGGTGTGCCCCCTCACCGTTGCCAATGAACAGGTAGCAGCCGGGGCGTTCCTGCAGCATGAAAGAGAAATCTTCCGCCCCCATGGTGGGCTCCTGGTTCCACACCTGCTCGGCGCCCACGATTTCGGTCAGCACCTCGCGCACGAACGCCGTTTCGGCCGGGTGGTTCACGGTCGGCGGGTAGTTGCGGCGGAAATGGAACTCGCAGGTCGCGCCAAAGGCGGCGCAGGTGTGCTCGGCAATGTCTTTCATGCGCTGCTCGATCAGGTCGAGCACTTCGAAGGTGAACGTGCGCGCCGTACCGCGGATTTCACAGCTGTCAGGCACCACGTTGACCGCCTCGCCCGTATGGATCATGGTGACCGAGATCACGCCCGCGTCCACCGGCTTCTTGTTGCGCGAAATGATGGTCTGAAAGGCCTGAACCATCTGGCAGGCCACCGGCACCGGGTCGATGCCGTTGTTGGGCATGGCCGCGTGCGAACCCTTGCCATGGATGACGATACGAAAATCGTTGCTAGACGCCATCACCGGCCCGGTGCTCGCGGCGAAGGTCCCCACCGGCATGCCCGGCCAGTTGTGCATGCCAAAAACGGCATCCATCGGGAACTGCTTGAACAGGCCATCGGCAATCATTTCCCGCGCGCCGCCGCCGCCTTCTTCAGCCGGCTGGAAGATCAGGTAGACCGTGCCGTCGAAGTCGCGGTGTTTGGCGAAATGCTGCGCAGCGGCCAACAGCATGGCGGTGTGGCCGTCGTGGCCGCAAGCGTGCATCTTGCCGGCGTGCTGGCTCTTGTGGGCAAAGGTGTTGAATTCCTGCATGGGCAGGGCATCGATATCGGCTCGCAAGCCAATGGCCTTGCCGCTTTTTCCGCCGTCGCGCCCATGCACGATGCCGACAACGCCGGTGGTGCCCAGACCCCGGTGAATCGGTATGCCCCATTCGGTCAGCTTGGCGGCCACCACATCGGCGGTGCGCTGCTCTTCAAAACACAGTTCGGGGTGGGCATGGATATCGCGGCGAACAACCGCCATGCCGGCGGCTTGGGTCAAGATGGAGTCGATCAGTTTCATGGAATCCTCGATGGGTCTGGGGCGGTTCCGGGGAACACCGGCGCACAACGAGCTTCATCGTAACCAATGAGCAGGCAAGGAGCGAAACCGACGGGACACCCGCCGGCCTGCTGTGCCGCTCAACAGCGGCATTCAGCGGCGCACCTTGCCGTCTTCGGTGAGCAAAGTCAGTTCAACAAAGCTTGAGCCCACCCGCTGTTGCGTGCCAAAGTCCAGCACATAGCCTCCCAGGTTGTGCTTTTGCATACCGGCCATCGCATCGACAAAGCCCTCTCGGGTGAGGTTGCGCCCGGCCCGTTTGACACCTTCGGTGAACGCCTTGGCCGCCACAAACCCTTCCATGCCCGAGTAGTTGGGCGCGATGCCCCGTTTGTCTTTCAGGGATTTCAGATACTCGGCAGCAATGGGAATGGCCGTGTTGTAGGGGAAGGGCATCACCTGGCTGACCACCACCCCTCGCGCCACGGAACCCAGCTCGTCCAGAAGTGCCTGCGTGCCCACGAACGACACGTTGTAAAAGTTGCGCGTAAAGCCCTGGCTGCGTGCCCTGCGCACAAATGCGGCGCTGGCCTGGTAGCTGCTGATTTGCACGATGGCTTCGGGGTGGCTCGCAAGAATGGTTTTGACCGCGTCCCCTACTTCTGTGGAGTTGCGCTCGACCATGGCGCTGGCGACGGGCGCCAGTTGAGCCTCTTTCAGCGCGCGCTCCAGCCCGGCGACCACCGTCTTGCCGTGGGTATTGTTTTCGTAAAAAATGGCAATGCGCTTCGTCCCGACCGACTTGAATTGCTTCACGATGGCCGCGGTTTCATCGGCGTACGAAGCGCGCAAATGAAAGGCATAACGGTTGAACGGCTCACGCAAGGCTGCGTCACCCGTACTGGGTGCAAAAAACGGCATTCTTTCTGCGCTTGCCAAAGGCAAGGCAGCTTGGGAGGTGAGCGTGCCCACATACCCGAACAGGGCAAACACACCTTGCTCGATCAAGCTGCGCGTATTGCTCACACAGCGGGCGGCGTCGTTGCCGTCGTCCAGGCGGCTGATCTCGATGGTGCGCCCGTTGACACCCCCCTGGGCGTTCAGCGCATCAAAATACAGCTTGGCACCGAGGAATAACTGCAGCCCCAACTGCTCCGAATGACCGCTGAACGCGGCCGACTGGCCCAAAACAATTTTTTCACCGGTCAACCCGGCGAGCTGCTGCGCGTGGCTTAGACGTGGAAAGGCGCCCAAAGAGGCGGCCCCCAGCAAACCTGCCCCTTGTAGGAGCGCCTGACGTCGTAGCATGATGAAAATCTCCTGATATTCTGAGGCGCCTTTTTGGTCACTCTGGATCTCCCCGCATTCTTGCGCTGGCACACTAGAACACATAGATACATTTATGACATCCGCAGAAACCAGCGGTTTGCAGACAACCGTCCGTGGCGCTTGCCCACACGACTGCCCCGACACCTGCGCCCTGATCACCACCGTTGAAAACGGCGTGGCCATCCGGGTGCAAGGCAACCCCGACCACCGCCACACCGATGGTGCGCTGTGCACCAAGGTCTCGCGCTACACCGAGCGCACCTACCACCCCGAGCGCATCCTCACACCGCTGAAGCGCACGGGAGCCAAAGGCAGCGGCCAGTTTGAGCCCATCGGCTGGGACGAAGCACTGGACACCATCGCTGCGCGACTCAAGCCCATTGCAGCGCAAAACCCGGAGGCCATATTGCCTTACAGCTACGCCGGCACCATGGGTCAGGTGCAAAGCGAAGGCATGGCCGCGCGGTTTTTCAACCGGCTAGGCGCCTCGTTGCTGGAGCGCACCATTTGTTCAACCGCTGGCGGAGAAGCGCTGATCAACACCTTTGGCGCCAAAGTGGGCATGCAGCTGGAGCACTTCGCCGAGTCACAACTCATCCTGATCTGGGGCAGCAATTCGATTGCCAGCAACCTGCATTTCTGGCGCCTGGCCAACCAGGCGAAACGCAACGGCGCGCGCCTCGTGTGCATTGATCCGCGCCGCTCGGAAACCGCCGACAAGTGCCACGAACACATCGCCCTGCGCCCTGGCACCGATGCGGCGCTCGCGCTGTCGCTGATGCACCAGCTCATCACCCACGACTGGCTGGACCACGACTACATCGAGCACCACACCCTGGGCTGGGAGGCCTTGCGCGAACGGGCCATGTTGTGGCCGCCGGAGCGGGCCGCCGAGGTCTGCGGCATTGCGGAGCAACAGATCATCGATCTGGCAAAGGCCTACGGCACGACAAAACCCGCCGCGATCCGGCTGAACTACGGCATGCAACGTGTGCGCGGCGGCGGCAACGCTGTGCGCGCCGTGGCCTGCCTGCCCGCGCTGGTTGGCGCCTGGCGGCAACGGGCAGGCGGTATGTTGCTGTCTTCGAGCGGCCATTTTCCGGTGCAACGCGCCGCGCTGCACCGCCCCGATTTGCTCGCCGGGCGCACTCCGCGCCTGCTGAACATGATCACCGTGGGCAACGATTTGCAGCGCGAAAGCTCGCCGGATTTCGGCCCCAGGGTGGAAGCCTTGATCGTCTACAACAGCAACCCTGTGGCGGTGGCGCCCGATTCGAGCCAGGTGGTCAAAGGCTTCGCCCGCGAAGACCTGTTTACCGTCGTGCTGGAGCATTTCCAGACCGACACCGCCGACTACGCCGACATCATCCTGCCGGCCACCACCCAGCTCGAACACTGGGATGTGCACGCCGCCTACGGCCACACCGACGTGCTGCTCAACCAGCCTGCCATCGCCCCGCAGGGCGAAGCCCGCAGCAACGCCAGCATTTTCCGGGCGCTGGCAGCGCGTATGGGATTCGACGATCCCTGCTTCCAGGACAGCGATGAGACCTTGGCCAAGACCGCCTTCGGCGAAACCGTCAGCTTCGACACCCTGATGGACCAAGGCTACGCCACCCTGCCATTGCCCGAAGCGCCCTTCGCAGAAGGCAAGTTCCCCACACCATCGGGCCGCTGCGAATTCACCAGCAGCCGCCTGGCCGCGCGCGGGCTCGATCCTTTGCCCGATCACCTGCCCAACTTCGAAGCCGTTGGCAGCGACGCGAGATTTCCGCTGGCCATGATTTCGCCCCCCGCGCGCAACTTCCTCAACTCCAGCTTCGTCAACGTGAAAAGCCTGCGCGACATCGAAGGCGAGCCGCTGCTGGAAATCCACGCCGACGACGCCGCTTCGCGCGGCATCGAAAGCGGGCAAGTCGTGCGGGTGTACAACCAGCGCGGCGAGCACCGCTGCAAGGTGCAGATTTCCAAGCGCGCGCGTCCGGGCGTGGTCAACGGTCTGGGCATCTGGTGGCGCAAGCTGGGGATGGATGGCACCAACGTCAACCAGCTCACCAGCCAGCAAGTGACCGACATGGGCAATGGCCCGGTGTTCTACGACTGCCTGGTGCAGGTTGAGCGCGACATGGCATGAGCCTTCGAACGGTGCGCATGGCGGGTTTGCTGCTTGCAGCGCTGGTGCTCAGCGCCTGCGCCAGCTCGAGCCATGGCATGGGTTATTACTGGCAATCGGTCTCCGGGCATCTGAAACTGATGCACGCAGCCAGGCCCATCGACGACTGGCTCGCCGACGCCCAAACGCCAGAGGCCCTGCGCAAGCGCTTGCTGCTCGCCCAGCGCATCCGCGCCTTTGCTTCCAGCGAACTCCAGCTCCCTGACAACGACAGCTACCGGCGCTACGCCGACCTGCACCGCAAAGCCGCGGTCTATAACGTGGTCGCCGCGCCACCCTTGTCGCTCAAGCTCAACCAGTGGTGCTTCCCCGTGGTCGGTTGCGTGGGCTACCGGGGCTATTTTGATGAGGGTGACGCCCGCACGTTTGCCAGCAGCCTGCCCAGCGAACTGGAAGTGGCTGTGTACCCCGTTCCCGCTTACTCCACCCTGGGCTGGACCAACTGGGCCGGTGGCGACCCCTTGCTCAACACCTTCATCGGCTACCCTGAAGGCGAACTCGCCCGCCTGATCTTTCACGAACTCGCCCATCAGGTGGTTTACGTCTCGGGGGACACCGCCTTCAACGAATCGTTCGCCACCGCGGTGGAGCGCCTTGGCGGCGAGCGCTGGCTGGCGCAGTCCACCGGCACTGCGCGCACGCAGTACCAAGCCTTTGAATCCCGCCGGCGGGCGTTTCGCGAGCTCACCCGCCGCACACGCGACCGGTTGCGAACCATCTACGAAGATCCCGCCCGTAGCGACGAAGCCAAGCGCGCAGACAAGGCCGGTGTCATGAGCGAGTTCCATATCCAATTTGCCACGCTGCGTGACCAGTGGAGCGGTTTCAAAGGCTATGACAAATGGGTTGCCCAGGCCAACAACGCCAGCTTTGGCGCACAGGCCGCCTACGACGATTGGGTGCCCGCGTTTGAAGCCTTGTTCCAGCGCGAGGGGCAGAGCTTTGACCGTTTCTTTGAAGCCGTTCGCCAACTGGCCAATGAAACGCCGGACAAGCGCCTGAACCAGCTGCGCGCCCTGAGCCCTGCCTCAACCGCCAGCAGCCACTGACCTCAAACCACGACCTCACCCCATGGCCGATATCCATATTCACCGTGCACACAAACTGGGCCTGAACGCTGCGCGGGAAATTGCCGCCCAATGGTCGCAAGAAGCCCAATCCAAGCTGGAAATGGCATGCGCCTATGCTCCGGGCGAAGACAGCGATGAACTGCAGTTCAGCCGCCCAGGTGTCAAAGGCACGCTCACCATTTGCAGCGACCACTTTGAGCTGAACGCCCAGCTGGGCTTTTTGCTCAGCGCCTTTAAAGCGCAGATAGAAGGTGAGATCGTCAAGCATCTTGACGATCTGCTGGCCAGGAACCACCCCAAACCACGCGCAAAAAAGCCCACTTGAGCCCTCCCCTGTTCAGGGTGGCCAGCGGTGGGCACCGGAAAGCGCCGGGGCTCAGCTCATCGATTCAATCAGATCAATGTATTGCTGCTGAGCCACTTCGGTGCTCGCGCCTTTGACCGCATTCCATGCGTCCCACTTGGCGCGCCCCACCATATCGCTGAAACCGGGTTTTTTTTCGGTCACGTCACCCTCGGTGGCCTGTTTGTAAAGGCCGTACATCTTCAGCAGGGTGGCGTTGTTGGGGCGCTCGCTGAGATTTTTGGAGTTGGCCACAGCGGCTTCGAACAAGGTGTTGAGATCGGACAAGGTGTGCTCCTGTGAGTGAGAAGGGTGACCCCGATCATCGCATCAGCCTGGCGCCATGCGGCGGTGAGCGATTTCCAGAAGGCCATCAAAAATGAGGCTGTCCACCAATTCACAAGGCGTGGACATGCTGGGCGCCATCTTCCAGCCCGCACCACCGGTCATGTAGACCGCAGGCACCACGCCGCAATGGCGCTGCAGGTTGTCGGCCATGCGCTGAACCGCACCCGAAATGGCAAAAGTGCCGCCACTGGTCAAGGCATCGCTTGTGTTGGTGGGGAAATCACAGACGTCGCCCGTGGGCACATGCAGCCCGGCCGTACCTGATTCCAGCGCCCGCAACATGATGCCGTGACCCGGCAAAATGATGCCTCCCAGGAATCGGCCCTCCGTGTCGATGGCCTCCACAGTCACCGCTGTGCCGACCATGACCACGACGCATGGGCGTGGCGGGCCACTGGCGAGCAGGCGCTGACGCGCACCGATCATGGCCACCCAGCGGTCGGATCCCAAACGTGCAGGGTGGTCATAACCGTTGCTCACGCCCGCTTCCGAAGCGGTTGAAACAACCCACTGCGGCTGCGTATCCCACAGTTCGTCGAGTTGCTCCATCACGCGCCGTTTCACGGGATCGCCCGCCACCACGCAGCCGAGCACCCATTTCGGCTCAGCCAGCGAGGTCCATTCGCCATCGCTCAGGGTTTCGATGTTTTCAAGAAACTGCGCGCCATGCGCCAACAGCTTCGCGCCCACGCATGGGGTTTCGTACACGGCCCACTTCAAGCGGGTGTTGCCAACGTCGAGCGCCAAAAAAGTCATGCGCGCATTATCCCTGCGCGGCGCACGAGGGCTTTCCCGGTGGTCGGATCGCCGCTGCGCGCTTCAATTCTGGCGCCAGGGCAGGCCATGGTGACGCCATCCGCCCTTGTTGCCTCGGTGGGCGTCGGCATCGGGATCGCCCTCAAATCCTTCGAGAATGTTGTAAGCCTCAAGTCCCAGTTCGGTGGCCCGCTTGGCCGCGGCAATGGATCGCACCCCGCTGCGGCACAGCAAAACCAGTTTCTTGCCGTTGGCCGCAGCCTGCCTGACGCCCTCATCAAACGCCGGGTTCATGGCCATGCCGGGCCACTGCTTCCACGCCAGTGGCAGGGCGCCGGGTACGTAGCCCACCCATTCGCGCTCGGCATCGGAGCGCACATCAACCATCGCGGCCTCGCCCGACTGGAACCATTGCCAGGCCAGTGCAGGCGACACATCACCCGCATAGGACGCGTCCACGGCGCGCGGCTGCATCAGCAAGGCTCCGTCGGCGTCGTGGCGAATCCCCGATGTGAGGTTGGCGGGAACGGCTTCGTCTATGCGCTTGGGCCTGGGCAGATTGAGCGCGTCCATGATGGCGATGAACTCGGCCTCGGATTTGCCCGCCACCCGCGCGTTTGAGGTTTTTTCCTGCCCGATGCTGGAGTGCGTGCGGCCCTGGTAATCGTGGCCCGGCCACACGGTGGTCGCGTCGGGCAAGGTAAACAGGGTTTGCGTGAGGCTGCGGTACAGGTCACTGGCACTGCCCGACTGGAAGTCGGTTCGACCACAACCGTTGATGAGCAGCGTGTCCCCGGTGAACACATGGTCGCGCCAGACAAAACTCATGCTGCCCGCGGTATGGCCCGGCGTGTGCAGGGCTTTGAGGGTTTCACCACCAAATTGCAGCGTGTCGCCGTCCTTGAGCTGAACGCCGGCGGTGCCGATGTTGCAGCCCACGGGAGCCGCCGTCCGGGCGCCCGCCAGTTCGGCAAGCTTGCCTGCGCTGGTGATGTGGTCGGCGTGGGCATGGGTTTCCACCGCCCACACCAGTTTGAGCCCATATTCGCGCAAGGCATCCAGATCGCGCTCGATTTGTTCGTCCACCGGATCGATGATCAACGCCTCACGCGTGGATTGATCAAACAACACATAGGTGTAGGTGCTGGAAGCGGTATCAAACAGCTGAATCGGTTTCATGGCGGCGACTCCTTGCCCGCAATGGCGGGCCTGGTGAATGGCAATAGGTTCAGGAAAAGCGCGACAACATGTCGGCCACGTCATCGGCTGGCACATCGCCTTGAGCGATCACACAGCCGACCATGGCGAAAAAGGTTTTGTCCAGGGCTTTGCGGGCGGCTGAAAGCTGTTGGGCCACCTTTTCGCAGTCGGTGTCGGTTTCGATCAGCTTCTGAATGCCACGCAACTGGCCTTCAACACGCTTCAAGCGCATCACCAAGGCACGCTTGCGCTCAGGGTCGTGAACAGTCGGCATCGTGTCTCCTCTCGTTTCCTCGTTTAAGAATCAGGGGCCAGGGCAACAGAGAACACGCTCCAGGCAACCCATACCCCGACAGGTATTCTAAATACCTGTCAATTGCCCTGCCAGCCAAGCAGCCTCCGAGCAAAGTGTTATGCGGGTCGCCCCCATGGTCAGGCACCGGTTGCTGCGGTAAGATTCCAAATTGACGTTTACGTAAACGTCAACAAGCCATTGACCATCTGGAGATGCCGCCCATGCCCAAGAAAGAGCCCCTCGCCAATGCCGTGCGCGCACCGAAAAAAGGCCCTTGGTCGCAATGGCAGGTAAAGCCATCAGAAGATAGCGGCCGAAAATCACGCCATCAAGTCAAGCTCAAGACCTTTGACCCCAGTGCCAAGCCGTGGTCGCAGGGGAAAAAAGACGAAGACAAGGCGGCTGTTGCGGCCCTGGCCACCGAAATTGACGGCCTGCAGAACCTGTTTTTTGCCGATGGCCGTTACAAGCTGCTGGTGGTCTTGCAGGGTACCGATACCGCCGGCAAGGACGGTACGGTGCGCGGCGTGTTCAGCCAAACCAGCCCACTGGGCGTGCGCACCGTGGGCTGGAAGGCCCCCACCGAAACCGAGCGGGACCACGACTACCTCTGGCGCATCCACCAGCGCATGCCCGGCGCAGGCGAGATCATGGTGTTCAACCGCAGCCACTATGAAGACGTGCTGGTGCCGGTGGTCAACGAATGGATCACCCCAGAGCAAACCACCCAGCGCTACGCCCACATCAACGACTTTGAGCGCCTGCTGACCGATACCGGCACCGTGGTGCTCAAGTTCATGCTTCACATCAGCTTCGAGGAACAGCGATCCCGCCTCCAGGAACGCATCGACAACGTCGAAAAGCACTGGAAATTCAGCATGGGCGATGTGGCAGTGCGCAAGCAGTGGAAGGCATACCAGCAGGCCTACGAAGACCTGCTCAACGCCACCAGCACGCCATGGGCGCCCTGGAATGTGGTGCCTGCCGACTCCAAGACCCACCGCAACCTGATGATCGCCAGCATCGTGTGCGACACGCTCAAGGCGCTGGACCTGCGCTTCCCCCCTGAAGACCCGGGCCTCAAAGGCCTGCGCATCGAATAAGCCCCACCCGAAAGAAGAGACAAGACATGACCCAGCTTTCCGCCGACTACCAGGCCTTGGCCAACTACCGCCCCACCAACAAGGTGCGCTTTGTCACCGCCGCCAGCCTGTTCGATGGCCACGACGCCGCCATCAACATCATGCGGCGCATCCTGCAAGGCATGGGCGCCGAAGTGATCCATCTGGGCCACAACCGCTCGGTCGATGAAGTGGTGACCGCCGCGCTGCAGGAAGACGCCCAGGGCATCGCCATCAGCTCTTACCAGGGCGGCCATGTGGAGTACTTCAAGTACATGGTGGATCTCTTGAAGGCGCGCGGCGGCGAACACATCAAGGTGTTCGGCGGCGGCGGTGGCGTGATCGTGCCGGCGGAAATCCGCGAGTTGCAAGACTACGGCGTGACCCGCATCTACAGCCCCGAAGACGGCCAGCGCATGGGCCTGGCCGGCATGATCGGCGAGATGGTGATGCGCTGCGACCAGGACATCACGGGCCACGCGCCCAAAACGGTGACCGCGATCCAGGGCCACTCTGAAATGCAGTGGCGCGCCCTGGCCCAGCTCATCACCGCGGTGGAAAACAGCAAGGCCGAGCCTGCGCTGCTCGAAGCGGTTCGCGAGCAAGCCGCCGACAACAAGACGCCTGTACTCGGCATCACCGGCACCGGCGGCGCGGGCAAGTCTTCGCTCACCGACGAATTGATCCGCCGCTTCCGCCTCGACCAGGACGACGCGCTGCGCATCGCGGTGATCTCCATCGACCCGTCGCGCCGCAAGAGCGGCGGCGCCCTGCTCGGTGACCGCATCCGCATGAACGCGATCACGCCCTGGCAACAGGGGCCGCGCGTCTACATGCGCAGCTTGGCCACCCGCGAAGCCAGCAGCGAAATCAGCGCGGCCCTGCCCGACGTGGTCGCGGCCTGCAAGGTGGCGGGTTTCGACCTGATCGTGGTGGAGACCTCGGGCATCGGCCAGGGCGACGCGGCCATCGTGCCCCATGTCAACGTGCCCATGTACGTGATGACGCCCGAATTTGGCGCGGCCAGCCAGCTGGAAAAGATCGACATGCTCGACTTTGCCGAGTTCGTGGCCATCAACAAATTTGACCGCAAAGGCGCGGCCGACGCGTTGCGCGATGTGGCCAAACAGGTGCAACGCAACCGCGAAGCCTTTACCGTGATGCCCGACACCATGCCGGTGTTCGGCACCATGGCCGCGCGCTTCAACGACGACGGCGTGACCGCGCTCTACCAGGCGATCAAGCTGCGCCTGCAAGACTTGGGCTTGCCATTGACCGAAGGCAAGCTGCCGCTGGCCAACGTGCGCCACAGCACCAACCAGACCCCCATCGTGCCACCCGCCCGCACCCGCTACCTGGCCGAAATCACCGACACCGTGCGCGGCTACAAAACCCGCGCCCGCGCCCAGGCCCGACTGGCCCGCGAAGTGCAGCAACTCACCGAAGCCTCGCGCATGCTGGCGGTGGACAAGACCCACCGCCCCAAGGCCTCGGAAGCCGCCATGGACCTGGCCAAAGAGCGTGAAGTCCGTCTGGACGGCGACGCCCGCAAGCTGCTCACCCAATGGCCCGACATGCAAAAGGCCTACGCGGGCGAAGAGTACGTGGTGAAAATCCGCGACAAGGAAATCCGCACCGCACTCACCACCAAGTCGCTTTCGGGCACCGTGATCCGCAAGGTGGCCTTGCCGCAATACGAGGACCACGGCGAAATCCTGAAATGGTTGATGCTGGACAACGTGCCCGGCAGCTACCCCTACACCGCCGGCACCTTCGCCTTCAAGCGCGAAGGCGAAGACCCGACCCGCATGTTTGCCGGCGAGGGCGATGCCTTCCGCACCAACAAACGCTTCAAGCTGCTCAGCGAAGGCATGGCGGCCAAGCGCCTGTCCACCGCTTTCGATTCGGTCACGCTCTACGGCAACGACCCCGACCCACGCCCGGACATCTACGGCAAGGTGGGCAACTCGGGCGTGAGCATCGCCACGCTGGACGACATGAAGGTGCTCTACGGCGGCTTTGACCTCTGCGCCCCGGCCACCTCGGTGTCCATGACCATCAACGGCCCCGCGCCCACCATCCTGGCCATGTTCATGAACACGGCCATCGACCAGAACCTCGACAAGTTCAAGGCCGACAATGGCCGCGAACCCACCGACACCGAAGCCGCCAAAATCCGCGCCTGGGTGCTGGCCAACGTACGCGGCACGGTGCAGGCCGACATCCTGAAAGAAGACCAGGGCCAGAACACCTGCATTTTCAGCACCGAGTTCTCGCTCAAGGTCATGGGCGACATTGCCCAGTACTTCGTGCACCACGACGTGCGCAACTTCTACTCGGTCTCGATCTCGGGCTACCACATCGCCGAAGCCGGCGCCAACCCGCTCAGCCAGCTCGCGTTCACCCTCAGCAACGGCTTCACCTTCGTGGAGGCGTACCTGGCGCGCGGCATGCACATCGACGATTTCGCGCCCAACCTGAGCTTCTTCTTCAGCAACGGCATGGACCCGGAATACACCGTGCTCGGCCGTGTGGCCCGCCGCATCTGGGCGGTGGCGATGAAGGAAAAATATGGTGCCAACGAGCGCAGCCAGAAGCTGAAATACCACGTGCAGACCAGCGGGCGCAGCCTGCACGCGCAAGAAATCCAGTTCAACGACATCCGCACCACCCTGCAAGCGCTGATCGCCATCTACGACAACTGCAACAGCCTGCACACCAACGCGTTTGACGAAGCCATCACCACGCCCACCGAAGACTCGGTGCGCCGCGCCATGGCCATCCAGCTCATCATCAACCGCGAGTGGGGCCTGGCGAAAAACGAAAATCCCAACCAGGGCGCGTTCATCATCGAGGAACTCACCGAGCTGGTGGAAGAGGCGGTGCTGGCCGAGTTTGAAAAGATCGCCGACCGCGGCGGCGTCTTGGGCGCGATGGAAACCGGCTACCAGCGCGGCAAGATCCAGGACGAGTCCATGCACTACGAGATGCTGAAACACACCGGCGAATACCCGATCGTCGGCGTCAACACCTTCCGCAACCCGCATGGCGACGAAGTCATGGAGACGCTGGAACTGGCGCGCTCCACCGACGACGAAAAGCAGAACCAGCTCAAGCGCCTGGCCACCTTCCACGCGGCCCATGCTGCCGAAGCGCCCGCCATGCTGGAGCGCCTCAAACTGGCCGTGATCCACAACGACAACGTGTTCGAAGTGCTGATGGACGCGGTGCGGGTCTGCTCTCTGGGACAAATCACCGGTGCTTTGTTTGAAGTAGGGGGTCAATACCGGCGAAATATGTGATTAAGGGCGGCTGGCGGTTGTTTCGCGCTGCTAGACTGGCGTGAGGTTCACTCACCGAGACATGCTCGACAACTCCACTGAAGCCCCGTTACAGCCGCAAAATGCCCCCGGGGCATCGGTGACGGGGCGCTCTTCTCTGGACCAGAGGATGGTTTTGTACTGCCTGACTGCAGGGATCATCGCTCTCTTGATTGCCTCAACAACGGCATTCCTGTGGCGGGATCGCCAGCAAGCCTTGCAAGACAGCGGTGAACATGCAACGCGACAGGCAGAGCGGCTGTCCCAGGACATCGAACAAACGCTCAAGGTGGTTCGAACAGCCATCGCGCAATTCGATGAGCAACTGCAAAACGCCTCCACGTCGCCTTTTCAGGCGCTGCCATTTTTCCCCGCCGAAACCAATGCCACGCTGCTGGCTTCGTTGCCGCTGCCTTTTGAGCTGCACGCCCTGGCCGCCGAGGGCGTCAACCTGCCACTGGTGGGGTTGGAAAATGCTGGAACGCGCGGTCGAAGAACCCACGTTCATGCCAACGGACCTCCTCCGCCCGGTACCTGGACGCTGGGCGATGTGGGCGACCTGGCGGCCCAGCAAATCATTCCCCTCACCTGGGCGGCCAAACCCAACTTGCACCAAGTCACCGGCTACGGCATAGACCTGTCGTTTGCCGCCGTCCAGGCATGGCTGGAGCGGGATCGCAAGGTGGCCTCAGACCGGGTTTCCCTGTTCTGGCTCAACGGTGATGGCTCTGCCACCCTGTTGGCCCGTTCCCCCATGGCCCCCAAACAGCTGGGCCAACGGGTCACTGCCGACTGGGTGGCAATGGCAATGCAGCAGCCCAGCGGTGTCCTGGACCTGGTCAGCCAACTCGACCAACGGCCCCGCCGGGTGGCCTACAGCCGACTCCAAGGCGCGGCAGGGTCACTGGTGGTGGTCTACGGCGCGGACACCCAGGCCACCCTGGCCAAGTGGCATGCCCAACTGCCTTATTTCGTTTTGTTCGCGCTTTTTCTCGCCTCCGCCATAGCCTATGGCGCCTGGCGACTTGATGCCACGCTGCGCGCCCTCACACAGAGCAAACGCCACTTTCAGTTGATGCTCGACTCCGGCAATGTGTGGGATTGGGATATTGCAAAAAAAGCGCTTCGGTACTCACCGCTGTATATCTCGGGTTTGGGGTATGGCTCGGTCCCCCCGGAGCGCATGGCATCAACCCTGTTCCAGGCAGTACACCCCGATGACATTGGCCGGCTCAAAGCTGCCTTGATGGCGCATTTGAACGAGCGCACGCCCTACGCACTCACTTTCCGCATTCGGGATGGCCACGGTCAGTACCGCTGGTTCGAAACCAAAGGTCAGGCGTTCTGGGACCACAACGGCCTGCCCCAATACATGGCCGGCACCACCTTTGAAGTCAGCGAACGCATCGCTCTCGAAGAAACCCAGCGACAGACGCTCCAGCGCCTGGACATGGTGGCCAACGCATCGCCGGTGTTGTTCTGGACATCCGATCTGGATGGCAAGGTGAACTGGGTGAACCGCCGCTGGCTGGCATTCACCGGTCGCACGATAGACGAGGAGCTCGGCCACGGGTGGCTGGACAATATCCACCCTGATGACCTTCATCGAAGAAATGCTTTTTTTGAGTCGGTAAAAGTCAGTCAGGAAGCCCTTTCCACCGAGTACCGTCTTCGAGACAAAGACGGCGTTTTCCGCTGGGTTGTCGTGCAATGCCTGCCATTTCGCGACGCCGATCAAAACGTCACCGGTTTTATTGGTTCCTGCGTCGATGTTTCAGAGCTCAAGGAAGCCGAACATGCGGCACGTCAGCGCGGCGCCATGCTCGAAGCCGTGTTCAATGTGCTCCAGGACATGCTGTTCGTGGTTGACCAGGATGGCCGGTTTATCCACTTTCAAGGGGCCTCGAATGAAAGCCTCTACCTGCCACCCGAAGCTTTTCTGGGAAAGCTCGTGCGCGAGGTGATGCCCGCGACCATTGCCCAGGTGCTGCATGAGCAACTCAAGCTGGCGGAGCGGGGTCAACTTCAAGAGTTTGACTATGTGCTGCAGTTACCCGATGGCGAAGGCCATTTCGACGCACGCATGGCCAGGTTGCCCGACAGCGATCACTACATGGTGGTGGCCCGCAACATCACCGAACGCGAGCAGTTGCGGCATCAACGGGAGCGGTTGCGGCAGTTCATGACCCTGCAGGCCCGGCTGGCCACCCGGTTCATCAACCTCCCCGTCGTCGATCTCGACCGCAACATCGGGCTCGCGCTGGGTGAAATTGGCGCTTTTGTGCAAGCCGATCGGGCCTACATCTTTGCCTACGACATGAAGGCCCATACCGCCACCAACACCCACGAATGGTGCGGCGAAGGCATCGAACCGGCCATCGATCAGTTGAAGGACCTGAGTCTGGACTTATTCCCTAACTGGGTTGATGCCCATTTGCGGCAGGAGAACTTTGAGGTCGATGACGTACCGGGTTTGCCAGATGGGCCACTGCGCGACATATTGGAGCCCCAGGGCATCCACAGCCTGATCGCCCTGCCCATGAGCTCGTCCACCGAGCTGCTGGGGTTCGTGGGATTCGACGCGGTCCACACCACCCACGTCTACACCCCCGAAGAGGTGGCCTTGCTGAAGCTGTTCGCAGAGATGCTGGTGAACGTATTGGGGCGCCAGCAATCTGAGGCCCGCCTGCATCAACTCACCACCGAGCTGGAATCGCGTGTGGTGGAACGCACCCAGCAACTCGACACCAGCGTCAAACGCCTGAGTCAGGCCAACCGCGAGCTGGAATCTTTCGCTTATTCGGTCTCGCACGACCTGAAATCCCCGGTGAGAAGTGTTGAGGGATTCGCGGCCTTGTTGCTGGAAGACCATGGCAAGCAACTGGATGATGAGGTGCGCGACTACCTCCAGCGCATACAACGTTCTGCCCACCACATGGCCCGTTTGATCAACGATCTGCTGGCCTACGCACGCATCGAACAGATGGACACCCAACTCGCGGCGGTGCCACTGGCCCCCACGATCAGCGAAGTCCTGGATGCCTTGCGCAACGACATCGAAGCCAGCGGAGGCAAGGTAGAGGTGCACATCCCCGAAAGCCTGGCGGTCAAAGCGCACCCGCAAGGGCTGTCCATGGTGCTGCGCAACCTCATTGACAACGCCCTGAAGTTCGCCCGCCCCGGCGTGCCGCCGGAGGTCGCGATCGAAGCTTCCGCCCTCGGAGGTAAGGTCCACCTGTCGGTCAGGGACCGCGGACAGGGTTTCGACATGAAATACCACGACCGGATTTTTGCGATCTTCCAGCGCCTGCACCGGCCGGACGAGGTGAGTGGCACCGGTATCGGACTGGCCATGGTGCACAAGGCCGTGGAGCGCATGAACGGGCGTATCTGGGCCGAAAGCACGCCAGGCGAAGGCGCTGAGTTCCACATTGAACTGCCCAGCGCCTGAGCAGCCAAAAGCCCGGAACACCGGCGTGCCTCTTTTCTGGCGCCATAGCCCACAATAGCCGCATGCAAAAACAAACCGTTCAACTGATTGGCGTGCCCACCGATATCGGCGCGGGCGCGCGCGGCGCCTCCATGGGCCCCGAAGCACTGCGGGTGGCGGGCCTTGCTGCGGTGCTGGAAAGCCATGACCTGCAGGTGCACGACATCGGCAACCTGCCAGGCCCTGCCAACCCCTGGCTACCGCCCGACCAAGGCTACCGGCACCTGAAAGAGGTCGAACAATGGAACCAGACCCTGCACGATGCAGTGCACGCGGCATTGGCCCGGGACCACCTTCCCATGGTGCTGGGCGGCGACCATTGCCTGGGTATAGGCTCTATCAGCGCCGTGGCGCGCCATTGCAGAGAAACCGGAAAAACCCTCCGCGTGCTCTGGCTCGACGCCCACGCCGACTTCAACACGGCCGAACTCACCCCCAGTGGCAACGTGCACGGCATGCCCGTTGCCGTGCTGTGTGGCCACGGCCCAAAGGAACTCACCGGCATCGGCGGCACCACCCCGGCGATTTCGCCGTCGGTCGTTCGCCAGATTGGTATCCGCAGCGTTGACGAAGGCGAGAAACGCTTCGTGCACAAGCACGGCCTCGAGGTGTTCGACATGCGCTACATCGACGAAAAAGGCATGCGCCACACCATGGAACAGGCACTGGCCGGTATGGACGACAACACCCACCTGCACGTGAGTTTCGACGTCGACTTCCTTGACCCGGAAATCGCGCCAGGCGTGGGCACCACCGTGCCCGGTGGCCCCACCTACCGGGAAGCACAGCTGTGCATGGAAATGATTGCCGATACCGGCCGCATGGCATCGATGGACGTGATGGAACTCAACCCGGCCCTCGACGTGCGCAACCGCACCGCGCTGGTGGCGGTAGACCTCATCGAAAGCCTGTTCGGCAAATCCACGCTCATGAGAAAGGGGTGACTTCACCCATCCCCCCGCGCCGCCTTCGGCCTCACCCCCCCAGGAGGGCGATGCTGGCGGCCCGGCAAAGCCGGTTCCGCGGCATCCTCGGTTGAACTTCCCGTCGGTTCAAAAACCTGTTCGGCGCGCAATGTCTGAGCCCGCGGCACCGCCGGTCTGGCTTTGCCAGTCGGCCAGTGCAGCCCCCTGGGGGGGGGGGAGGTCAACCCATGCAGACCAGGTTCATGTGCTCCACCACCGGTGGTTGCTTGAAGAACGGTCCAACAATGCCGCGCCATTCGGCAAACGCAGCCGATTCGCGAAAACCCACCGTGTGGTCTTCCAGGCTGTCCCAGTAAATGGTCAGGATGTAACGGCCTGCGGTTTCGATGCTGCGGTTGACTTTGAAGCCTTGAAACCCCTTTGCGGCTGAAATCACGGTGCGAGCGCCGCGCTCGATGGCTTCTTCAAAGGCGGCGGCTTGTTGTGGGTCAATGTGGATGTCTGCGTGTTCCAGGATCATGCTGTTGTCTCCAGTGATGAGGGCTCAAATGCTGAGCAGGCATCATATCGGCGACAGCCCAACGCCGCTGCTGCGCGACAATCGGAGCCTAGAGGGCAAGGTCTTTCCCTAGCGCCAGGCGCCCAACCCCATTCACCAACCTTTCAGGAGTTTCTTCAATGAGCAAAAGCATCCAGACCGTCGGCATCATCGGCTCAGGCACCATGGGCAACGGCATCGCCCAGGCCTGCGCCACCAATGGCATACAGGTGGTCATGGTCGACATCAACCAGTCCGCCGTTGACAAAGGTCTGGCCACCGTGGCCGGTAGCCTGGACCGCCTGATCAAGAAGGAAAAGATCACGGCTGCCGACAAAGACGCTGCTCTGGCGCTGATCAAAGGCTCCACCAACTACGACGAGCTCAAGGGCGCGCAACTGGTGATCGAAACCGCCACCGAAAACGAAGCGCTCAAAATCAAGATCCTGCAGCAGCTTGACGGCTTGCTGGGCGACGATGTGATCGTGGCCACCAACACCAGTTCCATCAGCATCACCAAGCTGGCGGCCGCCACGAAGCGCTCCGACCGTTTCATCGGCATGCACTTCTTCAACCCCGTGCCCATGATGGCGCTGGTGGAAATCATCCGCGGCCTGCAAACCAGCGACGCCACGCACGACGCGGTGAAGGCGCTGGCCGAGCGCCTGGGCAAGTCGCCGATCACGGTCAAAAACGCGCCGGGCTTCGTGGTCAACCGCATTCTGGTGCCCATGATCAACGAGGCCTTCTTCGTCTTGGCCGAAGGCCTGGCCACGCCGGAGGACATTGATGCGGGTATGAAGCTCGGCACCAACCAGCCCATCGGCCCTCTGGCGCTGGCCGACATGATCGGGCTGGACGTGTGCCTGGCGGTGATGAACGTCTACATGGCCGAATTCAACGACAGCAAGTACCGTCCTGCGCCGCTGCTGAAAGAAATGGTGGCGGCTGGCTGGCTGGGTCGCAAGGCCGGGCGCGGCGTCTACTCCTACTGATATCCAAGGGCCTGGTCACACGGGCACTTCAGGATGCGTTGTGGCCGAAGCATCGGCCGTGCATGGACCCTTTTGGCCACAACGCAAGGTGAACCCGGTGAACGCCATGGGCTAAACGGCTGGCCATTCCCCCAGACCGGTCAGGTACGGAGACCGTTCGACCGGCCCCCAGCGCAGTGGCACGCCGCCCTGCACACGCCGAACATGTGTCACCTCCAGGCGCAACAAGCGTTGCGCGCCCTCGAAAGAGACAAGTTCGACCCCTTGCCACACCACGCTGGCACGGGCCGCCAGGTACAACCGGTCTCCCGTGTGAAAGTCCAGTAGCAACAGACCTGCCAACGGATGCAAGGCCATGTTGCCCAGCGTGTTGAAGAACTGGTTGCCGGCGAAATCGGGCACGGTAAGGCCATTGCCCTCAACTTTCACAAATCCTGGGGTGCCACCCCGGTGTGAAACATCAACCCCATGCCGCCGCTCGGCGCTCGAACCCCACAGCGGGTGGGCGGTGGCAATGAAGAAGGTGTCTGCGGCACGGATCATTGCCCGTGACGCCTCATCAAGGTCCGCACCTTCATAAGCCAGGTGCGCGGCAGGTGGATCGCTCCACCATTCGGGTTCTCGAGCCTGGATGTACTTCGGGCAATTGCCAAAACTCTGTGCAACCTCGACGGTGAAGCCGCTGTCGTTGAGATGCGCCAAACCATTCATGCGGTTGCGCCGCCGCGTATGTGGCTGGATGCCGAGCAGACCGATGGCCGCACCGTCCCGCAACGTGGATGCCAGCGGGTCGTGTGGCAAGGGGTGCGCGCCCACGGTCAGTTGCCCTGGCTCGGGCGACCCCATGAAACCTGGGGCACCGGCGAGCATGCTCGCCCATGGCTGACCGTGAGCGTCAACACTGCCCAGCACCACGAAGGGCAGTGAAGTAAAGAAGGTGCGGTGCTGTTCGGGCATGTGGTCCCGCATCACAAGCGGCCCTATCTGCGCCATCCGCGACTGCACACCAGCCCTCGCCTGCAAGGCCCGCTCACCCGCGTGAAAAGCAGGCGCCGTGCTCATTCTGCAAGCCCCACGGGGGTCTTGACCATGGGCACGAAGCCAGGCAGGGCCTCAATGCGCGCCAGCCAGGCGCGGATGGCCGGATAGGGCTGCAGCGAAATCAGTCCCTCCGGCGCGCGCGCCACATAAGCGTAATGCGCCAGATCGGCCAATGTGGCCTGATCACCGACAAGACAGGGCGCCCGCGACAGTTCCATCTCCATCAATTCAAACAAGCCCGTGGCGCGATCAATCGCTTCCTTCGGTTCGGTCGCCAGCCTCAACAACTGCACAACACGCGCCGAGGCGGCACCATAGGCCAGCGGCCCTGCCGCCAGAGAAAGCCAGCGTTGCACACGTGCTGCACCGACAGGGTCGCGCGGCAGCCACCGACCCGGTGCATAGCGCCCCTCAAGGTACACGAGCATGGCATTGGAATCGCTCAGCGTCAGTTCCCCGTCGCACAGCACGGGCACTTGCCCCAGCGGGTTCAGGGCCAGAAAGGCGGGCGACTTGTGTTCGCCGTTCAGCAGATCGACATCGATCAATTCAAACGGCAGGCCGAGCAGTGAGAGCAAGAGCTCAACCCGGTGACAGTGACCGGAGATGGCGTTGCGGTACAGCTGAATGGAGGATTTCATGGACAACTCCTGGTTGGTGTACCGCGATCTTCATTGCTGCAAGAAAAATGAAAAATGCCTCCATCTGCACATCTCTACTCCAATAAACGGTTTAATCAGGCATGGACAAATTCCGCGCCATGGGCACCTTCGTTCAGATCGCAGACGCCGGCAGCCTCACCGCGGCCGCCTGGGCCATGGGCGCGTCTCTCCCGTCGGTGGTTCGATCGCTCGCGGCCTACGAGGCCGCGTTGGGCGTGCGCCTGTTCAATCGCACCACACGTCGCATCGCGCTCACAGACGAAGGACGTCGCCACCTGGAGAGCTGCCGGCAATTGCTCGCCGCGGTCGAGGACGCGGAAGCGGCACTGAAAGACGACGACACCGAGCCCACCGGCAAACTCACCATCACGGCACCGGTGCTGTTTGGCCAAATGCATGTGGCGCCCATCGTCACGCGCTTCGTCGAACGACACGCCCAGATGCGGTGCCGAGTGATGTTGTTGGACCGGGTGGTCAACCTGCTGGAGGAGGGCATCGATTTGGGCATCCGCATCGGCGCGCTGGAAGATTCGAACCTGATCGCACTGCGTCTGGGTGACATTCGGCGCGTCGTGGTGGCCAGTCCGGCGTTTCTCCGTGCACAGGGTCGCCCTGAACACCCCAACGACCTGATGAGGGTCAACTGTGTGCGCGTGGTCGATCACACCCCCAGCTGGGGACTCTTTCGCGATGGTGGCAAAACCTTCAAGTTGAACGTCAAAGGCAACCTCGAGTTCAACCACATCGCGCCCGCGGTGCAGGCTTGTGCCGCTGGCGCGGGCTTTGGCCAATTCTTTTCTTATCAAGTCGCGCCATTTTTGCAAATGGGTCAACTCCAGACCGTGCTGGAAAACTTCGAAGACGCGCCTTGGCCCATTCACGTGGTGTACCCCCACGCACGCCTCCTGCCCGCGCGCACGCGCGCCTTCATCGACTTTCTTCGCCAGGAAATCAGGGGCTTTGAATCCGGTGCATCCGCCTCGGAGACCCCGCTTTCGCCTCCGGTCAAGTCGTGATGCGCGGCGGCGGGGCGCCGCCACGTTCGGGTCGTTCCAAAGGCAATGCCTTTGCAGGCATCCATGAATCCCGTGGTCCGCACACGCGAATTGGCGACGGCTTGCATCTTGATCACCACAGGCGGCAAAACCCAAAACGGCGACCGCTCTGCGGCACTCAGGAATACCCTGACTTGTCACCGACAAGACTTGCGGGTGAACAGCCCAGAGCCTAAAAGCAGTGGTTACTCCGGAATCTGTTCACTGAAAGGCCTCCATGCACTCCAAGTCAACGCCCGTCCGCCGAGGCTTCGCTGCCGCCACGTTCGCCCTCGCCCTGAGCGGGTGCGCGACGGCGCCAGCCCCGACACCAGCCACCCGCCCCACCGGCTGGGCTGCGCCCGAGACCCTGGTACAACCCTCGGCCTTGCACGGCGTCCACGGCCTGGCCGTCGACGCGAAAGGCCGCCTGCTGGCCGGCACCGTCGTCGGCAACGATATGTGGGAAGTGGACCGCCAGACCGGCAAGGCCAAAGTCTTCATTGCCTCGCCCGAAGGCCAGGCCGATGACATCGCAATTGGCCCGAAAGGCGAGCTCGCCTGGACCTCGTATTTGCAAGGCGTCTTGCGCATGCGTGACAACGATGGCGCGGCCACCCGGGTGGTGGCCAAAGACCTGCCGGGCATCAACTCTCTCGCCTTCGATCAAAAGAACGGCAAGCTTTACGGCAGCCAGGTTTTCCTGGGCGATGCCCTGTGGGAAATAGACCCGAGCGGTCAGAAGCCCCCTCGCGCCATTGCCAAAGACCTGGGTGGCTTCAATGGCTTTGAAGTGGGCCCCGACGGCATGCTCTACGGCCCACTGTGGTTCAAGGGTCAGCTGGTTCGCATCGACCCTGCCAACGGCGCAGTCACCGTCATCAACAGCGGGTTCAAGGTGCCCGCTGCTGCCAACCTGGACGGCAAGGGCAACCTCTGGGCCATTGACACGAAAACCGGCGAGGTCGCCAAAGTGAATCTGGCCAGCGGACAGAAAACGGTGGTGACCCAACTGAACACGGCGCTGGACAACCTCGCCATTTCGCCTGAAGGCACGGTATATGTGTCCAACATGGCCGACAACGCCATCATCGAGGTGAACCCCTCCACAGGCCAAACCAAGACTTTGCTGTCGGGCAAGCTCGCCGTGGCCGGCGGCATGAAGCTGGGCGGCGGCAAACTCTGGATCGCCGACACCTTTGCCTTTCGCAGCATCGATGTCGCGACGGGCGAAGTCAGGGACATTGCCCGCATGCAGGCGTCAGACATCGAGTATCCCGCCATGGTCGGCATGGGCAGTCAACAGCTCGCTTTGGTGTCCTGGTTCACCAACACGGTGCAACTGATCGATCGCAAGACGCTGAAAACGGTAGACATGGTGCATGGCTTCAAAACCCCGTACGACGCCATTCCCATGGACGATGGCAGCCTGCTGGTGATCGAAATCGCCACCGGCAACCTGCTGCGCGTGAGCGGCGCCAAGCACGAGAAGCGCAAGGTCATCGCCTCGGGGCTGACCGGGCCGGTGCAGATGGTGCTGGGCCAGGACGGCCAGCTCTACCTCACCGAGGCGGCAGGCAACCTGGTGCGCATCGACCTGGCCACTGGCGTCAAGACTGTGGTTGCCAGCGGGCTGGCCATGCCCGAGGGCCTGGCCCAAACGCCCTGGGGCAGCTTCATCGTGGCCGAAACCCTGGCAGCCCGCCTGACCGAGGTCGACCTGGCAAGCGGGGAGCGCCGCACCGTGGCAGAAAACCTGCCGATCGGGCTGGAAGGGGGCCCCGGCATGCCGCCTCCTTACAACGTCACGGGTGTCGCTGTGGGCAGCGACGGGGTCATTTACATGAGTGCCGATCGCAACAACGCGGTGTACAAAATCCAGCCCCGGCGCTGATTGGACCCCACCAAAGCCGCCCCGTCGTTCAATCTGAGCTGACTGGGCGGATGCACTACCCGGGTTGCAACCCCAGCGGGTTCTCGGCGATCACCCAACCCTTGAGCCAGATCAAAAGGCGGCCGGCGTTGCCTTCGTAGGATGAAATGTCTCTCACTCTGGAGAACATCACCATGAACGCTGCTCCCGCTGCCCCTGCCGTTTTCGAGTTCCTCGACAGCACCCACCGCGACATCATGGCCCAGTTGATTCAACTGAGCCCCTTGATCGATGCCATCGAGTCTGAAGGGTTGAACGCCGCCAACCGCGACAAGGTCCGCAAGATCTTGCACTTTTTCAATACCGAAGGCCGCCAACACCACCTCGACGAAGAGAAGCATATTTTCCCAGCCCTGCTCAGCAGCCAGGATGAGACGGTCGTTCGCACCATCCAGCGCCTGATGCAAGACCACGGCTGGCTGGAGGAAAACTGGTTTCAAATCGCCCCGTCACTGGATGCCGCAGCAAATGGCAACCTCTGGTTTGATACACGCGAACTGCGCCATGCGTTTGATGTTTTCGAAGCGCTGTATCTGGATCACATCATGCTGGAGGAGTCGGTTGCATACCCCGAGGCAAGAAAGCGCCTGCAAGCCCATGACCGCGCAGGTATGGGTCGAGAGATGGCAGAGCGCCGGTCAAAAACCAATCGCAGAAGCGGCGATTCAAACGCTTGATCCGCCCCCCTCACCAGGGCACCGGTCTGCCATGGTGGTCCCAGAAACCACCCGATTGCGCGGGGCTGAGTCCATCGACCACGGCCAGAATTTCGTCGGCGGCCACATCGGGCGTGCGCACCTGCAAACCGGTTTTGGCGAACGGCCGCGACAGATGCGTGTCCACCGTACCCGGGTGCAAGGCCACGCAAACCGCCGCGCGGTTGTGCCGATTCAGTTCGATCGCTGCGGTGTGCACCAGTTGATTCAGCGCGGCTTTGGACGCGCGGTACCCGTACCACCCGCCGAGGAGGTTGTCACCCACACTGCCAACGCGTGCCGACAGGAACGCTGCCACGCAACGGCCCTGGCGCGGCAACAAGGGAAACACATGTTTGATCACCATGGCCGGACCGATTGCATTGATCAGGAAGCTGTGGCTCAGCGCTGTGGCGTCCAGCTGCTGCCAGCTGCGCTCGGGCGTGGCCATTTCGCCATTGGGCAAGAGGCCGTGCAAGAAACCCGTGGTCACCAGCACGCGGACCAGCGGCTGCCCCCATTGGTTCAGCTGGTTAGCCACATGCTGAGCGCCGCGTTCGATCGACGCGGTATCGCGGTAGTCGAATGCCGGCAGGGTGTCGCGACCCAGCAAGATCACCGCTTCACCGCGCGCAGTCAGCGCTCCCGCCAACGAGGCACCCAGACCACCGCCCGCACCGAGCACCAGCGTGACGCCCTGACGGACAACAGGGAGTTGAGAGGGATCCATGCGCGCATTGTGCGACCGACTTAACATCTAGCCATCACACAAGGACTTTTTGACATGGCATCAGCTTTCGACTTCGATCTTTTCGTCATTGGTGGCGGCAGCGGCGGCGTGCGCGCCGCGCGCATGGCGGCCCAGCGCGGCGCGCGCGTGGCGTTGGCCGAAACCCTGGGCACCGATGGCCTGGGCGGCACCTGCGTCAACGTGGGCTGCATCCCGAAAAAACTCTACAGCTACGCGGCCCACTATGCCGAGAGCTTCCATGAGTCTGCTGGCTTCGGCTGGGAAGGCACCACGCCCAGCCTCAACTGGGGCACCCTGAAGGCCAACCGCGCCAAAGAAATCGGCCGCCTCAACGGCGTCTACAGCAACCTGCTCTCAGGCTCGGGCGTGACCGTGCTCAATGGCTTCGCCCGCATCGATGGTGAACACGCCATCACGCTGGCCACACTGAACGCCGACGGCTCGCCCGGCCACCAGCAATTCACCGCAAAGCACATCCTGATCGCCACCGGCGGTACGCCTTTCGTGCCCCACTTCAAGGGCCGGGAACATGCCATCACCTCCAACGAGGTGTTTGACCTGGAACCCTTTCCAAAGCGGCTGCTGGTTGTGGGTGGAGGCTATATCGCTTGCGAATTCGCGTCGATCTTCAACGGACTCGGCTCGAAAGTCAGCCAGCTCTACCGCGGGGAGCAGGTGTTGCGCGGGTTCGACAACGAGATCCGGCATTTTGTAGCGGGCGAGATGATCAAATCGGGCGTGGATCTGCGGTTGAACGCCGATGTGGTGGATATTCAGAAAACCGGCGACGGCCTGAAGGTGGAGTGCGAAGGCGGCAACGTGATCATGGTGGACGCCGTGCTCTACGCCACCGGGCGCGTGCCCAACGTCAAAGGCCTGGGGCTGGACACCGTGGGCGTGGCCCAGGGCGGTCAGAACGAAGTGATCGTCAACGAGCGCTACCAGACCAACGTGCCCCACATCTACGCGGTGGGCGACGTGACCAACCGCGTACAGCTCACGCCTGTGGCGCTGGGCGAGGCCATGGTGGTGGTCGATCAGCTGTTTGGCCCGGCCACCGGCAAGGCAGCACGCGACATGAGCTACGACTTCATCCCCACCGCCGTGTTCACCCACCCCAACATCGGCACCGTGGGTTTTGGTGAAGAAAAAGCCCGCGAAAAATTCGGTGACATCACGGTCTTCCGCAGCGAATTCAAAGCGCTGCGCCACACACTCTCGGGCAGCAGCGAACGAACCCTGATGAAGCTGATTGTGGACACCACCAGCGACCGCGTGGTCGGATTGCACATGGTGGGCCCGGAGGCCGGTGAAATTGTGCAGGGCTTTGCTGTGGCCATGAAAGCAGGGGCCACCAAAGCCGTTTTTGACAGCACGATTGGCATCCACCCCACCGCAGCCGAAGAATTTGTGACCATGCGCGAGCCGGTCAAGGCCTGATTTACCTGCAACCATGGCACGCATCCAGTTCGAACTCCCCGCCGATTTCCGTTTCGCCACCGACATCCAGATCTACATCAGCCATGTCAACCAGGGCGGACACCTGGACAACGCCCAGTTGTTGACGCTGGTATCGGAGGCTCGGGTGCGCTTCTTCAAATCACTGGGCTATCAAGAGTCCAGCGTGGCGGGCTACTCGCTCGTGGTCGGCGACATCGTGGCCCAATACAAGTCCGAGGGGTACCACGGCGAGACCATGCGGGTCAACATGACCCCCGATGACTTCAACAAATACGGTTTTGATCTGGTGTTCCGCATGAACGACGTGGCCTCGGGCCGCGAAGTCGCGCGCGGCAAAATCGGCATCGTCTTTATTGACCGACCCTCACGCCAGGTGGCGCCCATTCCACCGGCGATTCTGGCCTGCCTGACCTCACCCGCTGAAAGCCAGGCGCCCACGATGGCCTGACACAGGGGGTCATCAGAGCCGCCGCTTCGATACCTCGCCACGGCGCGCCGAGTAACGCACCCGGCTGTCCTGCAGTTCCACCTCCACGCTGGCGTTGCGCCCGCCGTAGACCGCCTTTGCCAGCCAGGCCAGCTCCTCCTCCAGCGCACTTTCGTCGGGCAGCGCGCAACCCCACACCTTGGCCTCGGCATCCCAGCGGTAGCCCCGGGCCTTCAGTGCGTCTTTGGACTCAAACGGCGAACCGGTCACAGCCAGCCTGAAACTGGGCAAGGCCGCAGCGTCGTTCAAAAGGCTCAAGCCTGTGGCGCCCATTGAACCCAGGGGTCGACTCAAAACCTGCAGCAACGCATGGCAATCAACCTGGGCCCGGTGTGCGTCGTAAAACCAGCCCTGATCAGCCGCCAGGGCGCTCAGCTTCGAGGAGCCCGAGCCTGCGGCCTTCCAGTCAATGTCTTTGAACGAACAGGCCCAGGCCTTGGATGCAAACGCCGGGAAACGCGCCTCTACAAACGGCCGGTCAAACCCGGCGTTGTGGGCAATCACCGTGTCGGCCCGCGCGGCCATGGCCTCTACCAAGCCATCATCCAGGCGCTGGCCCGCCACCATCTGGTCGGTGATCCCGGTGATGTCCTTGGCGACGGCGGGAATGGGCATGCCCGGGTCTTCAAACCCCTCAAACAGCTCCACCGGGCCAAACGGCAAACCGGTCGCCAGATCCACGTTCACCAGCAGCATGGCCAGTTCGATGATTTTGTCGGCGGCGTGTGACAGGCCGGTGGTCTCGGTGTCGAGCACCAGCACCTGTGCAAACCGGGACGCGCCCTCCGGGGGTGGGCCGTAGTCGCTGACCGGCCGCAGCCGTCGCAAGACACGAAAGTCGGGGTTTTGCTCCAGGCGTCGGGCCAGGACTTCGCCGTCGGCGTTGTTGCGATCTGGCTCATCACTGCGTGCAACTGGCACTTGTTCAGCCACCGCTTCTGTCGCAGCTTTTTTCGGGTCAGCCTGGGCGGCCTCTGCAGCAACCGCAGGGGCCTCTCGCTCTGGAGGGGCATTGAAATCGAAGCTACCTTGGTTCATGTGAAGTGTCGGGTCGTTTGGGCGCGGCAACTGAGGACGGTGCAAAAAGCGGACTGAGGCCACCTCACACCACCGACCCGGTCACGAGTGGAGGATTGTTTCACACAGCGCCTCACCAGAGGCCAGCCACAGAGAGAACACGTTGCGGCCCCTCGGCGACAAAACGCGGCCAGTCGCCCCGAATCCGGACCCCCGGGAAAACGTTAAGTGAACTGCTCATCATCTCGTCATACCATCATGTCAGCACATCACCGTGCTCCCTGCATCCATCCTTTGAAGAGGTTTTCCATGCTTAAACGGCTCCTATCTGCGGTTCTTTTTTCGGTCCTGGCCCTGGGCAGTGCGGCATCCAGTCATGCAGCACCACTGAAGGGTGCAATGGTCGTGATGGACCTGACCACCAACGCGTTCCAGATCACCATGGCCAATCTGGCCGTCAAGCTGGGCAAAGAAGCGGGCGCAGAAGTCACCCGTTATGCGCCGGAAGGTTCTTTTGGCGACTACGCTGGCCAGATCGCCATCATTGAAAACCTGATCACGAAAAAGGTCGACTTCATCATCCTGGTGGCGGGTCACCCGAAAGCCCTGGTCCCCGTGGTGAGCAAGGCCATGAAGGCTGGCATCGCCGTGGTGAACATTGACAACCGCCTCGACACGACCGATGTCGTGTCTTTCGTTGGCGTTGACAACGGTGCCGGCGGCAAGATGGCCGTCGACTACATCGCCAGCCGTCTGGGTGGTCAAGGCAAGATTGCGCTGCTGCAAGGGGAAACCGGCAACCCTGTTCAGATTCTGCGCACCATGGGTTTTGACCTGGGCGCTGCGGTGCATCCGGGCTTGAAAGTGGTGGCCAAACAGGGCGCGCACTGGACCGAAGACGAGGGCCTGCAGGTCATGACCAACGTATTGCAGGCCAACCCCGACGTGGACGCCGTTTTCGGCGAATCCGACAACCTGGCGGTGGGCGCAGCGCGCGCAGTGGCCTCGGCCAAAACCGGCAAGAAGGTCATCATCGTCGGCTACGACGGTCAGGACGCCGGATACAAAGGCATCAAAGACGGCTCATTGGCCGCGACCATCCGCATGGATGCCGAGGCGATGGTGGGCCTGGGTCTCAAGCACGCCATCCAGTATGTGAAGCAAGGCGGCAAACGCGACGGCATTCCACCCGAGACCTACATTGCTCCTGAGTTGGTCGACGCCAGCAATGTCGCCAAGTACATGAAGTAAACCGGTCCACGACCGGTTCTTTCCCCCGAGTTCCGCCGTCCCCGGCCTGGGCACCTGCCCTGGCGCTGGGGGCCCGTCCACCCTCCCCGTCCTGCATCGTCGAACCGGCCCCGCCGGATCGACGCAGGCCGGCGCACGCCGCCAAACAACGTCCAGACGCCATGTCGAACTCTGCACTCAGTGCCAAAGATCTTTGCAAGTCGTTTCCCGGTGTTCAAGCGCTCGACCAGGTTTCATTCGAACTCGAGGTCGGCGAAATTCACGCCCTGCTGGGGGAGAACGGTGCGGGCAAATCAACCTTCGTCAAGATCATCACCGGTGCCCATGCACGCGACTCTGGCGAGATCAGGCTCCTGGGCAAGCCGGCTGCACTGAACTCCCCGGCCAAAGCCCATGAGGCCGGTATCAGCGTGGTCTTCCAGGAGCTCTCGCTCGTGCCCCATTTGACGGTGGCCGAAAACATTTACCTGGGTGAATGGCCCACGCGCAGGGGCTTTGTCAGCTGGTCGCGCATGGTGCAGGAAACGCAAGCGCTGCTGACCCAGTTTGGCGTCAAGGCCCAGCCACTCGACATCACCGGCGATCTGGGCATTGGTACCCAGCAGATGATCGAGATCGTCAAGGCTTGCCGCAAGCAACACTTCAAGATACTCATTCTTGACGAGCCCACCTCCGCCCTCTCGGATGTCGAGACCGACACCCTTTTTGCCTTCCTGCACGGCTTGCGCGAACGGGGTGTCTCGGTCATCTATATTTCCCACCGTCTCGCAGAGATTCAACGGATCTGTGACCGCGTGACCGTCTTTCGCAATGGCAAAAACATTGAAACCTGCAAGGCCCAAGAGGTCAGCATCGAATACATCGTGAGCCTGATGGTGGGGCGCAATCTGGCCGACCGGTTCCCCCCCAAACCCGACAGCGCACAGCCTCAGGGCCTGAAGCTGGAGGGGCTGAAGAACCACAAACTCGACAGCATCTCATTTGAAGCCCATCGAGGCCAGATTGTCGGTATCAGCGGCTTGATCGGGTCAGGCAAGACAGAACTCCTGCGTGCCATCTTCGGCGCCGATCCGCTCGAAGCGGGCTCCATTTCCCTGGACGACCAGATACTCTCCATCCGTTCGCCGCGCGATGCCATCCGCTCGGGCATGGGGCTGCTCCCGGAGAGCCGCAAAGAGCAGGCACTGGTGCTCACCGCCAACAACATCCTCAACGTCACGCTGTCTTCGTTGAAGCAGTTCGCGCAACCATTCCTGTCGCTGACGAAGGAGCGCCTGGGTGCTGCCGACTTCATGAACCAGGTCGATGTGCGCCCTGCCGACCCTTACAACATGGTCTTGAATCTGAGCGGTGGCAACCAGCAAAAAGTGGTGCTTGCCCGCTGGCTGCTGGCACGCTCGTCTGTGTTGTTGTTCGACGAACCGACGCGCGGCATCGACGTGGGGGCCAAGTTCCAGATCTATTCGCTGATGAGCGCCTTGGCCAACACCGGGGGTTGCGTCATCGTGGCGTCCAGCGATGTCGAAGAACTCGTTGGCATTTGCAATCGGGTCATCGTCCTGGCCAAAGGAAAGATCGTCGCCGATCTGTCCGAAAACGAACTCAACGAAGAAACGCTGCTCCATGCCGCGGTCAGCGCATAAAAGGTCATCACCATGCCAACCTCCAGATTCATTCGAGACAACAAACAGCAACTGGGCGCTTTTGTGTGCCTGTGCGTGGTGTTCCTCGGGCTCAGCCTCTACGACCCCGTTATCTACGACCCCAACAACGTTCTGAACATTGGCAAGCAGGCCTCCATCAACCTGATCATTTCGCTGGGTATGACGGTGGTCATCCTGGCGGGTGGCATCGACTTGTCGGTGGGATCGTTGATCGCCCTTGCCGTCGTGATCACCGCGCGATTGAACAACGTTGACGAGATCAACATATGGGTATCGATGGCCATCGCTTGCGGCTGCACTGTGGTGTTTGGCGTCATCAATGGAATGATCATCCAGTTTGGTCGGGTCCCCGCATTTGTTGCCACGCTGGGAACCATGGGCATCGCACGCGGTCTGGTGCTCAACATCGGCCAGGGGCATCCCGGCATGTCGTTTCCACCAGAGGTGCTCTACCTGGCCGACGGCACCATCTTTCACTTGCCTATTCCCATCTGGATCGCCATCGTCACGACCGCTGCGGTCTGGCTGCTCTTGAATTACACCGTCGCGGGTCGGGGCTTCTTTGCCCTGGGCGGGAACGAAGAAGCAGCGAGACTCTCTGGCATCAGTATCGCGCGCGCGCGCATCCTGCCCTACGTCATCTCGGCCGTCTGCTGCGCCATAGCAGGTATCGTGTTTGCAGCGCGCGTGGGCGCCGCCCCTCCTGGCGCCGGCCAGGGCTACGAGTTGAATGCCATTGCAGCCGTGGTCATCGGCGGCACGCCGCTGACCGGAGGCCACGGCCGCTTGATTGGCACAGCCATAGGCGCACTGCTCATTGCCGTGATCCAGAACGGGCTGACCATACTGAACGTGGATCCGTATTGGCACGGCATGACTGTCGGCGCCATCATCGTGGTGGCCGTCATGATTTCCAACCTCAAGAAAGCCCGATAGAGCCCCTTGCCCCTGCTGTCAGGGCTGGAACACGAATCGACGTGCCCGTGCAGGCGGCCAGGCATGGGCGTGTGGGCAGAACATGCCTGCGGGCCCACACATTTTGTTGAAGGCCAACCGACCTGGCTTGAGCCCAGCACCAAGGCTTCCCGCACATGGTAGAGCGCGAGGCGCCGACGCGGCGAAGGCACCCGAGAGCCCCTGCGCAGGCGCATGGCCAGGCGGCACGGCTGGCCCCCCCACTGTGGCAACCCAACTCGCCTGCGGGCCCAGGGCAGGGTTTGCCAGGGTTTTGGGATCGCCGTCGCATTGGTAAAATGAATTGGTTGCTCATAAACCATCTGTATTCCGAATACCAAACGGGCAGCTCTGCACAAACCACCATCGCATGCGTTTCAAAAACCTAGACCTCAACCTGCTCGTGGCCCTGGACGCGCTGCTGACCGAAAACAACATCACACGGGCTGCCGAGCGGGTTCATCTGAGTCAATCGGCCATGAGCAATGCGCTGAGCCGTCTGCGAGACTATTTCAACGATCCACTGCTGGTTCAGGTGGGACGCACCATGGAGCCCACGCCGCGCGCCGAAGTGTTGCGGGAAGCGGTACACGACCTGCTGCTGCGCATCGACACCACGGTGGCCGCGCTTCCCGAGTTCGACCCCACCACTTCCGATCGCGAGTTCACGCTGTTCGTGTCCGACTACACCATGGAGATCCTGATTCCACATGTGCTGGCCATTGCCAGCCGTCTGGGCAGCAAAGTCCGTTTCAAACTGCAACCACAGAGCAACTCGCCCGACAGGGCTCTGGAACGTGGCGAGACCGATCTGCTGATCATCCCCAAGGCATATGTCTCGCAGGAGCACCCGAGCGTGACACTCTTCAAGGATGAATTCGTGTGCATTGCCTGGCGCGACAGCCAAATTGCGCGCGGCGAACTGACCCCCGAGCGTTATGCCAATGCAGGGCACATCGTGATGCGCCCTCAAGGCACGAGTCAGCCAGCCTTCGAGGAATGGTTCATCAAGCGCTATGGCGTTTCGCGCCTCACGCAGGTGTCCACCTACAGCTTCACCGCCATGCCTTTCCTGGTGATTGGCACAGAGATGATTACCACCATTCATGAACGCCTGGCACGGCGACTGGTACCCTCCCTGCCGATCAAGCTGATGCCCATTCCGGTGCCCATGCCCGCGCTGGAACAAACCATGCAGTGGCACAAATACCGAGCCCAAGACCCAGGGCTGATCTGGCTGCGTTCCCTGATGCAACAAGCCAGCCTGGCCATCGATGCACCAGAAGCATCGGGTTAACCCTGATATTTTTGATATCACTGGCAAGCATGGAGGCAACCCATTTGGCATATGGGTTTGAACTGCCTATTCTTCGAGCCGTCACCACAAGGCAACCCGAAGAAAGCAGCCAACCATGCCCGAACAACAGGCCCTCGCCCGCTACGCAGTGGGCACTTTTTCGCACGCCGATGGCCCGCCATTTGCGGGTTTTGTGCTCGATGGCGACCGAGTCATCGCCTTGGATGCACTGCACGGCTTGTGCCGGGATCTGAAGCAACCCCTCCCCCAAGCCCGCTCGACACTGGCGCTTTTTGAGCAATGGTCTGCCTCGTCGCCAGCGCTGCAAGCCGCAGCCAACGCCCTGGCCAATCCATCCATACCCGCCGCTCGTGCGGCGATCGAATGCCTCGTGCCGATGGCCGACCTGACGGTTCATCCCCCTGTCGCTGCGCGGCAGATCTTCATGTGCGGGGCGAACTATTTCAAACACGTGGTCGACCTCATCGTCGATCTCGGCCCCGGCAAAACGCCCGGCACCGATGGCATGAACCCGGCACAGCTTCGCGCCTACGCACAGGAACTGATGACCCGCCGGCGCAGCGAAGGCTCGCCCTATGTTTTCTCCAAACCGGTGTCCGTGCTCAGCGGTGCCTTCGACCCGATTGCCATCCCGGCATTTGCCAAGCAGCCCGACTGGGAGCTTGAACTCGCCGTGGTGATCGGCGCGCCGGCGCGCTATGTGAAGCAGGCCGAGGCGCTGAGTTGCGTGGCCGGCTACACCATCGCCAACGACATCACCAACCGCGACCACATCTGGACCAGCGGCGACATGAAGGCCATGGGCACCGATTGGCTGACGGCCAAGTCCTGCCCAACCTATCTGCCGGTCGGCCCCTACATCGTGCCGGCCTCGCAGATCGCCGACCCTCAACAACTGCAGGTGCAGCTCAGGCTCAATGGCCAGACCATGCAGGACGAAAGCACCAGCGACATGATCTTCGGCGTGGCCCGCCTGATCGAACACCTCTCCAGCGTGGTGCAGCTCCTGCCGGGTGACCTGATCTGCACCGGGTCTCCCTCCGGCAATGGCACGCACTACCAGCGCTTCCTGCAACCGGGCGACACCGTCGAAGGCTCGATCACGGGACTCGGCACGCAGCGCACCCCCGTCATCGCCGAACAACGCTGACCGGCAAGTTTTTTCGATGCAGCGCCAGCGGCGCCACTTCATCCAACCCAACTGACAACAGGAGACAAACCCCCATGTGGTTCCACCATTGCAACGACGAAGCCTGCTGCCCAGGTGAACGCAACCCCACCGATGTCGCCGGGCGCAAACGCGGCCGCCTGACCATCGACCTCCACTGCCATGCGCTGATCCCCGCCGTCGAAGGCCTGGTGGCGGGCACACCGCAGAAGGCGGCCGAGCCCGCCATGGGTCTGGCGAGCATGGGCGAGGCATCGATCGCGCACAACAACGCCAGCATGCTGCCCACCGCCGGGCCGCGCCTGACCCGCATCGAGCAACGCCTGGCCGACATGGACGCCATGGGCGTCGACGTGCAGGTCATCAGCCCTTCGCCGAACCAGTACTACTACTGGGCCGACCTCGATCTGGCGCGCAAGATCGTTGCCGTGCAAAACGAATCGATCGCCGCGCTCTGCGCCGCGCATCCCGACCGCCTGGCTGGCTTTGGCAACGTGGCTCTGCAACACCCTGAGCTGGCTTGCGAACAGCTGGAACACGCCATCACGGTGCTTGGCCTCAAGGGTGTTGAAATCTCCACTTCGGTCAACGGGCTGGAGCTGGACGACCCGTCGCTGACGCCCTTCTGGGCCAAGGCCGAATCGCTAGGTGCCCTGGTGTTCATCCACCCCTTTGGCACCACGCTCGGCGAGCGCACCGCCAGCCATTACCTGGTCAACACCATCGGCCAACCGCTGGAAACCACCATCGCGTTGTCGCGCCTGATCTTTGGCGGTGTGCTCGAAGCGCATCCCAAGCTGAAAATCGTAGCCGCGCACGGTGGCGGATACCTGCCGACCTACCTCGGCCGCTCCGACCACGCACATGCCGTGCGGCCCGAGGCCGCGGTCAACACGAAGCAAAAGCCAAGCGAGCAACTCAAGCGCATCTGGTTCGACAGCGTGGTCTTTGACCCCATGGCGCTGCGCCACCTGATCGAACGGGTGGGCGCTTCACAGGTGGTGGTCGGTACCGACTACCCCTTCGACATGGGCCACTACGACATCCACTCGCTGGTTGATGCGACCACCGGCCTGAGCGACGAAGAACGCGCCGCCATTCTGGGCGGCAACGCCGCCGCCCTGATCGGCTGGCCGACATGAGCGCGCCCGCACAAGCAGGGGTGCAAACGATGACCATCACTGAACAATTGACGGCCCTGGAAACCGAGCGCTGCCGCTGCGTGGTCGAGCAGGACTATCAGCGGCTGGGCGACATGCTCTCGCCCGCGCTGATCCACACCCACATCCGCGGCAACGTGGACACCAAAGAGAGTTACCTCCGCTTCGTGAGCGGCCTGGTCGAATCGCTGGAACTGCGGCGCGAAGGCCTGCGGGTGGTGTCGCTCGGTGACACAGCGGCGGTGATGCACGGCAAACAGATCAACCGCGCCCGCAAACGCGGCCAGACCGACGAGCTGCTGCTGGAATCCATGGTCACGCAGGTGTGGGCATTGGAAGCCGATGGCCAATGGCGCCTCGCCGCCTTCCATGCCTCACCCTTGAGCGCACCACCGCCCCCCGTGGCGCACTGAAGCGAGCGCTAGAGCCTCACCCCGTCTTCCAGACGGGTGCCAACTTTCAAACGAGGCAGCCCGGTTCCGCAATAGGTTCGCGGGCCTGCAGGCCAACCCGGCAACACCTGCGCCCAGGGTGAGCGCATGGCTGCCCGCTTCTGCCACCCGTTCCGCGCCGCAACGGGCTCCTCTCCAGAAGCACCATCTGCGCCGACTTCAACCCTCTCGTGGGCCAATTCAAACGGCAAGGCCGAGCCTTCGTTTGCTGAAACTCAACATCTCGGGTTAACCCTAAAAGAATCATTCAAATCGATTTGACATATCAAATCAATCCATTTTTCAGATGGGTCTTACCTCCGTACAGTCCGCTTTCACCCCATATGGGTTTGCTGGAGCAAAGCCGGACCACCAATGGGGTGCACACAAAACCAACCTGGAGACAAAGATGAAAAAACGGCATACGCACCGCGCGTTGGCGCGCCGACTGACAGCCATTGGCGCCGCATCCATCATGGCCAGCGGAGCACAGGCCATGGAGCTGGACCTTGGAAACCCCGACATCAAGGCCCGTTGGGACAACACGGTCAAATACAGCAATGCCTTTCGTGTCAAGGACGCATCGCCCGAGCTCGCAGGCGGTCAGGACAATGGCAACCAGAACGATGGCGACAACAACTTTGGCAAGGGCATGGTCTCCAACCGGCTCGACGTGTTCAGTGAGTTCGACCTGCAAAGCCGGAACTACGGGCTTCGCCTGAGTGGGTCGGCGTGGTACGACACGGTCTACAACAGCAGCACCGACAACACCACCCGCAGTTCCAACCACCTGCCAGCCAGCGAGTTCACGTCGGACACCCGAAAAGCCATGGGTCGCGATGCAGAACTGCTCGACGCCTTTGTATGGGGCCGCTTCGATCTGGCCGACAAGCCCGTCACCATGCGCCTGGGCCGCCACACCTTGTTGTGGGGCGAGACGCTGTTCTTCGGTGCCAACGGCATCGCTGGCGGTCAGGCCCCGCTAGATCTGATCAAGCTGCTGTCGGTACCCAATTCCCAATTCAAGGAAATCGCCCGCCCCACCGGCAAACTTTCCGGGCAGGTGCAACTGAGCGACGAGCTGACTCTGGGTGGCTACATTGGCTACGAATGGGAAAAAACCCGTTTGATGCCAGTGGGCGCGTACCTGTCGGCCTCCGATACCCTGGGCGCTGGCGCTGAGCGCATCAACGCCGGCCCGATTGGCTCCTTCGAAAAGGCGCCCGATATCGATGCCAGCGACAGCGGACAGGGCGGCTTGCAGCTGCGCTGGAACGCCGAAGACATCGCAACCGACTTCGGTCTCTATGCCATCCGCTACCACGCCACTGGCCCGAGCAACAACTTCACCACCCTCAGCGGCTTCCCGCCCGGCCCGCGCGGTCCTGGCAACCTGGCTGCCGAAAGCTACCGGTGGGCCTACCACCAGGGCATCCGTGCCTTCGGCGTGAGCGCAGCGAAAACCGTGGGCTCCTGGAGCCTGGCCGGCGAGGCATCCATTCGCCAGAACACGCCCTTGGCGAGCTCGGTGCAAAACGTGCTGCCGGCTGTTGGCGCGGGCGTGACCAAAGACAACGACAAGAATCCAGGCTATGCCGTCGGCGAAACCGCGCACCTGAACTTCTCGTGGCTGGCCAGCCTGGGCCCCAGCTTCATTTCGCGGGAAGCCAGCTTCCTGGGCGAGATCGCCTGGAACACCCGCACCAAGGTGAACAAGAACGCCGACATGCTCAACCCCAACGCCGACAAGTCGGCCACCGGTGTGCGCATGGTGTATTCGCCCAGCTACCGCCAGGCCTTGCCAGGTGTCGACATCTCCCCCAGCGTCGGCCTGGGCTACACCTGGGGCAAGTCTTCGGCCGTGGGCAACGCCTTCGGTGTTGACAAAGGTGGCGATTTCAACATCGGCGTCGCCGGCACCTACCTCGGTCGCTGGATCGCTTCTTTGAACTACGTGCACTACCTGGGCCCGATCGGCGGCTCGGTGGACAAGAACACCAACGTCCAGTTCAAGCAGGCCTTGAAGGACCGCAACTTCGTGACCTTCTCGCTGCGCACCACTTTCTGATGATGGAGACCAACATGCAATCACAATCCCGCAAAACGCTGATCGCCCTTGTGGCCTCGCTGGCCTGTGCCGCACCCGTCTGGGCTGCGGTGGGCGCCGATGAAGCCGCCACGCTCAAGACCGAACTCACGCCGCTGGGCGGAGAGAAAGCCGCCAACAAAGACGGCAGCATCCCGGCCTGGACCGGGGGTTTCACCGGCAAGATCGCTGGTGAAAAAGAAGGCGGCCGCCGCGGCGATCCCTTCAAAGCCGAGAAGCCGCTGTACTCGGTCACGGCCAAAAACATGGCCCAGTACACCGACAAGCTCTCCGACGGTGTCAAGGCCCTGTTGAAGAAGTACCCCGACAGCTACCGCCTGGATGTCTATCCGACCCACCGCACCGCCATGGCGCCGCAATGGGTCTACGACAACACCGCCAAAAACGCGGTGACGGCGAAGATGAACGGCGACGTCCCCACCGGTGCCTACGGCGGCATTCCATTCCCCATTCCCAAGAATGGTCTGGAAGCGATGTGGAACCACAAGCTGGCCTGGCGCGGCGAGTCCTGGGAGGCCGACCTCAACCAGTACCAGCTCACGTCCGATGGCAAGGTGGTTCTGACCACCGACGGCCTGATTCGCCAGCGCATGCCCTACTACTTCAAGGAGGAAACGGGTGCGAACTACGACGGTGTGTTCTGGGAAGTGAACCTGACCAACTCAGGTCCCCCGATCCGGGCCGGCGAAATGATCGTCGGGCGCCAAAACCTGGACGAAGACAAGTCCGCCTCCTATGTCTACCTGACCGGTCAACGCCGTGTGCGCAAGCTGCCCAATGCTTGCTGCGACACGCCGACCCCGGCCACCGCGGGCTTGATGTCGTTCGATGAGTTGAGCGTTTTCTCGGGCACCACGTCGCGCTTCAACTGGAAGCTGGCGGGCAAGAAAGAAATGCTCATCCCGTACAACAACAACCGCATCCTGCAGGTCAAAGACAGTGACCTCGTGAAGCCGTACCACCTGAACCCCGACCATGTGCGCTGGGAGTTGCACCGCGTCTGGGTGGTCGAGGCCACGCTGAAGGACGGCCAGCGCCACCAGGCGCCCAAGAGCACCTACTACCTGGACGAAGACACCTGGGTGGCCGCTTTGGGTGACCGTTGGGATGCCAAGGGCGATCTGTGGAAAACGCTGTGGTTGTTCAACTACGTGATGCCTGACGCACCGGGCACCGTGCAGCAGACCATGGGCTTCTACGACGTGCAAACCGGCAACGCTTACGTGGCCAACGTGCTCAACGACAAGCCTTTCCACCACCGTTTCACCAAGCGCTGGCCAACCGACACCTTCACCGGTCAAGGCCTGGCTTCCCAAGGCGTGCGCTGAGCGACTCGGCCATTTTTCCCCGTTACCTGATCCGTCCATGATGAAAAGCCTTTTGCCCATCGCAGTCGCCGCAGCGATGTGGTCCAGCCCGCTGGCGTCTTTCGCCGCCTCGGTGGGCAATGCCCTGCAACGCCCAGCGGTACAGGTGTCGCACCCCGAACGCGCCGTCCTGATGGCCGCCGCGCGGGCAGGGCAGCGCATTGTGGCCGTCGGGGAGCGGGGCATCATCATGTTGTCGGACGATGGCGGGGCGAAATGGCGCCAGTCCAAAGTGCCCACCAGCGTGTCCCTCACCGCCGTGCAGTTCGTCGACGACCGTCAAGGTTGGGCGGTGGGTCACGGTGGTGTGGTGCTCGCTTCGGCGGACGGCGGTGAAAGCTGGTCCATGCAAATGGATGGCAAGCAGGTCGCCGCGTTGATGCTCAAGGCGGCCCAGGCCAGCGGCGATGCCAGAGCCCAGGCCGAGGCCGAACGGCTGGAGGCCGATGGGCCCGACAAGCCGTTTCTGGATCTGAATTTTGTCGATGCCCAACACGGCATGGTGATGGGCGCCTACGGCATGGCTTTGTCGACCCAGGATGGCGGCAAAACCTGGATGCCCATCGGTGACCGCCTGGACAACCCGGGCGGCATGCACCTCTATTCGGTGAAAGCGCAAGGGTCCAGCATTGTGATCGCCGGTGAGCAGGGTCTGGCCTTGCTGTCGGTGGATGCTGGCGCCAGCTTTCGCCGCTTGAAAGTGCCTTATGAAGGCACATTTTTCCGCGCGGCCTGGCTGGGCGAGCGCTCGCTGCTGTTGGCGGGTTTGCGCGGTCAGCTCTGGCGCAGTGACGATATGGGCGAGGTCTGGACGCAAGTGACCTCGCCGGCGCCGGTGTCATTTTCGGCCAGCGCTTCGGCCGGCCAGAACTCTTTGTGGCTCGCCAACCAGGCGGGCGGTTTGTTTGAATTCAAGGCGGGGCAATTGAGCCCCGTGCGCCAGGTAGCGCTACCCCCTACCGCCGGCCTGCTGGCGCTGGACAAGAATCGATTGCTGGCCCTCACCGTGCGCGGCGCGGTGATTGTTCCCCTTTCTGGAGACCGCAAATGATCGCGCACACCGAGAGCAGCGCAGCGGCCCCATCCTCGCTGAGCGACTTTGACCACCAATCGGGCTCGCTGGTCGAGCGCCTGCTGTTCAACAACCGCAGGCTGGTGGTGTTCATCTGTTTGATGATCACCCTGGTGCTGGGATGGCAAGCTTCCAAGCTGCAGCTCAACGCCAGTTTTGAGAAAACGATTCCAGAGAACCACCCCTACATCCAGAACTACACCGCCAACGCATCGCAGCTCAGCGGGCTGGGCAACGCGGTTCGCATTGTGGTGGCCAATCCCAATGGCAGCATCCTGGACGCGCAGTACATGGAGACGCTGCAGAAGCTCAGCGACGAAGTGTTTCTGATGCCCGGCGTTGACCGCTCGCGCATGAAGTCGCTCTGGACGCCCAGCACGCGCTGGGTCGGTGTGACCGAAGAAGGGCTGGAAGGCGGTCCGGTGATTCCTGACCGCTACGACGGCGGTCCGGAGAGCCTGCAACGCTTGAAGACCAACATCCTGCGCTCGGGCCAGGTGGGCCAATTGGTCGGGCTGGACATGCGGTCGAGCATGATCTTCGTGCCCCTGCTCACGCAAGACGCCGATGGCCAGCCGCTGCAATACGGCGAGCTGTCGCTGCAGCTGGAGCAACTGCGCAGCCAATACGCCGGTGCCAATGTGGACATCCACATCACCGGTTTTGCCAAGATCGTGGGCGACCTGATTGAAGGTGTGCGCGCTGTCTTGCTGTTCTTCGCGATTGCGGTGGTGATCGCCGCTGTCATGGTGTTCACGTTCACCCGTTGCATTCGCTCGACCGGCCTGGTGGTGTGTGCCTCGCTGGTGGCCGTGGTCTGGCAGCTGGGTCTGCTGCCCCTGCTGGGCCAATCGCTTGATCCCTATTCCATCCTGGTGCCGTTTCTGATTTTTGCCATCGGCATGAGCCATGGCGCCCAGAAGATGAACGGCATCATGCAGGACGTGGGCCGCGGCATGCACAAGCTGCTGGCCGCGCGATTCACTTTCCGCCGCCTGTTCCTGGCCGGTTTGACCGCGTTGCTGGCCGACGCGGTGGGCTTTGCGGTGCTGCTGTCGATCGACATCCAGGCCATCCGAGAGCTGGCACTGGCGGCCAGCGTGGGCGTGGCTGTCCTGATTTTCACCAACCTGATTCTGCTGCCCATCTTGCTGAGCTACACCGGTGTCAGCGCCAGCGCGGCCGCGCGCAGCCTGCGCTCGGAAGCGGCTGAGCAGGCCGGTGGTTCCCGGCTCCCGCTCTGGCGCTTTCTCGACCTCTTCACCCAGCGGCGCTTTGCGACGATCGCGCTGGTGGTCGCCGCTGTGTTGGCCGCCGGGGGCTATGGCGTGAGCCGCCAGTTGAAGATCGGTGACCTCGACCCTGGGGCGCCTGAATTGCGCGCCGACAGCCGCTACAACCGCGATGTGGCCTATGTCAACGGGTCCTATGGCGCGAGCAGCGATGTGATGGCGGTGATGGTGGCAACGCCCGACGGCGCCTGCTCCGACTACGAAACGCTGAACAAACTCGACGCGCTGGAGTGGGAGGTTCGACAGATCGACGGCGTCGAGAGCACCAACTCCCTGTCCCTGCTCAACCGCCGTGTGTTGACCGGCTTGAGCGAAGGCAGCCCGCTCTGGTACGAATTCCTGCCCAACCAGCCGATGCTGAACACGGTCACGGCGGGCGCCCCTCGCACCGGCCTGTACAACGACAGCTGCAACCTGCTGACCCTCTACATCTACCTGCGCGACCACAAGGCCGACACACTGACCCGCGTGACCGGTGCGGTGGAAGCCTTCGCCGCGACCAACGACTCCGCCGAGGTGCAGTTCCAGCTGGCCGCCGGTTCGGCCGGCATCGAGGCGGCGACCAACAGCGTGGTCAAGGAGGCCTGGCGCCAGATGCTGTTCCTGGTCTACGCGGTCGTGTCGGTGTTGTGTTTCATCACCTTCCGAAGCTGGCGCGCTGTGGTGGTGGCGGTGCTGCCGCTGGTGCTGACCTCGTTGCTGGCCGAAGCCTTGATGGTGGGTCTGGGCCTGGGTGTGAAAGTGGCCACTTTGCCCGTGATTGCGCTGGGTGTGGGCATCGGCGTCGACTATGCGCTCTACATCCTGAGCGTGACGATGGCCCGGCTGCGCGCCGGCGACAACCTGTCCGAGGCCTATTACCACTCGCTGCTGTTCACCGGCAAGGTCGTGCTGCTGACGGGTGTGACGCTGGCCGCTGGCGTGATCACCTGGGTCTTCAGCCCGATCAAGTTCCAGGCCGACATGGGCTTGCTGCTGGCTTTCATGTTCTTGTGGAACATGCTCGGCGCCTTGATTCTGGTGCCCGCCCTCGCGCACTTCCTGTTGAAGCCGAGTGTGAAGAAGAGCAGCGTGACGCAAGAAGCTTTTGCCGCCCAACCGGCCACGACCTGACAACGGGATAAACACCATGTACAAACACCTGCTGGTACCCCACGACGGCACGCCGCTGTCTTTCGCCACCGTTGAACAGGCCGTTGCCTACGCCAAAGCGGTGGGTGCCCGGTTGACGTTTTTCCATGCCCGGCCCGATGTCGCGGCCAGCAGCCAGGGTGCGCTGCTGCATGCCATGTCGCCGCAGGACTTCGCCGACGCCGCTGCGGGCAATGCGCAGGCCTTGATGGCCCGCTCAGAAGCGGCTGCGCGCGCCGCTCAGGTGCCCTGCGATTCGGTCCTGGTCATCAGCGCCCGGCCGCACGAAGCCATCCTGGCGGCCGCCACCAGCGCGGGTTGCGACCTGATTTTCATGGCTTCGCACGGCAGGCGCGGCATCAAAGGTGCACTGCTGGGCTCGGTGACCCGAAAGGTGATGGAGGGCGCGAGCCTGCCGGTACTGGTCGCTGCGGTGGAGAGCAATCAGCCCCGATTGAGTGATGAGCAGACCGCGCTGGGCATCTTGCGCGACGAACACCGCTCTCTCGCAGCGGTCCTGCATGCCTTGCACACGCTGGTCAAAGAGCCCGCTGCGTCGCCAGACCCCGCCTTGTTGCGGGCCATGCTGTTCTACATCGAGCAGTTCCCCGAGCGGCTGCACCACCCCAAGGAAGATGCCCACCTGTTCAAGCGCCTGCGCGCCCGGACCGCTGACTGCAATGCCTTGCTCGACGAGCTTGAGCAGCAGCATGTGGCCGGCGCCGCGCAATTCGCCGCCATGCGCGGGGCACTGGAGGCTGGCGACATGGCGGCATTTGCGCAGCAGGTGCAAGCCTTTGAACAGCAGCAATGGCACCACATGGGCACCGAAGAAAAACTGGTGCTGCCAGCGGCCAGCCGCTACCTGACGAGCGACGACTGGCGCGACATCGCCGAGGCTTTTCAAGCGAACGGCGATCCCCGGTTCGGGTCCGGCGAGTCGTTTGATGACCTCGCCAGCCGCTTGCTGGACATGGCCAAGTCCCATGGTTGATGGTGCCGCTGCCGCGAGCCGCTGCTGAGCCGTCCGCCCCCCGAAAAACCCCAGTCGAACGACACACGGAGACTTTCAATTGAATTCCACCCGCCTCGTGCGCATCGCGCAGACGGCCGTTGAAGCGGTCGACATTTGCAGCTTCGAGCTGGTTGCTGCCGATGGGCAGGCGCTGCCGCCTTTCTCCGCCGGTTCGCACATCGATGTGCACCTCGACAACGGCGTGGTCCGCCAGTATTCGCTGTGCAACGCCCCGGGCGAGTCGCACCGCTATCAGATCGCGGTGCTGAAAGACGCACAGTCGCGCGGTGGTTCGGTGGCCATGCACGCGCTGGAAGCCGGCCAGTCGCTGAACATCAGCGATCCCAAGAACCACTTTGCACTCGACAAATCGGCGCAGCACAGCCTGTTGTTCGCTGGCGGCATCGGCATCACGCCCATCCTGTGCATGGCGGAGCGGCTGTCCCATCTGGGCGCCTCCTTCGAGATGCACTACTGCACCCGCTCGGCCGAACGCACCGCCTTTGTCGATCGCATCCGCGCCTCGGCTTTTGCAGACAACGTGCATCTCCACCACGACGAAGGTGCTGGCGCGCAGAAGCTCGACGCTCAGGCCGCCATCGGTGCACCGCGCGATGGCATCCACCTGTATGTCTGCGGGCCCACCGGCTACATGGACTGGGTGCTGAACACCGCGCGCGAACTGGGATGGCCCGACGAGCGGCTCCACCGTGAGTACTTTGCCGCCGCGCCGATCGACACCAGCCAGGACGGCAGCTTCGAGGTGCAGATCGCATCGACCGGCGCGGTGATCCGCGTGGCCGCGGAGCAAAGCGTGGTGGCTGCACTGTCCGAAGCCGGCATCGAAGTTCAGATGTCGTGTGAGCAAGGTGTCTGCGGCACCTGTCTGACGCGCGTGCTGGAAGGCACGCCCGCGCACCGGGACATGTTCCTCACCCCCCGGGAGCAGGCCAGGGGCGACCAGTTTCTCCCTTGCTGCTCTCGCGCCGAGAGCGCGCGGCTCGTGCTCGATCTTTGATCACTGGCAAGTCTTCATCAAGCGACGTCTCATCCGTTTTTCCGTTCAACAAGCTATCCAGGTCTTTCGATGTTCAAGTACTTCCCCACCAATTACCCCTGGAACCTCTCCGTTGATCTCGCCATTGAAATGGGCGCCCGCATCGGCGAAATCGAGGCCATGTGCGCCCCTTTGAAAGAAGCTTCACAAGCGCCCGATGCCGCCGGCACCCAGGCGTTTCGCGAAACCTGGGTCAAGATGGCCGACCAGTTGTGCGAGCTGGCCGAAGAAGATAAAGCCCGCGGCCGCTTGCTGTCGGCTGGCGAGAAGCTCAACCGCGCCGCCACCTACCTGCTCAGCGCCGAACGCTTGCAGGCCCATGGGTCGGCTGGGCGTGTGGCGCTGTACCAGCGCTTTCTGGAGGTGTTCGCCGAAGGCCTGCGCCTGAGCGGCGAGCGCTGCGAGCGGGTTGAAATTCCCTACGAAGGCAAACACCTGTCGGCGCTGTATGTGCCGGCCGAGGGCGTGAGCGGCAAGGCGCCGCTGCTGGTGCAAGTCAACGGCCTGGACTCCACCAAAGAAATGAAATACCGCGTGGGGTTGCCGATCTGGCTGGCCAAGCGCGGGGTGGCGTCCCTGATCGTGGACCAGCCCGGCACCGGCGAGGCGCTGCGACTGCAAGGTTTCACCGCGCGCCACGACAGCGAGCATTGGGCCAGCCGCGTGGTCGACTGGCTGGAGACGCGCGATGACGTGGATGCCCGGCGCATCGGCCTGGAAGGCGTGTCTCTCGGCGGTTACTACTGCCCGCGCGCCGTGGCGTTCGAGCCGCGTTTCGCCGCCGGCGTGATCTGGGGCGCCAACCACGACTGGCGCGATGTGCAAAAACGCCGCCTGGAAAAAGAGGGCAGCTTCCCGGTGCCGCATTACTGGTCGCATGTGATGTGGGTCTGGGGCGCGAAAGACATGGACGACTTCATGAAGATCGCAGAAGACGTGCACCTGGACGGCGTGGTCGAAAAGATCAAGGTGCCTTTCCTCGTGACCCATGGCGAGAAAGATTCGCAGATTCCGCTCAAGTGGGCGCACCGCACTTTCGAGCAGCTCACCAACAGCCCCAAGCGCGAGCTCAAGGTGTTCACCGACCGCGAAGGCGGCGTGCAGCACAGCAGCTTCGACAACTCCATCAACGCCGGTCAATACATCGCCGACTGGGTCGCCGAGACCCTCGGCGGGCGCACCGCCTCCTGAACCGAACCACGGAAAAACCCACCATGAACATCATCGGACCCGACACGCTTGTTTTTGGCGTCGACGACGTCGCCGCCTGCCGCCAATACCTCATCGACTACGGTTTGAGAGAGCTGGGCGGCGCGCGTTTTGAGGCCCTCGACGGCACAGGCGTCGAGATCTTCGCCAAGGACGACGCCTCGTTGCCACCCGCGATGGACACCGCCAGCATGCTGCGCGAGACCGTCTACGGTGTGGCCGACGTGGCGACGCTGGACGCCATCGAAACCGAACTCAAGCGCGACCGCGAAGTCACCCGCAGCGAAGGCGTGTTGCGCTGTGTGGACGACATGGGCTTTGCCCTGGCCTTCCAGGTCACCGTGCGCCGGCCCATCAACCTCGCCGCCGAAACGGTGAACGCGCCCGGTGCGGCGCCCCAGCGGGGGACCAATGTGGTGGCCGTCAACCAGGAGGCGGTGGCCTTGCCTCGCTCGCTGTCGCACGTGGTGTATTTCGTGCCGGACAGCGTCAGAGCCGAGGCTTTCTACACCCGCCTGGGCTTTGTCTGCACCGACCGCTTCACCGGCGCTGGCCCGTTTCTGCGACCCGCTGGAACCACAGACCACCACACGCTGTTCATGATCCAGACGCCGCCGTTCATGAAAGGCTGCGAACACTTCACTTTCCACATGGGTGGTCCGACCGAAGTCATGCTGGCCGGCACGCGCTTTGTCGAAAAGGGCTACCAGAGCTTCTGGGGTCCCGGGCGCCACAAATTCGGCAGCAACTGGTTCTGGTATTTCAACTCGCCGCTGGGCTGCCATGTCGAATACGACGCCGACATGGACCTGCACGACGACAGCTGGACCGCGCGCGAAGTGCCCATGAGCGCCGACGCGTCCCAGTTGTTCCTGTTTCAGCACCGCGACAAGTGGGCCCCCGGCGGCCCGCCTCCCGGAGGCAAACCCGGCGGTCCCAAGCCCTGACCCGGTCGCCTGGCGGAAAGAACACGGTCATGCGCTTGTGCCACATCGACGACTTGCCTGAGTCGGGTTCGCGCGGATTCGATCCGCTGCACACCGGGCAAGACAGCCTGTTGCTGGTGCGCAAGGGCCAACAGGTGTTTGCCTATGCCGACAGCTGTCCACACCACGACACGCCCATGGCCTGGCGCAAGGATGCCTACCTCAATGGGCAGGGCGACCGCATCGTTTGCGCCGCCCACGGTGCCCAGTTCGAGATCGAAACCGGGCGCTGCACCCTCGGACCCTGCCTGGGCCAAGCGTTGACCGCGCTGGCACTCAACATCAATTCACTGGGCGAGGTTTCACTCGCCGATGGTTATTTTCAGGAGACAAAAAAATGAACACTGCTGCGCAACGCATTCTTGTCATCGGCGGCGGCTTTTCCGGCATGGCCGCCGCGATTGAATTGCGCAAACAAGGCGCCGAGGTGGATCTCGTCGAGATCGATCCAGGCTGGCGCAGCTACGGCGCGGGCATCAGCCTCGGGGGGGCGACCATGCGCGCTTTCCGCCAACTGGGCATTCTGGAGGCCTTCATGGACGTCGGGTACGCGTCCGATGGCCTGAACCTCTGTTTGCCCCACGGCCCGAAGGTGGCCTCCCTGCCCACGCCGCGCCTGGCAGGCCCCGACGTACCCGGCAATGCCGCCATCATGCGCCCGGCGCTCGCGCGCATCATGGCCGAGGCGACGCGCGCCAGTGGCACCAACGTCTTTCTGGGCTGCACCTTCACCGAGATCGAGCAAGACGCGGAGGGCGTGGAGGTGAGCTTCACCGACGGCCAGCGCCGCCGCTACGACCTCGTGATCGGGGCCGATGGTCTTTACTCCAAGGTGCGTCAAACGGTCTTTCCCGATGCGCCCAAGCCGCGTTACAGCGGTCAAGCCGTCTGGCGCGCCGTGCTGCCCAAACCCGCCGATATCGACACCATCACCATGTGGATGGGACCCAAGATCAAGCCCGGCGTCAACCCCGTCTCGAAGACCGAGATGTACCTCTTCGTCACCGAGCCCCGGCCCACCAACGACCACGTAGACCCTGCCACCTTTGCGACCCACCTGCGCGACCTGCTCGCCGATTTTCCGGCGCCGGCGCTGCAGGCGATTCGCGCGCAGCTCAATGAGGATTCGCAAATCGTGTTCCGGCCGATCGAAGGCCTGCTGATGCCGCAACCCTGGTCCAGAGGCCGCGTGGTTTTGATCGGCGATGCGGTGCACGCCACCACGCCCCATCTGGCCTCCGGCGCCTGCATTGGCATCGAAGACGCACTGGTGCTGGTTGACGAGCTCACACGGGCCGAAGAGATGAGCGAAGCACTCGACGCTTTCCAGGCGCGGCGCTGGGAGCGTTGCCGCATGGTGGTGGAGAACTCGGCGCGCCTGGGCGAAATCGAGGTCGAGGGCGGCGACAAGGAAGAACACGGCCGCATCATGCGCGAGTCGATGATGGCACTGGCAGCACCCATTTGACAACGGAGACAACAATGATCAAGACAAGTTCGAAGCGCGGTCACATCGCGCTGATGGTGGGCCACTGCGCGGGCATGGTGGACCTGGTGGCCCTGCCTGTTTGGGTCGGGACACTGATTTCCCGCTACGGACTCGATCCGCAGCAGGCCGGCATGCTCGCCACCCTGTTTCTGGCCGGCGCCGTGGTGGCCAGCTTGCTGCTGGCGCCCAAGTTCCAGCGCCTCAACGGGCGTCTGGTGGCCACGCTGGGATTCGGCGTGGCGGCTGCGGCATTCTTCGGGGTATCCATGGTCAGTGACTTCGGCAGCATGGCCGCCTTGCATGGGCTCGCCGGATTTGCCGCGGGTTCCGCCTTGAGCGTCACGCATGGCACGATCGCGCGCAGCGAACGGCCCCACCGCCTGTTTGCCATTGTGGGCACGGCGCTGGGCGTCTTCGGCATCATCTTCATGGGCTCCACGCCGCCGCTGGTGGCTGCGGCCGGTGGCCCGATGCTCTTCGTCGTCTTCGCCGGCGTGATGGCCGTCGGCGCACTGGCGGCGCTGTTGGCGTTTCCCGTGGCCGATCCCGTGCCTGCGGGCCACGACAGTGCTGCAGCGGCCAAGCCTCTGTCGGCGGCCGTGTGGTTCGGTGTCGTGGGCATTGGCTGCATGGCCCTGGTGCAGGCCATGACCTTCAGCTTTCTTGAGCGGGTGGGCAGCGACCGGGGCTTTGGCCTTGCCGCCATCACCGGCGTGCTGATCGCCCTGGGTGTGGTCAGCATGATTCCGGCGCCACTGGCCGCGATGCTTGAAAAGCGTTTGCCGGCGCGCAGCGTGATGATGGCCGGGGCCGCTGTGCAGGCGATGCTGGTGGCCGTGATCATGAATTCACCCGCCTTTGCGCCCTATGCGATGGCGGCTTCCGTGTTTGCCGCGGTGATGATCTTCACCCACACCTTCGCCTTTGGCCTGATCGCCAGCCTGGACCTGAGCGGGCGCGCCTTGGCCGCCACGCCTGCGATGGTGATGATCGGCGCCGCCATCGGCCCGATTCTGGGGGGCACGCTGGTGAAGGCGTCCGGTTACAGCAGCTTGAGCATCGCGGCCCTGGTGATGGCCTGTGTTGCGGTGTTCTGCTTCTCTCGCATTCCCGTGGCCAAAGCTGCACCGCAACAAGGAGTCGCCGCATGACCAAACCCATCCGAACCTTTGTCGACCTGTCGATCTATCTGGAAAACGACGTGCTCTCCGATCCGCCTCCGCTGGCACCGAAGATCACCTACCAGAAACACGCCGACACCCTGCCCGAGTTCATGGCGATGATTCCCGGCACCACCGCTGAGGATTACCCCGATGGCGAGGCGGCCGCGGCCGAGTGGGTCACGCTGACCACGCACAACGGCACCCACCTTGACGCCCCTTGGCATTTCCACTCCACGCAAGACGCCAAGAACGGCGGTTCGCGCCCATCCATCACCATCGACGAGGTGCCGCTGGAGTGGTGCTTCCAGAGCGGTGTGAAGCTCGATTTCCGCCATTTCCCCGATGGCTATGTGGCCACGGCGGCCGATGTCGAGGCCGAGCTCAAGCGGATTGACCACGAACTGCAGCCGCTCGACATCGTGGTGGTCAACACCCGCGCCGGCAGTCGCTACGGCCACAACGACTATTTGGGCGCCGGCTGCGGCATGGGCTACGAGGCCACCATGTATTTGCTCGAACGCGGCGTGCGCCTGACCGGTACCGACGCCTGGAGCTGGGACGCGCCGTTTTCCTACACCGCCCAAAGAATCGCCGAGACCGGTGACAAGAGCCTGATCTGGGAAGGCCACAAGGCCGGCCGCGACATCGGCTATTGCCACCTCGAGAAGCTGCACAACCTGGAAGCGCTGCCCGCCAACGGCTTCACCATCAGCTGCTTCCCCCACAAAATTCGCGGCGCCTCCGCCGGCTGGACGCGCGCGGTGGCCATTTTCGAAGAACCGCAAACCTGATATTCAAGCTCAAAAACAATGGAGACAAAAATGAAACTGTTGAACTGCATCGCCGCTGCGGCAATGGGAGTGTTGATGCTGGGCAGTGCCCAGGCCGAAACCCGCTTGATCACTCTGGGCACTCAAGGCGGCCCCATGCCAGGCGCGACCCGCTCACAACCCGCCAACGCGCTGATCGTGAACGACCGTGTGTACCTGATCGATGCGGGCAACGGCGTGAGCCAGCAATTGGTCAAAGCCGGGCTGGACATCCGCAAAGTGGGTCACATTTTCATCACCCACAACCACGACGACCACAACGCGGACTGGGGCAACCTGATGGGCTTCCAGTGGGCCACCGGCCGCCGTCAGCCCACCCATGTCTATGGCCCCGCAGGCACCGAGCGCATGCTCAAAGGTTTTCTGGAATATTTCGGGCCCAATACCCGAATCCGCATGGCCGATTCCAAGGGCATGCAGCCGCCAGAAAAACAGTTCATGGCCCATGACATTGCGGGCGATGGCGTGGTGTACCGCGATGACCTGATCACCGTCACGGCCGCAGAAAATTGCCACTTTGGCAAAGATGGGGCTGGCGCCAGCGGTGCCGAGCATTCGTATTCCTTCCGCATCCAGACGCCTGACAAGGTGATTGTGTTCAGTGGCGATACGGGCAATTGCGATGCCGTGCTAGCTTTGTCCAAAGACGCGGACCTGATGGTTCACGAGGTGATCGATCTGGCGCTGATTGAAAAGGCTTTGATGGCGGCGATGCCGGCGCATTTTGCGCAAGGCCTGATGCGCCACATGCGCGATGAGCACACCACGGCCGAAGACGTGGGCCGCCTGGCCAAAGCCGCTGGTGTGAAACAGTTGGTGCTCACCCACATCATTCCCGGTCAGGAAGAGCCCGACAGCACCTATCTGGACCCGGCAAAGAAGCACTACGACGGCCCAGTGACCGTGGCCCGCGACTTGATGTCGTTCTGAAGTTTTTAGATTGGAGAAGCGCGGTCATCAAAAATCGCCTCCTCGCGAAGAAAAGCACTGCGCGCGTTCACAAGCCGATGGCGTATGAAACGCCTCTTTGAAGAACCCACAACCTCTGGAGACAAACCGTGAAATTTTTGAAATGTATGGCTGCTGCGGCGCTGGGCGTGTTGATGCTGGGCAATGCCCAGGCCGAGACGCGCGTGATCACGCTGGGCACCCAGGGTGGCCCCTTCCCCAGCGCCACGCGGGCGCAACCGGCCAATGCGCTGGTGGTCAATGGCCGCGTCTACCTGATCGACGCGGGCAATGGCGTGAGCCAGCAACTGGTGAAGGCGGGTCTGGACCACCGGCAGGTGGGGCAGATTTTCATCACCCACAACCACGATGACCACAACGCGGACTGGGGCACGCTGATGGGTCAGCAGTGGGCCACCGGCCGCCGCAAGCCCACCCATGTGTATGGCCCCGCAGGCACCGAGGAGATGCTCAAAGGGTTCATGGCATTCTTCAAAACCAATGCCCGGATCCGCATGGCCGACACCAAGGGCATGGTGCCACCCGAAAAGCTGTTTTTTGCCCACGACTATGCGGGCAATGGTGAGGTCTATCGCGATGACCTGATCACCGTGACCGCCGTGGAGAACTGCCACTTCGCCAGCGCCAAAGAAGGGCCTGATGCTCTCGACCATTCCTACTCCCTGCGTTTTCAGACGCCCGACAAGGTGATCGTGTTCAGCGGCGACACCGGCAAGTGCGCGCCTGTGGTGGACCTGGCCAAAGGCGCCGATCTGTTGATCCACGAGGTGATCGATCTCGACCTGATCGAAAAGGGATTGTCTGCATTGATGCCACCTGCCGTTGTGGCCAGCCTGATGCCTCACATGCGCGACGAGCACACCACGGCCGAAGATGCGGCCCGCCTGGCGAAAGCGGCTGGCGTGAAAGCGCTGGTGTTCACCCACGTCATCCCTGGCAGGGATGAGCCCGACAGCGCGTACCTCGATCCGGCGAAGAAACACTACGATGGTCCGGTGACCGTGGCCCGCGACCTGATGTCGTTCTGATTTTCTTGCCCCACCGGGTGCTGATGTCGAAGGGAGCTGCAATGAAATTTTCCGCTATCCACCGCGTGGTCACAGGGCACGATGCCGACGGCAAATCGGTGGTTGTCAGCGACGGCCCGTTGCCCACCGTTGTGGAGATCGCATCCATCCCGGGAACGGTCTTTCACGAAGTGTGGTCCACGGTGGGAGCGCCCACACCGGTGGGCAATGATGCCGACCCGACCGCGGCTCCTTTGACGCTGCGTCCGCCTGAGCGGGGGACCCGGATACGGTTTGTGGATATTCCGCCGGACACAGCCGATTTTCTCGCCCATGGGGCGGCCTCCATGCAGCAGGCATTCAACCAGATTGGCGATGAGGCAGCCTCCACGGTGCAGGCGAACTCGCCACACCCTTTGATGCACCGCACCGAGAGCGTGGACTACGGCGTGGTGATCGAAGGGGAGCTGACCCTGGTGCTCGACGACTCTGAAGTGTTGCTCGGGCCCGGCAGCGTGGTGGTGCAACGCGGCACCAACCACGCCTGGGCGAACCGCTCCGGCCAGCTGTGCCGGATGCTGTTTGTCCTGGTCGACGGCCAATACACCCCTTCCATCGCCCAAGCGCTGGGGACCTCCTGAAACCCATACAGAAAGACACGATGAAATTTGCAAGCCTGAAAAATGAAACACCCGACGGGCAGCTGGTGCTGGTGTCGCGTGATGGAAAATTCGCTGTGGTGGTGCCTGAGTTGGCAAGCAGCCTGCTGGACGCCATGCAGCGCTGGGACGTCGTGGCACCGGGCCTTCAGCAGCGCTACGAGGCATTGAATGCTGGTGAACTGTCCGACACCTTTGCCTTTCAGCCCACCGCTTGTGGCGCGCCGTTGCCGCGGTGTCCACAGTGGCTGGACGCGTCGGCGTTCCTGAACCACGGTCGCTTGATGGAGCAGGCTTTCAACACGCCACCCATCCCCGACTTCGACACCATCCCGGTGATGTACCAGGGCGCCAGCGACGATTTTCTGGGGCCAACCCAGGACGTGCCTCTGCCCAGTGAACAGGACGGCATTGATTTTGAGGGCGAGTTTGGCGTGGTGGTGGGCGCGGTGCCCATGGCCGCAACGCCCGAGCAGGCGCTGGCCTGCGTGCGCCTGGTGGTTCAGATCAACGACTGGAGCCTGCGCGCGCTCGGGCCGCGCGAGATGAAATCGGGCTTCGGTTTTCTGCAAGCCAAGCCTTCCACGTCTTTCGCACCGATTGCCGTGACCCCGGACGAGCTGGGCGCTGCCTGGCGCGATGGTCGGGTGCAGATGCCCTTGCATGTGCTGTGGAACGGTGAACGCTTCGGCGAACCTCATGGTGGCGAAATGAATTTCTCCTTCGGTGAGCTGGTGGCCCACGCGGCGCGCAGCCGCAAGCTCACGCCGGGCTCCATCGTGGGGTCGGGTACGGTTTCGAACAGTGCACGCAGCGCAGGCTCGGCTTGCATCTCGGAACGGCGCGTGATCGAGAAAATCGATCTGGGCGACATCAAGACCGGCTTCATGAAGTTTGGCGACCGTGTGCGCATGCAGGCGAAATATGACGACGGACGCGAGGGCCCGTTCGGCGTGATCGACCAGCGCGTGGTTGCCCCGAACTGATCGCAGGAACGTGCACGTCGTTGTCACCGGTGCGGCCGGTTTTGTGGGCCGGGCGCTGACGCAGCGGCTGATCAGCGATCGCGCCTTGTGCGGTCAGCGCATCGACCAGATCACTTTGATGGACCTGGCGTTCGAAGACGCGGCACCTGGCGGGGTCCGGCAGCTGCCCGGAGACATCGGCGATACCGCCTGGTTGGCTTCGGCGCTGGGCGCCCAAACGGTTGATGCGGTGTTCCACCTGGCCAGCATCCCGGGCGGTGCCGCCGAACAGAACTATGGGCAGGCCAAACGGGTGAATCTTGACGCCACCCAAACGCTGCTGGAGCTCGGGCAACGCCAGGTTCAGCAAGCTGGCAAGCGCCCGGTTTTTGTCTTCGCCAGCAGCATCGCGGTGTTCGGAGCAATGCCTGAAACGGTGACCGACGACACCCTGCCGCACCCACAAATGACCTATGGCGCGCAGAAGCTGGTGGGTGAGGTGCTGGTAAACGACTTCAGCCGCCGCGGCTGGGTCGATGGCCTGTCCCTGCGCCTGCCGGGTGTGCTGGCCCGTCCGCCTGCGCCCACCGGGCAACTGTCGGCATTCCTCAGCGACATCATCCGTGAGCTGGCGGCACATCGGCCATTTGTCTGCCCGATGGCACCCGAAGTGACCACCTGGGCATCATCCTTGCCCAATGTGATCGACAACCTGGTTCACGCTGCCAGCAAGTCTGGCACCGCATTAGAGGGACAACGAACCTTCACATTGCCCACCTTGCGCTACTCGATGAGCGAGCTTGTTGATGCCATGGCCGAGGTGCATGGGGAGCGCGTCAGGGCATTGGTGCGCTTCGAACCGCAAGAACGCATGGAGGCGCTGTTCGGAAGGTTTCCGGTGCTGGAAACGCCCGCGGCCATCAAGGCGGGCTTCGTGGCCGATGAAAATCTGACCACCCTGGTCAGGCGCGCGTTGATCGCCTGAGCGGCGCTCGCCCGCTTTACAGCGCATGGCACAACGGTCGCCACTCTGCGCTGAATCCGGCCAAGGATACCGACGCGGCTTCAGCAGCGTCCCCCTCGCGTGAACGCGTTCAGTCGGCCAGGTTTTCGTGGTGCGCAGCGGCGCCACGCTTCCAGTAGGCGGCAACGCGCATGGCTTGCCGATCGATGCCTTTGTCCGCCAGCAGCACACCACGCAATGTGGCCATTGCGCTGGCTTCGCCCGCACACCAGGCATAACCTTCGCCGCCAGGCAAGTCGAGTGCGCGCACCGCGTCCAGCATGGCGTCCGCGGTGGATACCCATTGCACCTGGGCATTGGCCGCGCTGCCCAGCTCACGGCGGTCGGCCGCATCAGCAACCTGAATCACCACGAATGCACGGGCTTGCGGAGGCAGTTCTTCCAGACGCCGATGAATGGCAGGCAGGGCCGTTTCGTCACCGACCAGCAGATGCCAGTCGAAGTCGGTCGGGATGATGAAGGAGCCGCGTGGTCCGCCAATCGTGGCCTGCTGCCCGGGCGCGGCCTGCGCGGCCCACTGTGCGGTGCGGCCTTCGCTGTGGATCGCGAATTCGATCGTCAGCTCACGTGCCGCAGCGTCAAACTTGCGGGGCGTGTAGTCGCGCCGCACGGGATCCGTGCCGTCGGCATCGAGCATGAATTTGATGTGGTCATCAAAAGATCCGCTGACAAAATCGGCCAGGGCTTCCCCCGAGAAGGTGATGCTTTTGAAGTGGGGACTGAGGGTTTCGACGCGCGCGACCTCCAGGTTGCGGCGTTTGAGTTCGTAGCGCACACGCTTTACGCGGCTTGCTGGTGTTTCGTTGTTCATGGAAAAGATTGTCTTAATGATTGATAATGTCCACTATCATGCCTAAATCATTTGACATTGTCAACCAAAAATCATCGGGCCAGGACGACGACGTTCTGGAGGCTATTCATGCCGTCATGCACCTGTACCGCTCGCAGAAGTACAAGGCGTTGCGCGACGGTCCGCATGACGTCACCCACATGGACAGCAAAGTCCTGGGCTTCTTTGGCCGCCGACCCGGCGCGACGCAGAGTGATCTTGCGCAGCAGAGCGGGCGCGACAAGGCGCAGTTGGCCAGGCTCATCAAAGGTTTGCGCGACCGGGGCCTTCTGGCGGCCGAGGCCGATGAGGCTGACCGGCGCAACCTGCGCTTGAGCCTCACCGCCGAAGGCGCCGCCTTGCAACGCAGCTTGCAGCAGGAGGCGAAACGGTTGAGTACCACCGCCGTGGCAGGCTTCAGCGCACAGGAGGTTCAAGCGCTGAAGGCCCTTCTGGATCGGGTGAAACGCAATCTAGATACCGAGGCGTGAACGCTCTGGCTGCTTGGCCGTGTGCCAGCGGTGGCTGTTTCAGGCCTCCGATGGGCTGAGTGGCCAAAGGCGTTGAACTCGGCGAAAAATCGGCTTGGTGTTCAACGCCCTGATTGGGTCAGGAAATGTTCCCGGCGCTCTCTGCCGCCAACATGGCCTCGACTTTTCTGCGCGCCTGAACGGCCGGTACATCGGCCACGACAAGCAGCTCTTTCTGAAATGCCGCCGCCGCATCCAGGCGTTTTTCCACCGCATTGATGACGGTCACATCCTGTTGGCGAACGACCAGCTCGGACTCGTACTGAATGCGGTCCAGCACTTCGTCACCCTGGCGGAAGTTGCGCACCGAGAAACCGAAATAGTGGGTCGTGGTTTCGGTTTCCGGGGTGATGCCATGAAGAATGAGCAAGGATCCCAGGGCTTTGGGAACCTGGTCATGGCCATCCACATGCGTGATGATCGGCAAGCTGGTCTTGATCAGCTCGGGGCCATAAAAGTCGCTTTCGATGTGGAAGCTGGCCAAACCTTCAAACACGGCTTCTGGCCCAAAGATCTTGTCAAAGAATGGGTTCCAGGGGGCCTTGCCGTTGCGCAAGACCCGGTAGCTCAGCTCGCGTTCTTCGGTGACCAGTGGAATCTTCTTCATGGCTTCGCCGCCGCCGAGGTGGTGGTGCACATAGGGCAGATGGGTCAGATCCATCAGGTTGTCCACCAGCAACTGGGAACGCCCTTCCAGGTGGAAGTAGTTCTCGGAGCTGTAGTGCCAGTCGGGTTGTTCCAGGCCGAAGTCGTGGTACGGCGGAATGAGCTTTTCGTCGCACTTGTCTGAATCACCCATCCAGATCCAGCAAATGGGGCCGCGCTCTTCGATGCGGTAGACCGGCTGGCAGAATTTTGTTTTGACTTCATCTTGCGAAGGCACTTCGGTCTGCACACCGGTAGCGGCGAACTTGAAGCCGTGGTAGCCGCAGACAATGGTGTCACCTTCGACGTGGCCTTGCGCCAGGGGGAAGTAGCGGTGTGGGCACAGGCCGTACATGGCGACCGGTGCGCCGTTCTCTTTCCGGTACATGACCACGGGCTTGCCAAGGATGGTGCGCTCCATGGGCTGGCGCGTGATCTCATTGGAAAACGCAGCCATGTACCAGCGGTTGCGGACCATCGAGCTTTCCTGTTTGAACGGATACATAAAGAGAGTCTCCTTTTAAAAATTGGGTGTGCGCAAGCTTGTATCGGGACAGATATGGCCTGATCGGCAGGCCAATGGTTGAAACGGTGTGAAGGTCGATCTTTCGGTTGGCTGAATGACTTGGACTCAACAGCTCTTTGCAAAATCAGTTGGTCGCAGCGCGCGGAGCTTTGGCCTTGATCAAACCGTCCAGCGACCAGGCGCCAGGGCCCGAGAAGACGAGGTAGAAGAAGACAAAGCAGAAAATGATGGCCAACTCGCCGCCATTGACCACGGGAAAAAAACCGCCGGGTGCGTCTTTGCCACCCGGCACGTGAAACGCGAAGTAGGCCACAGCCATCTGGCCGGACAGAACGAATGCCACGCTGCGGGTGTACAGGCCGACGACAAGCAGCAGGCCGCCAAAGAACTCCAGAACGCCTGCGACACCAATCAAGCTGAACAGATCCAGTGGGCCCTGGTGGTGTCCGCCGGGTGGGTAGTGAAAGAGCTTCTGAGCACCGTGCTGCATGAACAGCAAGGCGGTCACGATGCGCAACAGCGCACGGCAATGGATCTCATAGGTCGACAACAACATCTGTTCATCCTTGTCTCTGTCTGACGCCGAACGCCCAACCGGCCACGCGGGCAATCCGCTGGCCGGCATCCACCCCGGCGCGCACAACGCGAGCCGGGATCGACTTGGGCTCGCATGTTCAAGCGGTCTTGGGCTTCTCTTCTTCGTTCTTCCAGTAACCGTACGCCAGTGGGTGATCTGGCGTCGCCTCCTGTACACAGCGGTTCTTCTGGCGGCCGAGCCCGGTGATCGAGCTTTCCATGGTGTCGCCGTCTTTCAGAAAGGTGCCGTGGTGCATGCCGTTGCCGGGGGGCGAGCCGGTGATCAGCGTGTCGCCGGGCGTGAGGTTGATGCGCTCGGAGGCGTAGGCCAGCATCTTCGCGGGGCTGAAGATCATGTCGTTGCTGGGCCAGTCCTGCATCATCTTGCCGTTCAGTTGCAGCTGGATCTGGAAGGAATGGTCGGGCTTGAAGAAGGCCGAGGGCACGATGAACGGACCGGCCACCTTGAAGGAGGGCTGGTGTTTGCTGATCCAGTCATAGCCCCAGGGGATGTCGGTGCGCCGGAAGATGTCGACGGTGCCGATGTCGTTGACGATGACGTAGCCGGCGATCAGGCTTTGTGCCTCTTCGATCGTTGCGTAGCGCTGGTGCTTGGCCACAACCGCGCCGAGTTCCAGCTCCCAGTCGGGCTGGGTGCCCAGCACGGGCAGCACCACATCGTCGTTGGCACCCACCAGCGAAGAGTGCAGGCCGGTCCAGAAGAAGGGCGTGCCCTCACGTGCGCGCCGCTCCATCAGCTCCATGTTGCGCTTGAAGAAGTCTTCATCGCTTTCGCCGGCTTTGCGGTTGTGCTGGTTGAACTTGTTCTTGGTCAGCATTTGCGCCGAGTGCGTCTTGTAGTTCGCGCCCGCGCAAAGCAGGTTGGGGTGGGCCAGGGGCTTCAAGGCTTTCACGGCGCTGAAATCGTGTTGCGCCGCATCGGGCTTGGCAGCGATGTCGACGAGCACATCGAAGTTGCGCGCCCAGTCATCAAAGATTTCGTGGGTGTCGTGGAACTTCGCCGACAGGTCGATCAAACGGCCATCGGGTTGAACCAGACCTGGGAAGGCTTTGCCGTTGGCGGAGAAGGTGCCGACGCCAAATGTGCCTTCATGAAGACCTGTTGCCGGGTTGATACTTTGCATGATGATGTCCCTTGTGTTTTAAGAAAAATAGCGCTCGACGGAGTCATTGCTCCAGACATCCATTTCGGATTTCTGCACGTCCTGGTCGAAAACGGCGCGCTCGGCGTTGTACTTGTCGGTGTCCGAGAAGGTCTCGAAGCGCAGACCGTTGGGGTCTTTCCACATGTCGAACACATGGCTGCCCAGCGGATGGCGGCCAACGCCCCACACGGGCTGGTAGTTGGCCTTTTGCAGGTGACGGTGGGCCACCATTTGCTGCTCGATACCCTGCACCTCGAAGGAGAAGTGGTGGATGCCTGGCGCGCCCATGCCGAAGAAGCCCACAACATGGTGGTCTACGTATTCTTCGCCACGGTCAAGGCGGTAGAAGCCGCCGACGTAGTTGTTGGGCACCCCCGCGTACATGCGGTCGCTGGCGATCAGGCCCAGCGTCTTGGCATACCAGGCCTCGCTGCGCGCGTAGTTGCCGACGAACAGACCGATATGCCCCAGGCGCAGTGGGCGAGCGGGGCCGTCGTCCGGGCGAACATGGCGCGTATTGAAACGCTGGACGTTGTCGGGTGTGTTGATTTGAGGCGCTGGCAGCATCGGATCGGCCTCCCGCTCTTCAATGCCGTACACGATGTCAATGATGTTGCCATCAGGGTCGGTCAGGCTCACGGCGAATCCACCGCCGGGACCGTCCAGGGGGCGAACCGGGGTGGCTCCGAATTGCTGCACCGCGTCATCCAGAACAGCGCGCGATTCGGCGAGGAAGGCGACCGATTTCAAGCGCGTTTTGGCACCGGGTTCGGCCACGTAGCTGTAGGCATCGGCGCCATAGGTGCGAAAGTAGACCCGGTTGTCTTTGCGGGCTGTTTCCAGCAAGCCAAAGTCGGTGGCAAATTTCGTGTTGGTGTCGAGATCCGGCACCTCGACGCAGAGGTGGTGGAGAGATTTGAGTTTGAGCATAGCGAGATGTGTAAAGGCGGGGCGGCCTGGCGGCAAACGGGCTTTGCCATCAGGGGCGGCGTGTTGCTCTTGCCGGTTCAACGCCCCAACTGGCGTCATCACCGCTTCAGTCCGCACTGCAATCGCACGGCGCATGAACTGGTCGGCTATCGGAGCTCCGGTTGCAGTTCGAGCCAGCGAAGGATACGAGTGCCTACCGCGATGGAAAAATGGTTTCTCGTGATCGCACCTATGGACGCGGTAAATGGCTGGACGGATTTCGTCCTGTTTCACGCAACTGCAACGCACGGTTTGGCTGGCCGTCTGCTCGACGCCCCCCACCCAGTCCGGGCTTCTTGGCAACCACCGGGCGCAGTTGAACTCGTCGATGGCGTTGAAGGTTCGGAACCTGCCTCCAGACCAAAATGCAACGGACATGAAGCCCCAGTTCCAGCCCTGGTTAGTTTGGCCCGCCGCCAGCAGCGGCTGTCTGATTCGCGCAGGCAGTCGCTTCTCAGCTCGCCTGGGCAGGTTCATCCGCAACTCCCGGTACACACGCCACGACACAGCCTTGCCTCACGGCTGTTTCTGAAAGCGGTCTGTGGCGTACAGCGGATCAAAACATCGGCGTGGATTGACGGCCAGATGACTTTGAATGAAGTTGATCACCCTACAGCCGTCGCGTGGCAAGGTTTGGTAACGCAGTGTGGAGCGTGCCAGCCCGCTGGTCTTGCATGCCTTGCGCTCACTCATGCCGTGGTCGCTCATCAAAGAATGCACGACCAACTCGCGACGCTGCGGGGTCAGAGCTTTCGCTCAACAACATCCTTCGAGGCGTGGTGCATCAGGACCAGGTCGGCGTACATGCGTTTGAGTTTGGCATTCTCATCCTGTAGCTGTCGCATCTGCGCCAGATGCGACACGCTCATGCCGGCATTTTGGCTCGTTCACTTGTATTACTTCGGATCGCTGATGCCGTGCTTCCTGCACAAATTTCCGACCTTGGCTCCTAGCGCAACCTCTTTGAGGATCGCCACGACCTGACTTTCCCTGAATCTTGATCTTTTCATGTAGAGACTCCATTGGTTGGGATTCTCTACTCCCACCTGGTACAGGTTTTCAAGGTGGCTTCAAGGGCACGGGGCCAATAGTCAAAGCAAACCATCTAGCTGCCGCAAAGTCGAACTAGGTGGCGCCGCCAGGGCACATACAGGGCACAGGAGGACGCTTATGAAGCTCCCCGACCATTGCTCGTTTGACTGCGCGTGCCATAGGAGGTCGAGAAATCCGGCGTCAAAATTGAGCGAGGGGTAGCGCTGGAGGGCGTTCACTTCCCGGCAATACAAACAATGGTGCGGCTGGCGGGGATCGAACCCACGACCCTTGGCTTCGGAGGCCAATACTCTATCCACTGAGCTACAGCCGCAACAGGGCGCGATTCTAGCAGGCGGGGTTATGTCAGGCCAAACAAAGCGGTGGCTGGCTATAATCGAATGTTGAATGCCCGATGAGCGGGCCGACCCGTTCGCGGGCCGTTTCCAAGCCCCGTTCCGCCACCCCCTTGAGGACACCATGAGCGATCACGACTCTCACTCCGGCCCGATCAAAACGCCAGCCCAGTTGCTGTGGACGTCGTTTTTCTTTTTTGTTGCCCCGATTTTCATCATCATTGGCCTGGTGTACTTCGTCACATCAGACGACAAGCCCGCTGCAGGTGCTGTCGACCCCGAACTGGCCACTGCAATCCGCATTCAGCGCATCGGCTCGGTCGAGCTGCGCGATGCCAACCGCCCACTGCAAAGTGGTGATGCGGTTTATACAGCCCAGTGTGCAGCATGCCACGCCGCTGGCGTGGTTGGCGCACCCAAATTCGGGGATGTCGCCGCTTGGGCGCCTCGCCTCGGTCAAGGATATGAGACTTTGTTGACACATGCCCTCCAAGGCAAGGGTGCGATGGCTGCTCAAGGTGGTGGCGCATTCAGCGATGTTGAAATTGGCCGCGCTGTGGTGCATATGGCCAACGCCGCTGGGGCCAAGTTTGCCGAACCAGCAGCACCTGCTGCTGGTGCTACCGAACCCGAAGCTGCGGCCGAAGCCCCTGCCGCAGCCCCTGTAGAAGAAGCTCCCGCTGCTGCTGTGGCTCCTGTAGCCGAAGCCGTCGTGGCCACGGCTGCACCTGCGGCTGCAATGACCGTCGCCGCTGGCGCTGGTGAAGCACTCTACAAACAGGCTTGCTCGGTTTGCCATGTGGCAGGCGTCGCCGGCGCACCCAAATTTGGCGACAAGGCTGCTTGGGCACCGCGCATTGCGACTGGCCTGGAAGCCTTGGTGGCCAGCGCCATCAAAGGCAAAGGCGCGATGCCTCCCAAAGGTGGGGCCACGGCATCCGAAGCTGATATCCATGCGGCTGTCGTCTTCATGGTCGACGCGGCCAAGTAAGTTCGGCGGACTCAACGAAAAAGGGCCGGTCAATGACCGGCCCTTTTTTTTTGTTCTCAGGAAGCCTTCGCTTCTGCTTGCCTTTTCTGGGGACTGAGCACATAGCGCCACCGCTCGGGCAGCGTGCTGAACAACACGTCTTCCGGCACCCAGTGACCCTGCTCCACCGCATCGGAAGCAATCAGCATATCGGCCGTGTGCACCAGACCCAGGCCCAGATCCGTCGCCAAGAACAGGCGTCCGTGTTCATCCAGCAAGCAGGATTTCACATCACCGGCTACCTGACCGGTGTGCGCCAGGATGCTGCCATCTGGCTGCAGTCGCCAGACATGGGGCGCGGCTTCGAGTTCCACATAAACCCGCTGCGGCCCGTTCTGAAAAGCCCATTGCCCCACCTCATCGGGCGCGTAATTCCGCCCAATGAAGTCGATCAGCTTGTCGTGCTGCAAACGGGAACCCTTGCCGATGCGCCCCTCGTCGCCTGGGGCCCGCGCAAAGGGCCCTGCGGCCTGCGCGCCGTCGTCGCGCATGTACCAGTCGCCACGCGCATCCAAGCCGAGCCACCCAAAACAGTGAGGAACGTTGGGCCACTTCGCAAGGGCCGCTTTGACAATGTCATCCATGAGATGGATTACACCGCGTTTATCCCATCCCTCCAAACGGTCACAGCGCACCCGGTCAGCCACCATGCCGAACGGCTTCAGAGTTGCTGCAGCAGCCATTGCCCCACGGCTTCGGGCATGGCCCGCACATGCCCTGGAAAATCGAATGGGCCTGAGGCAACAGGGAAGCCCACATGGCCGCCTTGCCCGGGGTGCCAAAGCGTGACATTCGAACCCACCTGTGAAAGGTGCGGTAGTGATTTGCAGGGGACAAATGGGTCATTGAGGGCGTTCAGGGCCAGCGCCGGTACACGAATATCGGCCAACACCGGCTTGGCTGAGGCCCGTGCCCAGTAGTCATCAGTGTCCCTGAATCCGTGCAGGGGTGCAGTGAACACGTTGTCGAAATCGTAAAGATCGCGCGCAGACAACAACGCGTCCCGGTCGAACAGGCCTGGATGCTGTTCGAGCTTTTTCAGCGCTTTGGGCACCATAGAGGCAAGGAACATGCGTGTGTAGACAAGGCGGTTGAACCCTCTCCCAATGGCATGCCCCCCAGCCGCGAGGTCCAGTGGCGAACACACGGCGGCAACCGCCCTGACCGTTTGCGCAGCCTCCCGGCCCAGTTCCCCCGCCCACCGCAGCAGGGCATTGCCACCCAAGGACACACCCACTGCGAGCAGGGGTCGCTCGGGTTGTTGCTCAGCGAGGCGCTTCAGAAGCCAGTCGATTTCTTCGAAGTCTCCCGAATGGTATGCCCGAGGGCCACGGTTGAGCTCACCTGAGCAACCCCGAAAATGGGGCACCGCCATAGCCAGTCCTTGCGCCTGCGCAAAGTCTGCAAACGCGACCGCATATTGACTGGCCGATGAGCCCTCAAGGCCATGGAACAACACCAGCAAGGGCATATGGCGCTGGCTGGCGTGTGTCGCATGATCGACGTCCACAAAGTCGCCATCTGGCGTTTCCCAACGTTCGCGGCGCCATTCCGTTGGCACGCTTTCGCCCATGCGACGCCGGGCGCCCAGTGCCGCCCAGATGGTCTGGGCATTGCCCCCCGGCAACCACCATGGGGCGCGATACTGGCTCAACATAGGTGGGAGGCACACACAGTCAGTGCAAGACCTGGGGTTCTGCCATGACGTCTACCGGCTCATCGCGTGTCCCCGGGCTTGCATGGTGAGCCACCAGTCGCCAACCCAGGGCTGTCTTGGCATAGACGTTGGTCGCCACAACCCATGCGGTTTGCGGCCCGTCGTTGCCCATCACTTCGACCCGCTCTACAACACTGTGGACGCTGGTGGTACCCACCTCGATGCGACGCACCTTTTCGATCTGAGCCTTGACCGTTCCATTGGCGAACACCGCCTCAAAGGCAGCTCGAATGGCAGCGTGCCCAAGCAGTCGCGGCCCACCTGGGTGAATGCAGACGATATCGTCTTCGTCACTCCAGCAGGCCATCAAACGGTCCAGGTCTGCGTGTTGCAAGGCATCGTAAAAAGCATGCTCGGTGTCTTCAGGCGAGCTCAATGGGGGTTTTGACTTGGGCATAGTCGCCATTTTGCCGGGTTCGTTCGCTTTGCATCACCTACCGGTCGAATTCCAGGCAACGTAGTTCAGCGTCATGGGGTGCAAAGGGTATAGTTCTTTTGGATATGCGGGGTCTGCACCGCCGAACAAACTGGCCCTTTCTCGGGCTGCCTGGAGTACACATGAACCGTTGGACCATTTCTTTTTCCCGCCTTGGCGTGGCCATTTTGCTGGTGGCCGGTCTGTCTGGCTGCGGGTACAACGACTTTCAGCGACTTGATGAACAAAGCAAATCGGCTTGGTCAGAGGTACTGAACCAGTACCAGCGCCGTGCTGATCTGATTCCTAACATCGTGGCATCGGTCAAAGGCGAGGTTGATTTCGAACAAGGTACGCTGACCCAGGTGATTGAAGCCCGAAGCAAAGCCACCGGCATACAGATGACACCCGAGATGGTGAATGACCCCGCCGCCATGGCCAAGTTTCAAGCCGCGCAGAGCGAGGTCAGCAGTGCTCTGAGCCGGTTGATGGTGGTGGTCGAGCGCTATCCTGACCTCAAAGCAAATGCCGCTTTTGCCGATTTGCGCGTACAGCTTGAAGGCACAGAAAACCGGATCACGGTGGCGCGCAACCGCTACATTGGTGCGATACAGGAATACAACGTGCTGGCACGAAGCTTTCCGACCAATCTGACCGCGATGGTCATGAGCTACGCGCCCAAGGCCGGCTTCCAGGTAGAAAACGAAGCCGCCATCGCCAAGCCACCTGCGGTGGACTTCAACAAGCAATGAATTTTCGCAGCTGGCGCGCACCCCTTTGCTTTGCGCTGCTCTTGTGGCTAAGCGCCCTTCCGTCGGTGTGGGCCCAAGGCGTTTTGCCTGTGCCTGCTTTGAGTGCCCGGGTCATCGATCAGACCGGCACGCTCGATGCACAGAGCCGCGGCGCCATCGAGGCGAAGCTCGCTGCGTTTGAGAGGGACAAGGGCACCCAAGTTGTGGTGCTCATGGTGCCTACCACAGCACCCGAAGATATCGCCGACTACACCCAACGCGTCGGAGACGCCTGGAAGATCGGGCGCAGCGATGTGGGCGACGGGGTACTTTTCGTGATCGCCATAAACGATCGCCGCTTGCGAATCGCCACGACCAAGACCCTCGAAGGAGCCATTCCCGACCTTCTGGCCAAACGCATCATTGATCAGGCGGTCACCCCTGCCTTCAAGCGCGGTGATTTCGCGGGGGCGTCGGCGCAGGCGTTGATCAGATTCTGGCCCGTGTCAGCGGTGAGGAGCTTCCACTGCCCCAGGCGGGAGGCAAAACGCTGGAGGGCTTTGGACAATTTCAAAGCGTGTCTGACCTCCTGATTTTCATGGTTTTTGCGGTGCCGATCGTATCCAGTGTCTTGCGTGGCTTGTTTGGCAACAAATTGGGCACCTTGCTCAGCGGCGTAGGGGCAGGCGGATTGGCTTGGCTGCTGACCTATGTGGTCTGGGTATCGGTGGGCGCCGGGCTTCTGGCGATGGTGGTCGCACTGTTTATGCAGATGACTCCGTCGGTTTCAAGGTCGGGTCGCAGCGGTCGCGGTGGCGGATGGGGCAGTGGCGGTGGATTTGGCGGAGGTGGTGGCTTCGGTGGTGGTGGTGGTGGCTTTGGCTCTGGCGGTGGTGGCAATTTTGGCGGCGGTGGTGCCTCGGGAGGTTGGTAAGGCATGTACAAACTGCTGTTTCGATTGATCAAACACCGCTGGCTCGATCGCAGCGACACACTGCGCGCGATTCCCGACGACATGGCCGAACGACTGGCTCAACGGGTTGCAGCCAGTGAGGCTCGCCACACCGGCGAAATCCGGCTGTGTGTCGAAGCCGCCTTGCCCTCCTCCTACATTTGGCGCAGTGGGCGCAATGGGGTCCCGTCAGCGTTGGTGCGCGAGAGGGCGCTGGGCTGGTTTGGGCGGCTGGGTGTGTGGGACACAGAGCACAACAACGGTGTTCTGATTTACCTGCTTCTCGGTGAGCACGCCATAGAGATCGTGGCAGATCGCGCATTGACACGCCGCGTTGACCACGAACAATGGCAGGCCATGGTTGATCGACTCGGCAGCCGCCTGTTCAAGGGTGCATTTGAAGACGGATTGACAGAAGCCTTGGAAGAGGTTTCGGCTCTGCTGGTAGCCCATTTCCCACTGGATGCAGAGGCACTGCGCCCCAACGAATTGAACAACGCGGTGGTGCGCGCATGACCGTCAGCACTGGCGAGCAATAGATACCCTCAACGCTGACCCGCGCTCAGTCGGGAGTCGAACTGTTCGGCCCTTTGGTGCGGTTGTTCATGACCACTTGCAACTCCTCGTGCAGTGCCTTGTTCATCTGGGCAAAGGTGCGAAGCTTGCGGGTGGTTTCCCGCAGACGATCAGCCATGCGTTTGGAAATGGCCAACAGCAAACGGGAGCCCGTCTGGGGATGGTCTCGCAGCAGGCGCATCAATGCCGTACGGGACAAAATCGCTGCGGCAATATCGGTGTTGGCCGTGCACCGGGCGGAACGCGGCGAGCCGTCAAGCACACCCATCTCACCGATGAGGTGCCCGGGGCCGATGATGTTCACCACCAAGGTATCTCCTTGGGCTCCGGGCAAGTCATTCTCGACCGCAATGTCGCCCTCCAGGATCAGCAGCATGTAATCGTTGCGCTTGATCTCGCCCTCTTTGATGAAGATCGTGCCCGCCGGAATGCGTTTTGGGCGCATGTACGTCACGACGACCATCGCATCGGCCAGCGTGAGGTCATCCAGCGCAGAGGCTGTGACGAGCATGTGCGCAGCCACTTCCTCTGGAGCGAGGTCGGGGCTCTCAAACATGGACGACACTTGAAACTGGGACATGGCTTTTTCGACTGGGCGGACGACTCTGGGTTGATTGTGTACCGGTTGGCAGACGTTCATCCATAAAAAAAGACCGGTTTCTGCCGGTCTTTGTTTTGGGAAGGCAAGCCGGTGGTGGCTTTACTTCTTTTGGCGGTATTTCCGCAACGCAGCGATCTGAGCGGCCATGACCGCAAGCTCCGATGTGGCCTTGGCCAAATCGATATCGCTCTTGGCGTTTTTCACGGCCTCTTCGGCATCCTTGCGGGCGTCCGTGGCCTTGGCCTCATCCAGATCCTTGCCCCGGATTGCGGTGTCGGACAGGACCGTGATGTGGTTGGGCTGCACCTCCAGAATGCCGCCCGCCACAAACACGAACTCTTCGCCGCCGTCGGCCTTTTCGATGCGCACGGCACCGGGCTTGATGCGGGTGATCAGCGGAATGTGGCCAGGCAAAATGCCCAACTCACCGGCTTCGCCCGGCAGTGCCACGAATTTGGCATCGCCCGAAAAGATGGACTCTTCGGCGCTGACCACATCGACGCGGATGGTGCTCATATGTACTCCTGTAAAAAGTCGAAGGAAAGCAAGTAATCGGGTGTCCGGCTAGGCGGTGTGAGGAAATGTGCTCTCGCACACTGAGCTCACCACGACACGGGTCACCCGAGTACGCCGCTTTACGCGACTTTTTTGGCCTTTTCGAAGGCTTCGTCGATGGTTCCGACCATGTAGAAAGCCTGCTCTGGCAAGTGATCGCACTCGCCGTTGGTGATCATCTTGAAGCCACGGATGGTTTCAGCCAATGGCACATATTTGCCAGGCGAACCCGTGAACACTTCGGCCACGTGGAACGGCTGCGACAGGAAACGCTGGATCTTGCGGGCGCGAGCCACGGCCAGCTTGTCGTCGGGAGCCAGTTCATCCATGCCGAGAATGGCAATGATGTCGCGCAGTTCTTTGTACCGCTGCAACGTGCCTTGCACCGCGCGTGCCACTTCATAGTGCTCCTGGCCCACGATCAGCGGGTCCAGCTGGCGGCTGGTGGAGTCCAGTGGATCCACCGCAGGATAGATACCCAGCGATGCGATTTCACGGGACAAGGCCACGGTGGAGTCCAGGTGAGCAAACGTGGTTGCTGGCGATGGATCGGTGTAATCGTCGGCAGGCACGTAGACGGCCTGGATCGAGGTGATCGAACCCACTTTGGTGGAGGTGATCCGCTCTTGCAGGCGGCCCATCTCTTCGGCCAGCGTGGGCTGGTAGCCCACGGCGGAAGGCATACGACCCAACAGCGCGGACACTTCGGTACCGGCCAGGGTGTAGCGGTAGATGTTGTCCACGAAGAACAGCACGTCTTTGCCTTCGTCACGGAACGACTCGGCGATGGTCAAACCGGTCAAGGCAACGCGCAAACGGTTTCCTGGAGGCTCGTTCATCTGACCGTAGACCATGGCCACTTTGGAGTCTTCGAGGTTCTCGAGGTTCACCACGCCGGAATCGGCCATCTCGTGGTAGAAGTCGTTGCCCTCACGGGTACGCTCACCCACACCAGCGAACACCGACACACCCGAGTGGGCCTTGGCGATGTTGTTGATGAGTTCCATCATGTTCACGGTCTTGCCAACACCCGCACCACCGAACAAGCCGACCTTACCGCCCTTGGCGAAAGGACACACCAGGTCAATCACCTTGATGCCGGTTTCGAGCAGTTCTTGCGAAGGGCTCAGTTCGTCGTATGCAGGTGGCTTGCGGTGGATGGAGGCAGTCAATGCCTGGTCCACAGGACCGCGCTCATCGATGGGCGCGCCCAGCACGTCCATGATGCGACCCAGGGTCGCTTTACCCACGGGCACCATGATGGGGTTGTTGGTGTTGGACACCATCATTCCGCGGCGCAAACCGTCGGATGAACCCAGTGCGATTGTGCGGACCACGCCGTCGCCCAGCTGCTGCTGAACTTCCAGCGTCAAGGCCGAACCTTCCATTTTCAATGCGTCATAAATGTGTGGCATGGCATTGCGTGGGAATTCCACGTCAACCACGGCGCCAATACATTGAACGATCTTGCCTTGTACTTGAGACATGATGGATACCTTTTCTGATTCGCTAAATTCTGTTGAACATCAAACCGCAGCAGCGCCGGCGACGATTTCCGAAAGCTCTTTCGTGATCGCGGCCTGGCGGGTCTTGTTGTAGACCAGCTTGAGTTCACCGATGACCTCGCCAGCGTTGTCGGTGGCAGCCTTCATGGCCACCATGCGCGCCGATTGCTCGGAGGCCATGTTTTCGGCCACAGCCTGGAACACCTGGGCTTCCACGTAACGCAGCAATAACTCGTCAATAACCGAAGCCGCATCGGGTTCGTACTCGTAGTCCCAGTCGCGCCCCTTGGCGCCGTCCTGCATCGTCTCCGCGTTGAGCGGCAACAATTGCTCAATGACTGCTTCCTGTTTCATCGTATTGATGAACTTGGTGTAGCAGACATAGACGGCGTTGACACGGCCTTCGGTATAAGCGTCGAGCAATGTCTTCACCGGGCCGATGAGCTTGTCGAGGTGGGGCGTATCGCCCAAACCCGTGGCGCTGGACACCACTTTTGCGTTGATGCGGTTGAGAAAGCCCAGACCCTTGTTGCCAATGGCCACGGTTTCAACACCCTGCCCCTTGACCTGCAACTCTTTGAGCTGCGCAGTCAAGGCGCGCAAGATGTTGGTGTTCATGCCACCGCACAGACCCTTGTCGGTCGTGATGACGACAAAACCGGCGGTCTTGGCGTCATTGGTTTGCATGAACGGATGCGTGTACTCAGGGTTCGCACGGCTCAAATTGCCGGTGATCTGGCGCACCTTTTCCGCGTAAGGGCGGGCCGCACGCATGCGTTCCTGCGCCTTGCGCATTTTGGAGGCGGCCACCATTTCCATGGCTTTGGTGATCTTCTTGGTGTTTTCCACCGATTTGATCTTGCCGCGTATTTCCTTACCTGCTGCCATTGGGGCTCCTTTTGAAGGTCGTCGTCAATGGGCCGGATCAGTACGTGCCGGTTTTCTTGAAATCGGCAATCGCTGCGGCCAGCTCGGCTTCGGCGTCTTTGTCCATCGCACGATCTTTTTCGAGCTTGGCCAACAGAGGCGCGTGCTTGTCTTTCAGGTGGGCGTGCATGCCGGCTTCGAAAGCCAACACCTGCTTGACTTCCAAGTCGTCCATGTAGCCTTTGTTCACGGCGAACAGGGTCGAAGCCATGATGCCAATCGACTGGGGCGCGTACTGGGCCTGCTTCAAGAGTTCGGTCACGCGTGCACCGCGGTCGAGCTGCTTGCGGGTGGCTTCGTCCAGGTCAGAAGCGAACTGCGCGAAAGCAGCCAATTCACGGTACTGGGCCAAGTCGGTACGGATACCACCGGAGAGGTTTTTGATCAGCTTGGTCTGGGCTGCACCACCGACGCGCGACACCGAGATACCGGCGTTGATGGCGGGGCGGATACCTGCGTTGAACAGGTTGGTTTCCAGGAAAATCTGGCCGTCAGTGATCGAGATCACGTTGGTGGGCACGAAAGCAGACACGTCACCGGCTTGCGTTTCGATAATAGGGAGAGCGGTCAAAGAACCGGTCTTGCCCTTGACTTCACCCTTGGTGAAGGCTTCCACGTAGTCGGCGTTCACGCGGGCTGCGCGCTCGAGCAAACGGCTGTGGAGATAGAACACATCGCCAGGGTAGGCTTCGCGGCCTGGTGGGCGACGCAGCAACAAGGACACTTGGCGGTAGGCAACAGCTTGCTTGGACAGGTCGTCATAAACGATCAACGCGTCTTCGCCACGGTCGCGGAAGTACTCACCCATCGTGCAACCCGAGTAGGCCGACAGGTACTGCATGGCTGCTGATTCAGCGGCGGATGCAGCCACCACGATGGTGTACTCCATTGCGCCAGCTTGTTCCAGTGCGCGCACCACGTTCTTGATCGACGAAGCCTTTTGGCCAATCGCGACGTAAACGCAGGTCATGTTCTGACCCTTTTGGTTGATGATGGCGTCGATGGCCACAGCCGTTTTACCGGTCTGGCGGTCACCGATGATCAATTCGCGCTGGCCACGGCCCACGGGCACCATGGAGTCGATAGCCTTCAAGCCGGTTTGCACGGGCTGATCCACCGATTTACGTGCGATCACACCAGGTGCGACCTTTTCGATCACATCGGTCATCTTGGCGTTGATCGGTCCTTTGCCGTCGATAGGCTGACCCAAAGCGTTCACCACGCGGCCAATCAGTTCCGGGCCAACGGGCACCTCCAGAATGCGACCCGTGCACTTGACGACGTCTCCTTCGGAAATGTGCTCGTACTCACCCAAAATCACGGAGCCGACGGAGTCGCGCTCGAGGTTCAGCGCCAGACCAAAGGAAGGCACACCATCCTTGTTGGCAGGGAATTCCAGCATCTCGCCCTGCATCACATCGGACAGGCCGTGCACGCGGACGATACCGTCGGTCACAGAGACCACGGTGCCTTGATTGCGCACATCGCTCGATGCGCCCAGTCCCTCGATACGGGACTTGATCAATTCGGAAATTTCGGCGGGATTGAGTTGCATGACTCTTTCCTTCTTTCGTTAAATGGGATGAGGGCGCGCCCGAGCAGTCAGCCTGAGGCTGTCAAGCCGTCAGGGCAGCTTTCATTTGTTGGAGACGGGCCTTGACCGAGGTATCAAGCACCTCGTCACCGACCACCACACGGATGCCACCGATCAGCTCTGGCTGAAGCTCGACGCTCAAGTTGAGCTTGCGACCAAACCGCTTTTCCAGCACACCAGACAAACCGGCCAACGAGGCGGCGTCGATGTCAAAGGCGCTGTAGACCACCGCGTCAAAGCTGCCTTGCTTCAAGTTCATCAGGGAGCGGAACTGGCCTGCGATTTCGGGCAAAGCCGACAGGCGGCCGTTGTCGATCACCGTGCGCAGAAAATTCTGACCCATCTCTGGCAGTTTGGTTTTCACCACACCAGAGACAACGTCGAAAACCTGCTGTGCAGTGGCTTTTGGGTTGTCGGCGAATTGAAGCAGCTGAGGATTGCCAGCCACTGCGGCCAACTCGTCCAGCCAGACGGCCACACTGCTGCTGTCTGCGCCAGAAGCCTTAAAAAGGGCTTCTGCGTAGGGACGGGCGATGGTTGCGATTTCTGCCATGGTCTGATTGCCTGCGGGTTCGATGGGATCGTGGAGATCGGGCCGATCAGAGCTCGGTCTTCAAGCGGTTCAGCAAGTCGGCGTGAACGCCGGCGTTGACTTCACGCTGCAAGATCTGCTCTGCGCCTTTGACGGCCAATGCGGCCACTTCTTCGCGCAAGCTTTCGCGGGCCTTGACGACCTGCTGCTCAGCTTCCTGGCGCGCAGAAGCAACGATTTTGGCGGCTTCGTCCGTGGCGCGGGCTTTCGCCTCTTCGATCACGGTCTGTGCACGGCGTTCGGCATCGGCCAAACGCACACCAGCTTCGTTGCGCGACTGGCTCAACTCGGCTTCCACCCGTTTGTTGGCCACGGCCAATTCGGATTTGGCCTTCTCAGCGGATGCCAAGCCTTCGGAAATCTTCAACGCACGCTCGTCGAGCGCCTTGGCGATGGGAGGCCACACGAATTTCATCGTGAACCAAACCAGAATCGCAAAGACAACGGCCTGCGCAAAGAGGGTTGCATTGATATTCATCGCAACGCCTTTCTGTGTGTTGACAAGAGGAGTGAAGCGCTTGCTGCGGCGTCAGCGGTGGGGTTCAAGGCGGTCCATCCCTAAGGGGAGCGCATCCATCCGCTGCGCTGGGCAGCAAATACCATTAGGCCAACACGAACGGGTTGGCGAAGGCGAACAACAGTGCGATGGCCACACCGATCAGGAAAGCGGCGTCGATCAGACCGGCCAAGATGAACATCTTGGTTTGCAGGTCGTTCATCAACTCAGGCTGGCGAGCTGAAGACTCCAGAAACTTGCCGCCCATCAGAGCAATACCGATAGAGGCACCAATGGCACCCAGACCAACGATAAGACCGCAAGCCAATGCGACGAGACCCAGAACGTTTTCCATGATGATTCCTTAAATGGACGAAAGGTTAAAAAGAAAAGAAAGAAACAAGAAACTCAGAGCGAGGTGGAACCGCGCAACTCAGTGTGCGTCATGCGCCTGACCCAGATAAATCAGGGCCAGCATCATGAAAATGAACGCTTGCAAGGTGATAACCAAGATATGGAACAAGGTCCACACCGTGCCTGCGATCACGTGTCCGACGAAGAAGAGTCCACCCGAGAACGACAGGGAAGCAAAGCCACCCAGCAGCGCAATCAGCATGAACACCAGTTCACCCGCGAACATGTTGCCAAACAACCGCATGCCGTGCGAAACCGTCTTCGCCACGAACTCGATCATTTGCATCAGGAAGTTGGTCACGCCCAAGAGCAGTGCCCAAACAGGATTTTTGCTGGTGCCAAACGGCGCCGTCACCAACTCATGCGCCCAACCACCCAGACCCTTGATCTTCAGGTTGTAAAACACGCACATCAACAAAACTGACATCGCCAGACCCAAAGTGGTCGACAAATCGGCGGTAGGCACGACACGCAAATAGGCATGGTGCGGATCATGGCCCGCGGCGCCGTAGATCAACTCCCAGATCTTTGGCAACAAGTCAACGGGAATCATGTCCATGAAGTTCATCATGAAGATCCAGCAAAACACCACCAGAGCCAATGGCGCCACCAGTTTGCGGCTCTGCGCATTGTGAATCACCCCTTTGGCCTGGCTGTCGACCATCTCAACCAGCATTTCAACGGCAGCCTGAAACCGACCGGGAACACCGGACGTGGCCACACGAGCGGCTCGCCACAACACAAAACACACCAACGCACCCAACAAAGAACTCACGACAACGGAGTCAATATTGATGACCGAAAAATCGACGATGAACCCCTGTTTGTGGTTCGTCAAATGGGTCAAATGGTGACGGATGTACTCGCCAGGGGTAGGACCAATACCTTCTACAGCCATGTTCGTCTCGCCAATCATCCGTTTACGTTAGAACGCCTGCTCTGGATCAAAAATCCAAACCAGTAAACCTTTAATGTCACCACCAGCCCGGCCAGAAGACCCAACCAGCTCAGCTCCGGAACCACATTGGGGGCCAGCCACATCATGACCACCGCCAACAGGATCTTCACCCCTTCCCACAACAGGAAGCCAGCGAACGCAGCTTGCGCAAACCCGGCCAACAACCGGGACAACGCGCTGGAGGTCAAGCCATACGCCATCAATGCCGAAGGCACAACCACCGCTGCCGAACCATAAAGAACCGACCAAGCCACCGAGGCGCGCTGCGTAAACAGCCACCCCAGCACACTCGCCGCCAGCCCTACCAATACCTGCACACCCACCAACCGCCAGATGGAAATCTCCGGCTGACTGGCCCGCCACTGCTGCGCCTCTTCACGCGTCAGGGGCTTGAATTCGGGTTCTTGCGACCCATCTTCTTCCCACTCGTGATCGCCAGGCTGCTGTGCAACCGGGGCTTGGGGCTCCGGCATTTTGTGCATGGCAAATTACGGGCAGGTTACAAATGTGAAAGACTTCGCAAAGCCGCTCATTATACGTATAAACCCGATACTTAAGCAAGCTGTCACAAAGGCAATTCGGGTCGCTCGGGCACAAGCCGTTCCGGCGGCCGATAATCAACCCATGACGCCGCCCACCTCCTCCCCCGCCCCCTATATCGACTACCCGCTCCCCGAATCCCTGTGTTACCTCAATGGGCGCTATGGGCGCGTTTGCGACACCCAGATCAGCGTCATGGACCGTGGATTCATCTTCGGCGACGGGGTCTACGAAGTGCTGCCCGCCTACAGCGCCCGTGTATTTTGCTTCGAACAACACATGGCGCGGCTGGACCGCTCATTGCAGGCTCTGCGCATCCCCAACCCGCTTGAGCGCGCCGAGTGGCAAGCAATCGCCCGGCGTTTGATCGACGATTTGTCACAAACCACCGGCGCGACCAACCAACTCATCTATATACAGGTCACGAGGGGCATTGCGCCTCGTGACCATGTGATGCTGCCCGGACTGAAGCCCACCGTGTATGTTATGGCCAGTGAAATGAAACTGGCCAGCGAGGCTCAACGCGAACAAGGCGTGGCCTGCGTGACCGCAGATGATTTCCGATGGAAGAAGGCCGACATCAAGGCCATCAGCCTGCTGGGTGCCGTGTTCGCGCGCCAGATCAGCGCCGATGCCGACGCCTTGGAAACGGTGATGTTCCGCGATGGCATGCTGAGCGAAGCCGCTGCCAGCAATGTCTGGGTGGTGAAAAACGGTGTGGTCCTTGGTCCGCCCAAAGACAATCTGGTGCTCGAAGGCATCCGTTTCAGTCTGATCGAGCGCATCTGCCGAGAGCAAGGCATCGCTTTCGAACTGCGCCCCATCGGCCGGGCAGAGGCGTTGGCCGCGGATGAACTGCTGCTGTCCTCCGCCACCAAAGAAGTGCTGCCCGTGACGCAACTTGATGGCCGCCCTGTTGGCACTGGCAAACCAGGCCCCGTTTACGCGCGCTTGTACGCCGGCTACCAGGCGATCAAGGCCGCTGAATGCGCCTGACTGGAGGAAACCAATGAGCTTCACACCCCGCGAAATCCCGCCCGAGCAGTCACTGATTGAATACCCCTGCCGCTTTCCCATCAAAGTGATGGGGTCGCACACCGAAGAGTTCGTCTCGGCCATGGTGATCATCGCAAAAGCCTTCGAGCCCGATTTCGACCATCAAACTGTAGAGCGTCGCCCCAGCAAAGCCGGCACCTACATCGGGTTGACACTGTCCATCTATGTGACGGACCGCGAGCAACTGGATGAAATTTACCGCACGCTCACGTCACACCCCATGGTGAAATACACCCTTTAAGGCCATGCTGTTGCGCGCACTCGGCCGGGTGGAATACGCACCCACATTTGGAGCCATGCAGGCGTTTTCCGAGGCGCGAACGGGTGACACCGCCGATGAACTGTGGGTGTGCGAGCACCCGCCCGTCTTCACCCAAGGCATCGCAGGGCGCGACGACCATTTGCTGGCGCCTGGAGATATTCCGGTGATCAAAACCAACCGAGGGGGTCAAGTGACTTACCACGGCCCAGGTCAGGTGGTCGTTTACCCGCTCATCGACTTGAAGAGAGCGGGCTACTTCGTCAAAGAATACGTCTACCGCATCGAAGACGCCGTGATTCGCACGCTGGACCACTACGGCGTGACCGGCCACCGCGTCGCCGGCGCGCCAGGCATCTACGTTCGACTCGACGACCCTGCGAGTCACGCCATGCTGCCGCAGCGCCCCCAAAAAAGGGTGCCTGGTCAACCCGAGACCGATCCCGACTTCACCGGGCTGGGCAAGATCGCAGCGCTGGGCATCAAAGTCAGCCGCCATTGCACCTACCACGGCGTGTCGCTCAACGTGAATATGGACCTGCAACCCTTCCAGCGCATCAACCCATGTGGGTATCAAGGGCTGCAGACTGTGGACCTTTCTACAATCGGGGTGGCTGCTTCATGGGATGAAGCAGCCCAGGTGCTGAGCCACAAACTCGCCACCGCCCTCTCGCCTTGAACCTCCACGCCCCAGCGTGCATGCCATGAACCGCACCGACACCCCCGCCCCGACCGAGTCCAACACAGTTCGCGAGTCGCAATCCGCAGCCCAGTACGACGCGACCGCCAAGCAAAAGAGCCAGGCAAAAACCTCGCGCATTCCGATCAAGATCGTACCTGCGGAAGTGCTGAAGAAGCCCGAATGGATCCGCGTCAAGGCCGGTTCACCGACCACGCGTTTCTACGAGATCAAGGATGTGTTGCGGGCCAACAAGCTCGTGACGGTGTGCGAAGAAGCCAGCTGTCCCAACATTGGCGAATGTTTTGGCAAGGGCACCGCGACCTTCATGATCATGGGCGACAAATGCACCCGCCGTTGCCCGTTTTGCGACGTGGGTCATGGCCGACCTGATCCGCTGGACGTCGACGAACCGATCAATCTGGCCAAGACCATCGCCCAGTTGAAGCTGAAATACGTGGTGATCACCAGCGTGGACCGCGACGATCTGCGCGACGGCGGCGCTGGTCACTTTGCGGAATGCATCCGCCAGGTTCGCGAACTGTCGCCCGGTACCCAGATCGAAGTGCTGGTGCCCGATTTCCGTGGCCGCGACGACCGCGCGCTGGACATCCTGAAGGCCGCGCCGCCCGACGTGATGAACCACAACCTCGAAACCGCGCCGCGCCTGTACAAGGAAGCGCGCCCCGGCTCTGACTACCAGTTCAGCCTGAACCTGCTGAAGAAGTTCAAGGTACTGTTCCCACATGTGCCCACCAAGAGCGGCATCATGGTGGGTTTGGGGGAAACCGACGAAGAAATTCTGGAAGTGATGCGCGACATGCGTGCGCACAACATCGAAATGCTGACCATCGGCCAGTACCTCGCCCCCAGCGGCCACCACCTGCCGGTGCGCCGCTATGTGCACCCCGACACCTTCAAAATGTTCGAAGCCGAGGCCTACAAGATGGGCTTCACCCATGCCGCCGTGGGCGCCATGGTGCGCAGCTCGTACCATGCCGATGTGCAGGCGCATGGCGTGCTCAACCCGCAAGGCTGAGCCCCTGATTCAAGTTTGGGCGCTGATCAGGCGCTCAACTTGTCCCAAGCCGCAATCACCTCGGCCGAATACATCAAGGCTGGGCCGCCGCCCATGTAGACGCAAACCGAGAGCGTTTCCTCCAGCTCGGCGCGCGTACAACCCAACTGCACCAACGCTTTCACATGGAAGCCGATGCAGCCTGAGCAGCCTTGAGTGACGGCAATCGACACCGCAATCAACTCTTTTTGCTTGCCGCTGAGTGCGCCATCGGTGATGGCCGCTTTGGCCAGTTGCCCGAACCCGGCCATGGCGTTCGGCTGGGCTTTTCGGAATGGGGCGAGGCTGTCGTTGATGTCGCGCATCAGGTCGGTGTGGTTAAACGAGCTCAAGTGAAACCCTTTCAAGTTGATTTTTATACCCATTGGAGTATTCACCATGCGCAGCTTACCGGTCTTTGTCATTGATCAAACATGGATGCCGGCTCGCGGCTTGCGCGCTTGAACGCCAATCTCCTGGCCCTGGGCGCCATCGCGCTCTGGGCATCGCTGGCGGCACTGGGTGTGACGTTGGCCCATGTGCCGCCTTTTCTCCTGACCGGTCTGTCCCTGTTGGTGGGCAGCCTGATCGCCCTGCCCCTGTCGCGCTTTGATTTTCGCCAGTGGTACGTGCCGTCCAAGACACTGGCCATCGGCGTCTACGGCCTGTTCGGTTTCCACTTTTTGCTCTTTATCGCCTTGCGCCACGCGCCGCCCGTACAAGCCAATCTGGTGAACTACCTCTGGCCGCTGGGCATTGTGGTGATGGCGCCGCTGTTCCTACCCGGCGTGAAGCTCACCGGCCGTTTGGTGTTCGCAGCCTTGCTGGGCTTTGCGGGTGCCGCGCTGGCCATACTGGGTGGGCGTCCGGCCGACCCCAATGCGCCACTGTGGGCCTGGGGCTACATCCCGGCACTGATGTCGGCCTTCATCTGGGCCAGCTACTCGCTGCTGACCCAGCGCGTAAAGGCCTTCCCCACTGCCGCCGTGGGCAGTTTTGCCCTGGTCTCTGGTTTACTCGCCCTGCTGTGCCATGTCTGGCTGGAACCATCGACCGCGTTGTCTGACAAGGACTGGGCCTTGATCGCCCTGCTCGGCCTGGGGCCGCTTGGGGGAGCGTTCTTCCTGTGGGACGCGGCACTCAAACGCGGCGATGCGCGCCAGATTGGCGTGTTGAGTTTTCTCACGCCGCTGCTCTCCACACTGGTCCTGCTGGCCATGCAAAAAGAAATGCCCAGTTGGTCGGTGGGACTCGCTGCGCTGATGATCGTGGGGGCGGCGGTGATCGCGACGCGCAAGCCACAAGCGCTATTGGGCGCTGTTGATTGCGGCCGCTTCAGGAGGTGGTGAAGGCCGTTTCGACGGCTTGATGAGCGGCGGCCCGCGCATTGTGCGCAAGGTGAATGCGGTCCGACCAGTCGAGGATTTCCAGGCGACCGTCTGGGTGCTCAACCAACGCGGTGAGGCTTTCTACCCAGTCGCCGTCGTTGCAATAGAGCGTACCGTCGATGGTGCGAATTTCAGCATGGTGAATGTGACCACAAACTACACCATGCAGCCCCCGCTCACGGGCTTCGCGAGCGACAGCCACTTCAAAATCGCTCACGTAGTTCACCGCGCGTTTGACCTTCAGCTTGAGGTAACGCGACAAGCTCCAGTAGGGCAAGCCCATGCGGGCGCGCCATGAATTGAGGCGCCGGTTCACACGCAAGGTCGTTTCATAAGCCCAGTCGCCCACGTAAGCCAACCACTTCGCGCACTGAATCACACCGTCGAAATGGTCTCCATGGGTGATCCACAGCAAGCGGCCGTCTGCGGTTTCGTGCACCGCATCTTCCACCACATCGACACCGCCAAAATTGTGGCCCAGGTATTTGCGGGCGAACTCGTCGTGGTTGCCGGGCACAAACACCACCCGGGTGCCTTTGCGCGCCTTGCGCAACAGCTTTTGCACCACATCGTTGTGGGTTTGGGGCCAGTACCACTGGCGGCGCAGTTGCCACCCGTCGATGATGTCGCCCACCAGATACAGGGTGTCACACTCCACAACGCGCAAAAAATCCAGCAGCGCCTCGGCCTGGCAGCCGGCTGTGCCCAGATGCAAATCCGAGATCCACACGGTTCGCAATCGGATGCGGCCACCGTGATCGGTGTCGGGGTCGACAGCAAATGGATCCATCGGACCCAAGGGTGGGAGGAGGTCACGTCGCATGGCCCAAGTCTCCTGCGGTCATGTGGCGATGTGGTGACAAAACTGTGCAATTGTCATGACAGAACAACACATCTTCATTGCCCTCAGCGCACTGCGCCCAAGGCTCAGACAGCGCCAGTGGGCAGGGTCATCAGCGGCTCGCCCATGCGGATGCGCCGACCGGGTTCGATGCCTTTGACCAGCTCAAACCCGGCGGGTACGAACACGATGATGGTGGAGCCGTGTTCGAACCAGCCCATCTCCTCGCCCTTGTCCACCTGTGCATTGCAAGGCATTTCATGCGGGCCAGGCCAACCCAGGTGCATCAAAACGTCCAGCGCATGCAAGCGGATGCTGGCCACCAGCACCGCCGCCACAGGCACCAGCGCGATCACCGGCCCAGCTTCCAGCGTCATGCGGATCACCGCCCGCTCGTTGCGGCAAAACAGGCGTTCCACGCGCTTGAGCGCAATCGGGTTGACGTTCCAGACATCGCCCGACAAATAGCTCACATGGTCGATGCGCGCTTTGTGGGGCGCATGGAAGCGGTGGTACATGCTGGACGTCAGGCGCAGCGTCACAAAGCGGCCACCTTCAAAAGGCTCGGCCCGTTCGGCCTGCCCGAACAGATCGGCCGCGGCATAGGGAAAGCCTTTGGCTTGCCAGACCTGCCCGGCCACCACCGGCCCGCAGGCGCCCACGATGGCATCGCACGGGCTGGTCAAGACCTCGGGCCGTGGGTCCACCGGGCGCAGGCCTGGGCGCAAAGCCCGGGTGAAGCACTGCTGCAGCGATTCGTAGCGCTGGGGTACGGCCTCGCTCAAATCCAGATCGGTGAACAAACGCCACAGCGCGATGGCCAAGCGGGTGAAGGTGCGGCTCCGTATGCGGCTGATGCGGCCCATGAGCCGCGTGACCGCGACCCGCGGAATGCGGTTGGTCAACAGGAAGTTCAGGTCTTCCTGCAGCAGCAAACGGTCTCGCCAACTTAGCGAAACAACGGGCTTTTGGACGGACGTGTTGTCGTCCAGCGTTCTTGAAGTTTTCATGCTTATGTCACCTAACAGCCATAAAAGAGAGAACTACGGTCTTTTTGTACCCACCATGGAAATATTCAGCCTCACCACACTCGCTCTGGCTTCAGCCACCGCCGCCCTGCTCCTGCCCAAAGCCCATGAACGCCTGCAACTGTCGCTGGCCAAGCACCGCTCGCTGGCCGGGCATTCGCGCATGGCCAAACGGGTGGCCTCGCTGATCCCTGGCTACGCCTACGATGAAGCGCGGTTTTTTAACTGCGACGGTGTTCCAGACGAAGTCGAGCAGCGCCGCAGAGCCGGCTTTGCGCGGCTGGCCGACGAGCTCAATGGCCGGCATGCGCGCTCCATTGCGCTCACCCAGCAAGCCCGCAGCGGCATTGCCGATCTGCAATTCACTGGCGCGTACCGCGTACCGTTTCAGTTCAGCCCCTATGTGCGCGAACGCATCGCGGTGGGCGCGTTTGTGCAGCGTGCGGACGGCGTCACCCTGACCGATCTCGACGGGCAGCGTTTTTACGACCTCACTGGTTCGTACGGCGTCAACGTGATGGGCCACGACTTCTACAAAACCTGCATGGCCGAAGGCATGGCCCTGGTCAGCGAACTGGGTTCCGTGCTGGGCAGCTACCACCCGGTGGTGTTCGACAACGTGCAGCGTTTGCAGGCGATCTCGGGGCTCGATCAGGTGTCGTTTCACATGTCGGGGACCGAAGCGGTGATGCAGGCGGTGCGCCTGGCGCGGTACCACACGGGGCGCAAGCGTCTGGTGCGGTTTTGCGGGGCGTACCACGGTTGGTGGGAAGACGTGCAGCCAGGTCTCGGCAACCCCTTGCCCCCCGGCCACACCTACACGCTCAGCGACCTGAGCGAGCGCAGCCTGCAGGTGCTTTCGCGCCGACGCGATATTGCCTGCGTGCTGGTCAACCCGCTGCAGGCGCTGCACCCCAACGCGGGCGCGCCCGGTGACGGCGCCTTGATCGACAGCAGCCGCAGAACCAACTTCGACCGCGCGGCCTACACCGCGTGGCTGCAGCGCCTGCGCGAGGTGTGTACCCGGCGCGGAATCGCCTTGATTTTCGACGAGATCTTCGTAGGCTTTCGCATCGCGTCCGGTGGCGCGCAAGCGTATTTCGGCGTGCGCGCCGACATGGTCACCTACGGCAAAACACTGGGTGGCGGCTTCCCGGTGGGCGTGGTGTGTGGGCGCAGCGCATGGATGAAGCGCTTCCGGGAAAATCGCCCTGCCGATATCTGTTTCGCGCGCGGCACCTTCAACGCCCACCCCGCCGTGATGGGCGCCATGAACGTGTTCCTGCGGCGGCTGGAAACGCCCGCCATTCAAGCGCTCTATGACAACCTCGACGCCACCTGGGACGGCCGCGCCGCCAAGCTCAACGCCCGACTGGCGAAGGCCGGGCTGCCGCTGCGCGTGGCCAACCTCTCCAGCATCTGGACCATGACCTTCACCGAGCCCAGCCGCTACAACTGGTTGCTGCAGTACTGCCTGCGCGCCGAGGGGCTGGCGCTGTCCTGGGTGGGCAGTGGGCGCCTGGTGTTCAGCCTGAACTACACGGAAGCCGATTTTGATGCGGTCTGCGACCGCATCGAAGCCGCCGCACGGCGCATGGTGGACGACGGCTGGTGGCTCCCCGGTACCCAAAGCAACCGCGACATCCGGCGCGGTGTACTCAAAGAGATGCTGCGCCAGCGCCTGCACCGCCGTTGAAAACCCGGGCCGCGGCATTCAGCCGCGGCGGGCGTGGTCCATGGGATCGATCAATTCACCGCGCAGCAAATACCCCGGCGCACGCCAGTACAGCGCCACGTCGTGAAACGGGTCGGTGATGATCTTGAAGGCCCAGACAAGACCCACGCCCAGGCTTTGTTGCACAGTGAGTTGGCCAACCCGGAACACCAGCCCCGCCACGCCCAGACACAGCCAGGCCATGCCCAGAGCGTGCAGGAACCCTTTGAAGTCGGCGGCAGGCTCGGTCAGGCCACCAAACGAGGGCGCCAACCACAGCACCAGGGGAATCAGCGCCCAGACCGCCATCAACACCACCTTGCGGCGCAGGTTGTAGCCCACCTTGATGTCTTCCTTGTGTTCATGCGTCGCCCGGTTCACCGTGTCATAACCCTTGGGCTCAAAGAAGAAGTGACCCGATTGCCGCGTGGTCATCGAGACCCCCCAGGCCAGCAAGGCCGCGCTGGCCGGGTCGGTGAACAACAGGCCATACGCGGCAATGAAACACAGGGCGCTCACCAGGTGCAGGCTCTGGTTGATGCGGCTGTGGTGGTAATAACGGTGATCGTCCCAGCGCTGCTGGGCAAGGTCTTGCAAGAACGACTTCACAAAATTTCCTCTCAAGTAGACGGTTGAGCGCGCGCGGGCAATCCGGGCGCAACCCATCCTGACCGTTGTGAATGACAGACGGATGACCAGCGCGTGAAACTTGTTTGGAGCGGATTTGTCATCAAACCGTTGCACAGATCACGCAGCATGACTGCCATGCCTACACACCAAGCTGCGCGCGCCTTGAAGATCGCTCTGGTCACAGAAACCTATCCCCCCGAGGTCAACGGGGTAGCGGCCACATTGGCCCGCGTTGTGCAGGGACTTCGCGAACGGGGGCACCACCTGCAACTGGTTCGGCCCCGCCAATCGCCGACGGACCAGCCCGAGCCGCCCAGCGAGCGTTGGCAAGAAACTTTGGTTCGCGGCCTGCCCGTACCGCGCTACCCGGAACTGCGCATGGGTTTGCCCGCCACCCGCCAGCTCACCCGCCTGTGGCAAGCGCAGCGGCCCGATGTGGTGCACCTGGTCACCGAAGGGCCTCTCGGCTGGTCGGGCCTTCGGGCAGCCCGGCGTCTGGGCCTTCCTGTGGTCTCCGATTTCCGCACCAATTTCCACGCCTACACGCGCCACTACGGCGTGGGCTGGCTGGGCCGCCCGATGGAAGCCTGGTTGAGGCATTTTCACAACCGCACTGACCGCACCATGGTGCCCACGCGGCGCCTCGCGCAGGAGCTGGAAGCCCGTGGCTTTGAGCGCCTGAGCGTGATCGCCCGCGGGGTCGACGCCCAGCGCTTCAATCCGGTCCACAGAGACAACACATTGCGCCACCTATGGGGGGCCGAAGACACCACGCACGTGGCGCTGTGTGTGGGTCGGCTCGCACCCGAGAAAAATCTGGACATGGTGATCGATGCCTGGCGCAGCCTGCAGCGCCGCCACCCCGATACCCGGCTGGTGCTGGTGGGCGACGGGCCAGATCGCGCACGCTTGCGACAGCGCTGCCCCGAGGCGGTGTTCGCAGGCACCCTGCGCGGCGACGACCTGGCAAAGGCTTACGCAAGTGCAGACATCTTTTTGTTCGCCAGCATGACCGAAACCTTTGGCAACGTGGTGGCCGAAGCCATGGCCAGCGGCTTGGCCGTGCTGGCCTTTGACCATGCGGCCGCAGGCGAGCTGATACAGCACGGGCACAACGGACTGATCGCGCCACTGGGCCAAACCGAAGCCTTCCTGAATATCGCCAGCCACCTGCTGGACAACCATGACCGCCTGCGCCACATGGGTCGTTACGCCCGCGTCACCGCCCAGTCGCTCGACTGGCAGCGCATCGTTGCCGGCGTCGAAAACGAGTACCACGCCACCTTGTCTTCCCGTGTCGCAGCGCCCGCAGACGTTTCGTCGCTCATCCAAGCGCACTGACCCACTTGCGCACTTGCCTTAAAGCCGTTCGAGCCAGCCCCATTCAGAGGTTGCCGCCACCCCGCGGCTGAGGTGTGCCTAAATGGCGAAGGCATGTGACGCGAAGCCCATCCACGGGGTGAGGCGCGTGATGTTGAGCCGAACCTGCTGGCCCTGGGCGCCACCGTCATCCAGGCGTCGTGGTTTTTGGCGCGGTGACAATTGCCGCGCCAAAAAACTCTGTTTAAGCGTTCACTCGAACGCCGTGCGCTGCTGCAAGGTGCCGGGCGGTAACCGGTCAATTTCGGCCAGCAACGCGGCCAGCCCCCGCCCCGCAGCATCGAGCAAGGTGTGGCCTTTTTCTGCGGTGGCCGCGCCCGCGTTGCCCACCGCGCCTTCGGGGTTGTAGTCCTGCATTTGCCAGCCCAGCTTGGCACTTTTGCCGCTGCCCAGAATTGGAAAATCGGCAGCGCGGGTTTGCGAGACTGAGCGGAAATACTCCGCCTGATCCATGCGCACCTGCTCGGGCTTGAGCGCCAACATCATCGAGGTTTCGATTTCCCCCGCATGGATGCCAAAGCGGTGCTCTTCGGCGCTGAACATCGCATTCACATCCTGCCCCTGCCCGTCGATCAACGGCAAGTTGAACCAATTCACGCTGTACACCAGCATGCCCAGGCGCGCCCGCAAATCGCGGGCCACCAAATCCATGGCTCCCACCTGCCCGCCATGGGCATTGAACAACACCAGCTTTTTCACCCCGCTGGCCGCCACGCATTCGCCAATCTCGGTCCAGATGCGGATCAGCGTTTCCGATTTCAGCGTGAGCGTGCCGGGAAAGCGGTTGTGCTCCGGGCTGAATCCCACCGCCTGGGTAGGCAAAAACAGCGCCGGCAAGCCGGGCGCGAGCTGCGGTACGGCGGCCGCGATCACGCCATTGACAATGTCCGTGTCCACCGACAACGGCAAGTGCGGCCCATGCTGTTCGGTCGCGGCCACCGGCAAGACCGCAATGGCGCGCGCCTTGTCGAGCGCAGCGAAATCGGCGGTGGTGAGGTCGGACCAATAAGGGCTGGCTGGCATTGCGGCGTTCATGTACCGCAGTGTAAAGCGGCAAAGGAATATCTATGATGCATGCATGACCCAAGATCTTTTCCGCCAAAACGCTTACCAAACCGAATGCAGCGCCACGGTGACGGCCATCAACCCGGAAGGCGTGGTACTGGACCAAACGGTGTTCTATCCGCTGGGCGGCGGGCAGGCGGGTGATACGGGTGTTCTGCGGCTGGCCAACGGCAGCGGGTTGGCAATTGCAGACACCCGAAAAATCAAGGATGTGCAAGGTCAGCCCACGTCAGACATCCTGCACCTGCCCGCACCCGGGCAAGAAGGTTTGCTGGCCCAACTCAGCGTGGGTGAAAGCGTGACCGCCCAGATCGACTGGGCGCGGCGCCACCGCCTGATGCGCTTTCACACCGCGACCCATTTGCTGTGCCACCTGGTGCCCATGCCGGTGAACGGATGCTCCATCACTCCCGACTACGCGCGGCTGGACTTCCACATGACCGATCCGCTGAGCAAAGAGGCGCTCACTGCGGGCATCGCCGCCTTGGTGGCAGCGGCCCATCCGGTGGCACTGGGCAGCGTGACCGACGCCGAGCTGGAAGCCAATCCGGCGTTGGTGAAGAGCATGAGCGTTTCCCCCCGCGGGGCAGCGGCGCGGTGCGCACGGTTCAAATCGGAACCGGCGATTTGATCGATTTGCAGCCCTGTGGTGGCACCCATGTCGCGAACACCGCAGAGATTGGCGCCGTCGTGGTGATCAAAATCGAGAAAAAGAGCGCCAACACGCGCCGCGTGGTGCTCGGATTTGCCGCCTGACCGCGACGTCATGCCCTAAACACCGCGGTACATCCAGCCTCTGGACCACGGCAGACCCGCCGAAGAGCGACCAGCTGGCCCGCACAGCACCTGGTAGAGCGCCACCTCGTCGTTTTCAAAGGCCCAGGCACACCCCGCCAGGTAGATGCGCCAGATGCGCCAGCGTTTTTCGCCCACCAGCGAACGCAGGTGCGCCGCCCGGGCCTCAAAGGCTTCGCTCCAGAGCTGTGTGGTGCGCTGGTAGTGGCGCCTCAGGTTTTCCACGTCGAACGCCTCCAGACCGCCTTCCTGGAGGCTGTGCAAGACGGTGCTGATGTGGGGCAGTTCACCATGGGGGAACACATAGCGGTCGATGAAATGACCGCTCCCATGACGGGTTTCACCGTCGAACGCGTCGGTGCTGGTGATCCCGTGGTTCATGACCCAACCGTCGGATTTGAGCAATTGGCGCACCTGTCCGAAGTAATCGACCAAGTGGTCGAGGCCCACGTGTTCAAACATGCCCACACTGGTGATGCGATCAAACGGGCCATCCGCCACATCCCGGTAGTCTTGCAAGCGGATGTCAATCTGCTCTTGCAGGCCTGCGGCCCGAACGCGCTCCCGGGCCCAGTCAAACTGGTCCTTGGACAGCGTCACCCCGACACATCGGGCCCCATACTCCTGGGCCGCCCGCAACACCAATGATCCCCAGCCACACCCAATGTCCAGCAGGCGCTGGCCGGGCTTGAGATCGATCTTGCACAGGATGTGATCCATTTTTTTTAGCTGGGCCTGGTCGATGGACTCGTTGCCATTGGGAAAATAGGCGCAGGAATACACCATGCTCTCGCCCAGCCACTGTCGGTAAAACGCATTGGACACGTCGTAGTGGTACCGGATCGCATCGCGGTCGCTGTCGCGTGTGTGGCGGGAATGGCGCCGGATGCGGCGGAGCAACCCCTTTTCGGGCTCTGCGGACGCCGCGAGACGGTGGGCAACGTCCAGGATTTCGCCAATCGACCCCTCCACATCAATCAGGCCTTCCACATAAGCCTCGCCCAGCGTGTCCAGGCCCGGATGCATCAGAAGCGAAATGGCGGCCGGATCGCGCACGCGGATTTCCACCGCCGGCTCCGAGAAATCGCCCAAGGCGAGAGCGGATGCAGCCCCATTTCCCCAGCTCAGACGCACCGGCAGGTTGACGTGAGACTTCACCCGATGCGCCCATGGCAAGAGAGCACGCTCAACAATTGATCCCATGACGTTGTCCCCATGAACAGCCTTCACCGTTCATGTGTACCGCAATCCTGCTCTACTGGGAACCATTTCAACAACGCAAACAATACATCTGGTGGTGCAGCCCACGCTTTAAGGCTTGATTTTTCATCCATCGGAACAGGTAGAAATACCAGCAAACACTTATATTCAGCCATGCGGCGGCTCAAAGGAACCCCAGTCGACGAAAGCTCTCCCACAGGGGCGGCCATTCTCCATATAACTTCATTCACAGTCTCGATGCTCCTGAATCTGCTTTTGTCGGTCACTCCACGCAGCCAACGCTGGCTGGTTGGCCTGGCGCTCGCCCTGCCCCTGGCAGCCCCGGCCCAAAGCCTGCTGACCCAACTCACCGACACCGCCGTGGTGCAAAGCGAGCAGGTACGCGCCGAGCTCGTGGCCCATGCGCCCGAAGGCGCTGGACCGGGCAAAACGGCCTGGCTGGGTTTGCAACTGACCCATGCGCCCGAATGGCACACCTACTGGAAAAACTCCGGTGATTCGGGCCTGCCCACAGACTTGCAGTGGACGCTGCCACCCGGCGTGTCGGCCGGGCCCATAGCCTGGCCGACACCGCGCAAATTTCCCATCGGCCCGCTGGCCAACTACGGCTACAACGGCACCGTGTTGCTGCCGGTACCGCTCACGGTTGACCCCTCGTTCCAGGGACGGGAGATCGAGGTCAAGCTCGACGCGGCCTGGCTGGTCTGCCGCAAGGAGTGCATTCCGGAAGAAGGCAGTTTCACCCTGCGCTTGCCGGTTGAAGGGTCCACCGCCATCAACGGCATCGCTTTTGAAACCACATTTGCCGCCGCCCCCAGCGACCAGGCCGCCGGCAACAGCACGGCACAACCCAAGGACAAACAGCTCGAAGTTCAACTAGCCGGCCTTCCCGCCGCCTGGCATGGCAAGGCGTTGGAATTTTTCCCGGAGCCCACCGGCCTGATCGAACCCGGTTCGCCCTGGACCCAAAGCTGGAACGGCGACCTCTGGACGGCCAGCGTGCCCCTGTCTCCTTACCGCAGTGAAAGCCCGACCAGCCTGCCCCTGGTCGTGGCGCTGGCCAATGCGCCGGGCGAGGGTCCTGGCAGCGCGGGTGTGCGCATGGATGTACCGGTACAGGGCGCGTGGCCGGCGGTGGCGGACGTGCCTGCATTGGTGCCTGATGCGCTCACCGCGGCCCTGCAAGCCAATGCCGCCCAAGCCGCTGCATCGCCCACCAGCAGCAACGGCCCACCCATCACCTTATGGGCAGCGCTGCTCGGCGCTTTGCTCGGCGGCATGATCCTCAACCTCATGCCTTGTGTGTTCCCTGTGTTGGCCATCAAGGTATTGGCATTTGCACAACATGCTGATGACCGCACCGCCCACCGCGCCAGCGGGCTCGCCTACACCGCAGGCGTGTTGCTCTCGTTCCTCGCTCTGGGCGGCCTGTTGCTCGGCCTGCGCGCAGCGGGCGAACAACTGGGCTGGGGCTTTCAGTTGCAAAGCCCGGCGGTTGTCGCCTCGCTGGCGGTGTTGTTCACGCTGATCGGTCTGAACCTGGCCGGTCTGTTCGAATTCGGCAGCGTCTTGCCCAGCTCGGTCGCCAGTCTGCAAGCGAAGAATCCCACGGCGGATGCCTTCCTGACCGGCGTGCTCGCCACAGCGATCGCGTCGCCCTGCACAGCCCCCTTCATGGGCGCCTCGCTGGGGCTGGCGATCGCCTTGCCCACCTGGCAAGCGCTGGCCGTGTTCGGCGCACTGGGCCTGGGCATGGCCCTGCCCTACCTCGCAGCCAGCTGGTGGCCAGCGATTGCGCGCGCGCTGCCGCGACCCGGCGCCTGGATGAACACCTTCCGCCAACTGATGGCCTTCCCGATGTTTGCCACCGTGGTGTGGCTGCTGTGGGTGCTGGGCCAGCAAAGCGGCATTGATGGTGCAGCGGCCTTGCTGATGCTGCTGCTGGTGATGGCGCTGGTGATCTGGGCCTGGGCGCTGCCTCCAGGCAAAGGGCGCACCGCATTGGCAACTGTGTCCGTCGCCAGTCTGGCCTGGCTGATCTGGACCGTGGGGCCCAACATCACGCGCCTTCAAACCGCTGAGAGCGCCGCGGCCCCGGTGGCCACCACCGTAGCGGGCTTGAACTGGGAATCCTGGAGCGCCGACAAACAGGCCCGGTTGCTGGCTGAGGGTCGGCCAGTCTTTGTGGATTTCACCGCTGCCTGGTGCGTCACCTGTCAATACAACAAGCGCACCACCCTGGCCAATGCCGATGTGCTCTCCGACCTGGCAGCCAAAAACGTGGCCCTGCTGCGCGCCGACTGGACCCGCCGCGACCCAGCCGTCACCTCCGCTCTGGCGTCCTTGGGCCGCAACGGCGTACCGGTGTACGCCTTGCACCGCGCTGGCCAGCCGCCGCTGGTGATGTCTGAGGTGTTGAGCGTGAACGATGTGCGCACGGCGCTGGCCTCAATCTGATCAGACACGCACCCACGTCCACCTATGCGAACGGCTACATGACCCCTTTATTCCCGCGACTGAGCAGGCGCCAGGCACTCACCACCGTGGCCTTCAGCTTCGCTCTCAGCGCAGGCCTGACCGCCTGTTCGGCCAGCGATGCCGCCAACGACCCGCTGCGCGTCGGCATTGAAGAAGGGCGACAGCTGTTCGAAAGCCACCAAGTGACGCTGTTCGACATTCGCGAGCCCGACGAACATGCCACCGGCGTGGCCGAAGGCGCCAGCTTGCTGCCCATGTCGCAGCTTCAGAAGCGCGTCAATGAAATCCCCAACGACCCTGCTCAGCCGGTGCTCATCATCTGCAACACGCAGAACCGCTCCAGCAAGGTAGCCGAAGCGCTAAAAGACGCAGGCTGGAACAACGTGCGCTACGTTCAAGGCGGCATGAGCACCTGGGCGAAGAATGGTTGGCCCATGGTCAAACCCATGGGTAGCAGCTGACCCTTGAAGGGGCCCGCGCTTACCAGGGCGAGCCACACAAGGGAAACGGCCTTGGCCAGCCCCTCCCCTGCCACATGTCTCGGCTGCGTGGCCGGAACTGCATTCGGCATTGTGGCCCGTAAAGACGTGCCGGTGCCCGGCCGTCACCACAGGGTGACCAAGATACGGATGCATGACGCTCCAATGCCGGGCAGCTTAAAGAAAGCGATCGGGATAGCCTGACTCCTCTGGCCATCCGATCGGCGCTTTTGACGGCCGGTACAAGGCCCCGCAAGCCAACGCCCCCCGCAGAGCCGATGCAAGTGGATGCAGTTTGAAGCCAGGTGCGCATCACCAACGGTATTGACGCGGCATCAATGAACCGGCTCATTCGAGCCAGCGGTGCATCCGTCAAGCACGGCCTCTTGAGCGGCCATACGGTGCGCTGCAAATACCCCCTCTCTTTTTCAATTACCACTGCGCCAACCGTCAAAACGAGGTCGCACACGGTTCCCGGCGGTCTGTGAAGAAAACAAAGTGGCACCACTCAAAGGATGTCGAATTGGCTCTTTATATACCCTGCTGGGTACAGCATTGATTTTGATCAACACACTATGTTTTGAGAATGTCACAGTGAAAACAGGTCGTTAGAAAAGTCACACAACGACAAGAGGCGATGACTGAGAAGTTGGGCGCTTTTCAGCCGTATGCCTTGGGTTCCGAGCCTATGCACTTTCTTACAGTTTCAACAAGCAAGGAGATATCGATGAGAGTTCTCAAAAATCCGCGGGTCCAAACACGGCATTACCCCACCAGAATGCTCTTGAGTTGCGTTGCCTTGGCGGCGTTGACCGCGTGCGGCGGCGGCCAACAAGACGATGCACCCCTGAGCCGGTTTGCCATCGAAGAGACCACCTCACCCTCACCCTCATCTGAGCAAGCGCCTGTGGCCAGCATCCTGGAAGGCCTGGCAGCGCAATTCCCCAACGGTCAGCTGCCGAAAGAACAAGAGGCCCAGGCTGCGCTGGAACTGGAGCAAAACCCAGCGGTTCTCTCCTATACCGCAGACGAGGAAATGTCGGTCGCCAAGCTCGCCGAGGAAGTCTCCGACTGGATGGCCAATGCAACCCGCAAGGTCCTGGGGCAAAAACTTGGAACCACACCGCTGTACAGGCCTGTGGTCCGCTTTCGCACCCCAAGCGGCTACTTCTACACCGCGAGTCCTGCTGAAATTGCCACCATTACCAGCCAGCAGCCCACCTGGATTCGCGAAGGTACGGCCATGCACGGATCCTCGGAATCCAACTGGGGACTTTCGCCTGTCTACCGGTTCCGAAACAATGCCACTGGTTCGTATATCTACACCATCAGCCCGACCGAAAAGCAGGCCATCGTCGACAACTTGTCGGCCACTTTCACGTTGGACGGCGCCGCCTGGTATTCAAGTAGCTCAGCGGGATCGGGCTTCAGTCCGGTTTACCGCTTCAGGAACATCCTGAACGGCTCATACCTCTGGACAGGCTCGGAAGCGGAAAAAGAGGCGATCGTGGCCAACTATTCGGCCATCTTCGCGTTCGAGGGCGTGGCGTTCCACACCCCGATTGCGGCACCCAACGAAGTCTTCGTCGAGACGCCCATCAAACTGAACAATGGCATCCTGGGCGACAAGCCCAAAATCCAGCGTCAAGGTGACGGTACCTTGGTCGTGGCTTATGGCGATGCGCCCGATGGGGCTGGCATGGTGTACGACGTCAAGGGCCAAAACGAAAGGCCGGCTCGAGACATTTTTGTGAAAACCTGCAAGCCATCAGCCACCAAAACCTGCAACCTCTTTGCGGACTGGTCTGCGCCCATCAACGTGTCCAAATCTGCGCTGATGCAGAGCACGGGCTCCTTTGACTGGCGTGGCACGCTGGGCAATCCCGGCACCTATCCAGGCGACATCGACAAGGCCAACATCAAGACCACCGGCCCGATCATCACGCTGACCTGGGTCAGCAAGTACTGCCCAGACGGAGATCCCTCGACCGCAGCGATCGAACTCCCGGTGCAACGCGCCGTCAGGTACCTGGAACGCAATGACCGCGTGATTCCATTCTCGTGCGCCTGGACGTCTTATTCGACCACCAAAGGCACCAGTTGGAGTCCGGCCAAACAGTTGAGCTCCGGTGAGCGTGATGCGATCCAGGATGCCAGCAGCGGCAGCATCAGCACCGACACCAGCAGCGCCAGCTACAACAAGGGCCAGATCGTCTATTCATGGCAGGAAGACCCGCAAGGCTTGGCACTGGGCGAGGCCGATGGTCCGGGCGATGGCGCCTCCGGCGCCAACGTCAATGGCGGCACCGATGTCTGGTACAGCTACGCCACCGTCGACCTGACCCAGACACCGGCACCGGCACCTGGCGCCGAATACAACACGACCTACTACAACCTGCGACCCAGCCAACGCCTGACTGACAACTGGACAAACCAGTACGGGATCAACGGTTCGGTGAACTACATCTACGACGGCTCTGGCACCAACGTACCTGAAAGCTCGATCGAAAAAGGTCAGACCGGAGCGGCACGCCCCAACATCGGCATGGTGGGCTCCACAACCATCGTCGCGTACGAAGAGACCAAGGGCTCCAACGGCCTGGACGATGGCAAGTTCGTCCGATACCACGCGTTTCCGTATGCCACCGTCCCGGCCACAGCCGCTGGCAAAGCCGGTTGCATCATCAGCGACCCCTCCAAGAATGCCAGGCGTGTTCGCTTTCTGACGCAAAGCCCGACCGATGCCGGCACGGGTGGCATCCAGATCGGCATCTTCTGGAAAGAAGGCTCGTATGACAAAGGTGGTCCGTCGGACATCCGTGTGCGACGGGGCATGGGTGGGCTGCAACCCGCCAACTTGCTGCCCGCCGTGGACGCCAACTGTGCCACGTCGGACTATGCGACCGCGATCGGCTTGACCAGCACCAAAGGCGACAACATCAGCAGCAAGGCGCCCACGGCGACCGTGGCCAACCTGACCGACAACACCGAGCTGAACTACACCGAAAACGCGCTGGCCCACCGTGGTGTGTTGCGTGGCGAAGACATGTGGATCGGCTACAACTACACCGGCGACCTGGTGAAACTCTGGGCAGGCTTGGACAACTACAACTTCTGGATCCGTCGATTCAACATGACCACGGGCTGGGACAATCCCAAGAACGTCACCAACATCACGAACAAGGGCATCAATGTTCGCGAGCCACGTATCTTCGGTACCCCCAAGAGCAACCAGACCTCATGCCCGACCGGGAATCCGGCAGACGCCAGCACGACCAACCCGGCCGACTGCCAGAACGCCAACGTGGTGTACCTGGCCTGGGGGACCCAGACCAACGTGTCACCTTACGATCCGGCGGGTGGACAGGATCTCGGCGAATTCATCACGGTGAGCCGGGACTCGGCCGCGAGCTTTGCCCCCGTGGTCAAACTCTCTGCCGTGCAAGGTGTGTACTGGGGCGATCAAGAGTCAGCTTATGAGTCGCAAAACGTCACCAACCCGGACGGCAGCCGTTTCTACTCGGTCTGGAACCAGAAGGTGCTCACCACGGACGAGACCCAGGTTGAGTTTGTCAGCGGCAATGTGCTCGCTCCTTGATGCCGTGAAGGTGTCTTGAAAAAAGGGCCCACAGGACCTGTCATCGACGGTATTCAACGTGGGCCTTTCTGGTCGATTCCATTGCAAAACCAGACTGCGCGAGGCGCCTGCAGAGGCCCTCGCGCTTTTTTCCATCCAAGAACAAGCGCATCGGCACAGCCGTGTGCAGGTCAGACCGTGTTGGACGGAAGCCATTTCTGCGTTGCGCCCAGCCATGCCAATGCCTCGGATGGTCGCGGGCCATAATTGAAACGTGAATTCCCAAAAAGCCACACCCCAAAACCTGTTCAGCCTGCAAGGGCAGACGGCACTGGTGACCGGCGCCAGCCGCGGGCTGGGGCTCGAGATGGCGAAAGCTCTGGTAGATCAAGGTGCCCGGGTCTGGCTCAACGGGCGCGACCCGCTGGCGCTAGAAGCGGCTACCTCCCTCTGCAACCGCACGCAAGCAGCGCTCGGCGGGCAGGCTCTGGCTCTGCCATTCGATGTGGCCGACGAAACCGCGACCCAGCGGGCCATCGCCCACATCCTGCAAACCGACCAGCGTTTCGACATCCTCATCAACAACGTGGGCCAACGCCGAAGGCAAACTCTGGATGGCCTGCCGGCCGATGCGTTGCGCTCGATGCTGGAGACCAACCTGGTGTCTGCCTGGACGCTCTGCCGCGAGGTTGCCACGCCCATGCGCGCTCAAGGCGGAGGGCGCATCATCAACATCACCTCCATCGCCGGGCCCATCGCCCGCGCTGGTGACGCAGCCTACACAACAGCCAAAGGTGGCCTGGCCGCCATGACCCGCGCGCTGGCTGCCGAACTCGGCCCCCATGGCATCAACGTCAACGCCATCGCGCCCGGCTATTTCGCCACCGAAGCCAACGCCGCCATGGTCGATGACCCGCAAACCCAGGCCTGGCTGCAGCAGCGCACCTCGCTCGGCCGCTGGGGCCAACCCGAAGAAATCGCTGGCGCTGCGGTTTTTCTGGCCAGCCGGGCCGCCAGCTATGTGACTGGCCAGACTTTGGTGGTGGATGGCGGCTACCTAGCCCATTTCTGAGGCGAGGCCGGACCCCTTTATCAGCCCGATTTCGTCCCTCGGGCGGGATAAATGGCCTCCTGCTCTTGAAATCTGGCGGGACGCCCTTATCATTAGCACTCGTTGGGGATGAGTGCTAACACCATCCCCACTTCGATCATCAGGCGCTGAAACGGCCCATCAGAGTCGCTTCGCCGCCGTGAGTGAGCTTTTCTTTATCCACTGTTCTATCTCAGGAGAAACAATGAACCTTCGTCCACTCGCCGATCGCGTGATCGTCAAGCGTATTGACAGCGAAACCAAAACCGCCTCTGGCATCTTCATCCCTGACGCTGCTGCCGAGAAGCCAGACCAGGGCGAAGTCCTGGCCGTTGGTCCAGGCAAGAAAAACGACAAAGGCGACCTGTTGCCCATGAACGTCAAGGTCGGTGACCGCGTTCTGTTTGGCAAGTACAGCGGCCAGACCGTCAAAGTGGCCGGCGATGAGCTGTTGGTCATGAAAGAAGACGACCTGTTCGCAGTCGTTGAAGGCAAGTAATTTGCACAACCGGTGTGTTGGCGCGCTTCGCGCGCGACCACCTGTTTCGGCAACCGTTTAAATCTTAGGAGTATTCAACATGGCAGCAAAAGACGTAGTTTTCGGCGGCGAAGCCCGCGCACGCATGGTCGAAGGCGTGAACATTCTGGCCAATGCGGTCAAAGTGACCCTGGGCCCCAAGGGTCGCAACGTGGTGCTTGAGCGCTCGTTCGGCGCCCCTACCGTGACCAAGGACGGTGTGTCCGTGGCCAAGGAAATCGAACTCAAGGACAAGCTCCAGAACATGGGCGCCCAGATGGTCAAGGAAGTTGCTTCCAAGACCTCTGACAACGCTGGCGACGGCACCACCACGGCAACCGTGCTGGCACAAGCCATCGTTCGCGAAGGCATGAAGTATGTGGCCGCCGGCATGAACCCGATGGACCTGAAGCGCGGTATCGACAAGGCTGTTGAAGCCCTGATCGTCGAGCTGAAGAAGGCCTCCAAGGCCACCACGACCAGCAAGGAAATTGCCCAGGTCGGCTCCATCTCTGCCAACAGCGATGCATCCATCGGCGAGATCATCGCCAATGCGATGGACAAAGTGGGCAAAGAAGGCGTGATCACCGTGGAAGACGGCAAGTCGCTGCAAAACGAACTCGACGTGGTCGAGGGCATGCAGTTTGACCGTGGCTACCTGAGCCCCTACTTCATCAACAACCCGGAAAAGCAAGCCGCGATCCTGGAAAACCCCTTCGTCCTCCTGTACGACAAGAAGGTGTCCAACATCCGTGACCTGCTGCCCGTATTGGAGCAAGTCGCCAAAGCTGGCCGTCCACTGCTGATCATTGCTGAAGATGTCGATGGCGAAGCCCTGGCAACTCTGGTGGTGAACACCATCCGTGGCATCTTGAAGGTTGTGGCTGTGAAGGCCCCTGGCTTCGGCGACCGCCGCAAAGCCATGCTGGAAGACATCGCCATCCTGACTGGCGGCAAAGTGATCGCTGAAGAAGTGGGCCTGACGCTGGAAAAAGTGACCTTGGCCGACCTCGGTTCCGCCAAGAGCATCGAAGTGGGCAAGGAAAACACGACCATCATCGACGGCGCCGGTTCCACCGACGACATCGAAGCCCGCGTCAAGCAAGTGCGCATCCAGATCGAAGAAGCCACCAGCGACTACGACCGCGAGAAGCTGCAAGAGCGCGTGGCCAAGTTGGCCGGCGGTGTTGCCGTGATCAAGGTTGGCGCGGCCACCGAAGTCGAGATGAAGGAAAAGAAAGCCCGCGTTGAAGACGCGCTGCACGCGACCCGCGCTGCTGTGGAAGAAGGCATTGTTGCTGGTGGTGGCGTGGCTTTGCTGCGCGCCCGTCAAGCGGCTGGTGTCATCAAAGGCGACAACCCTGACCAGGACGCCGGTATCAAGCTGGTGTTGAAAGCCATCGAAGCACCTCTGCGCGAAATCGTGGCCAACGCCGGTGGCGAGCCATCGGTGGTCGTGAACGCGATCATGGCCGGCAAGGGCAACCACGGCTTCAACGCAGCCAACGACACCTACGGCGACATGATCGAAATGGGTATCCTGGACCCAACGAAAGTGACCCGCACCGCGCTGCAAAACGCAGCCTCCGTGTCCAGCCTGATGCTGACCACCGAGTGCATGATTGCCGAGTCTCCAAAGGACGACGCACCATCCATGGGTGGCGGTGACATGGGTGGCATGGGCGGCATGGGCGGCATGGGCATGTAATTGCTCCTTGCCTGAGGCGCCATGCCGGCGTTGCAAGGGCTTGCCGTGGCGATGCCACTGTCTGCGCCCTTGCGCCTTGGCCTGGCACCTCATGCTGCGTCGGATGGCGTTTTCGCTTTCTGACGAACACCAAAGAAAAAGCCCCGCGAGGAACCTCGCGGGGCTTTTTCTTTGGTCTGTTCTCTCGATCCCAAAAGCGCCCTTATGCGACTGGCTCCCAGCGGTTGCTGCGTTCGGATTGCCACAGAGCGTCTATCACCCGCGCTTGCGCAATGGCATCGTCCAGTGACTCAGTGGTCGGTTGGGCCTGCTCGCGCACCTTGCGTGAAAAGGCTTCGGCTTGCAGCCGGTACTGGTCAGCCTGGGGCAGGGTTTCGTGTGCGATTTGACTGCCATCCACGGCACCGCCATCGTCGAGCGAAATGCGCATGGCTCCGCCCTGCGGCGCGTTGAACGGAATGGCAATTTCAATCCGCCCTTGCGTGCCCACGATTTGCACCCGCTGGAACTTGCAGCTTTGGGTCGACACGGTGAAGGTGGCCTGGCGGCCGCCGCCAAAATCAAGCAGCGCGCTGCTGGTCCGGTCGGTGCCCAGCACCGGATCGCGGTCGATCAGCGACACAGCGCGCTGCGGCTCAGCCTCGAACACATGGCGGGCGCTGAGCACGGCGTAACACCCGATGTCGTACAGGGCGCCGCCGCCGATGCCCGGCATGTTGCGGATATTGCCCGGATCGTCGTTGAAGTAAGAGAAAAAGGTCTGTACCGTGCGAGGGGTGCCGATGCGGCCCGCACGCAACCATTCCCGAACCCGCTGCCATTGTGGATGGTGACGCACCATGAAGGCTTCTTCGATGTGCACCTGCGTCGCCGCTTCGCGCAGGGTCATGGCCTCGGCGGCCGTCATGGCCACCGGTTTTTCGCACAAGACATGTTTGCCCGCCGCGGCCGCCTGCAACGTCAGGGGCACGTGCAAATGGTTGGGCAAGGGGTTGTAAATCGCCTCGATCTCGGGATCGGCCAACAAAGCTTCATAGGAGCCATAGGCCACCGGAATGCCGAGGGTCTTGGCCGCTGCCTGCGCAGACGGCGTCGAGCGCGAAGCGATGGCGCGCAGCTCCACCAACGGGCTGCTCAACATCGCCGGCAACACCTTCTCCATGCCGATTTTGGCGGTGCTCAACACACCCCAGACAACGGGTTTCATCACATCTCCAGTGGTAACGCTGCGGGCATTTTCAACCATTGCCCGGCCTAAACCGGGCAGCTGAAAACTCAAAGGTAGCTGTTCACCAGGTTCTCCAGATACTCCTGGCGGCCGGAGACCGGCAAGGTGTCCTGGTTGCGGTTCAACACCTGATCGGCCAGCTGGCCCAGGCTCAGCTGGCCCGTCAGGATCTCTTGCCCGGCGGGCGTGGCCCAGCCCGCATAGCGCGCGTCCACATGTTGGCCCAGGCGGTCGTCGTTGATCATCTTTTCAGCGACCAGCAAGGCCCGCGCGGAGACGTCCATGCCCCCGACGTGGCCGTGGAACAGATCGGCGGGGTCGATGGACTGGCGGCGCACTTTCGAATCGAAGTTCAGCCCGCCGGTGGTGAACCCGCCGCCTTTCAGAATCAGATACAGCACCAAAGCCGACTCGGCCACGTTGTTGGGAAACTGGTCGGTGTCCCAGCCGCATTGCATGTCGCCGCGGTTCATGTCGATGGAGCCGAACACGCCGAGGTCCAGAGCCGTGGCCACTTCGTGCTCGAAGCTGTGGCCCGACAGCGTGGCGTGGTTGGCCTCGATGTTGACCTTGATTTCTTTCTCCAGACCGTAGCGGCTGAGGAAACCATAGACCGTGGCGGTGTCGAAATCGTATTGGTGCTTGGTGGGTTCGCGCGGCTTGGGTTCGATCAGGATGGTGCCCTTGAAGCCGATCTTGTGCTTGTATTCCACCACCATGTTGAGAAAGCGCCCCATCTGGTCCAGCTCTTGTCCCATGCGGGTGTTGAGCAGGGTCTCATAGCCTTCTCGGCCGCCCCAGAGCACGTAGTTTTCACCGCCCAGCTTGAGGGTGGCGTCCATGGCTTCTCTCACCTGCAAAGCGGCCAGACCGAAAATCTCGGGGCTGGGGTTGGTGGAAGCGCCCGACATGAAACGGCGGTGGCTGAACAGATTGGCGGTGCCCCAGAGCAGCTTCATGCCGGTCTCGACCTGCTTGTCGCCGAGCACATCCACCATCTCGTGAAAGAAATTGACGCTCTCGCGCGGGGTGCTGCCTTCGGGCGCCACATCGCGGTCGTGGAAGCAGTAATAGGGCGCGCCCAGTTTGGCGAAAAACTCGAACGCCGCATCGGCCTTGGCCTTGGCACCGGCCATGGGATCGGCCATCAGTTGCCACGGACGCAGAAAGCTGTCGCCCCCAAAGGGGTCGGAGCCGTTCCAGCAGAAGCTGTGCCAATAGCAGGCGGCAAACCGCAGGTGCTCCGCCATCGACTTGCCCAGCACCACACGGTTTTTGTCGTACCACTTGAAGGCCAGCGGGTTGAGGGAATCTTTGCCTTCGAAGGCAACGGGGTTGATCTCGGAGAAGTAGGTTGTCATGGAAGTGGTCTCGGTAAAAACAGGTCAGCAGGCCGCTCAGTCGGCCCGGTACAGGTGGTGAAATCGGGCATGGCGCGGTGCCAACAGCGCTTGCTCGTCTGGAAGGGGTTGGTAGCTCGCCACCACCGCGGGCGGCACGCACACCGCGCTCAATGACGCACCGGTGGCCAGCCAGGCCAGGCGCGCCGCACCCAGGGCACCGCCCACCGTGGAGTCCGCATGGGTCACGATTTCGATGTTCAAAGCACTGGCCAGCAGCTGCGCCCAAAACGCACTGCGCGCGCCGCCGCCCACCAGCGACAACCGGGTGACCTCGCTGCCCGCTGCGTTCAAGGCGGCCAGCCCGTCGCGCAGGCCGAAGCTCACGCCTTCGATCACCGAGTAGCCCAAGCGGGCCGCATCGGTGTCAAAGCTCAAGCCATGGAAGCTGCCGCGCAGGTTGGCGCTGTTGTGCGGCGTGCGCTCGCCGCCGAGGTAAGGCAAGAAGAGGGGTGAAGCGGCCCGGTCTTGCAGGCCCAATGCGGCGGCTTTGTCGGCCACTTCACCGGCGTTCGCCGCGCCCAGCAAATCGGCGACCCACTGCAAGGCACTCGCGGCCGACAGCATCACGCTCATCTGGTGCCATTGGCCTGGCAACGCATGGCAAAAAGCATGGGTGGCGCTGGCGGCATTGGGCTGGTAGCTGGGCGTGACCACGAACAGCACGCCGCTGGTGCCCAGCGACAGAAAGCCCTGCCCGGGTTGCACCGCGCCCATGCCCACCGCGCTCGACGCGTTGTCCCCGGCGCCACCGGCCACGACGATGCCCGCGGGCAGCCCCAGTTCGGCCGCGACCTCGGGCAACAGACGACCACCGGGCTCGCTGCCCTCCACCAGCCGCGGCATCTGGTCGCGCGTCATGCCGGTCAAGGCCAGCAGCGCATCGGACCACTGGCGCTGGCGCACATCCAGCCACAGCGTGCCGCTGGCGTCCGACATGTCGGTCACATGCTCGCCGGTCAACATCAGGCGCACATGGTCTTTGGGCAGCAGCACCTTGGCCACCTGCTTAAAAATGGCGGGCTCATGTCTGGCGACCCAGCGCAGCTTGGGCGCGGTGAACCCAGGCATCGCCAGACTGCCGCCGAGGTCGGCCAGCTCGGGCATTTCGGCCATCATCTCGCTGCACTCGGCGGCACAACGTGTGTCGTTCCACAGGATGGCAGGTCGTAAAACTTGATCGTTCGCGTCCAGAAGCACCGCCCCGTGCATCTGGCCCGACAGGCCAATGCCCTGCACGGCCGCCATCTCGGCGGGGTGCGACAAGCGCAGTTGCCCCAGCGCTTTGCGCGCAGCCGCCCACCAGTCTTGCGGCGCCTGTTCGCTGTGGCCGGGATGCGGGCGCGAAACGGAGAGCGCGCTGCCCGCCACCGCCACCACCTGGTGGTCGCTGGCCAGAAGCAGAACCTTGACCTCAGATGTGCCGACGTCGATACCTAAGAACATGCTGTTCATGCCGTGATGTGCGCCGAGGCGCGGGGTTCAGTCAAAGGGCCGTTGGCTGTGCCAGCCGGCGCGTGCATGGGCCGCAGCTCGTGGTACAGCACCAGGGCCGCGGCACCCACGGCCGAAGCCAGCAAGCCGTAGCGCGCCGAGCGCACTGCCGGAGCCTCCATGCCAGCGCTGGCGGCGTAGGCCTCCAAGGCCGTTTTGGCCACGGCGACGATGTCCGGGTGTTGTTCGCAAGAAGGGCCGCCCACCACCAGCGCGCTGGGATTGAAGGTGGTCCAGAGGTTTTGCAGCACCACGCCCAGGTATTTGCCGCCCTTGGCGGGGTCGGCCATCTGAGCCAAGGCGCCTGCACCGATGAAGGTCTCGACGCAACCGTTGCGTCCGCAAGAGCACCGGGGGCCATCGATCTGCAAAATGCTGTGGCCGATTTCGCCGGCCATGCCTTGGGCGCCGGTGAACAAGCGGTCGTTGAGCAAAATGCCCGCGCCCACACCCACGCCACAGGTCACAAAGATCAAGGAGTCTTTGACGTCTTCGCCGGAAAATTCGTATTCGCTCAGGGCCGCCGTGTCGGCTTCGTTTTGCACGTGCAAGGGCACCGACGGCACCCCGGCTTTCTCCAGGGCGCTCGCCATCAAAGGCACAAAGTCGACCCGCCGCCAGCCCAGGTTGGGCGCAAAGCTCACCTGGCCGGTCGCCTCGTCAAACGCGCCCGGCAGACCCACGCCCACGCCCGACAGCTGCACCTGGCGCCGCGCCATGTCTTTGGCCAGGCGCGCCACCAGTTTGGCCGTCTGGCGGCAGACCCTAGCCGGTTGCTTGTCCGCCAGGGGTTCTTCGATGGAAGTCCACACTTCGCCGGTCAGCGAAACCGCCACCACCCGGACCGCTTCCACCGCGATTTCCACGCCCAGCACGGCGCGCCGTGTGCCATCGATCTGAACCGGGGTCGATGGGCGGCCCAGCCCGGGCGCAGCGGTGGACTCGGCTTCGCTCAGCCAGCCTTCTTCGATCAGCTCGCGCACCAGCAGGCTCACCGTGGATTTGGTGAGCCCGCTTTCCTGCGCCAGCCGCGCCCGGGAAAGCCCGCTTTGTTTGCGCAGCAAACGCAGCAACACGCTGCGGTTGATGCGCTTGACCAGTTGTTGATCGCCGATGGTTTTCATGGGTGCATTGGAAGCGTTGTCGGGCGGTTCACAGGCGCGTGGCCTGGGTCTTTCCCTCGGGTTGTTTGCCCGCGATGATCATGCCCAGAACCTCGTCTTCCGTGACATCGCCGGTTCGGTAGCTGCCCACCAGCGTACCGTTTTTCATCACCGCCAAGCGGTCACTCAAGGCGAACACATCGTGCATGTCGTGGGTGATCAGAAAGATGCCCACACCATCGGCCTTGAGCTGTCGCACGAGGTTGCCCACCATCGCCGTTTCTTCGGGGCCAAGCGCCGCAGTCGGCTCGTCCATGATCAAGATCCTGGCGTTGAAATAGATCGCCCGCGAGATCGCCACCACCTGGCGTTGCCCGCCCGACAAGCGGCGCACCGGGGTGCGCACGTTCTTGAAGTTTTTGTTCAGGCGGTGGAAGACTTTGCGCGCGTCGGCGTCCATGCGGTGGTCGTCCAGCGTGTTCCAGCGAGTCAGCAATTCGCGCCCGAGAAACAGGTTGGCCACGGCGTCCAGGTTGTCGGCCAGGGCCAGCGTCTGGTAGATCGATTCGATACCGCTGCGCTGGGCATCAACCGGGCTGCGCAGTTGCACCGCCTTGCCTGAGATCTTCACCTCACCGCTGTCGATCGGATAAGCCCCGGCAAGCATCTTCATCAGCGTCGATTTGCCCGCGCCGTTGTGGCCCAGCAAGGCCACCACTTCACCCGCGTAGAGGCTCAAGCTCACATCGTTCACCGCCTGAACGCCGCCAAACGATTTGCCGATATGGCGCATTTCAACCAGCGCCTGCGAGGCGTTCGCCGCGGCGTTCATACCGTGTCTCCTGTCAGGCGGCGGTAGATCACATCGAACACCACCGCCACAATCAAAACCTGCCCAATCACGACATAGCGCATACCGATCGAGACGTCGATCAGCAGCATGCCGCTGTCGATGCTCTGCATGATCAAGGCGCCCAACACCGAGCCCACGATGGACCCGCTGCCGCCCGACAAAGCCGTGCCGCCGATGACCGCTGCGGCGATCACATACAGCTCCATGCCGGTGCCCAGGGAATTGGTGCCCGCGTTCAACCGCGCAATGGACACCATGGCGGCGATGGTGATGAGCACACCCAACAACGCGAACAGCATCAAGGTCACCCGGCGCACCGGAATGCCCACCAGTGCAGCGGCCTCAGGGTTGCCGCCCATGGCGAAGATGTAGCGGCCAAAGCGGGTGCGGTGCACGATAAAAGACAAGATCACGGCCACGGCGCCCCAGATCAGGACCGGGATCGGAATGCCTTGCGGCGTGTCCTTGCTGGGGATTTGGTAAGCGTTCATCGTGGCCACGAAGCCCAGCACCAGGCACACCGGCACCAGGACCAGGGCACCATCCAGCCACAGCGGATTGTTCGGCACGTCATAAGAAGCCTTGGCCCGGCGACGCGCCCACATCTGCAACAGCAGCGCCACCACCAACACCGCGGCCAGCGCCCAGCTGGCGTTGGCACCGATGGCCCCGTCGTAACCGCCGCCCAGGCGCTGGAAGAACTCATCGTTCACCGGCTGGGTTTTGCCATCGGCCACCAGAAAGGCGGCACCTCGAAAAGACATCAAGCCGCCCAAAGTGACCACGAAAGAGGGCACGCCCAACATCGCGGTCAAAGCCCCCTGGTACACCGACACGACAACCGCCACGGCCAGCCCCATCAGCGAGGCCTCGACCCAGTGCCAGCCGGCGGTGTACATCAGCGTGGCGATCAAGACACCGACAAAACCCATCACCGAGCCGACCGACAAATCGATGTGGCGCGCCACAATGATCAGCACGACCACCGTGGCCACGATGCCCACCACCGCTGTTTGCTGTGCGATGTTGTACAGGTTCTCAGGTTTCAGAAACAAGCCACCGGATAGCACGTTGAACACCACGGCGGTCACAGCCAATACGGTGCACATCAAAATCAGGCGCCAATCGATGGCTGCCTGTCTGATTGAATTCATGACGGGATTCACTGCTGTTCTCCGCAGGAGTTAAAAAGCCACAGGCTGACCCCAGCCTGTGGCCTCTGGGTGGGAAGACTCAGATGCGGGCAAACATCACTTGCAAGCCGCCGGCCCGGTGGCCATGTCAACGCCTTTGCAGAGATCGTCCTTCTTGATCCAGCCGGCTTTCACCACCAGATCCAGGTTGCTTGCCGTGATGGGCACCGGCTTCAGGAACTGGGCCTGCATCTCAACCTTGTTGGCACCGCCGTTCCAGCTCTTGGCAGCGGCCACTTTCTGCCCCTTGGCCAGCGTCACCGCGGCAGCGGCGGCATCGCGGCCGAGGTCGCGTGCGTCTTTCCAGACCGACACCGTCTGCGAGCCCAGGGCCACGCGGTTCAACGCCGCGTGGTCACCATCTTGCCCGGACACCGGAACGCCCTTGATGCCTTTGGCGTTCAAGGCAGCGACCACGCCACCCGCAGTACCGTCGTTGGAAGCCACCACGGCGTCGATCTTGCCGCCGGTTTTGGTGATGATTTGCTCCATGTTCTTCTGCGCCACTTCGGGCTTCCAGCCGTCGGTGTACTCCTCGCCGACGATCTTGATGTCGCCCTTCTTGACCGCAGCATCGATGATTTCTTGTTGGCCACCACGCAGGAAATCAGCGTTCGGATCGGTGGGCGAGCCCTTGATCATCACGTAGTTGCCTTTGGGCTTGGCGGCCAGGATGGCGCGGGCCTGCATGCGGCCCACTTCCACGTTGTCGAAGGTGATGTAGAACACGCCGGGGGTTTCGATCAGGCGGTCATAGGCGACCACCGGGATCTTCTGCTGGGCCGCTTTTTTCACCGCCGGCAGGATCGCGTCTTTGTCCATCGCGAGGATGATCAGGGCCTTGGCGCCCTTGGCGATCAAGCTGTCAATGTCGGCCAACTGCTTCTCGGGCGAGCCACCGGCATCGGCGCTGATGTAGCTGGCGCCGTCCTTGGCGAGCTGGGTTTTGATGGCGGCTTCATCGGTTTTCCAGCGCTCTTCCTGGAAGTTGGACCAGCTCACCCCCACCACCTGGGCAAACGCTCCTGCGGTGGACAAACCCAGCGCCAGCGCGGTCATCGCGGTTTTCAGTTTCATTGTCTTGTCTCCGGTTTTTTGGCTGTTGAAGCCTTTGGTTTTGAACAACCCCTTGCGGGCCATCGTGCTGCGACCAATGCCACACAGCGCATTTAGTGCGAACGATGAACTAAATGGTAGGGGCATTCCCGATTTCAGACATAGGGACAAACCCGACATAGTTTGAAGCCCGAACTTAATAAGATGAACACCCACTCCTTTTCCCTCCTCTCACCAAAGGCCGCCGCGTGTCTGTCTCCATCGGGAAGCTGGCCTTCCCTTGCCGCCCACTGTTCGTCCTGAGCGCCCTCCTCGCGAGCGCGCCAGCCTGGGCCGAAGCCCCTGCCCTGCCCACCTTCGTCGAAGAAACCGATACGGCCGGTTTGCAAAGCCGCTTCGAGGGCGAAGGGGAATACATGGTCGGCGGCGGCGTGGCCACCTTTGACTGCGATGGCGACGGCTTGCCCGAGGCCTATGTCACCGCGGGCGTCAACAAGGCCAAGCTCTACCGCAACCAAAGCCCGGTCGGCGGCGCGCTGAAGCTGCACGAAGAGCGCTCGGGCCTGGAACTCACCAACGCCATCGGCGCCTACCCGCTGGACATCGATGGCGACGGCGCGACCGATCTCGTGGTGCTACGGGTGGGCGAGGTACAGGTGTTTCGCGGTCTGGGGCAATGCCAGTTCCAGCGCGCCAATGACGCCTGGCAGCTGCACACCGGCAACGGCTGGCACACCGCCTTCTCCGCCACCTGGGAGAAGGGCCAGTCATGGCCAACGTTGGCCTTCGGCACCTACGTGGACCGCAGCAAGCCCGACTTCCCCTGGGGCAGCTGCACCCCCGGCATGGTGTTTCGGCCCCGGCCCGAGGGCGGCGGCTACCTGCCTGCCACGCCTTTGCTGCCCGGGCATTGCGCCCTGTCCATGCTGTTCTCCGACTGGAACCGATCGGGTACGGCTTCACTGCGCGTGAGCAACGACCGCGAGTATTTCAAGGGCGGCGGCGAACAGCTCTGGCAGCTGACGCCCGGCAACGCACCCGCGCTGTACACCGAGAAAGAGGGGTGGAAGCCGTTGCAAATCTGGGGCATGGGCATCGCCAGCCAGGACATCACCGGCGACGGGTTCCCCGAGCTGTTCCTCACCAGCATGTCCGACAACAAATTGCAGGCGCTGGAGGATGGCCACGGCCAACCCCGCTACACCGACACAGCCTACAAGCGCGGTGCCACCGCCCACCGGCCCTATGTCGGTGGCGACGTGCACCCATCCACCGCCTGGCACGCCCAGTTTGCCGACCTCAACAACGACGGCCGTGCCGACCTGTTCATCGCCAAAGGCAATGTGTCGACCATGCCCGACTTCGCCACGCTGGACCCCAACGACCTGCTGCTTCAAAGCGCAGAAGGCCATTTCATCCAAGCCGGCAGCGAAGCCGGCCTCGCCAGCTTCAAACGCGGACGCGGCGCCATGGTGGTGGACTTCAACGCCGACGGCCTGCTCGACATCATCGTGGTCAACCGCTGGGACGGTGCCCAGCTCTGGCGGCAGCTCCCCGCCAAGTCCGCCGCAGCGCCCTCCGGACATTGGCTGCATCTGCGTTTGCAGCAGCCCGCCGGCAACCGCGATGCCATTGGCTCCTGGGTAGAAGTGCGCCTGGGCACCGAAGCCGGCGCGGCGGTGGCCCGGCAGGAACTCACCGTGGGCGGTGGCCACGCCAGCGGTCACCTGGGCTGGATGCACTTCGGCCTGGGCGATGCCCAGAAGGTGCAGGTGCGGGTGCAATGGCCGCACGGCGACTGGAGCGAATGGTTCACCGCCGACGCCAACCGCTTCTACCAACTCGGCGCACAAGGCCTGAGCGCCAGCAAAGTCCCATGAAAAAGCCCCTGCGCTCCCTGCTCCTCGCGCTGTCGCTCGCAGCCGCTCCAGCCTGGGCGCAAACCCAACCACCCGTGGATCGGCCCGCCGACGCCTACAGCGCGAGGGTCGCCTCCGAATGGTTCCAGCTGGCCTTGACGCTGACCCAGCAAACGCCCGGCTTCAGCCCGCCCGTGGCCTCACGCGCCCTCACCTACCTGAGCCTGGCTTTGTACGAATCGGTGGTGCCCGGCATTCCAGACCACCAAAGTCTGGCGGGTCAGTTGAACGAACTGGATTCTTTGCCCTGGGCACAACCCAACGAAGTCTTGCACTGGCCCACCGTGGCCAACGCCTCCATGGCGGCGATGACCCGCATGATGTTTCCCAACGCGTCGGCCGAAAACAAAGCCCGCATCGAACAACTGGAGCGCAACCTGCCGTTGCGCTTGTCGCAAGACTTCAACCCCGCGCAAGTCAACACCGAGATCACCCAGCGCTCGGAGACCTTCGGCAAGCTCATGGCGATGGCGATCATGACCTGGGCGCGTACCGACGGCGGCCATGAAGCATGGGCACCGTTGCGCCGGAACCAGACCGTTTTCGTGCCGCCGAGTGGCCCAGGCCGCTGGTCGGCCACACCACCGTCGTTTGCGCCTGCCTTGCTGCCCTGGTGGGGCGATGTGCGCCCGTTCGCCTTGGGCAACAGCAGCGAGTGCGAAGCGCCGCCGCACCCGACCTACGCCGAAAAGGCCGACTCGGCCTTTTACCAAGAGGCCCGGGAGGTCTACAACATCAGCAACGCCGCCACGCAAGCCCAGCGCCAAGTGGCCCTCTACTGGGCCGACGAGCCCATCAAAACCCCCACGCCCGCTGGCCACTGGAACTTCATCGCCACCGATCTGTTGCAGCAGCAGAAAGCCTCCCTGGCCCAAGCCGCCAGCGCCTATGTACAACTCAACATCGCCATGGCCGACGCCTTCGTGGCCAGTTGGAAAACCAAGTACACCACCCACCTGATTCGCCCGGTGACCTATGTGCAACTGGTGATCGACAGCAACTGGGAGCCCGGCATCATGCCCACGCCGCCGTTCCCCGAGTTCCCTTCGGGCCATTCGGTTCAATCCAGCGCGGCGGCTCAGGTGATGACCAAGGTGTTTGGCGCCAACACCGCCTTCACCGACAACACCCACAACGACCGGGGCTGGGGACCGCGCACCTTCTCCAGCTTTCAAGCCGCGGCGAACGAAGCCGCAGTGTCGCGGTTGTATGCCGGCATCCACTTTCGCAGTGGTGTTGAGTCGGGCCAGGTGCAAGGGCGCTGCGTGGGCCAGAAGGCGCTGGCGCTGAAGCTGCTGCGCTGACCACATCTCAGCGCGGACCGCACCAACAAAAAACGGCACCCCAAGGTGCCGTTTGCATTTCTGCCCAACCGCCGCAGCGGCCAACCTCAACCCATCATGGCTTCGAGCTTGTGGGTATCGACCACAAAGGCGCGAATGCCTTCGGCCAGCTTTTCGGTGGCCATGGCGTCTTCGTTCATGGCGAAGCGGAAGCTGGCCTCGTCGTGGGTCACCAAGGGGATGTCCATAGCCTGGGCAGCGGCCGCGTCCAGCGCCTGGGGCAGCGGCGCCTCGTTCGCGGCCAGCTTGGACAACAGGTCGGGGCTGATGGTCAACAGATCACAACCGGCCAGCGCCGTGATCTGACCCACGTTGCGAAAGCTCGCGCCCATGACTTCGGTGGCGATGCCGTGCTTTTTGTAGAAGTTGTAAATCGCGCGCACCGATTGCACACCCGGGTCGTTCGCTTCGGCCATGGCGGCCTCGTCCCACGCTGCGCCAGCGTTCTTCTTGTACCAGTCGTAGATGCGGCCCACAAACGGGGAAATCAACTGCACCTTGGCCTGGCCGCAGGCCACGGCCTGGGCAAAAGAGAACAACAGGGTGAGGTTGCAATGGATGCCTTCGCGCTCCAGCTGGGCGGCGGCCTGAATGCCTTCCCAAGTCGAAGCCATCTTGATCAGCACGCGGTCTTTGCCCACGCCTTCGACGGCAAAAAGCTCAATGATGCGGCGTGCGCGGGCCACGGTGGCTTCGGTGTCGAAGCTCAAGCGAGCGTCCACTTCGGTCGAGACGCGGCCGGGGATGTGTTTGAGGATCTCGCAGCCGAACGCCACAAGCAGGCGGTTCATGACTTCGTCTTTGCCCTGCGCGCCGTGCTTCGCAACCGCGTCGGCCAACAAAGGCGCGTACTCCGGCTTTTGCACCGCCTTCAGGATCAGCGACGGGTTGGTCGTGGCATCCTGGGGCGCGTAGGCGGCGAGCTGGTGAAAGTCACCGGTGTCGGCGACAACGGTGGTGAATTGTTTGAGGGCGTCTAGCTGGTTCATAGGTTCAATTGTCTCAAATCAGGGTTACCGAGATATGTCCCTCGACTGTAACTGAGTTACCATCTTTTTCATGTTAGACCGCATCAAAGCCTCATTGCCATCCTTGGCGCCTGCCGAACAGCGGGTAGGCAAACTCGTGTTGCTCGACCCCCGCACCTTTGCCAGTTTGCCGGTATCGGAGCTCGCCGAGCGCTCCCATGTGAGCAAGCCCACAGTGGTTCGGTTTTGCCGCAGCATGGGCTACGACGGCCTGTCAGACTTCAAGCTCAAGCTCGCAGGCACGGTGAGCGAAGGCGTGCCCTTCATCCACCGCAGCGTGGACGTGGACGACAAAGTGGGCGACGTGTTGGTGAAGGTGATCGACAACACCGTGGCTGCGTTCTTGAAGTACCGCAACGATGCCTCCACCCATGCGATCGAAAAGGCGGTCGACGCCCTCGTCAGCACCTACAACAACCGGGGCCGCATCGAGTTTTACGGCGCCGGCAATTCGGGCATCGTGGCGCAAGACGCCCAACACAAGTTCTTCCGCCTGGGCATCAACGCCATCGCCTACAGCGACGGCCATATGCAGGTGATGAGCGCCTCCATGCTGGGCCCGGGAGACTGCCTGGTCATCGTGTCCAACTCAGGTCGCACGCGCGATTTGATGGACGCCGCCGATATCGCCCGCAAACACGGCGCAACGGTCATCGTCATCACCGCCAGCGGCTCGCCCCTGGCCACCGCCGGCCACATCCATTTGTCGGCCGACCACCCCGAAGGCTACGACCGCTACAGCCCCATGACCTCGCGGTTGATGCACTTGATGGTGATCGATGTGGTCGCGACCTGCCTGGCTTTGCGCATTGGCGGCACGAAGTTGCAGCCGTTGCTCAAGGAGATGAAGAACAACTTGAGGAGTAAGCGATACGCTTGACTGTGCGCATTGCGCACTGACAAGCATCCCCCTGCGCCGCTGCGCGTCTTCCCCCAGAGGGGGACGGCACTGGCGGCCCGGCAAAGCCGGTTCCGCGGTGCCCAGGGTTAGAGACTCTCGCACCACCCGCCCATCAGGGCATTGGGCGCTCCCCGCAGCAAAGTCAAGGAGGAGGTCCGCGCAGCGGGCCGGAGGACATTCGCGGAGGGGAGTGCCCAATGTCCGCGCCAACGCTCACATCAGAGCGCGTCAGATGCGCCCCTCTTCCACGCCGTGACAAGCCACCCTGGCCCCCCGAACATTTGCAAGACTGGGCGTTCATTGCGACAACGCTCATTGGCGTGTTCACAACGCGGGTTGAACGCGCAGCCCTGCGGCGGATTAAGCGGGTTGGGCACCTCGCCCGAGACCGGCGTGCGGGCGCGCCCGGTGTCGTGCAGCTTCGGGATCGCGTCCAGCAGCATGCGGGTGTAGGGATGGCGCGGGCTGTCGAACAGGTCGTGTTTGGGCGCCAGCTCCACCAGCCGACCAAGGTACATCACGCCCACGTGGTCGCTCACATGGCGCACCACGGCGAGGTTGTGACTGATGAAAAGGTAGGTCAGTCCACGCTCGCGCTGCAGCGTTTTCATGATGTTGAGCACCTGCGCCTGCACACTCACATCCAGTGCCGAAGTCGGTTCGTCGCAGACCAGAAACTCCGGTTCCGTGGCCAGCGCGCGGGCGATCGAAATGCGCTGGCGCTGACCGCCTGAAAACTGGTGTGGGTATTTCTTGCGGTCTTGTGCCGACATACCCACTGAGATCAGCAAAGCATCTACGCGAACGCGCAAGGCCTCGGGATCGGTCTCGATGCCATGTTCATGCAATGGCTCGGCCACGATGTCTTCCACCGTCCAACGCGGGTTGAGGCTCGCGAAGGGGTCTTGGAAAATCATCTGCACGCGTCGGCGCAAATGCCGCCCGGCCGGTGTCTTGAACGCGGCATGGGCGTCTTCGCCATCAAACTCAAAGCCGCCGCGGGTGGGTTCATGCAACCCCACCAGCAGCTTGGCCACCGTGCTCTTGCCGCAACCCGACTCGCCCACGAGGGCCAGCGTCTGCCCACGTTGAATATCAAAAGACACACCGTCCACCGCGCGCAGCAACTGGCGCGGCTGGCGCTCCAGCATCCGGTTGAGCCATGGCCCTGACACATCGAATGTCTTGGCCAAATCGGTTGCCCTCACCAGAGGCGCTGGGTCTGGCACGGCCTTCACAGCAGCCACCGAGCCTGCCCCCTGAAGCTCGTCGGGGAAGCACGCCTCCTGCGGTGATTCAGATGTTGCGCCCTCAGTGACCTGGGAGCCCGCTTCATCAACCAGTCTGCTTTGTTCGGCGTGGCGCTGCATGGCTTTTTGGATCGCCCTCATGGTGTCACTCCTGGCACCGACGCTGACGCACCGGCATGGAGCCAGCAGGCGGCACGGGTAGGCCCCGCACCCTGTAGTTCAGGTCGATCGTGGAGGCAGCGATCAAAGACGCGGTCACAACGCGGGTTGAACGCACATCCTGAGGGGATTGCGTTCAGTCGCGGCATCGCGCCATCGATCTGATGCAGCAAGTCGCGGTCTTCGCTCATATCTGGAATGCAGGCCATCAATCCGGCGGTATAGGGATGGGCCGGGTGGTTGATCACCTCGTGCACCGGGCCAATTTCCGCAACCCGTCCGGCATACATCACCGCCACCCGGTCACAGGTTTCGGCGATCACGCCCATGTCATGTGTGATCAGCATCACCGCAGCGCCGCGCTGTTTGCAAATGCTTTTCAACAGATTGATGATCTGCGCCTGAATCGATACGTCAAGCGCGGTGGTGGGCTCGTCGGCCACGATGAGTTGCGGCTCTGCAGCCAGGGCCAGCGCAATGACCACACGTTGCCGCATGCCGCCAGAGAACTGATGAGGGAAATGGTCAATGCGCTGCTCGGGCGCCGGAATACCCGTATCACCCAACAACTGAATCGCCCGTTCGCGGGCCTGGGCTGGCGACAGTGGCAGGTGGGTGATGATGGTTTCGACCAGTTGCTGGCCGACTGAGAACAGGGGATTCAATGAGGTCAGCGGGTCCTGAAAAACGGCCCCGATCTTTCGCCCCCGAACCCTGCGCATGGCCTCGGGAGTGAGGTTGTCAATGCGCGCCCCATGCAACCACACCTCTCCCGACGCGATACGCCCCGGTGGTTCCAGCAAACCGATGATCGCGGCGCCTGTGAGCGACTTGCCCGCACCCGACTCACCCACCACCCCCAGGATTTCGCCCGGCGCTATGTCGAATGAAATGCCGTCCAGCGCGCGCAAGGTGCCCCGACGGTGGGGGAATTCGACCACCAGATCCTTGACTTGAAGCAGGCTCATGGCGGTCTAGCGCAAGCGCGGGTTAAGGGCATCGCGCAACCAGTCGCCCAGCAAGTTCACGCTGAAAGCGATCACCACCAGCACCGCGCCCGGAAAAACCGTGATCCACCATTCGCCGGAAAAAAGGTAGTCGTTGCCCACGCGGATCAGGGTGCCCAATGAGGGGGCCGTCGGGGGTGCTCCCACGCCAAGAAAAGACAAAGTTGCCTCCGTAATGATGGCCGTGGCGACCTGAATCGTGGCCAAGACCAAGACCGGGCCCAGAACATTGGGCAGCACATGGCGGCGCATGATGCGCATCGGCGATACGCCAATCACGCGTGCCGCCTGCACATATTCCTTGTTGCGTTCAACCAGCGTGGAACCCCGCACCGTGCGTGCGTACTGCACCCAACCCGTCAACGAAATCGACAGAATCAATACGCCAAATGCCAGGGCATCGTGTGCCCCGGGAAACATGGCCCGTCCCACCCCGGCAATCAGCAGCGCGACCAGGATGGCGGGGAAGGACAACATCACATCGCAAAGCCGCATCAGAAAACCATCGACCCAGCCCCCAAGGAAACCCGCCAGCAATCCGAGCGCCACGCCAACCGCCACGGACAGCAGCACCGAAGCCAGGCCCACAGCCAAGGAGATACGGGCGCCGTACATCAGGGCCGACAAAATGTCGCGCCCCTGATCGTCGGTACCCAGCAGAAACGAAGCGTTGCCGCCCGGGCTCCAGGCCGGAGGAAGCAGTGCGTTGCCCAGCTCCAGCGTCGCCAGATCAAACGGGTTGTGCGGTGCGACCCAGGGGGCAAAGGCCGAGCAAAACACACAGACCAGGGCAACAAAAGCCGCCAGCATCGCGGCAGGAGACGACAAAAAGCTGTGACCCACGTCGCTGTCGGCCCAGCGTTTGAAAGAGGCGATCAAGGGCAATACCCGTTATGCGCAGCCCCGCCATGCCCGCCTTTTGAAGGACGAACAAGCGAGTTCACGTTTGGTGTTACTTGACGCTGATGTAGCGGAACGGCATGACGTTGTCGGCCATTTGCACCAACTCCACGTTGTTGGCCACACCCCAGGCGAGCGCCTGCTGATGAAGCGGCAAATGGCCAATGTCGGCGGCGTGCATTGCGAAGGCGTCCTTGATCAGTCCGTCACGCTTGGCTTTGTCGGTCTCCGACTGGATTTGCAGAATCAGCTCATCGAGCTTCGGGTTGCAGTAGGCGCCCAGGTTGAACTGGCCAGCCCCCTTGTCATCCACGCAGCGCATCAGGGCGTTCAAGGCGTTGTGGGAATCGTAGGTGCTGGGTGTCCAGCCCAGCATGTAAAAGCTGGTGTCGCGCTTGAGTACTTTGGGGAAGTAGGTGCCTTTGGTTTCAGCCTGCAGGTTGACCTTCACACCGATACGCGCCAAACCGGCGGCCACGGCTTGGCAGATATTGCTGTCGTTCACATACCGGTCATTGGGGCAATTCATTCCCACTTCAAAGCCATTGGGGTACCCCGCTTCTGTCAACAGCGCTTTGGCAGCGGCGGTGTCATATGGCAAACGCTTGTCCATGGTGGCATCAAAGCCATTGATGCCAGGGCCTACCATCAGCGCAGTGGGCCGGGAAGCGCCACGCATCACTGTTTTCTGAATACCGTCAATATCGATGGCCTGATAGAACGCCTGGCGCACGCGCTTGTCTTTGAAGGGGTTTTTGCCCTTCACACTGGAATACAACAGCTCGTCGCGCTTCTGGTCCATACCCAGAAAAATGGTGCGCAGCTCAGGGCCTTGCAGCACCCGTGCTTTGCCGCTGGCCGTGATGCGCGGCACATCCTGCAGCGGCACCGGCTCAATCACATCCACCTGCCCGGACAGCAAGGCGGCCACGCGAGTCGCATCGTTGCCAATCGGCGTGAATTCCACATTGATCACGTTGCCTTCAATTTTTCCCCAGTAGCTGCCGTTGCGCACAAACGAAGTCTTCACGTTGGGCTGGCGCTCGCGCAAACGGTATGGCCCCGTGCCATTCGCTTTGAACGACGCGGTGTTCTCGATGCCTTTGCGGCGGTCCACCGGCTTGGTCGCACCGTTTTTCTCCGACCAGTCCTTGCTCATGATGTAGAAGAACGAGAACACGTCGGGCAAGATCGGGAACGGTGCCTTGGTCTCAAAGTCAACCGCAAAGTCGTTGACCTTGCGCACTTCCTTGATGTCGTTGGTGTAAGACTTCATGTCCGAGCCATCGCCCGAGCCACGGGCGAAACTGAAGATCACATCGTCAGCGGTAAACGGCGTGCCATCGTGGAATTTCACGCCTTTGCGCAATTCGAAGCGCCAGACCGTGGGTGACACCTGTTTCCAGCTGGTGGCCAGGGCGGGTGTGAGATTGAGCTTGCCGTCCCGTGCCACCAAAGGCTCATAGACATTGCCCGTGACGCTGAGCTGAGTGGTCTCATTGAGCGAATGAGGGTCCATGGACAAGGCGTCGCCCTGGTTACCGATGCGCACAGTTTGAGCGTACGAAAGTCCTGCAGTCATCAGTGCGGCTGACGCCACGGCGGTGCCCAGTTTGGATATGACCATCTTCATCTTTTGCTCCTTCGTTGAAATTCCGGATTGACCACGATCTAGATATCTTCGCTCAAAGGCAAGCCCTGCTCAATCAAGCTGGCATGCAAGGCTGCCCCCAGAGGCAGCACCTCATCATTAAAGTCGTATCGGCTATTGTGCAAGACACAACTGCCCACGCCATTGTCGGCGCCCTGCCCCAGACGCAAGTAGGCACCGGGCTTGACTTGCAGCATGAAGGAGAAGTCTTCGGCACCCATGCTCGGGTCAAGGTTTCGATCCAGGTGGTCGCGCCCGACAAGGCCCTGCGCCACGTCTGCCGCGAGGTGGGCTTCATTCAACGTGTTGATGGTGGCCGGGTAGATCCGCTCGTAGTTCACATGGGCCGTCGCACCAAAGCCCAGCGCCACGCCCGAACACACTTCGCGCAAACGGCGTTCCACCATGTCTTGCACCTGTGAACTGAAGGTACGCACCGTGCCAACCAGCGTCGCCGTACCCGGCATCACACTGAATGCGCCCAGGTCGCCGGCCTTCATGGCACACATGCTGATGACAGCGCTGTCCACGGCGCGCACATTGCGCGATACGATGCTTTGCACCGCTGTGATGATGTGCGCAGCCACCAAAACCGGGTCCACGGTTTGGTAAGGGTGTGCACCATGCCCACCCTGGCCTGTGATCTCGATGGTGATGCGGTCGGCAGCCGCCATCATGGGCCCGGGGTTGATGCCCACCATGCCCGGACGCATCTGAGGCCAGTTGTGCATTGCAAAAACCGACTGCACAGGAAAGCGCTCGAACAGGCCGTCTTCGATCATGGCCTTGGCACCAGCGAATCCCTCTTCGCCCGGCTGAAAGATCAAGATAGCCGAGCCGTCAAAGCGGCGGGTTTCGGCCAGGTACCGTGCAGCACCCACCAGCATGGCGGTGTGCCCATCATGGCCGCAGCCGTGCATCATCCCCGGCGTGCCAGATTTCCAGGCGAAATCGTTGTGCTCGGTCATGGGCAGCGCATCCATATCGGCGCGCAGACCAATCATTTTTCCACTCTGGGTCTTGCGGCCATGGATAACGGCTACAACGCCTGTCTTGCCTATGCCGGTGTGAATTTCATCCGCCCCACACACCTTCAGAGACTCCACCACCCGTCTGGCCGTGTAGTGCTCTTCAAAGCCAATTTCCGGGTGAGCATGCAGATCGCGCCTCAGGGCGGTCAGTTCGGGGTGGTAGGCGGCGATGTGTGCAAAGGCGCGGCCATGGGCCTTGATTCGGGATGGCAACAAAGCATTTGCAGTCATCGCTCAATGCCCTCCTGCTTTGTCCATGCGAAGTCGTGGATCCACAGCAAAGTACAGCAAATCAACCACCAGGTTGATCAACACAAAGATCAACGCGATCAAGCAAAGATAGGCGGCCATGACAGGAATATCGGCAAACGTTACCGCCTGTATAAACAGCAGACCCATGCCCGGCCACTGGAACACCGTTTCCGTGATGATGGCGAAGGCAATGAGCCCGCCCAGCTGCAGGCCGGTGATCGTCATGACGGGGACCAAGGTATTTTTTAGTGCATGGCGAAAGTGAACCGCCCGGTTGCTCAAGCCTCTGGCGCGGGCGAACTTGATGTAGTCGGTGCGCAAGACCTCCAGCATTTCGGCCCTGACCAGCCGCATGATCAAGGTGAGCTGAAAAATGGCCAGCGTGATCGCTGGCAGGGTCACATGTAGCCACCCATTGGGCGTGAGCAACCCGGATGTCCACCAACCCACCTGAACCAAATCGCCCCGCCCAAAGCTGGGAAACCAGCCCAGGTTCACCGAGAAAACCAGTATCAGCAGAATACCAATCAGGAAAGTAGGCAGCGACACCCCAAGCAAAGATACCGCCATGAAGAGCTGACTGATGGCGCTGCCCTTCTTGAGTGCGGCATAGACGCCCATCGGCACCCCGACAACCATGGCCAAAACGGCGGCAACCATGGCCAGTTCCAAGGTGGCGGGAAGTCGCTCGGCGATCAAACGCGAGACTTTTGCACCCTGTCGAAGGCTGAGCCCGAACTCGCCTTGAACGGCGTTCACCAGGAAATGCCAAAACTGGAACACGAAAGACCGATCCAGACCCAGGTCAGAACGCATCTGGCGAATCTGATCGGGTGTTGCGTCTTGGCCGAGAAGGAACACCACAGGATCACCGACATGTTGAAACAACATGAAAGCAATAAAGGCCACGCTGACCATCACGAGCACTGCCTGGGCCAAACGACTGAACACAAAAGCCAACATGGGTTTGGAGCGCTGAGTTAAGACTTCCAGAAGAACAAAACGCACCAGAACAGGCGCAGCGTGATTCAGTTTACCGGAAGACCGGGGCGCCCATCGCGAACTTCCCAGCAACCGGGACAAGTGGCCCTGCCACCACCGGACCCAGCGGCAGCCCAAACCTATGGGTGGCGCAGACCCTGCAAACCGCCTCACTTCATATGGGATGAATCAAAAGGTTGGGTCGATCGTTCTCGAACTTCCCCAACAAAGGGGATGACCGGCATGCTGCATGTCGTTAAATTTGGAAAAAGAGAAATCTAAAGAACTCTCTTTTTTTGAAATCATTTTTATTAATTGATTGTTTTGTTTTAATCAAATGCAAAGGAAGATCTTATGTGGGTATCTAGACTGATCGGCGCTTTTCTCTTGTTTTTCACGCTCACGGCATGGGCTGCCGTCGACATCAATACAGCCTCTGCAGACGACTTGATCAGCATCAGGGGCATCGGGCCAGGCACATCGACAAAAATTCTGGATCAACGCAAGGTAAGCAAATTCAAGAATTGGGATGACTTGATTCAGCGCGTTTCAGGGATTGGTGAGGCCAAAGCCAGCAAGCTCTCGCAAGAAGGTCTGACGGTCAATGGCGACAAATTCAAGGGCGGCCCAGCTTTGAAACAGCAGCAGAAGGCTGAACCATCCAGGGGCAAAAAGGTTTCGGCTGCCCCCACGGGGAAAGCGGCCAGATAGCCGCCGGGCATGAAGGCACGTAAAAAAGCCGCTTGGGTTACCCCAAGCGGCTTTTTTTATCCTCGACACAGCGGCCCTGAGGCCGCAAGCATCAGAACGTGTGCTTGACGCCCACGCCGTAACGGGACTCAACACCATCGTAGCTGGTCACAGCTGCGTCGTTGTCCTTGCGGAAACCACCGTAAACGCTGGTGCGCTTGGACAGGGAGTAGCTCACACCCAGGCCGAAGCTGTTGGCGTTGTCGCCGCCAGCGTCAGGGCGCACTTGCGTGAAGCCGGTCGACAGAACCAGCGCTGGGGACAAAGGCACGTCCACACCAACGGTGATGTCTTTGGCTTCGTCTTGAACAACGCCAAACACGGCCATCAACTTGGCTGCGCCCAGATCGTAAGAACCGTTGACGCGGGTCAGCTTGCGGGTCGTGCCAGCAATGGCTTTTTCCTGCTGGTGAGCCAGGCCCACAACCACAGGGCCGCCAGCGTAGGCGCCGCTGAATGCGGTCACGCGCTCGACGTCAGCCGTTGCGTTCTTGAAGTTGGTGCTCACGGAAGCGGTGAAGCCACCCATGTCAGCCATGGAGAGTTTCACACCGCTGTCAGGGTTGGAAACGTAGTTGTAGGAAGGAGCGATGCCGGCAGGCGACAACACGGAATCGAACACAGGGATGATCGCTGCAGCGACGTCATCGTAGGCGTTCCAGGTCTTGCCGAACTGGATGGCACCGAAACCGCTGCTGAAGCCGACATTGGCTTGACGACCAAAGGCTGCGCCCTTGATGTTGCCGTTGGTCAGGTCGAGACCTTGTTCGAAGTTGAAGTTGGCTTTCAAACCGCCACCCAGGTCTTCGGAACCCTTGACGCCCCAACGGCTGGTGCTCACACCACCGGAGGTCATACGGGCGCTCACGTCGGCATCCTTGTGGATCACGACGTCGGCGATGCCGTACAGGGTCACGCTGGACTGGGCCATGGCTGCGCCGGAAGCGGCCAGAACGGCCAGAGCAATCAGAGACTTTTTCATAAGATTTTCCTTGTTTCAAAAGTCCAGTTCCGTTCATCGAAACCGGTGTGAAGTTAAGTCACAGTCCACATCGTAATCCCGCAGAACACGGACACAAGGGTTTCCCCTCAATCCCGAGGTTGCGATCTGTAAATATGTCGGGTTTTCCCGACACAACAACTGGAACGGCATCCCAAATGAGGTCTTTAGATTGAAATACTGGCGCAAAAAAACCCCGGTAGCAGGTGCTACCGGGGTTTTTTGCTTGAGATCACAAAGCTGGCCAAAGGCCAGCAGGGGATCAGAAGTTGTGGCGAACGCCCAAACCAACGTTGTTGGCGTTGTCAGCGGTCTTGCCCTTGCCGTCACGCACGAAGGCAACGTAAGCCGTGGTGCGCTTGCTCATTGGGTACTTGACTTCCAACAGCAGGTCGGTGTCCTTGTAGAAGGTATCGCGTGCGATGTCGAGAACCAGGTCAACTGGACCGGCCTTCACAGCACCACCCAGAGCGAAACCTTTGCCGTCGCCTGCTGGATCAACAATGGCGCCGGCCAGGGTGAACATGCCCATGGTGTAACGGCCACCAACGTGGAAGCTCTTCTCGCCGCCGCTAGGCTTGTTGTAGTTGACGGAGAAGGCCATTGGGCCATTGGCGTAAATACCGGTGAGGTCGGAGCGGGCCACATCGGTACCTGCTGGGTCATTGCCCTTCAACTGGTGACCGAGCATGACTTTGAAACCACCCATGGAAGGCGTGGTGTACATCATGCCGTTGCTACGGAAACCGTTCAGAGCGGTACCGAACTGCTTGGTTTGAACCGAGTAGTTGGCCGTGCCGGTCAGTTCCCAGGTTGCTGCTGCGTAGAAAGCTGGGTTCAAAGAACGGCCCAGACGCAGGTCACCGAAGCCACCCGACAGGTTCATCCAGGCTGCACGGCCGAATTCGCCGGTGCCGCTCTTGGAGATGTTGCCGTTTTCGAGGCTCAGACCTTGTTCAAAGGTGAAGCCGGCCTTCAGGCCGCCACCGAGGTCTTCAGAACCGCGCACACCCCAACGGCTGGTGCCGTTGTTCATGGTTCCGCTGCTGCTCAATTTGGTGGTCTGACCGTCCATCTTGGCGATGGAGACATCAGCCACGCCGTACAGCGTGACGGAGGATTGTGCGAAAACTGCACCCGAGGCGGCCACGGCTGCCAAAGCAATCAGAGTCTTTTTCATTGAGAGTATCTCCAAAGTTGAGTTTGAGGCTGCAGGTCCAACGAACCTTTGCCAACCTCCGTTTGCGGAAGTTGATTCATTGCACCAGAAGCCCATCAGACGCGCAAAGGTTTCATAGACAAATCGAGCCAGTTTGTCGCTCCGTTACAACACGAAACAGCCCTCCTATAAAGGCTCATAAACCCATGCGCGACAAGGGTTTTCCCGGGTTTTTCTGCAAAATAGCAACAAGATCTGAGCGAACATTTCACAGTCCCAATTCACCCTCTAATGATGCCCATGGATGCCCTGCTTTTTGCCGCTGATTCGGCGCTCCGAACTCTCTTCGCTCCACCCCGGGCGACTCGCCCATGTCCGACGCCAGCGAATCAGCTCGGCCTGCAGGAACTCAGTGAGATCGAGCGCCGAACCAGTGGCGCCCTCATGCGCGTGAACCATGTGGGCGAGGTGTGTGCGCAAGCGCTCTACACGGCTCAGGCTCTGGCGGCAAGAACGGGCAACCGCGATGGGGCACAACAGGAGGCGCTCGCACGCCAACTCGAAGCGGCGGGTGCTGAGGAGACCGACCACCTGGCCTGGACCCGGCAAAGACTCGACGCCCTGGGAGCTCGCCCCTCGCTGCTCAACCCGCTCTGGTATGCCGGCTCGTTTGGCATTGGCCTGATCGCCGGGCGCATGGGCACCAGCGTGAGTTTGGGCTTCGTGGTGGAAACAGAGCGACAGGTCGAGGCGCATCTGGCCAGCCATCTGACACAGCTCCCACCCCACGACCTGCCTTCACGCGCGATCGTGAATCAAATGAAAGAAGACGAGGCCAGGCACGCCAAAGAGGCCATGCATGCAGGCGCTGCGGAACTGCCCGCACCGGTTCGTGCGGTGATGAGGCTGGCGGCCAAAGTGATGACCACAGTCGCTCACACCATCTGATCACTGACTCGCGAACGGCAACACCCCACCAAGCACTGACAATGTTCGCCTCAGCCCTCGGCGACTTCGAACCCCGTGGTGATTTGCGCCGTTTTTCCGAGCATGACGCTCGCTGAACAATACTTGTCATGACTCATGGCAATGGCCCGCTCCACAGCGGCAGCCGGAACGCCTGCCCCGGTCACCGTGAAATGCATGTGAATCTTGGTGAACACCTTGGGATCGGCATCGGCCCGCTCGGTGGTGAGTTTCACGGTGCAGCCCTTTACGGCGTGGCGGCCACGTTTGAGAATCAGCACCACGTCATATGCCGTGCAGCCCCCGGTGCCGGCCAACAACAACTCCATTGGGCGAGCAGCAAGGTTTGCGCCACCATTCTCGGGTTTGGCCGCATCGGGCGCTCCGTCCATGGCCACCACGTGGCCACTGCCCGTTTCGGCCACAAAACCCATATTCGAGCGGGTTCCGGCAGCGCCAGTCCAACTGACAGTGCATTCCATGGCGCTTTCCTTTGCGTGAAATAAACGGCAAAACGAGATATTGCTCACAATAAACGAGCAGTTTTCCCTGTTGACATGTTGCATTGCAGCATGTCTTGGGTATACTGGCACCATTGTATTGAAGGTTGTCTCCTCTGCCCTCCACGGGTGGATTTAGACCCGAACAGGCCTCGGCCCGTTCGGGTTTTTTTTCGCCAAAAGTTGGGCCGATATGATGCAGCCCAAGGAAAACACCATGCCAGCAAGCCGAAAAACACAAAGCAAACCCGCCATCGCCCGCAAGAGTGTGGGCGGCTCTGGACTTACGCCTGCCGACTACCTGAAGAAAATTCTCACCGCCCGGGTCTATGACGTGGCGATCGAGTCCAACCTGGAGATCGCCAAGAACCTGAGCCAGCGCTTGGGGAATACGGTTTTGCTCAAACGCGAAGACCAGCAACCGGTTTTCAGCTTCAAGCTGCGAGGGGCTTACAACAAGATGGCCCACTTGACCCCCGCGCAGTTGAAAAAGGGCGTGATCTGCGCATCTGCAGGCAACCACGCCCAAGGCGTGGCGCTCAGCGGACGCAAGCTGGGCACGCGGTCGGTGATCGTGATGCCAACGACCACGCCTCAGGTCAAGGTTGATGCGGTTCGGGCACTTGGCGGTGAAGTCGTTTTAAGTGGTGAAAGCTACTCCGACGCGTACACCCATGCTGCGGCCCTTCAGAAGCGCGAAGGACTGACCTTCGTGCACCCTTTTGACGATCCCGATGTAATCGCTGGGCAGGGCACCATAGCCATGGAGATCCTCCGCCAGTTGCAGAGTCTGGGCACCACCCGGCTCGACGCTGTTTTTGTCGCCATCGGTGGTGGCGGTCTCATTTCTGGCGTGGCCAACTACATCAAGGCAGTGCGACCAGAGGTCAAAGTCATTGGTGTTCAAACCAACGACTCAGACGCGATGTTGCAATCGGTACAAGCGGGTGAACGGATCACCCTGCCTGACGTGGGCCTGTTTGCCGACGGCACTGCGGTGAAACTGGTGGGGGAAGAAACCTACCGGGTGGCAAGCGCCCTCGTCGACGAATACGTGGTGGTCGACACGGACGCGGTGTGCGCAGCCATCAAGGACATTTTTGTCGACACGCGCAGCATCGTAGAGCCGTCTGGCGCGCTCGCAGTGGCAGCGGTGAAGCAATACGTGGCCAAACACAAGACCAAGGGCCAGACCTATGCGGCCATCCTGTGTGGTGCCAACATGAATTTCGACCGCCTGCGCTTTGTGGCCGAACGGGCGGAAGTGGGCGAAGAGCGAGAAGCCCTGTTTGCAGTCACCATCCCTGAAGAACGCGGCAGCTTTCGGCGCTTTTGCGAACTCATTGGTGATCTCCCGGGAACACCACGCAATGTGACCGAGTTCAACTACCGCATTCACAACGAGCGCGAGGCCCACGTATTTGTGGGCCTGACCACCCAGGGCAAAGGCGAATCCACAAGAATCGCGAAGACACTGGGCAAACAGGGATTCAAAACCCTGGACCTGACCCATGATGATCTGGCCAAGGAACACATTCGACACATGGTGGGCGGGCACTCGTCCCTGTCGAGCGACGAGCGCCTGATGCGTTTCATCTTCCCGGAGCGCCCGGGGGCGTTGCTCAAATTCCTGAATCTGATGCGCCCCAACTGGAACATCAGCCTGTTCCACTACCGCAACCAGGGCGCCGACTACGGCCGCATTCTGGTGGGAATGCAGGTGCCGCCCAAGGACGACAAGGCGTTTACGCAATTTTTGGGCACTTTGGGGTACCCCTGTGTCGAAGAAACGAGCAATCCGGTGTACCGTCTGTTTCTTAAAAGCTGAACACACCGACCGAACACCTGCCCATGACCGATTCAACCGAGCCCGTTCTGGAAACGCCTGCGCCGCTGACGGCCGAGGTGCCCGAACTGCGTTTGCCTGAGGTGGTGGCAGCCAACAACCCCACATTGGTGTTCGAACTGCACCAGCTGTTTCGCTCCACGCTCGTGCACGACGACGCGCTTGGACGCGTCAAAGGCATTGCCCAGCAGCTCGCCCACATTCAGCATGTGCCGCCCAGGACATTCGAAAGCGTTGCGCTGCAAGAACCGCAACTGGTGGTGTTTGCGGCAGACCATGGCATTTGCGACGAGGGCGTATCGGCCTTTCCCCAGGAGGCCACCCGCCAACGGGTTTTGCACATGTTGCGTGGCAAAGGCAGTACCAACTCTCTGGCCACATTGCACGGTTTTCAGGTCAGTGTGGTCGACGCCGGCGTTGCCTCACATTTGCTGCCCGCTGACCATGGACGCACAGTCGTGCCCTTGCTTTTGCGAAAAATCGGCTATGGCACGCGCAACATGGTGCTGCGAAGGGCGATGTCATCGACCCAGGTAGTGGCAGCGTTACACGCGGGCATGGATGTGGTTCGGCATCTGCCAGGCAATGTGATCGCCCTGGGCGACGTGGGCGTGGGCAGCACTTCGTGCGCCGCATTGCTCCTGGTTCGCCTGTGCGGCGTGCCACTCGAAGACGCCTGCGGACGTGGCAGCGGTCTTGACGATTCACAACTCAAGATCAAGCACGAAGTGCTGCAACTGGCGTTGAAACGCCACCGCAAAGCCACCGACCCCCTGGATATTCTCGGCGCCATGGGGGGGTTTGAAATTGCCATGATGGTTGGTGCCATGTTGCAAGCCGCCAGCGAGAGGCGAGCAGTGATCGTGGACGGGTTTGTCGCAACGGCTGCGGCTTTGGTGGCCCGGGCGCTTTCACCCAACGTGATGGACTACCTGATTTTTGCCCACCGCAGCGCTGAACCAGGCCACCGCCTGATGCTCATTCACCTGCAGGTTCAGCCTGTCGTGGATATGGAGCTGCGCATGGGCCAGGGTGTAGGCACCTTGCTGGCCTGGCCACTGATCAAGGCAGCGGAACACCTGATCAACGCGGGCTGAGCTGCTCCTCCACCCCGGCAGGCAACGGCTGGCCAGCCACCCCGGCAGGCAGCGCCTGAGGTTGAGGTTGAGGTTGAGGTTGAGGTTGAGGTTGAGGTTGAGGTTGAGGTTGAGGTTGAGGTTGAGGTTGAGGTTGAGGTTGAGGTTGAGGTTGAGGTTGAGGAAGGCTGCTCACCATGCTGCGCACAGCCGGCTGGGACCCCGCTTGCGGCTCCGGCATCTCCAACTCCAATGTTGCTGGGCCCGATCGCGATTCGCCCAGCTTCACGCCACGCCGACTGACAGACTGCAGCACCAAACCGTCGACCACTTCAGCGCCCACCCGCCAGGGGCGCGGTGGCTGGTCATCGACCGCCAGCAAAGCGGCGCCGGCCAACCGGCCCTGGGCCACCAAACCCAGCAGCCGAACCCGTGAAGGGGGCTGCGGGGCGGCTTCCGTTGAATCGACCACGGCGTCGGGCAGCGCGCCCAATGCACGGCCCACCGAGGCCACATCGGCTTGAGGCGCACTCGGCGCCAAACCCTGCAATGGCACCCAAGGCCCCTGCCCACCCGCTTGCAACACCCAATAACCCGCGCACAGGCCCGCCGCCAACCAGATCACGCCGCCCGCCCAGGCCGCATTCGAACGACCGGACGCATCGGTTGCAACGCCTGGTCCAAACGGTGTACGGTTCTGTCGCAGCGCCAAGCGCTGAGAAAAAGGCCTCTTAAGCATGCGCGCATTATGATCCACAGCAGTCACACCACTGGGCAGCAAGGCCAACCAGCGCCCCATGCGCAAACAGCCAATCACGCTCGCCCGCCGATACGGGAACCCACACATCCATGAACGCGCTCTTTTCAAAACTCCCCGCCCAAGCTCTCCGCGCGCGCCGCGCCCTGCAACAGGGCTTCACGCTGATCGAACTGATGGTCGTACTGGTCATCATTGGCGTGCTGGCCGCGCTGATCGTTCCCAACGTGCTCGACCGGGCAGATGACGCACGGGTCACGGCTGCGCGCACCGATGTGAACAACCTCATGCAGGCCCTGAAACTGTACAAACTCGACAACCAGAGGTTTCCAACCGGCGAGCAAGGCCTGGGTGCGCTGCTCAACAAGCCCAGTACAAGCCCGGTGCCACCCAACTGGCGTCCCTATGTGGAGAAGTTGCCAGCCGACCCATGGAACCGCTCGTACCAGTACCTGAACCCTGGTGTGCATGGCGAGGTGGACGTGCTGTCGCTCGGCGCCGATGGCCAGCCTGGTGGCGAAGGCACGAATGCAGACGTGGGCAGCTGGGAGTGAACATGGCCCCCACGCTCCGCCGCTGCGCGGGTCGCTGCCCCCCGAGGGGGCTGACCCAACTTGGGGCGGCCCTGCGTTGGCTCTTTTGCGCACCCACGCTCCGCCGCTGCGCGGCTCGCTGCCCCCCGAGGGGGCTGACCCAACTTGGGGCGGCCCTGCGTTGGCTCTTTTGCGCCCCCACGCTCCGCCGCTGCGCGGCTCGCTGCCCCCCAAGGGGGCTGACCCAACTTGGGGCGGCCCTGCGTTGGCTCTTTTGCGCACCCACGCTCCGCCGCTGCGCGGGTCGCTGCCCCCCGAGGGGGCTGACCCAACTTGGGGCGGCCCTGCGTTGGCTCTTTTACGCACCCACGCTCCGCCGCTGCGCGGGTCGCTGCCCCCCCGAGGGGGCTGACCCAACTTGGGGCGGCCCTGCGTTGGCTCTTTTGCGCACCCACGCTCCATCCGCCTCGCTTGTTGCTGCCCCCCAGGGAGCTGTCTCACCTTGGGGCGGCCCTGCGTTGAGCCGTCTCCCCATGCGCCGCCGCTGCGAGTGGCGTTGTTCTTTGCACTTGTCCAACTGAGCTGATGTCGCATCAGCCCGCCATGCGCCAGACTCAACAGGGTTTCACTTTGCTGGAGCTCATGGTGGTGATTGCCATCATCGCGCTGGCCACGGCGACAGTGAGCCTGGCGCTGCCCGACTCCAATCGGGATCGGCTGGAAACCGAGGCTCTGCGTTTGTCGGCTTTGCTTGAGTCGGCGCGCGCCCAATCACGCACCAGTGGCGTCCCGGTGTACTGGCGTGCCACCCCCGAAGGTTTCGAATTCGATGGCCTGTCAAGCCGCAAGGAAGCCCCGAACCCTCTCGCGGGCATGCGCGCCTGGCTCCAGGCAGACACGCAAGCGGAAGTCATTCAGCCGGCCGACACAGCCAACCTCGTGCTCGGCCCCGAGCCGTTGATCACGGCCCAGCGGGTGCAACTGCAACTCGGCTCCCAGTCGTTGGTCCTGGCCACCGATGGGCTCGGTCCCTTTACGGTTGCACCACCGACGGACGCGCAGCCATGAACCGACAGTCGACGGCCGGCTTTACGCTGATCGAGATTCTGGTGGCACTGGCCATCACCGCCATGGCCTTGGCCGCGGGTATCCAGGCAACGGGGGCCTTGACGCGTGCCGCCGAGCGCCAGAGCACACAATGGCTGGCCCAGCTCTGCGCGGAAAACACCCTGGTGCAGCTGCGCCTCACCCGTCAGCTGCCGGCGACGGGCGACACCACCGGCACCTGCGAACAGGCGGGCCAGGAGCTTCAGGTGCGCACCTCGGTACAGCCCACGCCCAATCCCAATTTCCGCCGTGTGGACGCCGTCATCACCGGGTCGGTGAATGGCACCCTGGTCAATCTGCTGACCATCTCAACCATCGTGGGGCGCTACTGAATGCCACCAAGTCCCAAGGTCTGCAAGAGCCCTGCGCTGGGCACTCAGACGTATTCACGCCGGACACAAGGCTTCACGCTCATCGAGCTGCTGGTGGCCATGGCAGTGATGGCCATGCTGGCCTTGCTCAGTTGGCGATCGCTCGACAGCATGAACCGGGCACAAGCCTTCACCAAGACGCGATCCGACCAGGTCTTGCGTTTGCAGGCGGCCCTGGGCCAATGGCGTGCCGATCTCGATGCCCTGGTAGAAACCGGCGAGGTCGATTCGATGAGCTTTGATGGCCGCGTGCTGCGCATGACGCGCCGCGACAGCACCGAGGGTGGCGTGCAGAGCCCGGGCTTGCGTGTCGTGGCCTGGACCCGCATGCCAGCCCCTTTGGGCGACACCGAGGTACCCCAGTGGCAACGCTGGCAATCGCCCCCTCTGCGCCAACGCAACGAACTCGCCAGAGCCTGGACCCGTGCCCAGCAGTGGGGTCTGGGAGAAAAACAGGGTGAAGGCGCCGATCCAGGTGACACATCGCTGCCACTGATTCCCATCGATGCCTGGGTGCTCAGCTACCACCGCGGCGCAACCTGGGGCAACCCGCTGTCATCGGTGGGCAATGAAGCCGAGACCCGGCGGGACACCACCGGCAATGCGCCCAACGGTGTGCGACTCACACTCACCTTGACCCCTGGTCAAAGCCTTTCCGGCCCGGTGGTGCTCGACTGGGTCCAGCCCACTTTGACGGCGGGCTCCCCTTGAAACCGATGTCCCAATCCCAGAAAAAGCGCCGGCAGCGCGGGGCGGCGTTGCTGCTGGCCATGCTCGTGGTCACGCTGGTGGCCACGCTGGCCTCGGCCGCCCTGTGGCAACAATGGCGCTCGACCGAAGTGGAAACGGCAGAGCGCCAGCGCGTACAAGCCGGCTGGTTGCTGACCGGAGCAGTCGACTGGGCGCGCCTTATCCTGCGCGAAGATGCGCGCAGCAACCGCAACACCGGCAGCGCAGACCACCTCGGCGAGCCTTGGGCGACGCCGCTGGAAGAAGCCCAACTCTCCAGCTTCCTGGCCGCAGACCCCAACAACAACACCGAAGACCTTCTGCCCGCTTTTCTCTCTGGTGAAATCGTCGACGCCCAAGCCAAACTCAACGCCTTTAACCTGGTTCGAACCAAGGGCGTTGCGGCAAAAAGGGACGCCGAGGTATCGGCGGTCGACGTGGCCGCCTTCAAAAAACTCTACGAATTGCTCAACCTGCCTGAAGCCGAACTGACGGCCGCCGTGGACAACCTGCTGCGCAGCACCGAACAGGCCCTCAACAACCCGGAACCCTCAGCCACCCCGCTGCTGCCGACCCGTTTTTCCCAGCTGGGCTGGCTGGGCATCAGCGAGGCCAGCCTCGAAGCGCTGAGCCCCCACGTCACCTGGCTGCCCACACTGACGCCGCTCAACCTCAATACCGCCAGCGCTCAGGCTTTGTGTGCCAGTGTGCCCGTGCTCGACCTGGCCACCGCAGAACGTCTGGTGGTTGAGCGCGGCACCACACCTTTTCGCGATCTGCCCGCGGCGGCCGCCCGCATTCCCGGAGCCACCGCTGAAACCCTGAAGCCCAACGAACATGACGTGCGCAGCCGCTATTTCGAGGTCACGGTGCGCCTGCGGCTGGACAACCGAACCACCCAGGAGCGCTCATTGGTGGTGCGCACCGGTCTGAAAACGGGCGTGGTGTGGCGCGAACGCACCGCAGTTTCTTGATACACAAGGGGCCGAGAAGGCCACCGAATGCCTTTTCCTTACCTCTAGAATGCTGGAGATAGGCTCAACCGCATAGGCCTGCCTCCCCACCCTGCCCCACGCAACAGCCCCCACTTGTGCTGATCCTCACCCCATCTTCCTTCTCCACCAACGCGGCCGGACCGAACGCCTCCGTGGATTGGGCCAGCTCGTCTGACGGTCAGCAGGTGGTCACCCATGGCACCTCGACACTCTCGACACTCTCGACACTGCCCGCTGACGCCGAACTGGTGCTGGTCTTGCCACCTCAATCGGTGTCGTGGCACAAGATCGCACTGCCCAAGGTGCCCACCGCCCGGTTGCGCGCGGTGCTTGACGGCATGCTGGAAGAGCGCCTGCTCAGCGACACCGCCGAATTGCACTTCGCCTTGGCGCCCGGTGCCAAGGCGGGGGCTTCGGTGTGGGTCGCGGCCTGCCACAAAGCCTGGGTCAAAGGCTGGCTTCAGGCGCTGGAAGGAAGCGGTCGCCCCGTCACCCGCATCGTCCCGGGTTTGAGTCCGCTGGGCACCACAACAGCCAGTGGAGGCGGCGAAGCCACAGGAATGAAGGTGCATTGGGCCCACCACCAGTCCGAACAGGCGTGGCTGGCCAGCGCCAGCACCACTGGCGTAAGCTGCACCCCATTGATGGCCCAGGCCGGTGCAGCGCTCGACACCCTGGCCCCAACCGACGACGCCAATGTGCAATGGCTGTCCGAACCCGCGGCCGCCGCGCAGGCTGAACAGTGTTTTGATCAACGGTTCACGCTGCTGACCCTGCCCAATTGGCTGCTGCGATGTGCGCAATCCGAGTGGAATCTGGCGCAGTTCGACCTGAGTCTGTCCAACAGCGCCCGGCGAGGTCAGCGGCTGCGCCAGTTCTGGCGCCAATTGCGCAGCGCACCCGCCTGGCGGCCCGCTCGCTGGGGTCTGGCGGCTTTGGTCGCGGTGCAACTCATCGGCGTCAATGCCGCGGCCTGGCAGGAACGGCGCGCGCTGAAAACCAAGCAGCAGGCAATCAGTCAGATTTTGCAAACCACGTTTCCCAACGTGACACTGGTGCTGGATGCTCCTGTGCAGATGCAGCGCGAGCTCGCCAACATGCAGCAATCGAACGGTCAACTGTCCACCCTTGATCTGGAGGCCATGCTGTCAGGCATCGCGCGGGCCAGTGCAAAGGAACCTGTGGCCTTGCGTGGCATCCAATACCAGCGCCAGGCCAATGGTGGCAACGGCCAGTTCGTTGCCGATGAGTCGGCCGCAGGCGTCTGGCCCGGGCTGCAAGCCGCCCTGCGTCGTGCGGGCTGGGAAACTACCGTGCAAGACGCCAGCATCTCGTTGAGCCCAGCCCAACCGTGAATGGCCCCACCCACCCGATGAACACCGCCACAACCGCACCCTCCACCGCGCCAACCGGACGCAGAAAAGCCACCAGCAGCGGTCTGGTCGAGCGCCTGACTGTGCGGTGGCAAGCCATGGCGCCGCGGGAGCGCCGGGCTGTCTCGGTCGCTGCGTGGGTGATCGGATTGGCTTTACTCTGGTGGGTGCTGCTCGGCCCGGCCATCAACACCCTGCGCAAAGCCCCCTCGCAACACGCCGCACTGGACGCCCAACTGGCACAAATGCAAAGCATGGCCGCCAGCGTCGAACAACTGCGCGAACAAAACAGTGCCCCCATCCCCAGCCGTGGCGCCGCCCAGAGTTCCCTGACGCAGGCCACGGGCCCACTCGGTGCCACGGCCCAGATCAACGTGCAGGGTGATCGCGCCATCCTCACCTTGCGTGGCACGGCGCCAGAAGCCTTGGCCCTTTGGCTCAACCAGGTGCGCGTCAACGCCCGTCTGGTGCCTGTCAGCGCCCAGCTCGACCTTAGAGGCAGCCCGGAAGGCTGGCACGGCCAGATCACCGTCGCAGGCCCTGGCCTCGGATCGACCACGCCATGATGACCACCAAAGGGTCATCGCGCCTGGCCTGGACGGGGGCCTTGCTGGGGCTGCTGATCGCCATGGTCGTTTTTGCGCCAGCCAGCTGGCTGGCTGGCGCCATCGCCTGGGGCACAGGGGACAAGGTGCAACTGGTCAACACCCGGGGCACTGTCTGGCGCGGCCAAGGCGATTTGCTGCTCACTGGCGGCGCAGGCAGCCGCGCCGAAAGCGCTCTGCCCCAAGGACTGCGTTGGCGCCTCAACCCCACCTGGTCTGAGCGCCGACCCGCCATGGTTCTGGCGCTGGAAACCCCCTGTTGCGCGGCGCAACCCATGCGCATCACAGTCCTGCCCGCCCTGAAAGCCACGACGCTGCGCGTGGCGGCTTTCTCAAGCCAATGGCCAGCCGTCTTGCTCGCCGGCCTGGGGACACCCTGGAACACCTTGCGACCCGAGGGCCAGCTGGCCCTGGAATCCAAGGGGTTGACGGTGCGGATCATCCAGGGGCGATTGCAACTTGAAGGCGGTCTGCAAGTAGACGCTCTGGACATGACCTCGCGGCTGTCCACCCTGCGCCCGCTGGGCAGCTACCGCGTGTTGCTCGACGCCACGCCAGACGGCGACAGCGCCTTGCTGCGCCTGACCACACTCGACGGGGGTCTGCAGCTGCAGGGCAACGGCCAGTGGGTTGGATCCCGACTGCGTTTCCAGGGTTTTGCACAAGCAGCTCCCGGACGCGAAACCGCCCTCGAAAACCTGCTCAACATCATCGGGCGCCGCGACGGCCCACGCTCCATTCTCGCCGTGGGCTGAACGCGATAGGATTCCCATATGAACCGCACACCTCTTGCATTGAAGGCGCCCCAGGCGCCATCGCTGCGCGCCCTGGCACTTGCCATCGGCCTTGCCTTGCTTCCCTGTATTGGCACCGAAGTCGCATGGGCCCAAACTGGCAGCCGTGAGCCCGTCACCCTGAATTTCGTGGACGCCGAAATTGAAGCCGTGGCCCGCACCATGGCCACCATCAGTGGGCGCAACGTGGTGGTCGACCCGCGCGTCAAGGGCGCCATCAGCCTGGCCACCGATCGCCCCGTTTCACCCGCCGCTGCACTTAACCAGTTTGGTGCCGCGCTGCGTTTGCAGGGCTTTACGCTGGTGGACACCGGTGGGCTGTACAAAATCGTGCCCGAGGCCGATGCCAAATTGCAGGGCAACCCCGTCAACGCGGGTTCCGTGAACAAGCTGCGCTCTTCCAATCAGATCGTCACGCAGATCTTCAACCTCAACCACGAGTCGGCCAACAACCTGGTGCCGATCCTGAGACCGCTGATCGGGCCCAACAACACCATCAACGTGAACCCGGGTACGAACGCCCTGGTCATCACCGACTACGCCGACAACCTGCAGCGCATCGGCAACATCATCACCGCACTCGATGTGGCGGGGGCCTCCGATGTCGAGGTGATTCCGCTGCAACACGCCCTCGCTGCCGACCTGGTTCCCATGGTCTCGCGCTTGCTGGACCAGCCTGCTGCGGGCGCCGGCGGACAAGGCGACCCTTCATACAAAACCACCTTGGTGGCCGAGCCACGCAGCAACGCCATCGTGATGCGGGCGGCCAACCCGGCGCGGCTCGCACTGGTTCGATCGCTGGTCATCAAACTCGATCAGCCCAGTTCCATTGATGCCAGCGGCAACATCCATGTGGTGTACCTGAAGAACGCCGATGCCGTTTCGCTGGCCACCACTTTGCGCGCGGCCATGGCCAGCGAAGGTACGTCTGTTTCAGGTGGTGCCTCCATTTCCACTGCGGCGGTTTCACCCACCCAGCGCACGGCCACAGCCGCTGGCAACCAGGCCACCGCCCCCGTGGCTGCGGTGGCATCGCCCTCTACGGGCGGTCAGATCCAGGCCGACCCGGCCACCAATTCGCTCATCATCACCGCGCCCGAACCGCAGTACCGCCAGTTGCGCGCCGTGATCGACAAGCTGGATTCACGCCGCGCACAGGTTTATGTCGAGAGCCTGATCGCCGAAGTCAACGCCGACAAAGCGTCTGAGTTCGGCATCCAATGGCAAAGTCCCATCGGCAACATCGGCAGCAGCGTGGTCGGATTGCTCGGCACCAATTTCGGGGCCGCCGGCAACAACATCCTGACCAACCTGCTGCCCGTCGCAACCGGCGACACAACGGGCATCACCGCGCCCGGCACCGGGTTCAACCTCGGCCTGGCGCAGCAACGCAACGGTGTCTACCTGCTGGGTCTGCTCGCGCGCTTCCTGCAAACCAGCGGGGAAGGCAACGTGTTGTCCACACCCAATCTGCTCACGCTCGACAACCAGGAGGCCAAGATCGTGGTGGGCCAGAACGTGCCCTTTGTGACCGGGCAATACACCAGCAACAACTCCAATGAAGGCTCGGTCAACCCGTTCCAGACCATCGAGCGCAAAGACGTGGGCATCACTCTGCGCGTGAAACCGCAGATCAGCGAAAACGGCACCATCAAGATGACCATCTACCAGGAGGTCAGCGCTGTGCAGGCTTCCTCGCTCAACTCGCCATCCGGCATCATCACCACGCAGCGCACCATTGAATCCACGGTGCTGGTGGAAGACGGTGGCGTGATCGTTCTGGGCGGCCTGTTGCAAGACGAATTTTCGGGCAACCAGGACAAAATTCCCGGCCTCGGCGATGTGCCGATTCTGGGCAACCTTTTCAAGAACGAAACACGCACCCGCAAGAAAACCAACCTGATGGTATTCCTGCGCCCCGTGATCTTGCGCGACGCCAGCGCCACCAACGCACTTTCGCTCGACCGCTACGACCTCATGCGCGGCGCGCAAAAAGAAGCCCAGCCCGAACCGAGCCAGATGCTGCGCATCAACGATGCGCCAGTCATGCCACCACAACGCGCACCCGTCTATGACGCTGTGCCGACCATACCGGCCAGCAATTGATTCAACACCACGCCGCGCCATGAAACACCCGCTGCCCTACGCCTTCGCGCGCGAGCACCTGTGGCTTTTGGAAGACGATGGCCAGGGCCTGGTGCTCATGGGCAGCAACACGCCAGCCGCCACGCCCGCCTTGCAAGCCCTTCGCCTCTCGGCACTGTCTGAGATTCTGCGCAAACACGAAGTACGTGAGATGGTGTGGGAGCCCAGTGAAACACTGAGCCAGCGCATCAGCGCGGCCTATGCACAAGGCGAATCCAGTGCGGCGGCAGTGGTCAGTGAAGTGCAAAGCGATGCCGACCTGAGCCGCATGATGCAGGAGCTGCCGGCCATCGAAGACTTGCTGGAAACGTCCGACGATGCACCCATCATCCGCATGCTCAACGCCCTGCTCACGCAGGCCGCGCGCGATGGCGCCAGTGATATCCACATCGAGCCCTTCGAGCGCATGTCCAGTGTGCGTTTTCGCGTGGACGGCACACTGCGCGAAGTGGTGCAGCCCAACCGCGCGTTGCACGCCGCACTGATCTCGCGCCTGAAAATCATGGCCGAGCTCGACATTTCGGAAAAGCGTTTGCCACAAGACGGCCGCATTTCGCTGCGCATCGGCACCCGCGCGGTCGACGTTCGTGTCTCCACCCTGCCCAGCGCCCACGGAGAGCGCGCCGTGCTGCGCTTGCTCGACAAGAGCGAGAGTCGCCTCACGCTGGAAGCCGTGGGCATGCAGGGCGATGTGTTGTCGCGCTTCGAGCGCCTGATCAAACAGCCCCACGGCATCATTTTGGTCACCGGCCCCACCGGCTCGGGCAAAACCACCACACTCTACGCGGCGCTGCAAAAGCTCGACGCCAGCGTGCAAAACATCATGACGGTCGAAGACCCGATCGAATACGAGCTGCATGGCGTGGGCCAGACCCAGGTCAACGCAAAAATCGATCTCGACTTCGCCAAGGCCCTGCGCGCCATCCTGCGCCAGGATCCCGACGTGATCATGATCGGCGAGATCCGCGATTTCGAAACCGCCCAGATTGCCATTCAGGCTTCGCTCACCGGCCACCTGGTTCTGGCCACGCTGCACACCAACGACGCCCCCAGCGCCGTCACCCGCCTGACTGACATGGGTGTGGAGCCCTTTCTGCTCTCCAGCAGTTTGCTCGGTGTGATGGCCCAGCGACTGGTGCGCAAACTGTGTGTGCATTGCAAGCGCAAGGACCCCGAAGGCCGCTGGGTGCCCGTGGGCTGCGACAAGTGCAATCAGGTCGGCTACAAGGGCCGTACCGGCATTTACGAGCTGCTGGTCACCGACGACGCCATCCGCGCCCACATCCACAACCGCAGCGCCGAGAGCGAGCTGATCGCCACCGCCAAGGCCGAAGGGCTGCGCTCGATGCGAGAAGACGGCCAGCGCCTGATCGAAGCCGGCATCACGTCAGAGGCCGAAGTCATGAGCGTCACCAGAGACTGATCACCCATGCTCCCACGCTCATCACTTCGTGCCACTAGCTGCCCCCCTGGGGGGCGGTCCTTGATGGGGGCGGCGCTGCGCGGCGCCTGCTGATATGCCCGCCTACGCCTATGAAGCCCTGGACGCCAAGGGCGCTGTCCAGAAAGGCATGATCGACGCCGACACCGCGCGCTCGGCCCGCAGCCTGTTGCGCGCACGGGCCCTGGTGCCCATGTTGGTCGAGCCCGCCATGAACAACGCCGATGGCGGCAAAGGCACCGGGCTGAACATGACACTGTGGGGTGGCAACGTGTTCAACGCCACCACGCTGGCTGTCTGGACGCGTCAGCTGGCGGGTCTGGTGGCAGCGGGCTTGCCGCTGGAACGCGCCTTGGCCGCCCTTGCCGAAGAAGCCGACCAAGACGACCAGCAGCGCCTGGTCGCCTCGCTGCGCGCCGAAGTGAACGCCGGCTCGGCCTTTGCACGGGCGCTGGAGCAGCACCCCAAGGAGTTCTCCAAGATCTACACCGCCGTGATTTCAGCCGGTGAACAAAGCGGCCAACTGGGCACCGTGCTCGAAAAGCTGGCCGACGATCTGGAGGAAAGCGAAGGCCTGAAGAACAAGATCTTTGCCGCCTCGCTCTACCCCGCCATCGTCTCGCTCGCAGCCATTGTGATCGTGGTGTTTTTGCTGAGCTATGTGGTGCCCCAGGTGGCAGGCGTATTCGCCAGCAGCAAGCGCGCCCTGCCCATGCTGACCGTGGTCATGCTGGGCATCAGTGCCTTCGTGCGCAATTACTGGTGGTTGCTGCTGGGCGGGCTGATCACAGGCGCGATCGCCATGACCCTGGCGCGGCGCCAACCCGAATTGCGCATGCGCATGGACGCTGCCTGGTTGCGTCTGCCGCTGGTGGGCAAGCTTGCACGGGGCTACAACGCCTCGCGTTTTGCGGGCACCCTGGCCATGCTCGCGGGCGCAGGCGTGCCCATCTTGCGCGCCCTGCAAACCGCCGCCGAAACCTTGTCCAACCAGGCCATGCGCGCCGACGCGCTGGACGCGCTGGTGTTGGTGCGCGAAGGCGCGCCGCTGGCTTCGGCCTTGGCCAGCAAGAAGCGTTTCCCGCCTTTGATCGCCATGTTTGCGCGCCTGGGCGAACAAACCGGTCAACTGCCCGTCATGCTGCAACGCGCGGCCAAGCAGCTGAGCTCGGAAGTGCAGCGCCGCGCCATGCACCTGGCCACCATTCTGGAGCCTGTGTTGATTCTGGGCATGGGTGTCATGGTTTTGTTGATCGTGCTGGCCGTGCTGATGCCGATCATGCAACTCAACCAATTGGTGAAGTAGCTCCCCCCGCGCCGGCTTCGCCGTCACCCCCCAGGGGGCAACGCTGGCCGACTGGCAAAGCCAGATCGGCGGCGTTCTTGGTTGGCATGCACGTCGCGTCGTCGCCCCCCCTGCGCCGGCTTCGCCGTCAACCCCCAGGGGGCAACGCTGGCGGCCCGGCAAAGCCGGTTCCACGGCGTTCTGGGTTGAACTCCCCCACTTGCTCGCACAACCTATCTCCATTCGGACTGAGCTTGTCGAAGTCTTCGCACACAGGCCCGAGCCGATTCACTGATACCCTTCGCTTTTTCCCTCTTCTTGTTTACCTGGACGCTCAGACAACATGGCAGCTTCGCTGGACGGTCAATTGGTGGTCGCAATTTCTTCTCGGGCCTTGTTCGATTTTGAAGAAGAGAACCGCCTGTTTGAAACCGGCGACGACCGCTCTTACATGAAGCTGCAATTGGACCGGCTTGAGATTCCGGCGCCACCCGGTGTGGCGTTCTCGCTGGTGAAGAAACTGCTGGCGTTCAACGATCCAAAGACGCAGCGGGTCGAGGTGGTGATCCTGTCGCGCAACGATCCGGTCTCGGGCATGCGTGTTTTCCGCTCCGCGCAGCACTATGGCCTGCCCATTCAGCGCGGCAGCTTCACCCGCGGTCAACCGCCTTGGCGCTACCTGCGCCCGTTGCGCGCCAACCTGTTTCTTTCGACCCATCTGGCCGACGTGCGCGCTGCGCTGGCGGCAGGCGTTCCTGCTGCGCAGGTGTACCCCCAGTCGGTACACGCGAGCGACGCCCACCCCAACGAAGTGCGCATCGCGTTTGACGGCGATGCCGTGCTGTTTTCTGACGAAGCCGAGCGCGTGTTCCAAGCCGAAGGGTTGTCCGCCTTTCAGGCCCACGAGGCATCTCACGCGGCCCAGCCCCTGGCTGGCGGCCCGTTTAAACCCTTGCTCGAAGCGCTGCACCGGCTTCAAGCTGAGGGCACCAGCGACATGCACATTCGTACCGCCCTTGTGACCGCCCGCAGCGCCCCGGCCCACGAGCGCGCCATTCGAACGCTGATGAACTGGAACATCGAGGTGGACGAAGCCATGTTCCTGGGCGGCCTGCCCAAAGGCGAATTCCTGCGTGAATTTGAACCCGACTTTTTCTTTGACGACCAGACCGGCCACATCGAACACGCTTCAATGCACGTGCCCTCAGGTCATGTGGCATCGGGCGTGTCGAATCCGGACCAGTAATCAACCGCCAGGCTCGGACGGCATCGTGATTCGATCCCCATGCGGTGAATCGCAAGGCGGCTGGTTTGATCGCATGCGAGTGTGATGTGCCTGCCCAAATTGACTGCAATTAACCCTAATACAACGGGCGTCGCATCCTTGGAACACCCGGGCAGACAGGCCGCGACCTTCCTTCTGGCCCTTTGCAAAAAACCTGGACCCAATGCGGCTGCGCCACATCCAATCACCGAATGTCACGCACCAAGCGAACTGGCAAGTAGAGACCTCGGTAGTACCCGGCGAAATCGCCATTGCCGAAGACGACGCCCCAAGAACCAGGGGATCCATAGGGATTGCCCGCATAGGGAGACGATGACCAGACAAGCATTGCGCTGGCGCCGGGAAACGCGATCGGATCAATGCGCGCTGCGCTGCTGCCCACGCTCTGATCAACCAGACTGCTGAGCTCTTTGACATTGGGCAGCCGCCAGCCACTTTGGGTTCTGGCATGGTCAAGCGCCTGCACGTGGACGAAAGCACCAGGCGTGCCCGTACAAGTGCTGCCGCTCCAGACTTGCCCTTGTACGCAGCGGCGCCACTGCAGGCCGGTCCAAGCGTCGTTAACTATATTGTTGGGAGCGTCGCCGCCAAAAAGAGCTGTGCTGTAGCTGAACCGCGACCCGCTGGGGGAGTTGCCACGCACCAGACGCACCGCTTTGGCATCTGTCCGGGCGGAGCAGCCCGATTTTCTGCCGGCGAAGCTGACGTAGCAAGCAACGTTTGCATCGGTACTCAAGGACCCAACCCCCCAGTAGTCAGTTTCAGCGGTGTTGGGAAACCAGATGGTGTTGATGCTGGGTGCTGCTACGCGCCCAAAGTCAACAATACCGATCAGCTCGTGTCGCGCGGGCACGCGCCAGTCGCTAAAGCCACACAGGTTGGCCGTGTTCACGGCGGCCACATAGCCGCTGGTGTCGTTTGCCAGGCCGTTGCCCAGGTTGGTATAGACATTGCTGCCTGCCCGCGTATCGTTGGTTTCTTTGCCTTCCCAGATCAGGCCTGTGACGTTGTCGCGCACGCAACTGGTCAGCTGATTACTGCCCACGGTGCCGTAGCTCATGGGGTTGATGGCCACTCGATGACCATCTTGCTGCGGGTTCAGGTTCATGGCGTTATCACTGCTGCACGTCACGAGAAAATCATTTCCCGCTTCGTAACACTGGTCGCTGGTGACCCCCGAATGCGGCAACTTCTCGGCCAGCCAGTTGCTGTCGAGCACGTAATAGCCGACGCCCTCATAGCTGTAGACCGCACTCAGCGTTGCCACGATGCTGTTCCTCTCCGCTTCACTGGCGGTGTAGAAGTGAAAGCCTTTGCTCGGCACGTAAAACCGGTAGAACGGAATCAAGCCGGCGCCAGCCACCTGGCTGGCGTAATAGGCCACGCCCTCGTAACTGAACTGCGGGAAATTGGCCACCACGTTGGCCCGCTCCGTTTCGCTGATGGTGTAGAAATGCACCCCGTTTTGCGTGTTGAAAAAGCGGTGCACCGGGCTCAGGCCGGGTGAATAAGCGCTGGCCACCGAGAAGGCTTCGCCTTCCAGGCTGTAGGGCGGCGAGAGGGTGTTGGCCACGTTGTCGCGCTCAGAAACGCTGGTGGTGAAGAAGTGGGCGCCCGTGCTGCTGTTGGAGAAGCGGTACACCGGAATGCGCATGGCCAGGGCCTTGCGCGCCACGGCACCTGATTGGTATGCGCTCTTGGCCGCAATTTCGCCAGCATCGAGTTCATCGAGAGAAGCCGCCGAGGCCTCGGCGGCCTGCGCCTGTTGCTCGGCAGAAGCCAGATCGGCGCTGCTCAGTGCGGCGCTTCGCTGGAACGCGGCGGGGTCTGCGCGGCGGGCTGCTTCAGGTGAGCCGGCCCCGGCGCCCGACGCCGCCTGGGTGCCCGCGAGGTCAGAGCTTGCACTGCCGCCACCGCCGCAGGCTGTCAGAAGGACCGCCACTGCGGCACCGGCTAGCCAGCGAAGGGGCCTGAGGCAGACCCGTGTTAGCGCTTGCTTCATGTGTTTTCACCTTGGAAAGTACCAGTACGCAGCCAGCTGCGCCGCTCCCATCACAGATTGACTCGCGCAAAGCTGACACGCACCAAGCGAACCGGGAGGTCCTCTTGACGAAAGCTGTGATTGATGAAGCCATCGTAGAAGAAGACGAACCAGGCCTGACCGTCGTTCCTCACGTCGGGAGAAGCCCCCCAGACATGCAATGCGCTGGCGCCAGGAAATGCTGCTGGATCGACCCGCGCAGCGCTACCGCTCACGCTCAGGTCAACCAGGCTGCTGAGCTCCCTCACACTGGGCATTCTCCAGCCGCTTTGGGTTCGGGCATGGGCGAGAGCCTGTTCATGGGTATACCTGCTGACCGTGCCCGCGCAAACACTGCCGGTCCATACCCGACCCTGTTCGCAGCGGCGCCACTGCAAACCCGTCCAGGCATCGTCGACCACGTTGTTGGCGCCGTCGCTGCCGTAAGCGACCGTGCTGTAGCTGAAGCGTGGCCCACTGGTGAAACGGCCTCGCACCAGACGCACCGCGGTCTCATGTGAACGGAAGCGGAAGAGCGAAACGCCTGCAGAAAACCCCACGGAGCCAACCAAGCTACTGTTGGCGCTCACCGACTCACCGCTCCAGTAATCGCCTTCAGCCGTTTCGGGGAACCAATTGATGTCGATGGCGGGCCCTGTGATACGCCCAAAGTCAACGATGGTCAACAGCTCCTGGCGGGTGGGCAGGCGCCAGTCGGTATATCCGCACAGTGCGAGCTGGTTCACCCGGTTGACGTACGCACTGGCATCGCCCGTGGTTCCATCGCCAAAGTTGGTATAGGTGAAGCTGCCTGAGCGCTCTCCCCCGTCCGTCTTGCCTTCCCACACCAGACCGGTCACATCGTCTTTCACGCAACTGGTGCGAGGGTAGTTGCCACCCGCCGGGTTGGGCAGTTCGCGGTAGCTCATGCGGTTGATGTCAACGCGGTGTCCGTCCTGCTGCAGGTTCAAGCCAGTGGCACCCTGGCTTGCACAGTCCACCAGCATATTGCTGCCTGCCTGGTAACACTGGCTGCTGGTCACACCCGAGTGCGGCAGTCTCTCCACGCGCCAATCGCTGTCGAGCACGTAGTAGCCGATGCCCTCATAGGTGTAGGTGGCGGCCAGATTGGCGATGATGCTGTCCTTCTCACTTTCTTTGGCGGTGTAGAAGTGGAAGCCTTTGCTGGGCACATAAAACCGGTAAAACGGAATCAGCCCGGCACCGGCCACTTGACTGGCGTGGTAGGCCACGCCTTCGTAGCTGAAGTGCGGCAAAGTGGCCACCACGTTGGCCCGCTCGGACTCGCTGATGGTGTAGAAATGCACGCCCGAATGCGTGTTGTAGAAACGGTGCACCTGGCTCAGGCCGGGCGAGAAGGCGCTGGCCACCGAGAAGGCTTCGCCCTCCAGACTGAACGGTGGTGAAAGGGTGTTGACCACGTTGTCGCGCTCGGTGGTGCTGGTGGTGAAAAAATGCGCGCCGGTGCTGCCGTTGAAGAAGCGGTAAACGGGGATGCGCACGGCCAAGGCTTTGCGCGCCACTTCGCCAATTTGGTAGTCGCGCTTGGCGGCGATCTCACCGGGTTTGAGATCTTCCAACGGGGTCGGTGAGGCGAAGTCTTCGGCGGCCTGGGCCTGTTGCTCGGCGGCAGCCAGCTCGGTGCGGCTCAGTGCTGCGCTTCGCGCGAAGGCGGCAGGGTCTGTTGCGTTGCTGGGCAGTGCTTCGGCTGAGCCGGCTCCGGCGGCATATGCCGCCTTGGTGTCCACCAGTTCAGAGGAAGAAGAACTGCCGCCTCCGCAGGCCGCGACCAGCCCACACAGGGCAGCAGCGGCGAGCCAGCGCAGGAGGTACCCTCTGTTGAAGCCGAAGGGACCAAGAGGGGCAGCGATGGATTTCATGATCTACTTTCCTCGTGCGTTCTACCGACCTTACGGCGGCCGCGCCGCCCCCCATCACTGATTGGCCCGAACCAACCGGACCGCGTAGATGCTGGATCGGACGGTGCCGTTGACTTCGCCATTGCCGGAATCGACGTTCATGGTGTAGAAGGGTTGGAGCACATAGGGGGAGGACGCCCAGAAACGAGCGCTGCCTGCCCCAGGAAACGCAGTCGAATCGATGCGTGCTCCGCTGCTCACGCTCAGGTCCACCAGGCTGTCTAGCTCCTTGATGTTGGGCAGGCGCCAGCCCGATTGGGCCCGGGCGTGGCCGAGTGCCTGTTCGTGTGAGTACGTGGTGGCCGTGCCGGTACAAGCGCTGCCGCTCCAGACCCGACCCTGTTCGCAACGGCGCCACTGCAGCCCGGTCCAGGCATCGTTGACCACGTTGTTGGCCCCGTCGCTGCTGTAGGCCACCGTGCTGTGGCTGTAGCGCGGCCCACTGGGGGCGCTGCCGCGTACCAGGCGCACCGCGTTGGCATTTGAGCGGGCTCCAATTTTTGCGATTGCGAATTCAAACCTCACAACCCAAGCATTGGCGTTGTTGGTGCTGTCCCCCTCGGCGCTCCAGTGGTCACTGGCAGCCGTGTTCGGGAACCAGGTGGTGTTGATTTTGGGCGTTGTGGCACGGCCATTGTCAACAATGTTCATCAACTCGTGGCGCGTGGGCAAACGCCAGTCGCTGAAACCGCACAGATTGGCCGTGTTCACCGCGGCCACGTAGCCGCTGGCATCGCTGGCCAGTCCGTTGCCCAGGTGGGTGTAGGTGTTGCTGCCAGCCCGCGTGCCGCTGGCTTGTTTGCCTTCCCAGATCAGGCCCGTGACGTCGTCTCTGACACAAGTGTCCAGAGGGCGTCCATTCACAAGACTGTAGGCCATGCGGTTGACGTTGGCGCGGTGACCGTCTTGCTGGTTGTTGAAATCGGTCACCGAAGTGGCGTTGCAGTTCACCAGCGTATCGGTGCCAGGCTCGTAACACTGGCTGCTGGTCACGCCGGAATGGGGCAGCTTCTCGGCCCGCCAGTCGCTGCTCAAGACGTAATAGCCTACGCCCTCAAAACTGTAGGTGGCGGCCAAGGTGGCGATGATGTTGTTCTTCTCGGCCTCGTTGGCGGTGTAGAAGTGAAAGCCTTTGCTCGGCACGTAAAACCGGTAGAACGGAATCAAGCCGGCGCCAGCCACCTGGCTGGCGTAATAGGCCACGCCCTCGTAACTGAACTGCGGGAAATTGGCCACCACGTTGGCTCGTTCGGCTTCGCTGATGGTGTAGAAATGAACGCCCGATTGCGTGTTGTAGAAGCGATGCACCGGGCTCAGGCCGGGTGAATAAGCGCTGGCGACCGAGAAGGCTTCGCCCTCCAGGTTGAACGGCGGCGAAAGGGTGTTGACCACGTTGTCGCGCTCTGAGACGCTGGTGGTGAAGAAGTGGGCGCCGGTGCTGCTGTTGGAGAAGCGGTACACCGGAATGCGCATGGCCAGGGCTTTGCGCGCCACAGCGCCGGATTGGTAGTCGCGCTTGGCGGCAATCGCTCCAGCCTGGAGTTCGTCGAGAAAGGATGCCGAAGCCTCGGCGTCCTGCGCCTGCTGCTCGGCAGCAGCCAGATCGGCGGTGTTCAGCGCGGCGCTGCGTTTGAGTGCGGCGGGGTCTGCGAGGCGGGTTGTTTCAGGTGAGCCGGCCCCAACGTTCAACGCCGCCTGGGTGCCTACCATGTCAGTGGTGGAACTGCCTCCTCCGCCGCAGGCCGTGAGCAGCGCCAAGGCCGCTCCAAAGAGCATTGGGTTTTTCCCCAAGCAACGCAAAGCAATGTGGTGTGACATAGCATCTCTCCTCTGACAATGGCTGTGGTTTTCTTTGAACGGTCACCTTAGACCCCATGGGCGCATTGCGCAATACCTCGATGAGGGGAAACCTGCGCGCCGCTTGGGCCATTGATGGCAGCGTATTTCCGCAATGGCCTACCTATCACTCACTCAATAGAAGCTTTCACCTGGAGCAATGCATGTCCGAACCCGGCAAATGGACCCAATTCCGAGCCCAGCTCCGCAAGGTGCTTGCGCTGGCCCTGCCCTATTTCCAGTCGGATCAGAAGTGGAAAGCGCGCGCCTTGCTCGCGGCCATCATTGCGCTCAACCTGGTCGGCGTCTTCATGCTGGTGCAGATCAACGACTGGAACCGGGTGTTCTACGACGCGCTACAGAACAAGGATCAGCCGGTGTTCTGGGAACAGCTCGGACGCTTCACCTACCTGGCCTTTGCCTTCATCATCATCGCGGTGTACCGCTTCTATCTCACGCAGCTGCTGCAGATGCACTGGCGCGACTGGCTGACGCAACACTACATGACCCGCTGGTTGGCGAACAAGGCTTTTTACCAACTGGAGCTGGCGCGCTTTTCCAAGGGCGACCAGGCCCCGCCAGACAACCCGGATCAACGCATCGCCGAAGACGCCAACCTGTTCACCAGCTACACGGTGAGCCTGTCCATGGGCTTGCTCAACGCAGTCGTTACGCTGGTGAGCTTTGTGGGCATCTTGTGGGGGCTCTCTGGCGATTTTGGTTTCAGCTTCAATGGCCAGAACTACAACATCCCGGGCTTCATGGTCTGGATGGCGGTGTTGTATTGCCTGGTGGGCAGCGTGATCACGCACTACATTGGTCGCCCGCAAATCGCCCTCAACTTCCAGCAACAGCGCAAGGAAGCCGATTTCCGCCACCATCTGATCCGCGTGCGCGAATACAGCGAGTCCATCGCCCTCGACAAAGGCGAAACGGTCGAGCACGAGCAGCTGGGTGGCCGCTTCTCTGACGTGCTCAGCAACTACCTCGCTTTGATCCGCGCCCAGAAGCGCCTGATCTGGTTCACCAACGGCTTTGGCCAGGCCGCCGTGGTGTTCCCCTTCATCGTCGCTGCGCCCCGCTTTTTCAGCGGCGCCATCCAGCTCGGCCAACTGATGCAGGTTTCTTCGGCCTTTGGCCGGGTGCAAGACTCGCTCGCCTGGTTCGTGGACAACTACAGCAGCCTGGCCGAATGGCGCGCCACCACCGACCGCCTGACCAGCTTCGAAGCCAGCTTCCAGGCTTTGCAAGCGCAGCAAACAGCCAAGCCGACCGTGGGCACCACGGACGAACTGCGGGTGACCGACTTGAACATCGGGTTGCCCAAGGGCGGGGCGCTGCTCGCGGCCAAAGGGCTCCAGGTCCTGGCCGGCGACAGCCTGTTGCTCAAGGGTCCCTCGGGCAGTGGCAAATCCACCCTGTTCCGCGCCCTAGCCGGCATCTGGCCCTGGAGCCAGAGCCGCATCACGCTGCCCGCCGATTTTGCCGAGCGCGGCATGTTCCTGCCGCAAAAGGCGTACTTCCCCAATGGCCCACTGCGCCACGCGCTGGCTTACCCGAATACGCCCGACGTCTACAGCGATGCCGAGCTGGAGCAAGCCCTGCGACATGCCTTGCTGCCCCAACTGACCGATCAACTCGACACGGCCGATACCTGGGGCCAGAAGCTCTCCGGCGGCGAACAGCAACGCCTGGCCATTGCCCGCGCCTTCCTCAAGAAGCCGCGCTGGCTGTTTGTGGACGAGGCGACCAGCGCGCTGGACGAAGCGGCCGAAGCCACTTTGTATTCCCGCTTGGGCGAGCTGGTGAAAAGCTCGAATGGGGCGCTGGTGTCCATCGCCCACCGGCCTGCGGTGGCGGCGTTTCACAACAAGGAATGGGCGCTCGAACCCAGCCCACAAGCCGGTCAACCCTTTCAGGTGGTCGCCAGCTGAAGCACCGCTTCGCAGGGGGTTACTTGGGGAACACCAAGGCCGCCTGCAAGCCTCCGCCTGAGCGGTTGCTCAACTCGACTCGCCCTCCGTGGCGCCGCATGATGTCGGACACGGCGGCCAAGCCCAGCCCCACACCACCGGTGTGGCGGTTGCGCGAGGTCTCCAGCCGCACAAAGGGCCGAAGAACCTTTTCCAATGCGTCTGCCGGAATGCCCGGCCCGCGATCGCTCACGAGCACGCGCACCGCTTTGGCGTCTTCTTCCACGCCGATTTCTGCGCCACCGCCATAGGCAACGGCGTTGTCGATCAGGTTGCCCATGCAGCGGCGCATGGCGGATACCTGGGCCTGGATTTTGGGCGTTGGGGCCAAACCGGCTTTGTCATGAGGCTGCGCTTGGTGAACGCTTTGCCCCATCTCCTGGCGGTCGCTCACCAGGCTGTCCACCAACGATGTCAGATCCAGATGCACCGTGACCTCTTGGTCGGCAGATCCACACAGGTGGTCCAGCGTGGCGCGGATCATGAGGTCCATTTCCCGAATGTCCTGCCCAAACCGCTGGCGGTCGGTTTCGTTTTCAAGCGACTCTGCACGCAGGGCCAGGCGGGTCAAGGGCGTGCGCAAATCGTGGGACACGGCGGCCACGAACTGGTCGCGCTCCTCCAGTTGAGCCAGGATGTGCTGCTGCAGCTGGTTGATGCCGGCGCCCGCTTCCCGGCACTCGCGGGTGCCCTCCAGGCGCAGCGCCGGTCGATGGATATTGGCGGTGAGGTCGCGGGTGGATCGGGCCAGGCGCCCCAGCGGTGCAGACAACCACCGCGCACCCACCCAGGCCGCCAGCAGCAAGGCCCCCAGACGAACACCCATCTCCAGCAGGATGCCCGACAGCGGCGGGCCATGGTGCGGTGGGGGCGGGAAAGACCCCAATGGTGGCGGTCCATGAGGCAAGCCTGGCGGCGGGCCGAACTCGGGGCGCAGTTCAAACAGCAGCGACAGCGCCAGCACATGGCTGGCGATCGCCACCACCACCAGCAACACAGCGAGCCGGCCAAACAAGGTGTCGGGCCAGCAGCGAAGCAAACCGCTTTGAAAGCGCAGCTTCCAGTCCGCGCTCATTGCCGCCACACCGCGCGCGCCTGAACCGATTGCGCGGTGAACATATAGCCCGCTCCGCGCACCGTTTTGATCAGCGAGGCTTCTGCGCCATCGTCCAACAGCTTGTGACGCAGGCGCGAGACCAGCAAATCGATGCTGCGCTCGAACGCATCCATGGTGCGCCCTCGCGCCTGCTCCATCAATTGGTCGCGGGTGAGCAGACGCCTGGGGGTTTTCAAAAACGTATTGAGCAAGCGGAACTCGGCGTTGGACAAGGCGGCCACCAGCCCGGAAGGCGACACCACGGTGCGTTCATTGCGGCGCATTTCCCAGCCGTCAAAACACACCACGTCGCTGGCCTCCAACGCGGGCGCCCGCGCCGTTTCACTTTGAGAGCGGCGCAGCACCGACTGAATCCGGGCCACCAGTTCGCGCGGTTCAAAAGGCTTGCTCATGTAATCGTCGGCGCCGCTTTCCAGCCCCAGAATCCGGTCCAGCGTGGTGGTGCGCGCGGTGAGCATGATGACCGGCAAACTGGATTGATCGCGAATTTCGCGAGCCAAGGCCAGCCCATCGGCGCCGGGCAGCATCACATCGAGCACCACCAGATCCACCGCATGCTGCGCCAAAACGGCGCGCATGGCGGGGCCATCTGCGGCGCACAGCACCTCAAAGTTGAAGCGCGCGAGATAAGTGCTCAGCAAATCGGTGATTTCGTGGTCGTCATCAACCAGCAAGACAGTGGGGTTGTTGTTCATCAAGGGTTCGGCGCAGGGGCTCAGCCCTGCGCGGCAAAAGCCAGCAGACAGCAATTCAGTTTAGAAAGAGGCCGAATTCGATAAACCCGGAGGAACGGTGCAATCCACCGCCAATCTTCCCGACACACCGTGCTTGTGTACCGGTCTTGATACAAAGCGGAAATCAGGGGCTTACAGGCCGACGGAACAATGAGATCGTTGCTCAGAGGCTTGCGCCGTTGGGTGACATTCAACCAACCCCTCCCTGAAAGGAACCTCAACATGAGTGCGATCAGTGGCGTCAGTGGGTCCAGCAATGCCTGGGCCGCAGCCAGCAGCCAACGCAGTCAACACCAGGCAAAAATGTTTGCCAAGGCCGACAGCGACAACAGCGGAGGCATCAACACCTCCGAACTGAGCAGCATGCTCAGCGACATCAGCCAGAAAACCGGCATGAGCATGGGCGACAGCGGCGAGCTGTTTGCCAAAATGGACAGCAACGGCGACGGCAGCCTCACCAGCACGGAGCTGGACGAAGGCATGAAAGCCAACGTCCCGCGACCTCCGCCACCGTCCACCATGGACTTCGCCCAATCGCGGGGGATGAGCAGCGCCAGCGCCAGCAGTGGCACCGATGAAAAGGCAGACGCACTGTTCGCCTCGGTCGATGGCAACAGCGACGGCTCTTTGGACAGCGATGAGATGGAAGCGCTCATGGCCAGAGTCCAGAACGACACCGGCGAAGACGTGAGCGACAAAATCGCGGCGCTGGACAAAGATGGCGATGGAAGCCTGTCCAGAACCGAGTTCGATGCCGGTAAACCCTCTGGCCCACAAGGCATGCCTCCGGGTGGTCCACCCCCTGGTGGCGGACCGGGCGGCGCCGGTGGAGCGGGCGGCGCCTCGGCATCGAGCGACACCACGACCACCTACGACGCGCTGGACACCAACGAAGACGGCACGGTGTCTCTGATGGAGCGCCTGGCCGGTGACCTGGAGAAGCTGGCCAGTTCCGGCAACGACGAAGACACGGACAAGTCAGAGGACAGCAGCAGCGGTGGCCTCCAATCCGAAATTGCCAAATTCGCGCAGGCACTCTACCAGCAGATCAGCAGCAATGCGAATCTGTCGAGCGCATTCAACGCAACCGCCTGACCAGCCACAGGGGGGACGATCAGCGCCTCACTTCGGGCGCTGATCCACCACGCGTTTGGCCTTGCCCTGGCTGCGCTCCACGGCGCCTTCGGCCTTGAGATCCACTGCCACGCTGCTGCCCACAAACACCTTGATTTCGTGTTGCAGCATCTTGGCCGCCGCGCGCGCTTCGATGCTCTCGGGCGAGAGGCCCGGGCGGGTTTCGACCGCCACGGTCAATGAGTCCATATTGCCTTCCCTGGTCAGCACACATTGGTAGTGCGCGCTCAATTCTGGCCGCTTCAGGATCAGTTCTTCGATCTGGGTCGGGAACACATTGACCCCGCGCACGATCATCATGTCGTCGCTGCGGCCGGTGATCTTTTCCATGCGCCGCATGGTGCGCGCCGTGCCGGGCAGCAAGCGTGTGAGGTCGCGGGTGCGGTAGCGGATGATGGGCAGGGCTTCCTTGGTGAGGCTGGTGAACACCAGCTCGCCCATTTCGCCATCGGCCACGGGTTCACCGGTGTCGGGGTTGATGATCTCAGGGTAAAAGTGGTCTTCCCAGATAGTGGGGCCGTCTTTGGTTTCCACGCATTCGCTGGCCACGCCAGGGCCCATGACTTCCGAGAGGCCGTAGATGTCCACGGCGTCAATGCCCATGCGCTGCTCAATGGCCACCCGCATGTCGTTGGTCCACGGCTCGGCACCAAAGATGCCGATGCGCAGACTGCTCGCGCGCGGGTCCAGCCCCAGTCGCTCGAATTCGTCGGCAATCGACAGCATGTAGCTGGGCGTGACCATGATGATGCTGGGCCGAAAGTCCTGCATGAGTTGCACCTGACGCTCGGTCTGACCACCTCCGAACGGCACCACGGTGAGGCCCAGTTTTTCAGCGCCGTAATGCGCGCCAAGACCGCCAGTGAACAGCCCGTAGCCGTAGCTCACGTGCACCATGTCGCCAGGTTTTGCGCCACTGGCACGGATGCTGCGCGCGACCACATTCGACCAGGTATCGATGTCTTTCAGCGTGTAGCCCACGACCGTGGGTTTGCCGGTGGTGCCGCTGGAGGCGTGGATGCGGGCGCACTGCTCACGGGGCACGGCGAACATGCCAAACGGGTAACTGTCGCGCAGGTCCTTTTTGGTGGTGAACGGAAACTTCGCCAGATCCGCAAGCGATTTGCAATCGTCAGGATGAACGCCCGCTGCATCGAACTTGGCTCGGTACACCGGCGAGTTGGCGTAGGCGTGGCGCAGGGTTGCTTGCAGGCGTTTGAGCTGCAAACCGCGCAGTTCGTCGATGCTGGCCTTTTCAACTGATTCCAGAGGAAAGTGGTTCATTCGGGGGCCTCTTCTTCTGGAAACACGGTGCCAGGGATTTGTGCGCTTTTGCCACGGAACATGGCCACGGTTTCACCGCGCTGGTTGCGGACTCTCATGTCGTAAATGCCATGGCGGCCTTGCAGCATCTGTTCGACGCCGTCGCAAGTCAACACATCGCCGACATGGGCTGGCTTCAAAAACTCGATGCTGCACCCGGCCGCCACGGTGTTGCGGTTGTGGCTGTTGCAGGCGAAGGCAAAAGTGGAATCTGCCAACGTGAAAATGAAGCCTCCATGGCAAATCTGGTGGCCGTTGAGATGCAGCGGTTGCACCACCATGCGCATCACGGCGTGGCCAGGGGCCACGGAAACCAGCTCCATGCCCATGGTGTCCTTGCTCGCCACGTCGTTGGCAAACATCACCTCGCCCACGCGGGCGGCAGTTTGTGCAGGCGACATCGTCACGCTCCCTTGAACTGGGGTGGGCGTTTTTCCAGAAACGCCGTCACACCCTCCATGTAGTCGTGGGTAGCGCCCAGGGCCGATTGGGTGTCGCGCTCCACATCGAGATGCTGGTTCAGGCTGCGCGTGCTGGCGTCGCGCAGCAACGCCCGCGTCGCCACCAGCGCTTTGGTCGGCATGGTCGAAAGCTTCTCGGCCAACGCCATGGCAGCGGCCACCGGGTCATCGGCCACCTCCCAGATCAAGCCCCACTCTTTGGCTTGGGCTGCTGGCAGCTTGTCGCCGGTCATGGCCAGTGCCATCGCGCGCGCCAGCCCCAGGCGCTCCACCAGCAACCAGCTGCCACCCGCATCGGGGATCAAGCCGATTTTGCTGAAGGCCTGAACAAAGCTGGCGTTGGGCGCGGCAATCGCGATGTCGCAGGCCAGCACCAGCGAAGCCCCGGCGCCCGCCGCGACACCGTTCACCGCGACCACGATGGGCACGCTCAGGTTTTGAATACGGCGCGTGGTGGGGTTGAATGCCTGCTCAATCACCGGGCCGGGATTGGCGCGCTCGACCTGGTTCGGCCCCGGCGTGAAATCCAGCTCTGACAAATCCAGGCCGGCACAAAAACCGCGGCCAGCGCCTGTGAGCACGATGGCGCGAATCTGGCTATCGGCCTCGGCGCGGTCGAATGCGGCCCGCAATTCGGCGTGCATGGCCCGGGTAAAGCTGTTGAGCGCTTCGGGTCGATTGAGGGTGATCAACGCAACCGCGCCGCGCTGTTCGAACAGCACGGAGTTTCCCGTGTTCGGTGGGGTCATGAAAATGGGTCTCCTCGGGCCTGCATACAGCGGCACCTGTTGGGTGAATTTCCCGCCAATTTACCATTAACCAACCAATCGGTCGGCTAATGTTTTCCCTTGGATACCGGCTGACGGCCTGGACAGCTATAGTTGACGTATACGTCAACGCCAACCCCCTCCACAAGGAAACCCCATGAGCGCCAATACAACGCCAGAACTGATCACCGTCACCACCGAAGGCCGCGTCGGCATCGTCACGCTGAACCGCCCCAAGCAGCTCAATGCCCTGAACGACCAGCTCATGACCGAGCTCGGCACCGCTCTGAAGGCTTTTGATGCCGACGACGCCATCGGCTGCATGGTCATCACCGGCAGCGAAAAAGCCTTCGCCGCCGGCGCCGACATCGGCGCCATGGCAACTTACAGCTTCACCGATGTCTACAAAGGCGACTACATCACCCGCAACTGGGAAACCATCCGCAGCGTGCGCAAGCCAGTGATCGCCGCCGTGAGCGGTTTCGCCCTGGGCGGCGGCTGCGAGCTGGCAATGATGTGCGACTTCATCATCGCCGCCGACAACGCCAAATTCGGCCAGCCCGAAATCAAGCTGGGCATCATCCCCGGCGCCGGCGGCACCCAGCGCCTGCCCCGCGCCGTGGGCAAAGCCAAGGCCATGGATCTGGTGCTCACCGGCCGCATGATGGACGCCACCGAAGCCGAGCGCGCCGGCCTCGTCAGCCGCGTGGTGCCACTTGAAAAACTCATGGAAGAAACGCTGGGCGCAGCGCTCATGATCTGTGAGTACTCACTCATCAGCGTCATGGCCGCCAAAGAATCGGTCAACCGCGCCTTTGAGTCGGGTCTGGCCGACGGCGTGATGTTCGAGCGCCGCCTGTTCCACGCGCTGTTCGCCACCGAAGACCAGAAAGAAGGCATGGACGCTTTCGTGAACAAGCGCAAGGCGGCATTCAAGCACCGATAGGCGGCGGTGGAGCCCGTGCACGACTTTCTCTCAACGCCAAAGCCGACGCCGGCAAAACACCCAAATTTCTAGCTATAATCTTGGTCTTTCGGCGATATAGCTCAGTTGGTTAGAGCGCAGCATTCATAATGCTGATGTCGGTGGTTCAAGTCCACCTATCGCCACCAGATTCAAAAAGCGGACCCCGGCGACGGTGTCCGCTTTTTTCTTGCCTGTTCCATTTTCCCGCCCGAAAGCGCCGCCATGGCCCTCAAATCCACCATCTTCAAAGCCAACCTGCAGATCGCCGACATCGACCACGGCTATTACGCAGACCATGCACTCACGCTTGCCCGCCACCCCAGCGAGACCGATGACCGCATGATGGTGCGCCTGGTGGCCCTGGCCATTCACGCCCACGAACTGCAAGACACCTGCAATGGCGACGGCACACTGGGCTTTGGCGCCGGGCTGTCAGACCCGGACGACCCGGACGTCTCGCTGACCGATTTCACTGGCCGCAAGCGCATCTGGATCGAAGTGGGGCAGCCTGAAGACAAGCCGCTGGCCAAGGCCTGCAGCAAGGCCGACGCGGTGTTCGTTTACGCGTTTGGCTCGGCAGCCGATGTGTGGTGGCGCGGCATGGAGAACAAGGTCTCGCGCCTGGAAAAACTGCAGGCCTGGCGCCTGCCCACCGAAGCGGCGCCCGCTTTGGCTGCCATGGCTGAGCGCAGCATGCAGATCCAGGCCACGATTCTGGAAGGCGCGGTCACCTTGTCGAGCAACCTCGGCAGCGTCAGCATCGAGCCCATTCGCTGGAAGTAAGCGGACTGCAACGCCCGGAGCCTGAGGGTGCTTAGGCGCCGTGTTTGCCGGGCGCCCAGCCTTGTGCACCCAGCGCCGTTGAAGCCACTTCATTGGGCACCGCCTCCAGCGGCGTGGCCATGGTGTCGTTCCAGCGGTTGAGAAACGCAAACATCGCCACCACGCCCAGCAGTTCGACGATTTCGCCGTCGCTCCAATGCTGTTGCAGCTCGGCAAACTGCTCATCGGTCACCGCATTGGGCTGCGAGGCGGCCGCCAAGGCAAAGTCGAGCGCCAGCCGCTCGCGTTCGCTGTAATGTGGGCTGCTGGCGTAGATCCAGATATCGCCCAGCTTGGCCTCGCTCACACCAAAATTCTTGGCGCCCAGCAAGGTATGCGCCTGGCAATAAAGGCAGCCCGAAGCCTTGCTCACCACATGCCCGATCAGGCGCCGAAAGCCCAGCTCCACCTCGCCCTCGGGGTCCATCACCGCTGCGTTCATCACGGCCAGCGCCTGCGCCAGCTTGGGCTTGCGCTGCATGGTCAATACGCTGTTGGGCGTGAACCCCAGCGTGCCGAGGAAAAAATCGAAATGGGGTTTCAGCTCGGGTGTGGTTTCAGGTGGCAAAGGTTGCAGGCGGGCCATGGTGTCTCCATACTTTTACAAGCTCTGCATTGTGAGCCCCTTGCCAGCGACCGACCCGGTCTGCAGCAACCTCACAGCGGGCCTTGATCGACCCAGATCAACGCCTGGGTGTCCACCCCAGCCCTGGCGGCCTGGGCCACCAGACTTTTTCTCACATCGGCCGGTATTTGCCTGTCGCGCGCCAGTATCCACAGGTAGCTCTGGTCGGGCCCGATCACCATGGCCCAGCGGTAGTCGGGATCCAGCGCGATCACGTGATACCCACCGTAGAACGGGCCAAAGAACGAGACCTTCAACGAGCCTGTGTTGCTGTCGCCGGTGAACACTGCGCGGCCTTCGGCGTCGCTCCAGGCTTGTTTCTCCGCGCTGTAACCCCGGTTCAGCACCTTCACGCTGCCATCGGCATTCAGGCTGTAGCTGGCACTCACCCGGCTCAGGCCGCGCTCAAAACGGTGATCCAGGTGCCCAGGTAACGGTTGAGCTCAAATGGGCTGACCGCTTGCACGCCATGGGGTGGCGCGGTCGAACACGCGCTCAGGCCAAGCAACAACGCCAGCCCCAACCCGGAAAGCCACGACCGGGAAAATCCCTTGGTCCCATTGCCGGTGTGCATTGCTGTACCCCTTTTTCACTGTGGTTCGCTTTGGTTCAACCATGCGCTTTGTCATGGACAAAACCCATTTTGATTCGTAAAGTGATCCAAGAGTCAGAGCGAGCCCATAACCTGAGCCGCTGATAGGGAGACCCTTACAACGGAGAGGCACACCATGTCCATGTTCAACATCCTGCCCGGGTTCCAGAAATCGCCCGCCGGACTGGAACGCCAGATACTCAAACGCCTGCCACGCATCACCTGGGTGGGCACGGCGCTGTTCGGCGCCCTGGCCCTGGTCGCGCGCGCGCTGCCCTGGAGCGGCGGCGAAGCCGACATCTTCATCCGCATCCACACCATTGATATTTACCTGATCGGCCTGGCGATCCTGCACTGGACCGTGGTGCTGACAGTCGGCATTGGCGCTTTCATCGTGATGGTCATGAAAGGCCCGGCCTATGTGGCCGACGCTTACCCCCTCATGGAATCAGACCGCCCACTGCCGCCAGACGCTCCGCGGGTGGATCGCCACCGCCCATGAGAGAATCGCAGGCTGCACCCTCCGATCAAGCCACAGGCACAACGGAGGGACTTTTCCCAGCCTCTGGATGAACACCATGAAACGCTGCTCTCTCTTTCTCTCCACCGCGCGCCGAAGCCTGCTGCTCTCCATGGGCTTGCTGGCTGCCGGCCTGGGCGCCAGCGCCCAGGCCCAGGGCGTGGTGCGCAACTTTCCCGACACCGCGCTGCGCGGCACGATGGAAGTGGGCCAACCGCCATGGATCACCATGGACGGCGAGAAGGCCCAACTCTCCCCAGGCTCGCGCATCCGTGGCACCAGCAACACGCTGGTCATGTCAGGCGGGCTGGTTGGCCAGAAGCTGGTGGTGAACTACGTGCTGGCCCCCGGCGGGTTGGTGCATGACGTGTGGATCCTGACCGAGGCCGAAGCGGCCCTCAAGCGGCCACGCGCTGCCGACCTCAAAAACTGACGTCGACCCGAGTTGCCTGCAGGCAGCTCCGCAGCCCATTGATACGACCGACAGGCACGCCCTGCCGTCGGCGCTTTTTCAGCCTATTTCTCCCCGCATTGCCATGACCAAAAAAGTCTTTATCAAAACCTTCGGCTGCCAGATGAACGAGTACGACTCGGACAAGATGGCCGACGTGATGCACGCCGCACAAGGCTATGAGCCCACCAAAAATGTGGACGAGGCAGACCTGATTCTGTTCAACACCTGCTCGGTGCGCGAAAAAGCGCAAGAGAAGGTGTTTTCTGACCTCGGCCGCGTGCAGCACCTGAAGAAAAAGGGCGTGCTGATCGGTGTGGGCGGCTGCGTGGCCAGCCAGGAAGGCGCCGAGATCATCAAGCGCGCACCCTATGTGGACGTGGTCTTCGGCCCGCAAACGCTGCACCGCCTGCCGGACATGCTGAACGCCCGCGAGCGCCTGTCGCGCCCCCAGGTGGACATCAGCTTTCCCGAAATCGAAAAGTTCGACCACCTGCCACCAGCGCGGGTCGACGGCGCCAGCGCCTTCGTCTCCATCATGGAAGGCTGCTCCAAATACTGCAGCTACTGCGTGGTGCCCTACACGCGTGGCGAAGAGGTGAGCCGGCCGTTTGACGACGTGCTGGTGGAGATCGCCGGCCTGGCCGACCAAGGCGTGCGCGAGGTCAACCTGCTGGGCCAAAACGTGAACGCTTACCGCGGCCCCATGGGCGACAGCGGTGAAATCGCCGATTTCGCCTTGCTGCTGGAATACGTGTCGGACATCCCAGGCATCGAGCGCATCCGCTACACCACCAGCCACCCCAACGAGTTCACCCCGCGCCTGATCGAAGCCTACGCCAAGCTGCCCAAGCTGGTGAGCCACCTGCACCTGCCGGTGCAACACGGCTCAGACCGCATTTTGATGGCCATGAAGCGCGGCTACACGGCCATGGAATACAAAAGCACGGTGCGCAAGTTGCGCGCCATCCGGCCCGACCTGCCCATGAGCAGCGACTTCATCGTGGGCTTCCCCGGCGAGACCGAAGAAGACTTCGGCAAGATGATGAAGCTGATCGATGACGTGGGTTTCGACATCAGTTTCAGCTTCATCTTCAGCCCCCGCCCTGGCACCCCTGCGGCCAACCTGCTGGATGAAACACCCCATGCGGTCAAGCTCAAGCGCCTGCAGCACCTGCAAGCCACCATCGAAGCCAACGTGGCGCGCATCAGCGCCAGCCGGCAAGACACCATTCAACGCATTCTGGTGGAAGGCCCTTCGCGCAAGTCGACCACCGAAGCCCCCGAATTCATGGGCCGTACCGAATGCAACCGCGTGGTGAACTTCCATGGCGGCCCCAACGGCGCGCGGCTGGTGGGCCAGATGATCGACGTGCGCATCACCGAGACTTTTCCGCACTCGCTGCGCGGGGAAGTGCTGATCAAAGAGACCGCCTGACGCCCTGCGCTGACCAGCGGATGCCGCCGCGAGTGACAACACTCAACGCCACCAGAGCATCCGAGGCGCTGTTGCTGGAAAGGTCATTGCGGGGCAAATGGCCAGTGATCGGGCATGCCCCCCGCCACCGCCTCAGTGTTTGGCGGGTTTCAAATAGCGCTCGTCTGACCAGGTGGCCAGCCATTGCGGCGCAAACGCCACAAAGATCGCCGTGAACATACCGGTGAGGAAAGCGTCACCCCAGGCCATGAGCCAGCGCGCGATCAACACCTGCTCCTGCAGCGCGCCGCCCACCAGTCGATGCAGCATTTCCAGCAGAATGCCTGACAGAAACACCGCAGCAGCGGTGCCCAAGAAGCCCCGGCCAAGCGTGTAAACAAAGGGGTTGGGCGGTAGCCAGCGGCGCAGCAACGGCCCGATACCCAGTGTGATCGTGGCCGGCGCCAGACCGATCCAGACCCACTGTGACAACACGGTCACCGCATCGTTGTGTCCGATGACCCACACAGCCAAGCCCACCCATGCAAGAACCAACACGGCCAGTGGCCACCCGAGCACCAGGACCAGCAAACTGGCGCCCGACAACTGAATCTGAAGACCCTGAGGCATGTGTTGCGGCAACAGCCACATCCATGGCATCAGGGCCATGGCGGCCAAAGCAGGCGTGAGCAAAGGCCCTTGCAGCATGCGCCAGGGTTTCAGCCACAAGGCAACAACCAGCGCCGTCACGGCCAGCGCCGCTTCGATAAGCATCAACATCGGCTCAGTATGGAGGGCTCAGGCGGCCTCCCGGTTGACTTCGATCAACCCATGCCAGGCATTTTGGGCATGCCCTTCATGCCGCCCATTTTTTTCATCATCTTCATCATGCCGCCACCCTTCATCTTCTTCATCATGCCCTGCATCTGCTCAAACTCTTTGAGCAGCCGGTTGACTTCCTGCACGTGAACACCGGCGCCCGCAGCGATGCGGCGCTTGCGCGTGGCCTTGATGATTTCCGGTTTGGTGCGCTCCTTGAGCGTCATGCTGCAAATGATGCCTTCCTTGCGCTTGATGTCTTTTTCGGCGCGGGTCAGGTCGGCATCGGTGGCCTTGGCGCCCATGTTGCCCGGCAACTTGTCCATCAGGCTGGACAAGCCGCCCATCTGCTTCATCTGGCGAATCTGGTCCAGAAAGTCGTTGAGGTCGAAGCCGGCGCCGCTCTTGACCTTGGCGGCCAATTTCTGCGCTGACGCCATGTCCACACCCGCTGTGACCTGCTCCACCAGCGCCACGATATCGCCCATGCCCAGGATGCGGCCGGCGTGGCGTTCGGCATCGAACACCTCCAGTCCGTCGAGCTTTTCGGACACGCCAGCGAACTTGATCGGGGCGCCCGTCACCTGTCGCACCGACAAAGCCGCACCGCCGCGAGAATCGCCATCGGTCTTGGTCAGGACAATGCCCGTCAGCGGCAGCGCTTCACTGAAAGCCTTGGCTGTGTTGACCGCGTCCTGGCCCTGCATGGCATCGACCACGAACAGCGTCTCGACCGGTTTCAGGATCGTGTGCAGCTCCTGAATCTCGCGCATCAGCGCTTCGTCAATCGCCAGGCGCCCGGCCGTATCGACCAGCAGCACATCGAAATAGTGTTTGCGTGCGTAATCAATGGCGGCGCGCGCGATATCGGCTGGTTTTTGATCGGGCGTGCTGGGGAACCACTCGGCCCCGGCCTGGGCCGTGACGGTTTTGAGCTGTTCGATAGCGGCTGGTCGGTAAACGTCACCTGAAACGGTAAGCACTTTCTTCTTGCGCTTCTCGATCAGGTGTTTGGCCAGCTTGGCGGTGGTGGTGGTTTTACCCGCACCTTGCAAGCCAGCCATCAAGATCACTGCTGGGGGTTGGGCCGCCAGGTTGATGTCGGCAACACCCTGTCCCATGGTCGCGGCCAGCTCGCGGTTGACGATACCCACCATGGCCTGACCCGGTGTGAGCGAGCCCACCACTTCCTGGCCCAGGGCCTTTTCTTTCACACGGGCAATGAAGTCGCGCACCACCGGCAGGGCCACATCGGCCTCCAGCAGGGCCATGCGCACTTCGCGCATCATCTCTGTCACGTTGCTCTCGGTGATACGGGCCTGGCCACGCATTTCTTTGACAATGCGTGACAGGCGGTCGGAAAGGGCTGAAGCCATGTGATGCGATCTGTTGAGGCGGGCCACCGCGCTGCGGGGCCTAACCCGAAAAAGGAAAGTCGCCGGGCACTGCGCCCCATGAGCGCCAACCGGGCAAGACCGTTAAACTGTGAGCTTGATTTTAGGGCAGCCCTGTGGGGCGTGCCCGCCACCACCCACACCGCTTGATGCCCTTGCTTTCCGCTGCTTTTGCTCACCCTGCCGCCGCCGCTCTGGCCGCTGGCGCGGCCTGTGCCTATGGCGCCCTTGCTGGCTGGCATACCCGCGTCACGCAACCCCAGGCTCGCGCCATCCTGTCAGCGGCGTGGGTATTGCATTTGCTGGTCCTGATCACCAGCCTGTTGACACACCCCGTGCGATTTGGCTTTGGCCCGGCCATCTCCATCACGGCCTGGTTGTTGCTCACCGTTTACCTGGTTGAGAGCCGCCTCTACCCACAGATGCGTGCGCGCTGGGTATTGGCCGTCATGGGGATGGCCGCCGTATTGGTCGCTTTGGTTTTCCCTGGGTCCCACTACCCGCAACTGCCCAGCCACTGGATGCCCTTGCACTGGGCGCTCGGGATCGCCGCCTACGGCTTGATTGCCGCCGCCGTGGTTCACGCCTGGTTGATGCAACGCGCAGAAAAGGCCATGCGCCTGGGCAAGATGCCAGAAACGGCGATGCCTATCTTGACGCTGGAGCGCCTGACCTTCCGGTTTGTCGGGGCCGGCTTTGTGCTGCTCAGCGCCACGTTGCTGGCTGGCGCATGGTTCTCTGAAATGATCAACCAGCAAGTGGTCTGGAATCACAAAACCGCGTTCTCGGTACTGTCATGGGCCAGCATGGGCGTGCTCCTGCTGGGTCGCTGGCGCCTGGGCTGGCGCGGCCGAACCGCGGTTCGCATGCTCTACATCAGCGCAGGTTTTCTGCTGCTGAGCTACGTGGGCTCGCGCTTTGTTCTCGAAGTCGTTTTGCAACGCGCTTGATCTGACACCATGAAATTCTTGCTGGTCCTTTCAGTCATTGTTGTCGCCATCTGGCTGTGGCGCAACAACCGCCAGGGTGATTTGGACTCGACCAAGCGCCCTCCCCCAAAGCCCACCGCGCTGCCCATGGCGATGGTTGCCTGCCTGCAGTGCGGAACGCACCTGCCCGAAAGTGAATCGGTGCGGGGCCCGGGGGGTAGATACTGTTGCGACGAACACCGCCAACAACACGAACACGGTACCGCTTAACGCGCTCGCCAGCCATACAGCCATGCCCACCAGCCCTCATTCCACGTTCGCTCCCTCGTGGTACAGCACGTTGGAAGAAGCAGGTCCGATCGGGTCAACGCAGGCTCGCAAGTCCATCGACCGGCTGTGGCGCACCTTCATGCGGGGTCGCCTGTTTATTGCCGTGGTGCTGTTGGCCATGCAGGTGTTCAACTGGGTCAACCACAGCAGCACCGGCAACGTGGCCACCTGGCTGATTGTTCTCAGCCTGTCTCACGTGGCAGCCACTCTGATCACCCTGGTTGCCTGGCCTCGCCAAAGTACCCGCAAGCTGGAATCCTTGCGCTGGCCACTCACCATCGGCGTCGACCTGATTGTGTTTGCCACCCTTCAGCTGTTTCAGCAAGGCGAGTTCAATCTGACGCCCCTGTTTGCGCTACCGGTATTGATGGCATCCATCCTGGGATCCCTGACCATCTCGCTGGGCACGGCGTCGATGGTGGCGCTGTTTCTTTTAGGTGAGCCGTTTTGGGGCCTGGCACAAGTCGCCGATCTGCCCACTTCGCGGCTGCTGCAAGCAGGTCTCGGCGGTATCGGCTTTTTCCTGGTGGCCCTGTTGGCCAACCAGCTTGCCGCCCGCCTGGCGCGTGAAGAGCTGGTGGCAAAAAGCAGCCAGGCCGCAGCCAGAACGCAGGCGCAGGTCAATGAACTCGTTATCGAGAGCCTGAGCGAGGGCGTCATGGTGGTCGACATGCATGGCGTGGTGCGCAATGCCAACCCGGCGGCCAAGGCCATGGTGCTCGGCGAGACCACACCGCATGCGGTCAAGCTGCTGCTTTCTGCGCGGGCTGGCTGGGAAGGGCTGGCCGACCTGGTGAACGAAACCTTCCACCGCAACGAACCCCTTGAAACCGAGGTGCGCATCGATCTCGACGAGTTCACCTCCCACCGCTTCTTCGCCCGCACCCGGCTCACCGCCGGGTTGAGCTCATCGGCCGTGGGACTGTGTGTGGTGTTTCTGGAGGATCTTCGGGAAGTCGAGGCAAGGGTGCGCACCGAAAAGCTCGCCTCCATGGGCCGCATGTCGGCGGCCGTGGCCCACGAAATTCGCAACCCGCTGTCAGCGATCACACAGGCCAACGCCTTGCTGGATGAAGAGGTCAACGACCCCGGTCAGAAGCGGCTCACGCGCATGATTGAACAAAATGCGCAACGCCTTTCCCGCATCGTCGACGATATTCTCAACGTCGCCCGAGCACAACCCAGCAGCGGCGAGGGTCACTCTGGCGCGGTGCCCCTGGACTCCACAATTCGACAGATTGCCCAGGACTGGATTCGGCAAAATCAGGCCTTGGGCGTGCTTGGCGTGCATCTGCACGCACCCAAGGTATTCATCAACTTCGAACCCGACCACCTGCGCCGGGTCATGGTCAACCTGCTGGACAACGCGCTGCGCCATGCCACGGGAAAGGCATCATCCATTCGCCTGATCACACAACCAGCCGGTTCGGAGCAGGTGCGGGTCTCGGTCTGGAGCGACGGCTTGCCGCTGGAGCCCAGCGTGCACAAGCACCTGTTTGAACCGTTCTTTTCGTCGGAAAGCCGCTCCAGTGGGCTGGGGCTCTATATTTGTCGCGAGCTTTGCGAGCGATACCAAGCCCAGATCGGCTACCAACGCAGCCGGCTTGACCAACGCGAAGGCAATGAGTTCTATATGCTCATGTCACGCAACACCTCCGAACTGCCTGTGCAGCAAAGCCTTTCTTACCCCATGGGTGACTCGGTCCCTGGCTTCACACGCCCCCCCGGACAAACCCAGGCAGGGCCTCCATCGTTGTCCACGCTCTGATTTCACCCATCGGCCTCCCCGCTTTCGCGACCGAGGTCTCACCCTCAGGAAATCCCCTCACGCATGCCTTCGATTTCTCCCGCCGCCATCCTGGTCGTTGATGACGAACCCGACCTTCGAACGCTGTATGAGCTCACGCTGTTGCGCGAGGGCTATCAGGTGGAAAGCGCGGCCGATCTGACCGAGGCGCGCATGGTGCTCGACCGATCCAGCTTCGACGTGGTCATCACCGACATGCGCCTGCCCGACGGTCTGGGCCTTGAGCTCTTGCGCGAAATGAACGACTCACAGCGGCGCGAGCGCTGCATTGTGATCACCGCCTACGGATCGGCCGAAAACGCGGTCGAGGCGCTGAAAGCCGGGGCCTTTGACTACCTGACCAAACCCGTTGACCTCAAACAGCTGCGTGCGGCGGTGACCGCATCGCTGCAAAGTCAGCGTCACCCGGCGCCGGCGGTCACTGGCCAGCCAGCTTCCGTCACGCCCGCACCGCCACCCGGTGGCGTTCATGCCCTTTCCCGCATTGTTGGTGGTGCACCGGCCATGGTTCAAATCCGGAGCCGCATTGAAAAGGTGGCCACCAGCATGGCTCCCGTATTGATTCTGGGCGAATCCGGCACGGGCAAAGAGCTTGTGGCCCGCGCGGTGCACGAATGCAGCCACCGAGCCAGCAGCCCTTTCGTGGCGGTCAACTGCGGCGCCATACCCGACAACCTGATCGAGGCCGAGTTCTTTGGCGCGCGCAAGGGCGCCTACACCGGTGCCAGCCAGGACCGCGAAGGGTACTTTCAGGCGGCCAAGGGTGGCACCCTGTTTCTTGACGAAATCGGCGACCTGCCACTGGCGATGCAGGCCAAGCTGCTGCGTGTCATTCAGGAGCGCCGCGTACGCCCGCTGGGCGGCGTTCAAGAAGAGCCGGTCGATGTGCGCCTCGTCAGTGCCACCCACAAAGACCTGGCCGCACTGGTGAAGAGCGGTGATTTCAGGCAAGACCTGTTCTACCGCCTCAACGTGATCGGCTTGCGTACACCGGCGCTGCGTGAGCGCCGCGAAGACCTGCCACAGCTCGCCCAGGTATTGCTCGACCGCATCTGCAAAGAATCGGGGCAAGCCGTGCCCACGCTGTCGGCCGAATCACTCGACTGGCTGCAGGCGCGCGAACTGCCAGGCAACGTACGGGAACTGGAAAACCTTCTGCAGCGCGCGATGGCACTCAGCACGAACGACTCCCTGGATGTCGGAGACCTCTGCGACCCGGAAGAATCGACCACCACAAACGCCCTCCGCCATCAGGCGCCAACCCAGGAGCCTTCTCGGCAAGATCGCGTCGACCCGCCGGAACCGGCCCAGGAAGCGTCCATTCCAGCCGATCTGCAAAGCTACCTGGACCAACAGGAGCGCCAGGTTTTGCTCAAGGCATTGAAAGAAACCGACTTCAACCGCACAGCGGCAGCGGCACGCCTGGGGCTGAACCTGCGCCAGATGCGTTACCGCATACAGCGCCTGGGCATCGAATCGCCCTCTGCCGATGACGATGTCCTCTGACCAGGCCGCTCCAGCCATACAACGCAACGAATTGTCAGAGGGGTGGCTGAACGCAGCGCGCGCCTGTCCTTCACCCAACTTTGGTCACCGACCTCCCGGGGCACCGATCAACCTCATCGTGGTGCATTCCATCAGTCTGCCGCCAGGCGAATTTGGCGGAACAGAGATCGAACAACTGTTCACCAACCAGCTCGACTGGAACGCCCACCCCTACTTCGAGCACATTCGGGGTATGGAAGTCTCATCGCATTTTCTGATCCGCCGCGATGGCGAACTGGTTCAATTCGTCGACACCCATGAGCGCGCCTGGCACGCAGGGGCATCCGAATGGTGCGGACGCCACAATTGCAACGACTTCTCCATTGGTATCGAACTCGAGGGCCTGGAAGGCGGCTGTTTCGAAGCGGCGCAATACCAACGCCTGACCGAGCTTTGCCAGGCGTTGCTCGAACGCCATCCGATCGAACACGTGGTCGGCCATGAACACATAGCCCCGGGGCGCAAACAAGATCCGGGCCCCGGGTTTGACTGGCCGGGTTTCCAAAGCGCGCTGGGTTGGCCATCCCGCTGTTTCCCGAAAACCACACCACCGTCACAAGCTCGCCCGGGCTGAGCGCAGCCGACCCGACCAGCGGTCGCCTCCATGAACCGAAGCGCTTGTAGCAAGCATCGACGCGGCTTGGGCGAAAAGGCGCGCCGCCATACCCTGAAAAACAATGCCTCTGGAAACATCGCTAGCGCCAGAGCCAGCGTGCGCGCGCGCTTGCGCAAGGCCGGCATTTGTTCGCCGGACGTCCACGTGGAAGTGAAAAACCGCATACCTTTGCTTCAAATAAAAAAAAGGCCCGCCCACTACCGGTAGTGGGTTGAACCCCGTCCACACACCAGATATAGTGTGTGCTGCGCAGACGGATCGATCAGCCATCGACCATGGGCCCCTCACCGCAGTGGCCGCCACATGCCTCGCCTTGGTGCTCTTGCAGCCCATCGACGTCCGCCAGCCCAAGACGCCAGCGCGCCAACGCCGCGCCATAACGAAAGAAAGAGGAATCATGCTGACCGCAACCCAAAACGCCACACCAGCCGCGACAGCTACAGCCGTGCCCAAACGGCCCGCCAGCACCGATGCCCACCACGCCAACCAGGCGGCGTTTTCGCAATACCAGATCATCCGCCGCAACGGTGCGGTCGTGGCCTTTGAGCCCAGCAAGATCGCCGTGGCCATGATGAAAGCCTTCCTGGCCGTGCACGGCACCCAGGGAGCAGCGTCGGCCAGCGTGCGCGAAACGGTGGATGAGTTGACGCAGACCGTGGTGCGCGCCCTCATGCGCTCGCGCCCGGGTGGGGGCACCTTTCATATCGAAGACGTGCAAGACCACGTGGAGCTCGGTCTCATGCGAAGCGGCAACCACGAAGTGGCTCGTGCGTATGTGCTGTACCGCGAGCGTCGAAGCCAGGAACGCGCCCACCATGTAGAAACGGCACAGCCTTCCGAAACCACCTCCCTGCATGTGATCGACCAGGGGCACCGCGTGCCTCTCGACCTTGCGCGCCTGCAGTTCCTGATCGAGGACGCGTGCAAAGGCTTGGGTGAGGACGTCAAAGCCGCGCCGATCATGGCCGAGACCAAACGCAACCTGTACGACGGCGTGCCGATGGAAGAGGTTTACAAGGCCTCCATCCTGGCCGCCCGCACCTTGATCGAGCGCGATCCCGACTACACCTTTGCCACAGCACGCTTGCTGCTGCACACCATCGTGAAAGAGGTGATTGGCGAAGAGGTGCCATCCAGTGAAATGGGTGCCCGCTACGCAGAGTACTTCCCCCAGTTCATCAAGAAGGGTGTGCAGAACGACCTGCTTGATGAAAAGCTGCAGCAATTTGATCTGGCCCGCCTGGGCGCAGCCCTCAAGCCCGAGCGCGACCTGCAATTCGACTACCTGGGCTTGCAAACCCTCTACGACCGCTACTTCCTGCACGTGCGCAAGACCCGCATCGAATTGCCGCAGGCCTTTTTCATGCGCGTGGCCATGGGTTTGTCGCTCAATGAAATTGATCGCGAAGCCCGCGCGATCGAGTTCTACGAAATCCTGTCTTCGTTCGACTTCATGTCGAGCACACCCACGCTGTTCAACAGCGGCTCGCTGCGCTCGCAGCTTTCCAGCTGCTACCTGACCACGGTGCCCGATGAACTCGACGGCATCTACGAGTCCATCAAGGAAAACGCCCTGCTCTCCAAATATGCAGGCGGGCTGGGCAACGACTGGACCCGTGTTCGCGCCATGGGTGCCCACATCAAAGGCACCAACGGCGAATCGCAAGGCGTTGTGCCCTTCCTCAAGGTGGTAAACGACACTGCCGTCGCCGTGAACCAGGGTGGCAAGCGCAAGGGAGCGGTTTGCGCCTACCTGGAAACCTGGCACCTGGACATCGAAGAATTCCTGGAGCTGCGCAAGAACACCGGCGATGACCGCCGTCGCACCCACGACATGAACACCGCGAACTGGATCCCAGACCTGTTCATGAAGCGCGTCATGGAAAAGGGCCAGTGGACCCTTTTCTCCCCCAACGACACCCCCGACCTGCACGACCTGTTCGGTGCAAACTTCGAGAAGGCCTACGTCGCCTACGAAGAAAAGGCCGCGCGCGGCGAAATCAAACCATTCAAACAGGTGGCGGCGACAGACATGTGGCGCAAGATGCTCTCCATGCTGTTTGAAACCGGCCACCCCTGGATCACTTTCAAGGACGCCTGCAATGTGCGCTCGCCACAGCAGCACGTTGGCGTTGTGCACAGCTCCAACCTCTGCACCGAGATCACCCTCAATACCAGCGACACCGAAACCGCGGTCTGCAACCTGGGTTCGATCAACCTGAAGCAACACCTGAAAGATGGTCAGGTTGACCACGAGAAACTGCAAAAGACGATCAAGACCGCGATGCGCATGCTCGACAACGTGATCGACATCAACTTCTATGCGGTGAAAAAGGCCCGCGACTCCAACATGCGCCACCGCCCGGTTGGCATGGGCATCATGGGGTTCCAGGATGCGCTGTATGAAATGCGCATCGCCTATGCATCCAACGAAGCCGTCGAGTTCGCAGACAAGTCGATGGAAGCCGTTTGCTACTACGCCTACTGGGCATCGACCGAGCTGGCGCGCGAGCGCGGCCGCTACGCCAGCTACAAAGGCTCGCTGTGGGACCAGGGCATCTTGCCGCTGGACACGCTCGAACTCCTCTCGCAGGAACGCGGTGGCTACGTTGACGCCAACCGCTCGACCTCGCTCGACTGGGAGGCTCTGCGCCAGAAAATCGCTACCGACGGCATGCGCAATTCCAACTGCGTGGCCATTGCGCCCACCGCCACCATCTCCAACATCATCGGGGTGGACGCCTCCATCGAACCTTGCTTTGGCAACCTGTCGGTGAAGTCCAATCTGTCGGGCGAGTTCACCGTCATCAACGGCTACCTTGTGAAAGATCTCAAGCGCCTGGGCCTGTGGGACGACGTGATGGTCATGGACCTCAAACACTTCGACGGCTCGCTGCGCCAGATCGACCGCGTGCCCCAAGATGTGAAAGCACTTTATGCGACCGCGTTTGAAGTGGAGCCGGTGTGGCTGGTGGAAGCCGCTGCGCGCCGCCAGAAGTGGATCGACCAGGCGCAAAGCCTGAACATCTACATGGCTGGTGCATCCGGCAAGAAACTCGACGACACCTACAAGCTCGCATGGTTGCGCGGCCTGAAAACCACCTACTACCTGCGCACCACTTCGGCCACACAGGCAGAGAAGTCAACCGGTCGAACAGGTCAACTCAATGCGGTGTCGGCTCACGCCGCACAAGCGCCCGCTGCTGTTTCGAAAGCTGACGACAGCACAGACACCACACCTGCAACCGACATCAAGTTCTGCGCAATCGACGATCCCGGTTGCGAAGCTTGCCAGTGATGCAGCGCCGTCGTGTCATGCGTTTGCGGTGCAAGTCATCACCATTCCGATGCACCACTGCAACACATCACGCATGACACAGGCATGTCTTCTTGGCTTTTCTTCTCCACGCTTCGATAATTCACCGAATTGGAAACATCTATGTTGACCTGGGACGATCAAGTTACGCCCTCTCTGAAGCCTGCAGCGAATCCCGTGCCACCCGCCTATTCGGGTGCGCAAGCTCAACCGTCTCCCACCGCCGCAAAATCCGCAACCCCTGCGCCGAAGGCCAGCCGCATCAATGCCGCTGACAAACGCATCATCAATGGTCAGACCGATGTCAACCAGCTGGTGCCGTTCAAATACAAATGGGCCTGGGAAAAATACCTCGCCACCTGCGCCAACCACTGGATGCCGCAGGAAGTGAACATGAGCCGCGACATCGCGCTCTGGAAAGACCCCAACGGCCTGACCGAAGATGAGCGCCGCATTGTCAAGCGCAACCTTGGCTTCTTCGTGACCGCCGATTCGCTGGCCGCCAACAACATCGTGCTCGGTACCTACCGCCACATCACTGCGCCCGAGTGCCGACAGTTCCTGTTGCGCCAGGCCTTTGAGGAAGCGATTCACACCCACGCTTACCAATACATCGTGGAATCACTCGGGCTGGACGAGTCCGAAATTTTCAATGCCTACAACGAGGTGGCCTCGATCCGCGAGAAGGACCAGTTCCTGATCCCTTTCATCGACGCCATCAGCGACCCCAATTTCCACACTGGCACCCACGAAACCGACCAGACCCTCCTGAAGTCGCTGATCGTGTTTGCCTGCCTGATGGAAGGCCTGTTTTTCTACGTAGGCTTCACGCAGATCCTGGCGCTGGGCCGTCAGAACAAGATGACCGGTGCGGCCGAGCAGTACCAGTACATCCTGCGCGACGAATCCATGCACTGCAATTTCGGCATCGACCTGATCAACGCAATCAAGCTGGAGAACCCCATGCTCTGGACGGCCGAGTTCAAGGCCGAGATCAAGGCTTTGTTCATGAAGGCTGTTGAACTGGAATACCGCTACGCCGAAGACACCATGCCACGTGGCGTGCTCGGCATGAACGCATCCATGTTCAAGGGCTACCTGCGCTACATCGCCAACCGCCGCGCCACCCAGATTGGCCTGGAGCCGATGTTCCCGAACGAAGAAAATCCGTTCCCGTGGATGAGCGAAATGATCGACCTCAAGAAGGAACGCAATTTCTTCGAGACCCGCGTGATCGAATACCAAACGGGCGGCGCCCTTTCCTGGGACTGACCGTCAAGCCAAGCCGGACACGCTTATCACCGCTCACACCTGTTTATGGAATTCTCAAAACCCTGCTCATCGACCTGCGGCCTCAAGGCCCGCGTGGTGGGACGGGTTTTGTCACCCAATTCAAAGTCTTGGGGCCTAGAGTGGATGCATCCACAAGGCCCCAGGACTTTGAGTCGCTTCACCGGCCTACTTTCGGCTGAAGTGCTCTTTGCAACTTGATCAAGGAGAAAACAATGGCAACTGCGAAAAAAGCACCGGCTAAAAAGGCCCCTGCAAAAAAGGCTCCCGCAGCCAAAAAAGCGGTAGTGAAGAAAGCTGCACCAGCCAAGAAGGCCGTCGCTAAAAAGGCTGTAGTGGCCAAAAAAGCGGTAGTGAAGAAAGCTGTAGCAGCCAAGAAGACCGTCGCTAAAAAGGCCGTAGTGGCCAAAAAAGCGGTAGTGAAGAAAGCTGTAGCAGCCAAGAAGACCGTCGCCAAAAAGGCCGTAGTGGCCAAAAAAGCGGTAGTGAAGAAAGCTGTAGCAGCCAAGAAGACCGTCGCCAAAAAGGCCGTCGCGGTCAAAAAAGCGGTGGTGAAAAAAGCCGCCCCAGCGAAGAAGGCAGCCCCGGCCAAGAAAGCTGCTGCCAAAAAGGTCGTCGCGAAGAAAGCCGCTCCCGCCAAAAAAGCTGCGGTGAAAAAGGCTCCCGCGAAGAAAGCAGCACCGGCAAAAAAAGCCGCCGTCAAAAAGGCAGCCCCAGCAAAAAAAGCTAAGCCGGCCAAGAAGCCGGCAGCCGTTGCGGCACCTGCAGCTCAAACCAAGCTGAACCCACAGGCAGCATGGCCGTTTCCAACGTCCACCAAGCCTTGAAGTCGTCTCCACGATGACTCAAGCCCGATGCGAGAGCATCGGGCTTTTTTTTTGCCCAAAGAAAAACAGCACCGGTTCTTTACAGAATTTTCACACACATCAAACAAAGCGTTCTTATCCCGCGCGCACAATCGTCTCAACCCTCCACAGCACAGGCCTCCCTGTCCCACATGAAACCGCGCATGGCAATCCGACCCACTCTCCTGATCAGCCGACGGCTGATACCCATTGGTCTGGCCTTCACCCTGGTTGCGTGCGCCGGCTTGCCCACACCCTCCGGGTCGCCAGAGGCGGGCAACGTTCCGTTGCAATGGGTGAATGGTTCTGCCCGTGCGGACGCACCGGCACACGACCTGTCGACCTGGTGGAACCGGTTCAACGACCCGACGCTGGGCGCGTTGATCACCCAAGCCCTGGAAGCCAACCCAAGCGTGCAAGGCGCTCAAGCAGCCCTTCGCCAATCGAGGGCCCTGGCCGACTTGCAACAGGCTGGCCTGGGCCCTGCGCTGGGTACATCCGCGTCGGCACAGCGCAGCCGCTCGGGTGACAACGACACCAGCAACAAGTTCCAGCTCGGCTTTGATGCCAGTTGGGAGCCCGATATCTTTGGCGGCAATCGCAGCGCAGCCAACGCCAGCGAGGCAGATGTTCAAGCGTCAAAAGCCAGCCTTGCCAATGTGAGGATTTCGCTGGCCGCGGAGGTGGCCCTGGGTTACATCAACGTGCGCGCACTGCAAACCCGCCTGGACATTGCCCAAAGCAATCTGGACAAGCAGCAGGAAACCCTTCAGATCACCCAATGGCGCGCCCAGGCGGGGCTGGCCTCTTCCCTCGATGTTGAGCAAAGTATCAGCGCCACAGAACAAACGCGCGCTCAGTTGCCAGCCTTGAAGGCCAGCGCAGCGCAGGCCATGAACGCCCTGGCCATCCTCACGGGCCAAGCCCCTGGCGCACTCGCATCCCTGCTGGCGACCCCTGCACCGATACCAGCCAGCCCACCCGACCTGGCGCTCGCCTTCCCGGCAGACACCCTTCGCCAACGGCCCGATGTTGCGACGGCGGAGCAGCGCATTGCCGCTGCCCTGTCGCGGGTGGCATCTGCCGAGGCCGCTCGCTACCCCAGCCTGCGGCTCAGCGGCTCGCTGGGGTTGTCCGCATTGACCTTGGGCACACTCACCAACAGCGCTTCGTTGCTTCAGTCGGTGCTGGCAGGCCTGTCAGCGCCACTGTTTGATGGTGGCGCCAATGCCGCCCAGGTGCGCGCGCAGCAGGCCGCGCTCGATCAGGCGCGCGCCACCTACCAGAGCACGGTACTGAGTGCGCTGGGCGATGTCGAAAACGCCCTGGTCGCGCTCCAGGGTGATGGCGAACGCCTTGCGCGACTCCAGACGGCCTCTGACGCCGCAGCCAACGCCGAGCTTCTGGCCCGCCAGCGTTACCAGAGCGGCTTGACCGATTTTTCCACGGTGCTGACCACCCAGCGCACGTTGCTCTCGCTGCAAGACAGCCTGGCCAGCGCGCAGGGCAGCCTGAGCGCCGACCATGTGCAGCTCTACAAGGCCTTGGGCGGCGGCTGGCAACCAGACACCCAGATCCGCTGAGCCCTCTTTTCCTGATTCTTTCGCCACACCATGACCGCTCAAAAAACCGATCTCTCCAACGACGCTGCTTTGCAAAACCTGCTCGGCGAAGACCCGGCACCCCGTTGGTGGAAGCGCCCATCGCTCTGGCTGGCTTTGATCGCCCTGATCTTGCTGGTCGCTGGGTGGACCTATTGGCAATCACAGAAAGCAGCCAGCGCAGCGCCCGCATTTGTGACCGAAGTGGCGCGCAAAGGCCAGCTCACGCTCACCGTCTCTGCCAATGGCACGCTGCAGCCCACGCGCTCGGTCAACATCGGTAGCGAGTTGTCGGGCACGGTACAGCGCGTGCTCGTGGATGTGAACGACAAAGTCAAAGCCGGGCAAGTGATGGTCGAGCTCGACGCGGCCAAGTTCAAAGACCAGGTGCAGCGCTCACGCGCCTCGCTTGCAGCCGCGCAGGCTCAAATGGCCCAGAGCAGCGCCACGGTGAAGGAATCACGCTCCACCTTGGCACGCTTTGAAGAAGTCGCCAAGCTGTCGGACGGCAAGGTGCCCTCGGCCACCGAACTCGACAGCGCACGCGCCGCGGTTGCCCGGGCCGAGGCCGCAGAACAAAGCGCACTGGCCAACGTGGCCGTTGCCCGCGCCACGTTGTCGACCGACGAAACCAACCTCTCAAAGTCGTCTATCCGGTCGCCCATTGACGGCGTGGTGCTGAGCCGCTCGGTGGATCCGGGCAATGCCGTGGCTGCCTCGTTGCAGGCTGTAACCCTGTTTACCGTGGCCGAAAACCTGGCGCAGCTGGAACTCAGCGCCAGCGTCGACGAAGCCGATGTGGGTTCGGTGCAAGTGGGGCAAAAGGCGTCCTTCACAGTCAGTGCCTACCCCTCACGCAAGTTTCCCGCAGCCATCACCCGCGTGGCGTTTGGCTCCACGACGACCAACAACGTGGTCACCTACACCGCCACTCTCGCGGTCGACAACGACGATCTCAGCCTGCGCCCGGGCATGACCGCGGTGGCCACCATCGTTTCGACCGAACGCAATGATGCGCTGCTGGTGCCCAACACCGCGCTGCGCTTCACGCCAACAGCCAACGGCGCCGCCAAAGCGGGAGCCGCATCAAGCAGCAGCATCCTGTCAAAGATGATGCCCCGCCCCCCGCGCAGCTCATCGGCAAAAAAGACCACCGAAGAAAAGGCCTCGCCCGGCGCCCGCACGATCTGGGTGCTGGTGGATGGCAGCGCCAAATCGGTTGCTGTGCAGACCGGTATCAGCGATGGGCGCATGACCGAGATCGTTGGCGGTGATTTGCAGCCCGGCATGCAGGTGATCACCGATCAGCGCAGCTCAGGGACCGGTTCATGAGCCCCGCTGTCGATACCGGTACCGGTGCGGCACCCCTGATTCGCCTGCGCCACATCACCAAAACCTATGGCGAAGGCAACACCGCCTTTCAAGCGCTCAAGGGCGTGGATCTCGATATCCAGCGCGGTGACTTTGTGGCCATCATGGGGCCCAGCGGCTCTGGCAAATCCACGGCAATGAACACCCTGGGTTGCCTCGACATCCCCACGGGTGGCACCTATGAGTTTCAAGGGGTTCAGGTGCAATCGCTCAGCCGCGACCAGCGCGCGCGTTTGCGCCGGCGCTACCTGGGTTTTGTCTTCCAAGGGTTCAATCTGCTCGCACGCACTTCGGCCCAGGAAAATGTGGAGTTGCCTTTGATTTACCGCGGTGAGCCCACGGCGAAACGCCACGCCATGGCCGCGCGCGCGCTTGACGCCGTGGGTCTCAAGGGTTGGGAGCATCACACGCCCGGCGAGCTCTCCGGCGGCCAGCAGCAGCGCGTGGCGATTGCGCGCGCCATCGTCACCGAACCGGCGGTCTTGTTGGCCGACGAGCCCACCGGCAACCTGGATACCCACCGCAGCCAGGAGATCATGGAGTTGCTCTGGCGTCTCAACGCCGATCAGGGCATCACCGTGCTGATGGTGACGCATGAACCCGATATGGCGGCCTATGCCAAACGCATGGTGCGTTTCGTCGACGGCGTGGTGGCCAGCGATGAGCGCAACCCCCACCCGCAAGCGCTGCAGCCCCATGCATCCGCACCCCTGATCGAAGGAGTGGCTTGACCATGTGGTTCAACACCTTGCTGCTCGCGCTTCGCTCCATCCGGCGCAACCTGATGCGCTCTTTTCTCACCGTGCTGGGCATCGTGATTGGCGTGAGCGCCGTGATCACCATGGTCACCGTGGGCAACGGCGCCACACTCGCGGTGCAAAACCAGATTTCCGGTTTGGGCACCAACCTTCTGCAAGTGCGCCCGGGGCAGCGCATGGGGCCAGGCGGCGGCGGCGGCAGTGCACCGTCGTTCAAAGAAGCCGACGCCGAGGCCATCGCCACCCAGATCGGCGGCGTGGCAGCGGCCGCACCCGAATCCCGATCGGGCGGCACGCTGGTCGCCAACGGGCGCAACTGGACCAGCAGCATCACCGGCAGCACCAATGCCTGGCTCACCATCGGCAACTGGTCGCTGTCTCAGGGCCGTGAGTTCACAGATGACGAGTTGCGCGCTGGCTCAGCGGTGTGCATGGTGGGTGAGACCGTGCGCCGCGAACTGTTTGGCGACAAACCCGCGCTGGGCGAAGCCTTGCGGGTGCAGAAGATCACCTGCGAAGTGGTTGGCGTGCTGGGCTCAAAAGGGCAAGGCTCTTTCGGCAACGACCAGGACGATCTGGTCTTCATGCCCATCAAAACCCTGCAGCGCCGCATCACCGGATCCACTTCGGTCAACACCTTGCTGGTGTCCATGGCCGACGGCAGCGACAGCACGCGGGTCAAGACCAGCATGACGCAACTGCTGCGCGAGCGGCGCAAACTGGCCGACAGCGATGAGGACAACTTCAACGTGCTCGACACCAAGCAATTGGCCGATACGCTCTCGGGCACCACCAAGGTGCTGACCATGCTGCTGGGTGCCGTGGCCGCTGTGAGCCTCCTGGTGGGCGGTATCGGCATCATGAACATCATGCTGGTCAGCGTGACCGAACGCACCCGTGAAATCGGTCTGCGCCTGGCGATCGGCGCGCTTGAACGTGAGGTGTTGATGCAGTTCCTGATCGAAGCCGTGGTGCTGGCGGCGCTGGGCGGCCTGATCGGTATCGTGCTCGCCACCGGTGCGTCGATTGGCCTTTCATCCTTGATGGACGTGCCCTACGTCTTCAACCCTGGCGTCAACCTGCTGTCGTTCGTGTTCTCAGCAGGTATTGGCGTGGTGTTCGGCTACTTCCCCGCAAGGCGCGCTGCGCGCCTGAACCCCATCGACGCGCTAAGACACGAATGACCCCCCCGCGCCGGCTTCGCCTTCACCCCCCAAGGGGGGGGCGGCACTGGCGGACGGGCGGAGCCAGGTCCGCGGTGCCTTTGGCTGAACTTCCCCTCGGGCGTTGCGCTACGCGACTCGTGGCTTGACCAGACCGGCTGCTCGCTTGGCTTGGGTGCGCGCCACTTCCACATCGGCGTCGTGCACCAGCGCCACGCCCATGCGGCGCTTCACAAAGCTCTCGGGCTTGCCAAACAGGCGGATATCGCTGTTAGGCACGCGCATGGCTTCGTCCACGCCATCGAATGCGATGCCTTGTGCATCCAAGCCGCCATAGATCACCGCGCTGGCACCTGGGCTTTTGAGCGTGGTGTCCACCGGCAGCCCCAGGATGGCGCGGGCGTGCAGCTCGAATTCGTTTTGCCACTGGGTGATCATGGTCACCATGCCGGTGTCGTGTGGGCGCGGGCTGACTTCGCTGAACCACACCTGATCGCCTTTGACGAACAGCTCCACGCCGAACAGCCCCTGCCCGCCCAGGTTGTCGGTGACCGCTTTGGCCACGCGACGCGATTCGGCCAGGGCAGCCGGCGTCATGCGGTGCGGCTGCCAGCTCTCCACATAGTCGCCGCTCACCTGCACATGGCCAATGGGCTCGCAGAAATGGGTTTCAACTGCGCCCCCGGCGCCCAGCGCACGCACGGTGAGCTGCGTGATTTCGTAATCAAAATCAATGAAGCCTTCAACGATCACGCGGCCCGGCCCCACGCGGCCACCGGCCATCGCATAGTCCCAGGCTTTCTGCACATCGGCCGGGCCATCGATCTTGCTCTGGCCCTTGCCTGAGCTGCTCATCACCGGTTTGACCACGCAGGGGTAGCCGACGCCACCACCAATGGCGGCTTGCAGCTCCGCCAACGAGTCGCAGAATTTGTAAGGACTGGTCGGCAGGCCCAGGGTTTCAGCGGCCAGGCGGCGAATGCCTTCACGGTCCATGGTCAGGCGTGCGGCGCGCGCCGTGGGGATCACCCGCACCACGCCTGCGGCCTCCAACTCTTCGAGCATGGGCGTGGCGATCGCTTCAATCTCGGGCACGACCAGGTGCGGCCGCTCGGCCTCAATCAGGGCTTTCAGTTGCACGGGATCGCTCATGGTGATGGTGCGCGCGTGGTGGGCAAGCTGCTGACCCGGTGCGTGGTCGTATCGGTCCACCGCCATGGTTTCCACGCCCAGGCGTTGCAGGGCGATCAGCACTTCTTTTCCCAACTCACCACTGCCAAGCAACATGACTTTGGTGGCTGAAGGCGACAAAGGGGTTCCGATGGTGGTCATGGCGATGGCCTTCCTGGCGGTCAGTTGAGAGATTTGTTGCGTGTGATCAGGCGGCTTCGCCCATGGGCTCACCCATGCGAACACCTTGCCCGGCCACCCATTCGGGGTTGAAGGCCACGGTGTCTTTGGGCCACAACAGCACCACGGTCGAGCCCAGAAGAAAGCACCCCATTTCCTCACCGCGCGAAAGCAAAATGGCCTGGTTGTCGTATTGCCATTCGCGCACTTCGCGCGAGCGAGGCGGGTTCACCACGCCGTGCCACACCGTGGCCATGCTGCCCACAATCGTGGCCCCGACCAACACCTGAACAAATGGGCGGATCTCGCCATCAGGCCCATGGGGCATGTCAAACACGCAAACGACGCGCTCGTTGCGGGCGAACAAGCCGGGCACACCCTGCGCCGTGGCGGGGTTCACCGAAAACAGCTCGCCAGGCACATAGATCATGCGGCGCAAACGGGCGGCGGCGGGCATGTGAATGCGGTGGTAGTCCTTGGGGCTCAGGTAAATCGTGGCGAACTCGCCATCATTGAACTGCGCGGCCAGCTCGGCATCGCCGCCCACCAGCGCCCGGGTGCTGTACTGGTGGCCCTTGGCCTGAATAATCTGGTCGTTCTGGATGTGTCCCAGCTGGCTGATCGCGCCGTCAACGGGGCAAACAAAGGCCGCGCTCGACAAAGGCCGGGCATCCGGCTTCAGCGCCCGGGTAAAGAACTCGTTGAACGTCGCGAAGTCGGTTGCGCTGTCTCTTGCAGCCTCGCTCATGTTCACGCCATAGCGGCCAATGAACCAGCGGATCAGGGCATGGGTGAAGCGGCCGCCCCGGGCTCCCGCGACCCATCCGGCAAACACGGTGAGTGCCTGTTTCGGCAAGACATATTGAAGGGCAACGGCTGGGGAAAGGGACACAGGTCGGGAGGCGCGAAGCCAGGGCGATTGAAGTGCCCCATTGTAGGTTGCACCCTGGAATTCAATGATCGGACGCCTCGCGCAGCGGCCCGGTGACATGCCTCAACGGGGTGCCTCCCTCAAAGCAGGCCTCACCCCCGAAGGAGCCCACCAGATGCCTGTTGGTCAGTATCCGGGCCCGCGGGTCTCATGATGGAATCATGTGGCTGGCCAAGCCCTGCTGTGGGCAACCGCGTTGTCGCCCAGCGCGTTGAAAAGGATCTGGATTGGCTGGGCGTTTATCGGCCAAGGGGGGTGGCTGCCCAAACAGCGCCCGGAAGGGGCGTCAAACGGGGAACAATGGCTCTGCCTTTACCGGTCTGCCAGCACCCCCCACCGGGGGGGCACACCGCTGGCTCGGGCCAGAGCGGTGCTTGTTCAATGAACAGCGTGCAATGCAGGCTGCGCAACAGCATAAATTTCGCTGCCGGTGTTCATGAATTCTTCGGTGTCGATCACCATGTCGAATTCGCGCTGGATGACGCGGTCCACGCCATGGGTCTTGGGGATCAGCGGCTTGTCCAGAGGGCGGCAGATGCGCTGGCGCAGGCGGCGCAGGTTCAGGCTGTCTTCCATGGCGCTGATCACGGCCTCTGGGTCGAGCATCATGGCGAAGGGGTTGAGGCGGCTGGTGCTGGAGTTCATGGTGTGTTCCCTGGATGGTGGAGAGAAGAGAAAAAGACAATTTGTTTGTCCATGTGTCCAACTGTATTCACGGTGTTTCAAGACGTTAAGTCGGCGCACCCCCATTCAACGTGTAGGTGTTTCCCTGACAAGCTTGTCTGGCAATGCCCTATACGGCCAAGGCAATCGCGAAAGTGCTCTTGAAAAAAGAACATGGATTCCTTTGTTTATGCAGGTTTCAAGGCTGACACTTGGCTGAAGTGATGTCCGCCAACCACTGTTTCAGTGGTCTGTCGATTGCGCCGTGCAGAGTCTTTCGGCCTGAAATTCCGGGATTCTTTTTGTGTCCGTAGAGATACAACTTTTCTCCATGGACCTTGCGCGCTTGATTTCCCGTGTCTTGCCGTCTTCCAGGGCGTCTGCGCGTCACCGCAGCGATTGGGTGAGGGCAAGCGCATCCTGCTCAGGCGATTCAGCGCACAATGCCCCCGCAGCGCAGAACCATGGACGCGCCTGCAAGCCTCGAACACCCCCGCTTTTTGGGTACCATTCCACATGCAAAAAAAATTCCTGCTCACCATTTCTACTGCGCTGATCACGTTCACCGCTGCCCATCAGGCCCAAGCCCAGTCCACCCCGGCTGCAGCGCCAGCCGCTGCGGCTGCGGCTGCACCAGCCCCATCACCAGCCAAGAAAGAGTTGATCGCTCGCCTGCTCAAGCTCCAGCAACCCGGCATTGAGGTCATGTCGTCCGAAATGGCGCAGGAGCCTGCGCTGCAAATGCTCGAACGCGCGGCGGCCGTGATGCAAGCCCGTGTCGCGCCAGAAAAACGCGAAGCCACCATCAAAGGCGTTCAGGCCGATGCCAAGAAATACATGGAGAAGACCGTGCCGCTGGTGACCGATCGCGCGGTGGCGCTCGCGCCCGAGACTGTTGGCCCGGTGTTGAACCAGCGCTTCACCGAGGACGAGTTGAAGAAAGTGGTGGCGATTCTGGAATCTCCCGAGTACGCGAAGTTCCAGCAAGTCAGCGGCGAAATGCAGCAGGCGCTGCAAGCCAAACTGGTGACCGATACGCGCGCCGGCGTCGAAGCCAACCTGAAAACTCTCGAGGCCGATTTGACTGCTCGCCTGAGCGCAGTCGCCACGCCGCCACCCGCCGCTGCCGCACCGGGCACCGCCCCGGCCAGCAAGGCGGCCAAACCGGCTGCCTCGAAATAAGCGGCGCCCTCAGGCTACGCCGGTGATGCCACCAAAACGCGTCGCCAGCGTCTGCAAGCCCAGTTCATCGAGCACCTGCTGCAAACGCTCAGCGGCCCGTTGCTGCTGAGCTTGTTGCCCAGGCCCGTTTCGACTGGCCAAAATCAGCTCGTTTTTCATCGAGTGTTCCCAGCCCACCAGCTCTGTCACCGTCACGCCGTAGCCATTGGCCTCCAGTTGCAGGCAGCGCAACACGTTCGTGATCTGGCTGCCAAATTCGCGCGTGTGCAATGGATGGCGCCACAGCTCGGCCAAGGGTGTGCGCGCCAGATTCAACGCTCTGCTGCGCTTCATTACAGCGGCCACCTCCGCCTGGCAGCAGGGTACCAAGACCATGTGTTTGGCCTGTTTGGCCAGCCCGAATGCAATCGCATCGTCGGTCGCGGTATCACAGGCATGCAAAGCCGTCACCACATCGATGGTGGCGGGCAGTTCAGGATGGGTCAGCGCCTCTTGCACGGTGGTGGCCAGGAAACGCATGCGGTCAAAACCCAGCCGCTGGGCCAGCGCCTGTGAGCGCTCGACCAGTTCGGCCCGCGTCTCCACGCCCGTGACCCAGCCCACCGGCTTGTCTTTGAAAAACAGGTCGTAGAGGATGAAGCCGAGGTAAGACTTGCCTGCGCCATGGTCGGCCAGGGAGACGTCTCCGGTGATCTTCAACACATCGGCCAGCAAGGGCTCAATGAAGCGCACCAGGTGATAGACCTGCTTGAGCTTGCGCCGCGTATCCTGGTTCAGCTTGCCCTCGCGCGTGAGGATGTGCAGCTCCTTGAGCAGCTCGATGGACTGGCCCGGACGCAACTCCGGCAGCTGTTCTTGCAATGACTTCTGGGGTTTCACAAAGGGTTCTTTTCAATGGGTGGCGTGGTCGCGTCGGGTTCAACCGGCTCGATCCGGCGCTCAATCGCGTTGATCTGGTGGCGCAAGGCGCGGATTTCTCGCAACAGGTCCACCTCGATCTGGCGTTCGTCGGCCTCTACATCGCGCTCCACAAACAGGGCCGCCAGCGAAGCGGTAACGAGCGACAAAACCGCCAACCCCAGCAAGACAACAATCACGGCGAAGGCCCGACCCACATGGGTTTTCGGCACAGTATCGCCGTAGCCCACCGTCGCAGCCGTGGTGAACGCCAGCCACAGACCGTCTTGCAGGGTGTCGATTTGAGGCTCCAGCGCCCAAAAGCCGACGCCGCCCAGCAACAAGATGATCACGCAAAGGGCCAGCGAATACCAAAGGCCGCGGCGCATGAGATGGCGGCGATTGACTTTTGATCGTGACATGCAGGGATTTTGGCATGTGCGGGCGGCGACAATGCATTGATGAACGATGCCAGCGCACAGCGCCTCCACCCCTACACCGCCCTCACCCCCGATGTGGTGCAAGACGCCCTCGCCAGTGTGGGTCTTTGGGGTGACGGGCGGCTTGCGGCCCTCAACAGCTTTGAAAACCGGGTGTACCAGGTGCATCTGGAGTCGCCGGTTGATGGGCACGAGCAGGTGGTCGCCAAGTTTTACCGGCCCAATCGCTGGAGCGACGCTCAAATCAACGAAGAGCATGCATTTGCCGAGGCTTTGGTCGCCGCCGAGATCCCGGCGGTGCCGCCGTTGCGTCTGACGGGCGAAACACTGCACCATTTTGGTGGATTCGCATTTTCGGTGAGCCCGCGCCGTGGCGGGCGCCGCCCTGAGCTCGAGAACTTTGAGGTGCTGGAGTGGATTGGGCGTTTTCTGGCCCGCATTCACAGCGTGGGCGCAGCGCACCCCTTTGAGTCCAGGCCCGCGCTCAATGCCACACACTTTGCCCATGAACCCCGTGACTGGCTGCTCGAGCACCAGATGGTGGCACCCGAGGTACAGACCGCCTGGCGCGAAACACTGGACGAGGCACTGGCCATCATCGAGTCGCACCCCTGCCTGACGGCGAACGCCCAGCCCGATCCCGAGGGCATTCAAACCCTGCGGCTGCACGGCGACTGCCACCCCGGCAATATCCTCTGGACGCCAGAGGGCGCGCCCGGTGCCGGCCCGCATTTTGTGGATCTGGATGACGCCCGAATGGGCCCTGCCGTGCAAGACATCTGGATGCTGCTCAGCGGCGATCGCCGCCAGCAAAACCAGCAACTCGGCGCCTTGATCGATGGCTATGAACAGTTCCGCTCATTCGACCGGCGCGAGCTCGCACTGATCGAGCCGCTGCGCACGCTGCGGCTCATCCACTACAGTGCCTGGCTCGCGCGCCGCTGGGAAGACCCGGCCTTCCCGATCAACTTCCCCTGGTTCGGCACCCGCGACTACTGGCAAGGACAGGTCGACATGCTGGTCGAGCAAATCGAAGAAATGCAAAACCCACCGCTGGTGGCCTGAGCTTCCGCGCCGGCCTCGCCTACCACGGGCCTGCGCATCCCCGTCAGCCCATTTGCAGCAACCGCTGGCCAGAAAAGGTTATTCGCAATTTAATTGCGTGCAATTGAATTGCGGCATACAGTTCATGCCATGCCTTCCCCGACGACGCTCTCCGACCAAGCCCTGCGGCTCGACAACCAGCTCTGCTTTGCGTTGTATTCCGCCTCGCTGGCGATGACCAAACTCTACAAGCCGCTGCTCGATGAGCTCGGCCTCACCTACCCGCAGTACCTGGCTTTGCTGGTGCTCTGGGAGCAGGACGGTGTGAGCGTTTCCGAACTGGGCCAGCGCCTGAATCTGGATTCGGGCACCTTGACGCCGCTGCTCAAGCGTCTGGAAACCGCCGGATTGCTGACCCGACTGCGCGATGCCGAAGACGAACGCCGCGTGCGCGTCTTGCTCACCGCCGAAGGCCGCGCACTGAAAACCCGGGCCCAACGCATACCCGGTTGCATCTTGCAGGCCACGCAATGCGACCTGGCCGAAGTGGCCTCACTCACCCGCCAGGTGCAATCCCTGCGCGACCGACTGTTGGGTTGAACCCCTCCTCTTTTTTTCTCCCCGCTTCAACCGAAGCCCAACCTCGAAAGACCTCAAAATGGCCAAGCTCGACAAAGTTCTCTACACCGCCCGCACCCACACCACCGGTGGCCGCGATGGCGCCTCCAAATCCGATGACGGTCGACTGGACGTGATCCACTCCGCTCCCGGTGGCCCTGGCAAAGGCACCAACCCCGAGCAGCTGTTCGCAGCCGGCTACTCCGCCTGCTTCATCGGCGCCATCAAGGCTGTGGCCGGTCAAATGAAAGTCGCCGTGCCGGCCGATGCGGCCGTGGACGCTGAAGTGGATCTGGGCCCCATCACCGGTGGATACGGCATCGCCGCCCGCCTGACAGTGAGCCTGCCCGGTTTGGAGCGCGCCCAGGCACAAGCCATTGTCGATGCCGCCCATCAGGTCTGCCCTTACTCCAACGCCACCCGAGGCAACATCGAAGTGACCATCACGCTGGCGTAACCCGGCCTACCCATGAAAAAGCCCGCCCGGCGTTTGCCGGCGGGCTTTTTTTTCGTTTGTTGACCTAGCACCTGGCCAAGGCGGCGCTGACGGCTTCACCAGCAAGATCAGGTTGCCGCGATCTCGCTCTGTCGGCTTTGCATGCGCCTGCTGATGGCGCCGATTGCGATGGTCAATCCGTCACCCAGCAATGAGGTCAGCCGCATGCTGACAGCCAGCCCGGTGGCAATGGGGGCACCCGTCAGCGGCGTGAGCAGCACCACCATCATGGCCTCACGAACGCCCAACCCGCCGGGAGCCCCGGGCACCACGTAACCGGCCACCCATGCGCTGCTGAACAGCAAGGTGATGCTCAGCCAATCAACCGGGGGAGAGGCGAAAAACACCTCGGCCTGCAACTTCAGAACAAAACCCAGCAGCATGAAGTTGATCAAGATCAGCAGCGATACCAGCAAAGAAGTCCGCAGCCGCGGCAATCGCAGCAGTTCGCCCCCGCCCACCTTGCGGCTGATCTTGGGAAACAGCATGTTGAGCACCTTGACACTCAACCAGGGCAACACCAGCGCCAGCGCCAACAGCCAGCTGGCCTTCCCGCCAAAGCTGGGGTTGACGCTGTGCAAGGTTGTCAAATCCCACAGCACCCAGGTTGAGAGAAGCGCCAGGGTGAGGCTGATCACCAGGCTCCAGATGCCTTCAAACACCGCGGTTCCCACCGCCACGCCAACCGGAATGCCGGTGGACTTGGCCAACACGCCACGCCCCAGAAACTGCCCCACATTGCCCGGCAGGTACTTGCCCAGCTGAGAAAGAAAAAACACCGACATCGCCAGCCGAACCGACACGCGATGGTTCTGATCGGCCATCAGCAAACGCCACACATGGGTGCCGAAAAAATGGGTCACCACCACCGTGACGCAGCTCAAAACAGCCACAAACACGGTGCCCAGATTCCAGTCGATGGGGGGCAGACCATCCACGTTTTTCTTGAACGCCAGCCCGAAATACACCAATGAAGCCAATACGGCGGCGTACATCAGGATCTTGAAGGCGGTCTTGGCTCGGGTCATTCGCAACATTCGGTGGTGCCAGGGTGCCTGGCGGGTGGCATCTCCCTGTGCGGGACGTCCACAAAAACAGATTGAGGCACTCGTGTGCCCCTGATGCGCGATTTTAGTGTGTTGCCTCCTCAGCATGACCCGCGACAACGCCCAGGCGCCTGTAGGGCAAAAGGCACCGCGGAGAAACACCTGAAAAGACGATCCACCGGTGCGGCGGAGAAGCCCGGGAAGGGGCCCCCTGGGCGCAGGAGTCGGTTCCGAACGAGACCGGCTTCTTGCGGCTTGCAGCCGGTGTACTGTGTGCCGCCCAGGCGCCTGAAGCCTTGTCGCCAGTGCGCCCCGTCACCATTGAGCCAACGCACGGTTTGCTTTAACGTGATGACAAACACCGGAGACCCACTTTGACCACAACCACCCTGCAAGTTCGAAAAAACCAGATCAGCCAGACCCGCTGGACCACAACCGATGACGCCCCGCTCAAAGACGGAGAAGTTCGCACCGAGGTCGAGCTGTTTGCCCTCACCGCCAACAACATCACCTACGCGGCCATGGGCGACGCCATGCGCTACTGGGACTTTTACCCGTCGGGCGATGCCGAATGGGGCGTGATCCCGGTCTGGGGTTTTGCCACCGTGATCGAGTCGCGCCACGCCGAGGTGGCCGTGGGTGAACGGCTCTACGGCTACTGGCCCACAGCCAACCATGCCGTGCTGCAACCCAGCCGTGTCACCCCGCTGGGGTTTTCCGACGCCGCGCCCCACCGCGCCGAACTGCATGCGGTTTACAACCAGCTCATTCGCACCTCAAGCGACGCCTTCCACATGACTGGTACCGAAAGCGTTCAGGCCCTGCTGCGCCCGCTCTTCCTCACCTCATGGCTGATCGACGATTTCCTGGACGACAACAACTTCTTCGGTGCCACAACGCTGCTGCTCTCCAGCGCCTCCAGCAAAACCGCCTACGGCACCGCGTTCCAGCTGGCACAACGCAAAGGCGTGAAGATCATCGGCCTGACCTCGGACGGCAACAAAGCCTTCTGCGAAAGCCTGGGCTGCTACAGCCAAGTGGTGGGCTACGGCGAGCTCGACCAGATCGCCGCCGACACACCCTGCGTCTACCTCGACTTTGCCGGCAACGGCGGCTTGCGCACCCAGATTCACGAGCGCTTCACCGCGTTGCGCTACAGCTGCGCCATTGGCGCCACCCACGTGGAAAGCCTGCGCGGTGCCAAGGGCTTGCCCGGCCCCACGCCCACCATGTTCTTCGCCCCCGCCCAAGTGAAAAAGCGCAACCAGGATTGGGGCGCGCCCGAACTGGGCCGCCGCATGGTGGAGGCATGGCAAGCGTTCACCGCGCGCGCCTCCGACCCGACCAAGCCGTGGATGACGGTGGAACACCAGAGCGGTCAAAAAGCCCTGGAAGCCGCCTACCAACAGATGCTCAAGGGCGGCAGCAACCCGGCAGTGGGCCAGACCTTCACACTGCTCTGAACGCAAAAAAGGCTTGGGGCCGCCAAGCCCCAAGCCTTATTCACATCCCAAACGCCTCAACCGAGGCGTTTTTTCATGGCGCTCAGACCAGCAAAGCGTTCACCCGCTTCACATAGGCGGCTGGATCGTCAGGCAAACCGCCTTCGGCCAACAGCGCCTGGTCAAAAAGGATGTGGGCCAGGTCGTCGAAATGGGTCGAGCCCTCCAGCTTCTTCACCAGCGCGTGGTCGGCGTTGACTTCCAGAATCGGCTGGCTTACCGGTGCGGGCTGGCCGGCGGCTTTGAGCATGCGGGTCAGCTGGTTGGAGATGTCGCCATCTTCCACCACCAGACAAGCTGGTGAATCCACCAGTCGCGTGGTCACGCGCACGTCTTTGGCTTTGTCTTTCAGCGCTTCTTTCAGCTTCTCCAGCATGGGCTTGAAGGTTTCGGCCGCGGCTTCGGCGGCCTTTTTCTCGTCTTCGTCTTGCAGCTTGCCCAGATCAAACGAGCCTTTGGCCACGCTTTGCAGCGGCGTGCCCTCGAACTCTTGCACATGCGACATGGCCCACTCGTCCACGCGGTCGGCCATCAACAAAACTTCGATGCCCTTCTTCTTGAACACTTCGAGTTGCGGGCTGTTCTTGGCGGCGGCCAGCGAATCGGCGGTGATGTAGTAGATGGCATCCTGGCCTTCTTTCATGCGCGCCTTGTAGTCGGCAAAGCTCACGGTCAAGGTGTCCACCGTGGTGCTGGCGTAGCGCAGCAGCTTGGCGATCTTGTCGCGGTTGGCGAAGTCTTCGCCCAGGCCTTCTTTCATCGCAGAGCCGAACTCGGCGTAGAAAGCGGTGTACTTGCCCACGTCTTTTTCAGCCGCGGCTTTGTCCTCTTCGCTCACCACATCGGTCACGCCATCGGCGTCGGCCGCGGTTTCTGGCGCTTTGTCTTTGCGGGCCAGGTCTTCCAGCATGGCCAACACGCGGCGCGTATTGCCTTCGCGGATCGCCTTCACGTCGCGGCTCTCTTGCAGCAGCTCGCGGCTCACGTTGAGCGGCAAGTCGGCCGAGTCGACCACGCCCTTGACCCAGCGCAGGTAAGAAGGCATCAACGCTTCGGCTTCGTCCATGATGAACACGCGGCGCACGTAGAGCTTGATGCCCGCCTTGCGGTCGCGGTTCCACAAATCCATCGGCGCCTTGGCCGGGATGTAGAGCAGCTGCGTGTACTCGGTGCTGCCTTCTACGCGGTTGTGGCTCCAGGCCAGCGGCGCATCCTGGTCGTAGCTCAGGTTCTTGTAGAACTCGGCGTACTGCTCGTCGGAAATGTCTTTCTTGCTGCGGGCCCAGAGCGCGTTGGCCGCGTTCACGGCTTCCCACTCGTCCTTTTGAACGTGCTCGCTCTTCTCCGCGTCCCACTCTTCCTTTTGCATCAGGATGGGCAGGCTGATGTGGTCGGAGTATTTGGTGACCAGCGACTTCAGCTTCCAGTGGCTCAGGTACTCGCTCTGGTCATCGCGCACATGCAGGGTGATCGAGGTGCCGCGCTTGGGCAGGTCGATGGTTTCCACCTCAAATTCGCCCGTGCCGCCACTGGTCCAGCGCACGCCCTCTGCCGCCGGCAAGCCGGCTCGGCGCGATTCGACCGTGATCTTGTCGGCCACGATGAAGCCGGAATAAAAGCCCACGCCAAACTGGCCAATGAGCTGTGCATCCTTCTTCTGGTCGCCCGAGAGCTTGCCCATGAAATCTTTGGTGCCGCTCTTGGCGATCGTGCCCAGGTGCTCCACGGCTTCGGCCTGGCTCATGCCGATGCCGTTGTCGGTGATGGTGATGGTCTTGGCGGCCTTGTCAAAAGCCACGCGCACCTCCAGGTTCGGCGCGTCCTCAAACAGCGACGCATCATTCAAGGCCTCGAACCGCAGCTTGTCGCAAGCGTCCGACGCGTTGGACACCAGCTCGCGCATGAAGATCTCGGGATTGGAATACAGCGAATGGGTGACGAGGTGCAGCAGCTGGGCCACCTCGGCCTGGAAAGAGAGTGTTTGTTTGCTCATGTTCTTTGGGTAGAGGAAAAGGAGGTTTCGAAAAACGGAGGCGCGTTCAAGTGGCTTGAACGGTCACGCATAGCGTGAGATAGGGACGAAATGGCGCAATTCAAGATCTATCTCATTTCGAGGCAGTTCTCACTTACTGGGAAATCCAGCCGCCAAGCCAGAGAGCCGCGGAAGGTTCAACTCTGCTGATGATTCCTCGCACCCGAGAGAAGTCAAGGGGCAAAAGACTTTGCGCAGGCACGGTGGGCGCGCTGGGTTTGGCTCAAAACACCGCTGTCCAAAAACTGCGCCCACAGGCTTTTCCACGCGCTCCAATCGTGGCCGCCGGGTGCCACATAGCGGTGCCCAAGCGGCAGCGCCGTGGCAAACATCGCGTTGGCCTGCGCAAAACGGTCGCTCTCGCCATAGCCGACATAGCCCTGAGGCAGATCGTGCGCACCTTTCAGATAGGCCTGCGCAAGCTGCCAGGCGGGCTTGCCCATGGGTTCGGGCTGGCTGGGTTGCCACAGGGCGAGGCCCTGTTGGGCCACATCATTTACCGTTGTCTTGTCGCCCAGAAACGGCGCCATGGCGTAGAAGCCGGTAATGTCTTGCGGGTGGGCCTGGGTGTAAAGCAGACTGCCCAGGCCGCCCAGTGAAATGCCCACCAGCCAGATGCTTTCATAACCTTTGGCACGGGCCGGGGCGATCACCTCGCTATGCAAGCGACTCACGATTTGCCGCTCGTTGTAGTAGCCCACATGCGCGTCGAGCATGGTGATGTCGGCGTCAAGCTGGCGCTCGCGCACGGCTTGCACAAAGCCCTCGTGCACGAAATCGGCCGGCAGGTCATACAAACCCGGCAACATCACGATCAGATGGCGCGCTGGCTCACCGCAAGACTGTTCGTCGCTCACCTGAGATATCGGCCCCTCCACCCTTCGGTAAGGCGCGCAGGCCTGCAGTGCTGACAACAGCAGCACACCCGCCCACGCCATTCGCATCCTCATCAAAACCCCTCATCAAAACCCCTCATCAGCCCCCAAATACCGCCACTGCCCCACCGGCAGATTGCCCAGCATCACATTGCCGATGCGAATGCGCTTGAGGCCCACCACGTGCAGCCCCACCTGCTCGCACATGCGGCGAATCTGGCGTTTTTTGCCTTCGATCAAAACGAAGCGCAGCTGCTCGGGGTTCATCCAGTCGACCTCGGCGGGTTTCAGCGGCTGATCGTCCAGGCTGAGGCCATGGCGCAGCAGGCCCAAGTCGGCTTTGGGGAAGACGGACTGCACATCTTGCGAGATCACGCCCTGGCCCTGCGGGCCATTGGGCGCCCATTGCACGCGCACCAGGTATTCCTTCTCCACGCCGCTGCTGTCGCCAATCAACTGGCGGGCGATGCGGCCGTCTTGCGTGAGCACGAGCAGGCCGATGGAATCGATGTCGAGCCGGCCGCAAGGGGCGAGGCCGCGGGTGTGCTCAGGGGCGAAGCGGCGGTTGCCGGCCGGGTGGCGGTCGTCGCCGCGCCATTGGGTGGGCTCGCCGATCAGGGTGGCGGCGGCTTCGTGGCCATCTTCGGGCTGACCGCTCACATAGCCCATCGGCTTGTTCATGAGAATGGTCACTTGCCCGGCCTGCTCGTGGCGGGCCTGGGGCATGATTTCAATGTTGGCGTCGGGCGGCACGGGCATGCCCATCACGGCGGGTTCGCCGTTGACCAAAACCCAGCCGCGCGCGATCCAGGCATCGGCCTCGCGGCGGGAGCACAGCCCCAGTTCGGCCATGCGTTTGTTCAAGCGGATTTCACCGCGCACATTGCCCACGCGGGCCAGATCAGGACGGTGCGGCTGAAAAGCCGGCGCCGAGGGGCGCGGCGCGGCGGAAGGGCCGCGGGGCCCACGCTGGTCGCCGCTGGATCGGTCATTGCGGTCGTTGCGCTCATCCCGTCCCCAACCACGGTCGCCGCCTGGCGGCGCGGAGCGCGAACGGTCATTGTCGAACCATCCACCGCCACCACCGGGGCCGCTTGGACGGTCGGCATTGAAGCGCGGGCGTTCCGAGCCTGCGCCACGGCCAGCGAGCGCAGCGCCCTGGGGTTTGGAGGGCGGCTTGGGCGCCGAGGCCGACACGGTTTTGGCGCGGGCAGGCCCGGGCGGGCGCACAGGCGCGCGGCGCGGCGCAAATGGATCATTGGATTTGGGCTTGGCCTTGGCAGCACTCGGGTTGAGTTTGAGCGTGCTGGGCCTGGGTTTCTTTTCGTCTTCAGAGGTCATGGGGGGATCATCCCAGAATGCGGGCGTTGGAAGCCCCAAAAACACAGGTTATTGGCAGGTTCTGCGCCAATGAAGCGATGAGCGGGCCGATGAAGGCTCCGCCGAGGCGCGCCCTCACAACTCCCCCGAGCGCAGCGCCTGCAAATCGAGCACGCGTACGCCCCCGTATTCGACACGAATCCAGCCCTTGGCTGCGAGAGTGGTCAGGGCTTCATTGACCCGCTGGCGCGAGAGGCCCACCAGGTAAGCCAGCTCTTGCTGGGTGGTGCGCAGCACGTCTCCCACGTTGGGCGAGAGCAGCGGGTGAAACAGGGCGGCGAGGTTGCGGGCCACGCGCAAATCGGGGTTGTTGATGCGGTCAATTTCGCGAGCGGCGATGAACTGGCCCAGGCGCTCGTTGAGCTGGTTCATCACGAAGCGGTTGAAGCCGATGGAATGGTCGAGCAACCAGTCGAAGGTGGCCACGGGGATGCCGGCAACCAGGCTTTTGCGCAGGGCCTGGATGTTGTAGCGGTACTGCTCGTGTTTCAGCACCGTGCCTTCGCCAAACCAGCCGCCAGGGGCCACCCCGGTGAAGGTGATCACCGGACCCTGGCTGTCGTCGTTGCTCATTTTGAGCAGGCCTTCGATCAGGCCAAACCAGTAGGTCACCGGGCGACCCAGACGGCACACAAAATCGCCCGCCTGCGCCTGGGTGACGATCAGATCGGCCTGCGCGCGTTCGCGCTCCTCGGCGCTCAAGCCACGGAGCCACGGGATCTGATCGAGTTCTTGCGTGGTCAGCGCGCGCGCACGTTTACGCAAGGGGGATGGGCCGTTTGGCGTGAGATGAGGTGGCATGGCTTAGGGAAAGTCCTAGGAGGGCAGACCCCTGAATTGTCGTCCGACCGACAACATGACGTCAAACTTCAGCCTACGATGCAACCCAGAATGATTCGATGGACACCGCAATTGGGCGCAGCCCGGTGCCTTGCCCTCCCTGGAGATAAACATGCAAACGACATTTCCCCGGCTCTTGCTGGACCACGCCAAATCCCGCCCCACAGCGGCGGCCATGCGTGAGAAGGAATACGGCATCTGGCAAACCACCACCTGGGCCGACATGGCCAAGCTGGTCGAGGCAATCGCCTGCGGCCTGCACCAGGCGGGTTTGAAGCGCCATGAACACATGGTGGTGATCGGGGCCAACCGCCCCCGCCTTTACGCCACCATGCTGGCCGCGCAATCACTGGGCGCGATTCCCGTGCCGCTGTACCAGGATGCCGTGGGCGGCGAATGTGTGTTCCCGATCAACAACGCAGACGTGCGCTTCGCCGTGGTGGAAGACCAGGAGCAGGTCGACAAGATGCTGGAGATTCGCGAAGAATGCCCGCAACTCAGCCACATCTACTTTGATGATCCGCGTGGCCTGCGCAAATACGACGAGCCGGGCCTGAGCGCAATGGAGGAGCTGATCGCCTCCGGCAAGGCCTTCGCCAAGATCCACCCCCAGTTGTTCACCGACCAGGTGGCGCAAGCCAGCCCCGACGATGTGGCAGCGATGTTTTTCACCTCGGGCACCACGGGCAAGCCCAAGGGCGTGGTGCACACCCACAACACCCTGATCGACCGCGGCAGCGTGGGCGCCAAGTTCGACAAACTCACCGCCGACGACGAGGTCCTGGCCTACCTGCCACCGGCCTGGATCGGCCAGAACATTTTTTCCTATGCGCAATGGCTGGTGGCTGGTTACGTGGTGAACTGCCCCGAATCGGGCGCCACCGTCACGATCGACCTGAAAGAAGTCGGCCCCACCTACTACTTCGCGCCACCGCGGGTTTTTGAAGGCCTGTTGACCACGGTGATGATCCGCATGGAAGACGCGGGCACCATCAAGCGCAAGATGTTCCATGCCTTCATGGACGTGGCCAAGCGCGTCGGCCCCGACAAAATGGACGGCAAAGCCATCGGCCTGGTGGACTCCATCAAGTACGCGCTGGGCAACTTCTTTGTCTACGGCCCGCTGCGCAACAACCTGGGTTTCAGCCGCGTGCGCGTGGCCTACACGGCGGGTGAGGCCATCGGCCCTGATCTGTTCAGCTTTTACCGTTCCATCGGCATCAACCTGAAGCAGCTCTACGGCTCGACCGAAACCGCTGTGTTCGTCTGCCTGCAACCTGACCACGAAGCGCGCGCTGACACGGTGGGCGTGCCTTGCGAAGGCGTTGAGATCAAGCTGGCGCCGGACGGCGAGATCCTGGTCAAGTCGCCGGGCCTGCTCAAGGAGTACTACAAAAACCCCGAGGCCACGGCCGAGGTCCTGACCGCCGACGGCTGGTACCACACCAGCGACGCGGGCTTCATCGACGCTTCGGGCCACCTGAAGATCATCGACCGGGTGAAAGACGTGGGCCGCATCAAAGGCGGCACGTTTGACAACGCCATGTTCGCGCCCAAGTATGTGGAGAACAAACTCAAGTTTTTCTCCTTCATCAAAGAGGCCGTGGCTTACGGCGATCAGCGCGAAAAGGTGTGCGTGATGATCAACATCGACATGGAAGCAGTGGGCAACTGGGCCGAGCGCCAGAACCTGCCTTACGCCGGCTACACCGATCTGGCGCAAAAGCCCGAGGTGTACGAGCTCATCCGTGAGTCGGTCGAAAAGGTGAACGCCGACCTGAGCCGCGACGAGCTGCTGGCCGGCAGCCAGATCAGCCGCTTTCTGGTGCTGCACAAAGAGCTGGACGCCGATGACGGTGAGTTGACCCGCACCAACAAGGTCCGCCGCGGCTTTATCGGCGAGAAGTACGACGTATTGATCGACGGGCTCTACAGCGGCAAGACCGAGCAATTCATCGAAACCCAGGTGAAGTTTGAAGACGGACGCACCGGCAGCGTGAGCGCCACGCTGAAGATCAGCGACGCCAAAATCTTTGCCCCGGTAAAGGCCGCAGCATGAGCAACGCAGGACCGCTCCAAGTTGCGATAGCCCCCTTGGGGGGCAGCGCAGTCTACGAAGTGACAAGCGTGGGAGTCAAAACACCCAACGCAGGACCGCTCCAAGTTGCGATAGCCCCCTTGGGGGGCAGCGCAGTCTACGAAGTGACAAGCGTGGGAGCCAAAACACCCAACGCAGGACCGCTCCAAGTTGCGATGGCCCCTTTGGGGGGCAACGCAGATCATGAAATGACAAGTGTGGGGGTCAAATGACCAAACAGATCGGCGACGTCATCCTCGACGTCAACAACATCAGCCTGCGCTTCGGCGGCGTCAACGCGCTGACCGACATCTCTTTCAACGTGAAAGAGCACGAAGTGCGCGCCATCATCGGCCCCAACGGTGCCGGCAAGAGCTCGATGCTCAACTGCATCAACGGCGTTTACACGCCGCAGGAAGGCTCCATCACCTTCCGTGGCCAGAAGTTCGACCACATGAGCTCGCGCCAAGTGGCCGAGATGGGCATTGGCCGCACCTTCCAGAACCTGGCGCTGTTCAAGGGCATGAGCGTGATCGACAACATCATGACCGGCCGCAACCTGCACATCAAGAGCAACCTCTTCATGCAGGCACTGCGCATCGGCCCGGCCCAGCGCGAAGAAGAGCAACACCGCGAATACGTGGAGCACATCATCGATTTCCTGGAAATCCAGGCCTTCAGAAAAACGCCTGTGGGCCAGTTGCCCTATGGCTTGCAAAAGCGGGTTGACCTGGGTCGTGCACTGGCCATGGAGCCCAAAGTGATGTTGCTCGACGAGCCCATGGCCGGCATGAACCTGGAAGAGAAACAGGACATGAGCCGTTTCATCCTCGACGTGAACGACGAGTTCGGCACCACCATTGTCTTGATCGAGCACGACATGGGCGTGGTGATGGACATCTCGGACCGCGTGGTGGTGCTCGACTATGGCAAAAAGATCGGTGACGGCACACCCGAAGAAGTGCGAAACAACGAAGAAGTCATCAGCGCGTACCTCGGTACGGGCCACTGAACGGAGACCACATCATGGGTTTTTTCATCGAAGCATTCTTGGGCGGCCTGATGGCCGGCATGCTCTATTCGCTCGTGGCGCTGGGCTTCGTGCTCATCTACAAGGCATCGGGCGTCTTCAACTTCGCGCAGGGCGCGATGGTGTTGTTCGCCGCGCTGGCCATGGCCCGCTTCTCGGAGTGGATTCCCGCCTGGCTGGGTCTGGAGAACAAGTTTCTCGGCAACCTGATCGCGTTCGTACTCGCGGGTGCCGTGATGTTTGTCCTGGCCTGGCTGATCGAGCGGCTGGTCCTGCGCCATCTGGTGAACCAGGAAGGCGTCACCCTGCTGATGGCCACACTGGGTATCACCTACTTCCTCGACGGCCTGGGCCAGACGATCTTCGGCAGCGACATTTACCAGATCGATGTGGGCATGCCCAAAGATCCGTTGTTCCTGTTTGAGAACACCTTTGACGGTGGCGTGCTGGTGAATCTGGAAGACGTTTACGCCGCCTGCATCGCTGCGCTGCTGGTGGCCGTGCTCTCCCTGTTTTTCCAGAAGACCTCCACCGGTCGCGCTTTGCGCGCTGTGGCCGATGACCACCAGGCGGCTCAATCGATCGGCATCCCGCTCAACCGCATCTGGGTCATCGTCTGGTTTGTGGCCGGTCTCACCGCCCTGGTCGCAGGCGTGATCTGGGGCTCCAAGCTGGGGGTGCAGTTTTCGCTGACCACAGTGGCGCTGCGGGCCCTGCCCGTGATCATTCTGGGCGGCCTGACTTCGGTGCCCGGCGCCATCATCGGCGGCTTGATCATCGGTGTGGGCGAGAAGCTCTCCGAGGTGTACCTCGGCCCTTATGTGGGCGGCGGCATCGAGATCTGGTTTGCCTACATGGTGGCGCTGGTGTTCCTGCTGTTCCGGCCACAAGGTTTGTTCGGCGAAAAAATCATCGACCGCGTTTGACCATGAACCACCCCCTGCGCCGCTTCGCGTCTTCCCCCTCTCTCGCCTTTGGCGGGAGGGTGACGCACCCTGTGGCCCGGCCAAGCCGGTTCCACGGTTGCCATGGGCAAGACACCCCTGATGGCACAGTTGATCGCGAAGCTTAAAGAAAGCCACTTATGTTCTACAGAGAAAACGGTCAGTTCAAGACCTCCTACCGCGCCGACCAGCAGATCTTCGCCATCGCGCAAGACCGCTGGGCCATCCTGGCGCTGATCGCCTTCGCGTTCATCGGCGTGCCGTTCCTGGTGGACGAGTACATGTACCGCGCCATCCTGATTCCCTTCCTGATCCTGGCGCTGGCCGCCATCGGGGTGAACATTCTGGTGGGCTACTGCGGGCAGATCTCGCTGGGCTCGGGCGCCTTCATGGCCGTGGGTGCCTACGCGGCCTACAACACCTACATCCGCATCGACGGCATGCCCCTCATCGTGGCGCTGCTCTCTGGTGGATTCTTCGCCACGCTGGTGGGTATGTTCTTTGGCATACCCAGCTTGAGGGTGAAGGGGCTTTACCTGGCGGTGGCCACACTGGCGGCGCAGTTCTTCTGCGATTGGGCTTTCCTGCGCGTGGGCTGGTTCACCAACAACACCTCTTCGGGCTCGGTTTCTGTGTCCAACCTGCAGGTGTTGGGATGGACCATCAACACGCCGGTGGAAAAGTATCTGTTCTGCCTGGGCTTTCTGGTGGTGTTTGCATTGCTGGCGAAGAACCTGGTGCGCTCGGCCATTGGCCGCGAGTGGATGGCGATTCGCGACATGGACGTGGCCGCGGCCGTGATCGGCATTCGCCCGATGTACGCCAAGCTGAGCGCCTTCGCGGTGAGCTCTTTCATCATCGGCGTGGCCGGTGGTCTGTGGGGCTTTGTGCACCTCGGTTCGTGGGAGCCTGCTGCCTTCTCGATTGACCGTTCGTTCCAGCTGCTGTTCATGGTGATCATCGGCGGCATGGGTTCGATCATGGGCAGCTTTTTCGGCGCCGCGTTCATTGTGGTGCTGCCGATTTTTCTCAACCAGGTTTTGCCGGTCATCGGTCACATGCTGGGCATGGAAATTTCCACGGCCTTCGTGTCGCACGCCGAATTCATGATCTTCGGCGCGCTCATCGTCTGGTTCCTGATTGTGGAACCCCACGGTCTGGCCAAGCTGTGGAGCATCGGCAAACAGAAGTTGCGGTTGTGGCCTTTCCCGCACTGAGTTCCGCACGGCAGCGGTTCGCGGCGCCTAGGGGTGAATCCCGATGGGGACATTCCCGATGCGCTCGATCCGCAGACGCGTTGAACTGACAGGCCTTTGATTTTTTGTGTTGGTTTTTTCTAGGAGACAAATGAAATGAAAATGCGTAACCTGGCCCTCTCCGTGGCGGTCGCCACCGCAGGTTTGTCGTCGGCACTGGTGTCCACCACTGCTTTCGCACAAGCCAAAGAACAGTTCTTCCCATCCCTCGTCTACCGCACCGGCGCCTACGCGCCCAACGGTGTGCCATTTGCCAACGGCATGGCCGACTACATGAAGTTGGTGAACGCCCGCGGCGGCATCAACGGCGTGATGACCTTGCTGGAAGAGTGCGAAACCGGCTACGCCACCGACCGTGGCGTGGAATGCTACGAGCGCCTGAAAGGCAAGAATGGTGGCGCCACCGTGTTCCAGCCTCTCTCGACCGGCATCACCTTCGCCCTGACCGAAAAAGCCCCCATCGACAAGATCCCGCTGATCACCGCCGGCTATGGCCGCAGTGAGTCTGCCGACGGCGGCATCTTCAAATGGAATTTCCCACTGGCCGGTACCTACTGGGTTGCCGCCGACACCATCGTCCAGGATATCGGCAAGCAAGTCGGTGGCATGGACAAGCTCAAAGGCAAGAAGATCGCCTTGGTCTACCATGACAGCCCGTTCGGCAAAGAGCCAATCCCGCTGCTGCAAGAGCGCGCCGCCATGCACGGCTTCACGCTGAGCCTGTTGCCTGTGACCCACCCCGGCGTGGAACAAAAAGCCACCTGGCTGCAGATTCGCCGCGACCGTCCCGACTACGTCATCAACTGGGGCTGGGGCGTGATGAACTCCACCTTGCTCAAGGAAGCACAGGCCACGGGTTATCCGCGCGAAAACATCTATGGCGTGTGGTGGGCCGGTGCCGAGCCTGACGTGAAAGACGTGGGCATGGGTGCCAAGGGCTACAAGTCCGTGATGATGCAACACGGTGCCGAACTCAACTCCGACGTGGTCAAGGAAGTGCTCTCCAAAGTGCATGGCAAAGGCCAGGGCACGGGCCCCAAAGAAGAAGTGGGCCAGGTGCTGTACATGCGTGGTCTGACCGCTGCCATGTTCGCTGTGGAAGGTGTTCGCGCTGCACAGGAGCGCTTCGGCAAAGGCAAGGTCGTGACCGGCGAACAGGCTCGCTGGGGCTACGAGAACCTGAACCTGACACAGGCCAAGCTCGATGCACTGGGGTTCAAAGGCGTGATGCGCCCGATCTCCACCAGCTGCAAAGACCACATGGGCGCCTCCTGGGCCCGCATCCACACCTGGGACGGCAGCAAGTTCGTCTGGTCGTCTGACTGGCTGCAGGGCGATGAGCAAATCATCAACCCGATGGTCAAGGCAGCGGCCGACAAGTACGCCGCCGAGAAGAAGCTGACGCGCCGCACGCCGGCCGACTGCCAGTCTTGATCCTCCCCCGCCGCAGCAATTGACCCACCCCTGCCGCGCATCGCGCGGCCCCCTCAAGGGGGCGACACCAACGGGCCGGCAAAGCCGGACCCTCGGTGTCACTGGGAAGGGCAACTGCTCGCGATAGGGTCTCTATAAAACGGCTGGGCCACCAGCCGCCATTCACAAGACCAGCAAGCTGCTGCGTCTTGTGAATGGTCAGCAAGGAAAACGCTATGAGCACCTCTCCCAACATCGTTCTCAATGTCAACGGCATTGAAGTCATTTACAACCACGTGATCCTCGTGCTCAAGGGCGTTTCGCTCCAGGTGCCCGAGCAAAAAATCGTGGCGATTCTGGGCGGCAACGGCGCGGGAAAAACCACGACGCTGCGGGCCATCTCCAACCTGCTCAAAGGCGAGCGCGGCGAGGTCACCAAGGGCAGCATCGAGTTGCGCGGTGAACGCATTGAAAACAGCTCGCCTGCCGACCTGGTCAACAAGGGCGTGGTGCAGGTGATGGAAGGACGGCACTGCTTTGCCCACCTGACCATCGAAGAAAACCTGATGACGGGCTCGTACACCCGAACCGACAAGGCCGAAATCGCGCACAACCTGGAGAAGGTTTACAACTACTTCCCGCGCCTGAAAACACGCCGCACCTCGCAGGCCGCCTACACCTCGGGTGGCGAGCAGCAGATGTGCGCCATCGGCCGCGCCATGATGGCCAACCCCAGCATCGTGTTGCTCGATGAACCGTCCATGGGCCTGGCGCCGCAATTGGTCGAAGAGGTGTTCAACATCGTGCGCGACCTCAACACCAAGGAAAAGGTCACCTTCCTGCTGGCCGAGCAAAACACCAACATGGCGCTGAAGTACGCCGACTACGGCTACATCATGGAAAGTGGCCGCGTGGTGATGGACGGTGCGGCGGCCGACCTGCGCAACAACGAAGACGTGAAAGAGTTTTACCTGGGCATGGGCGGAGGCGAGCGCAAGTCGTTCAAGGATGTGAAGAGCTACAAGCGCAGGAAGCGCTGGTTGGCTTGACCCACCCCCGCGCCGCGCTTTCAGCGCGTCACCCCCTCAACGGGGCGGCGCTGGTGGCCCGGCAGAGCCGGTTCCACGGCGCACTCGGCCAATACCCTTCCGCCCCCACCATTTGTACTGATTGCCATGTCCGATTTTTTCGACGCCCTGGAAACCCGCTCTCCCGCCGAACGTGAAGCGGCCCAGATGGCCGCGCTGTCGGTTCAGGTCGCGCATGCCCAAGCCCACAGCGCCGCTTTCGCCACCATCCTGAAGGGTGTGGATGCGGCCAGCATCAACAGCCGTGAGGCGTTGGCCAAGCTGCCGGTGACGCGCAAGTCGGAACTGCTGGAAATGCAAAAGGCTTCGCGCGCTCAGGGCGGCGATGCATTTGGCGGTTTTTCAGCGCTGGTGCGCGGGCCTGCCATGTCGCGCATTTTTGCCAGCCCCGGCCCGATTTACGAGCCCGAAGGTGCCACCGCCGATTACTGGCGCACAGGGCGCGCGCTGTTCGCCGCGGGCTTTCGCAAAGGCGAGCTGGTGCACAACGCTTTCAGCTACCACATGACGCCTGGGGCGTTCATTCTGGAAAGCGGCGCCCACGCGGTGGGCTGCACGGTGTTTCCCGCCGGCACGGGGCAAACCGAGCAGCAACTCGATGCCATCCGGGATTTGCAGCCCAATGCCTACACAGGAACGCCCAGTTTCCTGCGCATCCTGCTGGAAAAGGCGGCTGAGTCGAAGGTCGATGTCAGTTGCATCAAGAAGGCATCGGTGGGCGGTGAAGCCTGCCCACCCAGCTTGACAAGCTGGTTCAAGGAACACGGCGTGGCCGTCTACCAAACCTACGCCACCGCCGATCTGGGCCTGGTGGCCTATGAAACGGCCTCGCGCGAAGGTCTGGTCCTGGAAGAGGGTGTGATCGTTGAAATCGTTCGCCCCGGCACGGGCGATCCGGTGGCCGAGGGCGAGGTGGGTGAACTGGTGGTGACATCGCTCAACCCGGCCTACCCCTTGATTCGATTCGGCACAGGTGACTTGTCGGCCCTGTTGCCGGGCAACTGCCCCAGCGGTCGCTCGGCACCCCGCATCAAGGGCTGGATGGGTCGCGCCGACCAGACCACCAAGGTCAAGGGCATGTTTGTGCATCCAGGCCAGGTGGCCGATATCGTCAGGCGTTTCCCATCGGTAAACAAAGCCCGGCTGGTGATCAGCGGTGAGATGGCCAATGACCGCATGTGCCTCCAGGTGGAAGCGACCGACGCAGACGCGGGCTTGAGCGAACAACTGGAATCGGCCATGCGCGAAGTGACCAAGCTGCGCGGGCTGGTGGAGATGGTGGGTATCGGCAGCTTGCCCAACGATGGCAAGGTCATAGAAGACGCGCGAAGCTACCAATAGCCCCTGCGCGACAAGCCGAAACCTCAGCTCAGCTGAAAGCGCCCCATGTGGTGGGCCAGTTCCACCGCCGAATGCACGCCCATTTTTTCAAAAATGTTGGCGCGGTGAAACTCCACTGTGCGCGGTGTGATGCCCAGGTGGTCGGCGATATTCTTGTTGTAGTGGCCTTGCAAAAGCTCGTCGAGCACTTCACGCTCGCGCGTACTCAGACTCGACAGCGCCTGGCGCAAGCGCTGCGCCAACTGGGTTTCTTCGCTCGACACAGCTTGCAAAGCCGCCTCGACGCGGTCGACCAGCTCGTTGTCCTGAAACGGCTTTTCCAGAAAATCCCACGCCCCCTTTTTGACGGCGGCCACCGCCATGCCAACATCGCCATGGCCGGTCAAAAACAGCACCGGCCAAGGGCAGGCCAGCTCATGCAAAACTTCAAATGTGGCCAGGCCCGAGATGGGTTCCATACGGATATCCAGCAGCACCACGGCGGGCGACCAGCGGTTGGCCTGCTCTCGCGCGGCCACCAGAAACGCTTCTCCCGAGCCCCAGGCCTGCACCTGGTGCCCGCGTGAATCGAACAACCAGACCAGGGCATCACGAAAGTCGGGGTCGTCATCGACCACATGGATGGCGGGTGCAGATGGGTTCATGGCAGCCTCTTCAACATCGGATCGGCGGCGGTGACGCCGTCATTCTGTGAATCGGTGACCGCAGCGCCACTGGCGTAAAGCGCCACCTTCGGAATCTTCACTGTAAAACAAGCTCCCCCCAGGTCAGCGGCAGGGATCACATCGATGGATCCATGGTGGGCCTCCACCACCGAACGGCAGATCGCCAGGCCCATGCCCATGCCATCGTCTTTGCCGCTGAAAAACGCATTGAACACCTGGTCGCGCTGGTCGGGTGCAACACCCGGCCCACTGTCGCTGACAGAGACTGCGCAATGGGTAGCACCGTCATCCAGAGAGACCTGAACCACAGGCGAGCGCTCACCTTGCTGGGCCCAATGCTCGGCGTTGTGTACCAGATTCAGCACCGCGTGCTCCAGCAACAGGGCATCGGCCTCGATCCACACCGGCCGGCTCGCCAGCCGCAAGCGAATCAACCCGGGGCGCTGGCGCTGAATCGGCTCGACAACCCGGCGCAGGAACGCGTTGGCGTCGATACGCTGGCGGCTCATTTCACGTCGGCGGGCAAACGCGTTGACGCGCTGAATGATGCGTCCGGCTTTGGCCGAAAGCTGTTCCATGCGCGCCACCACCCCCACCAGCTCTTCGTCGCTCAAACGCCCTTGGCGCAGGCGGTTGAGCAGTCCGTTGGCAAAACCACTCAATGCGCCCAGCGGTTGGTTGAGTTCATGGGCCAGTGTCGATGCCACTTCGCCCATGGCGACCAGGCGGCCAGAGGCTTCGAGTTTTTCCTGTTGCCGTGCGGCCGTTCGTTCGGCTCGCTTGCGCTCGCTGATGTCGAGCACCGAACTCATCCAGCCCAGGGGTTCGCCACCAGCGGTGGTCAGAGGTGCTTCGTGCACCAGTGCATCCACCAGCTGGCCATTCCTGTGTTGAAACTGCACTTCGATGCCGGCTTGATCGGTTCCCTGTGAGGTGACATCGTGGTGCAGCAGATCCAGCTCTGCCATTTTGTCCTGCGGCCAATATGGCATGGGGGCACTGCGTCCGATCAGCTCCTCAGGTTCAAACCCGACCATGTGGCAAAAGGCGCGGTTCACATACAGGATGCGGCCCTGCCCGTCCCAGGCACGAAGGCCAATGGTTGCGGCGTTTTCCATGGCCATGCGCAGTGCCACCTGCGCCTTCAACTGCGCCTCAATGCGCTGGCGTTTCACTATGTCGCGGCGCAGGGCATACAGCGCGCCGAGCATGCCCACCAGGCACACCAGGGCTACAAGAAAAAAGGTTCGCGGAACGGTGGGCGAGTCTGAGCGGGTGGTGCGCACCTGCAAAGCCAGGTCGATGCCTGGCAGTTCAAGAAATGCCTGATCGGGTGGCGACGGGTCCCGGCGCGCCTGGGCCAGTTCCGTCTCGGACATCAGGGTCACCTCGTGGCTATCGGTAAACCAAGAGGGCACAAAGGCATTCACCGCATCTTCCAGAGACAGCCGCGCCAGATAGTTCCCCGAGAACACCCCCCGATCAAAGACCGGTACCGCCAACCAGACCCAGTGCCTCGGCTGGCCATCCACCTGAGTCTCCGCCCTGAGTAGCGGCCCTCCATATGCCGGCCTGCGCAGTTCCCGCGCCACATCCTGCATCACGGCCAGCATGTCGGCGTCCACCGGTTGACGCTCCGCGTCGGCTTGCAGCGCCCGGCCTATGACCGACGCATCCAGGGCCGTCCCCGCGGCCAACCAGCCATGTACCAGCACCACACCCGCGTCACGCAAGAGCAAGCCCGCCTGTATGTCACCCGTTTCTGCGTCGGCCAGGCTTGTGGGCTCAGGGCGCGAGGCGTCACGGGTTCGGTGAGCAAGCACCTGCAAATCATCCTCCAGACGGCGGAAGTGAAACCGTGCAGCCTGTTCCAGCCATTGCGAATCGGCGGTTCGACGGCGCTGATCCTCTTCGGCTTCGAAGGTTTGCAGGTACAACACCAAAGCCACCACCGCCACGACCAGCATCATCAGCAACCCCAGCAACCACCAGGTCGCCCGGCGACCACGACCGCCCGACCCGCTGTCCAGACGGGTCAGCAACTCGAAGTCAAAAGGAGGTGCGGTGGGCTTGTGGTTCATGCGCGTACACCCGAGGCCCAAGACCCGATCCGGCAACGAGACGCGACCGCCGCCATTTTCAGGGTGCGTCCCGGGTGCCGTTCCGCCGGTTGCGAAGCCAGGAGGTGCATCGATCTCTGCCAGTGGTCTTGAATGATCTGCAAGGCATCTTGGAGAATTGGGTGAACAGGCTCTAGCATAGCGGCGATGACCGTACTCTCCTCTCGCACCTCCTTCATCAGCATGCGCTGGGGCGGCGCACTGCTGGCGCTCATTCTGTCGTTGGCGGCTCCGGTGTGGGCCGGGCCTTTGAAAATCCGCTTTGCCCACGTGGTGGCGCAAGACACGCCCAAAGGGCTGGCGGTTGAACGCTTCAAAACATTGGTGGAGCAACGAAGCGCCGGGCGCATGGTGGTCGAGGTGTATCCCGGCTCCTCGCTGTATGGCGACCGCGACGAGATGCAGGCCCTGCAGGCGGGCGCGGTCGAAATGCTGGCGCCATCGTTGTCGAAATTCGGCCGGGTGGGATTCCCCGAGTTTGAACTTTTCGACCTGCCTTATTTGTTCGACAGTTTGCAAGACGTGCACCGAATCACCGAAGGCCCGCTGGGCGAGCGTCTGCTCAAAGGCCTGGAGCGCAACGGCATGGTTGGCCTGGGCTTTCTCGACAATGGGTTCAAACACATGAGTGCCAACCGGCCCCTGCTCAGCACCGGCGATTTCCAAGGGTTGCGTATGCGGGTGCAAACCTCTCGTGTGATCGCAGCACAAATGCGCGCGCTGGGAGCGCTTCCGGTCCCGCTGCCCTTCGGGGCCACCCGCCAGGCACTGGCGCGCCGGGTGGTCGACGGAACCGAGAACCCGCTGTCCAACTTCTGGACCCAGGGCATGCACCGCGTGCAATCCGACCTGACGCTCACCGGTCACGCCTACCTGGGATACGCTGTGGTCACCGGGCAGCGCTTCTGGCGCAGTCTGGCTCCAATGGACCAGCGCCTGTTGCAGCAGGCCATGACCGACGCTTTGACCTATGGCAACCAGATCGCCGATGGCCAGAACAACAAGGCGCTGCAAGCCTTGCATCAAGCGGGCACCACCGCCGTTCACGAGCCCTCGGCAGCCCAGCGACAGCTTCTGCGCGACGCCACACAATCCGTACACGATCAGTTGGGCAGTCGCATAGGCATGCACTGGCTGGACGACGCCCATCAGGCCCTCGGCCACTGACGCGGCGGCGGCGCAGCCCATGGCTGACGCGGGTCTTACCACTTCAGGGTTTTCCCTGCTGTTGAACGCCACAGTTGGCATCCTCCTGCGCCAACGGTAAGCTTCAGGGCAGTTCAATTCGGACTCAACCAAGTTTTGGAGACACACCCCATGAAATTGAAATACGCCCTCGCCGCTGCGCTGTTTGCCATCGGTCTGAACACCTACGCTGCCCCCATCGTCATCAAGTACAGCCACGTGGTGGCCGACGTGACGCCCAAGGGTCAAGCTGCGTTGAAGTTCAAGGAACTGGCCGAGAAGAAGCTGGCCGGCAAAGTGGAAGTGCAAGTGTTCCCTAACAGCCAGTTGTTCGGCGACGGCAAAGAAATGGAAGCGCTGTTGCTGGGCGACGTGCAGATCATTGCCCCTTCGCTGGCCAAGTTCGGCAAGTACACCCCCAAGCTGCAGATTTTTGACTTGCCTTTCCTGTTCACCGATCTGGAAGCGGTTGACCGCTTCCAGGCCAGCGCCGAAGGCCAGGCCTTGTTGAATTCGATGAACAAAAAGGGCATCACCGGCCTGGGTTACCTGCACAACGGCATGAAGCAGCTGTCGGCCAACAAATCACTTGCGATGCCCGGTGATGCCAAAGGCCTGAAGTTCCGCATCCAGGCATCTGATGTGCTCGAAGCCCAGTTCAAGGCCGTTGGTGGCAACCCGCAAAAACTGGCTTTCGCTGAGGTGTACCAAGCGCTGCAAACCGGTGTGGTCGACGGTGCAGAGAATCCATGGTCAAACATCTACAGCAAGAAGTTTCACGAAGTGCAGAGCTACATCATGGAGAGCAACCACGGCGTGCTCGACTACATGGTGATCACAAACACCAAATGGTGGGATGGCCTGCCGGCTGACGTGCGCACCGGCCTGAACGAAGCCATGAAAGAATCCATTGCCTTTGGCAACAAGGTCGCCAATGACGAAGATGCCGAATTCCGCAAGAAGGTGATCGCCGACAACAAGGCCAAATTGCTGCCGTTGAATGCTGAGCAGCTGAAAGCCTGGCGCACGGCCATGCAGCCGGTCTGGAAGCAGTTTGAAGGTGAAATCGGCGCCGACCTGATCCAGGCAGCTCAAAAAACCAACAAGTGAGCGACTGCTGACCTTTGTTCCCCCACAGAACCCCGGCTGAGTCCGGGGTTTTTTCAGGATTCATCATGAAATTACTTGACCATCTCGAAGAGTGGATCATGTCGCTCATGCTGCTGGCCATGACCTCTCTGGCCTTCATGCAAGTGGTGCGACGTTACATCTTCAACACCGGTTACTCATGGAACCTGGAGCTCACCACGGTGTGCTTTGCGGTCATGATCTTCGTCGGCATTTCTTATGGCGTTCGCGTCGGATCGCACATCGGCGTCGACGCACTGGTTCGAATCATGCCCGAAGGCATGCGCCGTGCCTCGGCCATCCTGGTGGTGCTGCTGTGCCTGGTTTATGTCGGCTTCGTGATGGTGGGCGCGACAGAATACGTGAGCAAGATGAAAGACGTGGGCATCGAGTTTGATGACATGCCCATCGAACGCTGGCAAGTGCTGATCATCATGCCGATTGGCTACGCGATGGTGGCGTTTCGCTTCCTGCAAATCCTCTGGAACCTGGTGACCGGCAAGACCACCAGCCTGCACCTGGCCGACGAAGCCGCTGATGCCATGAAGCTCAAAGCCGACGAGGAGGCCGCATGAACACGCTCGTTCTTTTTACCTGCCTTTTCCTCTTTCTGGCACTGGGCATGCCGGTGGCCATCGGCCTGGGACTTTCCAGCCTGCTGACCATTTACTTCTTCTCACAGGACTCGCTGGCTTCGATGTCCATCAAGCTGTTCGAGACCAGCGAGCACTACACCCTGCTGGCCATCCCGTTCTTCGTTCTTGCCGGCAACCTGATGTCGACCGGCGGCGTGGCACGGCGCATGGTGACCTTCGCCATCGCGGCGGTGGGCCACATGCGCGGGGGCTTGGCCATTGCGTCGATTCTGGCCTGTATGTTGTTCGCTGCGGTCTCGGGTTCGAGCCCGGCTACGGTGGTGGCCATTGGCTCCATCGTGATCGCTGGTATGGTGAAAAACGGCTACACAAAGGAATTTGCCGCAGGCGTGATTTGCAACGCTGGCACGTTGGGCATTCTGATCCCACCCTCTATCGTCATGGTGGTTTACGCCGCTGTGACCGAGGTTTCCGTGGGTCGCCTGTTCATGGCCGGTGTGGTGCCTGGCATTTTGCTGGGTCTGATGCTGATGTTTGCTGTGTGGTGGCGCGCCGGCAAGCTGCAACTGACGCCTCCTGCCAAAGCGCCGTTGCGCGAGGTCTTGCGATCGTTCCGGGAATCCATGTGGGGCCTGGCTTTGCTGGTCATCATCATGGGCGGCATCTACGGTGGCGTGTTCACACCCACCGAAGCGGCGGCTGTCTCGGCCGTGTATGCGCTGTTTGTCGCCGTCTTCATTTACCGTGACCTGGGATTCAAGGACCTGCCTGAGGTGTTCCTGGAATCATCCAAAACCACCGTGATGCTGATGTTCATCGTGGCCAACGCCCTGCTGTTTGCTCACGTGCTCACCACCGAGCGCATTCCACAAACGATTGCCGAGTCCATTCTGGAAGTTGGCATGTCGCCGTGGATGTTCCTGATCGTGGTCAACGTGCTGTTGCTGGTGGCCGGAGCTTTCATGGAGCCAACCGGCGTCATCCTGATTCTTGCGCCCATCTTGTTCCCGATTGCATCGCAACTGGGCATCGACCCGATTCACCTGGGCGTGATCATGGTGGTGAACATGGAGATCGGCATGGTGACACCGCCGGTGGGTCTGAACCTGTTCGTGACCAGTGGCGTGACCAAGATGAGTTTGATGCAGGTGTCCCGCGCTGCGCTGCCTTGGTTGACTGTGTTGCTGGTGTTCCTGGTGATGGTTACCTACATTCCGGCGATCACGCTGGCTTTGCCCAACGCCATTTTTGGTCCCTGATTGACGCAGGGGCTGATCGCCCAGACAGAAGGCCAGCGGCAAAAGTCGCTGGCTTTTTTTTCGCCTTGTCTGACTCGGACTTGGTATCCTGCGATATGACCGACTGTCAGCTTCTCATTGCCCCGTTGCGGATCGTTGACTCCATCACCGAGTTGTCGGCGGCGGATGCCGGTTGTTTGGCTGTCAGCGGATCTCATGGAGGATTGAGCTCGGCGCGGTACGCCTTAGCCGCCAGGCCCTTGCTCAGCGTTTTTAATGACGCAGGCGTGGGAAAAGACTCGGCAGGCATCGCCGGGCTGGCGTTACTGGAGTCTCAAGGGTTGGCCGCCTGCACGGTTTCTTACGAAAGCGCCTGCATAGGGCAGGCCGAAAGCACCTACGAAGCTGGAGTGATCAGCTTCGCCAACGAGGCTGCACAGGCATTGGGCATTGTGGCAGGGCAGCCTCTGAAACTGATTCGGTCAGCATGAACGCCCGCCGGTGTGTCTAGACACCCCAGACCACATCTACCCTGGCTTGTTCACAGCGCTGCAGCATCTCGACAAATGGCACGATTCTCAGCTTGAGCGTGACGGAGTCAAATTCGGGGGCCACGTCGCCCTTGGCCAACGCCTCCTCTTTCTGGCGCTGTTGATCGGCTGCCTCTTGATCTGCCGCATCCCGCAGCTTTGCCACCGCTGCGGGCATTTCTTCGGGCTGGATGATGCCCGAAGAAAGGTCTTTGTCCAAAATCTCCAGAATTCGGCGGCCGTGTGGCTGGAGCATCACGAGATCGCCCGTCTCTCTGGATTTGAATCGGTACAGCGACATGGCAGTTCCCCCTGTGGTTAAGCACTTCATTCTTGCATGTGCGCGCAGAATTGGATATTCGCTCGCGTGTAAAACACACACTTGCCGAAGTTCATTTCGCGGGTTGGGCAGTTTGAACCCGTTTCTCGATTCCACTCTTGGCCTATTGATCGGATGGGTCCTGCTCTTTTAGAGCTGCCTTCATCCTGTCCGTCTCGACCAGCGCCTCTGTCTCGGTGCGGTAGGTCTTGAGCATGGATGTCGGCGCCAGCAAACCGGCCGCTTTCAGCGAGCGTTCAACCGGCAGTTTGAGTCCAACAAGGTGCAGCGTGATATTTTGCACGGCCAGTTGTCCAAGCAATGTGCCAAATGTCTCGACACCCGTCGCATCTATCTGGTTGATTGGATGCGCAATCAACATCACGTGGCGGGTGTCGGGATGAGCGACCAGGTACTGCGTGACGATGCGCTCGAAGTCGTTGGCCGAGGCGAAATCAAGCTCGGCGTCCATTCGCAAGGCATAGGTAAAGGGCGCCAAGGGCGGCAAATTCCAGAGATTCCGGTCCCTCAGGCTGCCATCCGGATGCAAGCCAACCTCGATGATGCGCGGGTTTAGTCGAAGATAAAGAAAGTGACTCAGGGACATGACGACCCCAGCCAATACCCCCCAGTACAGGCGTGGGGCAGCCAGGAGCGTGATGCCAAAGGTCACCACCGCAATGCCTGCTTCCACGCGGGAAACCCTCCACAGCTTTACAAATTCCGAAGGCGCAAGAAGGCTCTGCACTGCGGCCACGACCACAGCGGCCAACACAGGCATCGGAACAGAATGCAACATCGGCGTAAACAGCAGCGCAAGGGCTACCACCGCGACAGAGAACACCACCGACCATCCGGTGCGGGCACCCGCATAGCGGTTGAGAACAGAGCGTGAAAAAGAAGTACTGGTTGGAAATGCCCCGCTCAACCCCGCTGCCATCTTTGCCAGACCGTGTCCAATCAGGTCTTGCTCACGGTTCCAGCGCTGCCCCTGATCACGGCTGTCAATCCGGGCGCTTGACGCCGTCTCGAGAAAACTCACCAAGGTGATCATGAGGGTCGGCATCAAGAGGCTGGTCAAAGTGGCGGTACCCGGCCAACTGGGCAATGCCAGGGGTGGCAAGCCTGTGGGCAAGTCGCCAATCACCCTGCCCCCACTCGCTTCGAAGCCGGTCCAGACACTCACCATCGCAGCCAGCACGACCAAGACCAGCACCGAGGGGAAGGTTCGACTCCATCGGCGGAACAACGCTAGTGCGAGATAGCTTCCCACACCGAAGGCCAGCGATGGCAGGTGCAAGCTTGGTTCATTCAATGCTGCGGCCCAATCATTGGGTAGTCCAAACAGTGTGAGCACCTGGGAGCCAATGATCAACAGCCCAGCCCCTTGAGTGAATGCCATCAATACCGGCGCATTCACTAGACTCAGCAACCACCCCGAACGAAGAAGCCCTACGCCAACCTGCAAGAGCCCTGACATCAAGGCAAGCCACGCCGCCAACTCAATCCAACGGGCAGTCCCGGGCTCAGCAAGTCCAGACAGCGATGCACTTACCAACAGACAGGAAAGAGCAGTGGGTCCGACAGAAAGGCGCGGCGACGCACTGAATAGAACCGCAATCAACGCCGGCAAGAGGGACGCGTATAGGCCTGCGACCAATGGCATTCCTGCCAACAACGCATAGGCGATACCCTGCGGCACCAGCATCAGACCCACAGTTACGCCTGCAAGCAATTCGCCGCGAAGCAGCGATGGTGTCAAGCGAGGCCACTGCAGAAAAGGAAGATGGCGCTGCCAACCATTTGAAGAGTGCATGAGCCAATGCTACGACATGTGCCATGAACCCCGGACGCCGATAACAACACGGGTTGACTCCTCATCCAAATGGGTACACCCGGGAAACGAACCACGCCGCAGATTGCAATTCCCCGATTTTGAACATGAGACCAAGCTCGGTGAGTGAGGAAGCCAGCGTTAACGCTCGGACGTGTTTCAGGATGACCTCCATGTTCTGCAGCATCCCCAAGGCGGCGTGCGACGCTGGTAGTGGTTTCCCGCCGTTCCTCCAGTGACCGCGATCTCCTGACCATTGAGAACCTCGGGGCCGTGAATGGCGATGAAGCAATCCAGATGGGCCTTCTGCGGCAGTCCTCCGGGTTGTATCTGTCTTCGGGCAATGTCTGATGGGCTGCCCGTGGGTGTTGCGTAACGGCTCCACGTCGCTGTCTGGCGTCCAGCAAAATCACCGATGGTGCATCGCGAACCCGGAACAGTTAGAACGACGCGCGGGCAAGTCGCGCATCTCCTTTGCTGGTTCAGCAGGGCGCGAGCACTTTTGCCATGATCGGGTCAGCAAAGAATGCATGACCCCATCGTGATGCCGGGTTGCCAGGCCTTTCAGAGAGCGAAACATTCCTTGCGCGACGAGCGACGCCATGCCGATATACGTGGTCTTGAACGTGGCACTCCCGTTCAAGCAGCGTTCGTGTCTGTGCGACCTACGCCACGTCAATGACCGCTTACTGGCTGGTCAATTTCATGATGCATGGGTTGCCGAAACCGCACCTCTTACACGGCTCACCGAGTTGGCACCCTGTCCGACCTCATAGAAACTCGCAAGCCTCCGACACTCATTGAATGCTGGGAAAGCCAAGACAGGATGGCCCAGAACGCCAAGACCCCCAAGGTCATAGACCGAGGGGGTGTTGGGGGCTGTAAGAGCCTGACGATGACCTACTTTCACACGGGAATCCGCACTATCATCGGCGCAAAAGCGTTTCACTGTCCTGTTCGGGATGGGAAGGAGTGGTACCACTTTGCTATGGTCGTCAGGCATAACTTGTTGTTCGACTTGTGAATGCACAAGCCAAACGAATTCATAGAGTATCTAATCAGATAATTTTTAATTGCTGCCAACGATACGCAGTTCATTTTGAACTGCTTTCGGCATAACAGACATTTCTAACTTGGATGAATGAACATCAAAGTTATAGGGTCAAGCCTCACGAGCAATTAGTATCAGTTAGCTTAACACATTACTGCGCTTCCACACCTGACCTATCAACGTCCTGGTCTAGAACGACTCTTCAGGGGGCTCAAGGCCCCGGCAGATCTCATCTTAGAACGAGTTTCCCGCTTAGATGCTTTCAGCGGTTATCTCTTCCGCACTTAGCTACTCGGCAATGCCACTGGCGTGACAACCGATACACCAGAGGTGCGTCCACTCCGGTCCTCTCGTACTAGGAGCAGGCTTCTTCAAATCTGCAGCGCCCACGGAAGATAGGGACCAAACTGTCTCACGACGTTTTAAACCCAGCTCACGTACCTCTTTAAATGGCGAACAGCCATACCCTTGGGACCGGCTACAGCCCCAGGATGAGATGAGCCGACATCGAGGTGCCAAACACCGCCGTCGATATGAACTCTTGGGCGGTATCAGCCTGTTATCCCCAGAGTACCTTTTATCCGTTGAGCGATGGCCCTTCCATACAGAACCACCGGATCACTATGTCCTGCTTTCGCATCTGCTCGACTTGTCAGTCTCGCAGTTAAGCACGTTTATGCCATTGCACTATCATCACGATGTCCGACCGTAACTAACGTACCTTCGAACTCCTCCGTTACACTTTGGGAGGAGACCGCCCCAGTCAAACTGCCTACCATGCACTGTCCCCGATCCAGATAATGGACCTAGGTTAGAACCTCAAACACACCAGGGTGGTATTTCAACGTTGGCTCCACAAGATCTAGCGACCCTGCTTCAAAGCCTCCCACCTATCCTACACAGATCTGTTCAAAATTCAATACAAAGCTACAGTAAAGGTTCATGGGGTCTTTCCGTCTTTCCGCGGGGAGATTGCATCATCACAAACATTTCAACTTCGCTGAGTCTCTGGAGGAGACAGTGTGGCCATCGTTACGCCATTCGTGCAGGTCGGAACTTACCCGACAAGGAATTTCGCTACCTTAGGACCGTTATAGTTACGGCCGCCGTTTACTGGGACTTCGATCAAGAGCTTGCACCCCATCAATTAATCTTCCAGCACCGGGCAGGCGTCACACCCTATACGTCCACTTTCGTGTTTGCAGAGTGCTGTGTTTTTAATAAACAGTCGCAGCCACCAATTTTTTGCAACCCTTTCGCGCTCAGATGTTCTCATCACGCTACCGGGGCACACCTTCTTCCGAAGTTACGGTGTCAATTTGCCGAGTTCCTTCTCCAGAGTTCTCTCAAGCGCCTTAGAATACTCATCTCGCGCACCAGTGTCGGTTTGCGGTACGGTCAATTACAAGCTGAAGCTTAGTGGCTTTTCCTGGGACCTCGTTCAGTTACTTCGTGAGCAAGCTCACTCGATCGATAGCCTCGGTATATGACACGCGGATTTGCCTACGTGTCGCCTACATCTATCTAAACCGGCACTTCCAACAGCCGGATAACCTATTAAGATCCGTCCCCACATCGCACTTGTAATCGGTACAGGAATATTGACCTGTTTCCCATCAGTTACGCATCTCTGCCTCACCTTAGGGGCCGACTCACCCTACGCCGATGAACGTTGCGTAGGAAACCTTGCGCTTACGGCGAGGGGGCTTTTCACCCCCTTTAACGCTACTCATGTCAGCATTCGCACTTCTGATACCTCCAGCATCCTTTACAAGACACCTTCACAGGCTTACAGAACGCTCTCCTACCACTTGCAATAAATTGCAAATCCGCAGCTTCGGTAACTGGCTTAGCCCCGTTACATCTTCCGCGCAGGACGACTCGATCAGTGAGCTATTACGCTTTCTTTAAATGATGGCTGCTTCTAAGCCAACATCCTGACTGTTTTAGCCTTCCCACTTCGTTTCCCACTTAGCCAATTTTAGGGACCTTAGCTGGCGGTCTGGGTTGTTTCCCTCTTGAGTCCGGACGTTAGCACCCGGTGCTCTGTCTCCCAAGCTGTACTCGTCGGTATTCGGAGTTTGCCTTGGTTTGGTAAGTCGCCATGACCCCCTAGCCAAAACAGTGCTCTACCCCCGACGGTAATACTTGAGGCACTACCTAAATAGTTTTCGGAGAGAACCAGCTATTTCCAAGTTTGTTTAGCCTTTCACCCCTATCCACAGCTCATCCGCTAATTTTGCAACATTAGTCGGTTCGGACCTCCAGTACCTGTTACAGCACCTTCATCCTGGCCATGGATAGATCACTTGGTTTCGGGTCTACACCCAGCGACTGATTCGCCCTATTCGGACTCGATTTCTCTACGGCTTCCCTATTCGGTTAACCTTGCCACTGAATGTAAGT